>NZ_JAGIAW010000009.1:324079-352941 GCF_017744655.1 Devosia sp. | reverse complement strand
TGGGGTTTTGCGGTCCAGCTTGCCGTCGGAAGCATCCGGGGATGCAACGGGGGCTCACTGCCGCTTGGCCGGTGGTCGGCATCCACGCATCCGCCTGAGCGACCTCAAGCAGCCCGTCTCCCCGCCCGGCACTTCGTCGGTGCCGCGTGTTACCGGCGGGAACGGGCAAAGAATGGCACGGTTTTGCCGGACGGGGATAAGATGGATATCTTGCTTTTCGAACCATTGCCCATGCATGTCCGGCAATGGCGATACTGGGGAGACGACGCATGGTTGGGATAGCGATTGATCCATATCCCAGCGACGCGGTGTTGCGAGAACTGTGGCTTTCGGCCTGGGGCGATGCGGGACCGGCGAGTTGGCAACCGATCCTCCAGCGCAGCCTTGCCCATGTCGGCGCCTATGAGGGCGAAAAGCTCGTGGGCTTTGTGAACATTGCCTGGGATGGCGGGGTGCACGCCTTTATTCTCGACACCTGCACGCATCGGGATTTTCGGCTTCGGGGTATTGCCACCAAACTCGTGAAGGCGGCGGAGGAGGTGGCCAGGGCGCGCGGCGCCAAGTGGCTGCATGTCGATTTCGAGCCGCATCTGACCGAGTTTTATCGTGGGTGCGGGTTTCGGCCGACGGAGGCGGGACTAATCGCGCTCTAATAAACTCGGTGTCATTTCCGCGAAAGCGGGAACCCCTGTTTGAAAACGGAGGTCCCCGCTTTCGCGGGGATAACAACTGGTGAGCGAGGACAATAGTTAGGGCTTACGCCGCAACAGCCTGCCGCAGGCGGCCGACTAGCGAATTGGTGGATGTGCCGATGATTTCCACCTCGTGTATCCCGCCGATAAGGTCCGTAGACCCTTCGAGGTGCACGGCCTGCAGATAAGGCGAGCGACCGCCCACCTGGCCGGGCATGCGGCCGACGCGTTCGATCAGCACAGGCAGCGTGCGGCCAACGCATGACGCATGAAAATCGCTGGTCTGCTTGTTGACGAGGTCCTGCAGGCGCGCGAGGCGTTCGACCTTGACCGCCTCATCGATCTGCTCGGTGAGGTTGGCGCCCGGCGTGCCGGGGCGGGTCGAATATTTGAAGGAATAGGCTGAGGAATAGCCGACATCGCGGATGATTTTGAGCGTGTCCTCAAAATCCGCGTCACTTTCGCCGGGGAAACCGACGATGAAATCGCCCGAAAACGCCATGTCCGGGCGCGCGGTTTTGATGCGCTCGATAAGGCGCATATATTCCGCAGCGGTGTGCTTGCGGTTCATCACCTTCAAGATGCGGTCGGAACCGGACTGCACCGGCAGGTGCAGGTAGGGCATGAGGAAATCGAGATCACGATGCGCCGCGATGAGAGCGTCGTCCATGTCGCGCGGATGGCTCGTGGTATAGCGCAGGCGCTCGAGGCCAGGGATTTCGGCGAGAAGGTAAGCCAGCTCACCAAGTCCGACGGCGCGGCCGGAAACATCTTCGCCGTGATAGGCATTCACGTTCTGGCCGAGGAGGGTGATTTCTTTCACGCCCGCGTCAGCAAGGCGGCGGGCTTCTTCCACGACCTGAGCGACCGGGCGGCTGACTTCGGCGCCGCGGGTATAGGGGACCACGCAGAAAGAACAAAACTTGTCGCAGCCTTCCTGCACGGTGAGAAAGGCGGTGAGGCCGCGACCGATGGTGACGTCTTTTTTCGCCGCCGGCAGGTGCGCAAACTTGTCTTCTTCGGGGAAATCGGTGTCGACCACGGCGCGGCGCAGCGCGGGGTGCATGTGGCGATTGCCTTCGGCCTTGGCCAGCATGTCCGGCAGGCGGTGATAGGCCTGGGGCCCGAAAACCATGTCGACCATGGGGGCGCGGCGGGCGATTTCCTCGCCTTCGGCCTGCGCCACGCAGCCTGCAACGCCGATCATCAGGTCCCCGCCGGTGGCGCGCTTTTCGTTCTGCAGTTCCTTCAAACGGCCGAGTTCGGAAAAAACCTTCTCGCTCGCCTTTTCGCGAATGTGGCAGGTATTGAGCAGCACGAGATCGGCTTCGGCCATGTCCTGGGTGGGCGCATAGCCATGCGGCGCCAGGGCATCGGCCATGCGGTCGCTGTCATAGACATTCATCTGACAGCCATAGGTTTTGATGAAGAGTTTTTTCGGCGCGATCTGGTTCATGACGGGCTATTTACCAGACGAGAAGGTGTGATGCTACCGCCTGCAACCCCGCTGGGGCTCCGCGTGTTGTGTGATCGCAGAATAGAGGATCTGGTCATGAGCAAACCACACAAGGCCGAAGCTGCCGCCATGCGGGATGGGCAGAAGCCCGGGCCGAAGGATTCCCCGGTGCAGGTCCGCAATGCGGGGGCTGAAGCGCAGGCTGACAAGCCGAAGAAATGGGATAAGGTGGACGAGGCGGTAGACGAGAGTTTTCCCGCCAGCGACGCTAGCGCCAAATATTGACTGGCCCGCCCGGGCCCAACCTGCCAGTCGGCAAGGACCAGAACGCCATGGCAGCACAAGCCCAGGACCGGGCCGCAGAGTCCGGCAAGGCGCGGAGTTTGAGATCGCGACGGCCCCTGCCGGTCGCGCTCTACCTGCTCACGCTCGTGCTCGTCATTCTGATCCCGGCGCTGATCGTGGCGCTGGTGCTGCTCAACAGCACCAATGACGCGCAGGAACAAGTCGTCGAATCCCTCACCAATGCCACCGTACAGGCCATGGGCCAGGCGGTGGATCGCGAAATTTCGGGCATGGCGACGACCCTGCGCGTACTCTCGTCCGACCCGTCCCTTGCCGGTGGCGATCTCGGGGAATTTCATCGCCGCGCCACCGTGGCGCTGGCGGGCACCGGTTCCTATCTCATCGGCACCGATGCGAAGGCCCAGCAATTGCTCAATAGCCGGGTGGAATTCGGTTCGCCCCTCGGGCTGTCCTCGGATGCAGCGACGGCAAGCCGGGCGATCGAGCGGGGCCGGCCGACCATTTCGGGCCTGTTCTTCGGCCAGGTGGCGCAGACCTGGGTCTATAATGTGTGGCTGCCCCTGCCCGATGAGCAGCCGGTGCGTCTCCTGGCGCTGACCCAGAATGCCCGGGATCTCATCCCCGTTCTGCAATCGCGGGAATTGCCGCAGGGCTGGAATGCGGCGCTGGTCGATAGCAGCAATACGATCATCGCCTCGACCACCGGGGACGAATTCGCCATTGGCGACACCTTGCCGATGCGGCGCAATCTCGAAGACACCACCTCGGGCTGGACCGAGGAACAGTTGCATGGGGAAACCGTCGTGACCTCGGAATGGCGCTCGGGCCTGACCGGCTGGCGCATCATTGCCTGGGCTTCGGCCTCGAGCGTCAAGCGTCCCCTGGGGGAATCGCTGCTGCAACTGGCGGCCTGGGGTCTCGTCATTGCCGTTGTCGCTTCGCTGATCGCTGTTTTCATCGCCCAGCAATTGAGCCGCTCGGTGCGTGGCCTGCGGCTCGATGCGCAGCGCCTGGGGCGCGGCGAAGCCGTGTTCGAGCGGCACTATCCGGTCGCCGAGATCGACGAGGTCTCAAAAGCCCTGGTGCAGGCCTCGCGCCAGCGGCAGACGGCGGAGCGCGATGTACGCTTCCTGATGCGCGAACTGGCGCATCGCTCGAAAAACCAGATGGCGGTCATCTCGGCCATGGCCAAGCAGACGGCGCGGGGCGCGACGGACGTGCCGCGCTATGTCGAGGGGCTGGAGCGGCGCATCATGGGGCTGGCGCGCTCCACCGACCTGCTGCTCGCCCATGGACGGGCCGGGGTGTCGCTACGCGAACTGATCGACCTGCATCTGGCCCCGTTCCGGCCGCAGGACGCGACGCGGGTGCGCATCGAGGGCGCCGATTTGAGGATCAATCCGCAGGGGGCGCAGATCCTGGGCATGGCGGTGCATGAACTGGCGGTCAATGCCACCCAATATGGCGCCTTTGCCGATGAAAGGGGCCAATTGACCCTTTCCTGGAATGAGGACGAGGATCAGCTCGCCATGCGCTGGCGCGAAACCCTGTCGGCGCCGCTTAAGGCCAGCGAAAGGGCGGGGTTCGGGACGACCGTGTTGCGGTCCATGGTGGGCGGTGCGCTCGGGGCCAAGGTCGAGCGCCATGAACATGCCGACGGGGTCGAATGGACCATCGATATTCCCATGACCGCGCTCGATCCGGCCTTTGCCGCGGTGCGGCCCGACGAGCAGCTCGAAGAGCGCCGGAATCAATAAGCTGGCTTTATCAGGTGCTTTGCACTATAGGGACCGCCAGCAGGCTCACTTTGCCCGCGCTATAACAGGCCCTACCTGGACGACATCCTGGCTGGGGCTCTTTCATCCTCAAAATTCTAGAAGGATTTGCCGATGTCGATTACCGCTGAGCGCAAGACCGCCCTCATCAAGGAATATGCAACCACTGCCAACGATACCGGCTCGCCGGAAGTGCAGGTTGCCATCCTCTCCGAGCGCATTGCCAACCTCACCGAACACTTCAAGGGCCACAACAAGGACAACCACTCCCGTCGTGGTCTCCTGAAGCTGGTTTCGACCCGTCGTAGCCTCCTCGACTACCTCAAGAAGGTCGACGAGAACCGCTACAAGACGCTGATCGAAAAGCTCGGCCTGCGTCGCTAAGCGACCCAAGTTTCCGGCGCGGGAGGTCTCTTCCGCGCCGGTTGCCCTTTATGGGGCATGCACGGGAGCCTTTGGTTCCCTTTAGGCCGGCAGCGCCGGAGCATGGCAGGATTATTGGCGCCTTCCGCAGTGGAGACGCTTGTTGTCTTGTCCATGTTCTGACTCCTGTCAGACAGTAACAGTGCCTGATTTTGAGCCGGCGCGCACATGGGGTGCAGCACCGGTGCGGGCACACCGGAAGCGTTCGCGGACCCTCGCCTATTCCGCGTTCCCGCGCTCCGGCAGAATGGAAAGACACCAAATGTCGATCAATTTTGACCACCACAAGGTCGAACTCAACTGGGGCGGCCAGCCGCTGACGCTCGAAACCGGCAAGATCGCCCGCCAGGCGGACGGCGCCGTGCTCGCGACGCTGGGCGAGACCGTTGTGCTCGCCACCGTGGTTTCGGCCAAGTCGCCGAAGCCGGGTCAGGACTTCTTCCCGCTGACCGTCAACTACCAGGAAAAGTACTTTGCTGCCGGCAAGATCCCGGGCGGCTACTTCAAGCGCGAAGGTCGTCCGACCGAGAACGAAACCCTGGTTTCGCGCCTCATCGACCGCCCGATCCGCCCGCTCTTCCCCGATGGCTACAAGAACGAGACCCAGGTCATCGTCACCGTTCTGCAGCACGACATGGAAAACAATCCTGACGTGCTCTCGATGGTCGCAGCTTCCGCAGCCCTGACCATTTCCGGCGTTCCCTTCATGGGCCCGATCGGCGCAGCGCGTGTCGCCTATATCGACGGCGCCTATGTGCTGAACCCTTCCATTGATCGTCGTTCGGACAGCAAGCTCGACCTCGTCATGGCCGGCACTCAGGATGCCGTGCTCATGGTGGAATCGGAAGCCCAGGAGCTTTCCGAAGAAGTCATGCTCGGCGCCGTCATGTTCGGTCACGCCGAAAGCGCCAAGGTCATCCAGGCCATCATCAAGCTCGCCGAATTGGCCGCCAAGGAACCGCGCGATTTCACGGCTCCGGATTTCTCGGCTCTCGAAGCCCAAGTTCTGGCCATTGCCGAAGCCGATCTCCGCGCTGCCTACCAGATTACTGAAAAGGCCGCGCGCTACGCCGCCGTCGACGCCGCAAATGCCAAGGTCAAGGAAGCTTTTGCTGCCAAGATCGAGGCCGGCGAGCTGACCAAGGAAGAGCTGGGCGAAGTCGTCCACAATCTCCAGGCCAAGATTGTTCGCTGGAACATTCTCGACACCGGCAGCCGTATCGACGGGCGTGATCTCAAGACCGTCCGCCCGATCCTGGCTGAAGTCGGCGTCCTGCCGCGTACCCACGGCTCGGCCATCTTCACCCGTGGCGAAACCCAGGCGTTGGTTGTTGCCACCCTTGGCACCGCCGAAGACGAGCAGTTCATCGACAGTCTGGAAGGCACCAAGAAGGAAAACTTCCTGCTGCACTACAACTTCCCGCCCTACTCGGTCGGTGAAGCCGGTCGCATGGGTTCGCCCGGTCGTCGCGAAATCGGTCACGGCAAGCTCGCATGGCGCGCCATCAACCCGATCCGTCCCTCGATCGAGGAATTCCCCTACACGATCCGCATCGTGTCCGAGATCACCGAATCCAACGGCTCGTCCTCCATGGCGACCGTTTGCGGTACCTCGCTGGCGCTGATGGATGCCGGTGTGCCGATGAAGCGCCCGGTGGCCGGTATTGCCATGGGCCTGATCCTCGAAGGCGAAAAGTTCGCCGTTCTCTCCGACATTCTCGGCGACGAAGATCACCTCGGCGACATGGACTTCAAGGTGGCCGGTACTGAAGCGGGCGTGACCTCGCTGCAGATGGACATCAAGATCGCCGGCATCACCGAAGAGATCATGAAGATCGCTCTCGGCCAGGCCAAGGACGGTCGTATCCATATCCTGGGTGAAATGTCCAAGGCCCTCTCGGCTTCGCGCGGCGAAGTGGGCGAGTTCGCTCCCCGCATCGAAACGCTGAAGATTCCGACCGACAAGATCCGTGAAGTGATCGGCACCGGCGGCAAGGTCATCCGCGAGATCGTCGAAAAGACCGGCGCCAAGATCAACATCGAAGACGACGGCACTGTAAAAGTTTCGTCCTCGGACGGTTCGCAGATCGAAGCTGCCATCAAGTGGATTCGCTCCATCACCGATGAAGCCGAAGTCGGCGGCATCTATCAGGGCACCGTCGTGAAAACCGCCGATTTCGGCGCCTTCGTGAACTTCTTCGGTGCCAAGGATGGCCTCGTCCACATTTCCCAGCTCGCCGACCAGCGCGTTGCCAAGACCACCGACGTGGTCAAGGAAGGCGACAAGGTCTGGGTAAAACTCCTCGGCTTTGACGAGCGCGGCAAGGTCCGCCTGTCGATGAAGGTGCTGGACCAGGCAACCGGCAAGGAACTGGTCAAGGAAGCCAAGGACGACGCTGCCGAGTAAGGCGCGTTTTCCGAGCAAGAATAGTGAAAGGCCCGGAGCGATCCGGGCCTTTTGATTTTCGCGTCTTTGGCTCACTATCCCCGCATGATCACCGTGCTTTTCATCCATAGCGCCGGTCCGCAGGGGCCGGGAGAAGGCAGCAGCGCCCTTTTGGAGGCATTGCGCGCCATGCTTCCGCCCGATCTCAAGCTGATTGCGCCGCTGATGCCGGAGCCGGACGCGCCCGCGGCCGAACCATGGATCGCGGCTGTGGAAGCGGAGGTGAGGGCGATCGAGGGTGACTTCGTTCTGGTTGGGCATTCGCTGGGTGGGTCGACCATCCTGCAGGTTCTGACGCGATTTGGCGTGCCGGATAGGCTCCTCGGCGTCGTGACGCTGGCAGCGCCCTTCTGGAGCGCGGAGGATTGGCAGATCGCCGAATTCGCCTTGCCCGAGGATGCCGGCACGAGGCTGCAGGCCCTATCGAGGCTCTTCATTCTGCAGGGTGACCGGGACGAGGTCGTCGCCAAAAACCACCCGGAACTCTATAGAGCATTGCTGCCGCAGGCGCAGATTTCCATTCTGCCCGGGATCGACCACGAAGCTGCCACAGCCGCGCCGGACCTGCTGAAAGCCATTAGATCCATCACAGGCCCGTGAGACCTGTGGGATTTGAGCAACAGCCCAAACTATGATCACATTGTGGCGAGGAACCGCCGCATTCGTGCCACGTTAAGCGGGAGAAGCGTTACTGCAAGGAACGAGGCGGCGCCCTGCCCTCTCGACGTGATTCTTTGCCTGTCCCGAGGTTCCAGTTTTGATTTCCCGCCGCCTTTTCCTCATCGGCCTCTCCGCGACGGCCCTGGCAGCCTGTTCGACCACGCGTCAGCCTGTGGTCCAGGAGCCCACCATCGATCCGTACTACCTGCGCATGTACGGCCCGGTCACCAATGAAGCCTATCCCATCGCCGCCATGGATTTGCGCCGCGTCGATCCGAAATGGTGGCGTCAGGAAGTGCCCTATTTCACCACCGAACGTCCCGGCACGATCGTGGTCGATACCCCCGCGCACTATCTCTACCTCGTCATGGAAAACGGCCGGGCTCTGCGCTACGGCATCGGCGTCGGTAAGGACGAGGCCCTGGTGTTCCGTGGCGATGCCACCATTGGCCGCAAGGCCGAATGGCCGCGCTGGACCCCGACCAAGTCTATGATCGCCCGCGAGCCCGACCGCTATGGCCCCTGGGCCAATGGCATGGGCGCGGGTCCCGAAAATCCGCTGGGGCCGCGCGCGCTTTACCTCTACAAAAACGGCGCCGATACGCTTTTCCGTATCCACGGCACCACCGAACCCTATACGATCGGCACCAACGTTTCCTCGGGCTGCATTCGCCTGATGAACCAGGACATCATCGATCTCTATGCCCGCGTCCCCTCGGGCACGCGCGTGACGGTGATCAACGCCTAAGCGCGGGATTGCGGGAAAACCGGTAACAGTTTTCCCGACCGTGCCTTTCGCAATGTCGCCGCAATAGTTCTGGCGGATCGTGACACCCGGGAGCGAAAACTCTCGTCACGACCTCCAAAATATACTGCCGGCCGCGGTTCATACCGTAGTCACCCGCATCCGGCATCCAGGGCCCGTTCCGCAAGGAGCGGGCTCTTTCGTTTTTAGGGGCCGATGCTAGGGTCGCGCCATGTTCATCCTCCTCAACGGCTCCTTCGGCATCGGCAAGACCGCGACCGCCGCCTGCCTCAGGCGCGAACTGCCGGGATCGACGATTTCCGACCCCGAACGGGTCGGCTATGTACTGCGGCGCCTGCCGGCCTTCCTGCTGGGTTTGCAGGAGCAACCTGCTGACTATCAGGACATGGCGCTCTGGCGTCGCCTGATCGTGCATCAGGCCCGCATCGCGCATCGGCGGGCGCGAACTGTCATCGTGCCATGGCTTTCACCGACCGGACCTATCTTGCGGATTTTGCTGGGGCGCTGGCCGCAACGGCGCCCGTGCATAAAATCTGCCTCGTCGCGCCGCTCGCAGTGGTGCACGAGCGCCTCCTGAGGCGCGGTTTGGCCGAGGGCCGCACCGGCCTTACGGAATTCGAGACGCGGCGTTCGGCCGAATGCGTGAAGGCGCATGGCGATCCGCTCTTCGGCATTCCGGTCAATGCCGACCAGCCGACCGAGACTATTACGCGCGCTATTCGCGAACTGCTTGCGCCCGTGCTTTGAGGAAGCCGATATCGGCCTCGTTGGTCGCTAGGGCGATGGCCCTTTCATAGGCGGCAAGCGCTTCGGCTTTCCGCCCGCTGCGGGCCAGCAGCTCGGCAAGAGCCGCGTGAAACGGCTGATAGGCGCCGAGCTCAGCCTGAAGCGGCATGATCAGCGCGAGCGCGGTGTCCGGGCGGCCGGCTTCGGCGAGGGCGACGGCGCGATGGAGCCGGACCACGGGCGTCGGCTCGAACCGCAGGAGGCTGTCATAGAGCAGCACGATCTGCGGCCAATCCGAGCCGTTTTCGCCGATATGGCAGGCGGCGATGGCGGCCTTGATCTGATAGGGGCCGGGCAGGCGCCGGTTCATGGCACGATCGAGCAGACCGAGGCCTTCGGCAATCAACGCCCGGTCCCAGCGGCTGCGATCCTGTGCGGGGAGCGGCACGGCAGCGCCGGTATGGTCCTCGCGGGCATCGTGACGGGCATGGGTGATGAGCAGCAGGGCGAGACACCCTTCAATCTCCGGATCGGCGGGGCGCAGGCTATCGAGCAGGCGGGCAAGGAAGATCGCCTCGGCCGCGAGATTTTTGCGGTTTTCGGCAGTGCCGGCATAGCCGCTGGTAAAGACCAGATAGATGACGGCCAGCACGGCCTGCAGCCGTTCGGCCCAATCCTGCGGCTCCGGCACGGAATAGGGAATGCCCGCCGCGGTGATCTTGGCCCTGGCGCGGGAGAGGCGTTGCCCCATGGTCGGTTCGGCATCGAGAAAAACGGCGGCGATGTCATGCGTCGACAATCCGCAAATGGTGCGCAGGGTCAGTGCCACCTGCGATTTCGGCTCGAGGGCGGGATGGCAGCAGGTAAAGATCAGCCGCAGCCGTTCGTCGGGAATGTCGTTGGCGTCATCCTCGCGCGTTTCGGCAGTAAGCAGGCGCAGGGCGTCGACCTTCCGGCCCTCCGATTTGCTCTGGCGCAGGCGATCGATGGCCTTGCGATAGGCGGTTTGCAGCAGCCAGCCGAGCGGCGCGGCGGGCACGCCATTGCGGCCCCAATGGCCGACGGCGGACAGCATGGCATCCTGCAAGGCTTCCTCGGCCAATTGGAAATTGCCGAGGCGCGCGATCAGCGCGGCCATGAGCCGCCCCCGGTCATTGCGCATCAGGCCCTCGAGGGCTCGGGTCGCGGCAACGGCGCCGGAGGCGGCCTGCATCATCTCAATTGCCCGCGGGATTGAACGTCATCAGCGGGCGCACTTCCACCGTGCCATAGGCCGCGGTGGGGATCAGGGCGGCATAGCGCAGGGCGGCGTCGAGATCGGGCACCTCGATGACATAATAGCCGCCCAGGTGCTCGCGCGTTTCGGCAAAGGGGCCGTCCATGGTTTCGACCTTGCCGCGATTGAGGCGCAGCGAGGTGGCGGTGTCTATGCTTTTGAGGGCCTCGCCGGCGACGAGCACGCCATCGGCCTTCATCTGTCGGTTGGCAGCGAAATAGCTGGACATCATGGCCTCGTGTTCGGGCGTGCCATATTTGGGCTCGCGCTGCGGGTCGGCATAGATGAGAAGCATATATTGCATTTTGTAACCTCTGGGATCAGGCTTAAGAGAAGACGGAAGACGGCGCTAGGCTGGGCGGCCGAAGAGGATCAGCACGAGGCAGACGACCAGCACTGCCACGGCAAGAAAGTTGGAGCCATTGCCGAGATAGCGCAGCGGATGTGCCGCGTTCCCCGGCTGCAGGCCGAAGGGGTGAACCAGGCGACCCAGGACGAGCAGGGCGCCGGCAATGTGGAGCCAAAGGGCAGTGGTGCCCTGTGCCTCGGCGAGCAGCATGAGCAGCAGCACGAAGGGCGCCCATTCGATGAAATTGCCGTGTTGGCGAACTTTTTGCAGCAGATCGGCATGGCTGCCATCGCCGAAGGACTGGTTGTATTGCGCCCGGGTCGCCGAAACCCTGACGAAGAGCACCAGCCAGATCAGGATGAGCGGCAGGCTATAGAGCGTGGTGGTGGTAAGGGGCATTGGACGCTGTCCTCGATTGGAAATGACCCAAGAACGCAAGCCATTGCCGAATTTCGACATCGCGATTTTATTTTTCTCGACATGCGCCATCGGGACGTGCGGCGCGCTAGGATCAGGTCATGTCACAATTTCCCCAAGCCTATCTCATCTGCGGCACGCCGCGCTCGGGCAGCACGCTCATCTGCGAAATGCTCTATCGGAGCGGGGTGGCCGGAAGGCCGAACTCCTATTTTCGCGAGGTCGATATTGCGCATTGGGCGGAGGACTGGGGTGTTTCCCCGGCCGAGGGCATCGATACGCCGGCCTTCGATCGTGCCTATCTCGCGGCCATGCGCGAAGCCGGCAGGGCGGGAACGGGAATCTTTGGGCTGCGGGTGATGTATTCGAGCCTTGCCGATGCCGGGCGGCGGCTAGCACGGGTTTTTGGCCGCGCGGACACCGTGCCGGCGCAGCTCGAGGCGGCGTTTGGGCCCCTCCTCTATATTCACCTCTCCCGCGGGGACAAGCTCGGCCAGGCTGTCTCGCTGGTGCGCGCCGAACAGACCGGGCTCTGGCACCTCAATGCCGATGGCAGCGTGCTCGAAGGCGCGGAGGAACGGCCGGAGCCGGTCTAT
Source organism: Devosia sp. (assembly GCF_017744655.1). GTDB lineage: Bacteria > Pseudomonadota > Alphaproteobacteria > Rhizobiales > Devosiaceae > Devosia. Next base: position 341,053 of record NZ_JAGIAW010000009.1, on the reverse strand, counting down.
GACGGCCAAAGGATCGCCGCGGTGCTGGCGGACCTGGAAGCGGACGACCGGGCTTGGGACGCTTTCTTTGCAGGGCATGGCATTACGCCGCTGCGCCTCATTTATGAAGGGGTCACGGCTACGCCGCAGCGGGCCCTGGCGGAGATTTTTGCGCGCCTCGGGCTCGACGAGGGCATTGCCCTCGCCATGGCGGTGCCGACGGCCAAGATGGCGGATGCGACGAGCCGGGAATGGGTCGAGCGCTTCAGGCGGGAAAACGCCTAGCCGCTATTCGCTGGGGATTTGGGCGAGTTCGTCTAGCAACGACATGTTCGCCCGCCAGTGAATGGCGTTCCATCCGCGGGCCCGTGAGGCGATGACATTTTCTTCCGTGTCATCGACGAGCGTGATGTCCTGGGGCGAGGCGACGAGCGTCTCCTGAATGTGCCGGTAAAATTGCTCGCTGGGTTTCCGATGGCCAATGGCGGCCGAATAGAAAATGCCATCGACCTGGCCGGCAAGGCCCATGACCTCCATCAGATAGGTGGCACGCATATGCTCCTGGTTCGTCGCGAGATAGACCCCAAGCCCCTTGGCTCGCAGTTTTGCCATGTCGTCGATAACGGCTTCAACGAGCCGGGAGTCATTTTCAAACCAGTAGTCGATCAGGGTTTGAGCAGAGACGGCTGACGCAATGTCGGTAAGGAACTCGGCGAGTTCAGGGAGGAGCGCCTTGCGTCCGGTGATGATATCAGGCCAGCGCGGTTTGAAAAACTCGCGTTGCAGGGTCGGCGCCGAGATGCCGAGATCGGCTTCGAGGTCGGTAAAAAGGTGTGCGCCGTCCTTGGGGCGACCGGAAACGATGACGCCGTCGACGTCCATCATGATGATCTGCATGCTGCTCTCTCCTCCGCGCCGCGATCTTAGGAAGATGGCAGCGAAGGGCACAAACAAAAAGGGCGCGGCCGATGGCCACGCCCTTTAATTTTCTTGTCTGGCAGCGTTTTAGAGCGTGCGCTGCACAGTCTCGACACGGAAGCATTCGATGACGTCGTTGGCGCGGATGTCTTCGTAGTTCTCGAAGGCCATGCCGCATTCCTGACCGGTCTGCACTTCCTTGACTTCGTCCTTGAAGCGCTTGAGCGTCTTGAGCTTGCCTTCGTGGATGACGACGTTGTCGCGCAGCAAACGCACGCCGGCGCCGCGTTCCACAATGCCTTCGGTGACCTGACAGCCGGCAACCTTGCCGACCTTGGTAATCTGGAAGACTTCGAGGATTTTCGCGTAGCCGATGAAGGTTTCACGGCGCTCGGGCGCCAGAAGACCGGACATGGCCGACTTAACGTCATCCACGAGGTCGTAGATGATGTTGTAGTAGCGGATTTCGATGCCTTCGCGGGTCGCCAGATCCTGGGCCTGCTTGTTGGCGCGGACGTTGAAGCCGATGATGACGGCCTTGGAAGCCGTTGCCAGCGTCACGTCGGATTCGGTGATCCCACCGACGCCCTGATGCAGGATCTGCGCCGACACTTCGTCGGTGCCGAGCTTGTCGAGCGAAGCAACGATGGCTTCCACCGAACCCTGCACGTCACCCTTGATGATCAGCGGGAACTTGGCGATGCCATTGGCCTTGAGCTGATTCATCATCTGCTCGAGGCTGGTGGCGCCGCCGCCGGCCGTCTTTTCACGAATGGCGCGCTGACGGTATTCGGTGACTTCGCGGGCACGCGCTTCGGTTTCGACGACCGAGCAACGATCGCCGGCCGAGGGCACGCCGGTAAAGCCCAAAACTTCCACCGGGACCGAAGGACCGGCTTCCTTGACCTGCTCGCCCTTGTCGTTGATGAGGGCACGAACTTTGGCGAACTCGGTGCCGGCGACGAGAATGTCGCCGACGCGCAGCGTACCGCGCTGGACGAGAACGGTAGCCACGGCGCCGCGACCGCGATCGAGCTTGGCTTCGACCACGATACCTTCGGCGCGACCGTCACGGGCGACCTTGAGTTCGAGGACTTCGGCCTGCAGCAGGATGGTTTCGAGCAGTTTGTCGAGACCGGCACGGGTCTTGGCCGACACTTCCACATCGAGCACGTCGCCGCCCATGGTTTCCACGAACACTTCGTGCTGAAGCAGTTCCGTGCGTACGCGCTGGGGATTGGCGTCCGGCTTGTCCATCTTGTTGATGGCCACGATGATCGGAACACCAGCCGCCTTGGCGTGCTTGATGGATTCGATGGTCTGCGGCATGACGCCGTCATCGGCCGCCACGACCAGCACCGCGATATCCGTTGCCTGGGCGCCGCGGGCACGCATGGCGGTGAACGCCTCGTGGCCCGGGGTGTCGAGGAAGGTGATCTTGGTGCCGTTCTTTTCGACCTGATAAGCGCCGATATGCTGGGTGATGCCACCGGCTTCACCCGAAACCACATTGGCTTCGCGGATCGCGTCGAGGAGCGAGGTCTTGCCGTGGTCGACGTGACCCATGATGGTCACGACGGGCGCACGATCGGTCAGATCCTCGGCCTTGTCGTCGGAGGGAAGATCGAAGAGACCTTCTTCGACGTCGGCTTCGGACACGCGCTTGACGGTGTGGCCGAGTTCGCCGGCGATCAGTTCAGCCGTATCGGCATCGATCACATCGGTGATCTTGGCCATATTGCCCTGCTGCATCAGCATCTTGATGACGGTGACGGAGCGTTCGGCCATGCGGTTGGCGAGTTCGCCCACCGTGATGACTTCCGGAATGACCACTTCGCGGCTGAGCTTTGGCGCATCCTGCTGGTTGCGGCCCATCTTCTTGTCGCGACGGCGCTTCATGGCGGCGAGCGACGGACCGCGATCCCTATCGCTTTCGGTCGTGGCGCTCGAAACCGTCAGGCGGCCACGGGCTGCACCTTCATCGCCACGACGCGACGGGCGCTCGGGCTGAGCACGCGAGGCGCGACGGGCATTTTCGAGTTCGGCCTCGGTCGTCGGACGCTGCTGCGGCGCACCGGTACGGATGCGGCGGCCATCGGCCTCGCTCGGGGCGGCGGGCGGCACATTGCCGATCGGGGCCATGCCGGCACCGGCGGGGCGACGATCGCCGGCCGGGCGGGCGCCCGTGCCTGCCGGGCGCGTGCCGGTGGAGCCTGCCGGGCGCGTATTGCCGGTCGGACGGGCATTGGGGTTCGGACGTTCGCCGTCGGGGCGCGTATTGGACGGACGCTCGTTGGACGGGCGTTCGCTGCGCTGCGGACGCGCCGACTGGCCGGGACGGCCGGCAACGGTGCGAACCTGCGACGGGCCGGGATTGCGCTGGCTGGCCGGAACGAAGGGCTCGCGGGCCGGCTCGGGTTCACGAGCGGCCGGAGCCGGGCTTTCGGCAGCGCGGGAGGCAGCCTCTTCCTCGACGCGGCGGGCCTCGTCGGCCTGGCGGCGTTCTTCTTCCTGGCGCGCGGCTTCTTCGCGGATCTGGCGACGACGGTTGTCGTCCTCGATGCGGCGGGCTTCTTCGGCCGCAAAACGCTCCTTGTCCTCGGCAGCGCGGGCGCCGGCGAGAGCCAGGGCGCGCTGGCGGGCTTCGGCCTCAGCAGCCGAAAGACCGAGCGCCGGGCGCTGGGTCTGCATGGGGCGGCCCTGGCCGGGACGACCCGAACCGCCTGGGCGGCCGCCACCGGCCGGTGCGCCCGAGGGGACGCCGGCGGGTTTTGGAACCACGCGCGTTCGCTTCTCCACGACCACCGTCGCACGCGAGGGGCCGCGCGACGTGCCGGCGCGATTGCCCAGACCCGGACCCCCCTTGAGGGTCAGCGTCTTCTTGGCGCCAGAATCGTCAGAACGCTTGTCGTCGTTATCAGCCATACTTCCTATCGTCTTTCGTCCTGTTCCACGGACAAAAGCACACCGGTTACCGCAGGGCGGTCGGTGTCGTTATCCGTTGGATTGGCACTGTAGCGGGCCAGTCTATTGGCCTTGTCCAATGCCGATTGGGCTGCCGCCCCTGTCATGAGGGCAGCATGTATCACATTTTCTAGTCCAAGTGCCAAACCCAATTGCACGCTTGAGAGCAATTCGAAATGGGGCACTTGCGGGCCGACTGCGCTGCCCTCGCGGCGGGCGTGATTGAGGGCGCGCAGGGCCCCCAGCATCTTGTTCTTGCCATCGGCCGCGCCATCGGTTGCCGAGAGCAGTGCGATGAGCTGGCCACCTTCGATGGCACTTTTCACCTTCATGCCGCCGGAGGTGAACTGGCCGGCCTTTTTCGCCATGGCGAGGGCCGAGGTAAATCTCTGTTCGAGCCTGAGCCGCGTCAGGTCCGCAAGATCGGGCGGCACCGTGACGTTTTCTTTCAGGCTCCTCGCAAAAGCCTTTTTGCGCACGGCTTCGGCGACGGCCTCATGGCTCAGGGTAATCCAGACCCCGCGCCCTTCGGCCTTGGCATCGGTATCGGGCACGATGGTCCCGTCGGGACCCAGCACGAAACGGATCAGCTCCTCAACCGGCTTTTCGAGCCGGGTGAGAGCACACGTCCTTATAGTTTCTTCGCGCCGGGCCAAGACATCACCTCAAGAAAGCGGTCCTTAGACCGCTTCCTCCTCGGCTTCGCCACCCACATCGCCTTCCTGGGCAGCAACTTCGTCGGCGCTGATCCAGCCGGCACGCAGGCGCGCCTGGAGAATCATGTCTTCGGCTTCTTCGCGGCTCACGGGGAAGTCCTTGAAAGTACCCTCGAAGCGCTTGGTTTCACCGTCCTTGCGTTCGCTCCAGCCGACGAGATCGTCAGCGGCGCAACCGGCAAAGTCTTCCACGGTCTTGATGTCTTCCTTGCCAAGCGCCACGAGCATGGCGGCGTTGAGGCCTGGTATTTCATAGAGCTCTTCGTCGACGCCGAGCGCGATACGCTCGTCATCGAACTTGCGCTCGATCTCGGCAAGATATTCGGCGGCGCGGTTCTGGATTTCGCCGGCCGTCTCTTCGTCAAAGCCTTCGATGGAGGCGATTTCGTTGGGCTCGATATAGGCGAGCTCTTCGACCGACGAGAAGCCCTCCGAAGCCAATAGCTGGGCAACCATCTCGTCAACGTCAAGGGCGTTCATGAACAAAGTCGAACGCTCGGTGAATTCCTTCTGGCGACGTTCGCTCTCTTCCTGCTCGGTCAGGATGTCGATATCCCAGCCGATGAGCTGGCTCGCGAGGCGCACATTCTGGCCGCGGCGGCCGATGGCGAGCGACAGCTGCTCGTCGGGCACCACGACTTCGATGCGCTCGGCCTGTTCGTCGAGAACGACCTTGGCGACATCGGCCGGCTGCAGGGCCGAAACCACGAGATCGGCAATGGTATCTGTCCAGGGAATGATGTCGATCTTTTCGCCCTGAAGTTCAGCGACCACGGCCTGAACGCGCGAACCACGCATACCAACGCACGCGCCGACGGGATCGATGGACGAGTCGTTGGAGGTCACGGCGATCTTGGCGCGCGAGCCCGGATCGCGGGCGATCGAGCGGATGGTGATAACGCCATCATAGATTTCGGGCACTTCCTGCATGAACAGTTTTGCCATGAACTGCGGGTGCGTACGGGACAAAAAGATCTGCGGACCGCGCTGTTCGCGACGCACGTCATAGATGTAGGCGCGGACGCGATCGCCATAGCGGAACATTTCGCGCGGGATCAATTCGTCGCGGCGGATGATGGCTTCGCCTCGGCCGAGATCGACGATGACATTGCCATATTCGACGCGCTTGACGGTGCCGTTGACGATTTCGCCGACGCGGCCGGTATATTCCTCGAACATGCGGTCACGTTCTGCATCGCGCACCTTCTGCACGATGACCTGCTTGGCCGACTGGGCGGCAATGCGGCCGAATTCCATCGGCGGCAGCGGCTCGGTGAGGAAATCGCCGACCTTGGCTTCCGGAGACTTGGTCTTGGCGAACTTGAGGTCGACCTGGCGGCTCGGCTCTTCGACGTCGTCGACGATTTCAAGCAGGCGCCACATGCGGGTTTCGCCCGAGCGTGGATTGATCTCGACCTTGATCTCGGTCTCGGCGCCATAGCGGCCCTTGGCGGCCTTTTCCATGGCATCCTGCATCGCCTCGATCACGACCATACGGTCGATCGACTTTTCACGGGCGACGGCATCAGCGATCTGCAACAGCTCAAGGCGATTCGCGCTAACGGCCATTTAGTTGTTCTCCTTGGAGACGTCTTCGTCGTCATTGTCGGCATCGGCATATTCGACCGTTTCGGTCTCATCGTCGTCGATCGGATGCAATTCCTGATCGGCGCGCGCCATGTCCATCAATTTGTCGGTCATTACGAGCTTCGCATCCGCAATGGTCGGGAAGCTGAGCTTGTGGTCGGGGTCGGTGCCGCCCGGAGCGTCGGGCAGGCGGATGGTCACGCCCTCGTCGTCCACGGCAATGATGTCGCCGCGGAAACGCTTGCGGCCATTGATCATGTCGAGGAGTTCGACCTTGGCCTCATGGCCCAGGAAGCGCTCGAAATCGCGCTTGCGCACCAGCGGGCGGTCGATGCCGGCGGAGGAAACTTCGAGATGATATTCGCGGTCGATGGGATCTTCGACATCGAGGACCGGCGAGAGATCCTTGGAGAGGGCCTCGCAGTCATTGATGTTGAAGCGGCCATTCTCGTCCTCGGCCATGATCTGCAGGGTGCAGCCATTTTCCGGGGTGATTTTCACGCGCACCAGCGCATAGCCGAGGCCATTGGCAACAGGCTCGACAATGCGCGAAATTCGGGCTTCGAGGCCGGTTTCCTTGATGTAGCGTTTCTCGGTGAGATCGAAAGCCATTGGGTCCCAGATAAGCAAAAAGAGCGGGGCCGGTCAGGGCACCACTCTCTGTATGAGAGCAACGATGTTGGCCTCATATAGCCCCGCTCCCGGCAAAAGGCAAGTTCGGAGCTGATAGGCTAGCTCCCGCTATCTCTCCCAGGTCACATTGGAGACATTGGCGCCAAGCTCCTCAAGAAAGTCGCGCAGGTCTTTCACCATGGGGTCGGGCCCGCACAGATAAAAATTCTGGTCGAAATTGTCGATATGGCGCCTGAGGAAATCGGCGTCGATCCGCTCCTGCAGCAATTTCGACTTCTGGTCATTGGTGACGGTCCAGAGCGTTTCGAGCCCCTCCATGGCCTCGAATTCATCGCGCAGGATGATGTCTTTTTCGGTCTGGTTGGAGACGATCAACCGGTTGCCGGCGATTTTTCCCGTGGCATTGAGATGGCGCAAAATGGCGATAAAGGGCGTGACGCCCGCGCCGCCGGCAATGAAGGTGCCGGGCCCGCGATATTGGATCGTGCCCCAGACATCGCGCAGGATCAGCTTGTCGCCCGCCCCGAGCGACCAGAGCTCGTTGGTGACCCCGCTATGGTCGAAATAGCTCTTGATGGTGAATTCGAGATTGTCCGCATCGGGGAGGCAGGTGAAGGTGAACGGGCGCTTCTTGTCTTGCCAGCCGCCGCGATCGATGCTGACCTCGGTCGCCTGGCCGGGCGAAAAATTGTAGCCCTTGGGGCGTTCCAGCCGGTAGTGCCTGACATTGTGGGTGACGGGTACGGTATCGAGTATTTTGACGCTGATCTGCATGGCTTTCTCCTCGCTGCCATGAGCACAACCCTAAGCCTGACCGGCGGTTCCGGGGATGAGGCACCTTGAGGTTACCCGGTTCCCTCGCGACAACCGGGTGTCTTTGTAACCACCTGATTTACTTGTGAAACCGTCGGGGCGTTGCAGCTTCTTTCAAGAGCAAGATTCTTGTTTTTCGTGTCTTGGAGCCGAATTTTGGCGGCCCATCTCTGGTGTGTTCAAACGAAAGGAACACCCAAAATGATCAAGAACAGCATCCTTGCCCTGACCACCGCCGTCCTCGTTGCCGGCGCTGCCTTGCCGGCATTCGCCGCTCCCGCTCCGGTCGAATCCACCGATGTCGATACCAGCTACCTGACCGACGAAGTCGCCAACGACTATACGCTGCTGCGCCTCCATGAAAAGGGCATCAACGCCACCTCGATCGAAGAATGGAACGGCAAGATCCGCGCCTTCGTGGTTCAGGACGACGGCACCCAGGCCATGCAGCTTTTCGACGCTGACAGCCTTGCTCCTGTCGGCCTCTAACCTCTCCGCCCGTCGCGCCTTCGGCTGGAAGGGTGAATCACCCTTCCCGGAGGCGCTCTGGGTCAGACGCTCCTGGCGCTGCCGGTCTTCGGCGGCGCCCGAAGCCTTCCCTAGCGGAGGCTGATATTGTTCGACAGATCGAAATTCTGCCGTGCGGCGGCGACGGCGTCGCGATTGCGCACCACGAAAGCTCGGCAGGCATCGACGAGATCGAGCAGGTCCTGGCCCAATTCGGTCAAGGCATAATCCACCCGCGGTGGAATGGTCGCAAAGGCCGTGCGGGAAATAAAACCGTCGCGCTCGAGTTCGCGCAGCGTGGCCGCCAGGGTTTTCTGGGAAATCCCGTCCATGGCGCGACGCAATTCGTTGAAGCGCCGCGTGCCGGTGCTCAATTCCGCCACCACGACCAGCGTCCATTTTCCCGTTCGCATCGCCAGGAAGCTATTGTCCTCGTGCGAAAAGGAAAGCGTGCTGGACATTTTTGAGGCTCCGGAACCGGTCGGCGTGCAGCCGATATGGGGAGCGATTGCCAAAGGTCCAGTGCCGCGACGAGCGAACTTGTCGTTCGCCGTCATGAAACGGTTAAGAATTAGCGCCGATCAAATGTGAAATAGAAGCTGATCATCCGGCCTTCGCGCCGCGCCTTTTGCTCGTAACGCGTCGGCTGCCAGCCGGGATAAGGCACGTGCCATGAACCCGGTGCTTCGGGCGCGAAGGAAAATTCGGGCTCGCGCACGATATGAGCGAGGGTCCAATTGGCATAATCCTCGATATCGCTGGCAAAGTGGAATTTTCCGCCTGGGCGGATGACGCGGGCCAGTTCCTTGAGCGTCACCGGCGAAACGAAGCGGCGCTTGTGGTGGCGTGTCTTCGGCCAGGGATCGGGATAGAGCAGATAAACCGCGTCAATGCTGGCATCAGGCAGCGTGATGAGGAGTTTTAGCGCATCGTCGGTGAAAAGCCGGACATTGCGCAGATTCTTGGCAATCGCCGCCTGTACCATCTTACCGATGCCGCCGGTAAAGACTTCGCAGCCGATAAAGCCGGTTTCCGGTTCTTCCTCTGCCTTGCGCGCCAGATGCTCGCCGCCGCCATAGCCGATCTCGATGACCAAGCGCTTGGCTTCGGGAAAGAGGGTTTTGGGATCGAGGTGATCGGCCAGCGCGATTTCGAGTTCGGGCAGGGTCTCTTCGACCATGGCTTTTTGGCCGCCATGCAGTTTCTTGCCGGAGCGGCGGCCGAAAAAGGCGCGCGGTTCGCCATCACGGGTTTTGGGAAGCTGGTGGTCGGTCATCGCAGAACCACCACCTTCTCGCCGGCTTGGATGGCGCCGACAATTGCCGGCAACCTGACCCGAACCGCGGCAGCGATTGCCGCACGGCGGAGATTGCCCAGCCGAATCCAGACAAGTGGAACAGCCAGGAGGCCGGTTCTGGAGAATTCAACAAAGTCGGCATCTCTGCTGACCAGGACCGCGCCCGTTTCATTGGCAATCTGTGCGATTTTCGTATCGGGTGAATATCGAGGCAACAGTGATTCCATATGCATACATTCATGCCCGGCAGCGTGAAATTCGCTGGCGAGCTGGGCCGGCAAATTTGCGTCGAGCAGAAATTTCATTACTCGGCAGCAACGCCCTGATGGTCCAGAAGATCGGCGGCATAACGCAGCACGGCCGAAAAATCTTCACGCGTCAGATCGGGAAAATCGACGAGCAATTCATCGATCGTGTCGCCTGCGGCAAGGGCCCCCAGGATGTCATGCACTGTTAGGCGCGTTCCCAAGAGGCGTGGCCGCCCGCCACAGACGCCGGGCGTCGAGACGATGCGCGGTTCACGGGGTTCTGACATTTCTGGCTCCACATTGCCGCCAGATCATACCGCGGGCGCCGGACCGGGTAAACCAGCCCGGCGCCTGCCGGCAAGATGGCCTCAGGCCACCGCCGCCTTCAGCGCCTTCACGAGATCGGTCTTCTCCCAGGAGAAGCTGCCATCACGGCCCGGCTTGCGGCCAAAATGGCCATAGGCCGAGGTCTTGGCATAGATCGGCTTGTTGAGGTCGAGATGGGTGCGGATGCCACGCGGGGTCAGGTCCATCACCTCGGCCAGTGCCTTTTCGAGTTTTGCTTCATCGACCTTGCCGGTGCCGTGCAGGTCGACATAGATCGACAGCGGCTTGGCAACACCGATGGCATAGCTCAGCTGGATCGTGGCGCGATCGGCAAGGCCGGCGGCAACGACGTTCTTGGCAAGATAGCGCGCGGCATAAGCGGCCGAACGATCGACCTTAGTGGGGTCCTTACCGGAAAATGCGCCGCCACCATGCGGCGCTGCGCCACCATAGGTGTCGACGATGATCTTGCGGCCGGTCAGGCCCGCATCGCCATCGGGACCGCCGACGACGAATTTTCCCGTCGGATTGACGTGCCAGACGGTTTCGTCGTTGATCCAGCCTTCCGGCAGGGCTTCGCGGATATAGGGTTCGACGATTTTCCGGACATCCGAAGAGGTCAGGCTTTCATCAAGATGCTGGGTCGACAGCACGATCTGCGTCACGCCAACCGGATGGCCGTCTTCATAGCGCACCGTGACCTGGCTCTTGGCGTCGGGGCCAAGCTTGCCGGCGGGGCCATGGTTGGCCTTGCGGGCTTCGGTCAGGGTTTCGAGGATCTTGTGGGCGTAGTAGATCGGGGCGGGCAGCAGTTCAGGGGTTTCGCGCGACGCGTAGCCGAACATGATACCCTGGTCGCCAGCGCCGACATCCTTGTTGCCGCTTTCATCGACGCCCTGCGCGATATCGGCCGACTGGCCATGCAGCAGCACGTCGATCTTGGCGGTCTTCCAGTGGAAGCCGGACTGTTCGTAACCGATGGCGCGGATAGCCTTGCGGGCGGCGGACTTGAATTTTGATGGGCTGACGATCGGGGCGCCGGAAGCGTCCTTGAGGACCTTGCCGTCCTTGTCCTTCTTCAGCAGCGTTTCGGGCACGCGCACTTCGCCGGCAATGACGACGCGATTGGTGGTGGCGAGGGTTTCGCAGGCGATGCGGACCTGGCTCGCATCCATGCCGACCTTCTTGGCCTCGCGGAAAACCAGATCGACGATTTCATCCGAAATCCGGTCGCAGACCTTGTCTGGGTGACCCTCGGAGACCGACTCTGAGGTAAATTGGTAGGACGAACGGGCCACGCAACTGCTCCGATAATGCAAAAAATGGCCGAAAACGGCCTAAACTAACCGTTTAGTGACACCATGTGGCCACCGGGTCAAGGCGGATATAAAGAAAGCTTGATATGATCCATGCGCAGGGTTGAGCATTTCTTGCCTTGGCGTGTGCCTTTCCATCGCCGTCTTGCTGTGCCAATGAAAGCAAAACCGAAGAATGGAAAAACCATGGCCATCAGAGTGCATCGCGGCGATCTGCCAAACCTCTCCAATTACGGGCGCGAGGTGGCGATCGACACGGAAACCATGGGGCTCGATCCGCATCGCGACCGGCTTTGCGTCGTGCAGCTTTCCCCCGGCGATGGCAGTGCCGACATCATCCAGATCCCGCAGAACGCCACCGAGGCGCCGAATCTGGTTCGCCTCCTGACCGATCCCGGCGTCACCAAAATCTTTCACTATGCGCGCTTCGACGTTGCAGTGCTGCAACAGCGTTTTGGTGTCGTCACCGGACCGATCTACTGTACCAAGATCGCCTCGCGACTGGTTCGGACCTATACGGACCGGCATGGCCTCAAGGAATTGGCGCGCGAACTGCTCAATGTCGATCTCAGCAAGCAGCAGCAGAGCTCGGACTGGGGCAATGAGAAGCTGACCGATGCGCAGCTCGACTATGCCGCCTCCGACGTTCTTTATCTCCATGATTTGAAACGCCATCTCGATCGCATGCTCAAGCGTGAGAATCGCATGGAACTGGCGCAATCCTGCTTCGATTTCGTGAAAACCCGTTGCGCCCTCGATCTGATGGGGTGGCAGGAGACGGATATTTTCGCTCATAGCTGAGGAACAGCCCTTGGCCTTTGCCGATCAGCCCGGCCGGACCCGCAAATATAAGCGCCTCACCCGCCGCAACCGCGTGGTGGGGCTCTTGCGGTTTGCCGTGCCGGCCGTGGGTTCGGTGTTGCTGATTGCCCTCCTGGTCCAGATCACGATTTCGAGTTTTGGCGCGCGCTTCGGCATCGGCAAGATCGAGGTGACGCCCGATCGCATTCGGGTCGAAACGCCGGAATATGCCGGCACGCTGACCGATGGCTCGACTTATCGCGTCTGGGCCGAAGAAGCCGCCGCTGCCATCGACAATACCGATCTCGTGACCATGACCAATGTGCGGGTGATGCTTGAGCGCACGGACGGGGTGCGGCGCGAAGCTTCGGCTGCGGATGCCGTTCTCGACACCGTCAATCAGCAGATACGCATCGAAAATGGCACGGAAATCAGCGAATCGAGCGGTATTTCCGGACATCTCAGCGATTCGGTTTTCGACTGGGCCAGCCAGACGCTGACCTCCAATGGTCCGGTGGTGATCAACTATCCCGACGGTTCCACCGTTAAGGCCGAGGGACTGGTGCATGAGGCCGAGCATAACCGCTGGACTTTCACCAAGGCGGTCGTCACCTTGCCCGCTACTCCGGGAGAAGAGCAGGAATGAATCGCAGTCGCTTCGCTTTGATCGCTGTTTTTTTGGCCCTTTTTTCTGCGCCCACGCTGGCTCAGACCGCGGTGCAGATCTCGGCCGACAGTTTCACCATTGAGGAGGGTGCGAAGGAGGCGGTGTTCACCGGCAATGTCGTGATCAAGCACCCGACGGTGAACGTCTGGGCCGAAAAGGTCGTCGCCACCTATGGCGATGGCGGCACCAGCGACATCAAGAGCTTTGAGGCGACCGGCAAGGTAAAACTCGAGACGGACGAACAGACGGCAACCGGGGACCGCGCCGTGTTCTCGCCGGGCGATCAATTGCTGCGCCTGACCGGCAATGTACAAGTCAGCAATGCCGCCGGTAGCGTCAATGCGCAGGAGCTGGTGGTCAATCTCGCCACTAATGTCTCGACCTTCAGCGCCAGCCAGGGCGGGCGCGTCACCGGGACTTTCACCACCCAATGAGCGAGAAGCCGCGCATAGACCAGTCGGGCTGGCTCGTCGCCCAAGGACTGGCCAAGAGTTTCGGCAAGCGCACGGTCGTGCGCGATGTGTCCCTGGCCGTGCGCCGCGGCGAGGCGGTGGGCCTGCTGGGTCCCAATGGCGCCGGCAAGACCACGGTCTTCACCATGATCATGGGCCTCGTGCGGCCCGATGCGGGACGCATTCAGCTTGACGGAAATGATATTACCCGCCTGCCGCTCTTTCAGCGTGGCCAGCTCGGCGTCGGCTATCTGCCCCAGGAACCGTCCATTTTCCGGGGCATGAGCGTCGAAGGCAATATTCTGGCTATTCTCGAGAATACCGTGAGGGGCCGGGCCGAACGCAAGCGGCGGCTCAAGCAATTGCTCGACGAATTTTCCATTTCCCATCTCGCCAAATCAAATGCTCTGTCGCTCTCGGGCGGCGAGCGGCGGCGTGTTGAGATTGCCCGGGCTCTGGCGGCCGAACCGATCTTCATGCTGCTCGATGAGCCCTTTGCCGGCGTTGATCCCATTGCGGTGGCCGAAGTGAAGGGTCTGGTGCGACAGCTTACACAGCGCGGTATCGGCGTGCTGATCACTGACCACGCCGTGCGCGAGACGCTGGGCCTGGTCGATCGCGCCTATGTTATTCACGGCGGCTCGGTGATGATTCAGGGCAAGCCCGAGACCATTTCTGCCAGCCCCGAAGCCCGCCGCGTCTATCTCGGCGAAAGCTTCGAACTTTAGGAACTGGCACGGAACTTGCCCTTCCCAACGAAATCAGCCATGTTGCGCGCGGGAAGCCGCCCTTCGGGGTATAAAGTGACACGCCAAGAGGTTGAATAGATGGCACTTTCGCCGCGGCTGGAGTTTCGCCAGGCCCAAAGCCTGACGCTGACGCCGCAGCTCATGCAGTCGATCAAGCTCCTGCAATTGAGCCATCTCGAACTCAACGATTTCGTCGATGCCGAACTCCTGCGCAATCCGCTGCTGGAGCGCGAAGAGGGCGGCGACGCGGCCGACGTCGAACCGGCCGAAGCCCCGGAGCGGGCGGTTGAACTCAGCGCCTACGAGGATACGGTGGCCCAAGGCGATCGCATCAAGGATGCCGACCAGATCGCCGAGGGCTATGACACCGCGGTCGAGAACGTCTTTCCCGAATCTAATCCCAATGAGATGGGTAGTGTCAGCGGGCCCGATCGCAATGGCAGTTTCGAGGGCGGTGAAGCGCCTGATCTCGACCAGTTTGTGGCTTCGCGACCGCGGCTTGCCGATCATCTTGAAGCCCAGGCGCAAATGCTCTTGCGCACTCAGGCCGACCGGCTGATCGGTCAGCACCTGATCGACGGACTCAACGAGGCCGGCTATCTCACCGTCGAACTCGAGGCCGTGGCCGAACTGCTCGGCGCCGAACTCGGCGACGTCGAGGCCGTGCTCGGGGCGCTGCAGACCTGCGACCCGATTGGCGTCTTTGCCCGTTCGGTTGCCGAATGCATGGCGCTGCAGCTGCGCGAGCGCGACCGGCTCGATCCGATGATGCAGCGCCTGCTCGACAATCTCGGTCTTGTCGCCGAGCACAATATGGCGGCGCTGATGAAGGCTGTCGGCTGCGATCGCGAAGATCTCTCCGATATGCTGGGCGAATTGCGTCTGCTCGATCCGAGGCCGGGCCTTGCCTTTGACAGTGCGCCGATCGAAGCGGTGGTGCCTGATGTCTTTGTGCGGTCCGGACCCGATGGCGGCTGGCAGATCGAACTCAATACCGAGACGCTGCCCCGCGTGCTGGTCAATCGGGTCTACTATGCCAGCGTGACCAAGAAGACCCGCGATACCGCTGAAAAGACCTTTTTGTCCGATTGCCTGCAGACGGCCAATTGGTTGACCAAGAGCCTCGACCAGCGCGCCCAGACCATTACCAAAGTGGCCGCCGAAATCGTGCGCCAGCAGGATGGGTTTCTGACCCATGGCGTGGCGCATTTGAAGCCGATGACGCTCAAAATGGTCGCTGAAGAAATCGAGATGCACGAATCGACGGTGAGTCGCGTTACCGCCAACAAATATATGGCGACGCCGCGCGGTCTCTACGAGATGAAATACTTCTTCACCACGGCCATTGCTTCGGCCGATGGCGGCGGTGATCACTCGGCCGAGGCCGTACGCCACCGGATCAAGCAGCTTATCGATGCGGAAGTCGCTAGCGATATTCTTTCGGATGACACGATTGCCGAATTGCTGCGCAAGGAACAGGGCATCGACGTCGCCCGGCGCACTGTCGCAAAATATCGCGAGGGGATGAATATCCCCTCTTCGGTGATCCGCCGTCGCCAGAAAAAGGCATTGCAGAAAATCGCCTGAAGCCGGCTGCGTCCTATCGTCTCGTTCGCTGGCGTGATCGGGAACCGCGGAGCGGGGCTGCGGCGTTGGGGTCTTGCCGGCAGCCTTTGATCACGGGGGGAAGGCTAATTGAGCCGCGTCCCTCTGTCACCCTCTCATTTGGACATGCCGGGCATGATGCTGATTGCCCCTGCCTTTGGCTGGGTCTAGCATCCTCATGTCTGTCACCCCACATGATGGTAGTGACAGTAGGCAGGAACCCGGATGCCGGGAGATCGGCTTCGGGACCTCTTGCGTCGAACACACGACCGAAAGGAAGAAGAAGCTATGGCCTTGCGCGTTTCGGGAAAGAACATGGATGTTGGCGATGCTCTGCGCGGTAAAGCGGAGGATCACTTTTCCACCGTTGTCGGAAAGTATTTCGACGGCGGTTATGACGGCCATCTGACCCTCACTCCAGACGGCATCGGCTTCCGTGCCGATTGCGTTGTCCACCTCGATTCCGGCGCGACCCTGCAGGCCAGCGCCCAGGGCGGAGATGCGACCTCGGCCTTCGAAGTCATGGCGCTCAATATCGAAAAGCGCCTGCGGCGTTACAACCGCAAGCTCAAGCAGCACCGCAAGGGCAATGGCGCCGATGGCGTCACCGCGCAATATACCGTTTTCGGGGCCTCGGACGACTTCGACGAGCTCGATGAGGACTATGCTCCGCCCGTCGTTGCCGAGACCACCAAGAACCTGCGGCAGATGAGTGTCGAGGAGGCCGTGATGGAGCTCGACCTCTCGGGTCAGAATGTTGTGATGTTCCGCCACGCTGGACATGGCGGCCTGAATGTGGTCTACCGCCGCGCGGACGGCAATATAGGCTGGATTGATCCCGCTCTCGGGGCAAATTGATAAGCCCGACTGCCGTAGAAAAGCTGAAGTAGAGCCCAAGGCAGACTAATGGAATTGGCTGACATTCTGGCAGAGGATGCCGTACTTGACTGTACGGGTGTCACCTCGAAGCGCCAGCTGTTTGACATCTTGTCCAAAAAGGCTTCCGAGATCACCGGCAAGGACCAAAACGATATCCTTGCGGCCATTGCCGGCCGCGAGGAATTGGGGTCGACCGGCCTCGGAAATGGCATTGCCATTCCCCATGGGAAGCTCAATGGTCTCAATGGCGTAACCGCCGTTTTTGCCCGCCTGGACACCCCCATCGACTTCGATGCGGTGGATGATCAACCGGTCGACGTGGTGATCATGCTGCTCGCGCCTGTCGGCGCCGGTGCCGACCACCTGAAGGCTCTGTCGCGCGTGGCGCGGCTCTTGCGTACGGAAAGCGTCATTGACCAGCTGCGCCGGGAAACCGACGTCAAGAGGCTCTATGCACTGCTGACGACGCCGCTTGAAGATTCCTGCGCCGCCTGAGTCGCAGGAACGAGAAAATAA
>NZ_JAGIAW010000009.1:0-323991 GCF_017744655.1 Devosia sp. | reverse complement strand
AGTTGCAAGCCCCAGATTCTTGTCGCCGAGCCATTCGGTGACGGCATCTTCCGTATCGGCCACCATCAGCGGCGTGCCGTCGGCGGACATGACGAGCTGATAAAGCTCGGTGTCGTTGAATTCTGCGTCGTGGATCATGTGCGAGAGCACGAGGCCGGAGACCGGCTTGATATAGGCCACCGCGCTGCCGCCAAGGGCAGCGAACTGGGCTTCGGTCAGGTGCCGAAGCGGGTGCACATCGGCCGGAACGGCGTCGGTATTGCGTCTATCCATCATTTTTTTGGCCCTTTCCTTTACAGCGAGCGAATGTCGATACGGCGGGCAAGCTTGGGCGCGCGAGGACGCTCAAGAGCAATAACGAGCATGCCATGGCTCAGAGTTGCATCTTTCACGATCATTCCATCGGCGAGGAGGAAGGTGCGCTGGAATTGCCTGGCGGCAATGCCCCGGTGCAGGAATTCCCGCCCCGGCTCATCCTTCTGCTTTCCGCGAACATTGAGCTGGTTGTCCTCGCTCATCACTTCCAGCTCAGATTCGGAGAACCCGGCAACCGCTATGGAGATGATGAAGCGTTCCGACCCGTCTTCGCCGACGGTGCGCTCGATATTGTAAGGGGGGTAGCCGTCCGCAGACCGGGCAAGCCGATCGATCCTTTCCTCAAAGCTGTCAAAGCCGAGAAGAAAAGGCGCGGAAAAGACCGATATACGCGACATCTACGCCGTCCTTGTTCAAGCAAGCAACGAATACTGTCGACCCAAAGTTCTGGCATCGACAGGCTGACGCAGATATGGGTCCTATGGCCTGCCTGTTCAAGCCTGAGAGGCCTCTCATGAGCCAGTCCCAGACCGTCGCTGTCATCACTCCTGCCTTTCGGGCCCAGGACACCCTGCCCACCACGGTGCAAAGCGTGCTCGCCCAAACCCATGCGGACTGGCAGCATTTTGTCATTGCCGATGACGGGTTCGACTATGCGGCGTTTCTCGATGGGCAGGGCCTGCGCGACGAGCGGCAGGTTTTCATGACCAGTGGCGGCACGGGCACCGGTGCGTCACGGACGCGAAACGTGGCGCTGGAACAGTTGACCGTGCCCTATGTCGCCATTCTCGATGCCGATGATCGCCTGAAACCGCAAAAGCTGGAACTGGCCGTCGCGGCGCTACAAAACCATGCGATCGTGACGACAGCGCTCGATGTCATGACGATGGAATTCGATCACCTGCGCTATGTCGGCGATGGCCCCGACCGGGAACTGACGCCGGGCGAGCACAAATGGGTGAGCCTTTCCATGGATTCCATGGTGGTCTGGGATCGGACGAAGACCGACGCCCGCTATGATCCGACGCTGAGCAATATGACGGACCTGGAATTGCTGCTGCAGCTTTATGGCAGGGCGCCGCTCTCCATGCATCTGGGTACGCCGCTGCATGACTACATCAAGCGCGATGGCTCGATGAGCAATGGCAAGGATGTGGCGGCAGGGATGATTGCCAGTAAAACCGAAATCCTGCGGCGGCTCGAAGCCGGCTTCTATGGGCTTTCGGCGGTGAATGTGGCTGGTGTCGCGCGATTCCTGCGCGTGTCGCTGGCAGCCGAGGCGGCTTACAATGCGGCGCTGGCGGAGCAGCCGGGCCTGCTGTTCGAAAATCACATCGAACCGATGCTGAAAGCGGCGCGCGCCTAGTCGAGCAAAAGCTCAAGAACGTCGGCGTGGATGTCCTGCCAGTCCTTTTCGCTGATCGGATAAAAATCGAAACCGCGCAGGGTGGCTGCGCCTTCGACCGCAAGCAGCGCCAGGCGCGCGCGGCGGCCTGCCGAGGTCGTCAGGTCGAGCCGGCTCATGACTTCGGCATAATAGTCCTGGGCGCCTTTGCGATATTGCGGCGAGCGCATGAAATTGGCGATCAGGGCCAGCGAGCGTTCGGTGACCAGTTCGCTTGCCCCCTTGCTGCCCAGCACATGGGCCCGCACCCGGTTTTCCGGTGTATCGCCGGCTGAAGCCAGAAAGGCGTCACCGATCGCATCCATGGCCGCGAAGGCACGGGTGAAGAGCGCGTCGATCAGCGCGTCCTTGCTGGGAAAAGCATAGAGCACGCCGCCCTTGCTCACGCCGGCTTCGGCGGCGACGGCATCCATCGTCAACTGGCCCGCGCCGTCCCGCAGCACTACGCGCTCGGCTGCATCGAGCAGGGCGCCGCGATCAATTGTCTGTTTTCGGCCCATAACGCCCTCTTTTCAATCCGTCCAGACGGATTTATATAGCCAGCCATCCGGCAGCGATAGGCTTGTCTGCCAAGAGGAACTGAAAATGTCATCCCCGCGCAACCGCTGGCTGGTGCTTTTGGCCGTCATGCTGGCTTTTCTTCCTGTCGTCATCGACATGACGATCCTGCACATCGCCGTGCCCTCCCTGACGCTGGCCCTCGGCGCGAGTGGCACCGAGATTCTGTGGATCATCGATATCTACCCGCTGATGATGGCGGGTCTGCTCGTGCCCATGGGCACTCTGGCCGACCGCGTCGGGCATCGGCGCATGCTTCTTACCGGCCTTCTGGTCTTTTTGGCCGCGTCCGTCTTTGCCGCCTTTGCACCAAATGCCGCGACGCTCATCGGCGCCCGCGTGGCCCTAGCCTTTGGCGCCTCGATGATCATGCCCAATGTGCTGGCCATCATTCGCCAGACCTTTGAGGATTCGAGGGAACGCGCCTTGGCGTTGGGCCTCTGGGGTACGGTCGGATCGGCCGGCGCGGCATTGGGCCCGCTGGCCGGCGGCGCCTTGCTCGAGCATTTCTGGTGGGGTTCTGTCTTCCTCATCAACGTGCCTGTCATGATGGTGGTCTGGCCGCTGGCCTTCTTTGTCATTCCCAAGCGCGCGGTGACCGCCAGCGGCAACTGGACCATCGGCCAGGCACTGGTGTTGATCGCCGGTCTGATTGCGACCGTCTATGCCATCAAATCCGGCTTCAAAGCGGGTAGTTCGCCCGCGGTGACTGGTATCACCCTTGTTGCCGGCATCGGCCTTCTCGCCTGGTTCGTGCGCCAGCAGATGCGGGCTGCCGAACCCATGCTCGACCTCAGCCTCTTTTCCCGCCCGGCGATCAGCATGGGCATGGTCATGGCCCTGGTGGTCTGCGGTTCGCTGGCAGGCGTTGAGCTGACGGTGGCGCAGGAACTGCAGTTCGTTGTCGGCTATAGCCCGCTGCAAGCCGGTCTTTTCATGCTGCCGCTGGTCATTGCCTCGGGCATTGGCGGACCGCTCGCCGGCCTTGCCGTGGGCTATGCGGGGCTACGTATAGTGGCTGTGGTTTCGCTGGCGGTTGCGGCGCTGAGCCTGGCTGGGCTGGGGTTCAGCGACTTTCACAATCCCGGTTTTGGCGTGATCTTGTTGATGGTCGCACTCGGGCTTGCCCTGAGCATAGGTCTCACCGCATCGTCGATCGCCATCATGTCGAGCGCCCCTGCGGAAAAGGCTGGTGTTGCGGGTTCGCTCGAAGGCACGGGCTATGAACTGGGGGCGGGCCTGGGCATCACCTTCTTCGGCGTGCTGCTGGCCTCAAGCTATTCGAGCGCCCTGCGCATCCCTGCCGATCTGGCGCAGAACCTGCCCGAGGGGGCAGCACACTCGATCGGGGAAACCATGTATGCGGCTGAACAGCTCGGGGCCGCAGGTGCCCCGCTGGTCGAAGCCGCGCGAATGGCGTTTTCGGATGCCCATGGCATGGTGTTGTTGAGTGCGGCGAGCCTGATCGGCCTGCTTGCTGTCGCGGTCTTTGTCGCGCTGCGGCACTATCGCGATGCTGATGCCACGGCAACAGCGCATTGATCGCAAGAAAAAGGGCGGCCGATTGGCCGCCCGCTTTCAAGATGAACGCCGCGCTCAGAGCGCGTAAAGCGTCACGCTTGCGCCGTCGTCGCTCCCATCAATGCCAACGATCTGGTTCAGCGTAAAACCCTGCTCCTGGATCGAACGGCTGATGGCCGGATTGTTCTTGATGCGCTGGTGCAGCGCGGCCACGTCGACGTCGATGGCGAGCGAACGGGCCTCGGCCGGGTTGACCGTCAGCACCGTGGCATAACTGGCATCGTCGAGCGACTGCAGCGAAACATTGGTATCAAAAGGGTTGGCCATGGCGGCGCCGGCAGAGGTGGCAAGGATTGCGGCAACGGCAACAGCTTTGATAAGACGCATGATAGTCTCCTGTTTGGAATTTACTGCTCTTTTTGGGAGCATGCAGGACTACGCCTGAGACCGTTGTCGGGTTTCATGAATGTTCGGTAAGGTGGAACACTGATTTGTGTGTGATCCATCTGCGCATTCAATCGTAGGCACGCACCAGCGCCAGAGGCCCTTGCCTTTACCCGTCATTCCCCCTATAGAGCGCCATCTCCGGATCGCCCGGCCAAAAGGCATGCCGTGGCGGTCTTTGAAAGCGATGGGCTCGCAAGAGCCTGTTAAGACCAATAAGGACCCGCAAAATGCCCAAGATGAAGACCAAATCCGGCGCCAAGAAGCGTTTCAGCTTCACCGCTACGGGTAAGGTGAAGGCCGGCGTCGCCGGCAAGCGCCACCGCCTGATCAGCCACAACGCCAAGTACATCCGCACCAACCGCGGCACCAAGATTCTGTCCAAGGGCGACGCGAATCTGGTGAAGTGGTACATGCCGTACAACCGCTAAGCTGGAAGGACACTAAAGAATGGCACGCGTAAAAAGAGGCGTAACCGCCCACGCCCGTCACAAGAAGGTCTTGAAGGCCGCCGAGGGCTATTATGGCCGTCGTAAGTCTACGATCCGTATCGCCAAGCAGGCCGTCGAAAAGGCCGGCCAGTACGCGTATCGCGATCGTCGCGTCAAGAAGCGCAACTTCCGCGCTCTCTGGATCCAGCGTATCAACGCTGCCGTGCGCGAATACGGCCTGACCTATAACCGATTTATCGACGGCCTCAGCAAGGCTGAGGTTGCCGTCGACCGTAAGGTGCTGTCCGATCTCGCGATCACCCAGCCCGAAGCGTTCGGCGCCCTGGTCACCAAGGCCAAGGCTGCTCTGGCGTATCTTGCAGACGTGGACACCGTTACCCACGCCCGCGTTACCGCCTAAGCTAAACCTACCTCGCTGAGGTCGAAATTGCGCCTTGCGCCACCCCGAAAGGGGCTGGCGCGGGGCGTTTTGTTTTGGTCTAACCGCACCTGAATTTTCACCGAGAGCTCCCCATGTCCTTGGAAACCCAGATTGAAACCCTGCGCGCCGAATTGAGCGCTGCGATCGCCACTGCCGACACCGAAGCCGCGCTCGATACCGTGCGTGTCGCGGCCCTCGGCAAGAAGGGTTCCGTCTCGGCCCTGCTCGGTACTTTGGGCTCCATGGCTGCAGAAGACCGGAAAAGCGCGGGCCCGGCGATCAACGGCCTCAAGAACGATATTGCTGGCCTCATCGAAGCGCGCAGCGTGGAACTGAAGGGCGCAGCGCTCGAGGCCCGGCTCAAGGCCGAGACTGTCGATGTGACCCTGCCGCTGCCGCCGGCGCCGACCGCCAAGGGCCGCATCCACCCGATTTCGCAGACCATCGACGAAATCACCGCCATCTTCTCGGACATGGGTTTTGCCATTGCCGAAGGGCCGGATATCGAGACCGACTACTTCAATTTCACCGCGCTGAATTTCCCCGAGGGTCACCCGGCGCGCGAAATGCACGACACCTTCTTCATGAAGCCCGGCCCGGACGGGGTGAAGAAGGTTTTGCGCACTCACACCTCGCCTGTGCAGGTACGTGTGATGCAGAAGACCAACGAAAAGCCGGCTGCGTCCTACCTGACCCCATCGCAGGATCCGCCGATCCGCGTCGTCATGCCCGGCCGCACCTATCGCAATGATAGTGACCAGACGCACACGCCGATGTTCCACCAGGTGGAAGGCCTCGTGATCGACAAGGATTCGCACATTGGCCAGCTCCGCTGGGTGCTCGAAGAATTCCTGAAGGCGTTCTTCGAGGTCCCGAGCGTTACCCTGCGCTTCCGCCCGAGCTTCTTCCCCTTCACCGAGCCGTCGATGGAAGTCGATGTTCAGTGCGACCGCTCGGGGTCGGAAGTGAAGATCGGCGAAGGCAATGATTGGCTCGAAATTCTGGGCTGCGGCATGGTGCATCCCAATGTGCTGCGCAATGCCGGTCTCGATCCCGACGTCTACCAGGGCTTTGCCTGGGGCATGGGCATCGATCGCCTCGCCATGTTGAAATATGGCATGCCCGACCTTCGCGCCTTCTTCGACGCCGACCAGCGCTGGATCGAGCATTATGGGTTCCGCCCGCTCGATCTGCCGACGCTGTTTGGTGGGCTTTCGAGCTAAGCTGAGATGGCCGCGCTCCCGCCCGAATATGCCAATGCCATCACCTTCAGCTTCGGCGACTCGCCGGAGCTCAACGAGGAATTGCTTGGCTTGGTGCTCGCCGGCAAAAAGACCGCGACCTGCGGGGCGCTGCGCGACTATGAGGAGGGCAAGGAAGCCATGCCCGTGGTCGGGCGGCGCGATGTCGTGCTCAACGGCGCGGGCGAGCCGGCGGCGGTGATCGAGACGCTGTCGATCGAGATCATGGCCTTCGATGCCGTCGACCCGAGCTTCACCGACCTTGAAGGCGAAGGTCCCTACGCCAAATGGCGCACGGAGCACGAGGCTTACTTCTCGCGCACTGGCGGCTTTGCGCCAGACATGCAGGTTGTATGTGAAAAATTCCGGCTGGTGACGGTGCTGCCGGCGGGCCGTGAACTCTACAATCGCGTGGCGCGGCCGATCTTTGTCGTGACCGACATCGAATCCGATGGTCCGACGCCGCTGCACAATTCCATGCTGAGCTTTGCTTCGGTGGCTATCGAAGCTGACGGCACGCGGCATGGCGAGTTCGAGGCCGTGCTAAAGCCCAAGGCTAACCGCACACAGAACGAAATGACCATGGACTGGTGGAAGACCCAGCCCGAGGCCTGGAAGGCGGCGACCGAGGGTGCCGAAGACCCAGCAATTGTCATGCCGCGCTTTGCCGACTGGGTGGAAAGCCTGCCCGGCCCCAAGGTTTTTGTCGCCGCACCGATGATTTTCGATGGTCTCTGGATGGACCATTATCTCGATGAATATGCCGGCACGCGGGCGCTGAGCGGTCCCTTCAAGGGGCGTCAGATTTTTCGCGGGGGCGGCGTCTGCCTCTACACCATGGCCGGAACGCTGCGCGGCGCGCCCTATCTCGATTGGGGCATGAGCAAGCTGCCGGCCGAATTTTATGGCCATATTCCCCATACCCACCGAGCCATCGACGATGCCCGCGGCTTTGCCAATGTGCTCGTCGAACTCTTTCAACTTTCGTCCGCGCTGCCGCCGATCAACGGCAGCAAGAGTGACTTCCGCTAAGGTCCCAAAACATGAAATTCACGCTTGATTGGCTCAAGGAACATCTCGAGACCACGGCCTCGACCGAAGAGATCGGCAAGGCGCTGACCATGATCGGCCTTGAAGTGGAAGGCATTGAAAGCCAAGGCAAGGCGCTCGAAAAGTTCGTCATTGCCCATGTGGTTGAGGCCAAGCCCCATCCCAATTCCGACCATCTCAATATCTGCAAGGTGGATGCAGGGACCGGCGAACTGATCGACGTTGTCTGCGGCGCGCCGAACGTGAAGACGGGCATGAAGAGCGTCTTCGCTTTCCCCGGCACCTATATTCCGGGCAAGGATTTTGAGCTGAAGGGTGGCGTCGTCATTCGCGGTGCACCGTCGAACGGCATGCTCTGCTCGGCTGCCGAGCTGCAGCTTTCCAACGACCATGACGGCATCATCACCCTGCCCGACGATGCGCCGATCGGCCAAAAATATGTCGACTATGCTGGCATCAATGGCGTGGTTTTCGATATCTCCATCACGCCCAATCGCGGCGATGCGACCGGTGTCTACGGCGTGGCGCGCGATCTCGCCGCCTTTGGCCTGGGCACGCTGAAGACGACCGATTTTTCCCCGGTGCCATCCAAGGGCAAGAGCCCGATTGCGCCGCTGCCGCATCAGTTTTCGGGCGATGAGCCCAAGGCGATCCGGAAGTTTGCCGGGCGCTATATCGCCAATGTGAAGAACGGCCCGTCGCCGGACTGGCTGCAGGCGCGCCTGCGGTCGGTGGGCCTGCGTCCGATCAACACCATTGTCGATATCACCAACCTCGTCTCGCTCGGCTGGGGCCGGCCGCTGCACGCCTATGACGCCGACAAGGTCGAAGGCACCATGGTGCTGCGCAATGCGCGCAGCGAAGAGTTCGATGCGCTCGACAACAAGATCTATACGCTCGACGAGACCATGACGGTTATCGCCGACGACAAGGGTCCGCTCTGCCTCGGCGGCATCATGGGCGGTATTCGCTCGGGCGTGACCGACGAGACCACCAATATCTTCATGGAATGCGCGAGCTGGGACCCGGAACTGATCGCGCGCTCCGGTCGCAAGACCGGTATTGTGTCCGATGCGCGCTATCGTCTCGAACGTTCGGTTGATCCGGCTCTTACGGAACCGGGCATGGAACTGGCGACGCGCCTGGTGCTCGAACTCTGCGGCGGCGAGCCGATGGAGCCGGCGATCTCGGGCGAAGACGTCTTTGCCAACACCACGGTGGAATTCCCGCTCGGCGAAGTGCGCCGTCTGACGGGCCTCGAAGTGTCGCCGGAGAAGATCGAAGCTATTCTCGCAGCGCTCGGTTTCGTCGCCGAGGGTTCGGGCGACAAGCGCACGGTAAAGGTGCCGAGCTGGCGCCCGGATGTCACCCAGAAGGCTGACCTCGTCGAAGAGGTCATGCGCATGGTTGGCGTCGACAATGTGCCGGTGGAGCCGCTGGCGCGTCTCAACCACGTGGCACCGCGTATTCTGACCACCATCCAGAACCGTCGTCGCATTGCCCGTCGCGTTCTGGCTTCGCGCGGTCTTGATGAGGCTGTGACGTGGTCCTTCATTTCCAATGCCGAAGCCACGCGCTTTGGCGGCGGTACGGAAGATCGGCAGCTCGCCAATGCCATCGCCTCCGACATGACCGACATGCGGCCATCGCTGTTGCCGGGCCTGCTGGCCGGTGCGCGGCGCAATGCCAATCGCGGCTTCGCCGATGTGAGCCTCTTCGAAGTCGGCCAGATATTCCTCTCCGACAAGCCCGAAGGCCAGCACACCTATGCTTCGGGCGTGCGCACCGGCACCGCCAAGATCGATGGCGCTGGTCGCCATTGGTCGGGCAAGGCCGAGGCCGTTTCTGTTTGGGATGCCAAGGCCGATCTTGCTGCGGTGCTCGATGCGCTGGGTGTCGATGTCGACAAAGTGCAGGTGCTGCCAGAAGCTGCGAGCTGGAGCCATCCGGGTCGTGGCGGGCGGTTTGCGCTGGGTCCGAAAGTGACGCTCGGCTGGTTCGGCGAGCTGCATCCGGCGCTGGCGGCGGAGCTCGATATTTCGGGGCCGGTTGCAGCCTTCGAAATCGACCTCGATGCCCTGCCGGAAGCGCGCAAGAAGGCGACCAAGACCAAGCCGGCGATTGACTTGAGCCAGTTCCAGCCGGTTTCCCGCGATTTTGCTTTCGTGATGGACAAGGGCGTTGCGGCAGCGACGATCCTGCGGGCGGCCAAGGGTGCGGACAAGGCGCTTATCACCGATGTCGGTATCTTCGACGTCTTTGAAGGTGTGCACGTCGGCGAGGGCAAGAAGTCCGTAGCCATCGAAGTAACCCTGCAGCCGCGCGACCGCACGCTGACCGATGAAGACATCGAAAAGGTGTCCTCTGCGATTGTTGCAGCCGTGACCAAGACGACCGGCGGCGAACTGCGGAAGTAGTTCGCTCGTCCATCTACGGTGTCATTCCCGCGAAAGCGGGAATCTCTGTTTCGAAACGGAGGTCCCCGCTTTCGCGGGGATGGCAGTTCCGTGGGTGCTTTTGCATTGGAGACAAACCAGTGTCCCGTACCGACGCCATTCTGAAACGCCTGTCTGGGCTGCATCCGAAACTGATCGATCTCAGTCTCGATCGTATGCTGCCGCTCCTGGAAAAGCTGGGCAATCCGCAGGATCGCCTGCCGCCCACGATCCATGTGGCGGGGACCAATGCCAAGGGCTCGACGATTGCCTATCTCCGCGCTTTCCTCGAAGCGGCGGGCAAGAAGGTGCATGTCTATAACTCGCCCCACCTTGTGCGCTTCAACGAGCGCATTCGGCTGGCGAGCGAGCTGGTTTCCACCCGAAAACTCAATGCCGCGTTGGAAGAGGTGGAAGCGATCAATGCCGGGGCCGGGATCACCTTCTTTGAGGTGACGACGGTGACAGCATTCAAGCTTTTTGCTGAGACGCCGGCCGATTTTCTGCTGCTCGAAACCGGCATGGGCGGGACTTACGACACGACCAATGTCGTAAAACATCCGTTGGGCACGATCATCACGCCGGTCGATTTCGACCATCAGGGTTTTCTGGGCAAGACGATTGCCGAGATCGCGTCCAACAAGGCCGGCATTCTGAAGCGCGGCTCCAAATCGGTGATGGGTATCCAGCGCGACGAAGGGCACAAGGTGCTCGAGCGCGCGGCGCATCGGCTGGGGATCACGCCGCTCTGGCAGAGCGAGGATTTTCATGGGTCGGCGCAGGATGGACGGCTCGTCTATACCGACGAGGCTGGCATGCTCGATCTGCCGCCGCCGGCGCTGCTCGGCCCGCACCAGTTCGACAATGCAGCCCTGGCCATTGCGGCGGCGCGGCACTTTGAATTGCCGGCCGATGAAACGGCGATTGCCGAAGGCTTGCGCAAAGTAACCTGGCCGGCGCGCATGCAGCCGATCCGTGAGGGCAAGCTCCGGGAAATGCTGCCGGCGGGGCATGAGCTTTGGCTCGATGGCGGACACAATACGCATGGCGCTAAGGCGCTGGCGCGGACCATTGTCGAATTCGATCGTGCCCGTCCGGCGCCGCTGGTGCTGATTATGGGCATGATGAATACGCGAGATCCCGGCGAGTTTCTGGAAGCTTTTGGTGACTTCAAGCCGCAGGTATTGGCGCTGACCATTCCGGGCGAGCAGAACGCTCATCCGGCGGAACACATCGTGTCTCGCGCGACCGATGTCGGCTTTGATGCACGGCCACTGCGCTCGATCGTGATGGCGCTGAAGGCGGCCGCGGAGGTGCCCAATGCCCGGGTGCTGATCTGTGGATCGCTCTATCTGGCCGGCGACGTGCTCGCGAAAAACGGCACGCCGCCGAACTGATCGGCTTTAGTACTTCGCCTGCTCACTACCACAGAACGGGTCGACTGGGCTGGTGCCGGTGAAAGGCACCCGGCCGAGAAGCGTGTCGAGAACAGCCTCCTGGATCGCATCGCTCGAGCCATACGCGTTGATATAGGTCGACACGCGCGGCGCGTCGTAGAGGTAGTAGGGGAAGCCGAGCGACACCATCAACGTCGGCACTTCGTGCCAGTGGCGGTGCATGGCGCCGAAGACCGAGCCGGTGAGGCGCTTCCAATCGAGGAAAATGCGGCTGCGGGTGAGGAGGGTTTCCTCGGCGAGAAGATAGAGCACGAGGTCGTAATCAGCAGCACGGACGGCGAGGTCCGGCGTGTGAACGGTCACCTCAAAGCCTTCCTGCGTCAGGCGATCGGGCAGCGAGAGCGGGATCGGCATGGGCGCGAAGGGCTGCACGGCGCCGGTCGAGTAGATCAGCACGCGCTTGTATTTTGCGGGAGACAGCGGCAGCAGATTGGCCGTGTCCTTCACCAGCGTCGGCATGCGCGCCGTCACCTCTTTCGCCTTGGCGAGTTTTTCCGTCGTCGCGACGATGCGGCTGGCCGTATCGAGATTAGGCTCGGGACGCTCCTTGTGGAGCCCCAGCGCTGCCTTGAGGGCCAGTACGCGCGTAACCGCCTCGTCGACACGCTCCTGCGTCAGGCGGCCGTCGGCTACGGCTTTGACGAGGCGCATCAGGTCGCCATTGGGATCGTCCGAGAACAGGATAACGTCGCAGCCGGCGATAACCAGTTCGGGCAGGGTTTCATCGCGTGGACCCCAATCGCCGAGGCCGGCCATGGGGGTGGCATCGGAGACGATGAGGCCCTGGAAGCCGAGGCGTTCGCGGAGGAGGGTTTCGTTGAGGAGGCGGCTCAGCGAAGCCGGGCGGAAGGCTTCCGAGGTCGCTTCAGGATCAAGCTCACGCACAAAGTCCGGGAAAGCGATGTGCGCAGACATGACGCTCAAAACGCCGGCATCGATGGCCGAGCGATAGAGCCGACCGAATTGTTCTTCCCATTCAGCAATGGTCAACGGATTGATCGTGGTGACGAGGTGCTGGTCGCGGTCGTCATAACCTTCGCCGGGCCAGTGTTTTACGGTCGCGGCGACGCCATTGGCCTGAAAGGCGGCGATCTGGGCCAGGGCGTGGCGTTCGATCTTGTCGATGTCGCTGCCATAGGAGCGGGTGCCGACAATGGCGCTGCGCCAGGCAGCGTTGATGTCGATGACCGGGGTAAAACTCCAGTTGAGCCCGACAGCGCGCGCTTCCTCGGCCATGATGGTGGAGATGGCGGTGGTCGCTTCCACGTCGTCGACGGCGGCAAGGCCGAGCGGGTTTGGCACCGAGGTGCCGAAAGGCAGGCTCATGCGGCTGCCTTCGAGATCGGCGCTGACCAGCATGGGCGCGGGGCCAGCGGTGTCGAGCTGGCGGGCAAAGCTGATTTCGCTGGCGAGATCATCGGAATAGATGCGGGTAATGCCGCCGGGACGGAAGGCTTTTACCGCTTCGAGAGCGTCGTCGACTGGGCCGCGGACGAGAAGCACGAAAAGTTGGGCCAGCTTGTCGCGCGGGGCAAGACCGTCCCGGGTCGCATGCACCCAGGCGATGGCCTCGTCGTCGAGGTTGAAGGGCGCTGCAGACAAGTCGATAGGGGCCAAGGCATTCTCTCCAGACGGGCAGTCATAGGGTGCGATAGTGCTAGCAGAGCCTGCTGGGCTCTGCCACTGCCCAACCTCACGGGTTTGTGAGGCGAATCTATGGAGCGGGGAGAGGGCTCATGCGGCGTGCGATTCCAACCACTTGATGAGCTGGACGCGGCTTTGTCCCGCCCCAACTTTCACGTCCACCGGCGCGCCATCCTTGAAGATGATCAGCGTCGGCATGGCGCGAACATTGTAGGCGACAGTGATTCCGGGATTGGAGTCGACGTCCAGTTTGACGATCTTGAAATCGGCAGCCAGCTCTTCGGCGAGCGCGTCGATGGTGGGCGCCATGGCCTTGCAGGGCGGGCACCACTCGGCCCAGAAATCGACGAGCACCGGACGGTCGGATTCAAGAACTTCGGCGGTAAAATTGCTGTCGCTGACATGGAGGGCCATGGGTCACCTTTCATCGGCTATGGGCGATGAAGTTAGGCGCGATTGCCGGCCGAGGGAAGAAATGGCGTTTTATGCTTTTGAGCCGCCAAACAAAAAAGCACCGCCGGACAGGTCCGGCGGTGCTTTGCATTAGTTATATCGCTCACTCTTAGGCGGCGTGGCCTTCGAGCCACTTGGTGAGGCCAGCCTTGGGGGTGCCGGCACCGATCTTCATGTCGGCGGCTTCGCCGTTCTTGAAGAGAATCATGGTCGGGATGGAGC
Source organism: Devosia sp. (assembly GCF_017744655.1). Taxonomy (GTDB): domain Bacteria; phylum Pseudomonadota; class Alphaproteobacteria; order Rhizobiales; family Devosiaceae; genus Devosia. The sequence goes on along the minus strand of NZ_JAGIAW010000009.1, from coordinate 310,373 downwards.
GGACGCCGTACTTCACGGTGGTCGACGGGTTTTCGTCGACATTGAGCTTGACGATCTTCACCTTGCCCGAGAGTTCCTGGGAGAGCTCATCAAGGACGGGGGCGATCGCCCGGCAGGGCCCGCACCACTCGGCCCAGAAGTCAACCAGAACGGGCTCTTGGGAGTTGAGGACTTCCTCGCCAAACGTGGCGTCGGAAACGTGCTTCGTCATTTATTGTGCCTTTTGGGTTGAAAGCGGTGGGTTGTTTGCTCCCAAAGCTGGTGAGAGTCCAGCCTTAGGACAAGATCGTTCACTTGAGGGTGAAATTCCCACGCGCTTGTTCGAGAAGCTCAGACGGCAAATTCATCAATGATTCCAACTCGGTCCACAGAATTGCCGCGCGAACGGTCCGGCCGGGGAACAGCTGGCTTGCAACCAGCGCATAAAGCGAGAGTTGCGTAACGTACCTCGGAGGTACGTCGACAGGCGTTTTCGGCGCCGTTGCGTCGGACTTGTAGTCGATCACCAACACGCTGTGGTCGTCAACTACAAGCCTGTCTATACGCCCCGAGAGGCGGATGGGTTCCCCGTCGCGAATAACGTCGACGAGAAACGGCACTTCGGCGCGGCTGTCCGCCCCGAAGAGATAGGCGAATTCCAGGCTATCGAGAATGGACAGGGCTTTTGGAGCGAGGCGCGCCTGTTCCTTCGGCATGTCGGGCAACAGCACTTCGAGGGCGTGGGGAATCACCCTTGGCCAGAGGCCACGATCGATCCGGCCCAGATGCTGCAACAGGGCATGAAGGGCGATGCCGGATTTTCTCGCCGTCTCGGCGTCGCGCACGCGTTCGGCGGCGGTGGCGAGCGCGGGTTCATCGCTGCGGGTTTCATGGGCGCGGGAGGGAGACGTGGTGGCCGGTGGGACAAAGGCGGGCAAGGGCTGAGGCTCAACCCAGCGCGCAGGTTTCGCGCTGATGGCCGCGTCGCCTGCAATCGCCGCCGGCTGCGGGCGAACGATGGGATAGACGAGGGCGGAGGTGCCGTATGAAGATTCCACAATTTCGGCCTTGTCCGAAAGGGCCGATTCTATGGCCTCATACCAGGTGCCATCGAGCTTGCCGTTTTGGGTCAGGGCGCCGGTCACGTAGAGTTCGTCTTCGGCGCGGGTCATGGCGACATAGAGTTTGCGCCAATATTCCTGCGCCAGATTGGCGTCGGTCTTTTCCTTGATCTCCAGCGTGGCCGGGACGTGCTGGGCCTTGTTGGAGGCGTGGATGAGGAGCGGGCCCGGATTGTCGGAGACGATATAGATCGGGCTGCCGACCTGTTTTGCGGCGGGTTTGCTCGCAGCGTCGGCCATGATGACCACGGGCGCTTCAAGGCCCTTGGCGCCATGCACCGTCATGACGCGAACGCCGCCGCCGCCTTCGGCCAACTCACGCTTGATCGAGATATCGCGCTGGCGCATGTCGGCGGCAAAACCCTGCAGCGAGGGTTGTGCGTTCTGCTCGTGATTGAGCGCCAGTTCCAGAAATTCGGAAATGACTTCGTCGACTTCCGTGCCGAGCCGGGCATGGAAGCGTTTTAGGCCCTGATCGGCATAGAGAACCCGCGTCAAGAACTCGAATGGGCGTTCAAAGTCGAGATTGGCGCGCCAGACTGTGAGGCGTTCGGCAGCGGCGCGGGCCGCCGGCTGAGCCGAGGCGAGAAGCGCGGACCAGAGGGTCTGCCGGTCGGCGCGAGTGCTGGCGAGATTATAGAGATCGTCCTCGGAAAAATCGAAGAGCGGCGAGCGGAGGAGCGCGGCGAGTTGCAGATCGTCGGCTGGATTGAGCAGCACGTCGATCAGCGCCAGGAGATCGAGCACGGCGATGTGGCCGGTGACGGCCAGCCGGTCGGCGCCAGGGGTCGGCACGTGAAAGAGGCGCAGGGCGCGGATCACTTCCTGGAACAGGGCACTGCGCGACTGGACGAGAATAAGAATGTCGTCGGCTGTAACAGCGCGGCCGCGCTGGGTCAGCGGGCGCCGGTCGTCGATCCAGCTTCTGATTTCGCGGGCAATGCGCATGGCGACTTGCCGGGCGGCGCTTTGTTCGGCTTCCAGCGGTTCGAGCGGCCATTGGCCATCGCCGGCTTCGGATTTTTGCGCCTGGATCGGTGGCCAGAGGGTAACGGAGCCGCCCGGCTGGCTGCGGGCGGCAGTGTGCAGTACAGGATCGGCGGCGAGGAGAGCCAACTGGATGTCCGAGCGGGCGCAAACCTTGTCGACGGCGTCGAGAATGCCCGAGAGCGTGCGAAAACTGGTGTGGAGGGGCAGGCGGGCAAAGGTCATTTCGGCCGCTTCCGCGCGGCGGGCGAAATCGTAGCCGGTTGTGCCAAAGAGGGAAGGCTGTGCACCCTGGAACGAATAGATCGACTGTTTCTGGTCGCCCACGGCGAAGACCGAGCGCGGGCGGCGCGCGGCGCCTTCGCCGACGAAGAATTCGGCGGCCAGAGCCTTTACCACGCGCCATTGCTGGTCATTGGTGTCCTGGCTTTCATCCACGAGGATGTGCTCTATGCCGGCATCGAGCTTGTACTGCACCCAGGGGCCGATCTCGAGATTGTCGAGGAGATCGCCGAGGCGGGTGACGAGATCGTCGAAATCGAGCAGGGCCCGGCGGCGCTTGTCGTTTTCATAGCGGCGTGCAATGGCGACCAGGATGTCGAGCACGGCATTGCTGCGCTCGACGAGGCGGGCGCCGCGGATCTTTTCGTCGAGCGCAATAAGACGGTCCTGTTCCCGGGTCAGGAGCTCGAACAGGTGCGGATGGGCGTGCCGTTCGGTCTTGGTGAGGAGATTGGTGCGGGGTTTTCCCTCGGTGGTGAAGAACGCGGCGTGCAGCGTGTCTTTATCCGGGCGCTCGGGATCGAGTCGGGCAAGGACATCAAGGCATTTGCGGTGGCCATGGGGATTGCCGCCCAGTGACGAGATCAGATGGCGCAGGACGTCGGGTGTCAGGAGCGTATCGCGCACCGTGATTTCGATGAGGTCGGCCGCACTCTCGCTGCCGGTGCCCGCAAGGCGTTTCAAGCGCGCCTTGGCGCCTTCAGGGTCGGCCAGAAGCGGTTTCAGCCGCGCGCCTTTGGAGAGCGCCGCGCCGATGGCTTCGCCGATATGGTGATCGCTAAGGAGCTGAAACAGCGTTTCGACCGCTTGGCCATTAGCGCCCCCGCGAAGCCCGTCGGCCAGCACACTTTCGCGGGCGGCGAGGACGAGCTGGACCTGCTGGTCTTCCTCGATCACCGAGAAATCGAAGGGGACCCCGGCTTCGATGGGAAAGCGATGCAGCACCGCCTCGCAAAAGGCATGAATGGTGAGAATGCGCAATCCGCCGGGGGTTTCGAGGGCGCGGGCGAAAAGGGTGCGGGCGGCGTGGAGAGTTTTGGCATCGGGCGGCGTGCCGAGGAGGTCAGTCAGCTTCTTGCGCAGTTCACCTTCTTCGATGACAGCCCATTCGGCCAGTTGCTGGGAGACGCGCTTGCGCATCTCGGCGGCGGCTGCCTTGGTATAGGTGAGGCAGAGGATGGATTCGGGTTTTACCCCGGCCAGTAGTAGCCGCAGCACGCGGCGGGTGAGCACGAAGGTTTTGCCCGAGCCGGCATTCGCCTCCACCCAGATCGAATGGCTGGGATCGGTGGCAAGGCTTTGCGACCGGCTGGTGTCGGAGGGGACAACTAACTTTCCGCGTTCTGTGCTCATGCCTCGTCCTCCCCACCATCGACGCTTGTCCATTCGGCGACGCGCGCCAGATGGTCATAGGGACCGGCAAAGCGTTGGCCGGCGAGCGGCAATAGCCGCGCCGGCATGGGGGTATCGCGGAAGAGGAAATGGTCGATATGGCTTTGCAGGCGACGATTGATCTCGTCTGCCGCTTCCATCAGCGGCATGCCTTCTGACGCCCTGAAGGCCGAAGGCACAAAAGCCTCGGGACCGAGGCCGATCTTCACATAGGTGAGGGCGCTGGTCGGGGCAGCGGTGATGCCCTCCATGGCGCCGGCCTGGGTCATGACGGCTTCCATCAGCAATTGTGGCGCCTCAAAGGCTTTCATCATCGCCGGGGTGGGCGGCGAGCCGGTCTTGAAATCGAGAATCTCCACGGTGCCATCGGTCATCTCGTCGACGCGGTCGGCCTGGCCGGTGATTTCAAAGGCTTCGGCGAGGTGAAGCGGCATCTTGCCTTTGATTTCGGCATGGCGCTGGCGCACGCGGGGCTGGCGCTCGCGCTCAAAAGCCAAAAACTGCCCGGCGGCGGTGCCGAAACGCTTGAGCCAGATGTCGCGGCGTTCGCCGATGGCTTCAAGGCCGGAAAAGGCGTCGGCGGCGATGGCAATGAGTGTCTCAAAGGCGTCGGTCGCGGTGGGGTCGTGCCCCTCCTCGACGAAGCGGGCAAAGGCATCGTGGATGATGGTGCCGCGCTCGCGCGCATCGGGCACGTCGCCCAAGGGATCAAGCTGGCGCAGTTTCAGGACGTGTTTTGCATAGAGATCATAGGGCGATCGCATCAGCGTCTCGACCTCGGTGACCGAGAGTTTTCGCGGGCGGATGCCGGCGGGCGGATTGGGCGACGGGCGAGCGGCCGGAGTTATCGTGTCGACAGCGTCGATAGCGCGGGAGGCTTCGATCCAGCCGCGGCCGCGCTGGCGCATGGCTTTGGCAGCGTCCTCGCCGGCAAAGGCATCGAGCCGCTGTACGAGGCGCGAGGGTAGCGACGGGCTGGTGCCGATGCGATCGGCATAGGCAATGATGACATCCGCATTGCCCATGGCCTGGGCGAAATCGTGGGCGGCGAGACCCTGCAACCGTTCGGGCGGCTCGAGGCCGGTGGCGAGGCGCATGCCGCGGCTGAGCCAGGGACCGGGATCGGCGGGCTCGGGCCAGATGTCTTCGTTGAGGGCGCCGAGGATCATCAGATCGGGCGACATCAATCGCGCTTCGATCTGGCCCCAGATGGCGATATCTTTGCGGCTATCGAGCCGGTTGCGCACCTGAAAACCCTGCATAAGGGCGGAAAGCACGGCATCGAGCCCAGCGGGGGCGAAAGCATGGCCCTCGCCCGTCAGCTTGGCCATTTCATCGGCCCAGGCCTGCAACTCATCGCGTCCGCGCACCGGGGCACCAGCGGCAACACGATCGACCGCACTGACAATGGCGCCGGCCAGATCAGCGGCACGGATCAGCGGGGTGGCGAGAAGCCGGGTGAGCGGGGCGAGGCCAGCGGAAATGTCGTCGAGCAGCGCGAGGATTGCCGGGGCGCGGGACTCGTGGAGGCGCCGCGCTGCACCTTTCGGGGGCTCGATGATGTGTTCGGCCAGAGCCGCGCGCAGGCCGTCAAGCCCGGGGCCAGGTCTTTGGCCGCGCAGCAGGGCCAGTTCGATATCGTCGGCAAGGTTGGAAATCTCGGCGCGGCTGCGGCCGAAAAGGCTGGCGCGATTGCGGAGGAGCGAGATGAGGTCGACGGCGGCGCATTGATTGACGGCCAATGTGAGAATCTGGCGGGCGAGGCGGCCGATGGTCGACTGAAACAACGGCGCACCGGCGGCGTCGTCGACGACCACGCCAAAACGCGAGAGTTCGGCGGCGATGCGGCGGGCGAGATTCCGGTCGGGCGTGATGATACCGACAGTCTGTTTGTTGGCGAGGGCATCGCGTGCGGCGATGGCAATGGCCCGGGCCTCCTCGTCCTCGTGGCGTGCGGCGATGACCGAAACGCCGGCGAGCGCGGCGTCGCGGGTTTCTGCCTCGGGGCGCTGCTCGGCCCAGAGGGCTGTTTCCGAGGTCAGGGCTAGGGCGCGGTGGAGAAGTGGGGTGCGGGGATGTTCGGCTGGAGCGAGTTCGATCACCTCTGCCGGGCCGGCGCCTAGGGTGCGAAGCAGTTTTGCCAGGTGATATTGCGGATGGCCGTGGGGGCTCTGATCGGGGTCGAGGAGGGCGGCATGGGTGTCGGACGACATTGTCGTGTCGAGGCCCGGCAGGACGAGGGCGCCACGCGGCAGGCGTTCGAGGGCCTTGAGGAGGCGCGCGGTGGCTGGGATGGAGCCGGTGGAGCCGGCGGCGATGACGGGACGATCGCCATAGATCAGCGGCGCGCCTTCGGCTTGCCGGTCGAGCCGGGCGCCGCGGAGCTGCGACGGGTCGGCGCGCTTTCTGTCCTCCAGCATCAGCGGCCAGGCGGAGAGGGCGATATCGAGGAAGGTGAGAGTCTGCTGCCAATAGGCACCAAGTTCCGGGCCGAGCTGATCGCCAAGGGCGCGCAATTCTCCCGGACCGCGTTCAGCAATAGCGAGGTCGTCAAAGACATGGGCCAGCGAGTCGGCCATGGAGAAGATTTCCGCTGCGGTCGGTGGCGTCGAGAACGCCTGCCCACCGGCGGGGCTATGGGCCCAGGCGGCAACGAGCCGCGAGAGGATCAGGCGGCGTTCCAGCGTCGTCGCGGCCGGCAGGCTTGGTGGCGCATCGAAGGGCGGCAGGAACGGCTCTTCGTCGCCCTCGTCGCCACCAAAGGTGCGGATATCGGGCAGGAGGCCGGTGAAGCTGGAATGCCTGGAAAATGCTTCCGCCAGGGCCTGTCGGGCGCGCTGGGTGGGCAGAATGATGGTGACATCGCTGAGCCAGAACGGATTGTCGCGGGGCCAATCGCCAAGCAAACGGCCGTCCATGACCGCTTCCGCCAGGGTGGGGAGGAAGGGGGAATGCGGTGCAATCGAAAAGATGCTCATGAAGCGCCCAAAAGGCGTTCGGCTTCGGCGAGGCCAGTGGGATCGCCGACATGGAACCAGGGCGCGTCGAGGACGACGCCCTTCAGCGTTTCACGTTCGAGTGCGGCTTCGAGGAGGGGATAGAGGGAGAGTTCTCCGTCTGGCGTGTCGGCAAAGATTTCGCGGCCGAGCAGCAGCACGCCGCCATAGATGACCGGAGCGCCATAGTCGCGGGTGACGAGGCCATCGGGAGCGAGGCAGAAATCGTGGCTGCGGGAAAACCCGGTGGCGCGGCGGGGCTGGACGCAGAGCATGACGATGTCTTCGGGGCCCGTATGGCGGGCTATCATGCGCTTGAGCGGCTGGTCGCTGCCTTGGGGCCAGAAGGCGTCTGTGTTCATGACGAAAAAGGGATCGGAATGAAGCATGGGCAAAGCTCGCTTCACGCCGCCGCCGGTGCCCAGAAGTTCGTCCTCGCGGCTGACTTTTACGAGACCGCCGAAATGGGCCAGAACCTGATCGGCGCGATAGTGGGCATTTGCGGTGAATCGCTTTGCCCCTTCCGCCCTGGCATTGCCGATAACGCGCTCTATAAGCGGTATGCCGGCCACTGGAATGAGCGGCTTTGGCAGCGTGTCGGTCAAGGGGCGCATGCGGGTGCCGAGGCCGGCGGCCAGCAGCATCACGTCAGGGAATCGCTCGGGGGTATCCATGCGGGGATAGAACCGGGCAGGGGGGTGGTTGTCCAGTGTGGTTGCCGTTCTCGCCGCTGTGTCGTTCCCGCGAAAGCGGAAAGCCCCATTTCAAAACGGAGATCCCGCTTTCGCGGGGATGACACAGTGCAAGTTTGCGGGTCGGCGAGTGCCGGGCGGCGCTACGGCGTGATGTCAGAATTCCGACCAGTCTTCCAGTTTTGGCGCAGCATTGCCGCTACTGCGGCGCAGATAGGTGTTGGCAACGGACTTCAGCTTGTCCTGCATCCCCCTAATGCTGCGGGTCGTTTCGGCTTCGCGCACTGGATGGGTGGAAACCGTGAACTGCTCGACGATCTCGTCGAGGCGAACGGCCTGGCCTTCGGTCTGTTCGATGGCAGCGTTGGTTTCTTCGACAAGGGCCGCATTGTGTTGGGTCATTTCGTCCATCTGGCGGACGGCAATGGTGACTTCCTCAATGGCGGACGCCTGGGTGCGGCTGCCCCGGGCGATGGCTTCGAGGTCGGCCGTGTTTTCGCGGATGGCGTCGAGCATGCCGGCGAGCTTTCCGGCCGCAGCGCCCACGAGCTGGGTGCCGCCTTTCACTTCGCTGGCCGACTGCTCGATGAGCAATTTGACGTCGGCCGAGGCGCTGGCGGCGGATTGGGCGAGGCGACGCACTTCGACCGCGACCACGGCAAAACCCTTGCCGGCTTCACCGGCGCGCGCAGCTTCCACCGAGGCGTTGAGGGCAAGCAGATTGGTCTGGAAGGCGATGTCGTCGATCAGCCCGATGATGTTGGAAATCTTGGCCGAGGAGGCAGTGATTCGATCCATGGCCTTGGTCGCCTCATTCATTACCTCGCCCCCCTCTTCGGCGGCCTGGGAGACGTTACGGGCCTTTTTGCTGGCGGCTTCCGCCTTGCCGGCATTGTCGAGCACGGTTGAGGCAAGCTGCTCCATCGTGGCCGAGGTTTCTTCAATGGTCGCGGCCTGGCGGGTCGTGCGTTCGGACAGATCGTTCGCACCCGAAAGAATTTCGCCGGTAGCGCGTTTCAGCGTGCCGGAGGTGGCGCGGAGCTGGCCGACGATGTCCCCGAGGCGTTCGGCCACGGCATTGGTGTCGTCCTTGAGGCGGGCAAAGGCGCCCTGATAGTCGCCATTGACGCGGTGGGTGAGGTCGGTGTCGGCCAGCGCCGAGAGGACGGAGCCGGTTTCAGAAAGGCCGCGGTCGACGGTTTCGACGAGGCGATTGACGGAGCGGGCGAGCGTATTGAGTTCTGTATCAGGGAATTTGGCTTCGACGCGGCGGGTGAAATCGCCTGAGACGGCAGCTTCCACGACATCGCCAAAGGCGCGCTGCAGCGTCACCATCATCTCGGCGCGCTCGGCCTGGTTGCGTAGGGCCTGGGCGGCTTCGGCTTCGGTCAACTGGCTGATCTTGCGACCGTTCTCGCGGAACACTTCCACTGCACGGGCCATGGCGCCCAGCTCGTCGCTGCGGGCGGTGCCGGGGACGTCAGCATCGAAATCGCCGGATGCGACGGTTTCCATCGTGCCGGTGAGGCGGGTGATCGGCTTGGTGATGGAGCGCGAGAAGAGGAGGCTCAGGACGGCCACAACAGCGAGGAGGCCTGCGCCGATGGCCAGCATCATGTTGCGCATCTCGGCGACGGGGGCCAGGACCTCGTCCTGAGCCATGACGGCGACGGCGGCCCAGGGCTCGCCCTTGGTGGCAATCGGCGCGCTGGCGACCAGCATCGGGGTCGCGCGATAGTCGGTGGTTTCCCCGATCGTGTGGGCACCCGCGATCGCGGCATTCAGCACGGGACCGGCAAAGCCGGTGACCAGCGCATCATTGTCAGGGGTAAAGATGGAGTCCGAACGCAGAAGGCCGTTGGAGCCGACGACGATGACTTCGCCGCTTTCGCCAAGGCCAGTGCGGTCACCCACGACGCCATCAAGGACGGTGGAGGGGAGCTGATAGGCGACGACGCCGATCTTGCGGCCTTGGGCGTTGAAGACCGCTTTGGCAAAGAAGCTCGCGGGAAGGCCTGCGGCCGGGGCATAGGGCTCGAAATCGGCAAAGGCCATGTCATTGTCGTTTTCGATGGCGACCGCCCCAGCGAAAACGCGGCCAAGGCCGGTCGAGGCAAGAGGGCTGCCCTCGGCAAGACTGGTGCCGAATTCCTGGCCCTTGGTCAACGAGTAGACGACAAAGCCCTTCAGATCCATCAGGTAGAAGTCGCGATAGCTCCGAGCGGTCGCCTTGTTGCGAAAAACCGGATGGAAGCGCGTATGCGTGACGTCATAGGCGCCGGTGGTGCCCAACGTGTCGAGGGCCGACAGATTGTCCTTGTTGGGATTGTCGTCGACGTAAAGTTTGCGGACTTCAGCGGTCGGATCGACCTTGAACTGCAGCCAGGCACCGGCAAAGTCGCGCAGGGCTTGCTGCGTATCGGCCGAACGCGAGGTGGCGATGAGGTCTTCCTCGACGCCGTGAATATAGGAGGAGACCTGGCGGGCGCGTTCCGAGGCGAGGGTGGAAAGGGTGTTTTCCGCCGAGGCCCGCAGCGCCTGGGAGCCGATGAGATAGCTCGCCAGGCCGACGCCGACACTGACCAGAAGAGCGGAGCCAAGCAGGGCCAGGGGCAGTTTCCGGGCAATCGGCAGGGAGAAGCGGCGCATCTGTGTCCTCGCAAGGGCGCACGCCCGGCCGATTCCCGTCGGCTGGGCGAACTAATTTGCGCGAGGTTAGGCGAACGCCGTTAAGTGCCGGTAAAGGCTCTATTCAGCATGTGCGGCGGCCGGCGCGAGATCGTCGTCGCCCTCCGCAGCCACGGCTGCGTCCCGCAGGCTCGATTGCGCCGCGATGGCCTTGCTGGTCGAGCTCGAAAGCTCGTCATTGGCCGGGGCGCGGGTCAGAATGCTGGCGAGCGAGCCGATGGTCGAGCGCAGGTTGTGGCGGTGGACGACCATGTCGACCATGCCGTGCTCGTAGAGATATTCCGAGCGCTGAAAACCCTTGGGGAGCTTTTCGCGGATGGTCTGCTCAATGACGCGCTGGCCGGCAAAGCCGATCAGGGCGCCGGGCTCTGCAATGTGGACGTCGCCCAGCATCGCATAGGATGCGGTGACGCCGCCGGTGGTCGGATTGGTGATGACGACGAAGAAGGGTAGCCCGGCTTCGCGCAGGCGCAGTACGGCAACGGTGGTACGCGGCATCTGCATCAGCGAGAGCACGCCTTCCTGCATGCGGGCGCCGCCCGAGGACACGAAGAGCACGAAGGGCGTCTTGCGCTCGACGGCAGTTTCAAGACCGGTGATGATGCCCTGGCCGGCAGCCATGCCGAGCGAGCCACCCATGAAGTCGAAATCCTGCACCGCGACGGTGATGTCGCGCTTGTAGAGTTTGCCGGTGGCGACGATGACGCTGTCCTCGAAACCGGTCTTGGCGCGGTTTTCCTTGAGGCGGTCGGTATAGCGCTTCTGGTCGCGGAATTTTAAGGGATCGACCGGGACCGAGGCGACCGGCACGAGGTCATAGGCGCCGTCGTCGAAGAAGGTGTTCAGCCGATCGGTCGGCTTGATCTTCATGTGGTAGCCGGAATTCGGCACGACCCACTGATTGGCTTCGAGATCGCGATAGAACACCATCTCGCCGGATTCGGGGTCTTTCACCCAAAGGTTTTCCGGCGTGTCGCGCTTGTTGGTGAGGAACGAGCGGATTTTGGGGCGGACGAAATTGTCGATCCAGTTCATGGCGCGGCCTTTTTCGCGGTGATCTCGGGGGCGCTTTGTGAAACGCCTGTGGACGTCACCTAAACGTCAATTGTGGCAATTCTTATCAGGTGGGAAGGCCAGCGGCAAAGGCAAGAGACGCGCTATGCACAGTACCGACCTTGTCGTCATCGCCCGGCTTGTCCGGGCAATCCATCTCGCCTCCGCATGGACCACCGGGACAGGCCTGGTGGTGACGATGGAAAGTTTACTTATGCTCTAGACCGCTTGAGCCCACCGGCCAGGTCCGCCACGAGGTCGCGGACGGCGGCGACGGTCTTGTCGGTGGCCTTGCCATCGACCAGCGATTTTCCAACTGCGTCCACCAGCACCGTACCCACGGCTATGCCGTCGGCATGGCGGCCGATCTCGGCGGCGTCATCGGCAGTCTTGATACCAAACCCGACGATGACGGGCAGGTCGGTATGCGCCTTGATGCGCTGCACGGCCTCGCCGACGGCGCCGCGCGACTTGATGGCAGCGCCGGTCACACCGTTCATCGACACGTAGTAGACAAAGCCCGAGGTGTTCTCGAGCACGGTCGGCAGGCGGACATCGTCGGTGGTGGGCGTTGTCAGGCGAATGAAATTGAGACCAGCCTTCAGCGCCGGAATGCAGAGTTCATTGTCTTCCTCGGCCGGCAGGTCGACGATGATCAGGCCATCGACGCCCGCTTCCTTGGCTAGGGTCAGGAACTTGTCGACGCCGAGGCTGTAGATGGGATTGTAGTAGCCCATCAGCACGACCGGGGTGGTCTCGTCCTTGCGGCGGAATTCTTCGACCATGCCCAGAACGCCGCGCAGCGTCTGCCCGGCCTTGAGGGCGCGCTGGCCACCCATCTGGATGGCGACGCCATCGGCCATGGGGTCGGAAAAGGGCAGGCCCAGTTCGATGATGTCGGCACCGGCCTGCGGCAGGGCGTTCATGATCGCCTGGCCGGTCGCAAGATCAGGATCGCCACCCATGACATAGGCCGCGAGCAGGGGGCGATTGGCGGCCTTGGCGGCGGCGAAAGTGCGGTCGATACGGGTGGTCATTATTTTAGCAGCCCCAGATACTTGCCGACGCTTTCCACGTCCTTGTCGCCGCGACCCGAGAGGCACAGCACGACGGATTTGTCCGGGCCGAGGGTCGGCGCCAGTTTGATCACCTGCGCAAGTCCATGCGCGGATTCAAGCGCGGGAATGATGCCTTCCATCCTGGTGCAGAGCTGGAAAGCTTCGAGCGCTTCATTGTCGGTGATCGGCACATAAGTCACGCGCTTGCTATCGTGGAGGTAGGAGTGCTCCGGGCCAACGCCGGGATAGTCGAGGCCGGCGGAAATGGAATGGCCTTCCAGGATCTGGCCGTCCTTGTCCTGCAGCAGGTAGGTGCGGTTGCCGTGCAGCACGCCGGGGCGGCCGCCGGTCATCGAGGCGGCATGGCCGTTTTCGACCTCGATGCCATGGCCGCCAGCTTCGGCGCCATAGATGGCGACTTCGGGATCATCGAGAAAGGCATGAAAAGTGCCGATGGCATTGGAGCCGCCGCCGACACAGGCGACCACAGCGTCAGGCAGCTTGCCCTCGAGCTCGCGGAATTGCTCCTTCAGCTCGGTGCCGATGACCGACTGAAAATCTCGAACCATTTCCGGATAGGGATGCGGACCGGCCGCGGTGCCGATCAGGTAGTAAGTGTTTTCGACATTGGTAACCCAGTCGCGCAGCGCCTCGTTCATGGCGTCCTTGAGCGTACCGGCACCGGCGGTGACCGGACGGACTTCGGCGCCGAGCATCTTCATGCGGAGAACGTTGGGCATCTGCCGCTCGACGTCGGTGGCGCCCATGAAGATGGTGCAGGGGAGGTCGAACTTGGCGCAGACCGTCGCCGTCGCCACGCCATGCTGGCCGGCGCCGGTTTCGGCAATGATGCGGGTTTTGCCCATGCGCTTGGCGAGGAGAATCTGGCCGAGGCAATTGTTGATCTTGTGCGAGCCGGTATGGTTCAGCTCTTCGCGCTTGAACCAGACTTTTGCGCCGCCCAGATGCTTGCTGAGGCGCTCGGCGTAGTAGAGCGGGCTCGGACGGCCGGTATAGTGGGTGGCGAGATCCTTGATCTCAGCCTGATAGGCGGGATCGACCTTGGCGGCCCGATATTCCTTTTCAAGATCAAGGATCAGCGGCATCAGGGTTTCGGCGACGAAACGTCCGCCATAGAGCCCGAAGCGGCCGTGCTCGTCGGGGCCATTGCGCAGGGAATTCGTGCCGTCCATTTGAGGTCCTCTCGGCGCCGCCGAGAGAAAACCCGGCAAACGATCCTTAGCCGGCCGCCCTGGCGTTGCGGATGAACGCCTCGATCAGCCTCTTGTCCTTTTCGCCGGGTGCCCGCTCGACGCCCGAAGACACGTCTATGCCAAAAGGCGAAACGGTTCTTACGGCTTCAGCGACGTTGTCCGGCGTCAGGCCACCGGAAAGCATGAAGGGCACGGACGGGTCAAGCGCCTTGAGGAGCGACCAGTCAAAACTTTCGCCCAATCCGCCGGGCCGGTCCGAGCCTTTTGGCGGCTTGGCGTCGAGAAGGATGCGGTCGGCGACGTCGGTAAAACCAGTAACTTGCGCCACGTCCTCTGCCGTGCCGATGGGCAGCGCCTTCATGATCTCGACGCCAGCCTCGGCGCGAATGGCTTCGACACGATGCGGGGTTTCGGGGCCATGGAGCTGAATCCAGTCAGGACCGAGCGCGGCGACCTCGGCGACCGAGCTATTGTCCGGATTGACCAGCACGACGCAGCTTTCGACCTGCCCGCGGGCAGCGGAAATCAGTTCGCCCAGCATTTCGATAGGTACATGGCGAGGCGAGCGGGCAAAATGCATGAAGCCGATCATGTCGGCACCGGCGGCAATGGCCGCGTCGAGCATGGCAAAGGTCTTGATGCCGCAGATTTTGATGATCAGGGGGTCGGCCATCGCGTGGTCGGAACTCGGCTCTCGGAGCTAGAAGGAGTGGGGCAGGGGCATGCGATCACCGCAGGTCCAGGATTTCGTCGACTTCGGAAAGGGCATTGTTGCCGCCCTGTCCCTGGCGCCGGCGCTGGGCTTCCAGCTCCGAATTCAGCGCCTGTGCTTCGCGACGCCACTGGCGCTCGCGCTTGCGGTGCTGGCCTTGCGCAAACCAGGTCGCGGTGCCGCCGAGCAGAACCCCGATCAGCAGCACGATATAGAGGACGACAAAGAGCGGAATGCCATAGCCGGCGGCATCGGCCGAAGCCGGAGCGCCGAAGGGATTGAGGTTGATGGCGACCAATTGCCGGTTGGCGAGGGCAAAGGCCACCAATACCGCGCAAAGCGGCACCAGAACCAGCCAACCAACGATCTTGCTGACCATAAGTCTTCCGAACTATTCGAGGGCCCGTCAGGCGCCGATCACGATCTTACTCGCGATTGAGGCGCTCGCGGATTTCCTTGCCGGCCTTGAACTGCGGCACGTACTTTTCCTCGACATCGACCTGTTCGCCGGTGCGAGGGTTGCGCCCGACGCGAGCCGGACGGTTTTTCACGGAAAAGGCGCCGAAGCCGCGCAATTCGACACGGTCACCGCGCGCCATGGCATCCCCGATCTGGTCGAGAATGGCATTGACGATGTTTTCGATGTCGCGCTGGAAGAGATGCGGATTCTCTGCGGCGAGCTTCTCGACAAGTTCAGACTTGATCATGGAAGGCTCCGGTCTCCAAGACGCTCATCCCCTTGCCTCAGGGGTTCGTTCCAACCTGCCAAAGCGAAACCAAACCGTCAAGCATCACAGGACCTTCCGCAGGAAGTCCCAATGCCGCACGGGCCGATCCGCCGAGCAATTGGCCGACCCAGCCAAAGCCTTCGTCGGGCAGCGGCCAGGCGGAAATGACGGGGAGATCTTCGGTGACGCCCTTCTCGCTTTCGAGCCAGGCTATCGCTTCGGTTTCGCCGCCCAAGGCGTCGATGAGCTGGTTTTCAAGCGCGACGCGGCCGGTGACGATGCGGCCATCGGCTAGCGCGAGGGCCGTCGGACGGGGGATATTGCGGCGTTCCGCCACGATATCGACGAACCAGACAAAGCTGTCTTCGACAAGGGCCGCAAGCGAAGCGCGCGGTGCGCCATCCAGCGGCTCGTTGAAATCGGGTTCTGCCTTGAGCGGTCCGGAAGCCACCTTGTCGAGGTCGATGCCGATGGTGTCGAGGAGTTTTCCGGCATTGACGTGCTGGTAGAGCACGCCGATCGAGCCCACGATCGAAAGGCGCCGGGCAAAAATGTGATCGGTGCCGATGGCGGTCATATAGGCAGCAGAGGCGCCAAGCTCGTTGATGACCGACACCGTGGGCTTTTCGGCGCTCAGCCGCCGGAGGGATTCGTAGAGCTCCTCGCCGCCCGCCGTGGTGCCGCCGGGCGAGTTGATGGCGACGATCACGGCTTTCACCTTGTCGTCCTCGATCAAACGCGAAAAGACTTTTTGCCGGGCGGCATTGGTTGAAATGGTGCCATCGATGGTGATCCGCGCGATGATGTCGCCGGTTGCGCTGGGCTTGGCAAAGCGGCCAAAGAGCGCGAGAACAACGGCAACGGCGGCGACAAGGGCAAAAATGCGCCAGCGCCCGCGCGAGCGCCTGAATGTGTCTGCGGCCAGCGCTTCATGGGCTTGTGAGGGAGGTATCTGGGTCACGGCGCGGTCCTGCAATATTTCGTCTGGGACCATACACGCATCAGGCAAAACGGCCAGATGCTTTGGGCCGGCTGCGGCGTTCCGCGCCTAGAGCATTTTTACCATGTAGCGCGCGGCATCTTCATAGGCGGCAAGCTTTTCGGTCAATTCCGGGCGGTCTTCGGCGACAAAACCATGCTTTTCCCAGAACGGCATGGAGCCGTTGACGGCAACGAGACTCATGGTCGGAAAACCCATGGCCTTCGCATGCTTGGTGAGGGCGGCGATGATCTGGCCGGCAGCGCCGACGCCGCGCGTCACAGGCAGCAAGGCAAGATCGTGGATGTAAAAAGTGTCCGGCTGATCGGGCAGCGCGCCGATCAGCGCGTTAAGTGCGGGCAGCGATCCGCGTGTCCAAGGATGGCTCAAGACATAACCGGCAGGCTTTTCAGCGACTTCGAGCAAGTAGCAGCCATTGCGATAAAGCGTGTGCTTTTCGGCAAGCACCTCGTCGGCTTCGAAAAAGCCCGGATGGACTTTAGCCGCAATGCTCGAGACCGCGTCGAGGTCATAGCCGCTCATGGCGCGCCAGGAGACATCCCTGAAAAGCATGACATTGATCCCCAAACAAAACGACCCGCGCTGATAGAGCGCGGGCCGAAAGATTGCAAATAAGCGTGACGCTTACTTTTCGTCGCGGCCCTTGAGGGCGGCGCCGAGGATGTCGCCGAGCGAAGCGCCCGAGTCCGACGAACCGAAGTTCGCAACGGCTTCACGTTCTTCGGCGATTTCGAGCGCCTTGATCGAGAGCTGGATGCGGCCGGTCTTGCGGTCGTACTGGGTGACGCGAGCGTCGACCTTTTCGCCCTTGGAGAAACGTTCCGGACGCTGGTCGTTGCGGTCGCGGCTGAGGTCAGCACGACGGATGAACGAGGTCACTTCGCTGTCAGCGATGCGCACTTCAATGCCGCCTTCGTTGACGTCGATGACTTCAGTGGTGACCACGGCGTTCTTGCGCAGGCCACCGGCTTCGCCGCCAGCAGCTGCACTCGATTCGGCGAGGTCATCAGCAGCGAGCTGCTTGATACCGAGCGAGATACGTTCCTTCTCGACGTCGACGTCGAGAACCTTGGCCTTGACGATGTCGCCACGGTTATAGTCGTCGAGAGCGACTTCACCGGACTTCTGCCAATCGAGGTCGGAGAGGTGAACCATGCCGTCCACATCGCCTTCGAGGCCGATGAAGAGACCAAATTCGGTCTTGTTCTTGACTTCGCCTTCGATGGTGGCGCCAACCGGGTTCTTCTCGGCGAAAGCTTCCCATGGATTCTGCAGGGTCTGCTTGAGACCGAGCGAGATGCGGCGCTTGTCCGGATCGACTTCGAGCACGACGACGTCGACTTCCTGCGAGGTCGAGACGATCTTGCCCGGGTGGACGTTCTTCTTGGTCCAGCTCATTTCCGAAACGTGGATCAGGCCTTCGATGCCCGGCTCCAGTTCGACGAATGCGCCGTAGTCAGTGATGTTGGTCACGCGGCCAGAGAACTTGGCACCGATCGGGTACTTGGCTTCGATGCCTTCCCAGGGATCAGCCTGGAGCTGCTTCATGCCGAGCGAGATACGGTGGGATTCGTGGTTGATGCGAACGATCTGGACCTTGATGGTCTCGCCGATCGTGAGCACTTCGGACGGGTGATTGACGCGACGCCATGCGATATCGGTGACGTGCAGCAGGCCGTCGATGCCGCCGAGGTCAACGAACGCACCATAATCGGTGATGTTCTTGACCACGCCGTCGACAACCTGGCCCTCTTCGAGCTGCTGGACGATTT
The DNA here is from genome assembly GCF_017744655.1 of Devosia sp. Classification (GTDB taxonomy): domain Bacteria; phylum Pseudomonadota; class Alphaproteobacteria; order Rhizobiales; family Devosiaceae; genus Devosia. The sequence continues at coordinate 292,699 of NZ_JAGIAW010000009.1, read as the reverse complement.
CCGAACGCTGTTCGGCGCGCGATTCTTCGAGGATGGCGCGACGCGAAACGACGATATTGCCGCGACGCTTGTCCATCTTCAGGATCTGGAACGGTTGCGGCACGTTCATGAGCGGAGCGATATCGCGGATCGGACGGATATCGACCTGCGAACGCGGCAGGAAGGCCACGGCGCCTTCCAGATCGACGGTGAAACCACCCTTGACCTGGTTGAAGATCGTGCCTTCAACGCGCTCATTGGCGTTGTACTTCTCTTCGAGCTTGACCCAGCTCTCTTCGCGGCGGGCCTTCTCACGCGAGAGGACAGCTTCGCCCATGGCGTTTTCGACGCGGTCGACATAGACCTCGACGTCCGAACCGATGGTGATGGTGCCGTCGCGGCCGGCCTGGCCGAATTCCTTCAGCGGGACGCGGCCTTCGGTCTTGAGACCAACGTCGATGATGGCCAGGTCTTTTTCGATGGCGACGACTTTGCCACGAACAACGGTGCCTTCAGCGGCATCGTTGTCGACAAAGGAGTCGAGCAGCATCGATTCAAAATCTTCTTTAGTCACAGTTTGCTGTGCCAAACTTTTTCTCCGTTGCGCCGGTCGTTGAGGGTTGCTGATCCCATTGAGAATTCGGGTCCGCTTCAGCACAAATGCCGAAGCCGGCGCACGGAGCACCGTTTCTCTGATAGGACGATTGTTTAGTCTGTTTCCGGGCCAAGGCTTTGGATGATGGCCGGAGCCCAACAGCCTCAAGGAGGAAATTAGGAGAACTGACGTTCCCCTGCCTTGAGCGCCATGGCCTCATCGACAATCGCGATGGCAGCGCGGAGTGCGGCCTCTATACTCAGTTGCGTCGTATCGAGCAAGTGCGCGTCGTCCGACTTGTAGAAACCACCATTGGGATTGAGCATGTCGCGCGCATCCCGCTCTTCTATCTGGTGATAGAGGGCATATCGATCAACCACCTCGCCGCGCGCCTCGAACTGGCGGGCCCGACGCTCCATGCGCGCCTTGCTGTCGGCCTGGATGAAAAGTTTTACGTCTGCGTCGGGGCAGATTTTCGTGCCGATATCACGGCCATCGAGCACCGCGCCGCCCGGCTGGAGGGCAAAATTGCGCTGGAAATTGAAGAGGGCTTTTCGCACCTCGGCGATGACGGCGACCTTTGAGGCCAGCGTGCCGGCCCTGGCGCTGGTCAAGATATCGAGATCGACAAGGTGCGCGGCATCGAGTTTTTGTGCCGCATTGACGGCTTCGGCCTCGAATTCGGCTTTGTCTTCAAAGGCTTCCACGGCCACACCGACGGCGCGGTAGAGAAGGCCGGTATCGAGATGCGGCAGCTGGTAGTGTCGCGCCAGGCCCTGGGCCAGGGTACCCTTGCCTGAAGCGGCCGGTCCGTCGACGGCGATGATCATGACCTTTACCCCGGCGCTTGGCATATCATCGACCGCCTTAGCATGGCTCGGCCTAACGGGGCCACCCTTGCTTCTCCCGCATTTAGGATTTGACACAACCCGGCTTTGCACCTAACCGGACTGGCCGAATATCAGGCGCGGCCGCGGCGGCCAGCCACAGGCATTTTCCCCTATCGACGAGGCATGTAAATGGCCAACGAACGCGGCACGAAACGTACCGATCCCGATACCGGCAAGAAGTTCTACGATCTGAACATGGATCCGATCGTCTCGCCCTATACCGGCAAGTCCTACCCCCGCTCCTATTTCGACACCCTCGCCGTCGGCAAGGCGTCGACCGCATCGCGCAAGATCGACGATGAGGATGAGGTCGAGGAAGAAGAAGAGGCCGAGGACACCAACGCTCCTGAAATCGTCAGCCTCGAGGATGCCGATGCCGAAGAGAGCGGCGGCGACGAGGAAATCCCTGATGTCGACGATGTCGAAGTCGACGAAGAGCTGGGCGACGATGAAGAAGACGTGTTCCTCGAAGAGGAAGACGACGACGCCGATGACGGCCTTGGTTTTGACGTCGGCGACGACGAAGACCGCTGATTTCATTTGATTTTTTCCGCCGGGGAGGGTTTTCCCCGGTGGATGAAAAAAGTGTCATTTAGGCACTTGCGTTGTCCGGAATCATCCTCTAGGTTCCGCCTCGCTTCGGACGGCCAAGCGCCTCCGAGACCCACGGAATGGGGCCATAGCTCAGCTGGGAGAGCGCTTGCATGGCATGCAAGAGGTCAGCGGTTCGATCCCGCTTGGCTCCACCATTTCCTCAAGATCGTTGGCAGACTGGTAGCGTCGAGCGCGGTTTTCGCGCGAATGCGTTGTGGTCCGGTTGTGCCTTTCAGCAACACGCCTCGCCTAGCCCAATTCTGCCGAAAGCGGCGGCCACCCCATAGAGGCCGGCGAAGGCTTTTGCGACTTCGGGATCGACCGACTGCAGTTTCCGTCCGGCCAGGCTCATGGCCGCTTCGAACTGGCGGGGGTCGGTGCGATAGTAGACGCCCGCCGTGTTCGCGAGGGCCAGCATGGCGTTTGCCGCCTGTTCCTCCCATCGCCCGTCCGCTGCCATGACCAGGTCGCGGGGGATCATGGGGATCGGGAAGGGCTTTATCGCCTCCCCGTGCACTTCGTTGGAGAGATAGGGGTAGTAGCTGGGCATATATCCCGCAGAGCACGCGACGAGGGAAAAGAGCGCCTGCTCGCCATCGATATTGAGGATGAAGCTGCCGTCGACGATCTCATCCCTGTCGAAGGGTTCGGCCCCGACAAAGGCCTCGCACTCGCCCTCCCGCATGGTCGTTGCGTGTGGTGGGGCGGCCATGGCGCTGCCGCTCTCGAGGAAATCGCCCTCTACGGCGTCGGCGAGCTTGCCGAGCCTGCCAAACCGTTCCGAATTCTGAGCGAAGGCATATCCCGCAAGCGCACCTACACCGAGGCACGCGAGCGATACTGAAACCAGGCCAATCCAAGCGCGCATGACAGCACTCCCCATATCAGGAAAATAGAATGCCACCGGCTGGCCTCTGCGCCGGACAGTGGCTTGATCGGCGGTGGTGGCAGGGCATCGACGACGAGTTCGGACGTCATTGTTCCCGGGCGGCAATTGGCGGCAACCGCCTCGGGAAACGCGAAGTTCCGGATGATGATTCCGGGATTGCTGGTGCCAAGCCCGGCCGGAATCCAGTCCGCGCCCGCCCGGCCCGCCAGATCGCCGACGAGACAGCCGCCCTCATGCGGAAGGGAAACGTTCACCTGCTCGGCCCTGGCAAGGGAAGCATATATAATCGCCTTGTCGCCGGCCGAATCCCGAGGCTGCCAATATTGGATGGCGCTGAGGTCGAATACGACGCGCACCAGCAGAACCAGGGTAGCGGTGGCAAGGATGATCGCCCCACGGCTCAGCCACGCTTTGCGTCTGAGGGCGGCCTTTTGTTGTGCGTTTGGAAAGCCGGTCCGCGTTGCGCGCCACCGACCCAGAAAATGCGATGCGGCAATCAGGCTAACAGTTGCACCGGCCAGCATCAGCCCGACGCGCAGATAAAGGTCCAACTGCCAGAGGGTCTGCACGGCCGCCACGGTTCCGCCCAGGATCGGCACCCAGACGGCCCATGCGTTCAGAACCGCAGATATGACGCCCTTCATGGTCGCCCTCCCCAAAAGGCACCATTGACCGCAAGAGCCTATGGCAGGGCGGCTCCGGCCGCCAGCCGGATTTATCCCGATTGCGCCAATGCGTGATGGCCCGGTTGTGTCATAGGGCCAGTTTTCTATACTGGTCGGCAAGAACCAGTCGGGGACACCCCCCTTGTCATCGAGTATCAGTCCGCATTCGTCCGAAACCGAGCCCCGTTGGCGTCGCCTTGTGCGCTTTGCGGGCCGGCGACTTGATACGCTCTCGGCCGGTGGATGGCTTTTTGGGCTGCTCTTTGCCGCGCTGTCGCTGACGCCATCGCTCATTCCGCGCAATGTGGTCGTGCAGGGAATTCTGTGCGGCTGCGCTTTTGCTGCCGGCTATGGCATCGGGGTTTTTCTCGAGTGGCTGTGGAATTTCCTGGAGCTGCGCTGGCCCAATAGGCGGATAGCGCGCTGGACCGGGCGGATCTGCGCCGGGGCCTGCCTGATCCTCACCATTGCCTTTCTCTGGTTCTGGACCGGCTGGCAAAATTCCATCCGCGCCGGCATGGGCGAAGCCCCGCTCGAAGCGACGCAGCCCTTGCTGGTGGCGCTGATTGCGCTTTTGCCGGCGGCGCTGCTGGTGGGCATTGGGACGCTGATCGTTCATGGCGTGCGCCTCGTGGCGCGCTGGCTTGGGCGATTGATTCCGCCGCGCGTGGCGCTGGTGGGGGCGATGGTCCTCGTGGGCCTCGCGACGGCAACGGTGGGCGATGGCGTCATTGCGCGCGGACTGTTTCTGGCGGCCGATCGTTTTTATGGCAATTTCGACCGGCTGGTGGGCATATCCGATCCGCCGCCGACCGATCCCCTCCATTCAGGCAGCCCGCAATCCCTTGTCAGGTGGGACACGATCGGCATTGATGCCCGCGTCTATGTCGAGACGGGCCCGACGGCGGAGGAAATTGCCGAACTCACCAGAAAACCGGCGGAGACGCCGCTGCGCGTCTATGTCGGGCTGCGCTCGGCCGAAACGCCCGAGGAGCGCGCGGCATTGGCGATCAGGGAAATGGACCGGGTCGGCGCCTTCGATCGCTCGGTGCTGGTGCTGATCATGCCGGTGGGCACCGGCTGGGTGGAGCCTGCCGCCGTCGACACGTTGGAATTCCTCCATGGCGGGGATGTGGCCAGCGTTGCCGTGCAATATTCCTATCTGACGAGCTGGCTGTCGTTGGTTTCCGAACCCGATATCGGGGTCGAGACGGCGCGGGCGCTGTTCAACGCGGTCTATGAACGCTGGACCGAGATGCCGCATGACCGGCGGCCAAAGCTTTATCTCCATGGCCTCAGCCTCGGTGCCTATAGTTCGGCGGCCTCGGCGCAGCTTTACGACATTTTGGGCGATCCTTTTGATGGCGCGCTCTGGGTGGGGCCGCCCTTTGCCAGCGCTGCCTGGCGCACCACGACGGCCAATCGCGATCCCGGTTCGCCCTTCTGGCGGCCGCGCATCGGGCAGGAGACCACGGTACGCTTCGCCAATACGGGCGATGATCTCGACGACGCGGAAGTCTGGGGGCCGCTGCGCATCGTCTATCTGCAATATCCTTCGGACCCCATTGTCTTCTTCGATTGGGCGCTGCCCTATCGCGAGCCGGCCTGGCTCAGCGGCGAGCGGGCGCCTTCGGTCTCGCCGCTGCTTAACTGGTATCCGGTCGTCACCTTCCTGCAACTGGCACTCGACATGGCGCTGGCCCAGACCGCGCCCATCGGCTTTGGGCATGTCTATGCGCCGCAGGACTATTTTGATGGCTGGGTGGCGGTCACCGACCCGCAGGATTTTTCGCCGGCAGAACTTGAGGCGCTGGAGGCAAAGCTGACCCGGCATGGGCCGCGGGCGCTGATCGAGGGTGGCTGGTTCCGCACAACCAGCCCGTTGCTGCCAATTAGCCTCCTGCCATAATCGGGTTTGACGCAAGATATCCTTCTGGCATCTCTTCGATTCCGTGCCGGACAAGGACTTTGCGACGTGGCTAGAAAACCCATCACAATAAGCGCCGAAAAAGCGCGAAAAATCTGGCTCAGGGCGCAGCGACTCGATGAGGAGGCGCCATTCGATTCCGGTCCTGCGGCCTCCGCGGCGGCGATCGCGCATCTGGGCTATGTGCAGATCGACACGATCAATGTGATCGAGCGCTGCCACCATCACATTCTTTTTTCCCGCATACCCGATTATCGGCGGACCGATCTCGCGCATCTGCAGAGCGTCGATAAATCGATCCTCGAATATTGGACGCACGCGCTGAGCTATGTGCCGGCCGCCGACCTGCGCTTTTTCGTGCCGGCGATGAAAGCCTATCGAGAAAAGCCGAGCGCCTGGTTCGGCACGGTGAGCAAGGCGGAAATCGCGGCGATGAAGAAACGGCTGCGCATGGAAGGGCCGCTCTCCATTCGCGATATCGACGACGATGAGCTGGTCGACAAGGACCACCCCTGGGCGAGCCGAAAGCCGTCAAAGCGCGTGCTGCAACTGATGTTCTATCAGGGCCATGTGGCGATTTCGGCGCGCGAGGGCATGCTCAAGACCTACGACCTGATTGACCGGCATTTCGGCTGGGAAGCGAGTCCCAAGCCGGCTACGGAACGGCAGATCACGGCCTATCTGCTGGATCGGGCGCTGAAGAGCCAGGGCATCGTGAGCCTCGATTCCATCTGCCATCTCAATGCACCGGCCAAGAAGGCGGTGCGCGAATTGATCGAAGCGCGGGTGAAGCGGCGGGACCTGGTGCCGGTGGTCATTGAAGGCGCAGAGAGGGTGCCGCACTGGGCAGAGCCGGCTGTGCTGGAGGCGGTGACGGCGCCGTCAGGCCGGGTGCATGTGTTGTCGCCGTTTGATCCGCTGATTATCCAGCGCAAGCGGCTCAAGATTTTCTTTGGCTATGACCACCTGTTCGAAGCCTATTTGCCGGCGGCAAAGCGGGTCTATGGCTATTTCGCGCTGCCGGTGCTGGTGGGCGATCGGGTTGTGGCCGCGGTGGATTTGAAGACGGATCGGGCGGCAGGAAAACTGCTGGTGCAGAAATGGACCTGGCTCGAAGAGGTTGGGGCTGAGGAGAAGTCGGCGGTGGACGCGGAACTGGGGCGGTTCGAGAGGTTTCAACTGGGGGTGTAGGTTCGCGCCGAAATCCCCCCTCCCATCCTCCGCCATCAGGGGGGAGGATGGGAGGGGGTGACTGCTGCGGGCGTGATTGGCGCCGAGAAAGACCTGCTGCCGATCACATTACGATTCTTTCATAAGATATATCTTGAAAGCAGATTGGGTCGTTCCAACCTCATTGTTCAGGTACAAAACATATCGGAGACACATCATGTCTTACTGGCGCAATGGCGAACCCAATTGGCGGCGTTTCGAGCAGATGGCTCGTCGCGGCTGGGGCAAATTCCAGAATTTCAGCGAAGAGGATCTGGGCAATATCGGCGGCAATTTCCGCGTGGGGCGCATGCTCGCCTCGGGCGATGTGCGGCTTGTGGCGCTCTATCTCATCGAGCAGCAGCCGCGGCATGGCTATGACCTGATCAAGGCCATCGAGGAGCGCTCCAATGGCGTCTATTCGCCGAGCCCCGGCATCGTCTATCCGGCGCTGACCTATCTTGAAGAAGCGGGCTTCGTGACCTCGTCGGCCGAGGGCAACAAGAAGCTCTATACGATCACCGAGGAAGGCCGGGCGCATCTGAATGAAAACCGCGAGGCCGTGGCTTCCACATTGGATTTCCTGGCCCGGACTGGCGAGCAGTTCAACCGGTTCCGCGAATTCGTGCGGGCGGATTGGCCCTTTGGTGGGCGGCCGGAAGATGGCAATGAGCCGCAGCATCGCGGGGGTGAAGACCGGCCGCTGCACGATGCCGTGCCGGAGCTGGATCAGGCTCGGAAGGCTCTGAAATCAGCGATCCGTAAGGCGCGGCATGGCTCGGAGGAGCATCAGCGCCGGGCGGCAGAGATTCTGCGTCGCGCCGCCGCGGAAGTGGATGCGCTGGGCGAGGATGACGTGGATCTCTGATCCAATGCGAGTGCAGAGCCCTCGGGTCAAGCCCGAGGGTAGCGCGCAGTGGTGATTAAGCGCCCGGCTTGGTTTTGAGATAATCCAGCACCATCTGCACGGCATGGGCTTCGCGCTCCTGCACCATGGCGACGCTGCTGAGGTCGCGTTCAAAGATCACGGACAGCGTCGCCGTGTTGGACACGTAGAAGAAGCCCAGTGCCGCAACGGAAATGTAGAGCTGCACCGGGTCGACATCGCGCCTAAACGTGTTCGCCTCGCTGCCCCGGGCGATGATTTCGGCGATCTGGCCGACGAGCGGGGAATGCAGTGCCTTGATGTCGGGCAGGGTTTTGAGGAACCGCGCATTTTCGATGTTTTCCGTGCCGAGGAGGCGCGGGAACCAGGGATTGGCGAGAAAATGCCGGAAGGTGAAGCGCACCAGGCGGTCCATGGCCTGGGTCGGATCATATTGATCGAGCGATAGCGCACGTTCGCCCTTGCGGATCTCCTGATAGGCGTCGAGCAGCACGGCCCGGTAGAGATCTTCCTTGTTGCCAAAATAGTGGTAGAGCAGCCGCTTGTTGGCGCCGGCGCGCTCGGCAATGGCGTCGACGCGGGCGCCTTCAAAACCGCGATCGGCAAATTCTACGCGGGCGGCCGACAGAATTGAAGCCTTGGTTTTCGCCGAATTGCGCGTGCGCTTGGGGGCCGGCTCCGGCTTGCTGTGGGGCGGCTCGGCCGCGGCGGTTGAACTTGTGTCTGACACGTCTTGGTACCGCCGGATCTTTTACGGGGCGCGGGAAGTCGGGTTGGCCAATAGCAGCCGCATTCCAGGCGGTAAAGCAGCGCCATGGTGGCGCCGGCAGGCAAAGCCTTGCCCCATGGCTCGATCCCGCCCCGCTTCTCCCTGCCGCTTTGGGTCATTGACCGGAGTCTGGGACGCACCCCGCCCCCTGTCAAGTACAAGTAACCGGACGGTGCTATACCGAGAGTCTCATTCATCGCATTTTTGCGGCATGATCTGGCTTGACGCTGTCGGGAGCGGGCGATATGCAAGTAACCAATCAGTTACACCGCAAAGCGGCTGGAGGAGCATATGGCGGAACAGCGTATCGGCATCATCATGCATGGCGTCACGGGGCGCATGGGCTATAACCAGCATCTGGTGCGCTCTATTCTCGCGATCCGGGATCAGGGCGGCATTGCGCTCGCCAATGGCGATCGCCTGGTCGTCGACCCGATCATCGTCGGTCGCGACCGCGATAAGATCGAGCGCTTGGCCAAGAAGCACAATATTGCGCGCTGGGGCACGGACCTCGACGTGGCTTTGGCCAATCCCGATGACACGATCTTTTTCGATGCCGGTACGACGCTGATGCGCGCGGGCCTCCTCGAAAAGGCCCTTGCTGCCGGCAAGCACGTCTATTGCGAAAAGCCGACTTCGGATGATCTCGAAGTTGCCGTGAACCTGGCGAAGACCGCCCGCGCTTCTGGTTTGAAACATGGCGTGGTGCAGGACAAGCTGTTCCTGCCGGGCCTGATGAAGATCAAGATGCTGCGCGATAGCGGGTTCTTCGGCGACATCCTCTCGGTACGCGGCGAATTCGGCTATTGGGTGTTTGAAGGCGACTGGCAGAAGGCGCAACGGCCGAGCTGGAACTATCGCAAGAACGATGGCGGCGGCATCATCCTCGATATGCTCTGCCACTGGCGCTATGTGCTCGATAATCTCTTCGGCGAAGTGAAGGCCGTCTCCTGCCTCGGCGCGACGCATATCCCGGAACGCGTCGACGAAAACGGCAAGCGCTTCAAGGCCGATACCGACGATGCGGCCTATGCGACCTTCGAACTCGAAGGTGGTGTGGTGGCCCAGATCAATTCGAGCTGGACGACGCGTGTCCGCCGCGACGATCTCGTGACTTTCCACGTCGATGGCACCCATGGCTCTGCCGTGGCAGGCCTTCACAAATGCTGGACCCAGCATCGCGTCAATACGCCCAAGCCGGTCTGGAACCCCGACCAGCCGCAGACCATGAACTTCTTCAACGACTGGGAAGAAGTTCCGGACAACTGGCCGGCCGATAACGGTTTCAAGGTGCAGTGGGAAATGTTCCTGCGCCACGTGGCCGAGGATGCGCCATGGCCCTATGGCCTCGAAGCCGGCGCCAAGGGCGTGCAGCTGGCCGAACTCGGCTTGAAGAGCTGGGCCGAGCGCCGCTGGCTCGATGTGCCGAAGCTGGAATTTTGATCAGCGCCGGACGGGAAACACCCCCTCACCCGTCTCGGCCTCCGGCCGATCCACCCTCTCCCCGATGGGGAGAGGAATGGGGGCACCGAGTTTGAACGGCCGCCGGCCCATTCTTCTCCCCATCGGGGAGAAGGTGGCGCGCAGCGCCGGATGAGGGGGACACCCACCATGCCGACCATCAACCTGCCCAATCCCGACCGCTCCATCACGCCCTATACGCTGACCGGCGATCCCATCCCCTTCGTCAAATTCAAATCGGCCGATTTTCCGCGCATCGCCTATTCGGCGGCGCATGTCGTGGCCGATCCCCTGGCATCAAACGATCCCTGGCTGACCCCGGCAATCGATTGGGACACGACGCTCAAATTCCGCCATCGCATGTGGGATCTCGGCCTTGGCGTTGCCGAAGCCATGGATACCGCCCAGCGCGGCATGGGGCTGACCTGGACGGAAGCCAAGGAGCTTATTCGCCGGGCGCAAGCCGAAGCGCGGACGCGTGATGATTCGCTCATTGCCTATGGCGCCGGCACCGATCACCTGGCCCCCGGCCCCGATGTCACCATTGACGATATTCTGCGCGCTTATGACGAGCAGGTCGGCTTTGTGGAAGGCGAAGGCGGCCGTGTCATTCTGATGGCAAGCCGCGCGCTTGCAGCGGCGGCCAAGTCGCCGGACGATTATGCCCGCGTCTATGGCCATGTGCTGTCCAATGTAAAACAGCCGGTGATCATGCACTGGCTCGGGGAAATGTTCGATCCGGCGCTGCAGGGCTATTGGGGCAATATCGACCACGACGCAGCCATGGATGTCTGTCTCGATGTCATCGCTGCCAATGCCGACAAGGTGGACGGCATCAAAATCTCGCTGTTGTCCGCGGAAAAAGAGATCGCCATGCGTCGCCGTCTGCCGGCAGGCGTAAAAATGTATACGGGCGACGATTTCAACTATGCCGAACTGATCGCCGGCGACGACCAGGGCTTTTCCCATGCCCTGCTGGGCATTTTTGACGCGATTGCGCCGGCCGCCTCGGCGGGCCTTGCCGCGCTCGGTCGCGGCGATAGCAATGAGTTCTTCGATATCTTGGAACCCACGGTGCCGCTCAGCCGCCATATCTTTGCGGCGCCGACCCGGTTCTATAAGACCGGCGTCGTCTTCCTCGCTTATCTCAACAGGCTGCAGGACCATTTCCAGATGATCGGCGGGCAGCAGTCGACCCGCTCGGTGCAGCACCTTTCCGAGCTTTTCCGCTTGGCCGACAAGGCTCGCGTGCTGGCCGACCCGGAGCTGGCGACGGCACGGATGAAGGCTGTCCTGCAGGTGAATGGAGTTGCGGCATGACCGAAAGAAAGATTTCGCTCAATCTCGCCACGACGCGTCAGCAATGGGGTTTTGCCGAAGCGGTGGATGGGTGCCTGCGTGCCGGGATCACCGCCATTTCGCCCTGGCGCGACCAGATCGCGGCCATCGGCCTTGATGAGGCGGCGCGCATCGTCAAAACCAACAAGCTGCAGGTAACAGGCGTTTGCCGCGGCGGCATGTTTCCGGCGGAAACGGCCGAGGGGCGACAGAAGCAGATCGACGACAATCTGCGCGCCATTGATGAGGCGGCGGCGCTCAATGCCGATTGCCTGGTGCTCGTCGTCGGCGGCCTGCCGGGCTCGTCCAAGGACCTGCCGGCGGCCCGCCAGATGGTGAGCGATGGTATTGCCGCCATGTTGCCCCATGCCAAGGCTTCAGGCGTAAAGATCGCCATCGAACCGCTTCACCCAATGTATGCTGCCGACCGGGCCTGCGTGAACACCTTGGATCAGGCGCTCGATATCTGCGAAACGCTGGGCGAAACCGTTGGTGTGGCGATTGACGTCTATCATGTCTGGTGGGACCCGAACCTGGCGCAGGCCATCGCCCGGGCTGGGCGGATGAAGCGCATCTTTGCGCACCATATCTGCGATTGGCTGGTGCCGACGAGGGACATGCTGCTCGATCGCGGTATGATGGGCGATGGGGTCATTGACCTGAAGGCCATTCGGAGAATGATCGAGGAGGCAGGCTTTTTCGGTCCGCAGGAAGTCGAGATTTTCTCTCAGGACAATTGGTGGAAGCGGCCGGGCGATGAAGTGCTGGCGACGATCAAGGAGCGCGTCGCGACCGTCTGCTGAAACAAAAAAAGGCCCCGGCAAACCGGGGCCTTTTCATTAGCAAAGAGCTCTTACGAGACCTTCTCGTAGGTCAGGGTCTGGCACAGGATGGCTGCGCGGCAGCCCGTGATCGTGAGGGTATTGGTATCCTTCACTTCCACGATCGCCTTGGCGGTGCTGCCGTTCATGGCAATCTGACCTTCCCACTTGTTGGGCGCGGTCTGTTCGGCCGAGACAACCTGCTTATTCACGAAAGCCAGGTTTTCTTCGGTCCGCGAATTACCCTGCACATCGTTGAGAATACCGCAAAGCTGGGTGCCATCACCGCAGGTCGAGAAAGTAAAGGTCGTGCCCCACTTGTCCTTCCAAACGCCGTCCGGATTGGCGGCGGATTGGGCCATGGCGGGTGCTGCAAGGGCAGCGAGGGCGATAGTCGTGGCTGCAAATGCCTTGAACATGATCGTTCTCCAGCAAAAAGGGCATAGCTACGCCATGCGTTATGATTGAACGGAAAAAGTTATGCCTGGAAAACGTGGCAAGGATCGGATCGGTTGCCGATTATAGAGAAATGTGAACGGCTTGCGCGGGACTCTCAAACCGGAGTGGCAGGCTAATTACCGGTGATAGCTTAATAAAATCCGTTGCTTTGACGAAAAGAACTTAACGCCCACGGATGAATTTTGCGGCGATTTCGATATGGCTTGACCACACAAACTGATCGAAAGCGGTCAATTCTGACATGGAAAAGCCCGATTTCATCAAGGTTGAAGCGTCGCGCGCAAAGCTCTTCGGATCGCAGGCGACCATGACGACATGGCCGAGCTTCGACATTGCGATTTCCCTGACCTGTGCATCGGCGCCGGCCCGCGGCGGATCGAGCACCACGCAGTCGTAGTCGAGCTCGAATCGGGTCAGGGGGTCGCGAAAGAGATCCCGTGCCTTGGCGGTGACTGCCTTGAGGCCCTTGGCATGGCGCACGGCCTTGTCGAGGGCGGCTACGCCCGGCTTGTCGCTATCGGCCGCGAAGACCGTCGACTTTTCGGCAAGACGCAGGGCAAAGGGGCCGATGCCGCAAAAGAGATCGGCGACTGATCTGGCCTTGCCGACGGCTGCGGTCACGTAGTCGGCCAGTGCCTGTTCGGCTTCGCTGGTGGCTTGCAGAAAACTGCCGATGGGTAGCTCTACCTCGCCCTTGCCCATGCTGACGCGCGGCATCTGCGAAAGGAAGAGCATTTCCCCGTTGAAGGCGAGCCGGGCAAGGCGGAAGCGGTTGCCCAGCCCAGTCAGCCGGTCGCCCTTGAGGCCCTTTACTGCGCTTCTGACGGAAACGTCGATGCCCGTATCGGTCGCGGTAAAGCTCACGTCGCAGGGGCCGATCATGGCGCCAATGGCCCGGGCTATATCCGGAGCCTGCCTGAGCGAAGGCACCAGAATGGGGCAGATATCAAGATCAAGGAGGTCGTGACTGCGCAGGCGCATGTAACCAGCAGCATCTTTTCGCGCATGGAGGGTTGCGCGACGGCGCCCCGTGCCGCCTGCATCGACGAATTTTTCGACTTTTGCCTCAATGCCGGCCTGCCGCAGCGGGGTTTCGACAAGACCGATCTTGAAGGCGCGATAAGCCTCGGGCGCCAGATGTTGGAGCTGGCATCCGCCGCAGACACCAAAATGGGGGCAGAAGGGGGCCTGACGGTCGGCAGAAGGCGTCAAAACTTCAAGCAGCGTACCGCGGTCGTCGTCGCGGGTGAGCATCACCTCTTCGCCGGGCAGGGCGAAGGGCACAAAGACACGCTCGCCATCAATAAGGGCGACGCCCTCGCCCTTGTGGCCGAGGTATTCGATTTGGGCGGTTGAAGTCATGATAGTCCGGGGCTTGCTGCCCCGGAACTACAGCATGTCTCCCGAAAATGCCTAGCAGTTTCGGATTTTTTTAGCGGCTGTTTGCCAGAGAGACGTCGCCGGTCTTGGGGCGATCGAACTGGCCGTGCTTGCTGAAGCGCCACAGATATTGCGGCAGAATCGTATCCATCGAGGTCGGCGTGATGCCGAAGGCCGCAAGTGTGCGCTTGTCCTTGATCGCAGCATCGGAGACGACATTGTCGACGCCGAGCAGTTCGATCTGGTCCGCTGTCACCAGCGGAGCGACCGGCAGAATGGCGAAGGGCAGGGCAAAAAGCTTGGCAAGGCCGGACGGCAGGGCCACGAGCGGGCGACTGCGGCCGGTTTCGCGCAGCACGCGGGCGAGAAGCTCCTTCTGGGTCTCGATGGTGGGACCACCGAGTTCATAGACCTTTCCGGTCTTCACCTTGCCTTCGGCGGCAGCGACGATGGCTTCGGCAACGTCGCCGACATGCACCGGCTGGAAGCGCGAGGCGCCCGAAATCACCGGCATGACCGGCAGGCCACGAGCGAGGGAACCCATCTTGTTGAAGAACCCGTCGCCATGGCCGAACATCAGCGAGGGACGCAGGATGACGGCCTGCGGATAGGCAGCCAACACAGCCTCTTCGCCGGCGAGCTTGCTCGCGGCATAGGTGCTGACTTCGGCAGCTTTATCGACGCCGAGGGCGGAAAGATGGACCAGAGCCGAGGCGCCAGCGGCCTTGGCGGCGCGGGCGACGGTGGCGGCGCCTTCGACATTGACGGCGGCAAAAGTCTGCTTGCCGCTTTCATAGCCGAGGCCGACGAGATTGATCACCACATCGGCGCCGGCAACCGCGCGCTGGACGGAAGCTTCATTGCGGATATTGGCCTGGATCGGCACGATCTGGCCGACGCCGCCGAGCATTTTCGCGTCCCCGGCGAGATCCGGGCGTCGTACGGCGAGGCGCACACGATAACCGGCGCGGGCCAGAACCTGGGCCAGATGGGTGCCGACAAATCCCGAACCGCCAAAGACAGTGACGAGTTTGGGAGAGAAGCGATCCATTTTGGACTCCGGCAAGGCGTTTGGGCACAAAGTTTGGAATGCTTCTATCCCAGCCAAGCCGCCGATGTCGAGGAAATCGTGATATTCTCGCGCTTGACTCCTAACAGAATATGTTCTTGATTTGTTCTAGTCAAGGAGATCAAAATGCCCCAAAAGCAGGATTATGAAGGCCAGTGCCATTGCGGCGCCGTGCGCTTTTCGGCCCATACCGATCTTTCGGGCCTCGGCGATTGCAACTGTTCGCGCTGCCGGCGGCTGGGCTGGGTGATGCAGTCCATGCCGGAAGCCGATTTCACGCTGATCTCGGGGGCGGAGAACCTGACGACCTATCGGTTCAATACCGAAATGATCGACCATCTCTTCTGCAAGACCTGCGGCATTGAGAGCTTTGCCCGGGGTTCCGACGGCAAGGGTAATGTCATGTACATGATCAATGTGAACTGCCTCGAAAACCCGCCCAAGGTCGATCGAGAGGCGATAAAGCATTGGGATGGGGCAAACTTCTAAAAACCGTCACAAGCCCGTTGACTTTGAAATGGCTGGGCCCTAGTTACACGCCCGTCGCCCAGATGGCGGAATTGGTAGACGCGCACGGTTCAGGTCCGTGTGCCGCAAGGCGTGAAGGTTCGAGTCCTTTTCTGGGCACCAATTTCTCGATGCGAAAAGCCCCGTGACCTCCCGGTCCGGGGCTTTCGTGTTTTTTGCGCATCCAAATGCGTCTTTGCCTCGTATCTCCTTCACACAAGGAGATTTCCATGGCTGCGACGGGCGAGAAAATCTGGATCATCGGCGGCAGCAGCGGCATCGGCACGGCGCTGGCCAAGGCTTATGCGCAAAAGGGCGCGCGAATCATCGTGTCCGGTCGCAAGCGGGATGCACTCGATGCGGTGGTGGCTGAACTTGGGGCCGGGCATGTCGGGGCTGTGGCCGATGTCATCGATCCTGCTTCGCTCGAAAAGGCGGCTGCGGCGCATGGGCCGTTCGATCGGGTCATCGTCACGGCGGCGATCTATGATCCGGGTTCGGTACTGAAGGCAGATCAGCAGAAGGCCGAAGCGATTTTTGTGGCGAATTTGACGGGGACGTTCAATGTCGCCCGCTGTGCGGCAAAGCACCTGCGAAAGGGCGGGCAGCTGGTGCTATTCGGTTCGGCGGCGGCGCTGTTTGGCCTGCCGCAGGGGCAGGTCTATTCGGCGACCAAGGCCGGTATCGTCAATCTGGCGCAGAGTCTTCGCGTCGAGCTCTGGCCCGAAGTTGACGTGCGGCTGGTGACGCCGGGCTTTGTGCGCACGCGGCTGACCGACAAGAACGATTTCGATATGCCGGCTTTGCTGGAGCCCGAGGATGCGGCGAAAAGGATCCTGCGCGGGCTCGACGGAAAAGGCTTTGAAATCGCCTTCCCGCGCCGGTTGATCTGGCCGTTGCGGCTCCTGGGCATTTTGCCCTATGCGCTGTCGCTGCCGATCGCTGCAAAACTCAAGCGGTGAGGCGGGCGGCCCAGTAGCCGGCAAGGGCGGCGAGCCCGCTGAGGAAGCCCCCCCAGCAGAGGTCAATGGCGCTGACCTTCCATGACCAATCTTTTAGGGTCGCGAGATTGGTCATGTCATAGGTTCCATAAGCGATAAGACCCAGGGCGACGCCGGCAATGACGGCCCAGAGCCAGGATTGGGCCGAGACCGCCGGGACCACGGCAAAGCCGACAATGCCGGCCACATAGAAGAGGTAGAAGGCGCTGGCCGCCATGAAATTGGGGCGTTCGAGCAGCAGGGTACCGATTTCGGCGCGATAGAAACCGATGGCGATGACCGAGAGCCACAGGAAATCGAGGGCGAAGAAGACCGCAGCGGCGCCCGCATAGGCGGCGAGCAGCGTCAGCAGCGAAAGTCCGGCCATGGTCTTCTCCTTAACTCAGATGCCGAGGAACGGCTGGATGATCCGCATGAGACGGCTGCGGAATTTTAGCGGTGCGTCAGTGATGGCGAGGCAGATGCAATCTTCCTCGGGATCCGCCACCGGCTGATGGGTCAGCGAACCATCGGCGTCTTCAAGATCGCCGGGGCCAAAACTGTCGACTTCGTCGTGGAAGCGGCCGGTAAGAACCAGGGTCAGTTCGCGACCGCCATGAGTGTGTTCGGGCACGGGCGTGCCGGCACCGATGCGCAGGAGCCGCACCTGGGTCTCGTTGTCATTGGTGCGGATCACGATCTGCTTGGCCGTGCCCATGCTGCGCCATTTGAGCGTATCAAGATCGCCGCCGACATAGGAGCGCAGGGGTTCGGGCAGAGTAGCCTTGGCCGGACGTTTCACCGGTTCGGCAACGTCCCGCGGTTCGGTGAGGAGGCGCGCCTTGAGGCGTTCCCAGGAATCATCGGGGCCGGGCTCGGGGGGCAGGGTTTCCATCAGGGCGCCGGCCGCAGCTTCCGCGGTGGCGAGCGTGCGCCGGCATTCCGGGCACATGGCGAGATGGCAGGCAACCGCCAGCGACCAGCCTTCGGCGAGATTACCCGAGGCATAGGCGAGGAGGAGATCGTCGTCGATATGGTGGCGGATGGTCATTTCAGATCCTCCAGCGCCGTGCGCAGGCGCCCGAAGGCGAGCCTGATGCGCGACTTGACCGTGCCGATGGGCAGGCCGAGCCGGGTGGCAATGGTGCTGTGGGAGGCCTCGTCGAAGAAAGACAACTTTATCAGCTCGACCTGCTCTTGCGGCAGGTTTTTCAGGGCCGCGTGAAGGGCGGCGCTGCTCTCTCTGTCTTCCATGAGTTTTGGGGCATCGGGTTCGGGGTCGGCGACAAGCGCCGGATCGTCGGGATCGAAAACCGGCCGGCGCTGGCGCCGCCAGGCATCGATCCAGATATTGCGGGCGATGGTATAGATCCAGGCCGAGGCATGGCCGCGCGAGGGATCGAACTGGCCGGCCTTGCGCCAGATGGCGATCATGGTTTCCTGCATCAGGTCTTCGGAGGCCTGCGGGTCGCGCGTCATTTTGAGGAGATAGGCGCGGATGCGGGGCGAGAATTCGCGGAACAGGGCCTCGAAGGCCACCATGTCGGCCGAGGCGGCAATGGCGACCAGCTTTGTACTGAGATCGTTGGGGAAGGAGCCGTCTTGGTTGTCGTCCGTGGTCATGACCTGCCGGTTTTTGTCCTTGCGGGGCGCAGCACGCCGTGGGCGCATCGTCGCCGCGCCATCGTCGCACTTCCCGGTCAGTGGGTAAATTGCCAGTGTCATGTCGCAATCTACGGCGCCAAGAAATCGGTGGATCACCGAACCGGCAAAAAATCGCTCGCAGCAAAAATATGAGCCGAAGAGTGATCTAAAGGCGTTGTGCACCCGTATCTGCTTGAAACAGACGGGACCATACTATGTTTCATTCCGCCGGCGCTTTTTCCGGACCACAGCCAGCACGCCAGCGGATCGCCGTCATCGGGAGCGGCGTTTCCGGTCTCTCGGCGGCCTGGATGCTGTCCAAGACCAATGACGTGGTGCTCTACGAGGCCGAAGACTATGTCGGCGGCCATGCCCATACCGTCGATGTGCCGGGGACCGGGCCGGTGGATACCGGCTTCATCGTCTACAACGACCGGAATTATCCCAACTTCGTCGCCATGATGCGGCACCTTGAGCTTGAGAGCGTATCGACGGAAATGTCGTTCTCCGCCTCGCTCGATCAGGGCACGTTCGAATATTGCGGCGAGGGCCTTGCCGGCATGCTGGCGCAGCGCCGCAACGCGTTTCGGCCGCGCTTCTGGACCATGCTGCGCGATCTCATCCGCTTTTACCGCGAAGCGCCCTCGGTGATCGAACGGCCTGACCTGCATGGCATGACGCTCGACGAATATCTGCGGGCGCAGCGCTATTCGCGCTCTTTCGTTGATGACCATCTGCTGCCCATGGCCGCGGCCATCTGGTCGTCTTCGGCCAATGATATTCGATCCTATCCGCTGCTGGCCTTCGTGCGCTTCTTCGAAAGCCATGGCTTGCTTCTGCTGACGGCGCGCCCGCTCTGGCGCACGGTGCGGGGTGGCAGCCGGGTCTATGTCAATGCGCTGCTAAAGCAGTTTGCGGGCGAGGTGCGCCTGTCCTCGCCGGTCGCAAAAGTTTTCCGCGATGCGACAGGTGTCACCGTGCGGGATCGGAACGGCAGTGAGGATCGCTTTGATCGCATTCTGATCGCGACCCATGCCGATCAGGCGCTGCGCATGCTCGACGAGCCGGCCAAGGATGAGCGCGAGCTGCTGGGAGCGTTTGAATACACGAAGAACTTGGCCGTGCTGCATGCTGATGCCAGCTACATGCCGCGCCGCAAAAAGGTCTGGTGCTGCTGGAACTACATCTCTTCGGCTGAAGCCGAAGGAAAACCGCTCTGCGTATCCTATTGGATGAACAAGCTGCAGCATCTGGAAGGGCGCGATCTCTTTGTGACACTCAACCCGCCGGACAATCCGCGCGAGGAAATCGCCCGCTTCGAATACACGCACCCGCTTTTCGACGCCAAGGCGATCGCGGCGCAGGAAAACCTCTGGCGCATTCAGGGGCACAGGAACACCTGGTATGCCGGCGCCCATTTCGGCCGCGGTTTTCACGAGGATGGTCTGCAGGCGGGGCTCGCCGCCGCTGAGGATATGGGGGCGCTGCCGCGTCCCTGGATTGTGCCCGACCAATCCGGGCGCATCACGCTGGCGCCGCTGGCGAGCATGGTTGCATGATGACGGGCTCGGCCATCTATGTCGGGGAGGTGGTGCATCAGCGCCACCGGCCAAAGCGGCACAGTCTGCGCTATCGCGTGTTTTCGATCCTCGTGGATTTGGATGATCTTCAACAACTCAATCGTCTGAAATACTTCGGCTACGATCGAAAAGCCCTCTTTGCCTTCATGTCTGGGGACCATGGGCATGGTCAGGGGCTTCGCGACTGGGCTACG
The DNA here is from genome assembly GCF_017744655.1 of Devosia sp. Lineage (GTDB taxonomy): Bacteria > Pseudomonadota > Alphaproteobacteria > Rhizobiales > Devosiaceae > Devosia. The sequence continues at coordinate 272,863 of NZ_JAGIAW010000009.1, read as the reverse complement.
GAGCAGCTTCGCGGGGTGGGTCTGCCGGCGCCGGCGAGAATTCGCCTCCTCTGCTATCCGCGTATCCTTGGCTATGTGTTCAATCCACTGAGCGTCTGGTTTTGTGACGACAGCAGCGGAAAGCCGCTCGCGACGATCTACGAAGTGCACAACACGTTTGGCGAGCGGCACACATACGTGCTGCCTGTTGGTGGTGAGCAGGCGGCCGACAAAGAGTTCTACGTGTCGCCCTTCATCGGGCTCGACTGCCGCTATCAGTTCAAGATCGTGCCGCCGGAAGACCGGGTTCGCATTGCGATCAACGAGACGGAAGCAGGCGAACCGCTTCTCTATGCGGCCTTTTCGGGGACGCGTCGGGACTTCACCGATGCGAATCTTCTAAAACTGTTTTTCAGCCATCCGTTGATGACGCTGAAGGTGACGGCGGGCATCCATTGGGAAGCGCTGCGCCTGCTGCTCAAGGGCATTCGCGTGCATGGCCATATGCCAAAGGACCGGATCGCGACAGCCCGTTCACAGAGGCGCGAAGCCGATCACGTTTCGGAACCTGTTGCTCTGTCCAGGGATTAGCCCTTCATAACCGAAAGGAGCTTTTCATGGACTGGAACCGCGTTGAAGGTAACTGGAAGCAGGTCTCGGGCAAGGTCAAGGAACAGTGGGGCAAGCTCACTGACGACGATCTGACTGAGATCAACGGCAAGCGCGAGCAGCTCGAAGGCAAGATTCAGGAGCGCTACGGCAAGGCCAAGGACGAGGTCCGCAAGGATGTCGACACCTGGTACGATCGCCAGACTTGGCATTGACGTCAGTCTGTCGTTTGCAAAGAGGCCCCGGTTTTCCGGGGCCTTTTTTATTCCGGCAGTTTTCGACGTCCGCGGCGGGAGGCGACGAAGCCGATGAGGATGCCGGCGATGATGGCGATGGCCAGCGGATAGTGCCGCAACTGGGCAAAGATGGTCGGGGCCAGCCGCTGGTGCGGGCGCACGTCGAGCGCGGCCATCTGGCCGGGGACGAGTTGGGCGGTGATGCGGCCCAGGGGATCGGTAGCAAAGGTCAGGCCGGTATTGGCGGCGCGGAGAAGGCTCATGCCCTCTTCGACGGCGCGAAGGCGCGCGTGGTGGGCGTGCTGGGCCGGGCCGATGGAACCGTCGAACCAGGCGTCATTGGTGACATTGAGGATGAACTGGGCATTGGCGGTATCGCCGAGATCGCCCGAGAACAGCACTTCGTAGCAGATGACGGCGAGGAAGGCCGGCGTGCCCGGCAGTTCCATCAGTCGGCGACGCGCATCGCCATGCGACCAGCCATCGGCGCCCGGCACGAACTGCTTTATGCCCACGCGTGAGAGAATGTCTTGGAAGGGCAGGTATTCGCCGAAGGGTACGAGGTGGGACTTGTCGTAGCTGGCGATGATCTCGCCATCGGTATTGATGGCGACGAGTGAATTATAGGGCGCGCCCTGCGGCTTTTCGCCGTCGAGCCCGAAAATCTGGCGCGGGACGCCAGCGAGCAGGGTCGCGTTTTCGGGCAGCATGCGGGCAATGCGCGCCAGGGCATCGGGATAGGTATCGAGGAAGAAGGGAACGCTCGATTCGGGCCAGACCAGATGGGTGATGTCGGCTAGGCCCTGATCGGTCGGGTCCATCCGCATGTCCGAGAGCATGAGCAGGCGGTCGATGAGGGCGACCGGGTCGACATTGCCGAAATCGGCATGCTCATAGACCATGGGCTGGACGAGGCGCATGGCGACGTCCTGGCGTTCGGTGGAGACCGTGCCGGAGAGGCGGTTCCAGCCATAGGCGAGTTGGCCGGCAATGACGGCGAGCGCGAGGAAGAACGGAAAGAGCCGCCGGCTCATCGGGCGGTCGTCGGCGGGCCAGATCAGAGCCGGCGTCATGGCGAGGAGCGGGGCGAGGAAGGTCAGGCCATAGACCCCGATCACCGAGGCCAATTGCATCAATTCATCGGTGCCGGTCAGCGCATAGCCCAGGAGATCGAAGGGGAAGCCGGTGAGCACATGGCCCCTGGCGAATTCGGCGAGCGTGAGGAAGGACGCTAGCGTGACGATACGCGCGGCGCCGTGGCTCCAGAAAAGATGGGCGAGAGCGCTTGCGAGGCCCCAGAAGAGCGCGATCAGAGCCGCGAGAGCGGCAATCGCAAAAGGCATGAGGGCGAGCATAAAACCCCCATCGACGAAGAAGGCGGCGCCGAGCCAATGGAAGGCGACGAGGAAATAGCCCCAGCCAAACGCGAACCCAATCGTGAAAGCGGGGCCAAAAATCCGCCGGAACCAGCTACGTTTGCGCTCGGCGCCATCGAGCGCCCAGACCCAGAAGGGCATGGCGACAAAGAGCGCGGGCAGCACGAAAAACGGTGGGACCGAGAGGCCGGCAACGGCGCCGGCGACAAGCAGAATGCAAAAGCGCTGCCAGCCATGGCTGAGCATGGTGGTTTCGGCCAGCCAGGTCACGGGCTTGATCATGGTGGGGGCAGACGCGAATCACGGCACATGCCGGGGAAGGTCGCCCCGAGGACGGGGGGCGTCAAGGCAGTGGACTTGGCCTCGCGCTAGCGTTACGAGCCAAAGAGCCCGAAGGTCGCTGCCGACAGGAGCGAGAATGACGAAGCCGCCCATCACCCTAGCCATCGACACAGCCGCGCCGCGCCTGCAGCTGGCTGTTCTGCGGGCCGATGGCGGCACGGATGTGAGCGTCGACGATATTGCGACGGGCCACGCGGAAATTCTGTTCGATCGGCTGGCGGCGCTGCTTGAGCGCAACAGTCTGACTCATGCTGATATCGAGCGGGTTGCTGTCACGACAGGCCCGGGCTCGTTTACCGGGCTACGTATCGGGCTGTCTGCGGCGCGTGGCCTGGGGCTGGCGCGAAAACTGCCGGTGCTGGGGATTCCCAGTCTGCTTTCCCTTTCGCTTGGCGTCGCTTCGGGTCCGGTAACGGTTTTGCTCGATGCGCGGCGGGGCGAAGCTTATTTTCAGGCTTTTTCGGCGCCGGGTGTCACTGAAGCCGAGCCGATGCTGCTGCCCATCGAGGAAGCGCGTGGTCGCGTCGTGCCGGGTGTGACGCTGATTGAGCAGCCCTTTGTCGATCTCGCCGCCATGGTGCGCTTTGCTGGTTCGGTCGATCCGCTTTCGTATCCGCCGCACGCTGCCTATATCCGGGATGCCGACGCAAAACCGCAGGATGCGGCAAAAGTGCCGAGGCGGGTGTGATGGACAAGCTCTGGATGGCCCCGCATGGGCTGCATATCGAACCGGCCGAATTGAAGGACGCGCAGCGCCTCGCGCAATTGCATGCGCAGGGCTTTTTCCGCGGCTGGCCTGTCGCAGATTTCCTCGGCTTTCTCGAAGACAAGGCGACACCCACCTATATTGCCTGCGACGCGAAGCGCCGCATTGCCGGCTTTGCGCTGATCCGTCTCGTTGCCGATGAAAGCGAGTTGCTCACCATTGCCGTCGACCCGAAATGGCGCGGCAAGGGGGTGGGCCGGGCGCTGCTCGATGCGGTCTTTGCCGATCTGATGATGTCGCCGGCACGAAAAATGTTTCTCGAAGTCGACGAACAGAACCGGCCGGCGATTAAACTCTATGAGAGGCTCGGCTTCTCGACGATTTCATCGCGAAAAGGCTACTATGCCAAGGCCGATGGCAGCGCGGCGACCGCGCTTGTCATGACGCGCGATCTTGGGTAACCCCATGCCGAACAAGGCTAGGCAAGGAGACATGGCTTGAGCAAGACGCCGTCCGATCCGACCCTGGAAGAAGCCTGCGTGGCGCGCGGCATGCGCATGACTGATCAGCGCCGCGTCATCGCCCGGGTGATCGAGGAAAGTTTCGACCATCCAGACGTGGAAGAGCTTTATCGTCGCGCCTCGGACATTGACCCAAAGATTTCGCTTTCGACCGTCTACCGTACCGTCAACCTCTTCGAGGAAGCCGGGCTCGTCACCAAGCATGATTTCAAGGACGGTCGCGCCCGTTTCGAACTGATCCCGGACGAGCATCATGACCACCTGATCGACATCCGTTCGGGCAAAGTCATCGAATTCCGGAACGAGGAAATCGAGGCTATCCAGGAAGTCATCGCCAAGCGGCTGGGATATCGGCTCGTCGACCACCGTCTCGAACTCTATGCCGTGCCGCTGACTGACAAGGCGGGCCAAAAGGACAAGCCCGAATAATGATCCGCCGCAGCCTGTTTTTCATCTTCATCTTCCTGCCCGTCTTGATCGTGATCATCCCGCTGCAGGCGCTGGTCATTGCCCTGAAACTGCCGGTCTGGCCGGTCCTGCCGCAGGTCTTCCACAAGGTCGGCTGTTGGTTCCTTGGCCTCAAGGTGCGGGTGATCGGCGCTCCGGCGAAGGGCCGGCCGACGCTGCTGGTCTCCAACCACATTTCCTGGACCGATATCGTCGCCATCGGCTCGGTGGCACCGGTGACCTTTGTGGCCAAGCAGGAAATCGCCAAATGGCCCTTCGTGAGCATGATGGCGAACCTGCAAAAGACCATCTATGTCGACCGCACCCGCCGCTCGGGTACCGGCCGCACGGCCGAGGCCATGGGCCGGCATATGGCGGATGGCAATGCGGTGGTGCTTTTTGCCGAGGGCCAGTCCGATATCGGCACGCATGTGCTGCCCTTCCGTTCGGCGCTGGTGGGCGCGGCCCAGCACGCCATGGAAGCGGCGGGCGCGACGGAAGTGAACATTCAGCCACTGACCGTGGCCTACACGAAACTCGAGGGCCTGCCGATCAGTCGCAACGAGCGTTCGCTGGTGGCCTGGATCAAGTCCAAGTCGGTCAAGCAGAACATTGCCGAGATTCTCGGGGGGCCGCGGAAGGACGTCACCGTGGCCTTTGGCACGCCGCAGGTTCTCGCTCATGGCGCTGACCGCAAGACGGTGACCAAGGCCGCCGAAAAGGAAGTGCGCGCCATGCTGGTGGCGCTCAATCGCGACTTGCCCCTGCCGGTTTCGACGCAAGTTTAGACATTAGGCTTAACGCCGGGCTTCGCTTCGGAGTTAACGCTTCATTAGCTATGTTGGCCCGGTTCAAGGAGGCCGATATGGATTGGCAAATTATCGCTATCGTGCTGATCGCGGCATCTACGCTTTTTGCCTTTGTGCGCAGCGAGAAGCGGCACAAGGTCGCCGCCATGGCGGCGCAAGCCCGCCATTTCGCGACCGCCCCGGCCTATCGTCACAGGGCCGCCGGCACTGTTGCGCCGGCACCGGCCTATATTCCCATGGGGCTTTCGCCCTCGGACCGCATGTTTCTGCAGTCCATTGCCAGGACGGCGAAACGGAAGGGTTAGGGCGTTCAGGTTTGAACCGCAGTCGAAATCGACCTCATTCTGAGGTGCGGAGCGGAGCATAGCCTCGAAGAACAAGGTCGTGGCACCAAACCTCCACTCGACCGCCCCCTTGGTTCGAGGCTTTGCTGCGCAAAGCATCTCACCATGAGGGTTTTGTGCGTTTCCATGTCAAAGCAAAACCGAAACAATCTAATCCGCGAGGCGTGCCTTCAGCCGCCCGACGATCTTTGCCGCCTTGACCATGAGGGCGAGGTCGATGTCGCCCTCATCCATGCCATCTTCCCGCTCGATCCAGGCCGGGATGAGAATTTCGTGCCGCTGCTCGCGGCCGTCAATGGTTTCAGTGAGCACGGCCTTCACCTTTCCCGTCACCCGGTTGGCCAGCCGCGGGTGATCGTGGCGCTCGGCGAGCGCGATATCGATTAGTTCAAGACTCATATTCGGCTCCATGGGAGCCCCCATTGCCGAAACTGGCCCTAGTTGGTTCATGAGGCATTAATGCGCCGACCCGCTCATGGTTTCTCCACAAGCGGGTTTGTTCACAGCGATCATGCGATGGAATCAGACGCGGACGGCGTGCTCCACGCGGCCGGCGTCACCGAAGACGCGGATATAGCGTTCGATTTCGCTTTGCTCTCCGGTCGCCTTGGCCGGATTGTCCGAGAGTTTTACCGCCGGGCGGCCATTGGCTTCGCTGACCTTGGCGACGATCGAAATCGGATCGAGGCCGCGATTGGGTTCGGGCGAACAGCCTTCAAAGTCATTGGTGAGATTGGTGCCCCAGCCAAAGCTCATGCGCACGCGACCATCGAAATGGAGATAGGCCTCTTCGATCATGTCGACATCGAGCCCGTCCGAGAAGATCAGCAGCTTTTCCTTGGGGTCGCGGCCGCGGCTCTCCCAGAATTTTATGATTCGCTCCCCGCCTTCGATGGCTGGCGCGCTGTCGGGGCGGAAGCCGGTCCAGTCGGCAACCCAGTCGGGCGCGTCGCGGAGGAAGGCGTCGGTGCCAAAGGCATCGGGCAGGACGATGAGGAGGTTCCCACCATAATAGCTCTTCCAGTCCTGCAGCACGCGATAGGGCGCCTCGCGCAGCTCGTCGTCGGAACGCGCCAGCGCTGCGAGGACCATGGGCAGCTCATGGGCATTGGTGCCCAGCGCCTCGAGGTCGGTGTCCATGGCAAGCTTCACATTGGACGTGCCGGTGAAATTTTCGCCGATCCCTTCCTTGAGCGCTTCCACACACCAGCGCTGCCAGAGGAAAGAGTGGCGGCGGCGGGTGCCGAAATCGGAAATTTTCAGGTCCGGCAGCTTTTGCAGGCGTTCGACCTTTTCCCACATCTTGGCCTTGGCGCGGGCATAGAGCACGTCAAGGTTGAATGGGCCGTAGCTCTTCATCGCGGCGCGCGAACGCAACTCGTTGATGATGGCGAGGGCGGGGATTTCCCACATCGAGGTTTCGACCCAGAGGCCGGGGAATTCGAGCACGAACTGACCGTCGCGCTTTTCCAGGCGATATTCGGGGAGCTGGAAATTTTCGAGCCAGCGGAGGAACCCGGGCTGGAAAATCTGCTTGGAGCCGTAAAATGTGTTACCGGCCAGCCAGATCATCTCTTTCTTGGAAACGCGCAGCGTACGGCAATGGTCGAGCTGGGCACGCAGCTCGTCGATGTCGATTTCATCGGCGAGACGGACGGATTTGGTGCGGTTGATCAGCGAAAAGGTGGCGTCGACCTTGGGGTAGAGGCCCCAGATCATCTGCAGCATGAGGAGCTTGTAAAAATCCGTGTCGAGCAGGCTGCGGATAATCGGATCGAGCTTCCAGGTGTGGTTGTAAACGCGCCGCGCAATATCGGTATAGGTAGCCATCTCGTCCCCACTTCGCGACGCGTCTTGTAGCGCGGGACGCCTCGGCTTGAAAAGCCGCGGAAGCCTTGGGGCGTCCAGTGCGGCCCCGGCGAGGTGCCGGGACCGTGTTTGTGATCAGGGCCGGCTGGCCCATTCAAGTAAGCTCGCAAGGCTCACGAAGGGGATTTCGGCCCTTTCGGTGAGACCGGAAGCGCAGGTCGAGACGGTCGAAACGCCGAGCGTGCAATTGTCTGGAATGTCATTGTGAACGCGTCTCGTGGCGTGGGCATTGAGTTCGGGCAGGAACAGGCCCTTGTCCCCGGCATAGCCGCAGCAGGTGATCGAGGAGAGCACGGCGAGCTTTTCGGCGCAGGCCGCTGCTACGGCTTCCGTCGCCGGCTGTTCGGCAAGGCGTTGCGCCGAGCAATTGTGATGCACGGCGACGACAGGCAGTTTTTGCGTGATCGCCAGTTTTGGCAGCACATGGGTGACGAGGAACTGCGCTGAGTCGGCGACCGGCGCATCGCCGGGGAATTCCTTCAAATGCTTGGCGCAGGTGGAGGCGTCGGTGACGACATTGAGTCGACCGGCGTCGGACAAGGACGAAAGCTCGGCCTTGAGGGCCTTGCCGACTTCGGCAGCTTGCTCGGGAAAACCCTTGGACTGGAAGGGTTGGCCGCAGCATTGGCCCGTCAGATGGTCGGGCACGATAACGTCGTAACCGGCGCGTTCGAGGAGGGCCATCATTGCCGCGGGCGTGTCGAGCAGGTCATGCTCAGTTTTCGGCGCGCCGAACATGCGGCTGGGGCAGGCGGGGAAATAGACGATCTGCGGCCGGCCCGTCTGCGCGGTGGGGACCGGGAAGCCGGTTTTCCGCGGGTCTTGTCGGTTGTCGCGGGCGCGTGGGGCGCCGGGACCGTGGTGGAGGGCACGAGACACGCGGGGCACGCGCTTGTTGGTCAGGCGTCGGGCCGTCTCGGTGATCGCCTCGACGGCGGGCGCCGGGATGATCGTGCGGGCCGCATCGGCAAGGGCGACGCCGCCGCGCATGGCGCGTTCCACCGTGCCGCGATGGTCGGCGGCGAGGCGGGCGACGGTGTGGGCCGTGCCGCCGCGGCGGCGGGCGCGTTCGCCCAGGATGAGTGTGCCGGTTTCGATGCCGACCGGACAACGCAGCGAGCAGAGATTGCAGGCGGCGCAGGTGTCCATGCCGGCATATTGGAAATCTGCCTCGAAGCGCGCGAGGCGGGCCGGATCTTCGCCCGATGCACGCAGGCGGGCGCGTTCGCGGGTGACGGCGATGCGCTGGCGCGGGGTCAGGGTCATATGGTGGCTGGGGCAGGCCGGCTCGCAGAAACCGCATTCGATGCAGAGGTCGACGATTTCGTCGGCGAGCGGCATGACCTTCAGGTTCTTGACGTGAATTTTCGCGTCGTCATTGAGCAGCACGCCGGGATTGAGCAGGCGTTCGGGATCGAAGAGAGCCTTGATGCGATGCATGATCGCATAGGCTTTTGAACCCCATTCGGCCTCGACGAAGGGTGCAATGGCGCGGCCGGTGCCGTGCTCGGCTTTCAGCGAGCCGCCATAGCGCAGCGATACGAGCTTGCTCAGCTCCTGGTTGAAGGTGTCGAATTTTTCCGCGGCGCCGGGTTTGGAAAAATCGTCGCCCATCTGGAAATGGAGGTTGCCGGCGAGCGCGTGGCCGAAAATGACGGCGTCGGTATAGCCGTGCTCATCGAGCATGGTGCGGAGGTCGACGACGAATTCGGCGAGCTTTTCGATCGGGGCGGCAACGTCCTCGGTGAGCATGATCGTGCCCTTGGGGCGCGCGGCGCCGGCCGAGGTGAAAAAGCCTTTTCGAATGTCCCAGAGGGCGTGGCTGCGATGCTCGTCCGTCGAGAGATCGATATGCGTTGCGCCATGGCGGGCGAGAAGGGCGTTGGCTTTTGCCACTTCCATTTCGAGCGTCGCGGCATCGGGGGCCGTGACGTCGATCAGCACGGCCGGCGAATTGTCCGTCAGCCAGGGCAGCAGCGGAGCCATGGGCGCAAGATGTTCGACCGTGGCGAGGGCGCGGCGCTCGATATATTCGGCGGCGGTGACGCCTGTTGTCACCTGCACGCCGCCATTGGCCATTTCAATGATGGCGCGGCCGGCTGATTGCGGATCGGGGAAGGGGATCAGCCCGGTCGCCTTGAACGGGTGTTCGGGCACGGTGTTGTAGGTGACTTCGGAGACGAAGCCCAAAGTGCCTTCGGAGCCCACCATCAGGTGGATCAGGATGTCGAGCGGGTCGTGGTAGTCGACCAGGGCATTGAGCGAATAGCCGACGGTGTTCTTGATCCGGTATTTGTGGCGGATCAGGGCGACGAGTTCATCGTCTGCCATGACGTCGTGATGGAGCTGGTGCAGGCCTTCGAGCATGCGGCCATGGCTCACGCGAAACGCGTCGCGGCTGGCGGCATCGCCCGAATCCAGCATCGTGCCATCGGTGAGGACGATCCGCAGGCGATCCATGGTGTGATAGGTGTTTTGGGCGACACCGCAGCACATGCCCGAAGAATTGTTGTTGACGACGCCACCGATCTTGCAGGTCGCCTGGCTCGCCGGGTCCGGCCCGATCTTTTTGTCAAATTGCTTCAGCGCCCGATTGGCCTCGGCGACGATGATGGCTGGCCCCAGCGTGATCTTTTCAGCGCCGGGCTGGATATCGAGCTTGCGCCAACCATCGCCCAAAACCGCGAGTACGCCATCGGTGACGGCCTGGCCCGAGAGCGAGGTGCCGGCGGCGCGAAACGTGACAGGGAGCCCCTCGGCGCGGGCGGCCTTGAACACTTCACGCACATCGTCTTCGGAATTGACGAAGACCACCACGGCCGGAATCAGCCGGTAGGAGCTGGCGTCGCCGCTCCAGGCATAGGTCATCAAGGGGTCGGTATGGATAGCGCCGCGCACCAGGGGTTTTAGGCGCGCCGCAACGCGCTCGCCGGCGGCGAGGCGATCGGGTGTGGGGGCTGTGGGCTGAATCGAAAAGAGAGGGGCTTGCTGCATGGGTTGAAGCTAACATGTTAGCTACGCGGCTGGCGAGGGTGTTTGAGAAAACGCCGCCGCTCCATCCCGCCGCTCAGCTCGGGATTGCCCAGACCAGAGCCGCAAGATTGAACAAGGCCGTGAGGGCTGGACCGAAGGTCTTGAGACGATCCTTTGTGGTGGTGCCGATATAAGCGTCTGCCGCCTGCACGATGATCATCATGGTGGCGATGGCGAAGAGCCAGCCGGCCTACTGCAAAACTAAGGCCGCTATTGCACCAAGCAGCAATGCTGCGCTTCTGCCGCCGGCATAGAGCGCAAGAGTTTTGGCCTCGCCCCCGGCGGTTCGAAGTGCAGCGACCGAATAGCCGAAGCTGACGGCGGCGCTGATTGCCGTGATGATGGCGCAGACAAGATAGGGCCGGGTCATGGCATTCCTTGAAACGAGCTGCGGTCCGAAAAGATGTGCTGGCTAGAGCGGTGGCAGCGTTGCCTTTGCCCCCTTGGAAATACGCGCAATCAGGTCTTCGACCCGTTCTTCGCCGCGTCTTTCCTTGAGCACGTAGATGCCGGCGACATTCGTGCGCAGCGGTTCGGCCTGTTCCACCTCGCAAAGGCCGCTTTTGGTGAAGGCGTCGCGCATCACATGTGTGTGTGTGAGCACGGCCTGGGTCGAGAGGGCGTAGTCGATGCAGGCGGCGAGAGAATTGGAGCGGAAGGCATAATGGGTGCGGTCGAACACGGTTTCCGCTCGGGTGCGGCGCCGCGAAATGTCGAAGAAACGCTCGTGCCGGCTTTCGGCTAGCGAGCTGATGATCTGCGGATAATCGTTGATCTGCGCCCGGCTGCGCGGCGCCCCCAGCAGCGGGTGCTGCTTATGGACAAAGTGAGCGTTGTAGACCCGGCTCAGGGGGATGAAATCGGTACCGATGCTGGGATTGAGCCCGTCGATTTCGTGCGCGAGGAAAAGCGAAATATCGCCCGAGAGCATCTGGTCGAGAAGGCGGAGCTGGTTGCCGAGGCTAACCTGCACGGGTGCCTTGGGAAATTCGTGCTGATAGGCGATGACCAGATCCTTGAGAAACATGGTCCACCATGAATAGCCCGAGCCCACGGTAAGCCCCCTTTCGGTGCCGCGCTGCTGGTCGGCAATGGCGCTCAATGTGTTGTCATAGAGTCGGTTCATCAGCCGCGCATTTTCGTAGAGCGTCTCGCCATAGCGCGTCAGCCGCACCCCGCGCGAGGAGCGCTCGAAGAGCGGCGCCCCAAAAGTCTCTTCGAGCTTGCGCATGTTGAAGGTGAGGGTGGGCTGGGTGATGAGGAGGGTCGTCGCGGCGCCGCTGAGCGAGCCGGCATCGGCCACCGCCAGGAACTGGGTGAGCAACTTGTCCAAAAACGATCCTCCCGACACCAGCCATAGATTTCTTCTATAATATGCCTGGCAATTTTGTAGTTTTCCAAGAGGAGATTTTGCGCCACTGTGCAGCAGAAACAAAAGGCCCCGGCGAGAAAGCGCGATGCGCGCCGCCACCGGGCAAACGGGGAGGACAGCGCCAGGACGAATCGCGCGGCAGGGGCCGCCACGCGGCGTCTCAGTCAAAGAAAATCTTCCATACAAGGATTGTTGCCCCGCGGCGCGGTCCTATGGTAGGGGTAACTGGCTGGTTATTTGTGAGGAGAGGTTTTGCGCAAAGCGGCAGGCACAGCAGTGTTGGCGATGCGCTTCATATGCTCAATACAGTAACTGGTTGGTGATTTAGCGACGGGGAGGTCGCTGGTTCGATTCGCTCCGCAAGGCTGGAGCAACAACTGTTCATGGGAGGAAACACATGACATTTCGTATGGATCGCCGTCAGTTCCTGATGGGAACTTCGGCTCTCATGGTAACCGGTGTCGCCGGCATCAGCCCCGCCTGGGCCCAGGCCGCCAATATGCGGCTGATCTTCTGGGGCGGCCAGAGCCGCGCCGACCGCACCTATGGCGTCACCGATCTCTTCGAAGCGGCAACCGGCAACAAGATCGAAGGCGAATTCCTCGCCTGGAACGATTATTGGCCCAAGCTCGCCACCCAGACTGCCGGCGGCAATGCCCCCGACATCATCCAGATGGACTATCGCTATATCGTCGAATACGCCAAGCGTAACGCCATTGCCCCGCTCGACGAATTCGTCGGTGGCGCGCTGAAGCTCGACGGTTTCGATGAAGACCAGCTCGAAGGCGGCAAGGTCGACGGCAAGCTCTACGGCATTTCGCTCGGCGCGAACTCGGTGGCGACCCTGGTCAATACCGTGGCCTTCGAAGAAGCCGGCGTCGAGCCCCCGACCAATGACTGGACGCTCGACGACATCATGACCAAGGGTGAAGCCTTCTCCAAGGCCAATATCCGCAATGGCATGAAGATGATGTCGGACGGCTCCTATACCGAGCCGATGCTGGACAACTGGCTGCGCCAGAAGGGTCTCGCGCTCTATACCGCAGAGGGCAAGCTCGGCTTTGGTGCCGACGAAATGACCGAGTGGTTCAACCTCTGGAAGACCTTCCGCGATGCCGGCGTGATCGTGGCGCCGGACGCCCAGGCTCTCGATACGGGTCCGCTCGAAACCACCATGCTTGTTTCGGGCAAGTCGGCCTTGATGCCGTCGAACTCGAACCAGCTCGTCGGTTTCCAGGCTCTCGTGCCCGACAAGCTCGACATGGTCGGCTATCCGCGCCTCGCAGCCGGTGTCGGCGGCGGTCACTACCGCAAGCCCTCGATGTTCTTCTCGGTTGCCGGCTCTTCGGCCGCCAAGGAAAAGGCTGCCGAATTCCTCAGCTTCTTCATCTCCGATCCGGAATCGGCAAAGATTCTCGGCGTCGAGCGCGGCATTCCCTGCCTGCCCGAGACCCGCGACATCGTCGCTCCGACCCTCGATGAAGCCAACCAGATCGCCCTCAATTTCGTGGCGAATCTGGGTGACCTGCTTGGGCCGCTGCCGCCGCCCCCGCCGGCCGCTGCTGGTGAAATCGATCTCTCGCTGCTGCGCGTCATCGGCCAGGAAGTGGCCTTCGGCGCCCGCACGCCGGAAGATGCTGGTCCGTACTTCGTCGCCGAAGCCACGGCCATCCTCGAACGCGCAAGCTGATTTCAAGCAAAGCCACGCGCCCTCAGGGGCGCGTGGTCGATCTTCGGTTTCAATGGCGGCGGTGCTGCAGGGGAATGCCCCTGCGGAGCGATGTCAGCCATGACCGGCCCTGCCCTTATGACCAGGTGATCGGCCTGGGGAGGACGAGCTAAGCATGACACTGCAACACGTCGCGACGTCGGCGCCGGCAGAGGCTGAAAAGCCTTCGGTCTGGCGACGCATCTGGCAACAGGATGCCCCCGGCTACCTGTTCCTCCTGCCCTGGTTCATCGGCTTTTTCGGCCTGACCCTGGGGCCGATGATCTCTTCGCTCTATCTGAGCTTCACCCATTTCGACCTGTTGACCGCGCCGCGCTGGGCTGGCGTCGACAACTATGTCCGCATGTTCACCAATGACCCGAAATTCGCCGCCTCCATGCGCGTGACGATGTTCTTCGTGGTCTTTTCGGTGCCGCTGAAACTCGCTTTTGCGCTCGGCGTTGCCCTGCTGCTCAATCGCGGCATGAAGGGTCTCACCCTTTATCGTTCGCTCTTCTACCTACCGAGCCTTCTCGGCGCTTCGGTCGCCATCGCCATTCTCTGGCGCCAGATTTTTGCTGCCGATGGCTTAGTCAACAAGTTCCTCTCCCTCTTCGGCATTATCGGGCCGAGCTGGATTTCGAACCCGAATTATTCGCTCTGGACCCTGATCGTGCTCTCGATCTGGCAGTTCGGTTCGCCCATGATCATCTTCCTCGCCGGTCTCAGGCAGATCCCGCAGGACATGTATGAGGCGGCCTCGCTCGATGGCGCCAGCAAGTGGCGCCAGTTCTGGAAGATCACCCTGCCGCTGCTGACACCGGTCGTGTTCTTCAACGCCATCATCCAGACCATCGAAGCCTTCAAGAGCTTTACGCCCGCCTTCATCATTTCGGGTGGCACGGGCAATCCGATCAATTCGACCCTGTTCTACACACTCTATCTCTACCAGGAGGCGTTCGGCTTCTTCCGCATGGGCTATGCCTCCGCGCTTGCCTGGGTGCTGCTGGCGCTCGTTGCCATCTTCACCGCCTTCTCGTTCCTCACCTCGAAATACTGGGTGCACTACGATGACTGATGCCCCCATGAAATTGACTGTGGTCGGCGCGGAAACCCCGATCTGGCGCAAGCGACTGATGTCGGTGGTCAGCCATGGCCTGCTTATAGCCGCCTCGATCCTGATGCTCTATCCGCTGCTCTGGATGCTGGCTGCGTCCTTCCGGCCGGAAAATGAGATCTTTACCTCGGCCAGCATCATTCCATCCTCGTGGAGTCTCGACGCCTATTTCCGCGGCTGGCATGGCCTCAGGACCAGCTTCTCGGTCTTTTTCACCAATAGCTTCATCGTCTCGACCTTTTCGGTGATCGGCAATGTCTTTGCCTGTTCGCTGGCGGCCTTTGCCTTTGCCCGCCTCGAATTTCGCGGCCGGCGCATCTGGTTCGCGCTGATGCTGATGACGCTGATGCTGCCCTATCAGGTGACGCTGATTCCGCAATATGTGCTGTTCCGCCAGCTCGGCTGGGTCGACACCTTCCTGCCCCTGATCGTGCCAAAATTCCTCGCGTCCGACGCCTTCTTCATCTTCCTCATGGTGCAGTTCTTCCGCGGCATTCCGCGTGAACTCGATGAGGCTGCGATGATGGACGGCGCCGGACCCTGGCGCATCTATTGGAAGATCATGCTGCCGCTCTCGACCCCGGTTCTGGCGACGGCTGCCATCTTCACCTTCATCTGGACCTGGGACGACTTCTTCGGGCCCCTGATCTATCTCAACCGGATGAGCGACTACACTGTCATGCTCGGCCTCAGGACCTTCACGGACTCGACCGGCATGTCGGACTATGGCGGGCTTTTCGCCATGAGCGTCCTCTCCATCGTGCCGATCTTCCTCTTCTTCCTCATCTTCCAGCGCTTGCTCATCGAGGGCATCGCGACCACCGGTATGAAGCGTTAAAACTATGTCTGACCTGAAATTCGCCGCCATCGGCATCAACCACGCGCACATCTATGGGCAGGTCGACTGCCTGAAACGCGCCGGCGCAGAATTCGTCGCCTTCCACGCCGTGGAAGACGATCTCGCCGCCACGTTCGGTGCCAAATATCCCGAAGCCAAGCGGGTGTCAGATCCGCGCGCCATTCTCGAAGATGCGTCTGTCCAGATCGTCGTCACTGCCGCCATTCCGGGTGACCGCGCCGATATCTGTCTTGCCGCCATGCGGCACGGCAAGGACGTGCTCACCGACAAGCCGGGCATGACCACCCTTGCCCAGCTTGACGAGATCAAGCGCGTGCAGAAGGAAACCGGCCGCATCTTCTCCGTGCTCTATTCCGAGCATTTTGAAGTGCCGGCCACCGTCGAAGCCGGCAATCTCATTGCCAAGGGCGCCATCGGCGAGGTGATCAACACAGTGGGTTTGGGGCCGCACTCGCTGCGCCTCAACAATCGCCCCGACTGGTTCTTTACCCGCAATCGCTACGGCGGCATTCTCTGCGATATCGCCAGCCACCAGTTCGAACAGTTCCTGTTCTTCTCCAATGCCAATGATGGGGAAGTGATCTCCTCGAGCGCCTACAATCGCAACCATCCGCACCGTCCCGGCCTGCAGGATGTGGGCGATGCCCATGTCCGCACCGAGCGCACGACCGGCTATATCCGCGTCGACTGGTTCACCCCCGAGGGTCTGCCCACCTGGGGCGATGGTCGCCTGACCATTTTGGGCACCGAAGGCTATATCGAACTCCGGAAATATATCGATGTCGCCGGCAAGCCTGGCACCGACCATCTGTTCCTCGTCGACAAGAAGGGTGTGCAGCATATCGACTGCTCCCAAGTCGACCTGCCCTTCGGCCGCCTCTTCCTTGATGACGTCAGAAACCGCACCGAGACGGCCATGCCGCAGGAGCGTTGCTACAATGCCATGAAAATGGCGCTGACTGCCCAGGCCAAGGCCGAACAGGGTACGGAGTGGGTGAAATGAGCCGGATTCTCAATGTTGCCGTCGTCGGCTGCGGTATTGGCCGCTCGCATATTGTGGAAGGCTATCTGCCCAATTCCGACAAGTTCAAGGTACTGGCGCTCTGCGACCTCGATCCCGAGCGTCTTGCCAAGATTGGCGATGAATTCGGCGTCGAACGCCGCATCACCAATTTCGACGACCTGCTCACCATGGACGACATAGACGTGATCGACGTCTGCACCCCGCCCGGCGTGCATTTCTCCATGGTCACCAAGGCGCTCGCCGCCGGCAAGCATGTCGTCTGCGAAAAGCCGCTCGTCGGTTCGCTCGCTCAGATCGATGAGATCGTGGAAGCCGAAAAAGCCGCCAGGGGCAAGCTGATGCCGGTGTTTCAATATCGCTTCGGCGATGGCATCGAGCAGGCCAAGAAGATCATCGACTCCGGCATTGCCGGAAAGCCCTATGCCGGCACGGTCGAAACCATGTGGCGCCGCGAGGCTCCCTATTATGCTGTGCCCTGGCGCGGCAAGTGGAAGACCGAACTCGGTGGTGTGCTGATGGGCCATGCTATCCATCCGCATGACATCTTTACCTATCTCATGGGCGACATTTCGCGCGTTTTTGGCCGCGTGGCGACGCGCGTTAATCCGATCGAGGTGGAAGACACCATTTCCGCTTCGCTCGAAATGAAGAGCGGCGCTTTGGCGAGTTTCACCGCGACTCTGGGTTCGGTGGATGAGATCACCCGCATCCGCCTGCAGTTCGAAAATGTCACCATCGAGAGCGACCACGCGCCCTATAATCCGGGCCACGCACTCTGGAAGATCCTGCCGCGCAATGATGAGGTGAAAGCGAAAATCGAGGCAGCGCTCGCCAATTGGCAGCATGTGCCGAGCCGGTTCCAGACGCAGATGTCCCGTTTTTACGATGCCATCGACGGCAAGATTCCGCTGCCCGTCACGTCGGCTGACTCCCGTCGTTCGCTCGAACTGGTGACGGCCTTCTACCATTCCTCTTCCACCCACCAGGAGGTCGTTCTACCCCTGGGCCCCGACCACCCGCTCTACCAGAGCTGGGTTCCGGCCGAGTTCCGGTAAGCTTTAGGAGAAGACCCATGGCGACCAGCATTCAACTCCGCCAGATCCAGAAATCCTACGGCGACGTCGCTGTGATCCACGGCGTCGACCTCAATATCGAGCCGGGTGAGTTCACTGTTTTCGTTGGCCCCTCGGGCTGCGGCAAGTCCACTTTGCTGCGCATGATTGCGGGGCTCGAGCCGATCACCGGCGGCGACCTGATCATCGATGGTCAGCGCATGAACGACGTGCCGGCGGCCAAGCGTGGCATCGCCATGGTTTTTCAGTCTTATGCGCTTTATCCGCATATGAGCGTCTACCAGAACCTCGCTTTTGGTCTCGAAACGGCAAAGATGCCTAAGGACGAGATCGAAAAGCGCGTGCAGCGTGCGGCAGAAATCCTCAAGATCGAGCCGCTGCTGAAGCGCAAGCCCAAGCAGCTTTCGGGCGGTCAGCGCCAGCGCGTTGCCATCGGCCGCGCCATTGTGCGCGAACCCAAGATTTTCCTTTTCGACGAACCGCTCAGCAATCTCGATGCCGAACTGCGCGTCGCCATGCGCGTGGAAATCGCCAAGCTGCACAATGATCTTGGAAACACCATGATCTACGTGACCCACGACCAGGTGGAAGCCATGACCATGGCCGACAAGATCGTGGTGCTGCGCGCTGGCGTCATCGAACAGGCCGGTGCCCCACTCGAACTCTATAACAATCCGGGAAATCTCTTCGTCGCCGGTTTCATCGGCTCGCCGAAGATGAATTTTCTCACTGCGACCGGCGAGGGCGAAACGGTCAAAACCGCCAGCGGCTCGCTGCCGCTCGGTCGCTCGGCTGTGGGCACGGCGATGCTGGGCGTTCGTCCCGAGCACATCACCATTGTCGAAGGTTCTGGTGCAAAGTTCGCGGACCTGCGTGTCGATCTCGTCGAAAATCTCGGTGGCCAGACGGTGCTCTACGCAACCACCACCGACGGCCAGGCCTTGACCGTGGTGCTCGAAGGCCAACGCCATGTGGAGCTGGGTTCGAGTGTTCCGGCCTATATCGATCCGGCCAAGGCGCATGTCTTCAATGCCGAAGGCATTGCGATCCGCTAGAAATTGCCGCCATTCGAGAAATACCGTGTGATCCCCGCGCAAGCGGGGATTTCCGTTTTGGCGCCTCCAGCCCTCGTGCATAGTGTCGGCAAAAAGGGGATTCTCTCATGCCGCAGGTTACCTCCAAGGATGGCGTCACCATTGGCTATGACGTGACCGGCTCGGGCCCGGCGGTGATCCTTGTGGCCGGCGCGACGCAATATCGGGCGGTGGACCGGGTGACCCCGATATTGATCGAGCTTCTGGCGCAGCACTTTACGGTGATCAACTACGACCGGCGCGGCCGCGGGGAATCGACGGATAAATGGCCCTATGCGGTGGCGCGCGAGGTGGAGGACATTGCCGCTCTGCTCGATGTGGCCGGCCGCGAAGCTTTTGTCTTCGGCATGTCCTCGGGCGCCGTGCTGGCGCTTGAAGCCGCCGCAGCCATGCCGAGAAAGATCAAGGCCCTGGCGCTCTATGAGCCGCCGATCGATCCCGGCCGTTCGGGTGACGCCTACCGCTATGAGCATATGCAGATGGCCGTCCAGGCCGCGCAGGGACGCGCTGCCGAAATGATGAGCGACTTTCTGCTCGGCGTCGGCATGTCCGGCGCGGAACTGGATGGGTTCAAGCAGAGCCCCGCCTGGCCGGCCTTTGCTGCGGTCGGCCTGACCCTCGAACATGACTACCGTATTCTCGCGGATGCGCGGGGAAGCGACGGGCCGCCGGAACGCTGGCAGAACGCCATCATGCCGGTGCTGGTGCTCGATGGCGACAAAAGCTTTCCTTTCATGGCGGCGGGCGCCGAATGGGTGGCCTCGGGCCTCCACAATGTCGAGCGCATGACGCTGGCCGGCCAGAGCCATGAATATGACCCCAAAATACTGGCGCCGCTGCTGACGGTGTTTTTCCAGCTCGGGTCGGTTCAGGTTCACTAGCCCCGGCGAGTGCCACCTAATCCTGGGACCATGTCGAAGTCATCAGCGTTGAATCGTCTTGAAGGCAGACGGTTCAACAGGAGACGAACGATGAAGATCACCCAGCATCTCTGGTTCGAGAGGGATATGGACGCGGCGATCAAGTTTTATACGTCGCTGATTCCGGGCTCGAAGATCGAATGGGTCTCGGCCATTCCGGCGGATAATCCCAGCGGCCCGGCCGGCAGCGTCGGCATGGCCGCTTTCACCATTGGCGACCAGCGCTATATGGCGATCAATGCCGGCCCGCTTGATCCGTTCAACCATAGCTTTTCGATTCTGGTCGAATGCGACACCCAGGCCGAGATCGACCGGCTCTGGGATGCGCTGAAAGAAGGCGGCTCGACCGAACAATGCGGCTGGCTACGGGACCGTTGGGGGCTGAGCTGGCAGATCACCCCGAAACGCCTTGGCGAACTGATGATGGACCCCGATCCGGCCGTGTCGAAGCGCGTCACGGAAGCTATGCTCAAGCAGGTGAAATTCGATATTTCGGCGCTTGAGGCGGCGGCAAGGGGTTAGTCGAAAACCTCCTGCCGCCGCCGGTAGCAAAAATTAGCTGGCGGCGGGGATCGTCAGGCCGCGCTGCACGGCGGGGCGGGCAAGGCCGCGTTCGAGCCATGCGGGAACGCGCTTGAGCGTGTCGAATTCGACGATGTCGCGGGCGCCATAAAAGCCGATGAGATTGCGGACCCAGCCCAAGGTCGCGATATCGGCGATGGAATAATCGTCCATGATCCAGTCGCGACCATCGAGACGAGTGTCCAGCACTTCGAGCAGCCGGCGCGATTCGGCGCGGTAGCGCTCGAGCGGGCGCTTGTCCTCAAACTCTTTGCCGGCGAATTTATAGAAAAAGCCCACCTGGCCGAACATCGGGCCGATGGCGGCCATCTGGAAGAAGACCCACTGGATGGTTTCGTAGCGCAGTGCCGGATCGGCTGAGAGGAATTTTCCGGTCTTTTCAGCAAGGTACAGAAGAATGGCGCCCGATTCGAAGAGGGCCAGCGGCTTGCCGCCGGGGCCATTGGGATCGATAATAGCTGGAATCTTGCCGTTCGGATTGAGCGAGAGAAATTCGGGCGTCCAGGTTTCGTTCTTGCCGATCTGGATCGCATGCGCCTCATAGGGCAGGCCGATTTCCTCGAGCATGATGGAAACTTTTACGCCATTCGGCGTCGGCCACGAGTAAAGCTGCAGCTGTTCGGGATGCGCGGCGGGCCAGCGCCGGGCGATAGGGAAATTCGTGAGGTCGGTCATGGAAGTCTCTTGTCTCAAGGCAGGGGGCGCCAGCTAGATCGCGAGTCGACCAGTCCGGCAACGAAACAAATGTCGGAAAAACAAAAAGGGTCCCGAAGGACCCTTTGTTTCTCTCCCGGCTTGCCAACCTGAGAGAATTGGAGCGGGCGAAGGGATTCGAACCCTCGACCCTAACCTTGGCAAGGTTATGCTCTACCCCTGAGCTACACCCGCATCCGTGTCGCAGCGCCTTGAAGCGCGTCGACGAGGCGCTATATGCCTAATCATCAGACCGATTGCAACCCTTCTTCTTCGCTTTCATGTCATCTTGTTGAAAGCCTGTGGGAACTAGGACTTGCAACCGCTGTGGCGCGGGCGCAAAAAGGCCCGCGACTGCTCCCTCAATGACTTTCGCGAGAGCTCTTTATGTCGATTTCCACCAATGGCGCTGCCCCGGCCAGCCAGGCCTATATCAGCGAATCCACCGATGCCGGCTTCCGCGCCGACGTGCTCGAAGCCTCGCGCGAGGTTCCGGTTCTCGTCGATTTCTGGGCGCCCTGGTGTGGCCCCTGCCGCCAGTTGACGCCGGCGCTTGAAAAGGTGGTCAACGAAAAGGCCGGCAAGATCCGGCTCGTGAAGATCAATATCGACGATCACCCGGGCGTTGCCGGGCAATTGGGCGTGCAATCGATTCCGGCCGTCTTCGCCTTCGCCGGTGGCCGGCCGGTGGACGGTTTCATGGGCGCCATGCCGGAAGGTGAAGTCCGTAAATTTGCCGATCGCGTCATTGCCGCCGCCCCTCCGGGCGCGCCGCCGGCCGATTCGATCGAGGCACAGATCGCCGATGCCTTGAAGGTCGCCGAAGAGGCTTTTGGCGCCGGTGACCTCGGTCAGGCGGCGCAGATTTTTGGCATGGTGCTGCAACACTCTCCGGAAAACGAAGTGGCGCTGATTGGCCTTGCCCGCGTCTATCTCGAAGCCGGTGAAGTCGAGCAGGCCCGCGCCACGCTCGACATGGTGCCCGAGGACAAGCGCAAGGGCGACGCCTATACGGCTGTCGCCAATACTATACGCCTGCAGGATGAAGCCGCCGGCCTTTCCGAATCGGCCGCGCTTGAAGCCGCCATTGCTGCTGACCCTGAAAATCACCAGGCGCGATTCGATCTGGCCGTCGTGCTCAATGCCGAAGGCAAGCGCGTCGAGGCCGCCGAGGCCTTGGTCGCGATCTTCAAGAAGGATCGCACCTGGAACGAGGACGGCGCGCGCAAAAAGCTGCTCGAATTCTTCGACGCCTGGGGCGCCAAGGATCCGGCCACCCTCAAGGGCCGCCGCCTGCTTTCTGCTGCCCTCTTCTCCTAGGTCGAAAAATATGCCGCAGCGCCCAGCGAGCCCTCAGCAAGTGCCGGACGTGGTCCCGATCTTTCCGCTGACCGGGGCGCTGTTGCTGCCCTATTCCCATCGCCCGCTCAATATTTTCGAGCCGCGCTATATCGAGATGGTAGATTTCGCCCTCTCGACCGATCGCTTGATCGGGCTGATCCAGCCCGAGGACACGAGCGAGGAAAGCCCCGTGGGCCTCGTGCCGCTGCACAGGATCGGCTGCCTGGGACGGATTACCCATTTCGAGGAAAGCGGCGATGGCCGCTATTTCATCATCCTCGAAGGCGTGACGCGGTTCACGCTCACCGAAGAGGTCGAACGCGGTACACCCTATAGGCTCGCCAAAATTTCGGCCGAGGCCTTTGCCGCCGATTTCGCCCGCAATGACGGGGAGGACGAAGTGGACCGGGCGCGCTTTGTGAAAATGATGCGCGACTATGCCGAATTCGCCAGCATCGAGCTCAATTGGGAAGAGATCGAGCGCACCGGCACGGCGGACCTGGTCAATTTCTGCGCCATGGTTTCGCCCTATGGGCCGGCGGAAAAGCAGGTATTGCTCGAAGCACAGACCCTCAACGACCGGGCGGAAACGCTGATCGCCATGACCGAATATGAAATGGCTGGGGGCGGCAAGGGCGCCGTGCCGCTCAACTGATGGCAGAAACCCCGGTCGATCCCCGCCACGTTATCGACCGGCAGGTGCTGGAAATGCTGGTCTGCCCGTTGACCAAGACGCGGCTGACGCTATCGTCGGACCACAAGGAACTGATTTCCATTGCCGCGCGGCTGGCCTTTCCCATCGTCAAAGGGGTGCCGCTCCTCAGCCTTGAAGAGGCGCGCAATGTCGAGCCGGAAGAGCTGCAGGCGCTGTCCAAAAGAGCGGTTGACTAGAAAAGGCCCTCACCCGTCTTGCTACGCAGGCCGACCTCTCCCTTCAGGGAAGGGAGCCTTTTTCTAGATCGGTAGCCCGCTGAGAAGCTTTGGGCCGCTTTGGGACACACCGGAGGCGGCGCGGATCATCGCATCCTTCAGCGGCCCGGCGCGGTCGACCAGGCCGAGACCGAAATCGCGGATGGCGCGGACCGGGGCAACATCGTTGGAAAAGAGCCGGTTCATGCCGTCGGTCACCATGACCATGCTGGCCGTATCGAGCCGGCGCCAGGCCTGGTAGCGGGCCAGTACGTCTTCGCTGCCGTGGTCGAGCCCGAGACGGATGGCGTCGATGATGACTTCGGCCAGCGCCGCGACATCCTTCAGGCCGAGATTGAGACCTTGCCCTGCAATCGGATGGACGACGTGGGCAGCATCGCCGATGAGCGCCAGACGCGGCCCGACAAAGTCACGGGCAATCTGCAGGCGCAGCGGGAAACCCATCAATTTGTCTTCGAGCGTCACTGCGCCGAGGCTCGAGCCCATGACGGCCTCGATCTCGCGCGCCAACTGGTCGCTGTCCATGGCCAGGAAGGTCTTGGCGTTTTCGCTGGTTTCGGTCCAGACGAGCGAAGAGCGATTGCCCTTGAGCGGCAGGCTCGCAAAGGGGCCGGAGGGGCGGAAATGTTCGTAGGCGACCCCGTCATGGGGCAGTTCGTGGCTGATGGTCGCGACGAGCCCGGTCTGATGGTAGTCATGGCCTGATGTTGAAATACCGGCGCGCTGGCGCAGGGCCGATTGCGCGCCATCGGCGGCGACGATCAGTGGCGAGGTGATGGTGCGCCCATCGGCAAGCGTCAGCCGGCCCTCTGACCAATCGGTGATTTCGGCCGGAGCGATGACTGTGACGAGGTCGCCCATGGCCCCGAGCAGGGCCGCCTGACTCGCCGTATTGGGCACCATATGGGCAAAGGCTTCGCCCGGCGCGACTTCGCCTTCGAACTGCAGGAACAGCGGCCGCGCGATATCGCCGCTGCCCGAATCGGTGATCCGCATGGCAGTTATCGGCTGGGACTGGGCTTCCATCTCGGCCCAGACACCCAGTGCCTCGAAGACGCGGCGTACGCCGGTTGCAATGGCCGAAGCGCGGTTGTCTTTGGGGACCGTCAGCGGACGGCGGTCGATGAGCGCTACCCGAATGCCGCGCATCGACTGGACCAGCGCCAGCGCCAGGGTCGTGCCCACCGGGCCGCCACCCACGATCGCCACGTCGAAATGATCTTCTGCCGCTGCGCTCATCGCCGTCTCCTTGCGTCTTCTTCCATTGTCAGGCCCCCGGCGGCGCGGTGCAAGTGCGCCCTATGCCGCGGGGATGACTCGTGTTGTTTAAAAAACAGGCAAACACCAAATCATCCGCACAAAAAAGCGGCGACGATCTGCCCATTTCAGAGTCGTCCACGTTTGGCCTCTGGTTAAGTCATTGTAAAAATAACGAAAATCCGTGCCACTTGGTTTGGCACGGCACTTGAATTCATCAGTTGCAGTTCCAACACGCGCCTAAGGCGCCAAAGGGGGTCATATGAAACTGGTGGTTGCCATCATCAAGCCGTCCCGGCTCGAAGAGGTTCGGCAGGCGCTCAATTCGCTCGACGTGCACGGCATGACCGTCACCGAAGTGAAGGGCTATGGGCGTCAGAAGGGTCACTCCGAAATCTACCGCGGCACGGAATATGCCGTGCATTTCCTGCCCAAGCTCAAGCTCGAAATCGCTGTCGACGACAGCCTGGCCGACAATGTGAGCAACGCCATTCGGGACTCGGCTCAGACCGGCCGCATCGGCGACGGCAAGATCTTCGTGCTCGATCTCTTGGCCGTTACCCGCATCCGCACCGGTGAAACCGGCGCGTCCGCCCTCTAGGACCTTCCCCAATTGGAGACAACAACAATGAAGATGTCCAAAATCCTGGGGAGCGCTGCTCTGGCCTCCCTGCTGCTGGCCCTTCCCGCATTCGCACAGGATGCTGCCGCGGCTGTCGAGGAAGTCGCCACCATCGACACCGGCGACACGTCCTGGATGATCGTTTCGACGCTCCTCGTCATTCTCATGACCATTCCGGGCGTTGCCTTGTTCTATGGCGGTCTCGTCCGTGGCAAGAACGTGCTGTCCGTCGTGACCCAGGTGTTCGGCGCCTTCTCGATGATCGCCCTGCTCTGGGTGGCCTATGGCTACTCGCTCGCCTTCTCCGGCCCATCCGAAGGCGGCCTATCGGCCTTCATTGGTGACTTTTCGAACCTGTTCCTTGCCAATGTCAGCCCCGATTCGGTTTCCGGCACGATTCCTGAACTGGTCTTCGTGGTCTTCCAGCTGACCTTCGCCTGCATCACGGCGACGCTGGTCGTCGGTGGCATTGCCGAGCGCATGAAGTTCGGTGCGGTCATGGCGTTCCTCGCCATCTGGTTCACCTTCTCTTACCTGCCGATCGCCCACATGGTCTGGTCGGGTCCGGGCCTGTTCTTCAACATGGGCGCCCTCGACTTTGCCGGCGGTACCGTCGTTCACATCAATTCCGGTGTGGCCGCTCTCGTCGCCGCAATCGTGCTCGGGCCGCGCCTTGGCTACATGAAGGAGCCGATCGCCCCGCATAACCTGGTGTTCGTCTTCATCGGTGCCTCGCTTCTGTGGGTCGGCTGGTTCGGCTTCAACGCCGGCTCGGCTCTCGGTGCCAATGGCCTTGCCGCTCAGGCCTTCCTCAACACCATTACCGCCCCGGCCGCTGCAGCTATTGCCTGGGCTGTCGGCGAAAAGATCACCCGCGGCCATGCTTCGGCCCTGGGCTTCGTCTCGGGCGCCGTTGCCGGTCTCGTGGCCATCACCCCGGCCGCCGGCTTCGCCGGCACCTTCGGCTCGATCGTGCTCGGCGCCGTGACCGGTTTCGTCTGCCTCTGGGCCGTCGTTACCCTCAAGCCGATGCTCAAGTATGACGACAGCCTCGACGTGTTCGGCATCCACGGCGTGGGCGGCATTGTCGGCGCCATCGGCACCGCCATCGTCGCAGACCCGGCTCTCGGCGGCTTTGGTGCCGAAGGCTATGCCATGGGCGGCCAGCTGGTCACCCAGGTCCTGGCAGTACTCGTCGCCATCGTCTGGTCCGGTGTCGTGGCTCTCGTCGCCATGCTCATCGTCAAGGCGATCTTCGGCGGTGCCCGCGTTAGCGAAGCCGGCGAAAGCGACGGCCTCGATCTCTCGAGCCACGGCGAACGCGCCTACAACGGCTAAGAACCTTGCAGGTGGCGCTTCGGCGCCACCTCTTTTCCAAAAGACTTTCTCGCGGTGTGCGGCCTGCTTCCTCTTGGCCCGCCACAGAGGCTTCCCACGCACAATGGTGGGCCGCACTCCCCGGGAAAGTTTTGGGATCGAAGTAGAAAACTTTCGCTCCCACACGCCATTCGAGCCTGGTTCTCATGGCCTCCTCACCTAAAATCGCCCTACTGGGGCGATTTTTGCTGTCAGCCCAGTTCGGAGTGGTTAGCGTGCGATTAACCACATCGCTCTAGCATGCAGGCGATGCGGGGCCCGCGAATGGGTCGTGGCCCCAAAAAGTAATGCGTGTCATGCCCAGCCATCCCGTTCCGACGCTCGACGATGTCCGCCCCGTGCCACCACGCGGCGCTGCCCGCCAGAAGACGGCGGCCTCCATGCCGAAACCGGCCCCGGTCATCGCCATTCGCATTCCCCTGCGCGTGGCCGGCATGGTGCTGTTCGGCATTGTCACGATCCTGCTGCTGTCGCTGAGCTCCTGGTCGGTCGATGATCCCTCGCTCTCCTATGCGACGAGCAAGATTGCGCAAAACTGGCTGGGTTATCCCGGCGCGGTCATTGCCGATCTCGTGTTCCAGTTCCTGGGGCTGGGCGGCATTGTCGCTATCGTGCCCCTGGCGCTGTGGAGCTGGGCTCTGCTGCGCAAGCGTCGCTTGACCCACGTCATCTTGCGCACGCTCTCCTGGCTTGGCGCGATTGTGCTTTCGACCGGCGTCTTCGCGTTCCTGCCGACGCCGGAAAGCTGGCCGCTGCCGACTGGACTGGGCGGCCTTGCCGGCATGCTCTTCATCAGTCTTGCCGCCATGATCGCCGGCGCCGATCCGCAGCCGATCACAGGCGCGCTTTTTGGCGTGATCATCGCGGTGCCCGCTCTGGCTCTGCTCTGGATCGCCATGGGCCTCGGCACTTCCGTCCCAGCCATGCCTGCTAAATCCTCGCGCAAGGCCGCACAGGTCGAGGAAGAAGACGAGCGCGAAGCCAATCCGCTGGTGGAAGTGGCCCTCGGCGCGGTGGTGCATATGGGTTATTCCCTCCGCACGGCCTGGCGCCGTGCCCGTGCTGCCCAGGCGGCCCGCCACGAGGAAGAGGAAGAATGGCGCGCGCATGGTGAGGAGCCCGATCTCGACGGCTCCGTCTCCCCGCGCGCCCCGGCCCATCAGGAACCGACGCTCGCCGTTACCCAGCGCCGCATTCATGCCCCGGTCGAGCCTGCCTTCGAAGCGGCCCCCGTCGTATCGGCCCGTATCAATGCCGGTCCGTCCTATGACGAGACTGAAATCGACTATCCCGATGAAGCGGAAGACGATTCGATCCCCTTCGTACCGGACATGCCGATCGCCCAGCATCCGGCCGTGGTCAACCACACCCAGCGCGGCGATTCGCGCTTCCAGCCCGTCGATCATTCGGCGCCGCGTGTTGCCGCGCCCGCCCCGCGCCCGGCGCAGGGTCAGCGCCAGTTCCGCGAAGCGCAGCCGAGCCTCCTCGACGAGCCCATGGGCTTTGAACTGCCGGCACTGAGCCTGCTTGCCGAGCCCAAGCGCTCCGGGCCTTCGGCAGAGCATTCGCCGGAACGGCTCGAAGAAATGGCCCGCCGTCTCGAAGAAGTGCTTGGTGACTTCGGCGTAAAGGGCGACATCATCAATGTGCGCCCCGGTCCGGTCGTGACTCTCTTTGAACTCGAGCCTGCACCGGGCATCAAATCGTCCAGGGTCATTTCGCTCGCCGACGATATTGCCCGCTCGATGTCGGCCATTTCGGCCCGTGTCGCCGTGGTGCCGGGCCGCAATGCCATTGGTATCGAACTGCCCAACCAGACGCGCGAAACCGTCTATTTCCGCGAAATGCTGGCCTCGTCCGATTTCGAGAAGATGAAGGGCAAGCTGCCGATTTGCCTGGGCAAAACTATTGGCGGCGAGCCGATCATCGCCGACCTCGCGCGCATGCCGCACTTGCTGATCGCCGGTACCACCGGTTCCGGCAAGTCGGTGGGTATCAATACCTTCATTCTCTCGCTGCTCTACCAGATGACGCCCGAGCAGTGCCGCATGATCATGATCGACCCCAAAATGCTGGAATTGTCGATCTATGACGGCATTCCGCATCTTCTTACGCCGGTCGTCACCGATCCGCAGAAGGCTGTGGTGGCTCTGAAATGGGCCGTGCGCGAGATGGAAGACCGCTATCGCAAGATGAGCAAGATCGGTGTCAGAAACATCGACGGTTTTAATCAGCGCGTCTCGGAAGCGGCCAAGGAAGGCCGGACCATTACCCGCACGGTGCAGACCGGTTTTGACCGCGAAACCGGCGAGGCGATCTACGAAAGCGAAGAATTCGATCTCGAGCCATTGCCCTATATCGTTGTGATCGTTGACGAAATGGCCGACCTGATGATGGTCGCCGGCAAGGACATCGAAGGCGCAATCCAGCGCCTCGCCCAGATGGCCCGCGCCGCCGGCATCCATATCGTCACCGCCACGCAGCGCCCGTCCGTGGATGTCATCACCGGCACGATCAAGGCCAACTTCCCGACCCGTATTTCGTTCATGGTGACGTCGAAGATCGACTCGCGCACCATTTTGGGCGAGCAGGGCGCCGAACAGCTCCTCGGCAATGGCGACATGCTCTACATGGCCTCGGGCGGTCGCACCAAGCGCCTCCACGGCGCCTTCGTGTCCGACGCCGAAGTCGAGGCGGTGGTCAACCACCTCAAGAGCCAGGGCGCGCCGGATTATCTCGATTCCGTCACCGCCGAAGAAGACGAAGGCGGCATGGATGCCGGTGGCTCCAGCGGCGGCGATGATTATGCCGGCTCGGGCGACGAGCTCTATGACAAGGCCGTCCATGTCGTGCTGACGGACAAGAAGGCCTCCACCTCCTATGTCCAGCGGCGTCTCGCCATCGGCTACAACAAGGCAGCGACGCTGATCGAGCGCATGGAACGCGAGGGCGTCATCAGCCCGGCCAACCATGCGGGCAAGCGCGAAATCCTCGTCGGGAACAATGCCGACGGCTATTGAGCTGACCGAATAAGGTATTGAAAAGCCCCGGCCTTGTGCCGGGGTTTTTGTTTTGTGATCGGCGATTGGGTCATGCGTCTCGACATTATTTCAGTTTGCACTTATATAAGTTTGCACTGAAATAAAGGATAGAGCCATGACATTCGACATCGCGGCGCATCTGGGCGCTGTTAAGCGGGAAGTACGCGACCTGGAAATCGACGGGCAGCCCGGCAAGGTGATCGTCGCCTCACGCGTCTATGATACGACGGTTTCGGACCTATGGGATGCCTTGACCAAGCCGGACCGTCTGAAGCGCTGGTTTGCGCCGGTGACGGGCGACCTGCAGCTCGGCGGCCGCTATCACATCGAAGGCAATGCGAGCGGGACGGTCACCGCTTGCGAACCCGAGAAACGTGCGGAGCTGACCTGGGAATTCGGCGGCTATACCAGCTGGGTCAATTTCTCTGTTGCACCGGCCGAGGGCGGGGCGCTGCTGGTGCTCGAACATATCGCGCCCGTCAGCCCGCACTGGACCCAGTATGGCGCCGGCGCCGGTGGTGTCGGTTGGGAACTGGGCCTTCTGGGGCTGTCTGAACACTTCAAGCGCCCGGATGCCGATGTACGCGCCGAGGGCGTCGGCGGTTGGGAAACCTCGCCCGAGGCCAAGGACATGGTGCGAAAGGCGAGCACAGCCTGGGGCGAAGCCGAAATTGCTGCTGGCGAAACGCCCGAACAGGCGCGAAAAGCGGCCGAGGCGACCCGGCGCTTTTATACCGGCGAAGCGCCTATGGAGGGGTGATGCACGCATTCGACGTTCTCGGCGATCCTGTTCGTCGGCGCATTCTGGAGCTGCTCGCCGAGGGCGAGCGCTCATCGGGAGAGGTGGTTGAGGTCATCGCGCCGGCTTTCGGCATTTCCCAGGCCGGGGTCAGCCAGCATCTGAAAGTGCTGCGCGAAAATGGTTTTGCCCGCGTGCGCCCGGAGGGAACGCGTCGTGTCTATGAACTGGACACGACGCCCCTGCGCGGCGTCGACGATTGGCTTGAACGGTTTCGCGTCTTCTGGCCGCACAAGCTTGAAGCACTGGCGACCGAAGTCGCGCGTGGCAAGAAAGAACGGGGCGAATAACCACGCCTAGCAGGCGAGCGGGTCGGGCACGGCCTCGAACTCACGCGGGCCGACCCAGCCGGGCGCGTGTTCCTTTGGTGCATTGACGATGCGGACGGTGAGCGTGCAGCTGCCGGAGCGGACGGAATAGACGTCGGGTGCGGTAAATTCCACGGCATCGATGATATGGCCGATACCAAAAGTCTCGGTCGCGACATTGAGGACGGCAGTCAATTCGGCGCGTCGCTGGTATTGCGGCGGCAGGGCCGCCATGGCCGGCAGTGTCGTTGCAAGCACCAGCGTTAAGCACATCACCAATTTGCGCATTGTTGTCCCCCTCCGGCCGGTGGAACTTTCCACCTCTTGCCGCAATTGCTTCCTAGGTTAGTTTATCAGACTAAAAACTCAGCGAGGATATCCCGCCGATGATTCGCCGCCGCCACGTTCTGCTTCTTGGTGCCGCCGCCGCTCTGGCTCCCATCATGCCGGTTTTGGCGCAGGGCGGCCGGACGCTGACGCCGGAAGAGCAGCAGCTGATCAACGAGATCAACACCCACAATTCGGCGATCCGCACCATGGTCGGGCGCTTCCTGCAGATCGACACCAATGGTGGTCGTACTGAAGGGACGTTTTTCCTCGAACGACCGGACAAGATCCGCTTCCGCTACAATCCACCAAGCCGCGAAGAGATTGTGTCGGTTGGCCGCGGCTTTTATGTGCTCAACCGTCAGGACGAGACCTATTACGCCTATCCGCAGGACTCGATCCCGCTGCGCCAGTTCCTCGGCGACCAGATCAACCTCCTCAATGCCAATGTGATCGATGTCACCACATCGGACGGCTATATGGCCATTACCGTAGTCGACGAGACGGTTGCGGGCACCGTTCAGGTTTCGCTGATTTTCGACGTCGAGACGAAGGACCTCGCGCAGTGGAGCCTCGTCGAGCCGAGCGGCGCGGAGCTGACCTTTTCGCTCTATGATGTCGAAAAGGGTGTCGAAATCCCGCGCTCCTATTTCTCCATTCCCGCGACCTACAAGGGTGTCGATCCCTCGACACGCCGCTGATCCAGCGGCCGCCGAAATTAAAAAGCCCTCCCGATCCGATCGGGAGGGCTTTTTGTTTTGGGTATCGAGCCTTAGCGGCCGAAGAAATAAATTCCGATCAGGCCAAAAATGCCGACGGCGATGCGCCACCAGGCGAAGGGGGCAAAGCCGTAGCGCGAGACGAAGTTGAGGAGGTACCGCACGACGATGGCGCCGACGATGAAGGCGGCGGCAAAACCGACGGCGACATTGAGGGCAATGGACGCATCGATCAGGTCGCGGCTCTTGTAGAGATCATAGCCGAAGGCACCGACCATGATGGGCAGGGCGACGAAGAAGGTGAACTCGGCAGCGGCGCGCTTGGAGGCGCCGAACAGCATGCCGCCGACCACGGTCGAACCCGAGCGGGAAACGCCGGGAACCAGCGAGAGCATCTGGAAAAGGCCGATGATCAGGGCCAGGTGCCAGGGAAAAGCGTAGATATCGTCGTACTTTGGCTCAAGTTTCAGTCGATCGACGATGAGCAGGACAAAGCCACCGATGAGGAGGGTCCAGCAGATCAGGGCCGCCGATTCCCAGAGATCGCCCTGGATGAAATCGCGCAACAGCACCCCGGCAATGACTGCCGGGAAACAGGCGAGAAAGACCGAGAGCGCGAACTGCCAGGCGTAGCGCTTGCCGGTCAGCGCATCGCGAATGAGCAAGCCCAATTTGGCGAAATAGACGGTGACGATGGCCAGAATGGCACCGAGCTGGATGAGCACGACGAAGGTTGCCGGCTGGGTCAGGCCGAAGAAATGACCGGCTAACAAAAGGTGTCCGGTGGAGCTGACCGGTAGGAATTCGGTAAGGCCTTCCAGAATTCCCAGAATAAGGGGCACAAAAAGACCTTGATCGGCGTTCATCTGATCTCCTAACTCGTCTCTTGGGCCAATTTGCCCCCTCTTAGCGGTGTTCGCCCACCGCGCCAAGCGAGGGATCGGCAAAGCAGCCTCGCGTCAACCGGGGCCCCTTCATGCCGACACTCGTGCACCATCCTCTTGATCCCGCCTCGCGGCTTATTCGGCTGATGTGCGCCGAATATGGCGTACCGCTGGATGTGGAGGAAATAAAACCCTGGCTGCGTGAGCCGCATCTGCTCGACCTTAACCCCGCCGCGACCCTTCCCATTCTGGTGACCGACGAGGACGTGCCCATCATCGGCATTCTCGCTTCGATCCATGTGGTGGAAGATATCTACACGCTCGAGACCGTGGGTGGGCTGGTGCCGACCCATCCGCTCGACCGCGCCGAAATGTGGCGGCTGGTCGAATGGATGCTGGTAAAGCTCAACGACGAAGTGACGCGCTATCTTGTCGAGGAAAAGATCGCCAAGCGCGACCTCAAGGGCGCAACGCCCGAACCCTCGGTCTTGCGGGCGGCAAAGGCCAACCTTGCTGAGCATATGCTTTATTTCAACTGGCTCTTGGCAAGCCGGAAGTGGCTGGCCGGCGACGAGATGACGCTGGCCGATTTTGCCCTCGCCGCGCATCTCTCGACTCTCGACTATATGGGCGATATCGACTGGGCCAAGGCGGCAGAGACGCGCGACTGGTATTCGCGGCTGAAATCGCGCCCGGCTTTCAGGACCCTCCTCAACGATCGCGTCGTTGCCATGCCGCCAAGCAAGGGCTATGCCGACCTCGACTTTTAGGGCCGGGGATAACTTATGCGCGCATTCTTTTTCGGCCTTGGCTACTCGTCGCAGGCGAGTGCGCAACTCATGCAAAAGAGTGGCGAGTTCGTTGACACACTGGGAACAGTGAGGACAGCGGACAAGGCGAATGCGTTAACGCAAAGCGGTCTTTCAGCTGTTGTCTTCGATGGTTCTGCTCCGGGGCGGGAAGTGGGCGTGGCGCTGAGCGATTGCACCCATGTCGTGGTCTCGATTGCGCCCGATGACGAGGGCGATCGCGTACTGCGGCACCACCGGGCCGAACTCGATGCCATGCCAGACCTGCAATGGCTCTGCTATTATTCCACGGTCGGGGTCTACGGGGATTTCGGCGGCGCCTGGATCGACGAATCGGCGCCGCTGAGCCCGCGCAATCTGCGCTCGGGCGTTCGCGCCAGCGCCGAGGAAGAGTGGATCGACTATGCGAGGGCCCGCGGCGTGCCGCTCTGCATCTTGCGATTGGCCGGCATTTATGGGCCGGGTCGGTCGAGCTTTGACAAATTGGCCGATGGTACAGCGCGGCGTGTCATCAAACCGGGTCAGGTGTTCAACCGTATCCATGTGGCAGACATTGCCCGCGTGACCATGCTGGCGGCGGAGCGGCGGCTGGCCGGTAGTTTTAATCTCGCTGACGACGAGCCTTGCCCGCCGCAGGATCTCATCACCTATGCCGCCCAAAAGATGGGCGTGGAGCCGCCGCCTGAGGTGGATTTCGAGACGGCCGAGATGACGCCCATGGCGCGCAGTTTTTATCGCGACAACAAGCGGGTGTCGAACAAGGCGATCAAAGAGGCGCTCGGCGTGGAACTACTCTATCCCAATTATCGCGCTGGCCTCGATGCCATCTGGAAGGATTTTGTTCGATGAGCCCCAAACCCGCAAAGTCTGCACCTGAGCGGATCGTGCTCGAAGGCCAGTATGTGCGGCTGGAGCCGTTCGACCGGCGCCATGCGGCCGACCTTTTTGCTGTATCGACCATGGATGGTGGCGCGGAACGGTATCGGTGGCTTTTCAGCGATGCGCCGACGTCGATTGCCGCGATGGAAGCGCGGATTGAAGAGACCAATGCCGGTATCGACCGCTATGTCGCCATCGTCGACAGGAAGAGCGGCAAGGCGCTGGGTCAGCAGGGCTGGATGCGCATCCGCCCCGAGCATGGGTCCATCGAGATCGGCGGAGTCTATTGGGGCCTGCCTATGGCGAGGACGCAGATGGCGACCGAAGCGCTCTACCTCTTTGCCCGCCATGCCTTTGACGATCTCGGCTATCGGCGGTTCGAATGGAAATGCAATGATCGCAATGAGCCGTCAAAGGCGGCGGCGACGCGGTTTGGCTTCAAGCATGAAGGCGTGTTCCGGCAGGACATGATCCTCAAGGGCGAGAGCCGGGATACGGCCTGGTTTTCGATTGTGGATGGCGAATGGCCGGCTCTGCGCGCCGAATATGAGCGCTGGTTGAGCCCCGATAATTTTGACGATTTGGGACAGCAGAAGACCAGGCTGACGACCCGGTGAAACTGTTTCATCTCAGCGATGATCCGGGGATTGCCCGGTTCGAGCCGCGGCCCTCGGCCTATACCGAGGAACCGGTGGTCTGGGCGATTTCGGACCAGCGTATTGCCAATTATCTCTTGCCGCGTGACTGCCCGCGTGTGTGTTTTCGCGCCGGAGCGGAAAGTTCGGACGCGGATATCGAGCGGTTTCTGGGTGATGAAGCCGTGGTCATCGCCATCGAGGAGGATTGGGCAGAGCGGCTGCGGGCGGGAAAACTGCATCGCTATGCCATGCCCAATGATGGCTTTGTGCTCAAGGATGAGGGCGCGGGATATTGGGTATCCTATGACGCCATAGAACCGCTTGGGGTTGAGATTTTGGACGATCTGCCGGGGGCCATCGCCGCCGAAGGGGTTACGCTCAAAGTGCTGCCTTCGCTGTGGGAGTTGCATGACGCGGTGAAGGAATCGAGCCTGGTGTTCTCGATGATCCGGATGCGGAATGCGGGGGCGCGATAGCGTCGGGTGCTTGGCTCCACCCCCTCCCAGCCTCCCCCATCTAGGGGGAGGTGCCGCACCGAGTGTGTGGCAGCATATAGCCAAAAGCACCTTCTCTTCACCTCCCCCTTGATGGGGGAGGACGGGTGGGGGTGACTAAGCCATCATCCCCAGTACCGCCTGCCGCAAGCGCTCCAGATCTTCTTCCCGGCTCAGGCGGTGGTCGCCATCGGGGATCAGCGTGAAGGTCACGGGATCATGCAGAATATGGCTCAGCAGCTTTTGCGCGTGGGCGGGTGGCACGTCGGGGTCTTGCCCGCCCTGCAAAATATGCACCGGGCAGCCGGTTTCGATGACGCGGCCGAAGAGCAGGTGGTTTTTCCCGTCGTCGAGCAGCGCCTTGGTATAGCGATAGTCGCCATCGCCATATTTGCTGACCCGCTCGACAAAGCCTTGGCTTGCAAGGGTCGAAAGCTGTTCCGGCGTGAAGCGGGTGGGAATGAGGTCATGGGTGGCATCGACCGCGGGGGCGATGAGAACAAGGCCCTGCAAACGCTTCTGGCCGGTTTTGAGGAGGTGTCGCGCGAGGAGCAGAGCCAGCCAGCCGCCCATGGAGGAACCGACGACGATCTGGGGACCGTGGGTCCGCTCGAAGACGGCAACGGTCTCTTCGAGCCAGCGTGTGATCGTGCCGTGGTCGAAATCGCCACCCGACTCGCCATGGCCGGAATAATCGAATCGCGTCACCTCAAGACCCTGGTCGGCACCGAAGGCGTCGAGCGCGCTGGCCTTGAGCCCGGTCATTACCGAGCGGAAACCATTGAGCCAGAAAAGCCCCGGACCTTTGCCCGCGCGCTGGACATAGGCGATATTGCGCTGGTTTTCGGCGTCGCCGATGCTAAGGAACTGTCGGGGAAGGGAAGTCACGCGGAACTCTTTGGTCGTTTGCGATCTTTACCGGCAAACGGATAAGCGTCCCCCGGGCGCAACACCCGGAAAATCACCATATCCGGCTGTTGACTTCTTACCCCGCTAACACGATTTTAGGCCCGAATTCACCCCCTCGCTTGAACAGCACAAGGAACGCTTGCCATTCGTCGTCCAATGAGACCAACGGCGCCCCAGAAAGATGGGCCGCTTGCCAATGAGGACATTACCAGCCCCGACGTCCAGCTTATCGATGCCGAAGGCGAAAACCGCGGCATAGTTCGAACGCGCGATGCACTTGCCGAAGCCCAGGAAGCCGGGCTCGACCTCGTGCTGATCGCTGCGAACTCTGCCCCGCCGGTTGCCAAGATGCTTGATCTTGGCCGCTTCAAATATGCTGCCCAGAAAAAGGCAGCCGAGGCCCGCAAAAAGCAGAAGGTCATCGAAGTCAAGGAAGTTCAGCTCCGGCCGAACATCGATACCCATGACTACGAGACCAAGATGAAGGCTGTGCAACGGTTCCTGGGCGAAGGCGACCGTGTGAAGGTGACGATGCGTTTCCGTGGCCGCGAAATGGCCCACCAGGACATTGGCATGTCACTTCTCGTGAAGGTGCGCGAGCAGATGGAAACCATCGCCAAGGTAGAAAGCCAGCCGCGCTCGGAAGGCCGCCAGATGGTCATGGTGCTGGCGCCCAAGTAGGGCGACGGTATTTTTGGAATTGAAGAAGGCGGGCTTTTGGCCCGCCTTTTTTGTTTTGTGGGGTGCAGGGATTGCCGCTCCACCCCTTCCCGGCCTCCCCCATCGAGGGGGAGGTGAAGGGACGGTGGACTGGGCAGGATAGTGCCACCAACGCGATGCGACACCCCCCTCGATGGGGAGAGTGGGAGGGGGTGAACTGCCGGAGGGGGCGATCAGACGCTCAGCCAGGCCGGGGCAATCGCCGTGCCGCGGCCGAGGCCGTAGCCGAAGCGGATGTTGAGCATGCCAACGGGTTCGAGGAGACGGGCGGCGTCGAGCGCGCCGGTCTTTTCGACGGCGAAGCCGGAATTCTTCACCAGCGTTTCGACTTGCGCCACGGCGTCATCGTCACCGGCGAGGAAGACGGGCACATTGGCCGTGTCATCCTTGGGCGCGGCAAAGAGGCCGGCAAAGATCGTGTTGAAGGCTTTTACGACCTTGGCGGCGGGAGCAGCCTTCTGGATCTCTTCGGCGGCCGAGGTTTCAAAGCCGATGGAAAGGCCGGAAAAATCGGGCTTTACCGGGTTGGAGATATCGACGACGACCTTGCCATCGAGCGCACCTGACTTTGCGAGTTCGAGGGCCGAAGCATAGGGCACGGCGAGGACGACAATATCGGCACCGGCAATGGCGGCTTCGATCGACGCGCTCTTGGCACCGATTTCGGCAGCCAGCGTTGCGGCCAAAACTTCATTGCGGGCGGCGAGCACCAGATCGCCCTTGCCGGCCAGACGACGGGCGAGGCCCGAACCCATATTTCCAAGACCGATGATTGCGGTGGTCATTTTCTCTCTCCGTGTGGCGGTTTCGATGGAGAGAATTTAGGCCCGGACCATTCTCGCGATAATGTCTTGAAATGGAACAAGATAATTGCATAAAAGTATCGGATGGTTGATCTCGTTAATCTGCGCACCTTTGTCACCGCCGCAACCTCCGGCAGCTTTTCCAAGGCGGCGGGGAGGCTCAACGTATCACCGGCCATGGTCGGTCGGCGCATCCTGGCGCTGGAGGAGGACTACGGCGTAAAACTGATCGAGCGGACGACGCGTAGCCAGCGGCTGACCGAAATGGGGCAGGTGTTCCTCGCCAAGGCCATGCGCATTCTCGAAGAGGTGGAGGAGCTGGAGGATATTGCCCATCCGCAGGCCGAGGACCTCGTGGGGCATATCAGGATCAGCGGTTCAACGACGCTGGGCGTAAAAATGCTGACGCCGGCTTTGGCGCGCTTCACCAATGCGCATCCTGCCGTGTCGGTGGAAATGACGCTGCTCGATCGCAATGTGGATCTGGTGGCGGAAGGCTATGATCTGGCCTTTCGGATCGGCAATTTGAAACCCTCGAGCCTCATTGCGCGGCGAATAGGAACCTATGATTTCGCCTGTTGCGCCTCGCTGGACTATTTGAAGCGCGCGGGCACGCCGGGGCATCCGGATGAATTGGGAAAACATCGCTGCGTTATCAGCCTCAATCTCTCGCCGCGCGACCTCTGGCGCTTTTGGGACGCGGAGGGGCGCGAAGTTTCGGCGGCGGTCCGGGGCAATTTCGGTGTCGACAATGGCGAGGCCATGCGAGCGGCGGCGCTGGAAGGCGTGGGCCTGGCATATGCGCCGCGCGTGCTGGTGGAAGAGGACTTGGCCAGTGGCGCGCTGGTGGAAGTTCTTACGGGGTGGCGGAAATTGGCTTTGCCGATCCACGCCGTCTATCCGTCGCGGCAATTCGTGCCGCGAAGATTGGCCGGGGTGATCGAGTGGATCGCGCGGGAACTGCGCGAGCTTCAGTAAGAAATTTCGGAGAACTGGGCGTCGCGCGCTTCGTAGACGAGGACGCGACCGATCAACGGCGTGCCGGTGCCGGTGATGAGTTTTATGGCTTCCATCGCCATCAAGGTGCCGATGACGCCGGTAACTGGCCCCAAAATGCCGTTGAGTTCGCAGGAGGGGAGGCTTTCGTCATCCGCCTCGTCGGCAAAGAGCGCGTCGTGGCTGGGGCCGCCGATATGCGGGGCGAAGACTGTCACTTGGCCCGAAAACATCGACACGGCGCCCGAGACCAGCGGCTTTTGCCGGGCAGCGGCCGCGGCGGCGACGAGGCGGCGGGTGACGAGATTGTCGGTGCCGTCGAGAACGAGATCATAGGGCGCGAGCATGGCTTCGGCATTTTCCGCCGTGATGGCCTCGGCCATGGCGTCGATCGCGACATGCGGATTGAGATTTTCCGCGAAGCTTTTGGCGCTCTCGGCTTTGCCCCAGCCAATGCCGGCACTGGTGTGGACGATCTGGCGTTGCAGATTGGAGAGAGACACCGTGTCGGGGTCGACAATGCCCAGCCGGCCGATGCCGGCAGCGGCGAGATAGGCTATGGCCGGGCTGCCAAGGCCGCCGGCGCCGACGACGAGCGCGCTCGCCGCCTTGAGCCTTTGCTGGGCGGCGCCGCCAAAACCCTTGAGGACGAGGTGGCGCGCATAGCGCCGGGATTCCTCAGGCGAAAGCGGAGCGTCAGAAGGCAAGGGGCACCGCGAGGAAGCGCCGGTCCGGCCCTTCAAAGCCGCCGGGATAGGTCGAGACAATGGCAACGCCCCTGCCCCGCGGCGCATCGAGCCCGGGAAGGACCACGGCATAAAGGCGATAATCGAGCACGCAGCCGCGCGATTTCGGCAAGGTCTCGTCGCGATGGATGATGGTGCTGCTCTCGCCCGTGGCAAGGGTCAATTCAAAACCCTGCGGCGGGGTATCGAACCAGAGGTCGCAATCTTCGGAGGATTTTAGCGGGAAGGTTTTGAGGGAAAGCAGGCGCTCTTCCTCAACCGTGCCGCGCTCATAGCCGGGTAAGCCGAAGGCGAGGCTTTGCGCGTCGGCTTCCACCGCCCCATCGCCGATGAGGACGGCGATTTCGGCAGGCACAAAGATTTCCTTGTCGGCGATGATCTTGATGGCCTGGCTATTGGCCTCGGAGCGAACCTGCAGCAGCGGCTTGTTTTCGTCCTCGCTGCGCATGCGAATGGGCGTGCCCTCGAGCCAGGTGTCGTTTTCGAGATCGACGACGAAAATATTGGAATAGGCAAAGCCCGAACCGTCCTGGATACCGAATTCCTCGAAGGCGAAGTATTTGGCATCGGGCGAAAAGCCGATGAAGTCGATCAGTGCCCGGTCGCCGGCCAGAGCAGGCGGAGTGAGCAAGGCAAAAAGCCCGAAAACCTGGGCGATCCGGGCAAGGTTCGATTGCATCGGCCACTCCTCCTGGCGCTAGATGCCGGTTCCGGTCGAGCCAAAACCGCCCGATCCGCGCCCGCTGGCCACAGAAAATTCCTCGACGATTTCATAGGTAGGGCGCAGCACCGGCACGAAGAACATTTGCGCGATCCGCTCGCCGGGCTGGATGACGATGGGGTCGCCGGATGGATTCCTGTTCCAGGCGCTGACGAAAACCTGGGCCGTATAGTCGGCATCGATGAGCCCGACACTATTGCCCAGGACCAGGCCGCGCTTGTGGGCGGAGCCGGAGCGGGGAATGAGCAGCGCCGCGATATGGGGATCGGCAATGTGCATGGCAAAGCCCGAGGGAACCAGCACCGGGGCTTCCTGCGGGTGAATGGTCCAGGGCGTATCGATGCAGGCATGGATATCGACCGCGGCGGCCAGTTCGGAGTGGTATTTCGGCAGGCCCCATTCGGCAAGGCGCGGATCGAGCACCTTGATTTCCAGCTTAAAAGACCCGGCAAAGCCTGACATGCGCACTCTCTTTTCTGGGATTGTTTTTCGCGACTTTTGCGATCGAAACGCCTGGCAAGGTTGTAGCCCCCATCGCCGGGATCGACAACAGCACCAAGCCGCCCTGTGGATGTCCGCCTAGTAGAAGGCGGCCCTGAAAGGGGTGACGGCGGCGCCCATGGCCGAGGCGTCGGTGGAAATTTCCGAGACGATCAGTTTTGGGCCGGGACGGTTTACGCCATAGCGGGGCCGATCGAAGATATGGGTCTTGGCGATCAGCATCTGCGCCAAGTCCGCGGGGACCTGGCCGCCGAAGACGATGGCCTGCGGGTCGATGACGGCGCGGATGGCGTTGATCATGCGGTTGTAAGCCGGCGTTACCTCTTCCACCCATTCGGTGACGCCCGGCCAGTTGGGATCGAAATATTTCCGCATGTAGCTGATCGAGGGCACTTCGACCCCATTATGGTTCAGCCGCTCGATCAGATATTGCAGCGCCGGACGGCGCTTGGATTCTTCGGCGTCGTAAATGCCCGAGAATTCGCCGGCATTGCCATTGCCGCCGAGCAGCAGTTCGCCATCGCTGATCAGCCCGCCGCCAAAGCCGTAGTTGAAGCTGAGATAAGCGAAATGCTTGATATAGCGGCCGACGCCGAACATGGATTCGGCGATGGTGCCGGTATTGGCGCCATTGTGGACCCAGACCGGACGGCCAAAAAATTCGGCCATCAGGGGGCCGAGTTCGATCAGTGACCATTCGTGGAGCGGCAGGGGCGCATTGTAGCGCGTACCCCCGACATGGTAGCCGGCAATGGCAAAGCCGATGCCGAAGAAACTGTCTGGTGAGAGCGCATTGGTGCGCTGCAGGCCGGACAGTTCCTCGGCGACGAGGTCGAGCGCTTCGGCCATGCTGGATTCGCGCAAGGGAACGCTGGCTTCGCCAAGGATGCGGCCGGCGAGGTCCATGAGGCAGATGCCGATGACGTCGGTATTGACCGAGATGCCGCAGCTATAGGCGTGCCGCCCATCGAGCCGCAGGGTCGGGCTCGGCTGGCCGCGGCCGACGCCGGGCTTTGGGGCGCCCAAGGCAACAATGCCGCGTTCGGCTAGTTGGTCGATGATGCGATAGACCGACTGCTGGGTCAGATCGATATGGGGCGTGATCTCGGATCGCGACATGCCCGGATTGCGCCAGATCAGCCGCAACAGCGCCCGCTCATTGGGCGAGACGACGCCACCCTCGGCGGCACGGGAAAAACGCGGGGCAATGAGCGTTTCGGGCGAATAGGTCATCGTTTCTCTCCACCCGCTTTCATTACCAAAAGAGTGTAATATTTCAACGACGAAACACCGATCCTGGCCGGAGATATCGGCCAAACGACGAGACAGTCGTGCAGCCTTGCCAGCACTGTCATGGATTTGTTACACCTAAAGTGTAGTAATAGCAGCGTCGGTCGACCGGGGCTCACCGCGACCGTTTTCATGACAGGCGAGGCAATCTATGAAAATGTTCACTCTGGCAGCCACCACGGCTGCCCTGTTGGCTGGCGCCGGTGCGGCCCAGGCCACTGATTTCGAATTCTGGTACGGCAATACCGGCAGCGTCGAGACTGCCATTCTCGCCCAGTGCGATGCCTTCAACGCGTCCCAGTCGCAGGACAAGGTCACCTGCGTCGGCCAGGGCAGCTATGAAGTCTCGATGCAGAAGGCGATTGCCGCCTATCGCTCGGGCAATGCGCCGGTGCTGATCCAGTTCTTCGACGCCGGCACGCTCGACCTGATGCTGTCCGATGCCGTGGTGCCGGTGCAGGAAATCCTGCCCGATGTCGATTGGGCCAATTATATCGAC
The DNA here is from genome assembly GCF_017744655.1 of Devosia sp. Lineage (GTDB taxonomy): Bacteria > Pseudomonadota > Alphaproteobacteria > Rhizobiales > Devosiaceae > Devosia. The sequence continues at coordinate 230,540 of NZ_JAGIAW010000009.1, read as the reverse complement.
GGCGCTCGCGCTTACTACGAAACCTCGGACGGCCGCCTCTTCTCGCAACCTTACAACGCCTCGACGCTGCTGTTCTACACCAACAAGACCCAGCTTGCAGAAGCCGGCATCACTGAGACGCCAAAAACCTGGGAAGAGATCAAGGCTGCCGCCGAAAAGCTGAAGGCAGCCGGCCATGCCTGCCCCTTCGTCACCGATGGCGATACCTGGCGCGTGCTTGAGCAGTTCTCGGCCCGCCACGGCCTGCCGATCGCGTCGAACCACAATGGCTATGACGGGCTCGACGCCGAATATGTGCTCAACACCACCTTTGTGGTTCAGCACCTGACCAACCTCGTCGAATGGCGCAAGGAAGGTCTCGTTCGCCTCGGTGTCGATACCAAGGCCGGCAAATATGCCGACGCTTTCAATGCCGGCGAATGCGCGATGATGGAAGGGTCTTCGGGTTCTTACGCCGCTTCGGCCAAGGCCTTCGAGGGCAAGTACGAAGTCACTGTCGACATGGCCCCGATGTATGAAGGCTACGAGCGTCACAATACGCTGGTCGGCGGCGCTTCCATCTATGTGATGAAGGGCCACGAAGATGCCGAAGTCGCAGCTGCCAAGGGTTTCCTCGACTTCCTGCGCCAGCCCGAACAGCAGATGGCCTTCACCGCCGCCACCGGCTACGTCCCGGTGACCAAGGACGTGCTCGGCGCCATCGAAGCCTCAGGCGAAGCCGACGCTGCCAAGTATGCGACCGCTGCCATCGGCATCGAATCCATGAACCAGCCGCGCACCGAAGACAGCCGCGGCGTGCGTCTCGGCTTCTATGTGCAGTTCCGCGAAGTCTTCATGGAAGAAACCCAGAAGGCCTGGAACGGCGAGCAGACCATGCAGGTCGCCCTCGACAATGCCAAGAAGCGCGGTGACGAACTGCTGCGCCGCTTCGAGCAGACCTACCAGGGCGTCACGCTCCCCTGATCTTCGGTAAGAAACGGCACGGGGTAGCAATGCTCCGTGCCGGTCCCCTCATTCTGGGCCGCATCCATGTCCTCGCCAACTCAAGCGCTCTTTGCCAATCGCTGGCTGCCGGTCCTGCTGGTCACGCCGCTGGCGCTGCTGATCGTCATCTTCTTCTATGTGCCGATCTTCCAGGCCTTTTACTGGTCGTTCTTCCTGGAGCGTCCGTTCGGTGGTGGCTCGATCTTTGTCGGCTGGGCCAATTTCGCCCGCGTCCTTGCCGATCCGCAATTCTGGGAAGCGGGCAAGCGCACCGTGATCTTCATGGTGATCGGCTCGAGCCTTGCCGTGCTGGTGCCGCTGATCCTCGCCGTGGCGGCCGATCGGCAACTGCGCCTGTCGCAGCCGGCGCGCAATGTGCTGGTCTGGCCCAAGGGTGTTGCCGGGGCATCCATCGGCGTCATCTTCGCCTTCATCTTCAATCCCTTCGTCGGCATCCTGTCCCCGCTCAACCAATGGTTTCCCGGCATCTGGGCGCCGGGCATCGACGGCACCGATGCCTTCATCATGCTGATCGCCGCGCATGTCTGGAGCGGCATTCCGTTCAATTTCGTCATTCTGTTGGCGGGCCTGCAATCGCTGCCGCGCACCATGCATCAGGCTGCGGCCATGGATGGCGCCGGCGCCTGGCGCCGTATCTTCGATGTGCAATTGCCGCTGATCATGCCGCAGGTGTTTTTGACGCTCGTGCTCGAATTCACCGAAAGCGTTACCTCGGCCTTCGCTCTCGTTGACACCATGACCAAGGGCGGGCCGGGCGGTTCGACCAATCTCCTCGTCTACAAAATCTATGTCGACGGTTTTAACGGCTATGACCTCTCGGGCGCCGCCACCCAGACCGCCATTCTCATGGTCTTCGTCGTGCTGCTGACGGGGGCACAGTTCGCCTTCCTCGGCCGACGCATCAATTACGAGCGCTGAAAGATGGTCGAAAACGCCCGCTCCCTTAATCTCGTCGCCAGCGCCGTCCTATTCCTCGGCATGCTTTATATCCTGGGGCCGCTGTATCTGACGCTGACGACATCAACGCAGTCCTACGAGTTCATGCTGCGCAATGGCCTCGTCTGGTATCCCGGCGATCAGTTCTTCACCAATGTGATCCGCATTTTTTCGGAGACGCGCATTCCCCAGCAGATGGCCAATTCCATGGTCGTTGCCGTGGGCGACGCCGTCGTCACCTGCGTGCTCTCGTTCATCTCGGCCTATGCGCTGGTGTTTTTCCCAGTCCGCTGGGGCAGCGTCGTTTTCGCGCTGATCCTCGCCACCATCATGCTGCCACTCGATATCCGCGTCATCACCACCTATCAGGTGGCGTCGAACGTCCTCTCGCCCATCAATGCCCTGCTTGATGTCACGGGCCTCAATGGCCTCATTGCGAATGTGTTTGGCGCGCCGATCGCGTTCGAATGGAGCGTGCTCAACACCCATTTCGGGCTGATCGCACCACTTGTCGCGCATGGCACCGGCACGTTCCTGTTCCGCCAGTTTTTCCTCGTGCTGCCCAAGGATCTGGTCAAGGCAGCGCGCATGGATGGGGCGGGGCCCATCCGCTTCCTCTTCGATATTCTGCTGCCGCTGTCGCGGCCGAGTTTTGCCGCACTTTTCGTCCTCACCTTCCTCGGTGGCTGGACGCAATATCTCTGGCCGCTCGTTGCCAGCTCCACCCCCAATATGCAGACCGCTGTTGTCGGCCTCGCGCGCCTTGCGCCCGACATGGAGGGCGTGATGCCCGATTTTCCGCTGATTATGGCCGGCGCTGTCGTCGTCTCGATAATCCCCCTCGTCATGATCGCCGTGCTGCAACGCTATCTCGTGCGCGGGCTCGTGCTTTCGGAGAAGTAAGATGAACGCCATCGACACTCGCATCGATACCGCCATTCGCGCTGCGGCCTCCGCCATCGTGCTCGACAAGGTCAGCAAGTCCTATGACGGCACCACCCAGGTCATTCCCCCGCTCGATGCGGAACTGCGCGCCGGGGAATTCACCGTCGTCCTCGGCCCCTCGGGCTGTGGTAAGTCCACGCTCATGCAGATGATTGCCGGCCTCGAACGCGTCTCCGGCGGCACCATCAGTTTTGGCGCGCGACAGGTGCAGGATCTTGAACCCAAGGCGCGCGGTTGCGCCATGGTGTTCCAGAATTATGCGCTCTATCCGCATATGAGCGTCTTCGAGAACATCGCCTATAGCCTCAAGGTCGCCGGCATGCCGAAACCCCTGCGGGTGGAGCGCGTCGAGGCGGTGGCAAAAATGCTCGGCCTTTCTGATCTCCTCGCGCGCAAGCCGGGTCAACTGTCCGGCGGCCAGCGCCAGCGCGTCGCCATCGGCCGGGCCATCGTACGCGAGCCCGGCGTGCTGCTCTTTGACGAGCCGCTCAGCAATCTCGACGCCCAGTTGCGCCACGACATGCGCATGGAACTGGCGGAACTGCATCGTCGCATCGGGGCGACCACCGTCTTTGTCACCCATGATCAGGTCGAAGCCATGACGCTGGCCGACCGCATCCTGATCCTCAACAAGGGCCGGATCGAGCAGTTCGATACGCCCAAGGCGATCTACCACCACCCGGCCTCGGTCTTCGTTGCCAAATTCATCGGTGCGCCGCCGATGAATATCGTGCCGGTTACCGGCGACGGTAAAGTGCTGCGGCTCGCCGATGGGCAGGTCTTGGCCGAATGCCCGGTCTTCGGGGATTACCAATTGGGCATCCGTCCGGAAGACATTTTAGTTGGCGAGGGGCCGATCAAGGCGAGCCTGCGCTATCGCGAGGACCTCGGCTCCCACGCCATTCTCGCCGCCGATCTCGGCGGCAATCTCCTCCGCATCGCCACCCCCTTTGGCGCCGATATCGGCGTGGAAGCCAATCTCTCGCTCACCTTCCCGCCTCTGCGTCTCCATCTTTTCGACGCGGAGACCGGCCGTGCCATCCCCGGCGCCTTCAGCGCCCAATGAAAGCAAGACCAATGACTTATAAGGATTTTATCGCTGATCCCGCACGCCGCTGCGCCGTCGTGGCCCATCGCGGCGCCTGGCATGGCGCGCCGGAAAATAGCCTCTCGGCAGTCGAGAATGCCATCGCCATCGGTGTCGACATCGTCGAGCTCGATGTGCGCAAGAGCGCCGACGGCGAACTCTTCCTGATGCATGACGATACCCTGCTGCGCATGGCCGGGATCGACCGCGATGCCGAGACCTTTACCATGGCCGAATTGCAGGCAATTGCCCTCCGCGCCGACGATGGCGGGGAAGGGCGCGCGCTGACCGACCAGCGCATTCCGACGCTGAAACAGGCACTCGAAATTATTCGTGGCCGCATCTTTGCCGATCTCGATTTGAAGGATCGCGGGCTGTTTTCCGAGGTCGCGGCCTGTGCGCGCGACATGGATGCGGCGGAATATGTCGATCTGAAAACCACGGTGATGACGCCGGAGCATGTCGCCTGGGTCAAGGCGCAGGATATTGCCGGCGTACCCTTCATGGCCATGGCGAGCTTTACCGAGAACGGGACCGGCGAGACGCTGGCGGTGCTTTCCGAACTGAAACCGTTCATGAGCGAAATCCGCTTCGATCATATCGATACCATTGCGGCCAATCGCGGGGCCTTCGAGGCGGCCGGCATGGCGCTCTGGAAGAACACGCTCGATATGGTTAGTAGCGGGGAATGGACCGATACGGCGGCACTGACGGACCCGGACAAGATCTGGGGTCGCCTGATCGAAGCCGGGATCAGCGCCATCCAGACTGACCAGCCGGCGGCGCTCAAAGCCTATATCGAGAGACGTGCATGAACGAAATCAGCGACGCGCTGCTCAAAACCCTGATGGCCGATATGCGGGCCGTGGCGAAAGCCGAAATCCTGCCGCGCTTTGAAGCGGTCGCCTCGAGCAGCATGCGGGCCAAGACCGCGCCCGACGATGTCGTCACCGACGCCGATATCTCGGCGGAACACGCGCTGGGTGGGCTGCTTGCCGAGCGGCTTCCGGGGATCGTCGTCGTCGGTGAAGAGGCGGTGTCGGAGGATAGGTCCATCCTCGAACGGATTGGTGCGGCAGAACTCGTGGCTGTCATCGATCCCGTGGACGGCACCTGGAATTTTGCCCATGGCGTGCCGACTTTCGGCTCGATGCTGGCCGTTGTGGCCAATGGCAGAACCATTGCCGGGATCATCCACTATCCGGTCATGGGCGATTTCCTCGTCGCCCGGCCGGGGCAGGGCGCCTGGCATGTCTCGGTTGACGGGGTGATGAACCGTCTTGCGGTGGCCGGGCCGGGGCCGATTTCGGACATGCACGGTTTTGTGCCGCTCCATATGTTCGAGCCGCAATTGCAAGCCGAGATGGCGCCGCGCGTCTTGCGCTTTTCGCGCACGACGACCTGGCGCTGCTCGGCCTGGGAATATCGCATGCTGACGACCGGGGCGATGAGCTTTTGTCTCAATGCCGGCATCATGCCCTGGGATCACGCGGCCGGTGTGCTGATCCATGCCGAGGCCGGCGGCTATGCGGCGCTTGTCAATGGAAAACCCTATCGGCCGACCATGACCGAGGGTTTTCTGCTGACGGCGCCGAACAAGCAGAGCTGGGAGGAGATCAGGCGGGCGCTGTTCGAGGACGTTTAGCGGCGTCGCTGAACTGTCACGGATCATCTCTAGTCAGGCGCGATGACCACGATCACACTCGATGCCGTCGGCAAGTCGTTTGGCGATAGCCGGGCACTTACCGATATTTCGCTGCAGTTTCCTGCGGGGTCGTTCACGGCCCTGCTGGGGCCCTCCGGCTGTGGCAAGACCACGCTGCTTCGGCTCATTGCCGGCTTCGAACAGCCGACGATGGGGGCGGTGCGGTTCGATGGCGATGTCATGGCCGATGGCGCGCGCATGGTGCCGCCGGAGGAGCGCAATCTGGGCATCGTCTTTCAATCCTATGCGCTCTGGCCACATATGGATGTCGCCGCCAATGTCGCCTATCCGCTGAAGGGACGCGGTCTTGGGCGCGACGAAATCGAGCGCCGCACGGCCGAAGCTTTGGCCATGGTTTCGCTCACCGGATATGAGCGCCGCAGCGTCGACGCGCTGTCCGGCGGGCAGCGTCAGCGGGTTGCACTCGCCCGATGCCTCGTCACGGGTACAAAAATCATCCTGCTCGATGAGCCACTGGCCAATCTCGATGTGCACCTGCGCGCCGCCATGCTCGATGTCTTTGCCGATACCCACAAGCGGACCGGCGCCACCATTGTTTTTGTGACGCATGACCAATCCGAAGCCCTCGCGCTGGCCGACACGATTGTCGTGCTCGATGGCGGCCGCGTGCAGCAGATCGGAACGCCCGAAAAGATCTATGCCGAGCCGGCCAATGCCATGGTTGCCGGTTTTGTCGGCCGCGGTTCGCTCGTATCGGCGAGCCATGGTCTTGCTGTTCGCGGTTCGGTTTCTTCCCAAGGCAAGGTGCTTGTGCGGCCCAATGCCGCGCGTCTCACCGAAACCGGCTTGCCCGCATCGGTTCTGCGCCTGCGCTATACCGGCGCGAGTTATGAGACGACGCTTGTCCTTGCCAATGGCGACACGCTCGTCGCCGACCTGCCGACGCGGCGCGTCATTGGCGAAGAGGTGCACGTCACCGTCGACGACGCCTGGAGCGTTCCTGCCTAAACTTAGCGCCAGGGCAGCACGCCTGCCGGCAGTCGCGAACCCAACCGGTTCAGTATCAGAAGCAGGACCACGACCACGAGCACGGTGACAACCGCAATGGCCGAGGCCTGGGTCGAAAGCCCGGCCTCGTCGAGCGAGAACAGGATGACGCCCAGCGTCTCGTTGCGATTGGACCAGAGCAGGGCCGAAACGGTCAGTTCGTTGAAGGCGCTCATGAAGACCAGCAGCGCCCCAGCGACCGCTGCAGGCGCGGCTAGTGGCAGGGTGATGGTCGTAAAGCGGCGCCAGCTTCCGGCTCCGGCAGCGGCTGCCGCCTCGCTCATTTGCGGTGGTATCTGACCAAGAGCGGCATCGACCGGGCGCAAAGCGAGGGCGGCGAAGCGCATGAGATAGGCGACGAGAATGATCCAGGGCGTGTTGTAGAGACTGCCGATCAGCGGCAGGGGCCGCAGAAAAAGCAGGATGCAGGCAATGGCGAGGACAATGCCCGGCAGTGCATAGGGCAGGTCGACAAGGCCATGGAGACCCGAGCGCGCGCGGGAGGGCAGATGGCGAAGGCCGAGTGCCACCGGAACGGCGGAGAGGGCCAGGATCAGTGCTGCAAGGCCCGAGAGATAGAACGAGTTGAAAAAGGCGCGCGTGGTTGAAGCCTGACGCAACAGCACTTCGGCATAGTTGTCGAGCGTCACGGTGGCGAGGCTAAGCCGCACGCCATAGGCGGGCACGAGCGAGGTCGTCACCAGCGCCAGGAGCGGCAGGATGAGAATGATGCCGATCAGCGTCAGTCCTGTGATGGCAGCCGGCCATCCCCAGGTTTTGAGCGCAAACCGCGCCGGCATTCCCCGCGCGATGGCAAAGCCGGCCTTGCTCTGGCCCAGCGACTGCAGGGCAATGCCGGCAATGGCGATGGCGGCGATGACGAGCGATAGCATGGCCACCTGCGGCAAGACGCTGGGGCCGTTGCCCGCCAATTGCTGGTAGATCAGCGTCGCCAGCGTAAAATAGTTGGCGGGCATGCCGAGCAGCGCCGGAATGCCGAAATTGCCGACGCCCGAAACGAAAGCCAGCGCCAGCGCCGCGACGAAATAGGGGCGCAACAGTGGCACGATGACATCAAGCAGGACGCGCCACGGTCTTGCGCCTGCTGCCCGTGCAGCCTCGACATAATCGCGCGGCAGGGCTGTGAGCCCGGCGCGCAGGGTAATGAACACGATGGGCGCGTGCTGGACACCGTAAAGCAGAATAATGCCACCGCGACCCAGCAGGGGATTGGCGGTGCCCGGCGCCGGGGCGAAGCCGAAAGTGCCGAGCAGCGCGCTCGAAGGCCCGAGCAATTGCATATAGGCGAGCGCCGTCACCTGCGGCGCAATCATCAGCGGCAGCAGCAGCAAAAATCCCTGCGCGCGTCGCAGGGGCATGTCGGTCAGCGCGACGAGAAAGGCGAAGGGGGCGCCGATGGCGAGGGCCAGCAGGGCGCCAAAGAGTGAAGTGTCGAGCGTATTGAAAATGGCCTTCTGGGTGGCGCTGCGCATGAGCCGGGCCAAAAGCGGCGCGAAATCTATGCCGCTTGGCCCCACCAGCGCCGTGACCACCAGCCGACCCAGCGGCAGGGCCGCGAGAATGGCGACGACCAGAATGGCCAGCAGGGCGGGAGTGACCCGCCCTGCCAGTTTCGTCATGCCAGAGCCCGTGACCGGGCGCCGGACGTCATGGATAGGCGCTAAAGTCACGCGCGCTTACTGGCCAAAAATTTCGGCAAAATGGTCCTTGTTGGCCTGGTCATTGGCGAGGGCCGCGGCGGCGTCATAGGACAGAACCTTGATTTCCGAGCGGTCAGGATAGCCTGCCGGCAGCGCGACGCCATCGCGCGCCGGGATATAGCCCTGGCTCGTCGCAAGCTGCTGGCCTTCTTCGGAGAGCAGGAAATCGATGAAGAGCTTTGCATTGTCCGGATTTTTGGCCGATTTCAGGATCGCCACCGGCTCGGTGACAGCAGAAACGCCTTCGGTCGGGAACACGAATTTCACCGGTGCGCCCTTGGCGGCTTCGCGGATCGGCATGTAGTCGACGATCATGCCATAGAGCTTTTCGCCGCCGGAAACGGCGGTGAGAATGCCGCCATTGCCGCCGGCGGCCTGGGCGCCATTGGCGGCCAGCGCGCTATAAAAATCCCAGCCTTCGGGCAGGTTTTCGGTGAGCGTGACAGTGTGGATCATGGCGGCGCCCGAGGTCAGCGGGCTCGGCATGGCGATCTGGTTCTGGGCTTCGGGCTTGGTCAGGTCTTCCCAGCTCGCCGGGATCATGGTGGCAGCGGTATTGTAGATGATGCCGGTGGTGATCAGCTTGGTCGAGAAATAGGCGCCGTCTTCGTCATGCAGGCCCTCGGCATAGCCGGTGAGGTCGGCCTCAGGATAGTTGAGCAGCAGGTCTTCGGCCTTGAGCCCTTCCATGGTCACGACATCGGCGATCAGCAGCACGTCCGGCTGCGGGGCGCCGGCTTCCAGTTCCGAACGGAACTTTGCCATGATCTGCGGCGTGCCGTCGCGCACCCAATCGACCTTGATGCCGGGTATTTGGCCATGAAGGCATCGGCCGTCTGCTGCGCATCGGTCTGCGGCTGGCTGGTATAAAGCACCAGCGTGCCGTCCTGGGCCAAAGCGGGGGTGAGGGCAGTGGCCAGCATCAGGCCGGCAGCGAGCAGCATGCGCATTGTGTCGTCTCCGATTGTGCCGCGCCGGGGTCGCGCGACTTGGATGCGGAGGCCTCTAGCCTCTCTGCCTAACCGTTGGATGACAGTGCCGGAGAGGCTCGCCGAGGTGTGTTTCTGAGGTGCTCGCGTATGACGCCTTTATGACGAAGTCGGCAACGAGCTGAGAACTGTTGGTGGTGTAGATATTTCGCGCCATTCCAACAGCTTATCCCCGTTGGCAGGAGATTTTTGATGTCGCCATCCGCCGCGATCGTGCAAGCCAACGTTCCGCCCACCGGCGCCGCTGCCGGACGCCGGGGCGTCGAAGAGTTCCTGCACGGCGAAAATGCCAGCCTCGATCTTCACGTCATCTATCGAAACTGGCGGACGGCCGAGAGGTCGACCCATCTGCCGCTTTATGACGAGGTTGTCCTCGGTCGCACCGGGCGCGCCACAAACCACACGGCGCTCGTGCGCGCCCTCTCCGACGGCACTTTCGTTTTTGCCCATGCCGGCCCAGCCTTCGAGGAATGGATCGGCGAGGAAGCTGCCGGACGGGACATAGAGGCGCTGCGTCCCGATTGCGCCCATGTGCTGCTCGACGGTCTGCAGGAAGCGCTGCGTCAGAAACAGCCCGTGCATCTCGTCGCCTATCCCGAGCGCAGCGGCTATGTCCGCGCCTATGATCTCGTCATTTTTCCGCTGTCGAGCCGATGGGGCGGGCCGCTGCTGCTCGCCTATGCGCGTCCGCGCATGGAAAAATACAGCCTCGTCGATGCGATTTTCGCCTCGACCACGGGCGGCCTCATGGCGCTGGCGCCGGTGCGTGGCAGCGAGGGCGTGGTCGATGATTTCCGGCTCGTCGCGCTGAACCAAGGTGCCGCCGATCTCGTGCGTCAATCGATCGATGCCCTGCGCTGGCAGCGCCTTACCGACCTCTTTCCGCATCTGCGCGGCACCGGGGCCGTCGATCAACTGGTCGAAGCCTGGCGAACCAAGGCGGCCGTCGAATTCGAATTCTCCTATCCCTCCACGCTTGGCGGCGTGCGTTATTTTTCCATGCGCGCCTCGGCCATGGAGGACCTGGTATCGGCCAGCCTGATCGACGTCACCGAAATCCGCAACCGCGAGGAATCCTTCCGCCTGCTGTTTCAGGACAGCCCGCTGCCCATGTTCGTCTATTGCCCCGAAACCATGCAGATGCGCGACGTCAATGCCGTCGCGGTCGAGCATTATGGCTATAGCCGCGAGCAGTTTCTGTCGATGAGCCTCCTCGACATCAGGCCGCAAGAGGAAAGGGAGCGCGTGCGCCAGATCCTGGCGCAGCCGACGATCCCCAGCGATACCGGCGATATCTGGAAGCATCTCAAGGCCGATGGCTCCATCATCGAGGTGCGGGTCTATTCTCGCCAGGTCGATTATCGGGGGCAGCCGGCCCGTCTTGCCGTGGTCGTCGACGTCACCGAACAGCGCAAGACCGAAGCCCGTATCAGCTTCATGGCGCATCACGACGCTCTGACCGCGCTGCCCAATCGCGTGCTGTTCCTCGACGAGCTGCGTCGCACCCTGCGCCATGTCGAACGGCATGATCAGCCGGCGGCGATTCTCTGCATCGACCTCGACTATTTCAAGGACGTCAACGACACGCTCGGCCATCCTGTCGGCGATAAGCTCTTGCAACAGGTCAGCGGACGCCTGCGCGGGGCGCTGCGGGAAAACGATCTCGTCGCCCGTCTCGGCGGCGACGAATTCGCCGTTATCCAGCGCGATCTCGCCGAGCCCGGCGAAGCCGGCATGTTGTCGGACCGGCTGATTTCGGTGCTGTCGCAGCCCTATGACGTCGATGGCCAGATGGTGGTCATTGGCGCCTCGATCGGCATTGCTATGGCGCCCACCGACGGGGAAAGCGCCGATGCGCTGCTGAAAAATGCCGATATGGCGCTCTATCGCGCCAAGGACGAAGGCCGCGGCACTTTCCGCTATTTCCAGCCGGAAATGGATGCGCGGGTAAAGGCGCGCCGGGCGCTGGAGGTCGAATTGCGCCGGGCGCTCATCGTCGGCGAATTTACCCTCCACTACCAGCCCTTCGTTTCCGTCGAGACCGGCAAGATTACCGGCTTTGAGGCGCTACTGCGTTGGAACCATCCGGAGCGCGGCATGGTGCCGCCGATCGAATTCATCCCCTTGGCCGAGGATATCGGCCTTATCGTCCCCATCGGCGAATGGGTGCTGCGCCAGGCCTGCCGGGATGCGGCCGAATGGCCCGATGACATGCGCGTCGCGGTCAATATTTCGGCCGTGCAGTTCAAGGGCCAGAAACTCGCCAATCTCGTGGCTTCGGCGCTGACCATGTCGGGCATAAATCCAGACCGCCTCGAACTCGAAATTACCGAGTCGGTCCTGCTGCATGACAGCGAAGCCAATGTCGCGGTGTTGCACCAGCTCAGGGCCCTTGGCGTACGCATCTCCATGGACGATTTTGGGACGGGCTATTCCTCGCTCTCCTATCTGCGCTCCTTCCCCTTCGACAAGATCAAGATCGACCAGTCCTTCGTGCGCGAAATCGTCGAAAATTCCGGCGATGCGGCCATTGTCAGTGCGGTGGTCGGCATGGGCGTCAGCCTTGGCATTGCGACCACGGCGGAGGGCGTCGAAACTTTCGAGCAGCTCGAGCGCCTGCGGGCTGAGGGGTGTACCGAGGTGCAGGGCTATTATCTCGGCCGGCCCATGCCGGCGGGCGAGGCACAGAAATTGATGGCGCATCAAAGCTGAGCGTCACCAGCCTGTCGTTTGCGGGCTTTAGGTCGGTCATGGCATCATGACCGGAGCCTCTTATGGCCAGCTTTCTACGCCCTCTTGCTTTGCCGCTCTTGCTCCTGGCCGCGGCGCCCGCATTGGCGCAGGACCATGCGCATGATGACCATGAGGCGAGCCTTGGTGCCATCACCGTCATTCATGCCTGGACGCGCGCCACTGCGCGGGGTGAGGATGCTGTCGTCTTCTTCGAAATCGAGAATGCGGGCGAGCCGGTGATGCTGAGTGGGGCGGAAGCCTCCAATTCAGCAAGAGTCGAGGTGGTCGGGGCCACCATGGGCGCGGATGGCACCATGGCCTATCAGTCGGTTGGGGCATTTCAGCTTCCGAGCGGGGCGTTCGATTTCGATCCGAGCGGATTGGGCCTGCGGCTCAACGACCTGACTGCTGATCTGAAGCAGGGCGATCATTTTGCGCTGCACCTGCTGATCGGCGATGGCGAGCTGGAGATCAGCGTCGAGGTGGAAGCTGCGGATACCGTGGCGCATAGCCATGCCGGGCATAGCCACTGATTAGCGCAAAGCGTCGACCACGGGTCGCCGATAGATGATCAGCGCTGGCACCACCGCGAGGAGGAGGCCGAGCCCGACCAGCGTGCCGACGAGCGACAGTTCCCGCGCGCCGATTTCGGCGCGCATGGCGACGCCGGTCGATTGCGCCAAGAGATCAGAAACAACAGCCGCGGCACCCCAGCCCAACGCGAGGCCCGCAATGGCGCCGGTGACGACGATGGCGGCGACATAGATCCAGACCGTCGCGAAAATAAACAGCGGCGAGGCGCCCAGCGCGCGCAACACGGCAAAGCGTTGCCGCTGCAGATCGAGGATGGCGACCACTCCAGCCAGAATGGCAGCGACCACCAGCGCCTGGGCCGCGAGCGTCAACCCGCTCATGATCGCTGTCGCGTCGCCGAGGAGGGCATAGAGCTCCACCAGCACTTCGGCAGGAAAGAACGCGGTCGACTGCGGCGTGCGATAGGCAGCGCGCAAGCCGTAGGCAGCCGCGACCTCCTTCGGTTTTACCACCACTGCCGGCAGGCCGGGCAGGGCATCGGGATCGAAGGGCGCTCCGATATGAGTGTCTTCCGGCAGATGGCCGGTGCCGAGGCCATGCGCCACCCAGTTGTATTCGATGGGCACCACAATGGCGCGATCCCATGGCGTGCCCGTGGGCTGCATGCGACCAACAATGGTGATGTGCGGATGATCGCCATCACCGCCCGGAACGGCCTCACCCGCCTCGATGGCATCCGCCGCGGCATCCGCATCGGTGCCTGTCGCGCCACCATGGCCATGCGAGACTTCGAGCTCATCTCCGACGGAATGGGGAGATAGTGCGCCCACCACCGCTTCATCGACCTTTGCAAAGAGCCGGCCTTCCGCAAGACCACCCGAAAGGTGATCGACAAAAGGCGCGACGGTGCCGACGACGGGATCATTGCCGATGGCATCGCCAAAGCCGATCGGCGCGACAAAGTCGGCTTCAGTTTCTTCAAACAGCAGGCGCGTGATGGCCGGGTCCAGTAGTTCGACGGCCGTGGGATCGAGATAGACCGTCGAGAACAGCACATCGTTGTGGCTGCCGGGCGCCGCGACGATCAGATCGAACTTGTCCGCCGCCCGCGCGCTGCCCACGCGTAGCGCGCGCTCCTGCGCCGAAATGGCAATGCCCAGGGCCACGGCCAGCGCCACGATCAGCAGGAACAAAACAGCGGTAAAACTGTTGCGGCGCAGCGAGGCCCAGGCAATGGGAAAGGGGTTCATGGCGCTGGTTCCCTTTTGCCATGGTCGAGCTGCACTGTTTGGTCGGCGAGGGTCTTGAGCGTCGGGTCGTGGGTCGCGACGACAACGGTGCGACCGTCTTCGCGGGCGAGGCGTTGCAGCACGGCGGCGACGGTTTCGCCCGTGGCCGCGTCGAGGCTGGCCGTCGGCTCATCGGCAAAAATCACGCTGGGGTCGCCGATCAGGGCCCGGGCGATGGCGACACGCTGCTGCTGGCCGCGCGAGAGTTTTGCGACACTGTCGCGCTCGGCCGGCACATCGAGCTGGCGCAACAGGTCGAGTGCGCGTTGTCTTTTTGCATTGGCGGAAAAGCGGTCGAGCCAGATGGGCACCAGTACATTGTCGAGCGGGCTCATTTCCTCGATGAGGTGAAAATTCTGGAAGATGAAGCCGGCCTGTTTGCGGCGCCAGCGGTCGCGCTGGCTTTCGCCCAGAAGTGCAATATCGGCCCAGGCCCAGGCGATGGAGCCGGTATCGGGGCGGAGGAGTCCGGAGAGCAGGTAGAGCAGGGTAGATTTGCCCGAGCCCGAGGCGCCCGAGAGCACGGTCAGCGTGCCCGGCGCTATGGCGAGGGCGGGCAGGTCGATGACATCGGCGCCGGCAAAGGCGAGGCGCAGGCCGGACACGGCCAGAGGCAATCCCGGCATAAAAAAGCTCAGAGAATGGTGTAATTGGTGTCGAGCAGGCGCACCTTGCTGACAAACCCGGTCGGCCCGTCCGTCTCGATGCCGGTATCGAAGGTGCCTTCGACGCGGATGAGATTGGAAAAGCGCGTAAACTTCATGTCGCCCTCGAAATAGGAGAGCACGATATCGTTCGGCCAATCCGTTGCGTCGTCGCAAAAGGGGCAGGTGGCCATCGGCGTCTTGGTCAACACGAAAAAATTGATCTCGGGCTTCAGCGGCGGCGCCATATAGCCGGTCATGGCGATGCGCTGGCCTTCGAGCGCGATAGCCTGGTCCGAAAGGTCCTTGCCGCGCGAATACATATCGCGGAAACGCAGGGAGGGGAGGTCGGCAAAGGCGGGCTTGGCGGCGAGGAGCGTGCCTGCCGCAGCAAGGCCGACGACGAAGTGGCGTCGTTGCATGTCTTTTGTCCTCTTCTTCGTCTGCTTTGACCTCTTGGACCCTGCGTCATTCCCGCGAAAGCGGGAATCTCACTTGGTCGAGGGTTGGATTCCCGCTTTCGCGGGAATGACGCCGTGCGAGGAGAATAAGCCCAAGGCATCCCCAGCGTGTGACACTCACGGCCTCGTGAAAAGCAAATGGCCGCCGAAGAACCGGCGGCCACCTGCGGGGTCAAAAGATTACTTGGCGGCGTTGAGGCCCACGGCCTTCGCCATGACGTGGTAGATCAGGTTCTGTTCGATCACGCCGTCAAAAAGATAGGCCTGCGGGCCCTGGGCGAAGACGGCGACGTCGTCGCCGGCATGGCTTTCCGAACCCATCGGGATCAGGGCCTGCTGCAGGAAGTCGATGTCGGTGGTGTCGACTTCGGTGAGGTCGGCGCGCTGCAGGGCGGCGCGGACTTCCTCGCCCGACATGGCGGTGACATCGGCACCTTCTTCGAGGGTCTTGGCGCCCGGACCGTTCATGTAGCCGAGAGTGGTGTACGGCAGGCCATCGTCACCCGTGCCGGCAATGCCCAGGATCGGGTTATTGCGGGTCGGGTAGCCAGCGATCGAGAAGACGTGGCTGTGATCGGCGGTGAGCAGGATCAGCGTTTCTTCCGGGTTCACGGCTTCATAGGCAGCCTTCATAGCTTCCGAAACGGCGATCGCGTCGGTAAGGGCGCGAGCGGCATTGCCGGCATGGTGCGCGTGGTCGACCCGGCCGCCTTCCACCATCAGCACGAAGCCGTCTTCGTTCTTTTCGAGGATTTCGATGGCCTTGGTGGTCATTTCGGCGATCGAGGGTTCGCCACCGGCATCCGATTCACGGTCGGCTTCATACTGCATGTGCGAGCCGTTGAAGAGGCCCAGAACATGGCTGGTGTCGGCGGTGAGCGCGTCAAAGCCTTCCTTGTTCCAGACATATTGGCCGTCATTGTACTTGGCCTGCCAGTCGGCGATCAGGTCGCGTTCCTTACGGGCGCCGGTACGAGTCTCGTCTTCCGGATCCTTCTGGCTGTCGAGCATGAAGTTGGCGCGGCCACCGCCGAACACGACCTCAAAACCGTCGCCGAACGACCAGTCGACAAGCTGTGCGGCGATATCGGCACACTTGCCGACGGCGTCTTCAGGTAGGCTCTTGTCGTTTTCCCAGTCGCGACCGACGGTGTGCGCATAGGCAGCAGCCGGGGTGGCGTGGGTGATGCGGGCGGTCGAGATGATGCCGGTGGCAAGACCAGCTTCTTCGGCCTGTTCGAAGATCGACATGGTGGTCGAGCCGGCCTGGGTCGAGCAGTCTTCGAGCACGGCGGTCTGGTCGACGCCGATGGTGCCGTTGAGCGACTTGATGCCCGAAGTGATGGCGGTGGCGGTCGGCGCGGAATCGGCGACCTGGCTGTCATGGGTATAGGTTTTGACGAGGGCCGTGTGCGGCAGGAGGGTTTCGAAGGCGAGCGAGTGGCTTTCGCCGTCGACGCCAGCCAACTGGCCTTCGTGGATACGGGCAGCGGTGATGGTCGGGATGGAGAGACCGTCAACGATGAACATGATGACGTTCTTGGCCTTGCCGGTATTCGGCTTGACCGCTTCCTTGGCGGCGAGCTGTTCCTGGGCGGCCAGGAAGTAGCTGTCATCGGCCTGCGGCACGGCAGTCTGGGCCAGAACCGGCAGAGTCAGGGCGATCGTCGAAACGCTGGCGATAAGAGCCCGGGAGAGCTTGACCATGATGTTCACCTTCTTGGGTTGGAGCGTCCGGGCAGCGGCAAGGCCGGCCCGTTCATCAACCCATTAGACCGGCCATATGACATGGAAATGTAGTTACGTCATAACGTTACGAAGGGTCTGTGATGTAATCTTGTAACGGGGAAAATGGTGGGAGGCGTCGACTCATCCCCTTGGCGGCGTTCGGGAATGTCATCGGTCATTCACGCCGCTGTGATGGCGGCGACATCACCCTTGGATAGTCGAGAGCATCCACTTTTCCCGGAGAGAACCATGCTCAAAGCGCTCGCCCTTGGTGTCAGCCTCAGCCTCCTCGCATCCCTGTCCATGGCTCAAGACACCGCCGAAGGTCCGGCCAAGTTTGAAGCCGTGCTCAAGGCCAATGCCCAGTTGCCGGCCCAGACTTTCCTGCCCGCTCCCATGGATGCGCCGGCCGGTCTCCAGATGTCCGGCCGTTTCACCTCGGGCACCCGCGTCGAGACGCCCTATGGCTGGGCCAATCCGGCTTCCGGCATTGCCATGCCGTTCCCCGGCCAGCCCCTCCAGGGCATGAGCGGCGTGCGTTCGCTCGGCGAAGATCGCTTCCTGTTCCTCACCGACAACGGATTTGGCAACAAGGCCAATTCGTCCGACGCCATGCTCATGTTCAACATCCTGAAAATGGATTGGGAAGCGGGCAAGGTCGGTATCGAAAAGACCATTTTCCTCAAGGACCCGAACCGCGTCGTGCCCTTCCCGATCGTCACCGAGCACAGCGAGAGCCGCTATCTCACCGGCGCCGATTTCGATCCTGAATCCATTCAGCCGGTTGGCGACAACTACTGGATCGGCGACGAGTTCGGCCCCTGGCTGATCGAAGTCGATGCCGAAGGCGTGGTGCTGCAAGTTGTAAAAACCAATCCCGGTGGCGTCGACTACAAGTCGCCCGACAATCAGTTCACCTCCCAGCCCGCCGCCGGCGCTGTGGTGACCGGCATCAATACCGGCCGCTCCGGCGGCTATGAAGGAATGGCGCAGTCGATGGATGGCATCACGCTCTATCCGCTGCTCGAAAAGCCCTTCTTCGACGAGGCTTCGGGTGCGCTCGAAACCATCGGCGACAAGACCGTGCTGCGCGTTCTCGAATTCAACGTGGCCGATGCCACCTGGAGCGATACCGTTCGCTACTATCCGCTCGAAGACGCCGGCAATGCCATTGGCGACTTCAACATCTTTGAGGGCACGCGCGGCCTGATCATCGAGCGCGACAATAATGAAGGCGACGATGGCCGCGAAAAGTCCGCTGCCTTCAAGCGCATCTATCTCGTCGATCTCGCCCGGACCGACGAAAACGGCGTGCTCGAAAAGATCGCCTATATCGACCTGATGGACATTCAGGATCCGGAAGCGCTGGCGCCGCGCGGCAGCAAGGACGGGGTTTTCACCTTCCCCTTCGTCACCATCGAAGACGTTGATCTGGTCGACGCAACCACCATCGTTGTTGCCAATGACAATAACTATCCCGGTTCGACCGGCCGTGAAGCCGGCCGTGCCGACGACAACGAATATATTCTCCTCGACGTCGCCGACTTCCTCAAGGCCGAGTAATCACGCTATCGAACCGGAGGAGGGTGCTCACGCCCTTCTCCGGCCTCTCTTGCCAACCCCATCTGTGCCCGCCTATGCCGCTAGCGATGGAAATCGGTAGAGGCGGGGAAAGCGATGCAGGCCAGCATTCTGGTCGTCGATGATGATCCCGATATTCGCATGGTGGTCCGGGTCGCGCTGGAAAAGGCCGGCATGCAGGTCCGGGAAGCGGCCGGCGGGCTGCTTGCGCTCGACGCGGTGCGCCAGGGCAATGTGGATCTCGTCGTCCTTGATGTCGGCATGCCGGGTATGGACGGCTTTGCCTGCTGCAGGGCTATTCGCGCCATGTCGCGCCTGCCGGTGCTGTTCCTGACCGCGCAGGACGATGAAATCGACCGGGTGCTGGGCTTTGAGCTGGGCGCCGACGATTATGTCACGAAACCCTTTTCGCCGCGCGAACTGGTCTTGCGCATCAAGGCCATATTGGCGCGCGGCCGGCCGGACGAAAACCCCGTGCAGGGCCATGGCGATCTGCGCGTCGATGCCGGCAGGCATGTCTGCACATTGGGCGGTCGTGTGCTTGATCTGACGGCAACGGAGTTTGCCGTGCTGAAAATGCTGCTCGATCACGAGGATCGGGTGGTCGATCGCAACAGGCTGATCGACGCGGTTTTTGGCGGCAACGCCAACCTCTCGGGGCGAACGGTGGATAGCCATGTGCGCAATATCCGGGCCAAGGCGGCGGCGCTTGGTTATGCCGATGTGGTGCAGACGGTGCGCGGCGTGGGGCTGCGGCTGGGCTCCTGCATCAACGGGTCGGGCCCGGCGTGAGCACGGTCCTACGAAAATGGCGCCCGTCCATGGCGCTGGTCGTGCTGGTCCTCTGCGCGAGCCTTCTCGCCGTGCCGGTTCTGGCCCTGCTGGCGCTGCAGATCGGCACCAACTGGTTCGTTCGCGAAACCGAATCCTCGCTGCTCAAGCAGGCCGCCCTTTATGCGGCGGCCTATGCCGAGGCTTTTGAGGCGGAGGGCGGCGATGATCCCATTCCGGGATACTACCTGCCGCCCGACAAGCGCGTGTTCTGGAGCGCCAGGACGCGGACATTCCAGTCCTTTCTCAACCTGCGCAGCAATGAGATCGAGCCCGTCCGCCCCGATGGCGTGGCGAGCCAGGCGCGGCTTGGTCCACGCTACGAGGCCATTGCCGGGGCACTGGGCGCGCTTGAAGAGCGGGCGGGACGGACGACGCTCTCGAGCGTGGTCTTTCTCGATTTCCAGGGGCTGGATCTCCTGGCCGCAACGCCCATGAGCTTTGCCGGCGTGCCCGAGGTCGAAAAGGCCTTGCGCGGCGAGGTGGGGGCGGCCCTGCGCTGGCGCAGCGATGCCGATGCGCGCTGGTCTTTCCTGTCCTTGAGCCGTGGCGCGGGATTTAGGGTTCTCGTGGCCTATCCCGTCATCAGCGCCAACCGGGTGATCGGCGCCATCTATATCTCGCGCACGCCGCCGCAGCTCGAAAGCTATTTTTCCCAAGAGGGCCTCGCCTTTCTGGCATTGGTCGGGGTGACGCTGTTGGGGGCGCTGGTCATGGGCACGTTTCTGGTGCGGGTTTTGCTGCGCCCCTTGCAGGCCCTGCGCGATCAGTCTCGTCTGGTCGCCAGGGGAGCACATGATGATCTCGCCCCGCTCGACCACTATGGCATGCGGGAAATCGCCGAACTGGGCGAGGCGGTGATGACCATGGCCGCCAGCCTTTCGCGACGCGGCAAGGAAATCGGCATCTATACCAATCACGTGACGCATGAATTGAAGTCGCCGGTGACAACCATTGTCGGGGCGGCGGAACTGCTCGAAGACGACGACCTGCCTGAAGACGTGCGGCAAAAGCTGATCGCCACCATCAAGGGGCAGGGCGAGCGGATGGGCAAGCTGCTCGACCAGTTGCGGGAGATTACGCGCGCCCGTCAGTACCTCCCCGGCAAACCCGGCCTGTTGCGGGAGATGCTGCCGGAAATTCCGGGACTGGAGATTGTTCTGAGCGACGGGCAGGCGGTGCTGCCGCTCTCGGTGACCCATGGCCAGACCATTCTGGCGCATCTGGCGCAGAATGCCCGCCATCACGGCGCGGAACGGATGAAACTCGATTGGAACGGCACGGTGTTGCGCGTGTCCGACAATGGTACCGGCTTTGCCGATGTCGATCTCTCGCGTCTGGGCGAACCCTTTTTCACCACGCGCCGCGAACTGGGCGGCACAGGGCTCGGGCTGGCCATCGTCATGGCGATCCTTGAACTCTATGGCGCGAGGCTGGTGCCTTTGCGGGGCGATGGGGGTGCTGTGTTCGATATTGCCTTTCCGCCCAGCTGATCCCTGCACGCGATCTGCACCAAGGCTGCACCACTTCGCGGGCGAAGCAATGTCGGGTTGGCGCTAGACCGTCGAGCACAGGCGGCGCCTCGGGCCGCCGCACTTGATAGGAAATCCGATGCACCCAAAACTCTCGCTTGGCCTCATCGTCGCGCTGGCCGCTCTTTTGCCCGGCGCTTCCGTCCTCGCCTGGGACAATCCCGCCGACCGCTATGACAAGGCCTATGAGCCCTATGAGAATGCGACGTGCCCGATCGCCGATGACGGCATAGCGCATTTCGTCTATTTCAGTCGGGATCGCGAGGCCATCCGCGATCATGCCTTGCTGGAGAATGCCCGCTTTGCCGGCGCGCAGATCATGTATTCCTGGCGCCAGCTCGAGCCGAGCGAGGGGCAGTATGATTTTTCCGCCATCGAGGATGATCTCAGCTATCTCGCCCAATATGGCAAAAAACTCTTCGTCCAACTCCAGGATGCTTCGTTCTCGCCCCAGTACAAGCCGGTGCCCGACTATCTGCTGTCCGACGAATATGATGGCGGCATGAGCGAGCAGCGGGCCGAGGACGGCACGGTCGAAGGTTGGGTAGCCAAGCGCTGGAATGGGAAAGTGGAAGCTCGGTTTGCGGCTCTGCTGGCGGCGCTGGGCGCCCAGTTCGATGGCCGCATCGAGGGGGTCAATCTGCAGGAAACCGCGATCGGGGTTTCGGCTGAAAGCGATGCTTCGTTTTCACCGGAGCTTTATGTGGAAGGGCTCAAGGCCAATATGCGGGCGCTCAAGGCAGCATTTCCGCAATCGGTGACCATGCTCTACGCCAATTTCATGCCCGGTGAATGGCTGCCCTGGGAAGACAAGGGCTATCTGCGCGGACTCTATGAATTCGGCAATGAAATCGGGGTGGGCCTCGGGGCGCCGGACCTGATGGTCACCAAGAGAGGCCAGCTCAATCACGCGCTCGCCATGATGCATGAGAGCGAGTTCGCCGTGTCGCTCGGCATTGCGGTTCAGGACGGCAATTATATCGGGGAAACCGGCACGGCCCGCGACATCGGCGCCCACAAGAACCTGGTGCCCATGCTGCATGGCTTTGCCAAGGCGTTTCTGGGGGTCGACTATATGTTCTGGGTCGATCAGAAGCCGTATTTTGCCGAGGACGTCTTGCCCTGCTTCGGCGACTAGCAAGGCCGGCGCCCGGCCATGCGCCGGGTGCCGTTGGCTTGCAATTACTTCGCGCGCACGACGGCAAAGAGCTCGTCGGGCAGGTCGGCGGTGCCGTTGATCAGGTCGAGGAAGGGGATTTCGATCTCCGCCGAAGTCCTGTCGTCGCTACGCTTGAGATTGGTTTCGGTGACCTCGGTGCCGGAAATGCGGATGGTGACAGCATGGCCTGTGAAGAAGGCTTCCACCATCTGCTTGGTTTCGGCATCCATGTCGTCGCTGGAGCCGAGCTCGCCGGTCAGTTCTGCGGTGGGCAGGGCGACGCGGACGAGGCCGGGACCGGCGGATGTGAAGAAGAGAGCGTTTTCTTCGCCTTCGAGCGCCGCCAGCTCTTCAAACGTGCCTTCTTCGACGAGGGTGCAGGTGGCGCTGCCATCAGCATTTTCGACCAGCGCGCCTTCGGAGCAGAATTCGCTGGTGGCGGTTTCGCTCTCGGAGGCGTTCATCTTGAACATGGCGTAGAAATCGGCCGACATGACCTGGGTCAGCGTCGCCTTGGCCGTGGTTTCGCTGGTGACTTCGACATCCACGGTTGCGTCGATGCAACCCGCAAGCGAGGCGCCGAGCATGAGCATGGCACCCAGTTTGGCGATGGTCTTGAATACCATGAAAGTCTCCTGCGGCCGATTTGCCGGCAATCTAGGCACTTGCCCACGAGGCGGCAAGTTGGCCTAGAAATTACCTGTGAGGAGGCGCCAGCCGGCCAGGACCAGAACCACGAAGGCCGCGGCCAGCACTGCCAAAAGGGCACTGTTGATGAAGCGGTTGGGCTGGTTTCTGGCCATCATGACGCGGTGTTCGGCCATGGTCAGCTCGGCTTCGGCGATGAGGACAGGCACGCGCCCCAGAGCTTCGCTCATGCGGGTAAAGTGACCGGCAAGCTCTTCGAGGCGGCCGACAGGACCTTCCTCGCGGCGCAGCCAATCGCCCACGACGGGTTCGGCCACCGTCCAGATATCGAGGTCGGGATCGAGGTTTCGCGCCACGCCTTCGACCAGCACCATGGACTTTTGCAGGAGGACCAGCTCGGGGCGGGTCTGCATGTCAAAGAGTTCGGTGATGACGAAGAGCTGGCCCAGAACCTTGGCCATGGAAATGTCGGCGGCGGTGCGGCCATGCAGCGGTTCGCCGATCGAACGGATGGCGAGGGTAAAGTCGTCGACCGACTGATGCTTTGGCACATAGCCGATGTCGAAGTGGCGCTGGGCGACGAGGTGATAGTCGCGGGTGATGAAGCCGAAGAGAATATCGGCGAGGAATTTGCGCTCGCGTTTTGAGATACGGCCCATGATGCCGAAATCGACGGCAATGACATCGCCCGTTTTCGGATCGGCGAAGAGATTGCCCGGATGCATGTCGGCGTGGAAGAAGCCGTCGCGGATGGCGTGGCGCAGGAAGGACTGCAGCAGTTTTGCGGCCAGCGCCTTACGATCGATCCCAGCCGCGTCCATGGCGGCAAGATCGCGGATCGGGATGCCATCGACCCAGGTGGTGGTGAGAACGTTTTGCGCGACCTGGTCCCACTGTACGTCGGGGATGATGAAGCCGGTGTCGTTTTTGATGTTTTCCGCCATCTCGGAAATGGCAGCCGCTTCGAGCCGCAGGTCGAGTTCGATGCGCATCGAATGGTCGAGGGTCTTGACGACCTCGGTGGGCTTCAAGCGTCGGCTCGAAGGCGCAAACATTTCGGCCAGATGCGCGCCGGCATACAGCGCCTGGGTGTCGGAATGGAAACGCTCGGACACGCCGGGGCGCAGCATTTTTATGGCCACGGTTTTGGGCACTGCGCCGGGCTGGCGCAGCTTTGCCTTATGCACCTGGGCGATGGAGGCGGCCGCGATGGGTTCGCTAATCTCGGTAAGAAGGTCCGCCTTGGGGCCGAGGGCCGTGGACAAAATGCCGGGGACCAGCGCCGGGTCGAAGGGCGGCATGCGGTCTTGCAGGCCCGAGAGATCGGCGGCGGCTTGCGGGCCGACGATATCGGGGCGGGTGGCGAGGGTCTGGCCGAACTTTACAAAACTCGGGCCGAGCTTGTTGAGGGCGGCGTTGAGCCGATCGACACGGCCGGTTTTTCTAACGCTTGGACGCTCGACGATACGCGCGAGGCCAATGCCGAGCTTCATCGAGGGCGGCAGCGATTCGGCGGGAAGCACGGAGAAGGCGCCTTCGCGCGCCAGCACCCAGCCGGCGTGGAAAAGGCGGAAATAAGAGCCGAGACCCATGCCTTAAATCTTCCAGCCCGAAAACAGCGTCGCGATATTGCCCGAGAAAGCGGTGTGCTTCGTGCGCTTGAAGCCAGCCGTGTCGAGCATGGCGGTAAAGCGCGCGGGATCGGGGAATTTGCGGATCGATTCGACGAGATATTGATAGGGCTGCGCATCGCCGGTGACGGCGCGGCCCATGGGCGGAATGACCGTGTCGGAAAAGGCGCGATAGACCGCGTCGAAGCCGGGTACGTCGACCTGGGAAAATTCGAGGACGAGAATCCGGCCGCCGCGTTTTAGCACGCGATGGGCTTCGTTGAGGGCGAGCTGGATACGCGGCACATTGCGGATGCCGAAAGCGATCGTATAGGCGTCGAAACTATTGCTCTCGAAGGGCAGCTTTTCGGCATTGGCTTCGACGAAACTGGCCTGCGAGGGATAGCGCCAGGTCTTGGCGCGCTCGGCGCCGACGCGCAGCATGTCCGAATTGATGTCGGAGACGACGACTTCCGCATAGCCATGCGAGGCATTGACGATGCGCTCGGCGACGTCGCCGGTGCCGCCAGCCATATCAAGCACCTTATAGCCGCGGCTGCCGAGGCGGGGCGGGGCGAGATCGGCGATCATCGCGTCTTTCCAGAGGCGGTGAATGCCAAAGCTCATGAGGTCATTCATGAGGTCATAGCGGTCCGCGACGTCGTGAAAGACCTTGTTGACGAGGCCCTGCTTGTCCTCGAGCGCCACGGTCTGTTCGCCGAAATGGGTGGTTTCGCGCGCCTCGGTCATGGCTCACGCCTCTTTGCTGGACTATTGAAGACATCCACATGGGATCGGCGCGCACCATATATAAGGCGCGATGAAAAGCCCATGGCGCAAGAACGCGCAGGGTAAAGGAGATTCTGGTGCCCGAACTGCCCGAGGTAGAAACCGTCCGACGCGGGCTCGAGCCCTGGCTGCTGCATGCGCGTATAGACAAGGTGGAGCTGCGCCGTCCGGACCTGCGCTTTCCCTTTCCAACGGGGCTGGCGGAAAAGGTAACGGGCGCGACAGTGACCAATGTCGGGCGCCGGGCAAAATACCTGCTCATGACCCTCGACAACGGTTTTACCATTTTGAGCCATCTGGGGATGACCGGCTCCTGGCGCTTTGCCGAGCACGGCATCGACAAGCCACCGCGCTATTATGAGCCGGGGACCGAGCCGAAACACGATCATCTCATTTTTTCGATCGATCATCCCGAGCACGGCAAGAGCCACCTTATTTATGCCGATCCCCGGCGGTTCGGGTTTTTGGACCTGTTCGAGCGACCCGAGGATTCTTCCTATTTGAAGGACCTGGGGCCGGAACCGCTCGGCAATGATTTCAATGCCGAGGAAATGGCCGCGGCTTTCAAGGGCAAGAAGGCGCCGATAAAGGCGGCCTTGCTCGACCAGCGAGTCGTGGCGGGGCTCGGCAATATCTATGTCGCCGAGGCACTGCATCGGGCCCATATCCTGCCGACGGTCGAAGCGCGAAGCCTTCTCACCAAAGCCGAAAAACCCAAAAAGGCGCTGGAGGACCTGTCCTATGCGGTGCGTGAAGTGCTCATAGAAGCGATCGAGGTGGGTGGCTCGACGCTGCGCGATTTCAGAAATGCGGAGGGCGGTTCTGGCTATTTCCAGCACCGCTTTGCGGTCTATGACCGGGAAGGGGAGCCATGTCCGACGCCTCTGTGCACCGGGACCGTGGAGCGCATCGTGCAGTCGGGGCGCTCGACATTCTTTTGCCCGGTGTGCCAGAAGGCGCCCTGAGGCACGCCAGATGCGGGCTTTGGCGACAGAGTCCTGTTGACGCCCCGGCGCCTTTCCCCTATAGACCGCCCAACTTGGCGGCAGTCGAAAGCCGCCGATTTCATTTTACCCCGGACGCCTGCGACTTTGTACGCTTGTTGGCCGGTTGGACGCTAAAGAGGACCGTTATGGCCAATACGCCTTCAGCCAAAAAGGCTACCCGCAAGATTGCAGCCCGCACCGCTGTCAACAAGTCGCGTCGTAGCCGCGTTCGTACCTTCATCCGCAAGGTCGAAGAAGCGATCACCGCTGGCGATCACGCCGTTGCTTTCGCGGCCCTCAAGGCTGCCGAACCGGAAATCAACCGCGCTGCGACCAAGGGCATCGTTCATGCCAACCTCGCAGCTCGCAAGGTCAGCCGCCTCAATAGCCGCGTGAAGGCCCTCCAGGCCTAAGCGCAGGATCTGAAGCGGCGCCCTCAAGGCAGACGCGACAGAAGAAACGGGCTCCGCAAGGAGCCCTTTTTCTTTACTAGTCGAACGGGCAAGTTTTTCGTCGTGGCGTCGTCACATTTCATTTCCGTGACGGTGTGGTAGAATGCCTCACCTTTGGGCAGCAAAGCGGAAAGCGCTTGAGATTTAACAGGTTACCCGAGGAATCGGAGCGCCGTTAAACCGCGTTCAAATCGACATAAAATCGGCGGTATCAGGGGAAGAGAATAATTTTTTCATCCTTTATTAAAGGGACGAAAAAGCGATTCTGCATTGAGTCACAGGCTCTTGTGGAAAGGCAATTTTGCACCTCGCCCGAGGGTAAAATCTCTGTCTCCGAGTCAAGACCCTATTTCATCGATTCACCAGTTGCGGGGCCAAAACCAACCCCCTAAAGTGAACTGGTCAGCACGGAAAAGCGGGGCTCGAAAAGACCCCGGCACGGTGTGGACACGATCACTTCGGGCAAGAGTTTGGGGGCTGTCTCGGCACACGAGGCTGGAACAGCATGGGCTGGTTATGACCTTTTTGACGGAACGGTGTGCTGCCGGATTCCTTCGGGGTGGCACTGCGTATTAGTCCTTCGGCCGTCCGGCCGACACCACGACATTGATTGATTGGGGCCATGGCAGGGAACTGTCGCGGTCGATGTTTCTCCTCTCCGGAGAAGCAAGGAATTGCTCGTCTCTTAAACGGAGCGGCGGGCGCGAGAACAACAAGCTTCGGCGGCATGCGGACCGCACGGGCAAAACGAAACAGGGCTAAATAATGATGCGACAGGCAATCGCAGGACGGGATGACTGGTCAGTGGCCGCCTCTCCTTCCTCCTCTTCCGTCAACCAGAGTGGCGACCCTGTCATGAGCGAAAATTCCCCCGCCGCCACCCAGCGCGATCTCTGGATGCGTGTGCGCGCCCGCCTCAAGGCGGCCGTCGGCGAGGATGTCTTTACCTCCTGGTTTGCACGGCTTGAGCTTGAAGAGCTCGTCGACGACCTGGTGCACCTTTCGGCGCCCACGCGCTTCCTCTGCTCCTGGGTGCAATCCAATTATTCCGACCGCATCGTCGAAGCCTTTCGCCACGACGTTCCCGATGCGGCGCGCCTCCATGTAACCCTGCGCGTCAATGGCCAGGCCCGCCCGCGCCTGGCCACGGCGCCGGTCGTTGCTGCCGAGCCGGCCGAAGAAGCGCCGGTCGCCAAGCCTGCCGCGCAGGCTGCCGCCGTCGAAACGCCGGTCGCCCGCCTCGTGCCGCAGCCGGCGCAAAAGGGCGATGCCCTCGCCGGTAGCGCCATCGATTCCCGCATGACCTTCGACACCTTCGTGTCGGGCGAAGCCAATGAAATGGCTTTTGGGGTCGCCAAACAGATCGCCAATGCGGCGATCAACAACACCGTCACCTTCAATCCGGTCTATATCCACTCGACCGTGGGCCTTGGCAAATCGCACCTCTTGAATGCCATCGCCCATGCCGTCAGCCAGGCGGATAGTTCGAAAAACATCGTCTACCTGACCGCCGACCACTTTATGTACCACTTCATCACCGCCGTTCAGCGCCAGTCGGCGCTCGGCTTCAAGGAGTGGCTGCGCAAGGTCGACCTTCTCCTCATCGACGACATGCAGTTCCTGCAGGGCAAGTCGGCCACCGAATTCGGCCACACGCTCGGCGCGCTTCTTACGGGCGCCAAGCAGGTCGTCGTGGCTGGCGATGCGCCGCCGCGCGATCTCGAAATGCTCGATGAGCGCGTGCGTTCGCGTCTCTCCGGCGGCCTCGTCGTGCCGATCTCGACCTTCGACATGGACTTGCGCCGCGCCATCGTGCAGCGCCGTGCGGACCAGTCGACCGCCCGCTTCGGCATGCACTTCCCGCCGGCCGTGCTCGATTATGTTGCCCGTGCAGTCACGAGCCATGGCCGCGATCTCGATGGCGCCGTCAATCGCCTCGTTGCTGCCAACCAGCTGACAGGCGAACTGATCACCGTGCCGCTGGCCGAAAAGACCCTGGCCGACCTGATCCGGGCTCGCGACGCCAAGCGCGTCCGCATCGAAGACATTCTCAAAATTGTCTCGCGCCACTACAAGGTGCCGCGCAACGAGCTGCTGTCGGCCCGCCGCTCGCGCGACGTGGTGCGTCCGCGCCAGATCGCCATGTATCTGGCCAAGGCGCTGACCAGCCGTTCGCTGCCGGAAATCGGTCGCCGCTTCGGGGGCAGGGACCACACGACCGTGCTTCACTCGGTGCGCAAGGTGGAACAGATGATCAAGGATGACCTGGAACTCGGCCAGGAAATCGAACTCCTGAAGCGCATGCTCGAAGAATAGCTCGCAGGCTCGGGCAAACTCGATACCCCCTTCTCCCTTTGCGGGAGAAGGTGTCCGAAGGGCGGATGAGGGGTATTCTTGCTGCGCCCCTTACGCGCTCCTCTGCGGAGGATAGAATACCCCTCACCCTGGAAAATCCGCTGAACGCGGACTTTCCTGTCCCTCTCCCGCAAGGGGCGAGGGGGGGCCGGGGGTGTTGTGTCTTCCCTGCGACAATCCCCAAAGCTCTCGCCAATGACAGAACTGTGCCTTGATCTCGCCGGGGCCGACCGGCACCCATGAGCGCATGATCCGATTTGCCGCTCTTTTTGTCGCCCTTTTCCTTGCCCAGCCCGTTCTGGCACAGGGCCTTTCCGCCGAAGCCATTGCCAAGCAGAACCGGGCCATCGCCATTCGGGTGCAGCAGCAATTGATGTCCTGCTGGATCGTGCCGCCGGGCGAGGAAGACCAGCGCCTGGCGCTCGATATTGCCTTTTTCGGCGACGGGCGGCTCGATGGCGAGGTGATGCTTTCCCCGGAATCGGCCAAGGCGGCGAGCAAGCGCGGCGTTCTGACCGACAGCATTCTGGCGGCGGTGGATCGCTGCGTACCCTTTGAAGGGCTCGAGGCGCTGGGCGCCGATGCGGAGGAGCGCTTTTCGGTGACCGTCTATTTCCAGAGCTGATCCACAGTTTGGGCGCGGTGAATGGTCGCGCTGGCCTTGCCAACCTCTTACGAGAATGTAAACGTCCCTGCCCGGCCTTGGCCGGATTGCTGCGCTTTTTTGGGATAGATGCCGAATATGAAAGTCACGCTCGAACGCAACCATCTGCTCAAGTCGCTGAGCCATGTGCATCGGGTTGTGGAACGCCGCAACACCTATCCCATCCTCGCCAACGTGCTGTTCAAGGCCAGCGAGGATCATGTCGAACTGCGCGCCACCGACCTCGATATCGAGGTGACGGAGAGCGTGCCCGCCATGGTTTCCACACCGGGCACGACGACGGTCCCGGCGCATACGCTCTATGAAATCGTGCGAAAACTGGCCGACGGCGCCGAAGTGCGGCTCGAGACCGATGGCGGGGAGAACATGGTTCTCACCTCCGGCCGCTCGCGCTTTAACCTCGCATGTTTGTCTCCGGACTCGTTCCCCGATTTGAAGTCGGGCGCTTTCGCCCATGAATTCGACGTCTCGGCGGCGCTGCTGCGTGAACTGATCGAGCGCACCCAGTTCGCTATTTCGAACGAAGAGACGCGCTATTATCTCAACGGCATCTATTTCCACGCCGTCGATAATTCCCAGAGCGGCCCGCTGTTCCGCGCTGTGGCGACGGACGGCCACCGCATGGCCCGCGCCGAAATCGCTGCCCCCGCAGGCGCGACCGGCATGAGCGGCATCATCGTGCCGAAGAAGACCGTGGGCGAAGTCCAGAAACTGCTCGATGGCGTCGATGGCGACGTGCATGTGGAAGTTTCGGACACGAAGATCCGCTTCACCGTCGGCCCGGTCGTGCTGCTTTCCAAGCTGATCGAGGGCACGTTCCCCGATTATGATCGCGTGACCCCGAAGAACAATGACAAGCAGATGCTGGTCGATCGCGGCGCCTTTGCCGTGGCCGTCGATCGCGTCTCGACCATTGCCTCGGATCGCGGCGGCAAGGCGGTCAAGCTGCAGGCCCACGATGGTCTCCTCGAACTCTCGGTGACCAATCCGGATCACGGCACGGCGAGCGAAGAGCTGGCGGTCGATTTCGACATCGATGCCTTCGAGATCGGCTTCAATGCCCGGTATCTCCTCGACATCATCACCCAGATCCGCTCGGAAAGCGCCGTCTTCCTCTTCAACGACGCCAATTCGCCGACGCTGGTCAAGGAAGAGGGTGAGGCAAACGCGCTTTATGTGCTGATGCCGATGCGCGTGTGATTTTATTGAAGTGAAGGCCCCCTCACCCCAACCGAATTCGCTTGCGAATTCGGTGTGCCCTGCGGGCCGACCTCTCCCCCAAAGGGAGAGGTGTCGCTTCGCGACTTTGGCACACTCCCACCTGTCCCTTGGGGGAGAGGTCGCCGCGAAGCTCACCGAATTCGCTTTTACGAATTTGGTTGGGGTGAGGGGGCCTTCCTCAAGCGGGCCAAAAAAATGATCCGCCACATCTCCCGCCTCCGGCTATCCGCCTTCCGCAACTATGCCGCTGCGGCGCTCGATCTTGATGAGCGCCACGTCGTGCTGACCGGGCCCAATGGTTCGGGAAAAACCAATCTCCTCGAGGCGGTTTCCGTGCTCTCGCCGGGGCGCGGGCTGCGTGGCGCCAGTTTTGAAACTTTACAGCAGCAGGGCTCGGATACGAGCTGGGCCGTGGCGGCGACCATTGAGACCGATGACGGGCCGGCCGATATCGGCACCGGCGCCCTGCCAGATGGCGGGCGGCGGGTGCGGGTCAATGGCGCCAATGCGCGCTCGATTGAAGCCATGAGCGACTATCTGCGCGTGCTCTGGCTGACCCCAAGCATGGATGGGCTCTTTTCCGGGCCTGCGGGCGAGCGGCGGCGGTTTCTCGACCGGCTGGTGACGACGCTGATCCCCTCACACTCTTCGGCGGTCTCGGACTATGAAAAGGCCATGCGGCAGCGCAACAAGCTGCTCGAAGAGGGGTCCGACTTGCGCTGGCTCAATGCCGTGGAAGTGCAGATGGCCGAGCTTGGTGCGTCCATTCACCTCAATCGGGCGGATAGTCTGGCCCATCTCCAGGCGCTGATCGCCGAAAGCCTCGATGATGCCAGTTTCCCGGCGGCAAGGCTGTCGCTGACGCCACTGTTTGAAGATGGCGCCGAGGCGACCACCTCGGCTGAGCTTGAGGCTCTCTTGGCGCAGCGCTGGCATGCGGCGCGCGGGCTTGATCGGGCGGCCGGACGCACCACATCAGGTCCACACCGGGTCGACCTGGAAGTCCTCCATGCGCAAAAGCACATGCCGGCAGCTCTGGGCTCGACCGGGGAGCAGAAGGCGCTTCTTATTGGCCTGATCCTGGCCCATGCGCGTCTGGTGCGCCTGCGGACCGGTATCGTGCCGTTCCTCCTCCTCGACGAGATTGCGGCGCACCTCGATCCCGATCGCCGACGGGCCTTGTTCCTGGCTCTCGATGGGCTCGAAACGCAGTGTTTTCTGACCGGGACAGACACGGTGCTGTTCGAGGCGCTGGAGGACCGGGCACAGCGTTTTACGGTACGCGAAGGTCGCGTGGCACGGGACTAGTTTTCTATTCCTCTCCCTCTCGGGGAGTGGGTGGATCGCGCGAAGCGCGAGACGGGTGAGGGTGTGTAAAACACCCCAGAATCCCCCTCATCCGGCGCTGCGCGCCACCTTCTCCCCGAGGGGGAGAAGAATGGTGCGAAACCGGGCATCCTTATGCCCAGCAAAAGCCATGAAAACCGGCAATTTTCTTGGGGATTGAGCCCCCTTCCGCTAGAACAGAAACAAGTTCAAAGAGACTGATTCGGACCCCATGAGCGATAGCGAAAATCCGACCCCGAACGAGTATGGCGCCGATAGCATCAAGGTGCTGAAAGGGCTCGATGCCGTGCGCAAGCGCCCTGGCATGTATATCGGGGATACGGATGACGGTTCGGGCCTGCATCACATGGTCTATGAGGTGGTCGACAACGCCATCGACGAGGCCCTGGCCGGCCATGCCGACCTCGTGACCGTGACGCTCAATGCCGACGGCTCCTGCTCGGTCAACGACAATGGCCGCGGCATCCCCGTGGGCATCCACAAGGACGAAGGCGTCTCGGCGGCCGAGGTCATCATGACCCAGCTCCATGCTGGCGGCAAATTCGACCAGAACTCCTACAAGGTTTCCGGCGGTCTCCACGGCGTGGGCGTTTCCGTGGTGAACGCGCTTTCGGTCTTCTTGAAGCTCAATATTCGCCGCGATGGCGAAGTGCATGAGATGAGCTTTACCCATGGCGTCGCCGATGCGCCGCTTAAGGTCGTGGGCTCCTATGTCGAGAACAGGCAGCCGGGCACTTATGAAGGGCGCTCGGGCTCGGAAATCACCTTCCTGCCCTCGACCGACACCTTCACCATGGTCGAGTTCGATTTCAAGACGCTCGAACACCGCCTGCGCGAACTGGCTTTTTTGAATTCCGGTGTGCGTATCCTGCTACGCGATCACCGCCATCCCGAGCCGGTCGAGGTTGAGCTCTTCTATGAGGGCGGGTTGGAGGCCTTCGTAAGATATCTCGACAAGTCCAAGGCGCCGGTGATCGAAAAGCCGATCACCATGGTCTCGGAAAAGGACGGCATCACCGTCGAAGTGGCGCTGCAGTGGAACGACAGCTACCACGAGAACGTGCTGTGCTTCACCAACAACATCCCGCAGCGCGATGGCGGTACGCACCTCGCGGGCCTGCGCGGTGCGCTGACGCGCCAGGTGACGGGCTATGCGACCTCGTCGGGCATTGCCAAGAAGGAAAAGGTCGAACTCTCGGGTGACGATACCCGCGAAGGTCTGACCTGCGTGCTGTCCGTAAAGGTACCTGACCCGAAATTTTCGAGCCAGACCAAGGACAAGCTGGTTTCCTCCGAAGTGCGCCCCGTTGTCGAAAACATCGTCAACGAGAAGCTCGGCCAGTGGTTCGAAGAGCACCCGAACGAAGCCAAGGTCATCGTCGGCAAGGTGGTGGAAGCCGCTGCCGCCCGCGAAGCCGCCCGCAAGGCGCGCGAACTCACCCGCCGTAAGGGCGCGCTCGAAATCTCTTCGCTCCCGGGCAAGCTTGCCGATTGCCAGGAACGCGACCCCGCCAAGTCGGAAATTTTCATCGTCGAAGGCGACTCGGCAGGTGGATCGGCCAAGCAAGGCCGCGATCGCTCCAATCAGGCAGTGCTGCCGCTGCGCGGAAAAATTCTCAATGTGGAGCGCGCGCGCTTCGATCGCATGATCTCGTCCGACCAGGTCGGCACGCTGATCACCGCGCTCGGCACCGGCATCGGCCGCGAAGAGTTCAACGCCGACAAACTGCGCTATCACAAGATCATCATCATGACGGACGCCGACGTCGACGGCGCCCATATCCGTACGCTGCTGCTGACCTTCTTCTATCGGCAGACGCCGGAACTGCTGGAACGCGGTCACATCTATATCGCGCAGCCGCCGCTCTATAAGGCGACGCGCGGCCGCTCGGAACAATATCTGAAGGACGAGCGGGCCCTCGAGGACTATCTCCTCAGTGCCGGTCTCGACGAAGCCGTGTTCACGACGCGCGATGGCGTCGAGCATGCCGGGCCGGACCTCATGGCTATCCTGCAGCAGGCGCGCGACATCGACTATGCCATCAAGAATCTCAATACGCGCTACAACAGGAACCTGGTTGAACAGGCCGCGATTGTCGGTGGGCTCGATCCCGAAGGCATGGCCGACCCCGAAAAGAGCGCCGAGACGCTGAAGCGTGTTGGCAACCGCCTCGACCGTATTTCGGACGAGCTGGAACGCGGCTGGAGCGGTGTCGTCACCGACGAGGACGCGCTGGCCTTCTCGCGCACCGTGCGTGGCGTGACGGAAACCCACCAGATCGACCGGGCGCTATTGCAGTCGGCCGACGCGCGCAAGCTGCGGCAGTTGGCAGGGCGCCTCGACGAGCTCTTTGGCGGCGTTCCGACGCTGAAGCGCAAGGGCGAGACGATTTCCATTTTCGGGCCGAGCTCGCTATTCAAGGCCGTCACCGATGCCGGCCGCAAGGGCGTTTCGCTGCAGCGCTATAAAGGTCTTGGCGAAATGAACGCCGAGCAGCTCTGGGAAACGACGCTTGACCCCAATGCCCGCACGCTGTTGCGTGTCGAAATCGACGAAACCAGCGAAGCCGACGAAATTTTTACCGCCCTCATGGGCGACCTCGTCGAACCGCGCCGCGAATTCATCCAGGACAATGCACTCAACGTGAGCAATCTGGACGTCTGAGAGCCGTGCCGAAGGCAAAATCTCCCCGGTGGGGAGATTTTAGGCGAGCAGGCCATGAGAGCTACGCTCGAATGGCAGCCGGCCCGCAGGGACAAATCGCTCCGGTGGAGCGATTTGAGCAGGCTAGGCCATGAGAGCTACGCTCGAATGGCGCCGGCCTTTGAACACTGGGGACGCAATGCACGACGAAGAAATCGAATTGCGGGGCGGGCAGGTCAACAGGGTTGTCCGCCTTGGTGACACGGTGCGCCGGACGATGAGCTGGGATCGCAGCTTGGTTCATCAGGCGCTGCGCCATCTCGAAGCCGTGGGGTTTGACGGGGCGCCGCGGTATCTGGGGTTGGATGATCTCGGCCGTGAGATACTGACTTATCTGCCCAGCGACCTGCCAGCCGATGCTGACGGCTTTTCCGATGCGCAGCATGTGGCCGCAGCGGCGCTGCTCAGAAAATTCCACGATGCGACGGAGAGTTTTGCGCCCGTACGAGACCTTGGCGCTGAAATCCTCTGTCACAATGACTGGACGCCCAGCAACACCGTGTTTCGCGGGACCATGCCCTACGCGATGATCGACTTCGATACGGTGGCGCCGGGGACGCGGCTTTGGGATGTATCCTATAGCGCCTGGACCTGGCTTGATCTCGGCGATCCCGCTTTTTCGCCGGAAGAGCAGTTGCGGCGCTTGAAAGTCTTTTGCGAGAGTTACGGCCATCCGTCCTGCACTGTGGCGCATGTGGCAGCCTATATGCCGACGCGGCAGGCGGGGCGGGCGCGCTGGGCGCGGGATCGAAACATGCGCGAGGGCGAGGCCTGGGCGCTGAAGTGCATGTACTGGACGGTTCAATATCTGACCGAGCGTGTCCATCCGACGGGTCTGCCCGAGGCTTGATCCTTCAGCCGGGACTGCCGCATCGTTCACCGGGCTGGACCAATCCGTTCCGATTGGGCGCCTTGTGCCTGATATCCTTACCGCCTAGCTATGGCGTGAGATGAATTAAGCCCGTGAGGCAAATATGAAAAAGATTGGCTTTCTGTCCTTTGGGCATTGGAACCCCTCGCCGCAGTCGGGCACCCGTTCGGCTGGCGATGCGCTGTTGCAGTCCATTGACCTGGCGGTTGCCGCCGAAGAGTTGGGGGCCGACGGCGCCTATTTCCGCGTGCACCATTTTGCCCGCCAGCTCGCCTCGCCTTTTCCATTGTTGGCCGCCGCTGGTGCCAAGACCAAAAAGATCGAACTCGGCACGGCCGTGATCGATATGCGCTACGAAAACCCGCTCTATATGGCCGAGGATGCCGGTGC
This sequence comes from Devosia sp., assembly GCF_017744655.1. Lineage (GTDB taxonomy): Bacteria > Pseudomonadota > Alphaproteobacteria > Rhizobiales > Devosiaceae > Devosia. Next base: position 194,615 of record NZ_JAGIAW010000009.1, on the reverse strand, counting down.
GGCTGACCTCATTGCCGGCGGGCGCTTGCAGCTCGGCATTTCGCGTGGCTCTCCGGAACAGGTGATCGATGGCTGGCGCTATTTCGGGTTCCAGCCCGAAGAGGGCAAGACCGATCAGGACATGGCGCGCCAGCATGCTGAGGTGTTCCTCGAAGTGCTGAAGGGCAAGGGTTTTGCCCAGCCCAACCCGCAACCCATGTTCCCCAATCCGCCGGGCATGCTGCGGCTTGAGCCGCATTCGGAAGGCCTGCGCAACCGCATCTGGTGGGGTGCGGCGAGCGACGCGACGGCCATCTGGGCGGCCAAGATGGGCATGCACCTCCAATCCTCGACGCTGAAATTCGACGAGTCGGGAAAACCGTTCCATATCCAGCAGGCCGAACAGATCCGCGCCTATCGCACTGCGTGGAAGGAAGCGGGCCACGCTGGTGAGCCGCGCGTTTCGGTGAGCCGTTCGATCTTTGCATTGGTCAACGATCAGGACCGGATGTTCTTCGGCGCCGGTCGTCCCGAACAGGATCAGTTCGGCTATATCGAACCGGAAAAGCGCGCCGTTTTCGGCCGCGGCTACACGGCCGAGCCCGACAAGCTCATTGAAGAGCTGAAGCGCGACGAAGCCATCGCCGAAGCCGATACGCTGCTTCTTACGGTCCCGAACCAGCTCGGTGTCGACTACAATGCCCATGTGATCGAGAGCATTCTCACCCACGTGGCGCCGGGTCTCGGCTGGCGCTAAGGCAGGCTGAACCCCGATCCCTCGCAGCCATTGGCCTGCCAATAGTTGCCGACATCGGTGAAGCGACCGGTCGCCGCCTGCTCTATGCGGGCGGCGAAGGCCATGGCCCGGCATTCGTTGGGTCCGGCAACGACATGCACGAGTTCGTGCAGGACAGTGAGGGTGCGCAGCGCATCGGCGCCCGATGTCGAGAACTGCGGGCAGAGGATCAAGCGGACTTTCCCATCGCTCGGCGGCAGGCTGACAAAGGCGGCAAAGCGCGCGCAGGAATTGTTGGCTTCGCTGCCGTTTTCGACGCGCATGGTGATAGTGCCGCCCCAATGGCTCGAGGTGAATTGCCTAAAGGTCAGCGCGGAACGATAGGCGGCGACATCGACCCCGAAAAGCTCGGCTGGCAGACCCGGGCGGGCGGCTTCGAACTGGCTGATGGCCCGGTCGAATGCGGCGTCCACCATATCGGCGCGGGCGGGCGTGAGGGCGAACAGCAGAAAAACGAGGAGCGTGAGGCAGAAGCGCATACGGCTTTCTGCCCGCTCATTGGGGCGCTCGCAAGGCCCTGATCAGGTGGATGGCCCGGTAAGAAAGGGCATGATGTCGACGCCGTCGCCGGGAAAGACGGAAAAATGCGGGTGGTTCTCGAAGAGCTTTGCCGCGGCCTCGATGGTCTCGGCTTCGACAACGATATAGCCGCAAAAGGGATTGGTTGCCGGCGCCGTCCCATTCTTGCTGACGCGCAGCGTCTTGCCGACCATGCCGCCGGGATCGGGGAAGGAGGCGGCGTTCTTCTTTTCCCACTTGGCCCATTGCTTGAGCCCCACATCATCGATCGCGTCCTGATCGGCCTTGGGCATGGCGCGGAAACGGGCGAGGTCTTCCGGTTGCATCGTGTAGACGGCGAGAAAGCGGGGCATTGGCGCGCTCTTGCGGCTGATCATGAGATATCGGAGCCTAGCCCGCCGCATTCCCGGAGTCACCGATTGTCGGGGTCTGTCCCAGATCAGGCCAGGCTCCTTGTTGTGGCGTCGGCGACACAGTCGTTTAATCCTGCGCCAAACTCACATAAACCGGCCACATTTACCGCAGAAAAGCGTCTCATCCGAACGCGAGACGCAGCAGAGACGGGAAATCCCGTCCACAGCGCGCCAGAGGACTTTAACCTCCTGCTTACCTTTTGTTTCCCTCATGGAGAGAACAGGGTAGAAGCGGGATGAGACTCCCTAGGACAGGTTTGCTCGATGGACTTCCGCATTTCGGCCGATGATCGCGTTGGTGCCCAGCCCAATAGGGGTGCCAAGCCGCAAGCGCGTGGCCCAAAGGGCCAGCGCGTCGAGCCGAGCCTTGGCCAGTCCGTCGGCGGCTTCGTCGATGACGAACGTTCTGGGGGCCCGTTTGGTGGTGGTGCTGGCGGTGGCGGCAAGCCGCCGCGTGGCAAGAAGCCGGCGCGCGCCGAAAAGGAGCCGCGCCGCGGCAAGGCCGAAACGGCCAAGCCCAGGAAGCGCCGGTCGCGCTCGGGCGGCTTTTTCATGGGTCTCTTGTGGTGGGGCTTTGTCGCCTGCCTCTGGGGCGGCCTCGCCGTTATCGGCGTCATCGTCTACTATGGCGCCCAGCTCCCCTCGTCCAATAGCTGGGCCATTCCTGATCGCCCGCCCAATATTCGCATCCTCGCGGCCGATGGCAGCCTGATCTCCAATCGCGGCCAGACCGGCGGCGAAGCGGTCACTTTCCGCGAATTGCCGCAATATGTGCCGGCCGCCTTCATCGCCTCGGAAGACCGGCGTTTCATGAGCCATTTTGGCGTCGACCCCATCGGTCTTATCGCCGTGGCAGTGGAATCGGTGCAGGCACGCGAAGTGACGCGCGGTGCATCGACGCTGACCCAGCAGGTGGCAAAGAACCTCTTTCTTACCCCCGACCAGACCCTGGGCCGCAAGGTACAGGAAGCGATCCTCGCTATCTGGCTCGAGCAGAATTTCACCAAAGAAGAAATTCTCGAACTCTATATGAACCGCGTCTATTTCGGTTCCGGCGCCACCGGCATCGAAGCCGCGGCGCAGACCTATTTCGGCGTTTCCGCGCGCAATCTTTCGCTTGGTCAGGCCGCCATGCTGGTCGGCATCCTGCCCGCGCCTTCGGCCTATAATCCAAAGGCCAATCCGCAGCGCGCCATCGAGCGGCAGCGCCTCGTGCTCAATTCCATGGCGCAGGAAGGCTATATCACCCGCGAAGAAGCCGATGCGGCGCAGATTTCGTCCGATCAGGGAACGGTTCGGACTGTGGTCGCGGGTTCGGAATCCTATGTGGCCGATTGGGTCGAAAGCCTGATGACCGCCTATATCGGCGAGATCAAGGATGACGTGGTGGTGCAGACCACCATCGACTGGAAGATGCAGAAGGACGCCGAGTTTGCCGTCCGCGAGGCCGTGGCCAATGAAGGCCCCAAGCGCGGCTTCTCGCAGGGCGCGCTGGTGGCCATGGACGTCAATGGCACCGTGCGCGCCATGGTCGGCGGCGTCGACTATCAGGCAAGCCAGTATAACCGTGCCGTGACGGCAAAGCGTCAGCCCGGTTCGACCTTCAAGCCCTTCGTCTATATGGCCGCCATGGAAAAGGGCTATACCCCGGACACTTTGGCCGAGGACGCCCAGTTCGAATATAATGGTTGGAGCCCGCGCAATGCCTCGGGCAAATATGCCGGCACGGTAACGTTGCGCCAGGGTCTTGCCTATTCGCTCAATACAATTGCCGGTCGCCTCGCCATCGACGTCACGCCGGAAGCGGTTATCGATGTCGCGACCCGCATGGGCATTTCCTCGCCCATGACCCCGGTGCCGTCCATCGCGCTCGGCACGCAGGAAGTGAACCTTCTCGAACTGACCTCGGCCTATGCGCCCTTTGCCAATGGCGGTATGGGTGTCATCCCCAATGTGATCACCAAGATCACCTCCAAGGATGGCACGCAGCTCTATGAAGCCTCCGATGCCGGCCCCGGCCGCGTCGTCGATCCCAATGTGCTCGCCGAAATGAACGACATGCTCGAGACCGCTGTGGAAGTGGGCACGGGGCGCGGCGCAAATCTGGGCGGTTGGGATTTTGGCGGCAAGACCGGCACCAGCCAGAACGCCCGCGATGCGCTCTTTGTCGGCTATACCTCGGCCATGGTCACCGGCGTGTGGCTCGGCAATGACAATGACACCAAGACCACTCTGTCGGGCGGCAATGTGCCGGCGGCCATCTGGTCCGAATTCATGACCAAGGCCCATGCCGGGCGCTCGCCGGTTCCGATTCCGGGCGGCTCTTATCAGGGCCAGTTGATTGCCCAGCAATTGATCGACCCGGCGACGGGGCAGCCGGTGATCGACCCGACGACCGGCCAGCCGCAGGTGCAATATGTCGATGGCGGCACGGGCCTGCCGGTGCAGACCACGATCGATCCGACGACGGGCCAGACCGTTGCCATCGATCCGGCCACGGGCCTGCCTAACACCAACCTTGCGCCTGTGGGGACCGGTGCAACCACCAATCCGCCGATCCAGACCGGACAGATGACCGATCCCAATACGGGCCTGCCGATCAATGGGGGCTTTGACCAGACCCAGCCGCAATACGATGCGCAGGGCCAAATCATCGATCCAGTGACGGGCCTGCCGCTGCAGACCGATCCCAATGCGGGTTTCGCCACCGACCCGAATGCGGCGTTTACAAACAATAGCGCCCCGATCGATCCGCAGACGGGCCTGCCCATGGTGCTGGTGGTCGATCCGGCGACGGGCCAGCAGGTCTGGGTGCCGAGCGCCCCGGCTGCCAATCAGCAGCAGTTCCAGGGCCAGCAGGTGCAGCCGACGAGCCCCTTCGCGCCGCCCGCCTCGGTAGGCCAGCAGCCGCAGCAGCCGGTCTATCAGAACGAGAATTCGCAGCGCACGCTGATGGATCTCTTGTTCGGCAATTGATGTGAGGGCCCCGGGAAACCGGGGCCTTTTCATTGTGCCGCATTGAACTGTCGCCCCCGCGGGTGCACATGAGTCTATCCTCCTCTGCCTCCCCGGAAAATTCCATGACCACGCTCGCCGATTTTACCCTGCCTCTCCTCAGCGGCACGCCGCAAAATCTTGCCGACTTTTCCGGCAAGGTCGTTCTGGTGGTCAATGTAGCGAGCCAATGCGGACTGACCCCGCAATATGCCGGGCTCGAGGCGCTCTATCGGCAATATGGGGATCGCGGTTTTGTCGTGCTGGCCTTTCCCTGCGATCAATTTGCCGGGCAGGAGCCGGGCACCAGCGAAGAGATCGCGAGTTTTTGCGAGATCAATTACGGGGTGACCTTCCCGATCTTTGAACGCATCGACGTCAATGGCGAAGAGGCGCATCCGCTCTACCAATGGCTCAAAGCATCGGCGCCAGGGCTTCTCGGCAGCGAAGCCATCAAGTGGAATTTTACGAAGTTTCTGATCGGGCGGGACGGCACGGTGGTGGAGCGCTTCTCGCCGGCGACGGAACCGGCCGAAATTGCAGGCGATATCGAGAAGCTGCTTTAGAAGCTGGTTCGAGGGGCCTCACCCCCTCCCAACCTCCCCCATCAAGGTGGAGGTGCCCATCGAGTTCTGGGCAATATCTCGCCCAAACCACCGCAGCATCACCTCCCCCTTGATGGGGGAGGATGGGTGGGGGTGTTGGCGCTCGCGGTTCTCCGACTAGCCATGGCGCCAGCCAGATTGCTTTGCGCCGCAAAGCCTTTAATTTAGGTGGCGGCGGATGAATGAGGGCAGGCCATGGCCGATATTCTCGACTATTGCAGGGATCTGAAAAAGCAGCGGTTCAAGTCGGGGCAGGTGATCCTGCCCGAGGGCGAGCGCCTCGGAAAACTCTATGTCCTCATCGAGGGGCAGGTGGAGATCATCCGCGAACGCACGCAGGTGACCCATGTCGACGAGCCCGGCTCGATTTTCGGCGAAATGGCCGTGCTGCTCGACATGCCGCATTCCGCGACCGTGAAGGCTCTCTCCGAAGTGGAGGCCTATGAAATTCCCGATGCCCTGACGTTTCTTGATGGGCATCCCGAATTCTCGCTGCACATTGCCGGCATGCTGGCGCGGCGGCTTTATTATACCACCTCCTATCTCGTCGACCTGCAGCAGCAGGCGGCCGGCAAAAGACAGGATCTCGACCTCGTCGATGAAATCCTGGCTAGCCTTGTCGATCCCAGCGAGACGGGCAAGAAGAAGCGCAAATGAGCGACGAGACGACGCCGAAACCGGCCGTAACGATCACCTATTGCACGCAGTGCAACTGGATGCTGCGTTCGGCCTGGATGGCGCAGGAACTGCTCTCGACCTTTTCCATCGAACTGAAATCGGTAACGCTGGTGCCCGGCACCGGCGGCATTTTCGAGATTCATTTCGACGACGAGCTGGTCTGGGAGCGAAAGCGCGATGGCGGCTTTCCCGATAGCCGCGTGCTCAAGCAAATGGTGCGCGACCGGATCGACCCCGAGCGCAGCCTCGGCCATATCGATAGCGTCGGAAGTAAATAAGTCTTTCCAAATGCCCGGTTTTCGCTAGTCTTTGGCGATCGAACCTGAGGGAGGCCTGGCGTCATGGCTCATAAGTTCAAGATCACCGCGGCTGCAAACGAGCAGTTCAAGTTCGCTTTCGTCTACAATGCCGAGACGATTTTCTGGTCGGAAAACTACAAGCAGAAGGCTTCAGCCAAATCGGCGGTCGAGTCGCTGAAGAAGAACGCGCCGGAAGCGGCGACGGTCGACGTCTCCAAGGGCGAAGAAGGCAAGGGCTATCGCTTCGAAATCGTCGCCTCCAAGGACGGCCAGCATTTCGTGCGCTTTGTTGCCTCGAACAACGAAACCATGGTCCGCACCGAGACCTACAAGCAGAAATCCAGCGCAGTAAACGCTATCGAGTCGCTGAAGAAGAACGGTCCGGGTGCCGAGGTCGTGGACGAAGCCTGAGCGGCCTGCACCAAGCGGTCTTTCCGGCAACCCCGCGACAGCGGGGATTCTTGGCGCGAACTCGGATTCCCGCTTTCGCGGGAATGACGCCGCGATTGTTTGCCATGTGCCAGTCTTTTCGGAACTAAAATTGGCAGGGGTGCCTCGCTCCCTGCTCCAAACCACAATATTGTCCGGCGATCAGACCGTTTGGGGACGCATCGATGCTGAAAACTTCCGCCCTCCTTGCCATGGCCGCTACGGCTTTCGCCATTTCCATGCCCGCCTCGGCGCAGGACCTGCCCGATCTTGCCGGCCGCACCATTCATGCGGTGACGGAAAACGCCTATTACCCGCTCAATTTCGCCGATCCCAAGACCGGGGAAGGCATTGGGCTCGAATATGACGTCATCAACGAGATCGCCAAACGGCTCAATGCCAAGGTCGAATGGAATCTCGTGGCCTGGGACGTGATGATCGAGTCCGTCCGCACCGGTCAGTTCGATGTTGGCGCCGATGGCATCACCATCACCGCCGAGCGCGACGAGCAGATCGATTTCACAAAACCCTTCATTACGGTGGAGCAATATTTCCTGGTTCGCGCCGACGAAGAGCGCATCACCAGCAAGGAGAGCTTTGCCGGCGATCCGGAACTGCTGTTCGGCGCCCAGGCTGGCACCTCGTCCTTCTACACCGCCATTTATGACGTGCTCGACGGCGACGAAGCCAATCCGCGCGTGAAAGTTTTCGACAGCTTTGGCGCGGCCGTTCAGGCGGTGAAGGCTGGTGACGTGGACGCCGTTATTGCCGATCAGGCGGCCTCGGCCGGCTATATCGGCGCCGATCCCGGTGCCTTCAAGCAGGTGGGCGAAGCGATCAAGGCTGATCCGCTCGGGCTGATCTTGACCCCAGGCTCGGACCTCGTTGAACCCTTCAATGCCGCGCTCGATCAGCTCAAGGCCGAAGGCTGGCTCGATGAGCGGATCAGTTACTGGTTCTTTGAATATACGGGTGAGTAGGGATCAACGATCCCTTTTCGTATGGTCCTGGTCTTCTGCACGGCGTCATCCCCGCGAAAGCGGGGATCTCACTTTCGGCGTGACGGGATTCCCGCTTTCGCGCGGATGACGCCGTGATAGAGCGGCAGGAAGTTGAATGGACCGCCTTGATAGTCACCCGCCACATGAACCCATGACCACCCGCCCGCGCCGTTCCTCCGTCCTTGCCCGAATGCCCTGGTGGCTGCTCGCCGTCGGGCTGCTGTTCGTGCTCGGCTTCTGGGCCATCACGGCGGACGAGACCTATTCAAACATCTTCCAGAAACTCTCGGGCGGCGTGCTGACGACGCTTTGGGTGACGCTGATCGCCTTTGGCCTCGCGACCGTTTTGGGCCTGCTCATTGCCCTGGCACGGACTTCCAATATCCGCGTGCTGCGCGAGATCGCGACCTTTTACGTGGAAATCATCCGCGGCATCCCGATCCTGGTTTTTTTGTTTTATATCGCCTTTGTCGGCGCTCCGGCATTGGTGGCTGGATTCAACTGGGTGGTGGGCCCGCTCATCTCCATGGGCTGGATGGAGCCGGCCACCATCCGCGGTTTCGATTTCGTCTGGCGGGCCATCCTGGCACTGACCATCTGCTACTCCGCCTTCATCGCCGAAATCTTTCGCGCTGGCATTGAGGCGGTGGGACGCGGCCAGGTCGAGGCGGCGCGTTCGCTTGGTCTCTCGCGCTTCCAGTGCTTCCGCCTCGTCATCATGCCCCAGGCGCTGCGCACCATCCTGCCGCCGCTCGGCAATGATTTCGTCTCCATGGTGAAGGACTCGGCGCTGGTTTCTGCATTGGGGGTGCAGGACATTACCCAGCTTGGAAAACTGCACGCCTCTTCGAGCTTCCAGTTTTTCGAGACCTATAATGTCGTAGCCTTCCTCTATCTCACCATGACGATCTCGCTCTCGCTCCTGGTGCGATGGCTCGAAATGTTCATGGCGCGAAAGGATCGCTTCTAGTTGCAACGCCCTCATTCCGTCGTCACTACCGGGCTTGTCCCGGTAGTCCCCAGCGGAGGCGAGATGGATTGCCGGGACAGGCCCGGCAATGACGATAGAAGGGATGTCACTTGCGACAACCCTTCCCACCAACCATGTTGTAAAAACATCGCTGGAGGACCCAATGCACAAATTTGCCCGCCTTGCCGTTTTCGGAGCCGCCGTTCTCGCCCTTGCCGCTTGCGGCAATCGCTCGGAAGTGGGCAATGTCGGGGTCGATTGGACCGGCAATGACATTTCCATCGAGGCCGTGGCCGATCCTGATGTGCAGGGCGTTGTCTGCCACCTGGCGTTCTTCAACCGCTCCTTCATCGATCGCATCAGCCAGGGCAACTGGTTCGAGGACCCGTCCTATTCGGCGCTTGATTGCTCGGCAGTCGGCCCGATCACCGTGGGCGATATTCCATTGAAGGGCAGCGAGGAAATCTTCAAGGAAGCCCGTTCGCTGATCTGGAAGTCGCTGCGCGTGACCCGCATCTATGACCAGGCCAACAATTCGCTGATCTATCTCGCCCATGCCCGGGAAATCCAGCAGGGCTCGGGCAAGATGAGCCTTTCGGTGGTGCCGCTCAACGGGCTTGATGTGACCTGGAAGAATGGCAGGCCGACGGCTGGGGCCGTTACCGGCTCGGTCATGGTGCAATAGAGGCAAAAGAAAAGGCCCGCCGAGGCGGGCCCTTTTGTCAGTTAGCGCTGTCTTCCACATCTGGGCAGACCACTGCCTCACCAAGGGCTGGCTCAGGACCCTGGGCAGGCGGCGTGTCGGTCGTCGCTTCACTATCGCCATCGCTATCAGATTGAAGCGACTCTCCCGGCGCGGTGGCGCCTGCGCCCTCCTGCACGAGGCATTCTTCAAGCGTTGTCGGGGCCGTGGTGCTCTCCTGTGCAAAGATTGCGGCAGTGCCACCGATGCTAAGGGCGAGGGCGGTGGTAATGGCGATCAGGGAGGATTTCATCGTGGGTCTCCAAATGGCTCAAAAACTGAAAAATTCATCAAACAACGAGCGGCCAACGCGTCGGAGGCGGATTCGGTTCGCGTAAAAAACGAACTGGTGAACGAGGGCGGCCAATTGGGCGGCTCCTCGCCTTTGGCGTCGGATTGGAATGTCATGGCGCTGTTATGGGCTGATGCACAAAAGAATTCCGTGAGCCACCCCTTCAAGCGTGGGCTGGCAGTACGATATTCTCAGCTAAGATTTACGGTCGACAAGGCCGGCAGAGGAAAAGCACGATGGCAATCCTGATTGGCGATACCGCCCCAGACTTCACCCTTGAATCCACCGAGGGCACCATTCACTTCCACGACTACATTGAAGGCTCCTGGGCGGTGCTGTTCAGCCACCCCAAGAACTTTACCCCGGTCTGCACCACTGAGCTTGGCTACACCGCCAAGCTGAAACCGGAATTCGAAAAGCGCGGCGTGAAGGTTCTCGGCCTTTCGGTCGACAAGCTCGAAGACCATGGCGGCTGGGCCAGGGACATTGAAGAGACCCAGGGCGCCGCGCTCAATTTCCCGCTCCTCGCCGATACCGAAGGCAAGGTGGCGCGTCTCTATGACATGATCCACCCCAATGCCGACAACACGTTGACCGTCCGTTCGGTCTTCGTCGTCGGCCCGGACAAGAAGGTAAAGCTCAAGATCGAATATCCCGCTTCGACCGGCCGCAATTTCGATGAAGTGCTGCGCGTAATCGACAGCCTGCAACTGACCGCCAAGCACCAGGTGGCAACGCCGGTGAACTGGAAGAGTGGCGAGGATGTGATCATCGTGCCCGCCGTTTCCAATGAGGCGGCCAAGGCCAAGTATCCCGAGGGCTGGAAGGAACTGAAGCCTTATCTGCGCATTGTACCGCAGCCCCGTGGCTGAGCCACAAGCACCTGTCTTCTCCCTGACTGACCTGGGCGGTGGATCATCCATCGCCCATTTTCTTTGCCGCAATTGCCGTTTTGCTCAGCCCAAATCGGTCACAATCATTGTTCGAATTTTCTGAAAAGGCCGAATTTCCCGTAATTCACAGGCTTGATCAGCCGAAATCCGGGGCTTGCGGCTGGTTTCCAGGAACCGTTGCCTCATGGCCACAGCGAACAAAGTGGTTTCCTGATTCTTACCGATCGCGGTTAGCGAGGCGCTAATTCGGCAATTCATGAGATTCAGTTTCTAAGATTCGTTGAACCTTGGCCGAATGGTTAATGAATTGATGCCGCCAGACCTGCGGCAATGAGGCAACACAGCACAATCCCGCGCGATTCTGCCCTTAATCGTGCCGCCCGTCATCTTTAGGCAATGCTCATCGATAACTTCAGTGAGCATAGACCATTGATCAGAAGAGCCGTTCTCGTCGCCGCAGCGGCGGCCGCCCTCGCACTAACTTCGACGGCAGCCTACGCCCAATGTGGTGGCGCTTCCTGGTATGGCCCCGGCTTTAACGGCAAGCGGGCAGCATCAGGAGAAATCTTCAACGAAAACGCCATGACGGCGGCGCATCGTTCTCTCCCCTTCGGCACCAAGGTTCAGGTCACCGACCAGAACTCGGGCAAGTCGATTGAAGTGGTCATCAATGATCGCGGGCCTTTTCATGGCAAGCGTATCATCGACCTTTCGAAAGCCGCGGCTACGGCCCTCGGCTTCCGCAATCGCGGCACGACCTCGGTCTGCCTCGATCAGATGTGATCTCTTCCGATCTCATACGTCAGTAAAAGGCCGCCCCCTGGGGCGGCCTTTTGTTATCTGAGACGCAAAACCTCGATGGCGGAGAGCTGGTCGGGATCGAGCGGCCCGCGCCTTTCCGCTTCGAAGGCCATTCGCAGTTCTTCCCGGTTCTTGACGCCGAGCACCAGCGTATCGACGCCCTCGATCCCCAGCGCATAGCGGTGGGCGACAAGGGCTGGGTCGTCGCCCCAGCGCTCACAAAGATCGCGAAAAGATTGGGCGCGGGCAAAATCCTCCCGGTCCGGCCCATGTGTATCGGATCGGTCAAAGCTGCTGGTCAGCGCGCCCGCCTGCACGGCGCGCACGCCCATGACACCCACGCCCGCTGCCTGCGCTGCCGCGATGACATCGCGCGGACGCGGGGCGAGGCCGGTGCCATTCATGGCGCCGGGGCTGTCGAGCAGATTGGCGATGGCCTGCACTGCGGCTGGGACCGGCCCCGATGAGAGCGCATCTATGGTGGCGGTGGCATGGTTGATGCCGGTTATGCCCCAATCGCCAATAAAACCCTCCTGCACCAGCCGGGCAAAAGCCGGCCGAACCGCATTGCGATAGAGCGAGAGACTGGTCGAACGCTCATTCTTGGGTGGCTCGCCGGGCGGATAGTCATAATCGTCCGGGCGGATTTCGCTGTGAAGCAACATCATGTCGACCCGGTCGAGGCTCATGGCCATGAGACTCTTTTCGAGCGACGCCTTGAGCCGCGGAAAGACCTCGTCCTCGGGCACCGTGCCGAGGCTGTACTTGGTCGTGACGCGCACCCCATTGGGCAGCCTGCCCTCGAAGGCGCGGCCAATCATGGCTTCGCAGATAAGATAGCCTGGCGCGGCATCAAGGAGTGAAATACCGCCATCGACGGCGGCGCGCAGCGTCGCGACGGCTTCATCCTCCGAGGTCGGGCCCCAGACCTGGCCGATGCCGCCGCCGCCAAGGGTAAGCCGGCTGACCGCGCCGAAGCGGCCAAGGCGATTGGTGGTCATGGTTGTTTCCGCAAGCGTATCGGCATCAAACATGTTCGATTTCCTTGTTCAGAATGCCCGAAATCTCGGCCATGACGGCGGCGGGCAAGGGGCCTTTTTCCAAAGCGCCGAGATTGTCGCGGACCTGCGCTTCGGTCTTGAAGCCGGGGATGGGAATGGTGTGCGGCGAGCGGGCCAGGTTCCAGCCCAGTGCGCCCTGAGCGAGGGTGCGGCCGCCTGATGTGAGGAGGTCGCGGAGCGCGTCGACAACGGCGAGGGTTTCGGGCTTTGGTTTGCCATCGGCAAAGAACCGCACCCAGCTATGACCCGCGGCCCGCACATCGTCCTTGGCAAGGCGCGAAGAGGCGGAAAACTTGCCGCTCAGCATGCCCATGGCGAGGGGCGAGCGATTGAGGCTCGCAAGTTCAGCCTCGGCACAGAGGGTCAGCATGTCTGCCCCGTCGCAGAGCACGCTCAACTCCTGCTGGACCGCGGCAAAGTGCGGATATTTCAGCATGCGCCGGGCGGCAGCGGCATTGTCGGTGCTCCAGCCCCAGGCGCGGATGCGACCTTTTTCGACAAGGCCTTCCAGCGCCTCGCCGGCCCGATCGGCGAGGTCGTCACTGAGGTCGCCGACATGGATCTGGTAGAGATCGATGCAGTCCATCCCGAGGCGTTTTAGCGACTTGGCTGAGGCCCAGTCGATATAGCTCGGCGACACATCGGTCGCGACCAGCGCCTTGCTGCCCTCGTCATAGGTGAAGCCGAATTTGGTGGCGACAAAAGCGTCGTCGCGGCGGCCTTTCAGGGCGCTGCCCAAAATGCTCTCGCTATGACCGGTACCATAGGCATCGGCTGTGTCGAAGAGGTTGGCGCCGAGGTCGAGCGCCAGCTCGATCGAGCGCACAGATTGGGCGTCATCGACCTGGCCCCAACCGTCATTGCGCCCGTCGAGGGTGAAGTGACCGCCAATGGCCCAGCAGCCCATGCCCACGGCCCCAACCTTTGGGCCATTGGGTCCGAGTTTGCGCTTGTCCATCATGGTCAGCATCCTTCTTCGGGTTGCGCGGAAATGAAGTCGTTGATGCCGCTGCGCCTGGTGCCGATATCGGTCAGCAGGCGATCGTCGAGCAGCGACAGCTTTCGCCGCGTGATATTGCGCAAGTGCCAGCGGCGCAGCCGATTGGTGATGGGTTCGAACATGATTTCGTCTCCTCGGAATTTCGCGCGAAAGCACCCCTGCGCCGGACTTCTATCCGGCGTTTCAAAACGGGTGCTTTCGCTTGAGGTCAGGACCGCTCCCGGCGATCCCATGAGGAGATAATTGCGCGCTCTCATGTCGTTACGCTACAGTCGAGACTGCAAGGCACTTTGCAGAAATGAAAAATGGATTTCTCCTGGGACGATCTCCGGCTGTTTCTCGATGTGGCACGGCTGGGTGGGCTGAGCGCCGCGACGGAAACGACCGGCCTTTCCGCGGCAACGCTGGGGCGGCGGGTGACGGCGCTGGAGCGACAGGTGGGCGAGCCGCTTTTCCTGCGCAGCCAGACCGGCTATCGGCTGACCCCTTCGGGGGAAGAGCTGCTGCTGCGCGCCGAAGAAGTGGAAGGCGCCATGCTCTCGCTCAAACGCTGGAAGGACGGCGCCATCGGCGAGCGCGTGGTCCGCGTTTCGGCTGGACCATGGACCTCGGCATTCCTTGCCAAAAATATTGGGAAAATCTGGACCGCGGGCGATCGCTTCGCGCTTGAGCTGGTCACGGCCAGCCACAAGGTCGATATTGGCCGTCGCAATGCCGATATCGGCATCCGCAACCAGCGCCCGACCGAGCAATGGCTGGCGGGGCGGCTCATTGGAAAAGTCGCCTATGGGCTCTATGCGCGGCCGGAGCTGATCAGCGGCGTGGCGGCTGGTTATTTCGTCGGCGTCGCCGGCGACGGTAGCCAGACCCATTCGGCCCGCTGGCTCCATGCGCGGCATGGCGACCGCATCGCGACGCGCGGCAATGACGCCATGAGCGTTTTGGAACTGGTGGCAGCAGGCGCCGGCATGTCGGTTTTTCCCTGCTTTGTCGGCGACAGCGATCCGCGGGTCGATCGCATGGCCGGCACCATTCCCGAGCTCGAAACCGATCAATGGCTCGTCTGTCACCACGAGGAGCGCCACACCCCCGCCGTGCGCGCCGTCACCGAGCGTATCGCGGCGCTGATGCAGGAAAATGGGCCGCTGTTTCGCGGGGAAAAGCCGGTCTACGGGTAGTTCCCGAGCGCTTCGTTAGGCCCCCATTAGGGGCTTGGGCCTAGCATCCGCTTCCGGGAATGCAGCAGGGACAGCGGTGCTATGAAAGCATACGCCTATGTCGTCGGGCCAGGGGACGCGGCCTGGCAGACGCTTTTCGACATGGCCGGTGATCTCGGCTTTGCCGGCGTGTCGGACTATCGCGGCCTCAGCCAGGTGGAGCAGCAGGCGGGCGAAACCCCGGTCTGCTATTTTCTGTTTTCGGCTGCGACGGACCTGAGGGAAATCAGGCCTGTCGCCGAAGCCATCCGCTTTTCGTCTTCGCGCGCCATTCGCTTTTCGCCCATGGTCTATTGCGCGGGGGATCCCTCCGTCGAAACCATCATGGCCTGCATCAATATGGGCTTTGACGATATCGTGGCCCTGCCCCAATCCAAGCCGAAACTGCGCCAACGCCTCGCCCGGCAGATCGGGCACAACATGGTCTTTTACGAGACCGAAGGCTACTTTGGTCCCGACCGGCGCAATCGGGTCGCGGCGCTCAAACCGAACCCGGTGATCACGCGCGTCGGTGGACCGTTCCGGCGCCTCGAAATCGTCCGCAATCTGCTCGATGGCGTCTCGGTGCTGCGCGACGAGTTTTCCAACCCAACTGCCGATGTGGCAGCAATGCAAACGTTGCAATAAACTCTATTGGGGCGGGTGCGCGCCCATTTCACTGCGCCGTGAAATGTCTTAACGTCGCGCCCGACTGATCTTTAGAGCATTTTTCCATCATGCGATTCGGCATCGAGCTGCCGCCCCAGATCAAGGTCTTCGGGGCGTTTTTCATTTATTCCTTTGCCATGGGCAGCATTTTTCCGCGCCTGCCCGATATCCAGACCGCCATGGGCGTCGGCGAAGGTGCGCTCGGCCTGGCGTTGATCGGCTCGGCCGTGGGCACGCTGATCTCGCTGACCTTTGCCGGCCGAGTGGTCGAAGCCGTGGGCTATCGCCGCGTGCTGCTCACCGCCATTCCCCTGCTCTCGGCGCTTTATGCGCTGGCGAGCTGGGCGCAGACCCCGCTCGCTTTCTTCCTTCTGCTGCTGCCGGTTGGTCTCACCATCGGTGCCATCGAAGTGATCATCAATGTCGAGGCCGACCGCGTCGAACACGCCATCGGCCGCCGCATCATGAGCCGTGCCCATGCCTTCTGGAGCCTCGGTTTCTTCGCCGCCGGCATGGTGGGCTCCTTCATCGCCCAGACCGGGCTCGAAGTGCACTACCACCTGCTCATCATGATCCCGGTGATCATCGTTGCGACCCTGACCGTGCTTGGCCGCTTCGAACCCGCGCCGCATCGCGCCGGCACCAGCACCGATGAAGCGCCGCGCTTTGCCCGCCCCACCGTCACCATCATGGCTCTGGTCGGCGTCTGCATTTCGGCCATGCTGATGGAAGGCGCCGGCATCGACTGGTCGGCCATTTACATGCGCAATCTCTTTGATGCCGAACCCTTCTGGGCCGGTCTTGCAGTGGCCACCGTTGCCGGTTCGCAGGGCGTGGCGCGTTTCTTTGCCGATAGTTTTGTCGAGCGTTTTAGCCCGGTGCTGGTCGCTCGCGTGCTGCTCACGGTTCTCGGTATCGGCGTGCTGCTGGCCTTCTTCGCGCCGGCCGCCTGGGTCGCCTATCTCGGCTTTGCCCTGATCGGCGTCGGCTCCAGTGCGCTCTTCCCGCTCGCCATGTCGGCTGCCGCGCAGCAGACCGACCGTCCAGCCGCCGTCAATGTGGCCGCGCTGGCGCAGTTCTCCTTCACCGCATTCCTGCTTGGACCGCCGCTCCTCGGCTTTATCGGCGAGCATTTTGGCATCCAGTGGGTGTTTGGCGTCGGCATTCCGCTCGTGCTGCTCGGCTTTGCCACGGCCCATGTCCTGTCGCCAAAACCGGTTCTGCGTGAGGCGACATCATGATCGCCCCCCAGCACCGCATCTATGCCAGCTTCTTCCTCTTCGCCGTGACGACGGGCGCGCTGATGGCGCGTCTCCCCGATATCCAGACCCATCTCGGCATCACCGAAGGCCAGCTGGGTCTGACCATGATCGGCATGGCCATCGGCTCGTTGATTTCGTTGACCTTTGGGCCGCCGGTCGTCGAAAAACTCGGCTTCCGCAAGACGGCGCTTCTTACAGTGCTCGGGCCTGCGCTGCTCTTTTCGACCATTCCCTGGCTGCCGGTCGCGCCGGCCATGTTTGCCGTGCTGTTCGTTGCAGGCCTGCTCGCCGGTGCGCTTGAAATCAATCTCAACGTGGAAATCGACCGACTTGAAGTGCAGACCGGTCAGCGCTTCATGAACCGCGCCCATGGTTTCTGGAGCGTCGGCTTTTTCGTCACGGCACTGTTTGGCGCCATGATCCGCCAGTCAGGGCTTTCTGCCGGCTGGCATCTCGGTATCGTGGCCATCATCGTCGTGGCCGTGGCCGGCTACCTGCTGTTCTCGGCCACCGAGGCGCCAAAACCGGTGCGGGCCGAGGGCGAGGGTACGCATCGCTTTGCCTTCCCCAATCTCGGTCTCCTGCCGCTCTGCCTCATCGGTTTTGCTGCCTTCCTCGTCGAAGGCGCGGGCATCGACTGGTCAGCCATCTACATGCGCAATGTCTTTGCCGTGGAGCCCTTCATCGGCGGCATGGGCCTGACGCTCTTTGCCTTCTTCATGGCGGCGATGCGTCTCTCGGCCGATCCCATCGTCGCGCGCTTCGGCCCGCGCTATGTCGCCATGGTAATGCTGACCGCAGCAAGCCTCGGCGCCCTGCTCGTCGGCAACGCGCCCACGGCAACATTGGCGCTGGTTGGCTTTGCCCTGATGGGCGCCGGCTGTTCGGCGGTCTACCCGCTGGCCGTTTCGGCCGCGGCGCAGCGCACCGATCGTCCCGCGGCGGTCAATGTAGCCGCTATCGGCCAGGTCAGCTTCGTGGTCTTCTTCCTCGCCCCGCCGCTCCTCGGCTTCGTCGCCGAATTTTTCGGTATCCGCTGGTCCTACCTCATCTGCCTGCCGCTGCTGCTCGCCGGCCTCTGGGCGTCCAGTTTCGCCCTGGGCACCAAAAAGGTAGAAGCGCCCCACGGCCTGCCGCCCGAGCCGACGCCGCTCGGCTGATCGGCGAAAAGCATTGCTGACGGGTTCTGACGCCGAAAGGCGGCAGAACCCTCGCAAGGAGATTCTTTCATGCGTCCGCACCACCGGATTTTCGGGGTCTTTTTCATTTTCGCGCTCTCGATGGGCGCCATGCTGTCGCGCCTGCCCGACCTGCAGTTCCAGTTTGGATTGAGCGAGGGACAGCTGGGGCTGATGCTGATTGCCATGTCCTGCGGGGCGCTGGTGGGCCTCACCTTTTCCGGCCCCTTTATCGCCCGCTATCCCGCGCGCACCGGCATCTTCGTCACCATTTTTATTGCGTCCGCGCTTTATGCGCTGGTGCCCTTCATGCCCTCGGCGCTCTTCGTCGTGCCGCTGCTGTTTTTCGCCGGCATCTGTGCCGGTGCGGTAGAAATCATCGTCAATCTTGAGGCCGACCGGCTCGAAGCCCAGCTTGGCTACGGCATCATGAGCCGCACCCATGGCATGTGGAGCCTTGGCTTCTTCGTCACGGCGCTGATCAGTTCCGGTCTGCGGCAGGCCGGTGTGCCTGTCACCGTGCATCTCGTCGCGGCGCTGATCGTGGTTGTGATTGCCGGCCTCTTCGTCTTCCGCGGCATCGAGAATGCGCCCCTGCGGCCCGATTCCCATGCCGGCGAAGCACCCCGTATCGCTTTTCCCACCATGGGCCTTGCCGCGCTCTGCATCATCGGCGCCGCGCCGCTCCTTGCCGAGGGCGCCGGGATCGATTGGTCCGCGATCTATATGCGCGACGTTTTTCACGTCGAACCTTTTATCGGCGGGCTCAGCGTTACCGTCTTTTCGCTGGCAATGGCCATTGCGCGCCTGACCATGGATGGCGTCGTCGACCGCTTTTCACCGCGCGCCGTGGCCGCAACGCTGCTGCTGATCGCCATGACCGGCCTGATCCTCGTGGCCACGGCTCCGCACGAATATGTGGCCCTCCTGGGTTTTGTGCTGACCGGCATCGGCTGTTCTGCGGTCTATCCTCTGGCCGTCTCGGCGGCAGCGCAGCGCACCGACAGGCCGGCCTCTGTCAATGTCGCTTCATTGGGGCAGATGACCTTTGTGGTTTTCTTCCTTGCCCCGCCGCTGCTCGGTTTTGTGGCCGAAGAGTTCGGCATCCGCATGTCCTACTGGGTCGTGGTGCCGCTGCTGGTCGCGGCGCTCTTGGTCATCCGCGCCCTGCCGGCGCGAAAACCTGCTGTGGCCGTCCATGGCTGAGGAGCTGCCGCCCATTGTCGATCTCCGGCAATCGGCCACGGCCCTGCGCGTGCAGCGCGGGGTGATGCGCATGTTGCGTGAGCGGCACGACATGGCCTGCTATGCCGAAGTGCCGCTCAGCAATGGCCGGCGCGCCGACGTTCTGGCGGTGGGGCCCAAGGGCGAGATCTGGATCATCGAGATCAAATCGAGCCTCATTGATTTTCAGGTCGACCGCAAATGGCCCGAATACCGCGAATTCTCCGACAAGTTCTTTTTTGCCAAACCGCCCGAGCTCGATGGGGAAATTTTTCCGGACAGCGAAGGCCTCATTGTTGCCGACGGGCATGATGGCGCCATTCTGCGCGATAGTCCCGACACTCCCCTTGCTCCTGCCCGCCGCAAGGCACTGATGCTCAAACTCGCCCGCCTCGGCGCCGACCGCATCCATGTGCTGATGGACCCCGGTCCGCGCTAAAACACTGACTTGACCATGACCTCTGCCCGCTGGCGCGTTATTGCGCTGTTCTTCACCCACGCCCTGGCTGCCGGCGCGATCCATACGCGCATTCCCGACCTGCAGTTGGCCATGGGCCTGTCCGAGGGGCAGCTTGGGCTTGTGCTGATCGGCCAGCCGCTCGGTGCGCTGTCGATGTTCCTGTTTTCGAGCGCCATCATCGAGCGTTTCGGACCGCGCCGGACCATTCTGGCAGTGCTGCCCATCGTCATCATCACGGCGGCTCTGGCGACCGTGCTGCTGCATCCGATTGCGCTGTTCACCCTTCTCGCCTTCAATGGCATCGGCTTCTCGCTCAGCAATATTGCGATGAATGTTGAGGCCGACCGGGTAGAGGCGGCGACGGGCGCGCGGGTGATGAACACCTGCCACGGCATCTGGAGCGTCGGGTTTTTGCTCACCTCGCTGCTTGGTGCGACGCTGCGCGGTTTTCATGTCGATCCCGCCATTCACCTCTGGGCGCTGGCACCGGTGCTGATCGCGCTTTTGCTCGTTGTGGTCGTGCCCATGCCGGTCATGCCGCCGCGGCCGCATAGCGGCGAAAAAGTCAAAAAGTTGGCGCTGCCGACGCTGGCGACACTTGGTCTTGTTGCCTTCGGCCTCGGCGCCGGGCTCACTGAAGGCGCCTCGCGCGCCTGGTCGATTATTTATCTGCGCGACAATTTTGAAGTGTCGCCTTTTGTCGAGTCGCTGGCTTTGCCCGCTCTACTCGCCGCTATGGCAGCGGGCAGGTTGCTGGCTGATCGTGTCATTGATCGCTTTGGGCCGGTGCGGGTGGCCCGGCTGCTTTCGGCCGTCGCCGTGGCAGGCATGGTGCTGATCGTGCTCTCGCCCGATGCCTATGTGGCGCTGGCCGGCTTCGTGATCGTGGGCATCGGCATCTGCGTGCTTTATCCGCTGATGCTCTCGGCTGCCGCACGGATCGGGGATCGCCCAGCGAGCCAGAACGTGGCCGCGACGACGCTGATCTTCCAGCTCGTCAATCTCGGCGCGCCCGCCTTGATCGGCGCTGTCGCGCAGGGGCTCGGGGTGCGCATGGCGTTTTCCATGCTCATCCCCTTGCTTGTTCTGACCTTTGTGATGGCCGGGCGCCTGAAGCCGCGCCCGGCATCGTAGAAACTACTCGTCAAACGCTTGCGTCTCGACCGGGGTGACCGGTGTCGGCACGGGCGCCGGGCTGGGCGCGGCGCCCAGTTCCGAGAGTTTTCGCTGCAGCGATGTCATCAGCGCCAGTTTTTCAGTATCGGGCAGATCGTGCAGGCGCTGGCTCAGGCGGATGGTAAAATCCGAGAAGGCATTGTGCCAATCGGCCGGCAACTGCCTGAGATCGACGCGACGGGCGGCCGGCGCCTTGGCTGCGGCAATGCCAGCAGCGGTGAGTTCAAAATAGTCGTCGAGTTGGGGCAGGACGATCTGGTCGCCACCGAGACCCGTTGCCATTAGCGCGGCGCGGAGGGCCGTACGCTCCTCGTCCTCGCCATGGGTCAGGAAGATGGCGCCATGGGCTGGCAGGCGTTCCTTGATCCACTCCATCAGTTCCGAATGATCGGCGTGAGCGGAATAATTGCCCATGGAGCGGATGGTCGCGCGGACGGGCACAAGCGTGCCGTGGATACGCACTTCCTTGGCGCCGGAGAGAATGATCTGACCCAGCGTGCCCGGAGCCTGATAGCCAACAAAAAGCACGGTGGCATTGGAGCGGATCAGGTTGTTCCTGAGGTGATGTTTTATCCGCCCGGCGTCGGCCATGCCCGAGGCCGACATGATGATGGCGCCGCCCTTGATGGCGTTGAGCGCCTTTGAATCCTCAACCGCCTCGATGATGCGGAAGCGCGGATCGTTGAAGAGCTCGTCCGCCGTCAGCTCCGTATCTTCGAACATCTTTGCATATTTGCGGTAGACGCCGGTCACCTTGCTGGCGAGCGGGGAGTCGAGCACCACGAGGCGTGGATCGATCTCGCCATCGCGGATGAGGACGCCGATATCGTGCAGAAGTTCCTGACTGCGTTCGACGGCGAAGGCGGGAATGACGAGATTGCCGCCCTTTTGCATGGCAAGGTTGATTTCGGTCTTCAGCGCCTCGCGGCGCTGTACGAGGGTATAATCCTCGCGCTCGCGGCCGCCATAGGTGGATTCGCAGAGGATGTAGTCGAAGTCCGAGGGGCCCTCGGGCTCGTTGTAGAAGACCTTCTCGTCCGGGCCGATATCGCCCGAAAACATCAGGCGCACCGGCTTGCCGTCGCCATTCATTACTTCCACTTCGATCGAGGCCGAACCGATGATGTGGCCGGCATTCCAATAGCGGGCGCGCACGCCGGGGCCGGGATTGATCCACTCGCCATAATTGCAGGTTTGCCGATGGAGCAGCGCCTCGGTGGCGTCTTCCATGGTGTAGAGGGGCTTGGCCGGTTCATCGCCGCGACGCCCGCGCTTCTTGGTCTCGCGCTCGGCTTCGCTTTCCTGAATGCCGGCGCTGTCGGGAAGGAGATATTCGAGCAGACCCGCGGTTGGTTCGGTCATCCACATCGGCCCGCGCCAGCCTTCCGCGTAAAGTTTCGGAAGCAGGCCCGCATGGTCGATATGGGCATGCGTCAACAGCAAAAAATCGATTTCTTGGGGGTTGAAGGGCGTGGGTTTGAGGTTCAGGTCGCGCACCGACTTGTTGCCCTGAAACAGCCCGCAATCGACGAGGAATTGCCCCTGTGGGTGCACCACGCGGTAGCACGATCCGGTGACCGTCCCTGCTGCGCCGTGGAAATGGAGGGTCACCGTCATCGAAAAACTCCAGATTTTTCTTCTTGGGCGTCGAACTTAGCCCCACCCATTCGTCAAAGTCGAGGCAGCGGGCAACTGTGATGGTGCCCCAGCTGTTTTGCTTGCAAGAATGAGGAGAGACGAAATGACCTATATCGATGGCTTTGTCGCTGCCGTGCCCAAGGCAAACAAGGAACAGTATATCACCCATGCCCGCGGGGTCGCCGAACTCGCCAGGCAATGGGGCGCGACGCGCACCGTCGAGAACTGGGGCGATGACGTCCCGCCGGGCAAGGTCACCGACTTTCAGCGCGCCGTTCAGGCCAAGGAAGACGAGGTGATCGTCTTCTCCTGGATCGAATATCCGGACAAGGCGACGCGGGATGCCGTAATGAAGAAAATGATGGAAGACCCGGCCATGAAGAACGTCCCCGACATGCCGTTCGACGGCCAGCGGATGATCTTTGGCGGGTTTTCGACGCTGTTTGAGGTCTAACGCAAGGCAAACGCTGCGTCATCCCCGCGAAAGCGGGAATCTCGCTTACGGAAACAGAGATCCCCGCTTTCGCGGGGATGACGCGGTGACTTGTGCTGCTTAGCGCGGCGCGCGCTTGGCGAGAATCCGCTGCAGCGTGCGCCGATGCATGTTGAGGCGGCGGGCGGTCTCCGAGACATTGCGATCGCAGAGTTCATAAACGCGCTGGATGTGCTCCCAGCGCACCCGGTCGGCCGACATCGGATTTTCCGGCGGCTCGGGCTTGTCTTCGCCTGTCGCAAGCAGCGCGTTGATGACGTCGTCGGCATCGGCGGGTTTGGAGAGATAGTCCATCGCCCCGAGTTTCACCGCGGTCACCGCAGTGGCGATATTGCCATAGCCGGTCAGCACCACGGCGCGGGCATCGGGCCGCGCCTGATGCAGGGCCGAAACCACTTCAAGCCCATTGCCGTCTTCAAGACGGAGATCGACGACCGCGAAGGCGGGGGGCTGTTCGGCCACCGCCGCAACACCGGCAGCGACTGACGAAGCGGTGCGCACGGCAAAGCCGCGCCGGGCCATGGCCCGTTCGAGCCGGGTGAGGAAGGCCGCATCGTCATCGACCAGCAACAAGCTGGGATCGGCCGCGAGGAGTTCTTCGAGCGTGTTCATGGCGCTTTCTTTAGGCGTTTGCCGCTCTTTCGTCAAAATCGACCGGGTGCGACACGATCACAGTGCCGAGCGCGGCCAGGTGATGGTGACACGGGCATGGCCCGTCGGCTTTTCGTTTTCAAAACTGAGCCGCGCTCCGGTGCGCTCGAGAAGGGTCTTGGCGATGAAGATGCCAAGGCCCAACCCGCCGGGCTGATGGGCATCGGCGCCATGCGGATCGCGCGGGCGGGTCGTGAGATAGGGTTCGCCGAGCCGGGCGATGAGTTCGGGCGCAAAGCCCGGGCCATCGTCGGTCACCGTGACGGTGATCGTCGCCTGGTCCCACTCGGTATCGATGCGCACGGTTTCTCGCGCATAGCCCGTGGCATTTTCGATAAGATTGCCAAGGCCATAAAGAAGGCCGACCGAACGCGGAAACACCGGCGGCGTGCCCGTTGCGCGCTCTGAATAGAACAAAATAACCTTGCCGCGGCCCTCATGCGGGCGGGCGACTTCGGCCAGAATGTCGGTCAGCGGCGCCTTGGCAAACATGTCGGCCGGATCGCTGCCGAGGTTTCGCAGTTTTGACAGAATGGCCCGGCAGCGGGCGGCCTGCGAGATGATCAGTTCGACGTCTTCGGCCAGAGGACTGCCTTCTTCCACTTCGGCGCGCATTTCCTTGGCGGCCAGCGCAATGGTCGATAGCGGCGTGCCCAATTCGTGCGCGGCCGCAGCCGCGAGGCCATCGAGTGCGGACAGTTGTTCGCGATGCGAAAGCGCAAGTTCGGTGGCCGCCAGCGCGTCGGCGATCAAACGCGATTCATGGGCGACACGGATCGTATAGGCCGCGATGAAGGCAATGCCGCAGATGATCGAGACCCAGATGCCGATCACATAGATGCGGTTGAACACCAATTCCTCGCCCGGCACCCAAGGGAGGGGCATGTGGAGAACCGAAATCACTGAGGCCAGAACGGCAGCGAGCGCCGAAATCAGCAGTGTTTCTCGCGGCGGCAAGGTGGTCGCCGACACCGAAACCGGCGCCAGCAGCAGCAGGGCAAAAGGATTGAGCAGCCCACCGGTCAGCGCCAGCAGGCCACCCAATTGGCAGAGGTCGAAGGCGAGCTGAATGGCGGCAAAATGCGGGGAAAGCTGGCCTTTGGCGCCGTAACGCATGAAGAGCCCGACATTGAGCCCGGCCGAAAGCGCGATCAGCGCCAGGCATTCCCAAAGCGGCAGCGGATAGCCAAGGGCCATATGGACAAAGAGCACGCCCACGGTCTGGCCGACGACGGCCAGCCAGCGCAGCAATACCAGCGTCTGCAGGCGTAGGGGGCGCCAGTGCGAGGCATCGTCGCTGATGGAAAGGCTTTCTTCGCTCATGATTTTGGAGAACGTCTATGCGCCGCATAGGAAGGGAAAAGCGTCATTTCAAGCCAAAAAATCCCATAGGCACATTCTTGATCCTGCCCCCGGCAGGGCCACGTTATCAGCATCGCGACGTGACTGGGAAACGAAACGACATGAACACAGCAATCATCAAACCGCAATGGTCGCCACTGACCATCGCCCTCATGGTACTCGGCTTCATCATCTTCTGGCCGGTTGGCCTTGCCGTCCTTGGCTACATCCTCTGGGGTGAGAAGTTTGGCGGCTCTGCCGAAAAAGCACAAAGCTACTGGAACAAGGGATGTGGCTATATGCGCAACAACAAGAAGCACTTTGGCGGCATGGGCCGTGACTTTTCCTCCTCGGGCAATGCTGCCTTCGACGACTATCGCGCCGAACAGCTTCGCCGTCTTGACGAAGAACGCGCCCGCCTCGATGCCGAAATCGACGCCTTCCACGAATATATGGCCAACCTGCGCAAGGCCAAGGATCGCGAAGAGTTCGATCGCTTCATGAGCGAGCACCGTGGCAATCGCCAGGGTTTTGGCGACAACAACCAGAACAACAACAATTGGGGCAATAACGGCTAAGGCCGGCCCCCTTTCCCGACCTCCCAAGTGAACTGGCGCCCGCAAGGGCGCCTTTTTTGTTTGGGGGTCGTGGGTGACGCGCCAAAGCCGAGTAACAAAAAGCCCGCCGGGCGCAAGCCTGGCGGGCCAGAATTCAAGTCGCCTTATGGCAACCTGCAGCGCTCTTTTGGAGCTTACTGCTGAATGAGGGTCAGGTTGACAGCGGACTCGCGGCCGTCACGGCCGGTCTCGACTTCGTAGGTGACCTTGTCGTTTTCATAAAGGCCATCGACGCCCGAACGCTGAACAGCGGAGATGTGGACGAAGTGGTCCTTGCCGCCGGTTTCGGGGGTGATGAAGCCAAAACCCTTGGTGGCGTTGAAGAATTTGACGGTGCCGGTGATGGTGGCCATTTTGATTTCCTTAAAGCTCGGAGCCGAAGCGAAGAGCGTTCCCCTCCGCAACATGCAAGAGGGCCTACAGACGTTCGCAACATGGATCTTAGAGCCTAGGACCGGAAATACCGGAAGCAGGCCGCCGACTTAGGCAGAAACGTATGGGCGCCCTTATGCCAGTGGATCGTGGCCAGAGCAAGACCGCAAACGAAAGTTCGAGCTATGCGCTGGAAGCGTGACCGCGCGAACCCCCGGCTCTCCGACGAAATAAGCCGTGGCCTCGCCTGATTTTTTTAGCGCCACATCCCGGCTTCGCGTCACCGCTTGACTCACTCATTTAGTGTGATACAAGCGTAGCACACTAGATAGGCACGACACATGGATGATTTTCACGCGAGCCAGCCGATCTTCGTGCAGATTCGGCAGCGGCTGATCGAGATGATCCTGCGTGGCGCGGTGGGGGAGGGCGATGCCCTGCCCTCGGTGCGCCAGATTGCAGCAGAGCTTTCGGTCAATCCGCTGACGGTCACCAAGGCCTTTGAAGCCCTGGTCGAAATCGGCGTGGTGGAGAAACGGAGGGGTCTTGGAATGTTCGTTACCCAGGGCGCACGCGAAAAACTGCTCACCCACGAGCGCGACAAATTTCTCAAGGAGGATTGGCCGCGCATCCTTACCCAGATCAAGGCGCTGGACCTTGATCCCAAATCCCTCTTTGCCGAAACCCCGGTGGAGCCAAAGCCATGACTGACACCAATCTCACGCTGGAACCCGTCGTCACCGCGCGGGGTCTCAAGAAAAAATTCGGCCGCAAGGAAATCCTGCACGGGCTGGATTTCGACATTCCCGCCGGCCGCATCTATGGCCTTGTCGGTCACAATGGCGCGGGCAAGACCACAACGCTCAATGCCATGCTGGGGCTGACGAGCTATGAGGGCAGCATTCGCGTCCTCGGCGAAGATCCCTTCGCCCGGCGCGCCAAATTGATGGAAAACGTCGCCTTCATTTCCGATGTGGCGAGCTTGCCACGTTTTCTGCGTGTCCGTGAGCTCTTTGCGCTCCTCTCCAACATCCACCCCAATTTTTCGACCGACAAGGCGCGCAGCTTCCTCGAAGGCACCGACATCAAGCCCGAGATGAAGATCAAGACGCTGTCCAAGGGCATGGTGGCGCAGCTTCACCTCGCCGTGGTCATGGCGATCGATGCCAAGCTGCTGGTGCTCGACGAGCCGACGCTTGGCCTCGACATCACCTATCGCAAGCGCTTCTACCGGCGGCTGCTTGAAGACTACATGACCGAGGAACGGACCCTGATCATCACCACCCATCAGGTGGACGAGATCGAGTTCATGCTGTCCGACATCATGTTCATCCGGGATGGCGACCTGATCCTCCACATGCAGATGGAGACGGTGAACGAGAAATTTTCCCAGCTCGTGACCAATGAGCCGGACCTGCAGGCTCAGGCCCGCGCGCTTGGCCCGGTCTATGAGGAAACCCGCTTCGGCCAGACCGTCTTCATCTATGACGGCGTTGCCCGCGAACAGCTGGAGCCGCTCGGCAAGGTGTCGACGCCGACGCTCAGCGATCTCTTTGTCGCGCTGATGCAGCGACCGACAGCCAATCCGGAGACCACCCGATGAAGGCTTTTGCTGCCCTCGTGCATCGCGAATATATCGAGCATCGCGGTGCCTTCTTCATCGCGCCGCTGATCATGGTCGCGATTGTCTTTCTGCTCACCATCTTCGCCTTCAGCGTCGACCGCATCAACACGCGCTTTTCCGGCCAGATGCTGACGGTGATGCCCACCTGGGTATTCGAGGCGGGCTTTGCCGCGCTCGCCGCCGGGTGGCTGGCCTATCTGGGCTTCGTGCTGTTCTTCTACTGCGCCGATGGCTTTGCCGCCGACAAGCGCAACAATGCCATGCTGTTCTGGAAGTCCATGCCGGCTTCGGACCTGAAAGTGCTGTTGAGCAAGCTCACTGCCGCCATGACCATCCTGCCCGGCTCGATCTTTGCCGTGGCCCTTCTCAGCATCGTCCTGATGTTTGGCGTTGCCTATGTAACGACGATGATCGCGGGCCTTGGCAGTGCCACCCTGCTCTGGAGCATTCTGGGGATTTTTGCGCAGATGAGCCTGGTTCTCCTCGTCGTCATCGCCTGCGCCCTCCTCTGGTACCTGCCCTATATGGCCCTGGTCGGGGCCATGGGCACGGCGGCGGGTCGCTGGGCAATTCCGCTGGCCCTGCTGCTGCCCTCGATCCTCTCCGTGCTCGAATGGGTCGTCATGGGCGGCGGCATGCATCCCTTTGCGACGCGCACCTGGGACTATCTCAACTACCGCTCGCAATTCCCGATCGCCTTCGACTATCTCGACCGCGTCTGGGAAGGGCAGCAGGCTTTCGATGCCATGGCCTTCACCGTCGATTTCCTGCAGAAATTCGACTGGTTGCAGGTCGGTATCGGCGCCGTCTTCGCCTTTGTGGCCATCTACATAGCCAGCGAATATCGCCGCCGCTCCGCCGCCAATTGACGTCACTGCCGGCTCTCGCCAAAGTGCCGCCGCTTCCGTGAGGAGGCGGCGGCTTTTCGTTCCCGAGGTCCCATGCGCATCCACCTGGTGCAGTGCCATCCGCTTGCCGACAGCCTCAATGCGCATCTGGGCGGCCGTATCGCGCAGATGCTGATCGAAGCCGGGCAAGAGGTCGACCGGCTCGACCTTTATGCCCATGGCTTTGCGCCCGCCCTGAGCGCGGAGGAAAGGCGCGCCCAATACACCACCCTGATCGTTCCGCCCGATATCGAGCCGCTGCAGGCAAGGCTTAGCGCCGCCGAGCATCTTGTCCTCGTCTTTCCCACCTGGTGGTTTTCTCTGCCCGCCATGCTCAAGGGCTGGTTGGACCGCGTTTGGACTCCCGGCTTTGCCTATGAACATGGCACACCGATCCAGCCGAAACTGACCGGGCTGAAATCCGTCACCGTGGTGACGACCCTTGGCTCGCCCTGGTGGGTTGACAAGCTGGTCATGCACCAGCCGGTAAAAAAGGTGCTGAAAATGGCCATAGTCGGCTCCTGCGCTCCGCAGGCAAAGTTCAGGATGCTGTCCCTCCACGGGGCCGAGAACGTGGACGCCCTACGTCTCGAACGCTTCGAAGGCAAGATCGCAAAGGCGCTGGGCGCGCTCGACTAGGATGAGAGCCCTTTGGCATCTTGGCCGCCCGTGCTAAGGCCGCGCCGAACAAGGATTGCCTCATGACCCTGCCCACCATTGTCAGCTTCTGGCACGGCCCGATGAGCTGGCTCGAAATTCTGTGCATCACCTCCTTCGTCCGGCAGGGACACCTTATAGAGGTCTATTCCTACGAGCCCGTCACCGGCCTGCCTGCGGGTGCTGAATGGCGCGACGCGGCCAATGTGCTGCCGCAGGAAAAGCTGGTCTTTTACAAGGGCCGCGGCACGCCCGGCGTCTTTTCCGACCATTTCCGCTATGCGGCACTAAAGGCCGGGCTCGGTGTCTATGCCGATCTCGACATGTATTGCCTGAAACCCATGGCGGGCCCCTTCGACTACCTCATGGCCTGGGAACGGCCGGGCTCGGTCAATGGCGCCGTACTCTATATGGCGCCGGATGCTCCACCGCTCGCCGACTTGATTTCGGTCTTCGAGGAAAAGCAGCGCCCGCTGCTCGAGCCGCACCTGCCCCCGCTCCGCCGCGTGGAAGTCGCCATCCGCCGGCTGTTCGGCGAGCGCGTCACCCCCGAACATATGCAATATGGCGCCACCGGCCCCATGGCCCTCACCCATTTCGTGGCGCAACACGGCCTCACGGCGCGGGTGCTGCCCTCGGCAACCTTCTACCCCGTGCCCTATGAAGGCATTCCAGCATTGATGAAATCGGGCTCCGACCTCGACACGGCGATAAAACCCGAAACCCTCGGCATCCACCTCTGGCGCAGCCAGTTGACCGACCGCGGCCGCGCCGGCCTGCCGCTGCCCGAGGCGGGGAGTGCATTGGCAAAACTCTGCGCCCACGAGGGAATTGATCCCTCGAAGGCCGCTTAACGCCCCAAGCGCAGCTTCTTCAGCCACCACCGCTTCCAGCGATGCCGCGCAAAGCGGTAGAAGAGTTCATTGGTCATGACGTGGCGATAAAAGCGCGCAAAGGCCACCGACTGGAGCATGCCCGCCAGCACGCCCCAGGGTTTGCGCTCGGCAGTATAGTGGAGGATGGCCGGATCGACGCCATCATGGGCGTGGCGGGCATCGATGACGTTCCAGCGCCAGGGCAGTTTTAGCCACTTGCCCTTGAAGACCAGGTTGAGCAGGTCCTGATCATAGTAGATCCGCTGCATGATGCCGCTGGCATAGGCCTCTTCCATGCGGCCGATAACGTCGGCCTCGCGCCATTTGGCGATATCGATAAACACCATGCCGGCGTTGAAATAATAGTCGGCGGGGTCAAAGATGTCGCGGTTCTCTTTGAGATCGCGCCGGCCGGTGATGAGCGCTCCGATCGAATCGCGCACCGCCGCGATGGAGTTGCCCTCAAGGTCGAGGTTGAAAAAGAACGCCACGTCCTCGCGCACCAGCATGTCGCAATCGAGATAGAGAATGCGCTCGACATCGGGCGCAACGAGGCGGTCGATCATCAGCCGTGCATAAACGATATTGGAGAGGCGCTTGTTCTCCGGCATGCGTTTGGCGATGTCCTGAAACATTGCCGACTGGTCGAGATCGTACCAGCGCAGTTCGACCGGAAACTCTTCCCTGATCCGCTCGAGATCGGCGCGATGTTCGACCGTAAGCGTGCGATGGCAGAGATGGAAAACCAGCTCCTGCCGCCGATGGGAGAAGAGACACACCGAACGCATGGTCGCATAGGCCGGGGCCCAGAAATTGTCGTCAAACGTCAGTGCAACATGCATCGCCATATGTCGGCCCTAAGCGAAAATCTGGAGCTGAAAGCCAGCCGTCACGGCTTTTCACGCGCGGCAGGCCCAGTCAAGTCGCGCGCTAGCGGCTCAGCCTGAGCGTCTTCTTCCACCATCGTTTCCAGCGATGCCGGGCGAAGCGATAGAAGATATCGTTGGTCATCACGTGCCGATACCAGCGGGCATAGGCGGCGCGGCGCAAAATGCCTGAAAGCAGAAACCAGGGTTTCCCCTTGAGCGTATAGTGCAGAATCGCGCCATCAAGCGGTTCGTGCACCGGATGGGCATCGACTACGTTCCAGAACCAGGGCAGCGGCGTCCAGCGCCCATGAAAAACGAGATTGAGCATATCCTGGTCGAAATAGAGCCGATCCATCAGCCCTCTGCCGGCAATGGCGGCGATCTCCGCCTTGATGTTGATACTGCGCCATTGGGTGAGATCGATGACCAGCATGCCGGAATTGAAATAGGGATCGGCGGGGTCGAAAATGTCCCGCTTCTGCCGCATCTCCTTCCCCGCCGCAATGAAGGGGGCGAGAGCATCGCGTACGGCGCCAAGCGGGCGCCCCTCGAGATCGATCTCGAACAGGTTTTCGATCGGCGCGCGCACCAGCATGTCGCAATCGAGATAGATGGCGCGTTCAATATCGCTGGGCAGGAGATCGGCCACCAGCATGCGGGCATAGACGATTTTCGGCCATTGGGCCGAGGCGGGTAGTTCGGCTACGAAGAAGTCGAACAGCGCCGAATCCGCCACCGGGTACCACTTGAGGGTGGCGCCAAACTCGCGCACGACGCCTTCGAGATCATAACGATGCTCATCCGATATCGGCATGTGGAGCAGGTGGAAAACCAGGTCCTTGCGCCGATGGGTCGAAAGGCACACCGAGCGCATGACCGTATAGGCCGGGGCCCAAAAGTTGTCGTCAAAGGCGAGGACGATGTGGATGGGTGCGCTCATTCCGCTCTCGGGCTCAATCTATGGGGCTTCTCATATAGGCTCGGCGCATAAAGGGAAGAGTCTTGCACTTATCCCGCTAATCCCCGCCCCCGAGGGACGGGAGGACAATGGGGCAATCTCTCAACAAGGATTGTCTGACCCATGGACGACACCCCCCGCCTCAGCCTACCCCAGATCATCTCCGGGCAGGCGCTCAAACACATCACCCACAACGAAGCCCTGATGCGGCTCGATGCGCTGGTACAGGCCAGCGTCGAAGCGAGCACTGTTACGACCCCGCCAACTTCGCCGCTCGGAGGCGAGGCCTGGATCGTGCCCTCCACGGCCACCGGCGCCTGGGCCGGGCATGGCGAGGAAATCGCCGCCTTCCAGTCCGGCGCCTGGCGCTTTTATGATCCCGCGCCGGGCTGGCAGGTTTTCGACAAGGCGACCGGCACACTCCAGATCTTTTCCGGCACGGGCTGGATCGCCATTGCCGCCACCGGCGCCGGCCTGCCGCAACTGGGGATCAATGCCGATGCTGACACCACCAATCGCCTGTCGATTGCGGCCGATGCGACGCTGTTCAGCCATGATGGGGCAGGGCACCAGCTAAAGCTCAACAAGGCGACATCGGGCGATACGGCGAGCCTCCTGTTTCAGAGCAATTGGTCGGGCCGTGCCGAAATGGGCCTTCTCGCCGACAACGCCTGGCGCCTGAAAATCAGCAGCGATGGCAGCATCTGGAGCAATGCCCTCGTGATCGCCAGCGACGGCAGCGCCAGCTTCTCTGGCGCGGTAAAGCCTATTGCCGACAATGCGCAAACGCTCGGCGCCAGCGGCGCGCGCTGGAGCGCCGTCTGGTCGGCCACCGGCACCATCCAGACCTCGGATCAGCGCCTCAAGACCGATATTTTTCCCACTGACCTCGGCCTCGATTTCATCCTGGCGCTGAACCCGGTGCGCTACCGCTGGCGCGACAGCGTTTTGGACGAGCGCGTGCACTATGGCCTCCTCGCGCAGGAGGTCTTGTCGACAGCCAAGGCGCATGGCGCAGCCAATTTCGGCGGCCATGTTTTCGTCGACGACGGCGATGCCGATAGCCAGCAGGCCCTGCGTTATTCCAGTTTCATCGCCCCGCTCATTGCGGCAGTTCAGTCACTGGCCCAAAGGGTCAAAAAGCTGGAATCAGGTCTTTAGGCCGCGGATCAACGCCTTGATGGTCTTGCGATAATCGGCCATCTCCTCGGCCGGCGCCTGCGCCGCGCGGTCGAAAAGGGCGTCGAGGAGTTGGGCCAGCGGCAGGACCGGCAGGTCGCGGATGGCATCGGCTGCGATAGCGGCGGAGACGCCTTCGATCAGCGTCTTGAGGCCGAAGCGGGCATTTATCTCGTCAAGCTTCTGGCGCTCCATCACTGCAGGGGCATCGATGAGCAGGATGCGGCGGCGGCCGGGATCCTGCATGGCGGCGAGATAGGCGTCGCCGCCTTCGATCAGTGCGCGGACGGGGCCGGGCTCATCCTCGGCTTCCGCGGCGGTGTTGATGGCGAGGGCGAGCAGGGCATGCTCTTCCTCGACCACCGCTTCAAACAGCGCCTGCTTGTCGGCAAAGTGGTGGTAGAGTGCGCCGCGCGTCACCCCGGCCTCGGCCGCAATGGCTGGCGTATTGGTGGCGCCATAGCCCAAGTCGGCAAAAAGGCGACGCGCCGCCGCGATCAGGGCACGACGTGTCGCATCGCGGCGCTCTTCCTGCGTTCTTCTCTGCGCTTGCATACATACACCGTGTTTGTTATTGTTACGTACAGTCAGTATGTTTCTAAAGTATCACTTTTGCAAGGAGAGACCGATGTTCTCAGCCTATTATCCGCTCTTGCAGGTCAAGGATGTCGCCGCCACCGCTGCCTTCTACAAAGACACTTTTGGCTTTACCGAGGTTTTTGCCAGCGATTGGTACATGCATCTGCGCGCGCCCAGCGGATCGCAGGAATTGGCCGTGATCGCCCATGACCACGAAACCATCCCGCCCGAAGGCCGCCGGCCGACCTCCGGTCTGATCCTCAGCTTTGAAGTGGCCGATGCGGCGGCCGAGGCCGAGCGCTTTGCAAAAAAGGGCATAAGGATCGCCCAGCCTCTCCGCGACGAAGTTTTCGGCCAGCGCCATTTCATTGCCGCCGACCCCAATGGCGTGCTGCTCGACGTCATCACGCCGATCGATCCCGATCCGACCTGGCTCGCCGCGCAGGGCGGTCAGTAATACCAGGTCAACGCCGCTGCACTTGCCGCGTTAAAATGCAGCGTCACCGTCACGTCATTGCTCGTGTCGGTGACGCCATCGGTAAATTGCCGCTGCAAGAGGGTAATCGTCTCGGCCTCCGCATCCGAGCCCTTCAGCACATAGTCGAAGCAGTCCACGCCCTCGCTGCGGCCCTCGCCGATTTCGGTCTTCAGGTCCCAGAGCGGGCGGCCATTGATGGCCGAGCCATCGGCCCGGTTGACGGCGCGCAGCGTCGGCACCCAGTCATAGCCCGTCTCGCAGATATAGCGGCCCTCCTCGAACGTGCCATGATCGGTAAAGATCACATCGCGGTCGGCGTCCCAGGCATTGCCGATTTCATAGGTCGCGCCCGTCTCGGTCACGTCGAGATAAATGTCCGACCATGAGCAGCTACCCTCGTCCTCGGCATAGCACCAGCGCTCGGAATGGCGCATCAGCGTGGCGATCTCGGTGATGGGCACGAGCTTGCCGACCTTCATCCGATCCAGCACGCTTTGGGTTCCGTCATCAAAGGCCAGAGCCGGCGAAATCCCAATGAGGCCAATAACAAGGCAAGCTACGAGACGACGCATATTCTCCCTCCCAAGGGCTGTCCGCCCGCACTCTAGGTCAAACAATCGGGGAGCGAAACCTCGCTTGACATTTGTGTTATGTTATTACATTGCACCTACCATTGCGACGAACGGAGATCTTTCATGCAGGATGTCATCATCATCGGCGGCAGCTTTGCCGGCCTCACCGCTGCCATGCAGCTCGGCCGCGCCCGTCGCCAGGTCACCGTGCTTGATACCGGCCTCAACCGGAATCGCTATGCCTCACACGCTCACAATATTTTCGGGCATGACGGCACCCCGCCGGGCGACCTGCTGACCGCAGCCAGGGCGCAGATCGCGCAGTACCCGACGGTAAAGCTGGTCAGCGGCAAGGCCGTGGGCATTTCGGGCGAACCGGACAATTTTGTCGTCACCACTGCCGAAGGCGAGACGATCCCGGGCCGCCGAATTATCCTCAGCTATGGCATTGTCGATGAGTTTCCCTCGATCCCCGGCTTTGCCGAAAGCTGGGGCAATACGGTCATCCACTGTCCCTTCTGCCACGGCTATGAAGTGGCGGGTACGCGCTGGGGGCTGCTCTATTCTTCGCCCATGTCCCTCCATGGTCCGGTGCTCTATGCCAATTGGACCGATGACATCACGCTGATCCTCGATGGCAACGACATCATCGAGGAGGAGCGCAGCAAGCTTGAAAAGCGCGGCGTGAAAATTGTCGACGGCAAGCTGGCGTCCATCCAGCACGAAGCGGGGCGCATTTCCGGCATCACCATGGAAGACGGCGCCAATATCGCGCTCGAAGCCCTTTACGCTCATCCGCGCAATCGGCCCTCGGCAGACCTGCACCTGCAGCTTGGGCTCGAGACCAAGGACACCCCAACCGGCATCATGCTCGCAGTCGGCGAGATGCAGTTGACCTCGCGCCCTGGCATCTTTGCCGCCGGCGACTTGGTCACAGGCATGCATTCGGTGACTTTTGCCAGCAATACGGGCTCGATGGCGGCCATGGGTGTGCTGCAGTCGATGATGGTTTGAGCCGAAGGCCCCCTCACCCGGCCCTGCGGGCCGACCTCTCCCCCAAAAGGAGAGGTGGGTGGGTGCCAATGTCGCGGAGCGACACCTCTCCCTAGGGGGAGAGGTCGACGGCATAGCTGGCGGGTGAGGGGGCCTTGTCTTAAGCCCTACCGCAACCATCCTTGCGGGCGGGGATGCAGTTCCATCTGCCCATCCTTCGTGGCCTCATCGATCGCCGCAATCTCCTCGGCGCTCAGTTCCAAATTGTCGATGACGCCGAGATTATCCTTGAGCTGCTCCAGCGTGCGCACGCCGATCAGTGCCGAAGTGACCTCCTGGCGCCGCAGCACCCAGGCGAGCGCCAGCTGCACCAGCGATTGGCCGCGATTCCGGGCAATCACCCCCAGCTTGTCCACCGCCTCGAGCACGCGCGGCTCGACATGGCTGGCGCGCAGCGAGCCATTGGGATTGGCGCCGCGCGTGCCGGCCTTGTCGCCGCCAGACGAATATTTGCCCGAAAGCACCCCCTGCGCCAGCGGCGAAAAGGCGATCACGCCAATGCCCAGCTCGCCACAGGTGTCGATCGTGTGGTCATTCTCGATCCAGCGATTGAGCACCGAATAGCTCGGCTGATGAATGGTCGTCGCGACGCCCATTTCCTTGAGAATCCGGTGCGCCTCGCGCGTTTCCTTTTCGGGATAGGAGGAGACACCGACATAGAGCGCCTTGCCCGATTTCACCGCATGGGCCAGCGCGCCCATGGTTTCCTCGAGCGGCGTTTCGGGATCGAAGCGATGGGAATAAAAAATGTCGACATAGTCGAGCCCGAGGCGTTTGAGGCTCTGGTCGAGGCTCGCTAGCAGATACTTGCGGCTGCCGAATTCGCCATAGGGACCCGGCCACATATTGTAGCCCGCCTTGGTCGAAATGATCATCTCGTCGCGATAGGGCCTGAAATCGCGCGCCATCACCTGGCCAAACAGCTCTTCGGACGAGCCAGCCGGCGGCCCATAGTTGTTGGCGAGATCGAAATGGGTAATACCCCTATCGAAGGCATAGCCGAGGATTTCCATGGCGCCGGGATAGTCGCGCGTGCCGCCAAAATTCTGCCAGAGGCCGAGGCTGAGCACCGGCAATTTCAGGCCCGAGCGGCCGGAGCGGCGATAGTGCATGGTGTCATAGCGTGCGTTATCCGCCCGATAGGTCATAGAATAGTCCTCCCGATGTCTTGCTTGCGGCCGCCCGTGACGTCGGGCCCGGCCAGTGGTATGAGCGCGCCATGACCGCGCTCAACCCGAAATCTGCCACTACTGTGCAACAGGACAATCATCCATACAAGGTGATGGCGATCTACAAATTCGCCTCGCTGCCCGATGCCGAAGCGCTGAAAACGCCGCTCGCCGCCTTCTGCTGCGCGTCCGGCATCAAGGGCACGCTCATCCTTGCCCCCGAGGGCATCAACGGCACCGTGGCCGGCACGCCCGACGCGATCGACGCGCTCAGTGATTTCCTGTTTGTCTCCGGCCCCTTCGGCATGCGCCTCCTCGGCGCCGAGACCAAATATTCCTTCGCCGACACCGCGCCGTTCCTGCGCATGAAGGTCCGGCTCAAGCCCGAAATCGTCACCCTGCGCGCGCCCGAGGCCGATCCCTCCAAACAGGTCGGCACCTATGTCGAACCCGAGGACTGGAACGAGCTGATCGACCGCAACGATGTGGTGCTGGTCGATACCCGCAACGACTACGAAGTCGGCTTGGGAACCTTCCAGCGCGCGCTCGATCCGAAAACCGCAAGCTTTGTCGAGTTCAAGGATTATGTCGCCAAGAACCTCGACCCCGCGCGGGACAAGAAGGTCGCCATGTTCTGCACCGGCGGCATCCGCTGCGAAAAGGCCTCGTCCTACCTGTTGAGCCAAGGCTTTGAGGAAGTGTTTCACCTCAAGGGCGGCATTCTGAAATATCTTGAGGTGACCCCCAAGGAAGAAAGCCGCTTTGCCGGCGAATGCTTTGTGTTCGACGAGCGCGTCTCGGTCGGCCATGGCCTCGAACTCGGCGACGCCACCCTCTGCCGCGCCTGCCGCCATCCGCTGACCGAAGCCGACCGCCAGCACAAAGACTTCGCCGAAGGCCTCTCCTGCCCCTATTGCGCAGACGACACGGCCAAGCACGAAGCGGCAGCCGAGCGGCAGAAGCAGATGGACCTCGCCAAAAAGCGGGGCACGGCGCATCTCGGCGACGCCGTGGCTGAAATCGCCGCAAAAGCCAAGGCGCGGAAGCAAGCTTTGGCCGAGGAATCCCGGGCGCGCAATACCGACGACTGAGCGTCATCTGCGCCATTCAACGCATAGACATGTTCTATGTGACAGACCATATTCCGGCTTATTGACCGCTCTTGCATAAGCCAATCCAATGGACCTCGATCAGCTTCGCACTTTTGACCGCATCGTTCGCGAGCAGAGTTTTACCAAGGCGGCGGCCTATCTGAACATTACCCAGGCCACCGCCTCAATGCGGATGCGGGCGCTGGAACAACTGTTGGGCGTTACCCTCTTCGTGCGCGGCCGCACGGTAACTCTCACCGACCAGGGCATGACCTTCCTGCCCTTTGCCCGCCGCATCATCGGTACGGCGCAGGAGGCGCGCGAAGCGCTACGCCGAGTCGAGCGCGGCCGCATCGCCATAGCGTCGCTTCGCAGTCTAGTCTCCCCGCTCATCACCGAAAGCCTCCTGCGCTTTCAGGAAAAGTATCCGGCGGTCGATGTGGTGGTGAACGAGGGCCGGCAGGCGCAGATCGCCGAAATGCTGCATGAGCGCGAATCCGAGCTGGGCATCCTCTGCTGGCCCAATCTCGAACCGCTCGCCGTCGATCTCGTGCCGCTTCTTACGATGCGCGAGCGCGTACCTCTCGTCATTTCCGCCGACAAGGCGGCAAAGCTCAGCACCACGCCCGAGATCGAAGAAGTGCTGGCGCTCGTACCGCGCGTCATTTCGCTGATCTGGTGGCAGGTGGCGCCCGAAGCTTCCACCGCGCTGACCCGGCGGGCGCCCACCAGCGTCGAACTGCCCACCGGGCCGGCACGACGCCTAGCCATCAAGGGCGAAGGTATCGGCTTTTTCGTTAATTCGGCTGTGGCCGACGACATCGCCGCCGGGCGCCTCGTCGAAATCCTGCCGGCCGATGTGGAGCCCCTCCATCGCGATACCGCCATGGTGGTGCGTTCGCTCGCAGCACTGGAGCGGCCGATGCTGGTCGATTTCATCCGGGAAATTGCCGTCGAATGTGCGCGAGTTGGCACAATCCTCGATAGCCGACTAGAAGACCTGCTTTCCCCCACCTAATCTCCTCGCAAGAGGAGATATTATGCCCCCATATGACTTCATCATTGCTGGCGGCGGCTCGGCCGCCTCGGTCACGGCCTGGCGCCTTGTGAAAGAGTTCGGCTTTTCCGTCCTGATGCTGGAGCGCGGCCGCGCCCGCACCAATCGCATCATGGCGATGCCCGCCGGTTATATGAAATATCTGGGCCAGGACACGTTCCTTGAAATGCACAAGACCGTGCCGCAGCCCCAGCTCGGCGGCCGCGCACCCATCGTGCCGGTGGCCAAGGTTCTGGGCGGTGGCTCCTCGGTCAATGCCATGGTCTATATGCGCGGCCAGAAGGAGGACTATGACGGCTGGGCCCAAAGCCTCGGCAATGACCCGAGCTGGTCCTATGATGCCATACTACCCCACTTCAAGGCCGTGGAAGACAATGCGCGTCTCCACGACAGCTTCCACGGCAGTCGAGGGCCCCTCCGCGTCTCCGACCCCGGCTATACGACGCAGACGACCCACGATTTCATCGCTGCGGCACAGGCCCTCGGCCACAAAGCCAATCCCGATTTCAACGGTGCGACCCAGTTCGGCGTCGGCATCATGCAGCACACTTATGGGCAATGGGGCCGCTACAAGGAGCGCTCGGACGCGATAAAAGCCTTCCTCGATCCGCTGAAATCAGACGGCAAGCTGACCATCATTTCCGGCGCCCGCGTCGAGCGCATTCTGGTCGAAAATGGCCGCGCCACCGGCGTCGCCTACACTCGGGATAGCGAGAGCCACACCGTCCGCGCCGAACGCGAAGTGCTGGTCGGCGCCGGCACCTATAATAGCGCCAAGCTGATGATGCTGTCCGGCATCGGCCCTGCCGAGCACCTGCGCCAGCACGGGATCGATGTCGTCGCCGACATTGCCGGTGTCGGCCAGAATTTGCAGGACCATCACGAGGTCCCCGTCATCGCCACCACCAAGGGCAAGTCCGGCTATTTTGGGCAGGACCGCGGCTGGAACATGATCCGCAACGGCCTCCAATATCTCCTCACCAATTCGGGTCCCGTCACCACGACCGGCATCGAGGCCTGCCTGTTCTTCGACCCCGATGG
This sequence comes from Devosia sp., assembly GCF_017744655.1. Classification (GTDB taxonomy): domain Bacteria; phylum Pseudomonadota; class Alphaproteobacteria; order Rhizobiales; family Devosiaceae; genus Devosia. Next base: position 154,777 of record NZ_JAGIAW010000009.1, on the reverse strand, counting down.
CGGCAGCCGCCCGACCATCCAGCTCTACTGCGCACCCATCGTCTATCTCGACCGCGACGTCTCGGCGGCCAAGCCCACCTATGGCGTCACCTTCACCTCCTGCCTCCTCCGCCCCAAGGCGCGCGGCAGCGTCACCCTGCGCTCGGCCAATCCAGAGGATCAACCGGTGGTCGATTGCAATTTCTTCGGGCATCCCGACGATCTCCGCCTGACCATCGCGGCCCTCCACGAAGCGCGAAAACTGCTGAAATCAGCGCCATTGGCGGACAAGATCGATACCGAACTGCTGCCCGGCCAGGCCGTGATGGACGATCCCGAAGCGCTCAACCGCTATTGTGGGCAAACCGTCAAAACCAACTACCACCCCGTCGGCACGCTGCGCATGGGGCGCGATGATGATCCGACGGCCGTCGTCGATGCGGAACTGAAGGTGCGGGGGATCGACGGCCTGCGCGTGATCGATTGCTCAATCATGCCGCAGATTGTTTCGGGGAACACCAATGCCCCGGCCATGGCGATTGGGTCGAAGGCGGCGAGTTTATTGGCCGGGCGGTAGACCCCCACCTAGCCTCCCCCTGGTAGGGGGAGGAACGCATCGAGTTTGTCTTGATGACGGTGAGCCACCGGCAGATCCCCTCCCCCTACCAGGGGGAGGCTAGGTGGAGTTAAACCCACAAACCCTAAGCCATGCCGATAAACACACCCGCAGCAAAAACCAGCGCGCCACCGAACACCACCTGCAGCACCGCCCGCCAGAACGGGGTCTGCATATAACGCTTCTGGATGAAGGCAATCGCCCAGAGTTCGAGCAGAACCACCACGCCGGCAATGAAGGTCGCCGTCCAGAAATCGTGGATCAGATAGGGCAGCGCATGCCCAAGCCCACCCACCGCGGTCATGATCCCGGCGGCAAAACCGCGCTTGATCGGCGAACCACGCCCAGTCAGCTTGCCATCGTCCGAGGCGGCTTCGGTAAAGCCCATGGAAATGCCTGCACCCACCGCGGCGGCGAGACCGACCAGAAAAGTCTGGTGCGTATCGCCCGTGGCGAAGGCAGCAGCAAAGACGGGGGCCAGCGTCGAGACAGAACCATCCATCAGTCCGGCAAGGCCCGGCTGCACATAGGTGAGGAGGAACTGGCGATGCGCCTCGTCCTTCTCGGTATCATGGCCTTCCTGACCGAGCAGCTTTTCGTCGAGTTTGGTGGCCGTCGCCGCATGGCCGCGCTCGGCCCGGGCGAGATCGCCGAGCAGCTTGCGGATGCCAACGTCATTGGCCTGCTTTGCCGCCTCGATATAGAAATGGTAGGCGCTCTCCTCCATTTCCCAGACCTGCTGGCGCGCCTGTTCGAGCGTCAACGTCTTGAGCAGCCACACCGGCTTGCGATTGAGAAAGCCGCGCACATGTTCGCGGCGGATCGGCACCAGGCGCTTGCCGAACCGATCGACATAGATATCGAGCAGCCGCCGACGATGGTCATCTTCTTCCGCGGCCATGGCTTCGAGCAGCGCCGCCGTTCCGGGATAGGTCTCGCCGAGCCGCGTTGCCAGTTCCGAATAGATGCCCCCGTCCTCTTCCTCGGCAGCAATCGCCAGAGACAGGATTTCACGTTCCGAAAGCGTCGCGAAATCGCGTCTATTGTCCGGCCAGAGGGTAAACATGCCCGCCTCATAGATTAGAATGGTTCCAATAAATGTTTAGAACCATTCTAATTTGTGAGCAAGAGGCATTTCACGCTGCGACGTTAACGTTCTTTCCCGCTTTGCCGGCTCTGCCATTGTGATGGGGCCGGCGCATCCCCATCTGCCTTGGCTCAACCGGGAATGACCATGTCCAGCGACAAGCCAGATCACGCAACGCTCGAAGCCCAGAGACGGCGCTCGAACGTCTATGCGTTCCGCCGGCTGAAATGGGGCGCGCCTGAGCGGCTCAGGGCGGGCGCGCCACGGGAGAAGGGCAAGACGCCGTTGCCCTTTGCGAGGCCGGGCAGAGGCAGGGCACTCAACGTCGCCCTGCTCGTCGCGATTGGTTTTGTCTGCGGGGTGATTGCAGTGGTGGCGCTGGGTTAGGGTAAGGCCCCCTCACCCGGCCCTACGGGCCGACCTCTCCCCCGAAGGGAGAGGTGGGAGGGTGCCAAAGTCGCGGAGCGACACCTCTCCCTCTGGGGGAGAGGTCGCCGCACAGCGGCGGGTGAGGGGGCCTTCCGCCACTCTCAATGCCCGAGAAATCTCCCCATCCGGAACGGCTTCACATCGATCGCCGTCGCTTCGCCGGTCATCATCTGCGCCAATAGCTCGCCCGTTGCCGGACCCAGCGTGAAACCGTGATGGGCATGCCCAATCCCGGCATAAAGCCCATCATGCTTCGGCGCCCTGGAAATGATCGGCATCATGTCCGGCGTACAAGGCCGCGCCCCTTTCCACGGTTGCGGATCGACGCGTTCGCCCAGCGGGAACACTTCCTTGGCCGCGGCTTCCGCCTTGCCGAGCTGCACCGGGGTCGGCGCCGCATCGCGGAGGTTAAATTCCGCGCCCGTCGTCAGACGAATGCCGCGCACCATGGGCGCCAGCACATAGCCCACTTCGGCATCGAGCAGCAGGTGATTGAGCGCCGCGCCTTCAGCTGGTTTGTAGTGCATGTGATAGCCGCGCTTGACGAAAAGCGGCAGGCGATAGCCCAGTTTGTCGAGCACTTCCGGTGCCCATGGCCCGAGCGCGATTACGGCCTGCTTGGCGCTATGGAGCGTGCCGCCAACGCGCGTCTGCCAGTTCGACCCGTCCTGCGTCAGCCCCGAGGCTTCACCCGACACGAAGGTGCCGCCGAGCTTTTCAAAGAGCTTGAAATATTGCGTCACCAGCCCGCCCGGATCGGTGACGGTCCAGGGATCGGTCCAGTGAATGCCACCGGCGAGACCACCGATCAGGCTCGGCTCCAGCGCCTTCAATCCGGCCCAGTCCACTACCTCGTGATGGATATTGAATCGTGCCCGATCCTCTTCCGCCTTGGCCGCCTCGCGCTGCAGCTTTTCGAGCGTGCGGAACACCAGGTACCAGCCCTTTTTGGAGATCAGCTTTTCAGCATCCGGCCCTGCCTCCGCGATCAGTTCGGCATGGGTGTCGATAGAGCGGGCAATCAGCGGCGCATAGCTTTGCACCACCTGCCGATAGTGTTCGGGCGAGGAGGCCCACCAATATTTCAGCAGGGGCGGCGCGAGGCGCGGCAAAGCCATCGGTTCATAGCGCGCAGCGGTCGAGAGATGCAGCCCCACCTGCATCAGCGTATGCAGATCACGCGGAAAAGCGTGCGGCCGCACCCCTTCGCGCTGGATGATACCGGCATTGCCATAGGAGGTTTCGTGGCCGGGCTGGTTCTTGTCGACCAGGGTAACGCTGCGCCCGCGCTTGAGCAGATGGATCCCGGTAGAAATGCCGACAATGCCGGCTCCAAGGATCAGGACGTCTTGCATATTCGCCTCCTTGACGAATTTCCGGCCCCGCAGCGCGCCTAGCTGGCGTCCGGCTGGGACTGGAACAGATAGCCTCTGGCGCTGGCCGGCACTTCTTCGGCCAGCCAGTCACGAAACAGTTTTAGCTTTTTGGATTCGCGCCGACCCCTGGCGGTGGCGAGATAGTAGCCATGCGCGCCCTGCACCGGCTTTTCAAAGGGCCGCACCAGCCGCCCGTCGCATACCGCATCGGCACTCATCATGTCGGCCGCCAGCAGAATGCCCTGGCCGGAAATGGCCGCATCGAAAGCCAGCGACGCATCGGAATAGACGGGCCCAGAAAGCTTCATGCCGGGATCGAACCCGGCGGCGCCAAGCCAGACCGGCCAATCGAGCATGCTCGTCTGGTCCGCGATCACGGGAATTTTTGTAAGGTCGGACATATCGGGGAAACGCCGCAAAAATTCGGGCGCGCAGACGGGCTGAAATTCCTGCCCGCCGATCAGGCTGAGGGACACGCCCGGCCAATGGCCATCGCCAAAGCGAATGCCGCAATCAAGATCCGGCCGCGTCAGGTCCAGCATGGCGCTGGTCACTGTCAGCCGCACCTCGAGCCCCGGATGACGTGAAGAGAATTTGTTGACCCGCCAGATCAGCCAGCGCGAGGCGAACACACTGCCGACGGTAACATTGAGCACGCCTTCATGCGCGCCGGTCAGCGTCGCCAGCCCATCGCGCAGGGAGGCGAAACCAGCAGAAAGCTGCGGCAAGATTTCAATGAGTTCCGGGACGGGTTTGAGCCCCTGGGGCGTGCGCGCAAAGAGCTCCATTCCCAGCCGCTCCTCGGCCCGCCGCAGATGCTGGCTGACCGCGCCCACGGTCACGCCCAGTTCCTCGGCAGCCGGGGCCAGCGCACCGGCCCGCGCCACGATCTCGATCGCCCGTAGAGCATTGAGCGGAATGGGAAAGGGACTGCTCATATAGATTTTCTATACCGAGCCAAAAACCTTGTCCATTGCGGCGAAGGGGGTATCGAGCGCAGGGTGAGGGCACTTCACGCCGCCCCGCAATGTTAGCGAACAGGAGACGATCATGTCCCGCCTGAACGAGTTTTTGCGCCTTGTTATCGCCTGGCTCAGCGCCCCCGCCATGCCGTCGCCGATGGAACCGACCCTGACCGTCAGGGATTGGGCTGACCTGCCCCCGCATCACCCCAAGGCCGATTGCACGCCGTGCTGAAGCCATAATCGGGCTGAGAATGGCGGGAAACTTTTGTCACCCGCATGGAGTGCCGACGTGCCACGCTTCGCTCTCGCCCTTTCCGTTCTCGCCCTGACCATTGCCGCTCCGCTGGCACAGGAAGCCACGCCCGCGCCAGAAGCGGCGCCGACCATCACCGTTGACCCCGGTGCCGTCGTCGACGCCATGCCAAAGCAGGGCCAGCTTCTTACCGGCCTCTATGCCACCCAGGCCACGATCGAACTGTGCAACATCACCGTAGCCGAGCCCGGCGTGACGGCGATGGCCGCCCATCGCCGTCAGCTCGAAAGCGAATTTCATCTCGAAGGTGACACTGCGGTAAAGGCCTATGAGACCGTGAAGGCTGATGTCGAAAAAGCCGGCATCGACTGCGCCGAAGGCAGCGCCGATCGCCAGCAGACCGACGCCGTCATCGCCGTCTATTCTGGCACATAAGTCTATTCACAGATCTGCGCCGTGCAGGTCTGCCCATGACACCCGAGGTCGAGATGCAGATGATCTTCGTGATCGGCATTGGCCTCGGGGCCGAGCACGGTCGTAAATTTCCCGCATGCCGCGCCATGTGATTGCCTGAGCAGCTTCGCCTCGGGTGTTGTCGCCGGTAGCCAGTCCTCCTTCACCGCAATGCTGCGGCCGTCGGCCAGCGTGAAACCGACCACATCGATCGCATTGGCAAAACCGTGTTCCGAGGTGAACTGCTCCGCCCCGCCAACGCGGGCCCGGCACATATAGCTCGTGCCCGTCTGCAGCGCCGTGAGTTCGCTATCGAGCGCCGCCTTGGCATAAGCGTTGACGTCCTGAGCCCAATCCACCAGCGCCGTCGCCATTTCGCAGTTGGTCTGGATCGGGCTGGTCAGTTCGACCGTTTTGCCATTGAGGTTCAACCCCGTAACCTCGAGCGGCGATTGCGCCATGCACACGCCGTCGGCAATCGGCGGCAGCATTTTTGCGACCACGGCCCCTGAAATCACCGCCGGGCAGGCTGTCTGGTAAATTCGATCATCGTCAACTACTTCTTCGGCGGGAGGCGCCGGTTCGGGAGCTGGCGCTGCTTCCGGCGCAACTGGCGCTTCCGGCTCCTCCTCACCCAAACCTTCCGGCCGCGGTTTTGGCAAAGGCGGCGGCGTCTCAGCCGCTTCCTTTACCTCTGCCGCTTTGGGCACGGGCTTCGTCGCCTGGGCCCTTTGCGGCACCAGATCCTCGACAAAATCCTCGAGGGGTTTGAAAAAATCCTGCGCCGGGACGGAGACCGGAGCGAGCACCAAAAGAGCGGCGAATGCGCGAAGGGGAAAAGCCATGTCGCTGCAAACGCGCGCCCATGCATAAACGTTGCCGTTTACCCCACGGAAACCATCTTTCTCCGCTCCCCGCCTTCTGCTATCAGGCGCGAATGACCACGCCGCTTAAAAATATCCGCAATTTCTCCATCGTCGCTCACATCGACCATGGCAAATCCACGCTCGCCGACCGCCTCATCCAGATGACCGGTGGCCTCGACCTGCGCGAGATGAAGGAACAGGTCCTCGACTCGATGGATATCGAGCGCGAGCGCGGCATCACCATCAAGGCGCAGACCGTGCGCCTCAACTACAAGGCGCAGGACGGCGAGAACTACGTTCTCAACCTCATCGACACGCCCGGACACGTCGACTTCGCCTATGAAGTCAGCCGCTCCATGGCCGCCGTCGAAGGCTCGCTCCTCGTCGTCGACGCCTCCCAGGGCGTCGAGGCGCAGACCCTCGCCAATGTCTATCACGCGCTCGATGCCAACCACGAGATCGTCCCCGTCCTCAACAAGGTCGACCTGCCCGCAGCCGATATTCCGCGCGTCAAACAGCAGATCGAGGACGTCATCGGCATCGACGCATCCGACGCGCTCGAAATCTCGGCCAAGACCGGCCTGGGCATCGACACCGTGCTCGAAGCCATCGTCCAGCGCCTCCCCGCCCCCAAGGGCGACATCAATGCGCCGCTAAAAGCCCTGCTCGTCGATAGCTGGTACGATACGTATCTGGGCGTCGTCGTTCTCGTCCGCATCATGGATGGCGTGATGAAGAAGGGCCAGCGCATCCGCATGATGGCCTCAGGCGCCGTCTACGAGCTCGATCGCGTCGCCGTGCAGACCCCGAAACTGGTGGAAGTCAAGGAACTGACCCCCGGCGAACTCGGCGTCTTCACCGCCTCGATCAAGGAAGTCGCCGATACCAATGTCGGCGATACCATCACCGATGATCGCAAGCCGACCGAAACCCCGCTGCCCGACTTCCGTCCGGCCCAGCCTGTGGTGTTCTGCGGCCTCTTCCCGGTCGATGCGTCGGACTTCGACGAGCTGCGCGCCGCCATGGGCAAGCTGCGCCTCAACGACGCCAGCTTCTCCTTCGAAATGGAAACGTCTGCTGCGCTCGGCTTCGGCTTCCGCTGCGGCTTCCTCGGGCTCCTCCACCTCGAAATCATCCAGGAGCGCCTCTCCCGCGAGTTCGATCTCGATCTCATCGCCACCGCCCCTTCGGTGGTCTACGAGGTCCAGATGACCAATGGCGAGACGATCATGCTGCACAATCCGGCCGACCTGCCGGATGTGATGAAGATCGAGGAAATCCGCGAGCCCTGGATCAAGGCGACCATCCTGACGCCCGACGAATATCTCGGCGCGATCCTAAAACTCTGCCAGGACCGCCGCGGCATCCAGAACAACCTTTCCTATGTCGGCAATCGCGCCATGGTCGAATATGACCTGCCGCTCAATGAAGTGGTCTTTGACTTCTACGATCGCCTAAAATCGATCTCGAAGGGCTATGCGAGTTTCGATTATCACCTCGATACCCATCGCGAGGGCGATCTGGTGAAGCTCTCGATCCTGGTCAATGCCGAACCGGTCGACGCGCTCTCCATGCTGGTGCATAGGTCCGTCGCCGAATCGCGCGGCCGCCTGATGTGCGAAAAGCTCAAGGAGCTGATCCCGCCGCATCTGTTCGTCATCCCGATCCAGGCCGCCATCGGCGGCAAGATCATTGCCCGCGAAACTGTGCGCGCGATGCGCAAGGACGTGACGGCGAAGTGCTATGGCGGCGACGCGACGCGTAAACGCAAGCTCTTGGACAAGCAGAAAAAGGGCAAAGCCAAGATGCGTCAGTACGGGAATGTGAACATCCCGCAGGAAGCGTTTATCAAGGCGCTGAAGATGGGCGACGAGTAGTCAAACACCACGGCCTCTAGGCAAGAAAATATCATTCGGCCGTGCTGCAAGGTTTTGGACTTATCGGCAGCAGCCCGATAGCCCCGAGAAAAGCAGACCGTCGTGTACGCAACAGCTCAACTAGCGGTTGACGTACAGACTGTTTCTCCAGAGTTTAGCTGTGGGGGAACGCTATGCAGAAGACTACACATCTACTTCCGGACTTGCCGGTTGAGAATGACGAATTTGGACCACACAAAAAGCTCGCTCTAGAACTCGAGCAATTAGTCCGAGCAAGAGCAGCGGACTCTTATGTTCCACATTCGATCGCTCTCTTGGGTGACTGGGGCAGCGGAAAATCCAGCGTCGTTCGGATGCTGCGGGCGGCGTTGCAAGATAACGACTCCGACGGCGGATCGAAGGTCGAAACATTTCTTTATGACGCATGGGCGCACGAAGGGGATGGCCTCCGGCGTGCCTTCCTAGACTCTATGCGTACAAGGTTCGATACCTTGCTAAATGAGGCCCAACGGGAAGCCATCCGCAAGGATATTTGGGACAAGCACGAGTCTACAACGACCACCAAGCAAGCCATTCTGCGAAGACACGGGAAGATACTCATCTTCTCTCTGCTGGTTGTTCCTCCGGGCTTGAGACTTTTCGGTGCATACCCCGGCGGCTGGCCCGAAGCATTCGAGGCGTGGTGGAACACCCTAGCTCTAGGAGCGGTATTCGCACCGCTAATAGTGGCTACGTTGTTGTATTACCTTAAGGAAATGCTACCACTCTCTGCCAGTAAATGGCTATTCGGAGCTGAAAGTCAAAAGGAGCTCGATGATATCAAAATATCTTCGATATTCCTGCAAAAAACAGAGGGGGAAGTTCAGCACTACTGGAAAACAGACGCTGCGGATTCGATACACCAGTTCCGCACTGCTTTTCTGAAGCTGTGTGAGCTAGTACTCGGCCATGACAAGCGCCTGCTTGTGGTGGTCGACAACCTCGACCGTCTCGACAAAGAAGAGGCGCGGGCGTTTTGGGCGACAATGCAGTCATTTTTCGACCGCACCGGTTGGCAACATAACGGAGTCGCCGATCGAGTGTGGCTGCTGGTGCCGTTCTCGCCGTTGGCCATTGAGAAGGTATTTGCCCCCAACGCATCAGATTCAGCGCGGTCGGAGTATCAATCATTCATTGATAAAAGTTTCGATCTTTCTCTGATCGTTCCTCCCCCAATACAAGTCGACTCGCGACGTTTCCTTCTCGCCCACCTGAAGCTAGCCTTTCCCGAACACGACGGGCAGACATTGGAAAAGGTGCGCAATCTTTTTGATCGACACAGATCTGAAGGGCATACCGTTGGGCGAGCTGGCGACGCGCGCGCTACCCGCAAGACCCCTCGGGAAATGAAGCTTTTCATTAACCAACTAGTTGCGCTTTCTCGCGTTCAAAGCGGGGAAATTCCACTCGAAATTCAAGCAGCCTACTTGCTGGTTCGGGAGAAGATTGCGCAGGATGGGTTTGCTCCGCACGACCAGCTAAGCAACTATCAGCGTTCACTTTTACCACGCACACCAGACTTGGTGCAGCAACTCGCGGCAGTGCACTTTGGCGTCGATCTTGATGTTGCCGCTCAAGTAATTTTGTCGGCACCAATCCGCGCCGCTGTTGAAGACGGAGAGCTTGAGCAGTTGCAACTGCTGTCCTCTCAGTCCGGCTTTGTAGACGTCCTTGAAAACATCATTACCGACGTCGGAAGCGCGACTGCGGCGAGCATTTTTGCGAAAGCCCGCATGCTCTCGCGGCTAGAAATCGCTGACGATCTCACCATGAAGTCAACATGGTCCGCCTTAGCCGGCGAACTGTTGGGGGTGGACAGGATTGGCGAGGTGGGCGACGCCGAGCTAGAGGGTTTTGGTGCGCTGCATGATCGACTGAGTTTTGATCAACAAGGTATTCTGTTTGAAACGCTTCGGTCGGGGCTGGAAACTAGGTGGGTTGGAGACGTCGCAACTCGACCACGTCAAGACACAGAAAGCTTCGAAATTTTCGACAGACGCGTGGCGAACGCGACGTCTTGGGCCAGATTGCAACGGCGGTTCCACGAGATTGCTGGCTCACGGTATCGTATCGTAGCTCTTCCGATCTCAGCATGGTTCACCGTTCGCGTCCTTGACGAGTTGTCTTCGGCGCCCGGGGCCTTGGCCCAAGGCTTAGAGCCGAGGTCGGACGCCAATCTTACCATAGACGCAATAGTCAACTGGCCAGGAACGGACGATGGCCCCCGAAATCCTGTAGATTTCGTCAGAACAATAGTGTCGTTGAACTGGAAGTTGCCATGGAATGATTTGGCAAAATTCGTTTTGGCTAGACTTGGCGATCAGAGACCAGACCCCACACAAAACATGGTCCTTCTGCTATCGATTGCTGCCGCAGCGCAGTCCACCGTTGCGAAGGCAGGAATATCCGAAGCAGCAATAAGTGGAACCTTGAATGCTGCAGTAGTAAGTGCAGGGAGCGGCGATGAGGCCAAGGCAGCCGCGCTGGCATTAATAATCATGTTCGCCCCAACCACCGCGCCCGTCGGCTTTGATGCTCGCGGCAGGCAGATTGAAAGTGTAATCACTCCCACGCTTTCGGCGGTTGAAGCGAGCGACCCCGTGATCACCGGGGCATCTGAATATATTCGGCGAACTTATATGGGGCGCGTGGCCCTTAGCAATATCAGCGCAAACCCCATGCTGTTTGCCGTTGGATCCCGGATCATTGAGAGGATCACCGACGAAAACTATTCGTTTTTCCCAAGCAGAGACCAACTGTTGCTATGGGCCCCTTTTCTGGCTGAGTACTTGCCCGCTGAAAAAGCGGACAAGTTGCTTAGAAATATGGGTGGTATAGATGACTTGGTAACCAACTTCGCCAAGGCACCTGTTGAAGAGTCCGCTGAGCTACCGATCTACTGGCTTTTGAGAACCCAAATAGGCCTTGCCAGCAGACCGCTGAGAACCCACCTTCAACGATACCTAAAAAATCTTTCCGGAGACGAATGGCGACGCGCAATATCGGCGCCCAACAGCGTCAAACTAAAAATAGCCGAAAAGATAAAATCAGGCGGATACCGAGTATCAGTTGGTGTCAGTCTTTCCGACGCAATTATTGAAACACTTCGGACCGAAAGTTTAGCCGAAAACATTAGACACATTGCCCCTAATATTTCTATGGCAGTACCATTATTGCCAGATAATATCCGAAAAAATATGTCCGCGAAGTTATGGGAAGTCGCGAATTCGACAAACGATACCGATAGAATAAAAGCCATCATTGACATTGCCGGCGACTATATGATCGACATGTCAACTTCAAATTCTACAGATATTTTGAATAATAGCTTCAAACGAATCATATCATCCCCAACTACTCAATACATCAATTGGATTGAGAAAGTTATCCGCAGTAATCGGGATGAATTTATTTCTCCGTCACCGGCCACCTCAGAATTTAGGGCACGAATTAACGAGAAACTCCGAGTTACGTCTGGTGTCGAAGGGGACATCAAGCGAGCTCTTCGCAAGGTCAAAGATTTGCTTCCCCGAGAGCTAAAGATACGCGGCTAGAGGGGAAAATCAGCAAAGTTATCCGCGCCCTTGGTTGGCATTGTAGGCTGGGCCGTCCATTTGGCAGGAGACATGCATGCCCACCCCTTCTCAAATCTCCCACTTCCTCGCCGAACGCCACGAATCCCTCTGGCTCCGTCTCTCCGCCCTCCACAAGGACATTTGCGCCATCGCCGCCAAAAAGCCGGAGGCGCCGGTGGGAAATATCGAGCGGGCCACGGTGGAAGGGTTGATCTGCGATTGCCGGCCGTTTCTCAAAAAGCCGGCCGATCGGCTGCCGGTCGCGGCGCAAAATTTCGCCGGGCTCGCGGTGCAATTGGGCCAGGTGCTGGCGGCGCTGGAGGATTTTGAAAATCGCCATGCCTTTTGGGATGGCAAGGCGAATTGCCGGGTGTGGCGCGTGGGCGGCCCGACCTTGCCGGTGGCGCGGCTGCGCGCCGAAGTGCCGCCCTTCGAGCTCAAGACGTCAAAAGGCCGCGATATGCGCGCGGCGCTCGTCAAACTGATGAATGCCAAGGAAAGCCGGATTTATGAAGCCGGCTTTGCCGCCGGGCGCGCGGCGCGGCTGGGGCCGCCGGCCGACGAAAATTCGCTCTGAAAAAACTTATCCCCGGTCCCCGGCAGGAGTTTAGATTAAAACCCATCACCTCGCACGGGCAGGTCTGCATGCGAACTGAGCGGGGTGTGCCGGTCGCGGTCCCGTTCGCATGGGAAAGCGGGTTCGGGCATCGGTCCCTCGCGACGAGCGATCAAGAGGCGCTGTGGATGTCGTCCAAAAACCCGGCCCCCGGGGTGGCTTTTGCCCCGTCTAAAATAGTCCCAAGGAGCAAATGCCACCTCGGGGTCTGCCTATCTCTGCTCCCCAACCGGAGGCGGTGACGCCGGCCGGGGTTTTGTGCTGGGTACGGCCAAAAGAAACCCCTCCCCACGCGAGGCGGGAAGGGGCTGAGGCGTAAAAGCCCAAAAAGTCAGTTGGGCAGGGCGAAGGCCATGACGTAGTCGCCCTTGTCTTCCGAATAGGGCGCGCCACCGACGGAAATGACCACATATTGCTTGCCCGTTTCGGGGGAAACATAGGTCATCGGCGTGGCGCTCGAGCCGACCGGGAGCGGGTACTTCCACACTTCGTTGCCGTTTTCGGCGTCGTAGGCGCGGATGTAATAGTCCTGGTAGCCAGCGAAGAAGACGAGGCCACCAGCCGTGGCCGAGGTGCCGGCATAGGTCGGCAGGCCCATGGGCATGGGGAGCCTGGTCTTGATCCCCAGCGGCCCGAGCTGTTCGGCGGTACCGGCGGGCACCTGCCAGGCGATCTGGCGGGTGTTCATGTCGATCGCGGTGACAGTGCCGAAGGGCGGGTTGACGCAGGGCACGCCGAGCGGGGAGACCCACATTTCGGTGGCCATGCCATAGGGCGTGCCATGCTGGGGCGAGGGGCCGTGGCCCGTATCGTCGGCATGGACGCTTTCGGCGAAGGCTTCGTAGTCGTCGCGCGGCACGAGGGCGAACTTGCTCGGGGCGCGGACGTCGTTGACGAAGACGCGGTTATTGGGGATGTCGACCGAGACCGAACCCCAGTTGAGGCCGCCGATATTGCCCGGCTGCGAGATCACGTAGTCGAGCCCGATGGGGGTGAAGTCACCCTCGTAGCGCAGCTCCTTGAAGGCGATGCGGCACATGAGCTGGTCGAACATGGTCAGCCCCCACATCTTGGCTTCGGTCAGGTGTTCCGCCCCGATCGTGGGCATGCCGACCGAATAGGGCTGGGTGGGGGCGAGATATTCTTCCGGCACATGCCCGGTCTGGGGCACGGGCTTTTCCTCGACATCGGCCAGCGGCTCGCCGGTCGCACGATTAAGAAGGAAGAGCTGGCCGCGCTTGGTGGTCTGCAGCACGGCCGCAACAGTGCCGCCATTGCCATCGGGCAGATCGAGCAGGGCCGGTTGGCTCGGCAGGTCATAGTCCCAGATGTCGTGGTTGACGGTGCGGAACTTCCAGCGTTCGCGGCCGGTGTTGATGTCGAGGGCGACGAGACTCGCGTTGTATTCGTCCGAGAAGGCCGGGCGATTGCCGCCAAAGTAGTCCGGCGTGGTATTGCCGAGCGGGGCATAGATCAGGCCCAGCTTGTCGTCATAGGCGGCCGTGGACCACATATTGGGCGTGCCGCGGGTATAGGTTTCACCCGGCGGGGGCAGCTTGGTGATGGCAGGGTTGCCGAGATCCCAGGCCCAGTCGAGTTCGCCGGTGACGGCGTTGAAGGCGCGGATGACGCCCGAGGGTTCGCCGACCATCTGGTTATCGACCACCCAGCCGCCGACCACGATCTTGTCGCGCGCGACAAGCGGAGCCGAGGTCTGGAAGTAGAAGCCGGGGATGATCTCGCCCATGTTTTCGCCCAGCGACACGGCGCCATTGGTGCCGAAATCGGGGCAGACAACGCCGGTCTTGGCGTCGATGGCAAAGAGGCGCGCGTCCATGGTGGTCATGATCAGGCGCGTATTGCAGAGCTGGCCATCGGCCTGCTGGTCGACGGGGAGTTCGAAGTAACCGAGGCCACGGCAGCGCTGCCAGAAGGGGCCGCTGGCCTTGGGATCGAATTTCCAGACCTCTTCGCCGCTGTCGCCGTCGAGGGCGATGATGACGTTGGACGTGGTGCAGGAATAAACGAGGTTGTCGATCTGCAGCGGCGTGTTCTGGTCAAGCCCGATATCGCCGCGACCCGTACGATAGGTCCAGGCGACATCAAGGTCTTTCACATTGTCGCGGTTGATCTGGTCAAAGGGCGAATAGCGCAGGCCCGCCGTGGTGCGACCATAGGAAGTCCAATTGGCCGGCGTGTTGTCGCCGGCAGCCGGCTGATAGGCCGGAATGCCGGCGGAGGGGCGAATGACGCCCTGCGGCTGGAAGGCGAAGGCAAAACCGACGGCAAAGAGCACGGCGGCAAGGGCCGCACCGCCATAATAGGCGCCGCTCTTGGCAGGCTTTGCGACAGCGGGCGTGAAGAGGAGCGCGAAACCGGCCAGCGCCAGCGGCGCCATGAGGCGGGCAAAGAGCGGCCAGAATTCAAATCCGGCTTCCCAGATGGCCCAGGGCACGGTCAGCACGGCGACGAGGAGCACGAGCTGCCCGCCAAGCGCCTTGTCACGCAGCATCAGCAGCGCCGCAATAAGATAGACCACGCCGACAATGGCGTAATAGGCCGAGCCTCCGAGTGTAATCAGCCATAGGCCACCACCCGCCAGCCCCACGCCGATCAGCGCAAGGACAATGGCGTATAACCGCGCCAGCAGTTTCATGAATCACCTGTTTCAAAAGGACGGCCGAGAGTGACGCTTGGCCGAGAAGGCCTATGCCGCCTGCCGGATCAGCTTATCGCAGCCCCGGCATGACGTATAGGTCAAGACATAAACACTGTTCGGATGCGCCCTGAGGCAGGGCCTTGTCAAGTTTTGCATGCCGCCTCGGAAAGCCCCCTTGCCGATCGGGCAGGGCCTGCTTCGCCGAAAAAAGAAGGGGCCGGATTTCGCCGGCCCCTTTTAGAAAATGTCAGACGATCGACTGATCGGCCAGAACGACGATGGGCGAGCCATTGGGCACGCGCTCATAAAGGTCGACAATGTCCTGGAACAAGAGGCGCACGCAGCCCGAGGACACGGCCTTGCCGATCGAATGCACGTCCATATTGCCGTGCACGCGATAAAGCGTGTCCTTGTTACCCTGGTGAATGTAGAGCGCACGCGGGCCCAAGGCATTGTCGAGCCCTGGCGGCTGGCCGTGGCGGTACTTTTCGATCTCGGGCTGGCGATCGATCATTTCGGACGGCGGCGTCCAGGTTGGCCATTTGCGCTTATAGGCGATATGGGCGCGCCCATTCCATTCAAAGCCCGCGCGACCGATGCCAACGCCGTAACGCATGGCGCGGCCTTCGGGCATGGTCCAGTAGAGGAAGCGATTGGCCGTATCGACCACCACCGTGCCGGGCTTTTCGCCGGTGACATTGTCCACTTCCTGCCGCCAATAGATCGGGTCGAGCAGATGAATGGGCGCTGCGGGGATGGGGAAATCCTCATCCGGCAGAGGACCATACATGGAGAGAACCTCGGGTGGCACGATGCGGCCGGCGGGTTCTGCCGTAGCGACGGCCGAGCGGGTGGAGCCGGTGGTCGAACAGCCGGCAAGGGCGAGTGCGCCGACGCTGGCAAGGCCAGCCAGCACGGCGCGGCGCGACGGGGTCGCGCTCAAAGCGATAGACATGAAATGATCCTTGGCCCCGGAAGGGGCTTTTGAACGAAAGGGGAGAAGGGCGGCTTCGGTTCAGGCCGCTATAGGGGGGCGCAACACCTGGATGCCGGACCAGACGGCAACAGCGTCGCATCCGCGTTCGATCACATCCTCGCCCTCGGGCGCCCGCGGCAATTGGGGCGGCAAGGCGGGGATGGCATGGTGCGAGCCGCAGGGCATGACAATGCCCTCGCCGAGATCGATCTCGCCGCGCTGCACTTTGACCGTGATGCGAATGGGCACGTTTTCCGCATCGACGTGATTGAGCACGACGATCGGGGTCGCCACATAGCGATGCGCATGCGCGGTCGTCACCCCGGCAAGGGTGGCGAAGGCAAAAAGAATCGCGATGGACAAAACGAGACGCTGCATATGCCTAAAGCTGCTGGGGGCCAATTGCGGCGACAAGGGGGCAGTGAGGGCGCTCAGCCGCCATTGCCGGGCGGTTCCCATGCCATAAGCTGCCTACCGTGTGCTTTTAGCCACGCTCGTCCGCGCTCCATGTCTGGCAGGGTGCGCTTCACCGTGGCCCAGAAGGCGTCCGAATGGTTCATTTCGACGAGGTGGGCGACTTCATGGGCGGCGACATAGTCGAGCACGAAGGGCGGGGCGAGAATGAGCCGCCAATTGTAGTTGATCGACCCGGTCGAGGAACACGAGCCCCAGCGGCTCGACTGGCTGCGCAACTTTATGTCCTTGACTGTCACGCCCAGCCTTGCTGCGTGAAAGGCGCTGCGCTCGGAGAGATCAGCCAGGGCCTCGGACTTGAGCCAATCGAAGAGCCGCCGCGGCTGGTGTTCGACCGCGCCGGGCACGCGCAATTCCGGCAGGTCCACGAGGGGTAGGATTTCCACGCGCCCGCGCAAGCTGCCCGTGCCGACGACGAGATGCGGCACGCCGCGCAACGGCACTTCCGTGCCCGCCTCGAGGCGCATCGAGCGCGCCGTGCGCGGCAGCCGGGCGGCCAGCCAATTGCGGTGGCGCAGGAGAAAGGCTTCGGCATCGGCCCAGCGCGAGCGTTCCGGCAGCGTCAGTACCGGTCCCGTAGCCGGCAGCGACAGCCGGAAACTTGCGGCGCGCTTGCTGATTTTGACGGCAATATCCACCGGGCGGCCATCGAGTTCGATGGTCACGCTCTTGGGCGGCTTTGGCGCTTGGCGAAGGAAAGAGAACATGGGCAAGGGAATCGATCTTTTGCCCAGTCTAGAGGTGTTTTCTTCCCCCTGCCAATCGCCTGACCAGATCGGACGGGGCCGACGAACCCAATCGACGCTCAAAATGAGCCACCCCAACGACTTGCGAAAACTACCCCACCAGCACCGGGTTGAGGCAGCGCACGCCATAGACCCGCACATCGGCCTCCCCGATGCCGAGGCCCAGCGTCGTGAGCAGCGTGTTGACGATGGAATCGAGCGGCGCGGCGATCGGGGTAATGGCAGTCTTCAGCGCATTGGCGATGACGTTGAGCGGGGATAGACCGAGGCCCAGCACCGAAATTTCGAGTTTGAGATCGCCCAATAGCGATTGGCCGAGCGAGCTCACGAGCGTCGTGGTCTTGGCGGTCTTGAGACGGGCGGCCCCGATATCGCTCGAGGAGAATTCGAGCATGACGGGCGTGGTCTGGGCCACTTCCACATGCGCCGAGGCGGAAATCTGCAGCAGCAGCGCATCGAGAATGCGCACCGGGGTGACCGGCAGGGCGGCGCCAAAATCGCGCATCTGCGCGTTGGTCACCTTGCCCACCGCAAGTTCGAGCGCTCCGGGCAGCACGGCAATGTGGGCCGTGCCATTGGGATGGTCGCGATCGGGGCAGGTGGCGCCCGCGACACGGGCTTCCGCATGGGCAAGGTCAAGCCAGAGCGGCAGGCGGATGACGGCCCCCTGCAAAACGAGGCCGCCGAGGAATTGCGCATCGATCCGCAGCCGCACCTGCGCCGTGCGGATCACCGTGTCGACGGGGCCGATGGCGAACCAGCCTCCACCCTGCGGCGGTTCACCGATCGAGAGCTCGACCGAGAGTGCGGCAATGCCGGGCAGGTTTCCGCCAAGGCTGAGCCAGATCTGCTTGTCGCCATCGGCGAGCGCGGCGGCGGCGGAGAGAATTTCGAGCGCCGACAGACGGGCATTGAGAACTGAACCGGCGCTGTCGAGGGCCAGCGAGCCATAGCGGCCGAGATCGAAAAGCTTTCCGAGCGGCACGCTATTGCCATTGCCGGCATTGGCCAGCGTCGTCAGCGCGGTCTTTTGTGCGCCGGTGACGAGGCTTGCGAGCGCCGCGGCTATGTCGCCGGCATAGGCCTTGGTGGCAAGCAGCTCGTCGTAGCTGCCGGCTTCAAGGCCCACTTCGAGTGCCAGCGCATTGAGAAAACTCAAGGCGTCTACCCGCACGGACGCAAGGCCATTGTAGTCCGCGACGGAGAGGCTGACCGTCGTGCCCAACAGCGTGCCGAGCAGCGCATTGGCAATGCCACCATTGAGGCTTGCGAGCCGCGACCCCAGCGAAAAGGAGACTTCCGGCGTGACCGTCGCAAGGCCCGTTGCCCCGACCATGGGCGACTGGGTGAAACTCGCGGCGAAATGCAGCGTGCCGGGCCGCTCGAACTGCACTTTGACCGCATTGGCCGGACTGCCATTGGGCACGAAGCGGTCTTCCGGCGCGCGGGTCGCATCAGCGTCGAACCGTCCTACGGTAACGACAAGCCCGGCCTGATCGACAAAACCGGCTTGCGTCAGCACGTCCGCGGCGATTTCTTCGGCGCGTTCGGGGTTGCGCGCGGCGCTGATGGCGGCAAGATCGACGGTGGACTGGATGACGCGCCTTTCGTGGTAAAGCGCGGCCGCGTCCACGGCGATGGCGCCGATCACGCCCGATAGCGAAAAGGCAGTGGCAAACAGCACCGCCATATTGCCGCTGCGGTCACGAAGAAAGGACGAGATCACAGCCCGCCCTGCCTGATCGTTGCGCCATAGACCATATAGCGGCTCGGCATGGGCAAGGGCGGATAGAGGTTCCAGATCGGCAATTCCACCGCGTCATAGCGCAGGGCAACGCGATATTGCGTGGGGTCGCCGGGATCATCGCCAATGGCATAGGTCAGGTATTGGCGGTTGAGCAGCATATAGTCGCCGGCATGGCGATCGAGATAATTGCCGACAAGGCTGTCGCGCTCGGCGCTGTCGAGCCCCGCAATCGAGATCCGCGCGGCATCGGCGGCCAATTGCTGCAGCGAATGGGCGGCACCGAAATAGAGTCCATAGGCCAGCATGCCGCAAAGCATCATGAGATAGACAGGCGCCAGAATGGCGAATTCGACGGCGGCGCCGCCGGACGTGTTGCAAAGCAAGCGTGAACGGTGGCGCATCATTCCTGCCTCCCGGACCGATCATGGTCGCTCCATGCTCTGCCTTTCTCCCTATGGGAGCGGTGAAGGTGTCGCCCCGAACAAATCCGCATCCTGATCGGGCATTTGCTTATGGAAGCGAGGAGGCTATAGGAGGGACAAACCTCCGGAGAGCCCTGTGGCCACCCGCAATTTCCTCTTTGGCCTCGACAATGACGATGTCGCGCTGACCCGGTTTCTCGAAACCACGGCGCGCGTCACCGGCTTTCTCAAGGGGGCTCCGGGAGAAGCGCTGCCCGGGTGGCATGTGCCGGGCGGGGACAATGAGCACTTCCTGCGCGAGCTTTATCGGCGGCTCGAAGCGACCTATCCCGCCGCCGGTCAGCCCTTTTATGCCGTGCGGCTTCTCACCAATCTTTTCTGGCAGCCGGCCTATATCGCCGTTATCGGCACCCATGTTCACGGCGCCTTGCCAAGGCTGTCGAGCGTGAGCCAGCAGGCGAAGGGCATCGATGTCAGCGGTTTTCGCCTGCCCGCCGGACCGCAACAAAAGGCCGATCTCGACACGCTCATTTTCCGCGCCGGGACCGATCTACGCGCCTTTGCCGATGCTCTCCTGGTCGAGATCAGCGCCGTGACCAAACTCAGACGCGTGCCGGCGCTGCGGCTCGTTACTGATCGCATGCTGGGGCTGATGCTGCGCCTGCGCGACTATGTTCCGGGCATGACTATTGAAGAACAGCGCCGCCTCTGCGGCCTTTGGCTTTCGGCCATGGATCTCGTGGGGCAGGGGGATTTGGAGACGCTCGACCTCGCCGATGGCCGCCAGGTGCTGATTTCAGCGCGAAAAGGCTGCTGCCTCGACTATCTGGCTTTTCCCGATGTCTATTGCAGTTCCTGCCCCAAGCAGGACGATAACGTGCGTCTTACTCGCCAGCGAGACGATGCGCTGGCCGAACTCGACGCTTAATCAAAAACTTCGTCGGGATAGACGCCCCAGATTTCTTCCTGGCGCACGTAGCCTGAGAAATTCGCACGCTCGCCCGGCTGCCCGGCCGTAACCGTGCACCAGTCGCCATCGCATTCCGAAATATTGACGCGCACGCCCGGTGCCAGACGGGCGCGAACACCCGATTCGATCGAGCGCGCGGCATACATATCGACTTCACCATTGGCCGCGACCGGCGTGACATAGCCGGCGCGCGCGCCGACGAGCAGGCTCTGGTGCACCCAGCCCTCTTCGCCGTCCATGTCGCGAATTTTGCGCCAGGTGTCGAATTCCTGGACGATTTCGACCGGTACACCGGAAACCGTATAGTTCCAGGCGATGTCATACTTGGTGCCGGGGCCGACGCGCACATTGATGGGATTGGAGCGCGTGGAAACAAAGCGCGGCAGCTTCAGTCCGGAAACCGATTCGGCTTGGGCCCATGCAGCGGGCGCGTCGAGGAAAAGGCTCGCCAGCACCAGCGGCAAAACGGCGAAAAGGCGCGGAAAAAGTATACGGGCACGGCCCGAACCGGCGTGCGAAATGAACATGACTTTGCAGACGGATTGGAATTGCCCTATCACTACGGCATGATCCTTAACGGTCCTTAAAGGATGGCTGCACGCCACCCCTTTGTGATCAGGTCGCAAGGCAAGCATGACATCGAGCAAACCGAAAATTCTGGTGACTCGTCGCCTGCCCGAGACCATCGAAGCGCGCATGGCGACGCTTTTTGAGACCGATGTCAACGAAACCGACCAGACCCTGACCGCCGAGGACATTCTGGCCGGTGTCGAGGGCAAGGACGTGCTGGTTTCCACCATCACCGACCGGATCGATGCCGATCTCATCGCTCGCCTGCCGCAAAGCGTGCGGTTGATTGCCCAGTTCGGTAATGGCGTCGACAATATCGACCTTGAGGCCGCCTGGGCCGCGGGCCTGACCGTCACCAATACGCCGAGCGTGCTCACCGAAGACACGGCCGACATGGCCATGGCGCTGATGCTGGCTCTGCCGCGCCGCCTCGTCGAAGGCACCCAAGTGCTCCTGCGCGACCGGAGCTGGGCCGGTTGGTCGCCCACTTCCATGCTGGGCAGTCGCCTCCGCGGCAAGGCGCTTGGTATCGTCGGCATGGGCCGCATCGGCACCGCGGTGGCGCAACGCGCCCGTGCCTTCGGCCTCAATATTCATTATTTCTCCCGCAATCGCCGCCCACCCGGCGTCGAGGAGCCGCTGGGCGCCACCTATTGGCCGGAACTCGAAGCCATGCTCGAAGCGGTGGATATCGTTTCGCTGCACACCCCGCTGACCCGCGACACCACCAATATCCTCTCGGCCGAGCGGCTCGACCGGATGAAGCCGGGCGCCTATGTGCTCAATGTCAGCCGGCCCGAACTCGTCGACGAAGTGGCATTGATCGAGCGCATCGAATCCGGCCGCCTCGCCGGCGCTGCACTCGATGTTTTCGACAACAGGAAGGGTATCAATCCTCGCCTCCTCGCCCTCGCCGAAACCAATCAGGTGGTCCTTACCGGGCATATGGCTTCGGCCACGCTCGAAGCCCGCATCGAAATGGGCGAGACGGTCATCGTCAATATCCGCACCTTCATGGACGGCCACCAGCCGCCGCACCGGATTCTGCCCGAAAAGCCCCTGCCGCGGAGTGCGCGGGGGTAAATCTTGGCGCTTGCCAGATCACCCCCTCCAATCCTCCCCCATCAAGAGGGAGGATTGGAGGGACGGTGGCTTTGGGTGGATGGTGCCAAACGCTCGATGCGACACCTCCCTCTGAGGGGGTGGGGCAGCGCGCTCGGGTGTTGCATCTTTCCTTCAGCGACAATTCAATCTCGCACTCCACACGCCACCCGCTTGCGCGGAGGAAACTTCCTTTCTAATCGTCGGCTCAGCAGTCGATCTTTGGGGGCTTGGACCGGACTGCACCTGTCTTTGGGCTAAGGAGTGCCCCGTGACGCCATTGAGAACCGCGTTCCTCGTTCTTGTCGCCTTGGGCGCCGCCACCATGCCGGCTGTGGCACAGATTCGCAGCGACCCGCCTCTTGTCGAGGAAAGCGGCAAGCTGGTTCTCGATGCGCTGGGCCATCAATTGTTGTTGCCGCGCCCCGATTGGCTGACGGGCAACGATGCTGCCCTCGGCCGGGTGGAAACCACCTATCGCACCGATGACGGCCAGGCCCTGCTTGAAATCTATCCCAAGGGCGAGAGCGAAGCGCTCTGGACCACTCTTTACGGCGCGCGCATCAGCCGCGACGAGAACGAGCGGACCTTGGCCGACTATCGCGCTGCCCTCATGGTGCTACACGCCAATAGCTGCAAGCCGGAAGTCACCGGCTTCTTCCAGCTCGGTCAGGACAATGGCGACAATGACCTGGCCCCGCTCGGCTTCGTCTGCGGCGCCTATGCCGATCGCTACACGACCTTTGCCGGGCTCGGCGAAGTGATGGTCGCAAGCTTCCAGCGCTCCGATACGGGCGTCGCCATCATCTACCAGGAATGGCGCGGCAAGAGCTTTAGCCCCGGCGATCCCAAGACCTGGCCGGTCGAGACCGGTGTCGTCGAGGCCCGCGCCAAAGAGCTCAAGGCGGCAGCCGCGCTCAGCAAGGCGGATTGACGAAAAGGCCCCAAGGGCCTAAGCCGCTTGCCCATGAAAAAAGACAACAAGCCCCTGGGCCCGAGCCAGCGCATGCTGCGCGTGGGCGAATTGGTGCGCCACGCGTTGGCGGATATTTTTGCGCGTGGTGACATCGAGGACGAAGCGCTCGTCGGCTCGGTCGTGACCGTGCCCGAAGTGCGCATGACGCCCGACCTGAAACTGGCCAATGCCTATGTGATGCCGCTCGGCGGCGTGCATGCCGAAGAGATCGTCGCTGCGCTCAACCGGCACTCGAAATTCATCCGCGGCCGCGTCGCGCCCAAGATCAACATGAAGTATGCGCCCGATATCCGCTTCTTCGTCGATGACACGTTTGAGGAAGCCGGTCGCATCGACGAATTGCTGCGCTCCGATCGCGTCAAGCGCGACCTCGAAGACGACGGCGGCGACGAAGAATAGCCGTGACCGAACAGAAGAAATCGAAAAAGCGCCCCATCTCCGGCTGGGTTGTGCTCAACAAGCCTTATGACTTCACCTCCACCCAGGCGGTTGGCAAGGTGCGCTGGCTGTTTTCCGCGGCCAAGGCCGGCCATGCCGGCACGCTTGACCCCTTAGCGACAGGCATCCTTCCCATCGCGCTGGGCGAAGCCACCAAGGCCGTGCCGCAGGTGCAGGACGGCACGAAGGTCTATCGCTTCTCGATCGTCTGGGGCAGCGCCACCACGACCGATGACCGCGAAGGCGAAGTGGTCGCAACGTCCGACGTGCGCCCCGACCGCGCCGCGCTCGATGCCGTGCTGCCGCAATTCACCGGCCTCATCATGCAGCGCCCGCCGATCTATTCGGCGCTCAAGATCGACGGCGAACGCGCCTATGATCTCGCCCGTGCCGGCGAAACGGTGGAACTGGAACCGCGTCCTATCGAAGTCGATGAGCTAATCGTCGTCGAACACGGCACCGAACAAAGCGTGCTTGAGGTCACCTGCGGCAAGGGCACCTACGTGCGCTCGCTCGCTCGCGATATCGCCGAAGTGTTGGGAACGCGCGGCCATGTCGGTAGCCTCCATCGTGCGGCGGTAGGTCCGTTCTCGGACGAGGACGCCGTAACGCTCGAAGAACTGGAAGCCGCCGAAGCCGGCGAAACGCGTGACGCTCTCCTGGCTCCGACCTCGGCCGGTCTCGTCGACCTACCCGAAATCCGCCTCGATGCCGGCCAGGCCAGCGCCGTCGGCAATGGCAATCCGGTACTTCTGACTGGTGCTGCGGCTCCGGCCCAGCTCGAAGAATGCTGGGTCAGCTTCAAGGGCAAGGTACTGGCCACCGGCTCAGTCGAATACGGCCAGTTCAAGCCGCGGCGGGTTTTTCACTGAAGCATGCGCCTGCTCACTCTCCGCGCGAAATGCGGATGCGTTTGGGCGCGTCCTTTTCCGTAACCTCGAGCCATTGCACATCGGTATCGGCTGCTTTGGTATCGAGCAGTCTGTCGAGGTCGAGGCCATGGTCCGAAAGTTGCCGGCGCGCTTCGGCTGGCAGCAGGCCCGCAAAAAACCGCAACGGCCCCAGAGGCAATGTCAGCGCCTCTTGCTTCACGCCATCGGCATATTTCTCGATATGGATCTTCATTTTGTCTGCTCCATGTTGCCGGGTGGAAGTGAAGTCTCGTCGAGCTGACCAAGCGCCTGGCTCAGCCGCTGCGTCAGCGCGCCGGGCTCGCGGACGCCAAGGGCGCGCTCGATAAGGATGAAGGTCGCCTTGAGACGGGCGGCATATTCCTCGCCCGACCAGTTGAACCGCCCCCCGCCGAGAAGCGCCGCCTGACCGGCGAGAATGAACTGGATGGTCGAGAGCGGATCGTCGAGCGCGAAGGCCCCCTCTTTCCGTCCGTCTTCGACGATATCGGCCAGAACCGGCCCGATGCGACGCACGAGCGAGACATTGACCCGCTCATGCAGCACGTGGTTCTCCGGCCGGTTGAGCGCCTCGACCAGATAGTCTTCCGAGCGGTCGACGAGCTTCAAGGCACACACGGCGGCGGCAAAGCGGTCGAGCCCATTGCCCGGGCGCCGACCCGCGGTTTCGGCCGAGCGCCCCATCTGATCGACCAGCTTGGTCGCCAGTTTTTCGACCAGATCCTCGCGTGTGCGGAAATAGAGATAGAAGGTGCCTTTGGCGATGCCGGCGGCTGCCGCGATCTCTTCGATGGAGACATGGGCAATGCCCCTGTCGCGAAACAACCGGGCGGCACTTTCGGCAATAATGCTCGATTTGTCGTCCACCCTGGTTCGCGCCATGCTGCTGCCCTTCAATTAATGACTATCAGTCATTAATTAGGATCGAGCGCCCCTGCGCGTCAAGAGGTTCGGACGCGGGAATGAAAAAGGCCGCCTCAGGGGCGGCCTCTATCGGTTTCGATCTGTGCCTTAAACCAGCGCGTCTACATCCTTAGCGACCGGAATAGCCGGCTGGGCGCCCGGATTGAGGCACGCAAGGCTCCCCGCCACAGCCGCACGGCGCATGGCCTGCTCCAGCGTCATCCCGGCGTCGAGGCTCGCAGCGAGATAGCCGCAGAACGTATCGCCTGCACCAACCGTATCCACCGGCGTCACCTTATAGGCCGGCACGGCAAACTTGCCCTCGAGCGAGACCGCCCGTGCCCCATCGGGGCCAAGGGTAACCACAATCGTGCGCCCGGTCTTTTTCACCCACTCATCCATGGCCGCATCGAGTTCTTCGATGCCACGCCCCGAGAGCAGCGCAAATTCGGTTTCATTGGCGACAACGATATCGGCGAGCGGCGCCAGGTCCGGCGTGTCAGCCAGAAACGGCGCGGTGTTGAGCACACTACGCGCGCCCTTCGCCCTCGCAATATCGAGGGCCCGCCGCGTCGCCGCCTGCGGGATTTCCTGCTGCAGCAGGATCGTGTCCTTGGCCGTGAGATTGCCCAGCGTCCGGTCGGCATCGTCGGGGCTCATCGTGCCATTGGCGCCCGGCAGGATGGCAATGACGTTCTCGCCCTCGGCGTCGACAAAGATCATGGCGATACCCGTCGCCGCATGCGCTTTTCGCATTTGGCTGAGGTCCACGCCGCCGTCCTGCAACAGTTTTAGCGCCATATCGGCAAAGGCATCGTCGCCCACGGCCGACACATGGCGCACATTGGCCCCGGCACGGCGTGCCGCGAGTGCCTGGTTGGCGCCCTTGCCGCCCGGCGCCATGGAAAAGGTGCCGCCCGCAACGGTTTCGCCCGGTTCGGGCAGACGCGAAACAGTGCCGACCTGATCGAGATTACTAGAGCCGAAAACAACGATCACTTGAGGACCTTTTCTATGGTGTTCCAGTTGCGCATGGTGTCGAGCACGCCTTTGCCGAGCTTGGCATAAAGCGGCTTCAGCACCTCCTCCACGCCTTCCGTATAGCGCCCATTGGGCTGGCGATAGCCGGCAATGTAGATTTCCTTGGCATCCACGCGGACGATTTCGGTATGGCCCGGCTTGTCATCGATCACCACACCCTTGGGCAGCGGCTCATCGAACATCAGCACATGCCTGGTTACATCGGCTTTGGGATCGATCCGGTCGAAAGGATGCTCGGCGAGCATTTCCTTGATCTCGTCTTCCGTGCGCAGTACCACGCCAACCTTGAAGCCAAACTGTTGCTCGATGGTTTTTTCGAGGAGCACCTTGCTCTCGGCCGGCCCGGCCTTGCTCTGAAACCGCACATTGCCGCTGGCGAGAATAGTCTTCACGTCCGAAAACCCCGCCTCTTCGAGACAGGTTTTCAGCTCGGCCATTTTCATCTGGCGCTTGCCGAGATTAATGCCGCGCAGGAAAGCGACGTCCAAAGCCATGTCCCGCCCCTCCATAAGCGCAAACACCCGCCGCCCGATGTAGCACCGGGCGGCGGGCGATTGAAGGGCTCAGGAAGCGGCGGGCGCCAGTTCCTCGGGACTATCGTCGCGTTGCACGAACATGGTTTCGAGCAGTGACAGCAAGACAATGCCGGCCAGCATGATACCGACGGTGATCGACACGCGCTGCACCACGACTTCAAAGGCCGAATTGGTGCCGTAGATGGACGAGAGCACCACCACCAGCGCCACCGAGCAGACATACTGGTAATATTGCGGCCGCGCCGGTCCCGTCGTCATCCGGTCGATCAGCACATAGGTGATGGTGGCGAGCAGCAGCAGCAAGACGATGAACTGCGGCACGAGATTATAGACGAAGAGCGCCACGATACCGACGATCGCGCCAATGATCGTACCCCCGCCGCGATCCGCCACCTGCTCGATCCGGCCGCCATGGTCGGGCTCGGCGCAGATGAAGACCATCATGATCGGCGCGACAAGCAGGCTGATATTGTTTGTCGCATAGGTGGCGATCAGCACCGCGAGATAGACCGCGACGCGAATGCCCAGTTCCACGGCCGGATTGCGCGACACATGCGGCTTGGGTTGCTCCACATGCACCCGTTTGGTCTTCGGCGGAAACAGCAGGTTGGTGACGACGGCGGCGACGCCCACCATCAGCCCGCCCGAAACCATGCTGTCGCGAATGGCGACCAGCGCATATTCGTTGTAGAGCGCCGAAATTGACATCATCGCCGGAAACACGGTCAGCATCATGCCGGCACGCGAGCCGCGGAACAGCATGATGCCGATGCCCGCCGCCGCCAGCACCACATTCATGATGATGAAGAGCATAGGCTCGTTGACCGTCACTGCCGCCAGCCACGAGAAGATCACGGCAATGATCGGCAGCATGACCGGGCCGGCAAAGGTGCGCGGCGTCAGGGCGCCGCGCTGGCCGGAGAGCAGGCTCATGCCGATGGCAATGGGCAGCATGGGCTGGGTCATGCCCAGCGGCTCGGCCAGCGCGAACAGGAGGGCGACACCCAGCATGGTGCGGAGGGCGAGGTAGGGGTCCTCGTTCGCGTCGACGCGCGGCAGCGTTTCCATTTTAGTTGAAGCCCGACATCACACTCGAAAAGCCGAGCATGGTCCGCGCGATAGCCGGCACCACGCCGCCTTCATCGGGCAGGATCAGCGCCGCC
Source organism: Devosia sp. (assembly GCF_017744655.1). Taxonomy (GTDB): domain Bacteria; phylum Pseudomonadota; class Alphaproteobacteria; order Rhizobiales; family Devosiaceae; genus Devosia. The sequence goes on along the minus strand of NZ_JAGIAW010000009.1, from coordinate 127,013 downwards.
GCTTCCGAGCCGATACGCACATTGGCCGGCAGCGCGGCGGGATCGTCGATGCTCACGCGCACGGGAATCTTGCGGGCCGGCGGGAACCAGCGCGTATCCGTGGAAGACTGGGCGAGCCCGCCATTGGAGGTACGGCCACTCGAAATGCCCCAGGCGATGGAATCGACCGTCGCTTCGAACTGCCGACCGGGCGCCGCTTCAAAAACCACCACGGCCTTGTCGCCCGGCTGCACATTGACCAATTGGTTCTCGCGGAAATCGACGATGACGCTGCTGCGATCGCCCGAAATGAAGGTCATCACAGGCGAACCGGCAGCGACAAACTGGCCCTGGGTCAGCAGCAGATTAGAAACGTGTCCATCGGTCGGCGCGACCACGGTGGTGCTTTCGAGCGCAAAGCGCGCCTTTTCGAGCCCGGCCTGGGCGGCGCGGAAATTGGGATTGGTATCGTCAAGCGCGCCGGCCGACGTGGTCACCCTCGTAAGCTCGGCCTGAGCCGCAGCGACATTGAGTTCGGCCGTCTGAAAATTGCCCTCGGCCTGCGTCTTCTGCGCATCCGTGACAAGGCCACGATCATACATCTGCCGCGTACGCTCGACGGCGTCCTTGGCTGTCACCAGCGCCACTTCAGCCTGGCTGAGCTTGGCCTGAGTCGCCGGGATCGCCGCGCTGGCCGAGGAAATATTGGTCGAGGTCAGGTCGAGCTGCGCTTCGGCCTGCGCAACGTCCATGCGGAAGGTGGTCTCGTCGATACGGAACAGCGGATCGCCGGCCTTGACGCTCGAATTGTCCGAAACCAGCACTTCGGCGACAGGGCCCGCGACGCGCGGACCGATCTGGGTCACATTGCCCATGACGGAACCGCCCGAGGCAAACGGCGCATTGTGGTCCGACAGCGGATACCAGGCGATGGCGCCGCCAAGCACGACGAAAAGCCCGAGGCCCACCATGCGCGCCTTCTTGCGGCTGCGCGAGGGCTTTGCTGGTTCTTCGGCGATTTCGGCGACCGTGACAGTTTCCGCCTCGGCCGGCACGGACGGAACAATGCTGGGCCGGGTTTCGGCGCGAGCGGCGTTGGCGGCTTGAATGTCGCCTTCGGTCATAGGAGAAAGCTTGGCCATTTCGGTTTCTTCGATTGCTTGATGTTGGAAGCTATCTAGTCCCGAAAAAATACCTTTGCAAGAAAGTATCTTTGCAAAATAGCAAAAATCAGCTAAAGGAGGGAGCATGCAAGACCGGATCGAACCCTTGGTACGTGAACTGACCGACGAAATGAGCCGAGGCTACCGCGCCTTTTCCGCGGCAGCAGGCGTCAACATGTCCGACATGATGGCCATTCGCTTCATCAGGGATCAGGACGGCCATGCGACGCCGACGATGCTTGGCCGGCACCTCGGCATGACTTCGGGCGCCACGGCGATTCTTATCAACCGGCTGGAAAAAGACGGCTATGTGCTGCGCGAGCAGCATCCCAATGACCGCCGCGCAACTCTTCTGCGCGTCGGCCCCGGCGCTGAGGAAATGGCGCTGCCGCTCTCCCGCAGCGCCCAGCGCCTGCGCGAAACCGTCCTGGCGGATTATTCGCGCGCCGATGTGGAAGTCATCGAACGCTTTCTGTCCGACATCGTGGTGGCCCTGAAGGCGCGGAATGCGTCTTTGGAAGAAGATCTGGCGGCCAAGGGCAAAAACGCCTGACCGCCGCAGTCACCCCCTCCCGGCCTCCCCCATCAAGGGGAGGTGAAGAGTTTGTGGGTTGGGCGAGATAGTGCCGCAAATTGGATGCAGCACCTCCCCCTCGATGGGGGAGGCCGGGAGGGGGTGATCGACACCCACCGACCTAAGACTGCGGATAGATCGTCTCACCCCGCGCCAGCATGTCCACCATGCTCGCGATCTTCTTCTTCCGGCCAGCCTCGGTCTTGAGATTGTGCACGCGAAAGGTCAGCGCGAAACGGTTCTGCGCTGTCAGCCTGTCATAGGTTTTCTGCGCATCCGCATTGGCCGCGATCGCTGCAAGCAGCGCCTCGGGAGGCTCCATTGTGGTCTTGTACGCCGCGTCCCAGCGACCATCGCCCTTGGCGAGATCGACCTGGGCCTGGCCGTGTTTCGTCATCAGCCCTGCCTCGGTCAGCCGCGCGACATTGTCGCGATTGATCTGGCTCCACACCGATTTCGGGCGCCGCGGGCAATAGCGCTGCACAAAGCTCTCGTCATCCCAGCCCTTGCGGATGCCATCGATCCAGCCCCAGCACAAAATGGCGTCGATCGCCTCCACCGGCGTGATCGTCGCTTTGCCAGAACCCTTCTTGAAGATGCGGATCCACACCTCTGGCGCCGAGTCGTGGTTCTGCTTGAGCCAATCGTAAAACGACCGGAAATCGGGAAACTCGCGCAACGCCTCGGGCGGAACGGCGACGGGCGGCATGGTGCTACTCGGCCGTTTCCGTCGGCTGGGGCAAGAACCCCGCCAGCTTGGCGTCAAGCTTTTCGCTCTCGGGCAGGGTCAGGCCCAGCTCTTCGGTGAGAACAGCGCGAATCTCTTCAACCGATGTCAGCGTGCGCTTCTGCGCCTCTTCGCCGGTCGGCTGCACGGTGAACTGGTCATTGTGCACCTTGAGCCGCTTCCCGCTCGGGGAGAGCGAGGCGCGCAGCTGCATCGTGAAGGGCGAGGCGGGATTGCTCGAGAGATCGCGATTGATATCCCAAAGCTCGACTTCCGGGGCTTCGTCCGTCGTGAACACATAGACCCCGCGCCACTCTTCGCCGATTTTGACTTCGAGCGTCCACTCGGGTTCGCCGCCGGTCAGGCGGAAGGTTTCATGCGGCGTTGTCTGTTCCGCGCCGGCGCGCAGGCGCAGCGGTGCCGTCAGGCTCAACCCGCCAAAGCCGACATCGGCGATGTAATTGGCGCCCTTGATGTCGATGAGCAGCAGCATATGGCTCGGCGGCGCGGTAACGGCTTCTGGATTGGTCCAGATCACCCGCGCCAGTAGCGGCCGCACTTCATAGTCGAGGTCGCGCAGGATGCGCATGAACAGGAAATTGTGCTCGAAACAGAAGCCGCCGCGCTTGTCTGTAAGCAGCTTTTTCTCAAGGCTCTGCTGATCGAGCATCACCTGCTCGCCGATCAGCGGCGCGACATTTTCGAAGGGTATGACAGCCGGATGCAGGGCATGTAGCTGTTCGAGAGTCTGGATTGTGGGAGCAATCGAACCGGCAAAGCCGATTCGCTCGAAATAGGCATTGAGATTGACCTTTTCGGGCATCGACCACCTTTGTCGCTGTTTCCTGGGCCCCACTATATGGGGAAAGCAGGGGCTTTTGTCACGGGGTGCACGACGGAGCAGCCACACCCACGGCGTCATTCCCGCGAAAGCGGGAATCTCGTTAGTGCAAAGAAGGGATTCCCGCTTTCGCGGGAATGACACCGTTCACTTTGATATTGTGTGGCGGCAAACGCCTCAGACCGGCGCCTTGCGGACGCGGATGACCACGTCGACGTGAGCCACTTCCATGCCCTTGGGGGGCTGGGGCAGGGCCTTGAATTCGACCGAAGAGGCCGGGATATCGATCATCCGCTGCTCGTCTTCCACAAAGAAATGGTGGTGGTCCGAGGTATCGGTATCGAAGTAGGAGCGCGAGGCATCGATCGCCACTTCGCGGAGGAGCCCCGCTTCATGGAACTGGTGCAGCGTATTGTAGATCGTCGCCAGCGAAACGTTCACATCGGCGGCATTGGCCTCCGAATGCAACTGCTCGGCGCTGACATGGCGATGCGGGCCGCCAAATAGCAGTTCGGCCAGCGCAACGCGCTGCCGCGTCGGCCGCAATCCGGCCATACGCAACACTGCCGTCAGGCAGGGCGTGTGGGACGCGGGACGGTCGGCAAGGTCAAAATCGGTCATTGGGCCAGTGCTACTCGTCTCATTGGTCCAGAAAATATGGCTCTAGTTATAGTGGCGGCAGGGGTTTGAAACAAGTCGCTGAACTGTCACAGCCGGAGTGCCGTTTAGCGCCTTGTTCCTTGGGCTGTCTTGACCCCTTTTCCGCTCCTCTATACGAGACAAGGCTTGAGCTTAGCGGGGATGGTAATGGCGGACCGGCAACACGCATTTGGTTTTGAAGAGCTTTTGGCGCACGGCCGGGGTGAATTGCCCGGGCAGATGGACGCGCGCCTGCCCGCGCCCCCTATGCTGATGTTTGATCGTATTACTCATATCGACGAAACCGGCGGCGATTACGGCAAGGGCCTTGTGCGCGCCGAGCTCGATGTGAACCCCGATCTGTGGTTCTTCAAATGCCACTTCATCGACGATCCCGTCATGCCCGGCTGCCTCGGCCTCGATGCCGTCTGGCAGATGACCGGTTTCTTCCTCGGCTGGATCGGCCAGCCCGGCAAGGGTCGCGCGCTTGGCGGCGAAATCAAGTTCACCGGCCAGGTGACCAATGACGTCAAGCTTGTGGAATACGGCATCGACATCAAGCGCGTCATGCGCTCGCGCCTGACCCTTGGCATTGCCGATGGCTGGGTCAAGGCTGACGGGAAATTGATCTACGAAGCCAAGGATCTGCGCGTTGGTCTCTTCACCGATGCACAGCTCCACGAGCAGAAGACCGCCTGATCGGCCTTAATGCCGTACTGAACTGCAACTATATAGGTGAAGCGCCCGGCCCCATGGCGACTTCCCGAGACGACCAGAGCGAGGATTTTATGAGACGAGTAGTGGTAACCGGCATGGGTATCATTTCTTCGATCGGCAACTCGCTCGACGAAGTCACTGAAAGCCTGCGCTCGGCCAAGCCCGGTATCGTCTTTGCCGAAGATTATGCCGAGCTGGGCTTCCGCTCGCAGGTCAAGGGCGACCCGCGTCTCGATCCCTTCGAACTGCTCGACCGCCGCGTTACCCGCTTCATGGGCAAGGGTGCGGCCTGGAACTATCTTGCCATGCAGCAGGCCATTTCCGACGCTGGCCTGGAAGAAAGCGACATCTCCAATCCCATGACCGGCATCGTCATGGGTTCGGGCGGTGCATCCACCCGCACCATTGTCGAAGCCGCGGACGTCACCCGCGAAAAGAAATCGCCAAAACGCATCGGGCCGCTCGCCGTGCCCAAGGCCATGGGCTCCACGGCCTCTGCAACCCTGGCGACCGCCTTTGCCATCAAGGGCGTCAACTATTCCATCACCGCGGCCTGCGCGACCTCAAAGCATTGCATCGGCAATGCCATGGAGCAGATCATGCTCGGCAAGCAGGACATTGTCTTCGCCGGTGGCCACGAAGACCTCGACTGGACCCTCAGCGATCTTTTTGACGCTATGGGCGCCATGAGCTCGAACTACAATGAGACCCCCGCCAAGGCCTCGCGCTGCTACGACGCGGCCCGCGACGGTTTTGTGATTTCCGGCGGCGCCGGCGTTCTGGTGCTCGAAGAATACGAACACGCCAAGGCGCGCGGCGCCAAGATCTGGGCTGAACTGGTCGGTTATGGCGCGACCTCCGATGGCGTCGACATGGTCGCGCCCTCGGGCGAAGGCGCCGAGCGCTGCATGCGTATGGCGCTGAAAAACATCAAGGCGCCAATCGACTACATCAACCCGCACGCCACTTCCACGCCGGTGGGCGACCTCAAGGAAATCGAGGCGCTGCGCGCCGTTTTCGGCAATGAAGGCAAGTGCCCGCCGATCTCGGCGACCAAGTCGCTGACCGGCCACAGCCAGGGCGCCACGGGCGTTCATGAATCGATCTATTCGATCCTGATGATGAAGAACCGCTTCATCGCCGAAAGCGCCAATATCGACGTGCTCGACCCCGCCTTCGAAGACATGCCGATCCTTCGCCAGCGCCGCGACAATGTCGATCTCGGCTATGTGCTCTCCAACTCCTTCGGCTTTGGCGGCACCAATGCTGCTTTGGTGTTCAAGCACCCTGACGCCTGAGACTGGCCTGAGACACGCCCCACCCACGATGTCGTCCCCGCGAAAGCGGGGATCTCTGTTTGGGGCTCGAGATTCCCGCTTTCGCGGGAATGACTCTGAGACGGAATGAAAAAAACGGGGCCTTTCGGCCCCGATTTTGTTCTCGTCACGTCACCAGATAGATGATGATGATTAGCCAGATCGGCACGCCGAGAAGCCAGAGAGCAAGACCTTTGAACATGGTGTTTTCCTTTCTCTCTAGAACCGGCGGAAGACGTCGGTGAGGACGGTGTTCTCGTCGCGATGGTTGCCACCCTTCTGGGCCGCCCAAAAGGCGCCGATGGCCGAAACCAGCGTCGTTGCCGCGAGGAGGAAGGCGGCGATGATGCCGGTATTGCGGGCAATCCGTGCTGCTTCCAGCGCATCCTGCTTGGCGCCATCAATGGCAACAATCACGGCATCCACACGGGCAGCGGATTCCTCCGGCGTCAGGCCGGTATTGGCCGCAACCACATTGGCAAGGTAAGTGCGGTCGGCTTCCGGCACGGTGCCGTCACCCAGAGCTGCCTGGGCAAAGATGCGCCCAGCTTCGGCACGCGCCGCTTCCGTATCACCGGCCACCGGCTGGTCCGCACGGAACAGCTGATCGGTGAAATAGGCATTGGGATCGATCGCATCGGCCGCCCCTGCCGCGACATTGGAGGTCGCGGTGGTGGCCGTGGCGAGAGCCGAACCGGCCATATTGGCCGCAGCCCCGGCACCGCCCAGCGCAATGATGGCGCCGAGCACGGTGGCCCCCGCCCAGACGATCAGCCCGTGGGCGCCGTCACGGACATCGCTTTCATCCTCGGTGGCGTCAAAATGCCGGCGACGCAGGCGCCCAGCGAGATAGCCGCCGGCCATCAGGCTCGATACCTGCACCCACAGGAACCAGCTCGCAGCGGCAATGCCGATCAGGATACCGGGCGCACCTTCACGTGAGCGAAAATCGATGAAATTGAGCCCGACGGCAGTGCCGAAGGCAATGAACAGCAGCGAAACGGCCGAGGCGAAAATCACGCCGGCAATGATGGCCGACCAGTCGACATAGCTGGCGCTGTCACGCGCCGAGCCGGTATCGATCACAGCCACTTCGGTGGGTTGAACAATGGTCATGGTCTCGCCTCCGGATCAGGCAAGGCCGATGAAGGAAAGGATGGCCATGACGATGACCACGAGGCCAACGAGATAAATGATCGAATTCATGAAAATGCCCTCTGGCAATTGAGTATGACATCTCAACTGGCGAGAGAGCGGATTCGTTCCGGCGCTGATCTAGCCGTTCACGTGCCGGATCTGGGCCATGATGGGCGCGAGATATTGCGGATTGGTCCAGAGGAACCAGGCCCCGGCGGCGAGCGCCAGCACGATGGCAATGCCGACCATTTTCTTCACCACAGAAAAAATCAGCCAGATGACGACGACGGCACCGATGCCGAGGCCCATGAGCGTGAGCGGGTCTGTCGGAATTTTGCTCTCCACGGTGTTTTGCGCCTTGTGCCGGGCGAGCGTGGCCATTTCAAGTTCTCAAAACAAAGCGGGCAGGGATCGCTCCCCGCCCGCCGGTATTCAAAAGCCCAAAAAATTACTTCAGCGCGTCGGTGACGACGGTGGTGTAAGCACCTTCCGGCTGAGCCTTGATGATCGACTGATCGATGAGAGCCTTCACGGTACGATCATAGGTCGTCATGTCTAGCGCAGCGTCGTCGGCATCGACGAGTTTGGAAACCTCGCCCACCATATAGAGCTGGTGCGCGAGTTCAGCAGCGCCGGTTTCGTCGCTGTCGACGACGATCTGGGCGGCTTCTTCCGGATTGTCGAGCGCATATTGCCAGCCCTTCATCGAAGCGCGGACGAAGCGGGTATAGGCATCGACCTTGGCCGGATCGGAGAGCGTGTCTTCCATGACATAGAGACCGTCTTCCAAGAGGTCATTGCCCATCTCGGTATAGTTGAAGATGGTCAGGTTATCCGGGCCATAGCCGGCATCGAGCGCCTGGCCATATTCGTTATAGGTCATGACCGAGATGCAGTCGGCCTGGCCTTGGATCATCGGCTGGATATCAAAGCTCTGCTGCAGAACCGTGACGCCGCCGGCCGAACCATCGGTGGCAATGCCTTCCTTGTTCATCCAGGCAAAGAACGGATATTCATTGCCGAAGAACCAGACGCCCAGCGTATGGCCCGGGAAGTCGGCGACGGTTTTGATTTCCTTCTCGACCGGACAGATCATCATCAGGCCCGAGCGCTTGAACGGCTGGGCGATATTGACCAGCGGCACGCCGGTATCGCGCGCGGCAAGGCCGGCAGCCATCCAGGTGACGATGATGTCGGCACCGCCGCCGGCAATCACCTGTTCCGGGGCAATGTTCGGGCCGCCGGGCAGAATGGTCAGGTCGATGTCTTCTTCGTCATAAAAGCCCTTGGCTTCGGCCACGAGATAGCCGGCGAACTGCGCCTGCGTCACCCACTTGAGCTGCAGGGTCAGCGCATCGGCCGCAAAGGCGCTGGGCATGGCCGCGAGTGCCATGGTGCCGGCGAGCAGGCCGGTAATAAGAGTCTTCATTCTGTCGTTCCCTTTTCCCTGATTTTTACGCCCGTCCACCACGGACAGACGGATGCCAGAAGGTGACGCCCCTTTCTATGAGAGCGATCACCCCGTAGAAGGCGGACCCCGCGACCGCAGCAACCGCGATCTCCGCCCAGACCAGGTCGATGGCGAGACGCCCCACCCCGGTCGAAATCCGGAAGCCCATCCCCACAACAGGCGTTCCGAAGAATTCCGCTACGATTGCGCCGATCAAGGCCAGAGTCGAGTTGATCTTGAGGGCATTGAAGATGAAGGGCCCCGCAGCGGGCAGGCGCAACTTCAACAGCGTCTGCCAATAGTTGGCAGCATAGGTCCGCATGAGGTCGCGCTCGATGGAAGAGGCTGCATTGAGCCCCGCCACCGTATTGACCAGCATGGGGAAGAACGTCATGGCGACGACGACGGCAGCCTTGCTCTGCCAGTCGAAGCCAAACCACATGACCATGATCGGCGCGATGCCGATGATCGGCAGCGCCGACATGAAATTGCCGATCGGCAAGAGCCCGGCTTTCAGGAACGGCGAGCGATCGACCGCAATGGCAACGACAAGCCCGGCGAGACACCCGATGATATAGCCGGGAATGACGGACTTTACGAAAGTCTGGACGAAATCGGCCCAGAGGATCGGCGCCGAATTCGCCAACTGCGCCCCGATGGCCGAGGGTGCGGGCAAGAGCACCGGCGGCACATTGGCGCCGCGTGTGACGATTTCCCACATGACCAGCAGTGAGACACCGAAGACGGCCGGGATCAGCAGCCCCATCGCCTGTCGTGGCACCGTACCCTTGCGAATAGCAGCGGAAAGCTGATCGACGAACAGCCAAGCAAACGCCCAGGCCGAAACCATGCCAAACCAGTAGTGGCCGGGCATGACTGTGCCGCGGGGCAGGGCCCAGACCAGCGTCAGCGCAATCAGGGCCGCCGCTACGCCATCGAGCCAGAAGCTGATCGGCCTCCACACAAAGCGCGCGAGGGTCAGTGCACCAAACCCAAAGGCCAGGGTCAGCAACAGTTCGGCATCCGCCGAAATCGCTGCGCCAACAAGACCAAACAGCGCCGTGCCGCCAGCCACAACCGCCAGCACTGCCTGCAACAAGGTGAGCCCGCTCTTCATGCCCGCACCCCATTGCGCGCATTGACCATTCGTTCCGCCGCCCCGACGATAGCGACGAGCACCGCCGCCAACCCCGCCGCGATGAACAACGCCGCCCAGATCTGGATGGTTTGCCCGTTGTAGGAGCCTGTGAGCAGCCGCACGCCAAGCCCGCCGCCAGCAGCATTGGAGAGCTCCGCCACCACAGCCCCAATCAGCGAAATGGCAATGCCCACCTTCATCGAGGCAAAGAGCATCGGCAGCGCCGCCGGCCAGCGCAATTTCCAGAAAACCTGCCAGGGATTAGCATCATAGGTCCGCATCAGATCGAGCTGGATCGCCTCCGGCGAGCGCAGCCCCTTCACCATGCCGACGACGACCGGAAAAAAGCTCAGATACATCGAGATCAGCGCTTTCGGCACGAGCCCCGTCAGTCCGATCGCCCCGAGCCCCACCACCACCATGGGGGCGATGGCGAGGATGGGAATGGTCTGGCTCGCAATGATCCACGGCATCAGCGAGCGATCCGCCGCATCATTGTGGACGATGGCCACGGCCAGCACGACACCGAGCCCCGTTCCCAGCACAAAGCCGAGCAGCGTCGCCGAAAGCGTGATCCAGGCATGAAGCGCCAGGGACCGTCGCGAAGTAAATTCGAGCCCCATGGTCGCGTTCCAGATCTCGGAAAACACCTGATGCGGCGCCGGCAGCACCGGCTTGTCCTGCGCCCAGGTCTGCTGGGCAAATTCGAGGAACGGCACGTTCTCGAGATTGGCACGCCCATTGAGAATATTCTGCCAAGGCGCATTCATCCAGATCGCCGCCGCATACCAGAAGGCGAGGATGGCGACGAGGATGGTGAGGATGGGAAGGACACGGTTCATGGAGCTTCAACTCCCACCCAGCCACCAAAGCATCGGCTGTCATTCCTCCCCCGCAAGCGGGGGAGGGGGGCCGTCTCATGGGCGGTGGAGGGGGGAGCCACACGCACTAACCCCTCGACCAATCCTGCGCTATGTCGCCCGTTGCACCCCTCTCCACCGCGCTTCGCGCGGTCCCCCTCTCCCGTAAACGGGAGAGGAAAAGAGGAGGCCGACGGCACACTGATGCCCATCACATCACCTCCTCATAAGAATGCCCGGCCCGCAACCCATCGCGCACCCTTGCCGCAATGGCCAAAAATTCCGGCGTCTCGCGAATATCGAGCGGCCTTTCCCGCGGCAGATTGCTCTCGATCACGTCCGTCACCCGCCCCGGCCGCGGCGACATCACCACGATTTTCGTGGACAGATAAACCGCCTCGGGAATCGAGTGCGTCACAAAGCAGATGGTTTTCTTCGTCCGATCCCACAGCTTCAGCAGCTCGGAATTGAGATGATCCCTGACAATCTCATCGAGCGCCCCAAACGGCTCATCCATGAGCAGCAGGTCGGCATCGAAAGCCAGCGCGCGCGCGATCGAAGCACGTTGCTGCATGCCGCCCGAAAGCTGCCAGGGATACTTCTTCTCGAACCCCGTGAGGTTCACCAGGTCCATCGTCCGCTTGATCCGCTCGGCCTGTTGCTGGGCCGAGTGCCCCATGATCTCGAGCGGCAGGGCGATATTCTTCTCGATGGTGCGCCAGGGATAGAGCGCCGGCGCCTGGAACACATAGCCATAGGCCCGGTCTTTTCGCGCGTTTTCCGGCGTCTGGCCGTTGATGCGAAGTGTGCCCGAGGTCGGCTGTTCGAGATCGGCAATGGTGCGCAGAAACGTCGTCTTGCCACAGCCCGAAGGCCCGATGAAGGAAACGAAATCGCCCTTCTCGATGGTCAGGTTGACGTCCGACAGCGCCACCACGTCGCCGTCATTGGTGGAGAAGGTCAGGCCGAGATGCTCGGCCTCGACGACAGGGAGTGCAACACCCGTGCCTGTCGTTGATGAATTGATCGACGTGACGGACAAGGGTGTCGCCTTTCTAGCCTATTGTCTGGCCTGCAATGCGTTTTGCATTGCCTGATGCAAGGCGCGTGCCGCAGGCCGGAGGGTCGCTTTTCCGGCGCTCCCTGCTGCGTTTGTGCGGCACAGTGCCTCGATTTTCATCATGCTGCCGATGTCAAACACCCGTCGCCGGAATGCCGGCCCGTTCCACTTTTCGCGGGGCGACCAATTCCTTCCACTGGCTCAGCGCCCGGTTGACCGGGTTTTTCGCCTCGCGCGCCACGAACTTGCCATGTCCCGGCTCGGCCTTCACCTCGTTTTCGACGATGGAAACCTTACCGCGGCTGAGGACGAAGCGCGGCAGGCCGGTCACCTCGAACCCTTCAAACACGTTGTAGTCGATCACCGATTGCTGCTTGGAGGCCGTGATCGTCTTCTTACGCTTGGGGTCCCAGACGATCAGGTCCGCATCCGCGCCAACCATCACCGCTCCCTTCTTGGGGTACATATTGAGGATCTTTGCGATGTTGGTGGAGGTGACCGCCACAAATTCGTTTGGCGTCAGCCGGCCCGTGTTGACGCCCGCCGTCCAAAGCACCGGCAACCGATCCTCGAGCCCACCCGTCCCGTTCGGAATCTTTGCAAAATTGCCGACCCCATTGCGCTTCTGCGCGGTGGTGAAGGCGCAATGGTCCGTCGCGACGCACGAGAGTGAGCCCGCCTGCAGGCCCGCCCAGAGCGAATCCTGATGCTGCTTGTTGCGGAAGGGCGGCGACATCACCCGGCGCGCCGCATGGTCCCAATCGGGATTGAAATATTCGCTCTCGTCGAGCACCAGATGCTGGATCAGCGGCTCGCCATAAACGCGCATGCCCTTCTGCCGCGCCCGGCGAATGGCCTCATGCGCCTGCTCGCAGCTCGTATGCACCACATAGAGCGGCACCCCGGCCATATCGGCAATCATGATGGCACGATTGGTCGCTTCGCCTTCCACTTCCGGCGGCCGCGAATAGGCATGGCCTTCCGGCCCATTGTTTCCCTCGGCGAGCAGCTTGGCCGTCATCGCCGCGACCACGTCGCCGTTTTCCGCGTGAACGAGGGGCAGGGCGCCAAGCGCCGCGCAGCGCTGGAACGAAGCGAACATCTCGTCGTCATTCACCATCAGCGAGCCCTTATAGGCCATGAAGTGCTTGAACGAGGTAATGCCGCGATCGACCACCTCGGCCATTTCGTTGAACACCTGCTCGCCCCACCAGGTGATGGCCATGTGGAACGAGTAATCCGTGCTCGCCTTGCCGGTCTTGTTGTCCCACATCTGCAGGGCTTCAAGGAGGCTCTGGTTGGGGTTGGGCAGGCAGAAATCCACGACCATTGTCGTGCCGCCCGACAGCGCCGCGCGGGTGCCGCTTTCAAAATCGTCGGCCGAATAGGTGCCCATGAAAGGCATTTCGAGATGGGTATGCGGATCGATGCCGCCGGGCATGATGTAGCAGCCGCTGGCATCGAGAATTTCGTCGCCGGAAAGGTTCTGCCCGATCTCGACGATCACATCGCCGTCGATCTTGACGTCGGCGACATAGCTGAGATCAGCCGTAACGACCGTACCGCCCTTGATAACTTTGCTCATATCTTCGTTCCCTTGCATTCATTCAGCCCCACCACGCACCCCTCAGCGCCTCGGTGGGACTGTCATTTGTTTCTATGTTGGTGAGACTCCCTCGTCCCTCTCTCCGCCAATAGGCAGAGGAATGGACCGCGCCAATGCCTGGCGATGCGAAGATGCGACAGCGCGCACCCCTCTTATTCCTCTCCCCATCGGGGAGAGGGTGGCCGGAGCGAAGCGGAGGTCGGGTGAGGGGGAGCCCTCAATTGTGCTCTGGATCGCCCACATCACCGCGTCGCGGTTTTGCAGCACGTCCCCATTCCAGAAGCGCAGCACGCCGTAGCCTTGGGCGTTCAGATATTTCGTACGGATGAAGTCATTGGCATTGTCGGCATGTTGCCCACCATCGAGCTCAACAATCAGCGCGGCCTCGCGACAGGCAAAATCCGCAATATAGGGGCCGACAGGAAACTGTCGCACGAACTTCCAGCCGCCGAGCGATCGATTGCGCAGCACATACCAAAGCCGGTTTTCGGCATCGGTTGCGTTTCGACGCAATTGACGCGGCCTTGTGGTCATCAGGGCGCCCCCTCATCCGCCCCTGCCGGGGCACCTTCTCCCCGATGGGGAGAAGAACAACGGCGCCCGCGCACCCTTTCCTCTCCCCATTGGGGAGAGGTGGCTTGGCGCAGCCAAGTCGGTGAGGGGAAGCTATCGTGGCGCACAAGCCTCACTCCACAATCTCCGCCGTTTCCACCACGGCATGGAACAGCACGTCGCAGCCGGCGGCCGCCCATTCCATGGAAATCTCTTCCGCCTCGTTGTGCGAGAGCCCGCCAACGCAGGGGCACATGACCATCGTCGACGGCGCCACCTTCGCCGCCCAGCACGCATCATGCCCGGCGCCGGAAATGATGTTCATATGCGAATAGCCAAGCTTTTCCGCCGCCGAGCGCACGCGGCTGACCAGCGTCGGATCAAAGGTGACGGGATCAAAGTGCCCCACAGCCTCGACCGAACACCCGACACCCAGCTCCGAACAAATCTCGGCCGCCTTGGCTTCGATCGTCGCACGCATGCGATCGAGTTTTTCCTGGCTCGGCGTGCGCAGGTCCACCGTGAACACCACCGTGCCCGGCAGCACATTTCGCGAATTGGGCGAGAACTTCACCTGGCCCGTACCCGCCACAGCACCCGGCTGTTCGCTCATCGCGATTGCCTGCACAGCCTCAAAAATCCGCGCCATGGCGAGCCCTGCATTGACGCGCATGGTCATAGGCGTCGAGCCGGTATGCGCCTCCCGCCCGGTCAGCGTGAACTCCAGCCACCAAAGCCCCTGGCAATGGGTGACGACGCCGATCTGCTTTTCCTCGGCCTCGAGGATCGGACCCTGTTCGATGTGATACTCGAAATAGGCATGCATTTTTCGCGCGCCCACTTCCTCGTCACCGACCCAGCCGATGCGCTTCAACTCGTCGCCAAAGAGCTTTCCGTCCATGTCCTTGCGGCCATAGGCGTAGTCGAGGCTATGCACCCCCGCGAAAACCCCCGAGGCCACCATGGCCGGCGCAAAGCGCGCGCCTTCCTCATTGGTCCAGTTGGTCACGACGATCGGGTGCTTGGTTCTTATTCCGAGATCATTCATCGAGCGCACGACTTCGAGCCCTGCAAGCACGCCGAGCACACCGTCATACTTGCCGCCGGTCGGCTGCGTATCGAGATGGCTGCCGATATAGACTGGCAGGGCATCGGGATCAGTCCCGGCGCGCGTCATGAACATGGTGCCCATCTTGTCGACGCCCATGGTGAGGCCTGCGTCCTCGCACCAGCGCTGGAAAAGCTCACGCCCTTCCTTGTCGCTGTCGGTCAGCGTCTGGCGGTTATTGCCGCCGGCAATGCCCGGGCCGATCTTGGCCATGTCCATCAGGCTCTCCCAGAGCCGATCGCCATTGATACGAAGGTTTTCACCGGGAGAGGTCATGTTCTCAGCTCTTAATTCTGGTTGGTCATAGAAACAGCCCCGCCATCGCAATGCGAGGGCGGGGCCGATAGTGCTACTTGAGGCTCGGGAAGGTAAATTCCGCACCGCCCTTGATGCCGGCAGGCCAGCGGGTCGTTACGGTTTTCAGCCGCGTATAGAAGTGGATGCCCTCGGGCCCGTAGATGGAGTGATCGCCAAACAGCGAGCGCTTCCAGCCGCCGAAGGAGTGATAGGCCACGGGCACCGGGATCGGCACATTGATGCCCACCATGCCCACTTCGATCTTGTCGGCAAACTCGCGCGCGGCGTCGCCATCCCTAGTGAAGATCGCCGTGCCATTGGCATATTCATGCCCGTGTATCAGGTCGACGGCGTCCTTGAAACTGTCGCGGCGGACGACGGAGAGCACGGGCCCAAAGATCTCTTCCTTGTAGATCTTCATGTCCGGCTCGACATTGTCGAACAGCGTGCCGCCGACATAGTAGCCGTTCTCATAGCCCTGCAGCTTGAAGCCGCGGCCATCGACCACCAGTTCCGCGCCCTGTTCCACACCGGAGTCGATGTATCCGAGTATCTTGTCGCGGTGCATTTTCGTGACCACCGGACCCATTTCGGCGTCCTTGTCCGTCGCCGGCCCGATTTTCAGGCTTTCGACGCGCGGCTTGAGCTTCGCGACCAGCGCATCCGCCGTCGCCTTGCCCACCGGCACGGCCACCGAAATCGCCATGCAGCGCTCGCCGGCCGAACCATAGCCGGCGCCCATCAGCGCATCGGCCGCCTGGTCGAGATCGGCATCGGGCATGATGATCATGTGGTTCTTGGCGCCGCCAAGAGCCTGCACGCGCTTACCGGCCTTGGTACCGCGTTGATAGACATATTCGGCAATCGGCGTCGAGCCGACGAAGCTGACAGCCTTCACGTCGGGATGGTCGAGCAGCCCGTCGACCATTTCCTTGTCGCCATGAACGACCTGCAAAATGCCTTCGGGGAGACCTGCTTCCATGAAGAGGTTCCAGGCCAGCATCGGGGCAGAGGGATCGCGTTCGGACGGCTTCAGGATGAAGGCGTTGCCGCAGGCGATGGCCGCCGGATACATCCACATCGGCACCATGGCCGGGAAGTTGAACGGCGTAATGCCGGCCACGACGCCCAGCGGCTGCCGATCTGAATAGCTATCGATCGACGGCCCGACATTGCGCGAGAATTCGCCTTTAAGAAGGTGCGGAATACCGCAGGCAAAATCGACGCAATCAATGCCGCGGGCCACTTCGCCCAGCGCATCGTCATGCACCTTGCCGTGCTCTTTTGAAATCTCGCGGGCGAGATCGTCGGCATATTGATCGAGCAGCGCCTTGAACTTGAACATAACGCGCGCCCGCTTCATCGGCGGGGTGGCGCCCCAGGCGACCTGCGCCTTCACTGCGCCGGCCACGGCCGCGTTCAGCTCATCGAGCGTCGACAGCGGCAGCTCCGCCGATTGCTCGCCGGTTGCCGGATTGAAAACAGGCACGCGCCGCGTCGACGATGACACATAGCGCTTTCCGCCTACCGCATTCTCGATGATCTGCATTTTGGCCGCTCCTCCTTGGGAACAAAAATTCTATATTTCTGTATGTAGAATATTTGTTCTATTTCACTCAAGCGTTTTGAGGATGCCTGCGAGTTTGGTCACGATTTCGTCGATCTGGCTTTCCGAAATGATCAGCGGCGGCGAGAGCGCAATGATATCGCCGGTGGTGCGGATAAGGAGGCCCTGCTCGAACGCCTTGAGGAAAGCGGAGAAGGCGCGCTTGGTCGGCTGCCCAGCAATCGGCTCCAGTTCGATGGCGCCGACAAGCCCGATATTGCGGATGTCGATGACATGCGGCAGGCCCTTCAGCGAATGCAGCGCCTCCTGGAATTTCGGCGCCATTTCCGCGCCGCGGGTGAGCAGGCCCTCTTCCTTATAGGTTTCGAGCGTTGCCAGACCCGCCGCCGAAGCGATCGGATTGCCCGAATAGGTATAGCCGTGGAAGAACTCGATGACGTGTTCCGGCCCATTCATGAAGGCGTCGTGGATATCGGCCGAAACCATCACCGCGCCCATGGGAATGACGCCATTGGTCAGACCCTTGGCGGTGACCATGATGTCGGGCACGACATCGAAATAGTCCGCACCAAACGGCGTCCCGAGGCGGCCATAGCCCGTAATCACCTCGTCGAATATGAGCAGAATGCCGTGCTTCTTGGTGATTTCGCGCAGGCGCTTCAGATAGCCCGGTGGCGGAATCAGCACGCCGGTCGAACCGGCCACCGGTTCGACGATCACAGCGGCGATCGTGGAGGCATCATGCAGCGTGACGATGCGTTCCAGTTCATCCGCCAGCTCCGTGCCATATTCCGGCGGGCCCTTGGAGAAGGCGTTCTTCGCAAGGTTATGCGTGTGCGGCATATGGTCGACGCCGGCCAGCAGCGTGCCGAACATCTTGCGGTTGGTGACGATGCCGCCCACCGAGATGCCGCCAAAATTGACGCCGTGATAGGCGCGCTCGCGGCCGATCAGGCGGGTGCGCGAGCCCTCGCCCTTGATCTTGTGATAGGCCAGCGCCAGCTTTAGCGCCGTTTCGACCGATTCCGAACCGGAATTGGTGAAGAGCACATGGTCGAGCCCAGCGGGCGTAATGTCGACGAGACGATTGGCGAGTTCGAACGCCTTGGGATGGCCCATCTGGAAGGCCGGCGCATAGTCCAGCTCAGCCGCCTGCTTTGCGATCGCTTCCACGATTTTCGGGCGTGCATGGCCGGCATTGCAGCACCAGAGACCGGCCGTGCCGTCGAGCACCTGGCGGCCATCCGAAGTCGTGTAGTGCATATCCCTAGCGGCCACGAACATGCGCGGCGTCTTCTTGAATTGCCGGTTCGCCGTGAACGGCATCCAGAACGCGTTGAGATCGTTCGGCACGACATTAGAGGTGGACACGGCTACGGCGCTCCCATTTTTCATCTCTGGTCGTTTCATCTCTGATTGGCGCTTGACACGCACCGGTGGAACCAAGATTTTTGACCAGTTGGAAAAATGTTAGCACTCCTGTTCATTCCCGCAAGGCGAAAATGGCGCCCAAAAAGCTTAAAGTAGCCGAGCCTTCCCAGGCCCAAGCAAAGCGCCAGCATAAGGCGGATGCTAAGGCTGCTGCCGCGTCGTCGCCTGCCAAGCCTCGCCCGCTGACGCGCATCCAACGCGAAAAGCAGGACATCATCCTCGAAGCGGCGCTGGAAGTGTTCTCCGCCCACGGTTTCCGCGGCTCGACCATCGACCAGATCGCCGAGGTCGCGGGCATGAGCAAGCCGAACCTCCTCTATTATTTCCCGAAGAAGGA
The DNA here is from genome assembly GCF_017744655.1 of Devosia sp. GTDB lineage: Bacteria > Pseudomonadota > Alphaproteobacteria > Rhizobiales > Devosiaceae > Devosia. The sequence continues at coordinate 108,514 of NZ_JAGIAW010000009.1, read as the reverse complement.
AGAGATTCACCGCCGCCTGATGTCCGAGCTGCTGGTCACCTGGCTGGCTCCCCTCGAAGAAATGCGCGCCGATGGCGATCCCTTCGTCGAAATCCGCTCCTATATCCGCCGCAAGCTCGAAATGGCTCGCGATTTCCCGCGCCAGAGCCGTCTCTTCGCCAACGAAATGCTGCGCGGCGCCCCCCACATCATCGACATGATCGAGGTGGACCTGAAGGCGCTGGTCGACGAAAAGGCGCAGGTTCTTCTCGCCTGGATGGATCAGGGCAAGCTCGCCCGCACCGACCCCTATCACCTGATCTTTTCCATCTGGGCCACCACCCAGCACTATGCCGACTTCGACGTCCAGGTCCGTGCCGTGCTCGGCAAGGGCCGCGGCGGGGAAGGGCGGTTCGAAGATGCTGCGCGCTATCTGGAACAGCTGTTCCTGCACGGCCTGACGCCTAAGCCGCGGGCCTGACCCTCCGACCCTCGCGCAGTCACCCCCTTCCATCCTCCCCCATCAAGGGGGAGGTGCGGATCGAGTGTGTAGCAGTATCTTGCCAAAACCACCGTCCCTTCACCTCCCCCTTGATGGGCTCCGACCCGTCCCGAAGGGCAAATTGCTCCAGTGGAGCAATTTGAGGCGAGGAGGCCGGGAGGGGGTGTCGTAAGTCTCGGTACCCCCATTGACAAACTCCCCCCACGCGCCAATACTAAAGTTACAACTTAACAATACAGAAGTCCGAAAAATGCCCCAGACCGTATCTGCCCATATGATGCTGACGCTGGATGGCTTTGGCACCGGCCTTAACCAGTCGCGCGAAAAGCCCTTCGGCACCATCGACCCGCAGCAGCTGGCCCGCTGGATGTTCAAGGACGGCGAGACCAACAAGGCCGAAGTTGCCGCCATCACCGATTACGGCGCCTACATCATGGGTCGCAACATGTTCGCGGCGCCCGGCGACACGGTCTGGGAGCCGGAATGGACCGGCTGGTGGGGTGACAACCCGCCCTATCACGCCCCGGTCTTCGTCCTGACGCATCACCAGCACGAACCCCTCGAAATGGAAGGCGGCAATGTCTTCCACTTCGTCACCGAAGGCTATGACGTCGCCCTGAGCCGGGCCCGGGAAGTCGCCGGCGACCGCAACGTCTCCATTGCCGGCGGCGTCAGCACTCTGCGTCACTATCTCAATGCCGGCGTCGTCGACACGCTGCACTTGAAAATCGTACCGATGATCGCCGGCCAGGGCGAAAGCCTCTGGGACGGCATGACGGCCACGCTCGAACCCATCGGCGCCCGCGCCACGCGCTACGTGACGCATATGGATTATCGCGTGGTGAAGTAGGGCAGGTCACCAAAAACTCTCCCACCCACGCGAAAGCGGGGGCCTCCGTTACCAAACAGGGGTTCCCGCTTTCGCGGGAGTGACACCGAGCGAGATTACTTCTTCCGCGCCTTCCCAATCAGCCCCAGATGGGTCTGCTCGAACCCGCCATTGAGCTTCAGCCCATAGCCCAGCATCCGGTCGAGCCCGATATGGGCCACCCAGATCGCCGCGAGCCCGAACGCCAGCGGCCCGACGACGAATCCGAGCAAAGCCAGCAGCGCTGGCGCCACATAGGTGTGTGCGAGATTATAGGTCATCGCGCCAACCCGCGCTGAGCGCAGGTAGCCAAACATGAAGAGATCCGGCGCCAGGAACAGCACGGCAAAAACCAGCCACGATTGCCCCAGCAGGGCATAGGCAATAATGCCAAATCCCAACGCTGCGAGACCCTCGAGCCGCTGCAGCACGATGGCATTGAGTGGAGAAGCGCGTTCCCTCGTCGAAGCGATACCGTTCATGGCAAAAATCCTTTCCGTGTTGGCAGAAAGATAGGCTTCGTCACCTGCGAATAGAATTCGCCAAAATCCGGCGATAGTCATTCAATTTTGAATGGCCTTGTCACGGCAATGCGAAGACCTTGCTTCTGCCGTGATGCGCCATATCTAATGGAAAAGCCAAACAGGGGATGCACCATGTCCACCAATGCGCGCCATTCCATCGTTGCCCTCAGGGCCCACGTGCCGGAAACCGCCTTCACCGCCAATACTCTGGGAACGCTGCGCGAAGGCAGCGGCGCGGTAATCAATGACGAAGGCCTGATCGTCACCATCGGCTATCTCATCACCGAAGCCGAGGAGGTCTGGCTCACGACCCATGACGAACGCGTCCTGCCCGCCCATGTCGTCGCCTATGATCAGGAAACCGGCTTTGGTCTCGTCCAGGCCATGGGCGATCTCGATCTGCCCGCCCTGCGCCTCGGCAGCTCCACGGCGGCAAAGGTGCGCGCCACCGGCCGCATCATCGATGGCGAGGGCGACGAGGTCATCAACGAGATCGTCGCCAAGCAGGAATTCGCCGGCTACTGGGAATATATGCTCGAAGAAGCGCTCTTCACAGCGCCCTATCACCCTTCCTGGGGTGGCGCGGCCCTGCTCGATGAAAACGACAATCTCATCGGCATCGGTTCCCTGCGCCTGCAAATGCTGCAGGCCGGCGATACCACCGACATCAACATGATCGTCCCGATTGATCTCTTGAAACCCATTCTCGATGATCTCGTCACCCGCGGCCAGGCCCGCCGCGAAGCCCGCCCATGGCTCGGCGTGTTCTCCGCCGAGCGCAACAATGGCGTCGTGGTGATGAATGTTTCCGACGGTGGTCCGGCCGAGCAGGCCGGCCTCAAGAGCGGCGACGTCATCTCCGAACTCGATGGCGAAGAAGTGGAAGGCCTTGGTGATTTCTACCGTAAGCTCTGGGCCAAATCGCCCGCCGGCTCGGAATTCGCCCTGCGCATCGTCCGCTCCGGCCGCGAAACCTGGCTCCGGGTCAAGAGCGCCGACCGCAACGACTTTCTGAGCAAGCCGCCCCTGCAATAGGGGCGGTCAGGCGACCTGCCGGGCCTTTGTCAGTTGTACTGAGTGCGGCAGCACGAATGGCGTGCCGGGTTTTGGCGCAGCGCCCACTTTCAGCGGCACATCGAACACCGCTTCCAGCACAGCGTCCGTAAGCACTGCCTCCGGGCGCCCGCTCGCTACCACCTGCCCCTCACGCAGGGCGGTGATCGCATCGGCATAGAGCGCCGTCAGATTGAGATCGTGCAGCACGGCGATGACGCCGCCACCGCTGCGCGCAAAGCTCTTCGCCACATCCATGATCATCAACTGGTGCTTGATATCGAGGCTCGAAACCGGCTCGTCGAGAAAGAGATAACGGGGTACGCCATCGATGACCGGCTCCCAGACCTGGCACAGCACGCGGGCGAGTTGCACACGCTGCTGCTCACCGCCCGAAAGCTCACCATAAAAGCGCGCGCCAAAGCCACTGAGATCGACCCGCGCCAATGCCTCTTCCGGCAGATGCTGCAAGGCGCGCGGATGCACACCCGGACGTCCGGCCGTCAGCCCCATGGCGACGACTTCGCGCACGGTGAAAGGGAAAGGCAGATTGCTCGATTGCGGCAGCACGGCGCGAAGCCCCGCAATCTCCACCGGGCTCATCGTCGCGATATCGCGCCCATCGAGAAAGATCGTGCCCGAATAAGCATAGTCCCGGCACAGCGCCTTCAGCAGCGTCGACTTTCCTGAGCCATTCGGCCCGATGATCGCCGTCAGTTTCCCCGCCGGCGCTTCCATCGAAACGTCGTGCAGGATTTTGCGGCCGCCCACGGAAACATTGATGCTGTCGATAGCAATCATTGCGCTCACCAGGCAAAGGCGCTGCGGCGATGCAGCAGGATCCAGAGGAAGAACGGCCCGCCAAACGCCGCTGTAACAATGCCGATCGGCAATTCAGCCGGCGCCACAATGGTGCGGCTCAAGGCGTCGCAGAAGAGCAGGAACGTCGCCCCGAGCAGCGCAGTGGCCGGCAGCAGATAGCGGTGGTCCGGCCCGATGATGAGCCGCAAGAGATGCGGCACGACGATGCCGACAAAAGCGATGCCGCCGCTGACCGCCACCGAGGCGCCGGTCGCTGCCGCCACGGCGACGATGGTGATGCGCTTGAACCGCTGCACCGGCACGCCGAGATGCGAGGCCGTCGCTTCGCCCAGCGTCATGGCATTGAGCCCCTTGGCGAGAAACCCCGCCACCGCCAGTGCCCCGAAAATGATCGGTCCGGCCGCCAATACCTTGATCCAGGTGGCCCCGGCCAGCGATCCCATGCCCCAGAAGGTCAGGTCGCGCAGCTGATTTTCGCTGGCGATATAGGTCAGCACACCGCTGAACGCTCCGGCCAGCGCGCCTATGGCGATGCCGGCCAGCAGCATGGTGGCAATAGCCGTCTGCCCTCCGCGCGTCGCCACGCGATAGAGCACGAAAGTGGTCAGAAGCCCGCCGCCAAAGGCCGCCGCGGGCAGGGACCAGATGCCGAGCGCGGTGGTGAATGGCGCCAGCGCCGTCCCGCCAAGCACGATGATGATAACGGCACCCAGCGCCGCGCCGCTCGACACGCCGACAAGGCCCGGATCGGCCAGCGGATTGCGGAACAGTCCCTGCATCAGCAGGCCCGAGACTGCCAGACCAGCGCCGATGAGCACGCCGAGGATCATGCGCGGCATGCGGATATTGACGATCACCGCATAGTCGCGAAGCGCCGCAGTGTCGTCGGTGCCAAAGCCGAGCCAGTGCCGGATCAGATTGACCGCCGACGCCCCCGAGGCGCCGGTGGTCATGGACAGCACCATGGCTGCCAGCAGTGCAAAGACCAGGCCGATGACGGTGATGCGTCCGATATGGCTGCGATCGCCGGCGGGCCGGGCCAGTATGTCGCTGGCGGGTAGGGTCATGGTGCCAGCCATATTTAGTTGTGCGCCTTGCCTTCGAGCAGATCGGCAAGTTCGGTCGCCGCAGCGGCTGTACGCGGACCAAAGCCGAGCAGGTACGCGCCATCCATGCGATAGATGGCCTTGTTCTGGCCGGCCGGGGTCAGGGCGATAGCCTGATTGGCGAGAAGCTCGGCTTCCGTCGCGCCATGGTCGCCGCCACGATCCATCAGCAGGATGGCGTCGGGCGCGGCAGCCGTAATGGCTTCTTCGGAAAGCGGGCGATAGCCCTCATATTCGGTGATGGCATTGGTCGCGCCGGCAAGGGCAATGATGCCATTGGCCGCCGTGCCGGTGCCCGAAGCCTGGATCTGGCCACCCTGGTTGGAGAGGATGAACAGCACCTTCTTGGGCTCGGTGATCGCGTCGGTACGGGCCTTGAGCGCCGCAAAGTCGGCTTCAAGCTTGGTCGCCAGCGCTTCAGCCTTGTCTTCAAGACCAAGTGCCTGACCAACAGACCGCACTTTCACCAGCACGCCTTCGGCCGAATAGCCTTCGGGCACGGTCTGGTATTCGACGCCGGCATGCGAAAGCACTTCCAGCGCTTCCGGCGGGCCGCTGCCTTCGATGACGAGCAGGCCACTCGGATTGACCGAGAGCACGCCTTCGGGCGCGAGTGCACGCATATAGCCTACGTCCGGAAGCTGGGTCGCGGCTTCAGGATAGAGTGCGGTCTGGTCGCGGGCGACCAGCGTGCCCTCGGCGCCGAGCTCGTAGAAGATTTCCGTCAGCGAGCCGCCGATGGAAACGAGACGGGCAGTGTCGGCGAACTTGTGCAGGTCTTCGGCCGAAGCCGGAGCAACCGCAAAAGTGGCCGCCATCAGGACGGCGGCGAGGGACGTCAGGGTGCGAATGCGCATGTGAAAAATCTCAAGCGGCGTTGGAAGTGGAATAGAGCGGCAGGCGCTCGACGACCGAACGCCATTCCTTGCGCTCGTCTTCGCCTTCATGGCGCTTGCCGAAGAACTGGATGATCAGCTCGCGGTTCTCGTCATAGAGCTCCACCGAGGTGACATGCCCGTCCTTGGTCGGTTTGCGCACGGCCCAGGCCGCGGTGACATGGTCCAGCCGCAGATGCAGGTGGAAGGTCTCGTCCATCACATTGAGCCACGGCCCCATCGGGCTGACATTGGTGATCGGGCCAGAGTGAATCTGGATACAGCCATCATTGCCGACAAAGGCCATGATCGGCAGGTCGGTGCCAGCAACGCCACGGAACATGCTTTCCACGGCCGTGTGATCCAGCTGCCAGGCAAAATCCTCGCCCACAGTTTCAAGCGCATTCAGGCGCTCGAAATTGAGCTTCTTAAGGAGGCCAAAAAACTGGTGCGTATCTGTCATCGCGGCCCAGGCGTCGCGCAGCGCATCGACGCCGGCGGCTTCGCCTTCGATCTTTGCCTTCGCATAGGGCGTCACGTCGATGACATCGACCTGCTCGTCATGACGCAGCGTCTCGACAAGGGTGTTCCATGCCGCGACATCGGTCGCCGGGCGACCATGCACCTTGTGCACGGCATTGCCGGCGCGGTCGAAAAACTGCAGCGAGCGCTTGGTCGAACCATCTTCCGCGGTCTTTTCGATGGCAAAGCCATGCACCCAGCGGCTGGGGAAAATCCGGAGGTCGATCTGCTCGCCGATGACGATGGAGGCGTGCGGATTGAACGAGACCTTTTCATAGGGCCCGATCTTTTCGTGCACGGCGCTTTCATTGCGCGTCAGCGCCATGACTTCACCAACCGTGGTCAGGCCCTTGAGCACGGCCTCAACATCGGCACGAATGCGGGTAGCGGTGCGGCCCACTTCGGCGGCCACGAGCTGGCCCTCGGTAATGCCGTGGATGCGAGCAAAGTCGCGCTCGCGCATTTGCGGATGCAGCGCACGAAGGCTGCGGATGTCTTCAGCGGTTTTGGCGACGGTTTCGGTCACGGGCAGGGGCCTATTTTGTGAGGATCAACTTGTCCTGTCGCGTGACCCGCAGACGATAGATCATGCCCTTGTGCTCGATCTGAATCTCGTTTCCACCACCGAGGATCTCGTCGCTGCTGACGATCTTCGTCGGGTTTTCTGTGGGTGGGAGGTCATTCGCAGGCATAATTTGTCCAGTGAAGTCAGGCTGTTACGGCGTCATCAACAAACGTCGCGTCAGGAGAATTAAACTTGACTTCTTTAGACAGAATAAATTATCTGCGCAATAGGTGATTGGAAGAGTCAGCATTCTTCCAGCCGGTCCGCCAGCCTCCCGCCAGCCAGCCGTTCACAAAAAAACATATAAGAAACTGGAGACAGACATGGGGCTGGTCAGGTCACGCGCGGCCGCGCTTTTGGGCGGCGTCGCGCTGGCAATTGTTGCGCAACAGGGTGCTCAAGCGCAAAATGTCAACGCAACGAATATCACTCTGCTCGAACGCCTGGTCATCGGCGCCGGTGCACCCAAAGTGGCGATCAGCACGCCGCAGGCTGTGACGGTCCTCAATCAGGAAGACCTGGACAAGGCACAGGCGTCCACCACAGGCGCTCTCTTCGCTACCGTGCCGGGCGTCGCTATCGTCGGTAGCCAGCGCCAGTTCGGCGAAGCCTTCAACATTCGCGGTATCGGCACGACCGAAAACTCCTCGGACGGCTCGCGCATCGCCATCAATGTCGACGGCGCGCCCAAGTTCAACGAACAGTATCGTATGGGCTCGTTCTTCTCCGATCCTGAGCTCTACAAGCAGGTCGAAGTTCTCCGCGGCCCGGCGTCCTCGACGCTTTACGGCGCCGGCGCTATCGGTGGCGTGATCAACTTCACCACCAAGGACGCTTCGGACTTCATCCAGGACGGCGACACGGGCGCCGCACGCATCAAGACCTCGTTCGACAGCAACGGCAAGGGTACGTTGACCTCGGCTGTGGTCGCGCAGCAGGTCAACGACACGTTCGAAATTCTTGCCGCGGGCAACTGGCGCCGTCGTGAGAATGTTGAACTGGCCAATGGCAAGACGCTGGATGGCTCGGCCTTCAATACGCTCTCGGGCCTGATCAAGGGCACGGCGCACTTTGGCGACAATGATGAGCAGACGCTGAGCCTTTCGTACCAGCGCTGGTTCAGCGACGCCAAGGACCAGGCCTATGCCCAGACCGGCACCTCGGCCCAGTTTGGCGTCACCGACCGTACCGTCATCGATCAGACAGCCGTGCTTCGTTGGGAAAATCCGGCGACCGACAATCCCTGGGTCGATCTCAAGGTCAACCTGAGCTATTCGGACACCCAGAACGACCAGACCAATCACCGCTACGCGCTCGGCGCGCCGCGCACCGTGATCGGGCCGACCGGCGCGGGACAGCCGCTCCAGAACGTTACGGCTGACAGCATCCTGCTCGACACCCGCTACGGCTACAAGACCTGGCAGCTCACCGCCGACAACACCATCGAATGGATTGGCGACGGCTTCGAAAACTACCTGACGGCGGGCTTCTCCGCCTCGACCCAGGACCGCACGGCCACCCGTCCGGGCAGCGCAGCTGCTTTGCCGGCGCACCCGCAGGGCACCGAGAACAAGGTCGGCATCTTTGCGCAGAACGAGTTTATCTGGGCCGAAAAGCTAACCTTGATCGCTGGCGCCCGTGGTGATTTCCATTGGGTCAATTCGACGACCGGCGCCCGCAATATCGACGGCAGCGCCTTCTCGCCGAAGCTGTCGGCTCACTATGAGCTGACCGACAATATCGGTGTGTTCGCGTCCTATGCCCACACCGAACGCATGCCCACGATCGACGAGCTCTATTCGGTCAGCGCCAGCAAGACCACGAGCCTCAATCTCAAGAAGGAAAGCGCCGAAACTTTTGAAGGCGGCTTCTCTCTGTCGGGCAACGATCTCCTCGCATCGGGCGACAGCGCGGCCCTCAAGACTACGGCCTTCTATAGCGACCTGACCGACCTCATCACCTCCAACACAGGTGCTGGCGTTCCCTACTATGGCAATATCGGCAAGGCCCGTATCTACGGCGTCGAAATCGAAGCCTCGTATGACAGCGAACTGCTCTATGCCAGCCTCGCCTACGGCCTGACTTTTGGCGACAACCTCGTCACCAACACGCCGCTGACCACGGTTGCACAGAACAAGGCCTCCCTGACTGTCGGCGTTCGCAATATCGAGTATGACCTCGATTTCGGCGCTCGCCTGACGCTGGCCGACAAGGGGCGCTATGTGCTCGACAAGGTGAACGGTCAGCAGGTTGGCGACGGCACCGCCGAAGCATACGCCACTGTCGACCTCTTCGCGACCTGGAAGCCGGATACCGGCCCACTCGCTGGCACCGAATTCCAGGCAGGCATCGACAATGTTCTAAACGCCGATTACCGCCAGAACCTCTCGGCCGACCGTTCCACCGGTCGCACCTTCAAGATCTCGGTTGCCAAGCAGTTCGGCTGGTAAGCCTCAAAAAAACCATGAGCTTTCCGTCCCATGCCGGAAAGCTCATACTGAAACGGCGGCCCTCGGGCCGCCGTTTTTCGTTCCGGTCGCTTACCCTCAAGGGTGGGAGGTGAGAGCCACGGCGCTCAAGTCTACTACCACTCAAACTCCGGCCCATTCACCCGGGCACCGAGCAAAAACACGTCCGACATCAGGCGCAGCGGCGCCGCATCGACATCGCTTTCGTGCCGATCGAGCAGGTCGGCAAAGCGGTCATACATGGCCGAATATTCGAGATCGCCATGCTCCAGCACCGTCTGGCCATTGACCACCAGCTTCCGCCCGCCATTCTCAAGCTTGATCTCGTTGCCCCGCCCGGTCTCGAACCGGATGGTCCAGATTTCCCCGCTCTCTTCGAGCCAATTGAACCCGCAGGAGAGTTTTGGCTTATGCGCCTGGCTCGACTTGAAGACGATATCGACATCAACCGGCGTCTGCCGATTGGCCGGGAAGGTCAGCTTGGCGCTTTCAACGAAAGCCGGGAACGGCATGACCTTGGTAAAGATCGAAAAGGCATTGATGCCGGGATCGCAAACGCCGAACCCACCGGGCTCCCAGACCCAATCCTGGCCCGGATGCCACTTGCGCACGCTTTCGCGCCAATCGATGCGCGCCGAGGTAACGCCCTCATCGGCGAGGATCGCCTTGGCCCGGTCGACCGCCGCGTTAAACTGGCTGTGCCAGGTCTGGTAGAGCACCCGGTCGAGACGCTTCGCATGTGCGATAAGATCGTCGAGTTCGGAAATCGTCGTCGTCGGCGGCTTTTCCATCATCACGTCCTTGCCGGCGTCGAGCGCCTCGCGAACGTAGGTGTGACGAATGCCCGGCGGCGTGCAGATAGAAACGAGGCCGACTTCCGGCATGGCCGCATAAAGCTCGCCCGGCGTCTTGAACACCGGCACATTGCCGTGCCCGATACCACGGGTAGAAACCGTCGCCGCCAGCTCGAAATCATCCGACGCATCGATCACCGGCAGGTGCTGATCCACGGCGATCTTGCCCACACCGATAACAGCGATTTTGCGCTTGGCCATATCCATCTCCCGAGCCGGTTTGCGGCTCGTTAGAGCAGAGAGCGGCAAGGCCGCCAAGGCCCCGCGTCAGAAAAGTATGATTTTTATTCCGACTGTGGCGCCGGAGGCTCCCAAAGCTCGATCTGGTTACCCTCGGGGTCATGAATACGCGCGAAGCGCCCGGTCTCCGGCGTATCCCATTCATCCGGCCGCGTCTCGACGGCTATCTCGGCCGCTCGCAGCTGCGCCATGATCCCGTCGAGGTCATCGACGCGAAAATTGATCATCCATTGCTTGTCGGCCGGAAAATAATCGGTGCTCTCCTTGAACGGCGCAAACACCGTCAGTCCCGCCTCCTGGTTCCACAGCTCCGTCACCCCCAGATGCTGCTCATACCAGGCCGCCAAGCGATCCTTGTCCCGCGCCCGAAAGAAAAAACCGCCAACACCAAGCGCCTTTGCCATGTGGTCCTCCCATGATCACCCCCTCCCAGCCTCCCCCATCTAGGGGGAGGTGCGGGCCGGCGATTTTGGCACGATCCAGTCAAAAACTCGATGCATCACCTCCCCCTAGATGGGGGAGGATGGGAGGGGGCGTCGGCACACACAACTCTACCGGATCAAAATCGCCCGGAAATCATTCACATTCGTCCCCGTCGGCCCGGTCACGAACAAATCGCCAATCGCCTCGAACGCCCCATAGGCATCATTGTTCGCCAGCGCCGCGAGCGGGTCGACTCCCGCCTCGCGCATCCGCCGAGCCGATGTGCCATCGACAAATGCCCCGGCATTGTCCTCGGACCCATCGATCCCGTCCGTATCCCCCGCCAGCGCCGTCACCCCCTCAACGCCATCAAGCGCAATGGCGAGCGCCAGCAAAAACTCCCCATTCCGCCCGCCGCGCCCTTTTCCGCGCAGCGTCACCGTCGTCTCGCCGCCGGACAGCAATACCACCGGCTTCTCGAAGGGTTGATTGCGCTGAGAAATCTCCTTGGCAATGGCCGCATGCACCAGCGCCACATCCCGCGCCTCACCCTCGATGGAGTCGGACAGCACAGAGGCCCCAATCCCCCGCTTGCGCGCCTCCTCTGCCGCCGCCGTCAGCGAAAGCGCCGCCGAAGCAATGGTGACAACCGAATTGCCGACAAAGCGCGGATCATCCGATCGCGGCGCCGGATTATCCTCCCTGGCCAAGAGCCGCTTCGCCGCCTCCGGCAATTCCAGCCGATAAAGCTCGGCAAGCTTTCTTGCGTCGGCCCGTGTCCCCGCCAGCGAAATCGTCGGCCCCGACGCCACCAGCGCCGGGTCATCCCCCGGCACATCCGAAACCACCAGCGTCGCCACCCGCGCCGGTGCGCAAAGGGCCGCGAGCCGCCCGCCCTTGATGGTCGAAAACTGATTGCGGATGAGGTTCATCACCCCGATCGGCGCGCCCGAAGCCAGCAGCGCCCGATTGATCGCCTGCTCATCCTCCAGTGTCAGTCCCTCGGCCGGCGCCGGCAACAGCGCCGAACCGCCCCCCGAAATCAGCGCCACGACGAGATCATCCGCAGTCAGCCCACTGACAATCTCCTTCAGCCGCTTCGCCGCTTCGAACCCCGCCGCATCCGGCACCGGATGCGCGGCTTCGACAATCTCGATCCGCTCGCATTTTTCCCCATAGCCATAACGGGTGACCACGAGTCCGGAAATTTCGCCGTCCCAGGCTTTTTCAAACGCCCGCGCCATCTGCGCCGAAGCTTTTCCTGCCCCGATAACAATGGTCCGGCCCCTGGGTTTCTGCGGCAAATGCCGCGAAACCGCCAGGGAAGGCTGGGCGCGCTCCACGGCAAGCTCGAACAGGGTTTGCAGCAGCGCGCGATCCATGGTCATCCTCAAAACCCCAAAATTCCTCGCCGTCTTTGTGGAGAGGTGCGCTTGCCTTGTCCAGCCTTGCCGTCATGTCAAAAGGCAGACACATAGAGGCGCTAGCGGCACGCTTCTGGAGTTTTCATGACCGAACGATTCGCCATCTATTACGCGCCCTCCGCCAATAGCCCCCTCTGGGACCGCGCCGCCGCCTGGCTTGGCCGCGATCCCCTCACCAACGAAACATTTGACGGCCCCGTCGCCGGGGTTGAGCGCAATCGCCTGCTCAACCTAACCCAGTCGGCCAATCGCTACGCTTTTCACGCCACCATCAAGCCGCCCATGGCCCTGGCCCCAGAAACCACTATCGAAGAGCTGCGCGCAGCCCTCACCAATTTTACCCGCACCCAGGCGCCCTTCGCGCTGGGCCACCTGCGCGTCGCCTCCCTCGATGGTTTCCTCGCCCTGATCCCCGCCGAGCCCAACGAGGCCCTGCAGGATTTTGCCTCCTATGTGGTGGAAGAATTCGAGCCCTTCCGCGCCCCGCTCAGCATCAAGGACCGTGCGGCCCGCGCCGCGCGCGGCCTCACTCCGCGCCAGGAAGAGCTGCTTGATTCCTACGGCTATCCCTATGTCTTCGACGAATTCCGCTTCCACATGACGCTGACCGATCGCCTGCCGGAAGCCGAGCGCGCTGAAATCACCACGGCGCTCGAATCCTGGTTCGCCCCCGACATTGCCGAGCCGATCCTCTTCGATCGCCTCGTGCTCTTCCACGAGCCCGATAGCGGCCGCCCCTTCCGCCGCCTCGAAGACTACAAGCTGGGAGTGTAACGTGTCCGAACTCGTCCTCTCCAACGCCCGCGTGGTCCTCGCCAATGATGTCGTCACTGGCAGCGTCCTCGTGCGGAACGGAAAAATCGCCGACATCGACACCAAAAACGTCAGCAGCGGCGAAGATTTTGGCGGCGACTACCTGATCCCGGGCCTCGTCGAACTCCATACCGACCATCTCGAAAACCACTATCGCCCCCGTCCCGGCGTCTTCTGGGATCCGCTCGCCGCGCTCCATGCGCATGACGTGCAGGTTTCCGGCTCCGGCATCACCACGGTTTTCGATGCCGTGCGCATCGGCTCCGATGTCGACCTGCCGAATATGTTCGAACACTCGAAAAATCTCGTGGAGGCCGTCCGCGCCGGCCCCGAGCAAGGCTGGCTCCGCGCCGAGCATTTTCTGCACCTGCGCTGCGAGTTGCCGAGCCATGACGTTGTGGAACACTTTGAGGCCTTTGCCGACCACCCGCAGACCCGCCTTGCCTCGGTGATGGATCACACGCCCGGCCAGCGCCAATTCCGCTCGCTCGAGGATTACAAGCGCTTCTACGCCAAGCATATGGGCCAGAACGAAGAGCAGATGCTGGCCTATATCAGTGCCCGCCAGGCCGAGCACGACCGCTATTCCGCTGGCAATCGCAAGGCCATCGTCGCCCGCGCCCATGAACTGGGCCTGGCGCTCGCCAGTCACGACGACGCGACGCTGGCCCAGGTTGAAGAGGCCGCCGAAGACGGCATTTCCATCGCCGAATTCCCCACCACCCTCGAAGCCGCCGCTGCTGCCCACGATGCCGGCCAGGCCGTGCTGATGGGCGCGCCAAACGTCGTCCGCGGCAAATCCCATTCTGGCAACATTTCCGCCAGCGATCTCGTCGCCGCTGGCCTTCTCGATATCCTCAGCTCCGACTACGTCCCCTTCGCCCTGCTGCAGGCCGTATTCGTCCTGCCCCAGCGCTTGCAGGAGGTCAGCCTTCCGCAGGCCCTTCTCCTCGTGACCAGAAATCCGGCCGAAGCCGCCGGCCTTGTGGACCGCGGCGAGATCGCCATTGGCAAGAGGGCCGATCTGGTGCGAGTTTCAGGTGAAACGCGCGTGCCCGCCGTGCGCGCCGTCTGGAAAGAGGGAATAAGGGTCAGTTGAGCGATCGTCCGCCCGGAGTTCTGGTTCTCGTTATCGGCCCCTCCGGTGTTGGCAAGGATACATTGCTGACTGGCGCCCGCCAGGCGCTCGATGCCGACAAGCGTTTCAGCTTCGTGCGTCGCCTCGTCACCCGCCCCACCGATATCGATCTCGAAGACCATCTCTCCATCGAGCCCGACGAATTTGCCGAGGCGCTGGTCAATGGCCGCCTGGCGCTCCATTGGGAGGCGCACGGCCTCAATTATGCCCTGCCCATCGGCGTCGATACCGACCTGGCACTCGGCCGCATCGTCGTCGCCAATGTCTCGCGCCACGTCGTGCCCACGGCCATAGCCAAATATCCCACCTGCCGCGTCGTCATGATCACGGCCGAAATCTCGCTCCGCGCGGAACGCCTCGCCAGACGCGGCCGCGAAAACCGCGACCAGATCACCGCCCGCCTTGCCCGCGAAGGTGCGGCCCTGCCGGCCGATGTCTCCCCCGTGGTCATCGACAATTCCAGCTCTGTCGGCATCGGCGTCACCGCCTTCGTCATGGCCCTGCGTAGGCTTGCCGAGGAGTGAAACCCTTTCGGGGGCTGCGCGTTTGAAACCTCACTATACAAGCGTCAGGAGTTGTTCATGAGCCGAAATGGGCTTTACGCCGTGGTTGCGGTCCTTGCCGTGGCCGTCGTCGCCTTTGCCATCTACACCTATCAGCAGCAACAGGCCCGCCCGGGGGTTGAGGTGCGCATAGATGAGCAGGGAGTGTCCATTGATGGAAACGGCTAGGGAAACGCATCGCACCGCAGTCGCCACGGCAATTTCGGCCGAGTTGCAGCGCCAGGCCGAAGTGGGTGAGCTGCGCGTCGACGTGGAAGCGTTGGCCGAAGCGGTCCTGCGGATCCTCGATCCGCAACCGCCCGTAGCCGAGGGCCAGCGCCCCGAAGAGCTCAATTCGAGCAATGACGGCTGAGCGATCCGTTCATCTGCTTATGGACGTCCGCATTTTTGCGCTCCAGGCCGGAAAGGCGCTTCCAACCGCCCCGGCCTGATCATCTTCGCAGCGTCACGGTCAAAACCAAGCGGTGCGGAAATGACATCCTATGTGCGCGTCACGCCGGATCAGCTACCGGCTGGTCAGACGGCCCTCCTGCTCTTCGTGCATGAGGGTGAGCTCTGCGCGGGCGTTTTGAAGCACGGCCTCGATGGCAGCCTTGAGCGCCTCGTCCCCGACAATCCATCCCCGTCCGACCTGATCCTGGGTATCTGCCGGATGATGGCGGATATGCCTCCCGATGCCGACCTCTTCGTCGTCCTCGAGCCACTTGCCTATTGGCCCGAACCTTTTCCGCTGCTGCACCGGCTCTGAAGCGTTTTGCTGCGCCTGCTTTCGCGCAAAATTTCGACTGAGGCAGGCTGGCACGATGATTTGTCTCCCACTTTCTGTCACCCCGGCGAAGGCCGAGGCCCATCTTGAGATCTCGGGATAGACCCCGACCTTCGCCGGGGTGACAATCGAGTTTGGGGCAATCTCAGTGCAGGACAAACGCAGCGGCAGGGCAGGGGCCCCAAAAAGCAAAAATCCCCGCAGGCGCGGGGATGTCAGGGAACATGAAATGAAGGTGGCGCGGCCAAGCCGACCGCGCCTAAAGTTCTGCGGCACCCTGAACGGCGTCGCGCACCGCCCGATGGGCGATTTCAACGGTAGCAAAATGCTGGCCGTCGACCACGAAGGCCGGCAGCTTGACGGCGAGGAAGCGATAGCCACCCTCGGTCGGCACGACGACACCCTGGGGCTCGCCGCCGACTTCGATCACGGTTGGCCGGAGCGTTTCGGCCTTAGAAAAACTGTTTTCCTGCATGGGTGGAATCTCCACTTGCGCGACGAATGGGAAAACACGGGCTGCGGTACATTCCGCGCCGTGAGGCCATTTCGCTGCGGGTCTTATCGAAACTGTGAGACGGTGGTGTGACTGCTGCCAAATCTCTATTTGGCTGTTTTCACACCTCAAATGTGACCTCAGTCACATTGCAAATGTGACGACTGTCACATTCGTTTCGAGCAGAACCCTTGCCAGCGTTTGGCGTCAGTGCGGCGGGTTACTACGAGCGAACACAGGGCATGGATGGTAATGGTCGGCGATGTCGTCATCGTCATTCCTCTCCTTGCGAGTGTTGAACGTATGAGTGCGCGCCATCTGCGGCGCAGCGATGGCAAGATAGGCGAGCTTTTGCGTTTTCACCAGTGCCAAGCGGTGCGCAAACCGAGAAAAAAGCGAAAAAGCGTGCTCGACTTTGGTCGAACTATAAAAACATGACGTTTTAGTTCATATTATGGGCTTGGCGAGGCGGCTGAACCGCCTTCACCCTCGCCCTGGGACAAAGCTGGCGCCCCGCCTCCATAATGAAAGGCCGGGCAAAACCTTGTGATTAGCGCGCGAACGGCACGCTGGTGGTGAGCAATTTGCCCGAATCGTTGAACTCGACCTGGAAATCCACGCGAATCGAATCACCCACGAGGAAGATGCGCGAGCCGATGGCAACGTCATTGCCGCCACGATCCTTCTGCCGCTCGACAAGGTCAAAGCCGATCTCGTCGCCGCCCTGCTTGCCCACTGCAATACCGGAGAAGCCGGCATTGGAGGTCATCACCGCCTCATACTGCCCCTTGGAGTCGACATAGGCGATGGTGCCCGAGACCGACAGGTTCATGTTCACCAGCGTGCAGCGGCCGGTATAGTTGATTTTGCCGGAATTTCCGGGGCTTACCGCCAGGCGGCAGCGAAAGGGTTCGGGCTTGTCGCCGCCCTGCAAAATGCTCTCCCCGCGCCAGTTGCCGACATAGGAAGCCAGCAGCGCTTGCTCGCCCGGCCCCGCCAGCACCGGCGCTGCGGTCAGACCAACCAGCATCATCGCCACGCCAATGGCGCTCTTCCCACCCTTCACCACGTCAAATCCTCTTGGTCATAATTGTCCGCCCACCGGAGCATGACTTCTTTATACTTCATCCAACAATGCCAGTTTAATATGATTGCGCAAAGATGCGGCATTTACGCTGCGTAAACCAATTCCGCCGGAGGCAGCGTGCCAGCGCCCGAACAGTCCCCGCTTTCCGATGCTCCTGCTAGTCCCAAGAAGGCGGCGCGCATGGCCAGTACCCCGATCATCATCGCCAGCAAGGTCGACTATAGCGTCGAAGTCGCCGGCAAGCCGCTCAACATTTTGCGCGCGGTCGATCTCTCGGTGAACGCAGCGGAGGTCGTGGCCATTGTCGGCCCCTCGGGCAGCGGCAAGACCTCGCTCCTCATGCTCCTTGCCGGCCTCGAACGCGCCAGCGCCGGAAAGATCCAGGTGGGCGGCACCGACATCACGAAACTCGACGAAGACGCGATGGCCGTCTTCCGCCGAAACACTCTCGGCATCGTCTTCCAGAGTTTTCACCTCATTCCCTCGCTGACGGCCCTCGACAATGTCGGCCTCGCCCTCGAAATCGCTCGCCCCGAGATGAAGCTCAGCGACGTGCGCAAGGAAGCCGCCGCCGCGCTCGACGCCGTCGGCCTCGGCAAGCGCTTGGATCACCGCCCCTCGGCCCTTTCGGGCGGCGAACAGCAGCGCGTCGGCCTCGCCCGCGCCTTGGTCACCAAGCCGCGCCTGCTTCTTGCCGACGAACCGACCGGCAATCTCGATCAGAAATCCGGCGCCGTTGTCGTCGAGCTTATGTTCAACCTCGCCCGCCAGAACGGCACCGCGGTGGTCATGATCACCCACGACGCGCACCTAGCCGAACGCACCGACCGCCGCTTCACCATGGAACAGGGTCAGCTCACCGAAACCACGGGCGCTCGTTGATGCGTGCCTTGCTTGCTGCGGCCCGCGTGGGCCTCAAGGAAATGGCCGGCGACTGGGCCCGCTTTTCCCTTCTCATTATCTGCCTCGCCGTCGGCACAGCGCTGATTGCCGGCGTCTCCTCGGTTTCCTCGGCCATCACCCGCGCCGTCGATCAGAACGCGGCCATGCTCATGGGCGGCGATCTCGAATTCACCCGCTCCGACCGCGCGGCGAACGCCAGCGAACTCGCCATCCTCGAACAGGCTGGCACGCTCGCCAGCGTCGTCGAAACCAATCTTGGCGCCGAGTCCATGACCGGCGATGCCTTTGTCGACCTCGTCGCCGCCGGCCCCGGCTACCCGCTCCTCGGCGGTGTCGGCACCAGCGACGCCGAAGCCATGGTCTCGCCCTTCAATGCCCTCGAAGAACGCAACGGCATGTTCGGCGCCCTCGTCGATCCCGTCATGCTCGACCAGCTCGGCCTTGCAATAGGCGACACCATCTCCATCGGCGGCACCGATTTCGAAGTCCGTGGCACCCTGACCGGCCTCCCCGATGGCCCCGTCCGCGGCTTCCGCCTGGGTCTCTCGACCCTTCTCAGCACCGACGGTTTTGCCCACGTCTCCGACCGCACCTCGCCCCTTCCGGGCCTCGGCACCAATTTCCGCTACAAGCTGCTGCTCGCCTCCGGCGATACCGAAGCCGAACGCACCCGCCTCGCCGCCGAACTCGGCGACGCCGGCTGGGAAATCCGCTCGGCCCTCGATGGCCTCGGCCCCATGCTGCGCTATTATGAACTCTTCACCGGCTTCCTGATGGTCGTCGGCCTCGGCTCCCTCCTCATCGGCGGCGTCTCGGTCTGGAGCGTTATGTCCGCCTATATCGGCGAACGTTCCGGCGTCATCGCCGTGCTCCGCAGCCTCGGCGCCTCGCGCTGGCGCGTCCTCGTCCATTTCCTCGTCCAGGTTCTGGCCCTCGGCCTCATCGGCGTCGGCATCGGCATTGCCGTCGGCGTCACCATCGGCCTCGTCGTCCTCCCCGCGGTGGGCGAAGCCATCGGCATTCCGCTCGCCAGGGAACTCGATCTCCTCGCCGTCCTCGTCGCCGGCGCCGTCGGCCTTCTCACGGCCTTCGCCTTCTCCTATCTGCCCCTCGTTCAGGCGCAGATGGTGTCCCCGGCCAATCTCTTCCGCTCCAAGGGCCTCGGCGCCCCGCGCATCGATTGGCGCAAGTTCATCGCCTCGCCCGAACTGTTGCCGCTCGCCGTCGCCATCCTGCTGTTCTTCTGGCTCGCTGTGGTCCTGACCAAGGACCTCACCCTGGTTCTCGCCTTTGCCGGCTCCGCCATCGGCGCCGCCGTGCTCCTGCAGCTCGGCAGCCGCCTCGCCCTCATCGGCCTCGCAAAACTCCCCGCCGCCCGGTGGCGCCCATTGCGCCAGTCGCTCCGCGCCATCATCGGCACCACGCGAAATTCGTCTGCCGTCGTCACCGCCGTCGGCCTCGCCATGGTCATCCTCGTCGTGGTGCAGGTCCTCGCCATCAATCTCCGCAACGAGTTCCTGGGCGCCTCCGTCTTCGACGCCCCGACCCTCGTCGCCTCCGACCTCTTCCCCGACGAAATGCAGACCCTCGAAGCCTCCGTCGGCCCCGAACACGGCATTGAACTGGTCACCGCCACCCCCATGCTGCGCGGCACTGTCATGACCATTGCCGGCACCCCGATCGAAAACCTCGCCGCCAACGGCCCCGAAGCCGCCTTCCTGCTCTCGGGCGAAATCCCCATGACCTATCGCTCGGTCCTGCCGCCGGCCTCCCGTCTTGTCGAGGGCCAATGGTGGCCAGCCGACTATACCGGCCCGGCTCTCGTCTCCCTGCACCAGAACCTGCGCCAGGGTCTTGGTGTAAAGCTCGGCGACGAAGTCACCTTCGAAATCTTTGGCGAGACCGTAACCGCCAAAGTCGGCAATTTCCGCGACTATGCCTGGCAGGGCGGCATCGACTTCCTCGTCGCCTTCTCCCCCGGCGTTCTCGACAATTATCCCTCCACCATCCTCGCCGCCGTCACCGCTGAACCCGGCCGCGAAGAAGAGGTGGAACGCTTCCTCGCCAATGAATTCATCGACGTCAAATTTATCGAAATCGGCGCCACGCTCACCCGCATCACCGAAGCCCTGAGCCAGCTCTCCCTCGCGGTCGCGGCCGTGGGCGGCATAGCCGTCCTCAATGGCCTCCTCATCCTCATCGGCAGCCTCGCCGCCGGTCGCCGCCAGCGCGAATCCGACGCCGTGCTCAACAAGGTCCTGGGTGCCAAACGCAGCGAGATCCTCGTCTCCGCGCTGATCCAGTTCCTGCTCCTCGCCGTCTTCGCCGCCCTGATCGCCATCCCTTCCGGCATCTTCGCGGCATGGCTCCTGACGCAAGTCCTCCTCAACGTCGCCTTCGCCGTCGACCCCGCCACCATCGGCGTCGTCGTCGCCGGCCTCGTCGGCATGACCGCCATCCTCGGCGCCACGACGCTCCTCCGCGTGCTCTCCATCCGCCCAGCCCTGCTGCTGCGCGAAATGTCGAGCGTGTAGGGCACTCGATCACCCCCTCCCAACCTCCCCCATCAAGGGGGAGGTGCCGCATCGTGCGTGTGGCTGGATCGTGCCTCAGTCACCGCCCTGACACCTCCCCCTTTATGGGGGAGGAGGGTGGGGGTGTGAGAGCCCCGATGTCGTCGCGCTATCGAAGCAGCCCCATCTTTCCACACCCTCTCACCCCACCGATTGGGTTTTCGCCAAATTCCCCATTATGGTCGCGCCAACTCGAATCCAGACTGGCTGACCCATGGCGCTCCCCACTCCAAACCTTGCCACCCGCATCGCCCAGGAAATCGGCGCCAAGCCCGATCAGGCCAAGGCGGCCATTGAACTGCTCGACGGCGGCGCCACCGTCCCCTTCATCGCCCGCTACCGCAAGGAAGTGACCGGCGGTCTCGACGACACCCAGCTCCGCAATCTCGAAGAGCGCCTCGGCTATCTCCGCGAACTCGACGCCCGCCGCGATGCGATCCTCAAATCCATCACCGAGCAGGGCAAGCTGACACCTGACCTCGCCGCCGCCATCGCCGCCGCCCCCACCAAGGCGGAACTGGAGGACATCTACCTCCCCTTCAAGCCCAAGCGCCGCACCAAGGCCGAAATCGCCCGCGAGCGTGGTCTCGGCCCCCTGGCCGAAGCGATCCTCGGCGACCGCCGCCTCGTCCCCGCCGACCTCGCCGCGACCTATCTCAACGACGATATCCCCGACGCAAAGGCCGCCCTCGACGGCGCCCGCGATATCATCGTGGAACAGATGGCCGAAAACGCCGATCTCGTCGGCCGCCTCCGCACCTATATGAAGGATCGCGCCACCCTCCGTGCCAGGGTGATCGATGGCAAGCAGGAAGCCGGCGCCAAATTCTCCGACTATTTTGACCACACCGAGCGCTGGGCCACGGCCCCCAGCCATCGCGCCCTCGCCATGCTGCGCGGCCGCAACGAGGAAGTGCTCTCCGTCGATATCGAAGTCGATGCCGACGACACTTCCGTCGTCAAACCCGCTGTCCGGATGGTGGCGTCGGCCTACGAGATCGGCGGCTCTCTCCCTGGCGACAAATGGCTCCTCGAAGTCGCCGGCTGGGCCTGGCGCACCAAGCTTTACGTCCATCTCTCGCTCGACCTGATGCGAGACCTGCGCGAACGCGCCGACGAAGAAGCTATCACCGTCTTCGCCCGTAACCTGAAAGACCTGCTGCTCGCCGCCCCCGCCGGCTCCCGCGCCACCATGGGCCTCGATCCCGGCATCCGCACCGGCGTCAAAGTCGCCATCGTCGACGGCACCGGAAAAGTCCTCGCCACTTCCACCGTCTACCCCTTCCCGCCGCGCAACGACGTCACCGGCACCCAGGTCGAACTGGCCAAACTCATCCGCGCCCACAATGTCGAACTGATCGCCATCGGCAATGGCACCGGCTCCAGAGAGACCGAAAAACTCGTCGCCGAAATGCTGGCGCACATGCCCGCGCCTAAGCCGCTGAAGGTCATCGTCTCCGAAGCCGGCGCGTCGGTCTATTCCGCTTCCGAGCTCGCCGCCGCCGAATTCCCCGATCTCGACGTGTCCCTCCGCGGCGCCGTCTCCATCGCCCGCCGCCTGCAGGACCCGCTGGCCGAACTCGTCAAGATCGAACCCAAGAGCATAGGCGTCGGTCAATACCAGCACGACGTTGATCAGTACCGCTTGGCAAAATCGCTAGATGGCGTCGTGGAAGACGCGGTGAACGCCGTCGGCGTCGATCTCAACACCGCCTCGGCTCCGCTCCTCGCCCGCGTCTCCGGTCTCGGTGCTTCCATCGCCGAAGCCATCGTCGCCCATCGCGACGCCAATGGCCCCTTCAAGACGCGAAAAGACCTGCTCTCGGTCGCCCGCCTCGGCCAGCGCACCTTCGAGCAGGCCGCCGGCTTCCTCCGCATTCCCAACGGCAGCGAACCGCTCGACGCCTCCTCGGTTCACCCCGAAGCCTATGGCGTCGCTCGCAAAATCGTCGCCGCCTGCGGCCGCGACGTTCGCGCCCTGATGGCCGATGGGTCTGCCCTCAAGGCATTGGACCCCCGCGTCTTCGTCGACGACCGCTTCGGTCTCCCCACCGTGCGAGACATCATTGGCGAACTCGAAAAACCCGGCCGCGACCCGCGCCCCGCCTTCAAGACCGCGACCTTTGCCGAAGGCGTTGATGATATCAAACACCTCAAACCCGGCATGCAACTCGAAGGAACAGTGACGAACGTCGCCGCCTTCGGCGCCTTCGTCGATATCGGCGTGCACCAGGACGGCCTCGTCCACGTCTCCCAACTCGCCGACAAATTCGTGAAGGACCCGCACGAGGTCGTCAAAGCCGGTGACGTGGTGAAGGTAACGGTCGTCGAAGTCGACGTCCCCCGCAAACGCATCGGCCTCACCATGCGCCGCGACGGCGGCGTTTCGGCACGCGAGGATCGTCCTCAGCAGCAACGGCCAACCAACACCCGCTCGCCGCAACAACGCCCCGAGCAAAAGCCCAAAGCCAACGACCAAGGCGCCTTCGGCGCTCTGCTCAGCGCGGCGATGAAGAAGAAGTAGAAAAGCTGCGGCGCTCAATGGCGCCTCCACTCCCACCGCTCTCCCTTCTCCCCTTGTGGGAGAAGGTGCCCAAAGGGCGGATGAGGGGTATGCGATGTATCGGTCAGCTCTGCGCGTGTGGCCGGCCATTTGAGCCCGGCTCAAATGGCTTTCTCACCTAAATTCGCTCCACTGGAGCGAATTTGCCCTTTGGGCCGGTTCGAAACCCCTCACCCTAATTTTCTGCTGAACGCAGAAAATCTGTCCCTCTCCCACAAGGGGCGAGGGTGGGGCCGGTGGGTTAGCCCTAAGCCAGCCCCGTATTCCCAGCCAGCGCCGCGCGCCACTCCGTACTCGCGCTTGTCTGCATCCGCGCCGCCGCCAGCGCCGCATCGGCTTCAGGAAACACCACCTCGTGCCCCGCCAGCGCCTCGACAATCGCCTGCCGAATCCCCGGCAGCGCCAAGACGCCACCGACAAACCCGATCGGCCTCGACCCAACGCGCCCCGTCAGCGCCGACGCCATCAGCGCCAGCTCACGCCCCGCCGATGCCAAAATCTCCCGCGCAACGAGATCGCCCCGTTCCGCCGCCGCGCCAACCGCCATCGACAGCGTCCCGATCCGCCCACGATCGCCGCCATAGACAAATTCGCGCACCACATGCCATTCGACACTGCCTAGCCGCTTGGCGACCTCCTCCGCCAGCACGGCCACGCCCTCAAACGACCCATCATGGTCCAGCCGCCGGAACAGCGTGTCGAGCGCCTTCAGCGCAATCCAGCTCCCCGAACCCGCATCATCAACGAGAATCCCGCGCCCACCGACGCGCACATAGGTGTCGCCCACCCCGATATGGAGCCCGATCGACCCCGTGCCAGCCGAGATCAGATGCCCTTCACCCGGCTTGAAGATCGACGCATAAGCCAGCGTCATATCATCAACGGTAATGCAGCTTTCCGCCGCCACGCCGAAAAATTCGACCAGTTGCTCGCGCAGCAGTCCGGCCACCACGGCCCCAAAGCCCGTTAGCCCCGTCGTCGCCGATTTGACGACAAATCCCTGCGCCTCGAGATCAGCCGCAATGGCACTCAGTGCCACCCGCAGCCGTTCCTTCTCGACCGGATTGAACAAATGCCCCGTCGCGCCCGATGTCTTCCCGCGCGCCAAGACAGCACCGGAATCGTCACAAGCCACCCAGCGGCTGGCCGTGCCGCCGACATCGACCCCGAGATGCACAGCCGTCATTCCGGCACGCCATCCCTGACGAACATTTTGGTAATTTCGCGCGGATTGGTAATCATCGTACCCACCACAATGGCATGGGCCCCGGCCTCAAAGCCGCGCTTCACCCATTCGGGCGTATTGTAGCGACCCTCGGCCACCACGGGAACGCTCACACGCTGCACGAGCTTTTCGACCAGCTCCAGGTCCGGATGCGCCGGTTTCGGCTCGGTATAGGCCGTATAGCCCGAGAGCGTCGTCGCCACATAAGTCGCGCCCCAATCGGCCGCCGCAACGCCCTCTTCAAACGTCGAAATGTCAGCGAAAACCTCCGCCTTCAGCTCCTCACGAATGCGCCGCACCAGCACTTCCGGGCTCTCGCCATTGCGCGGCCGCATCGTGCAATCGAGCGCCACGATGTCCGCCCCCGCCTCGACAATGGCCGCCGCGGCGTCGAAATCAGGCGTGATGTAGACCGGATACTCGTCCGAAAACACCTTGTGAATGCCGATCACCGGCAGGTCCGCACCCTTCACGGCGCGAATATCCGCCGGTCCATTGGCCCGCAGCCCCTTGGCCCCGCCATCGCGCGCTGCGAGCGCCATGGCGCCCATGAACACCGGCCCGTGCAACGGATTGTCCGCCCGTGCCTGGCAGGAAACAATCAGGCCCTTGGGCAGTGCCAAACTCACTTCACCGCTCCCGAAGTCATGCCGGCAATGAACTGCTTGGACAGCACGATATAGATGAGAATGATCGGCGCGGCCGACAGCGTCAGCCCCGAGAACAGCACACCCCAATCGGTCGTATATTCGCCCATGAACGTCGTCAGCCCCTGCGGCAGCGTCTTCAGGCTGTCGTTCTGGATGAAAACGAGCGGGAAGAAGAAGTCGTTCCAGATCGGCACCACATTCTGGATGCCGGCAATCACCATGGCTGGGCGCACCAGCGGCAGCATGATCGCCCACATGATCCGCGCCTCGCTCGCCCCGTCCATGCGCGCCGCATCTTCCAGCTCATTGGGGAGGCTCCGGATAAAGCCGGTCATGATGAACACGGTTGTCGGCAGGCCCATGGCCGTATAGACGAAGATCAGCGAGAGCTGATTGTTGAGGATCGACAGATCCCGCATCAGCATGAACAGCGGAATGATCGCCAGTTTCAGCGGCAGCGTCAGCCCCGCCAGGAAGAACATCAGGATGAAACTGGAGCCGGTAAAGGCATACCGCCCCAGCGCATAAGCCGCCATGGTCCCGAGCGTCAGAATAAGAACCATCGAGGCGCCGGTCACGACGAACGAGTTCAGCAGATAGCGCAGGAAATTCGTCTCGGTCCAGATTTTCACGAAGTTCGCGACCTGCGTGAAATCGGGGATGCCGAACGGCGACTTGAAAATCTCCGGCGTCGTCTTGAAGGCCGAAAACACCATGATGATGATCGGCGCCAGCATCAGCACCGTATTGGCGATCAGGATGATCTGCAGCATGCCGTCGCGCCCAAGCGTCGCGAATAGCCCCTTGCGGTCATAATAGTTGGTCGCAGCCGCACTCATAGCTGGATCTCCCGGGCGCGCAGGCGCGTGGTGATGACGCCCGCAACGATCGCGATAAAGATGAAGATCAACACGGCCAGCGCCGAGCCGAGCCCAAAGTCCTGCTGACCGGCCGACACATTACCAAAGGCCGTGCGGTAGAAATAAAGCCCCAAGACGTCGGTCGAACCGAACGGCGAGCCATCGAGCCCACCCATGATATAGGGCAGCTCAAACCAGTTGAACGCACCAACGAACAGAAGGGTGAAAACAATCGTCGCGCTCGGCGCCACCAGCGGCCACACGATTTTTGTAATTTTGACCCACTCGCTCTCGGTCTCCATGCGCACGGCATCGAGAATCTCACCCGGAATGCGCTGCATGCCGGCGAGGAAGACCAGCGTCGGGAAACCGACCATATGCCAGGCCTGCGCCACGATGATGCTGCCAAGCGCCGTGCCCGATTGCCCGAGCCAGGGCTGCGCCAGCCAACCCAGCCCGATCCCCTTGAGCGTGATGTTCACGACGCCGAAGAGCGGGTGGTAAAAGAGCTTGAAGAGATAGGCGACGATGATGGTGGAGAGCACCACCGGCAGAAACACCGCGATCCGGTGAAAGCGCGCGCCGGGCAGTTCGCGCCAGAGCGCATAGGCGAGGATGAACCCCAGCCCGTTCTGCAGGACCATCAGCGCAAAAAACACGATGACATTGTTCTTGAACGCATTGATCGTCCAGCTCCGATAGGGCTCGACAAACAGCACCGTATGGAAATTCTCGAGCCCCACAAAGTCGAGCCGGCGCAGTCCCTGCCAGTCGAAGAAGGCATAGGCGAAGGCCGAAACGATGGGATAGACGATGAACAGAGCCACAAAGGCCAGTGGCGGTACGATGAGCGCGGTAATCCAGAGGCCGCGGCCTGTCATCCGAAGTTGGGGCATTTGGGGCTCGCTTGGGGATGAGGGCGAGGGCGGGCCCAGGGGCCCACCCTCCGGCGGAGGGAGATCCGCCTTACTTCTTGAACGGCTCGTACCAGGCGGCAAGGCCCGTGGTCAGGGCTTCGCCAATCGCTTCCGGCGTCGTTTCGCCGGCAAACAGCTTCTGCATTTCGCCCTGGATCAGCACCGAGCCCGAGGGTTCGCCATAACGGAAGTGGGCGAGCATCAGGTAGGGGATCGACGACTTGTTGAGGTCGTTGACTTCAGCAAGCAGCGGGTTGTCGAAGGTGACTCCCGGAATGGTCGAGATGTTGTTGAGCGTATTGGCAAAAGCCTGGCCGAATTCCTTGCTCGCGAGGTAATTCAGGAATTTCACCGACGCTTCCTTGTTGGCGCCGGCGGCATTGGCTGCATAGCCGCCGTCGAAATAGAGGCCAACGAGCTTTGCGTCTTCCGCCGTCTTGCCGGGAGCGGCAAACACGCCGAGTTCGATATCCGGGTTCTGCGTCTTGAACGTCGCCAGTTCATAGGAACCGCCGATGAACATGCCGGCCATGCCCGAAGAGAAGAGCTGCTGGGCCGAGGGATAGTCGAGGCCGATAAAGCCATCCGGGAAATATTCGGCGGCAACATCAGCGATTTCACCCAGCGCACCGGTGAAACGGGCATCGGTGAAGTCAGCTTCACCAGCCATCAGCGCGTCATAAAAATCCTTGCCCATCAGCGAGGAGCCGAGGCCGAAGGTGACGGTTTCGTTCTGCCATGCGGTCGCGGTGCCGTTGGCAAAGGGGATGACGCCAGCATCCTTGAGTTTTTGGGCCGCAGCCTTCAGCTCGTCCCAGGTCTGCGGTTCGGCAATGCCGTTGGCGTCGAACAGGGCCTTGTTATAGATCACGAGCTGGGTCTGGCTGGCGAATGGCACGGCATAGAGCTTGCCATCGGCGCGCACGCTTTCGGCAGCGATTGCGGGCGCTGCAAAGTTGGCCAGGGCCGGAACGCTTGCCGTGGTCAGCTCTTCGAGATAGCCGGCGGCAGCGACGTTTTCGAGGCCGCCATAGGCGCGCACCATCATCACGTCGGGGCCAACGCCACCGGCGAGAGCGGTCGATAGAATGGTGTTGTAATTCGCCGCTTCAAACGTCTCGAATTTGACGGTGATGCCGGGATTGGCTGCCTCGAACGTATCGATAAACGTTTCGTAGGCAGCGCGGTCTTCCTGGCGCCAGCTCCAGAACGTCAGGTCCTGGGCAAAAGCCGGGGCTGCGACGAGCACGGCGCTGAGTGCGGCGCCGATGCGGATCAGATTGGTTTTCATGTGTGTTCCCTTCCCTTGAAAACGTCTGGATAGTTTGTCCCGCCCCTTTATGGGGTCAGCCGCCGGCCATCCTCGGCGGAAAAGTAATGCGCTGATCCCGGCTCGACCGTTACGGTCACAGTCTCATCGGGCGCAAAGAGATCATTGGGGGTCGTGCGTGCCGAGAGCAGCGTGCCGTCGGCAAGGCGCGCATAAACATAGGCGTTGTCACCCAGGTATTCGGTATAGACGACCGTGGCCGCGAGCCCCTCGCTGTTCTGGCCACGATGCAGTTTTACGGCGTCCGGCCGCAGCCCGAGTTTCAGGTTCTTTATCTCGGGCAGGGCGCCGGTCGCGACCGAACCGCCATTGGCAACGCCCAGCCGATCACCATCCCGCGCCACATCCACCAGCGTCATGCGCGGCGAACCGATAAAGGTCGCGACAAACGTATTGGCCGGGGTTTCATAGAGTTCGCGCGGCGAACCGACCTGCTCGATGCGGCCTGAATTCATCACCACGATCTTGTCGGCCAGCGTCATGGCTTCCACCTGATCATGGGTCACATAGATCATCGTGCCGCCGATATCGCGGTGCAGCTTTGCAATTTCGAGACGGACATCAGAGCGCAGCGCCGCATCCAAGTTGGACAGCGGCTCATCAAGCAGGAACACATCGGGCTTGCGCACCAGTGCCCGGCCGATGGCGACGCGCTGGCGCTGGCCACCCGAAAGCTCGCGCGGCTTGCGCTTCAAGAGCGCATCGAGCCGCAACATCCGCGCCGCATCGGCAATGCGCTTTTCAACTTCGTCCTTGCTCAGCCCCATCAGCCGGGCGCCAAAGGCCATGTTCTCGTAGACGTCCATATGCGGATAAAGAGCATAGGACTGGAACACCATGGCAATGCCGCGCCGGGAGGGCGCCACATCGTTCATGCGCTGGTCGTTGAGGAAGAAATCGCCATCCGAAATCGGATCGAGCCCGGCAATCAGGCGCAACAGGGTCGACTTGCCGCAACCCGAAGGCCCGACGAAGACGACGAATTCGCGATCCCCGATTTCGAGATCGATGCCATGGAGCACATCGGTGGTCTTGAAGCGCTTCTTGATGCCGCGCAGCGATAGTCGAGCCAAGATGCCTCTCCGCTATTCCCTCGATGCC
Source organism: Devosia sp. (assembly GCF_017744655.1). Taxonomy (GTDB): domain Bacteria; phylum Pseudomonadota; class Alphaproteobacteria; order Rhizobiales; family Devosiaceae; genus Devosia. The sequence continues at coordinate 79,307 of NZ_JAGIAW010000009.1, read as the reverse complement.
CCCTCATGAGCACCTTGTATGGAATACTAAATTCCAAAATTCTTGGCTGTCAAGAATAGAAAATTACATCAAGCATGTGACAGGTCATATTTCGGTAAGGCTTCGGACTGTCCCGCAGGGCAAATCGCTCCGGTGGAGTAATTTGAAGTGAGAAGGCCATGAGAGCTGCGCTCGAATGGCAGGTGGGTAGGGCGGGTGAGGGGGCAGCAATCACTGCGGAGGCCTAAGGGCGCGATCCACCCACCACCGTCACCACCGGGCTTGTCCCGGTGGTCCATGGGATGTCGTGAAATCGCTGGATTGCCGGAACAAGCCCGGTGGTGACGACGGAAGCGACAGAGCGCCATCACCCGAGTGTGGCGCTCTCGCCCCAACCCACTCGGCGTCATTCCCGCGAAAGCGGGAATCTCTGTTTCAACCACCGGGATTCCCGCTTTCGCGGGAATGACGCGGAGGATTACTCACACTGTCACAAGACTTGCGCCCGCCGCTAAGCCTTCAACACCGTCACCGCCGCCTCGCTGCGGTGGATATAGTCATAAGCATCCGCCTGCCGCCGCAGCAGCAGGATGAACAGCATATCCGTCAGCATCAGTTGCGCATCGCGCGAGGTGATCGCCGAAGAGCGCACCCGCTCCTCATCCGCCACCGTAAAGAGGCTGATATCGGCAATATCGAGCAGCGGATTGGGCTGCAACCCGGTCACCGACAGCAGCGTCGCCCCGCGCTTCTTCGCCAGCTCGGCAATCCGTAGCGTTTCCATGCTCCGCCCCGAATGGGAGAGCGCAATGATCAGATCCTGGTCGTTCAGCGCCGAAGCATTGGAAATCTGGATATGGCTGTCGCTATCGACCAGCACCGTCCGCCCGAGCTTTAAGAGCTTGTAGGAAAAATCCCGCGCCACCAGCGACGATGCGCCAACCCCGGCAAGCTGTATCCGCCGCGCCGACATCAGTGCATCGAGCGCTGAATCGATCGTCGCTTCGGTATTGACCGCCGACGTCTCGCGCATCGAGAGCAGTTTCGAGCCGATGAGCTTTTGCAGGATGGTCATATAGCTGTCGCTGGCGTCGATCGTGCCGTGAATGACCCCCGCCGGCGCATGGAATTCCTGCGCCTTAGCCTTGTTCACATCGAGCTTGAGCTGCTGATAGCCCTCATAGCCGAGCTTCTGGCTGAATTTGACGACGCTCGACTGGCTGCGCCCGGTCGCCTCGGCCAAAGCCGCGGAAGACATGGCCAGCATTTCCTCGGGGTGATCAAGAATGAACCGGGCGATCTGGCGATCCGCCTGGGTCATGGAATCGATCTTGGCGCCGATAATCTTCAGGATGGACATGGCTCATACCCCCAGGAAACGACATCTCCCGAAAGTCGATGCCGGTCAATCCATCTCAGGTTCCGTTCCACCCACTGCGCCATCAAAACTCCGGTGGGCCAGAATTCCGGCTCGCCGCAACCGGACGCAGTGCAGAGGCAAAAGGCACCTCACACGAAAAGGAATATTCTATTCCGCATTTCATTGACAAGCGGAATATTCGCTTCTAGCATTTTGGCCGAACAGAGGGGACTACCCATGGCAAAAAGCGCTCTGATGGCGGAGCTGGAAACGCTGGTTTCCGAGGCTCGCAATCCCGATACGGTCGGGATCGATCTCATGACCACCCGCGAGGTTCTCGCGGCCATGAATCGGGAAGACAACAAGGTCCCGCAAGCCGTCGAAAAGGTTCTGCCTGAAATCACCGAGGCCGTCGACAAGATCGTCGACGCCTTCCGTCATGGCGGGCGCCTCATCTATATGGGCGCTGGCACCAGCGGCCGCCTCGGCGTGCTCGACGCCTCCGAATGCCCGCCGACCTTTGGCGTGCCGCCCGAAATGGTTGTCGGCCTCATCGCCGGCGGCGATCACGCCCTGCGCCACCCCATCGAAGGCGCCGAAGACTCCCCCGAGGAAGGTCGCAAGGATCTTGAGCGCGTAAAGCTCGAAGCCCGCGACGTCGTCGTCGGAATCGCCGTTTCCGGCCGCACCCCCTATGTCATCGGCGGCCTCGACTACGCCAAGTCGGTCGGCGCCACGACGGTTGCCCTGTCCTGCAACCCCGACAGCACCATCGCCCGCCAGGCCGAGATCGCCATCTCGCCCGTCGTCGGCCCCGAAGCCGTTACCGGCTCAACCCGCCTGAAGTCCGGCACCGCGCAGAAACTGGTTCTGAACATGCTGACCACGGCCAGCATGATCCGCATCGGCAAGACCTATCAGAACCTGATGGTCGACCTCTCGGTCTCGAACAAGAAGCTTGAGGCCCGCGCCATCCGCATCATCGTCGAAGTCGCCAACTGCACCACCGAGGAGGCCGAACGCTACCTCGCCGCCAGCGACGACAACGTCAAACTCGCCATCCTCATGGCCCTGACCGGCATGGACCGCCCGACCGCCGAAGCTGCTTTGGAGAAGTCCGAAGGCTTCCTCCGCCGCGCCGCCGGCATCCAGCCGCGCGCTGCGGGCTGATTCCTCAGCCCATCGCCAACCTCGATGTCACCCCGGCGAAGGCCGGGGCCCATCCTGAGATCTCAAGATGGATCCCGGCCTTCGCCGGGATGACAGGCGGTGGTTGGAAGAGATTTAGCCAAAACCACCGTCCCTTCACCTCCCCTTGATGGGCTCCGCGCCGTCCCGCAGAGCAAATCACTCCAGTGGAGTGATTTGAGGTAAGGAGGCCGGGTGGGGTGGGGCCGCAAACTCCGCGATCAGCTCCTGATCGCCCGCCCCGCCTCATCAAACAAATGCACGTCGCCGGCCGGCAGCCCGATATGCATCTGTTGATGCAATTCCAGCTCCGGCGCCCCATCGAGCTTCACCGTCACCGTCTCCCCATCCGGCAGCTCAACATAGGCCAGCGCATACTCGCCGAACTGTTCAATGACGGCCAAGGTGCCGCTCAAATGCGCCGTCTCGGCGCTCGCCAGCTCCATATGCTCGGGTCGTGCCCCAATCGTTCGCACTTTCGTCAGATCGGTGCCGGTCAATGCTAACAGTCTGTTCCCCGGAAGCCGCAATCCGCCGGCCTCTGGTGTCACCGGAAGAAAGTTCATCCTCTGGCTGGCAATGAACCCAGCCACAAACGTATTCACCGGGTTGCGATAAAGCTCCAGCGGCGTGCCCACTTGCTCGATCACCCCGGCATTGAGCACCACGATCCGATCCGCCAGCGTCATCGCCTCGACCTGATCGTGCGTCACGTAAATCATTGTCGCATCAAGCGTATCGTGCAGTTTGGCAATCTCCACCCGCGTCTGCGCCCGCAAAGCCGCGTCGAGATTTGACAACGGCTCATCGAACAAAAACACCTTTGGATTGCGCACGATCGCCCGCCCGATCGCCACGCGCTGGCGCTGCCCGCCGGACAGTGCCTTGGGCATGCGATCAAGATAGGGCTCAATCTGCAGGATGCGCGCCGCCTCCCTAACCCGTTGATCGACTTCCTCTTTCGGCGTCTTCATGAGTTTGAGGCCAAAGGCCATGTTCTCATAAACGCTCATATGCGGATAAAGCGCATAGGACTGGAAAACCATGGCGATGCCACGCTGCGGCGAGGGTATGTCATTGACCACCCTGCCGCCGATGGAAATGTCGCCGCCCGAGATCGGTTCGAGCCCGGCAATCATGCGCAGCAGCGTCGATTTTCCGCAGCCCGAAGGCCCCACGAAGACAACGAACTCCCCGCTCTTGATGTCGAGATCGACCCCATGGACCACCTCAAGCGATCCATAGGACTTTCGGACTTGTCGAAGCGTGACATCGGCCATGAGAGCCTCCTCAGATCTCTACCAGCAGCGTGACGATTTCAAACGGACGCAGGTTCAAGGTCAGCTTATTGTCCTTGAGTGCCAATGGCTTGCTCGGACCCTCTTCCATAAGGTTGACCGCCCGCACGCTCTTGACCTTCACCCCAAACGAGATCGTCGCCTCCGCGCGAATATTGGCGTGCTCGAAGACGCGCAGCACCACGTCGTCCGATTTCTCGGCCTTCTTCACCGTCTCGATGGTGACGTTATCCCCGCTCACCTGCGCCAGGCTAAACTGCTCGAAATTGCCGCTGGCCTGGGCCTGCGGAGACGTCGAGCCAATAACGGCAACCGGGTTGTTGAAGCGTTCCGCCGCACGATGTACCTGCGCCAAGTCCGCCACGCCTTCATGGACAAACAGCGCATAGCGGATGCGATGTTCGCCAAGATCGGCATCCGGGCTCGGGAAGGTCGAGCCGCGCACCAGCGTCAGCCGCACCGATTGCTCATGGCAATCATAGGCATACTTGCTGTCATTGATCAGCGCGGCACCGAAATCGGCTTCCGAAATATCGACCCAGCGATGCATCGAAGCCTCGAACCGCGCACGATCCCAGGTGGTGTTGCGATGGGTCGGGCGTTTCACATGGCCGAACTGAATTTCCGAACGGATTTCGGAAATGTTGAGATCGAACGGGAACTGCGCCTTGATGACCTGCTGCCGCTCCTGCCAATCGATAAAGGTATCGAACTCCACCTGCCGCGCACCGGCAGCGAGCGAAATCACCTGCACGATCAGCGACTTCTGGTATTTGCGCTCAACCCGGATCGCCGCACGATGCGGACCGGTTTCGACGACCGAAATCTTCGTCGAGCTATCGGCCAGCGGCCAAAACTGCTCTTCAAAGTAGCGATCGATATCCCAGGCGTCCCACTCCATCGGCTTGTCTTCATAGGCAATAAGCCGGTTGGCCGCCGCGCCCGGCGCCAGCACTTCGCGCTGCCGCGTCTTGTCGAAGACCGAAGTGATTTCGCCCGCCTTGTCGAAGCTGACCTTGATCAACTCGTTCTCAAGATGCTTTTCGGAAACCGACAGCGTGCTTTTTGCCGCGGGAGCGGAGGACACAACCTGCGCCGCGGTCCAGCCCAAGGCCGCGATATTGCCCATCGGTGCAACATTTTCCGTCGAACCATCAGCCCGCGTGATCTTCTGCACCGGCGCAACGCCGCCAGCTGTCGCTAGACCATTGCCCGCGCCGACATTGCCGAGACTGACCAGTTCACCCCGGTTCTGGCTGGTGAAATTGAGCACGCGAAGCTGATCCGCACCCGGCTTGGCAAAAGCCTGCGCCGCCGCATGCCACGGCCCGTTCTGCGAGGTCAGGGTCGAAAAAATCTTCCCATATTCGGAATCGCTATCGACATAGACCTCGGGAATGGACGTACCCGGCAGGATGTCGTGGAACTGGTTTATAAGAACCAGTTCCCAGAATTCAGCAAGGGTTTCAGAGGGATAGGCATGTCCCGCCTGGCTCAGCGCCATGGCGCCCAAAAATTCCAGCTCGCGCAACCGCCGCTCGGCATTGCGGTTATTGGCCTTGTTCTTGGCGACCGAAGTCAGCGTACCGCGATGGTACTGCAGATAGAGCTCGCCATTCCAGGTCGGGAATTTCGCCGGGTTGGCATCCATCGCCTTGCCCAGCCGATCGAGGAATGGAACGATGCCCTCCAGCTTCACCTTCGGCGCACCCGGAATGCCGCGTTCAAGACGCGTGCCGCGCTCGATCATGGCGCGGGTCGGCCCGCCGCCGCCGTCGCCATAGCCATAGGACATGACGACTTCATTATAGGCCGCCTTGGGCTCATAGCGCTTCCACGCACCCATGGTCTCGGAAACCGAGAGATCGCCATTATAAGTCGTGAAAATCTGCTCGCTGTCATACCGCTGCGCGGTAATGAGCTGCGCCTTGGTCACCGTGCCGTCGATGCCGCGCCAGAAGAACGTGTCATAGGGATGCCGGTCGGTGTCGTTCCAAGAGAGCTTCGATGTCACAAAATATTCGAGCCCGGATTTCTCCATGATCTGCGGCAGATTGGCCGAATAGCCAAACGTGTCCGGCAGCCAAACCGTCTTTGGCGTCACATTGAAATGCTCGATATGGAATTTTCGCCCACGCATGATCTGGCGCACCAGCGATTCACCCGAGGCGATATTGACGTCCGGCTCCACCCACATGGCGCCTTCGATCTCGAACTGCCCGGATTTGACCTTCTTGAGCATACGCTCCCAGATTTCGGGATAGTCCTGCTTCAAAAAGTCGAAGAGCACCGACTGGTTGTACATGAAGACGAACTGCGGATACTCCTCCATCAGGTTGAGCACCGTGGCAAAGCTGCGGCCAGTCTTGTCGCGCGTATGCATCACGCGCCAGAGCCAACCAACGTCGAGATGGGTCGAGCCAACCGCGGTGATCTGCGGCTGCACCTCGGTATCGACGAGATCATAGATCTCCTTGGCGATTTTTTCGGCTGCCGGCAGCCCAGCCTCAAAAGCATCCGTATGCCCGTCGCGGCGATCAAGCGCTCGCAGCGCGCGGTCAACAATGTTCAGAATCGCCTGGCGCCGCGGATCATTCTGATAGAGCCGCACCGCCACATCGAGCGGCGTCTGCAGATCATAATAGAGCTTTTCGGCCCGCTCATTGCGGATGAAGAAGTCGACTTCGAAGCCCACCAGCGGCCGATCGAAGAATGTAAAAGCATTGACGAGAATGACGTGCTTGTTGCCCGGCTTGGCATTGCGCTCGATCACCAGCTCGGTGTGATTGCCATCCAGCGCCTGCGCAATCTTGCCGTCGAGATAGGCCAGACATTGCGGGTCAGTCGAACCCGGCCGATCCTGCCACTGGCTGGTAAAATGCGCGACAAACACCTTGCCCTTGGCTTCCTCGGGCACGGTGATTTCAGCGGCAAACCAGGTGTGTTCCTGATGCTTGGCCCAGACCGTGTGGCGGCCAAACTTTTCCCAGTTCTTCCAGTCCGCCTTCAGCGCCTCCGCAGCGGAAAAACCGTCGGCGCGCTGTACATGCCACTGAAACGGCACATTGGCGATGGGCGTGCGGATCTTCTTTTCGAGGTCAGCGCAAAGACGGAGGAGTTTTCCTTCCATCTTGAGGTCGTCGTCCAGAAGACCAAGCTTGGTAGATTGAGGATTGGAATAGGTCATCCTTTGACTCCGACACCGGCGAACCCTGTGTTCATGTTCCGCCGCAACAAGAAATACACGCCGACCGCCGGCGCAGCGTAGAGAATGGAAAAGGCCGTTAGGAAGCCGTAGTTGATGGCGCCCTGCTGCCCGAAGGCTGCGTAGAGCCCCACCGACATCGGGAAAGCGTCCTGCACACGCGCAAAGATCAGCGGCAGCAGGAACTCGTTCCACGCACCCGTAAAGCTGAAGAACCAGACCACCGCGATCCCGGCGCGCGACATGGGCAACACGATTTTCGTGACAATCTGGAGAAGGCTCGCCCCTTCCACATAGGCCGCTTCTTCAAGTTCGATCGGCACCGTATCGAAGAAATTTTTGAGCAGCAGCAGCGTGAACGGCAGATTGAGGATGGTCAGCGCAATGATGACGCCGAGCTGGTTGAGCAGCCCCGAGCGCTGCGCCGCAAAATAGAGCGGCACCAGCACGCCCGCCGAAGGCAGCATGCGCAACAACACCAGCGTCCAAAGCAGTGCATTGCGCCCCGGAATGCGCAGCCGCGATAGCGGATAGGCTGCCGAGATGCCCACGACCACCGACAGCGTCGCCGTTCCCGCCGCGATGATGAAGGAGTTGATGAACTGCCGCCCGGCATTGCCGCTGACCGCCAGCCCAAAATTATCAAAGCCAAAGGCCCTCGGAATTTCGAGCTGCCCGGTCGAGAGAGGGTTGAAGGCATTGAGGATCAGCCAAGAAAACGGGCTCACCCAGATGACGGCCATGAAGGCGAGGGCAATCGCGGTCAGGCGGGAGGGTTGGTTTTCCATTATTTAGGCTCCCGCAGAAGACGCAGATAGAAGAGCGAGAGCACACCGACAATGGCCAGCATGGCGACCGAAATGGCCGAACCGAAGCCCAGATTTCCGCGCGCAAAACTCTGGTTGTAAAGGAAGACCGCCAGGGTTTCCGTCTGCCGCCCCGGCCCGCCGCCGGTCATGGCAAAAATCAGCGGGAAATAGGTGAAGGTCCAGATGGTGATGAAGAGCATGTTCGTGGCGATATGCGGCCGGATGATCGGCAATTGCACGAGCCAGATGCGCTGGAACGGCGTTGCCCCGTCGACCTTTGCCGCCTCCACCACTTCGCGCGACACCGAGTCGAGTGCAGCGGAGAACAGCAGGTAGGACCAGGCCGTGCCCTTCCAGATATTGGCGATGGTGACGATGGGCAGGGCATATTCATTGATGAAATTGATCGGCCGGAAGCCAAGCGGCACGACGATCAGCTGATTGATGAGGCCCGTCTGGCTGGTCGTGGCCGACCAGAGGAATGCCGCCACGATATCTGGCAGCAGCCAGCCGAGCATGATGCAGACTTCCACCACGCTGCGAATGCTCGATTGCGTGCCGCGCAAGACGGCGGCGAGCAGGAAGCCCAGCACCGATTGGCCGACAATGGCCGAGAAGAACACGAAGATGACGGTGGTCCAGAGCGATTCAAGAAAGCCGCGCCGGGTAAACAGCCGCTCGAAATTTTCGAGCCCCACCCAGCTCCACTCGACACTCTTCTTGCCCACCAGGGCCAGGTCGGTGAAGGAAAAGGCAAAGGCCCAGGCGGTAAAATAAAGCAGCGCCCCGATCAGGATAATGGCCGGCAACATGCCGAGCACCAGGACGAAGAGATTGCCGGTCAGCCAAGGATTGGCCTGGTTTCTCATGGGCTTTCTCGCTTGGGCGGTCGGTAGACCAACACGCTTCCAGAAACTCGGTGTCATCCCCGCAAAAGCGGGGATCTCCGTTAGGGAATGAGATTCCCGCTTACGCGGGAATGACGCGGGAGATTGTTAGAAAAACACCCGTCACGGCGGCACCCGGAGGACATCTTTGGGCGCCGCCGCGTCGGGAGGTTCTTATTCGTAGGTTACGACAGCTTCTTCGCCGAATTCGTCGACCAGCGCGTCATGATAGGTCTGGACGACTTCTTCGACCGGCACGCCATCGACGAGATCCGAGGTCGCCTGCTGGATCAGAGCCGAAACGGTCTGATAGCCGGGGACGGTATCGCGGCCGGTGGTGTCGGCAGCCAGTGCCGTTGCCTTGGCGAGGAACGGATCGGCCATATATTCCGGAGATTCCGAAATGTCGGTACGAACCGCCATGCGGTGGGTCGCAAGGGTCCAGGCCTTAAAATTGTCGAGATCGAAGATCGAGGTCACGAGCTTGAAGGCAAGGTCCTTGTCACTGGCATTGGCATTGACGCCGATGGCCCAGCCGCCGGAAATATTGGTCGTCGCCTTGGTTCCGGGTTCACCCGAGCCCGGCCACGGCGTCCAGGCCACGAGCGCATCGCGCTCTTCGCGGCTCGGCGGGGTGTTGCAGTCCCAGAGGCATGCATCTTCCCAGGAGCCGGAGGCGAGAATGCCGAGCTGGTCATTGGCCAGCGCCGCACGCACTGCCGCGCCGATATCGGTGGCATAGTTGAGATCGGCCGGGTTCAGTTCGCGTTCGGCATAGACCTGGTGGTAGAAGTCGAAGGTGCGGCGCAGTGCCGGGCTGTCGCCGATCCACTGATTGGTGTCGCGCTTCAAGAGACGATTGCGATCGCCTTCCGGCACGTCGGCGCCGAGCAGCGCCATATAGACGCCCTGCATGGTGGCCGCTTCCGCCTGCTTGGTGCCGGCCGGCAACTGGAACGGATACTGCACGCCCGCATCCTTGAGCTTTTGCGCGGCATCGAGAATGTCGGCCCAGCTCTTGGGCTCCCATGGAGTGGGAATGCCGGCCTTTTCGAAGTTGGACAGATCATACCAGAGCATGCGCACGTCGGTATCGGTGGGCAGGGCATAGATCTGGCCCTGATAGGACGCGACTTCCAACAGGCCCTTCATATAGGGCTCGAACTGGTCCCAGCCATTGAGCGGCTCGTTGAGCGGCAGCAGATAACCGGCAGAAGCCAGTTCGCTGACCATGAAGGAGTCCATCACATTGACATCGGCGGCAGTGCCGGCGCTGAGATCGAGCGCGATGCGCTGGTCATAGCCCTGGCCCGGCAGCTTGATGGCCTTCACGGTTTCGCCGGTCTCGGCCTCAAAGGCCGTGATGCCGGGCTCGACCAGCGCCGCCAGCCATTCGGGATACATGAACGATACTTCCGCCTGGGCGGGGATCGCGGACGCGGCCATCAAGGTCATGGCGGCCACCGTCGTCAGAAAACCGGTTCTGAGCATTAACTCCTCCTCTGCTCTGCTGCCGCTTATCGCACGCGGCATTGTCCGGGACCTCCACATCCCGAACGGCCAGAACGTAATCACATGTTATGCAACGTTGCAATTGCATTTCGAAAATTGTCATTGATGCTGACATATCGCAATTTTTATCGTTGTTTTTCAATGGTATTGTAAAGTTTGCATCGATTTCGGTGAGCCGTGATTCTTATCTAACGTTGCAAAAAATTCGCATTGGTTTGAGCGCGAGCCCGTGTAAAATCGGCTCGGGGAAAGCAATGAGCAGCAAGACGACGAAGAACAATATGGCCAGCGGCACGAGGCGCGTGACGCTCAAGACCATTGCCGAGGTGACCGGGCTCAGCCTTTCCACCGTCTCCCTGTCCCTCAGGGGCGGCACGACGCTCAAGCAGGAAACCCGCGACAAGGTCAACGAAGCCGCCAAGGCGCTCGGCTATGTGCCCGATCGCGCCGGCGTACGCCTCAGGACAGGCAAGACCAATGTCATCGCTCTCGTGCTCGATGGTTCCGAGGATTCCATCGATTTTGCCCGCAACATGATCCAGGGCATCGGCCATGCCATTCATGGCACGCGCTACCACCTGACGGTGATCCCGGAATTCGAGCGGCACCTGTCGACCGATACGATCAACTATATCCTCTCCAATCGCACCGCTGACGGCGTCATCATCACCCATACCGGCCCGCGCGATCCGCGCGTGCAGATGATGATCGATGCCGATTTCCCCTTCGTCAGCCATGGGCGCACCGAATTCTATACGCCGCACGCCTATCACGACTTCCATTCCGAGGATTTTGCCGCGCTTGCCGTAAGACGCCTTGCCGGAAAGGGTTGTCGCGATATCATGCTCGTCATCGGCGATGACAGCACCACCAATTACCACAATATCGTCACCTCCTTCCGCAAGGAGGCGGCCCGCGCCGGCATCGAGGCCCGGATCTTCCAGGGCGCGGCCAAGTTGAGCCCAGCCGACATGCGCGCCGTCGGCCTCGACCTCGCCGTCGCCGCGGACCGTCCGGACGGCATCATCTGCGACAGCGAAATGCGCACCATCGCGCTGGTCGGCGGCCTCACCGAGGGCGGCGTGACCCTCGGCCGCGAAGTGCAACTGATCTACAAGCAGACGTCTGGAATTTTGCCCACGCTCTTCCCGCAAATGGACAGTATCCGCGAGGACGTCTTTGCCGCCGGGGGCGAATTGACCCGCCTCCTCCTGCGCCGCATCGACGGCGCCGCCGTTGGCGACCTGCAGACCCTCGCCGAGCCGCAGCCCCACTGGCGCAGCGGCTAGGCAACTGGCGCGATAACCCGCCAACTACCCTCTCCATCGTCACCACCGGGCTCGTCCCGGTGGTCCATGCCGAGGCGAGATGGATTGCCGGGGCAAGCCCGGCAATGACGGCGGGTGGGAGAGGTCTTGCCCTAAGCCTTCGCCCGCGCCAGTGCCGCCTTCATCTTGACTGTATGGTTGAGTGCATAGGCAAGCCCGATCTGGATCGACAGCCCCACCAACAGGATTGCCGCGTCGGTAAGCACGCTCTCTGGCACCCCCGCCTTTACCGCCTGGAACAGCAGACTCAGCGCCGTGCCCGTGGCAAAAACCGCGAGGCCCTGCCGCCCCATGGCGCGCAGCGGCGAAACCCAGCGAGAGGCGGCAATCGCCTGCATGCTGGGGATGGACGCCAGCACGTAGAATAGGCACAGCGCATGCAAAAGCCGCGGCAAGGAAAGAAAGGTCTTGTCGAAGGAGTGGATATGGAAGGGCGCGCCGATCTGCCAAAGCCAGCGCAACACGCCATTGCCCATGGCGCCCACCGGCGACACTTTCATCCACAAAAGCGACAGGACCAGAAATCCCAGCGCCAACAGGAAGGCCACCGGATGGGCCGGAAACGCCCGCTTGCTAAGCTTCATGCCCATGCCGGCCACAAGCCCCAGCACAAAGATCAACTGCCAGGAAAGCGGATTGAAAAACCAGCCGCCCGAATTGGGATAGTTCGGAAAATTTAGCCTGAACGTGCCAGCCAGCACCCAAAGCAGCACCGAGCCCGCCACCAGCCAATAGGGCTTTTTTAAACCCGCCACGATCAGCGCCGGCGTGATCAGCAGGAAGGTGAGGTAAAGCGGCAGAATATTGAGATAGCCGAATTGATGCGTCAGCAGCGGAATGCCGATCAACACCTCAAGCGGTTTCTGCGCCAGCGCCTTCAGATTATTGGTCGTCAGCAGCTCATAGAGCCCAAAGAAATGCGCCGCCGCGGCAAAGGTGCCGAGGAAAATGAAGGTCAGCGTCAGGTGCACGAAATAGAGCTGTCTCGCCCTGGCCCAAGGCCGGGCAATAGCAAGCCACACCGGCACCTGCTTGAGGAAGGCGCCCGAATAGGCCAATCCCGCCGCCACCCCCGACATGAATACGAAGGCCTCGGCCGCATCGGAAAATCCGAAATTGCGGTTGGTAAAAGCCTCGAACACCGTCCCCGGCACGTGGTTGATGAAGATCATCACCAGCGCTAGGCCCCGGAACATGTCGAGCCGCTCGTCGCGGCCGCCCGGGGGCAGGGGAGCGGAGCCGGCCGCAATAGCGCGCAGGCCCGGGATGCGATCCCAGACGGTCGGTTTGCGCTCAAGCATGGACAGCGACTTCAAGAAGGCCCGAGGTCACGACAGGCTCGGTAGCGCGCCAGCTGGCGAGAATAGCGTCGGCTTCGACGATGATCGAGCTCGGCGTCCGTTCATTGGCGGTCGAGAACAGCCAGGTGCTGACTGGCCGGTCGCCGCCCCGCGCCGTCGCCCAGATGACGAAGGGTGCAAGAAGGGCAGGGCCAGCCACCGGTAGCAGCCAGGGCAGGAAGGCCGGCCCGGCATAGGCCATGAACACCAAAGCCGCGAGTGCGGCCAGGACGATCCACCAGCTCGCCGAAAAAGCCGTCTTCAGCGGCACCGCCTTGGCGTCGCGCTCGGTCGCCGGCCAGCCGCCATCCATGCCGAAAAGAATCTGGAACACCGCGCGGCTCTGAAAGCCGAGCAGGACCGGGGCGATAATGGTCGAAATGACGATCTCGCTCAAAACCGAAGGAATGATCCGCCAGCCACCAAAGGCCGCATTGGTGCCGTCGAGGGCGCCGCGCACGGCAATGGCGAATTTGGGCAGAAGCAGGGTCGCCAGCACGCCGCCGCCGATCACCCAGGGGGTCGCGCCCCAGCGCTCGCCGCCGCTATCGGGCGTAAGGCTTGAAAGGAGGCTCGCCGCCATCAGCAAGAGCCAGAGCGGCGAGGCGAGATAAGCCATGATGCCCTGGACGAAGGTAAACCGGCTCCAGAATTTCAGCCCCGGCGCAGCAATCAGCCGGCGATGCTGCAGATTACCCTGGCACCAGCGACGATCGCGCTTGGCATATTCGATGAGGTTTTCCGGCCCCTGCTCGAACGAACCGAGCAGTTCAGGGTCGACCTCAACCTTCCAGCCGCCGCGAGCCAAAAGCGCCGCCTCGACATAGTCGTGACTGAGGATATGCCCGCCATAGGGCGGTTTTCCCGAAAGCACCGGCAGGCCGCAGCACGAGGCAAAGGCGCGCACCCGCACAATGGCATTATGCCCCCAATAGGGCCCGTCCTCGCCCTGCAGCATGGCCGCGCCACGCGCAAAATAGCGCGAAAAATAGGCCGAGGAAAAAGCCATCATGCGCCCAAAAAGGGTCCGCGCGGCGATCACTACCGGCACCGTCTGCAACAGCCCGAGTTTCGGATCACCATCCATCCGCCGCACCATGGCCAGCATGGTATCGGCTTCCATCAGGCTGTCGGCATCGAGAATGATGGCATAGTCATAGGCCGCGCCCGAGCGGGCAATGAAATCCTCGATATTGCCGGCCTTGCGGCCGACATTACGCTCACGGCGGCGATAGAAGATGCGGCCGGGCGCTTCCGGCTCGACGATCAGCCGCTCGAATTCGCTCGCTTCCTCGGCCGCCACTTCCAGGGAAGTCGTGTCCGAAAGAATGGCAAAGTGAAAATGCTCGCCAAGACCCTTGGCCACGATCTGCCGGTTCATCGCCGCGATACGTGCAAAGGTTTCTACGGGGTCTTCATTATAGATCGGCACCAGAATGGCCGTCTTGCCCTCGGGCCGCGTCAGGTCCATGAGGCGCCGCGATTTTGGCGACAACGCCCCCAAAAGCCCAATCGTCCCGCCCCAGACCAGCCAGAAGCCGGTCAAGACGAGCAGGATCGTGCGCAGCCAATCGAGAAAGACGGGGCGATTGCCCCCGATCAGGTCGAGAAAGGCCGTGCCGGCGGTCAGGCTCACACCCGCGGCGAAGCCCAGCGTGAGCAGCCGCAGCCACCCAGCCCGCCCCGGAGTTAGCCGATTACCCATTCACCAGTCCTAGTTGCGCTGCCAGACGAGAAAGAAGGCTTTGAAGAGACCGCCAAAGGCCGAGCCGCGCTCAAGCGTCTGCTTGGGCATGGCAAGCGGGGCATTGGGAAGGCCGTCGATAGGCTGAAAGGGCTGGTGCTTCATGCAATTTCTCCGCGCCACTGATAAAGCCAGGCTTCCGTCAGTGGTTCGCCGCCTGAGCCAATGCTGGCCCGCAGCTCGATAAGGTTCTGACCTTCCGTCTCGACATCGAGGACCAGACGCCAAAGTCCGTTGGCGTCGATCTGCGAGAAGGTCGACGATGTAATTTCACCGGCCGACGCCGTGGCATCGACTTCGAAGATTGTGTCAGGCGACAGGTCCGCGAGGCGTCCACCATCGAAGTCGATGACGAACTTGCGCAGCGTTGCCGCGTTTTCGACCCCGGAGACACCACCCTGGCCAATGCGGGTTTCAACCACATGCGCCAGCTCGGCATCGTCCTTCGCAACGAGATCGCCCCAAATCAGGCGATAGCCATATTCACGTTCCTGGCCCGCCTTGGGCGGCTCGTTCGGAATCCAGAACGCGGCGATGTTGTCATCGGTTTCCGACTTGGCCGGAATTTCGATCAGGCGCACCTGGCCCTGACCCCAATCATGGGTCGGTTCGACGCGCATCGAGGGGCGGCGTTCATAGTGCGCGCCGGCGTCCTGGTAGTCGTCAAAATTGCGGTTACGCTGGTAAAGGCCAAAGGCCTTCATATTGGCGTCCCAGAAGAAGGAATTGCCAAGCTGCGGCGTGTTGTTGAGCTGGCGCCACTGCGGCAGCCCGGCTTCCGGCTCGAAAACGAGCCCGGAGCAATCGTGCACCTGCGGCCGGAAATCGTCGAACTGATGCCGATTGGTCTCGGCAAAGAGGAACATCGAGGTCAGCGGCGCAATGCCCATTTCCCCGATATCGCTGCGGAAATAGAGCCGCGCGGTGACGTCCATCACCGTCTCCTGCTGGCTTTCGCCCGCCGGCGAAATCAGGAAACGATAGGCCCCGGTCACGCTCGGGCTTTCAAGCGCGGCATAGACCGTCAGCGGGCCATCGCCCGTAGGACGCTCGACATAGAATTCGGAGAAACGCGGAAACTCCTCGGGCCCTTCACGCCAGGAATTGATGAGCAGGCCACGTGCGCTCGAACCATAGATATTGCCGCGACCCAAGGCGCGGAAATAGCTCGCGCCAAGGAACGCGACCAATTCGTCGGCGAGATCGGGCGTGTTGAGCGGATAATTGATGCGGAAGCCGGCAATGCCCGGAAACTCGGCCGTCTCGATCGTCTTGCGCTCGGTATCATCATCGAAGTGGTAGATGAAGTCTTCGCTGTCGAAAGCGAAGGGATGCGCGTCGCCATCGGTGATTTCATAGACCGAGACGGTTTCCTTGAAGAGCCAGCCGGGCGGAAAGGCCTGGATCTGAAAACCGTGATCGTCGCCGCGCCAGCGTGCCTTGTCCGTATTGAACTGCACGCGGCGGTAGCCGTCATAGTTGAGGCCCATATAGACCTCGGAATCGATCAGGACGGGGCTCTGATAGGGCTGGGCCGCCAGGTCCTTCATGCGCTGGGAGAAGCTGTCATAGTCGAAAGCGCCTGAAATGGGCTCGATCGCCAGGACAGTCTGGGTCAGCGATGTGGAAGTAAGCAGGGCGATGGAAGCGGCGGCGCCGGAGAGAAAGGCGCGGCGAGACAGTCGATTATCTGGGGCGGTGAGCATTTGTGACGCTTGTTGTTCTTCGCTATCCATCAATTTCCGGCAACGTCGCCAAGCCGGTAAAGTTGTCGCATGGCGGGCATGCAGCAAACGCATGGCGCAATGCTGCCCAAAAACCGCCTTGAAACCGTCTTCACCGTCTCGTGATGAGCAGGCGAGGCTGAGCTAAGGGGCAAATGGGGCGAAAGACTGGCGCATGAAGAAAACGTTAAAAAACTGTCATATGACAGAAAAGAAAAACCCCGGGAGTCAGTGACTTCCGAGGTTCTTGCGCGCGATTTGTCGCAGTTTGGAGGGTCAGCGTCAGGCCCCGGCTTCAGGCTCCACGCTAGTGGAAAGTGCCAAAAATCTCAGGCAATTCCGCCGAGGCACACATATTTGATCTCGACAAAATCCTCGATGCCATAGCGCGACCCCTCGCGCCCCAGCCCCGAGAGTTTTACGCCGCCAAATGGCGCCTCGGCCGTTGAGACGAGCCCGGTGTTGACCCCGACCATCCCATATTCGAGCGCCTCGGCCACCCGCCACACCCGGCTCAGGTCCCGCGCATAGAAATAAGAAGCCAGCCCAAACTCCGTATCATTGGCCTGCGCGATGACATCGGCCTCGTCCTTGAACCGGAACAGCGGCGCCACCGGCCCAAAAGTCTCCTCCCGCGCCACGGCCATGTCAGCCGTCACATCGGCCAAAACCGTCGGCTCATAGAACGTGCCCCCAAGCGGAGAAACTTTTCCCCCGCGCAGCACCTTTGCGCCTTTCCCCAGCGCATCGGCCACATGCTCCTCCACTTTTTCGAGCGCCGCTTCATCGATCAGCGGCCCCAAAATGACACCTTCGTCAAAACCATTGCCTGTCTTCAGCGTCCCCACGGCCTTGCTGAGCTTTTCGGCAAAAGCGTCATAAACCCCATCCTGCACATAGATGCGATTGGCACAGACGCAGGTCTGCCCATTGTTGCGAAATTTCGCGATCAGCGCCCCGTCGACAGCCGCATCGAGATCGGCATCGTCAAAGACGATAAAGGGCGCATTGCCGCCCAACTCCAGCCCGAGTTTTTTGATGGTCGGCGCGCTCTGCTTGTAGAGCTCTGCACCCACCTCAGTGGACCCGGTAAAAGTCAGTTTCCGCACGATCGGATTGGCGGTCATCTCCGCCCCGATTTCTCTAGCGGAGCCGGTCACGACGCTGAAAAGCCCCTTGGGCAATCCGGCCCTTTCTGCCAGCACCGCAATCGCAATGGCCGAAAACGGCGTCTGAGAAGCCGGTTTCAGCACCATCGCACACCCCGCCGCCAGCGCCGGTCCCGCTTTTCGCGTTATCATCGCATTGGGAAAGTTCCACGGCGTGATCGCCGCCACGACCCCGATCGGCTGCTTCATCACCATGATCCGCGCATCGGCCCGATGACCGGGGATCAGGTCGCCATAAACCCGCCGTGCCTCCTCGGCGAACCATTCGATAAAGCTCGCGCCATAAACGATCTCGCCTGTCGCCTCAATCACGGGCTTGCCCTGTTCGAGGGTAAGAATCTTCCCCAGATCCTCCTTGTTCTCGATCATCAGCTCAAACCAGCGTCGCAGGATATTGGACCGTTCCTTCGCCGTCCGCGTCGCCCAGTCCTTTTGCGCCCCTTCGGCAAATTCGATCGCCTCGCGCGTTTCCGCAGCGCCAAGCTTGGGCACATGCCCGATCACCTCGCCCGTTGCCGGATTGGTCACCGCAATGCCGGAGCCATTGGCCTCGATCCAGCGGTCTCCCACGAGCGCCGCCTGGCGAAAAAGTGAGGTATCCCTGAGCTGCATGATTCACTCCCTTGGCTTCGGCGACAGCATATACAATCAGATCCCGCCATGGACACCAACCGGGCTTGCGCCGACCCGGTTCCGCTTGTACCCAACGGAAACAGACGCCCATAAGGAGAGCCCCAGATGAAATCCCGTGCTGCCGTTGCCTTCGCACCCGGAAAACCGCTGGAAATCGTCGAGATCGACGTCGCACCACCCAAGAAGGGCGAAGTGCTGATTAGGATCTCCGACACGGGCGTCTGCCACACCGACGCATTCACGCTTTCCGGCGACGATCCCGAAGGCCTCTTCCCAGTCGTTCTCGGCCATGAAGGTGCTGGCGTCGTCGTCGAAGTCGGCGAGGGCGTCACCTCGGTCAAGCCGGGCGACCACGTCATCCCGCTCTACACCGCCGAATGCGGCGAGTGCCTCTTCTGCAAGTCGGGCAAGACCAATCTCTGCACTGCTGTCCGCGCCACCCAGGGCAAGGGCGTCATGCCCGATGGCACCACCCGCTTTTCCTATAAAGGCCAGCCGCTCTACCACTATATGGGCTGCTCGACCTTCTCCGAATATACGGTCGTCGCCGAAGTATCCCTCGCCAAGATCAACCCCGAAGCCAATCACGAGCACGTCTGCCTTCTCGGCTGCGGCGTCACCACCGGCATCGGCGCCGTGCACAACACGGCAAAGGTGCAGGAAGGCGACAGCGTCGCCGTCTTCGGTCTCGGCGGCATCGGCCTCGCCGTCATCCAGGGCGCCCGCCAGGCCAAGGCCGGCCGCATCATCGCCGTGGACACCAACCCGGGTAAGTTCGACCTCGCCAGGGAATTCGGCGCCACCGATTGCATCAATCCCAAGGATCACGACAAGCCGATCCAGCAGGTCATCGTCGAAATGACCGGCTGGGGTGTCGACCACTCGTTCGAGTGCATCGGCAATGTCAACGTCATGCGCGCCGCGCTCGAATGCGCCCATCGCGGCTGGGGCCAGTCGATCATCATCGGCGTTGCCGGCGCCGGCCAGGAAATCTCCACCCGTCCCTTCCAGCTCGTCACCGGACGCAAGTGGATGGGCACCGCCTTCGGCGGCGTCAAGGGCCGTACCCAGCTCCCCGGCATGGTCGAAGACGCCATGGCCGGCAAGATCAATTTGCAGCCCTTCGTGACCCACACCATGGGTCTCGACGACATCAACCACGCTTTTGATCTGATGCACGAAGGCAAGTCGATCCGCTCCGTCATCAAGTATTAATTTGCAACCGGGTGCTGGCGTTTTTGCCGGCACCCAGCCGCTTCCTCCCATCATCCACGGTGTCATTCCCGCGAAAGCGGGAATCTCTTTTCCGGCCGGAGATCCCCGCTTTCGCGGGGATGACATCGGGGTGTGCAAATGACCTCCGAAAAGAGGACCCAAAACAATGAACCTCATCGAACAGCACGCCTCCTTCGGCGGCACGCAGAGGGTTTTCCGGCACACCTCGAAAACCCTCAACTGCGACATGACCTTCGGCATCTTCGTGCCCGCTCACACACCGGGCGCGAAAATGCCGGTGATCTACTGGCTCTCCGGCCTCACCTGCACCGAGCAGAATTTTGTGACAAAAGCCGGCGCCCAGGCCTATGCCGCCGAACACGGCGTCATCGTCGTCGCCCCCGACACCTCGCCCTGCGGCGATGACGTCGCCGATGACCCGGCCTACGATCTCGGCAAGGGCGCCGGCTTCTATCTCAACGCCACAGAGGAGCCCTGGGCAGCCCACTTCCGCATGTACGACTACATCGTGGAAGAACTCCCCGCGCTGATCGAAGCCAATTTCCCGGCAAACGAAAATCGCTCCATCATGGGCCACTCCATGGGCGGCCACGGCGCCCTCACCATCGCCCTCAAAAATCCAGGCCGCTACCGCGCCGTCTCGGCTTTTTCCCCGATCGTCGCGCCGAGCCAGGTTCCCTGGGGCGAAAAGGCCTTTTCCGCCTATCTCGGCCCCGACCGCGACACCTGGAAACGATACGACGCCACCGCGCTTCTCGCCTCGGCCAAGGAACGCCTGCCCATCCTCATCGATCAGGGCGAAGCCGACGATTTCCTGCTCACCCAGCTCAAACCCGAAATCTTCACCGCCGAAGCCGCGCGCTACAATCATCCCGTGACGCTCAACCTCCGCCCCGGCTACGATCACTCCTATTATTTCATCGCCAGCTTCATCGGCGACCACATCGCCCACCACGCCGCAGCGCTCAAAGCCTGACGCCCCTTGACGACGGCCGCATAGAAAGCACTATCGCGGCCGTCAACCAAGGGCCCCAGTTATGAGCGAGCAGGAACGCCGCCCCTTCGTCAGCGCCCGCACGGTGGCCGAACGCGCCGGCGTGTCGCGCTCGGCCGTGTCGCGCACCTTTACCGATGGCGCCAGCGTTTCCGAAGAAACCCGCCGCAAGGTGCTGGAAGCCGCCAGCGAGCTCGGCTACCATGTCAATCACCTCGCCCGGGGCCTGCGTGAACGCAGCAATATCGTCTGCCTCGTCGTTGCCGATATGACGACCCCCATCCGCGCCCGCCTCGTCGATGTATTGACGCGAAAACTGCAGGCCGCCGGCAAGGTGATCATGATCATCAATACCGGCACCGACGAAGAAAGCGTCGCGGCAGCCCTCCGGCAAACGCTCAACTATCGCGCCGACGCCACCGTCGTCCTCTCCGGCACCCCCTCGGCCAAACTGATCGAAACCAGCCTCGCCAATGGCCAGCAGGTCATCCTCATCAACCGCGACGATCCGCTGACCGGCTGCCACAATCTCAGTGTCGACAACGCAATGGCCGGGCGCGAAGCCTTCTTTCTGCTCCGCCGCGCCGGCTGCAAGCGCCTCGCCCTGGTCACCTCTACGGCAAGCACTGCGAGCCTTCTCGAGCGCGAACGCGTCTTCGTCGAGGTTGCGAAAGACGCCGGCATGGCCGTCACCGTCATGGCCGCCGGCCCCACCAATTACGCCTCGGGCTACGAAAGTGCCCGCCGCCTCTTCGGCCGCTCCGATGGTCCCGATGGCGTCTTCTGCGTCACCGATCTTCTTGCCCTCGGCTTCATGGATGCCGCCCGCCACGAATTCGGTCTCACTCTGCCGAACGATCTCTGCCTTGTCGGATTCGACGATATCGATGAAGGTGATTGGCAATCCTACAAGCTCACCACCTTCGCCCAGCCCTTCGCCGCCATGGGTGATCATCTGGTTGAACTGCTCGGCCAGACCGTTGCAGCCGAAGCCGGACGACGCATTTTCGAGCCCATTCCCATCTGGCGAAAAAGCGTAAGGCCATCAGCGGAATAGCTGGTCCGATCAGCTGCGTTTTGCTCCTTGCACAGCGTTGCACACGAGAGCAATGAACACGCTGTCATGAAAGCGTTATCGAAGCCAAATATCTAGCTTCACCGAAAGAGATGCAAATGCACTTGTGTGCAAGCGTCATTCGGTGTTGTCTATGCATGCGCTCTGCGCGGTCCCGGCAATATCCGACAACAGAATCGGAATTGCCCGCCGCGCTGCAGCAGCGAGGAGGGGAGTTCCATAGAGTTTGCGGGTGCGGGCTGGTGCGCATCTGCTTGTCGGTTTTCCGGCTCATGGACTCCATCGCCAGCGCAGCTAGGGTAGCCCCTTGGGTTGCCCACATGGGAGAACACGATGAAACGCCGCAATTTCCTGATTTCCGCCGCCGCCCTGACGGCTGGCGTCACCATTATGCCGCGCCTGGCCTTCGCTGCCGAAGGCGTGATCGACGTCTACTTCACCTCGGACCAGAACGTCATCGACTTCTGGACCAATGTGGTGAAGCCCAAGTTTGAAGCCTCCAATGCCGGCATCACGCTCAATCTGGTTGACGGTGGCGACGGCGCCGGCGTTGCCGCCATCGGCGACCGCGCTCTCGCCGCTCTTGCCAGCGGCACCGATCCGCAGGCCGATCTCTTCGAAGGTTTCGATACCCGCGTCACCGTCGATGGTATCGCCAAGGGCCTCTATGTCGATTTCGAAAAGGCTGGTCTTTCCAACTATTCCAAGATCAACCCGCTCGCCTTCGACATCCCGACCAATCTGCCCTATCGCGGTTCGCAGGTTCTCCTCGCTTACGACACCACCAAGCTCGATCCCGCTTCCGTGCCGAAGACCTGGGCTGACCTCGTCACCTGGATCAAGGCAAACCCGGGCCAGTTCATCTACAACCGTCCCAACAAGGGTGGTTCGGGTGGCAACTTTGTCCGCCGCGCCATTTTCGAAGCCAATGGCAATGATCCCACCAAGTTCACCGTCGACAACTTCACCGACGCGCTGGCCACCGAAACCCTGACCCCGGCCTGGGAGATCCTCAACGATCTCGCTCCCTCGCTCTTCGAAGGCGGCGCCTATACCTCGGGCAACACTCAGTCGCTGCAGCTCCTCGGCCAGTCGGCCGTCACCATGATCCCGGCCTGGTCCGATCAGGCTCTCTCTGCCATTCAGCAGGGCGTGCTTCCGGAAACCACCGGCCTCGTCCAGCTTCAGGACCTTGGCCTCCCCGGCGGCTTCACCAAGCTTGCCGTGCTCTCGAACGGCACCAACAAGGACGCAGCTCTCAAGCTCGCCGACTTCCTCCTCACCGAGGAAATCCAGTCGGCCGTGCTCACCGAGCTCGGTGGCTTCCCCGGCGTGTCCTGGGACTATGTCTCGGCTGATCTGCGCGCCAAGTTTGCCGACATCATCCCGGCCTCGATCCCGACCTTCCCGGGCGGCAAGTGGGAAACCGCCGTCAATGACGGCTGGTACCGCGCCGTTGCACCGAACGTGGACCCCGCCTCGTGACATCGACAGAAGCGGGCGCCTTGGCGCCCGCACCCACGCAACGCAAGAGGCCGATAGGCCTCTTGCTAGTGGCCGTTCCCGTATTGCTGGTTCTCTGGCTGATCATCTGGCCCATCATCGCGGCCATGATCCAGACCATCTGGCTGCCGACCCCCGATGGCGGTCGCGCCCTTTCGGTCTCGAGCTACGAGTTCTTCGTCAACGACCCCTATAGCCGGGCGAACCTGGCCATCACGCTCTGGACCACCGGCGTCTGCGCCGTGCTTCTGCTGCTGGTCTGCCTGCCGATTGCGCTCTATCTGCGCTTTTCCAATTCAAAGATCGCCGCCTATGTGCAGGGCCTCGCCATCTTCCCGATGTTCGTGCCTTCCATCATTCTCAGCTTCGCGTTTATTCGCGTTCTGGGTCCGAACGGCACCGTCGATCTCCTGCTCAATTCCGTGGGTCTCCCCAAGATCAAGTCGCCCTACCTCACCCCCTGGGGTCCGGTCATCGGCCTTGTCTGGGACAATATCCCGCTCACCGTGCTGATCCTGCTGTCCGGCCTAGGCAATGTGTCCAATCAGGCCATCGAAGCGGCGCGCGATGTCGGGGCAGGGCGCATTGCGCTCCTCTGGCACATCATCCTCCCGCGCCTCTCCAATTCCATTCTCGTCGCCATTTCCTTTGCGGTGCTGGGCATCTTCTCGTCCTTCACGCTGCCCTACATCCTTGGGCCGGCCGCGCCGGAAATGATGGGCCCCTTCATGCAGCGCACTTTCCGCGATCTCTTCGATCCGACCAATGCGATCACCCAGGCCGTCATCACCTTCGGCTTCTGCATTCTCTTCGGGCTCTTCTACGTGCGCTCCGTCGCCAAGAACAGGACGCCCTGACATGAGCGCCTCCGCAAAAATCTCCCAGCCGATCGACTGGACCGGCATCGTCTTCGCCGTCGTCCTGACCCTCGTCATCGTCGTGCCGCTGCTCGTCGTCGGCACATGGGCCTTCACCAATGTCTGGCGTTTTCCCTCTGTCATCCCGCAGGAATTTGGCCTGAAATTCTGGTACCAGACACTGGCCCGCGCCGACGTCTGGAGCTCCATCACCATGAGCCTGACGCTGGCCACCACGGTGACGGTCCTCTCCGCCATCATCTGCCTGCCCGCCGCCTATGCCTTCGCCCGCCTCGATTTTCCGGGCCGCGATATTTTGTTTTTTTCGTTCCTTGCCGGCCACGCCTTTCCGAAGTTCGGCTTGCTCGTCGCCATCGCAGGCATCTTCCTGCAGCTCAACCTGATCGGCACCTTCTGGGGCGTCGTCCTCATCCAGCTCGTGGGAACGCTCCTGTTCATGATCTGGATTCCGGTCGCCGCCTTCCAGGCCGTCGATCGCCGCATGGAAGAAGCCGCGAGAGACGTCGGCGCCTCCCCGCTCCGCGTCTTCTGGTCGATCACCCTGCCACAGGCCGGCCCGACCATCGCAGCGGCCCTGCTCCTGAGCTTTGTCGGCACCTTCTACGAAACTGAAGGCGCCTGGCTCATCGGCGCGCCCCAGGTGCGCACCCTCCCGGTTCTGATGATCTCCTTCATCAACAACCAGCCCGTCATCCAATATGGCGCCGTGCTCTCGGTCCTCCTCTGGGTCCCGAGCTTCATCGCCCTCCTCTTCGCGCGCCGCGTCGTCAACTCCGGCTCCTTCGCCAAGGGCTTTGGCGCATGAGCGCAATTTTCAGCACCGCGCCTGCCGTCACCCCCTCCCAACCTCCCCCATCAAGGGGGAGGTGCCAGACCCAGTTTGAGGCACCCTCTCCCCTGATCCACCATCCCTTCACCTCCCCCTTGATGGGGGAGGCCGGGAGGGGGTGGGGCCACGCTCACAGGATCTCCCAGTCGCAAAGCGACACCTCTCCCTTAGGAGGAGAGGCCGAATTACGCAGCGTCACCGAATTCGCTGAAGCGAATTCGGTTGGGGGTAAGGGGGCCTTCCTGCCCACTCTTCCCCACCGCGCCCACCAACTGCCACCCCATCCCATGCCCGCTTCCCGGCCGATGCCCCTCGCGCCAATCTCGCCGCCGCCCGAGAGGTGAAGGAATAAAAATGTCCGTTCTGACTATCAAAGACGTCACCAAACTCTTCCCCGGCGGCACCAAGGCCGTGGACTCCTTCTCGCTCGAAGTAGCCGATGGTGAGCTCGTCTGCCTCCTCGGTCCCTCGGGCTCCGGAAAATCGACGCTCCTGCGCATGGTTGGCGGCTTCGAACAGCCGACCTCCGGCCTCATCACCATCGACGGCCAGGACATCACCCACCTGCCGCCGGAAAAGCGTCCCACCGGCATGGTCTTCCAGAGCCACGCCCTCTGGACGCACATGGACGTTTTCAAAAACCTCGCCTTTGGCCTAAAACTTCGCCGCCTGCCGGCCGACGAGATCAAGCGCAAGGTCGAAGCCGTGCTCGAACTCGTGGGCCTCGGCGGCTACGGCACCCGCCGCGTCACCCAGCTCTCGGGCGGCCAGCAGCAGCGCGTGGCCCTCGCTCGCTCGCTCGTGCTCGAACCGAAAATCCTGCTCCTCGACGAACCCTTTGCCAGCCTAGACCAGCACCTGCGCGAACGCCTGCGCGAAGAAGTCCGCGACATCCAGCAGCGCGTCGGCATCACCACGCTCTTCGTCACCCACGGCCAGGACGAAGCCCTCTCCATGGCCGACCGTATCGTTGTCATGCGCGATGGCCGCACCGAGCAGATCGACCGCCCCGACGTCGTCTATCGCGATCCGCAAACCCCCTTCGTCGCCGGCTTCATCGGCACGATGAATCTCATCGAAGGCACTGTCTCCAACGGCATCTTCACCCGCGCCACTTTCAGTCACCCGCTCGCCGTCGCTGACGGTCCGGCCACCCTCGCCATCCGCCCCGAAGCGCTTGACCTCGTCGCCGCCGAACCCGGCGCCGCAAAAGTCCACCGGGTCACCGACTATGGCACCCACGGCCTCCTCGACCTCAACCTGCCCGATGGCACCCGCGTAAAAGCCATGGTCAACCATCCCGGCCAGTTCAGCCACGGCCAGGGCGTCAACCTCGCCCCCCGCGCCGTCGCCGCCTATCGCGATAACAAGCAGATTTTCCGGAGCGAGGCATGAGCGACCCGCTCTACATCGAGCAGGGCGGTCACCGCACCTGGCTCAAATGGCACCGCGGCCGTCGCAAGGCGTCGGACCCGGTCTTCACCGGCAGCCGCATCCTCGAAGCCATGCGCCTCGGCGCCAGCGTCGAGGTGGACCTGGTTATCCACGCCGACCATGGCTGTGCTATCCTGCATAACTTCTCGCTCGAGGAAGAGACCACCGGGTCCGGCCTCGTGCGCCAAACGCCGGCCGCAGTCCTGCGCGAATTGCATCTGCGCGGCACCGACGGGCAGCCCATCGCCGACAAGGTGATGCTGCTCGAAGACCTCTGCGCCCTTCTCGCGCAAAACCAGCCGCATCCCGATGCGCTGCTGCAGCTTGATTTCAAGGAAGATTCCGCCGCCCTGACGCCCGAAGTCGTCGCCAATTTCGGCACCACCGTCGGCCCCGTCGCGCGTTCACTCATTCTCTCGGGCGGCGACTTCGATGCTATCAGTCTGCTAGCGAATTCGGCACCAAATCTCCGCACCGGCTACGACCCGTGCTATGGCGAATCCCTAGCCCGCTTGAAGGCCACGGGCGACTTCAAAACCTTCATCGACGACGCGCTCAAAACCGCGCCCGACGCCGAAATGATCTATCTCGCCTACGACATCGTGCTCGAAGCCGACGCCGCAGGCTTTGACATCGTCGCGCCCATTCACGCTTCCGGCCGGCGCATCGACGCCTGGACCATCCGCACTGTCGACGACACGACAATCCCAAAAGTCCGGCGCCTGCTGGCGCTCAAAGTCGACCAGATCACCACCGACGATCCCGAGGGGCTGAAGGCGGCCCTCGAAAAATGACCCACGATTACAACGCTATACTAGCCGACATGGTCGCCACCACCCGCGAAGCCGGCGCGCTGACCCTCGAACATTTCAAGCGCTTTCGCGATCTCGAGATCGGCGTAAAGGGCCCCGGCGACTTCGTCTCCGACGCCGACCGCGAATCCGAAACCCTCATCCGCGACCGCCTGCTCTCCCGCTATCCCTGGGGCCTGACCGGCGAAGAATTCGCCCCCGCCGAGCGCGACGACGAAACCCATCGCTGGCTCGTCGACCCCATCGACGGCACCACTAACTTCTTGAATGGCCAGCACTATACGATCACCATCGCCCTCCGCCGCGGCAGCGAGACGGTGTGCGGCCTCGTCTACGATCCCGTCGCCGACGAAATGTTCACCGCCATAAAAGGGCAGGGTGCCTATCTCAACGGCGAGCGCCTCCATGTCAGCCGCTCCACCGACATCGCTATGATGTGCGTCGGCACCGGCCTCCCCACGCCCAACCTGTCGCTACACCCCGGCGCCTACAATCGCCTCGACGCCATCCGCGCCCCCATCGGCGCCGTCCGCATCGTCGGCAGCGCCGCCAATTCCTGCGCCTGGGTCGCCTGCGGCCGTCTCACCGGCTATTTTGAAGAAACCGGCTTCGTCGACACCGCCGCCGGCATTCTGCTGGTGGAAGAAGCCGGCGGCATCGTCACCGACTGGTGGGGCCGCGGCCCGGAAACGTTTGAAAAGACGGGTGTGCTCGTCGTCGCCAACAGGTCGACCCACGCCTACCTCCTCGACCATCTTCGGGATGTGCCGCAGAAGAACCCGGCTGACTGAGGCCTTCGAGGGCCTCCGACTGGAGCCGGCCTGAGAGCCCCCAACCTCTCCGCTCTATCGTCACCACCGGGCTTGTCCCGGTGGTCCATGCGGAGGCGAGATGGATTGCCGGGACAAGCCCGGCAATGACGACCGCGGACAGCGCGGGGCACTCAGCTTACCAAACACCCACAGCTGTCACCCCGGCGAAGGCCGGGGCCCATCCTGAGATCTCGAGATGGATCCCGGCCTGCGCCGGGATGACAGTCGAGTTTGTCGGAGCAATCGGCGCAGGAACCTACCCCACCTGTCGCAAAATCGCCGCCGCCCGATCCCGCAACGGTTTGTCGATCATCTTGCCATCAAGGCTAACCGTCCCCTCGGTCGCCATCACCGCCCTTGCCCATTCCACCTCGGCAGCGTCAGGCGCAAAAGCCTCATTCAGCAGCGGCACCGCAGAGGGATGCACGCAGGTCGCCCCATCAAAACCATGCCGCCGCGCCTCCCTCGCCGCCTCGGCTATGGCCTCCGTATCCGCATAATCGGCAATCGAGCGCAGCAGCCCCAGCGACCGCTTCCCCGCCGCCTTGGCCGCATAATGCACCAGCAATTTCGGCATGCGCAGCACATCCGGGTCGGGCACACCGCCCAGCTCCAGCGCAAAATCCTCGCTGCCCAAGTTGATCGCCTGAAGCCGCGGATGCCGGCAGATCGCCGCAGCATCCAGCACGCCCGCCGGGCTCTCAATCGTCGCCAGCACCGGGGTTTCCGTCCCGCCGTGCCGGCGCATCATCGCATCGAGCTCATCTACGACAGCGACCGAATTGGCCTTGGGAAAAACCAGCAGATCTACCCCCGCGCCGAGCGCCGCCGCCACATCGGCCTCGTCGCCCGAATTGATCCGCACCGCCACAGCGCCCAAACCTTGCCGCAGGCTCTTCACCGCCTCGCTAAGATTCCCCCGCGCAAAATTCTTGCGCTCCTCGGGCACCGCATCCTCAAGATCGAGAATAACCGCATCGGCCCCGCGCAAATGCGCCTTGGCGATGAACCGCTCCTGATCGGCCGGCACATAGAGCAACGAGCGCATCAGCCGACCCTCCGGAATTCCCCATCAAACCCCAGCTCCGCCAGCAATTCCGCGCCATGCTCGTTAAGCCCCGGCGCCGGCCGCCGAAATCCGCCCGGCGTGCCCGAAAGCCGCGGCACCACATTGTGCATCGGCATGTCGCCGAACTCTTCATCCTCAAGCGCCACGACGATTTCGCGCTCCTGAAAATGCGCGTCCTCCATGGCATCGCCGATATTGTAAACCGGCCCCACCGTCGCGCCCGCCGCCCGCATTTCCGCCAGAGCCGCATCGCGCGTCCGTGTCGCGAACCATCCTGAAATCGCCGAGTCCACCAAGTCGCGGTGCTTCACCCGATCCGAGTTTGTCGCAAAGCGCGGATCGTCATTCATGTCCGGCCGCCCGATAATCTCAAAAATCCTCCGCGCCACCGTCTGCGTCGATCCCGACAACGCGACATAGCCCCCATCTGCACAGCGATAGACATTCCGCGGCGAAGCCGTGTTGGAAGCACTCCCCACCCGCTGTTTGATCTTACCGGTCTTGGCAAAAATCCCCGCCTCGGGCCCCAGCACCGAAAACATGGATTCGAGCAGCGACAGGTCAACCACCTGCCCCCGTCCGCCCCGCACATCCCGCGCATAAAGCGCCGTCATCACAGCCGAAGCGCCATAGACCCCCGCGATCATATCGGCCAGCGCCAGCGGCGGCAGCACCGGCTCGCGATCGGGAAACCCCGTCCGGTCCGCAAAGCCGCTCATTGCTTCAACAATGGTCCCAAACCCCGGCAAATGCGCATAGGGCCCGGTCTGCCCAAAGCCTGAAATCCGCACCACGACCAGTCGCGGATTGCGCTCCAGCAAGGTCTTCGGCGCGAGCCCCATTTTTTCGAGCGTACCCGGCCGAAAATTCTCGATGAAGACATCGGCCGTATCAATCAATTTCAGCAACACATCCATCTGCGCCGCCTCACGCAGATTGAGACAAATGGACCGTTTGTTGCGCCCATAGGCCTTCCAGAAAAAGGAGTGCCCCTCCTCCTTCCAGTCGCGCAGCGGATCGCCCTCTGGCGGCTCCACCTTGATGACATCTGCACCAAAATCGCCAAGCTGCAGGCTCAGCATATTGCCCGCCATCAGCCGCGACAGATCGACGACGCGAATGCCCGCGAGCGGCCCCGTCGCCGTGCCATCAAATCGAAGCTGCGAAAAACTCACCGGTCGAGCCTTTCCCCGCTCGCCTTGTCGAACAGCAGCACCTTTGCCGGATCAATCCCGAGCCCGATCTTCTGGCCCGGCGACAGCAGTTCCGCATCGCGAATGACGACGCTGATCTCGGTCTGTCCGATCCGCGCCCGCACTTCCTGCGCCTCGCCCGTCGGCTCCACCACCAGCGCCTCGGCTGCAACCCCACCCGCGGCTAGCCCGATATGCTGCGGCCGGATGCCATAGACCACAGGCGTACCCACAGCCAGCGGCAGCGGACGGGGAATTGGGAGTTTTTCCCCGCCCGCCAGAGCCACGCTCGAAATTTCAGGCCCGAGCGCGGTAACTTCAAGCAGGTTCATTTCCGGCGAGCCGATAAAGCCCGCCACGAAGAGATTGTTGGGATCATTGTAGAGGTCGAGCGGCGCGCCTGCCTGTTCGATCTTCCCGCCATTGAGCACCACGATCGTGTCGGCCATGGTCATGGCCTCGGTCTGGTCGTGCGTCACATAGATGGTGGTTTTTCCGAGCCGCTGATGCAGCGCCTTGATCTCGCCGCGCATGCGCACGCGCAGTTTCGCATCGAGATTGCTCAGCGGCTCATCGAACAGAAACGCCCGCGGATTGCGCACGATGGCGCGCCCCATAGCGACGCGCTGCCGCTGCCCACCGGACAGTTCCTTCGGCAAGCGATCGAGCAGGTTTTCGAGCCCCAGGATTGCCGCCGCCTCGGCCACGCGCTTGTCGCGCTCGGCCTTGGAGACGCCAGCCAGCCGCAGCGCAAAGCTCATATTGTCGGCAACCTTCATATGCGGATAGAGCGCATAAGACTGAAACACCATGGCAAGGTCCCGCTCCTTGGCGGGCATGTTGTTGACGACCTTGCCACCAATGGTGATCTCACCGCCAGAAATCGGCTCCAGCCCGGCAATCATGCGCAATAGCGTGGACTTGCCGCAGCCCGAGGGCCCGACCAGCACCACGAACTCGCCCTTTTCCATGGTCAGCGACAGATCCCTAATGACCGTCACGCCACCAAAATTCTTGCTGACATTGCGGAGTTCGATTTCCGGCATTTTTCTGCCTCCTACTTTTCCGTCACGGCAAAGCGGTCAACCGCCATGCGGCCCGCCGATCCAAGCCGCAGCCCGGACATGCCATAGGCAAAGGTTTTGTCAGTTGCGGACCCCAAAACCTTGCTGTCGATCGAGAGCGCCAGCTTGTCGCCCTCAACGGCAAGCTCCACGCGATAGACGCGCCCGGCTTCCGGCTTGAACGGCACGCTCGCGAGCACCGTCTGCCCAAAGTCGTGCTTCATAATGACCGCTTCGCCATTCTGGAACCCGGCCGCATAGAACCGCCCGGTGCCCTGCACACGTGCCGTCACCAGCTGCGATTGTCCGGCCAGCACTTCGAGATCGGCCAACACCGTCACGTCGCGGCTATAGTAGTGCCCGGTCCACATATCGGCATCGCTCGAAGCGTGCCCATGGATGCGACCAAACTGCTTCGTCCAGTGCCCGCGGTTCCAGGTAAAGCGCGAAATGGCGCCCCATTCCTGCACTTCCGTCGCCGGATCGATAGTGAGGTGCCCCGGTCCCGACACGGTGAAGTCAGCAAGGAACAACCGCCCCAAAAACTTCAGCCGCCCAAAATACTCGACCGAGATACCGATCTCGTCGATCGCTTCGACGCCCTCGGGCACGACGAACTCATAATCCTGCCAGCCTTCATGCGAAGGCACATGCCAAGCGCCGGTTTCCTCGATGGTCCCACTCATGGCGCGACGCACATAGGGCGCCACTCGCAGATTGCCGTCGCCATTCCACGGATCGAGCCAGAGCTTGAATTTGACCACCTGACCGGCGTCCACCACCGGCGAGAACATCGGGCGATACCGCTCATCGTCAAAGTCGCTGCGGCGATAGAACGGCTTCCAGAAAATCCGCCCGCCCTGTCCGCGCTCCAACCGATCGAGCTGAATCTCCAGCGACCCGCGCGACCCTTCCACATGCCGCTCATCCGAGTGCTTCAGGCTGATCTGATTGAACCCTTCGGTCCTGAAACCGTGCGTTGACCCCGGCAGGTCGAAATCAAACCGCAGCCCGCGGCGGGTAAAATCTTCCAGCCACAGCGCCGGCACATCGCGCCCGGCCAGTTGCAACGCCAACACCGTCAGCTCCCGCGCAAAGCTCGGAATATCAACGATATTGATCGAGCCCACGATGCCCGAAGCAATGAGAAAATCGCTGATCGGCTTGCGGTATTTGTCCCAGCTCGCATCGAGCCCCTGGAACGTCCCGACGATGGCCGCGGCATTGCCCGCGTTACAGTCGGTGTCCCAGCCCGCCATGGTGGCGATCTCGGCCGTGCGCGGCAGCGAACCCGCGCCATAAAGGATCGACATGATGGTCACCCCGGCATTGGGGATGATGTGGCAGACGCCGGGATAGCGATCATAGCCCCAGTCCGCCGTCAGCATGTCGCGGCATGCCCGCCAATTGTCCGGGTTGGCCTTATGGAAATCGATCACCGCCCGGCAGACTTTTGCATAGGTCGAATTCGCATCAATCTGACCCATCGCCGTCTCGATGATCTCGTCAATGCTCTTGGCCTCGAACGCCGCCGCAATCGCCGCCGCGCAGAAGCGCGCGCCATTGAGCCCGTCGCCATCATGCGCCACTGATGCCGCCATGGCCGACATGTCTGCCGCGCGCTTCGGATTGCCCGGGTTCACCCAGCCCCAGCTATCGATAAAGATCTGCCCGCCGATCTGCTCGGCGACCGTCGTGCCATTGGTGGCAATCGACCCCGAATGCGGCGCCGGAATGCCGGCCTGCAGGTTTTTGTAGGCGGTGTGCTCAGTCGAAACGCCAAACCCGCCCCACCAATACATGCCATGCTCTTCAGCCGCGTAGTTAAGCCAGGTCTTGCCAACATCCTCAGCTGTGCAATCGAGTCCATAGTCGCGCAACGCACGAATGAAATAGACGGGGCCATTGGTGTCGTCGTCAGCCGCGAAATTCTTGAAATCGCGCAGATATTGCGTCACCTCGCCATAGGTCTTCTGGATGCGGTCATAGCTCCAGATCGTCGGCTCCACAGGCGCGCCAAGCCGCACGCCGATGGCCTTGGCGATAAAGCCTGCATAGATCTTTTCAAGGATTTGTTGTTCGGAGAGCATGGGCAACTTTCAGGCGAGATTGAGTTGAGCAAAGGCCTCTTCGCGGGCGCGGGCAGCGGCGCGATCGGCAGCAATGATTTTGGAAGCCGTCGCCGCAAAGGCGTCGGCAGATTTCATGAGATTGAGGCGATTGGCCGAATTGAGCTGAGCGAGATCGGCTTCATCAATGACAGCCTCGCCATGCAGCGCCCCCAGAATGGCGCCAGCCATGACGCCGATGGAATCGGTATCGCGCCCCGAATTGATCCCGTCCTCGATCGAGGTCCTAAAGTTTCCCTGGTTGAGGAGGCAGAACCCCAGCGCCAGCGGCAATTCCTCGATCGCCTGCAACCGGCTCGGCCGATAGGCATCGGTTAACCGCCCGACCTTTTCTGGCATGTGGTTGACGTCGTCGCCCATCACCGAGAAGGGCGCGATGGCGGCGTGAAACGCGTCGCAAACCTCGGCATGCTCCGCCCCGCTGCCGCGCAGCCGATTGGCCACATCGGCAATCTCGGCAATGGCGTCGCGCGTACCATCCTTGGCGAGCCCGAGCACGGTCTCGACCACGCCTTCAATGGTCTTGCCGGGCACGAAAGCCGCAGCAACCGCCGCCGCCATCACGCCGGCCGATTCGAGCCCATAGCTTTCCTGGTGTCCCGCAGCAAAGGCGATCGCCTCTTCATAGGCCGCCCGTGGATTGGCGGCATTGGCGACCCCGATCGGGGCGATATACATCGCTGCCCCGCAGTTCACCATATTGCCGATCCCGCCCTGGCGCGGGTCGCAATTGGACAATTGATGCCGCTGGAAAATCCACTTTTCGGGATAGAACAGCCGGTCGATCAGCATGGCTTCGCGCTGCAATTCCGGCACCCAGCGCGGCGTCCAGGCGATCTGCTTGACCATGCCATCGGCCATGTCCCAGGCGTCAAGATGCCGGACGGTATCGGCATAAATATCCATCAGCGCCAGGGTCATCATCGTGTCGTCGGTGACGATGCCATCCCCGCGCACCCGATGGTTCCGCTGCTCTGGCGGCAGATCCATCTTGTGCCAGCGCGTCATCACCGATGTCACGCGGCCATAGCGCGCTCTGATCTGCGCCGCCGATAGTTTTTCCACCGGCGCGCCCAGCGCATCTCCCAGGGCAATGCCATACAGCATGGCCCGAATGCGGGACTGGAAGGATGGGGTCATCTCGACTCCGACTTTTTTGTCATTGTTCCCGCCGAACACTGGTCCGGCGCTTGCCGCGTTCTATCAGTCGACACCCTCCCCCTCGCGGGGAGGGTCAGGGAGGGGGGATGTGAGCCACAACACCGTGGCTCCCAGCACCCCCTCCCAACCTCCCCCATCAAGGGGGAGGTGCCGTCCTGTGGACCTGACGTCACCCCGCCGGCCCCATTCTTTCGCTTACTCGCCCAACACAGTCCGGGCGTGCTCGGCCATGCGCTCGCCGCCGGCAGCATTGTACTCGGCAACAAACGCATCCCACTGATCGATCCCGGCTTCGCCGGTGACAAACTTGGCCACCCACGAGCGATAGACCTGCTCGGTCGCATCGACATCGGCGGCAAATTCGGCCGGCCAGACAAAGGCATTGTCAGCCACGAAATTCGCCTTGATCGTGTCGAGTGCTTCCTGCGCGGTGGGCGAGAGCAGCGGGGTCGGCGGGGTCCAGTTGGCAGCGTTGAAGAAGCGCGCATACCAGGTCGAGATGGCGTCGGTGAACGTCACCTTGCCGCTCGCGTCCTTGGTATATTGCGTGCCCTCAAAGCCCATGCGGTCGATATCCTGGCCTTCCTTGGAAGCCATGAAATCGAGCACCTTGAACGCCTCTTCCTTATGCTCGGAGAGCGAGGAAATGGCCCAGCCGCGCGATTCCTTGGCAACGTCGACCGCTGCCAGACCCTGGCCGCCCGGGCCCGAGGGGATCGGCAACAGGGTGAGGGAAATGTCCTCGCCTGGATGCGCCTGGCGCATCTTGCCCGCATAGATGTCGATGACTTCAGGCGAGGAGCCAAACACCACGCCGGCCTTGCCGGTGTAGAACTTGTCTTCCTTCACGTCGAACGTGTTGGTGACATATTCCTTGTCGAAGAGACCCTTCTCGGCGAGCCGCGCATAGAACTCGATCTTGGCCTTTTCGGCATCGGTCACGCGCGAATTGACCCACTGCCCATCGGCATTTTTCATCCAGGTGCCGGTCACGCCAAATGCCTGGTTGAAGATGGAGTCGAGTTCGCCCGTGTTGCCGAAGCCGGTCAGGCCCAGCGTGTTGCCGGCCGTGCCATCGCCATCGAGATCGGCGTCATGAATAGCCTGGAACAGGGCCTCATATTCCTCGACAGTCTTCGGCGCTTCGAGGCCGAGCTTTTCCAGCCAGTCCTGGCGGATCACCGGCTGCGGCGCGCGCGG
This sequence comes from Devosia sp., assembly GCF_017744655.1. Classification (GTDB taxonomy): domain Bacteria; phylum Pseudomonadota; class Alphaproteobacteria; order Rhizobiales; family Devosiaceae; genus Devosia. The sequence continues at coordinate 43,742 of NZ_JAGIAW010000009.1, read as the reverse complement.
CGGGTAGATGTAGAGGAGGTACGGATAGTTCGCGAGACGGTCGACATTGTGCGGCCAGAGCGCAGCCTTCACATTGGCCGAGGCTTCGATATGCGGCGTCAGGTCTTCCAGAATCCCCTGATCGGCCATCTTCTGGTCGCCGCCCTGGAAATAGATGATGTCCGGAATATCGCCCGACAGCAGCATGATCCCCAGCGCCTCGACATAGGCCGAAGTGCCGCCGGGCAGGTCCACCGTCTGGATATCGACATCGACGCCCTGCGCCTTGAGCGCGGCTTCGATGGCTTCGACTTCCTTCATGTCATCGGGATTGGTCGAAAGCAGGTCCTTGCTGACCAGGCGCAGCGTCGTCTGGGCCATGGCCGGCGCGGCAATGCCAGCCAGCATGGCAACAGCCGTCGTCGCCAGGAACAGTTTCTTCAGTGTCATTGGTAGTCTCCTCCGTTGTTTTTAGTCACACCGCTTCCGCGGAATTTTTGGATTTTTGGCTCGGTGGCTCCCCATCCACGATCCCTTCACCTCCCCCTTGATGGGGGAGGCTGGGAGGGGGTGGAGCCGCGCGCTCTGATGTCGCAAACACCCTCATCCCTTCAGCGCCCCCGACATGGTGCCCTTGGTGAAATATTTGAGGATGAGCGGGTAGATCGCCAGGATCGGCAGGATGGTGATGAAAATCATCCCGGCCTTCAGCGCGCGGATGTTGATCTGCGCCAGCCCGATATTGTTGTTGGCATTGTTCGCCCCGACGATGGCGATCTTGTCGCCCTCGATCACGAACTGCCTGAGCACCACCTGCAGCGGCCATTTGGTCTGGTCGTTGAGGTAGATCATTGAGCGGAAAAACTCGTTCCAGTGCAGCACGAAATAGAACAGCGCAATGGTGGCGAGCGCGGGCTTCGCCAGCGGCAGCACGACCATGAAAAAGGTCTGGAACGGATTGGCGCCGTCAAGCTCGGCGGCTTCCAGCAGTTCCTTCGGAATCTCCTCGAAGAAACGCACGAGGATGATCAGATACCAGGCGCTCACGGCCTTATAGAGGATCACCGACCAGGGCGAATTAAGGAGCCCCATCCTCTTCATTAGAAAATAATCGGGAATGATGCCCGGCTCGAAAACGATGGTGACGAGCACCATCAGAAAGATCAGCCGACGTCCCGGCAGGCCGGGCCGCGACAGGCCCCAGGCCATCAGCGCCGTCCCCATCACGCCGATGAGCACGCTGGTCGTCGTCATCCAGATCGAATTGAACAGCCCGCGCTGCACATTGGGGTGCTGCAACAGCAACGTCCACACATCGAGCGAGAACCCATCGGGAATGATGGAAAGCCCCGAAAATCCGGCCACCTTGCTCGGATCGGTAAACGACAGCGCAAGCAGGTTCAACAGCGGCTGCAGGGTAAAGACCACCAGCAACAACAGCGTTGAAACGATGAGCACATACTCGACCCGCTCGAGCGGGCTGCGGCGCACGGAATTGGACATCACCACACTCCCTTGCCGGTCAGCTTCTTGCTGACGAGATGCGACGTAACCACGAGGATCATGCCAATGACGGCCTTGAAGAGGCCGGCGGCGGTGGCGAGGGCGTATTCGCCCGTCGAGAGGCCCAGTCGGTAGACATAGGTGTCCAAGATATCGATGGTCGAAGCGTTGACGTCGTTCTGCATGTTGATGACCTGGTTGAGGTCGGCGCTGAGGAACATGCCCATGTTGAGAATGAAGAGCGTCGCGATGGTCGGCACGATGCCGGGAATGGTGACGTGCCAGATTTTCTGCCAGCGATTGGCCCCATCCATTTCGGCGGCTTCATAGAGCTGCGGATCGATGGCGAAGATGGCGGCGAGGTAAAGCAGACTGTCCCAACCTGCCGAGCGCCAGATTTCCGAGATCACCAGCACCCAGCGAATGGTGCCGGTATTGGTCATGTAGCTGACGGGCTGGAAGCCGAGCGCGGTCTGGATCTGGTTCACTGCGCCATCGGTAGGTGAGAGCAGGGCGATGAACACGCCCGAGATCACGACCCAGGAGAGGAAGTGCGGCAGATAGATCGCCGACTGCAGTGTGCCGCGCAGCTTGCCGCTGCGGATTTCATTGAGCAGCAGCGCCACGATGATCGGTACGGGGAAAACGAAGAGGATCTTCATGCCCGAGATGATCAGCGTATTGGCGAGCACCTGATAGAAGATCGGCGACGAGAACAGGACCTGAAAGTTCTTCAGCCCCACCCAGATATTGGGCGGGATGATGCGGACCTGCTCGAAAGCCATCTTGGCTTCCCAGATCGGTACGTAGTGCCAGATGATGAAGAAGATCAGCCCGGGCGCCATCATGGCGTAATAGGGCCACCACTGTCGCACTTGCGCCCCGAATGAGCCGCTCGATGCTAACAGTCTGCTAGCGGACTCCTGTCCCTTGCTGCTCGTCTCTGCTTTGGGAACGTTCCCATTTTTCGATACGGCAAGCGGACCAGCACTTGGTTCTGCCATCAGTCAGATCCTCCCTACCCCACCAGTTTGCGGGGTTCGCGCGACAGATCGGCGAGCGAGGCCCGATCGATCAGCCGGCAAGGCATATAGACGCGGCCGTGTTCCGGCCGTCCTTCGATTTCGTCAAACAGGCTCTCCACCGCCCGCGCGCCGATATCTCGGCCCGGCTTGGCAATGGTGGTGAGACCCGGAAAGGTAAAAGCCCCCGAGGGGATGCCGTCGAACCCAAGGATCGACACATCTTCGGGGCAGCGCAGCCCGCGTTCGCGCACCGCCATCATGGCGCCGATGGCCATCATGTCATTGGCAGCAAACACGCAGATATGCCCAAGCCGCGGCCGATCGAGCAGCCGCAGCATGGCGAGACGCCCACCTTCAAGCGTATATTCGCCATCCTCTACAATGAGTTGCGCCGGATCGACATCCCGCTTGATGCTGTGCCGCTGCACCGCATTGAGAAAGCGCGTCCGCGCCAGGCGCGATTTCGGCCCGACGATCAGCGTCGGCGCATGATGCCCCTTGGACACCAGATGATCGAGCCCCAGTTCAACTGCCTGGGTAATGTCCGAACCCACGCTCGACACATCGGCAAAGCGCTCGGCGCTAGACCCGATCAGCACGAAGGGCAGGCCGAACTTGTCGAGATCATCAAGCGCATCCGACACCGGATTGACGATGGCCCCATCGACGCGTGCTCGGCGCAGCGCCCGCAAGTGGCTCTCTTCCTTGGCCGGGTCCCAGTCCGAGGAAAACACCAGCAGCGAAACATCCGCTTCCGCCGCGCGATCGAGCGCACCACGCGCCACGTCGGCCCAGAAGGGGTTGGTAATGTCAGGAATGACGAGACCAAGCATCCCAGAACGCCCGGATCGCATGCCAACTGCTAGGTGATTGCGCTCATAGCCCACCGCCTTGGCGGCCGCGAGCACGCGCTCGCGCGTCTCATCGAGAATGCTTTCGGCACCCGCAAGCGCCCGCGCCGCGGTGCTTTTCGACACCCCGGCTCGCTCAGCCACATCGATGATGGTAGGCCGGCGCTTGCGCAACGGCAGATCCTCCTTGGTCAATTTCATGACCTTCGTGGGAACGTTACCACGCGTTAGCGTTATGTCAACCACCTCACAACCAATTCGCCGCAGCGTTAACGAGGTCGTCAGGAAATCCGGCCTCGTTCAGCCAGAAAATCGAGCAAGGCGCGGATGCGTGAGGGCAGGGGACCGCCCTGTCCGACATAGACGGCGTGGAACGATTCCATCTCGCCATTGTCGAGATGCGCCAGCACCCGCTTCAACCTGCCAGCAGCGATATCGCCGCGCACCGTGAAGTTCGAAAGCCGCGCCAAGCCTACCCCCGCCAGCGCCAGATGCCGCATGCCCTCGCCATCATTGGTCTGCACCCACTGGGCCGGCGGCACCACGATGTTTCGGCCATCCTCGCGCAGCGGCCAGCCATCCACCGTCCGAGCATAGCCAAAACCCAGACGATTGTGCCGCTCTAGTTCGGCAATCGTCCGCGGCTCCCCGCAGCGCTCAAGATAGGCGGGCGAAGCGACGATGGTCGGCGTTGTCTCGCCGAGCTTGCGAGCCACAAGGCTCGAACTCTTCAATGGCCCGGCCCGCACCGCAACATCTGTTCGCTCGGCAAGAAGGTCCACCACCAGGTCCGTCTGCACAATATCGAGCGTAATCCCCGGAAATCGCTGCATGAATTCCGGCAAGATCGGCGCCAGCACATGATTGGCATAGGAGGCGCTGGTATTGATCCGCACCCGTCCCACCGGCTGCTCCCCCATGCCCGCCGCTTTCTCGGCCTCTTCTAGATCGGCAAGAATATCCCGCGCCCGCTCATAAAAGGCGGAGCCCTCCGGCGTCAGCTGCAATTGTCTCGTCGAGCGATTGAGCAACCGCGTCCCCAGCCGCTCCTCCAGTCGCGCAATCAGCTTGCTCACCGCCGAAGGCGTCATCCGAAAAGCCCGCGCCGCCGGCGAAAACCCGCCCAGCTGCACGACGCTGACAAACACCTCCATCTCGCCGGACCGATTAACCTCCAACCGCGCCATGATGACTTCAACTCACAAGTGCTGTTCTTTCCTGCAGTCTAATTCACCCAAACAGTCCGGTCTATCTTACCGCCAACCGCATCCAACAACACGGACCCCACCATGCCCTTGGCACTTTATGCCCTCACAGCCGGTGCTTTTGGCATCGGCGTCACCGAATTCGTCATCATGGGACTGCTTCTCGATGTCAGCCGGGAACTCAATGTCACCATCGCCGCCGCCGGCCTGCTCATCTCCGGCTATGCGCTCGGCGTCACCATCGGCGCGCCGATCCTGACTTCCCTCAGCGCGCGCTTTCCGCGAAAGCATGTTCTTGTTGGCCTCATGGCCATTTTCATTGTCGGCAATGCCGCCTGCGCGCTGGCGCCAAGCTATGAATGGCTGATGGCCGCCCGCATCCTGACGGCCCTGGCTCATGGCACCTTCTTTGGTGTCGGCGCTGTGGTGGCGACGGACCTCGTCTCCAAGGACCGCCAGGCCTCCGCTATCGCCATCATGTTCACAGGGCTCACCGTCGCAACCGTGCTCGGTGTGCCGCTCGGCACCTGGCTTGGCCAGACCTACGGCTGGCGCATGACATTCTGGGCTGTGACCGCGGTCGGCATTCTTGCGTTGACCATCGTCGCCGCCCTTGTGCCGGCCGACCGCAGCAAGCCCGAAGCATCCGACTGGCGCGCGGATCTCCGCGTCATTGCCAGCGGGCCTGTGCTGCTTGGTCTTCTGACCACCGTCCTCGGCTATGCCGGCGTTTTTGCCGTCTTCACCTATGTCGCGCCGCTATTGACTGAAATCACCGGCTTTCCCGATAGCGCAGTCTCGCCGATCCTGCTGGTCTTCGGTGGTGGCATGATGGCCGGCAATCTTCTTGGTGGCCGCTTGGCCGATGGACATTTGGCCCGCGCCATTATTGTGACGCTTGCCGCTTTGGCGCTGGTGCTTGGCGTGACCACGCTGGCGCTCCACAACGGTATCGCCGCCGTGCTTTTTGCAGGTCTGCTTGGCGCCGCCGGCTTTGCGACCGTCGCCCCCCTGCAGATGTGGGTGCTGTCCAATGCCAAGGGCGCGGGGCAGAGCCTGGCGTCGAGCTTCAATATCGGCGCCTTCAATCTCGGCAATGCCATCGGCGCCTGGGCCGGCGGTCTGGCCATCGATCACGGACCGGGTCTGGCCTATGTTTCCCTGATTGCCACGATTTTCCCGCTGCTGGCGCTCGCCGTTGCTCTGGCAGCCGTTCGCTCCGGCCGTCCGGCCGTGGCGGCTGCAGTATAGATTCATGCGCCGAACGTCGCCGCTGCGCCCAGCCAATTTGAAACCGCAGCTCCGGCTCTGGATATCCATCGTCCGGGGCCACGCCCGCCTTGGCCTTCGCGCTCACGCTTGACACGTTGCGTGCTTCGATGATTAGTTCGTCACCACACCGAACTAATTAAGGTATCTGTCTTGAGTCAGGCAGTTCGCATCTCCCGCCAGTTCTCCCTGCGCTCCGTGATGGAGGCCATCGTTCAGAATGGCCCGATTTCGCGTGCGTCCATCGCCAAGCAGACCGGTCTCTCCAAGCAGACCATTTCCGAAGTGATGCGACAGCTTGAGGATGAGGGCTGGGTGCAGGAAACCGGACGGACCAGCGGGCATGTTGGCCGTACGGCGGTCACCTACGAGATCATTCCCTCTGCCGCCTATATCGGCGCGGTGGATCTGGGTGGCACCAAGGTGCGGGTCGCCATTTGCGATCTGTCCTCGCGCGTCATTGCCGAAATGATGGAGCCGACCCACCCGGAAGGCGGAGATGCCATCGTTGCCCAGATCGGCCGGTTGACCCGGGAAGTGGCCGCCCAGGGTGGCGTTGCCATGGACAAGTTGCGCATTGCTGTTGTCGGCGTGCCCGGCGCGCCGCAGGCCAAGACCGGCCGCGTGCTGCTGGCGCCCAATATTGCCGGTTTTGACAAGATGGATGTCGCTTCGGCGCTGGAAAAAGCGCTCGGCTGCGATGTCATGCTCGAAAATGACGTCAATCTCGCTGTGCTTGGCGAAAGCTGGCTCGGCGTGGGGCAGGGGCTCGATAACCTTGCCTATATCGCGCTTGGCACCGGTGTCGGCAGCGGCTTGATGGTCAATGGCCAATTGGTTCGTGGCGCCGGCAATGCGGCCGGTGAACTCGGTTTCTTGCCGTTCGGAGCCGATCCCTTCGAACCGGAATCGCTACGCGCCGGTGCCTTCGAGCGCCTGACCGCCTCCTATGGCATTGTCGCGCGCTATCGCGTCCTGGCCGGCATCGATGCCACCGTGCCGGCGATCTTCGAAAAGGCCAATGCGCATGAGGCGCATGCGGTGGCCGTGCTCGAGGAAACCGCAAGGCTGCTGGCACGCGGCATCGGCGCCATTGCCGCCATCACCAATCCCGACAAGATCATTCTTGGCGGCTCCATTGGCAGTCGTCGGGAGCTGGTGGCGCGGGTGATCGGCGTCCTGCCCGCCTGTTTCCCCTATCCCGTCGAAGTGGAGGCCAGCGAACTGGGCGATCACGCCGCCCTAGTCGGCGCGACGGCCATTGGTCTCAGCCATCTTCACAACACGCTCTTCGGCGCCGATGCGCCGGAATCGCGCATTTCCTTGCCGCCCGCCAATGCCGTTTCCATGCGCGAGGCCCTCAAGTGAGCCCGCTTGGCAATCAGCTGCGCGCCGCGCTCGATAGGGGCGACGCCATTGCGCTGCTGCGCGGTGCCATCGGCCGGGACAGTGTCACCGGCAATGAAGCCAATTTCGTTTCCTATCTCGCCGAGCAGATGCGCGCACGCGGCGTCGGCAATGTCGAAACGGCAGATTTTCTGCCCGGTCGCCCCAATGTCTGGGGCACGCGAAAAGGCAGTGGCGCGGGAAAGCGCCTGCTCTTTATCGGTCATACCGATACAGTCCATGTCGAAGGCTGGCGCGAGCATTGGGCTGGTGATCAGCGCGAGGACCCCTTTGGCGCCCCGCTCATCGATGGCGAAATCTGGGGCCGTGGTTCCGGCGATCTCAAGGCCGGCATCTGCACGAGCCTGGCGGCGCTGAGCCTCCTTGATCGGGCCGGCATCAAGCTCAAAGGCGATGTAGATTTTGCCTTCGTCGGCGATGAGGAAAGCGGCGAGCCGGGAACCGGCGTTTCCGCCGGTGTGAAAGCCCATGCCGCCCGCATCGCCTCGGGCGAACTGCCACGGCCCGATTTCGTCGTCTATACTGAGCCGACAAAACTCGCCGTCTATGCCGCTCAGATCGGCTTTTTCATCGCCGATATCACGATCACCGGAAAATCAGCCTATTTCGGCGTGCCGGAACTCGGCCATGACGCCCTCAAAGCCAGCCATGCCGTCATGTCCGCCCTCTGGGCCCATTCCGACGCCATTTCGGCGCGGGCGGAGCACAAGCTTGTCGGTCGCGGCTTCCTGCTCATCACCACGCTCAATGGCGGTGGTTTCATCGCCGTGCCGGAGCGCTGCACGCTCTCGCTGATCAGAAAGCTGCTGCCCGGCGAAAGCCTCGATGCGGCAGCGGCCGAACTCGAAGCCGTCATTCGCGGCGCCATTGCCGATCCCGAAATTTCAGTCGACATCGTCTATCCCGCCGGCCGCGATCACGCGTTGGGCGGAACGGCAGCGGAGATCGATCCAAGCCATCCCGCGCTCGCCATGCTGGGCGATGCGGTGGGGCAAGCCATACCCGGACGGGGCGGTGCCGAGGGGGCGCCTTTCTGGTCGGAAACGCCGTTCTTCGTCAACGGCCTCAATATCCCGGCGGTCTATTGCGCCCCGGGCGACATCAGCAATTGCCACACTTTTGAAGAGCGCGTCAGCGTCGAGGAATATCTCGCTGGCGTGGTGGCTTTTGCCGATTTCATGACCCGCTTCTGCGGGGTGGAAGGGAACTAGGATTTTCATCAAGGGAGCAAAAGATGAAGACCACAACCATGCTGGCAGCCCTGCTCGCCAGTACGCTTATCGCATCACCCGTCTTGGCCCAGACCATCGGCCCCAATGGCGAAACCGCGACCCCGAGTTCGGAAGTTGTCCTCACCGACGCTGACATCGCGGCGCTTCAGGGCAAGGGTTATAAGGCGGCCCTCCTCTGGCACACATCGTCCGATTTCATCAATGCCGTCGCCGCCGGCGCCAATGATGAATTCGCCCGTGCGGGTGTCGATGTCGTCGTCACCACCGACGCCGGTTTTGACGCCGCCAAGCAGCGCTCGGACATCGAAACTGCGCTTGCCGCTTCGCCCAATGTCATCCTCTCGCTGCCGCTCGATCCGGTCACCTCGGCCGAAGCTTTTCGTGGCGCCGTGGATGCCGGCGCGGAACTGGTTTTCCTCTCCAACCTGCCGGCCGGTTACGTCCACGGAACCGATTATGCTGCCATCGTCACCGACGATCTCTTCCAGATGGGCAAGCAGGCCGCTGATGTCCTCGCCGCAGCTATTGGCGGCGAAGGCAAGGTCGGCTGGATTTTCCATGATGCCGACTACTATGTGACCAACCAGCGCGACAACGCCTTCAAGACCACGATCGAAGCCGATTATCCCGGTATCGAAATCGTCGCCGAACAGGGCATTTCCGACCCGGCTCGCGCCGAAGAGCTGGCCAATGCCATGCTGCTGCAAAACCCCGATCTCGATGGCATCTATGTCACCTGGGCCGAACCGGCCGATGGCGTTCTCGCGGCACTGCGCAGCGCCGGCAACACCACGACCAAGATCGTGACTCTCGACCTCTCCGAGCCGGTCGCGCTCGATATGGTCAAGGGCGGTAATGTGGTTGGTCTCGTCGCCGACGAAGCCTATGAGTTGGGCCGGGCCATGGCCGCTGCCGGTCTCAAGGGTCTGCTCGGCGAAGAGGTGCCTGCCTTTGTCGTTGCCCCGGCTCTGACCGTCACTGCCGACAATGTCGCCGAGGGCTGGCAGCAGTCCCTGCATCGCGATGCGCCCGCTTCGGTGCTGAGCGCAAAGTAATATTCCGGCTCGGCCGGGCAGTTTGCTGCCCGGCCACCCCATGCAAGGAAACCTCGCCATGTCCGCGTCCAATCCGGCCGCCCCGGCAAGTCCTGTCCGATCCCTCCTCGCGCGGATCAATCTCCAGCAATATGTCGTCTATGTCGGGTTTCTCGCCATATTCCTGTTCTTTGCCGTGGTGCTGCGCGATAGCGGATTTCTCACGCAGCGCAACCTCGTCAACATCATCCTGCAAACCGCCCCCGCCACGATCATGGCCATTGGCCTCGTCTTCGTGCTTTCGGCCGGTGATATAGATCTGTCCTTCGGCTCCACCGTCGCCGTCTCGGCCCTTTGCGCCGCCATGGCCATGGCCGCCATGCCTGCCGCCGCTTTTCCGGTCGGCATTTGGGCCGGTCTTGGTGTAGGCCTCCTCGTCGGCGCCATCAATGGCGTGCTTATCGCCTGGCTGCGCCTGCCATCCTTCCTCGTGACCCTTGCCACGATGGGTCTCGTCGCCGGCATTGGCCGCTCGCTCACCCAACTGCGCTCCATTCCCGTCACCGATCCGCTCTTTACCGGCATCTTTGGTTCCGGTTCGCTCTTCGGCGTGCCATCCCTCGTCATCTGGACGGTGGTTGCCGTTGCCATCGGCCATGTCGTCTATCGCCAGACCCGTTTCGGCGCTCACGTTCTCGCCACCGGCGACAATGCCCGGGCCGCGCAGGTCACTGGCATCAAGGTTTCGCGCATCCGGCTCTGGGTGTTCATGATCAGCGGTGGCCTCGCGGGTCTTGCCGGTCTTCTCTATGCCGGGCGCCTGCAGGCGGCCAAATATACGCTGGGCGAAACCGACCTGATGACGGTTATCGCTGCGGTCATCGTCGGCGGCACGCTGCTCAATGGCGGCAAGGGCTCCGTTATCGGCGCGCTCGTCGGCTCGCTGCTCATGGGCATGCTCAACAATGGCCTCATCCTCATGGGGCTCTCTGTTTCCGATCAGATGATCGTTCGCGGTCTCATCATTCTCGTCGCAGTCGCCGTGTCGCTGCGCGAAAAGACTCGCTGAGGTAACAAACTATGTTTCTCGACGTTCTCCGCCGCCGCAATCCACGCTTCATCGAAGCGGCCATGGCGCTGCACCAGTCCGGCCAGATCCCGGCCAATTCCTATGTGCTTGATCTCGATGCGGTCGAAGCTAATGCCTGTATCCTCAAGACCGAGGCCGACAAGAACGGCCTCAAAATCTTCGCCATGACCAAGCAGGCCGGGCGCTCGTCCAGCTTTTGTCACGCGGTTCAGCGCGGCGGCATCGAAAAGTCTGTAGCCGTCGACATGGCCTGTGCCCGCGCCACCCATCGCGCCGGCATGCCCGTGGGGCATCTTGGCCACCTTTCCCAGGTCGCCCGCGCCGAAGCCGATGCCGCAGCCCATACCTTCAGGCCTGACTACTGGACCGTCTTCAACGCAGAAAAAGCGCATGAGGCTGGTCGCGCCGCGCATAAGGCGGGCTATCGCCAGAACCTCCTCGCGCGCATCAAGGCCGACGGCGACACCTTCTATCGCGGCCATGAAGGTGGGTTCGACGCTGCCGATATCGCTGACGTGGCCAATGGCTTTGACCGCATCGAGGGCGGCCGCTTTGCCGGCATCACAACTTTCCCGGCTCTGCTCTTCGATCACGAGAGCCGGAAAGTGAAGCCGACACCGAACCTGACCACGCTTTCTCGCGCCGCTGAGGCCCTCCGCCGCGCCGGTCACCACGACATCGAGGTCAATGCTCCGGGCACAACCTCATCCGTGCTGTTGAAGGGTCTTGCCGAAGCGGGCGCCACCCAATGCGAACCGGGCAATGGCATTCACGGCACCACGGCCCTCCATGTAGTAGAAGACCTGCCGGAACTACCCGCCGTGCTCTACCTCACCGAAGTGTCCCACCTCTCGGGGGGGCGGGCCTATTGTTTCGGCGGCGGATTTTACATTGATCCGATCTTCCCCGACTATCCCGTCAAGGCGCTGGTCTCGCCCGAGCCCACGACCGATGCCGCTTCTCTCCTCGAAGTCGAAATCCCGCCGCCATCGGCCATCGACTATTATGCTATGATCGACGCCACGAGTGCCCGCGTGCCGCGTCCCGGTGACACGGCCGTCTTTGGCTTCCGGGGGCAGGCCTTTGTCACCCGCGCCTATGTCGTCGGCGTTTCCGGTATTGCCTCGGGCAAGCCAAAGGTTGAAAGCATCGAGAACGGGTTTGGCGAGCCCGAAAGCTGGCCGGTGTAGGAGGGAGACATGCTCGATACCGCAAGCGCTCCCGTGCTGGAGCTGAGCAATATCCGTAAGGCCTTTGGCGGTATTGTCGCCATCGAGGATTTTTCTCTTGATGTGCGGGCCGGCGAAGTCGTGGCCCTTGTCGGCGATAATGGCGCCGGCAAGTCGACGCTCATAAAGATCATCTCGGGCGTGTATGCCCCAACCTCCGGCGCCATCCGCATCGATGGCCAGGAAGTCTCCATGCCCAACGCCACGAAAGCGCGGGAACATGGCATCGAGGTCGTCTATCAAGACCTGGCTTTGGTCGATCAGCAACCTGTCTATATGAACTTGTTCCTTGGCCGTGAACTCACTAAAGGGCCGTTCCGCGTCCTCGATAGACGCCAGATGATCGCCGAAACCGACCGCCTCGTCACCGAACTCGATGTGCGCATTCCATCGGCCCACGCCACGATCAGCGATCTCTCTGGCGGCCAGCGGCAGGGTATCGCCATTGCCCGCGCCACCCATTGGGCGCGCAAGCTGGTGCTGCTGGACGAGCCGACCGCAGCCCTCGGCGTCGCGGAAACCGCCAAGGTCGAAAAAACCGTGGTGGCCCTGAAATCGCGAAATATAGGCGTCCTGATCATCAGCCATAGTCTCGACCAGGTCTTTCGTCTCTCCGATCGCATCTGCGTGCTGCGCCGCGGTAAGCAGATTGGGGTGCGCGAAACCGCCAACACCGACAAGAACGAAATCGTCTCGATGATCACCGGCGTATAGGCTGTTTGATATCTGGTGCGCGGGCTCGGGCCCGCGCCATTCAGAGTTCGATATCGAGCGGCGCTGCCTCTTCGGGGGCGCCGTCTTCCGCCTTGGCACTTTCCGCCAGTTCCTGGGCTTGGGCAAAAGCTCTGGCATAGCCGGCATAGTCGAACATCTGGATCATGAGAGAGTCGTTGTTGCCCGTCTTGTGTTTGTTGGCCGTGACCGAGACACCACAATCGAGCTGGCCAAGTTCCAGAAGCTCGGCATTGATGTCAGAGGGCGCTGGCAGGACCACATAGCCGCGCACCTGGATATTGCCCGCTATGCTCGGGAGCCATGGCCTCGACACTGCCTTCGACGGGTGTCCAATAGCCCTGGGCCCCCACGGAGGGCGCGCCGCAATGCTGCACATCGCTCTTGCCTCGGCTCGATCCCGGCGTTTCCCGCGAGTGCCAGCGGATAAAGAACTGACCGGGCATGCCCTGGTCCGCCAGGTTTTCTGCCCCGTACTTCTTGGGTAGACCCGCAAGGATATCCTCGGCTGGCATGGTGTCGGCAGGCTTGCCGACTTCGCGCGATCAGGAACACGATATCGCCGGCCTTGGTTGGTTCGTAGATCAGCGTGGTGGCTTCTGAAAGTGTCGCGTCGCGATAGGAAATCTCATTGCTGAAATAAGGCGGCTGGCGCTGGCCCTGCTGGCGCTCATAGACGGCGGCAACCTCCATATGATCGCGGATGATGGCATCCGCTTCTTCGAGCGACTGGCCCGGTTGCTGCCCGACAATGTCCCATCCCTCTGGAATATCAGAACCGCCCTGAGCGCTGTTTGCCGCTGTGAGTGCTTCGAGTTCTGCGGCGGTGGTTGCCGTGACGGGCGGGTCGCCCGGATACCAGGCGCTGTCGAACCGCGTTCTGATCAGCGGCATGGGCTTGCCGCCTTCGGGATGCGCCACGACCTCGACGCTATCGACGACGAGATCGAGCCCGACGCCGTTGCCCGCGCCGCCGGTCCCCGGCATGACGACATCTTCGATGCGGATGAGTGCGCCGCTGCGAACATCCGCTTTCAGGCCCAGCGCTTCGATGCGGGTAGGGCGCAACGCCATTGCCACAGACCCCCGCCTCCATGCCTGGGTATTTCGAAATAGACACCACGGTGCGATAGAGCAGGCGTTTGTCGTCCAGTACATCGCTGGACCCGGGCCGGATGAGAAGCCCCTGACCGGGCTCGAAAGCATCGAACTGGACGGGATTGGTGATCCTGATGTGAAATTTCAGATTTGCCGGATCGGCCACGAATGCCTTGGCTTCGTCGAGCAAGGTCTGGCGGTAGTTTGCGAGGATGGTTTCGCACTCGACCGCATTGCCTTTGTCATAGGCAGTGATGAGTGCAAAATTGTCGCCAAAATCGGCGCTGCGGGCGCCGCGGCTGAACCAGGTCTGCAGCACGCCGGACTGGTCGAGAATGGATGGATCCTTGGCCAGGGCAATCAGCGCAAAATCGCGATCGACTTCCTCAAAATGTGCGATATTGACTCGCATCAATGGCGATCGGAGGCGACGGCACTGCCGATTGCTCCAGCACGGCCTGCATCAGGGCGACATTGATCTCGTGGCTAGCCTGGCCGGGATTGTCGCCCAGAAACCGCGCAATCGCGGCACGCGTCTTGCCACCAGCAACCCCGTCGGGCACGCCGGCATTATAGCCATGCTTCGAAGGGCCCGCCTGCAATTGCGCTACTTCAGCCGGCGATAGCAGCCGTTCGGCGGCGAGAGCGGCGACCGCCGACGGGGTCTGCGCAAAACTTCCACCCGCCTGCGCATGCCGGAGATGGCGCCGCCATAGGCCGAAGGATTGGTCGCGGCGGATTTGAGAAAGCAGACCCCTGGCTGAGGTATTTTAGGTGAAAGCCTGGCATTGGGCGTCGGCCGCACAGGCGGCCATGCAACCGTCGAGCACGATACCCTTGAGGGCGGGATCGCTCATGCCAGAACGGAAATCATTGCCCGGTAGGTCGCATCGTGCAGCAGGTCGAACCCGGCTTGGCCCTTGGCGCCATGGCGATGGGCGTCTGCGTTGCGGGGGAACCGCCACCGAGAAGCGCGCTACGCTCGCCCGGCGTCAATGTGCCAGTTGGCATGGCGCCGATGGATTGCTGATAGTTCGCTGTCGCCTGGCGCGTCCGCGGCCCCATGACGCCATCGGGAACCCCGACATCATAACCAAGATTGGCAAGCTGCCGCTGTACCTCCAGAACGCCCGGATCGGTCTCTGGAGCGCGCACGAGCGGCAGGCGCGAACCGGGCGCCGCCGGCGCGTTCTCGTTCATGATGGTGATCAACGTCTGAAAGAAGTCCTGCGACTGCGTCGGCGCAATCGGCAGCAGGGCCAGCACTATCACGCAGCAGAATCGAAGCCACCCAGACATATCAACGGGCTCCTCGCGCCGGTTGAACGCGGCGGGCCGTCCCGCCTGGCGAGCGGATAGCCTAGCCCCGCCGCCAGTGCGTCGGAACTGATCAAGGTCCGAGTTTCTTTCGGCCTAAAGCAGGTCGCACGAGGCAGATGACGACGGATGGGAATGACCACCCGTCGATGGCATCGCGCTAGATCGCGGCCTTTATATTCGGAGTCGCCAGCTTCGGACGCGGCCTTGCGGCAATCTGCTGCTGCGCAATAAGCAGGCAGGCTTCGGCGCAGGGCATCGGCCGGCCGATAAAATATCCCTGTGCCGTCTCGACGCCGAGTTTGCGTAGGGCTTCGAATTCGACGGCCGTTTCCACGCCTTCGGCCAGAATCTGGCTCTTGGTCTCGCGGCCGAAATGCACAAGGGCAGCCGCCAGGGCATGGCGCGCCAAGTCATCCTGGATGTTCCGGGTGAGGCTGATGTCGAGCTTGATGATATCGGGCTGCAGCGCCAGGATATGACGCAGGCTGGCATAGCCGGCACCCGCATCGTCCACGGCGAGACGAACGCCGTTGACTCTGATCTCGTTCAGGGCGCGGCCAAGATCTTCGTAGTCCGAGACGCTGGCATGTTCGGTGATTTCGACGACGACCCGCCGTCCGTCCTTGCCTTTGATGGATTCCGCCACGGCGCCGGAAATGATCGTTTCGGGCGAGACGTTGAAGGTCAGATAGATGTCCTTGGGGAAGAGATCGAGCAGCGCAAGGCCCTTCTGGACAGCCATCATTTCGAGTTCGATGCCGAGACCGACGGATGCAGCCATGGTGAACCAGATATCAGGCGTCCAGCCTTCGGGGCTGGCAAAGCGCGACAGGCATTCGAACCCAACCAGGCGATGATCGGCGATCCGGTAGATAGGCTGTACGACGATGGAGAGTTCGTCGCTGGCAAGGACGCGCTGGATCCGTTCGAGATTGGTTCGGTGCTCGGTCGTCGCGTCGATTTCGCGACCGATGAGAACGGCCGTCAGTTCGGCGACGGCGCGCATCATCTTCAGGTCGCGCATATTGAGAGAAGGCTGCGGCTCTGTGCTGATGCAGCAGAACATGCCGTGGGTCGTGCCATCCTGCAGCTTGATGGGAACGCTCATATGGGCGCGAATGCCCATATCGGTGGTGAAGGGCATGCTGGCTGCGAAGGGCTCGTCGAGAACATCAGGCATCAGCTCCGGCAGGCGGCCTTCGAGGATGTGCCGGCAATAGACATAATCGAGCGGCATGGAGTCGCCGGGCTTGATGACATGTTCAAGCCCCGGAGCGTCGACCTCGCGGAAATAGGAACGGTCGCCCACGAACTCCGAGACATAGGCCACCTGCATCCCGAGGTGCACGCGAACGGCTTCGAGCGCGCGTCTCAGCGAATATTCCGCCTTGTCGTCCAAAGCGGTCGTCAGACCCTTGAGGTCGAAAATGTCCGGCTCTGCACTCATGACCAACCCCTGCTTCCCAGCCGCAGCGAGGCCTCGAATTTTCAGGCGAGAAGCAGGAACCCCCTGCCATTCGCAACAGGCCTGACGCTAGGCGCTACGGAGATACTCCAAAATAGCATCATAGAGGCAAAGGCTTAAACGTGTGTTGCCATGTTTTCATGCATTTGAACGGGTCGCGTTAACTAAGTCTTAAAGTCTCTGAACAGTTCGTTAAACTTTTCTTAAAATTGTGCTAAAACCCTTTCTGCGGCGTCGCCAGTAGCGGCGCAACCATGGCGGGGTTGTTATGCAGTCTGAGTTTGCGTTCTTGGTGCACCCGAGAAATACGCTGCGGGCAGATATGGGGATATTGTTCGGTAAGCCGTTCTCTCTGGTTCCCGAAGTCATTTGGAGAAGTGCTCTAAAGCATCTCCCGGTTCCGCCGATGGTCACCGGCAAGATGTCTCGGGTTGATCTGCCTGGCAAAGTTGTCGGCCGGATCATCACTGTTCCCCTTACGCCAACCCAGTTGCTGACACTGCCCCGGTCGCAGGTGCAGGGCCGTATTTCTGCAGCGATCGACAAGGCGCGCGATCTTGGCGCCTCCGTCGTGGGTCTTGGCGCGCTGACCGCGCCGGCCTCCGTGGGCGGCCGGGCCTTTGCCAAGCGCCAGGATATCGGCGTGACCAACGGCAATGCCTTTACCGCCGCGATGACTTTGCAGGCCATCGAAAAACTCCTGGGCTCGCTCGGTCATGATCCCCTGATCGCCATTGTCGGTGCTACGGGCAGCGTTGGTTCATGCCTGACCCGGCTCTATGCCCGCCAGCATCCGGGCCGCCTCCTGCTGGTTGCGCGCAACGAGAAGCGTCTTGAGGCGCTGGCTGCCGATGTGCGCCGTGACGGTGTCGAAGCCAGCGTCAGCACGGACATGGCCGATGTCGCCAAGGCCGACCTCGTCGTGTTGCTGACCTCTTCTCCCGATGCCCTGCTGCGCAGCGAGCATCTCAAGCGCAATGCCATCGTGCTCGACGACACTGTGCCGCGCAACACCGACGAACGCTTGCTGACCGAGCGTCCGGACGTGCTGATCGTGGACGGTGGCCTCGTTGAAATTCCGGGCTTTGATCTGCGCGGTTCGATCGCACTGGCGCCCAAGCTGGCCTATGCCTGCCTTGCCGAAACCATGCTGCTCGCCCTTTCCGGTCACCACGGGCATTTCTGCATGGGCGACGCTCAGGTCGATCAGGCCGAGTACATCCTGAAGCTTGCGAAAGAACACGAGGACCTCGGCTTCCACCTCGCGCCGTTCCGCTCATTCGGGAAGCTGGTCGAGGGCGTACCGTCCAGAACATTCGCACCGGCAGAGGAACAGGTCACATGCGCCGCATAGTCATCCTGGGTGGCGGCTATGCTGGCCTCCATGCCTTTTCGGTTCTGCGTTCGCGCCTCGGTGCCCAGCTCGCGCGCGGCGAGGTCGAACTGACCCTGGTCTCGCGCGACCGGCACCACACCTATCATGGCTGGACGGGCGAAGTGCTGTCCGGCGACCTGGCCGTGGGCAGCACGCTGACCCCGCTCGAACCCATCCTGGGCAATAGCTTTATGCAGGGCGAAGTCGTTTCGGCCGACCTGCCGGGCCAGTCGCTGACCGTCGAAAGCGAAGGCAGCAAGCGCGAGATCCGTTTCGAGCATCTCGTGATCGCCGCTGGCTCCATCGATCCGTTCGATCGCATTCCCGGATTGGCCGAGAACGGCTGGTGCGTGAAGAATTCGCGCGACATGCAGAAGCTCGTGGGCGAACTCGAAAGCCGCGACGCGACGGCGCAGGGAACGCGCAATGTGGTCGTGGTCGGCGGTGGCCTTGCCGGTGTCGAAACCGCTTCGGCTCTCGCCGCGCGCTATGGTCGAGCCGGTTCGGGCAAGGTCAATGTGCACTTGGTCTCGTCGAGCGAAGCGCTTCTGCCCTCGCTGCGTCCCAACTTCAACCATATCGCCGAGACGGCCACGCGCCAGTTGGTTGGCCAGGGCGTGCAGCTCCATCAGGGCGTACGGGTGTCGCGGATAGACAAGGACCATGTCGAGCTCGCCGACGGCAGGACGATTGCCTCCGATCTTTCCGTGGTGGCCGCCGGTGTGAGCTTCCGCGTCCTGCCTGGCACGGAATCCCTGCCGCGCAACGAGGCTGGCCAGATCATCGCCGATGACGATCTGCGCGTCCGCGGAAACCACAATATCTGGGTTGCCGGCGATATCGCTTCCGTGGCGCATCCTGGCACCGGCGAGCCCTGCCCGGCCAACGCCCTTTGGGCGATGAAGCAGGGCGATTGCGTGGGACGCAACATTGCCCGCACCATCAAGGGTCAGTCGGTCAAGGGCTTCAATTTCCGCGGACTTGGGCAGGCCGCAGGCCTTGCCGGCCAGCGTGGCGTCACCGAGCTTTGGGGGCTGCAGTTCACCGGTCGTCTGGCCTGGGTGATCCGCGTCCTGTTCTTTGCCTGGTTCATGCCGTCGCGTCGCGGGGCCCTCTCGGTGCTTTCACACCTGTCCCGAAACGTATGGGGCGCCGCGAACGGCCGTGCCGCCCAGGCGCCTGAGCATCCGCCGGCCTTGCCCAATCTGTCGGGGCGTCTCCGGTAAGACTATTGCATGCGGAGCGGCGCCTTGGCGCTGCTCCGCATCGCTTTTCGAGTGGTCTTTCGATCAGGCTCGCAGGCTGCGGCCTGAAGCACCGTCAAAGACATGGATCTGGTCCGCGGCAATACGGGCCGTAAAATTGCCGTCTGGTTCGGGAGCTTGCATGCTGTCGATGACGGCGGTGAGTTCGTGCCCGACATAGCGGAAGACGATGTGTGCCTGTGCACCCGTCAACTCGGTCAGCACCACGGCACCGGCCAGCGAACCGCCGCCGGTGCCGGCAGGGTTGAGGTGTTCGGGGCGCAGCCCGACCTTGATGGCCTGGCCATCCGTCACTGCGAGGCCGGCAGGCAATGGCAAGGCGTCGCCATCGGACATGACGGCAGTGAAGGTTTCGCCGGAACGGCGCGCGGTGGCGTCGAGCAGGTTCATCGCCGGTGAGCCGATGAAACCAGCAACGAACGTATTGGCGGGACGCAGATAGAGCTCCATGGGCGAGCCTTCCTGCTCGATCTTGCCGCCATTGAGCACCACGACGCGATCGGCCAGTGTCATGGCTTCGATCTGGTCGTGGGTGACATAGATCGCGGTCCGGCCAACCTTCTTGTGCAGCATCTTGATCTCGGCGCGCATCTGCACGCGCAGTTTTGCGTCGAGATTGGACAGCGGCTCATCGAAGAGGAAGACGGAGGGATCGCGCACCACGGCGCGTCCCATGGCGACACGCTGGCGCTGGCCGCCGGAGAGCTGGGCCGGCCGGCGGTCGAGAAGCGCGGTGAGGTCAAGCATGCGCGCCGCCTCGTCGATCAGCGGCTTCTGCTGGGCTTTGCTCATGCCCGAGAGCTTGAGGTTGAACCCCATATTCTCGGCCACGGTCATATGCGGGTAGAGTGCATAGGACTGGAACACCATGGCGATGTTGCGGTCGCGCGGGCTGAGGTCATTGACCACTTCGCCGCCGATGGAGATTTCTCCGCCCGTGACTTCCTCCAGTCCCGCGATCATGCGCAGCAGCGTGGACTTGCCGCAGCCCGAAGGGCCAACCAGGGCGACAAATTCGCCCTCGGCAATATTCAGATCTACGCCGTGAATGACTTCGACGCCGCCAAAAACCTTGCGGACGCCATTCAGTTCAACCCAACCCATGCAGTCCTCCCTTATTCCACCCACGGCGTGCTGACGGGGTTGAGCCCCATGAACACGTTCTTGAAGGTGCTGTATTCGTCAAAGCCGTAGTGACCCATTTCGCGGCCGATCCCGCTCTGCTTGAAGCCGCCAATGCCCATTTCCGGGGCGCCGCCACCGGCTGAATTGATCCAGGTGCGTCCCGCGCGGACCTGGCGGATAGTGCGCATCGCCTTGGTGATGTCGCGGCTCCAGATGCCGGCCGAAAGGCCGTATTGGGTGTCATTGGCGAGCGCGACCGCCTGTTCCGGTGTCTCGAAGCTGAAGGTCGCAAGCACCGGTCCGAAAATCTCGTCGCGGGCAATGCTCATATCGGTGTCGACCGCGTCGAATATCGTGGGCGCGTAATAGTTGCCGACATTGCTCAGCCGCTCGCCGCCGGTGACGAGGCGAGCCCCAGCCTTGCGCCCGGCATTGACGTAGGACTCAACCTTTTCCAGGTGCGGCCGGTGAATGAGCGAGCCGACATGCACGTTTTCGTCGAGCGGGTCGCCGATCACGACCTTGTCGGCGATTTTGGTGAGGCGCTCGAGCATTTCCTCGCGGGCCGGTGCTTCAACGATCAGACGGCTGCCGGCAATGCAGGCCTGGCCGCCCACGCCGAAAATCGAGCGGGCGACGGCGTCGGACGCCGCTTCAAGGTCGCTATCGGCGAAAATGATCTGCGGGCCTTTGCCGCCGAGTTCGAGCCCGACGCGCTTGATATTGGAGGCTGCGAGGCCACCCACGATCTGGCCGACGCGGAAGGAGCCGGTAAAGGACAGGAAGTCGGTCGCCGGGTGTTCGGCAAGAAGCTGGCCCACCGGGTCGCCATAGCCGGTGATGACGTTGAAGACGCCATCGGGCAAGCCGCAATCGCGCGCCAGTTCGGCCATGCGGATGGTGGAGCCGGAGGTGAATTCGCTTGGCTTGACGACCACGGTGCAGCCGGCGCCAAGAGCCCACGGCACACGTTCCGAACCGATCAGCAGCGGGAAATTCCACGGCGTGATGATGCCGACGACGCCGACAGGCTCGCGCAGCATCAGGCCGATGGCATTGTCGCCGAGACTATTGTGCGTTTCGCCCGTCAGGCCCTGAGCGTGGCCGGCGGCATAGCGCCAGAATTCGGCCGAAGCGCCCATTTCGCCGCGCGCCTGGCGGATGGTCTTGCCCACTTCGAGGCATTCGATCACTGCCAGCTCTTCGCGGTGTTCGTAGATGGCTTCGCCAACCCGCGCCAGGATGCGGCTGCGTTCGCTGCCTGACATGCGTGGCCACGGACCCTCATCGAAGGCGTGCCGTGCCGCGAGAATGGCGCGCTCGGCATCGCCTTTCGTTGCCCTGGGAATTTCCGAAACCACGAGATCGGCATAGGCCGGGCTTTCGCGGGTAATGGTTTCTCCGCTCTCCGCCTCCACGGATTTGCCGTCGATCAGCATCTGGTAGCGCCGCTTCTGGGTGAAGCGGGCATCTTCACGACGCGGTTCGACGAAGGCGGTCCTCTGGCTGGACATGAGCAACTCCCTTTAATCTAGGCAATTTTTTCGAGCAGGGCCGGATCGATCGCGTGGCGCAGCGGCTGGCCGGTCACGAAGCGCTCGATCTCGTCGACCGCCATATCTCCCAGCCGTTCGCGTTCCATGCCGACTGCGCCAGCAATATGTGGCGTCAGCAGCACATTGGGCAGATCGTAAAGCGGCGAGGCCGCGGGCAGGACTTCGGGCTCGGTGACGTCGATAACGGCATCGATGCGCCGCGATACCAGCTCCGCAGTAAGTGCGTCCTGGTCGACGAGGCTGCCGCGCGCCGTATTGATGAAGGTCGTGCCATCGCCGAGCAGAGCCAGACGTCTGGCATCGATCATATGGCGGGTGCTTGCGAGGGCCGGAGCGTGCAACGAAACCACATCGCTTTGCGCGAGGAGGTCATCAAGGGACACGAGTTTTGCACCCAAGTCCTTGGCTACGTCGGGCGAGAGATAGGGATCGGCGAGCAGCACGGCGAAATCGAAGGGGCGCAACAGGTCGAGAACCAGCCGGCCAATATGGGAGGCCCCGACAATACCGATCGTCTTGCGGTAATTGCCGAGGGAGGATTCCATGACCGGATGGCGCTGCAGGCCTTGGCGCGTTTCGCGATAGAGATCGCGCAGGAAAAGCACGCGCTTATTGGCCAGCAGAATGCAGGCCAGCGTAAATTCGGCCACCGGAACGGCGTTAGCAGCGACTGCATTGGTCACGGCAATACCGGCTTCGTAGATGGCGGGCGAGACGAAGCTTTTCACCGTGCCGGCGCCATGCGCCACCATGGTGAGTTTGGGCATGGCGCGCAGCGCTGCAAGGTCCAGTCGCGGACAGCCCCAGCCGGTAGCGAGGATATTGACCTTGGACAAAAGCTCCCTGCTTTCTGCTTCTTCGAAGCTGCGAACCGGCCGGGGGTTAGGAATGTCGCAAAAGGCGCTGAGCCGCGCGAGAGCGGCGTCGGAATAGACCCCGCGCGTCAACGAGGGATCGTGGGCAAAGGCCAGTATCGGTTTGCCGCCGGTCCTGTTGCGTGCCTCGTGCATGTCGCGTCCTCGGTCATACTGGTGCTTTTCGCACCCTCGAGGAGCCTATTGCATGCGTTACGCAAATTCGCAAGTGTGTTACGCAAATTTCTTAAGTTGCGGAAATTTTCGCAATTGTGCCGCCTTCGGTGGAGGTGACGGCACTTTCCACCTGGATTGGCCTTGCATTGGGCTGGCCCAGACGGCGTAGAACCAGGGCAATTGCTTCCTGTCCCATGGCGACGCAATCCACCTGCATGGTGGAGAGTTTGGGGGTCATCAGAGAGGCCGCCGGCAGGTCATCGAAGCCTACCACGGAAACGTCCTGCGGGATGCGGAAATGCGCGGCTTCGAGGGCGTGCACAACCCGGACTGCGGCCATATCGTGCACGCAGAAAATGCCGGTCCAATCGGCGGTGCCGGCCTGGCGTTCGGCTATTGCGGTGTGGAGTTCGTCATCGCCGAGGCGGATATCCACAACCCTTCCTTTGGCGCCTTCAGTATCGTCCACAGCAGCTAGAAAGCCCCGCTCGCGCTGGGTTGTCGTCCACCGATGTTGATCCCGCACATGCAGCAGCGACCGATGTCCGGCCTCCAACAGTCGGCGCGTCGCCCAATAGGCGCCGTAGTAATTATTGGGCGCGACGCAATCGAACCGCATCAGCGGGTCGAAGGCGTTGACGAGGATCAGCGGCCGCGAAGGGCCGAATTGCGACAGCACTTCGTCGGGCGGGTCGATGCCCATGACCAGCGTCACGGCTACCGGGTCTGGGCCGGCATCGCGCTCGAGACGGGCGAGATCGAGCGCCTTGTCGTGGCTCAGGCGAATTTCGAGAGTGAGCTCGGCCTCTCGAGCGGCCGTTTGCATGGCGTCGATAAGCACATTGTAGAAGGTCGCAAGCCCACCAGTTGCGGCATTAGTGGTGACATACATGCGAATCGTCCGGCTTTCCGGCTCGCTGCTGCCGCGGCTGCGATAGCCCATTTGGTCTGCAAGCTGCAGGATTTGCGTGCGCAATTCTGCGCTTATGCCCCTGGAATTGGACAAGGCCCGGGAGACCGTGCTGACGGAGACCCCTGCAATCCGCGCCAGTTCGACCTGATTTGCTGACCTTGCCATAGATTTAGAGCGCTCCGCCGGGACTTTTGCGGACCATAGCTGCGCAACCCCTGGCAAGCAACCGCAACAAATGTTTTGCGCAAAGAGCAATTTGCGCATTGACACGGAAATTTGCGTATGATGCTTTACGGCTATCTCGACGCCGCAGGCCGGGCGCAGTCAACGCGGCCTGTCGTTCCCACGCGGTCAAAAAGGGGCGGGACGCCCGAACGCGCTGGGGTCGAGTGGATGCATTTTCGGGGAGGACCGAATGACCAATTTTACTAAGCCCGATTTCCGCCTGGGCCGGCGCGGCTTTCTGAAAGCCGCTGCTGCCGGGCTTGCTACGCCCGCTTTCGCCAGCCTGCCGGGCATTGCCCAAGCGCAGGAAACCGTCAACCTGACCTTCTGGGCGTGGACGCCGCGCACCGAAAATCAGGTGGCCCTGTTCATGGAGAAATATCCCCATATCAAGGTGACGCTGGAAAGCATCGGCGGCGAAGACCAGAACACCAAGCTGCGTGCCGCCCTGCGCGCCGGCTCGGGGTTTCCCGACGTGGTCCAGGCCGAATTCCAGCGCTTGCCTTCGTTCCGCGCCGTCGATGCGCTCCTCGACCTGACGCCCTATGGTGCTAATGACGTCAAGGATCAGTTCGTTGATTGGTCCTGGGAATCGGTGAGCGATGCTGCCGGTGGCGTCTATGCCATGCCATGGGATTCCGGTCCGATGGGTCTGCTCTACCGCGCCGATCTGTTCGAAGCTGCCGGTGCCGCCGAAGTTCCGGGCACCTGGGCCGGCTTTGCTGAACTCGCCAAAAAATATGCCGTCGACAATCCGGGCAAATTCCTCACCAATTTCGGCGCCAACAATGGTGGCTGGATGATCGGCGTGCTCTGGCAGGCGGGTAACAAGCCCTTCGCGCTCAATGGCACCGACATGACCATCCGCATCAACGATGAGCCGGCCAAGGCCTGGGCTGCCTATTGGCAGGACCTGCTCGATGCCAAGGCCGTCGACCTGACGCCCAACTGGACGCCGGAATGGTTCACCGCCTTCGACAATGGCACCATTGCAAGCTGGATCGCCGCGGCCTGGAGCCCGGTGCAGCTCACCAATGTGGCCAACCAGAGCGTCGGCAAGTGGCGCGCCGGCCAGTTGCCGCAGTGGAAGGAAGGCGAGTTCGCCACCTCCAACTGGGGTGGCTCGACCTTCAGCGTCATCAAGCCGACGGCGCATCCGGAAGAAGCGGCGCTATTCGCAACGTTCATGGCCACCGATGGCGAGGCGACCCGTCTCTACAATACCGACCAGTTCCTGTTCCCCGTGCGCAAGGAGCTGCTGGCCGACAAGGATCTGATGGGCACGCCCTCCGAGTTCTACGGCGGCCAGGCGGTCAACGAAGTCTTCGCGGAAGCCGCCGAGCACGTCATCCCGGGCTACCAGTTCTCGCCCTTCCATGACGTGTTCACCAGCGCCCTGCAGGAAAATGTCGGCGCCGCCGTTGCCGGCAATGGCACGCTCGCAGATGCGCTCGATCGCACGCAGGAAGCCATGGTCACCTATGCCAGCGAGCAGGGTTATACCGTTATCACCTAAAGTCCTCCCAGGACCTCCGGGCGCGCCGCCTCCCCGTGGCGCGCCCGACCTCTTTCAAGCGCAGCGCCCTGCGGAAGTTTTCTGCCGCCCAAGGACGAAATGATGACCGATATATCCGCTCGCCCGCTTCGGCCGGCCCGCCGGCGATCCAGCAAATGGGCGCAGAAACTGGCGCCCTATTTCTTTCTCGCGCCCTTCCTGGCGCTTTTCATCGTCTTCTTGGTCGTGCCGCTATTCTATGCGCTGCAGCTGTCCTTCTTCCGCGAAACCATGGTGGGCGGGATACGCTTTGTCGGCCTCGACAATTATGGCAAGGCGCTGACCGACCAGAAATTCTGGGACGGCGTGCTGCTGCTCCTGCGCTATGGTCTTTTCCAGCTGCCGGTCATGCTCGGCGCGGCGCTGCTCTTAGCGCTGATCCTCGATAGCGGAATGCTCTGGGCCCGGGCCTTCTTCCGCCTCGGCCTTTTCCTGCCCTATGCCGTGCCGACGGTGATTGCGGCGCTGATCTGGGGCTATCTCTATGGTCCCTCATTCGGTCCCATGACGCAGGTCGCCGACTATTTCGGCCTGCCGCGCCCCGATCTCTTCAATGCCCAGACGATGCTCTACGCCATCGCCAATATCTCGATCTGGGAGCACGTGGGCTACTTCATGATCATCTACTTTGCCGCCCTCCAGGCCATCCCGGCCGATTTCGAGGAAGCGGCGGTCGTGTCGGGCGCGCGCGCTTGGCAATATGTGATCTATGTGAAACTGCCGCTGATCCGCGGCACCATTCTCGTCACGGTGATCTTCGCCACCATCGGCGCGCTGCAGCTTTTCGCCGAGCCCTACCTGCTCGAAGCGCTGGCTCCGGCTGTTATCACCAGCAGCTATACCCCGAACATCTACGCCTACAACCTGGCCTTCGTGAACCAGGACTACAACTACTCGGCCGCGATCTCCTTCGTTCTCGGCGCCGTGGTGGCTGTCGTCTCCTACGTGTTCCAGCTCGTCAGCACCCGGCGGGAGGGCAAATAAATGGCCATTGTCGGCAAGACCAGTTCATCTCGCTCCTTCCGCGTCAGCCGCAATATGCTGACGGCGCTGATGGTCCTCTTCATCCTCTATAGCTTCGCGCCGATCGTTTACGTGCTGCTCTCCTCCACCAAGAGCAATGCCGACCTGTTCACCACCTTCGGCTTCTGGTTCGGCAATAGCTTTGCCCTCTGGGACAATCTGCAGCTCGTCTTCGCCTATCAGAACTCCATCTTCTCCACCTGGCTGTGGAACAGCTTCGTCTATTCCACGACGATCGCGGTGGGTGCGGCGCTGTTGTCCACCTGGGCTGCCTATGCTTTCTCGAAATACGAGTTCCGGGGCAAGAAGGCCATCTTCGCGACCGTGCTCGGTGCGGTGATGATCCCGCAGACGGCGCTGGTTGTGCCGCTCTTTCTGCTCGTGACCTCGATGGGCCTCGTCAACACGCCCTGGGCCTTCATCCTGCCGTCCATGGTGTCGCCCTTCGGCGTCTATCTGATGAAGTCCTATATCGACGAGTCGGTGCCCAGCGAGTTGATCGACGCTGCCCGCGTCGATGGGGCCAGCGAATTTCGCATCTTCTGGAGCATTGCCTTCCGCCTGATGGCGCCGGGTTTCTCTACCGTCGTGCTGCTCAATTTCGTTTGGAGCTGGAACAACTACTTCCTGCCGCTGGTGGTGCTGAGTTCGTCCAATACGCTGCCCGTCACCGTCGGCCTTGCCCAATGGTACAAGCTCGGCGGTGGGGCCGGCGGCGCCATCCTCTATTCCATCGTCCTCACCGGCGCCGTGGTTTCCATCGTGCCCGTGGTCATTCTGTTCCTCTTCATGCAGCGCTATTGGCTTGGCGGGCTGACGACGGGCAGCGTCAAGGCTTGACGCCTGCGCCTCGCGAAAGCGGATGCTCTTGACCGAGCGTCCGCTTTTTGCCCCTCAAAGGGGCGCAAAGACTGGTCCCAGGCATACGGCCGGGGCAATCCTCTCATCGAGCAATCAAGTGCCTATCGGGAGGAATGCCATGTCTTTCAAATCCATCAATCCGGCGACCGGCGTGGTCAGCGCCGAGTTCTCCGCCCATGGCGACGCAGATATGGAACGGCTGCTGGAACAGGCCTGGACCGGCTACCGTGCCTGGTCGGTCACGCCGATGGAAGACCGCACCGCCTTTCTCATTCGCCTGGCGGACCTCTTGGAACAGCGCGCCGACACCTATGCGGCACTGATCACCAGTGAAATGGGCAAACCGGTTGGCGAGGCGCGGGCCGAAGTGGTCAAGGCGGCGAGTGGTGCTCGGCATTTTGCTGAGGCCGGCCCTCGCTATCTTGCCGATGAGCCCGTTCAAGGCACGGCGGGCACGATTATCTATGAGCCGATCGGCCCGATCTTCGGTGTCATGCCCTGGAACCTGCCTTTCTGGCAGGTACTGCGCTTCTTTATCCCGGCGGCGATCGCCGGCAATGTGGTGCTGGTCAAGCATGCCGATCTCGTGCAGGGGGCGGCCCAGGCGCTGGAGGATTTGGTACGTGATGCCGGTGGACCGGCGGGGCTCTATACCAATCTGCGGGTGCGGCGCGA
Source organism: Devosia sp. (assembly GCF_017744655.1). Classification (GTDB taxonomy): domain Bacteria; phylum Pseudomonadota; class Alphaproteobacteria; order Rhizobiales; family Devosiaceae; genus Devosia. The sequence continues at coordinate 15,699 of NZ_JAGIAW010000009.1, read as the reverse complement.
TGCCGTGTCCGGCATCATTGCCGACCCGCGCGTCCGTGCCGTCACTGTCACCGGCAGCACGGCTGCGGGCCGCGCCGTGGCCGAGGCCGCCGGCGCCCACGGCAAGAAGGCTGTGCTGGAACTGGGCGGTTCCGATCCCTTCATCGTCTTCGAGGACGCCGATTTCGAAAAGGCGGTCAGTATCGGCGTCGTGTCGCGCTTTTCCAACAATGCGCAGAGCTGCATCGCCGCCAAGCGCTTCCTGATCGCTGCGCCGATCTTCGAGAGATATTGCGAGGCTTTTGCGCGCACGGCCTCGGCCTTGCCGATGGGCGATCCAATGGACCCGGCGACCAAGCTCGGGCCGCTGGCCAAGGCGGACCTCGTCGAAACCACGCAGCGGCAGATTGCCGAGGCCGTGGCAGCCGGCGGCAGGGTGATCACCGGGGGCAAGCCCAAGGATGGTCCGGGCAATTTCTTCGAGCCGACGGTGATCGTCGGCGTCGATCCCGATTCTGCCATTGCTCAGGAAGAGTTTTTCGGGCCGGTGGCGCTGATGTTCCCCTTTACGAGCGAAGTTGAGGCTGTGGAGTGCGCCAATGCCACAGATTTTGGCCTTGGTGGTGCAGTCTGGACCAGCGATCCGCATCGCGCCCGCCGCGTTGTCGGTCAGCTTGAAGCCGGCGCCGTCTTCGTCAATGACTTCGTGCGCTCCGATCCCCGCGCCCCGTTTGGCGGCGTCAAGGGCTCGGGTTTTGGCCGGGAGCTGGGGCCGTTGGGCGCCCGCGAACTGACCAATCCCAAACTGGTCTGGAACCTTCCGGCCTGATTGAAAACAGCGTCCAGCGGCTCCTTTCCATCTAGGGTAGGGGCCGCTGCGGTTTCAGTGCTGCGGGCTGCTGGCGGCGCGCAAGGTGCTCGGGGGGAAGCCCACGCGTTCGCGGAAGAAGCGGGTAAAGCTTGAGGGCGCCGAAAAGCCCAGCTGGCGCGAAATGGTGTCGAGCGGCGCTTGTGAGCCGACGAGGAGATCGATGGCGCGCTCGAGCAGAAGCCCGTCGAGATACATGACCGGGGCGACGCCCACGGCATTTTTGAACTGATCGAAAAAGCGCGAACGCGACAGCCCGACTTGCCGCGCGAGGGCCGCAAGGTCGGGGCGCACGTGAATATCGTCGCGCAGGGCCCGAGCCGCGCGGCGGATGCGGAAATCGCTGCTCGATTGACGCGGCGCCAGATGGGCGCGGGCGACCGTGTCTTCAATGATCGTGAGAATGGCACGCTCGAGCATGGCATCGGCCGGACGGCGGGGACGGACTAGCCAACCAGCAATGCGGGCTGCCGACTGCCGCGCTGCCGGGCCGATATCGCAACTGAGACGGGAAAAGACGCTGTCGGCTGAGTGGTTGGTGTGCGCGGCGTACCAGACAGGGTCGATATAGAGCGCCAGAACCAGGGTGGGAGCGGTGCAGAGCGCTTCCACATCCTCGTGCCGCTGCCAGGAATTGACGAGGATGCAACTGTTCTCGCTCAGTATATGCACCTCGTCATCCACCAGCATGCCCCGGTCGGCGCCGGAGAGCTTGAACAAGAGGTGCATATGGGGGTGGGCATGCGAGGCGATGGGACGCTGGATATCGAGCAGGGTCGTGCGACCGAAACTTCCGCAATAAGCGCCCAGTATCCCCGTCATCGCCGTGCCTCCTCCTAGTGCATTGGTTTACCGGAAGCGTCGAAGCGATGGAAGCTTCCGGGTAGCGGGGAGAAGCGCAGCACTTCGCCTGCCGGATGGCTGGTCTTGCCGGCCTGGCGCAGGACAATCGGTTCGTCTCCGCCCATATCGACATAGACATAGCTGTCCGAGCCCAGGTTCTCCGTATAGATCACCTTGCCTGACCAGATGCCGTCGTTCGCGATCTCCATATGTTCGGCGCGCACGCCGATTGTATGGGCGTCGAAGGAGGCTGCGTCGGCGCCGCTTAGGAAATTCATCTTCGGGCTGCCGATGAAGCCGGCAACGAACAGCGATTGTGGCGTCTCGTAAAGCTCCATGGGCGTGCCGACCTGTTCGATCCGGCCGGCATTGAGCACTACGATGCGGTCGGCCAGGGTCATGGCTTCGACCTGGTCGTGGGTCACGTAGATCATCGTCGTATTGGGCAGGCTTTCCTTGAGCCGGGCGATTTCGAGACGCGTTGCGACACGCAGGGCCGCATCGAGATTGCTGAGCGGTTCGTCGAAGAGGAAAACCTTGGGATCGCGCACGATGGCGCGGCCGATGGCGACGCGCTGGCGCTGGCCGCCCGAGAGGGTGCGCGGGTGGCGATCGAGATAGGGCGTCAATTGCAGTTTTGCGGCTGCGGCTTCCACCTTGGCCCGGATTTCCTCCTTCGGGCGATGCTGGAGTTTGAGCGCATAGGCCATGTTGTCGAAAACAGTCATATGCGGATAAAGCGCATAGGACTGGAACACCATGGCGATGCCGCGCTTGGAGGCGGTCACGTCGTTCATCACCTCGCCGCCAATGGCGAGCGTGCCGCTCGAAATGGTTTCGAGTCCGGAAATGCAACGCAGCAGCGTGGACTTGCCGCAGCCCGAGGGGCCGACAAAGACGACGAATTCTCCCGAATTGATCGTCAGGTTGATGTCGTGCAGCACATGGGTGTTTTGGTAGCTCTTATAGAGATTGGTGATCTTGAGGTCGGACATGGCGGGGCTCCTAATGTTGCGCAGCGGCGGCCCGGCGGGCCAGGAGCACAGCGCCTTCGACCGGCGGTGCGGTGAGAACGTGAACGGAATAGCCGCCGAGGGCGCCCACGGCGGCACGGAAGGCTTCGAGCAGGCGTGGCTGATTGACGATGACGCTGCCGGCGACAACGATATCGCGGCCTACAGCGCCACGATTGCGCAATTGACCGACGAGGGCAGCAAGCGCGTGCGCGCCATCCGCAATGACTTTCTGTGCCAGGGGTGAGCCAGCATCGGCGGCAGCAAAGACCGCCGGGGCGTGCGGCGCCCAATTGTCCATTGTGGGCTCGTCATTGACCACGCGCGTGAGGCGTTCGGCATCGGCCACGCCGAAATCCCTGATCAGCGCGCCTAGCAGTCCGTCGCCGGGTTCGCCACCATCATTGGCATAGAGCGCCGCGCGAACCGCTTCGCGGACGAGGGCTGCGCCGCCGCCTTCGTCGCCAATAACCCAGCCCCAGCCACCGGCCGCCATGAAACGGCCCTCGGCGTCAGCGCCGACGGCAATGGCGCCGGTGCCTGAAATGACGCCGATGCCGCGCTCGAAGCCCGCCGCGGCGACGATCAGGGAAGCGTCGTTGACAGCGCGGGTGGGATAGCCACGGGCCTCGAGTTGGGCGGCGAGAGCGGCGCCGACATCGTCACGATTGATCCCCTGAGCGCCGAAGGCGAGGGAAACGATGTGCGAGCCGGTGGGGCAGTGACGTGTCAGAAGTCCGGAAATCCATTCGGCGGCCGGTTCGGGCGGTTCTGCATCCCATTGGGTGCTGGGCTCGGTGACTTCCAGCAAGCGCTGGCCGCCGAGGTTTTCGATCACCAGCGTGGTCTTGGTGCCGCCGATATCGAGGGCGGCGATGAGGTCGCTCATGCTCAGGCCACCTTGGTATCGGTATGGAAGAAAACGAAGGCGTCGGGGTCGATGCCGCGCAGATGAGCGGCTTCGACGGCGAGCGTCTGCATGACGAGCGCCTCGAGAATGCTGCGCTGGGCCGGCGGCAGATCGGGCAGGCGCAGCACGGCGAGATTGGTTTCCTCGGGCACGTCGAGGGTTGTAATCAGCAGGCAGGCATGGCCAGCGCGGGCCAGCATATGCGCAGCACCCAGTTCGCGGTCAGCGCCGACCAGGACATGAGCGGTCTTCCCCGCGGATTCCATGGCGCCATGGAGATATTGCCTGGTCGAAAAGCCGCTCGCGGAAATACGGGCAATTTCGCGCAGCAGCAGCGAACCAACTTCCGCCGAACCCACGGAGGGGGCAGCAGCGGCATAGTCCACGCTGACCGCATGGGCAAGAAGACCAGCAAGCGCGGTGCCACGGCGGGCGAGCTCGGCCTCTACGGCACGGAAAGCCTGCGGCAGGGCGGACCACCTCCCATCGATCGTGCCGCCATTCCAGGCCTCGGCAATCATGGCAAGCGTCGCGACCGTCGCCGTATAGCCGATGGTGGACGCATAACTGTCCGGAATATTGCCCAGTGCGAAAGTGGTCGCGGCGATCTCGGCAATGGGCGAGGGCACGACATTGAGCACGGCAAGGCGCTGCGCCTGGGGCACGTCACGAAAAACGGCCAGTGTTTCCGAACTGCGGCCGCTCTGCGACACACCGATCAGCGGATGGCCGGAGGCAGGAAAGGGCAGGGGATATTCACCGGCATTGAGCCGCCAGGAATGAATGCCGCGCTCGCGCAGCACCCAGACGGCCGCCGCAGCCGCAGCAAAGCTTGCGCCGATGCCGAGAAAGATGGGGCCGGGACCGTTCAGCGTGCCGCTGCGCTGAGCCGCGCCGATCTGGCCGGCAAGCAGAGGCAAAGCCTCTTCCAGCCGGTCGGCCTGCGAGGCGCGGGCCTCGGCGAGCTTGATGTAACCTGCAACCAATTTGTGTCTCCTTGCCGCGTCCGCCGCCTCGGGGCGCAGCTCAAGGCCCGGTCAGCTCCGGCTGCCAGCCTTGCGTGAGCGTGAAAACGAGGTCCTGAGGCGATAGCGGTCGCCGACATAGCGGACTGTGGAGGAAAGGACCGGCTTGCCGGTCGCATCGACGATGAGCTGCAGCATGGCCAGGATCGGCTTGCCCGGCTCGATGCCGAGATAGCCCGCCAGTTCCGCATCGGCGGCGCGGGCTTCGATGGTGGTCTCGCCGCGCGCGAGGTCGACACCCGCTTCCAGCAGCAGCTGGAAAAGCGAGGAATCGCGGAAATCGACGCCGGAAAAATCCGAGCGCAGGGTGGCAGGGAAATAGGAGGTGTCGACGGCGACCGGCACGCCATCAAGGCGGCGGATACGATCGAGGTGGAAAAGGGCGATGCCGGGCGCAATGCCGAGGATTTCCGCCTCATCCAGCGTTGCCGGCCTGATTTCGGCGCGCAGCAGATCCGAGGACGGAATCAGCCCCAGCCGCGCCGCGGTTTCGCTGAAGGATTCGAGCGTATTGGGGAACTCGCGGGGCGCATCGGCCGAAACATACCAGCCTCTTCCATGTGAGGATGTCAGCACGCCATCTTCGACAAGGCTCTGCAGGGCGCGGCGCAGGGTGACGCGGCTGATCGAGAGCTGCTCAAGCAGGTCTCGCTCGGCCGGAATCCGGCCGCCGGCAGCAAGCTTGCCGCTGGCGATCTGGTTGCGGATGACCTCAGCCGCCTGCCGCCATAGCGGCTCCGGCGAATCTGCGTCCAGCATGGTTGCCGCGCCCTCGAACCCGCTCATTTCCCTAGGCCACCTTTTCCCATTGTCCCGATTTCATCGAGCGATAGCACGCATCGATGATCCGGTTGACCACCACGCCATCCTCAAAAGTTTCGGACGGCGCTTTCCCCGCAACGAAGTGATCGATGAAATGCCGCATCTGCTGGGAAAAGCCATAGGCACGGGTTTCTTCAGGTACGGGATAGACCCAGCCCGTCTCGGCATCGGCCTTTTCGACAGTGTAGCCAACGGGATTTTCGATAAAGCCCCAGACCGGGCCAACCGAGCTATCGGTGACGAGGCGCCCGGCCGAACCCACCAGTTCGTGGCGCAGCTGCATGCCGCCGCGCTCGATCCAGCTCGACTCGATCGTGGCCATTTCCCCGCCGGCGAACTTGAGGAGGGCGATGGCAGTGTCCTCGCCCGTGGTCTTGTCCTGATGCGCCATGGTGGCGCCCCAGGCCATGACCTCGACGACCTTGTTGTCCTTGCCGAAGAAATGGCGGGCCGACTCGACCGTGTGGCAACCCATATCGAGCAGAGCCCCGCCGCCGGCGGTTTCTGCATCCCAGAAATGGGGCGCATGGGGGCCGGAATGCCCCTCGCGGGCGCGCATGGTAAGCAATTTGCCTATGCCGCCGGCTTTGACCATTTCATAGGCCTTGGCGACATTGGGCGAAAAGACCGAGCTTTCTGCATAGCCGTGCCACACGCCTTCGCGGTTGACGATGTCGAGGATCTTCTGCGCTTCAGCCTCGGTGCGGGCCAGAGGCTTGGTGCAGATGATCGCCTTCTTGTGCCGCGCCGCGATTTCTACGGCCTCCAGATGCACCTCATTGGGTAGGGCGATCACCACCACATCGACGCGGGGGTCGGCGCAGAGCGCGTCCATGCTGGGATGGGCGGCTACCTTCCACTTGGCGGCGAAATCACCGGAACGGGCGCTGTTGCGGGAAAAGCAAGCCACCAGCTCGGCATTCCGCACATCCAGCAGCGCATCCGCATAGGATTCTGCAATGAAGCCCGAACCCAGCAAGCCCACACCGATCATCGATCTCTCCCTTGGTGAAGTTTGAATACCTCATAATACCACAAATAACAAAAGACCAGTGATTTGCTACAAAATTATACCTCTTGTACCTAGTGGTATTATGAGGTATCAGTCCGCAGTCACAGCACGGGATTTGTCGCTGAGGGGCGCGGATCACGCTGCATTACAAGGGAGAAAAAGACATGCGTCGCATATCCATCGGCGTCACTACGGGTGCACTGGTGTTGGGCGTTTCGCTCGCTGCCATGACCAGCGCAGTCATGGCGCAATCCGTTACGCTTACGCTCGGCAGCTGGCGGACCGAGGACCTTGCTGTGTGGCAGGATCAGGTGCTGCCGGCCTTCGAGGCTACGCATCCCGACATCAATGTCGAATTCGCGCCGATCAATACCAATGAATACAACGCCGCTATTCAGTCGCAGATCGAAGGTGGCACGGGTCCTGACCTCATCACCTGCCGTCCGTTCGATGTGAACAATGAATGGATCGGCCGCGGCTATTTCTCCGAGCTCGATGGGCTGGCCGGCATGGCCAATTTCACCGATACGGCTAAGGCCGCCTGGACCTTCGAGGGGCACACCTATTGCGTGCCTGTCGCCGCCGTGCTCGCCGGCTTCTACTACAATGTCGATATTTTCAACGAGCTGGGCCTGACCCCGCCGACCACCACGGCCGAATTCATCGCCGTGCTGCAGGCCATTCAGGATAGCGGCAAATACACTCCGCTCGCCATGGGCTCGGCGGATTCCTGGCAGCTTGCCTATAACGGGCTCTACAGCGTTGGTCCGGCCTATTGGAAAGGCGAAGAGGGTCGCCTTGGCCTGATCGACGGCACCAAGAAGCTTACCGATCCGGAATTCGTGGAGGCCTTCAAGGCTTTTGCCGCCTGGCGTCCATTCCTGCCGCCGGGGCAGGAAGCGCTGGCCTATCCCGACATGACGCAGCTCTTCACCCTCGGGCGCGCCGCCATCCTTCCCGATGGATCGTGGAACATCAAGCAGGTAACCTCAACGGGTCTCAATGTCGGCGTCTTCGGTCCGCCGGCCGTGGAAGCAGGTGGTCAGCGCTACTTGCAGGAAATGCCCGATATGGCGATCGGCATCAACGCGGCGAGCCCCAACCAGGAGGCGGCCCGCACCTTCCTCGATTGGGTTGCGGGCCCAGAATTCCAGCAGATCTATGTCAACACCGCTCCGGGCTTCTTCGCCATGAGCAACCAGGCCGTCACCTATGACAATGCCTTGGCGCAGAACTTCGCCGACCTCAAGACCGGCGCCTCGCTGACCCCGCGCCTCGCCCTCGATCGGCTCAGCGCCGGCACGCCGCCGCTTGACGACGAAATCTGGCGGCTGTTGCAGCTAATGATGACCACCGACACCACGGCCGAACAGGCGACGCAGGAGCTCCAGGCCGGTCTCGAATCCTGGTACGGTCCGCAAAAGGGCAACTGATCCCTCCCTGGGACGGAATCGGGCGGCCTCCCCGCTGCCCGGTTCCAAAACTTTATTGAATAGACCGACCAAAGGACCACGCACGTGACCCGCCCCGCAACGGCTCGCTGGAGCCTCCTGCTCTTCGTCCTGCCGGCCCTGGCCATCTATGTCATGTTCGCAGTGGCGCCGCTGGTCTCTTCGGTGGTGATGAGTTTTTTCAACGCCGATCGGACGCTGGGTAGCGTTTTCGTCGGCTTTGAGAACTACATCTATCTCTTCACCGAGCCGGTGGTCAGCGCCCGCTTCTGGAATGCGCTGGTCAATAATATCAAATATTTCGCCATCCACGTGCTGGTGGAGGTCCCCATCGGTCTTTTGATGGCGGCGCTTTTGACCTCGGGGGCGCTCCGCCGCAGCGAGGGCGTCTATCGCACCATCCTGTTCATTCCCGCGACGCTTTCGGTCGTCATCGTCGGCTTCATCTGGCGGTTGATCATCAACCCGCTCTGGGGTGTCGTCGGTTTTCCGCTCCTCGGCAATCAGATGACTGCGCTGCCAACCATTTCGCTCATGGGCGTCTGGCAATATGTCGGCATCCCCATGATCTTCCTCTATAGCGCGCTGCTCGCGGTGCCGAACGATCTCGTCGAAGCCTCGCGGCTCGATGGCGCGAGCCCCTGGCGCACGTTCTGGGACATCAAGTTCCCGCTGATCGTGCCGCAATTCGGGCTGATCGTGATCCTGACCTTCATCTGGACTTTTAACGGCTTCGATCTGGTCTTTGCGCTCAACGGTTCGGCGCCGGGGCCGAATTATTCGACCGATATTCTGGGCACCTATTTCTATCGGACCTTTTTCGGGTCTTCGGGACAGGTGGCCGACCTCGATCTCGGCGCTACTGTCGCCACCGTCATCTTCACCATCATGCTGCTCGTCACCGCGCTCTATTTCTGGCTGGTGCAGCGGCGGCTCCGTGCCCATACCGTCTAGAAAGGCACAGATATGACCAGCCTTGCCGGCTACAAGCCAAAACCCGTCGCCGACGACCGGCGTTGGACCGCCGAGCGTGTCCTTGTTCACGTCATCCTGCTTGGTTTCGTCGTCCTGGCGCTTGGGCCGATCTTCGTCGTGATCATCAACTCACTGAAGACGACGCCGGCAATTTTCGGCGGGCCCTTTTCCCTGCCGACAGCAGAAACCTTCAGCCTCGATGGCTATGTGCGCGTCTTCACCCGCGGCAATTTCATCGCCAATTACAGCAATAGCCTCATCGTCACCGTTTCGGCCGTCGTGCTTACGGTCCTGCTCTCGACCCTGGCCGCTTACGCGCTGGTCGAATATCGGCTCACGGCGCTCGTGCCCATTCTCACCGGACTTTTTCTCATCGGCGTCATGCTGCCGATCCGCCTCGGCACCATTCCCATCATCAAGATCATGGTGGCATGGGGCATCATGGATACGCTCTTGGCGCTGATCCTTGTCTACACGGCCATGAGCATTCCGCTCGCCGTCACCCTAATGATGACCTATTTCCGCACCGTGCCGACCGAGCTCAAAGAAGCGGCGCGTATGGACGGGGCCAATGAATGGCAGACCTTCCTCATCGCCTTGCCGCTGGTACGGCCGGGACTGGCGGCGGTGGCAACCGTGACCATGCTGCCGATCTGGAACGATTTGTGGTTCCCGCTGATCCTCGCGCCGGGCAAGGCCAATCAGACTGTGACACTGGGCGTGCAGCAATTCGTCGGGCAGTTCCTCAACGACTATCCCGCCTTGCTCGCCGCCCTGACACTGGGCGCCATGCCCTTGGTGCTGCTGTTCACCGTGTTTTCGCGTCAGTTCATCAGCGGGCTCAGCCAGGGCTATAGCAAGTAAGGCGGAAGGGATGGGCGCTTGGGTGCCCATCCCTTGGACTCAGTGCCCCTGCTTGATGAGATCGGAGATGCGTTCGGCCATCATGATAGTGGGCACATTGGTATTGGCACGCGGGATGGAGGGCATGAGCGAAGCATCGCAAATGCGTAGCCCCTCGATGCCGTGAACTCGCCCCGACGCATCGGTTACGGCCTTGGGGTCGTCTGCCCGGCCCATGCGGCAGGTGCCAGAAGCGTGCCAGACTCCACCGACCGAAGCGCGGATGAAATCGTCGAGCGCATCGCGATCATTGAGCATCTTTTCAAGATCGAGACCCAAAGTGACAACATTGCGCACGAGCCAGGGTCGCATAGGGCCGGCCATGTCGAGCATGGTTGAGAAGGCGCCACGCTGCAGCGTGTTGAAAAGGCCGGGCGCCGCGACGGCCGCGACGCGCGCCGAGTAGCTCGTGGGAAAGACCGGGCCGGCCTTGCCTTCCTGCATCAGGCCTAGAAGTCCCAGGGCGCCGACGGTAAAACCATAGCGCAGGCGTGGCAGGTCGCGCGGATCGGAGAGCATGGCGAAATCGACCAGTGGCTCGGCGCGTGGATCGGGGCTAGTGAGTGTCAATTGACCACGCGAAAAAGGCTTGTTGAGCCATATGAAAAGCGTGCCGATGCGCTGGCCGATGGAGTGCCAGGCAGAGCGCGCGATCATGGCGGCGTGCATGTCGCCTTGCGGTGCGTCCGGTAGGTCGGAGGTAAAGCGCAGGATGGCGTGGTCGTGGTGCTCGTCGAGATCGCCAAGACGCATGGCGGCGGGCAGATAGGTGCTGACGGCTGTGGAGGCGTGCTCCATCAAGTTTTGGCCGACGCCCTGGAGATCGGCAACAACGGCAATACCCTGCTGGCGGAGCTGCGCCGCTGGCCCGATGCCGCTGCGCATCAGCAGCGTCGGCGTGTGGATGGCCCCGCTCGACACCACCACATTTTCGGCCAGCATGCGATGGGTGGCACCGCCCGAGGTGGGGGAAATTTCGGCACCGATGACGCGCTTGCCGTCGAGCAGCAGGCGCTCGGCAATGTGGCCGGTAAGCACAGTCAGATTGGGCCGGGCGCGGACTTCGGGCGTGAGGTAGACGACCGATGTTGGCGCGCGTTGGCCATCGTCGGTGACGGCAATTGCACCGACATAGACGCCGTCTTCCCAGGGACCGTTCTGATCTTGCTGGGTTTTGTGACCCTGCTTGGCAAAGACATCGGAGAGCGCGCGCACATAGGGCGACATGCGCTCTTTTGAAATGCGATGAATCGGCAGGGGCCCGTCCTTGCCGTGATAGGGGCCGGAAAAATCGGCATCACGCTCGAGCTTGCGGAAATAGGGCAACACCTCTTCGAAGGACCAGCCGGGCGCACCGGCTTCGACCCATTCGTCATAATCGGCGGGTGCGCCGCGATTGGCGACCATGGCATTGACCGACGAGCCGCCCCCCAGCAGCCTGCCCTGCTCATAGCGACGTAGCTGGCGGTTGGCGGTGCTACCGAAATAGGCTCTCAGATCCGGCCAGATATTGCCGGTATCGAGATAGGCGCGGCCGGGATAGCGGCTGCGCACATGCGGGGCCATGGAGGCGCGGGTGAGGTCATTGCCCGCCTCGATCAAAACCACCCTTGTGCCGGGATTCTCGCTGAGCCGGGCTGCCAGAACGCAGCCGGCAGAGCCGCCGCCGATGATGAGATAATCCGCGGTGCCGTCCATAGTCATCGCTGCCTCCTTGCCGATGCGCGCAGAGACTAGACCCGCACCGGGCAAGAGCGCTTAACCCAGCGTCCGACAATTATTGAACGATCTGGGAGAATTGCGGCGCCTGGCGCAGGGAACTGGGCGGGAAGCCAACCCGCTCCTTGAAGAACCGCGTAAAACTCGATTGCGCTGAAAAGCTCAGGGTTTCGGCGATGTCGTCGATCGGCTTGTCCTCACCGAGAAGCGAGATGGCGCGCTCGATGAGCAGGGCATCGACATACATATTCGGCGCTATGCCAATGGAATTGCGGAACTGCTCGAAAAAGCGCGAGCGCGACATGCCGACGCTGCGCGCCACCGCCTCAAAATCGGGACCGCCCTTGGTGCGGACGCGCAGGGCGGCAAGGGCCCTGCGGATGCGAAAATCCATCGCAGCGCGCTCAGAGGTATCTTCCAGCGCCAACCGTGCCGCCTCGCACATGATGGATGAAACCATCTGTTCGACCCAGTCTCCGTCGACATTTGCGCCTTTGCCAAGCATGCGCGCCAGAAGGTCGACCCGGATACGCATGCCAGCGGTGATGGCACAATCGCTGCCGGCAAAGGCTGGCCAGTCCATGCGCTGCCGGCACCAGTCTTTTTCGATATAGAGCGCCAGCATCTGGGTGGGTGCCTGGCACTCCTCGGGAATGTCGAAATGTCGCTGCCAGGGATTGACCAAGATCCAGTTGCTACGATGAAGCTCGATGGCGCGGTTTTCGACCTGCATGCTGCGATCGGCACCGGAAACCTTGAACAGCATATGGATATGGGGGTGGGCATGGGTCGCGATCGGTCGCGTTATGTCGAGATAGGTGACCCTGCCAAACTCCCCCCGGTAAGCGCCCAGAATTCCCGTCATCGTTTCCTCCCAAATGACGTTTCTACGGTGCTGTTTTGATGTCAGCGAACCGTCATAGTTCAGCAGACGGTTATGAGGCGGTCAATAAATCGGCCTTTGGCATCAAGGAGTCGTGTCGTCATTAGTCTTCGTTGTAACCAATTGGTGATAAAGAGGAAATTGCTGTGCTGCGTTCTGTGAAGCCGCTCCATCGGAGTTAACTCAGCGTCCGATCTTTGGCCCGAAACGCCCTCCGACCGCTGGAAGCCGGTCGATCCGGCGGTGACTATGGAGGCCAGAAGCAGTCCTTCGGCAGGCCCGGGGGAATGCGACGATGAGACTTCAAGGAGAGGACGATGAACCACGTGCATGCAGCGGCATCCCAGCCGCAGGGACAGGCTGCTCCCCCGCCCCCGAGCTATCTGCAGGCGCTGGCGCCGCTAAGCGCCGCTGAGATCAATTCTGCCGCAAACGCCATCAAGGCCGATGCTGATCTGGGCCCGGGGGCTCTGTTCGGCAATATCGATCTGCGCGAACCCAGCCCCCAGGAATGGCGCGATCATCTTGCCGGAAAAGCCTTCCGCCGCGAAGCGCGGCTCAATATTTCCCATCTCGATCGCCCCGGCGTCTGGATGGTTTTCGTCGCGCTCGACAGCAACGCCATCAGCTTCCGCCGCCATTTCCCTACCTCGCACTCCGCCTTCCAGGTCGAGCAATTGCTCGATGTCGAACGCAAGGTGAAAGCTGATCCCAATTTCATCGAGGCCTGCCGCAAGCGCGGTATCACTGACATGACCGGGGTTTGCGTCGACAGCTGGTCAGGCGGAAATTTTGGCGATGCGGGCGAAGAGGGGCACATGGTCTCCTACGTCCATTGCTGGCTGCGCCTTTATGAAAACGAGAATTTTTACGCCCATCCCATCGATGGCCTGAACGTTGCCATCGACGTCAAGACCGGTGAAATCCTGCGCATCGACGATCACGGTGGCCCACCGATCCCGATGATCGATGTGCCCTATGATCCCGATTTCATGCCTACCCGTGCACCGATGAAGCCGCTCAATGTGGTGCAGCCCGAGGGCACGAGTTTCACCATGGATGGCCATGCCATCGCCTGGGACAAGTGGACCCTCGGCATCGGCTATTCGCCGCGCGACGGCATTATTCTGCACGACGTGCGCTACGATGGCCGTCCCATCGTGCGCCGCATGGCGCTGGGCGAACTGGTCGTGCCCTATGGCTCGCCGGAACGCGGGCACTATCGCAAGAACATTTTTGATATCGGCGAGTATGGTTTTGGCAAGTTCAACCATTCGCTGAAGCTCGGCTGCGATTGCCTCGGCGCCATCCACTATCTCGACTCGCATTTCTGCGGGCTCGATGGCGGCGTCATCACCATCGAAAAAGGCATCTGCATCCACGAGGAAGATACCGGCGTCCTCTGGAAGCATTGGGATTTCCGCGTGGATCGCACCGAAGTGCGGCGCGGGCGGCGCCTCGTAATTTCCTGCATCAATACCGTGGGCAATTACGAATATGGCCAATACTGGTACTTCGACCAGGCCGGCCAGATCGAATGCGAGGTCAAGGCGACCGGCATCGTCGACACCATGGCCTGCGATCCCGGCGAGCCCGGCAAGTTCGCCGCCGAAGTCTCGCCGGGCCTTTCGGCGCCAATCCACCAGCACATTTTCTGCGTGCGCATGGATATGAACCTCGATGGCGGTGGCAATAGCGTTGTCGAAGCCAATAGCTATGCTGAGCCCATGGGGCCGACCAATCGCTTCGGCAACGGTTTTTATGCCGAGGAAACCACGCTCAAGACCGAGCTCGAAGCCGGCCGCAAGGCCAATCTCGACACGCACCGCACCTGGAAGATCGTCAATCCCAACAAGCTCAACGCCTTGGGCAAGCCGGTCGGCTATCGTCTTCATGCGCCCGACTGCGTAACGCCGATGACCAACGAGGCCGGCCCTTCCGGTATCCGCTCGAACTTCATTCGCAATCACCTCTGGGTGACGCCCTACAATGAAAACGAGCGCTACCCGGCAGGCGAATATGTCTGCAATTCGGATGGCAGCGATGGCCTCGCCGAAGTGGTCAAGCAGAACCGCAATGTCGAGAATACCGACATTGTCGTCTGGCACTGCTTTGGCCTCCATCACGTGGTGCGGCCGGAGGATTTTCCGGTGCAGCCCTGCATTTCCTGCGGCTTCAGCCTGATGCCTTCGGGCTTCTTCAACCTGAACCCGTCCAACGACCTGCCGCGCGAAACCAACAAGGCGAGCGTTCTCGCCCTGGGCGAACCGGCCTGCCACTGCTGAACCCTGAAGGCCGGGGCAACCCGGCCTTTGCTTTCATGGGGCCACGACCATGCCGGTCTATCGACATCCCAAAAGCTGGCTGGTGCTCGTCGTGTCAGGGCTCGCGACGGCCTTTGCCTGGTTGTCCCTGGCCAATCCGGGCATGGCCGGGCTCATCGAGCTGTGTGGCGAGAACGGCGTTTTTGCCTATGTCGCGCCATGGACCTTCGAACGCCTGCTGGGCCTTGGTGCCATGTGGTGCACCATGGGCGTCGCCATGATGGTGCCCTGCATCGTGATGGCACTCCTCTCCAGCGGCTGGCACTGGCGAGAGAGCTTTGGCTTTTTCACTGCCGCACTCTGCTATGCACTGGGCTATTTCGGCATAGTCCTACCACTGCTTCTGGTGGCAGCCGGGATCGAATGGACCCTTGAATCTCTTGGTTTTGTTAGCGCTGGCTTGGCGCCGAACCATCCGCTTGTTTCCGTGCTGTTATTGGGTTTCGGCCTGATAGTCCTGACATGGCGGCGGTATCGCTCCGGGACATTTCGGCAGCAGGGCCCGGCACTTTGCGGCGTCAATCATGCGCGGCGGCACATGCCTGCTTTCTTCGCCATGATCTCGGCTCAACTGGCTCTGGGATCAATGAATTTGGGCGCCATGGCGCTGCTGAGTCTTCTGATGCTGGCAGGCGAATATTGGCCCATCCTTCGCTATCGGCGCGCTCTTATCCAGGTTTTACCGATCGTCCGATAATCGGCCCACAGGTGGCCCGGACGTCTGGTGGGAGCAAAATGCATGCGCAAGGATCGCTCCATGACGGAGGGACTCCAGTGAGGCGCGGGAGGGTGTGACTTACCAACGGAGCCGTCTATCCCATCAAAGGAGGAAAAACGTGCAGAAACTTCTCACTGTTGATTGCCACTGAGAAGTGACCCGCTAGGCGGGACTATTTCCATCGAGATTTGACCCATGTTCCAACCGTGCCCTGGCTGTTTTCAGCGGGGGCTATGGAGTGATCGACATGGCGT
>NZ_JAGIAW010000008.1 GCF_017744655.1 Devosia sp. | reverse complement strand
CCGTGAACCGGTGGTGCCAAAGCCCGCCTGGGTTCCCGCGAGCTAAGGAAAGACACCCCCTCCCATCCTCCCCCATCAAGGGGGAGGTGTCATATCGAGTTTGGGGCAGCATATTGCCCAAGGCACCAGCCTTCACCTCCCCCTTGATGGGGGAGGATGGGAGGGGGTGTCTTTCCTTAGCTCGCGGGAACCCAGGCGGGCTTTGGCACCACCGGTTCACGGGCGGCTTTGCCTTCGGTGTGGGCGAGGCCGACGAATTTGCCGTCTTGCCACTGGCCGACAGTCCACAAGGCGCGGAGCTGGTTGTCGACGAGTTTGACCTTGCCGAGGATCGTGTCGAATTCGCCGGTGGCGATTTCGGCTGCGACGGCTGATTTGTCGAGGTCGCCGACGCGGGTAATGGCCTGGCCCAAAATTTCGAGGCTGGCATAGGTGACGGCGCTGGCCCAGCTATCGGGGGCTTGGCCGACGAGGGCGGTGTGGCGCTCGAAGTAAGCAGCGATGGCTTCGCTGTCGGGGTCGATGCCGCCGACGCCCATGACGCCATTGTGGTTGGGACCGGCGACGTTCGGGTAGATCGGGAAGGCCGTGCCGACGCCGAGATAGAAAATCTTCGGGCTGAAATTGGCAACCACGGCCTGCTGGGTCAGTGCGAAGGTATCGGGCGGATAGGAGAAGGCGACGAAGGTATCGACGCCGAGGCCGGAGACTTCATTGATGATAGGTGCGAAATCGGACGTGCCGAGCGGGTAGGTCTTGTCGTAGACCAGCTCGAAACCGGCGGCCTGGAAAGCGGGCGTCGCGGCCTTGGAAAGGTCGATGCCAAAACCGTCTGCCACTGAGGCAATGGCGACTTTATTGTTGATCGCTCCGGCGTCACGCTGTTTTACCAGGAGATCGACCAGAGCATTGGCATAGTCGTGGCCGCCGCCGAGGAACCAGAAAGAGTTCTTCCAGCGCTGCACCAGTTGCGGGGCCATATCGGTGACGGCGGTGCCGGCGAGCTGGGGGAACTGGAAGCGGTCGAAGGTCGGGCCGGCGGCAAGGTTGGAGCCCGTGCCCCAGGAGGGCAGGATGAAATCGACATTGTCTTGCGTCGCGAGGCGCTCGATAGCCCTAACAGTTTCCTCGGCGGAAGAGCGATCGTCATACTCGGTGACTTCGAGCGGCAGCGTCACACCGAGCTTGGAAAGCTCGAGGCCGCCGGCCTTGTTCACGTCGTCGACCCAGAGCAGGTAATTCGGAATGGTCGAGATGCCGGCGCCACCGGCATTGGCGCCGGTTTTCGAGACGGCGTAGCCGATGCGGATGGCGGTACGGTCCTGCGCGAAGGTAGGCAGGCTGGCAAGAGCCGTGGCGAGTGCCCCGGTGCCCATGGCTTGAAGCAGCGTTCTACGAGACAGATCAGTCATGTCGTCCTCCCATGCCCGCTCCCGGCGGGCGCTTCCCAAAATCTCGGTTCCGGACCCCTGCCTTGGCGGCGGTTTTGGGTGTCCGGTTCCGACCCTGACAAAACGCTAGGCCGGGTTTGACCCCAGCGAAATGGACAAAACTGAGAGAGTTTTGTATTTTTAACGGCATTTCGGGGAGAGGAACGTGCATCAAGCCATGGCGCAGGGCGCTCGGGTGGAGGGGCCAGATGTCGAGGTGACTGATCTGACCGGCAGCCTCGGGTCGTCGGAATGGAGTTTTGCCGGGGATCGGGCGCGGCGCTCGGCGCATGGGTTTTTGCTCAATGCCGGTGAAGGTGAGGTGCGGTTGGGCGATACAGTCACCACCGTGCGCGGGCCGTGCCTCATCTGGTTGCCAGGCGGACGAGGCGGGCAACTGCGACTGGCGGCGGGGGCGCGCGGGGCGGCACTGACGGTTTCGGATGGCGCATTGGCGCGGGTCGTGCCGGCCACCGCCATTGCCGGACCACTGCGCGAGGGCATGGAAAGGCCGCTGCTCGGCGTGCCGCTCGATGGCAAGGCGGCGCGTGGGATTGGCGCTGATATTGCGGCGCTCAGCGAGGAATTGTTTGAAGACCTGCCTGGGATGCGCGAGGCGGTGATGAGCCGGCTTTGCCTCGTGCTCATTGCTTTCTGGCGGCTGGGTGGCGGGGGAACGCGACCGGCGCAGAGTTCGCCGCGTATGCTGGTACAGGGCTTTTTGCAATTGGTGGAGCTCAATGCGCGGCGGCATTGGCGGGTGGCCGATTATGCTGGCGCCATGGGGATCACGACGGACCGGCTGAATACGGCGATCAAGCGGGCGACGGGGGTGACGCCGCTCGATCTGGTGCACCGGCGATTGCTCGAGGACGCCGAGGCGCTGTTGGAGCGATCCTCGATGCAGGTGGGCGAAGTGGCCGATGCGCTGGGTTTTCGGGACGCGGGCTATTTCAGCCGGTTCTTTTCGCAGCGGAAGGGGATTTCTCCGGGGCGATTCAGGCAGCAGGCGGCGCAGCGACTGGGACGACGCGACGGGTCTTATGCGGCTTGGCCCTAGCGGAAGCCAGAGGCGACGTTGCGGATGGCTTGCATCAAAGCCGTGGCGGCGAGGGTCGGGACGGTGTCGGCGCGTGTCGTAAGGCCGACTGGGCCGGTGGTCTCGCTGGTATCGACCGGCAAGAGAGCAAGCTGGCTTTCTTCGACATCCTTGGCGACGACACCTTCGGAAATGATCCAGATGGCGTCGGTCTGGCGCACATAAGAGCGGCCGAAGGCATTGGAGACGGTTTCGACCTCGTCACGGATATTGGTGATGCCGTGCGTAAGAAGCATGCGGTCGACATGGTGGCGGATGACGGCATCGGGTGTGGGCATCAGCACCTGATAGGGTTCAATCAGGCCGAGGTTGAAATCGGGGGCACTCAGCAGCGGATGGTCAGGACGGACGACCATGACGACGCGTTCGGAATAAAGGTGCTCGAAGGCGAGGCCGATCATCACATCGGGCTCGGCCATGCGGCCGATGACGAGATCGACATCGCCGGTGCGGAGCAGCGACAGAAGGTAATTGTTGGGGCCGGTGATGATGCGGGTGTGAACGCCGGGATCATCGGCGGTGAAGGCGCTGACGGCCGTGGGCAGAATGCGGGCGGAAACCGTGGGGAGCGCGCCGACTTTTACCGTGGTCGCCTCGCCACCGGAGCGGGCGGCATCGATGCCCTGGCGGAGGGCGGCGATGGAGGTGGAGGCGTAGCGATAAAAGGTTTCGCCGAAGGGGGTGAGAAACAGCTTGCGGCGGGAGCGGTCGAAGAGCGCGCTGCCCAAAAACTCTTCGAGCTCCTGGATGGTCTTGCTGGCGGCGGGCTGGGAAATGTTGAGAGCATCGGCGGCGTTGACGACGCTCCTGAGCCGCGCGACTTCGAGGAAGCAGGCGATGTGGCGCAGCTTTATGCGGGGGTCGATGATGCGCTGCGCCACGAATAGCTCCTCTGGTTATGCGACTGGCTAATCCTGACGCATTTTCTGCGCTTCTTGAGGTCATCGATAAGTCAGAGGTTATAATTCGTCCAGAGCTAATCATTTTACTTGGGGTTTTGAGGGCCTTACACCCGAGAGTGAGAG
Organism: Devosia sp.; assembly: GCF_017744655.1. Lineage (GTDB taxonomy): Bacteria > Pseudomonadota > Alphaproteobacteria > Rhizobiales > Devosiaceae > Devosia. The sequence continues at coordinate 160,915 of NZ_JAGIAW010000008.1, read as the reverse complement.
GGAGGCCCCATGAACTTTGCTCGCATCAATGGCGTGCTGCTGCATTTTCGCGTTGTCGGCCCTGATGACGCGCCGGTCGTGGTGCTGGCCAACTCGCTCGGTACAGATGCGCGCATCTGGGATGGCGTGATTTCGCGGTTGGCACAAAGCTATCGCGTGGTTTCCTATGACAAGCGCGGGCATGGACTGAGCGATATTCCGGCAGGTGACTATTCGCTGGATGACCATCTCGATGATCTTTTTGGGCTGGTCGATCATCTCGGCATCGAGCGATTTGCGCTCGGCGGGGTGTCGATTGGCGGGTTGATCACGCAGGGTGCAGCTCTGCGCTCGCCCGAGCGGTTGACTGCTTTAGTGATCTGCAACTCGGCGGCGAAATCGGGCGATCATGCCTTTTGGTCGGCGCGGATGAATGCCGTGCTCGAGAACGGCGTGGCGTCGATTGCCAATGGGATCATGGAGCGATGGTTCAGTCCGCAGTTCCGGGCGGAGCGGACGGAAGAGCTGGCCGGATGGCGCAACATGTTTTTGCGCTGTGACGCAGAGGGCTATGCCGCGACCTGCGCGACGCTGCGCGATGCGGATTTGCGGGAGAAGGTTGGTGCGATCACCCTGCCGACGCTGCTGGTGGCTGGGGAGCAAGATCTTGCCATGCCGGTGGCGCAGGTTGAGGCGACGGCCAAAACCATTGCCGGTTCGCGGTTCGAGGTTTTCCCTGGCGTGGGACACATTCCATCCATCGAGGCGCCGGAAAAACTGGCTGGCCTCATGCTCGAATTTTTCAAGGAGGCCGGTCATGGCTGAAACGACGCTTTACGACCGGGGCATGGCGACGCGCCGCTCTGTTCTGGGCAATGCCCATGTGGACAATGCTTCAGCCAAGATGACCGCGTTCGATACTGATTTTCAGAGTTTTATTACCGAAGGCGCCTGGGGCTCGGTCTGGTCGCGGCCGGGGCTGACCAAGCGCGAGCGCTCGATGATCACGCTCGCGCTGTTGGCCGCCTTGGGCCATGATGAGGAAGTGGCAATGCATGTGCGCGCCACGCAAAATACCGGGGCCAGCCCGGAGGATATCAAGGAAGCGCTGCTGCATGTGGCGGTTTATGCCGGCGTGCCGGCGGCCAACCGGGCGTTCAAGATCGCCCGGGAAGAACTGGCCAAGCGCAAGGAGGGCGCGGAATGAGCGGCATTATTCTGCCCGGCGCCGATGGCGTTCTCTATCAGCGCGACCGCGCCTGGCACCCGGCCGCAGATACGCCGGCATATAAGAGCACGACGTTTCGCGCGCCCAAGCACAGCCTGCTTGCCTTGGGGCCGACCAAGTCGGAGATGTCGGGGCCGACTTTTGGCCACGAAAAGCTGGGGCCACTCGACAACGATCTGATCCGCAATTTCAGTCAGGATGGTACCGATGCCATCGGGCAACGGATGATTGTTTATGGGCAGGTGCTCGACGAGAATGCGCGGGCGGTGCCGGGCACGCTGGTGGAATTCTGGCAGGCCAATGCTGGCGGGCGCTATCGGCACAAGAAAGAAGCCTATCTCGCAGCGCTCGACCCCAATTTTGCGGGCTTTGGGCGCGCGGTGACTGACGAGAGCGGGTTCTATTCGTTCCGCACAGTGAAGCCGGGTGCTTATCCATGGCCCAATGGCGGCAATGATTGGCGGCCGGCGCATATACACTTTTCCGTCTTCGGCCATGCCTTTGCGCAAAGGCTGATTACGCAGATGTATTTTGAGGGCGATCCGATGATCTGGCAGTGCCCGATCGTCGCGACGATCAACGACAAAGCGGCGATCGACCAGCTCACCGCCCGGCTTGATCGGCACAATACGACGCCAATGGATGCGCTGGCCTATCGCTTCGATATCGTACTGCGCGGACGGCGTTCGACCATGTTTGAAAACAAGCTGGAGGGGAACTGATGCTGCATCCCGTTCCGACGCTGAAGGAAAGCCCGTCGCAGACCGCAGGCCCCTATGTGCATATCGGCATGACGCCGAATTTTTGCGACCTGCCGGGGGTCTATGCCTCCGACATGGGCGCGACCATGATCAATGGCGAGGTGGAGGGTGAACGGATTACGCTTTCCATTCGGCTGATCGATGGCGCCGGTGTACCGCTCAGTGATGGGCTGGTGGAAATCTGGCAGGCAGATGCGAGCGGTAGTTTCGTTTCGCCGGCGGCGCCCAATTCCAATTCGGTGCCGGCTTTTACGGGTTGGGGGCGGCAAGCCTCGGACGCTAACGGCGTGACGGTTTTCGAGACGATCAAGCCGGGGCGCGTGGCGGGACCGGATGGAAAGCCGATGGCGCCGCATGTGTCGCTGTGGATCGTGGCGCGCGGCATCAATATCGGGCTGCAGACGCGGCTCTATTTCGAGGACGAGGACAACGAAGGCGACTTCGTGCTCAACAAGATCATGGACAAGCGCCGGCGGCAGACGCTGATCGCGCGGAAAGAAAGCGTGGGGCGCTATCACCTCGATATTCATCTCCAGGGGGAGAAGGAAACGGTGTTTTTTGATATTTAGGACGATATGACCGCCCTTCTCTCTGCCCTCACCGGCGATCCGGAAATCGAAGATTTGCTCTCGGATCAAGCGCAGCTTGGGGCCATGCTGGCTTTTGAGCGGGCGCTGGCGGAGGCGAGTGCGGATTGCGGATTTGTGTCTGCCGAGGCAGCAAGCACTATTGTTGCAGTGACCGATAGCTTCAAGCCGGACTGGACGGAGTTGGCGGCGGGTATGGCGCGGGACGGCGTGGTGGTGCCGGCGCTGGTGAAGCAGTTGAAGGCGGGGGTTACGGAGGAGCACCGCCCTGCCCTGCACAAGGGTGCAACCAGCCAGGATGTCATTGATACGGCGCTGATGCTGCAGGTGGCGAAGGTGCTGGGCGTCTATGAGACGCGGCTGTCTTCCGTGTTGGCGACGTTGGAAGAGCTGGCGCATCTGCGTGGCGGCCAGAAACTGATGGCGCATACGCGCATGCAGGTGGCGCTGCCGACGACCTGGGGCGCAAAACTGGCGAGTTGGGGCGAGCCGTTGCAGCGGCATCTGCGTGCGCTCAGCGGAATGCGGCGGAGCCTGCTGGTTATTCAGCTTGGCGGACCTGTGGGAGACCGCGGCAGTTTTGAGGGTTTTGGCGACGCGATTGCGGCTGGCATGGCGAAGCGGCTGGATCTGGGATTGGCGACGCCGTGGCAGGCGCAGCGCGATCCGATTGCGGCGCTGGGGAACTTGCTGGCGCTGATTGCCGGGACGCTGGGGAAGATCGGGGCCGATGTGACGCTCTTGGCGCAGAACGAGGTTGCGGCGCTGAGGCTCGAAGGCGGCGGCGGGTCTTCCGCAATGGCGCACAAGAGTAACCCGGTGAATGCCGAAGTGCTGGTGGCGCTGGCGCGGCAGGTGGCGGGGCTATCGGGTACGCTCAATCAGGCTCTGGTGCACGAGAACGAGCGCTCGGGCGCGGCCTGGACGCTGGAATGGCTGACATTGCCGCAGATGCTGGTGTCGACGGGGGCAAGCTTGCGGCTGGCGCAGAAGCTGGTTGAGCAAATCAGGATCGCCTAACGGTTATTGATTGACCGGAATTTCGGTCGATAGTGCTACCGCGCGACGACTTAGCATAACCTCACACATATATATCGCCCCCACCATTTCATTTCCGTCCGCAGGCTTCCAATGGCAAACATGCTGTTGGCCCCAGCCGAAAGGACGAAAAGATGGACAAGACAGTGCCCGATCTCGCCGCTGCCGTAGCGGGGATTGAGGATGGCATGGTGCTGATGGTGGGTGGGTTTGGCGGCTCGGGCGCGCCCATCGAGCTTATTCATGCGCTGATTGATCGGTTCAAGGCGACGGGGAGCCCGAAGAACCTCACCGTGGTCAATAACAATGCGGGCAATGGGCGCATTGGTATTGCCGCGATGATCGATGCGGGGATGGTGGCCAAAATAGTCTGTTCGTTTCCGCGCTCGGCTGATCCGCGGGCTTTTACGGAAAAGTATCTCGCGGGCGAAATCGGGCTGGAGCTGGTGCCGCAGGGTACGCTCGCCGAGCGTATTCGCGCCGGGGGCGCGGGCATTCCGGCATTTTATACGCCGGCGAGTTTTGGGACCGATGTGGCCAAGGGCAAGCCGGTGGCTGAGTTCGATGGCAAGAGCTATGTGCAGGAGCGCTGGCTGAAGGCCGATGCGGCGCTGATCAAGGCGGAGATGGCCGATACGATGGGGAACCTGACCTATCGTAAGGCGGCGCGGAATTTTTCGCCGCTGATGGCAGCGGCGGCAAAGCTGACGATTGTGCAAGCTACCAACATCGTTGCACCGGGTGAGATTGATCCCGAGCAGGTGGTGACGCCGGGGATTTTTGTGAACCGCGTGGTGGAAGTGGCTGGCGCCAAGCAGGAAGAGGCGCTGATGCGCGATGGAGTGGCTTACGCATGAGCCAAAAACTTTCCAACGCGCAGATTGCATGGCGCGCGGCGCAGGACATTGCCGACGGCGCCTATGTCAATCTCGGCATCGGCTTTCCCGAAATGGTAGCGAAATTTCAGCCGCCGGGGCGGCAGGCGATTTTTCATACCGAGAATGGCGTGCTGAACTTTGGTGAGGCGCCGCCGGCGGGTGAGGAAGACTGGGACCTGATCAATGCAGGGAAGAAGGCGATTACGCTCAAACCTGGCGCGGCGTTTTTCCATCATGCCGATAGCTTTGGCATGGTGCGCGGCGGGCATCTGGATGTGGCGATCCTTGGCACTTACGAGGTTGCGGAAAATGGCGACCTCGCCAATTGGTCAACGGGGCCGAAGGGCGTGCCGGCCGTGGGTGGGGCGATGGACCTTGTGCATGGAGCCAAGCGCGTGGCCGTCATCACCGACCATGTGACCAAGGACGGAAAACCGAAACTGGTGAAGCGTTGCACGCTGCCGCTGACGGGCGTTGGCTGTGTGACGCGGGTTTATTCGAGCCTGGCGGTGATCGACATCGAAGGTGGGCGGTTCGTGTTGCGCGAAAAGCTGCCGTCGATGAGTGTCGAGGAATTGCAGGCGGTGACGGGCGCGGAATTGGTGCTGCCCGATATGATTGGCGACCTGATTGCCCCCGAGGTTTGAGAATGGCTGAAGCTTTTATCTGCGCCTACAAGCGCACGCCGATCGGGCGGTTTGGTGGGTCGTTGTCTTCGGTACGGCCGGATGATCTCGGCGCCGTCCCGCTCAAAGCGCTGATGGCAGAGCATGTGGGCGTCGATTGGGATGCGGTCGACGATGTCATCTTCGGCAATGCCAATCAGGCGGGCGAGGACAATCGCAATGTTGCCCGGATGAGCCTGCTGCTCGCCGGGTTACCGGTGGGGGTGACGGGGACGACGATCAATCGGCTCTGTGGCTCGGGCATGGATGCGGTTATCGCAGCAGCGCGCGCGATCAAGGCGGGCGAGGCTGAACTGGTGATTGCCGGGGGCACCGAAAGCATGTCGCGGGCGCCGTTTGTGCTGCCCAAGGCGGAGACAGCGTTTTCGCGCAATGCGGAGATTTATGACACGACCATCGGCTGGCGTTTCGTCAATCCGGCGATGAAGGTGCATTACGGCGTCGATTCCATGCCCGAGACCGGCGAGAACGTGGCGCAAGAATTTGCCGTGTCGCGCGAGGCGCAGGACGCTTTTGCGGTGCGCAGTCAGGACAAGGCCGTGGCGGCGCAGAAGAGTGGGCGCCTGGGCCGGGAAATCGTTGAGGTTTCCATCGCGCAGAAAAAGGGCGATCCGGTTGTTGTCGACACCGATGAACATCCGCGGGCAGGGACGACGGTTGAGACGCTGGCGAAGCTGCGGCCGCTTTTTCCTAATGGGACCGTTACTGCTGGCAATGCGTCGGGGGTAAATGACGGGGCCGCGGCACTGATCATTGCTTCGGAAGCTGCGGCGAAGAAGTATGGTCTGACGCCGATTGCGCGGATTCTTGGGGGCGCCACTGCGGGCGTCGAGCCGCGGATCATGGGCATTGGGCCGGCGCCGGCGAGCAAGAAGCTGTTTGCGCGGCTGGGGCTGGCCGCGGGCGATTTCGATGTGATCGAACTCAACGAGGCCTTTGCCAGCCAGGGCATTGCCGTTTTGCGCGACCTTGGGATTGCCGAAGACGATCCGCGGGTAAACCCAAATGGCGGAGCGATTGCGCTCGGGCATCCGCTGGGGATGAGTGGCGCGCGCATCACCGGAACGGCGGCGCTGGAACTCTCGCTGACGGGTAAGAAACGCGCGCTGGCGACCATGTGTATCGGCGTTGGCCAGGGTATTGCTGTGGGGCTGGAGCGGGTTTAGCGGCGGGCAAATGATAGACTTGCTTTCATGCCCGAAGCATATGCGGTAGGGAATTGTAAACCTTTTGGCGGCAGAAGCCGGCATAGTGATCACAATATGCTTGCGCGGCATGGGAACATTGTTCTGCCATCAAGGCGCCGCGATTTGGGCTTAGGTGCCGCATTTGAAGCATCCGCAAAGGACGAAGGCATGACGGCACGGGCCATACCTCTGGCGGGAATTGTTGCGCTGGCGGTCATCGTCTCGGGCTGCTCCATGTCCGGCATCAAGCCGCTTCCGGGCAACAAATCCGCTTCCGCCGCCATTGCTGCCGCCGCCCCTGTAGCGCCGATGCCGACGCCGGAAGGCCATGTTCCCAAGGCGGTCAATGTTCCCCGCGCCGGTTCGGACCTGCTGCTTGGCTTTGCCGCCAGCGAGCGCGGTTCGCTCGATGGGCTGATTTCCCACTATTCGACGCAATACAGCGTTCCGGAAAACCTGGTGCGGCGGGTGATCAATAAGGAAAGCGGCTATAATCCTGCGGCGCGCAACGGGCCCTACTATGGCCTGATGCAGATCAGCTACGCCACCGCGCGCGGCATGGGCTTTTCGGGCGAGGCTTCGGGCCTTCTCGATGCGGAAACCAATCTGCGATTCGCCGTGCGCTATCTTGCCGGCGCCTATGTGACGGCTGGCGGCAACCACGACCGCGCCATGCAGCTCTATGCGGCGGGTTACTATTATGACGCGAAGCGTCAGGGGCTGCTTGAAAAGGCCGGCCTGCGCTAAGGCGCTCCACTCCCCCAACTCCACCGTCATTGCCGGACTTGCCCCGGCAATCCACGGCGCGCGCTGAAGTATGACCAACGGGACAAGCCCGGTGGTGACGATGGCTTATCGCTCAGCGTCACAATTGCGACGTTGTGGGACGTGAGAACTGACCTGCGGCCAAAGTGCCGGAGGAGATTTTTGTGCGACTGTCTTTGTTTGCCGCCGCTCTGGCGGGTGTTCTTGCCTTGTCCGTGCCGGCGCAGGCGCGGGATATCTGTACGCTGATTGCCGATGCCGCGACGCGGACGGTTCTTCACCAAGAGGGCGACTGCGAAACGCGGGTGACGCCGGCTTCCACCTTCAAGGTGGCGCTGGCGGTGATGGCCTATGATGCCGGGATCATTACTTCGGCGCATGAGCCGAAATTGCCGTTTAAGGAAGGCTATGCCGACTGGGGCGGGGATAGCTGGCGGCAGGATACGGACCCGACCATGTGGATGCAGAATTCCACCGTCTGGTATTCGCAGCGGTTGGCAGAAATGCTGGGGGCGGAAAAGCTGACGGCCTACGCCCAGAAATTTGGCTATGGGAATGCCGATTTTTCTGGCGATCCGGGCAAGGATAATGGGCTTGAGCGGTCGTGGATTTCCTCGTCGCTGAAAATATCGCCGCTGGAGCAGGCGGGATTTGTCGCGGCGCTGGTTGATAGAAAATTGCCGGTTTCGGCGGCGGTTATCTCTGGAACAATGGAGTTGGTGCAACAGGGTGGCGCGAGCGACGGCTGGGTGCTGCAGGGCAAGACGGGTTCGGCCTTTCCGCGCATGGCCGATGGCAATTTTGACCGGGCACGCGGTTGGGGCTGGTATGTGGGCTGGGCGGAAAAGGGAGACCGGAAACTGGTCTTCGTGCGGCTCGCACAGGATGAGCAGCGGCACCAGGTGAGTGGCGGGCTGAGGGCGCGCGATGAGCTGGTGGAGGATTGGGCGGGGTTGGTTGCGGGGCTCTAAGCCACCAGATCGTCACCCTCGGGCTTGACCCGAGGGCTCTGTACTTATTGCAGCCTCGACAAGTGAAGTGTCCTCGGGTCAGGCCCGAGGATGACGTTCAATGGTTGAGGCGGCGTCCGCGAAGGGTCGCAGCGACTGCTGGGAAGACTTACTTCCGCGTGCTGGCAAGCCCGTAGATCTTCTCGATGTCATCGAGCATCAGGTGGGCCGAATAGATGCCGCCGCCGGTGTTCCAGATGATTTCGCTGACGCGCTGGGCCTTGCCGGCCTTGACCGCTTCGAGATTGTTCCAGAGCGGATCAGCGAGCCAATCGGCGAGATTGGCTTCGGGCTCGGCGTCGTTGAGGTCGCTCGAGAAGTAGAAGATGCGATCGCCGGCCATGTCGGGGATACGCTCCTTGGTCACTTCTTCGGCGAACTCATTCTTGTCCTGTGCGGCCGGGCGCTTGAAGCCGATCTGATCAAGGATCAGGCCGCTGAAGGTTTCCTTGTAATAGATGCGCGTGCGGTTGGGCGAGAAGCGGACCATGGAGATCTGTTCATTGACCTGATCGCCCAGGGCATCGTGGATGGCCTTGGTGCGGGCGTCGAAGGCGGCGAGCGCGGTTGCGGCTTCCGCATCCTTGCCGAGGACGCTGGCGTAGAAGGTCATATTGTCCTGCCATTCGCCGCCGATGGTTTCGCTCATCACCGTGGGGGCAATGGCCGAAAGCTGCTCGTAGATCTTTTCCTGGCGCACCTTGGTGCCGATGATGAGATCGGGTTCGAGCGTGGCGAGGACTTCGAGATCGACGGCGAGTTCGGTGCCGAGATCGGTCGTGCCTTTTAGGAGATCGGTGAGGTGGGCATGCCAGGGATTGCCATCCCAGCTCTGGACGGCGCCGACGGGATTGCTACCCAAAGCAAGGATCGCCTCGGTGCCTTCATTGGTCAGAACGACGACGCGCTGCGGATTGTCCGAAACGTCGGTGACACCCATGGCATGGGTGACTTCGCGGGCGAAGGTCGGGGCAACGAGCGTGGTTGCGGCAAGGAAAGCGACAGCGAGCGCTGAGGAGGAGCGGAGAGAGAACATTCTCGAGTTCCTGTGATGTTGGGAAGAAGGCCGGGTAAGGGAACGGCCGGCCGTATCGACAGATTTCGACCGCCGTCATTGCCGGGCCTGTCCCGGCAATCCACTCTTGGGGAAGCTCGGGACCACCGGGACGAGCCCGGTGGTGACGACGTGCCGAAATTCAGCGACACTTAGCGGGTGCTCGGGAGCCCGTAGATCTTTTCGATATCGTCGAGCATCAGGTTGGCAGCGATATAGCCGCCGGCGGTGTTCCAGATGGCGTCGGAGACCGGGAAGGCCTTGCCGGCCTTGACCACGGCCAGGTTGTTCCAGAGCGGGTCGGCCAGCCAGTCCTTGGCCTGACTATCGCCTTCGCCATTGCCGGTTTCATAGGTGAAGTAGAACAGGCGATCGCCTTCGAATTCGGGGATGCGTTCCTTGGTGATCTCTTCGGCGAATTCGTCCTTGTCCTGGCTGGCGGGACGCTGGAAGCCGAGTTCGGAGAGAGCAAGACCCGAAAAGCTGTCCTTGAACATGATGCGGGTCTGGCCGGACATGAAGCGGGCGATGGAGATCTTTTCGTCGAGCGAGGTGCCGAGTGCGTCGTGGAGGGCGGCGATGCGCGCGTCGTACTTGGCGAGGGCCGCCTTGCCGTCTTCGCCCTTGCCGGCGGCATCGGTGTAAAGGGCCATGTTGATTTTCCAGTCGCCGCGCAGGCGCTCGGAAACCACGGTCGGGGCGATAGCCGAGAGCTGCTCGTAGATCTTCTCGTGGCGCATCTTGTTGCCCAGGATCAGATCGGGCTCGAGCGCGAGCAGCACTTCGAGGTTCACGGCGGATTCTTCGCCCACGACGGTAACGTCGGTCATTTCGCCGGCAATGTGGTCGTACCAGGGATCGCCGAGAAAGGATTTTACTGCGCCGACCGGCTTGATGCCGATGGCGAGCAGCGCTTCGGTGCCTTCATTGGTGAGCACGACGATGCGCTGCGGATTATCCGGCACATCGGTTGTTCCCATGGCATGGGTGATTTCGCGGGCAAAGACCGGGGTGCTCAGCAGCGCCACGGCGGCAATAGCAGTCACGAGACGATGGAACATGGGAGGAGCTCCTGTTGACGATCAGCGATGAGACGCGGGACCTGAGGAGAGTGTCCGTCTAAGCGGTCTCTCCAACACCCCTCTCCCCATCTTTTCTTGACATCGGTAGTCGGAAATTGGATGGGTGCAAAAAGTCAGAATTTAATTTGACTGTCAACATCAACTATATGAGGGCCCAGTGGTGTCCACACTGGCAATGTCACCGCAATCGCAGGGATTGCGTCTGGGACCGCCGCAGGTCTATGCGGGACTGATCCTGCTGCTCGCCCTGTCCATGCTGATGAGCCTGACGCTGGGCTATAAAATCTATTCGCTGGACCAGGTTTGGATGGCCCTTTTCGCCCATGACGGATCGGAAGCGGCCGTGGTGATCGCCGGGCTGCGGCTGCCGCGGGCGCTGATTGCGCCGTTGGCCGGCGCTGCGCTCGGCATGGCCGGGGTGATGGTGCAGACCCTCTCGCGCAATCGCATCGCCTCGCCCGATACGCTGGGGCTCAATGCCGGGGCGTCGCTGGCCGTGGTCGTGGCGAGCATCATGCTCGGCGTGCAATCGCTGGCGGGGCTATCGCTGGCGGCAGCCTTTGGGGCGTTTGTGACGGCCATCGTGGTTTTTGGCGTGGCGGCGAGCGCCGGCGGGCTGTCGCCGCTGAAAATCGTGCTGGTGGGTGTTACCTTTGCCAGCCTCTCGCATGCATTTGTGGAAGTGCTTCTCACCAGCAACGAAGCGCAGTTGCAGCAATTGCTCTTTTGGTTGTCTGGCGCCTTTGTCGATCGGCCGATTGCGCTCTTTTACAATGGGCTGCCCGTGGTGATCGTGGGCGGGATTATCGGCATTGGCCTCTCGCGGGCGCTCGACGCCTTGCAGGCCGACGATTCGACGGCGGCCGGGCTCGGGGTGCCGCTGGCGGCGGTGCGGGGGCTGGCCTTTGTCGCCGTGGCGCTTCTTACCGGCGCAGCGGTGTCGATGGCAGGGCCGGTGGCCTTTGTGGGTCTGGTCGTGCCCCATGCGGCGCGGCGGCTGGTTGGTCTGCGGCATATTCATCAATTGCCGGCGGCCGCGCTGTTCGGCGCTGTCTATGCGACGCTGGCCGATGTTGCCGCGCGCTTCGTCATTTATCCCGTAGAAGCACCGGTGGGGGCGATCACGGCTGTGGTCGGGGCTATCGTGCTCCTCGTTCTGTTGATGCGGAGGGCAGCATGAGCACTCTGGCTGTTTCAGCGCCTGCCGAACGCCGGTTTGGCATCGGGGCCATTGTCCTCATCATTGTCGGGCTTTTTGTGCTCCTCACCCTGGCCGCCATTGCCTTTGGCTCGACCTGGATTCCGCTTGAAACCGTAGCGCAGGTGATCCTGGGCGGCGGGGAGAAGACGGAAAAGCTGGTGGTCTGGCAATTGCGCATGCCGCGCGTCATGGCGGCGGCGATTGCCGGGGCGGCCATTGCGTTTTCGGGCTATCTCCTGCAGCGCATTACCCGCAACGAGCTGGCTTCGCCGGGCGTGCTGGGCGTCGTCGATGGGGCAGCGCTTGGCGTCGTGCTGTTCCTTGCCATCTTTTCCAATGAATCCAATGCGCTGACCGTCTCGGTCGCCTGGCAGCCGCTGGCGGCGGCGATCGGGGCGCTGACGGCGATTTCCTTGGTGTTCATTCTCTCGGGGCGGCAATCGTCCTCGGCCATTCGCCTCTTGCTGTTCGGCATTGCCATTGCCGCCGTCGCCAAGGCGCTGACAACCGTCTTCATGCTGATCGGTCCCGTCTATCAGACGGCGCAGGCGGCGCGCTGGCTTGCCGGTGCGGTCAATGCCATTTCCTGGAGCGAAATCCAGATCATGGCGATCTGCCTCGTGCCGACGGTGCTGCTGGCCGCGTGGCTGGCGAAAGACCTGCCGCCGGCCGATCTCGACGATGTGTCCTCGCGCAGTATCGGGCTCAACCTGCCGGTCTATCGCATTGCCGTGTTTTTCGTGGCGGCGATGCTGACCTCGATCGCCGTGGCCTTTGTCGGCGGCGTTGGCTTCCTGGGGCTGATTGCGCCGCATCTGGCGCGGTTGCTCGTCGGGCGGGCCCGCTTTGCGGGGATTCTGGCCTCATGCCTCATCGGGGCGATGATGCTGATCGGCGCCGATCTTCTGGTGCGCGTCGCCTTTACCCCCCTCGAAGTGCCAGCGGGCACGGTGACCGCCATTGTCGGCGCGCCCTATTTCCTCTTCCTTCTCATGCGCAAGGACAAGACCAATGGCTGACCTCGTTCCGAGCCGCATCGAGGTTCGCGACCTCACGCTGATGTATGGGCATGACACGGTGCTCGATGCGCTGAACCTGCCGATTCCGCGCGGCAAGGTGACCGTGCTGGCCGGCCCCAATGGTTGCGGCAAGTCGACATTGCTGCGCGCCATTCGGCGGCTGCATACGGGACAGAAGGGGCAAATCCTTCTCGACAATGTCGATATCGCCTCGCTCGGCGCCAAGGATCTGGCGCGGCAGATCGGGCTTCTGGCGCAAAATCCCTCGGCGCCGCCTGATATGACGGTGGAAGAACTGGTGCGGCTAGGGCGCTATCCGCATCAGGCCATGTTGCAGCCGTGGAGCGAGAGGGATGGCGCCGCCGTCAATCGCGCCATGGACGGCACGGGCGTTACCGGGCTCAAGACGCGGCGCATCGGCTCGCTCTCGGGCGGGCAATTGCAGCGCGCGTGGATTGCCATGGTGCTGGCGCAAGAGACCGATGTCATCTGTCTCGACGAGCCGGTCAATCATCTCGACATGGCGCACCAGCTCGATTGCCTCGATCTCGTGTCAAAGCTCAATCAGGAGGATGGGCGCACCATTGTGCTGGTGCTGCATGACCTTAACCTTGCAGCGCGCTATGCCGACCAATTGGTGTTTGTGCATGAAGGCCGCGTGCGGGCGCTGGGGCAGCCGGAAGAGCTGATGAAGCCGGAACTGCTGGCTGAAGTCTTCGAGGTCGACGCCGCGATCATGACCGATCCGGTGCATGGACGGCCGATCTGCATTCCGCGCGGGCGGGCCCGGGCGGCAGTGCAGGAAGTCGCTTAGGCGCTCTCGGCGAGCACAATCGTTTCTTGGCCCATGAGCGCAGAAATCTCGCACCAGCGGGACTGGAACGACGCGACGCAGGCGGGGTCGAAATGGGTGCCGGAACAGCGCACGATTTCGGCATAGGCCTCGTCGATCGGCCAGGCGCGCTTATAGGGGCGCTCCGAGCAGAGGGCATCAAAAACGTCGGCCAAGGCGACGATGCGCGCCTCGATTGGGATGGCCTCGCCCGATATGCGATTGGGATAGCCGGTGCCGTCCCATTTTTCATGGTGGCTCTGGGCGATCAGTTCGGCCGTGCGGATGAGGTCGCTATCGGCATCGGCGAGAATGCGGGCGCCGATGGTGACGTGCTCGCGCATGCGCGCCATTTCTTCTGCGGTCAGCTTGCCGGGCTTTGAGAGAATGGCATCGGCGATGGCGATCTTGCCGATATCGTGCAGGGGGGCGGCGAGATAGACCATGCGGCAGTGCTGGGGCGTGAGCCCGAGGCCCTGGCCGATAATCTGACTGATCTGGGCGACGCGCGAGACATGCTCGCCGGTATCGCCATCGCGATATTCGATGGCGCGGGCGAGGCGCCAGATGATCTCTTCCTCGCGGGCGAGAAGATGGGCCGTGGCCTTGGCGACTTCGCGGCTGAGGCGATTGGCGTGATCGGCCAGCTCCACCTGGGCGCCGCGCAGGGCCAGCAGATTAGTGATGCGCGCCTTGAGTTCGATGGGATCGAAGGGCTTGGTCAGAAAGTCATTGGCGCCGACGCGGATGGCCTCGATGCGGATGGCCTTGTCGATGTCGGAGGTCACCATGACCATGGGGACAGTGCGGTAATTATCGCAATTGCGCAGTGCCTCGATGACGGCGATACCGTCCATCCCGGGCATGATGTGGTCGACGAGAAGCAGATCAAATTGCCGTTCTTCGCAACGCCTTAGCGCCTCGAGCGGATTGAGACAAAGCTCGATGTCGTCGCCGACTATTTCCCGCACAATCGAGCCCAACAAGGCCAGGCTCGATCGGCTGTCATCTACGATCAGCACGTGCACAATTACAGCCCCCCGGCCTAATGCACTGGTGATGATAGGGGTGAGCCCTTAGTCGAAACTTAATGGCTCACATGCATTTAACTCGACTGCTGCAGATGGTTTATTGCATCTTTCCAGAAGCAATAAATTTATTGCCGGCAATGGAAGCAGGCTTCATTTCAATCGAGAATCCCGGCAATTCCGGCGGCATATAGGCGGCATTCTTGATCACGCAGGGATCGATGAAATGCTCGTGTAGGTGATCGACATATTCGATCACGCGACCGTCCTTGGTGCCTGATACGACGAGATAATCGATCATCGAAAGGTGCTGCACATATTCGCAAAGGCCGACGCCGCCGGCATGCGGCCAGACGGCTTTTTTGTATTTTGCGGCCATGAGCAGAACCGACAAAACCTCATTGAGGCCGCCGATGCGGCAGGCGTCGATCTGAACCACGTCGATGGCGTCACGGGTGATGAACTGCTTGAAGATGATGCGGTTCTGGCACATTTCGCCGGTCGCGACCTTTACCGGCGCGATGGCGTCGCGGATCTTGCGATGGCCCTCGATGTCGTCGGGGCTCGTCGGCTCTTCGATGAAATAGGGGTTGAAGCGCTTGAGCTCATTGACCCACTCGATGGCCTGATCGACTTCCCAGACCTGGTTGGCGTCGATCATCAAGTAGCGGTCGGACCCCATGATGGAGCGGACGATTTCGAGACGGCGGATGTCGTCGGCGAGATCGCGGCCGACCTTCATCTTGATATGGGTGAAACCCTCGGCGACGGCTTCGGTCGCAAGGCGGGTCAGCTTTTCGTTGGAGTAGCCGAGCCAGCCGGCCGAGGTCGTGTAGCAGGAATAGCCCTCGGCGCGCAGCTTGGCGATACGCTCGACCTTGCCGGGTTCGGCGGCCTTGAAAATAGCAAGAGCTTCTTCGGGCGTGATGGCGTCGGTGAGGTAGCGGAAGTCGATGATGGAAACGAGCTGTTCGGGGCTCATTTCGGCGACATAGAGCCAGACCGGTTTTCCGGCGCGCTTGGCGAGGAGGTCCCAGACGGCGTTGACGACGGCGCCGGTCGCGAGGTGCATGGCACCCTTGTCGGGGCCGATCCAACGCAGCTGGCTGTCGCCGGTCATGTGGCGCCAGAAGCGGCCGGGATTTTCTTCGACCCAGTCGAGATCGAGGCCGGTCACCCGGTCCGTCAGCGCGGCGATGGCGGCGCAGACGACTTCATTGCCGCGGCCGATGGTGAAGGTGAGCCCGTGGCCCTCAAGATCGCCATCGGTGCCGAGGACGACATAGGCGGCCGAGTAATCGGGGTCGGGATTCATCGCATCGGACCCGTCGAGCGAGGCCGAAGTGGGGAAACGCAGGTCGTGCGTGGTGAGGGTGGTGATCTTGGTCATTTCTTGCTCGCTCAGGCCGTCCAGCCGCCGTCGATGATATGGACCTGGCCGGTCGTGTAGGTGGCGCCGGCGAGATAGACCGCGAGATCGGCGACTTCATCGGGACGGGCGATGCGGCCGATGGGCTGGCGGGCGATGAAGGCCTTTTTCGCACCTTCGAAATCGCCGGTGGCGTGCCAGCGATCGTGAAGGCTCGGCGATTCCACCGTGCCGGGGCAGATGGCGTTCACGCGGATATTGCTGGTTGTGTAGTCCGAGGCGATGGACTTGGTGAGGCCGATGACGGCGGCCTTGGAAATCGTATAAGCGGCGCGGTTGGGCACGCCTTTGATCGAGGAGGCAACTGTTGCCATATTGATGATGGCGCCGTCTTTGCGCTCGAGCATCTGCGGCAGGATGGCCTTGATAGTGCGGACCTGGGCGCGGACATTGAGATCGAGCGCGAAGTCCAGATCCCTGTCGCTCATTTCGAGCAGGGTGCCGTTGTGGACGACGCCGGCGCAATTGAAGAGCACGTCGATGCGGCCGATTTCGGCGACGGCCTGGGTGACGGCCTCATCGGAAAGAACGTCGAGCAGGCGCGTCGTGATATTGGGCGTGCCATCAAGCTCCCTGAGCTTGGCTTCGTTGATGTCGGTCGCGATCACCTTAGCGCCTGCCTTGGCGAAAGCGCGGGCCGAAGCCTCGCCAATCCCCTGGGCTGCGGCGGTGATGAAGACGATCTTTCCGTTGAGGTCGGCCATATTCTGTTCCTGAAAAGAAGAAGCCGGGCAGCGCGAAGCTGCCCGGCCGGTGAAAGTCTTAGTCGTAGAGAACCGCGGCGATTTCCGGGTCTGCCATGTTGGAGGCGTCGTAGTAGTAGAAGCCAGTGTCGATGATCGGCGGCAGGGTTTCACCCTTGAGCGCGCCGATGGCGGCCTTGACGGTTTCGTAGCCGATGCCAACCGGGTTCTGGGTGATGGCGCCAGCCATCACGCCCGAGGTGATCATGCCCTTCTGAGCCGCACCGGAGTCAAAGCCGATGACAACGATCTGGCTGCCCAGTTCCGTCTTGCCGTTGGCAACGCCGATGGCCGAGCCTTCATTGGCACCGAAGATGCCCTTGAGGTCGGGATTGGCGAGCAGGATCGACTTGGTGATTTCGGTCGAGGCGAGCTGGTCGCCGCCACCGTACTGGACCGAGACGACTTCGATATTGGGATAGGCTTCCTTGATGCGGTTGACGAAGCCGTCGACGCGATCGATGCCGGTGCGGCTGGTCTGGTCGTGGGCAACGACAGCAACCTTGCCTTCGCCGCCGATCAGTTCAGCCATCTTGTCGGCAGCAAGAGCAGCAGCCGCGACGTTGTCGGTGGTGGCAGTGGTCAGCGGAATGTCGCTGTCGACGCCAGAGTCGAAGGCGATGATCGGGATGCCGGCATCCTTGGCCTGCTGCAGCAGCGGGATGGCGGCCTGGCTGTCGAGGGCGGCGAAGCCGATGGCGTCGGGGTTGCGCGACAGGGCAGCGGCCAGCATATCCATCTGGCGGTCGACCTGAGTTTCGCTTTCCGGGCCTTCGAAGGTGACATTGGCACCAAACTCGGCCGCGGCCTTGTCGGCACCGGCTTTCACGGCCTGCCAGAACTGGTGCTGGAAGCCTTTGGAGATCAGGGCGATATCATAAGTATCCTGCGCGAATGCGGCGCCGTTGGATGCGGCGAGCATTGCGACGGCGCTGAGGGCGCCGAGCAGGGTGCGGCGGTTGAGCATGGTTTTCCTCCCACATGCTGCGTTGAAACTTCTTGGCATTGCTTGAGCCATTTTGTTGGCGCCCCGAAGGGCGCAGTTGTGTCGGCGTTCAAAGAACGCCAACGGGACCGGCGCCTAAAGTGTGCGGCGCCGCAGTATGTCGGCATAGACCGCGAGGATAATGATGCAGCCGGTCACCACCGTCTGCCATTCCTGGGCCACCGATAGGATCCGCAGGCCATTGGCCAGCACGGATATGATGAGGGCGCCGATCAACGTGCCAAGCACGGTGCCGCGACCGCCCGAAAGCGAGGTGCCGCCGATAACCACGGCCGCAATGGCGTCGAGTTCATAGCCCTGGCCGAGAGCCGGCTGGGCCGAATTGAGCCGGCTGGCAATGAGCACGCCGGCCACCCCGACAATGCCGCCGGCCAGCGCATAGACGCCGATCTTCCAGCGATCGACATTGACGCCCGAAAGACGCACGGCTTCCTCGTTGGAGCCCAGCGCAAAGGTGTAGCGGCCGAGCGCGGTTTTCCCGAGGACGAGGGAGGCGATCAACGCCACCGCGAAGAGGATCATCACGCCGTTGGGCACGGGCACGGCGGGAATGATCTGGCCGACGACGGAGCCGAGGGCGATCTGGTTGAAGCCGGGCGTGTCGTTGAAATAGATCGGGCGCGTGCCGGAAATGACCAGCGACAGCCCCTTCAATATCAGCATCATGCCGAGAGTGGCGATGAAGGGGGGAACCTTCAGCTTGGCGATGATGACGCCGGAGATGAGTCCGCAGGCAGCGCCAGCAAGGATGGCGCCGATGACGCCGAGCGGCAAGGGCAGGCCGAGATAGGTGAGGATGACGCCGGCGATAACCGCACAAAAAGTCATCATCGTGCCGACCGAGAGATCGATGCCGCCGGTGATGATGACGAGGGTCGCCGCGATGGCGAGGACGCCATTGACCGAGGTCGCCTGCAGGATGGCCAGGATATTCTGGGTCTGCATGAAATTGGGCGAAGCCAGCGAGAAGGCGACGACCAGGGCGATGAGACCCGAAAAGGCGAGCAGCCGATGGAAGGCACCGGAAATGCGGGGCCCGGACTTTTGGGCTGCGGGGGCTGCGGTATCGGTCATGCCGTCCTCCTTTGGGTGGCGCTTTCGGCCACGCTGCTCTGGCGCTGGGTCGCCAGACGCATGATTTCTTCCTGGCTCGCCCCGCCGGGCAACATGCCGGTTAGGCGCCCCTCGCACATCACCGCTATGCGGTGGGACAGGCGCAGCACTTCGGGCAGTTCGGAGGAGATCACGATGATCGCCTTGCCTTCGGCCGCGAGGGCATTGAGCAACTTGTAGATTTCGGATTTTGCGCCGACATCGATGCCACGCGTCGGTTCGTCAAAGATGAGAATGTCACAATCGCGCAGCAGCCATTTGGCGATGACAACCTTTTGCTGGTTGCCACCGGAGAGAAGGCGCGCTTCCTGGGTGTCGCCGGGTGTCTTGATGGCGAGCTGCTTAATGTAGCCGACGGCCTCTTTTTGCATTGAGGCTTCGTCGAGCACGCCGCCGAGGCCGGTGAAACGATCAAGGCTGGCGAGCGCAATATTGTTGCGGACGTCGAGTCCGGTCGCGAGACCGAAATGCTTGCGGTCTTCCGAGAGATAGCCGATGCCGGCTTCCACCGCGTCCTTGGGCGAGGCGATGCCCACGCGCTTGCCATGAACCCAGATTTCGCCGCTCTCGCGCCGGTCGGCACCAAAGATGGCGCGGGCGACTTCGGTGCGGCCGGCGCCCATGAGACCGGCAAAGCCGAGGATTTCGCCGGCTTTCACCGAAAAGCTAACATCGCGGATTTCGCGGCCGCGATTGAGGTTTTTGACCTCAAGGGCGACGGGCGCGTCGGCTGTGTTGGGGACAACTAGGGCTT
The DNA here is from genome assembly GCF_017744655.1 of Devosia sp. Classification (GTDB taxonomy): domain Bacteria; phylum Pseudomonadota; class Alphaproteobacteria; order Rhizobiales; family Devosiaceae; genus Devosia. The sequence goes on along the minus strand of NZ_JAGIAW010000008.1, from coordinate 141,535 downwards.
CATTGCTGAGCGTGCGGCCGACCATCATGGAGATGATGGTTTCGATTGATGTTTCGGCGGCCGGCACGGTGCCGACATATTCGCCATCGCGCATGATGGTGACGCGGTCGGAGATGCGTTTGATCTCGTCCATCTTGTGCGAGATGTAGACCACGCCGACACCTTCGGCCTTGAGGCGGTTGATGATGGTGAAAAGCTCGGCGATTTCGGCGTCGTTCAGCGCCGCGGTCGGTTCATCCATGATCAGGACGCGCGAGCGATAGGAAAGCGCCTTGGCGATTTCCACCATCTGCTGCTTGGCGATGGTGAGGGTTTCGACCTTTACGGTGGGTTCGAGTTTCAGGTTCATGGACGCAAAAATGGCTGAAGCGTCGCGGTTGAGCTGGCCTTCGTCCAAAATGCCGAAGCGGCGCGGTTCGCGGCCGATAAAAATGTTCTGGGCGGCCGTCAGGTCGCGCATCAGCGCCAGTTCCTGATGGATGATGCCGACGCCGAGCGCCTGGGCCTGGCGGGGCGAGGTGATGTCCACCGGCTGGCCATCGAGCAGCACGGTACCGGCATCGCGGGTGTAAACGCCGGAGAGAATCTTCATCAGCGTCGACTTGCCGGCGCCGTTCTCGCCCATCAGGGCATGGACTTCGCCGGGGCGCAGCTCGAAGCGCGCCTTGGAGAGGGCGCGGACACCAGGGAAAGACTTGTCGATGTCGGTCATTTCGACCAGCGGCCGCGGCGCATCCGCTGCGGATGCCGGCCCAGAATGCCCAGCCATGTAAAAGTCCTCCCGATGCGTATGGCGGCTCCTTGCTCCCGAGCCGTCCTCGCAATGTGGGAGGAATGAATGGCAAAACGATCAAGCTGTCAAGTGGTCAGACCAGTGGACAGAAGCAGGGCGTGGCGCTATGGGTTGAACAAGGGAACGGCACAGCCGCCCTCGGGGAGAGAATGAAACTTCAGGCCGTATCCAACCGCAAACTATACATCCAGATCGCCGACCAGATCCGGGACCAGATTCTCGCGGGCGCGGTCGAGCCCGGCCGGCAATTGCCCTCGGAGCGCGACCTGGCGGTGAGTCTCGGCGTCTCTCGCCCCACGGTGCGTGAGGCGCTGATTGCGCTCGAAGTCGCCGGATTTGTTGAGGTACGCGTCGGCGTTGGCGCCTTTGTGCGCGACCAGAGCAAGGGCAGTGCGGCCCTGCCCGAAGGCCATTCGCCCATCGAAATCATGCGGGTGCGTCGCCTATTGGAGCCGGAGGCCGCGGCGCTGGCGAGCCAGAATATTTCGCCCGAAGGCACGGCGCGAATGGCCGAGGCCATGCGGCGCATGCAGGCCGAAACGGCAAACAATCGCTGGTCTTCGGAAAGCGACCGCATGCTGCACCTGACCATTGCCGAAGGCTCGGGCAATACGATGCTGCGCGAAGTGCTGGACCTGCTCTGGAACTCGCGTTTCGAAGTCGTCGATACGAAATTTCACGAGCATCTCGCCAGCATGAGCGCGGTGCGGACGCATATCATGGATGACCATGCGCGGATCGTTGCGGGCATCGTGCAGGGTAATGCCGAAGCTGCGCGCGAAGCCATGGCGACGCATCTGGATTTTGTTACCGCGTCGATGCTTGGGGCCTGGGACTGAGGGCCTGCCACTGCGCGTTTCGCTAACTCGATGGACATCCTCCCCTTGACGGGGAGGGTTGGGGAGGGGTGTTCACGAACTCCGGATCGTGGCTCTCACACCCCCTCCCATCCTCCCCCGTCGAGGGGGAGGTGCCGGGCCGGTGAGGAGGTGAGACCTAGAACCGCACCAAAATCTTCGTGAAATCACCCGGTCGAGCATGCCAATCGGCAAGTGCCTCGGCCGCCTCCTCCAACGTCGCCGTGCGTGTGACGATCAGATCGCCGGCTTCCGGGCGGCTTCGCAACTCGTCGATGACATCATCAAAATCCGAGCGCAGCGCGTTGCGGGAGCCGCGGATGTCGAGTTCCTTGGTGATGAAGACCTTAGTCTCGTAGGCGATGGGCGCCTTGGCGTAGCCGATATAGACGACACGGCCGGCCGTAGCGACGAGGTCGACGGCTTGCAGGAAAGTGGCTTCGGCGCCGACAGCTTCCACGACGACATCGGGGCCCTCCCCTGTCAGTTCAGTGACCCGGGCCTTTACGTCGGTCGAGGCATTGATGACTTCGTGCGCACCGAGCTTTTTGGCCACGTCGAGTTTCGCATCGCTCAAATCCACCGCGATGACTTTTGCACCCTGGCGCAGGGCGCCGAGGATGACGCCCAAGCCGATCATGCCGCAGCCGAGGACAACGACGGTTTCGCCCGATTTCAACTCGGAGCGGCGGACGGCGTGGAAGCCAACGGCGCAGGGTTCGACTAGGGCGAGATCGCGCTGGGAAATGCCTGTGACCGGGATGACTTTTGCGGCCGGAACGACGACGCGACCGGTCATGGCGCCTTCGCGCTGCACGCCCATGGTCTGGTTATTGGGGCAGGCGTTGGGGCGGCCCGAGCGACAGGCGCGACAGGTGCCGCAATTGAAGTAGGGCAGCACAGTTACGGCGGTGCCCGGAGCGAGATTTTCGACCCCCTGCCCCAGTTCTGCGATGGTGCCGGAGATTTCGTGACCGGGCACGCGGGGATAGCTCACCAGCGGATTGAGGCCGCGGTAGGAGGTGAGGTCAGAGCCGCAATAGCCAACAAAGGCGAGATCGATGGCGACTTCGCCGGAGCCGGGCACAGGCACGGGCTTGTCAGTGAGCGTGGCGGTTCCGGGACGCAGGATGGTCAGGGCTTGCATCGGTCGATCCTTCATCACCGTAACATGTTAGTGCCTTATATCTTCCATACATGGCGAGTGACAAGACAAGCCTGGGCGAGTAGACCATGGAAAAGCCAGCAGATTTGGAGGAACACGCGATGAAGACGCATCTGCCGACACGGGCCTTTGGCAAAACGGGCATGCAGATCACCAAGCTGGGCATCGGCGCCTGGGCCATGGGCGGCAATATGTGGGGTCCGCAGGATGACCAGGAGTCGATGGCGGCGATTCGGCACGCCATCGACAGCGGCATCAACTGGATCGACACGGCGGCGGTCTATGGCAATGGACACTCCGAGGCCGTCATCGGCGAAGCACTGGCGGGCCTCTCGGCGGATGCGCGGCCCCTGGTGTTCACCAAAGGCGGCATTGTGCGCGACGAGAACGGCCAAAACCCGCGGCGGATCGGGGAGCGTGGGCATTTGCGGCAGGAGCTGGAAAATTCGCTCAAGCGGCTGAAGGTCGATGTGATCGACCTCTACCAAATGCACTGGCCTTCGGACGATGTGCCGCTGGAAGACTATTGGGCGACGCTCTTGGAGCTCAAGGCCGAGGGCAAGGTGCGCCATGTCGGGCTTTCCAATCATGACGAGGGGCAGTTGGCTCGCGCCGAAGCGCTGGGCCATGTCGAAACGCTGCAGCCCCCATTTTCGATGATCCGGCGCGATAGCGCGGCAAAAATCCTGCCCTGGTGCGCCGAGCATGGCACCGGCACCATCTGCTATTCGCCGATGCAGGCTGGCCTTCTCACAGGGGCAATGACGGCCGAGCGCGTGGCCGCCATGCCGGACAATGACTGGCGGAAGCAGAACCCGGAATTTCAGGGGGACCGGTTGAAGGCCAATCTGGCTTTGGCCGAGAGCCTCAAGCCGATCGCGGCAAAGCACGGAACCAGTGTGTCGAGCGTGGCTTTGGCCTGGTGCCATGCCTGGCCGGGGCTGACGGCGACCATTGTCGGTGCCCGCTCGCCGGCGCAGGTGGATGGCTGGATCGATGCGGCGAGCCTGGAACTGGATGCGGGGGATATCGAGGAGATCGCGCAGGCAATCGCGACGACGGGGGCTGGGCAGGGTCCGGTGCGGGCTTAGCTCTTCGAGCAAGGCGAAGCGCCACAGTAGTCCTCATCCTGAGGTGCGGAGCGCAGCGGAGCCTCGAAGGACGAGGGCGCGGCAACTAGGCATCAGGACACACCCTCGTGGTTCGAGGCTTCGCTGCGCTTCGCACCTCACCATGAGGGTTACTGGATGGCCGGTGGGGTTAGGCCGTGCCTACCCTTCCAGTTCTTCCCGGAGCATTTCCAGCTCCAGCCACTGCTCTTCCGCTGCGGCCTTCTTGGTCGCGGCTTCGCCTAAAGCGGCCGTGTCCTTGGCAAAGCCGTTGGGGTCGCGGGTGTAATAGTTGCCATCGGCGAGGCGCTTGTTGATGGTTTCCATCAGCGCGTCGAGCTTTTCGATGTCTTTTGGAAGCGTTTCGAGGGCGTGCTTTTCCTTAAAGCTCAGCTTGCGCTTGGTGGACGAGGCAGCAGCCGGCGCGGATGCCTTGGGCTTTTCGACAGGCGCGGCTTTTTCCACCACGCGGGCCGAAACCCCTGCCCCGCGCTGGGCGACCATGTCGGAGTAGCCGCCGGCATATTCGAGCCAGTTGCCATTGCCTTCGGCCATGATGATGGAAGTGGCGACGCGATCGAGGAAATCGCGGTCGTGGCTAACGACGATGACGGTGCCGGAATAGTCCGAAACCATTTCTTCGAGCAGGTCGAGGGTTTCGAGATCGAGGTCGTTGGTCGGCTCGTCGAGCACCAGCACGTTGGACGGCAGGGCCAGGGCGCGGGCCAGGGCAACACGGGCGCGTTCGCCGCCGGAGAGTTTGCCGATAGGGGTATTGGCCTGTTCGGGGGTGAACAGGAAGTCTTTCATATAGCCGACAACGTGCTTGTTCTCGCCGTTGATTTTTAGGGTATCGCTACCGCCGCCGGTCAGCGCGTCCTTGAGGCGTGTTTCCGGGTCGAGGCGGGCGCGGCCCTGGTCGAGCATGGCGAGCTCGATGGCGGAACCGAGTTTGATCGTGCCGCTGTCAGGTTCGAGCAGACCGTTGAGCATCTTGATCAGCGTGGTCTTGCCCGCGCCATTGGGGCCGACAAGACCGACACGATCGCCGCGGAGGACGCGGGTCGAAAAATCGCGGACGACGGTTTTGGTCCCAAATGTCTTGGAGATGTTTTCGGCTTCTACCACCAGCGCGCCGGAGGTGCGGCCCTCGGTAACCTGCATATTGACGGCGCCGGTGACGCGGCGCTGATCACGGCGGTCCTGGCGCAGATTGGCGAGGCGTTCGAGGCGGCCGACATTGCGCTTGCGGCGGGCGGTGACGCCATAGCGCAGCCAATGTTCTTCGCGCACGATCTGGCGGTCGAGCTTGTGGCGGTCCTTTTCTTCCTGTTCCAAGACTTCGTCGCGCCAGGTTTCGAAGGAGCCAAAACCCTTTTCGATGCGGCGGGTGAGGCCGCGATCAAGCCAGACGGTCGAGCGCGAGAGATCGGTGAGGAAGCGGCGGTCGTGGCTGATCAGCACCATGGCCGAGCGCATGGAATCGAGTTCCTGCTGCAGCCATTCAATGACGGGCAGGTCGAGATGGTTGGTCGGCTCGTCGAGCAGCAGAACGTCGGGCTGCGGTGCGAGAACGCGCGCGAGGGCGGCGCGGCGGCCTTCCCCGCCCGAGAGGGTTTTGGGGTCTTCCTTCCCGGTCAGGCCCAGGGCTTCGAGAAGGTATTGGGCCCGATATTCGTCGTCGCCCGGCGCGAGGCCGGCTTCGACATAGGCCGAGGTGGTCGCATAGGCGGAGAGATCGGGCTCTTGCGGCAGGTAGCGGATGGTGGCGCTGGGTTCAGCAAAGCGCTTGCCGCCATCCTGCTGGACGATGCCTGCGGCGATCTTGAGCAGCGTCGACTTGCCCGAGCCATTGCGGCCGACAAGCGCGATGCGCTGGCCGGGCGACACGATCAGCTCGGCGGATTCGAGCAATTGCGTGCCACCAAAAGTCAGTTGCACGTCTTGCAGGGAAAGAAGAGGAGGCGGGGCCATGGGCAAAAGTCCGGGAATTTGCCGCGGATAGAGCATAGGCCCGGCGACATATCAATCTGAGGGAAAAACAAAGAGGCCGATCAGGACGTTGAGGATCCTGATCGGCCCGGGGAGACGGCAGCAGCAAGCCCCGTCGTTATGGCGCTGCACCCCACAGGCCCCACGGGGGCGCTGCACCAATGCGTCCTAATAACCACGGGCAAACTTGATTGTCAAACTCATATTTGAGTTTTTGAGTCAGATTTAAGCGGCGACGATGTCACCGACGATATTGCCTTCGGAATCCGCGTTCACCGCTTCGGTGGCGGAAAGGCCCAGGCGTTCACGAATGGTGCGCTTCTTGGCGGCAAGATCGGCAATGGAATAGCCGGCAAGCACTTCAAAGAAGGCGCCAAGGGCTTCGCGCAGGGCGCCGTTGAGGTCGCATTCGCCGATCAGCGGGCAATCGGCGCCCTCTTCAAAGCACTCGGCAAGAGCGAAGTTTTCTTCGGTCAGGCGAATCGTTTCCAGGAGCGTGATCTGGTCGGCCGGCTTACCCAGCTTGATCCCGCCATGACGGCCGCGCACGGTCTGCAGCAGGCCATTCTCAACGAGCGGCTTGATCAGCTTGAACAGGAACAGTTCGGAAATACCATAGGCGCGGGCAATCTCTGCAACCCGGCTCAGTTCAGGATCGTTGACGGCGCAATAGACCAGGGTGCGGATGGCGTAATTGGATTGGCGAGTCAGTCTCACGAGCGAACGATCCTTTGGCTTTGGCAGCGCGGCCATGGCTTCGACCCCATCCATGGCACAGGCCGTAATTTAAAACCATTCTAAAAAATGTCAACCTTATCCTGAACGACCCGATCATATTTAAAGCCCAAAAACCCGACTGGACAGCGACTTAACTTCGGAATATGAAATTATTAGGAGTAGTTTCGCATGTCCAACACCGTCACGCGAGCCATCATCACCGCCTCTGCCAGTGAGGCCACGGGCCTAGCCAAGAACGACGTCACGGCCATTGGCCAGCGCATGTTTGAGTTGATCGGAGATGCACTCAAGGCCGGGGAAACGGTCAAATTGACCGGTTTCGGCACTCTCGCCGTGCGCTCCCGGGCCGAACGCGTGGGGCGCAATCCCCGCACCGGCACCGAGCATCGCATTACCCCGCGCCATACCGTGACATTTACGCCGAGCGCGCGTTTGCGCGAAGCGCTCGACGAGCTGGTAGAGAGCTAGGCTTTTAGCGCCGTAACGAAGATTCTGGACAAACAAAATCCCGCTTTCGCGGGATTTTGTTTATCTGGCAACCGGCTAATCCTTGGGCTTTTCAAGCAGATTGCGCGAAAAATACCGGTGGTAAAGTGGCAGTTCGGCGGCGCCCAGGGCGGGCGCCAGGCGGCCGATATGCCCCGAAGCGATACTCACCCGGCGCCGGGCCGGCAGGCGCTCGAAATGTAGCGCGAGACATTCGACGAGACGGGCCGTAATCGCGGACGACAGGATCGTGTCGAGAACGACAAGGCTCGCTTCGACCACGGCATTGGTATTGAAGACGACCAGGGCCATGGCCTCGGCGCAGTCTTCGACCCAGGGCCCGACCACGTGTTCGATCGCGGGCCAATCCCAATTTTCGACATCGGCGATGTCAACCGCGATGCCGGCGGCAGCAAGTCGCTCGACGAGAGCCGACGCCGAGGCGATGGCATGGGCTGATAACGGCCCCTCGTCGTTGCGATCGACCAGCATGGCGCCGAGATCGGCCGAATGGCCGGTCGGCCCCTGCCAGAGCCGGCCTTCTCCGATAAGACCGGCGGCGAGATAGGTCGAAACAAGCAGATAGATGAAGCTTGCCGGGCGCGGCGCCGGCTGGGCGATGAGTTCGGCCCAGCAGGCGGCATTGCCATCATTGAAGAGCGTTACGGCAAGGCCGGTCCTCGCTTCGAGATCGGCGGCGAATTCGGCCGGGGACGGACCGGATTTGCTGCCGGTTCCGTGCTCCAGCGGCCAGGTGGCGGCATGGATGGAGCCGGGCATGCCCACCCCGATATCGGCCAGCCGCTCGCGCTGCTCCTTGGGCCAATCCCCGGTCATTTCGTCGATCACCTGCGCCAGTTGCGGGGCGAGCGCGGCGAGGTCGGCCTCGGCATAATCGAGATGGCGATGGGCGACCACCGCGGCATGGAGGTTGATGGCCAGCACATCGGCATGACGCCAGCCGATTTCGATGCCGATGGAATAGGCCCCTTCAGGTTTGAGGAAGATCGGAGTCGCCGGCTGGCCACGGCGGCCGCGCAGCACTTCGCCGCGCACGATGAGGCCGGCAGCCTCCACATCGTTGAGAATGGCCGAGACGGTCTGCGGGGCAAGGCCCGACATACGGGCGATCTCGGCATTGGAAAGGCCGGGATTAAAGCCGACGACGGTCAGAACGGCGCGCTCATTGGCCCGGCGCAGGCCATGGTGCTGCAAGCCCTTGGCGCCCAGGTTGAACAAATCAATCGTCGGGACTGCGGAATCGCTCACGCTGACCTACCCGTCACATAGTTCTGAAAATGGCAAAGCGAATAGGCTCCCGCGCTGCGCCCCTGGGATGGAGCAGCTATGGGGCCGATGCCGATTCTGGCTTGTCCGCTGGCGCCATCATGGCGATGCCACGCGCTAGTGCAAGCGACCATTTCGCCGCTCAGGCAATTTGCCTCACGGCGGGCATTTCTGATCACTCTTGCCGGGGTTCGCCCGGCAAGAGTGATGCGGGAGTGCTGGAGCCAGCGGGACAGACCCGGCGGCACAGCACGCGAAAGCGCCGCTCTTGCTTTAGGCGCCCGCCTTGGTGAGACGCGCATTGGCGTCGTCACCGAGGGTAAGCCGCACGCCGCGGGCAAGGCTTTTCACCTGCTCGACCGAGGTTGCCGAGGCGATGGGAGCGCTGACGCCGGGCTGGGCCACGAGCCAGGCCAGCGCCACTTCCGATGGCGTTGCGCCAAGCTCCTTGCCGACTGCATCGAGCGCTTCGAGAATGCCAAGCCCCTTGTCATTAAGGTACTTTTCCGCGCCGCCACCGCGGGGCGATTTGCCGAGATCCGCGTTGGAACGGTATTTTCCGGTCAGGAAGCCGGCGGCGAGGCTATAGTAGGTGATGGCGCCCACTTCGTTTTCGAGGAGGAAAGGCTTCAGCTCCTCGAATTTTTCGCGGTCATAAAGATTGTAAAGCGGCTGGGTGACTTCGTAGCGCGGGAGCGATTTGAGAATGGCGGTGTCTTGCGCCGCCTTCATCATTGCCGCGTCGTAGTTCGAGGCCCCGATGGTGCGCACCTTGCCCGAGCGGATCAGGACGTCATAGGCGGCGAGGGTTTCCTCATGGGTGCTTTCCGTCGCCGGCCAGTGGCTGAAATAGAGGTCGATATAGTCGGTCTGCAGGCGCTGCAGCGAATCCTCGATGCCGGTCCTGATGGCTTCAGCGCTGAGGCCCTGCGGCTGGTGGGCAGAATTGACCTTGGTGATGATGTGGACCTTGTCGCGATTGCCGCGCGCCTTGAGCCACTTGCCGATGATGGTCTCACTCATGCCCGGCGGATTGCCCGGCACCCAATTGGGATAGCCCTGGGCCGTATCGATGGCGGTAAAACCCTCGTCGACATAGGCGTCCAGAATCTCGAAGCCAAGCTTTTCGTCGACCGTCCAGCCGAAGACATTGCCGCCGAGCACCAGCGGTTCGATCACGAGTTCACTGCGGCCGAGGGGGCGACGGTTCATTGTTCTTCTCCAATTGGGACGGATCGGTAGTAACGTCCGAGACAGCATTTTGTTCTGCGGGCAGCACGCGGGGCGCGCACCAATAGAGCGCCTCGGCGATGGTTTTCATCGAGCCGGAAAGGTCGATGAAAGCGAATGGCGCATTTTCATCCCCGCTATGGCGGAGGTAGACGAAAGTTCCGTGACGGAGTCGATCGAGCAGCAGTTCGGCATCTTCACGAATGCGCGCGCCATAGGGGCTGTCGGATTTCTCCGCAACAAAACTGCGGTTCTCGCGATCGAGCGTCATCTCCCAGGTGCCGACATCGCCGCCGAAGCGGCTCGAATGGATATGGAGGCCGGTGGTAAAATCGTCCTCACAGCGCACGGCAAGGCAGGTGAAATTCTCGGGCGTCGCATCACGCGCGCAGCCCATGGCGGCGCGATCGCCCTCGCCGGGAAGCGGGGAGAAACGCCAGCCGGAGGTCTGCGCAAGAACCGGCTGGGCGAAGGCCAAAAGAACGATCAGCCCCGCGGCTCGATGAGATCCCATTTGTTCCCATAAAGATCGGCAAAGACCGCAACCGAGCCATAGGCCTCATGGCGCGGCGCTTCGAGGAAGGTGACGCCCTTTTCGCTCATGCGTGCAAAATCGCCGGCGAAATCGTCGGTTTCGAGAAAGAGCATGACGCGGCCGCCGGTCTGGTTGCCGACGCAGGCCAATTGTTCGGGGCCATCGGCCCTGGCAAGCAGCAGCCGCGCGCCTGTGCTGCCCGGCGGGGCGACCAGCACCCAACGCTTGTCCCCGCCCAGCGGCGTATCGGCCACGAGGGAAAAGCCAAGCTTGTCACGGTAAAATTCGATGGCTTCGTCATAGTCGGCGACGACAAGGGCGAGGGTGGCGATTTTCTGCGTCATGGTTCTATCGTTCATTACCGATAAGACGCGGTCAAGCCATGATTACTTGCCGAACGGATTTGGAATCATCCGTCCATTTCTGTGGAAAGCCTTCGCGCCGTCACACGATTGACCAAATGGTCAATTTCGTCATTGCACTTCCTAAAAAACTAGGATTTGGTGTCGCCCAAGCCTCCAGACGGGAACGCTGGAGAGCATGAATTACTTCGGGAGACAACAATCATGAAATTGATGAAAACCCTGATGGCCGCGACTGCCATGGTGGCTCTTGCCGCCGGCGCCGCCCAGGCCAAGCAGCTGGTTTACTGCTCGGAAGCCTCGCCGGCTCACTTCGACCCCGGCCCGGTGACCGGTGGCAATGACTTCGACGCCTCTGCCCACACGATCTTCGAACGCCTGGTTGAGTTCGCTCCCGGCTCTACCGAAGTCATTCCGGCCCTGGCTGAAAGCTGGGACGTCTCGGAAGACGGCAAGGAATACACCTTCCACCTGCGTCCGGGCGTCAAGTGGCAGACCCTGCCCTATTTCACCCCGACCCGCGACCTCAACGCTGACGACGTGATCTTCTCGTTCGAGCGTCAGTGGAAGGAAGACAACGCCTGGCACAACTACCTCGAAGGCATGACCTGGGACTATTTCCAGGGCATGGACATGCCGAAGTACATCGCCTCGATCGACAAGGTCGATGACCTGACCGTCAAGCTGACCCTGACCGAACCGAACGCACCGATGCTGGCAAACCTTGCCATGCAGTTCGCCTCGATCGTGTCGAAGGAATATGCCGATCAGCTCGAAGCTTCGGGCGACATGGCTGCCTTCTCGACCCAGCCGGTCGGCACCGGTCCGTTCCAGCTCGTCGACTACCAGCTCGACACCGTCATCCGCTACCAGGCTTTCCCCGACTACTGGGATGGCAAGCAGCCGATCGATGATCTGATCTTCGCCATCACCACCGATGCCTCGGTGCGTGCACAGCGCCTGCTCGCTGGCGAATGCGATATCATGCCCTACCCGGCTCCGGCCGATCTCGAAGCCCTCAAGGCTGACGAAGATCTCGTCGTGCAGGAACAGGAAGGCCTGAACATCGGCTACATCTCCTACAACACCACCGAAGCGCCGTTCGACAATCCGGAAGTGCGCAAGGCCCTGACCATGGCGATCGACAAGGCGGCCATCATCGAGGCTGTCTACCAGGGTGCAGGCCAGGACGCCAAGAACCTGATCCCGCCCACCATGTGGTCCTATGACGACGCCATTCCGGCCGACGTCTATGATCCGGAAGCTGCCAAGGCCGCTCTCGAAGCTGCCGGCGTGACCAACCTGACGACCGATCTCTGGGCCATCCCGGTGTCGCGTCCCTATAACCCGAACGGCCAGCGCGTTGCCGAACTGATCCAGGCCGACTGGGCCAAGGTCGGCGTCACCGCCAATATCGTGACCTACGAATGGACCGAATATCGCGAGCGCGGCAAGCAGGCCGACCGCAAGGGCCCGTTCATGATCGGCTGGACCGGCGACAATGGCGATCCGGACAACTTCTTTGCGACCCTGTTCTCCTGCTCGGCCATCGGCGTTTCGAACTATTCGAGCTGGTGCAATGACGACTTCGAAGCTGCGATCTCCGCAGCCAAGACCTCGTCGGACCCGGCAGAACGCACCGAGCTCTACACCAAGGCCCAGGAAATCTTCAAAGCTGAAGAACCTGCGATCACCCTGGCTCACAGCCGCGTATTCATGCCGATGAAGAAGACCGTGCTCAACTATGTCATGAGCCCGCTCGGCAGCCACTCCTTCAAGGGCGTGGACGTTCAGGAGTAGGCTTTAGCCTTCTCACCAAACAAGGGGCCTCGGTCCGGCAAAGGCCGGATCGGGGCTCCGCTTTTTAAGACAGAGCGGGGTTAGATGAAACGAAAACCGTTTCATCGGGATGGGCCAGCCAAGGTCCACGAACGCGCCTCGCCATAACAGGAAACGGGACCAGTGGGTTCGCCGCATTTGTGCGGCGGGCCTGCACCCAAGAGGCAAGACCCTCACATGCTGAACTATGTTTTGCGCAGGATTGCGCTTCTGGTGCCGACCATCATCGGCATCTCCATCTGCGCTTTTGCGTTTGTCCGCGTTTTGCCGGGCGACCCCATCCTGGCCATGGCCGGGCAACATGGCGTGACCCCGGAACGCTACGAAATCCTGCGCGAGCAGTTCGGCTATAACCTGCCGATCTGGCAGCAATATTTCAATTATCTCTGGGATGTGATGCAGGGCGATTTCGGTATTTCGCTCGCCACCAAGCGCCCGGTGATCAATGAATTCATGGCGCTGTTCCCAGCCACCATGGAGCTGGCCTTCGTCGCCCTGCTCTTTGCCGTCATCATCGGCATTCCCGCCGGCATCTTTGCCGCCATCAAGCGCGGTTCGTGGTTCGACCAGGTCACCATGGGCGTGGCGCTGACCGGCTATTCCATGCCGATCTTCTGGTGGGGCCTCCTGCTCATCATCTTCTTCTCGGGGTATCTGGGCTGGACACCGGTTTCGGGCCGTATCGCGCTGACCTTCTTTTTGAAGCCGATTACCGGCTTCATGCTGATCGACACGCTGCTTTATGGAAACTGGGCGGCCTTTGTGTCCGCACTGCGCCACCTGATCCTGCCCGCTATTGTGCTCGGCACAATTCCGCTGGCGGTCATCGCACGCCAGACCCGTTCGGCCATGCTCGAAGTGCTGGGCGAAGACTATGTGCGCACCGCCCGCGCCAAGGGCATGTCGCCCAATCGCGTGGTCAATGTGCACGCCCTGCGCAATGCGCTGATCCCGGTCGTCACCACGATCGGCCTGCAGGTCGGCCTCCTCCTTGGCGGCGCCATTCTCACCGAGACCATCTTCACCTGGCCGGGCATTGGCAAGTGGATGATCGATTCCATCTCCAAGCGCGACTATGTCGTGGTGCAGTCGGGCCTGCTTATTATCGCTCTCATTGTCATGTCGGTGAACCTGATCGTTGACCTCCTCTACGCCCTCATCAATCCGCGCATCCGGGTGCAGTAACATGGCCACATCTAACACTTCCGCCAGCACCACCCCGGCTTCGGGCCTGCGTGAATTCTGGTACTATTTCTCCGTCAATCGCGGCGCGGTCATCGGCCTCACCGTCTTTGCCATTCTCGTCTTCGTCGCCATCTTCGCGCCGCTGATCGCGCCGCATCTGCCCGACGTGCAGTATCGCGATGCGCTGCTGAAGCCGCCGATCTGGGATGCCAATTCCGATCCGCGCTTTATTCTCGGCACCGACCCGGTGGGTCGCGACATCCTCTCGCGCCTCATCCATGGCGCGCGCTATTCGCTGTTCATCGGCTTCTTCGTCGTTGTCGGCGCGCTTGTTGTCGGGGTGATCCTCGGCGTGCTGGCCGGCTATTTCCGTGGCTGGGTCGACGTCCTGATCATGCGCATCATGGACATTATCCTCGCCTTCCCGCCGTTGCTGCTGGCCCTGGTGCTGGTGGCCATTCTCGGGCCGGGCCTCTTCAATGCCATGATCGCCATTGCCCTGGTTCTGCAACCGCACTTCGCCCGCCTCGTGCGCGCGGCGGTGATGGCCGAGAAGAACCGGGAATATGTGACGGCGGCAAAACTTTCGGGTGCGGGCCACTTCCGGCTAATGATGATCACCATCCTGCCAAACTGCCTGGGGCCGCTGATCGTGCAGGCGACGCTAAGCTTTTCCAATGCCATTCTTGAAGCCGCCGCGCTCGGCTTCCTCGGCATGGGCGCACAGCCACCGACCCCGGAATGGGGCACAATGCTGGCTTCGGCCCGCGAATTCATCCTCAAAGCGCCATGGGTTGTGACCTTCCCGGGTCTCGCCATCCTGATCACAGTGCTTGCCATCAATCTTATCGGCGACGGGCTGCGTGACGCGCTCGATCCCAAGCTGAAGAGGAGCTGACGCCATGTCCCTTCTCGAAATCAAGAACCTCACCGTCGCCTTCGATACCTCGGTTGGCCTCTTCAAGGCCGTCGACGGCATCGACATTTCGGTCGACAACCGCGAAGTGCTCGCCATTGTGGGCGAAAGCGGCTCCGGCAAATCGGTGGCCATGCTCGCCACCATGGGCCTGCTTCCGGCCAGCGCCCGCGTCACCGCCGACGTCATGCGCTTTGAGGGGCGAGACCTTCTCACCATGTCGGACAGCGACAAGCGGAAAATCATTGGCAAGGACATTGCCATGATCTTTCAGGAACCGATCGCGAGCCTCAATCCATGCTTCACAGTCGGCTTCCAGATCGGCGAAGTGCTCGACAAGCATCTCGGCCTCAAGGGGCGCGCGGCGCATGATCGGGCCGTCGAACTCTTGAACCAAGTCGGCATTCGCGATGCCCAGGACAAGCTAAAAGCTTTTCCGCATCAGATGTCGGGCGGCCAGTGCCAGCGCGTGATGATCGCCATGGCCATTGCCTGTAATCCAAAGCTTCTTATTGCCGACGAGCCCACCACCGCGCTCGACGTGACCATCCAGAAGCAGATTCTCGATCTCCTCGTTGGATTGCAACAGCAGACGGGCATGGGACTGATCATGATCACCCATGACATGGGCGTCGTCGCCGAAACGGCCGATCGCGTCATCGTGCAATATAAGGGGCACAAGATGGAGGAGGCCGACGTGCTCTCCCTCTTCGAAAATCCCCAGTCGAACTATACGCGGGCGCTGCTGTCGGCCCTGCCGGAAAATGCCGTGGGCGATCGCCTGCCCACCGTTTCCGACATGCTGTTCACTGCCGCCCCGGGAGTCTCCCAATGACGACACCCGTTCTTGAAGTCCGCAATCTCAAGCGCGATTACGTCACCTCCGGCGGCTTTCTGAAGCCGGCCAAGGTGCTCCACGCCGTCAAGGGCGTCAGTTTTTCCCTTCAAAAGGGCAAGACCCTCGCCGTCGTGGGCGAAAGCGGCTGCGGCAAGTCGACCCTTGCCCGCATGATCACGCTGATCGACGAGGCGACCTCGGGCGAAATCCTGATCGACGGCATTCCAGCCAGCGCGGCCAATGTGACGAAGGAACTGCGCCAGAAAGTGCAGATCGTGTTCCAGAATCCCTATGGCTCGCTCAATCCGCGCCAGAAGATCGGCGACGTGCTCTCCGAACCGCTGCTGCTGAACACCAGTCTTTCGGCGGCCGAGCGGCGCGAAAAGGCCATGGCCATGCTGACCAAGGTCGGCCTGCAGCCCGAGCACTACAACCGCTATCCGCACATGTTCTCGGGCGGCCAGCGCCAGCGCATCGCCATTGCCCGCGCGCTGATGCTGAACCCAAGCTTCCTCGTGCTCGACGAGCCAGTTTCGGCGCTCGACCTGTCGGTGCAGGCGCAGATTCTCAATCTGTTGAAGGATCTGCAGGACGAGTTTGGCCTGACCTATGTGTTCATCAGCCACGACCTTTCGGTCGTGCGCTACATCGCCGACGAAGTCATGGTCATGTACTTTGGCGACGTCGTCGAACACGGCAGCCGTGACGAGGTGTTTTCGGACCCCAAGCACGACTATACCAAGACGCTCTTTGCCGCGACGCCGCAGGCAGACGTGGAACACATCCGCGCCCGTATCGCGAAGAAGAAGGCTTCCGCGGCATAAGGCCGGCGTCACCAAAAACGCGACTGTCACCCCGGGCCTGACCCGGGGCCCATCCTGAGATCTCAAGATAGGTCCCGGCCTGCGCCGGGATGACAGCCGGTGGCGCGGAGCCAAGCGGCCCCGCACGGCGTTGTCGGATTATGCCGACGCGGACACAATTACTCAGAGCAAAGCAGCATGACCGGGGTCGCAGGGCCACGGCACCGATCGCCATTCCATGGCGCGGCTGGAAGGACATCGCCTATCGGCTCTTCATCGGTTTCACCGAAAACCGCGTGCTGCTTACCGCCGCCGGCGTTGCCTATTTTTTGCTGTTCGCGCTGGTGCCGTCGCTGAGCCTTTTCGTCTCGCTCTATGGCCTCCTCAACGATCCCGTGGGTGTCGTCGACCAGCTCAGCCTCCTCGACGGCATCGTGCCGGCTGGGGGCCTCGATATCATCCGCGAACAATTGGTGCGTCTGACAAGCCAGGACAGTGGCGAACTCGGGCTCGCCCTTGTCATCTCGCTCGTCGCGGCGCTGTGGGGCGCCAGTGCCGGGATCAAGGCTTTGTTCGATGCCATGAATGTCGTCTATGGCGAACAGGAAAAGCGGAACATCTTTCATATCCACCTGCTCGCCCTCGCCTTCATTTTTGGTGGCTTAGTGATGCTGGTGCTGATGTTGGCGGTGATGCTTGTCGTGCCCGCCCTGCTGCAGATATTCGCGCTCGGGGGCTATGAGTGGATCGTGCGGGCCGGCGCCTATGTGCTGATGCTCGTCAGCCTGCTCGTCGCGCTCTCGTCGATATATCGCTGGGGACCGAGCCGCGCGCTCGCCAAGTGGCGCTGGATCACGCCGGGCAGCCTTTTTGCCGCCGTCGGCATCATGCTCATGTCCGCCGGCTATTCCTGGTACGCGGCCAATTTTGCGCGATTTAGCGCCACTTATGGATCGCTGGGCGCGGTGATTGGCTTTCTCACCTGGATCTGGCTTTCGGTCACCATCGTCATTCTCGGCGGTTCGCTGAATTCGGAGAGCGAGCACCAGACGACAGCCGATTCCACCACGGGCGAACCACGCCCCATGGGCACGCGCGGCGCCTATGTGGCCGACACGGTGGGTGGGCGCTGGCCGGCCAAGGGTGGGGAGGCCGCCAAGGAACAACCGGCCAGCGAGGATGTGGCTAGACGTTGACGCGGCGGCCTTCGCGCGAGGAGGCAATGAGCGCGTCGATCAGCTTGTGCACGGCGAGAGCCGAATGGCCGGTGGAAAGCGGCTGGCGCCCCTGCTCTACCGCATCGGCGAAATCCTTGATCTGCGCCATGTGCCAGTCGAACGGAAAAGCCATGGGATCGGCGCCGCCGCCGGAATTGCTGGCTTCGCCGATATTCTCCTCGCGGCCGTCGAACCATTTCAGGTTCAGGTTGCCGCCGGCCAACGTTGCGCTGGCTTTTTCGAAGTTGAGCGTGATGCTCTCGGCACCGCCGGGGAAGAAGGCCGTGGTCGCCATCAGGCCGCCCACCGCGCCGTTCTCAAACTCCAGCCCGCCCGCGACAAAGTCTTCCGTCTCCATTTGATGGAAACCGGTGGTCGCGGCGAGCGCTGTCACCGCCTTGACCGGCCCGGTGAGGCTCAGCATCAGGTCGAGCGAATGGATGGCCTGAGTGATCAGAACACCGCCGCCGTCCTGGGCAAAACTGCCGCGGCCGGGCCTGTCGTAATAGCCCTGCTGCGGGCGCCACCACGGAACGACGAGATGGGCCGCGAAAAGCTTGCCCAGTTCACCACTGGCCACCTTTGCCGCCAGCGCCTTGGAGGCGGCGCGAAAGCGGTGCTGGAAGATGATGCCCAGCGTCACCCCTGCCTTGTCGCAAATATCGACGATACGGGCAGCGGCTTCCGTCCTGCGCTCGACCGGCTTTTCCATCAGCACATGCTTGCCGGCCGCAGCCGCTGCGGCGACGAATGGCTCGCGGGCGTTGGGCGGGGTGAGGATCAGAACCGCATCGAGGTCGGGATCGGCCAGCATCGCTTCATAGCTTTGGGCTGCCGGGAAGCCGTATTGGTCACAAAACTCCTTGAGCGCCGCGGGATCGCGCCGCCAGACGCCGCGCACGTCGATCCGGTCTTTGAGCGCATTGAGCGCCAGTGCATGCGGCTTTGCCGCCATGCCGGTGCCGACCACGCCCAGCCCAAATTTCCTGCCCAGCCCCATTTCCGCTCTCCCCCAAAACCGTTCCATACAAGATAGACGGATGGGTTTAGCGAAATTCCCGGCGCTTGTCGCCTGTTCTTAGCTGGCGTGGCGCCAGCGTTGTTCGAGAAGGAAGGCTTCGAGCGCATCGCGCGGCATGGGTTTTGCGAAGGCATAGCCCTGCAGAATATCGCAGCCGAGATCGCGCAGGATTTTGGCGTGCTCCATGGTCTCGACGCCCTCGGCAACGATCTCGATATCCATGGCCTTGCCGATATCGACGATGGAGGCAACGAGCCGGCGCTGGCCGGGCTCGGTGATGATCGGATCGACCAATTGCCGGTCGATCTTGAGCCGGCGCGGATGCAGCTTTTGCAGCGAAACGATCGAGGCATAGCCGGTGCCGAAATCGTCGATCTCGACGTCGATGCCGAGCGCCTTGATCTGCTCAATGTTCCAGGCGATGACGCCGTCGCTCTCGTCGAGATAGATGGATTCCACCAGTTCAAAAGCGACGCGGCCTTCGGGAAGGTCCATTTCCCGCAGCGCGGCGACGAGGTTTTCGTCGTGGAGGCGGCGCTGGGACACGTTGACCGAGACGCGCGGCACGTTAAGCCCCATGCGGTCCCAGCGCTGAAGGTCCTCAAGTCCCTGCTGGAGAATGGCGTGGTCGATTGCCGCCACCACGCTCAGTTCTTCGGCAATCTCCATAAAACTGTCGGGGCTGCGCAGGCCCAGCGTCGGATGCCGCCAGCGCGCCAGCGCCTCGACACCGACGACATCAAGCGTCCGGGCATCGAACTGGGGCTGGTAGTGGGCGACAAAATCGTTGTTTTCGAGACTGTTCAGAATCTCGTCGGCGACGCGCTTGGTGTTGATCACCTCGGCCTGCAAAGCAGCCGAGAAGAATTCGAAGCGATTGCGACCGCGATCCTTGGCGCGATAGAGCGCGATATCGGCATTGATCAGCAATTGCTCGACATCGATGGCGGGCACCATGGCTGTCGCTATGCCGACGCTGAAGCCGCAGCGGCATTCATGGCCTTCATGCATGAGCGGTTTGCGCATGGCGTCGACGAGCCGCCCTGCGAGACGGGCCAGGCCCTCCTCGCCATGCCTGTTGCTGGAGACGACGACGAATTCGTCGCCGCCGATGCGGGCGACGAAATCGGTGTCGCGGCAGCTTTCGCGCAACACCTTGCTGGCATGGATGAGCATGGCATCGCCCGCGGCGTGGCCCAGCGTGTCGTTGATCTGCTTGAAGCGATCGAGGTCGATATGCAGCAGCGCAATGGTGCCGGTGTCATCGAAACCGCCGGCGGCATTGCTGCGCAGCATTTCGTCGAGATAGCGTCGATTGGGCAGGCCGGTCAGGCTGTCATGGAGCGCATTGTGCTCGATGCGGACGCGCGCCGCTTCAAGCTCGGTGTTGCGCGCTTCGGTCAGGGCCTTGGCGCGGCGCAGGTCTTCGCTCAGCGCCACGTCGGCCGTGACATCCCAATTGATGCCCATGACGCGGTCATCCTCGCCGGGCGAGCGATAGAGCACGGCGATGGAGCGGATATGGCGCGTCGTGCCATCGGGCAGCACGATGCGGTAGTCGGACTGGTAGCGGCCATTGGCGATGGAGGTGCGGAATTCGCCTTCCGCCCGCGCCTGATCCTCTGGATGAACCACTTTCTGCCAGTGGTCATGGGTGCGTCCGCCGCTATCGGCCGACATGCCGTAGATTTCATTGGTGCGCGCGTCCCACACTTCCTCGCCGGTCGCCAGATCCAGTTCCCACAGCCCCACTTTCGAGGTTTCAAGGGCAAGGTTGAGGCGCTGGGTCTGCTGGGTCAGTTCGGCCTCGCGGGCGCGCAACTGGGCGATATAGTCGTGGCGCTGGCTGATCATGCGGCCGGCAATGATGAAGGGCAGCAGGATCAGGCAGCCGGCAAGGAAGATGGCGCCGCGCAGCATGAACTGGCTGGTCATACTCGATTGCCAACCGGCCTTGGGCACCGCGGCGATCTGCCAGCTGCCGCTGGGCAAGGTGACATTGGCGAGCACCGGCTGGCGGCCGGTGAGGCTCTCGCCATAAAAGAGTTTTCCGTGGCCGCCCTGGCTATCATGGCCGGTGATGGAAATATCGAGATCGCCGACCGATTGATCAAACAGGCCGCTATCCATGTAGAGCCGGTCGGTATCGATGACGGCGGAGACCACGCCCCAGAATTTCTTCCAGCCGTCTTCAGTCGTATAGACCGGGAAGCGGCCGACAAAGCCGCGTCCGCCCTGGACGAGGTCGACGGGCCCCGCCAGCACCATCCGGCCGGTAAAGAGCACCTGCTGCACCGCATCCCACTGATTGGGCGTCTGGCGATAGTCGAGGCCGATGGCCCGCTCATTACCCTGCAGCGGATAGGTCATGCGGATGACAAGATCGGGGGCGGCGGCGACCGAGCGGAGCTGGCTGTCTTCCTCGAAGAGATTGCCGACCAGCGCGTCGAAGCGCGCCTGGTCCATATCGGGTTCGGTCGAGATGACCGAGACGAGGCCCCGCACCAATTGCACATTGCTCGACACATGGCCTTCGAGCTTGGCGCGAATGACCGCGATGCGACCGAGGACTTCGGAACGGGCCCGCTCCTGATTGATGGTCTCGGCCTGCCGATCGAGCACGAGCCCGGCAGCGACGACCACCAGAAACGCCAAAAGGGCGGGCAGGAAACTTGTCCGCCGCCACTCCCGGTTCTTTTGCCTAGCCGCACCGAAACCCATACTGCCCATATGCCCACACGGACCAATACTGGTCTCTGGAGGGCATAGTAGTGGGCTGGGATTGACCAGTTCCTTACCGGGCCTACGCAATTAGACGCTTGGTAAATATCTGGCAAAGCCCGTGGGATCAGTCGGTGCGGCGGCCCGTTGCAGTATTGAAGGGGTGTAGCGCAGAAAGCGGCAGGACGAAATCGAGCACCTCGCCTTCGCTCAGGGTCGAAGGCCCTTCGACGACGATGATCACCGCCTGGTCGAGACCTTCGGCGCGGACATAGAGGTGGCTTTCCCCGCCGACCGGCTCGATCAGTTCGACCACGCCGAACATATGCAGGCCCGCGCCGCGACCAGCCTCGATGCGGTCGGGGCGGATACCGACGATGTCGGTGTTTTCCGGCAGGGTCGTCGAGAGGTCCTGTCCCGTCACCCGGCTCAGCGCCTCGAGCTTGAAAAGGTTCATCGGCGGCGAGCCGATGAAACCGGCAACAAAGAGCGAAGCGGGGCGATCATAGAGCTCGATGGGCTTGCCCACCTGTTCGATGCGACCGGCATTCATGACCACCAGCCGATCCGCCAGGGTCATGGCCTCGAGCTGGTCATGGGTCACATAGACGCTGGTGGTTTTCAGGGATCGCTGCAGGCGGCGAATTTCGATGCGCATCTGCCCACGCAGTTTCGCATCGAGATTGGATAAGGGCTCGTCGAACAGGAATGCCTTGGGCTGGCGCACGATGGCGCGACCCATGGCGACGCGCTGGCGTTGACCACCCGAGAGCTGGCGCGGCTTGCGTTCGAGGAAGGGCGCGATTTCGAGGACGCGAGCGGCTTCGTTGACGCGGCGATCGATTTCCTCGCGCGGCGTGCCGCGGTTCTTGAGGCCATATTCGAGGTTTTGCCGCACGCTCATATGCGGATAGAGCGCATAATTCTGGAACACCATGGCGACGTCGCGCTCGGCCGGTTCCTTGCGGTTGACCACTTCGCCACCGATGGAAATCGTGCCGTCAGTGATGGTTTCGAGCCCGGCGATCATGCGCAAAAGAGTGGACTTGCCGCAGCCCGAAGGCCCGACGAGCACGACCATTTCGCCATCCTCGATATCGAGATCGAGGCCATGAATGGCGGTGACATTGCCCTGATAGGTTTTCTTGACTTGGGAAATCTTGATCGGAGCCATGACTTATTTCTCGGTTTCCACGAGGCCTTTGACGAACAGGCGCTGCATGAAGATGACGATGAGGATCGGGGGGAGCATGGCCAGCACCACGGAAGCCATGATGAGGTTCCATTGCGGGTCGGCATCGGCAACGGCGGCCATGCGCTTCACGCCCATCATGAGCGTGTAATAGTTGCGGTCGGTGGTCACCAGCATGGGCCAGAGATACTGCATCCAGCCGAAGATGAAGAGGATGACGCAGAGCGCGGCGATGTTGGTACGCGAGAGCGGCAGCAAGATATCGCGGAAGAACTTCATCGGTCCGGCGCCATCGACGCGGGCGGCTTCCATCAGTTCATCGGGAATGGTCATGAAGAACTGGCGGAAGAGGAAGGTCGCGGTCGCCGAGGCGATGAGCGGCACGGTGAGCCCGAGATAGGAATTGAGCATCCCCAGATTCGCCACCACCGAATAGGTGGGAATGATGCGCACTTCCACGGGCAGCATGAGGGTGATGAAGATCAGCCAGAACGCGAGGTTCCGGAACGGGAACTTGAAATAGACGATGGCGAAGGCGGAAAGGATCGAAATGGCGATCTTGCCCGCCGTGATGATCACCGCCATCCAGAGCGAGTTCCAGGCCATGACCCAGAAGGGCGGCAGGCCGGGCGTCTGGTGGGTCAGCGTGAGCATGAGATTGTCCCACAAATGCGCGCCAGGCCAGAGGGGCATCATGCCGCTCGACATGGCGGTCGCATCATGGGTTGCCGCCACCACGGCGATATAGACGGGGAAGACGATGACGGCGACGCCAGCGATCAGCACCAGATGGGTGAGGAAAGCAAGAAAGGGTCGGTTTTCTACCATTTGTCCTTGTCCTCAGTACTGCACGCGCCGCTCGACATAGCGGAACTGGAGGAAGGTCAGGCCGATGACGAAGAGCATGAGGACGACCGACTGGGCCGAGGAGGAGCCGAGATTGAGGCCGATAAAGCCGTCGGCATAGACCTTGTAGACGAGGATATTGGTCGCCTGGTTCGGGCCGCCTTGCGTCGTGGCATCGATGGTGCCGAAGGTGTCGAACATCGTGTAGTTGACGTTGACGATGAAGAGGAAAAACGTCGTCGGGGAGAGGAGCGGCAGGACGATGGTGAAGAAGCGTTTCACCGGCCCTGCCCCGTCGATGGCGGCGGCTTCGGTCAGCGACTGCGGCACCGATTGCAGGCCAGCAAGAAAGAACAGGAAATTGTAGGAGACCTGTTTCCAGCTCGCCGCGACGATGACCAGGATCATGGCCTGGGTGCCATTGAGCTTGTGGTTCCAGTCGACCCCGAAAAAGCTCAGCATATAGGGCAGGATGCCCGAGCTCGAATTGAACATGAACCACCACAGAATGCCAGCAACGACCGGCGCCACAGCATAGGGCCAGAGCAGAAGCGTCGAATAGGCATTGGCGCTGCGCACCAGGCGGCTGACCGCGACGGCGAGCAGGAGGCCCATGCCCATGGAAAGCACGGTGACGGCGACGGCGAAAAGCGCCGTGCGGCCGATGGCATCGAGATAGAGCGGGTCCTGGAAGAGACGCTGATAGTGCAAGAGGCCGACAAAGGTGCTGGCGAGTCCGAAGGGATCTTCGCGCAGGAACGACGACTGCACCGCCTGCCAGGTCGGCCAGATGAAAAACACCAGCGTGATCAATAGCTGCGGCATGACAAGCGCATAGGGCAGCGTCTTGCTGGGAAAGGTTGTGCGCTTCGTTTCCACGAATGGCCCCGCTTCCAGAAAAGCAAAAAGACGAAAGGGCAGGCCGGAACGATCCGGCCTGCCCAGAGATCAGGATTTACTGAGCGTTGGACGCTTCAAAATCGCGCAGGAGCTGGTTGCCGCGGCTAACGGCGCTGTCGAGGGCTTCCTGGGCGGTCTTGCTGCCCGAGAGCAGCGCCTGGAATTCTTCGTCGACGACGTTGCGGACCTGGGTGAAGTTGCCGAAGCGAACGCCCTTGGAATTGGCCGTCGGGGTACCACGGGTGATCTGGTTGATGGCAACATCAGAACCCGGGTTCTGGGCATAGTAGTCCTGGCTCTGGCCCAGTTCATAGGCGGCATTGGTGATCGGCAGATAGCCGGTGAACTGGTGCCAGGCGGCCTGGACTTCAGGCTGGCTGAGATAGGTGAAGAACTTTGCGGCGCCCGCATATTCTTCGGTCGACTTGCCGTTGAGGACCCAGAGGGTGGCGCCGCCGATGATCGAGTTCTTGGGCTCGGCGATCACGTCGTCATAATAGGGCAGCGGGGCAAAGCCGACTTCAAAGTCCTTGGCATTGTTGATGACGCCAGCGCGCGAGGCCGACGAGTTCATCACCATGGCGCATTCCTGGGTGTAGAAGAGCGGGCCGGCATCGGCACCGCCTTCCGGACCGCCATATTTGAAGAGGCCGGCATCGGACCAGGCCTTGAGATTGTTCCAGTGACGGGCCTGGACTTCACCGTTGAAGGTGAATTCGGTGTCGAAACCGGCAAAGCCGTTTTCCTTGGTGCCGAAGGGCTGATCGTGGATGGCCGAGAGGTTTTCGGTCTGGATCCAGGTCACCCAGCCGGTGGTGAAACCGCAGGTGGCGGCGCCCGATTCAACGATCTGTTTGGAGAAGGCTTCGACATCGGCCCAGGTCTTGGGCGCGACTTCCGGATCAAGGCCGGCTTTCTCGAACACGGACTTGTTGTAATAAAGGATCGGGGTCGAGGAATTGAAGGGCAGCGAGAGAATGTTGCCTTCCGGATCCGAATAATAGCCGGTCACGGGAGCCAGGAAACCCGACGGGTCCCAGGGTTCGCCCTGGTCGGCCATGAGCTGGTAAACCGGATAGACGGCGCCCTTGGCGGCCATCATGGTGCCGGTGCCGACTTCGAAGACCTGCACGATGGCCGGCTGTTCATTGGCGCGGAAGGCGGCAATGGCCGAGGTCAGCGTTTCGGCATAGGTGCCCTTGTAGACCGGCGTCACGACATAGTCGGACTGGCTGGCATTGAAGTTGGCGGCGATTTCTTCGAGCTTGGTGCCCAGCTCGCCGCCCATGGCGTGCCACCAGGTGACTTCGGTCTGCGCAAAGGCGGCCGAGGTGGAAAGCATCAGCGAAAGGGCAGCAAGCCCGGCAACGCCGTTCAGGTTCTTCATGTCTTGTCTCCCGTCGGACCGGATCGGCGCGTGGCCGTCCGGCTCCTGCCAGACTTCTTGAAAAGTGAAGCGCCTGGTGCTTTCGGGCGAAAACCGAAGCCGTTTCGACAAACCGAAAGTTCAAGCGCGCATTCCGGACTCCCCATTTGAAAGGAAAGCGGCGTGCGAGCCCGATCTATTGGCCGCGATTAACGTCCGCGTGACGGTGACATGTCAGTTCGGTGACTGTTGAAACCACTGGGCGGCCGCCAAAAGGAAGCGCCGATCTTTCAAGGTCTTGGCGGGCGGCTGGGCCGTTCGTCGCGACGTGCGTTTTCATCCGAAAGCGGCAAAGGCCCGCGGAAGACCGCTAGCGGCGGACGAGGACCAGATTTCGCCCGGACCCGCCGGGCGGAATGGCGAGGGCGATCACGATGTTGGCGGCATCGGCCACATGGGCTGCGCGTTCGGCCCATTCGACGAGCACGAAAGCACCGGCATTATCGAGAAGCCCGAGTTCGTCGGCTTCGGCCGCATCGCCAAGCCGGTAGAGATCGGCATGCAGCACCGGGCCGCGGGGCGTCTCATAGGGTTGCACCAGGGCAAAGGTGGGCGAAGGGACTTCGAGCTCGGGATCGCCCGCGAGCGCGCGGATAGTAGCGCGCGCCAAAGCCGACTTTCCGGCGCCGAGTTCGCCTTCGAGGCTGACGATATCGCCGGGCCGCAGCATATCTGCCAGTTCCTGCCCAAAGGCGAGGGTCGCCGCGTCATCGGCAAGGAAGCGCTCCATTTACTCGGCGACGCCGGCAAGCGCGCTGTCACGCGGCAGATTGACGACGATGCGGCTGCCGCGCGGTTCGCGCTGCTGGGCCGAAATCGTGCCGCCATGGAGATTGACGAAGGTGCGCACGATGGAAAGGCCAAGACCGGCACCGCGAAGACGTCCACCGGCGCTCGGCGTATCGAGACGCGTCAAAATGGCGGAGCGCAACTCGTCGGTGAGGCCCGGGCCTTCATCGTCGATGATGAAAAGGATGCGGTCGGCACGATGGGTGACCGAAAGCCGGATTTCTCCGCCGGGCGGGGAGAAGCGCGCGGCATTGGAGAGGAGATTGTAAAGCACCTGCACGATGCGCGTGCCGTCGGCGATGAATTCGGGCAGGTTCGGCTCGACCTCGACCACGAGATTGGTGGTATTGCCCGAAACTTCGGGGAAGCTCGCCGAAAGACCGGCCCGCGCTTTGTCGATCAGCACCGAAACGTCGAGCGGTTCGGGATTGAGCTCGGCAATGCCGGCATCGACCGAGGCGAGGTCCAGGATATTGTCGATCAGCACGCCCAAGGTCACCGAAGAAGCGCGGATATATTCGATGTAAGCTTTTTGCCGCTCGTTGAGACTGTCGCCCTCGGTGCCGGCGAGCAGGTCGGCAAAGCCGATGATATTGGTCAGCGGGCTGCGCAATTCATAGGAGACGTTCTCGACGAAAGCGTCCTTGAGGCGGTCGGCGGTGACCAGCGCATCGTTGCGTTCCTTGAGGACCTTTGAATAGCTCGCGCTTTCGGTCACATCGAGGAAGGTCATCATGGTCTGCCCGTCGGGCAGACGGGTGGTCGCATAATCGAGCAAACGCCCATCGGTGCGCTCGATACGCCCGGCCTTGTCGGTACGAGTGGGGTTGAGGTCGATGATATTGCGCTTGAGGTCGGACCAGATTTTGGCGCCATCGGGCAGGACCTGGCCCGAGGCATCGGCGATCTGATCGATATGGGGATTGGCACCGAGCGCGTTCATCGGCAGCTTCCAGAGCGCGGAGAGGCGCGGATTACTGAGCGTCAGCCGGCCATTGGTGCCGAACACGGCCACGGCTTCGGAAAGCGAATTGATGGTTTCGCGCTGCACATTGGTCATGGCCTTGTTGGCCGATTCCAGTTCCAGACGCTCGGTCAGGTCTTCGAAGACATAGATCACGCCACCATGTGTTCCGGCCGGAGCAGAAATGACTTTGATAGTGCGGCCATCGGGCAGGTGCCAGGGCTCGGCTTCGAATGGGGCCTTGCGGCCATAGCTCTCGAGATGTTTGGCGCGCCAGGTGTGGTAGTCGACCTGATTGGGCAGCATGCCCTCGGTGCGCAGCTTGTCGAGAATGGCGCGCTCGTCGAGGCCGGGGGTAAGGAATTTGCGGTCGAGATTCCAGAGGGCGGCATAGGCTGGATTGAACTGGATCAGTTCGCGCCGCGCATTGAAAATGGCGATCGGGGTCGCCAGCGCGTCGATGATCCCGGCGATATGGGCAAAGCTTGGTTCACCCGCCTTGTCGTCGCTGACGACGAGGGGTTCGAGATAGCCAGCGCGGCCTTCGGCAACCGGCACATCGACCAGTTCGAAATCGCGACCCTTGCCCAGCGATACGCGCTGGCGCACCGGTTCTTCATGGCCGCGGCATTGCGCCAGATGGGCCTGCAACTGCTTGGCATCGAGCAGTTCGGCCGGCGTTTCGGCGCTGACCGGTTTGCCGAGGGCCCGGCAGAGATCGAGATAGGGCTGGTTGGCAAAGACCAGACGACCACTCGTGTCGCGGAGGAATGCCGGCTGGTTGAGCAGATCGAGCAGCGCCAATAGGCTTTCACGATCCTCGGCATTGGTAGGCGGGGCATCCGTCCCCGGCTGCGCAAAGGCGGGACGCAGGCGCAGGGCCGCACCACCCCCCGCAAGCCAGCCGGTCGCGCGGATGAGCCGGCCATCGAGCGCCTTGACGCTCGCATTGAAGGGCCGCCCCTCGACGCGGAGTTGTTCGACAAGTTGCGCCAGATTGTCGGCTTCGCTGCCGGAAAGCCAAGTATCGAAATTGAGCACACTTTGCGGCTGGCGCCCAGGCGGCAGGACCGCGGCGGCCTGGCCGAGAAGGCGCGGCGGCGTGCCGGGCTGTTCGGGCCAGATGACGGTCAGTTCGCGGCTGCCGCCGATGAGATTTTCATAATCGTCGACCAGGGCGCGGAGATCGGCGATCTGCTCCTGAGACTGCCGTTGGGCCTTGCGCCCATCGCGGGAAAGCTTGCGCAGCGCGGAGACGGCGACAAGGGCGAAGCCGCCCGCGCCAAGCACCACCGCGACCGGCACGATGCCGCCCAGATTTGTCGTGGAAGCGCCCTGAGCGAAGGCCGGGACAGCCGTCATCAGAGTGAGAGGAGCAGACGCTAGAAGTGCGAATCTCCAATGCTTCCGGAATAGATCCGGCGCCATATATAGCCCTCGCTTCTTATGTTTCGCTGCAAGTCCGGCAGAGCCGGTACGCGTGCACATGAGACAGGCGCCCAAACGCGGAAACCCTCAAACGAGGATTCCAGGTGCCCCCGAGCCGGTTACGTGTCCCCCGACAACCGAATCGCCTCACCATACCGAGGTGGAGAATCGGGAAAAAGAGTCCTTATGGCTGTGCTTTGCGGGCAAAGCGCGAAGGAAGCGCTTGACCGAGAACGAACTAGAAACGATTTGTTAACCATTCGGACCGGTTCGGGCTAGACAGGTCACCTTTCTGCTACCGATAGGCGATCAGGGATTCTGCCACCAATGCGCCCAAACGAAAACTCCCCAGCCATGGGCCGGGGAGTAATGTGATCGACCAGGGTCCAAAAATCAGAATTCGGACCAATCGTCTGATTTCACCGCGGCATTGCCATGGCTGAGATAGGCTGAAGCCGCCTGCTTGACCTTGCCCTGAAGCGCCTTGATGCCGTTGGGGCGGGTGGACGGGGTCGGTTTGGCCGCGACGGCGGCGCGGGCTGCACGCGCGGAGTCGATGGCGAAGACATCGACGATATGGTCGAGCTCGGTTGCCTGGGCCTCGGTCTGCTCGATGGCCGCATTCACCTCTTCCACCAGCGCCGCATTGTGCTGGGTCATTTCGTCCATCTGGCGGACGGCGGTGTTGACCTCATCGATGGACGACGCCTGTTCGCGGCTGGCGCTGGCGATATCGTCGAGGAGCGCACTATTGGCGCGCACCGCTTCGAGCATGGCCGAAAGCTTGTCGGCGGCGCTGGCTACGAGCTTCGAACCGGTGCCGACTTCCTGGGCGCTCTGCTCGATAAGCAGTTTCACATCCGAGGAAGCGGTCGCGGCCGACTGGGCGAGGCGACGAACTTCCACGGCGACCACGGCAAAGCCCTTGCCGGCTTCACCGGCACGCGCCGCTTCCACCGAAGCGTTGAGAGCGAGCAGGTTGGTCTGGAAGGCGATGTCGTCGATCATGCCGATGATATTGGAAATCTTGGCCGAGGACTGGGTGATCCGCTCCATGGCCTGATTGGCTTCGCTCATGACGCGGCCGCCATCTTCGGCCACCAGCGACACGGCATTGGCCTTCTGGCTGGCGTCAGCCGCCTTCTTGGCGTTTTCCGTCACGGTCTGGGCAAGTTGCTCCATGGTGGCGGAGGTTTCCTCGATGGTCGCTGCCTGGCGCGTGGTGCGCTCGGAGAGATCATTGGCGCCGGAGAGGATTTCGCTCGTTGCCGATTTCAGCGTGCCCGAAGTGCCGCGCAACTGGCCGACGATGGACGTCAGCTTGTCGGCCACTTCGTTGACGTCGGACTGGAGCTTTGCAAAGGCGCCGCGATGCTGGCCTTCCATGCGACGGGTCAGGTCGGTATTGGCGAGGGCCGAAAGCACGGTGCCGGTTTCATCGAGGCCGCGATCGACGCTGTCGACGAGGTTGTTGACCGACTTGGCGAGACCATTGAGCTCGGCATCGGGGAAGGTCGCCGGCACGCGCTTGGAAAAATCGCCGTCGATGGCCGAATCCACCACATCGCCAAAGGCGCGCTGCAGCTCGACCATCATCTTCTGCCGCTCTTCGCTATCGCGAATGATACGGGCAGCTTCCGCCTCGGTCATTTCCGCGACCTTGAGGCCATTTTCACGGAAGACTTCCACGGCGCGCGCCATGGCACCGATTTCGTCGCTGCGATTGGCGCCGACCACCTCGGTATCGAACTGGCCATCGGCCACCTTGTCCATGACATCGGTGAGACGGGCGATCGGCGTGGTGATGGTGCGGGAGATGAGGAAGGCGACGCCGGAAACGACGAGGGCGACGATAAGAGCGATCAGCCCGGTTTCGATCAGGCTATGCTGGGCGGCAGCGCGCAGGTCGTCGATATAGACGCCGGTGCCGACGACCCAACCCCAGGGCTCGAACAATTTGACATAGGTGCGCTTGTCGACCGGCGGCGTGTCGGGCGTGCGGGCCCACTGGTATTCGATGAAGCCCGAACCGCTCTTCTTGGCGATCTCGATCATCTCCGCGACGAATTTCTTGCCCGTGGGATCGGCCATTTCCGACTGGTCCATGCCGACCATTTCGGGCTTGACGCCATGCATGAGCATGATCGCGTCGAGGCCGTTGATGAACATGTATTCGTTGCCGCGATAGCGCAGGCTCTGCAGGGCGCTCAGCGCCTCGGCCTTGGCGGCTTCTTCGGTCAGCTCGCCGGCCTGGGCGCGCTTGTAGAAGCCATCGACGACGGAGACGGCGGAGTCGGTAATGGATTGGAGTTCGGCTGCGCGCAGCTGGTCACGCGTCGCATTGATCTGCTGCATGTTCATCCAGCCCATGACGGCCAGCGACACCACAGCGAGGCCGACCAGCAGATAGATGCGGCCCGCGATGTTGAGTTTAAACATTCCTATGCCTTCTCACACCTTCTGGTGTGTCGTTATCCGTGACGCTTGGGGCGCGGGGATAAAGGCATGCAGAACCGGGACGCGGTTTCTCCGCGTCTTGCCCAAACCGATGTGCCCCCGCACTTTTCGAGCTATGGCCGTCCATCCACGTCTCTGGCGTCCAATAAGGCACGAACACGGTAAAAATTCCGCTACCGCCCAAAAGCGAAAGGGGCCCAGAGGCCCCTTTGCAAACCATATCCTGGTTCGGATCAGAACTCCGACCAGTCTTCCTTGAGGGCCGCACTGCCTTGGGTGAGGTAGGCGGCAGCAGCGGCCTTTACCTTGGGCTGAGCCTTGGTCGGCGCAGGCCGGGCGGCAGTGCCGGGACGGGCGTCGAGCGCAAAGACATCGACGATACGGTCGAGTTCGCTCGCCTGGTTCTCGGTCTGCTCGATGGCAGCATTCACCTCTTCCACCAGCGCGGCATTGTGCTGGGTCATCTCATCCATCTGGCGGACGGCGGTATTGACCTCGTCAATGGCCGAAGCCTGTTCGCGGCTGGCGCGGGCAATGTCATCGAGCAGCGTCGTATTGGCGCGCAACGCATCCATCATGGCGGTCAGCTTGCCCGCGGCATCGGCCACGAGTTTCGAGCCGGTGCCGACTTCCTGCGCGCTCTGCTCGATCAGGGCCTTCACTTCCGAGGAAGCGTTGGCGGCCGATTGCGCAAGGCGCCGCACTTCGACGGCGACCACCGCAAAGCCCTTACCAGCTTCACCGGCACGCGCTGCTTCCACCGAGGCGTTGAGTGCCAGGAGATTGGTCTGGAAGGCGATGTCGTCGATCATGCCAATGATGTTGGAGATCTTCGACGAAGACTGGGTGATCCGCTCCATGGCCGAATTGGCCTCTTCCATCACCGCGCCGCCTTCTTCGGCGGAACGCGTGACCAGACCCGCCTTCTGGCTGGCATCGGCCGCCTTTTTGGCGTTTTCGGTGACGGTCTGAGCCAGTTGTTCCATCGAGGCCGAAGTCTCTTCGATGGTTGCAGCCTGGCGCGTGGTGCGCTCGGAGAGGTCGTTGGCGCCGGAAAGAATTTCACCAGTCGCGGTTTTGAGCGTGCCCGAGGTGCCGCGCAACTGGCCGACGATATCGGTCAGTTTGTCGGCGACGGCATTGATGTCGGTCTTCAATTTGGCGAAGGCGCCGCGATGCTCGCCCACCATGCGATGGGTAAGATCGGTATTGGCGAGCGCGGAGAGCACGGAGCCGGTTTCCGTGAGGCCGTGATCGACGCTGTCGACGAGGCGATTGACCGAATTGGCGAGATCGTTGAGCTCTGCGTCCGGGAACTGTGCCGGCACGCGCTGAGAGAAATCGCCCTCGACCGCGGAATTGACCACGTCGCCGAACGAGCGCTGCAGTTCCACCATCATCTCCTGACGGGCTTCCTGGTCACGAATGATACGCGCGGCCTCCGCTTCGGTCATCTCGGCAACTTTCAGGCCATTTTCGCGGAAGACTTCGACGGCGCGCGCCATGGCGCCGATTTCGTCCTTGCGGGTCATGCCGTCGATGACAGTCTCATAGGCGCCGTCAGCGACCTGCACCATGGACTTGTTCAATTCGACCATGGGCTTTGCAATCGAACGGGCGACGAAGACGCCGACCACCAGGATGGCCACGATGATGGCAAGCGTGATGCCGCCGCCTTCGAGTACCGACTGCCAGAAGATCGCATCCACCTGGTTGAACAGAATGCCCGACGCAATGCTCCAGCCCCAGGGCTCGAAACCCTGCGCATAAGACACCTTGTCGGCTTCGCCGCCTTCGGGCTTCTTGAAGAGATAGGTCTGGAACGCCGAGCCATGGGCTTTGACGTTCTCCACCATTTCCTTGATGTAGAGGGCCCCGCGGCCGTCCTTTTCGATGGAACGATCCGAGCCCTGCTTTTCGGGCTTGGTCGGATGCATCAGCATCACGAGGTCATAGGTATCGACAAAGAAATATTCGTTGCCCTGATAGCGCAGGGCACGCAGCGTTTCGAGCGCCAGGGATTTGGCCTGGTCTTCGGTGAACTCGCCGGCCTGGGCGCGATCATAAAAGCTCTGCACGGTCGAGACCGCGGTCTGCACCACGCTCTGCAATTCCGTGCGCTTGAACTCTTCGAGGTTCATGCGCTGGTTGTAAAGCTGATAGGAAACGACCCCCATCATGCCGACAGCGAAAATTGCCAGCAGGAAATAAAGCCGACGCGACAAACTACCCGTAACCCAACCCAACACTTGGGGTCCCCTATTCAATGCACCCTAAGCTGACGGCATTCGCAACGGCAGTTCGGTGGTTCCTACACCAGTAAAAATGCGTGGTTGTGATTAAGCGGGCGTAAAAGATGTCCCCAAGCGGAAGTTATTTTCCGCCAAAGAAAAAGGGCCGCGTGCGGCCCCCTTCCGTCATGCCCAAAGTTCTCAGAACTCGGACCAGTCATCCTTGAGGGCGGCATTGCCCTGGCTGAGATAGGCCGAGGCCGCGGCCTTGACCCGCGCTACCGGCTTTGCCGGCTGGCGTGGTGCGGCCGCCTGTGCCCGGGCCACCCTGCCCTCTTCGATCTGGAACACGTCGACGATGCGGTCGAGCTCGCCGGCCTGGTTCTCGGTCTGCTCGATGGCGGCGTTGATCTCTTCCACCAGCGCCGCATTGTGCTGGGTCATCTCGTCCATCTGGCGGACAGCGGTATTGACCTCGTCAATAGCCGAAGCCTGCTCGCGGCTAGCGCGGGCGATGTCGTCGAGGAGCGCGGTATTGGCACGCACCGCTTCCATCATTGCCGTGAGCTTGCCCGCGGCATCGGCCACGAGTTTGGAACCGGTGCCGACTTCCTGCGCGCTCTGTTCGATCAGGGCCTTCACTTCCGAGGACGCATTGGCCGCCGATTGCGCGAGGCGCCGCACTTCCACGGCGACCACGGCAAAACCCTTGCCCGCCTCGCCAGCCCGCGCGGCTTCCACCGAAGCGTTGAGGGCGAGCAGGTTGGTCTGGAAGGCAATATCGTCGATCATGCCGATGATGTTGGAAATCTTGGCCGAGGACTGGGTGATGCGCTCCATGGCGTCATTGGCCTCGCCCATCACCACTGTACCATCCTCGGCCGAGCGCGAGACCATGCCCGCCTTCTGGCTGGCATCGGCCGCCTTCTTGGCGTTTTCAGTAACGGTCTGGGCCAGTTGCTCCATCGAGGCAGAGGTTTCTTCGATGGTCGCGGCCTGGCGCGTGGTGCGCTCGGAGAGGTCGTTGGCCCCGGAGAGGATTTCGCCGGTGGCAGTCTTGAGCGTGCCCGACGTGCCGCGCAACTGACCCACGATATCGGTCAGTTTGTCCGCCACGGCATTGATGTCGGTCTTCAATTTGGCGAAGGCGCCATGATGCTGGCCATTCATGCGGCGGGTCAGGTCGGTATTGGCCAGGGCCGAAAGCACCGAAGCGGTCTCGGTCAGGCCGTGATCGACGCTGTCGACGAGGCGGTTGACGGAATTGGCGAGATCGTTGAGCTCGGCGTCCGGGAACTGGGCCGGCACGCGCTGGGAGAAATTGCCATCGACGGCGGCGTCGACCACGTCGCCAAAGGCGCGCTGCAATTCCACCATCATCTGCTGCCGGGCCTCGGAATCGCGGATGATGCGGGCCGCTTCCGCTTCGGTCATCTGGGCGACCTTGAGGCCATTTTCGCGGAACACTTCCACCGCGCGGGCCATGGCACCGATTTCGTCCTGGCGTTCGGCACCCAGCACTTCGGTATCGAACTGGCCATCGGCCACCTTGCCCATGACGCTGGTGAGCCGGGCGATCGGTTGGGAAACCAGCGAGCGCAGCACCAGCCAGATGACCAGAACCGACAGTAGGGTAACGAGGACGGTGACGCCGAAGAGAATTGTGCGGGCCTCGGTCAGCGGCGCAAAGGCGGCAGCCTTGTCACGATCGATGCCGACATACCATTCAACGCCCGGAAGGCCCGGAATGGGCGCGAAGCTGACGAGAACCTCGGCGCCGGCAGCGCTGGCAACCACTGGCTCGGCCGAGAGCGCCGGCGCCGTGCCGTCAAAGGCATCGGCAAGGGTCTTGCCCACGAGTTCGGGATTGGCATGGACGAGGATGGTGCCATTGGCGCTGGCGAGGAAAAGCTCACCTTTGCCGCCGAGATCAACTTCGGCCAGCATGGCGACGATGGCGGCGATGGAGAAGTCGGAGGCGACGACGCCGGTCACCTGGCCATTGACCGAAACGGGCGTGGCAAGAGACACGATCAGATCGCCCGAAGAGGCGTCGGCATAGGGCTCGGTGAGCACAGTGCCACCCGCCGCGACAGCGTCCTGATACCAGGGGCGCACGCGCGGATCGTAGCCTTCGGGCAGTTCGTTCGCCGGAAAGGTGTCGAATTGGCCGGTGGCGGCGTGACCGAAATAGGTCGAGATGAAATTGTTGATATAGGTGTCGCGGTTAAAAGTTTCCGAGACATTTTCGCCGACCGGCAGCTTGGCTACCGACTGCATGGCGGCCTCGATCAAGAGGGTACGGCCGCCGAACCAGTTGCCGACCGAGCGGGCGGTCGAGGAGGCGACGCTGCGCAGATCGGCTTCGATATCCCCTTCGAGCCGGCGGCTGTCGCGCCAGTCCTGATAGAAGGCAAAACTCGCCATGGTGACGAGAACGATGCCGATCGTTGCGATCAGCACCTTGGCCGCGATGCTCGATCGCATGGCGGAAAGTGGATTGGAAAGAAAACTGCGCATGTCGCCCCCGACACTGAAATATCGGGGGCAAGCTGCACGATTAAGGTAAATTTCCCATAAAAAGCCCGAAAATGCGGGCTTTTCGATGGGTGTCAGGGGCTTAGTAGCGATACTCGTTCGACTTGAACGGGCCGTTCTCGCTGACCCCGATATAGTCGGCCTGAACCTTGGAGAGCTTGGTCAGCTTGGCGCCGAGCTTGGCCAGATGCAGTTCGGCGACCTTTTCGTCGAGATGCTTGGGCAGAACGTGCACCTTCTTTTCGAGCTTTTCGCCATTGGTCCAGAGTTCGATCTGGGCCAGGGTCTGGTTCGAGAACGAGGCGGACATGACAAAGCTCGGGTGACCCGTGGCATTGCCGAGGTTCACGAGACGCCCTTCGGACAAGAGGATCAGGCGCTTGCCATTGGGCTGTTCGATGAGATCAACCTGCGGCTTGACGTTGGTCCACTTGAAGTTGCGCAGACCCAGCACGTCGATTTCGTTGTCGAAGTGGCCGATATTGCAGACGATGGCCATGTCCTTGAGGTTGCGCATGTCGTCGACCATCAGCACGTCACGGTTGCCCGTGGCGGTGACGACGATGTCCGCGCGGTGCGCAGCTTCCTCGAGGGTGACAACTTCAAAGCCTTCCATGGCGGCCTGGAGAGCACAGATCGGGTCGACTTCGGTGACGAGCACGCGGGCGCCGGCGCCACGCAGCGATTCAGCCGAACCCTTGCCCACATCGCCATAGCCGCAGACGATGGCGACCTTGCCGGCCAGCATCACGTCGGTGCCGCGACGGATGGCGTCGACGAGCGATTCACGGGTGCCGTACTTGTTATCGAATTTCGACTTGGTGACGGAGTCATTGACGTTGATGGCCGGGAACGGCAACTCGCCCTTGGCGTGGAGCTGGTAGAGGCGCATCACGCCCGTGGTGGTTTCTTCCGAAACGCCGCGGATGGCGTCCTTGATCTTCCCGAAGAAGCCGGGGGTCTTTTCGAGGCGACGCTTGATCGTCGCGAAGAAAATTTCCTCTTCCTCATTGCCGGGCTTGGCGAGGACGGCAATGTCCTTCTCGGCCTTGGCGCCGTTGAGGATGTACATGGTGGCATCGCCACCGTCGTCGAGGATCATGTTGGGGGTGAGGCCATTGCCCCAGTCCATCATGCGGTCGGTAAAGTCCCAGTATTCTTCGAGCGTTTCACCCTTGTGGGCGAAAACCGGAATGCCGGCGGCGGCGATGGCGGCAGCGGCATGATCCTGGGTCGAAAAAATATTGCACGAGACCCAGCGCACTTCGGCGCCGAGGGCGACCAGTGTCTCAATGAGCACGGCGGTCTGGATGGTCATGTGCAGCGAGCCGGCAATGCGGGCGCCCTTGAGCGGCTGGGCGGCGGCGTATTCCTCGCGGATCGCCATCAGACCCGGCATTTCGATCTCGGCGATCTGGATTTCCTTGCGGCCGAAATCGGCCAGCGAAATGTCCCTGACCGCGTAATCGGTGGCTGGACTGGTCATGTTCGGTCTCCGGAAGGATTTTGGTTGATCTTCCTATACGCAAGCCGAGGGTCGTATTCAACCGAGGATATAAAGGTATGTTTATGTCTTATGAACGGTAATAGACCCGCCGCCGCCGAAATGGCAGGGCGCAGAAGCGGATGAGGGCGGAAAGGAGAAGATAGCCGACGCCGAAGCCGGCGGCGGCATAAAAGAGCCCTTCCATGGTAACGGGCACGGCCGGCTGGTAGTTTTCGAGCGTCCTGCGGCCGATATCGGTATCGAGGAAGGCCGGCAGGTTCCTGAAGCGCTCGATGGGATCGGCGCCCTGGATCTTCTGCAGCGTTTGGCTCAACTGGTCGTAGCGCACAAAGGTGCGCTCCATGCTCTCGCCGCGATCGGCAAGGAAGGTGTCGCTGGACGCCTGGTAGCGATCAAGCGCCCCTTCCCGATCCAGTCCTGCCTCTTCGGCGGCATGGTCGAAATCGGCGGTAACGATGCGCAATTCGTCCACGGCGCCGCCGAGGCGCTGGGTATATTGCTGCGCATATTCGGGGAACTGGCTCAGCATCACCGCCAGCCCCACTCCACCGACACTAGCCAGCATGCGCCGCATATTCTCACCCTCCTGCCGCACCGGGCAGTGTGCCCGAGCCGCTATTCGGCGGCA
The DNA here is from genome assembly GCF_017744655.1 of Devosia sp. Taxonomy (GTDB): domain Bacteria; phylum Pseudomonadota; class Alphaproteobacteria; order Rhizobiales; family Devosiaceae; genus Devosia. Next base: position 103,535 of record NZ_JAGIAW010000008.1, on the reverse strand, counting down.
ACCTGCCGCCCGCTGGTGTCAGAAACGGGGCGATGGGCCGTCTTGATCCAGTCAAAGGGATTTAGGGTTAAATCAACGAGAGCTCGCAAGGTCGCCCAGGCCACGGCGATCCAATAGACCGGTAGCAAGGCCTGGAATGACAAGAGCTGTGTCTGACCGGTGCGGACGAGCCCAAGGATGTGGATGGCAAAGGCGATGCCATAGCCGAAGGCAAAGACCGAGAGGCAGCTCGCCGTCCACAGATCGAGCCGCAGCAGCTCGACATGACCGGTGACGAGGGCAAAGAGGCAGCTGAGCATGAAGCCGGTATGCAGAAGCGGTGACAGGATCATGCCGAAAACCACGATCTCGAACACCAGGAACCGCCACCAGCCCAGTTCACGAACCAACTGGCCGGGATGACGGTTATGGACGAGCACGGTCTGCATCCAGCCCTTCATCCAGCGCCGCCTTTGTCCCATCCAGACACGCAGATTTTCCGGCGCATCCTCAAAAGTCGCGGAACTGCTGGTGCCGCAACTGAGGCCCCGCCGCGCCAGCCGAACCCCGAGATCGGCATCCTCGGTGACATTATAGGCGTCCCAACCGCCGGTCGCGCGAAGACTGGCAAGGCGGAAATGATTAGAGGTGCCGCCCAGCGGCATCACCATGTCCCAGCGCCCTAAGGCCGGGAGAAAGACCGAAAAAAGCGCGGCGTATTCACCGGCGAAGAGAGCCGGCAGCGCCCCTTTATGCCCATTGGCAATCACCAGCCGCGCCTGGATGCAATGGAGGTGCGGCGCCCGGCGGAACTGGTTGACCACCTGGCGAAGCTGGCCCGGTTCGGGGCGGTCCTCGGCGTCGAAAACGACGACGAATTCGCCGCGGCAGAAGGGCAAGGCGAAATCGAGCGCCTTGGGCTTGGTCAGCGGCAGGGCATGGGGCACTTCCACCAGCGAAAAACGCGCATCACCCAGGTGCCGGCGCACCGCGTCCACCGTCCGGGGCGAGCGCTGCTCGACGACGAAAATGATGTCGAGCCGATGGGCGGGATAATCGAGCGCCATGAGGCCGCGGCAGAGCTGGTCGACCATGTCGGCCTCGTCGCGCAGCGGCACGAGCACCGAATAGAGCGGCAGGTCCTGCGGTTCGACGCGCGCTTCGGGCGCGGTAAGGCGATTGGGCATGAAGATGGAGGCGAGGCGAATGAGCGCCGGCAGCAGCATCACCGTGGCCCAGGCAGGCATGGCCCAGGCGGGCGCGAGATAGGGCAGAGCCAGCAGCGTCGCGACGAGAACCAAAACCAGCGTGCCGAAAGCAAGGCGCACGCCAAGGGTCAGTTCGAGGCTGGCCGTGGCAGTGGGCCAATGCCGCACCAGCCCCTGCCGCGCCGCAACAAGCAGGTCGGGCGCCGCCTCGGCGGCGAGATATTGGCGCAGGGCCGCGCCCGGCACGATGCAGAGCCGCCGGGTCAGCGCCGGGTCGGTATCGTAGAGCGCGCCCAATCGCATGAGCCCATTGAAGTCGGGCGCGGCATAGGCGACCTCCTCGCCCATCGTCGTCGCCCGCACGAAATGCACATCGGCAAGGCGCTCGATCCGCAAGGGCCCGGCCGAACTGCTGCCGGCGGGAATGACATCGAAATAGGTGAGCCCGCAAGCCACCGCGCCCCGCTCGAGCGCGGTGCCGATATCGATATTGAGCGAAAAGGCGGCATGGAGGAGCGGATCGACTTCGGTCAGCAGTGCCTCTTCGAGGAGGTGCCTTGCCGTTGCATCGTCACCGTCCGGCCCGACAATGGCCCGCATGAGCTTGAAGGCGCGCGGCATGGCGCTGCCGTCAGGCCGTCAGAACCCCGCTCCGGCCTCGTCGCAGCGCAGAGGCCGGGATGAGCGCATGGCTCATCCCGGTGGCCCGCCGCACATTGTAGAGGGCCTGCTCGGAGACCTCGATCCAGGCGGCGACAGTGGCCTTGCCGTCGACCAGGGCTGGTGCTCCGAGCGGGGTAATCCTCCAGCCCACGCTGGTGCCGTGCTCCACCATGGACAGAGAGGAAACGAAGGTGATGAAGGTAAAGCCCTCAGCGAGGGCATATTCCATCATCGCGCAGAAAAGAGCTGCAGACTCGGGTGCGCGCCGCCGGCCTTCGCGTCGATCGGGACGAACATAAAAGCGCGTCCAATCGGCCCCAAGCGAGGGATCGGCGGGGAGGTCTCCAAGCACAAGCCCGTGAAAGACGGTCTGCAGCAAGTTCGGTCTGTTGAGCGGGGTGATACGCGAGCCGCCAACGAGTTCGTCGCCATCAGTGAGCAGGATATGGGTTGCGTCCGCATTGTCGAAGTCATCGACATCGCGCCCATCGGGCCGACGCAGGTCATTCCACCCCTGAAGGTCAACGAAAATCTTGTGACGCAGGCGGTAGTTCTCCTCGAGAAGTGGAGGAGATTCGCCGCTGATCGGCGCGCGGATGATATGCACTTGCATTACCTTGCCCCCAAAGCTGCCTGCATCGTTGCAAGCATTTGGCACGGCGGTCACGCGGCTGAAAATCGGCAAATCTCCCAATAGCCAGCGGCACATTTCCGGCGAGAATACGCAGCTTTTTTTCTAGAATTTGAGTCGGTGCAGAACGCACAAAGGCGCTCTCCAACCAGGCCCGACAAAAGGCAAGGGCTTGGATTCAGCGCTGAGGGAGTTCCACACTCGATTGTCATCCCGGCCTTCGCCGGGGTGACAGCCAGAGTGTGATGAGGTCAGACGTGCCGCAGCGTTGCGCGCACGCCCTAAAGAACGATCAGCTTCTGGCGAATGGCTTCCACGACGGTATGGAGGCGATTATTGGTGCCGAGCCGTCTTTGCGCGTTTTCGCAATGCTGATTGACGGTCCTGAAACTGAGGCCCGTGATATCGGCAATTTCCGAGGCGGTCTTGCCTGCCGCGACCCATTTGAGCACCTCGGCTTCGCGCGGGGTGATGAGCCGCCGGACGGGGGTGCGGTCCATGGTATTGAGAAAACGTAGCCGTCCATGCGCATAAAGCGCCAGCATATGCAGTTCGAGGCGCTGCTTTTCATCGAGCCAATCGGTCCGCCCGACGAGCGAAACCACGCCCTGCATGCCGCCTTCGAGATGGACCGGCACGCAGAGACCCTCATCCATGCCGAAATCACGCGCCTCATCCATCACGCGCCGTGCCGAAAAGTCCTCGGCCCGGTCATAGGGCGCCGCCGACCAATCGAAAGGCAAGGTGGTGGCAAAACAGTTGCGCGCCACGGGGTCGACATCGACATAGCCGAGCTTGGTATAGCGCTGATACCACTCGTCATCCCAGCCCGAGAGCAGCACGAAGGGACGCACGTCCATGCCGCGATCCGGCAGGCCGGAAATGATGAAGCGTTCAAAGCCATATTCACGAATGGCGTCAAGCACCACCGCATGAATGCCTTGCTGGCTTTCCTGATTCTGCAGGGCCTCGATCGTCAACATCAGGTCGGCGTTCATTTGGATGCAGCTCCCCCTGCGACCCATTGTGACACAATTTTGCCGAGGCTCGAAAAAAATTCAAGTCGAGCGCCGAAGAATAGATGTCAAATATATCTTCGGCGCCCGAACGTTTTAGTGCTTTACCTGGAACTGATGCGGGTTGAACCGGTAGGCAGACGAGCAAAACTCGCAAACCACTTCGATTTCGCCATTGACCGCCATATCCTCGCGTTCTTCATCGGAGAAATTATTGGCGAGCATTTCCTCGATCCGGTCGGCCGAGCAGGTGCAGCGCTCTTCGAGCGGCATGGGCGGAAACACGCGCACGCCGGTCTCGTGGTAAAGCCGGAACAGTAGCCGTTCGGGCGAGACTTCGGGGTCTGCCAGTTCCACATCCGCGACGGTCGCCAGCATGGAGCGCGCTTCGGCCCAGCCATCGGCTTCCTGGAAATTGGGGTCGGTGTTCTCGAAATTGCCGTCGCCCGGCAGGTCGGCCATGCGCACGAGACCGCCTTCGGGCAGATGCTGGATCAGCATGCCACCAGCGCGCCAGCGGGGGCGATGATCGCCCTTGGTCGACATCTGCGCCACAGCCAGACGCACCTGGGTCGGGATCTGCTCGGACTGCAGGAAATAGGTATGCGCCACTTCTTCGAGGCTGTTGCCGTCGAGCGCCACGATGCCCTGATACCTCTCGGTATGGGCGCCCTGGTCAATGGTCATGGCGAGATGTCCCTTGCCGAGCATTTCGGCAGGGCTCGTGCGGCCTTCCTCGGCCGCCTTCAGCACCATGTCATGGTCGAAGCGGGCATAGCCGCGCATGCCATCGGGCGCGTCGAAATCGACGACGATGAGGTTGACCGGACCATCGGTCTGGGTCTGGAGGATCAGCCGGCCCTCGAATTTCAGCGACGAACCGATCAATGCCGTCAGCACCACTGCTTCGCCGAGGAGGCGCGCGACGGGAGCGGGATAATTGTGGCGCGACAGGATGGCGTCGAGCGAGGCACCGAGATGCAGGATGCGGCCACGGGTATCGAGCTTTTCGAGGGTAAAGGGCACCACGGCATCGTCGCCGGACTCGGGGCGATCAAGGCCCATGGCGGAAAGGAAGCTGTCAGTCATGGTCGTCGGTTCCGTGGTCATTCAATCAGGCTTTCGGGTGAGGCTACGCCCCGGGAGCGAAACGCGCCACTCTCCAATCCTGCAAAGCGCTCATGTCCGCCAAAGCGGAAATCCCCGCTTTCGCGGGGACAACACTAAGCAAGAGAGGAACGGCGGCGCGAAAAACGCGCCTAGTTCGTTTCAACCCCGAAGGCCCAGCACAAAATGGCTTTCTGGGCGTGGAGGCGATTTTCGGCCTCGTCGAACACCACCGACTGGGGACCATCGATCACCTCGTCGGTCACCTCGTCGCCGCGATGGGCGGGCAGGCAGTGCATGAACAGGGCGTCTTTATTCGCCAAGCTCATCAAATTGGTGTTCACCTGATACGGTTTCAAGACCCGGCGGCGCTCGGCGGCGTCGACGTCGCCCATCGACACCCAGGTATCGGTAATAACGAGATCGGCGCCCTCGACAGCCTCGCGTGGATCCTCGATCAGCTTGGCATATTTACCGGCCCGGGTGATGTCCTGCATCAGGTCCTTTTCCGGGCTATATTCATCGGGCGTCGCGATGGTCAGTTCGCATTCGAAGAGCTCGGCCGCGTTGACCCAGGAATGGAGCACATTGTTGCTGTCGCCTACCCACGCGATCTTGGCCCCGCGAATATCGCCGCGATGCTCTTCAAAGGTCATGAGATCGGCCATGATCTGGCACGGATGCGCCCGGCGCGTCAGGCCGTTGATGACGGGCACAGTCGCTGCTTCGGAGAGTTCGAGGAGATCGGCATGGGAAAGGATGCGGATCATGATGGCGTCGACATAGCGGCTCATCACCTTGGCCGTGTCGGCCAGGGTTTCCTCGCGCGAAAGCTGCATTTCCTGGCCGGAGAGCATGATGGTCTCGCCGCCCAGCTGGCGCATGCCGACGTCGAATGAGACGCGGGTGCGGGTCGACTGGCGCTCGAAGATCATGGCCAGCACTTTGTCCTTGAGGAGCTGGGGCCGGTCGCCATCCTTGAGGCGCGCCTTCAGCGCCCCTGCCTGGGAAAGCATGCCGCGCAGTTCGGCATAGGAGAAATCATCGATGGAAAGAAAATGCCTGGGGGTACCGGTCGTTGACATGGGCCGGGTTCCTTTTGTGACGCTTATGAAATTGGAGCGGCAGCAGCCGCGGTTCTAACACTCTGCCTGAAGGGCATGTCTCCAGAAAGTAGTTAACGCTTTCCGAAGACACGCGACTTAGCGAGGCGGAGGGAACAAACCGCGTCGGCGACGCCCAAAATGATAAAACGTCAACATGACAATCAGCTCGCAGCAGGCGCCGCAGCCGCTTCCGCCTCGATGGCATCGAAGGCCGCCGAGATTTTCGCCATCGCCAGTTCGATATCGGCCTCGGAGACGATCAGCGGCGGCAGAAGACGCAGCACATTGTCGCCCGCGCCGATGCAGAGGAACTGGTGATCATCGCGCAGACGCGTCACCATATCCCGCACAGGGGTCGAGAGCTTGATGCCCGCGAGCAGACCCTTGCCGCGCAATTCCAGCACATAGTCGGGATATTTTTGTGCGAGCTGCTGCAGGTGCCAGGCAAGGCGCTGGCCCATGGCGTTGACATTGTCGATGAAGCCGGGTGCCAGGATCCGGTCCAGCACGGCATTGCCGACGGCCGTCGCCAAGGGATTGCCGCCATAGGTGGAGCCATGCGTGCCGGGCACCATTGAAGCGGCAACATCGCCCTTGGCAAGGCAGGCGCCGAGCGGGAAGCCGCCGCCGATGGCCTTGGCCACAGCCACGATATCGGGCGTGATGCCACTCCATTCATAGGCAAAAAAGCGCCCGGTGCGGCCAAAGCCGCACTGCACTTCATCGAGAATGAGCAGCATGTCGTTGTCGTCGCAAAGCTTGCGCAGACCCTGCATGAATTCACTGGACATGGCGGTTACCCCGCCCTCGCCCTGCACGGGCTCGATAAGGATGGCGCAGGTTTCGGGCGTGATCAGCGCCTTGACGCTGTCGAGGTCCCCGGGCTTGGCATGCTTGAAGCCGGGCGCCGGGGGACCAAAGCCCTGGAGGTAGTCCGGATTGCCGCCGGCAGCGATGGTGCCGAGCGTCCGCCCATGGAAGGAGCCGGAAAAGGCGATCACTTCATAACGCTCGCCCTGGCCCTTGGCCCAGAAATAGTGCCGCGCCGTCTTGATGGCGCATTCGAGCGCTTCGGCGCCGGAATTGGTGAAGAACACCGCATCTGCAAAGGTCGCATCGACGAGCCGCTGCCCCAGCCGTTCCTGCTCGGGAATAGTGAAGGTATTGGCCGTGTGCCAGACCTTGTCGGCGGCAGCCTTGAGCGCGCTGACGAGATGCGCGTCGCCATGGCCCAAGGCGTTCACCGCCACGCCCGAATGAAAGTCGAGATATTCTCGTCCATGCTGGTCAAAAAGGCGCATGCCTTCGCCGCGCTCGAACGAAACTTCGGAACGGGCGTAGGTGGCATAGAGCGCAGACATGGATTTCTCCCCTTTCAGCTTCGGGAGGTGGGATCAAAAAGCGTGGCAAACCTGCCACACAAATCAAAAACGCGCCCCTCAGGCAGCGCGTTTGGTGGGAAGAAATAGGCGGTTTTTACCCGTTAAGTCAACGCTCTCGGGCCCAAGTGACTGATTTGACTCAAGGATTGTTAGCGTAAAATTAACCACTGATTTTTGGGGGGAAAATGCCCCCGACTCTTGATCCCGATTCCTGCGATGTCGTAGTGTCTAACTCGTTGGGGAACACGAGATATCGTGTGGCGGACCCACTCAGCATACGAGCTGTAGAGTCGAAAAGGCTGCCAGGCCACTTTGGCGGCATGAGAGAGGATTCTAAGTTGACGATGGTTACCGGAGCGCAACCCAATGGCTGGACCGACGAGCGTGTCGAGCTTCTGAAGAAGCTCTGGATGGAGGGCCTGAGCGCCAGCCAGATCGCCGGCGAACTGGGCGAAGGAGTCACCCGCAATGCCGTTATCGGCAAGGTGCACCGCCTGAAACTTTCGGCCCGCGCCAAGCCCACCAATACCACGCCGCGCGCCCGTCCGGCCCCGCGCCAGGCGCCGCGTCGTCCTTCCGGCCCCAGCATTTCCGCTGGTGTCAGCTCGATGGCCGCCGCTGCCAAGCCGCGTCCGTCGGTGATGCCGCGTCCGCAGGTCATGGGCGCCACCGCCCTCGCCATGTCGCCGCAGATGGAAGCCGAGCTCTATGTCGCCCCGGCGACCCAGGAGCTGTTCATTCCCGAGGACAAGCGCCTCTCGCTGCTGCAGCTCAACGAGCACACCTGCAAGTGGCCGATCGGCGATCCCTTGAGCAAAGATTTTTATTTCTGTGGCCAGCACAGCCTCGAAACCGGCCCCTATTGCGAATTCCACTCGCGCCGGGCCTACCACCAGATCGACAAGAAGAAGCGCTGAGATCAGCCGCTTCACCAAAAACAAAGGGCGCCGTGCGGCGCCCTTTTTGTTTCTGGTCAGTCAGTTTCAAACGGCGTTGGACGTTTGCCGTTCTTCTGCCGGATCGCGTCCGACCACCACCGGCAGCCCATGGCGTTCGGCGATAATGCGTCGTCCGAAATGGGTGAGTTTCAGGCCCTGAGGCGTAATCTCGGTCAGGCCATGAAAGCAGAGGGCGCGCTGTACCAGCCACTCGACGCGCTTTTGCGGCTCGACGGTCATTGCCATCATGATGATGTGTTCGGTCAACGTCAGTTGGGACCAACTGATCCGCTCAGCCTTTTTCTGAAAGAATGCCACGTCCTGCTCCGCAACGGCACCAAGGATGAGTGGCAAACGTGCGTTTGTCCGGGTGGTTGCGCGGCAAATTCGTTAGAATATTGAGCGGGTCGGGTTCCCGCAGAAAAAAGGGCGCTCCGAGAGCGCCCTTTTTGCAGATCTTTTGTCCGACGCCTTGCCTCAGGCGGCCGAGAAGACCAGCGAGCAGTTGATGCCGCCAAAGGCGAAGGAATTGCTGATGCCGATCTTGCCCGAAATCGGCTGAGCCGTGTTGGGCACGCAATTGATCGGATGCATGGCCGGGTCGGGCTCGAGGAAATTGATCGTCGGCGGAGCAATGCCTTCGTTGAGCGCCTTGACGGTCACGATGGCTTCCACCGCCCCGGCTGCGCCGATGAGATGGCCATGGATCGGCTTGGTCGAAGACACGGCAAGGTTGGGCAGGTTTTCGCCAAAGACCAGCGACAGCGCCTCGGCCTCCGCCACGTCATTGGCGATGGTACCCGTACCATGCGCATTACAATAGGCAATGTCGGACGGAGCGACCTCCGCATCGGCAAGAGCCCGGCTGATCGCCGCAGACGAGCGCATGGGATCAGCGCGTAGCAGGTCCTTGGCATCGCTCGTCGTGCCGTAACCACGCAGCATACCCACGATCGGCGCACCACGCTCCTCGGCCAGATCAAGACGTTCCAGCACCATGACACCGGCGCCTTCGCCCATCATCATGCCGTCGCGACCCTTGGAGAAGGGGCGCTGGGCCGTGGGGGTCAGCACACGCAGCATTTCCCAGGCCAGCATGGACGATGGGATCACCATGGCTTCCGAACCACCCACAATGGCGCGGTCGACAATGCCGGCGCGGATCAGTTGCAGCCCAAGGCCAATCGCCTGGGCCGATGACGAACAGGCCCCTGCCGTCGCCAGCAGCGTGCCGGTAATGCCGAAAGCCATGGCGACCTGGCAGGCCGCCGCATTGGGCATGATCTTCGGGATCGCCATCGGATCGCCGCGCGTGCCCGAGGTGAAGGACCCATACATGGAGGCGGTGGTTTCGATGCCACCGATGCCCGTGCCGATGATCAGCGCAACCCGGTCACCCCACTCGCGGGGTTCGGCCCTGGCTGCCTCGATGGCTTCCCGCGCTGCCACGATGGCAAGTGCGGAGAACCGATCAAGCGTGCGCGCCTGATTGGGCGTAAAATGGTCCGCCATGTCAAAGGGCGCACGCGCCGCGATCTTGACGTGGCTGCGAGCGAACTCGTCTCCCTCCAGCCGGGAAACCTTGGGGTCGCCATCGCGCGCTGCCTGCCAGAGCGCATCCACGCCCAGGCCGGCCGCGGTGACAGCCCCCATGCCAGTAATGGCGACCGGTACGCTCACTGTGCAGCCTTGGGTGCCGTCGCGGCCGAAGCCGGCTCGGCGGTCTTGATGCGCGCGACGAGCAGATCGAGCAGTTCGGAGAGCGTATTGACCGTGCTCAGTTCGCCGTCGATCGGTAGATAGACGCCGTATTTTTCCTCGACACCCATGAGCAACATCACCACGTCGAGCGATTCAAAGCCGAGCGAACGGAAACTGGCTTCCGGCACCAGCTTTTCGCGCTCGACATTGCGTTCGGTCATGATGAGCTGGATGATTTCTTCGCGCAGCACGTCGTCGGACGGCAGGGCGCGGGGGGTAGAAGCGGGGGTACCCGTTTCGCTCATGATAGCTCCTCAAATAAATCCGGCTCAGCCCCAGTCGTGGGAACCGTAAATGCCAAGGACTCAGGCATATATATCAGCGGCAACAAACGCCTCGATCACAATACTGTCGCCGGGTGCGTCCACACGGTCAATAGGCTGGTGACGAAGTTACGGCAAGCAGAACTCGGCGCCGTTAGCCGCGAATGCCTCAGCTATTCGCCCCTTCTAGAAAAAACGCCCGCAAAGGCTTTCTCGGCGAACCGACGCCCGATGAGTTCATGCGCAGCCGCGTCGGGATGCAGCGCATCGGGCAGGGGAAGCCGCGCACTGTCATCGGCACCATAGAGCTCGAGACCGTCGAGATAGTGGATTTTGGGATCGCTGACAGACCTTTGCATCACGATCTCCTGCATTTTCTGGCGAATGGTGACGAGCGTCAGCTTGCCCTTGGGCACCTCCTCCGCTTTGCCTTCCGCCCGGAACAGCAACCGGCCCTCGGCCAGGGCGGCAAAGTCGAACTGGCAGGGGCCGGGCGTCGTCTCATGGATCGGACAATAAATGGGGGACACCACCACCAAGGGCGTCTCTGGATGCCCCTCGCGGATCGTATCGAGAAAACCGTGTAGGGCCGAACCAAAGGCGCGCATCCGCATCACGTCGGCATTGACCAGATTGATTCCCATCTTGACGCTGATGAAATCGGCCTTGGCGTCGCGCATAGCCCGCGCCGTGAAGGGATCGAGGAGAGCATTGCCGCCAAAACCCATATTCACAAGGTCGACCCCACCCAGCGTCGCGGCCACTGCCGGCCAGATGCCGGTGGGCGAGGTGGCGTTAGAACCCTGGCTGATGGAACTGCCATGGTGGAGCCAGATTTTTCCGGGCGCGACCGGTACAAGATCGGCATCCGCCCGCAGCGCCACCAGCTCAACCATTTCGTCATGCGGCAGCCAGATTTCGACGAGTTTTTCCCGCTCTGGCAGGCCTTCGAAGCGCAGCACCTGCACCTCGCCCGGCTCTAGCAGCATGGATGGCGGCGCCATGCCGATGCGCATCACACGCCCGCCGAGCGCACCTCGTTGCTGTGTCAGTTCGCCATCGACCCGCAGATCGAAAACCCCATCCGGTCGCGCCGGCATGCCGGTATAGACGCGCTTGGTCGGCAGCACGTCCAATTCGATCACGCTCGCCGCCGTGCGGAATTTCAATCGGATACCCGAAGGCTGCCGCTCGGCCATGGAGAAGCCGGCATCCTCGTTCTGCCGCCGCGCCTTTGCCGGCAGGCGATGCGGTTGCAGGCCCATTTCGGTCCGCTCCAGCTCCTGCGCGCCGAAAACCAGATCGGCGGTAATGGCAAAATTCTTCATGTCGTCTTCCAATTCTTGAATGTCACATCGAGCGCATCGAGCCCGCGCCGCCAGGACTGACCGGGCTCGGGCTGGCTATGGGCAAAACTGCCGCTACGCTCGAGCAGCGAAAAACCCAGAAAAAAAGAACCGAGCAGCCGCACGGCATGTACCTGGTCCGCCTCGGAAAGCTCATAGCCGCGCAGAGCCGCCAGCATGGTCCGCGCCAGCCGCGGGCCACCGCTGCCGGCCGCCTGCTCCGCCGAAAGCGGAAATCGCGCCGCCTCAAAGAGACCCGGATGCTCCCCGGCAAAGCGCCGATGCGCCTCTGCCAAGGCCACCACGGCCTCTTTCCCCGCGCGACCCGCCACGGCCGACTCGGCCCATTTTGCCAGGAGATCGAGCGCCAGCAGGGCGACGCCGGCCTTGAGGTCGTCGGAATTACGCACATGCGCATAAAGGCTGGCGAGTTTTACGTCGAACTGGCGGGCCAGCGCCGCCAGCGTGAGGGCGGCAAATCCCTCGCTGTCGGCAAGGGCGGCGCCTGCCTGGATCAACTTTTCCCACGAAAGTCCCGCGCGCGGCATAGTGGTTTCCTAATGATATTAGTTTTTTGCCTAATATCATTAGTTTTATCGGAATGACAAGCGGCTACCGTCACACCCAAGGGGCGACGAGAATGTCAGCGAATGCTGCGATATCCGCCCGCGACGCCATTGGGCGAGAGCACCAATTGCCAGAGATTGATCCTGCGGGCGCGGAACATGGCGGCAAAACTCGAGAGGTAGTAGCGCCACATCCGCCGGAACCGCTCGTCATATTTCTCGCCCCTCAGCGCCGGCCAGGCGGCGTCGAACTTGTCGCGCCAGGCGAGCAGCGTCCGGTCATAATCGGCGCCGAAATTATGCCAGTCCTCCATGACGAAGAGGCCTTCCAGCGCCTTGCCGATCTGGGTGACGGAAGGCAGCATGCCATTGGGAAAAATGTACTTTTCGCTCCAGGGGTCGCCATGGGTCGTCGAAAGATTGCCGCCGATCGTGTGAAGCAGGAAAAGCCCATCGGGCTTGAGGAGGCGCGCCGCCTTTTCGAAATAGGCGCGATAATTCTTGTAGCCCACATGTTCGAACATGCCGACAGAGACGATCCGGTCGAACTGCCCCTCGAGCGCCTGATAGTCGAGGAGCCTGGTTTCGACCGGCAATCCCTTGCTCCGTTCATTGGCCAGCGCCGCCTGCTCCTTGCTGACCGTCACACCGAGCCCCGTCACGCCATAGCGCTCCGCCGCGAATTTCAGCAGCCCGCCCCAGCCCGAGCCGATATCGAGGATATGCATGCCGGGCGCGAGGCCGAGTTTTCGGCAGATGAGGTCGAGCTTGGCCTCCTGGGCCGCTTCGAGATCGGCCGCATCGCGCCAATAGCCGCAGGAATAGATCATGCGACTATCGAGCATGGCGGCATAGAGATCGTTGCCGATGTCATAGTGCTTCTCCCCGACCTCGGTCACCCGCAGGCGCTGGAGATTGAGCAGGTGCCCCTTGGCGAGGCTCCACATCACGGCCAGGTCCCTAGGGAAAGCATCCTGGACATTGCTGCTGACGAGGCGGAAGAGGAACGCGTCGAGCGCCTCCGCATCCCACCAGCCGTCCATATAGCTTTCGCCCAGCCCCAGCGTGCCATCGCGCAGCAGCCGCGCCCATAGTCGCTCATTGTGAACCTGCGGCGACCACGGCGCGGGGCCGTTGATTTCCATACCGATGGCCTTGAGCCGGTCGGTGACGAAGTGCTTGGCAGAACTGGACATGGCAACACCAGAAGGGGTCGGCAAGGCCACAAGGTTAACTCCATCGTCGATTAACGATCAAGCCCTCGCACAAGCCACGCAAAATCCGGGTACCCTATTTGTTCCCGACCCTTTAAAGTCCCGCCCGGACTGAAAGGGAATCGTCTCATGCATCTGCTGCTCGTCGACGGCTCGGGCTATATTTTCCGCGCCTTCCACGCCTTGCCGCCGCTCAGCCGCAAGTCCGATGGCCTGCCGGTCGGCTGCGTGCAGGGGTTCTGCAACATGCTGTTCAAGCTAACGCAGGACATGGACGCCGACGAAGCGCCGACCCACATGGCCGTCATCTTCGATGCCAAGGGCAAGACTTTTCGCGATGATTTGTATCCCGATTATAAAGCCCAGCGCCCACCGGCGCCCGAAGAACTGGTTCCGCAGTTCCCCCTGACTCGCTCGGCCACCCGCGCCTTTTCCATTCCTTCCATCGAAATGGAAGGCTGGGAGGCCGACGACATCATGGCCACCTATGCCTGCATGGCGAAAAATGCCGGCTGGAAGGTGACCATCGCGTCTTCCGACAAGGATCTGATGCAGCTCGTCGAGCCCGATGGCTCCATCCGTCTCCTCGACACCATTCCCCGCCCCGGCCAGCCGCCCCTGCGCTGGATCGGCCCCGATGAAGTCTTCACCAAATTCGGCGTCACCCCCGACAAGGTCATCGACGTGCAGGCGCTTTGCGGCGACTCTGTCGACAACGTCCCCGGCGTGCCCGGCATCGGTGTCAAAACCGCCGCCGAACTCATCAATACCTATGGCAATCTCGAAACGCTCTTGGAGCGCGCCGGCGAGATCAAGCAGAACGCCCGCCGCGAAAAACTGATCGCCAATGCCGATCTTGCGCGCATTTCCAAGAAGCTCGTGACGCTCGAGCAAAAGGTCCCGGTCGAAATCGACCTCGATGGCCTCATCCGCCAGCCCATGGCGCCTGCGGCCCTGTTCCCCTTCCTCAAGGCGATGGAATTCGCCACGATCACCAAGCGCCTGGCAGCGCTGCTCGAAGCCAATCCCGATGACTTTGAGGCCGATCCCGAACTCAAGGCCGGCGCTGCCGTCCCGGTGCCCGGTGTCCCGCAAAAATCCGCCAGCCTTTCGGTCGCGAAAGCAAAGCTTGCCGCCAATGTCGTGCCCGGCTCCGGCCCCGCCCGCTTTGCCGCCGAAGAACATGCGCGTATCAAGGCCATTCCGATCAATTACGACGACTATGAAACCGTCTCGACGCCCGAGCGTCTCGCCGCCTGGGTCGCCAAGATCGTCGATACCGGCCTCGTCGCCATCGACACGGAAACCACCGGCCTTGATCCACAGACCGCCGATCTCGTCGGCATCTGCCTTTCCACCAGGATCGGCGAAGGCTGCTACATCCCCGTCGGCCACGCCCTTGCCGGCGACCTCCTCTCCGGCGGCGGCCTCGTTGAAGGCCAATTGCCCATTCGCGACGTCCTCGAAGCGCTAAAGCCGGTGATCGAAAGCGCGGCGATCCTGAAGATCGGCCAGAACGTCAAATATGACATGGAGATTTTCTGGCGCTACGGCATCGACATGGCGCCGATCGACGACACCATGCTCATGTCCTACGCGCTCGACGGCCCGCAATATAATGGCCTCGACGTGCTCGCCGACCATTGGCTCAATCACAAGACCATCACCTTTTCCGAGCTTGCCGGCACCGGCAAGGCGCAGAAAACCTTCGACCAGCTCGATATATCGGCTGCCGCCCGCTATGCCGGCGAAGACGCCGACCTCACGCTGCGCCTCTGGCACATCCTGAAGCCGCGCCTTGCGGCGGAAAACGCCACGACGCTCTACGAAACCCTCGAACGTCCCCTCGCTCCCGTGCTCGCCCGCATGGAAGCGCGCGGCATTACCGTCGATCGCCAGATTCTCGCCCGCCTCTCGGGCGATTTTTCCCAGCGCGCCGCCGCCTTCGAGGCGGAAGCCCATGAACTCGCCGGCCAGAGTTTTAATCTCGGCTCGCCAAAACAGCTCGGCGAAATCCTCTTCGACAAGATGGGCCTCGAAGGCGGCACCAAGACGAAAACCGGCGCCTGGTCGACCGGCGCCGATGTGCTCGAAGACCTCGCGCTCAAGGGCATTCCCCTTGCTCGCACCATTGTCGATTGGCGCCAGCTCACCAAGCTCAAGGGCACCTATACCGATGCCCTCCCCACCTATATGAACCCGCGCACCGGCCGCGTGCACACGTCCTATTCGCAGGCCAGTGTGCTTACCGGGCGCCTCTCGTCAAACGATCCGAACCTCCAAAACATTCCGGTCCGCACCAGCGATGGCCGCAAAATCCGCACCGCCTTCGTCGCTGCACCTGGCAAGACACTGATCTCGGCCGACTATTCCCAGATCGAGCTGCGCGTCCTCGCCCATATCGCCGATATCCAGGCGCTCAAGGACGCGTTCGAAGAAGGCCTCGACATTCACGCCATGACGGCCTCGGAAATGTTCAACGTGCCCGTGGAAGGCATGCCGAGCGAAGTGCGCCGTCGCGCCAAGGCTATCAATTTTGGTATCATCTACGGCATTTCCGCCTTCGGCCTTGCCAACCAGCTCGGCATCCCCCGCGGCGAAGCCGGCGACTACATCAAAACCTATTTTGAGCGCTTCCCGGGCATTCGCGACTATATGGACGAGCAGAAGGTCAAGGTGAAAGCCGACGGTTTTGTTACGACCATCTTTGGCCGCAAAATCCAGTTCCCCAATGCCAATTCCGGCAATCCCAGCGAACGCAGCTTTGTCGAACGCGCCAGCATCAACGCCCCCATCCAGGGTTCTGCTGCCGACATCATCCGCCGCGCCATGATCCGCATGGAGCCGGAACTGAAAAAGGCAAAAATTGACGCCGACATGCTGCTGCAGGTCCACGACGAACTGATCTTTGAAGTGCCGGAAGGCACGGAAGATCAGGCGATTCCGGTGATCAAACGGGTGATGGAAGGCGCAGCAGAACCGGCGGTGCGGCTAACCGTGCCGATCCAGGTGGACGCACATGCGGCCAAGAATTGGGATGAGGCGCACTGAAAGCTAACTTGCGTCAAGTTTTGCCTGGTCGAATTCACGCCGAAGAATTATCGGCCGGGAAGAACGTACCCCTTTACCGTAAGCAAGGAACTCATATCTACCAAGATTGGGTATCATCCGCGCATGCTGGCTACTGTAGACACTGTCTAGGAAGGAGAGGCTGGTCTGATCTATCAAAGTATGCGTCAAAAAGGTGTTGCACTGAGACAGGATAGTCTTGCTAACCAAGGCAGTTCGTTGTGACAGCACAAGCAGACCGACACCGTACTTCCTGCCCTGGAGCGCTATCTGGCCAATGCGATTGACTACGCCCTGTGTGTCGAAGTCAAAACCAGCCCCTCCGGTCTCAGGGATGATTGTGTGCGCCTCTTCAAGCACTATCAGTACCTGTCGCTTCCCCCTATTTTCCTTAGCCCAGCGCATTATGGCGGAAAGATACATTTCTGTGATGCGTAGGGTGGCACGAGTGTTCGTGATTTCGGCAAGTTCGAAGATTGCTAAGTTGCCATGCGACATCAGGTAGTCAGCCACCTGCTTTTCGGTGGATTCTCGCAGACCATCCAATGCCTCGTCCAATGCTTTCCTTTCTTTCTCGGCCTTGAAGGCGCCATAGTCCACCGCGCGCATCTTCTGCTCTATTTCTTGAGTTTCCCCTCCGCTTGGACCGGGGAATGAGGGAGAGCAGTCTGCGAGTCGCCTAGCATACTGACCTGTAAAATCCACACAAAAGACTTTGACGTCTCGCGAGACCGCCTCTCTTACAATGTCTAGAGCGAGCTCGGTCTTGCCGGTACCTGTAACTCCCAAAATTGCAGTGTGATAATTGATCAGGTCGTCGATTTTCGCGGCGACCGCCACCCCTGTTTCAGGCACGTTTGCCAATGCAAATTCGCGGTTCGTAAAGGTCGGCGCTGGCAATTGAGGTGTTGCCGCCCAAAATACCGGCGCATTCATTGACGGCAGCCAAGAGAACTTCTCAAATCCAAGTGCAGCATCGTAGGCACCGATTTGGCTCGCCATCACGATATGTGTGCCTCGCGGGTTGCGATCAAAACTCTCCTCAGAGGTCTCCGCATCCAAGATTTGATAGAAGACTATTCGCCCCTGCATGAGCAGAAATACCACTCCCCCCTGCGCGAGTGGCGAGGTGCTTGCCACTTCGAAACGCACTAATCCAATCGAGGAGTTCTCAACAACGAAGCCAACCAGTGTTGCACCGTTCATGCCACTATGTTTGCTTAAGAAATCTTTGGTCAGCTGTTCGTCGTGTGTTGAAATGACAGTCTGTGGCTTGATCTGAAACGGCACCTGCGGCTGAGCTATACACAGTCCAGTTCCAAGAATTTCAGCACCATTTACTTGGGAGAACAGAGCCACCACGTAATGCTGGCTTCCATCGGCCATGGCGGCGAGATGTAACCGATTCGCCTGCCATGTCTCAGTGGACGATAGGCTAACCCTCACTATATTTGGATCGTCTACGCGTATGACTGCCCCAACAGCCTCCAACGGCATCGATTTAGTCTCAAGCTGAAAATGTTTCCAAATTGGGAATAGCTTTTCAATTGGACGACCAATAACAAAGAAGACCCAAAGTGCAACCAGCCAGGAGATCCCCCCGAAATCTGGCTGATAGCCACCAATAACACTCACAAGTACTGCGGGCGTAAAGATCAGCTCCCCTTTCCCCATTGCAGCAGAGAGCCGAGCGGCAGCCGCCCCCGTCGCGCTTCGGCTGTCATTCGAGAGCGAAAATAGGGCTACCAGCGCCACAGCAATCAGCAGGAGCACGTAGCCGAATGCGACCCAACGCAGCACTTCGAGGGCACCTATGAACGACTGGGTCTGCGAGACGTCGATCGTCCAATACAAGACTGCCGCCGCCGCACCCGTTGCTAGCGCATCTCTTGGAGGCACAAACCATGGCGATGAAAGTAGATTTAAGAACCACATTGAGAGTGCGGCTATCAACCATGCACTCTGTAGTGCGCCAGTAATTTGGAACTGCCGTCCCACGATCACGTAGGCCGCATAGGCCAATAGTGCATTTCCAATCAGAACGATGACTCGTTCCTTGATTGTCAATTTGCTTTCCATGTATCCCCCTGCTTGTGAACTTAGCATCAAGCAAATGGATTAAAAGCCCAATCCTCACCCACGCATAACCTCCGCCGCCCCCTTCAGCCGCTCCACGCTCGCCTCGTTCCAGCTCTCCACCGCCTGCCGCGCGGCAGTTTCCCGGCGCACAAACGCCTCGATCCGCTCGTGCCCGATCTCGTCGAGCAGATGCCTTATGGGCGACCACATGGCCCAGTTGGGATTGACCATCCGCATGTGCAGGCGATCTTCCGTAATATCGAAGGTGACATTGGCCGAGCGCGCCAGATCCAGAAATTCGGCGACGTGGGCGTCGGGCATCGGTTCGGAATAAGCCATAG
Source organism: Devosia sp. (assembly GCF_017744655.1). GTDB lineage: Bacteria > Pseudomonadota > Alphaproteobacteria > Rhizobiales > Devosiaceae > Devosia. The sequence goes on along the minus strand of NZ_JAGIAW010000008.1, from coordinate 84,866 downwards.
GGCTGCCTCGTATTTGATTTAAATACAATGCGTTTTCGCGGGCCGGGCTCCGGTGGCCTGGTTTTATGGTGAATGAAGGGTTAAGGGGATCGAGACGCCCCCACCCATCCTCCCCCTCGCGGGGGAGGGGCCGCATCGCGTCTGGGGGCTGTCTCGTGCCAAAAACACCGGCCCAGCTCCGCCCCCTTTAGGGGGAGGTTGGGAGGGGGTGTTGCAAGCCACGAAACCAGCCCACTTATCCCGCTTATCCCCGCCCGCAAAATCTCCTTTATTCTTCCCCCATCCACCCCGCGCGAGCGGCCTGCAGGCGATCAGTGGCGGGGGGAGCCGGTTGTGGGGAGGTCGCCTTCCCCATAGGTTCGGGAGTCGGTCCCTCGCGACGAGCGATCAAGAGGCGCTGTGGGCTCTGTCCAAAAACCCGGCCTCCGGAGCGGTGATCGCTTCATATACAAATTCATCCGAGGCGATTGCCGCTCCGGGGTCCGCTCAAAACCGGGAGCCAGATTGGCCGGCCGGGGCTTTGGCCTGTCCATTTGTTCACTTGCAAGTTCCTTTCGCCTCGCCAATTCTGGACCCATGCGGCGCGCCGCGCCGTCAGGCCCTGAAGGAAAGCGTCACCATGTCCGTGTCCACCCCATCCGCCGGCTATTCCCGCGCCCAGGTCATTCTCCATTGGGTCATTGCGGCCCTCATTCTCTTCCAATTGCTGGTCCATGAAAGTATGGAAATGGCATGGGACGCGCGCATGGAAGGCGGCCCCGCCGAGGGCGCCAATCCCCTGCCCCATATCATTGTCGGCAGCCTGATCCTGATCCTTGCCGCCGCGCGCGTGGTCATCCGCCTCCGCCATGGCGCTCCGCCGCATCCGGCCGGCCAGCCTGCCGCCCTCGGCGTCGTGGCCAATGTGATCCATGGCCTCATCTATGTGCTGCTTTTCGCGCTGCCGATTTCCGGCCTTGTCGCCTGGTTCGGCGGCATCGAGAACGCGGCCGATGTCCATGGCGGGCCGCTGCGCCTGGCGCTGATCGCCCTCGTCCTCATCCACATCGCCGGCGCGCTGGTGCAGCAATTCGTGCTGAGGAGCGGCGTGCTCATGCGCATGCTCAAGCCCGAGAGCTGATCAGCATATCTCTACTCTTGATATATTGACCAGGAGAAGCAGTACTTTCGTACAGATTAACGTCGAACTACGCATTAATACGTGATTCAAACAATTTCCTCAGAATAGGTCGGACGATGACTTGAGCAGTTTCTAGGAGGGAAGCGGCCATGATCTTGTCTGATACCACCAACATGCTCGCCGATTGCGGCGCCGTTACTTTCGCGCCCAATGATGTGAGCACCAGCGCGCTCGGTACGCTGGCCACAAAATTCGGCTTCGGCACGGTGGCCAACTATACCCAGTTCGCCGAGCTGCCCAAAAACCGGCTGACCTATTTCCTGGTCCATGGGCTTTTGCCAGACGGCGCCAAGCAGCGCATCATAAATGGCCTCAGGAGCTCCGATCATATTTTCCGTCGTTTCGCGCCCATTGTCTGTTTCGTCACCGCTGGGCCGCGCCACCAGATCGTGCCGCTGGTGCAAATGGGGTTCGATGAAGTGCTCTTCGTCAGCGACGGCATTGTCGACATGAGCCACAAGCTCAGCGATCAGTTGCAGCGCGAATTGCTCTATGTCGAAGCCGAGCACTATTTCGGTCCCGACCGGCGCCGCATCGAGCGGGTCGATCCCAACGATCCGCGCCGGCGCCTGGGCGGCTCCGAATGCCGCAGAATCCGCGTGGTGCGCGATCCGCGCATGGGCATTTCCACCATGGATGTCGCCTGAACGAAAAGCCCGCAGATCGCTCCGCGGGCTCTTTTGCATTTTAGGCTACGAGGCCCTTGGTCAGTTCCAGCGCCTGCCGCTCGAACAACCGGCGATAGATGCCGCCCGAAAGACGGATCAGCGCCTCGTGATTGCCCTCTTCCACGATCTTGCCCTTGTCGAAGACCAAGAGGCGATCGAGAGCACGAACCGTCGAGAGGCGGTGCGCGATGACGAGTGTCGTCCGGCCGACCATCAGCCGTTCCATCGCCTCCTGGATCATCACCTCGCTCTCGCTGTCGAGGCTCGAGGTGGCTTCGTCCAGAATGAGCACCGGCGCATCGGCGAGAAACGCTCGGGCGATAGCGACACGCTGGCGTTCACCACCCGAAAGTTTCACCCCGCGCTCACCCACCATGGTCTCAAAGCCCTTGGGCAGGGACATGATGAAATCATACGCATTGGCTTGTCTTGCCGCCTCGATGATTTCGGCCCGGCCCGCTTCCGGCCTTCCATAGGCGATGTTTTCGGCCAGGGTCCGGTGAAACAGGATCGGCTCCTGCTGCACGATGGCGATCTGACCGCGCAGGCTCGCCTGCTGCACTTCGGCAATGTTCTGACCGTCGATGGTGATGGCGCCGCTATTGATGTCATAGAGCCGCTGGATCAGTTTTACGAACGTCGTCTTGCCCGAACCCGAATGCCCCACAAGACCCACACGTTCGCCCGGCTTGATGGCGACGGAGAAGTCGCGATAGAGCGGAGTGGCGTGCGCACCATAGCGGAAGGTGACGTGGTCGAAATTGATCGCGCCCTTACCGATGGCAATCGGCCGAGCCCCGGCCTTGTCCTCGACACCGAGCGGCATTTCGGACAGGGCCACCAGCTCTTCCATGTCATTGACCGAGCGCTGCAGGTTGCGGATGTGCATGCCCACGTCGCGCAGATAGCCCTGCAAAACGAAGAACATGGCGAGGACGAAGGTGATATCGCCGGCAGAAGCCAACCCTTGGGTCCACATCAGAAGGCCCGTGCCCAGAATACCGGCCTGCATCAGGGTCATGAGAAGACCCTGAATGGTGCCATTAAGCGTGCCGCGCTTCCAGGTCCGGCGGGTACGCGAATCCCACTTGGACATGACATGGCGCAGCCGGTCCTCTTCGCGCGTTTCGGCGCCAAAAGCCTTTACCACCGAGTTGCAGCTGACCGCATCCGCCAGGGCACCGCCAAGGCGGGTGTCCCAGGCATTGGCAAGGCTTGCGGCCGGCGCCACATAGCCCACCGACATCAGGACGGTGAAGGCGATGTAGATCACCGAACCACCGGCCACGACCAGACCCATGACCGGCCAATAGGAGCCGAGCAGGATCGAGGCGCCGACCAGCATCACAAAACTCGGCAGCAGTGCGACCAGCAGAATGTCATTGAGCGCGTCGAGCGCCCACATGCCGCGCGTCACTTTTCGCACGGTTGAGCCGGCAAAGCTGTTGGCATGCCAATCGGTCGAAAAACGCTGCACGCGGTAAAAACCATCATCGACGACCCGGGCCATCATTTTCAGCGTCAGCTTGATGATGCCGTTGAACACGAAGAAGCGGAGCACGACACTGGTTACACCCAGCGCCGCAACCACGGCAAAGGCGCGCACGGCATCGTTGAGCGCGGTATTCTGTCCGCCCGAAATGGCGTCGACAATGCGGCCCGAAAACATCGGCACCAGCACTTCGGCAATGGTGGCGACCATGACGAGGCCGGCAATCAGGGCGATACGCTTGGGCTGGCGAGCCCAGTGGCGGAAGGTAAAGCCGAGCACGCTGCGGAAAGCATCGGCGCGGAAGTCGAGTTTCTTGCGACTCATTTGGCAGTCCGGCCCCGTTCTCCGGCGGCCGGCTCCTCAAAAATGGCTATGAAAGGCACAAAACTGACCGGTCGAGACAATGACCCTGTCGGGCCGGTCGGGTCTGCGGAAGGAAAAGAAGAGAGAAAACCGCGGGCGGCTGGCCTAAACGGCGGGCCGCGGTTGGCAGGGACCTAAGGTCGGCCGATGCCAAACGGGGAAGCGATCATAAATGCTGTCATGCAACGCCTCCCTAGGTTCAAAGAAAATGAAGCGGCGTACGGTTGATAGCCAAACCGTTCGCCTTTGCCAATAGGTCTTGGGATGGAAAGTTGCGCGTGGTGCCGTTGAGGCACAGTGTCGGGAGGTCGGGGCGTCAGCGCGCGCAGCTGACGTTACCGGCGTGCCTTGAAAACTTCTCCGTCGTCATTGCCGGGCTTGTCCCGGCAATCCATCTCGCCTCCGCATGGACCACCGGGACAAGCCCGGTGGTGACGACGACGGATTGATCGTGGACAAGGTGGGCAGCGGGGTGCGTTGGTCAGGCTACTCCGGCTTCTTCGCCCCGGGCGCATAGATCCCGCGGGTCTGGAACTCGGCATAGGCCATGGCGGCGGCGAAGGCGCCGAAGATCGTGACGACGGCGATGATGAGAACGGTCATGGAAAGAGCCTCCAAAGGTGATGGCTTCCATATCCGCCCGTGCCGAGCGGCCAACCTTGATTGAGATCAACGGATTTTCCGATTTGCGCGGGTGGCGCGGCGCATGTGGGGGCGGTAGGCTCGCGGCCAACCGATTCAACGAAAAGAAGGCTTTGTCCCGATGAGCAATTCCCCCATCGATCCCGCCAAACTCGACAAACTCGGCGAAGTGGCGATCAAGGTCGGCCTGCAACTGGCCGAGGGCCAGGATCTCATCATCACCGCCCCGATGGTTGCGGCGCCGCTCGTGCGTCGTATCACCGAGCACGCCTACAAGGCCGGCGCGGGTCTGGTCACCTCGATCTATTCGGACGAGGAAGCGACGCTCGCCCGCTACAAATATGCCAATGATGGGAGTTTTGACCGCGCTGCCGGCTGGCTCTATGCGGGCATGGCCGAGGCCTACAAGAACAATGCCGCGCGCCTCGCAATTTCGGGCGACAACCCGATGATGCTGGCCGGCCAGGACCCGGAAAAGGTCTCGCGTGCCAACCGCGCCAATTCGGCCGCCTATCGCCCGGCGCTGGAGCTGATCACCGGTTTTGATATCAACTGGAACATCGTCTCCTACCCGACCCCGGCCTGGGCCAAGCTCGTTTTCCCGAACGATGCTGAAGAGGTCGCGGTCGCCAAGCTCGCCGACGCCATCTTCAAGGCCTCGCGCGTTGACCAGGACGACCCGATTGCCGCCTGGAAGGCGCATAATGCGAACCTGAAAGCCCGCTGGACCTGGCTCAACGGCAAGAAATTTTCGTCCCTGAAGTACACGGGCCCGGGCACCGATCTCACCATTGGCCTTGCCGATGGTCACCGCTGGAAGGGCGGCGCGTCGGAAGCCAAGAACGGGGTCACCTGCAACCCCAATATTCCGACCGAGGAAGTGTTCACGACCCCGCATCGCCTGCGTGTCGAAGGCACCGTGGCGGCCACCAAGCCGCTCTCGCACAACGGCACGCTGATCGAAAACATCCAGGCGCGCTTCGAAGGCGGTGTGCTGGTTGAGCTCAAGGCCACAAAGGGGCAGGACGTATTCAACAAGGTCTTGGACACCGATGAAGGCGCCCGCCGCCTCGGCGAAGTGGCGCTTGTGCCGCATTCCTCGCCGATCTCGGCCTCGGGTATCCTCTTCTACAACACGCTCTACGACGAAAACGCCTCGTGCCACATCGCCATGGGCCAGTGCTATGCCGACTGCTTTGAGGGCGGCAAGGACCTCTCCCAGGATCAGATCTTTGCCCAGGGCGGCAACAAGAGCCTGATCCACATCGACTGGATGATCGGCTCGGACAAGATCGACATCGACGGCGTCCATGCCGACGGCACGGTCGAGCCTGTCATGCGCAAGGGTGAATGGGCGTTCTAAGGAACGCTCTACTTTCCCCTCCGTCGTCATTGCCGGGCTTGTCCCGGCAATCCATCTCGCCTCCGCTAGGGATCACCAGGACAAGCCCGCTGGTAACGACGACTAAAGGACCAAAACCTAAAACTTCCGCTCGGCCTGTTCTTCCATATAGGCCAGCTCTTCCTTCGTACTCTCGCGCCCGAGCGGCGCATTGCGAAAGGGAAAACGCCCAAAACGGTCCACCGTCTCGCGATGGGCCACGGCATATTTCAGCTGATCCTCGTCCCCCAGCGCCTCATAGAGCCGCACCGAGGCTGACTGGATCGCCGCCGATTCCGCGTGCATGAAGGGCAGATAGATAAAGCCCCGGCGCGGCTGCTCGAACTGCATGTCGAGCCCCTGCCCCACCATTTCCTGCGCCAGCACCAGGGCTATCTTGTCCTGCGCAAAGGCAAGCGGCGAATTGCGGAACAGCTGGCGCGAAAACTGGTCGAGCACGATAATCTCGGCCAGTCTTCCAGAGGGTTTGGCGCGCCATTCCCAGGCCTCGCCCTTGGCGACATGGGCGTGGGTCTGGCCAAAAACTTCGGCGATTTTCGCGTCGAATTCGGCCTTGCCGGCAAACCAGTCTTCCGGCCCGTGCTCGACGAACCAGAAGTTCAGCACGTCATCTGCGTTGCGCATGTCTTCCCCTTGCCCAGTTTGAAGCAAAACGCAGCAGCCTCGCTTTAGTTTGCCGGGACCACGCGAATGCGATTGCCGAAGGGATCCTGCGTTTCAACGCCCTTGTCCAGCTTCTCGATCGGCGTCCCCGCCTTTTCGAGCCGGCCGATAACCGCATCGAAATGCTCGGCGCCGGGCACGGCAATGGTGAACCAGCGCAGGCCTGCCGATCCCGCCGGCGGCAGCGCCGCATTGGGACCGGACCAGATGTTGAACGCCACGGTATGCGGCATGTAGTCGAGCCCGACATCGCCCATGCCGAAGGAATTGATCAAGAGGAACCCAGCAAAGCCGATGACGTCGCGATAAAAATCCATGGCCATGTTGAGGTCGTTCACATGCACATGGATATGGCCGATCCGCGTCCCGGTAGGCATGCGCGGAGCAAGCATCGGCGCCGGACCCAATTCGCCGAGAAGACCATCGAGATCGATCGGCTCGCGCCCGGAATGGGGTTTTCCGTCAGCGGTCATGGCATAGGTTTCGCCCTTTTCCGGATCGCCCAGCGTACCGCGCCATGGCGTCTCAAAGGTGATTTCGATGCCGTTGCCGTCAAAATCCCAGAGATAAATGGCTTCGCTGACAAGGTGATCCGTCGGCGAAATCCTGACATTGCGCTGCAACGCCCGCACCGCCATCTGCGCCAGATCCACCCGGCTCGGCACGTGCACGGCCACATGATAGAGCCCGATGCTGCGCGGCACAGCCGGACGCACGGCGCCCGTCTCGAGCACGATCAGCACCTTGCCGCCGGCCCCAAGCTGCAAGAGATTGCCCGTCTCGTCGATCAGTTCGAGCCCGACCACATCCTGCCAGATGGCGAGGGCGCGGGCGCGATCGGTCACGGCGATATGAACCGGCCCCAGCGTCGTGCTGAGCGGCAGTTGCGGCTTGGACTTCACCACTGTCTGAACGGATGTGTCGATCATGCCGACCTCCCAAAAGCGCTAAACTTGAGCTGACACCAATCTAGTCCCACACGACCGGGACTTCTATGGAAACAATGGTGAAGGCTTCGTTCGCCCAAACCACCCCAATCGACAATCTTCCTGCTGTCGTTAATCCATGCTTTGATCGCCCCAGCAGAGGAGGACGATATGCTCAGAGGGTTTGCGGTGACGCTGGCTATGCTCGCCAGCATGACGAGTGCATTTGCCAATTGCTATGAGATGATCGGCTGCGATGACAGCGACTATTTCCAGCGCTCGGACCTACGCCAATTGTCCTGCCAGTCACTCTGGGAAGTGCGCAACTGGATCTACAAGCAGAACGGCTATTGTTTTTCCACCCAGCGCGCCAAGAACGCCTTCGGCAATGAAGGCTGCTGGATCACCAATCAGGCCCAGGTGAAGCTCAACGCGGTAGAACGGGAAAACGTCGCGACCATTGCATCGGTGGAGAAATCGCGTGGGTGCAATTGAGCGCCCGCATTTTCACCGCGACCTCCGCCCATTCGCGGCGTCATTCCCGCGAAAGCGGGAATCTCAGGGTGCTGGAATAGGGATTCCCGCTTTCGCGGGAATGACACGGTGATTTTGAGGGATTCGCGGGACGACGGACGCCTCAAACGCCCTCATTGTCCTCGTCAAAGCCGTTGTTCACCAGCTCGACAATGGCCTCCAGCGCCTCGCGCGCCTGCTTGCCCGTTGCCTGCACCAGAATGGTCGAGCCCGGCCCGGCGCCGAGCATCATCAGGCCCATGATGGAATTGCCATTGACCGACTGACCGTCCTTGACGACGTGCAGCGAAGCATCAAAGCATTCCGCCGTGCGCACGAAGCGCGCCGAGGCGCGTGCGTGCAGGCCCTTGCGGTTGACGATGGTCAATTGCTGGGCGACGGCACGATCTCCATCCATTTCAGGATGCTCCACCGAGAATGGAATTGGCCACCGTAATATACTTGCGGCCCGCTTCCTGCGCGAGAGCCACCGCATCGGCCAGAGCAAGATCGCCGCGCACGCGCCCAAGCTTGACCAGCATGGGCAGGTTGACGCCCGCGATCACTTCGACATTACGGTTCTGCATCACTGAAATAGCCAGGTTCGACGGGGTGCCGCCGAACATATCGGTGAGAATGATCACGCCATCGCCGCTATCGGCCCGGTCGATCGCTGCCAGAATGTCCTCACGACGCGTCTCCGCGTTGTCCTCAGGACCGATGGCGATTGTCTCACACTGTTCCTGGGGTCCAACAACATGTTCGAGCGCCAGCTTGAACTCATCCGCCAGCGCGCCATGCGTCACCAGAACCAACCCGATCATGCATTCTCCCCAGACGATGGCTGCGTCTTAATCAGGGCGCAACCCCATCCCAGTCCAATAAGCCCCCGCTCCCTGCCTCGGGTGCATTTGGGAGCGGGGGCCAGTCTTGCCCCCGATGACAACGGTTGCAAGCGATAAATTGTCACCCTCCAGAGGGGATAGCGATTGCGCGCAGCGCCTCTTCGATCAAGAGGCGCTGGTGCTCGATTCCAATCACACCCGCCTGCGGCACCGGGCAACGGGCGATTTCGAGGCCTAAAAGCGCACATTTGAAATCGTTGTTCTCGGGCATCCGTTCAAGGGTCGGCACGAGATCAACCACCAGATCGAGCCTTTTGCCACTTTGATAGGGCCGTCTGACAATGCCGTGACCGCGCAGTTCGATGAGGCCGGCGATGCTGGCTGGGGCGTGAAGGAGAATGGTTTTGCCGCCACCTTCGAGGTCGACCCGATCATCCGAGACCAGCGCGGCATCGCGGCCGCAAGAGGCGAAGACGTCGAGAAGGTAGAGGGCGAGCAGCGATTTGCCCGAGCCCGAGGGGCCACGAAGGATGATGCCTTTGCCGTCCAGCAGAATGGCGGTCGCGTGGATGTTTTCGCGGGTCACGGGCGCCCCCCCCAACCCACGACGTCATTCCCGCGAAAGCGGGAATCCCTGATCCTCCGCAGTGAGATTCCCGCTTTCGCAGGAATGACGCCGTAGAAGGAGTGAAAGCAGTTCAGCCAGCGCCTCCCTCCCCCTTGTGGGGAGGGAATGAGGGTGGGGGGAGCGGCAAGCACGATGCCCAAAACTACCGCCGCGACTTCGGCAGCGACACCGTAAACAGCGCGCCCGACCGATCCGTCCGGTTCTGCGCCTTGATCGTTCCCTTATGCGCATCGACGATCTGCTTGGAAATCGACAGGCCAAGCCCGGAATGATTGCCAAAACTCTCGGTTTCCGGCCGGTCGGTATAAAAGCGCTGGAAGATGCGGCTGACATCGCCGGTAATGCCCGGCCCTTCATCGCTCACCGTCACGACGATCATGTCGGTCTCGGTTGACACCGACACCGTCACGGTGCCATCGACCGGCGAGAACGACACGGCGTTGTCGATCAGATTGGCGAGCACCTGCGCCAGGCGGCTTTCGTGCCCGGTAATCACGGTCGAGCCGCGCCCGAGGCGCTTGCCCATCACCACATTGACCTGCCGCCCTGCCGCCACATCCTTCTGGATACCGACCATGGCCTCGGCCAGCTTTTCGACATCGACCAGTTCGGCGCTTTCGCGCGCCAGTTCCGCATCGAGCCGGCTGGCACTCGAAATATCTGTTATCAGCCGGTCGAGCCGTTTGACGTCATGCTGGATAATGTCGTTGAGCCGCGCCCGGTCTTCCGGCTTTTTCGCCAGCGGCAGCGTTTCCACGGCCGAACGCAGCGAGGTCAGCGGATTTTTTAATTCATGCGCCACGTCGGCGGCAAAGCGCTCGATGGCTTCGATGCGATTATAGAGCGCATCGGTCATACGGCGCAGCGCGCCCGAGAGGTGCCCGATTTCGTCTGGACGATCAGTCAGGTCCGGAATTTCGGCACGCGCATTGCCCGCCGTCTGCACCCGCTCGGCAGCAGCCGAAAGGCGCCGCATCGGGCCCGCAATCGTGCCGGCGAGCAGCAGCGACAGCGCGATCTGCACCCCCGCAGCGATCAGCGCGATGCGCAAAATGCTCCAGCGCTCCTGCGCCACCACTGAGTCGATATCACCCGGCGCGGTCGAAAGCAGAATGGCCCCGACCACGGCGCGCAGACGCTGCACCGGCACGGCAACGGACACCACAAGCTGGTTATGGTCATCGGCGCGCACGAAGTCAGCAGACGCCCCCTGCAGGGCCGAGGCGACTTCGGGATAGCGCGTCCCCTCGTCCGCTCCATATTCCTGATATTTTGAGAAATTATCGCCCGGCGCCCAGGCGATAACGGCATTCCACCAGTCGAGAAGAAAAAACGAATTGGTCCGGGTTGTGTCGATCTGCTGTCGGATCACCTCGCCGCGCCCGATGATATTGTCGCTATCAAGGATCAGCAGGCCCTGCTGGTCGTAAATGCGTGCCCGGGTCCTTGTAGGGGTAATCAGGTTACGCAGGAGCGGCGCAACGCGCTCGGGACTGATGGGAAATTCGAGCGACGGATCGAAATAGGAGAGCGGGGAGACGTTACCCGATTGCAGTTGGATCAACCGGTCGGGATTGATCGAGATGACATCACTGTCGACCGTTGCCGACGCCGCGATCGCCGCGGCAATGATTTCCCCCTGCACGCGCAACGATTGCACGCGTGCGTCGATCAGGCCTGCGCGCCACTGGTTGAGGTACAAGATACCCACCACCAGCACGAGCAGGCCCGCAAGGTTGAGCACGATGATGCGGCGCGTCAGGCTCGAAAAAATGGTAAAATCGACAAAGCGCCGCAGCGCCACGATCACCTGTCCAAGCGGTTTCAACGCCATGCGCCAGCCACGCCTGCTCCCTTTTTGCGCGGGCGCAGGTTCGACGTCCCGCTCGGGACGCGTTCCCTCGACATGAGGATCGATCGTGGCCACGAAGTTCCTTATTGCTCCTTGAAGCGATAGCCGACGCCATAGAGCGTTTCGATCATTTCAAAGTCGTCGTCGGTCGCCTTGAACTTTTTGCGTAGCCGCTTGATGTGGCTGTCGATGGTGCGATCATCGACATAGACCTGATCGTCATAGGCCGCATCCATCAGCGCGTTTCGCGACTTTACGACGCCGGGGCGCAAAGCCAAAGCCTGCAGGATCAGAAATTCGGTGACGGTCAGCGTCACGCGCTGGCCCTTCCAGGTGCAGGTGTGGCGCTCTTCGTCCATCACCAGCGAGCCGCGCTCGATCAGGGCCTTGCCCGGCACGGGTTCGCCGGCGGGGCCGGCAGCAGCCGAAGGATCGCGCGGCGCCGAACGACGGAGGATCGCCTTGACCCGTTCCACCAGCAGGCGCTGGCTGAACGGCTTGGTAATAAAATCGTCGGCGCCCATTTTGAGGCCAAACAGCTCGTCGATTTCCTCGTCCTTGGAAGTGAGGAAGATCACCGGCACGTCGGACTTTTGGCGCAGGCGGCGCAGCAATTCCATGCCATCCATGCGCGGCATCTTGATGTCGAGAATGGCCAGATCGGGCTTGTCGGTGGTCAGGCCTTCGAGGCCCGAGGCCCCGTCGGTATAAGTCGCTACCTGATAGCCTTCCGCCTCGAGGGTGAGGGAAACGGAGGTAAGAATGTTCCGGTCGTCGTCCACGAGGGCGATCTTGGGCATATTCTGCCTTTCTAGTTGCGACGCTTGCATCTTGTCGGGACCAGCGGCCCCTCACGCGACGTTGCAGGCGACAATTACGCGTTAAATAAGGCGGGGCCAAGCCTCTAGCCAGTCCCTCACCCCCTACGAAATGGTTGCGACTTCCGTCTTACGACCGATTTCGGGATGGTTCGCATGGCTTAGGCCTCACTATTTTCGTTCCTATCCGCTGCCCTTGGCGGCGCCTGATGGAGACGAAGAATGAGTGTCGAGGACCATAGCGCCCTGCGCCAGGCAATCGCCGAAGCCGCACCTTCGCTCAGTGCAAACGCCATAGCCCCCACACTGGTTGCAAACACGCTGAGAGAAGGCGGAGCACGGCTTACCGCCCATGGCGCTCTGTCTGTCGAAACCGGCGCGTTTACCGGCCGCTCGCCCAAGGACAAGTTCATTGTCCGCGATGCGCTGACCGAGAAAAAAATCTGGTGGGACAATTCGGGCGCTCTTACGCCCGCTCAGTTCGATCTGCTCCTCAGCGACATCAAGGCGCACCTAGCAGGCAAAGATCTCTACCGCCAGGACCTCCTCGCCGGAGCCGATCCGCGCCACCAATATGGCGTCACCGTCCTTACCCCGAGCGCCTGGCACGCCCTCTTCATCCGCAATCTGCTCATTCGTCCCGGCGAAGGTGTTGAAACCTCGGACACGGCCACCCCGGTGACCATTATCCATGCACCGCTCTTCACCGCCGACCCGGCTCGCCACGGCACGCGCACCGAAACCGTCATCGCGCTCGACATGACCCGCAATCTCGTCCTCATCGGTGGCACAAGCTATGCCGGCGAAATCAAGAAGAGCGTTTTCTCGCTCTTCAACTTCCACGCTCCCGCCGACGATGTCCTTCCCATGCACTGCTCGGCCAATCTTGGCCCCAATGGGGAAGCCGCGCTGTTCTTTGGCCTCTCGGGCACGGGCAAGACGACACTCTCCAACGACCCCGCTCGGCCACTGATCGGCGACGACGAACATGGCTGGAGCAAAGACGGCGTCTTCAATCTCGAAGGCGGTTGCTACGCCAAGACGGTGAAGCTCAGCGCCAGTGCCGAGCCCGAAATCTTCGCCGCCACCCGAACTTTTGGCACGGTGCTCGAAAATGTCGTGCTCGATGCTAACAGTGTGCCAGCATTTGACGACGTATCGCTCACCGAAAACACGCGTGCGGCATACCCGCTCCACGTCCTGCCCTCGCTCGCCCCGGGCAGCGTCGGCGGCACGCCCAAAACCGTCGTCTTCCTCACGGCCGACGCTTTCGGCGTCCTCCCGCCTTTGGCAAAGCTGACGCCCGAACAGGCCGTCTACCACTTCCTTTCGGGCTACACCGCCAAGGTCGCCGGCACCGAACGCGGTGTCACCGAACCGCAAGCGACCTTCTCGGCCTGCTTTGGTGCCCCGTTCATGCCGCTGCATCCAACGGTCTACGGCGACATGCTGGCCGAGCGCCTGCGTTCGAGCGGCGCCCAAGCGTGGCTCCTCAACACCGGCTGGATCGGCGGCGCCTATGGTCAAGGCAAGCGCATCGACATCGCCTCCACCCGCCGCCTCCTCACCGCGGCGCTCGACGGCGCGCTCGACAATGCCCCGACGCGCCTAGACCCGCTCTTCGGCTTCGCCGTTCCCACTGATGTCGCCGGTGTCGACCCGCGCCTCCTCGACCCGCGCCAATGCTGGGCTGACACCGACGCCTACGATAGCCAGGCAACCAAGCTCGTCGATCTTTTCCGCAATAATTTCAAGAAGTTCGGCCCCGACGCCGACGCGGAGGCCGGCCCGCAATTGCTGCAGGCAGCCGAATAAAACAAAGGGCGCCAGTGGCGCCCTTTTCGTTTCCCGCTCGGGAAAACCTCAGTTCGGCGAATAGAAGATATGCGCCCCGACTTCAGCCACGCGGCTATAGGTATAGGACCAGGAAGGACGAACATTGGTCGTGTGGTAGAACAGTGCCGAATCCGGAATGGCGCCGATTTCTGCCCCAGTTGCATATTCGGCATAGACGTCCTTGGCCAGCGCCATAGAACGGGCCCAGGCCTGGCGTTCGCCCGGCGCATCACCGCGGCCGTCACAGGCAAAGGTAAACTGGCATTTGTAGCGGCCCTGATTGGCGCCCTGGTAGATCACGCCGCAGAGCGAGGACGGATACTTGTCCGAACGGGCGCGATTGACGATGACATTGGCCACAGCCAGTTGGCCGGCAGCGCTTTCGCCGCGGGCTTCGTGATAGATCGCCTGGGCAAGGCAATCGCGCTCGGCATTGGCCACTTCAGCGCGCTTGGCGGTCGGCTGATAGCCGCTGGCCACATAGGCCGCGAGCAGATCAGGCGTCACGGTCGGCTGGTGTGTCGGCGCGGCAGGCTTCATGAAGCTGTCGATGGCCGAAAGCGCGGTATTGCCGCCATCGAGCGAGCCGCGGGCGATATAGCCCATCAGCATTTCGGTCGAGAGCGGGGGCTGCACGCCACCCTCGGTCACATCGACGGCGCGAAGCTGCTGCTGGCGCGCGACGTAGTTGGAAAGAAGCGCATCGGTCAGCTTCTGCTGCCCCGGCGCGAGCGGCACCATGGTGGCGCCGAGAGCGGGCTGCGTACGGACCTGAGCGATGGGGGCCGGAATGTCGAGCGGCAGCACGAGGTCAGTTTCGTTGGCATGGACCATGAGGGGCGAGGCGATCACGCCAACGACGAGTACCGTCGCGGCGAGCGCAGCCACTTTGAAAGCGGCGCGCGAGAACTTGTGCCCCCAGCGTGAAGTCAATGCCCCGTCCTTGCCCCTGAGCCCATCCGTTACCTCCGGCGGGCCTTCTGGTTGGATCGCATTCGCAATCCGTCTTTGCGGGGGCACCCTAGCCAAGCCCGCAGAGAGATGGAAGCCAAAATTTACGGCTGGTTAACCATGCGCCTTAGCTTCTTAAAACACGGTTAATGCGCAAAGCCGATCTTGCAAACCCATGAAATCCATGGGTTTGCAACGTACTGACCAAAGGTTTTCGGAAGAAATTAGAATTTTATGCGCTTTTTAGCGCGTCTGATTCTTAACAGACCGATGCGGCGGGATCACAGGTCTGGCCACTGCCGTTAACGTCAAGGCGGGCGCAAAATACGCTTGGCTCCTGCAAAAATGTGCCCCACCCACAGGCTGTCATCCCGGCGAAGGCCGGGATCCATCTCGAGATCTCAGGATGGGCCCCGGCCTTCGCCGGGGTAACAATTGAGCGTTAGGTTGCGCTGAAAATCAGAGCAAACGCTTAGTGAGGAAAGGCCGCCTTGTGGACGTGCACGAGGCTTTCCATCACCGAAATGCCGAGCGCCAAAACCTCGTCATTGGGATGGACGAGATCGGGCACCATCACGGTCTGCATGCCGGCGGCATGCGCGGCATGGACGCCGGCAAGGCTGTCCTCGAGCGCGAGGCAATTGGCCGGGTCGATTTTCAGCCGGCTCGCCGCCGTCAGATAGGGCTCGGGATGGGGCTTGGGATGGGTCACGTCATCGCGCGTAACAATGGTCTCGAAAAGATCGAGCAGACCCGCCGCACTCAAATGGTGCTGGGCATGGGGATTGCGCGACGATGTCGCGACCGCCGTCGGAATATTATTGGCATGGAGCGCCGCGATAAAATCGTGAACACCAGGCTTTACCGGCACGCCGCCATGAGAACGCTCGCGCATGCTGACGCGGCATTTTTCATCGAAGAGAGCATAAGGAAAACTGACGCCATAGGCTTCGAGCAGAAGCTGGCTGGTGCGCTCATGGCTGCCGCCGACCATGGAACGATGGACATCGTCGGTCATTTCGAAGCCGAGGTCAGTACAGACCTCGAATACGATGGTCTTGAAGACCGCTTCGGTGTCGAGCAAAGTGCCGTCCATATCGAAGATGGCGGCCTGAAATGGTGCAAGCTGTATCATCCGCCATGATATAGGCCGATTTGACCCGGCACGCCAGACACGAGGGCGCAAGCGAGCCTTGCAGCACGGGCCGAAACATAGAGCCGACATGACCCAGTTTATCCCCGCCCAAAGCCATGCCGATCTCGGCCGCGACTTCTTCGACCCCGTCGCCCCTGCCGATTTTCCCAAGACCATCCTGCGCCATCGCGACCAGCGCTGGGCCGACCGCATTGGCCTGGGCGATCTGACGGAAGAGGAGTGGCTGAAACATTTCGGCCGCTTCGAACCCCTGCCCGGCTCTCTGCCCCAGCCCCTGGCCCTGCGCTATCACGGCCACCAGTTCCGCACCTATAATCCCGACCTTGGCGACGGCCGCGGTTTTCTGTTCGCGCAGTGCGTCGATCCTGTCGACGGGCGGCTCCTTGATCTCGCTACCAAGGGCTCGGGCAAGACGCTGTGGTCGCGCGGCGGCGATGGCCGCCTGACGCTCAAGGGCGGCGTACGCGAGGTGCTGGCGACGGAAATGCTCGAAGCACTGGGCGTCTATACGTCCAAGAGTTTTTCATTGGTCGAAACCGGGGAAGAACTCTATCGCGGCGACGAACCCTCGCCGACCCGCTCAGCCGTTTTGACCCGGCTCAGCCACAGCCATATCCGCATCGGCACCTTTCAACGGCTGGCCTATCTCGAAGACACGGACAATCTCCGCCGCCTCGTCGACTATTCCATCGCAAATTACTATCCGCACCTTGCGGGCGCGGCGGACCCAACCGCCGCCTTGCTGGAAGCCGTGGTCGAAAGGGTCGCCCTGCTCGGCGCGCAATGGATCGCTGCCGGTTTCGTCCACGGCGTACTCAACACCGACAATATCAACATCACTGGCGAAAGCTTCGACTACGGCCCCTGGCGCTTCCTGCCGGTCTACGACCCCGACTTCACCGCCGCCTATTTCGACCAAACCGGCCTATATAGTTTTGGCCGCCAGCCCGACACGCTTGCCTGGAACCTCACCCGCCTCGCCGAATGCTTGCTGCCGCTCTCGAACATCGAGGCGCTGGAGCCGGCGCTCAACACGGTCTGGCCCATCTTCCGCACGCAACTGCCCCTCGCAATGCTGCGCCGCCTCGGCCTCTCGCCGCGCGATGGGGACAGCAACAATGCCTTTGTGACAGCCCTCTTCGGCTTCCTCTCGGCCAGCAAGGCGCCTTATGAGCAGTTCTTCTTCGACTGGCGCGGCGGCGCCCTCAGCACCGAACGCGCGGCACGTAGCCCCGCCGCCAAGTTTTACGCCACCGACGCCTTCCGCCCGCTGGCGGATCTGCTCGAAACGTTCGGGCCATCAGACGACGTCAATCTCGACCACGCCTATTTCGCCCGCGAAAAGCCGCGGACGATGCTGATCGATGACATGGAGGCCATCTGGGCCCCGATTGCCGAAAGCGATGACTGGAGCCTGTTTCACCAGACCCTGAGCGAGATCGCTGAGATGCGCGAAGCCTATGGCGTCTTGATTTAACCTCTCCTCCCACGAAGTCATTCCCGCGAAAGCGGGAATCTCTGTTTCGGAAAGGGGGATTCCCGCTTTCGCGGGAATGACGCGACGCGTTGGGGTGGCTAGTATTCGTCCAAACCACGGAGGACCCCATGCCCATCTATGCCCTCGACGGGATCACCCCGGAAATCTCCCCCGAGGTCGGCTGGATCGCTCCGACCGCCGTGCTCATCGGCGATTGCCATATCGGCCCCGAAGTCGGCATCTGGTTCGGCACCGTCGCCCGCGGCGATATCGAGCGCATCTCTATTGGCGCCCGCTCGAACGTTCAGGAAAACTGCGTCCTCCATACCGACCAGGGCTTTCCCCTCACCATTGGGGAAAACTGCACCATCGGCCACAGCGCCATCATCCATGGCTGCACCATTGGCGACAACACGCTGATCGGCATGGGCGCGACAGTGCTCAACGGCGCGAAGATCGGAAAAAACTGCCTCATCGGCGCCAATGCTCTCATCACGGAGGGCAAAGAGATTCCCGACAATTCCCTCGTCGTCGGCGCGCCGGGCAAGGTCATTCGCACGCTCGACGCCGAAGCCATTGCCGGCCTCACGGCCTCGGCCGATCGCTATGTGAAGAATGCCAAGCGCTTTGCCGCGGGCCTCGTGGAGGTGCATCGCCCGAGCGATTTCGACCCGGCTTAGTCGTCTCAGCGGGGCCTTGCCGGGCCCCCATTCCCGCTTCGGTCGTCATGGCCGGGCTTGTCCCGGCAATCCATCTCGCCACGGGCATGGACCACCGGGACAAGCCCGGCGGTGACGATGGAACTAGAGTCTCCGCAGTAATTGCTTGCTACCCACAGGCACTATGGCAGCATAACATCCACGCGCAGCCCTTCGCCGGGGCGGCTCTTGATGGAAATCTGCCCGCGATGGCGCTGCACGATGTGCTTGACGATGGCCAGGCCCAGGCCCGTGCCCTTCTTCTTGCGGCTCGTCTCGACCTCGATGCGATAAAACCGCTCGGTCATGCGCGGCACGTGTTCGGGTTCGACGCCCGGCCCATGGTCGACGACGCTGACGAGATGCTTGAACCCGCCGCGATCGACCTTGGTCAGCGACACATCGACGGTCTTGCCGTCCGCGCCATATTTGATGGCATTGTCGACGAGGTTTTCGAACACTTCATAAAGCTGGTTGCGGTCGCCAATCACTGTTACCGGCCCCTCGGGCAGGTCCAGGACCACATCGAGTTCGGCCGCCTTGGCCTGGGTCTGCAGCCCCTCGCGCACTTCGCGCAAAAGCCCCGCCAGATCCACCGAGCCGGTCGGGCGCACATGCTGATACATTTCGATACGCGAGAGACTGAGCAGATCATCGATCAGCCGGCTCATGCGGTCGGCCTGGCCGCGCATGATGCCAAGGAATTTTTCGCGCGCCACCGCGTCCCGCGCCGCCGGGCCGAGCAGCGTATCGATAAAGCCCAGCAACGAAGCCAGAGGCGTGCGCAGCTCGTGGCTGGCATTGGCGATGAAATCGGTGCGCATGGCATCGACGCGCTTCAATTCGGTCAGGCTCTGGAAGGTCACCAGCAGGTGCCGATCATCTTCCTCGAGCCAATCGCTGCCGGGACTGCGGATGGGCGCCACGGTGACGCGATCCCAGGTTTCGCTCGGCAGCGTTTCGTGCAGTTCAAAACTATGCGGCGTGCCCGTGCGCAGCGCGGCGTCCACCGCCGCCACCAGTTCGGGATTGCGCATGACAAGGGTAAGCACCTTGCCCTTTTGCACATTGGGATATTGGCTCGCCGCCGCCTGGTTGCGATAGGCGACCGTGCCGCGCCGATCGAGCACGAGACAGGCTTCGCCCAAAGCCTCGGCAAAGGCGGCCATCACATTTTCATCCGGCCCCTGGGGCAGAACGGGCGCGGCCGGCGTTTCGACGATCCGCGTCACCGTGCGCACGGGCATGGGCAGGAAAGCAACGAAGGCCAGCGCCACAAGATAGCCGAGCGCGGCAAAATCGGGCCGCAGATTGCCAAAAAGCACCAGCGCGACAAAAAGGCCGGCGAGCCCCAGGAGGAGCCCGGCATAATTGATGATGCGCGCCAAAATAGCCTGGCCACGCAGCACTGTCTGGGGCGACTGGGAATCGTCCATTTTTGACTGCCGAATCAAGCGCTTGCTCCCGCCTCTTGCGCGGGATCAAAACTTCTAGCACGTTGCTCGTGACAATGGAGCGACAGTGTGAGCGATCCCCTTACTGGCTTTGACATCGACAATCCCGAGCTACCCTCCGCCATCAAGAAAGCGGCCCTGAAATCGGGCGGCTATCCCTATGACGAGAAGCTCGATGGCGACGAGTATGACACGCAGCTCTATGCGCTGCAAAAGCAACTCGTGCTGTTGCAGGCCCATATGGCCAAGGCCGGCGAGCGCATCGTCCTCGTCTTCGAGGGGCGCGATGCTGCCGGCAAGGGCGGTACCATCAAGACGATCCTCGAAAATCTCAATCCGCGCTTCAATCTCATCGCCGCGCTGCCCAAGCCGAACGACCGCGAACGCACGCAATGGTATTTTCAGCGCTATGTCGATTGGCTCCCCGCCTCAGGAGAAATGGTGCTCTTCGACCGCTCCTGGTACAATCGCGCCGGCGTCGAGCCGGTCATGGGCTTTTGCACGCCCGAACAGACCGAACTTTTTCTCGACGAGGCCCCCGAATTCGAGAAGCGCCTGACAAAGGACGGCATCCGCCTTTTCAAGTTCTGGCTCTCCATCGGCCGCGAAATGCAATTGAAGCGTTTTCACGATCGGCGGCACGATCCACTCAAAACCTGGAAACTCTCGCCGATCGATCTCGAAGCGCTCAGCAAGTGGGACGACTATTCCAAGGCGAGGGACCGCATGCTGGAGCGCACCGATTGCGCCCATGCGCCCTGGACCGTCATCCGTGCCAATGACAAGCGCCGGCTGCGATTGAACGTCATCCGCACCGTGCTCAACGGCTTCGAATATGAGGGCAAGGACAAGAAGGCCATCGGCAAGATCGACGACAAGATCGTGCTGAGCGCGGATGAATTTCTGAAGATGGATGGGGAGTAGAGAAAGGCCCCCTCACCCGCCGGCTGCGCCGTCGACCTCTTCCCCAGAGGGAGAGGTGTCGCTCAGCGACTTCAGCAATCCCCCACCTCTCCCTCTGGGGGAGAGGTCGGCCGCAGGCCGGGTGAGGGGGCCTTTCTACCTCACTTCAAAAACTTCGGCTCCACCAGCGCACCCTTGTGGCCGATAACCACCCCCGCCACACGATGCGCCTCTTCCGCCGCCTCGCGGATCGATTTTCCATTGAGCCGCGCCGAGAGATAGCCGCCATTAAAACTGTCCCCGGCACCGGTGGCATCCACCACCTTCTCGGCCGGTTTTGGCGCAATCCGCACGCGCTCAATCGCCGTCGCGATCAGCGCTTCCTTGGCCCCATCCTTGACCACCACCTCCTCGACCCCAAGCTCGAGATAGCGGTCGGCTGTCTCATCCACGCTCTTGTCGCCAAAGAGCGGCGCTTCATCGGTATGCGTCGGCAGCACGACATCGCAAAGGCCGGCTGCGGCCGTCAGCACCGAGGCCATAACCCTTGGGCTGGACCACAAAGCCGGTCGCAAGTTGGTATCAAAAGCGATCCTCGCGCCGTTGTCCCGCGCCTTGACGATGGCCCCGAGCAGCCGCCCGCGCGCTTTGGGTGCCAGAATGGCGAGGGTAATGCCGGAGAAGTAGACAAGGCTCGCGCCTTCCACGGCCTTTTGCAGCGCCGACTTGTCGTCCGCCAGCAGCTTTGCCGCCGATTGGTCGCGCCAATAGGTAAAGTGCCGGTCGCCCTTGTCCTGATGGATCATATAGAGCCCCGGCCGCCGCTCGGGGATCGTGCCGATATGATCGGTGCCGATGCCGTTGGTCTTGAGAAAGCCGCGGATATCGTCGGAGTACCGGTCCTTGCCCAGCGCTGTCACATAGTCGACGTCCCAACTCTTCCCGAGCAGCGCGCGCAGATACCAGGCCGTATTGAGCGTGTCGCCAGCATAGCCCAGGCGATAGGTGCGATCTTCGCCGCCGCTCATTTCGATCATGCACTCGCCAATGCTGACGATCCGCTTGCCGGCCATGGCCATCCTCCCAATTCCTCCAAAGGCTTATGCCGGGCCCCGCTTGCGCGGACAAGCCTGCAACCCATAAACAAGCGTAGCTAGCCGCAACTAGTCTTCCATACAAGATTGGAAGTCACTATGCTGCGCCCCGATTTGCCTCAATTGGAGCCGTCATGACCAGCCCGCGCCTCAGCCCAGCCACCCTCGGCTCCCTCAAGCCGGGCATCGGCGTGCCGAAATATGATCGGGCCAAGGTGACTCCCGGCATTGTGCACCTAGGCATCGGCGCCTTCCATCGCGCGCACATGGCCGTCTATGTCGACGATCTCCTCGCGGACGATCCGAGCTGGGGCATTGTCGGCGCCAGCCTTCGCCGCCCCGACACCAAGGAAGCGCTGGAACCGCAAGGCGGGCTCTACACGATCGCCGTGCGCGACGCCGAAGGCACGCATCCGCGCGTCATCGGCTCCATCCTCTCGGTCATGGACGCCAATACCGAGCGCGACGCCCTCCTCGACCTGATGGCATCGCCCGCTATCCGCATCGTGTCGCTGACAGTGACCGAAAAGGGCTATTGCCACGACCCCGCGACCGGCGAACTCGACCAGAACCATCCCGACGTGGTCCATGACCTCGCCAATCCCGCATCGCCGAAATCGGCACCGGGCATGCTGGTCGAAGCCCTTGCCCGCCGCAAGGCGGCCGGCATCGCCCCCTTCACCGTAATGAGCTGCGACAATCTCCCCTCCAATGGCGAAACCGCCAAGCGCATCGTCACCCGCTTTGCTGCGCTACGTGATGCCGATCTCGGCGAATGGGTCAAATCGGTCGCCTTCCCCTCGACCATGGTCGACCGCATCGTGCCTTCCACCACCGATGCCGACCGCGAAGAAGTGACGAGCTTGATCGGCGCCGAAGACTCTTGGCCGATCATGACCGAGCCATTCACCCAGTGGGTTGTGGAAGACCATTTTCCGGCGGGCCGCCCGGCCTTTGAAAAGGTCGGCGCACAGCTGGTGAAAGAGGTCGAACCCTTCGAGCACATGAAGTTGCGCATGCTCAACGGCTCGCACTCGACTATGTCCTATCTGGGCTATCTCGGCGGCTACCAATATATCGCCGAGGTCATGGGCGACGCCGCCTATGTAAAACTCATCCACGGCCTGATGACCGAAGAAGCCATGCCGACGCTCGACATGCCCGGTGTCGATCTCGGCGCCTATCGCGACCAGCTCCTCGAGCGCTTCCGCAATCCGGCGCTAAAGCACCGCACCTGGCAGATCGCCATGGATGGTTCGCAAAAACTGCCGCAGCGCCTCCTCGGCACGATCCGTGATCGTCTCAAGGCCGGCCAGCCGATCACCCGCCTCGCCCTCGGCGTCGCCGCCTGGATGCGCTATGTCACCGGCATTGACGAGGACGGCAACGAGATCGACGTCAGGGATCCGCATGCGCTGAAGATGATGGCGATTGCAGCAGATGCTGGAGACGATCCGGTGGCGCTATATGATGGCTTGTCGAGCCTGACGGAAGTTTTTGGTACGGACCTGGCTGGCCATGCCGTGTTCCGCGACACGGTAGTCGGCCATCTCGAAAGCCTGTTTGACGAGGGGGCCAAGGCGACGGTGGCGGAGATCGTCGGCTGACGGCGAGCCACCGCGCTCACATTCCTCCACGGTGTCATTCCCGCGAAAGCGGGAACCCCTAGAAACGGAGGTCCCCGCTTTCGCGGGGATGACACCGAGAGAGTGGGAGGTCGAGAAAAAACCTAAACCTTCCCCTCCAGCGCCCGATCGAAAATCGCCAGCGCCCGTTCCTTGGTCAGTTCCACCGGATTGCCACCCGCTGTGGGATCGACAATGGCCATATCCCCGATCTTGTCCCGCTGCTCGCCATCGACCTTGAAATCCCGCAGCGTGTGCGGCACTTCCAATCGCAGGCGCAGCCCAATCACCGCATGCAGAAATGCCTCAAAACTCGGCGCCAGCCCGATATAGGCCGCCAGTCGCGCGATCTTGCCTTCGATGGCCGATTTATTCGCCTGCAGCACATAGGGCATGAACACCGCATTGGTCATGCCGTGATGGGTATCATAGAGCGCCCCCACCGGATGGCTCAGCGCATGAATGGCCCCGAGCCCCTTCTGGAACGCCGTCGCCCCCATGGCCGCCGCGCTCATCATGTGCCCGCGCGCCTCGATATCACCGGGATTGGCCGCAACCTTCGGCAGATTTTCGAACACCAGCCGAATACCTTCCACCGCAATGCCGTCAGCCAGCGGGTGATAGCCCGGCGCGCAATAGGCTTCCAGACAATGCGCCAGCGCGTCCATGCCCGTGCCCACGGTGATGAACTTTGGCATGCCCACCGTCAGTTCGGGATCGGCAATGACCACCTTGGGCATCATCAAGGGATGGAAGATCACCTTCTTGGTGTGCGTAGTCTCGTCAGTGATGACGCCAGCGCGCCCCACTTCCGAGCCCGTTCCCGCCGTGGTCGGCACCGCAACAATCGGAAAAATCCCCTTTGGATCGGCGCGCGTCCACCAATCGCCGATATCCTCAAAATCCCACATCGGCCGCGTCTGTCCGGCCATGAAGGCAATCACCTTGGCCGTATCGAGCCCGGAACCACCGCCAAAGGCGATGACCCCGTCATAACCACCCTCGCGCAAAACCTTGATGCCCGCCTCGACATTGGCCGAAATCGGGTTCGGTTTTACGTCGGAGAAAAGCCCAACCTCGATGCCTCCGGCCTTCAAATCCGCCAGCACTTTTTGCGTTACCGGCAATGCCGCCAGCCCCGCATCGGTCACCAGCAGCGGCTTTTTTATTCCCGCCACCTTCAGCGCATCGGGCAATTCAGCAATGCGCCCCGCCCCGAAGCGGACGGCGGTCGGATAATTCCAGTTGGCTTTGGTCATTCTGCCTCGTGTCCCTAACTAACTCTCCGTCGTCATTGCCGGGCTTGTCCCGGCAATCCATCTCGCCTCCGCATGGACCACCGGGACAAGCCCGGTGGTGACGATAGAACGGAGAGAAATCCTCACTTGTGCCTCGAACCACGAGGGCCTGGCACTAGACCCGCCGCAGATGAAAACTCTTCGGCTGGGTCAAATTGTGGTAGCCGATCTCGCTCAGACCCCCGCCCTTCCCGGTATCCTTCACACCGGTCCAGACGAGCGCGGGATCAAGATAATCGCAGCGATTGGCGAAAACCGTGCCGGTCTCGACCTCGCCGCCGATCCGTCCGGCGGCCGCGATGTCTTCGGTCCAGATCGACGCCGTCAGCCCATAGGGGCTGTCATTCATCAGCGTAATCGCCTCGGCGTCGTCAGCCACCTTCATGATGCCTACAACCGGCCCAAAGCTCTCCTCGCGCATGACGCTCATCTGATGATTGACGCCGGTAAGAACTTCGGGTGCCAGATAAGGCGAACCGGCTGCATCGCGCTTGTCGCCCCAGTTGAGATGCCGCCTCGCCCCACCACGCACCGCTTCTTCCGTTTGGCTCCGCACATGATCAGCAAAATTGCCGCGCGCCATGGGTCCGACAATCGTGTCGGGATCGAGCGGATCGCCCAGGGTCCAGCTCCGAGCCTGCTCGATGAAGCGCTCGACAAACCCATCATAAACGTCAGCATGCACATAGATGCGTTCGACGCCGCAGCAGGATTGCCCCGAGTTAAAAAAACTGCCATCGACGAGGTTTTCGGCGGCAAAATCGAGATTGGCGTCGGCGCGGACATAGGCCGGGTCCTTGCCGCCAAGCTCAAGGCCCAAAGTGGCAAAAGTCCCGGCCGCTGCCCTCTCGATCCGCCGCCCGCCTTCCACCGATCCGGTGAAATTGATGTGGTCGATCTCGCCCGAGCCGACCAGTTTTTCCGTGTCGGCATGGCTGAGCACGAGGTTCTGGAAAATCCCCTCCGGCAGCCCGCCCGCCTTGGCCGCTGCCGCAAAGCGCTCGCCCGCCAGCAGTGTCTGGCTCGCATGCTTCAAGAGCACCGCATTGCCCGCCACCAGCGCCGGCACGATGGAATTGACCGCCGTGAGAAACGGATAATTCCACGGCGCTATGACCAGCACCACGCCCAGCGGCTCATGCGAGATATAGCGCACAAAACCCTCTTTCGTGGGCCGCATCGACGGTGCCAGGGCCGTCTCGGCAATATCGAGCATATGCCGGCTGCGTTCCTCGACCCCGCGCTTTTCCGCCCCAAAGCGGATCGGCCGCCCCATCTGCCAGGCGAGCTCGGGCACGATTTCGTCGTTCATGGCGAGGAGGGAATCGACCATCCGTCCCACCGCCGCAACGCGCTCGCCCACCGACACCGCGCGCCAGGCCCGCTGCGCCGCCTTGGCCCTGCTCACGGCCGCGGCAATGGCTGCTCCCTCCAGCGTCTGCCGCTCGGCAAACACTTTTCCGTCCACGGGGGAAATGATCTGGACCGTCTCGGTCATGCTTTTGTTCCACTCAAACTTTATATCATTGCCGGGTGGCTCTCGAGAGAACCCACCAGCCGCCCCCATTCCTTCGTCACTACCGGGCTTGTCCCGGTAGTCCATGCGGAGGCAAGATGGATTGCCGGGACAAGCCCGGCAATGACGACGAACCATGGGTGTTGCTGCAAACGGGCCTCTTCAACTCCGCTCGAACCCGCGCTTGCGCTCCCAGTCGGTCACGCGGCGATCGTATTCGAACTGCTCCCAATTGCCGGTGTGCACATAGTGCTCCACCACCTCGGCCCCGAAAGCCTCTCGGAGCATTTTTGAGCCCTTGAGCGCAGCCACTGCATCACGCAGTGTCTTGTGCACTTCACGCAGTTTTTCGCCCGAATACGCGTCGCCCGAAAAGGCCGGCTCCAACACCAGCTTGTCCTCGATCCCCTTCAACCCCGCCGCCAGCAGCGCTGCAAAGGCCAGATATGGATTGAGATCCGCACCACCAATACGGCACTCGACGCGCACCCCCTTGGTGTTCTCGCCGCAAAGCCGGAAACCCGCCGTGCGATTGTCACTGCTCCAGATCGCCTTGGTCGGCGCAAAGGTGCCAACCTGAAAGCGCTTGTAGGAGTTGATATAGGGCGCGAGGAAATAGGTGATGTCGCCGGCATAGGTGAGCAGCCCGGCCATGAAATGCTTCATCAGCGCGGACATGCCGAGCGGGTCGCTCTCATCCACAAACTGGTTCTTTCCGCCCTTCGCCAGCGACATATGGATATGCGCGGAAGACCCGGCGAGATCATAGGCCCACTTGGCCATGAAGGTTACGGCCTTGCCCTGGCCGAAGGCGATTTCCTTGGTCGCATTCTTGATGACCACATGCCGGTCGGCCATAACAAGCGCCTCGGCATAGCGCACATTGATCTCTTCCTGGCCGGGGCCCCATTCGCCCTTGGAATTTTCGACCGGAATGCCCGAGGCATGCAGTTGATTGCGCAGCGCCCGCATCACCCCTTCTTCCTTGGTCGTCTGGAAGATGTGGTAGTCCTCGATGTAATAGCCGGCCGCGGTCAGGTTCTGATAGCCCTTGTCATGGGCCGAGCGGAACGTCTCGTCGAAGAGATAGAATTCCAGCTCGCTGGCAAAATTGGCCGAGAGCCCCATGGCTTCGAGCCGCGCCAATTGCTTTTTCAGAATGCTGCGCGGCGCATGCGGAATGGGCTCGTGATGATGGTGGTCGACGAGGTCGGCCAGCACCAGCGCCGTACCCTCGAGCCAGGTGCACTTCATCAAAGTCGAAATATCGGGCTTCATGACGAAGTCGCCATAGCCCTTGCCCCAATTGGCCGCCGCGTAGCCGGGCACCGGTTCCATGTCGATATCGTCGGCGAGCAGATAATTGCAGCCGTGGGTCTCGTCCATGGCGCCATCGAGGAAAAACTCGGCCTGAAACCGCTTGCCGATCAGCCGTCCCTGCATGTCGGGAAAAGCGACGAGCACCGTATCTATCCGCCCTTCGGCGACGTCCTTGCGCAGTGTGTCGAGCGAATAGCCCACGTTTTTGTCCCTCTATTTGTCAGCCCGCCGCGTCATTGGTGCGCGATGGGGTCGGGGCGCCGTTCTCCGCGGCGCCCCTTTTCTCGTCAGGCCTTTGGTGCCACCGCCGCCGCCACGGCGGCATCGCCGCGATGCTCAAGCGCGAACTCTTCTTCGGGCGAGAGGATCAGCTTGTGGCGACCCACCAGGGCGAAATAAACGACGCCGATGGCGCACCACAGGACGACCCAGATGACACCCTTGTAAAAATTCGGGTCCTGCAGCTGGTAGAACAGCGTCACGGCCGCGATGATGATGGTCAGCACCGCGCCCGGAATACCCACCGGCGAGCGGAACGGCCGTTCGATATTGGGCTGATTGCGCCTGAGGATGATGAAGCTCAGCGCCTGCATGATGTAGCTCAGCATGGCGCCGAACACGGCCATATTGAGCAGCACCGAGCCGATGATATCGTCACCGAGCTGGGTTTCACCCGGCCCACCACCACCATTGACGAACCAGATCGCCAGCATGACGACGAGGCCGAGCGTCGCGCCCGAAATCATCGCCAGATGGGGCGTCTTGTACTTTTCATGCGTCACCGAGAGAGCCGACGGAAAATATCCCGCGCGGCTCAGCGAATAGACCTGGCGGCCCTGTGCGTAGAGAATGGTGTGGAACGAGGCGATCAACCCGATCAGCGCCACGATGCCAAAGAGCGGCGCAGCGGCATCGCCATAGATGGCGCGGATACCATCCAGAGCCGGTTCAAGCGACGATCCCAGCGCAAAGCTGCCGACACCCGGAATGGAGGGGTTAAGCAGCACGATGAGAAAGGCCGAGAGCAGCAGCGTGCAGAAGCCAAGCAGAATGCCGCGCGGCAGATCACGCTTGGGGTCGACCGATTCTTCGGCCGCAAGCGGCACCTGCTCGATGGCAAGGAACAGCCAGACCGCAAAAGGTAGCGTCGCAAGCACACCCTGCCAGCCAAACGGGAACCACGAACCATTGCCCTCCGGCAATTCGACTGCGGCACCATCCGGCCCCACACCGATATTGAGCGCCCAGCGGCTGAAGTCGATGTTCGGAAAAGCGCTGAACCAGAAGAAGGCCAGACCCGCCAGCGAGATCAGGGTGACAACCAGCGTCACCTTGTAGCTCAGCGCCACGCCGTAGATGTTGAGCGCCAAAAAGATGACGAAAAACACCACCCAGAGCACCGGGTAATAGGCCGTATCAAGCCCGGTGATCGAGCCAAAATAGCCCGAGATAAAGGTGCAGATCACCGCCGGGGTGAGCACATATTCGACGTTCTCGAAAAGCCCGGTAATGAAACCGCCCCATGGCCCCATCGAGGTACGCGCGAAGGAATAGGCCGCGCCGGTATGCGGCAGCGCCGGGCTCATTTCGGCGATGGAGGAAACGAGGCCCAGATACATGATGGCGATGATGGCGGCGGCCACGACCATGCCGCCCCAGCCGCCCGTCATGAAGCCAAAGTTCCATCCGGAAAAATGGCCTGAAATCACCGCGCCAACGCCGAGCGCCCAAAGCGACCAGATGCCAGCGTAACGCTGCAATCCGCGCTTTTCGAAATACGACTTGTCTCGTGTCGCATAAGCGACACTTCCCACCTTCTTGGTATCAGCCATGGTCCCTGTCCCCTTGGTTATGCTGAACCCTGTGTCCCGCCTAATGCGTTCGGGCCTGCCGTCGCTCCTCAAGCGCATGTTGCAGGCTCCGCGCAACAAGGCCGGCCCATTGGCCAACCCCTTCGGGCGAGAGAATTTCGTCGTTACGGATTTCGATCATGGTGGCTTCGAGCCCGCGCCCATCGCCATGTTTTTCGAGCGTCAACGTCACGCCATTGAGCGCGGCATAGGGCTCGTTCCAGCCGATATTGAGTTCGGGGCGTTCCGCCGCCATCGCGTCGCGAAAAGCCTTGGTGAAACGCTCGTCCCGCCCATGGATGACCCCGATAGGCCAGGGCCGCTTCTGACCCAGAAACACCGGCGTAAAGGAGTGCATGCAGACAACAATGGTTTCGATGCCGGCATGGCGGCGCGCTTCGAGCAGGACGTCGATGGCGCCGTGAAAGGGTCGATGATACTGGGCGATACGATAGTCCCGTTCTTCGGGGGTGATATTTTCATTGGCCGCAATGCGCGTGCGTTCGGAAAGCGTCCAAATCAGGTCCGGCGCATCGAGGGCGCGATTACAGTCGATGATGAGGCGCGACACGGTGGATTCCACCAGCGGCGCATCGAGCAGGTCCGAAAGCACCCGGCTCACTGCCAGCGCGCCGGGGTCCCAGGCAATGTGGCTCAGTCTTTCGCTCGGCGTCAGGCCGAGATCGCCATAGCGTTCGGGAATTCTATTGGAGGCATGGTCGCACAGAATGACGAAGGGTGAAGCCCCCCGCGCATTGGTCACCAGAACCGATTTTTGCGCTTCGCCGTCCATATTCCCTCTATAGGCAAGCGATTAACTTCTGTAACAGTAGTTCCACAAACGAAACTTCTGTCAATATTGAAACGCAGAGTTCAGGAGGGGAAATGGAGGGGAAGACGGTCGCCGCACGCATTCACGACCTCGACGAGCAGCTGACATCAGCCGGAAGACGCGCCGCCCGCGGGCTTCTCGGCAACTATCCCCTCCTCGGCCTCGCCCCGGTCGCCGAGTTCGCTGCGGGCGCCGATGTCAGTGCCGCGACCATCGTCCGCTTCGTCGCCCAATTGGGCTTCAAATCCTATCCCGATTTCCAGCGCGCCCTGCGCGAGGAACTGGAACAGCGCTCAAAATCGCCGCTGCAGCGCGGCGCGACGCCCGCGGACCATTCGGGCGAAGCGCCTTATCTCGCCGCCTTCCTCGCCCAATCGGCCCGCCGCATGGAAGAGTCGGCGACGCTGATTTCGCCCGGCGAATTCGAAACCGTCTGCCGGCGCCTCACCGAAACCAAGCGCAATTGCTACCTCGCCGGCGGGCGCTTTACAGATTTCCTCGCCGGCTATCTCGAAGCCCATCTCCGCCTCATCCGCCCCGGTATCCGTCGCCTTGACGGGCGCCCGGCGACCAGTGCCGACCAGCTCATCGACGTCAAACCCGGCGATCTCGCCATTCTTTTCGACGTCCGCCGCTACGATCCGGCCATGCTCGACATCGCCCACACCCTCTCCCGGCGAAAGGCCCATATCGTCCTCGTCACCGACGAATGGTTGAGCCCCATCGCCCGCCACGCCCGCTATTGCCTGCCCTGCCGCACCGAAACGGGCCGGACATGGGACGCCAATGCGGCGCTGCTGGGGGTGGCCGAGGCGATCATTGCACGGGTGACCGCACTGAGCTGGGAGACCGCCAGCGCGCGCATCGGGACGCTGGAGGGGAAGGAGCAACTGGGCGGATGAAGCGTAAAGGGTCGGCTTTTCCCTGCCAAAGCTGCTAAACTGCCACTCCTGACTTGAGGAATTTAACCATGGCCGTAAATCGGGTCGTCACCAATGTCGCGACAGAAAACCTGGAAGCCGCAAAAGCTTTCTACGGCGAGCTGCTGGGCATGGAGATCGGCATGGACCACGGCTGGATCATCACATTCGTTGGGTCGGGGCAGTCGACACCCCAGATCAGCTTCGCGCTCGAGGGCGGGTCGGGCACGCCAGTGCCAGACCTGTCGATCGAAGTCGATGACCTTGCCGCCGTTCACGCGCGGATGATCGATGCCGGGCATGAAATCGAATATGGCCCGGTAACAGAGCCCTGGGGCGTCGAGCGCTTCTTTGTACGCGACCCTTTCGGCAAGCTGCTCAATATTCTCTCTCACGCCTGACGTCACCGGCCGGTAGCCGAAAGCGGCCAAATTCCCCCGCGGTCGGCGCGTCTATGCCCCTGTGATCGCCGCAATTTTCTGATACCCAGAGGCGCAGGAGGACGACCATGCGCATCATCGATACTCACCTTCACCTCATCTATCCCGACCGGCTTTCCTATCCGTGGCTGGGGAATTCGCCGGCTATCAACAAGCCGTGGAGTGTTGAAGCCTATTGGGCGGAGGCGAAGCCGCTGGGCATCGAGGCGGCGCTGCATATGGAGGTCGACGTCGCCGAAGCCGATATTTTGCCCGAGACCGAATTCGTCCTCGGTCTTCCCGGCATAGTCGGCGCCATCGCCGCCTGCCGTCCCGAAAATCCCGATTTCCCGGCCCAGCTTGAAAAGCTGCTCGCGGTTGGCAAAGGCCGGGTAAAAGGCCTGCGCCGCATTCTTCACGAAGTGCCCGATGATGTCAGCGAACCAAAACTCTTCGCCGACAATCTGCGTTTTCTCGCCCGGCATGGCCTCACCTTCGACCTTTGCCTCCGCGCCGATCAGCTCCATCTCGGCGTCGCCCTGGCTCAAAAAGTCCCCGAAGTGACCTTCATCCTCGACCATTGCGGCAATCCCGACATCAATGGCATCGGCCTTGATCCGTGGCGCCAAAACCTCCGCGACGTCGCCGCCCTCCCCAATGTCATGGGCAAGGTGTCGGGCATCGTGAACCATTGCAATCCCGACTGGACGCGTGAAACCCTCCGCCCCTATGTCGAGCACGTCATCGACAGCTTTGGCTGGGACCGCGTCGTCTGGGGCTCGGATCATCCGGTCGTCACCCTCACCGGCTCCCTCACACGCTGGGTCGAAGCCGCCCGCGAGATCGTTGCCGACGAGACGCAGGAAAATCAGGAAAAGCTGTTTCACCGCAATGCCGAGCGCATCTATCGGCTCGGCTAGGGTCGGATGACGTTCGCCGCACGCTCAGCCGAAAATGGCGGCTTGCGAGAACCGGAGCGGAGCGTACGTTGGTACGTGAGCACCGGAAGCGCAGAAAGCTGGCGTTTGCAGGCGAGCGTGCGGTGAACGCCGCCGACCCTAATCGTTTGTGGCTATAACAAATTGTATTGCAGCCCCTCCGTGCACATGTGATTCTGCTGCCGGAGGAATTGGGGAGAGACTTTATGGCCCAGAGTGCTGACCGCATCGCGGTCTCCACCTGGTCGTTGCATCGCCTTTTGGGCACGACCTATCCGCATGATCTGACGACCACCGCCATCGGCGCGGGGGAAGATACCTATGGCGAAGGCAGCGAGTCCCTGCTCGGCCTGCCCTCGGTGCTGGCCAATCACGGCTATCACCGCGTGGAAATCGTCTCCTTCCACATGCGCAGCCGCGATTCCATTTATCTCGCCGAACTTAAAGACCAACTTGCCCGCGCCGAGGTGACCCTCCAAACCCTGCTGATCGATGCCGGCGATATCACCCATCCCGAACACGGTGCCCGGGACGAAGCCTGGATTGCCGGCTGGCTCGACGTTGCCAATGAGCTGGGTGCGGAAAATGCGCGCGTCATTGCCGGCAAGCAAAAGCCGACGCCTGAAACGCTCGACCTGTCCGTCGCGGCCTTGAAGCGGCTGGCCGATCGCAATGCCGGCTCTTCCGTCCGTCTTGTCACCGAAAACTGGTTCGACCTGCTTTCGACGCCGGCCACAGTGCATGAGGTGCTCGATCGGCTCGAAGGTCGCATCGGCCTTCTCGGCGATTTCGGCAATTGGGGCGGCGATACGAAATACGAAGACCTGGCCTCGATCTTTGCGCGGGCCGAGCTCTGCCACGCCAAGGCAAGCTTTGCCCAGGGCCAGCTCGACGAAGCCGATTATGGCGCCTGCGTGGGTGCGGCCGAAGAGGCCGGTTACAAAGGCCCCTATACGCTGATCTTCGATGCCGACCAGCCGCACGAATGGGCGGGCCTGGCGCTCGAACGCGATTTCATCCTCTCGCTCATCGAGGTTTGAGGACTTGAGCTTGGCGCGCACAGCGCAACGGCGCGTCACACGGGCACGGCGCACGCAACGCGCCGTGCCCGTCCTGTCGCGCCTTGCCGAAGTCGCGCCGGTCGGCATGTTGGTCACCGGGCTCGATGGCACGGTGCGTTATCTCAATCCCGCCTTTACCCGCCTTCTCGGCCACAGGATGGAAAGCGGGCAAAGTCTCGACGGTTTCGATCTCGTACATCCCGAGGACACGGGCGCGGCGCGGCAACATCTCATACGCCTTGCCCGGGGCGAAGCCGCCCACTATCGCGGCGAACATCTCCTCCGCCATGCCGATGGCCACCCGGTCTGGGTTATGCTGGCCGCCGCGCTCTCCACGGATGACGACGGCCAGCCCGATTGCCTGATCCTGCAAGTCACCAGCATCGAATTGCAGAAGCGCGCAGAAGAGGCGCTGGCCTATTCGGAAAGTCGCTGGAACCATGCGCTCGAAGGCGCGCGGCAGGGCGTCTGGGACCATGATATCCGCCGGGATACGATGTTCTATTCGCGCATGTGGCGAAAGATGCGCGGCATTCCTGTCGATGAAGAGGTGGATGGCGACCAAGCCCAATGGCTTGCCCGCATCCACCCCGAGGATCGCCCCCAAGTCATCGCCAATGTGCATCGGCAGGACCAGGGCGACGACAGTTTTGACGCGCTCGAATATCGCGAACTGACCCGTGATGGCAGCTATATCTGGATCCTGAGCCGTGGCCGCCCGGTCGAATGGGACGAGAATGGCGCGCCGCTGCGCACCGTCGGCACCGATACCGACATCACCTATTTAAAGACCATAGAGCAGGAATTGGCGGCCGAGAAAGAGCGGCTGCGCGTGACGCTCGAAGCCATCGCCGATGGCATGATCGCCACCGACGCGCAGGGCAGGGTGACCTTCGTCAACCCCGCCGCCGAGCGCTTTACCGGTTTTTCCGCCGATGAGGCCAAGGGCCTTTTCGCCGAGACCGTCTTTCCCCTACGCCACGCCCATTCCGACGAGGCGGCCCCCTGCCCCGCCATGGCCTGCCTCACCCATCGCGCGGCCATGGAAGTGGAGGACGAGGTTGTCCTCGTGTCGCGCGATGGCCAGGCGCGCGATATCCGCTGCTCCGCCTCTCCCGTCATCATGCCTGATGGAAAAATGTCGGGCGCGGTGCTGGTCTTTCAGGACATTACCCAGAGCCGCGCCCTGCAACGCCAGCTTGTCCATTCGGCCAGCCATGACGTTCTGACAGGCCTACCCAATCGTGCCGCCTTCGATGGGGCGCTGAGCGTCGCCATCGGATCGGCGCGCGATGGCCGGCGCCAGCATTGCCTGCTCTATGTCGATCTCGACCGCTTCAAGCCGGTCAATGATACGGCCGGCCACGCCGCGGGCGATGCCCTCCTCAAGCAGGTGGCCGAAACCATCCGCGGAGCCTGTCGCGGACACGACCTCGCCGCCCGGCTGGGCGGCGATGAATTCGCCGTGCTGCTCGAAGATTGCCCGCTCGCCAATGGCCGCAAGGTCGCCGAAAAGATCGTCAGGGCCATCGGCGCCCTTGCCTTTTCCTGGAACGGGCGCGGCCATCGCATCGGCGCCAGCATCGGCGTCACCGTCATAAAATCGCGCTCGGAATCGGGCCTTGGCTATCTCGGCGAAGCGGATGCGGCCTGCTACGCCGCCAAGGCCGGCGGCCGCGGCCGGGTCGTCTGCTTCTCTGAAATGACGGTGGCTCAGCCGTAATAGACGCTGATCCGCTGCCCGGCGATCTCGTGCACGGCGATATCCATTTCGTAGATGGATGAAAGCACGTCGGGCTTGATCATCTCGCCCACCGGTCCCTGCGCCGCCACCTTGCCGTGCTTCATGGCGACGATATGGTCGGAATACCAGGAGGCAAAATTGATGTCGTGCAACACCAGCACGACGGTCTTGCCGAGTTCGCTCGCTGCGCGCTGCAAGAGCTTCATCATGCCCATGGCATGCTTCATGTCGAGATTGTTGAGCGGCTCGTCGAGCAGCACATAGTCCGTGTCCTGGCAGAGCACCATGGCCACAAACGCCCGCTGCCGCTGCCCGCCCGAAAGCTCGTCAAGGAAACGCCCCGACAGCGCAGTGAGATCGAGATAGCCGATGGCTTCGTCGATATGCACCTTGTCATCAGCATTGAGTCTCCCCTTGGAATAGGGATAGCGGCCAAAGGAAACGAGATCGTGCACCGTCAGGCGCGCGGTCATGTGATTGTCTTGCCGCAGGATTGAGAGCCGCCGCGCCAAAACATCGCCGGGCGTCTTGCTGACATCGAGCCCATCCACGGTCACCGAGCCCTTGTCCATCGCCATCAAGCGACTGACCATGGAGAGCAGCGTCGACTTTCCCGCGCCATTGGGCCCGATGATCGAGGTGATACCGCCCTTGGGCAGGCTCAGTGAGACGCCGTCGACAACAGTGCTCTCGCCATAGGATTTGCTGATATCGGAGGTGATGATCATCGGGCCGATCTCCGCAGCACCAGGACAATGAAAACGAGGCCGCCCAGAAACTCGATAATGATCGACAGGGCCGTATCGAAGGCAAAGACGCGCTCGAGCAGGGTCTGGCCGCCGACGAGCGCAATGACACCAAGCAGCACCGCCGCCGGCAGCACGTAGCGATGTTTCGAATTGCCGATCAGCGAATGCGCCAGCGTCGCAACGAGCAGACCGAAGAAAGTGACCGGCCCAACCAGCGCCGTCGATACCGATACAAGGATCGCGACCAGCACAAGAATAACAGCGACGGTGCGCTTGTAGTCGACCCCAAGATTGATCGCCTGCGCCCGCCCCAGTGAGAGCACGTCATAGGTATGCATCAGCCGCCAACCGACAAAACTCGTCAACACCACGATCACCGTCGCAATGCCGAGCAGGGTCGGATCGGTCGTCGCGAAAGAGGCAAAGAGCGTGTCCTGCAACACATTGAAGGCGCCGGGATCGAGCATGCGCTGCATCAATTGCGACAGGCTGCGGAACAGAATGCCAAACACAATGCCGACCAGCACCAGGAGATGCAGGCTCCGCTCCTCGCCCAGGAACAGCCAGCGGAACAGCAGGAACGAAAAGCCGACCATGACGAAGAGTTCGACGACGAACTGGATCTGGCTGTCGATCGACACCAGCGCCGAAACACCGAAGAAGAACACAACGGCCGTCTTGATCAGCACATAGAGCGCATCAAAACCCATGATCGAAGGCGTCAGGATGCGGTTGTTGGTGACGGTCTGGAACAGCACGGTCGATACCGCCACCGAATAGGCAACCAGCACCAGCGACAGCAGCTTCTTGCCGCGGAAGGAGAGCACGAAGCTCCAACTGCCCTTGGCGTCGAGCGTCATGAAGAGGGCAATGGAAACGAGCGCAGCCACACCAAGCGCAATCAGCACCAGCGCCGGCCGCGACAATTTCTTCCGCCCCGAACTATCCCCACTCTCGGTGTCATTCCCGCGAAAGCGGGAATCCCCGTTCGCCGAAACGACGCCATTATCGGAACCCGCATCAACTCGCATGGCGCGGCGTCCTCAGCAGCAGATAGAGGAACACGGCACTGCCCACGACACCCATGACCACGGCAATCGGGATTTCATAGGGAAAGCGGATTAACCGTCCCACAATATCGCAGGCGAGCACAAAGCCGGCGCCACCCACCGCCACCCAGGGCACGGTACGGCGCATATTGTCGCCAACGACGAGGCTGACAAGATTGGGCACGATCAGCCCCAGGAACGGGATCGAGCCAACCGAAACCAGCACCACGGCGCTGACCACGGAAACGATCACCAGCCCCAGCACCATGACGCGCTTGTAGTTGAGCCCGAGATTGGTGGTGAAATCCTTGCCCATGCCCGCAACGGTAAAGCGATCGGCCGCGATATAGGCGAGAATGCCCCCGGCCAGCCCGAGCCAGAGCAGCTCATAGCGCCCGCGCAAGACACCCGAAAAGTCGCCCATGTTCCAGGCGAGCAGCGAAGCCATGAGATTGGTGCGATAGGCGATGAAGGCGCTCACCGCGCCGATGACGCCGCCGAGCATGATGCCGACCAGCGGCACCAGCAGCACATCGCGCAGCGGCACCGCGCGCAGAATGCGCAGGAACAGCGCCGTGCCGCCAAGCGCGAACAGCGCCGAAACCGCCATCTTGGCCATCAGCGGCCATTCGGGCGCCAGAAGCGTCACGACGAGAAAACCCAGCGCCGCCGATTCACTCGTCCCGGCTGTGGAGGGTTCGACGAAGCGATTGCGCACCACCATCTGCATGACGAGCCCGGCAATGGCCATGGAGGCGCCGGCCAGCATCAGCGCCAGGGTCCGCGGCACGCGGCTGATGAAGAAGATTTCCGTGGCGCGCAAATCCGCCGTGCCCGACAGCAGAGCGGGCAGCGACA
Organism: Devosia sp.; assembly: GCF_017744655.1. GTDB lineage: Bacteria > Pseudomonadota > Alphaproteobacteria > Rhizobiales > Devosiaceae > Devosia. The sequence continues at coordinate 47,126 of NZ_JAGIAW010000008.1, read as the reverse complement.
CATCGCTGACGCCAACAAAGAGGCTGATGAAAGCCAGGATCAGCGTCGCGAGAAAGGCGAGAAGCAGAATGCGCAAGGAGGGGCCTTAAGCAAAGCCGGTGGCCGGATCGCTCCGGCCACCTGTTTAGTCTTTAGCTATTCAGCCCAGCCAGAACCTGGTCGAGCAGCAGCAGCACGCCCTGGTAGCCGTGCATGGAGATGTAGGACGCCTGCGGATCGACATAGACGATGTGGCCTTCCTTGGCGGCCGTCGTCTGGTTGAAGAGTTCGTTGTCGAGCAGGGCCTGGGCAGCGCCGGCGTTTTCGCCGGTGCCGGCATCACGGTCGACGACGAACACCCAGTCCGGGTTCACTTCGAGGAGGAATTCGAACGAAACGGAGTCACCACCGTGATCGCCGTCCTTCACGCCATCGAGCGCCGAGGGCATGCCCACTTCGTTGTAGATCCAGGAAACGCGCGAATCCGGGCCATAGACGCCGAGCTTGCCGGCATTGGTCACGAGCACCAGGGCATTGCCCTTGCCTTCGGCCGCAGCTTTCACTTCAGCGACCTTGGCATCGAGCGCGGCATTGAGTTCGGTGGCCTTGGCTTCGAGCCCAAAGATGTCGCCAAGCGTCGTCATGTTCTTCTTGACGCCTTCGACGATGGAGCCGTTGTCGACCGAGAGGTCAACGGTAGGGAGAATGTCCTTGGAGGTGCCGATGGCTTCGCGCGAGCGGGCCGCGATGAAATAGATATCGGCTTCAGCCGCAGCGATACCCTCAAAATCAGGCTCGAACAGCGAACCGATCTGGATCGCATCGGCCGGAATCTTGTCCGCGAGATAGGTCGGGGCATTGGACGAGGGCACCCCGGCAACGGTCACACCCAGAGCGTTGAGATCGTCGAACACGGCCCAATCCTGCACCAGCACCTTTGCCGGCACACCGGTCAGCGTGGTTTCACCCTGGGCATGGGTGATCACCTTGTCCTGGGCAAAAGCCACGGGGGCGAGCACGGCGGCAGAGGCAAAAAGAGCCGCGGCGAATGCAGTGGTGCGGAAAAGCGATGTCACGGGACGATCCAATCGGTTTGCATCAAGGGACACGCCGCCGAAATCCTGACAGCGCTTATCAAGGTTCCTAGCCAGCACATTTGAGTGAGTCAAAGGAAAATATGACGCAGGAAGTCCGATTTTTGTCAGATCAGAATCGCCCTGTTCTGCGCGGTTTAGGCGCTCCACAAGCGAAAACGTTTCAAATGGAGGGTGCGTAGGTTTCCGAACAGAGCGCAATAAAGCTCTTCATTGCCGCCGATTGCGGGCTCGACTTGCGCCGCGCCACCAGCAATTGCCGCATGGCCCAGCTTTCGGCCAAAGGCGCGCAGACGAGATCGGTGCCGGCGAGGAGATGCAGGCTCGTCGAGCGCAGGAAGCCGATGCCGAAACCGGCTTCCACCATGCGCACCAGCGCCGGAAAACTTTCGACTCGTAGCGTCTCGGTCAGCTTTTGGCCCTTGGTGTTCGCCGCCTCCGAGAGCAGTCGATCAAGCGAACCGGTCTGATGCACACCGACCATGGCATAGGGCAGAACCGCATCGAACGAGATCGCCTTGCGCGGTTCGATTTGCTTGGCCAATGGATGATCAGGCGGCGCCAGCACCCAGACGCGCTCGTCTTCGAACGGCCGGATATCGAAACGGGCGAAATCATAATTGTCTGAGACAATGGCGACGTCCGCCCGGCCCTCGTCGAGCGCCAAGAGCGCCTTGGCCGCACCCATTTCAGCAATGGCGATTTCAATGCCGGGAAATTTTTTGGCGTAGCGCGCCAGCAGTTCCGGCAGGCGCCCGGTCAGCGCCGATCCGGTCGAAGCAAGCCGCAGACTACCCCTGAGGCCCGAGCCGAATTCGGCCATGACGGCATCGAGATCGGCAATCGAGCGCAGAACCGTGCGGCAACCCTCGGCATAGGCTTCCCCGGCGCTGGTCAATTTGACCCCCTGCGCCGAACGGTCGAACAGCACGACGCCCAGCCGCGCCTCGAGATCGGAAACGCGCCGGCTGACGGCGGAAGAGGCAATCCCCTCGCGCTCGGCGGCGCGACCAATGGAGCCGGTTTCAGCCAGAAGCAGGATAAGCCGCGCGGTTACGCTATCGAAAGGTGCCATGTCGTCTCCCCCGCGCACCATAGAGGGCGATTGCGGGAGTTCAAAATGGCTCTGCGGGTTTTCGGGCATTTGTTGTGCGTAAGCGGGGGGGATGGCCCCGTTCCACCTCAAAGCGCGGTTCACCGGTCTTGCCATCCCCGATCCACCCGGGTTCGTCACCACCGGGCTTGTCCCGGTGGTCCCAAGCCATTCGCAAGAATGGCTGGCCGAGGCGAGATGGATTGCCGGGACAAGCCCGGCAATGACGACGCGCTGAGATCTCGTTATTGGCCGCCAGCCAGCGCCATCAAACCGCGCACCAGATAAAAAAGCCCGATCCCGGTGACGATCCAGCGCGTCCATTTGCGGAAATTGTCATCGGTCAGGCGCTGCAGCACGCGGTAGCCGACATTGGTGCCCAAAATCGCAAAGGGCGCCGCGATGAGAGCGATGCTCCAATCGCCGGCACTCATGGCCGAGGCCATGGCGCCATAAAAGACGATCTTGGCGCCATGGGAGAGCACCTGCGCCGCCGCCTTGGTGGCGATCACGGTGCGGCGGTCCATTTCGGTGCGGATGAAGAAGATATCGATGGTCGGCCCGGCGACACCCACCGCCAGATTGAGCCCGGACCCGAAGAAGCCGCAGAGAAAGCCATGCACGGGCTTGCTGGCATCGAGCGCCAGCCAGTCCTTGGGAATCCACACGAGGATCGGCATCAGCCCCACGGCCAGACAGACCGTGATGAAATCAGGCGTGTAGCGCACGATGAACAGCAGCGTCGCCGCCGCCAGGAGCCCGAGCAGAATGGTGCCAAGAATGCGCCAGTCGATATACCGGCGGGAAAAAATAGCGCGCGATCCGTTGGCGATGAGTTGGATCACCCCCTGCACCGCAATCGCCGTCGCCACCGGCAACACGGTCATCAGCGCGGCAAGGAGGATCATCCCCCCGGCCATGCCGAAAATCCCCGAAATGATCGAGGTGCAGAAGGTCGCTAGGGCAATGACGGCGAGGAGTAGCGGGGACATGACACCTTCATGACCGAGCATTTTCCGTCTTGCCAGCAATGCTTGGGCAAGGGGGCATGCCTTGGCAAAGGTTCCTCTCCTTTTGGGGGGAGGTCGGCCGAAGGCCTCCTTCGATGCGGGCATCACAGCCCCCAAAATACCCCGCTAGGCCCTTTCCCATCACGACGCCCCGAACAATCGCTATTGCGCGGGAGCGTCCAGCAGTTCGGGATAGATCAGCGCCGAGCACTGGCGGTTGTTTTCGTCGAGTTTTGTCTGCTCCTCCGGCGTCAGCGCACCGGTATAGACCGCGTCCCAAAGGTCGTCCTCGTCGAGCCCTTCGAGCCCGCACTGGCAATAGGTGGTGCACATCTCCGCCGAGGTACCGGCACTCTCGCAGGTCGATTGGCAAGAGCGCAAAAAGTCGGCTTCACGCAAAGTGTTCTGCGTGCCCAAAAACATGGAGAGCGGCACGATCACCGCCAACAGCACCGGCTGGTGGATCAAATAGAAGGACAGGCTCCAGCGCCCCAGAAACGCAAAGGTGCGCGGCACTTTTCCGGCCGGCTGAATGGTCGCCAGTTTCGGAAGCAGCGCGGCCTTGCCGAGCCGCGTCACCAGAACACCAATCAGCACGGCACCGAACCAGGGAAAGACCGGCACGAGATCATTGGTAATGGGCGGCACAACCCAGAAGCCGAGCCAGGAGAAAATCTTCTCGTCGAAGAGGATATTGGCAAAGAAGAAGGGCGGCAGGATGAAGGCCAGCGCCACCAGCGCCACGACCACCACCGGCACGAAGAGAAACGGCAGGGCCATGAGCATGAAGAGCGCAATGGCATGCAGCACGCCGAAATAGACGAAGCTCTCGGGGAAAGCGATCAGCGTGCCCACGGTAATGGCCAGTGCCCCGCCAAAGGCAAAAAGCCAGCGCCGCCAGAAACTCCTCCACCTGACGCCCTCGCCATGCCCGAGCACCAGGCCCACGCCGACGAGGAACAGAAAACTCGCGAGAATCGAGCGGGCAAAGAACACCCAGCGCGGATCGAAACCCACATCGGCCGCCAGAAACCCAAAATACCAGAGGTCCCAGCAGAGGTGGTAAAACGCCATGGCGAGAATAGCGACGCCGCGGGCAATGTCGATAACCGGCAGGCGCTGCCGCCTGCTCGGAGACAGGTCAGGCTCCGTCATAGCCAATCACCACCGCCAGAAATGCCTCGCCATAGCGGTCGAGCTTGCCCTGCCCGACGCCGGGCAGGTTGAGCATATCATGCGGATGCGTCGGCCGCGCCAGCGCCATGGCCCGCAAGGTCGCATCATGGAAAATGACATAGGGCGGCACGCCCTGGCTTTTTGCAATTTTCAGCCGTTCGGAGCGCAAGGCATCGAAAAGTCCCTGCGCGCTTTCCGGCAGGTTGACCGCCTTGGTGAGCTGCCGACGAACTTCCACGGCCTTCTTCGGCCGGTCCTTCCTGAGGGTCACGCTTTTCTCGCGCTTGAAGACGGCACGCGCCGCCTCGCCCAGCGTCAGGGCCCCATGATTGGCATGGTCGACGACAATCAGCCCCATGGCCGTCAGTTGCCGCAGCACCGATTGCCAGGATTTTGCATCAAGTTCCCGCCCCTGACCAAAGACCGGCTGGTTCTGATGCCCGAAGCGCTGAACCTTCTCTGTTTCCTTGCCCACCAGCACGTCGATCACATGCGCCGCGCCAAAGCGCTGGCCGGTGCGATAGATCGCCGCCAATCCCTTGATCGCCGCCTCGGTGCCGTCCCAGCTTTCGACCGGCGACCGGCAGGTATCGCAATTGCCGCAATTACCGGCATGCGCTTCGCCGAAATGATTGAGGATGGCCTTGCGCCGGCATTCCGCCGTTTCGCAGACGCCGAGCAGCGCATTGAGCTTGCCGTGTTCGAGACGCTTGACCTCGTCCGGCGCCCCTCCCTCGTCGATCATCCGTCGGCGCTGCACCACGTCCGCCATGCCATAGCTCATCCAGGCATCGGCCGGCTGCCCGTCGCGCCCGCCGCGACCGGTCTCCTGGTAATAGGCTTCAATCGAAGACGGCAAGTCCATATGCGCCACATAGCGCACATCCGGCTTGTCGATGCCCATGCCGAAGGCCACGGTCGCGACCAGACACAGACCTTCCTCTTTCAGGAACGCATCCTGATTAGCGCTGCGCAGCTCCGCCGACATGCCGGCATGATAGGGCAGCGCCCTGATCCCCTTGCCCGAGAGATAGTCTGCCATGTCCTCGACCTTGGCGCGGGAGAGGCAATAGACAATGCCGCTCTCGCCCTTATGGCCGGAGAGGAAATCGAGCAATTGCTCGCGCGGCTTGTCGCGTTCGACGATGGAATAAGAAATATTCGGCCGGTCGAACGAGGTCGTAAAAACCTTGGCCTGTTCGAGCCCCAAACGCTCGATAATGTCTTCGCGCGTCGTCGGATCGGCCGTCGCCGTCAGCGCGATGCGCGGCACGCCGGGGAAAAGCTCGACGAGGTGAATAAGCTCGCGATATTCCGGCCGGAAATCATGTCCCCATTGGCTCACGCAATGGGCTTCGTCGATGGCAAACAGCGCGATATCGACGCCCGAAAGCATATTGGCAAAACCCGGCGTCGCCACGCGCTCCGGCGCCACATAAAGGAGGTCCAGTTCCCCCGCGCGCAATTGCCGGCGCACCGCGCTCGCCTCTTCCGGCGAGAGCGAGGAATTGAGCGCCGCCGCCGCCACGCCGGCCTGTTTCAGCGCCTCGACCTGATCGCGCATCAGCGCGATCAGCGGCGAGACCACAATGCCCACGCCCGAGCGGCAAATGGCCGGGATCTGGAAGCACATGGATTTTCCCGCACCCGTCGGGAACAGCACGACGGCATCGCCGCCCGCGACCAATTGGTCGATCACCTGGTCCTGCTGGCCACGAAAAGCTTTGTGCCCAAAGATGTCGCGCAAAACCTCAAGCGGGGTCGGCCGCTCGGCGCGGTGCGGCGAAAACAGGTCAAATGAATCGAGCGCTTGCACGCCTCTCTTGAATCACGCGACTCAGTCGGGCGCAACACACCAATCGCTTCTATCACCTAGTGATGAGCGTGATGCTCGGCATTGCGTTTTCGCGTCGCCGCCGCCTTCTTGGCCGAAGCCGAGCGCTCGGCCGCGGAGCGGCTTGCCGAGGCCTTGCCACCCTTTTCCCCGCCCTTATGCGCCGCAGGGTGACCCGTCTCCTTGCCGCGGCCCGAGCCCGATTTCTTGCCGCCGCCATCGTCCTTGTTGACGGTAGCCCAGGCGCGGCGCTCGGCTTCATCGTGGCTCACGCCCTTCTTTTCGTAGCCATCCTCGATAGCCGCCGCCTTACGCTTCTGCTTGTCGGTATAGGCCGATTTATCGCCCTGCGGCATTTCTGCCTCCTCTCGTGAAGAACACGAAGGCGTAGCGCGGATGGGACAGAGGCTCGGCTGCCATTTCGTTGGCCGGGCGGGAAACCGGAAAAACCTGCCCGTTCCTCATACCACCGCGTCCGGTTGACGCGCGCTACCCTTCGCGAAGAGCCAACGGCGCGGGATGGGTCTGGTTGCCGATAGAGCGATCACAAGATCATCGCCAAGCGCACCTCTCCCTGGGGGAGAGGTGAAGAGGCGCCGGCACATGACTATTTGAGCGGCTTGCTGAGATAAGGCGAGCCACGCTCAACAAAGCGCCAAGGTGTCTCGACACCCTTGGTAATGCCGATCCGCAACCCGGTCGCCACCTCGCGCGGCGCCGTCGCCGCCAGCAATTGAAACGGTGCCTCATCGAGCGCCATGCCGTTCTGCGTGAGATCAAGCCCCAGCGCCTCGGCCAGTTTCCCCGGCCCCGCACAAAGCTGCTTGTCGACTACCCCGCCCCGCCGCTCGTGCATGGCGTCAAAGCCAGCCGTCGGCCGCAGCGCCCGGATGAGGATGGCGCTACCCGGCTCGCAGACGAAATTCAGGCAAAAATGAATGCCGTAGATCTTGTAGAGATAGGCATGCCCCGCTGGCCCGAACATGGCGACATTGCGCGGCGTCGGACCCCGAAAACTGTGCGAGGCCGGATCGCTCTCGTCATAGGCTTCCACTTCGACGATTTCCCCGCCAACCCCATCAACGAGCAAGGTCGCGCCGATCAGTTCCGGCGCAACCTCCAGCACAGGGCGGTCAAAGAAATCGCGAGTGAGCACAGGCTCAGTCCACCCGCCCCCGCGCCGCCACCGGCACAGTTTCGAGCACCTCATCCCCACGCACCAGTGTGACCGTATCGAAGAGATTGCTCACCGGGCAGCAGTGATTGGGGATGATGCGGATGACATCGCCAATCTTCGGCTTCACCGCACAAGCCGACACATCGAGCGCGCCATGCTCCTCGCTCAGCCCCACAATCTTCGCATCGGGAAAATCGACGACATAGCCGTGCCCCTGCATACCGAGGAGATCGCTTGTCAGCGTCTTGGTCCCGGCATCGATAATCGCTCGACCATCCGTCGGTCGCGACACCACAGTCGCCAGCACCGTCAACGCACACTGCTCGAACGTCGCAGCGCCCGCCACCACCTGCGAGCGATCCATATAGATATAGGTGCCCGGCCGATATTCGGTCGCGACGCCAGCCTCGCTCATATGCCAGATATCGGGCGTGCCGCCCGTCGTGATCCCCGGCAGAGCCACACCCGCGCCGAGGAACAGCGCCTTTGCATCGGCCAGCCACTGCTGGGCTTCCTTGTATTTTCCGGCGGCCGGATAGGTCATCAGCCCGGCAAAGCTCAGCCCCGGCGCCGCAGCGATCTTCTTCGCCAGCTCCAGCGCCGCCTGCCCCGACTGCACGCCACAGCGCCCCATACCGGTATCGCATTCAACGAACACACCCAACGGTTTTGCGGGATCGACAAACGTCTCGGCCAGCCCCGCCACCGTCTCGACGCTATCGGCGACAACACGAATGGTCACCCGGTCATGCAGCGCCTTAAGCCGCGTCCGCTTCTTCGCTCCGATGATGTTGAACGTCAGCAAAAGATCGCTCAACCCGGCATCGGCCATTACCTCGGCCTCACCGAGCTTTTGCACCGTGATCCCCACCGCACCCAGCTCCACCTGGCGCTTGGCAAAGCGCGGCAGCTTGTGGGTCTTGATATGCGGCCGCAGCTTGATGCCCGCCTTGTCCGCCGCATCCTGCGCGTTTTTGAGGTTCGCTTCGGCCTTGTCGAGATCGATCAGGACAACCGGGGTTTCGAGTTCAAAAATAGAGGTCATTTGCCCCTCAGCACTTCATCGACAAATCTGAGATTACCCGCCGTCAGCCCCGCATCGACCGGAAGCAGCGTGCCGGTAATCCCGGAAGCGGCATCCGAACACAGGAACAGCGCCGCATTGGCCACTTCAACCGGCGTCACCATGCGCCCCAGCGGATAGTGCGGCAGTACATTGTCGAGCAGCGTTGGATCGGCCGCAAGACGATGGTCCCAGGCCGGCGTCCGCACCGAGCCGGGCGCCACCACATTGGCGCGCACGTCCTCCGCCCCGCGCTCGACGGCAATGCCCTTGGCATAGGCGACCAGTCCCGCCTTGGCCGCCGAATAAGCGGGATTGCCGTAGTGACCCATGGCATTGACGGAGGAAATGAACACCAGCGCGCCACGACCCACCTTGCCCATGGCTGCAACGATCGGATCGGTCAGCGCATAGGCGCCATTGAGATTGATATTGAGTTCGCTCGCCCAAACCTGGTCATCGACCATGCCAAAGTGCTCGGCCCGGGTGAAACCCACATTGGCCACCACCGCATCATAAACACCATGCGCCGCAATATCGGCCGAAACCGTCGCCCGCGTCCCCGCCATATCGGCCTGGTCGAACAGCACTTTTCGTACGAGCGGCAGGCCATCGAGCAGCCCCGCCTCGCGATCGGCCCCAACGACATTGGCGCCCGCCTCATGAAACACCGCCACGAGCGACCGCCCGATGCCACCACCGGCGCCGGTGATGAGCACGGTCTTTCCGTCGAGCCGGAAGGGATTTTCTGACACTTTAGTTCCTCCAGCATGAGGGTAGTCCGGCACTAGGTTGTGTGGACAGTTGAGTCAGAGCGAGCCGAAAATGCCGGTTTTCGAGAACCGGAGCGGAGCGTACATCAGTACGTGAGCACCGGAAGCGGAGAAAATTGGCGTTTGCAGGCCGCTATGGCCAACTGGGCGCACGACCTACGGCCCCTTATACGCCACGCAATCGATCTCGACCTTGCAATCCACCATCATGCGGCTCTGCACGCAGGCGCGGGCCGGCGGGTGCTCGCCAAAGTAGCTCTTGTAGACGCCGTTAAAGCTCCAGAAATCCCGCGGGTCATCCAGCCACACGCCAACGCGCACGATATGCTCCGGCCCGTAGCCAGCCTCTTCCAGGATCGCGAGCACGTTCTTGATGGTCAGATGCGTCTCCTCGACGATCCCGCCCTTGACGATCTCGCCATCCTTCATGGCCACCTGACCCGAAACATAGAGAAAGCCACCGGCTTCCACGGCACGGGCGAAAGGCAGGTTCTGGCCACCGGCGCCGGATTTTTCCGCGCCATAACGCTTGATAGGCATAAGGCCCTCCTCTGAGGCAAAATGAAATTCTATTACTCTTTTGGCGCAGGATTGGCCGAAAATATACCCAAAACCCCCGCCTGCCACCCCAAAGAATGTAAATTTCTTACGTGAAGCCCTGCAAACGATATGCTAGTGTCACAATTGCCGACCTGTCTTTCGGCACCTTCATTTGTTCATTTTCTGGAAGCTTCTCGTGCGCGTTTTCACAGCCGCCCTCGCCACCGAGACCAATACATTTTCCCCCATCGCCGTCGACAAGCGCGCCTTTGAAGCTTCGCTGCATGCCGGCCCCGGCGAACACCCGGCGACCCCGACCCTCTGCACCGCGCCGATCACCGTCGGCCGCGAAGTCTGCGCGAGGGAAGGCTGGACTCTGATCGAAGGCAGCGCCTCGTGGGCCGATCCTGCCGGCCTTGTCGCCCGCACCACTTATGAAGAGCTGCGCGACGCCATTTTGGACCAACTTCGCGCCGCCATGCCCGTCGACGGCGTCGTCCTCGGCCTTCATGGCGCCATGGTCGCGCAGGGCTATGACGATTGCGAAGGCGATATTCTCTCCCGCGTGCGCGACATCGTCGGGCCGGACGTTCTGGTCTGCGCCGAGCTCGACCCCCATAGCCACCTGACGAAAAAGCGCGCTGAGGCCGCCGATTTCTTCGTCTATTTCAAGGAATTCCCGCATACCGATTTCGTCGATCGCGCCCGGGATCTCTGGGACATCGCCGCCCGCGCCCTGAAAGGCGAGATCAAGCCGGTGATGACGGTCTTCGATTGCCGCATGATCGACGTCTTCCCGACCTCGCGCCAGCCGATGCGCGGCTTCGTCGACAAGCTGATAGCACTCGAAAAGTCCGAGCAGGGCCTGCTGTCCCTTTCCGTCGTCCACGGTTTCATGGCCGGCGACGTGCCCGAAATGGGCACCAAGGTTCTTGCGATCACCGACAACGATCCGGAAAAGGGCGCGGCGCTTGCCGAAAAGCTCGGCCGCGAACTCTTTGCCATGCGCGGCACCACCATGGTGGCGCAGGTCGATGAAAAGACCGCCGTCGACGCTGCCCTCGCGGCCAAAAGCGGCCCGGTTGTCGTCGCCGACGTCTGGGACAATCCCGGCGGCGGCACGGCGGGCGACGCCACCGTGCTTCTTGCCGAATTCATCTCCCGCGGCGCCACCGACGTCGCCGTCGGCACCATCTGGGACCCGATCGCGGTCCAGATCTGCTTTGCCGCCGGCGAAGGCGCCGAAATCCAGCTCCGCTTCGGCGCCAAGTCGGCTCCCGATACCGGCAGCCCCATCGACAAGCGCGTTACGGTGAAAAAACTCGTCCGCGACGCCGAAATGCGCTTCGGCGAAAGTTTTGCGCCGTTTGGTGATGCCGCCTGGATTCACTTCGACGGCATCGACGTGATCCTCAACTCAACCCGCGCCCAGAGCTTTGACCCGAGCCTTTATTCGGCCCTGGGCATCGATCCGAAATCGCGAAAAATCCTGCTGATCAAGTCGACCAACCATTTCTACGACTCGTTCTCGAAGATCGCGTCGGAGATCATCTACTGCTCGGCCGGAAAACCCTACCCAAACCGCCCTGCGGAAACGAACTACCGCAAGGCGCGCAAGGATATCTGGCCGATGGTGGAGAATCCGTGGGGCACGTGAGCCACCACCATTCCTCTCCCGCTCGCGGGAGAGGGGGACCACGCAAAGCGTGGTGGAGAGGGGTGCCACGGGAGTGATGCCGGTCGGTGTCGAGCCGCAGGTTTTGTGGGTACGGCTCCCCCCTCCACCGCCTGTCGGCGGTCCCCCTCCCCCGCAAGCGGTGGAGGAAAGAGGTGGATTACAAAAAACCCTTCGCGGCGAACGTCACGCGCGTCGCAGCATTGAGATCATACGCAGCCAGATCCTCCGGCCGCACCCAGGCGTATTCGTCGAACTCTTCGTTGATCACCACATCCCGGTTCGCCGCGTGGCAATCGAAGATCAGGTAGATCATGTAAATCTCTTCCGTACGCCCATCGGCATAGGTTTTTATCCGCCTGTCATCGCGAAACCGGAATGGGGTCACCGTCTCGATCACCAAGCGATCACCCAGCTCCTCGCGAATTTCGCGCCGTAGCGCCTCTTCCATCGTCTCGCCAGGCTCCATGCCGCCGCCGGATAGTGCCCACTGACTCGGAAACACGCCGCGGTCCATCGGCATGCGGCAGAGCAAAATCGCCCCGTCATTCTCGATGATCGGACAGACAATGGTGCGCTGCTTCATGAAATCCCCCATTTCGCCGGAACGTGACATCAGATGCTAACAGTCTGACAGCAAAAAGCCGCCGCTTGACAACGGCGGCTTCTCGTTTTTCAGGCTTCGTTATTCGGCGGCCCAGTTGCCGTACATGATCGGCATCAGCCCGACTATGGACTTGAACCGGTCCCAGCTCTTGCGCTCGGGCAGCGTCCAGCCGGCCTCGGCGATGGCAGAAAGACGCGGGAACACCAGGCGGTCGAAAATGGCGCGGTCGGTCATGCTTTCGGACCAGATGCAGCTCTGGATGCCTAGAAGGTGCTTCAGCCCCTCTTCCGAGAAACCGGCGCGCGCTTCGAACTCATAGGTCTCCTGCGGACCTGACCAGCCAGCCCAGCCGGCGCCCGGTTCGGCCCAGGAAATGCCATTGGCCATATCAAGGTAGTAGCGCTGGCCGGGCGAAACGACGATATCGAATCCGCGCTCGGCCAGCGCCGCATTGATCTCCACATTGCGCCAGCCGATGACATAGGAGGTCTTTTTGTCCACGGCATCACCATGGGCCGCTTCTTCCCAGCCACCGGTGATCGCGCCCTTGGAGGCAATGTACTTGTGAACGCGCTTGATGAACTCTGCCTGGATGATCGCCGTGGGCGAGCCTTCGATCTCGTCGGCGCCGTGGTGATTGCCCAACTGATTGAATTGCTTGGCATGTTTTTCGCGCATCGCTGGGCCCGCGATCTTCTCGATCATGTCGAGTGCCAGGGGTGACCCCGACCAGGCGGCCAGCGGCACCTCGTCGGCGCCGAGGTGGAAAATGCCCGCGGGGAACATTTCCAGCACTTCGTCCACGACGGTTTCGACGAACTTGTAGACCGGCTCATGCGCGGGGTTGAGGCTGTTGTTGGGGAACCCTTGGACCGACTGGTATTCGCCCTGTTCGTTGGGGTCGCGCAGTTCGGGCAGCGCCTGCAGGGCTGCGTAGAAATGGCCCGGCATATCGACTTCCGGGATCACCGCAATGCCGAGGCTATCGGCGAGCGTCACAATCTGGCGAATGACATTCTTAGAATAGAAGCCGCCCGTTGGCTGCGGACCCGAACCAAGCAGCGGCGGCAGCGCCTTGCCGTGGCCGCGCCAGGCGGCGACTTCGGTCAGGGCCGGGTAGGCATCGATTTCGATGCGCCAGGCTTCGTCCTCGGTCAGGTGCCAGTGGAACTTGTTCATCTTGTTCCAGGCCATGATCTTGATGAGCTGGCTGACTTCGCCGCCGGTATAGAACTGGCGCGCCACATCGAGATGGCTACCGCGGAAAGCAAAGCCCGGCTCGTCGGCGATGACACCGCCCGTCGGGAAGGTAAAGGTATGCGGATACTGCTTGGCGCCGCGCAGGATATGGCCGAGCGTTACGAGGCCATAGAACATGCCCTGGCGCGTGCTGGCCGAAATGGTGGCACTGTTCTCGGCAAAGGAGAGCTCATAGGCCTCCGCACCCATGCCTGCCTTTTCGGTGATGTGCACAGGCATGCCGGCTTCCGAAGCGGGACGCACCAGCGCTTCGACCGCAAAGAGATCGTGCACGAGACCGGCAAAGGCGGCGGCAGCGCGGTTGGCGGCCTCGCCCTGCGGCTTGAGATCAAGCCCGGCCGGGGCAATGCGCGCACCAGTTGTCGCGACCGACTTCGGCCACGGAATGATCGAATGCGGCACGGCAGCCTTGGCCGGCACCGGGAACCTTGCCGTGCCCTTCAGCAGTGGCGAATTGTGGCCCTTGCCCTGCGTCGGCTTGGTCGGGATGACAACGGTCTGGCCATTTTCCAGCACGACATAGGCCGAATTCGCGCCATCGCTCCAGTGCCTGAGACCATAGGAAAGCCCACGCGCCGTCGAGGTCCAGGTCGCGCCGGGCTCGAGCACATAGCCATCGGGCGGCGCGATCAGGGTGTGGTTGGAGAGGCGCTTGAGAAGCTTGCCGTTTTCGAGCGTCGCATGCGGATCGACGCGGGCGGGGCCGGAAAAGCCGAGCTGAAAATTGGAAACCGGTTCGTCGCCGATATTGGTCAACTCAAGCCCATAGCCGAGCGGTTCGCTGCCCGAAGCCGGGGTCCAGGTGGTGACGAGGGAAAACTTGGCAGTCATTTGCTTCTCATTTTTTTGGCAAAGGGCGCCGCGTGACCGCGATGCCATGTCGGATGATTGCTAGAGCCGATGTCCGGCTGGGCTCAGTCCCCGAGGGGCTGGCCGTCGTCGCCGTCGCGATTGACGACGAGCTGATGTTTTATGCGCCGCATGCTGGCGACGGCGGAGGCGCCGAGGCGCGTCGCGACGGTCTGTGCAAGCACGTCGACCGTAGCGAGAAAGGCATATCGGCCAGGTGTCGGCCGCAGGATATCGGCATTTTCATGCCAGTTGACCGGCAGCAGGATGTCGGACTGCGCCGACACCATGGAGGCCGAACGCGTCGCAACGACGCGCGTCAGCCCATATTCGCCGGCAACCGTCAGCGTCTTGGCCAACTGCGCATTGTTGCCCGAAAGCGAGAAGGCAACGATCACCGTCCCCGGCGGGGCCGCGGCAACGCGCATCAATTGCAGCTGATGATCGTCAGTTGAAGCAACCTTCAAGCCGAGCCGGAAGAACCGCGTCTCGATCTCCCCGGCCATCATCGAGGAAGCGCCACCGGAGCCGAACGAAAGAATAAAACTGGACTTAGCGATGCTCTCGGCGGCGCGTTCTACGGCGCCGAAATCGAGGTGCTCAAAAGTTTCGTAGATGATCGACTGAATGCCGTTGACGACGCCCTGGGCAATTTCATGCACCGAAGTCGGGCTCGCCGCCGGCGAGAAATAGCGCTGGCCGACAAAGCGCGACTGGGCCAGCCGCACCTTGAAATCGGCATAGGAGTCGCAGCCGAGGCGCCGGCAGAAGCGGGTCACCGTGGGCGGCGACACTTCGGCCTGGGCAGCGAGGTCGACAATGCTCATTTTCAGAACAGAGTCGACATCGGCAAGGACGATGTCCGTAAGGGCCCGTTCGGAGCGGGTAAAGCCGTTCTTCTCGGTCTGCAAGAGGCCGACGATGTCGAGCATTTTCCCTCTCCCCAGCGGGCTCCTCGGACTTAGTAGACGGCCAACCCCTTGGCATCGAACAGATGCGCATTGGCAATGGAGAAGCCCATCTTGAGCGTCTTGCCATCTTCGATCGTCGGGTTGCCTTCGAAGAGGCCGATAAAGGCCTCGCCGCCGGGCAGGGTCGAGTAGGCGATGGTGTGGATGCCCAGGTGCTCGACAATGTTCGGGGTGATGTCGAGGCTGAATTCGCCAGTTCCCAGTTGCATGTGCTCTGGGCGAATGCCCACGGTCACATCCTGGCCGGCAACAGCCGTGCTGCTGCGCGGCAGCTTCAGCGTGCCGAGCGAGCCGAGATCAATGGTGACCGTGGTGCCGTCGGCGCTGCGCACCTTGCCGTTGATGAAGTTCATCTTGGGCGAACCGATGAAGCCGGCGACGAAGAGATTGTCGGGCTTGTGGTAGAGATCGAGCGGCGAGCCAACCTGAGAAATCTCGCCGGCATTGAGCACCACGATCTTGTCGGCCATGGTCATGGCTTCGATCTGGTCGTGGGTCACATAGATCATGGTCGAACCGAGGCGCTTGTGCAGCTCCATCAGTTCGATGCGCATTTCCGAGCGGAGCGCAGCGTCGAGGTTGGACAGCGGCTCGTCGAAAAGGAAAATCTTGGGCTGGCGCACAATGGCGCGGCCGATGGCGACGCGCTGGCGCTGGCCACCGGAAAGCTGGCCGGGGCGGTGCTGCAGGCGGCTATCGAGCTGTAGCACCTTGGAGGCAGCGCTGACGCGCTTGTCGACTTCGGCCTGCGGCAGCTTTTCGACGCGCAGCGGGAAGGCGATGTTCTCGTAGACGGACATATGCGGATAGAGCGCATAGGACTGGAACACCATGGCGATGCCGCGCTGCACCGGGGGAAGATCGTTGACGACCTTGCCGCCGATTTCGATCTCGCCCTGGGTGACATCTTCGAGCCCGGCGATCATGCGCAGCAGCGTCGACTTACCACAGCCCGAAGGGCCAACGAAAACAACGAACTCGCCTTCGGCAACCTCAAGGTCGATGCCCTTGATGATACGGGCTTCGTTGAAGGATTTTTCGAGGCGCTTGAGGCTCAGTTGCGACATGGTTCGCATCTCCGGTCGGCGGGTCGGTTCCCGCGGGCAGGCAATTTTCGATATTTTGGGGATGCCGCCGCCCCTTTCAGGGCGGCAGCAAGATCAGGACTGAGGCTTACTTGTACTGCTCGAGTTCAGCGGCGGCTTTTTCGAGGGCAGCAGCAGGCTCGGCAGCGCCGGTCACGACCGACTGAACCATTTCGATCATGGTGTTCTGCAGACCGATATAGTCGGTGAACAGCGGCTCGGGACCACCGAATTCGATGCCGTCGAGGAACGGCTTCCAGTACGGTTTTTCGGCAACCAGTTCATCGGAGTGCAGCGGACGGAGCGGGGTCAGGCCCTGGGCCATTTCAGCATCCCACTGGCGGTCGCCGGTGGTGATGAACTTGGCAAGGCTGATGGCCTGCTCTTCAACGCCGGTGCCCTTGAAGATGGCGAGAGCGTCGGTGATCAGCAGCGTGCCGGGACCCTTGGCATCCGGACCGAGCGGCAGGTTGGCAACGCCCCAGTTCATGCCGGCTTCTTCGGCGCGGATGGCAGCACCCGGGGAGGCTTCGATCATGGCGACGCCACCATCGAGCCAGATGGCGCGGACTTCGTTCTGTTCATAAGCGGTCGGGCCTTCTTCGCCATAGGGAACGATGTCCTTGAGGGCGGTGAGGGCAGCCAGAACCTGCGGCGAGTTCAGGACGATATTGCCGTCGGCATCGATGACGAGGCCGTCATTGGTGTAAACCCAGTGCAGGAACTGGTGCATGGTGTTGTCAAAGGTCTTGGCGACAACGCCGTAGCCGGCTGCATCGGTCTTTTCAGTGATCTGCTTGGCGAAAGCGATCTTTTCTTCCCAGGTCTTGGGCGGGGTTTCCGGATCGAGGCCAGCGGCTTCGAACAGGTCCTTGTTCCAGAACAGGGCCTTGGTCGAGAAAGCGACCGGAACGCCCCACTGGGTGCCGTCGAAGGTCACGGTGTCGGGAACGTAGTTGTAGTAGGAGGCCTTTTCTTCGTCCGTCATCGGGACGGGAACGATCAGGTCGTTCTGGGCGAACTGCTTGAGGGTACGCGAACCGACATATGCGAGAGCAACCGGCGTACCGGCGGCAGCCAGCGTCGTCACCTTGTCCTGGCACTGGCCCCAGCCAACGATTTCCGGAACGACCTTGAAGCCGGGATTGGCAGCTTCCCACTCGGCGAAGGTTTCGGCATAGCCGGCAGTCAGTTCGTCACCGCAGTTGATGAAGGAGATTTCCTTCACATCCTGGGCGAAGGCGCCGGTCGATGCGCTGGCAAGAGCCAGCATCGATACGGCCATCAAACCGATAGTCTTGTTCATTGTAGTCTCCCTTGAATTGGGCCCCCTCGGGCCCTCTCACTACTGCTTCACGGCTCCGGCGGTCAGGCCGGCGACGAGATAGCGCTGCAGGAATATGATCACGATCATGACCGGCAGGATTCCGACGAAAGACGCTGCCATCAGCTCGTTCCAGATCACTTCCTGCTTGCCGAAGAAGGCGAAGAGGCCCACCGGCAGCGGCATGAATTCGGTCTTGGAGTTGAAGGTCAGCGCGAAAATGAACTGCTGAGCATAGGCACCGATGAAGGTCATGATGGCGACCACGACGATGCCGGGCATGGCGAGCGGCAGGATGACGCGGCGCAGGGTATAGAGACGGCTGGCGCCATCGACCCAGGCGGCTTCGTCAAGCTCGCGGGGAATGCGCATCATATAGGTGCGCAGGAGCCAGATCGAGGACGGGATGAGGAAAGCCGCACCCGGCACGATCATGGCGAAATAGGTGTTGAGCAGGCCAAGGCTGCGCATCAGGCGGAAGAGTGGGATCAGGAGCACGGCGCCCGAGAACATGTTCACGGCAAGGAACATGCCGAGCAGCAGCGCCTGGCCGCCAAAGTTGAAGCGGGCGAAAGAATAGGCAGCCGGCACAACGATGGCGACGACGATCAGCGTCACCACCGAGGAGATGAAGAAGGAGTTGAAGATGTGCATGCCGAGCGCCGGCACCGAGGTCCACATATTGATGTAGGCATCGAACGACCAGGTCTTCGGAATGAAGCTATAGGGCGTCGAAAAGAGCTGAGCCAAAGGCTTGAGTGAAACCAGGAAGCCTTCGATGAAGGGCGCGAGCACGAAGAACAGAAAGACCGCGATGCCGGCATAAAGGGCGGCAACTTCGTACCAGTGGTAGCGGTCGATCATTGCCTTGGAGGGGCGAGCCTTGGCCTTTGCCTTTGCTTTGCTGAGTTCGGCGACAGAACTGGCGCTGGCGGCCAGAGGATTGGCACCGGCTGGCAGAGTGACCTTGGAGTCATGAAAGCTCATTTGGCTTCTCCCTGCTGGAGCTTGCGGACGGCACGGAAGTAGGCGAGGCAGAACAGCGACACGAAGATGCAGATCACCACGGCGCGGGCGGCGCCTTCGCCATATTTGCGGCTGCCAATGGCGGTCTTGTAGGTGTCGATGATCATGGTCGTGGTCGAGCCCGAGGGACCGCCCTGGGTCAGGATCCAGATGATGTCGAACGAGTTGAAAGTGGCGATGAGCGAGAGAAGACTCATGGTGATGATGGCAGGCACCATCAGCGGCACGGTGATGCGGCGGAAGCGGTAGAAGCGGCCGGCGCCATCGGTCCAGGCGGCCTCGTAGAGATCCTTGGGGATCGACTGCATGGCAGCAAGGAAATAGATGGTGACCATGGGCACGCCGATCCACACGTCGGTGACGATGGTGGCCCAGAAGGCGGTGTGACCATAGGCGAGCCAGGCGACGGGACCGCCGACGAGGCCGAAATTCTGCAGCAGACCCGAAATCATGCCGAACTGGCCGTTATACATCCAGCTCCACATATAGATGCCGATGGCCATGGGCACGATCCAGGGCGGCATGGTGAGGATGCGGAACACCGCCTGGCCGGGAATGGCGGCATTGAGCAGGACGGCGCCGGCCATGCCGATGACCATCTTGGTCGTGACCGAGAAGAAGGTCCAGATGAAGGTGCGGACGATCACCTCGGTGAAATTGCCGACACCGAAAATGCGCTGGTAATTGGCCCAGCCGACGAAATCGTAGCCGGCCTTGAGCGAGGCATTGGTGAAGCTGAGAATGATCGTATCGACCAGCGGATAGGCGACGATGGTCAGGATATAGATCAGTGCCGGAGCCAGAAGGGCGAGGGCGAAGATGGTGGCGCTACGCGAACTGGTCATCGGCTTGTTCTCCTCAGCCCTGTCGCCCGAGGGCAGCATCGAAACGCTGCCAGATGGGACCCATGTCCACTACGGACTTGTTGCGCATCGCCTCGTCCATGGAGAGTGCCAGAAGCCCTGCTTCCAGCGCGTCGACCACCGAAACCGGCAGCGGCGCGCCGTCGACGAGGTGCTTCAAGATATCTTCGGCCATCTGCTCGTCGGCACCATAGTGGCTCGAGAGCGAGCTGACTTCATAGGTCTTGTCTTCGAGGCGATCGGAAGTGCGGCTGTCGGTGACCTTGAAGTAATTGCGCACGAAATCGCCTTCGGCCATGCCCTTGGCGCCGATTACGGCAAAGCGCCGGAAATCGTCGGCCACGTTGAGATTGGTGTGGAAGGTCAGCGCCGCGCCGTTTTCGTACTGCACGAGGGCGGTCTGGAAATCGATGATGTCGCCATCGCTGTCAAAGACCTTGTCGGTGCCCATCCAGCCGGACGGCTTGCGATGGTAGACTTCCATGTCGTTGATGCCGGAAACCTGCGGCGCATTTTCCGGCGTAAAACTGCGGCGGCCACCAAAGCTCGCCACATAGCGCGGACGGCAGCCCATGACGCCATTATAGAGATCGAGGTCGTGGCAGCACTTTTCGAGCATGAAGCTGCCCGAATATTTCCCATAGCGACGCCAGTCGCGCATGAAGAAAGCACCGTGATAGGGTGGGATGGTTTCCGAGGCTTCGATCGAGGCGATATTGCCCAGCTTGCCCTCGGCCTGCGCCTTGCGCAGATCGACATAGAGCGGCGCATAGCGCAGCACCAGACCGACCATCACATTGTCCGAGCCGTATTTGCCGATCAGCTCGGCAATCGCCATCGTGTCTTCCACCGAGGTCACGACCGGCTTTTCGGCAAAAAGCTTCATGCCGCGCTCGAGGCCAATGCGGATGTGCTCGAGATGCATGTGATTGGGCGAACCGACCATCAGCAGGTCGAGATTGCCATTGTCGATCAGCGCTTCGAGGCTGTCATATTGCTTGCCGACGGAGACGCCATGCTCCTTGGTATAGGGAAGGCCCGCGGGGGCCGGATCGACATAACCGACGATCTCGAAATCACTCCGGGCAGCGGTGAAAACCCGCGCCAGATAAGCCAAGCGATAGCCAAGGCCGATAATGCCTACCCGCATATTCCCTGTACCCTGTTTTCCGCCAATCTCTTCCGGATTAGTCGGCATTTCTGTAAACGATTTTCAAGACTAGGCGTCTTTATGACACAATGTCAACACAGATTCCGAGTGTTGACAATACCAATTTAAGCCACCTCGTCATGGCGCATTTTTGGGCGGCACTTTGCTGTATTTCTAGGCGTTTGGCAGGGGTTTGGCCAAAAAATCCATGTGGACAAGCCACCCGAAAGCGAGCAGCATGTCGCAATTGGTATCCATGTGGCCTCTTTCAGGAGTGTCACCAGAGATGACATGCCTGAAAATTTCATACAGAGTGTATCGCGCAGCCCAAAACGAGGAGAGGGCTGCCCGAGAGATCACGAAAGACCCCTGAAATGAGCCTTTCCACCAATCCCTTCCCCCATGACGCCGACCGCTCGGCTATCTGGAGCATGCTGGTGCCGCGCGACATCGCCGCCTATGTGGCCGCCGACTGGTCCATGGTCGCAGACGATTTCGTCGCCGATAATTTCATGGGCATCAACGGCAATAAAAACGACAATCCCGATGGCTGGACCATCAGCTACCCCACGCTTGCCGACTATAGCGCCGAATGGCTGCGCCAGGCGCATGAAGGTCAGAAGCAGTCCTATGCCGAAGACGTCGAGGCCGGCATCCATCGCGCCACGAGCCTGACCGAAATCGAGATCACCGGCGACCGCGCCATCGCGCACAAGAAGTTCAACGGCGAGATCAAGCTGAGCAATGGCGGCGTCGATCGCCTGAACTGGCAGACGCTCTACTTCTGCCGCAAGGTTGCAGGCCAGTGGAAGCTGACGGGGTTTGTGGGATATCTGCCGTATCCGATGGGTAAGCAGGGCTAAGCCCCTCATCCGGCGCTGCGCGCCACCTTCTCCCCGATGGGGAGAAGAACAAGAGGTGCCTACTTCTATCCCTCTCCCCATCGGGGAGAGGGTGGATCGGCCAAAGGCCGAGACGGGTGAGGGGGCGCGCGAAACTCATCGCATCGAATGGCAGACAACATGTCCTTCCTCTCCCCCCAGCGCCTGACCATGCTGGTCTTCTTCCTGCAGCCGATTGCCTTCGGCTCCTGGCTGCCGCGCATCCCGGAAATCCAGGCAGGTCTCGGCCTCGGCCCCGCCGCCCTGGCGCTCGCTCTCCTCGGCATGCCCTGCGGCACGCTCATCACCCTGCCCTTTGCCGGCCCGCTGGTGGCAAAAATCGGCGCCCGCAGCGCCATCATCTGGGGTTTTGTCTTCTATTCCATCGCCGCCAGCCTCCCGGTCCTCGCACCGCACCCGATCCTTCTCTTCATCGCCCTGATGCTGGCCGGCTCCGCCATTTCCTTCGTCGAACTCGGCCTCAACGTGCAGGCCGACCTCGTCGAAAAATCGAGCGGCAAGATGATCATGAACACCTCCCACGGCTGCTGGTCGCTCGGCATCATGGCAGGCAGCCTCATTGGCTCGGGTTTTGCCGCCCTCGGCGTCGTGCCCCAGATCGCCGTGCCGCTCCTTGCGGCCCTCGTCCTGCCCGTCGCCATCTTCGCCGGCCTCGCGCTGCCAAAGCTCAATGACGCGCCGGCCGAAGGCCAGACGCAAAAATCCGCCTGGTCGCTCCCAAGCCCGGCGCTGATCGGCATCTGCCTCTTCGTTTTCGGCATCACCATGACCGAAGGCGCCATGGCCGACTGGTCGGCCATCTTCCTCCGTGATGCCCTCTCGGCTGAAGGCGGTCTCGTCGGTCTCGGCTATTCGTTCTTCGCCTTCATGGTGGCAGCCGGCCGTTTCGGCGGCGACACCCTCAAGCGCACCTTTGGCGCCGTGAACACCGCCCGCATCTGCGGCAGTCTCGCTGTCCTCGGCGGCATCATTTTGTATTTTGCCCCCGGCGTTGAACTCGCCCTCATTGGCTTCGGCATCATCGGCGTCGGCGTTTCCGTCGGTTTCCCGCTTGCCGTCACCGCCGCCGCGGGCATCGGCGATCGCGCCGCCTCGGCCAATGTCGCCGTGCTCTCCTTCGTGGCACTCACCGGCTTTCTCATCGGCCCGCCGCTGATCGGCTTTGTCGCCGAACATTCCGGCATCCGCTTCGGCATTGCCTGCGTCGTGCCGTTCCTCTTGGTCAGCCTTTTCCTCACCGGACGCCTCACACCGCGCCCGGTTAAAACCAATCACAATCCAGAAGCCGAAGTTCCAGGAGTGCTCTGATGCGCATTGCCGTTGCTGGCCTGCATACCGAATGCAGCACCTATAATCCCGTCATCGCCCGCGAGGCCGATTTCCGCGTGTTGCGCGGCCCCTCGATGCTCAAGGATCAGTATTTTGATTTCCTGACGCACTTCCCGGCCGAATTCATCACCGTGCTCCATGCCCGCGCCATTGCCGGCGGCCCCGTCGAAAACGCGCTTTACAGCAAGTGGAAAGCCGAAATCCTCGACGGCATTAAGGCCGCCCTGCCGCTCGATGGCGTCTACCTCGCCATGCACGGCGCGATGTTCGTCGAAGGTATGTTCGACGCGGAGGGTGATTTCATCGCTTCCGTCCGCGAAGTCGTCGGCCCCGATGTCATCATCGCCGCCAGTTACGATCTCCACGGCAATGTCAGCCAGAAGATCGTCGACGGTCTCGACATCTTCTCGACCTATCGCACCGCCCCCCATATCGACGTGCCCGACACCATGCGCCGCGCTGTGACCATGCTGGTCCGCGCTCTCCGCACCGGCGTCAGGCCCAAAGTCGCCTGGGCTCCCGTCCCGGTCCTCCTGCCCGGCGAACGCACCTCAACCCAGGACGAACCGGCGAAAAGCTTTTACACCCAGCTCCACGAAGTCGAAGAACCGACCGGCATCTGGGATGCCTCCTTCCAGGTCGGCTATGTCTGGGCCGACGAACCCCGCTCCACCGCCTGCGCCGTTATCACCGGCACCGACACGGCAGCGATGGAAAAAGCCGCCTCGAAATTGGCGCAAGACTATTGGGACGTGCGCGAACAGTTCGTGTTCGGCATGGAGGTCGGCTCCATCGACGAATGCGTCGATCGCGCCATTGCCAGCACGACGGGCCCGGTCGTGCTCGCCGAATCCGGTGACAACCCCACCGGCGGCGGCGTCGGCGACCGCGCCGAAGTGCTTGCGGCCCTCATCGCCCGTAACGCGCAAGGCGTGATCTTTGCCGGCATTGCCGACAAGGCCGCAACCGAAGCCGCGTATGCCGCCGGCGTCGGTGCCACCATCCCGCTCCATATCGGGGCCAGCCTCGACCCGTCCTCGACCCCGGTCGACACCACGGCAGAAGTCGTCTTCCTCCTCGAGCACGAAAACCCGCTTTTCCGCGAAGCCGTGGTCCGCATCGGCGGCATCGACCTCGTCCTCACCGTCCGGCGTCGCCCCTTCCACAATATCGCTGATTTCACCAAGCTCGGCCTCGATCCGCGCACCGCAAAGATCGTCGCGGTAAAGTCCGGTTATCTCTCCCCCGAACTCGGCCCGATCGCCAATCCCGGCATCATGGCCCTGTCGCCCGGCGTCGTGGACCAGTTCGTCGAGCGCACAACCCGCAACCACACCCCTCGCCCAAGCTTTCCGTTCGATCGCGATTTCGCCTTCGTGCCGCAGGTGAAATGGTCGGCGCTGGCCAAATAACTCGCTCAACCACTGATCGTCATCCTCGGGCCTGGCCCGAGGATGACCACCCTTCCCCCGCCCCCCACTTTCGTTTACTCACAAACCGAAAGCGGCAGGCCCCCATGAATCCCTTGATGCGACAGGCTCAGATCGTCGAACTTGCCCGTAAAAAGGGCGGGGTCACGGTGGAGCAGCTCGTCGAGGCGTTCGACGTCACCCCGCAAACCATCCGCAAGGATCTCAATCTCCTCTGCGATCGCGGCGCCCTCAAACGCACCCATGGTGGGGCCATGCACCCGTCCGGCGTCGAAAACGTCGAATACGAAGCCCGCCGCCAGATCGCCACCGACGAAAAGCAGGCCATCGGCCGTGCTGCGGCGGCGCTGATCCCCGACAATGCCTCGCTCTTCATCAATATCGGCACGACCACCGAAGCCGTGAGCCAGGCCCTTGCCGACCATCGCGGCCTCATGGTTATCACCAATAATATCAATGTCGCCAATCGCCTGCGCACCGTCCCATCCATGGAAGTTGTCATTGCCGGCGGCGTCGTGCGCTCCTCCGATGGCGGCATTGTCGGCGAGGCTGCGGTCGATTTCATCCGCCAATTCAAGGTCGATTTCGCCGTCATCGGCGTCTCGGCCATCGATGAAGACGGGGCCCTGCTCGATTTCGATTTTCGCGAGGTGAAGGTCGCTCAGGCCATCATCGCCAATGCGCGCCACGTCATCCTCGTGTCGGATTCGAGCAAATTTGCCCGCACCGCACCGGTGCGCATCGGCCACCTTTCGCAGGCCCATACGTTCATCACCGATCACTGCCCCTATGACTCGATCAGAACCCTCTGCGCCGATGCGGGGATCACCCTGATCGAAACTGCCGCTTCCGAACCAGACAGGACCTAAAATGACCGCCAGCCAAGAGACTCTCGCAAAAGCCCTGATTGCCGCCCACGATGGCGGCCCGCTGGTGGGCCCGGTCGATGCCGCAGATGTGCCGGCCGATATGACTGCCGTCTATGCCATGCAGAACCTGATCATTGCCGGTATCGGCCCGGTCGGCGGCTGGAAGA
The DNA here is from genome assembly GCF_017744655.1 of Devosia sp. Classification (GTDB taxonomy): domain Bacteria; phylum Pseudomonadota; class Alphaproteobacteria; order Rhizobiales; family Devosiaceae; genus Devosia. The sequence goes on along the minus strand of NZ_JAGIAW010000008.1, from coordinate 21,880 downwards.
TCGTTGCGGGTGGTCAGGGCGAACCGCTTTGCTCGCCCATCCCCGCCAATCGCTTCTTTGCCAATGGCGCAGTGCTCGATGCCAAGACGCATCGCCATTTCCTTGCAGAAGTGGAAGTCGCCGTGCTGCTCGGCGCCGATCTCTTCGGCAAGCCCAATCAGTTCGAAGTCGAGGCCGCCATTGCCTCGGTCAATCCGGTGCTCGAAATGGTCGCCAACCCCTTTGTCGACCGCGACGCCACTCCGCGCAACCTGCAACTGGGCGATCTCCAGAGCAATGGCGCCGTCGTCGTTGGCCCGGCCCTTGCCAACGAGGTTCGCGCGGCGCTGCCAACCCTCCCAGTCTCGCTGAGCTATGACGGCAAGACCGTGAAGGAGGTTTCGACCGGCGCCTCCTGGGCCGACATCGTCGCCGCCCTCGTCTGGCTCGCGCCCCATGCCGAAGCCCGCGGTTTCCCGCTCAAGGCCGGCCAGACCATCATCACCGGCGCCCGCATCGCCGTACCTCTGGGCACAACCGATCATGTCGAAGGCAAGCTCGGCGAATGGGGCAAGGTTGCGGCGCGCTGCACGTATTGAGCGCGCCCACATCGGAAGCGAGCCCGCACACTACCCCGCCCATCGTCACCACCGGGCCTGTCCCGGTGGTCCATGCGGAGGCGAGATGGATTGCCGGGACAAGCCCGGCAATGACGACAGAGTGGATGCAGAACCCCCAAAACAAAAGGCCCGCTTCCGCGGGCCTTTGCCATTTTCAGAACATCAAGGCTTCAAGATCCATATCATCGCTCGCCTCTTCCACCGGCGCTGCAACCGCGCCACCGAAGAGCCTGCTATGAATCTGCCGTTCGGCTTCCATCGTATAGGTCTTTCGCAGGCGTTCGAGTACCGGAGAGAGTTCCGCCGCCAGTGGGTCCGGCATAGCGTCGGACGAAAGCGCGGCAATCTGCAGCGCGATATCGTCCATACTTTCGGCAAACCGCGACTGACCATCGATGCCCCTCGCCGCCGCCTGCAACAGCCCGATAACCTTCGGACCATCGGCATTGAGGCTTTCCATAGCGGCGGAAAGACCTTCGTCGAGACGCGTGAGTAGCGTCATGGCGTGATTGGCCTGCTGTTCGAGCCGCCCGATCTGGCCGGCATTGTCTCCGCCCGCCGCCGCGCCAAAGGCACCGGCCAGGGCCGAAGCTTCATCGAGCTGCGCCATGGCCGCTTCCGCCGCCACCACGGTTTCGGTCGTCAGTTCGCGGAGCTGCGAAGCGATTACCGTAAGCGAAGCGCCGCGTGGACCCAGTTGAGCACAGCGCACCGCAGCATTAAGCGAAACAAGCCGCATATTGGCTTCAATATCCTGCACGGCCGCGACATGGCCGAGAAGGATGGAGACGGTCTGCTGCACGGCTGCCGCCACGGCTTCGAGCTTGCTGCGTTCCATTTCGCAATCGCGCAGGATTTCCGTCGCCACGCGCAGTTGCGCGCTCAGCACCGTCAGGGCCGAAGCTTCGTTTTCGCCATCGCCATAAAGATTGCGGCTGCGCGCCATGATGGTACCGGCGTCCGCTGCCAGCGCCTGTAAGGCCTGTTCTGCTTCACCCACTTCGCCGGCAAAGTCGGCGGCAGTGGCGCGGAGCTGTTCCTGTTCGAGCAGGCTCAATGCCGTCAGCGCCTCCTCGCCAACCGCATCATCAAACGTCGATCCATCGACCGGTTTGCCGCCCAAAATATCGGCGAGGCAATCAAGGCCCGCTTCCACATGTTCGAGCCGCTGGCGGGTGGAATCGCCCACCTGCAGGGCCATGACCGCACTGCCGATCCGCCCGACGATCTGGCGCGACACGCGGCCGGTTTCGGCCGAGCTTTCCACCGCCGACTGGCGCTGACGATCGAGCGCTTCCAGCGTCTCGTCGAGATTGTGGGCCAGTTCGGTCAGCGTATGGGCATGGGCGGCGTCGAACCGGTCGCGCTGGTTGGCGGCCTGCGCCACCTCGGTCACCAATTGCCGATAGACCTGGCTGAACTCGTGAATGGTCGAACGCGCCGAATCCGAAAGCGTCGCAATATCGGTGGTGAAGACTTCAAAATCGTCATTGTCCCCGACGATGCCAGCCGCCGTCACGCGCGCATTGATCGAGACGATGCCGATCATTTTGACCGTGCGGCGCAGCTCCCCGATCGGGCTATTGGCCGCCGAAACCACTTCTACAAGGCGTGTGAGATCAGCCTTTTCCTTGGCAAAATCTTCGGTGAGTTGTAGCGCCGTGCGCGCCACAGCACGCAACTGGCTCGAGGCTTCGATAACTTCCTCGCCCTGCAGCGCCGCCGGCAGTGCTTCGAACTGGCGTGTCAGCTTGTTGAGCATGGCGGCGCCTTCGGAAAGGCGCGAGCCGACGGAAACGAAGGCCTCTTCGATCTCCTGGCGCGGCTTGGCGAGGGCGGTCGAGAGCGCGGAAATATCCCTGGCTTGGGGCTTATTATTGGTCATGCCATGCCTCCGGTTGGTTTTGGGGCGTTGCGGCCAAAGTTCACGATTTCGGTCGCCATGCGCGAGAGCGGCAGCACCCGGCCGGCGGCGCCGCGCTGAATGGCTTCCTTGGGCATCCCGAAGACGACGCTGCTTTCCTCGTCCTGCGCCACGGTGGGGCTGCCCATCTGGCGCATTTCGAGGAGGCCTCTGGCGCCATCGTCACCCATGCCTGTAAGAAGCATGCCGAGGGCATTGCGCCCCGCCGCCTGCGCGGTCGAGCGGAACAGCACGTCGACGGACGGACGATGCCGCGATACATGCGGACCCTCGACGATTTTCACGGTATAGCGCGAACCATTGCGCACGAGCTGCATATGCACATTGCCCGGCGCGATCAGCGCACGCCCGGCCATGACGAGGTCGCCGTCCTCGGCTTCCTTGACCTCGATGGCACAGGTGCTGTCGAGGCGGCGCGCAAAGGCGCCGGTGAATTTTTCCGGCATGTGCTGTACGATCAAAATAGCCGGGCTATTGGCCGGCAGGCCTTCGAGCACTTCGCGCAGGGCTTCGGTGCCACCTGTCGAGGCACCGATCGAGACGATGGGTTCGGTCACCGGCATGCGCGCGATCAGGCTATCGCGGCGGGCTTCGGAAATCGGCGGCACCACCGCGTCGGCCGTCAGCTTGGCTTCGACCTTAAGTTCCGGTGCGGCCTTCTTCAGGCCCTTGAGCTTGGCATGCGCCGCGGCCTTGGCGGCGTCGCAGATGCGCATGCGCGACTCTTGCAGGAATTGCGCGGTGTCGACGCGGGGCTTGGTCACGACATCGACAGCACCGGCTTCAAGGCACTGCATCAGCGTGTCCGAGCCGGCCTGGGCCACGCCCGAGCAGATGACGACCGGGATCGGCCGCTGCGACATGATCTTTCTGAGGAAAGTCAGCCCGTCCATGCGCGGCATTTCGACGTCGAGAAAGATCACGTCAGGCACTTCGTGCCGGATCTTTTCGACCGCCACATAGGGGTCGGCTGCCGTCGCCATGACCTCGAGGTCAGGGTCGGCGGCAATGATTTCGCTCAGCGTAGTCCGGACCGAGGCGCTGTCGTCGACGATCAGCACGCGGATCTTACTCATGACTAATCAGCTCTCACACGCGCTGGAACACGGCAGGCGCAACCTGCCGGACGGGGATCGATGTACCGATCATGGACTCGGAATGACCAAGAAGTAGATAACCGCCGGGCCGAAGATGGCCGACGAGCCGGTTGATCACCTTGGCCTGGTCCGCCTTGTCGAAATAGATCAGCACGTTGCGCAGGAGGATGATGTCGACATCCCGATCGAAGGGGTACTTCTCGTCCATCAGGTTGAGCCGATGGAATTGCACGAGGCGCCGCAATTCCGGCACGATGCGCACATCGGGGCGGATGCCGGCCTTGCGCGACCACATCAGATATTGCGCCTGCATGTTCTGCGGCACCGGCACGATCTGCTCGGCGGGATAAACGGCGCGGCGCGCGTGGTCGAGCACGTCGGTCGAAATATCGGTGCCGAGGATCGAAAAGCGGAAATTGCGCTGCGCCTTGGCCATGTCGGCCAGCACCATGGCGCAGGTAAAGGCCTCGGCACCGGTCGAAGACGCCGCGCTCCAGATTTTGAGCACCGGATTGCGCTCGCCATCCCGCGCCGCCAGCAGCTCGGGCACCATTTTCGAGCGCATCAGCTCGAAATGCTCAGGCTCACGGAAAAAATCCGTCTTGTTGGTCGTCACCACATTGATGAGGTAAGGCAGCTCGGCCTTGAGCCCATCCTGGCGGAAAACATAGTCGCAATAGGCGTCGAAGGTTGCGAGCTGCAGGGCGCGAAGGCGGCGGCGCAGCCGGCCTTCCACCATCAGGCGCTTGGCCGGCGGCAGGCGGATGCCGGCCTCGGACCCGATCAGGGCCGAGATCTTGGCAAAATCGGCATGGCTCAGGTGGTCTTCGCCATCGTCTTCAATAATTTGGGCACGCGATACTAGAGCCACTCTGGTCTCCAACAGGGAGAGGGGCCCGCGCTCTAAATAGCGCGGGTCGATTGTGTTCAGGCAGCCGAGAGGACGTCAGCCCCCTCGCCGAGCAGTTTGTCGAGATCGAGCACGGTCACGAAGACGCCGTTGCGCCGTCCGATGCCCTCGATGCAGTGATCCTGCCAGCGCGCATTGAAGGCCGGCGGCGGATCGAGCACATCGCTATCGAGCACGGTCACCTCGAAGACGCGGTCGGCCCTGAGGCCCAGCGTCACGGGGCCCGAGATGCTGTTGACCGACAGCACGACGATGCGCGTCGTCTCGGTGTCTTGCGCCGGCTCCATGCCGAGCGTGAGGCGCAGGTCGAGGACCGGCACGCCCTGCCCGCGGACATCGATGATGCCGAGGAAGTTGTCCGGAGCCCTCGGCAGGCGTGCAATTGCACGCATGTCGAGGATTTCCTGCACCTTGGTGACGGGGGCGGCGAAGAGTTCCTCCGCCACGCCCAGGGTCACATATTGATTATGGTCAGCCATGTTTCCCTCTATGCGGAGATACGGGTGAAGCCTTCGTCGATATCGTCGGAAGCGCTATCGAGCGACAGGTCGAAACCGCCGGCATTGGCCTTGGCCCGGCCGGCAGATTTTTGCATATGCGGCGCGGAGGCCATGACGGCGCTCTTGAGATCGCGCTTTGCCTTGGGTGCAGCGGCCAGCGCAGCCGTCGCGCTATTGCCGAGGCGGAAGTAGCTGATCGCGGACTGGAGCTGCTCGGACTGGGTCGCCAGTTCCTCGGCCGTCGCCGACATTTCTTCGGCGGCAGAGGTATTCTGCTGGGTCACCTTGTCGAGCTGCTGGATGGCGGTGTTGATCTGGGCGGCACCGGCATTCTGCTCACGGCTGCCGGCGGAGATTTCTTCCACCAGTTCGGCCGTGCGCTGGATATCGGGCACGAGTTTCGAGAGCATTTCGCCGGCAGACTGGGCGGCCTTCACCGTGGTGCCCGACAGGGTCGAGATTTCGGCAGCAGCGGCCTGCGAGCGTTCAGCAAGTTTTCTGACCTCGGAAGCGACGACCGCGAAACCGCGGCCATGTTCGCCGGCACGGGCGGCTTCCACCGCGGCGTTGAGGGCGAGGAGGTCGGTCTGGCGGGCGATTTCCTGCACGACGAGGATCTTGTCGGCAATGGTCTCCATGGCCGAAACCGCATTGGTCACGGCCTGGCCCGAAGCGATGGCGTCGGCAGCGGACTGACGCGCGATCTTTTCGGTCTGGCTGGCATTGTCGGCCGACTGCTTGATGGTTGCGGCCATCTCTTCCATCGAAGCCGAAGCTTCTTCGGTGGACGAGGCCTGTTCGGTCGCGCCCTGGCTGAGCTGTTCGGCGGTCGCCGACATTTCCTGAGCGCCGGCCGACACATTGTTGGCCGAGGCAATGGCGTCGGAGATCACGTCGCGCAGCTTTTCGACCATGCGCTCGAGCGCGATACCCAGCGTATCCTTTTCCGACAGGCGCTTGGGCTCGACGGTCAGGTCGCCACCGGCGATCTGGTCGGCAATGGTGGCCGAAGCGCGCAGATTGTCGGTCATCACCGTCAGCGAATTGGCGAGATCGCGGATCTCGTCATTCGCCTTGTGCTCGATCTTCTGGTTGAGATCGCCGATGCTGATGGCGTCAGCCAGACCAATGGCGCGACGCAGACCCGCGCTGATGGTCATCGAAATCCAGAGGGCAACGCCGATCGAGAGGATCAGGGTCAGGCCGGTCGCCGCGAACAGCAGGTTGCGCGAGTTTTCGAACTGCGCATTGGTTTCCTGGTCCATCACCGCCATGTCCTCGGTAATGAGGCCATTGAGGTCGTCGAGCAGGGTAATCATCTGGTTGTTGATCGTTGCGGCGTCGCCCATGGAGATGGCGGCGGCACGATCATTGGACTCGACGGTGTTCTGCTTGCCGAGCGCTAGGATCTGGTCCTGCAGCGACACCCAGCGCGGGAACAGTTCGCGGAAAGCCGCAGCCTTTTCGCGAATGGTCGGATCGGTGTCCTGTTCGAGATTGGCGAGGAGCGGCTCGATCTCGCCGCGATTGGTCAGCACGGTATCGACATAGCCCTGAATTTCGGAGGCATTGCCGTTCATGATGAGGTTCTTCTCGGCCCGCGTGGCGATCAACACCGCATTGGCGAGGTCGTTCGACTCCTTGAGATTGGCAGCAGGGCCATCAATCAGCCGGGTGATCGCATCATTGAGCGAGCCCAGGTTGGAAATCGAGAAGGCCGTCATCAGGCCCGAGATCAGGATGACCGCGGCAAAGGCCAGGCCAAGCTTCAATTTGATAGTGAATCTCATTCGAGATCGTCCTTGTCCGACAGAACGCTCCTGCGTTCCTTTAGCCATCTAGATCCGGCCGTAGCCGGGGTGGGTTGCTTTGGGGCCGGGCAAAGGGTCCGGCCCACGATGTTGTTGCGTATCGGCAAAGGACGCGGAGGACTTCTGGCCTTCAGTGCCGTTATGCGGCGCCGGCGCGGGAGAACTCGTTATCGAGATCGTCCGATGCACCGTCGAGTTCGAGGTCGAAACCGCCGGCACTGCCCTTGGAACGGCTGGAGGCCGAACTCATATGCGGAGCCGAGGCAACGACCGCGGCGCGGATATCGCGCTTGGGGGCGGGCTTTCGCGTCACCTGACCAACCGCACTTGTCGCCGAAGCGCTAAGGCGGAAGTAGCTGATGGCGGTCTGCAACTGGTCGGCCTGGCTCGCCAGCTCTTCGGAGGTCGAGGACATTTCCTCGGCGGCCGACGTGTTCTGCTGGGTCACCTTGTCGAGCTGCTGGATGGCGGTGTTGATCTGGGCCGCGCCAACATTCTGTTCGCGAGAGCCGGCCGAGATTTCTTCCACCAGTTCCGCAGTGCGCTGAATGTCGGGCACGAGTTTGGACAGCATTTCGCCAGCCGACTGCGCAGCCTTCACCGTTGTCCCGGAGAGGGTCGAGATTTCGGCCGCAGCCGCCTGGCTCCGTTCAGCGAGCTTGCGCACTTCCGAAGCGACGACCGCAAAGCCACGGCCATGTTCGCCAGCACGGGCGGCTTCCACCGCCGCGTTCAGCGCCAGCAGATCGGTCTGGCGGGCGATTTCCTGCACCACCATGATCTTCTGGGCGATGGTTTCCATCGCGGCCACGGCATTGTTCACCGCTTCGCCCGAGGCGATCGCATCGGCAGCGGACTGGCGGGCGATCTTCTCGGTCTGGCTGGCATTGTCAGCCGATTGCTTGATGGTCGCGGCCATTTCTTCCATCGAGGCGGAGGCCTCTTCGGTGGACGAGGCCTGTTCCGTCGCACCCTGGGAAAGCTGTTCGGCCGTAGCCGACATTTCCTGCGCGCCGGCCGACACATTATTGGCCGAGGTGATGGCATCGGAAATTACGTCGCGCAGCTTTTCGACCATGCGTTCGAGCGCAATGCCCAGCGTATCCTTGTCCGAGAGGCGACGCGGCTCGACGGTAAGGTCGCCGGCCGAGATCTTCTCGGCAATGGCGGCCGAGGCACTGAGACCTTCGACCATGCGCTGCATGGCCTGGCCGAGCACGTCCTTGTTGGAAAGCACGGTGGGCTTGGCCGAGAGATCGCCATAGGCCACCTGGTCGACGACGGCGGCCGAGGCGCGCAGATTGTCGGTCATGACATTGACGGTGTCGACAAGGTCCTTGATCTCGTCATTGCTCTTGATTTCGACGCGCTGGTCGAGATCGCCGATAGCGACGCCATTGACCACCTGCTTGACACGGTTGAGACCACGGCTGATGCCCATGACGATCCAGGTGGCAGCGATACCGGCAATCAGGGCCGACCCGACGAGCAGGCCGAGCAGCAGCATCAGGCTGGTCTGATAGGTGGCGCTGGCCTGGGTGGCGGCGTCAGCCAGCAAGGTGCGGTTATGGTCGATCATGGCTTGAAGCATGGTCGTGGCTTCGATGCGGATCGCATTGGCCGCATCGATGCGCCCGGCAGCGTCGAGATCGGCGCGGGTGATGCTCATGGCAACGGCCTTGTCCATGGCCACAACCATTTCGTCATAAGCGACGTCGACAGCGGCAAAAAGCCCCGCATCGCCGGCACCGAGCGTGCGGCCGAGAACAGGCATCTGCTGTTCGATGGCGGCCAGCCCGTCACGATAGTCGGTATGCCATTTTTCCTGCAGTTCCGGATCGCCCGAAGCGAGCAGCACGTTGCGCTGCTGACGGAAAATATCGGTCATGGTGAGGAACATGTCGGTCGCCTGCTGATAGGCAGGGAAAGCCCCGACATCGCCGGCCGTCACGCGCCCGGCGAGCAGCTTCTTGAGCGCGCCCATGCTCTCTTCGACCTTGCCCAGCGCCGTGCTGCCGTCGCTGCGGCTGATGGCCAGGGCCTGGCTGTCGCTATTGACCTGGGCCGGGACTTCGGCATCCTTCACGGCAACCCAATAGGCGTCGAACTTGGCCACGAACGCAGCGAGATCGGCCTGTTCCTGCGGCTCGTTCAGATTGCTCTGGAGCTTGCCAATGCTCGCCGCGGCGGCGGCACGGCTTTCCTCGACGAGGTTGACATAGTTCGTCACCTGGGCGGGGTCGTCGGTCAGGATCATTGCGCGGGTGCGCGAGCCCATGGCTTCCATGCTGGACTGCAATTCGACCATGGAAAGGGAGTTGGTCGTTCGGACGTTAACGATGTAGTTCAGCGAGTCGTTGAGCTGCCCCAGGTTCTGGATAGCGATCAACATACTGCCCGCCGACAGCGCGACGACGGTCGCAAAAGTGGCCGCGAGCTTGGCCTTGATAGTCATTCTCATTTGGTCGGTGCCCCTTCTAGGCATTTAATTGGTCGTCGCGTCGCGGCGATCGTGGTGGGATGCCGCGTCGTCCACCGCGGCATCCCTGTTTTGGTCAGTCTCAGGCAGCGCCGCGGCGCGAGAACTCGCCGTCGAGGTCGTCGGAGCCTTCATCGAGGTCGAGGTCGAAACCACCGGAATTGGCCTTGCTCCGCACCGGAGCCTTGGCCATGTGCGGGGCGGTGGCCATCACCGCCGAGCGCAGGTCGCGCTTGGCTGCTTTCTTGGCCGGCTGAGCCGCATGGAGTGCAGCAGCCGAGGCAGCGTCGACGCGGAAGTAGCTGATCGCGGCCTGGAGCTGTTCGGCCTGGCTTGCCAGTTCTTCGGCAGTCGAGGACATCTCCTCGGCGGCGGAAGTGTTCTGCTGGGTCACCTTGTCGAGCTGCTGGATGGCGGTGTTGATCTGGGCCGCACCCGCATTCTGCTCGCGGGAGCCGGCGGAGATTTCTTCCACCAGTTCCGCCGTGCGCTGGATATCGGGTACCAGCTTGCCGAGCATTTCGCCGGCCGACTGCGCAGCCTTCACCGTGGTGCCCGACAGCGTCGAGATTTCAGCAGCGGCGGCCTGCGAGCGTTCGGCAAGCTTGCGCACTTCGGAAGCCACAACCGCAAAGCCGCGGCCATGTTCGCCGGCACGGGCGGCCTCCACGGCAGCGTTCAGCGCAAGCAGATCGGTCTGGCGAGCGATTTCCTGCACCACCATGATCTTTTCGGCGATGGTCTGCATGGCAGACACGGCATTGTTCACCGCTTCGCCCGAGGCAATCGCGTCGGCAGCGGACTGGCGCGCGATCTTTTCGGTCTGAGAAGCATTGTCGGCCGACTGCTTGATGGTGGAAGCCATTTCTTCCATCGAGGCCGAAGCCTCTTCGGTGGACGAAGCCTGTTCCGTCGCGCCCTGGGAGAGCTGTTCGGCGGTCGCCGACATTTCCTGGCTGCCCGAAGCGACATTGCGGGTCGCGGCGGTGACTTCGGCCACGACTTCGCGCAGCTTTGCCGTCATCGAGTTCAACGCCTTGATCAGGTCGCCGACTTCGTCGTCCCCCTTGACCGAGGCCGTAGCATTGAGATCGCCCTCGGCCACGTCATTGGCGAGGCGCACTGCGGCCGACATGGCGCGCGAGATCGACATGACGATCCAGGTCGCAGCGATGGCAGCGATGAGCACGGACGCGATCAGGAGGCCGATCAGGATAAGCCTGCTCTGTTCGTACATGGCGTCGGCTTCGGCGACGGTGTCCTTAAGGAGCACGTCGTTGCGGGCAACTATGCCGTCGATAAGGCCCGAAATTTGCTGCCGGAGCGGCGCGGCTTCGGTGGTATTGATCTCGCCGGTCACATAGTCGGACCGTTGCACGGCAATTGCATTGCCGGCATCCATAGCGCCGGTCATCTCGGTGATGGCGGCCCGAATCTGATTGAGCGCACCCTGATCCGCAGGGCCAAGCAGGCGCGACAGGCGTTCCAGCGCGGGGGAGAGGCTGGCGAGAGCCTCGGTGTAATTCTCCGACCATGCATCCTGGCGTTCGGGATCGCTCGAGGCGAGGAGAATGTCACGATGGTGGGCGAAGGTATTGGTGGCGCTGATCAAAAGGTCGCTGGCCGCCTGATAGGCCTGGCCGGCTGCAGAATCACCCGCGGCCATGCGCGCCATCAGGCCCGTACGCAGGTCGCCCAAGGTCGTTTCAACCGCTTCCATGGCCGCTTGGCCGCGTGTGGCGGTCAGCTCCATCGCCTCCGCGTCGGTCAGCTTGGCCGCCTCGGTCTGCATGCGGGATACTGCATTGCGATAGCCGCCGAGTGCATCGACAACCGCGTTCATGTCGACGTTGGAGGCATCGACGGAAAACGCGCCCTGCAGTCCCTGCGCGACGCCGGTGATCTTGGCGAGGCGTTCATTCATGCCGGTGACGATGGTGTTCACCTCGGCGCGATCCTGCGAGATGATGAGCCGGCGCGCATCGTTGGCCATGTTCATCATGTCGTACTGCATGCCCTTGAGCACGGATGAACGCTCGACCGGACCATTGATGATCCGCTCCATTTCGCTGTTGAGCGTCCCGAGATTGCCCAGGGCCATGAACATGCTGGCGCCCGATAGCGCCACGACCGTGGTGAATACCGCGGCTAGTTTGGTCTTGATGGTCAATCTCATGCGTTAGCTCTCTCTTCTGGTGTAGCTACGGACGCGCTTCTGCCGCCCGGGGTTTCAAAAATCCGTTCCATGTCGGGAATGATGATGAAGCCGCCATTGCGCTTGCCGATGCCCTTGACGAATTCGGGGCGCCAGCGCATGCCGACCTTGGGTGCCTCCTCGATGGAGGCAGATTCGATGTCGGTGACGTCATGCACCTTGTCGGCCAGAATGCCGGCAATGGTGGGTTCGCCGTCGATATCGACTTCCATGACCACGATGCGGGTATCCTCATCGGGCTCGGGACGTTCCATGCCGAACATGACGCGCAGGTCCGCCAGCGGCACCACGCGGCCGCGCACATTGATCAGCCCGCCCACAAAGGACGGCGCGCTCGGCACTTCGGTGATCGGCACGAGATCGAGAATCTCGCGCACCCGGCTCGCCTCGACCGCAAACAGCTCGTCCTCGAGCCTGATGGTCAGGGCGGTCATAAAATCCTGGTTCTCGCTCATGCGGCCCTCCCGAGGTTACGTTCGACATAGGACTGGCCGGAGGCCACGAGGTGGGCGGTATCGAGGATCAGGGCCACCGTACCGTCCCCCAGAATGGTGGCGCCGGAGAACGACTTGATCCCCGAATGCAGCTTTGACAGCTGCTTGATGACCGTCTGGTTGTTGCCGATGATCTGATCGACGACGAGCCCGACACGGCCCTCGCCTGAGGAGACGATGACGACCTTTTCGTGCTCGTCGCCCTGCCCCTTGAGGCCAAAAACCTCGCGCAGGCGCAGATAGGGCACCAGCGAACCACGGATATCGAGGAAGTTGCGGCCCTTGGCCGAAGCTTCGAGGCCGGCGGGCAGCTCGACGCATTCTTCGACGGCCGCGAGCGGGATGGTGTAGCGGCCATCGCCGACGCGGATCAGCATGCCATCGATGATGGCGAGGGTCAGCGGCAGGCGGAGGGTAAAGACCGAACCCTTGCCCGGCGTCGTCGACACATCGATCGTGCCGCGCAACCCGTCAATGGTGCGCTTGACCACATCCATGCCAACGCCGCGGCCCGAAAGCGCAGTCACCTCTTTCGCCGTCGAAAAGCCGGGGGCGAAGATCAGGTGATTGAGTTCCTGTTCGGTCAGCTTGGCATCGGCGGTGATCAGACCGTTTTCCTCGGCCTTGGCGCGAATACGCTCGTGATTGAGCCCCGCACCGTCGTCGATGACGGAAATCGCGACTTCCGCACCCGAATAGACCGCCGAAAGCCGCACCGTCCCCTTGGGCGATTTGCCCGCGGCAACGCGCTTCTCCGCGCTTTCGAGGCCATGGTCGACCGAGTTGCGAATGAGGTGCACCAAGGGATCAGCGAGGCGTTCGATAACCGTCTTATCCAGTTCGGTTTCTTCACCGGTGGTGATGAACTCGATCTGCTTGCCCAGTTCCCCCGAAAGGTCATGTACAAGGCGGCGGAAGCGCGAGAAAATGGTCCCGATCGGCACCATGCGGATGCCCATGGTGGTATCGCGCAGGCCCGAGGACAGGCGCTCCAGCTCTTCTGCAATGGTCTTGAGCGCCGTATCTGACGACGAGTTGGCGATCTGGCTCAAACGCGCCTGAGCAATCACCAATTCGCCGACGCGATCCATAAGCTCGTCGAGCCGTTCGGCCGGCACACGCAGCGAGGTTGCTGCCGGCTTTTCAGCCTCGGCCTTTTCGGCAGCCTTTGCCTTTTTGGCGGGCGCCTTGGCAACCGGCGCTTCGGGCACGAAGGGGGCTTCAGGCATCGCGTCGTCGGACAGCGCAACCGCGACTTCGATCACCGGCGCCGGCGCTTCGATCACGGGAGCAACCGCTTCCTCACCCAGCGGGGCCAGCGTCAGTTCCATATTGTCGCGCAGGAACAGGAAGACGTCGTCAATCGCCGCGGTCGGATCTTCCGCCGTTTCGATATCGACCTGCCAGCCGAGATGGCTCACTTCAGGATCGATGATATCGAGATCGGGAATCCGGTCGCTGAGCGCCAGGACAGTGGTGGGTCCGATCCCGGCCAGTTCCTTGAGCAGCAGTTCTGGATTGGTGCCGTAGATCAGCGCGTCGCTGGGCAGATAAAAGGTCAGGCGCCAGCGCTTGGCGCCGTTGTCGACCGGCTTCGGCGCCTCGACAACCACAGCCGGGGCAGCAGCCACGGGCGCGGGCGCAGCGGCCGGCGCCGCTTCCTCATGTCCCCCCACCGCGGCGCCATCGACGATGGCGCGCAGCTGGACGAGAATCTCGGTGCCGCCATCAACAGGCGCATCCGGGTTCTCAATAAGAAGGTGGATGTGATCCTTGGCATCGAGCGCCACGCCGATCAGGGCGGTATTGGCCTTGCTCTGGCCCTTGCGCACACGGTCAAAGGCCGTCTCGAATTCGTGGACGAATTCGGCGACGGCCGTAAACCCGAACATAGCCCCGGAACCCTTGATGGTATGGAGGGCTCTGAAGGTGGAATTGATCAGGTCGTCATTTGAAGGGTCTTGCTCGAGATCGAGCAGGCCGGCTTCGAGCTGATCGAGCAGCTCGCGCGCCTCTTGGCGGAATGTCTCGGTCGGATCGGAAATGTTCATGCCCCTGTGACCTTCTTGATGACGGCCAGCAACTGGTCCTGCTTGAAGGGCTTGACGATCCAGCCGGTGGCGCCCGCTTCCTTGGCCTGACGCTTGAGTTCCTCGTCGGACTCGGTCGTCAGCAGGATGATCGGGATGCCCTTGCTGGCGGGGTGCTGGCGGTATTTGCGGATGAATTCGATGCCGTTGAGAACGGGCATGTTGAGGTCGGTGATGACGGCATGGACCGTATTGGTAGTGGCCTTGTCATAGCCATCCTGCCCGTTGACGGCTTCGATCACGTCGAGGCCGGCGGCGGTCAGTGTCATGGCCACCATCTGGCGGATGGAGGCGGAGTCATCGATCGTGAGGATTGTCTTGGTCATGCCGTCGCGTCCCGTCGCTTAAATGTGTTCGGTCCAGAAGCGGGCTGCCGGCTGGGCGGGGTTGAGGAACCCTGCGCCTTCCAGAACGGCCTGCAACTTGGGGCCGGGCGGCCCCTTCAATGTGAGTGATTTGCCCAGCGCCTCGGCCTTGGCGCGCGCGGACAGCAGCGTCTGCACCGTGGTCACGTCGGCCTGGGAAATATCCTGGGTGTCGATCGCGATCGCCGCATGTCCGGCGACGGCCTCCCGAAGGCGGCCAAGCACGTCCTGAGCGGACTTGACCGAGACGTCGCCGGTCAAAACGAGCGTGAATGTGCTGCTCCCGGTCATGGCAGCGACCTGGTCGGAATAAATATCAGCGATGTCATAGTGCTCTCGGGCTTAGGTTAGTTAACAACCGATGAACGGTTTAAAGTATTCAGGCGACGTGCGAACCCGTCTGGATAGTCAATGGACGATGTCAGCAGCCGTATTCCCATCCGGCCTTGTCATGATCATTCCTGAAATGGCTTAATCATTGGTTACAAACAGAAGTTTTTTACTAGTCTAGCTTGCTATCCGTTAGTATAACCTGAGAATAAATACAGACTCCCTGCAAGAGTATCCCGCCCTACGATTCTGAATCCAACCGCGTCAGCTGGGAATCGTGGCAAATAGACTCCCGGACGATTCAGAGTCCTGCACCGGGCAATACTGATTGATTCATTGGCCCCGCTACTTCGAAGCGAGCCGAAAACGCCAAAATTGATGCAATTTTATGCAGTGCAGCGCGGCTCCGGCGCTTGGTGCGCCCTGCCTTTATTTTGCCCCGATTAGGACAAGATCAAAATGTGCACGTAACGCAAAGCGATCACGAAAATGCGAAATGCGATTATTTTTGCGTATCATCAGGCACTTGCGCGCGGACGCGCAGCGCCTGACCAGTCTTTTCTGAAAATGGGACGAATTGGTCAGGACGCGGCGCGTTCGGCCCAATGGAAACTGGGCCTGGCCAGATAAGACAGTCCTTCGGTCTCGCCCGATATGCGGCGCAGGAGGATTTGCCCGAGCTGTCGCCCTGCTTCGACGAAGTCTTCGCCCACGGTTTCCGCCGCCGGCTGGAACTGCATGAACATGGAGGAGGCCTGCTTTGTCACCACATGCGCCGTCGTGCCGACCTTGTGGCCGCTATCGGCAAGACCGCCGAGAATGGCCAGGGTCGAGACTTCCGAAGCGCCGATATAGCCATCCGGCCCATCGGGGCGCTTGGAGCGCTTGATCACATAGTTGCGGATGGCGTCGGTGGCACTGTTGAGATTGACGTCGGCGGCAAATTCATAGGCGATCCCGGCTTCGCGCGCCCCGCGCTCGATACCGCTCTTGAGGTGTTCGGTATAGGTCAGCGCGCTGTCGGGCAGAACGATCGAAACCTTGCGGCAGCCCTTCGCCGCAAGGCGCAGCGTGGCGTGATAGGCAAAGTCCTCATTGTCGAAATCGACAAAGGGATGGGCCTCCGGCCATTGGCTGCGGCCATGGCTGACAAAGGGAAAGTCATTGTCGATGAGGAAGCGGATGCGCTCGTCGAAGGTTTCGGCCTTGGAGAAGATCACCCCGTCGGCCATGCGATTGCGCACGATATGCCGGATCGGCTCGATCGGCAGCACATTGCGGAACAGCGGCGTGATGACGAGGTGATAAGACGTGTCGCGCAGCGATTCGGTGATCCCGGTCACGAGCGAAGTGCCAAAACCGTAGATCTGTTCGTCGGGCTCCAGTACCAGCGCGATGACATTGGTGCGCCCGGTCTTGAGGCGCAGCGCGGCGCGATCCGGCAGATAGCCGATTTCGGCGGCGATGCGCTGCACGCGGTCGCGCGTTTCCTGAGCCAGTTCCGGCGCGTTGTTGAGCGCCCGGGAAATGGTGGTCACGGCAAGGCCCGTCATCTGGGCAATGGTTTTGAGCGTCGGCTTGCCGGAAGGCTTCACGCCGCGCTTGCTGCGCCCGGCGGACGGCAAATCGTCTTGCGACACGGAAATATCCCCTCATCCGTCCTTTCCGGACGGGCTTGTGAAGGGAAAACAACATCAGATTGAGCGCCGGAGATCAAGATAAAGCACAAAAGTCCCAACAGGCTCGCGGCCTGCAGGATGCGCTCAACGCTGGTGAAATTGCCAGCCCTGTCATATCCGCCCAGTAAAATCGAGCTGAGGTACGTATGTCAATACGCTGCCGACAATATTTGCAGCACACCCTCTTAGCCGTTGTCTTGCCCCAAGCCGGCATGTCAGAAGCGAGGTGAGGACGCTGCCATACAAGGCAGCGAGGCATTTGGCTGCGGCGCTTTCCCGCGGCAAGAGGAGAGAATATGCGCAAGGTTGGCATCGGCATCGTTGGTTTGGGCAATATTTCAGCGGCCTATCTCAAGGCCGCCCAGAGCTTTCCGGTTCTCGACATCAAGGCCGTGGCCGACCTTAATCCGGCGGCCGCGGCAGCCCGCGCCGCCGAGTTCGGCGTCAAGGCCGTCACCATGGACGAGATCTTTGCCGATCCCGACATCGAGATCATCCTCAACCTCACCATTCCAAAAGCCCACGTCGAAGTGGGTCTTCGTGCCATTGCCGCCGGCAAGCACGTCTATTCGGAAAAGCCGCTCGGCGTTGTCTTTGCCGAGGGCAAGAAGCTCATCGAAGCCGCCCGCGCCAAAAACCTGCGCGTCGGCTCAGCCCCCGACACCTTCCTCGGCGGTTCGCACCAGACCGCCCGTCGCATTGTCGATGAAGGCCAGCTCGGCCAGGCCGTGGGCGGCACCGCCTATTTCATGTGCCCCGGCCATGAGCGCTGGCACCCCAATCCGGCCTTCTACTATGAAGCCGGCGGCGGCCCCATGCTCGATATGGGCCCCTATTACATCACCGACCTCGTGAACCTGCTCGGCCCGGTCGCCAAGGTTTCCGGCTTCGGCACCATGCTGCGCGACACACGCACCATCACCGCCAAGGAACGCAATGGCGAGGTGATTCCGGTGCATGTGGCAACCCACGTGTCCGGCACCCTGGTCTTTGCCAATGGCGCCGTGGTGCAGATTTCCATGAGCTTTGACGTCGCCGGCCACAAGCACGTGCCGCTCGAAATCTATGGCACGGATGCGACCCTGATCGTCCCCGACCCCAACCACTTTGGCGGCCAGGTCGAAATCTTCAAAAAGGGCGGCGAGTGGACCAATGTCGACACCGACCAGCCCTATGCCGACGGCAATTACCGCTCCATCGGCCTTGCCGACATGGCCCATGCCATCGTCGAAAACCGCCCGCACCGCTGCAATGGCGATCTGGCCCTCCACGTCCTCGAAGTCATGGAAGCGTTTGAAACCTCCTCAAAGACCGGGCAGGCGGTCGAGATCACGACCCCCGTCACCCGCCCTGCCCCGCTCGGCACTTCGCTGGTAGACGGCAAGCTCGGGCGCTGATCTTAGGCGCAAGAACAAAAGAAAGCCCCGACCTTGGATCGGGGCTTTCTTATTTCCACGGTGTCATTCCCACGAAAGCGGGAATCTCTTTTCATGGCCCTGCAGGACCCTGCTTCTGCGCCATCACCGCCAGCGGTCGACCCTCGAGGTCTTTGAAAAAACCCATCCACTCTTCCATCCCGTCTTCATGCCGATGGATGAGATGCGGCGCCTGGATGAACTCCACCCCGCGTGCCGTCAGCGCCGTATGAGCTGCATCAATGTCGGGCACTCGGAAATAAAGCACCGATTCCGCCCCCGCCTCGGCGCTCTCCTGCAGATAGAGCCGCAAGCCGCCGCAATCGAAAAAGCTCAGGGCGCCGAATTGATAGAGATGGGTCAGCCCCAGCACATCGCGATACCAGGCCGTCGACGCTTCGATATCGCGCACCTGCCGCGACACCTGTCCTACCGCCTGAAGCAGTCCTTCATTCGCCATTCTCTCCTCCCGTCCCGAGCCCCAACTTAAATTGGCGCATGAACGGGCAAATGGTCGAGTCCCAATTGAAGGCGCAGCTTCCTGCTCAGCTTCGTCGCGACCAGCCGGTGGGCTTCGACCACATAGGCCTCTACCTCGGCCGCTCCGAGCGGACTATCGACGGAAATCGCCACCCAACCCGCCCGCGCAAAATAGGGTGCGGGGCGAATGCCGGGCAGTTCGGTCAGAAGGTCAAAAGACATGTCGGAGACCTTGCACCAAACCTCGCCGGGATCGCGATCGAGCAGCGCAAAAATCTTGTCGCCGACTTTTGCGACCGAATCGTCGCGCCATTGGCGCACCAATGTCACTGCCGGAAGCGCTGAGACGAAGGCCTCGAAACCTTCGCGTCGCATGATGGAGGGATAGGTGAGGCTCAACGTTAACAGTCTGCTAACAAAGCGGCGCGTCAGAGACGCGCCGCACAGAGAAGTGATTACTCGGCGGCAACCCCGAGCCCGATGGGACAGCTCACGCCCGTCCCGTTGAGCCCGCAATAGCCATTGGGATTTTTGGCCAGATATTGCTGGTGATAGGTCTCGGCATAATAGAAGGGGCCGGCCGGTGCGATCTCGGTCGTGATCGCGCCCAAGCCCTTGTCCTTCAAGGCTTTTTCATACATGGCCTTGCTCGCGGCAACGGCCTCGGCCTGCTCAGGCGTCGTCGTATAGATGGCCGAGCGATACTGGGTGCCCACATCGTTGCCCTGGCGCATGCCCTGGGTTGGATCGTGCTCTTCCCAGAAGGTTTTCAGCAGCGTTTCCAATGAGATAGCCTTGGGATCATAGACCACCTTGACACTCTCGGTATGGCCGGTGCGGCCCGAGCAGACCTCCTCATAAGAGGCATTCGGCGTGTGCCCACCCTGATAACCCACGGCGGTCACGAAAACCCCGGGCAGCTTCCAGAACAGGCGCTCGGCACCCCAGAAGCAGCCTAGACCAAAATAGATGGTCTCGGCACCCTCGGGATAGGGCCCCTTGAGGGCAGCGCCATTGACAAAATGTTGAGACGCGACAGGCATTTCCATGTCGCGGCCGGGCAGAGCCTCGGCTTCGGTGGGGATGGCAGTCGGCTTGGTGCGGAAGAACATCTGTTTCTCCTTTCGCCGCGTAATATGGGGATTGTCGCCCCCGATTTTTAGGTCAGATATCGTCGGTTCGCAAAAACCGTTCGCGCCGCGGCTTTCGCCCCAAAAGCGCCAGAACGATCCCCGGCACCCCGATCACGGCAAAGGCCGGATAGGTAAGAAGCGCATCGAAGACCCGGTCGAGCAGATTGGCAAAGAACCGGCTATGGAAAAATTCTCGCACAGTATCAAGGCTTTGCGCGTGAATCTGAAGCCAGATATCGCCCAATGAAGTCATGACGAACCCGTTGGCCGCCAAAGATTTCGTGCCATCAATGACAAGCAAGACCAGCGCCAGGCCAATGAGCCAGGTGCCGATAATTCGCAAGGCTATCCGCATTCACCCCGTCCTGTGCTTCTGGGCGCCGACCGCTGCGCCCCTGCACCTGCCCCTTCTGCCACGCACGGGGACTGTTTCACAAGAGATCAGCGCGGTCGTGAAAAACATACGGTACAGTGCGAAACTCCCGCTTGCGCCCGAAACGTTCATCAGTATATTGCGCCACGCTCGCAACGGCATAACAAGGCCGTGCACAACCTGGTTCCAGGGTTGCCAAGGCGATGCGGAGAGATGGCCGAGTGGTCGAAGGCGCACGCCTGGAAAGTGTGTAGGCGGGGAACCGTCTCGAGGGTTCGAATCCCTCTCTCTCCGCCAGTTCGACCGCAGACCTGCGGAAATCCTGAAAGTCCTGTTTATCAAGCTCTTCTAAAGCCGCTGGTGGTACAGAACGGTGGTACAGGATGACTCTCCGACTGGATCTCGGCGCTGCAGGACGTTCAGAAGTACTTGCCACGCAACGAGCGTGCGCCAGGGGCGCCCGGCACGTTCACAGACAGCCATTTCTTCATCCCTGCCCTACATCCCGCGGTGCTGCGCTACTCGACGGAAGTGAAGGACTATCTCAACGAGCGCGGCGACCGCCTCAACGCTCGATCGCTACTGCTGGTGTGCAGCCGCGTCGCAATGGTGAAGCGCGATGCGTTCGAGCAGCTTTTGCGAAACGCCAACCGCGACTACGCCCCTGATCCCAAGGCAGCTCGGTATCCCTCCGTGGAGGAAAGCACGACACAAATGGTCGCCGATGGCGAGGCGTACGGCTACAAGGACCTGTGCGCGGATTGGTACGCATCCGGCGACATTGCCCCCAAGACCCGCAAGTCGTGGGAGGGCAAGCTTCGCTTGCTCACCGCGTTCCTTGGCAGGGACGACGTCGCCAGCATCACGCAGGGCGACGTGATCCGCTGGCGCGACCATCGACAAGGCCAAGGCATTTCTGCCCGCACTATTTCATACGCCGATATGGCGGGTCCGCGCGCAATCATCAATTGGGCGATCGGCTCGAAGAAATACCCGCGCCTTGCGTCCAATCCGTTCTCGGACATGGCAGTGAAGGTGAGAAAGAAGGCCCAGACCCGGGAGAAGGGCTTTAGGCTCGCGGACGCCGAGAAAATCCTCGCCGCCGCTCTCGAACCCACGAGCGAAAAATTCTCGGAAGCTGGCGCGGGTGCCCGACGATGGGCTGCATGGCTTGCTGCGTACAGCGGCGCTCGCATCGGCGAGATCGCACAGTTGCATTCCTCGAATGTCGTCGAGGAGAAAGCGCAGGATGGCACAACTATTTGGTGCATGCGACTGACCCCGGAGGATGGCACCATCAAGTCGAAGACCTTCCGCATCGTCCCATTGCATCCGCATGTGCTCGAACAGGGCTTCCTCCTCTACGTCGACAAGCGGCGCGGAAAGCCGCTCTTCTATGATCCCGAGCGCGCCCGGGAGGCCGACCCCGCGAATACGCAAGCGGACAAGGTTGGGCAGCGTTTGGGTGTTTGGGTGCGGTCGCTCGGTATCGAGGGCGTTGCGCCGAACCACGGCTGGAGACATCGGCTCAAATCGGTCGTCAGGTCGGCTAGGATCGATCGCGACGTCCATAATTATCTGACCGGCCATGGCGCTGAGGACGTGGCCGCCGACTGGTATCGGTGCTCATATTCGCTGCGACACAAGCGCTGCCAGGTGACGTGGTCCAGGTCGTTTTCGGCAAGGATGCGACACGCGAACAGATCGAGATGGTGCGCGGGCAGCTCAATCTCGACAAGCCACTATGGGAGCAGTACCTGCTTTGGGCCGGAAGCTTTGCTCGCGGCGACCTCGGCATCTCCTTCGTATCGCAAACACAGGTGATCGAGGTTCTGACGTCTCGCTTCGGCAACACCTTTTCCATTGTCTGTTGATTTCCGCCGAGAAGTGACCCGGGTTTTCCATTGAGAAGTGACCCGCCTGTTAGTTTTGTTTTGGGTCGGTTGCTGTGGTCAAGGGTCTAGGTTTCTCCTTTGTTTTTGGCGG
>NZ_JAGIAW010000007.1 GCF_017744655.1 Devosia sp. | reverse complement strand
TACTAAGTCTCAAGACTTGGGAGAGTAGGTCACTGCAAGGTCTGCCAAAAACACATCGTCTCTTTACGATACAAAACAAACAAAAGGCCCGGTTCGAAAGAACCGGGCCTTTTGCGTTTACAGCCCAGATCACAAAACGAGCCTTCGGATTCGAGGACAAGCTCAAGTGGAAACCGACTTTTCCGCCGACTGCGGCAAGTGTTTTGCCCTTTGTTGCACCGCGCTGTCCTTTCAGCGCGGCAGTCAGTTCGGGCATGACAAGCTCGCCGGAGAACCCTGCCAGTATCTCGCGGGTGACTTCCGCTGCAAGATTCACGCCCGGCGTGAACAGCTAGGTTACGATGGCTGTGAGGCTTTTGACTGCCTAGGCGCCGGACAGCGGGCATCGGCGATCTTTGCGGGTGAGAATTGGCGGCGTGATCCGGCCGTTGCGCGGCGGCTTTATGCCAGTTTTTCGCTGCTGTTGCGTATCCAGGAAATGCGGCGGGCGCTGGAGACGGCGGCGGATCTCGATCTGCGCGCCGATCTCCATGATGAGCGGCTGGAGCTGCTCCGAACGCTTTCGGCCCAAGGCGAGAGCCGGCGCGAAGATATTGCTGACGAAGCGAGCCGGACCCTTAAGGAATGCCGCGCGTTCCTGAAGCGGCTAGCATCGGAGCTTGCGGCATAGGCGAGGAGGCCGGAGCGTGGCTGCTCCAATAAAGACTTAGAGATACGCGCCATAGATCGTGACAGGTCCTCCCCTGTGCTGCGCGGGCCTCTGACATTGACTGCTGTTGCGCATCCCGCAAATGCGACGAGCGCTGGAGGCCGTGGCGGTCTCGATGTCCATCCTCTAGCTGCATAAAAGTGGCTTGTCTTTCTTGGAGCACTTCCGACCTAGGGCAGAGGCTGGCGTGAAGATGTCCTCGGTGAGGCAGGCTGGAAGCTCAAGGAATGCCAAGCGTTTCTGACGCGACTGGCATCGGAGACCGGCGGCGTAGCGCGTGGGGTGGAGCGTGGCCGTGTTCGAACAAGGATCGGAAGGTTCGAGGCCAAGAATGATTGCCGGTGCAACGTGTTCCAAAGGCGTCTGGCATGTGCTGCTGTTGCGTGTCCAGGACATGCGGCGGGCGCTCGAGACTGAGGCAGATCTTGATCTGCGGGCCGATCTCCACGATGAGCGGCTAACCCTTCTCGATACGCTCTCGGCGCGGGCCGAGAGCCAACGCGAAGACGTTGCGAATGCAGCGAGCGGGACGCTCAAGGATTGCCGTGCGTTTCTGAAGCGACTGGCATCGGAGCTAGCGGTGTCGGCAGGAGACAGGGGCTGTGGGTTTCGGTTCGCGGTCGGGCGGACGCGCTGTGACGTCTGCAAGGCATCGCAGTATGCACAACTAGTCCGTGCTTGTTCTTCGCGCTTTCTCACCTCTGATGTGCAATCTCCAAATGCGGCAAACAAGGCGCTAGAGGGACGTCGAACGTCGCTGGGCGCGTGGCATCGGGGTGCGCGGCGTAGGCGGGTGACAGGATTGGTTGTTAGTCCCCAGCGCCCGCCGAGGGCACGCGATGACATATCACGGCCGATACGGAATGGTCCGGCTGCCGGTTGGCATCGAAATCCTTTCTCGCCGGGCAGCAGTTCGGATGTGCTGAGGCAGGCGGCCGCGAACCGATAGCAGCCAATGCCCGCTTGCCAGTGGTGCTTTCGTCGCTGCTACCTGGCAAATGCCCGTGACTGTACATTCATGCTGGTGCGAACAGCCCATCCACGATGGTTGTTAGTAGACCGTAATGCCCCCGGAGCAGGGCGAAAGTCGTTGGCCATCTCTGCGGCACGCCCTGACGCTGGAAGGCGACCATGTTGCAGAGGGTTGATGGCGATTTCTTCTGGTCTTCTTCTGCAAGAAATGCACAGGACGCGCTTGTGACGGCGTCCGGGTTCGACGTCACACGCAGATAGCCGTTAGGAGGATATGGCCACAGGTAAATAATGCGGTTTGTGCCCGCCGGGAATTTTCGTGCCGTCGGCAATTGTCGCACAGAGAGCGGGCCTGCGTGCAGTGACGCGGTTTAAGGTTCGGATACGTGTTGTTCCTAATGTGCGCGCGTGCCCTTTGCAGTCATTCGCATCACGGACCATGATCGGGAGCTTTGCGACGAGCACGGTATGGTCCTGATCCGCTCCCAGTTCGTTGATCTGCTCAAAGCCTGCTCCGGGTCTCAGGTGCTGCTGTACCAAAGTGTTCGACAATCCGAGAGGGCGAAGGTCCCAGTCGGCTATTTCGCTTCAGCTTCCATCGATAGTATTCTGCCCGGTGCCGATGGGTCGAGGCACGTGGTCTTCCTGAGGAACATTCAGAAACTCGATCGACAGTTCGACGAAGATATCGGCGATTCAGACCCCAGCGCAGAGGCGCAAGGATGGTTTGCTGCTGCCGATGTTCGCGAAGTCACCGAGGAGCACTATGCGCGGTTGATCTCGACTGCGTCCCAACCAAGATTTGTGATGCCTACCAGCGGAGACCGGGTCACTATTCCGCGCTTTCGCACGCGCCGTGAGCGCATGCGCGATCGAAAGTTCAGGGAGCGTGTTTACAGGGCCTATGCCGGCCGCTGTGCCATTAGCGGAGACACGCTCATGTCCTTGGACGGACTATGCGGTCTCGAGGCCGCACACATTGTACCAAGGTTGCTTTCGCCTCACGAACGGGCTTCGGCGGGCATTCTCCTCGCGCCGACCTGGCACTATCTGTTCGACTGCGGAAACATCGTCATTCATGACGATTTCCGCTGGTCGCCAGTGGTCGAAGATCGGAATACGCGGGGCATCGTGGATAGGCGGCTGTTTCTTCCGGCATTTCAGCATGACTGGCCTGATCTGGCGCTTCTTCAACAAAAACGCGCGCTGTTTGGCCGGTGAAGCCGAGCCTCCAACTTCCCAACCGAAGGGAGTTGCGGAGCATTACGGATGTCTGATGAAGCACAGGGCAAGGTACTGCAACGCAGAGGCCTCTGATCTTCAATTATTATAGCATGACGCCATCACGCCATAAAGTGACGGTTCCTGCGGAACATTACGTAGTGAGCTGGCAGAGAGGGTCGCTGCGGACGCGGGCACGCGGGAATATCGTGGTGCTTGGGGTTGACCTCAGGCCGAGGAGCGCCATGCTGAGGCCCATTTTGATCGTCATTGCGATGGCTATGCAGCTGCTCTTCCGTCTTTTCTTCTTCGTAATCTTGCTCGCAACGCCCGCGCTTGGGCAGGCGCCGGCGTCCACGAGTACACCAGCCGCCACCGAAACCACTGGCGCCGAATCAAGCCAGGTCGTCGATGATCTCGTGCGCATTCTTGAGGATGACACGGCGCGGGCGGCGTTGATCGAGCGGTTGAAGCAGGCGGCGCCGGCGGCGACCGAAGAGACCGCGACTGAGGAAATCCTGCCCGATCTCAGCATTGCACGGCAGTTGGCGGAATATACGCGCAGCGTGGCGCAGGGGGCGTCGGCGACGGTCCGGGCGGTCGGCGGGATTTTCGTCAACTTTCGCCAGGCGGTCGATGGCACGCTCAATGCGGACTATGAGATGCTCGGGGCGCTGGCGGTCAATCTGGGGATCGTGCTGACGGGGCTTTTTGGCAGTTTCTGGCTTTTGCGGCTGGCAACGCAACCGCTCATGGCGCGGATATCGCGCGGTGCGGCCAATCGCAATATCTGGCAAAAACTCGGGATCATTGCCGCCGGGACACTGGTCGATACGCTGAGCGTTATCGTGGCCTGGGCGTTCGGCTACGTGCTGGCGCTCAATTTCGGCACGACGCCGCGCGGCGAGATGGGCATCAATCAGAGCCTGCTTCTCAACGCCTTTCTCGTCGTGGAAGTGTGCAAGCTGGCGGTGCGAATTCTGCTGGCGCCGCGACATACGAGCCTGCGCTTCCTGCCGGTGACCGATGACAATGCGGCTTATTGGTCGTTCTGGTTGGCGCGGCTGGTTTCGTTGCTGGGCTATACTTTCATGTTCGTGTCGCCGATGCTGGCCTCGGCGATTTCTCCCGCGGCCGCCACGGCCGTGCAGATTCTGATCATGATTACGGTGGTGACCGTGGGCGTCATCATCGTCTTGCAGAACAAGGACGATGTGCGGGTCTGGCTTTCTGAACTCGCCGTGCGCCGGGGCAATGCCGGGCTCTGGCGTGTACTGGCCGCCGTGGGGCAGCAATGGCATGTTCTGGCAATTGCCTATCTGCTGGCGCTATTGGTTGTCTGGTTCGCCAATCCCGACGAGGCGCTGCCTTTCATGCTCGGGGCGACGGTGCAGTCGTTGCTGGCGATTGTCATCGGCTCGCTGATCGCCGGTTTCATCGGTCGTTTCGTCAATGTCGGCCTGCGGCTGCCGCCAGATATCAGCCAGCGCCTGCCGCTGCTCGAGAACCGGCTGCAGGCCTTCGTGCCGGCCGTCATGGCCGTGGTGCGCTGGGTGGTGATCGCGGGGGTGGTCATCTCCGTCGGGCAGGCCTGGCAATTGTTCGATTTTGCCAACTGGATCGGCAGCGACGAAGGACTGGGCGTAGCCGGGTCGGTGGTTTCGGCGGCGCTGATCGTGCTGATCGCCATTGTTCTCCACGTGGTGGTGGCGTCCTGGGTAGAATATCGGCTGAGCGCGAGTTCGGGTAAAGCGCCGACGCCGCGCGAAAAGACGCTGCTCAATCTGTTCAAGAATGCTTTTACGGTGGCGCTGGTGATCTTTGGCGTCATGCTGGCCCTGGCGCAGATCGGCGTGAATATCGCGCCGCTCCTCGCCGGTGCGGGTGTGGTCGGTCTTGCCATCGGTTTTGGCGCGCAAAAGCTGGTGCAGGACATCATCACCGGCATCTTCATCCAGTTCGAAAATGTGATGAACGAGGGCGATGTTGTGGAGGCGGCCGGGCGCTCGGGTGTCGTCGAAAAGCTGACGATCCGTTCGGTGACCATTCGCGACATGACGGGGACGGTACACCTGATCCCGTTCTCCTCGGTGGACCAGGTTTCCAATATGATGCGCGGTTTCTCCTTCTATATTTCGGAGGTCGAAATCGCCTATGACAGCGACATCGAGGGCGCCAAGCAAGCCATGCGCGATGCCTTTGCGCTGGTCATGGAGCATCCGGACTATAAAAATGTCATTCTGGACGATCTCGACCTGCAGGGGCTGATCGCCATTACGCCGGCTTCGGTGACACTGCGCTCGCGCATTAAAACGCTGGCGGGCAAGCAATGGGGCGCGGGGCGTTTTTATAGCGAAACGCTGATGCGGCTTTTTGGCGAGCGCGGCATTGAAACGCCGACGCCGAAGATGCGTTATGTGCCTGGCAAGGACGGGAAAAGCCTACCCGAACTGCCGCCGGTGGACGACGATCAGGGTTGAAATCATCGTGATCAGGCCAGGGCCTTTGCCTTAAGGTGATCTTAATCGGGTGCGTTAATTCTTTGATACGCGCGCCCGATGCTGTTCAGCCGGCGCGCCCGTGACTTTCAGGTAGCGCGTATCACGAGGCTCGACATGATCCGATCCAGCGGACTTTCCGCCTTTGGCAAAGCCATTGTGGCTTTTTCCCTTGTTCTTGGCATGGCTGCGCCGGCCCATGGCAATAGCGCCGATTTCGTGCGCGGCCTCTGGCCGGATGCGCAGGCCATTGGCGTGAGCCGGCAGGCGTTCGATGCCTCTTTTGCCGGCTATTCCCCGAGTTCCAAGGTGATGGAGTTGACGCGCAAGCAGCCCGAATTCTCCCAGACCGTGCAGCAATATATCGACAAGCGCGTGACCGCCGCACAGGCGGGCAAGGGCGCCGCGATGCGCAAGGAATGGGCGCAGACCCTGGCGGGGGCGCAACAGCGCTTTGGCGTGCAGCCCGAGATCGTGCTGGCGATCTGGGGCATGGAAACCAATTTCGGTGGCTTCATGGGTGGCAACAATACCATCCATGCGCTGGCGACGCTGACCGAGGGCGGATATCGCGCCGACTTCTTCCGCAAGGAGCTGCTTACCGCGCTGCGCATCGTCTCGGACGGGCATATTGCGCCCAACCAGATGGTCGGCTCCTGGGCCGGAGCCATGGGGCATACCCAGTTCATGCCTTCGAGTTTCATGCGCTATGCGATCGACTACAATGGCGACGGGCGCAAGGATATCTGGAATTCGGTGCCCGATGCGCTGGGTTCGACCGCCAATTATCTCAACGCCTTTGGCTGGCGACCGGGCGAGACCTGGGGCTATGAGGTCAAGATTCCGGCCGGTTTCGACTTTGCGCGCGCCCGACAGATGGAAAAGGCGCCGCTGAGCCAATGGCAGGCGATGGGGATTTCGCGCGTTTCCGGGCGGGCCTTTCCACGGGCGGGCGATGTGGGGCGGCTCTATATGCCGGCGGGCGCGAGCGGCCCGGCCTTTTTGCTTTTGCCCAATTTCGATGTGATCAAGCGCTACAACAATTCGGACAGCTATGCGCTCGCCGTGGGTCATCTGGCCGACCGGATCATCGGCGGCGGAAGTTTTGCGACGCCCTGGCCGACGGGAGACTATGCACTCAACAAGGCGCAGCGGGCCGAAGTTCAAAGCCTCCTGAGCCGCGCCGGCTATGATGTCGGGACGCCCGACGGCGTCGTCGGGCCCAAGACGCGGGCGGCGGTCATGGCGTTCCAGGCGCGGGCCGGATTGCCCGCGGATGGGCATGTTTCGGGGCTGCTGCTCGATCGGCTGAAGCGCTGATCATGGTTCTGGCGCTCCAAAGCGTGATAATCTGTTAACCTCTCGTTAACCTTTGGGGGCGCAGACTCCCGGGGCTTAAGTAGAGGGCAGGCCAGCGCCAAGGACGGTGCGCCTGCCCTCGCCCATTCCGGGCTGGAGCTTTCCCAATCTTTCCCGTCATGGCATGGACCACCGGGACAAACCCGGTGGTGACGATGGAAGAGAAGATTTCAGATCGCCGCCTTCATTCTCCCACGTCACAAAATGTCCGGCATTACTCCTCATAGTGCCGCCAATCTCCCAGCCATCATCAGTTTCGCAATGATCAGACTTCGTATTCTCTCCGCGCTTGTGGTTCTTGTCTCGCTGCTGCCTGTACAGGCCTTTGCGATTTCCATGATGGACCCGTTCAACCTGCCGACATCGATGGATGCTGGCACGTCCAAGATCGGGGACGCCATTCCCTATGCCGATGGGCCGCGGCACAAGCTCGACATTTATGGGCCGGAACAGCGCGGGGCGCCGGCGCCGGTGGTGTTCTTCATCTATGGTGGCGGCTGGAACCGGGGCGAGCGCAGCGACTATCAGTTTGTCGGCCGGGCCCTGGCCTCGCGGGGCTTTATCACGGTGATCGCCGATTATCGGCTGGTGCCGGAAGTGCGGTTTCCGGATTTTCTCTATGACAGCGCAGCGGCGATGCGTTGGGTACAGGACAATATCGCCAATTATGGTGGCGACCCCAATCGGCTGTTTCTCGCCGGGCATTCGGCCGGCGCCTATAATGCGGTGATGCTGGCGCTCGACCCGTCCTACCGGCAGGAATTTGGCGTGACCATGCCGATCCTGGCCGTTGCGGCGCTGTCGGGGCCCTACGACTTTTACCCCTTCGAATATAGCGAAGTGCAGGAGGCCTTTGGCTATGCCCCAAATCCGGAGGGGACGCAGCCGATCAACCTCATCACCTCGTCGGCACCGCCCATGTATCTGGCGAGCGGCACGACCGATCCGATCGTGCGCGTGCAAAATACCAATCATTTTGCCGAACGGTTGCGGGCGCAGGGTGTTTGGGTGACGACGCAGTATTATGAGGGCTTTGGACATATGGAGCCGGTGATCGCCATGGGCGCGCTCTGGCGCTGGCGCATGCCGGTGCTCGACGATATGGTCGGGTTCTTCCAGCGCTTTGGAGCTTTCCCGAGCGGGGTGCCCTATTTGGTGGCGACGCCGGAAGCGCCGGAACAATTGCCTGAGGCAATCGCGCCGATGGATCAGATCGTCTCGCAGCTTAATTCGATGTTCCAGCCGATCGAGGAGTGAGGCCGTTCCGTCGTCACCACCGGGCTTGTCCCGGTGGTCCATGCGGAGGCGAGATGGATGGCCGGGACAAGCCCGGCAATGACGACAGGAGGAGGAGCCGGTGCTGGCCTAGAAGCTTCAGTGCTGCGGTTCGATAACCACCGACGCAGCCGAGCGTTTGTTGGGGCCGTGGTAGACGGCTTCGATATTGTTGCCGTCGGGATCGATGACGAAGGCAGCGTAGTAGCCGGGGTGGTAGTCCCTTTCGCCCGGAGCGCCGTTGTCGGTGCCGCCGGCGGCGAGCGCGGCTTCGTAAAAGGCGTTCACGGTCGCCTGGTCCTTGGCCTGGAAGGCTAGATGGACGTGGCTTGGGAGAATGTCGTCCTCGGTCTCGTCGACGAAAAGCTCATCGATCTGGAACCAGTTCTTGCCCGAAGCGGTGATGGGGATGTTGAGAACGGCGAAGACGGCTTTGTAGAATTTCAGCGTCTTTTCGAAATCGTGCGCCCGCAGATGCACATGGTCGATCAGGCGGCCGGTGTGGAAAGCCATTCTTTGTCCCTTTGTGCTGGCCCGGGAATGGCGATCTATGCCATCCGGCCGCTCTCAAGATGGGCCCCGGCCTTCGCCGGGGTGACAGTCAGCGGTGGAACCGCCGGACAGCAAAACGCCCGGACGAGCCGGGCGTTCCTGGGGCTTTATTAGACATCGCTGGACGGAAACCGGTTTCCACTTTTCCGCGCGATGCCTAGATCGAAAATCGCCTATTCGGCTTCGTCGGCCGAGGCCGAATTGAGCTGGCCATACTTTTCCGGGCCGATCTTTTCGAGGAGATCGAGCTGGGTTTCGAGGAAGTCGATGTGACCTTCCTCGTCCGTAAGAAGGGCCTCGAACAGGTTCTTGGAGACATAGTCGCCAAGCTGTTCGCAGAGCTCGCGACTCGCCTTGTAGGCGGCGCGGGCATCATATTCGCCGGCAAGGTCGGCTTCGAGAACTTCCTTGATGGTCTGGCCGATTCTGAGCGGGGCCACGCGCTGCAGATTGGGATGACCTTCGAGGAAGATGATGCGCTCGATCAGCCGGTCGGCGTGATGCATCTCTTCGATGGATTCAGCGCGTTCCTTGGCTGCAAGTTTCTTGTAGCCCCAATCATCCAGAAGGCGGAAATGCACCCAATACTGGTTGACGGCGCCGAGTTCGAGAAAAAGGGCTTCGTTAAGCCGCTCGATGACTTGTGCTTCGCCTTTCACGACGTACTCCACTGCGTTGCTGCTTAAGCTTCTCCAGCCCAGTCTGGAACGTCAAAACGTCCCCAGGCGGATGGGCATGCTGGGCGTGATAATTCTCTGTGACCTGGACGATAATGTCCACCACATTCGGCACACAGCCCGCGCATTTCGCACGTCGGTTGAGCTCAGAATAGACCTTTGCGGGAACCACCAATTGCCATGGGTCTGCCTTGAGAAGATCCAGAACAATGTCCTCGATCTCTTGCGAGGTGATCATATTGCACTGGCAGACAAGCATTGGTGGGGCCGGAAAGTCGTCTCAACGGGCGGCAATAAACGCCCAACATAGTTGAATGTCAACATCATAAATTGCCGCAGCGCGGGCCTGCGAACCTCGGTGGGGCCGGGCCGCATCGCCGGTTCAGCTGCCCGCCAGGGGCGCTGCGTCCGAAAACTGGCGCCCTTTGGCAACCCCCTTGCCGTGTGCCCGTTAAGCACGGACGATTTCGGTTTTCGCGACGGGCACTTATGCAACAGACAGCGCCGCACCGCTTTCACATCATCCTCAATGCCAATTCCGGAACGGTGCTCGCGACCGGCATTTCCGTCGAAGCGCTCAAGGCGCTGTGCGCGGAAGCCGGGCTCGATGCCGAGGTGGATGGCGATGTGGAAACCCCGCTGATGCAGAGGGTGGAAAGAGCGGTAGAGGCCGGTGCCGAGGTGATCGTGGCGGCAGGCGGGGACGGTACGATAACGGCGCTTGCCGGCGCACTGGCGGGGACGGAAAGAGTGCTGGGCATATTGCCGCTCGGGACGGTCAATGCGCTGGCCAAGGATCTTGGCATACCGCTCGAGGTGAAAGCGGCCATTGCCGCGCTGGCCTCGGGCGTGACGCGGCAGATCGATGTGGGCGAGGTCAATGAGCGCGTCTTTCTCCATAAGGTGGTAATCGGGGTGATCCCGTCGCTGGCGGCGGCGCGCGAGCATATTCGCGGGCAGGGCACCTGGAGCTCAAAGTTTGCCTTCATGCGTTTCCTGCTGCACCGCTTGTCGCGGGCGCGGCGCATGGCGGTGGCGATCAACCCGGAGGATGGTCCGGAGCATATCGTGCGCGCCAAGGCCGTCGCCGTCGCCTGCAACGAGTATGAGCAGGGGCTGGGAAAGGTCTTTTCGCGTAGCGAGCTCGATGGCGGACGGCTCACCATTTATACGCTGAGCTCGTTGACGGTGGGCGATTTCGTGCGGCTGGCGAGCGGAATGGTGCTCGGCACCTGGAGGGATGCGCCGGCGCTGAGCATCGAATCTTCGCGCGCCGTGATCATCCGCAGCCGCAAGAAACTGCTCAAGGTGATGTTCGACGGCGAGGTGGAGACGCTGCATAGCCCGCTGCGCTTCAAGATAAGGCCACAGGCACTGACCGTGCTGGTGCCGGCCGGGACCGGAGACAATGCGCAAGGAGGGGCAGCATGAGGATCGTCCATATTTCCGACCTGCATTTTGGGCATCACGATCCGGCGGTATCGGCGGGACTGGCGCAGGATATCGAATTGCAAAAGCCGGACCTCGTTGTCGCAAGCGGCGATTTTACCCAGGTCGGCACCAAGGCCGAATTCATCGCGGCGCGAGAATTTCTGGACACGCTGACGGCCCCGGTCTTTGCGGTGCCCGGCAATCACGACGTGCCGGCGATCAACATTTTTCGACGGTTTTTAAATCCCTATGGGCTCTATCGGCGCTATATCGCGAGGGAGCTGGAACCGTTCCTCGAAATGGACGGCGTGGCGTTTGTCGGGATGAAGACCTCGCGGCGGGCGCGGCTCGAATGGAACTGGGGCCATGGGACGATTTCGGAAGATCAGCTCGAACATCTCGAAAGCCGTTTCGCCAAGGCCTCGCCCGATGCGCTCCGGGTGATCGTCGCACACCACCCGGTGATGTTTCCCACCGAGGCCATGGTGCAGCGCACCAAGCTCGTCAAACGGGCCGACGATGCCCTCGCGACGTTTTCGCGGCTGGGTGTGCGGCTGGTGCTCTCGGGGCACTTTCACCTCTCCTATGTGCGCAAGCACGAGCATCCCGGCGACATTAGGGAAGGCGCGCCCACCGGCATGCGGACGGCAGCGGCGGCGCCGATTCTCGTGGCCCAGGCTTCTTCGGCCATTTCGACCCGGCTGCGTGGCGAGCCCAATGCCTATAACCTGATCGACATCAGCCCGGAGAAAATCACCATCACGGTGCGCGAATGGCGCGACATGAAGTGGTTTACCCGCGAGAAGGCTTCCGAGCCGACGTGACGGGGCGGGGCGCATCCCGCCATTCGCCGGGCGCTAGGCCCTCCACCGTCCAATCGCCGATCTGCCAGCGCACGAGCCTGAGGGTCGGAAAACCGACGGCGGCGGTCATGCGGCGGACCTGGCGGTTGCGGCCTTCGGTGATGGTGAGGGAGAGCCAGGTGTCGGGAACGCTCTTGCGATAGCGCACCGGCGGGTTTCGGTCCCAGAGTTCAGGCGGGTCGATCAACTTTGCCTTGGCGGGAAGCGTGGGGCCGTCGTTGAGGATGACACCCCTACGCAGTTTTTCGAGGGCTTCTTCTGTAGCAGTGCCTTCCACCTGCACCAGATAGGTTTTGGGCAGCTTGAAGCGGGGCGAGGAAATCTCGGCCTGCAGTTTTCCGTCATCGGTGAGAAGCAGGAGGCCTTCGCTATCCTTGTCGAGGCGCCCGGCGGGATAGACTTCGGGCACTTTTACGAAATCAGCCAGCGTCTCGCCCGGATTGCCGCCGGAAAATTGCGAGAGCACGTTGAACGGCTTGTTGAGAAGGATGAGGCGGGCCATGGCGCAGTGATAATCGATCACGGCGGTGTTGACCACGCTCAAGCATTTGTTGGCCTGAGGTCTTTTGTTGGTCGCAATGGCTGGGCTAACATCGGATGGCGGCCTCAGTGTGCAGTTCTTTTGGGAGAGAGCGATGAAAGCGATCCGTACTTCGAGACGAGCCGTGTTGGTGCTGGCATCAGCCGGTGCTGTGCTGGCTCTGCCGGCAGCGCCGGTGCTGGCGGGCCCCGCCTTTGACGCCTGCGCCGCGGAGGCGTCGAGCCAATATGAGGTGGGGTTTGAATCGATCGGGCGGGAAACCTGGGACATCGACACCTCGGCCGCGATCAAGGCCTGCAGCGAGGCGCTGAAGGAAGAACCCGATTCAGCCCAGGTCAAGGGCTGGCTGGCGCGCGCTTACTTTGCCGATGGCGATACCGAGAAGGCCGTACCGCTTTTCCAAGAGGCGGCTGAGGGCGGCCATGTGATCGCGCTCGCCATCTATGGCGACATGCTGACGACGGGCGATGGCGTCGAGACCGACATGGAGCGCGGGGCGCAATTGCTGCTGGAGGGCGCCGAGGCCGGCTTTGCCCTGGCGCAGAACTCCATGGGGCTCTCCTATGATTTCGGCGAGGGCGTCGAGCAGGACTATGACGAGGCGGCGCGCTGGTATCGCGCGGCGGCCGAGCAGGGCATGGCCAAGGCGCAGTCCAATCTGGGGCTGATGTACCAGGAGGGCCTGGGCGTGCCGCGCGACTATGTGGCGGCGGCGGCCTGGTTCGAAAAGGCCGTGGCGCAGGGGGACGTGTCGGCGCAGGTCAATCTCGGAAAAGTTCTGCAGGATGGGCTGGGGCAAGATGTCGATATGGGCCGCGCCGTCGAGCTCTACCGGCTCGCTGCCGACCAGGGCGACATGTATGGCCAGAACAATCTGGCGTTCCTCCTGGAAAACGGCGAGGGCGTGGAGCAGGATGTGGCGGAGGCCGCGGAACTCTATCAACTGGCGGCCGACCAGGGCATGGCGCTCGCCAAGCACAATCTGGCGCTGCTCTATGAAGATGGGCGCGGCGTGAAGCAGAACTATGCCAAGGCGCTGCAGCTTTACGAGGAAGCGGCCGAGGGCGGGGAAATGCGCGCAGCGGTCAATCTCGGCCTCCTCTACATGGATGGGCTGGGGACCGAGGTCGACTATGCCGAGGCGCTGAAATGGACCCAGATTGCAGCAGACAAAGCGCAGCCGATCGGGCTCAATAATATGGGCCATATCTATGAAAACGGGCTCGGGGTCGACGTCGATCTCGACCGCGCCAAGAGCTATTACCAGCAGTCGGCGGATCTGGGCTATCAGCTCGCCGTGGACAATCTGGCGCGGCTCAATAGCGGTGGCAGTTCGGGTAGCGGCAAGACCAAGTCGAAGTAGGGTCTTGCGGAAATCGACAGAGGGGCCTCGGCTAGAACTCGCCGGGGCCTTCTTCTTTTTTGATCTCGCTTTCGGCCAGCTTTTTCCTATGCCGCGCGGCGATGACGGCGGCGGAAGCGGCGGTGCGGTGGGCGGTCGAGAAGAATTCGCGGTGGGCGAGGATCAGGACCGTGGCAAGGCAGGCGGCGACGGCCAGCCATTCGGAGATGAACCAGGCGACGGTGGCGACCGAGAAATAGTAGGCGCGGATGCCGGAATTGAAATTCTTGGCGCCGAGCGCGTTCATGCGGGTGATGGCGTCGATCTCTTCCTCAGAGGTGACCCGGTCATGTTCGAGGGCGCCGAGCATGATGCAATAGTGGTTGAACTGGCGCAGCGACAGGGTGAAGGCGAAGAAGGCCAGGACGAACATGGTCAGCATGACCATGAGGTGGATTTGCACGTCGGCGGTGGAGAAGGTGTGGTCGACCGAGATGGTATCGAGTGTTTCCATCAGCGTCGGCAATTGGCCGAAGACGGCGAAGACTGCGAGCACCAGCAGCACCGAAGTGGAGGCCAGGAAGCTCACCGAGCCCATGATATTGCCCGACAGGATAGCGTCGAAGGGGCTTTCGCGGCGCGTCGCATTGGTGACCCAGCGACGGCGCTGCATGTTCATTATGGTCGAGAGCGAGGGGCGGCGGCGCTCGATCAGCGGCACGATGAGATTATAGGCGTAATAGGCGACGAGCGGAAAAAGCGAAGTGAAAAGCGTTGCCGTCATGCCGGGCCCCCGAAGCGTTCCAACACAGTTTATAGCGGGCGCGGGTGGCGGCGGAAGAGTGCGTCGATCTCGCCGAGAACTTCGGGCGAGAGCGTCAGGTTTACCGCGCCGAGATCGACCGCCAATTGCTCGGTGCTGGTGGCGCCGATGATGGTCGAGGTCATGAAGGGGCGGGTGCGGCAGAAGGCGATGGCCATCTGGGCGGGGTCGAGGCCGTGTTTGTTGGCGAGGGCGAGGTAATCGCGCGTGGCGGCCTCGGAAAATTCGTTCTGGCGCCAGAACCCCTTCTGGTAGTCCTTGCGGCTGCCCTTGGGCGTCTGGCCGCCGAGATATTTGCCGGTCAGCATGCCGGCGGCGAGGGGGGAATAGGCGAGGAGGCCGACATCTTCGTGGTGGCTCAATTCGGCCAGGTCATGATCGAAGAGGCGACGGAGGAAATTGTATTCGTTCTGCACGGAAGCGAGGCGCGGAAAGCCCTTGGCTTCGGCGATGCGCAGCCACTGGGAAATGCCCCAGGTGGTTTCGTTGGAAACGCCGATGGCGCGGATTTTTCCTGATTTGACCAGTTCTCCAAGGGTTTCGAGCATGTCTTCGAGATTGGCGAGAATGTCGGCGGTGTCCTGCTTGTGCGGGGCGTAGCGCCAGTAGTTTTCGAAGTGATAGTGTCCGCGGCTCGCCCAATGGATCTGGTAGAGATCGATATAGTCGGTCTTGAGGCGTTTGAGGCTCCCGTCGACCGCGATGCGGATCGAGGCGC
This sequence comes from Devosia sp., assembly GCF_017744655.1. Taxonomy (GTDB): domain Bacteria; phylum Pseudomonadota; class Alphaproteobacteria; order Rhizobiales; family Devosiaceae; genus Devosia. Next base: position 374,573 of record NZ_JAGIAW010000007.1, on the reverse strand, counting down.
CGTCGGCGCGCTTGCCTTCGCGGAGGAACGCATTGCCGCCGCCGCCGATCTTGCTGGCGAGGACCCAGCTTTCGCGGTCCTTGTTGGCGGCGAACCAGTTGCCGATGATTTCCTCGGTGCGGCCCGAGGTTTCGGGGCTCCCCGGGACGGCATAGAGTTCGGCCGTGTCCATGAAATTGATGCCGGCATCGCGGGCCATGGCGATCTGGGCGTGGCCTTCGTCTTGCGTGTTCTGGCTGCCCCAGGTCATGGTGCCGAGGCAGATGTCGGTGACCTCGATGCCGGTACGGCCGAGTTTCTTCATTTCCATGGTGGGGCGTCCCAAAGTGCTCAATTGCAGCGGGCTGGACAGTAGATCGTCCAGCGTGCGGGACGGTAGACCGTTCAACACGAAGGGGAAAAGACGGGAACCGCGTTCGTAGAAGTTTTCCACATGCCTTGCGCTGCAAAGCCCTGATTTTCCTGATGTTGGGGCCGGATGTCAAAAAACCGTCACCCGCGCCGCTTTGGGGGTTGAGGTCTTGGAAACTACCCCCTATATAGCCCTCACACCGCGCCGAGGCGCAGTGATTGACGCGGGATGGAGCAGCCCGGTAGCTCGTCAGGCTCATAACCTGAAGGTCGCAGGTTCAAATCCTGCTCCCGCAACCAATAAAGGCCCACAAGACAATTCGTCTTGTGGGCCTTTACCTTTTTGGGCCATGTGTTTCGCTGATCTGTGGCAAAGGCCTGTTGCTTCGGCTAAGGGATGGACAGTCTCGAATAAAAGCGCGGGTCCGTTCCTTGTCAGCCATTGTTCCTGTCATTCTCGCCGGGGGTCAGGGGACCCGTCTGTGGCCGAAGTCGCGTTCGGCGCGGCCCAAGCAGTTCATCGATCTCGTGGGGGAGACGAGTCTCTTTCAGCAGAGTCTGGAGCGCGTGAAGGATGCCGGGCGCTATGGGGCGCCCATCGTCATCACCAATGCCGAATATCGCTTCCTTGTCGCCGAACAGGCGCAGGAGCGGGGGATTGCGCTGGGGGCGATTCTACTCGAACCCGTGGCGCGGAATACGGCGGCGGCAATTGCTGCGGCAGCGCTGGTGGCGGTGAGCCAGGATGAGAATGCCGTCATTCATGTGCTGGCATCGGACCATCTGATCTCGGCCAGTGCCGAATATTTTGGTGCCGTAGACAATGCTGCGCTGGCAGCACGGGACGGGAACCTTGTCACTTTCGGCATTACGCCTGACCGGCCGGAAACCGGCTATGGCTATATCGCCATTGGCGAGGCACTGCGCCATGGCGCGCACAAGGTCGGGGCATTCGTTGAAAAGCCCAATCTTGAAAAGGCAGAGGCCATGCTGGCCCAGGGTGGTTTTGCCTGGAATTCGGGCATGTTCATGCTGCCGGCAAAACTGTTCCTCGCTGAATGCGAAAAGCTCGCGCCCGAAGTCTATTCTGCGGCGCGTGGCGCAGTGGCCGGGGCCAAGAGCGATCTCGATTTCATCCGGCTCGATGAGGCGGCGTTTGCGGCCTCGCCCAATATTTCGGTCGACTATGCGATCTTTGAACGCACCGACAAGGCGGCGGTGCTGCCCGTGTCGTTCGAATGGTCTGACCTCGGCGCCTGGGATGCAGTGTGGAAGGGGCAGAGCCGGGACGCGGCTGGCAATGCCGTTTCCGGGCCGGCGATGATTTCCAATTCGACCAATTCGCTCATCGTTACCGAGACGGCGCATGTGGTCGTCGATGGGCTCGATGATGTGGCTGTTATCGCCACGGAAGATGCGGTTTTCGTCGGGCGGTTGAGCCAGGCGCAGAATGTCGGGGCGATAGCCAAGGCGCTGAAGGCCGATGCGGCGACGCGGGCGCTGACCGAGACACACAAGACTTCCTATCGGCCCTGGGGCGGGTATTCGTCGATCCTGATGGGTGATCGGTTCCAGGTGAAGAAGCTGTTTGTGAAACCTGGCAAGAAGCTGAGCCTGCAAAAGCATCATCACCGGTCCGAGCACTGGGTGGTGGTGCGGGGCACGGCGGAGGTGACGGTGGATGGTCAGGTGACCATGCTGAGCGAGAACCAGTCGATCTACTTGCCGCTCGGCTGCACGCATCGGCTGGCCAATCCGGGCAAGATCGAGCTGGAGCTGATCGAGGTGCAGACCGGGTCTTATCTCGGCGAAGACGATATTATTCGCATTGAGGATGAGTTTGGGCGGAACTGATTAGCTTCGCCAGCGTCAACCACAGTGTCATCCCCGCGAAAGCGGGGATCTCCGTTTCTGAAACAGGGATTCCCGCTTTCGCGGGAATGACACCGTGGAACATGCGACGCGCTGACGCCGTACTTCAGCAGGCGACGACATTGACGGCCAGGCCACCCTGGCTGGTTTCCTTGTATTTTTCGCTCATGTCATTGCCGGTCTGGCGCATGGTTTCGATGCAGGCGTCGAGAGTGACGGCGTGGATGCCGTCGCCCTTGAGGGCGAGTGAGGCGGCGGTGACGGCTTTTACGGCGCCAAAAGCGTTGCGCTCGATGCAGGGGATCTGGACGAGACCGCCGACGGGGTCGCAGGTCATGCCCAGGTGATGTTCGAGAGCGATTTCGGCGGCGTTTTCGATCTGTTCGGGCGTGCCGCCGTGAATGGCGCAGAGGCCGGCGGCGGCCATGGACGAGGCGGAGCCGACTTCGCCCTGGCAACCCATTTCGGCGCCGGAAATGGACGCGTTATGCTTGAGAATGCCGCCGATAGCGGCGGCGGTGAGGAGAAAATCGTGCACAGCGGTGCGGCCCATGCCGGGCAGGAATTGCGTGGCATAGCGCAGGACTGACGGAATGACGCCGGCAGCGCCATTGGTGGGCGCGGTGACGACGCGGCCGCCGGCAGCGTTTTCCTCATTGACCGCCATGGCAAAAAGGCTGAGCCAGTCATTGCCGCTTAAGGGGTCGATCTCGTTGCGACGCCATTTTTCGGAGAGCTGCTCGTGCAGCGCCTTGGCGCGGCGGCGAACCTTTAAGCCACCGGGCAATTGCCCATCCTGGGTGAGGCCGCGGTCGATGCAGCCGGACATGGCGGTCCAGACTTCGTCCAGGTCCTTGTCGAGCTTCTGGCGCGAAAGGCGCACTTCCTCATTGGCGCGCTTCATGGCGGCGATGGAAAGGCCGGAGCGTCTGGCCATGTCGAGCATTTCGGCCGCATTGGCGAAGGGCCAGGGCACGTCCTGCTTGATGGTGGGGGCGTCCTTGAGTGCAGTCAGCTCGTCCTGACTGACGACAAAGCCACCGCCGATGGAGAAATAGACCCGGCGCAGCAGCAATTGGCCGTCGCCATCGAGAGCGCAGAACTGCATGCCATTGGGGTGGCCGGGGAGCGGCGTGCGCGTATCGAGCACGAGATCGACGGCGGGGCGGAAGCGATAGGCTGGGTGGCCAGGCGGCTCGATCTGACCGGTCTCTCGAATTCTTGCGACGATCGGCTCCATCTGGTCGGGATCGACATCGCGCGGGTTTTCTCCGGCGAGGCCGAGGATGACGGCGCGGTCGCTGCCATGACCGATGCCCGTATAGGCGAGGGAGCCGTGGAGGCTCGCGGTAATCGCGGCAGGCCGGGCCTGTCGGGCGCGGGGCCAGTTGCCCTCGCGCAATTCATCGAGGAAACGGCCGGCAGCAGACATCGGGCCCATGGTGTGGGAACTCGATGGTCCGATACCGATCTTGAAGACGTCAAAGACAGACAGGAACATGGCCCATCATACTCATTGTTCCAGAAGCGGCAACAGAGCGTGGCAGGGAAGCGCAATTGCGTTCGGGCCGAACATGCCGATATCGCTGGGAGCAAGAGCAAGGAGACGCGTTATGACCGCATATCAATTCCGTTCTGCCGAAGGTGCGGCCGCCGACGCGCCGCTGATCTTCCTGTTCCATGGCACTGGCGGGGATGAAAACCAGTTCTTTGATTTCGCCGCTGAGCTCGTACCCGGCGCGGCGCGAGTGGCGCCGCGTGGCGATGTCAGCGAGCAGGGCGCGCTACGCTATTTCCGCCGCACCGGGGAGGGCGTCTACGACATGGCCGATCTCGCTCAGCGCACCGCAGCGATGACCGCGTTTTTGCGCGCGGAAGTGGCCAGGCGCCGGCCGGCAAAAGTGCTGGGGCTCGGCTATTCCAACGGCGCCAATATTCTGGCCTCGGTGCAGTTCGGGGCGCCGGACCTGTTCGACGCCACCGTGCTCATGCATCCGCTCATTCCCTTTGCGCCGCCGGTGGCCGACTTTACGGGGCGAAAAGTCCTCGTGACGGCAGGACAATATGATCCCATAGCACCGGCAGGGTCGAGCCAGGCGCTGGCCGACTATTTCACCGCCAATGGCGCCAGCGCCGAAGTGGTCTGGCACAATGGCGGGCATGAAATCCGGCGCGAAGAACTGCTGGCGGCGCAGACGTTTTTACGCACTTAGTTATTTGTTTTTTCCTGCCCCATCGGCCTATTAACGAAGTCTAGAGGCCCGCGCCGCGATAGTGACGGGTGGGCCTCAGCCATTCTGCCGTCATGGGTCGCCGCATATGTCGCTTCTTCGCCTCTTCACCGACAGTCTGCGCGCCCGCGTGTTGCTGCTGGTGTTGCTCGGTTTCGCCAGCGTTGCCGTGCCGGCTTTTTTTGCTTTCCAGTGGGTCGTCAATTCGACCGTCGTGCAATTGGGTACGCTCTTTGCCGAAAAGCAGGTGCTTTATGACCGGCATCGCGGGCTCGGCACGCTGGTGCGCGAGGTATCGCTCGCCGAAGCGCTGGCGGGCAGCCAGGCGGTGCGCGACTGGGCGCAGGACGAAACCAATCCCGAACGCCGGGCACGCGGCATTGCCGAACTGGAGCACTATCGGCGCTACTTTGCCGATGGCTCCTATTTCTTCGTCGTCGCGGCCTCGGGAAACTACTATTTCAACGATAGCGCCAATGCCTATGCGGGCAATCAGTTTCGCTACCGCTTGCGCGAGGAAAACCCGGACGATGCCTGGTATTACTCGACGTTGGCTTTGGGCGAAGGGTGCCATCTCAACGTCAACAATGACGCCAACCTGAAGGTCACCAAGGTCTGGATGAACTGCGTGATCCGCGAGGGGCGCGAAGTTCTGGGGCTCCTGGGGACCGGCATCGATCTCACGTCCTTCATCCAGGAAGTCGTCAATGTGCCGCAACGCGGCGTCACCTCGATGTTCGTCGACCGGCAGGGGATGATCCAGGCGCACCGGGACGAGACGCTGGTGAGTCTCGCTAATTTCGGCGATGAGGTCGGCAGCAAGCGATCTGTATTTTCGCTGGTCTCGGGGTCGGGGGATGCGACGACGCTGCAAAGGCTCTTCGACGATGTGACCGGGGGCGACATGCTCGCCGATTCCGCCTTTGTGACGGTCAATGGCAAGGAAACGCTGGTGGGCGTCGGTTATCTCGACAAGCTCGGCTGGTACAATGTCACCTTCATGGACATTGATACGATCATCGACCGTCGGTTGTTCGTGCCCATCGGGCTGCTTCTCGCCACCATGATGGTGGTGGTTGCGGTGGTGCTGGTGCTGATGTTCCGGAACCAGGTGCTCGACCGGCTGACCAAGCTCGAACATGTGGTGCGCAAGGCACGTGCGGGGGATTATGGACCGGCGCTGAGTATGGGGGCGGGGCGACAGGACGAAATCGGGCGGCTGTCATCGGCGCTGACGCAGATGGCGGCGCGGGTGGACGACCACACGCGGCTGCTCGAAGCGAGGGTGCGCGAGCGCACGCAGGAACTTGAAAGCCTTGCCTTCCGCGACGGGCAATCGGGCATTCTCAATCGCCGCGGCTTTGCGGCCGCCCATGGCGATCTGGCGGCCAGCAGCGCCGGCTACGGCATTCTTCTCGTCGATGTCGACCATTTCAAGCAGATCAATGACAGCCACGGCCATGCGGCCGGCGACCTCGTCATCGTTGCGGTGGCGCGGCGTATTCAGGAGACGGTGGGGGCCGGGGGGGCTTGCGCACGCTGGGGCGGCGACGAATTCATCGTGCTCTTGCCCGATTGCCGTCCGGGAGAACTGCGTGCGCGCGCGCATGACATCATGCGGGCGGCGATCGGCGAACCGATCGCCACGACCCCGGGACGCTCGATCGTGGTGTCGCTCAGTATCGGGGCGTGCCTTGCCGAAGGCGGGGACAAGCTCGAAGTCGCGACCGACATGGCCGACGCGGCACTCTATACCGCCAAGCAAGCGGGGCGCGGCCGGGTCGTGGTGTTCGACAAGGACATGCGGCCGGACCCTCGCCGCAACGTCGCCTGACTTTCGCACATATAGATCAAAACTTGACGCCCGGCTCGATTGGGGCCAACCGGGTATTGCCAATTTTTGAAGGGATGAGAGATGTTTCGCTTCGCCTTGCTGTTCGCCATGGCTTTCTTTGCAAGCTTCAGCCTGCCGGCGGTGGCGGCGAGTTTCGATTGCGCCAAGGCCGCAACGCCCTTCGAGCACGCAATCTGCGACAGTCCCGAGCTTTCGAGGGCCGATGATCGGCTGGCCAAGACCTATCAGACTTCCATTGGCGGGCTTTCGGAAGCAGCCCTGGCTGATGTTAGGGGCGATCAGCGGGCCTGGCTCGATTTTGCGCGGCGCGCCTGCGCGCCCGATGCCAAGCCGATGACCAGCGGCAGCTATGACGAGAATCGTCTGCGTTGCCTGATCAATGTCTTCAATAGCCGCAGCTCTGCGCTCGAAGACAGCCGAATGATCAATGGCCGGCGCTTTTATATGCGGGCCTTGTTTGCCGCCATGCCCGATCCCGATGCGGAAAATGCCGATGCCTTCTGGGCTGTTGCGCAGCATGAACTGAGCTATGTGCAGGTCGATTCCGCTGAGCCGTTTGCCGCGGCCTTCAATGCCTATGTCAAGGAAGAGGCGCTGAAGCTGTCGGGGGTTTTTGGTGCCAATGGCGAAATCAATGATGACGGTTCGAGCGATACCAGCAATTCGATCAGCGTCGCCGAGGCCAGCGGCAGCCGGGTCGATCTCAATGTCGGCACCTATTGGTATGGGCATGGCGCAGCGCACGGAAACTACTCCAAGACCTATCTGCACTACCTCGTGCATGAAAACCGGCCGCTGGCGGCACGCGATATCTTTACCGGCAAGCGTTGGCAGGCCGGGTTGCTCGACCTGACCGTCGAAGCCCTGAAGGCCGAGCATGGCGACGCGCTGATGCTCGACGATACCAGCTACATTGCCGATGCCGTCACGGATCCCGCGCGCTGGGACCTTTCCGATCCCTATGCGCTGATCCTGCAATTCCAGCCCTATGAAGTTTCGGCCTATGCCTATGGCGCGCCGACGGCGCGGATCAGCCTTGAAAAGCTGGCGCCCTATGTCTCAGAGGATTCGGACTTCTTCCGCTACTAGTGCGCGAGTTCTGGAAAGAGGCTGCGTTCGGAGAGAAACGGGTGGACGGCAAGGGCGGCCTTGATGGCGACCAGGGCTTCGTCCCGCCGGCCCATGGTGTGGTATATGAGGACACGGCCGGCGAGGGCGCCGAAGTGGCGGGGCTCGCGGGCGAGGGTCTCGCTGATATCGGCGAGGGAACCCTCGTAGTCGCCATTGAAGAATTTTGCGGTGGCGCGCAGGTTCCAGCCTTCGGGATAGTCCGGATAGTCAGCGATCAGCGCGTCGATCAGGGGTATCTGTGCGCCGGGACCGCCGAGGCCGAACTGGCTGATGATTGCGGCAAAGCGGGCGGCAACCATCTTGTCGTCGGGCGCCGTCCAGAGTGTCCAGATTTCCTCGGCAATGGCACGGGCGGTGGCTTCGTCGGGCGCGATTCTGAGGTTTTCGAAGAGGATGTCGAAGCTCGCCTCCTCGTCTTCGCTCCAAAAATTTGATTGGGCCAGCACGATCTGGGCCGGCGTCACGGCCAGCAGCATTGCGGCAAGCAGGGGGCGGACAAAGGGGCGCATGGACGAAGCTTACGCCTTCTGTGGGCGAGGACAAGCGGGAGCGCGATTGACAGAGCAGCCGGCCTCGGCATGCTGAGGAGGCAATTGCCAAAGGGACGACCACGCCATGAATGACCTCATCCACCATATGATCTCCTCCGGCCCGCGGCCGGTGGCGCCTTTCAGTCATGCGGTGGAGGCGGGCGGCTTCGTGTTCGTGACCGGGCAGATGCCCACCGACCCCGCAGCGCCGGACGCGCCGCTGCCCGAGGGCATCGAGGCGCAGACGCGGCGTGTGATCGACAATCTCAAGGTGGTGCTGGGCGGCGTCGGCCTGGGCCTCGGCGATGTCACCATGGCGCGCATCTATCTGACCCATTTCGAGCGTGACTATGCGGCGCTCAATGCGCTCTGGCCGAGCTTTTTCGAGCCGGGCAAATTGCCGGCGCGGACCACGGTGGGGGTGACGGCGCTGGCCGTCGGGGCACTGGTCGAGATCGATCTCGTGGCACGGCGGCCGGCCGTCTAGTGCGTCTGGCGTGGGGCGCATTCGGGAGAGGCACCTCACAAGTCATTTCGTGTCTTGCAAATTTTCCGCGAACTGCGATCAACTGTGACGATCATACGAACGACGGGGAGGGTCGGGCGTGTCATTTGCTTTGCGTGTCACGAGGGTGATCGACGAGATCAGCCGTCGCGTTGGACTGGTCGCGGTGTGGCTGGTTCTGTTGTCTGCCTTGGTCAGCGCCTTCAATGCCATATTCCGCTATTCGATCAGCGCCATGATTTCGCTCGAGCGCAGCATGGGTGGCGGCGTTTTCGGCGGCATGGTCTGGATCTATACCAACTATTCCAACGTGCTCTCCGAGAGCGTTTGGTACATGTTCGGCGGCATGGTCATGCTTGGCGGCGCCTGGACGCTGAAGATGAACGAGCATGTGCGCGTCGACCTCCTCTATGGCGCGGTGAGCGAGCGGACACGGACCTGGATCGATCTTTTGGGCGGGCTCTTCTTTCTGATGCCGCTCTGCATTTTGCTGATCTATTTCACCTGGCCCTGGTTCATGCAGGCCTGGGTGCAGAACATCACCTCCAATGCCGCGGGCGGGCTGCCGCGCTGGCCGGTGCGGCTGATGCTGCCGGTCGGTTTTGCCGTGCTGATGCTGCAGGGCATTGCCGAGATCATCAAATGCATCCTGGCGCTGACCACCAACTATGTCCGCGAATTTGCCTATGAGAAGCCCGTCCAATGATCGATCTTATTCGCGAGAACATGGCGCCGATCCTCTTCGGCGGCCTGGTGTTGTTCCTGCTCATCGGCTACCCGGCGGCCTTTTCGCTGGCGGCGGTGGGGCTCTTCGGCGGGCTTGCCGCTATTGAGCTGGGGCTGATCGCCCCGACCTTTCTCGGCAATCTCACTTATCAACTTTATGGCGTGCTCTCGAACGAGCTGCTGCTGGCCATTCCCTTTTTCACCTTTATGGGTGTCATTCTCGAAAAGAGCGGGCTAGCGGAGGATTTGCTCGACGGGTTTGGACAGCTCTTTGGTGGCATTCGCGGCGGGCTCTCCTATGCCGTGATCATCGTCGGGGCGATCCTCGGGGCCATTACCGGCACGGTGGCGGCTTCGGTGATCGCCATGGGCCTGATCTCGCTGCCGGTGATGATGCGCTATGGCTATAATGTCCGGCACGCGACCGGCGTGATTGCGGCTTCGGGCACGATTACTCAGCTCATTCCGCCTTCGCTGGTGCTGATCGTTCTGGCCGATCAGCTGCAGCGCTCCCCGGGTGAAATGTATATCGGGGCGACCGGGGCCTCGATCGTGCAGGTTTTGCTGTTCATGGGCTGGGTCTTTATCCTCTCCATCATTCGCCCCGAACACGTGCCGGCGCTGCCGCCCGAGGCGCGGACGCTGCGCGGCTGGCCGCTCTGGGCGAAAATCATCCGTGGCACGGTGCCCTCGCTGGCGCTGATCTTCATCGTGCTGGGCACGATCCTCTTGGGGCTGGTGACGCCGACCGAGGCGGGGGCCATGGGTGTTGTCGGCGCCATGCTGCTCGCCTGGATGAATGGGCGGCTCAAATGGCAGGTTACCTGGGATGGCATGGTCTCCACCATGCGCCTCACGGCCATGGTGGTTTTTATTTTGCTCGGCGCGCGCGTCTTTACCCTGGTGTTCCAGGGCGTGGGGGGCGGTCACTGGATCGAGGAACTGCTGTCGAACCTGCCGGGCGGAGTCGTTGGCTTTCTGATCTTCGTCAATATCTTCGTCTTTATTCTGGCCTTCTTCCTCGATTTTTTCGAGATCGCCTTCATCGTCATTCCGCTGCTTGCGCCGGTGGCGGATTCGATGGGCATCGATCTCGTGTGGTTCGGCGTGATGATCTGCGCCAATATGCAGACGAGTTTCATGCATCCCCCGTTCGGTTTTGCGCTCTTTTACCTGCGGGGCATTGTGCCGCGCGACAAGGTGAAGACGACCGATATCTATATGGGCGCGATCCCCTGGCTGGTGCTGCAACTGATCCTCGTGGGAATCTTGATCGCGTTCCCGGAGCTGGTGACCTTCTTCCTCGACAAGGGGCCGGAGGTTGATCTCAATTCGGTGGAGATCGTCTTGCCGCCGATGGGTGGCGGCGAGGTAACGACGCCGAACTTCACTGCACCGCCGCCGCCGAGCTTTGGGGCGCCGCCAGCACCGACGTTCGAGGCTCCACCGCCGCCGAGTTTTAATTGAGGGCTCGGCCTTCTTTCCTCTCCCGCTTGCGGGAGAGGGGGACCGCGCGTCGCGCGGTGGAGAGGGGTGCTAGAGGGTGGAGGTTGGGTTGCGGGCACCGGACTTCATACGCGACAGGGCAAAGACTCTGCGGCGGGCGATGACGCAGCCGGAGCGTACTCTTTGGGCGATGCTTCGGCGCGATCAGTTGGGGCTACATTTTCGGCGGCAGCACCCGGTCGGGCCCTATGTGCTGGACTTCTATTGCGCCAAAGCGAAGCTTTGCGTCGAGGTGGATGGGCCGTCACATGCGGATCGTTTGGAGTACGATCAGCGCAGGACGGTTTGGCTGGCTACCGAGGGCATCCGCGTATTACGGTTCACGGACGACGAGGTAGAGCAGCGCCCAGCGGTGGTCATCGCTGCGATCCTGCGCGCGGCTCCCCCCTCCACCGCCTGATGGCGGTCCCCCCCCCCCGCAGGCGGGGGAGGAGTCCAGACTGAGGGTCTTGCGTTAGAGCGCGTTGGCGCGCTGCTGGCTTTGCATGAAGGCGTCGTAGTTCAGTTCGGCGATCTGGTTCCAGAGGTAGTGATCCTTGCGGAAGGCCTTGATGGAGTCCCAGATGGTCTTGAAGTGTGGGCTCGATGCTTCGAGTTCAGCATAGGTTTCATTGGCGGCCTTAAAACTGGCTTCCATGATTTCCGGGCTGAAGGGGCGGAGCTGGGCGCCTGCGGCCACCAGCTTCTTGATGGCGGTGGGGTTCACATAGTCGTATTTGGCGAGCATGTCGGCGCTGGTCGCCTGGCAGGCGGTCTTGAGCAGCGACTGGTAACTGGCCGGCAGCTCTTCGAACTTGGTCTTGTTGATCAGAGCGTGGACGGTCGGGCCGCCTTCCCACCAGCCGGGATAATAATAATAGGGCGCGACCTTCTGGAAGCCGAGCTTTTCGTCGTCATAGGGGCCGACCCATTCCGCCGCGTCGATGGTGCCTTTTTCGAGCGCATTGTAGATTTCGCCGCCGGGCATGGGGGTCGGGATGACGCCGAGCTTGGAGAGGATGGTGCCGGCAAAGCCGACGCGCATTTTGAGGCCCTGTAGGTCGGCGACGGAGTTGATTTCCTTGCGGAACCAGCCGCCCATCTGCGCTGCGGTATTGCCGCAGGGGAAGCCGACGATGTTGTAATTGGAAAGGAACTCGTTGGTGATGTCGAGGCCGCCGCCATAATAGTACCAGGCGCTCATGCCGCGGGCATTGAGCGAGAAGGGAATGGCGGCCATGGCGGCCCAGGCGACGTCCTTGCCCGAGAAATAGTAGCCCACGGTATGAGCCATTTCGATCGAGCCTTCGGATACCGGATCGACCACTTCGAAAGCAGGCACCAGTTCGCCGGCGGCGAAGACGTCGATGGTGAAATTGCCGTCGGAGGCTTCGCTGACATATTTGGCCAGCGTTTCGCCGCCGCCATAGATGGTGTCGAGGCCGGGTGGGAAGGACGAGGCCAGGCGCCAGGTGATTTTGGGCTGGCTTTGGGCAATGGCCGGCATGGCGAGGCCGGCCGACGCAGCAACGGCGCCAGCGCCAACGGCACCGGCCTTGGAAAAGAATTTCCGACGATCCAAAATGGTTCTCCCTCAATGGGGCCGGCTATCCTCCTGCCAGCCTTACTGAAACAATACACGGCGGCGTGAGCGAGTAAAGCGGCGGCGAAACGCGGAAACGCGGGTGGATGGACTGGCGGGGCAGGCGCCGAAAATGCTAAGGGCAGGCCGGAACATTGAGGGAGAAGAGCATGTTCGTTGTCGGTGGAGAAAGCCTGGTCGATCTGGTGCCGGTATCGGCGGCGCCGGGAGCGGAACGGCTGGCTTTGCCGGGAGGCTCGCCCTTTAACTGTGCTATTGCGCTGGCCAAGCTCGGTAATGAAACCGGCTTTCTGTGTCCCATCAGCCAGGACGAATACGGCGAGTTGTTGCTCAGGCCTCTGGCTGAGGCTGGTGTTTCGCTGTTGCTGAAAGATCGTGTGCCGGAGCCGACGACCAAGGCCGTGATCACTTTTAACGCCAAGATGCAGGCAAGCTATGTGTTCGAGCGCGGCGCCGATCGCGCTTTTACGCGCGAAGGCCTGCTGGCGGCGCTGCCGCCCTCGCTTGAGCTCTATCAGATCGGCGGCTTTGCCCCGATGCTGGAAGAGGACGCGGAAAAGTGGCTGCCGGTGGTGAAGGCCGCCATTGGCCGCGGGGCGACGATTTCCTTCGACATCAATGTGCGTAAGGTGGATGACGAGGACGGCTATCGCCGCAGGCTCGAGACGTTCCTCGACCTCGCCCACATCATAAAGCTCTCCGAAGAAGATCACGAATGGCTGGAGCCGGGCATTGATATCGAGGAGCATGCAAAACTACTCCTCGACCGGCCCAATTGCGAGCTGGTGGTCGTCACCCTCGGCGAGCACGGCTCGCGGGCGTTCTCCAATGTCGCCAGCGCCGAGGCGGGCATTTATGCGCCGCCGGTCTTTGGCGACACGGTGGGCGCAGGCGATAGCCTGATGGCTGGCATTCTCACCTGGCTCAACGAAACCGGGGCGCTGAAGCTTGGAAAGCTGGGCACTCTGGACGAGGCGGCGTTGAAGACGACGCTACGCTTTGGCGCAGTGGTGGCTGGGCTCAATTGCGCCGAAAAGGGGTGCAAGCCGCCGACCCGTGCACAGGTCGATGCTGTACTCGCAAGCAGTTGACCACTGATACCATTGCGATTTTCGACTCGCTCTGATGTGATCGCCCAACGTCGTCCGGGGGACAGTCATGAAGAAGCGTTGGTTGGCCTTGGCTGTCGTCGCGGTGGTGGGGGTCGGGGTTGCAGCCTATTTTCTCAAGCCCGTCGAGGGGCCGGCGCGCGACCTGACGCTTGTCGGTGATGCGGCGCGCGGTGACTATGTCATGCGGCTGGCGGGCTGCGTTGCCTGTCATACCAATGCCGCCGATGGCGGAGCCGAGCTGGCCGGCGGGGTGGGGCTCGAAACGGCTTTCGGGACTTTTGTGCCGCCTAACATCACCTCGGACCCAGAGGCAGGCATTGGCTCCTGGACGCTAGAACAGTTTTCCGACGCGCTCAGCAATGGCATGGGGCCGCAGGGGCACCTTTATCCGGCTTTCCCCTATGAAAACTATACGCTGATGACCGATCAGGACGTGGTCGATCTCTATGCGGCGATGATGGCGACGGAGCCCGTGGCGACGCCGTCTGCGCAGAGTTCCGTGCAGTTTCCGTTCAATGTGCGGTTGCTCATGGCTGGCTGGAAAAACCTGTTCTTTTCGCCGCGGCGGTTCGAGCCGGAGGCGGAGAAGGACGAGGTCTACAATCGCGGCAAATATCTCGCCATGGGGCCGGGCCATTGCGTTGCCTGCCACACGCCGCGCAATGCCTTGGGCGCTCTGGAATGGGACCAGGCTTTTGCGGGATCGCCCGGCGGCACGGGCGGCCGGGCTCCGGCGCTGACGCGCGAGGCTTTGGTTGCTGAAGGCTATGACGTAGCGACCCTGGCGCAGACGCTCAAGGACGGGTTTACGCCGGGCTTTGACGTGTTGGGCGGAGCGATGGGCGAGGTGATCGTGGATTCGACCTCGTTCTGGACGGACGAGGATCTGAATGCGGTCGCGGCGTATCTGATGGCGGAGTAGACAGTACGCTACCACCGGCCCTTGGCCCCGAGCCGGGCGAAGAACTGCTCGCGGTGCCAAGCCAGAGCTTCGCGATCAGGCCAGGTCGCAACCGCATCGTTGAGCGCCAGCAGGCCCGTACGATTGACGGTGTCGGCAATGTCCGGCCGCATCGCGTGCATGTTTATGATGATTTCGAACTGCGGGCCTGCGGTCCAGGCAAAGCGCTGGAACAGCACCCCCGGCTCGGGGTCGAGAAACAGAAAATTGCTCACATGCAGTTTGCCGCCTCTGTCGGGCGGGCGGATGATGCAGGCGACGCCATTGTCAGTGGGCACATCGGAAAAGCTGCAGCGCCGCTCATACTGGCGCGCCAGTTGGTTGGTGAATTGATAAATTGCGACGACGAAGTTGTCGCTGGCCGGAGCGTCGTCGATCTCATTCTGGCCGAGGGACCGCGCGATAATCTGCTCGAAGTCGTTTTCGGAAAGTTCCACGATGCTCGTATCCGTCCGAGGTTCGTCGATGAACGAGAGCGTTTCGGGGAAAAGGCGCAGACTGGCGATATGAACTAGCGCTCCACCTTCGCCATCCTCGCTCAGGCGGTCGAGAATGCCGAGTGCCACATAACCCTGCTGGGCAGACGGCGGGATAGACGCGACGATGATCTGTTCTCCAAGCCGCGCCGCGAGGGACAACATGGGGTCTGTGGTACATGCGAAAAGCTCGGTACCGCCATCGAAAAGCGGTCTGTCGAGACTGGTGAAGAGGATAAGCTTCGACAAGGAACGCCCCCCGACGTTCCCTTATCTTTAAGCAGGAATACTACCCGCACAACTACGTAGTTGCGTGGCCGTGCGGGAAGCGAAAGACCCCAGCGTGGTCGGCGGGGTCTTGAAGGGTGTCAGGCGATCGAAATGGTTCAGGCGGTGTAGGCCCTAACGTTCTGCCTCTGCTCGCCGAGGCCTTCGATGCCCAGGTGCATGACATTGCCCGGCTTGAGCCAGACAGGTTCGGGCTTGATGCCCATGCCGACGCCCGGAGGGGTGCCGGTGGTGATGATGTCGCCGGGCTGCAGGCTCATGAACTGGCTGACATAGGAAACGACCTTGGCGACGCCAAAGATCATCGTCTTGGTGGAGCCGTTCTGGTAGCGGTGGCCGTCGACTTCAAGCCACATAGAGAGGTTCTGCGGGTCGGCGACTTCGTCCTTGGTGACCATCCAGGGGCCGATGGGGCCAAAGGTGTCGGCGCCCTTGCCCTTGTCCCAGGTGCCGCCGCGCTCGGTCTGGAAGTGCCGCTCGGAGACGTCATTGCAGACGCAGTAGCCGGCGACGTGATCAAGGGCGTCGGCCTCGTCGACGTAGCGCGCTTCCTTGCCGATGACCACGGCGAGTTCGACTTCCCAGTCCGGCTTGATGGCGTTCTTGGGGATGATGACATCGTCATTGGGGCCGATGATGGCGCTCGTGGCCTTCATGAAAATGATCGGCTCGGCTGGGATCGGCGCGCCGGTTTCGGCGGCGTGGTCGGCATAGTTGAGGCCGATGCAGATGAATTTGCCCACGTTCGCGACGCAGGGGCCGATGCGTTCGGAGGCGTCCAGCCTGGGCAGGAGATCGATGTCCGTTGCTGCAATTTTTGCCAGGCCTTCGGGGAGAAGGGTCGCACCGCCAATGTCCGATACGACGCCGCTGAGGTCACGAATGGAACCGTCCTTGGCGATGATGGCAGGCTTTTCTGACCCTTTGGGGCCAACGCGAAGCAGTTTCATGGGGCAAAGCTCCTCTTTCTCTGGCCTCGCTGATAGAGGCTAACATGTTAGTCTGTCGAGTGCGACTTTCGCTTGGTGCGTTCGCTTCTCACGATTTGGGACGAATGATGCCCTTCTTGAGCAGGATATTGCCATAGAGCCGGGTTTCGCCTGACTGAACAACCGCAGCGGCCTTCTTGGCGCGATCGTAGAAAGCGAAGCGTTCGACGGTCGAAAAGCGCATTTCCGGTTCGTGGCGCGTGATGATCGTCTGGAAATCGTCGTAGATGGGCTGGCGGGCATGGGGATCGCCGACGACGGCCATGCCGATGGCGGCCTGATCGACAAAATCGTCGAGCGGCATGACGGTCAGGATCGCTTCGAGGAGGTCCGTGGCGGAAATGCCGTCGGCGCGGTGGACGGTCGGCCCAAGAAATTCAGCGGGGAAATTGGCGTCGGCAATGACGATCTCGTCGCCATGGCCCATGGCGCGCAGGGTGGCGAGGAGTTCCGGGCCGAGCAGCGGCGGAATGTTTTTCAGCATTTTGGTCTCCGGGAATTGTCTGTTGTCGCGTCAGCCGAACGGGAAATAGTCGGCGTCGAGCACGGTTTCGGTGCCGTCGGCAAAGATGCCGGGGTTTTGCTGGGCGAAGGCAAAAAGCTCGACCATGACGGCGTCGATATGGGCGCGGATGGCGGCGATGGCCTGGGGCGTATCGGCAGCGACGATGCCGTCGAGAATCGCCTGATGTTCGGCGATGGTCAGAGCGAGGCGGCGCGGGGTGATGATGAGCCGGCGGGCGCGGTCGAGATTGGCGCGGGCCTTGTCGATGATGGCCTTGACCTTGGTCATCCGCATGGTGCGGAAGATGATGTCGTGGAAGGCGACGTCGATCTGGTGGAAGGTTTCGGCATCGTCGCGGGCGGCGGCGTCGCGTTGCTCGGCCATATTGGCGTGCAGCGCTTCTATGACCTCGGCGTCGTGCTTGCCGATGAGGACGCGCAGGGCCTCGCTTTCGAGGCCCTTGCGGATCAGCATATATTCGCGGACATCGGCGATCTTCACCAGCGATACGGTCGAGCCGCGCTGGGGGGCGATGTCGACGAGGCCTTCTTCGGCAAGGCGGGCAAAGGCCTCGCTGACCGGGAAGCGCGAGACTTCGAACTGGGCGCAGATGGCCGACTTGTCGAGCACCGCGCCGGGGGGCAGGGCCAGGGTGACAATGGCCTGGCGCAGGGCCTGGGTGACCTCGGCGGTCACATTGCCGCGCGCGAGGGTCGGGGGCCGTGTCAAAAAAGAGTAGGAACTTGTATGGTTGTTCATGCTAACATGTTAGTTAGTGTGCAGCCGTACCGCAATGGCCCCAATCTGACTGCGATGCGGAACGGCGTAAAGCACGAGTTGAGACCTCATACCACCGGAATGACGCCGATGTCCGAGACCATGACCCGCCCGCAGGGCAAGACACTGACGCTCAACAGCGCCGACAATATCGCCGTGGCGCTGGCCAATCTCGATATCGGCGCCGAAACGGCGCAGGGCGTTTCCATCGTTCGCCGCGTGCCGCGCGGGCACAAATTTGCCACAAGGCCCATTGCGGCCGGCGAAGCGGTGGTCAAGTTCGGGCAGATTATCGGTTTTGCCAAGGAAGGCATTCCGGCCGGCGACTGGGTGCATGAGCACAATTGCGGCATGGGCGGGCCGGATGGCTCGCTGGAGCATGATTATGCTTTTGCCGAGGGTGTGGTGCCGGTCGAGTTTCTTACAGGCACGCAGCAGGCGACGTTTCAGGGTTATCGCCGCTCCAATGGCAAGGTGGGCACGCGAAACTATATCGGCATTCTCACCTCGGTGAATTGCTCGGCCACGGTCGCAAAATTCATGGCGCAGGCGATCAATAATTCGGGTGTGCTCGACGACTATCCCGAGATCGACGGCATCATTCCCTTCGTCCATGGCACGGGCTGCGCCATGGACAATCAGGGCGAGGGCTATCAGATCCTGCGGCGGACGCAGTGGGGCTACACGGCCAATCCCAATCTTGGGGCGGCGCTGCTGGTGGGCCTCGGCTGCGAAGTGTTCCAGATCGAGCGCATGAAGCAATCCTATGGGATGACCGAGACGGATACGTTCCGCACCATGACCATCCAGGAGATTGGCGGCACGGCCAAGATGATCGAATGGGGTGTCGAAAAAATCAAGGAAATGCTGCCGATCGCCGCCAAGGCGCGGCGCGAGACCATTCCGGCTTCGGAACTGACACTGGCGCTGCAATGCGGTGGTTCCGATGGCTATTCTGGGATTACGGCCAATCCGGCGCTGGGTGTTGCCGCCGATATTCTGGTGCGCAATGGCGGCACGGCGATCCTGTCGGAAACGCCAGAGATTTATGGGGCCGAGCATCTACTTACCCGCCGCGCCGTCAATCGTGAAGTCGGCGAAAAGCTGATTTCGCGCATCAAGTGGTGGGAGGATTATACCCATCGCAATGGCGGCGAGATGAATAACAACCCGTCGCCGGGGAACAAGGCGGGCGGGCTGACCACGATTTTGGAAAAGTCGCTGGGTGCGGCGGCCAAGGGCGGTACCTCGCCGCTGACAGCGGTCTATGAATATGCCGAGCCGGTGACCGAAAAGGGCTTTGTGTTCATGGACACGCCCGGCTTCGACCCGGTTTCGGCGACGGGGCAGGTGGCGGGTGGCGCTAATATTCTGGCGTTCACGACGGGGCGTGGCTCTGCCTATGGCTGCAAGCCGGTGCCTTCCATTAAGCTGGCGACCAATTCAGAGCTTTATGGCCGCATGACCGACGATATGGACGTCAATTGCGGGGATATCGTCGAGGGTGTTTCCATCGAGGACAAGGGGCAGGAGATCTTCGATCTCATGCTGCGCGTCGCCTCGGGCGAAGAGACCAAGTCGGAAAAGCTTGGCTATGGCGACAATGAGTTCGTGCCCTGGCAGGTTGGGGCGGTGATGTAGGAAGCGCCGCTGGCGGCACCTCGCCCTCATCTTCTTCCCTTAGCCTGGAGGGGATGGGGGTACACGCTAGGCTCGGAACAGCAAATTGGCGCAGCCCCCAAAAAGCAACAGGGCCCGCACCGGAGTGCAGGCCCTATGAAATCAAACCGTGAACCGGTTCTCAGCCCTGGCGGGCCTTGAAGCGCTTGTCCACCTTGTTGATGATGTAGACGCGCCCGCGACGGCGGACGAGCTTGTTCGCGCGGTGGCGCGTCATCAACGCCTTCAGCGAGTTGGTGATCTTCATCGTCTTATTCCCTGGTCAAATAAAAGGGGCGCCAGAGCGCCCAAAAACTGCGCTCTTCATAGGGAAAAGCCTCCGGTCTGTCAACGCGCCCGACAAAGAGTTTTACCCCTTTCGACTCCGGCCATCCCTCGCCCCCGTTAACCGGCAGGTCAGCCTTGATAGGCTAGAGTTTTTGCCGGTTCCAGGGGGCTGGGAATGGACAAAATAGTCAAGCACGGCGTCGTCGTCGCCGATCCGGTAGAGAACATGGCTTCGCTGATCGCTGCCATGGTGCGTGGCCTCGGCCATCGCATGGTCCTGGAAATCACGAACCCGCGCGAACTGAAAGCTGTCCTAGACAGCCGCTCCTATAGCCTGATCATCCTCGATGATATGATGGGCCAGCCGGACGCCGTCGAACTGGTCCGCCAGATGCGGACCGATATCGAAAGCCCCAACCGCACGACAGCTGTCATCATGATGTCGGCAGCACCGGACATAACCCGCATCGCCGAAGCGCGCGATGCCGGGGTCAGCGAATTTCTGAAGAAGCCTTTCTCGGCCACCGATCTGCAAAAGCGCATTGCCGGCCTCGACATCATGCCGCGCGAATTCATCGATGCCCCCGACTATGCCGGCCCCGACCGACGGCGGCGCAAGCTCACCGCCGGCATCGAGGATCAGCGCACAATCTCGGAAACGGAAACTTAAGCGCCAGCCTTCGGCGCGCTACGCGGCGGAATGTCGTTCGAATAGATATTGTGCAGGCCGACATTGAGAATGTCGCGCTCGCCGCACAGAGCCATTGTGGTGTCGAGCTCCTTGCGGATGATTTCGAGCACGCGCGTCACGCCCGCTTCCCCGCCAGCCCCGAGACCATAGAGCATCGGCCGGCCGATAAAGGTCGCCTTGGCGCCATAGGCCAGCGCCTTGATGACGTCCTGGCCCATGCGAATGCCGCTATCGAGATAGACTTCCGTCTGGCGGCCGACCTTGTCGACGATCTCGGGCAGAACCCGGATGGTCGAAGGCGCGCCATCAAGCTGACGACCGCCATGGTTGGAAACAACGATCGCATCAGCGCCGTTGTCGACCGCCGCCTGCGCGTCATCGACATCGAGCACGCCCTTGACGATCACCGGACCGCCAAAGCGCTCCTTGATCCAGCGTACGTCCCCCCAATTGAGCGTCGGATCGAACTGGCTCGCCGTCCATGCCGAGAGCGAAGCAAGATCGTGATCGCCGCTGACATGGCCGACAATATTGCGGAAGGTGTGCCGCTTGGTCCCCAGCATGCGGGCGCACCAGAGCGGGTGTTGCATCATCTGCCAGATCGAGTAGGGCGTGAATTTTGGCGGCGTCGACAGGCCATTCTTGATGTCCTTGTGGCGCTGCCCGAGGATCTGCAGGTCCATCGTCAGCACCAGCGCCGAGCACTTGGCCGCCTTGGCGCGGTCGATCAGGCGATTGATGAAGTCGCGGTCGCGCATCACATAGAGCTGGAACCAGAACGGCGCCGTGGTGTTCTCGGCAATGTCCTCGATCGAACACACGCTCATGGTCGAGAGCGAAAAGGGAATGCCGAACTTTTCAGCAGCCTTTGCCGCCTTGATCTCCCCATCGGCCGTCTGCATGCCGCCGGTCGCAGCCGGCGCGATGGCCACGGGCATGGTGATTTCCTTGCCCAGCATTTTCGTCTTGAGGTTACGACCCTCAAGATTGACCGCCACCTTCTGGTTGAGCTTGATCTTGTTAAAATCGCTCTCGTTCTCGCGATAGGTGCCCTCCGTATAGGAGCCACTATCGGCATATTCGAAGAACATTTTTGGCACGCGCCGGCGCGCCACCCGCATCATTTCGTCAACGGTGAGAATCTTGTCGATGGCGGTCATGGCCGAGGCTCCAAAAGCGCGTTCGACCTGCCCTAGCAACTAACATGTTAGTCGTCAACTTTGAGGCGTCCCGCAGGGCAAATCGCGCCGGTGGCGCGATTTGAGCCGAGAAGGCCATGAGCGCTATGCGCGAATGGCGCAGCATTGAAGACCGAGAGCCACCCTCAAATCACCCCACCGGCGCCGTCGATCGCCTGCCGATCATCAGCGTCGAAAAAATCACCAGGAACGCGAAGACCACCATGCTCCCGGCCACCACATGCGCCTTCTCCCATTCCAGTCGCTCGACAAAATCGTAGATGGCGATGGACAGCACCTTGGTCTGGCCCGGAATATTGCCCCCGATCATCAGCACCACGCCGAATTCGCCCATAGTATGAGCAAAGGCCATGATGGCACCGACGAGATAGCCGGGCATGGCGAGCGGCAGCGTCACGCGCAAAAATCGCTGTCTCGGTGAGGCGCCCAGCGTATCGGCCACCTCCATCACCTCGGTATCGATAGCGGCAAAGGCATTGCGCAGCGGCTGTACCATGAAGGGGAGCGAGGCAATGGCGGCGCCGATAACGAGACCGCCAAAGGAAAAGGCAAGGGTCCGCGCGCCCCACAGCCCGGCAAGAGCGCCGCCCGGGCCATTGGGCCCGAGCGCGAGAAGAAGATAAAAACCGAGCACGGTTGGCGGCAGCACCAACGGAAGGGAGACGACAGCTCCCACCGCCTCCTTGCCGCGCCATTGGCTGCGCGCCAGCCACCAGGCAAGAGGCGACCCGACCACCAGCAGGACCACCGTGACGCTGGCGGCCAGCGCCAGCGTCAGCAGAACTGCGGAAAGCAGCGGGTCGCCACCGATCATGGTACCGAATAGCCTGACGCTTCGATCACCGAAACGGCTTCGTCGGACTTGAGGAAGTCAAGGAAAGCGACGGCAGCCGGATTGTTCTCGCCGGTCTTGAGCAGCACCGCGCCCTGCGCGATCGGCTCATGCAGCTCAGCCGGCACCAGCCACTGGTCGGCCTTGCCGAGCACCTGGCTTGCCGCGACAAAACCCAGTTCGGCATTGCCGCTTTCGACGAATTGCAGCGTCTGGGAAATGTTCTCACCCTGCACAAGTTTCGGCGTCAGCGTTTCAAGCAGACCGAGTGCGGTCAAGGTTTCAATCGCCGCCTTGCCATAGGGGGCCGCTTCCGGATCGGCAATGGCGAGCTTGTTATAGTCGCCCTTGAGCGCTGCCTCGCCATCGGTCACGTCACGCCCCGGCGCATAGAGCGCCAACCGGCCCTCGGCATAGACAAAGGCAGTGCCTTCGACGCCAAAACCCTCGTCGATCGCCTTCTGCGGACGCGTATCGTCAGCCGCAAGGAAAACGCCAAAAGGGGCAGCCTGGGTGATCTGGGTATAGAGCTGGCCGGTGGCCCCAAAGCTCAGCTCGACCTGATGCTCGCCCTTGGCCTCAAAGATTTCGGCGAGCTCTTCCGCCACGGCAGTGAAATTGGCGGCGACGGCGACATTGACGGTTTCGGCAAAGGCCGGGACGGAACTCATGGCCACAAGGGCAAGGGAAAGCAGCAGGCGGGACACAGAAGCCTCCGATATGTTTGGGTGGCCATATCGATGGAGGAAAGGCCTCGCTTTCGCAAGCGATATGTTCATGTGGAAATATCGGAAACCACTGCCCTCAGGGCTTTGACGTCATTGGCGATAGCGGCTTCCGTCGCCTTCTCCATGGCGCGATAACGTGCCAGCACATCTTCCCCGAGCGGGGTAAGCGACGCGCCACCCTGCGCCGCTCCACCACGGGCGGTTTCGACCAGCGGTTTTCCGAACCCCTCGTTGAGCGCCTGCACCAGGCTCCAGGCCCGCTTATAGCTCATGCCCATTTCCTTGCCGGCAGCGGAAATGGAACCTGTCCGAGCGATGCCTTCAAGCAGGTCGGCCCGGCCGGGCCCGACATAGGCCTTGTCCGTGAGGACAATGCGGAGATGGCCGAGGCCGGAAGGGGGCGAAGGCTTGTTCATGCGAAAACCCGAGCCCCCGAATGACTTAGCCGCGCAGTGCGCTCGCTTCCTTGGCCAGCGCCTCAATACGGGCAAAATCGCCGCTTGCCAGCGCATCGGCCGGCATGATCCAACTGCCGCCCACGCAGATGACATTGGGGAGGCTCAGATAGGTCTTGGCCTTGGCCGGATCGATGCCGCCGGTCGGGCAGAAGGTGATATCGGGCAGCGGCGACGCAAAGGCTTTCAGCACCGGCGCGCCACCCAGCGCTTCGGCCGGGAAGAATTTGAGGAACGAGTAGCCACGCTCGGCCGCCGCCATGGCTTCGGTCGGGGTGCCGATACCGGGCAAAAGAGGAATGGCGACGTCGTCGGCCGCATCGAGCAGACGCGGCGAAGCGCCCGGCGATACCATGAAGCGGCAACCGGCATCGACCGAAGCCTTCATATGCGCTGCGTGCCGCACCGTGCCCGAACCAACGATTGCACCGGTCACCTTGGCCATTTCTTCCATGACCTTCAGCGCATTGGGCGTGCGCAAAGTCACTTCCAGCACCGGCAGGCCACCGGCCACCAGCGCCTCGGCCAGCGGCCGCGCCTGGGACACATCATCGAGAATGATAACGGGCACGACGGGCGCCAGCGAGAGAATGGAACGAATGGCGTTTGCGTCCTGCGGCATGGGCATCACTTCCAGAAAAGCAAAGGAAAGGTTCGCCGAAGGGTTAGGCCCAAGGCCCCGCTCCTGCAAGCGCCATTGCGCAAAAAAACCACGCAAGGTTGCCTATGTCGCTGGGCGACCGTAAATATTGCGAAGGCCCGCAAGAGGAGATCGCATCATGCAATTCGACAGCTTCACTCTCGACGGCCTCAGCGTCACGCTGATCGGCCTCGGCATCCTGCTCATTCTGGTTCTGTTCGCCGGCGCCAAGACCATTCCGCAGGGCTACAATTATACTGTCGAGCGTTTTGGCAAATATACCCGCACGCTCAAGCCGGGCCTTAACCTCATCATTCCCTTCATCGACACGATCGGCAAGAAGATCAATGTCATGGAGCAGGTGCTCGACGTCCCCCACCAGGAAGTCATCACCCGCGACAATGCTTCCATCACCGCCAATGGCGTCACCTTCTACCAGATCCTCGATGCGGCCGCCGCCGCCTACGAAGTCTCCAATCTCGAGAATGCCATTCTCAACCTGACCATGACCAATATCCGTACGGTCATGGGCTCGATGGATCTCGATGAACTCCTGAGCCACCGCGACGAAATCAACGAACGCCTGCTGCGCGTCGTCGATACGGCAGTATCGCCCTGGGGCGTGAAAATCACCCGTATCGAAATCAAGGACATCGACCCGCCCAAGGATCTCGTCGATTCCATGGGCCGGCAGATGAAGGCCGAGCGCGAAAAGCGCGCCACGATTCTGGAAGCCGAAGGCCGTCGTCAGGCCGCCATCCTCAAGGCGGAAGGCGAAAAGCAGGCTCAAGTGCTCGAAGCAGAAGGCCGCCGCGAAGCCGCCTTCCGCGATGCCGAGGCCCGCGAACGGTCGGCCGAAGCCGAAGCCAAGGCCACCCAACTCGTGTCCGACGCCATCGCCTCGGGCAATGTGCAGGCGATCAACTACTTCGTCGCCAACAACTATATCGAGGCCCTGGGCAAGCTCGCGACCTCGCCCAACCAGAAGGTGCTGATGCTGCCAGTCGAAGCGTCGAGCGTCATCGGTGCCATTGGCGGCATTGCCGAAATCGCCCGCGAAACCTTTGGCGGCAGCGCCCCTACACCCCCGGCCCGCCCGGCTTCGCGTCCGCCCACCGCCGGCCAGCCGCCGCGCGAACCCGACCAGTTCTAGGCGAGGCACCATGGCGCTCATCGCGTTTCTTGCCGCCAATGCCCCATGGGCCTGGATCATTGCCGGGCTCATCCTTCTCGCGCTCGAACTCTTCGTGCCGGGCGGCTATCTCCTGTGGCTGGGTATCGCGGGGCTCATAACCGGGCTTGTCGTGCTGTTCGAGCCCATCGCCTGGCCCTATCAGTGGCTGATGTTCGGTGTGCTGGCCCTCGTCGCCATCGTCCTCTGGACGCGCTGGAGCCGCAGCCGTCCCAGCCAGTCCGACCGACCCTATCTCAATCGCCGCGCCGACAGCTTTGTCGGCCACGAAGCCGTGCTCGAGCAACCCATTGCCGGGGGCTTCGGCCGTCTGACCCTAGGCGATACGATCTGGCGCATTTCCGGGCCCGATCTGCCCGCGGGGCAGCGCATTCGCATCACCGGCAGCGAAGGCGCCGTGCTGCTGGTCGAGGCAATTTGAGACAGAAGGCAAGTATTCGTTAACCATAAGCTGAAAGGATCGCGCGCGGGGCGCCCTCTTTGCCCCCGGTTTTTCGGAGCGCGATTTGCCTTTGTCGCAGCATATCAGGAGCCTGGCCTTGGGCCTGGTTGCCGGCCTCATGGCCGGCACGGCTTTTGCTGCGCCTGCACTGCTCGCAACCGAACCGGTCGATGAAACGACCACCGGCGGCATTGCCGCGCCGCGCCCCCAGACCGCCTCCGATCCCACGCTTTCCAATGCCCGTCTGCGGCCGGGCGTCTACCCCGCCCAGCCGGTCCCGCCCGAATTCGCCATTGGCCCGGAAACCAGCGAAACCGCGCCGCTCGACTGGTCGGTGGGCCTGCGCGGCACCTATCTCAATTCCAATGGTACAGGCAGTTTCGTCACCCATTTCCTGCCGCGCTTCACCTATACCCATGCCGGCGGCATCGCCACCATAGTGGTCGATGGCAGTGCTGATATAGCCAAGACCGGCGGCCAGGATTTGCCGACCCTCGCCTCTGGTAGCCTGACCATTTCGGGCTCCGCGCCGATCGATTCGGTCACCACAGCCTCGGTCTCCGCCAATATCGGCCTCAGCCAGGACCTGCCGGGCACGGCCGGACTCTCGCCCTCGATCATCACCCCGCCGCAGATTTTCACAGGCGGCGCCGAATTCGGCGTTACCCGCCAGTTCGGCAAGTTCAATGTCGGCGTCGGCGCGGGCATCGACCGCACCGTCTATGGCCCAACCGACCGCACCGATACCGGCCTAACCGACAATGCCGAACAGAACTATTGGGCCGCCAGCGCCAATCTCCGGCTCGGCTACCAGATCACACCCATCTTCGAGGTATTCGGGGAAGGCGAAGTGCAGCGCGATATTTTCGATGTGCCGACGGCCAGCCTCGGCACCTATCCCAACGCCACCAATCGTTCGCTGCGCGCCGGCATTGCCGGCAAGTGGAACAACATCTGGTCGGCCAGCGCCTCGGTGGGCATTGGCGAACGCGTCTTCGATGAAGCGACGCTCGGCGCCATTCGCGCCCAGCTCTATGGGGCAGAAGTCAGCTACACGCCCGATTCAACGGTGAAACTGACCGCCGGGCTCGAAACCGCACTCGCCCCGGCCGGCGCCGACAATCCGGGCAATGCCCGCATCCAATATACCGCCTTCACCAATGCCCAGTATACGGTCAATACATGGCTGCGCCTGCGCGCCTCGGCCAATTGGAGCAATTCCGAACTCGTCGGCACCGGCACCACCGAGCGCCGCCTCGGGCTCGGGGCTGGTGCCGACTATGTCTTCAACGCCCATACGAGCCTGAATGCCGATTACGGCTACGGCAATACCGACAATTCCAACGGCAACACCCAGACCCATCAGGTGAGCCTGGGCGTCACGATCGCACGCTAGGGAAAGAGGGAGGCTCCCCCTCGCCCGGCGTCATTCCCGCGGAAGCGGGAATCCCTGTTTTACGCCAAGATTGAGATTCCCGCTTTCGCGGGAATGACACCGTGAGATTGTCCCGCTTCGCCCTAGAGCTGCTCTTCGAGATCGAGCTTACGAAGTTCGCGGATGAAGCCGGGACGAATGTCGTCGCGCTCCAGCGCATAGACCACATTGGCCGTCAGGAAGCCGATCTTGGAGCCGCAGTCGAAGCTCTTGCCGACATATTTGACGCCGGTGAAACTCTGCTGGTGCATCAGGGTCTGCATGGCGTCGGTGAGCTGGATTTCGCCGCCCGCGCCCTTGGTCTGCTCAGCAAGCAGCGAGAAGATTTCCGGCTGCAGGATATAGCGGCCCGAAATGATGAGGTTTGACGGCGCGTCTTCCTTCTTGGGTTTTTCGACCATCTGGGTCAGCTTGAAACCCGTGTCCGGGCCATCGCCGCGCCCGATGACGCCATAGGACGACACCTCGTCATGCGGCACTTCTTCCACCGCGATGACATTGCCGCCAGTTTCCTCATAGGCATCCATCATCTGCTTGAGGACGCCCGGCTCGCCCTTGAAGAGCATATCGGGCAGGAGCAGCGCAAAGGGATTGTCCCCAACAATATCGCGCGCACACCAGACGGCGTGGCCGAGGCCCAGCGGCTCCTGCTGGCGAGTAAAGCTGGTGCGGCCCGCCGAAGGCAGATCCTTTTGCAGTTCACGCAAGGCTTCGTCCTTGCCGCGCACTTCCAGAGTCGTTTCCAGCTCGAACTGCCGATCGAAATGGTCCTCGATGACGCCCTTGTTGCGGCCGGTGACGAAGACGAAATGCTCGATCCCCGCTTCGCGCGCTTCGTCCACCGCATATTGAATCAGCGGACGGTCCACCACGGTCAGCATTTCCTTCGGCATCGCCTTGGTGGCAGGCAGGAAGCGGGTTCCGAGGCCAGCGACAGGAAAGACGGCGGTGCGGACGCGTTTTGACACGGATTGTTCCCTTGCTTTGTCGATCTGAACTTAGGCGTAGACCTAAATCGACATCTGTTACATATCCTTGCACAACAAAAGAGCTTTTGCGGCAGGAGTACGGCCAATGACGGTTTTGGTCACAGGTGGTGCAGGCTATATCGGCAGTCACATGGTTCTCAATCTGGCCGATGCCGAACAGGACGTGGTTGTCCTCGACAATCTCGTCACCGGCTTCGACTGGGCCATCGACGGTCGCGCCCAGTTTGTACAAGGCAATGCGGGCGATATCGACTTCGTCGTCAGCCTTATCGAAAAATACGGCATCACCGAAATCATTCACTTCGCGGGTTCGATCGTCGTTCCTGAATCGGTAACCAATCCGCTAAAATACTATGCCAACAACACCGCCACCTCGCGCAATCTCATCGAGGCAGCAGTCAAGGGCGGGGTAAAACACTTCATCTTCTCCTCGACCGCCGCCGTCTACGGCATGACCGGCCTGGCTCCCGTAGTGGAAGATACCCCCCTCAACCCCATGTCGCCCTATGGCCGCTCAAAACTCATGACCGAGTGGATGCTGGCCGACGTCGCCGCAGCCCATCCCATGACCTATGGCGTGCTGCGCTATTTCAACGTCGCCGGCGCCGACCCGCAAAAACGCTCGGGCCAGTCGACCCCGCTCGCCACCCATCTCATCAAGGTCGCCTGCCAGACTGCCCTCGGCCAGCGCGAAAAGATGGACATCTTTGGCACCGACTACGAGACACCAGACGGCACCTGCATCCGCGACTATATCCACGTCACCGACCTGATCGCCGCCCACGCCCTCCTCCTCTACCATCTGCGAAAAGGCGGAGAAAGCACGACGCTCAACTGCGCCTATGGCCAGGGCTATTCCGTGCGCGAAGTGGTCGAGACCGTCCGCAAAGTCTCGGGCATCAACTTCCGCGCCGACGAAGGCCCGCGCCGCGCCGGCGATCCCGCCTCGATCACCGCCACCGGACAGAAGGTGCGCGCCCTGCTCGGCTGGAAGCCCCAGCATGACGATCTCAACGAGATCGTCGAAACGGCCTATGCCTGGGAACGCCACCTGATGACCCGCAACCGCTGAGGTCTGCCATGCGCCGCTTTGCCGCCCTGCTCGTCTTGCTGATGACCAGCCCGGCACTGGCGCAGTCCGATTTTTCCGGTTTTCTAGCCAGCCTCAAACCCGAGGCCGTGGCCTCGGGTGTCAGCGCCTCGGCCTATGACGCGCTGACCTCCGGCCTCACGCCCGATCCACGCGTCCCAAAACTCGTCGAAACCCAGCCCGAGTTCACCACCCCGGTCTGGGACTACATCGAGACCCGCGTGAACGCCGGCCGCATCTCCCGCGGCCAAGCCGCGCTCGAGCGCAACGCGACCCTCTTCTCCACCATCGGCCAGCACTTTGGCGTCGATCCCTACCTCCTCGGCGCCATCTGGGGCATCGAGACCGATTATGGCGCCGTGCTCGGCAATACCGACCTGATCCGTCCCATCGTCCGTTCGCTGGCCACGGTCACCTTCCAGCACCGCTCCCGTTATGCCGAGGACAAGGCCGATTTCTTCGCCGCCCTGCGCCTTGCCGAACTCAATGGCGGCACCTCGCCCATCGGCTCCTGGGCCGGCGCCATCGGCCACCTGCAGGTCAACCCCAGCAATGTCATCGCCCATGGCGCCGACGGGGATGGCGATGGCCGCATCGACCTCCACAATTCCCTCGCCGATGCGCTGGCGACCTCAGCCAAATTCCTGCTCGACCTCGGCTATCAGCCCGGCATGGATTGGGGTTTTGAGGTCGAAGTTCCGCAAGGTTTCGATTATCTCCTCGCCACCCGCGACCAGCTCCGCCCGATCAGTTTCTTCGCCGAACGCGGCATTACCCGCGTCTCCGGCCGCGCCTTCGCCAATCCCAATACCCCGGTCTTCCTTTATGTCCCGACCGGCCATACCGGCCCCAAATTCCTGATGACCGGCAATTATCTGGTCTTAAAAGGCTATAATTTCTCAGACAGCTACGCCATGGCCGTTGCTCACCTGACCGACCGCCTCAAGGGCGGCGGCAGCTATGTCACGCCCTGGCCCCGCGACACCGCCTTCCCCAATCTCGCCCAGCGCCAATCCATTCAGCAGTCCCTCAAGGCACTCGGCCTCTACGATGGCGCCGTCGACGGCCGTCTCGGTCCCATCACCCAGGCCGCCTATGCCCGCTTCCAGGCAGCCCGCGGCGAGATCGCCGACGGTTTTATTACCCGCGCCGCCGCCGAAGCCCTCTCCAGCGCAACACGGTAACGCCATGGCGAGCGCATGGTTTTGTTGACCTCTGTCTGCTAGACCCAAAAGGAATATCGGACCGAGCCATGAAGCGAATTTTTGCCCTTTTGCTGATCGCCCTCATCGCCACCGTTGAAGTGGCACCGGCTTTCGCGCAGGCAGAAACACGCATCGAGGTCGCCCAGCAGCAGAAGCGCCGCACGCTCTTCGACGTCCTCTTTGGTGCCGAACCGCAACAGGCTCCGCCTCCGGTGCAGCAGACCCAGCCGCGCCAGGCCGCCCCCGCCGCGCTGCCCCCGCCCAAGCCACAGGTGGAAAAAGCCGAGAACGCCACGCGCCTCGCCGTCTTCGGCGATTCCCTCGCCGTCGACCTCGCCAAGGCGCTCGAACGTTTTTACGCCGAGGACCCCAATCTTCTGGTCATCAACCAGGGCGTCGGCTCCTCGGGCTTCGTCCGTGACGACTATTTCAACTGGAACAAGACAATCGGCGAGCAGATCGCCGCCGACAGTTTTGATCTCGCTGTCGTCATCATCGGCGTCAATGACCGGCAGGAAATCCGCGTGGACGGCCAGTCCTACAATTCCCTGACCCCGCAATGGACCGCGGCCTATCAGGCCCGCCTCAACGACTTCCTAGGCCAATTGCGCGCCGCGCGAAAACCGGTGATCTGGGTTGGCCTGCCGCCCATGTCCAAAACTGAATATTCCGCCGCCATGAGCCAGATCAGCGCCCTCTACAAGATGGCAGCCTTTTCCGGCGGCGCCGAATATCTCGATATCTATGAGCGCTTCCTCGGCGAAGACGGCAAATATTCGTCGCAAGGCCCCGATGTGAACGGCCAGAACGCCCGCATGCGCAAGGATGACGGCATTCATTTTTCTACCGCCGGCGCCGACAAGCTGGCTTTCTATATCAGCCAGTCCATCCGCACCTTCTATCGCGGCGGCGGCATCACCGTCGCCGTGGCCGACCCGCTCCTCGGCACCGACGCAGCTGCCATGCTCCGCCCGCCCTATCAGGGCCAGGGCCAGACCCGTCTTCTCGAAGTCGCCGGTGCCGTGGTCCCGATTAGCCGCGCCCCGCAGCGCGCCGCCGATCTTCTCGTTGCCACCCCGCAGCCGGCTTCAGATATGGGCTTCTCCTTGGAGCAATTGATGGCCGCCCCTATAGGCCGCGCCGACGCCTTTGGCGTCGGCATTGATCCCAGCGAAACGGAGAACGAAGGCCAGCAATAGGGTCGTCAGCTTTCGACATCCTTCTGGGACCAATGCCACTTCGCGTTGCTTGCAACTCTCCAAAACAAAGGCCCCGAACGCTGTCCGGGGCCTTTTCCAATTCAGTCGCGCCATTCGAGAGTAGCTCTTATGGCCTTCTCACCTAAATCGCTCCACCGGAGCGATTGCCTTTGGCACGGCGCGAAGTCAGCTCGAACCGGCGCCATCCTGGCGGACAAAGGCGATGCGCAGCATGTTGGTGGCGCCCGGCGTGCCGAGCGGAATGCCCGCTGTGATGGCGATGCGGTCGCCGGGGCGGGCAAAGCCTTCCTGGTAGGCGATGACGCAGGCACGGTCGACCATGTCTTCGAGGCTGACGGCATCTTCGGTCTGCACGCAATGGACGCCCCAGACCACCGACATGCGGCGGATGGTGCGCATATTGGGCGAGAGCACGATGATGGGCTTGCTCGGCCGTTCGCGGGCAGCACGGATGCCGGTGGAACCCGAAGCTGTGTAGGTGACGATGGCGGCGAGGTCTAGCGTCTCGGCAACCTGGCGCGTGGCGGCCGAAATGGCGTCAGCGGCGGTGGCTTCCGGTTCGGTCTGGGCGGCGCGGATGATGCCGCGATAGTTGGCGTCGCTTTCGACGGCAACGGCCACCTTGTTCATGGTCGCGACGGCTTCGATCGGGTACTGGCCCGAAGCCGACTCAGCCGAGAGCATGACGGCGTCGGCGCCTTCGAAGACGGCGATGGACACGTCGGACACTTCGGCGCGGGTCGGGACAGGCGCAGTGATCATGGATTCCAGCATCTGCGTCGCCACGACCACTGGCTTGCCATAGCGGCGAGACATGCGAATCATGCGCTTTTGCAGGCCCGGAACAGTTTCGAGCGGCAGTTCGACACCAAGGTCGCCACGGGCGACCATGATGGCGTCGGAGAGTTTTACGATTTCTTCGAGGCGATCGATGGCCTGCGGCTTTTCGATCTTGGCCATGACGCCGGCACGGCCCTGCACGATCTTGCGGACATCGATGATGTCTTCAGGACGCTGCACGAAGGAGAGCGCGATCCAGTCGGCCTCGGCCTTGAGGCCTTCGAGAAGGTCGGCGTGATCCTTTTCGGTCAGGGCACCGGTCGGCAGCAGGGTGTCGGGCAGGGAAACGCCCTTCTTGTCCGAGAGCTTGCCACCATAGATGACTTCGGTCTCGATGACGCCGCCTCCGACTTTAGTAGCCTTGAGCTGCAGCTTGCCGTCGTCCAGAAGGAGGCGGTCTCCGACAGAGACGCTTTCGATGATTTCCGGATGCGGGAGATAGACGCGCTCGGAATTGCCGTTGTCGTTCTTGTCGCTGTCGAGCGTGAACTTCTGGCCCTGGACCAGGTTGACCGAACCTTCGGCAAACTTCCAGACGCGCAGCTTGGGACCCTGCAGGTCGACCAGAATGCCGAGCGGGTGCTTCAGGCGCGCTTCGACGCTGCGGATGCGCGCGACGGTCTGGTGCAGAAGCTCGTGACTGGCATGGCTCATATTGATGCGGAAAACGTCCGCACCGGCCTTCGCCAGTTCCTCGATCATCTTTTCCTCGTTGCTTGCGGGCCCGAGGGTGGCGAGGATCTTCGCGCGTCTGATCCGTCTCATTGCGTATCCGTGCTCTATCTGTTCGGCGGTGGCGGCGGGAGAGGCACCACCTGGTCGGCATCATTTTCGGGGTCAACCAGGAAGGCCGGCTCCTCAAGATCTTCACCTGCATCCGGACCGACCACATTTGGCGCGCCCGCGCTTTCGGTCAGCTGCAGCGTCCAGTCCGTCCGGTTCTGGGTATCGATTTCAAAGAACCCGGTGCGCTCATAGCCCCGCGCGAGGCAATCCTCAACCCCGAATATTGTGAAGGTTTCGTCACGCGTGCACATGAAGACCTGGCCATCCCAGGCGCCGCCGCCGATATCGTCGACGGCGTAGAGGTAATAGAAGCGCCGTTGCAGGTCGCCCTGGTAGAGCGTGCGGCAATCGCCGGGCGGGGTCTGCCACCAGCCTTCACTCATCCAGCCACGTTCGGCGCGATAGCCAAGGGCCACGGAGAGGATGTTTGCGGTCTCGTTGCAGATGCGCAGATCGGCATAGGCCGGCGCAACCGGGGCCAGAAAAAAGCCGCCCGCAAGCAGTGGCAAAATCGTCAGGCCGAGGCGGAAGCGATGCAAGGGCGAGCCCTGGGTCATGGAAATACCGGAGTGTTTGAGCCGATGGACGGAGGCGGGTCAATGGCTATTGCGGGGATTTGACCGAATTGCGGGCATGCAATGCGCGCTTCTGTAGAGAATCGGTCAGTCAAGGGCTTGAACCGCGCCGGCCCTTGGGGTTCAAGACAGCCAGAACAAAAAGAGGTTTACGATGGCCGTCGAAGACAGCGTCGCCCAGGACCAGCTCCGCGCCTTTATCGAGCGCATCGAGCGGATGGAAGAAGAAAAGGCCGCCATCGCGGCTGACATCAAGGAAATCTACGCCGAAGCCAAGGGCAACGGCTTTGATACCAAGATCCTCAGGAAGATCGTGACGATCCGCAAGCAGGACGCCAATGAGCGCATGGAGCAGGAAGCCCTGCTCGAACTCTACATGTCGGCTCTCGGCATGGTCGAAGGCGCTTCCGACCACTGACATTTTATGCGGCTCAGCCCGGTCAAGCCGGGCTGAGCGAGGCAGCGGTAAGTTTTATCGAGCGCCAATAGGTGTTCGAGACCCGTTTCCCCGGCGAGATGGCATCGGGATAGTCGAATTTCAGGTCGACAAAGCCATCGTCATCCAAAGCACTTGCCGGGATTGAAATAGCAAAACGCTCGGTCTTGTCGGGCGTTACGGCGATTTCGCCGATGTCATGGTCATTGGCAGAGATGAGCACGCGTTGCTGAGCCGGGCCGGGCAGACCGACGCCGGTTAATTCCAGCATCAGCGTCAGTGGGCCTTTTGCGTCGATGGCAAAGCGGAGGCGCGAGGTTTCGCCGACCGAATGGGTGCCGTCGCCGGCTGGGCCGGTCCAACCGCAAGGACGGAGTTCACGGGTTTCGTCGCCCTCGGAGCGGAAGTTCAGTTCCGTGCCCAGCACATATTCGCCGGTAACCGGCTGCTGCAGGCAGGTGGTGGTGCGGTCGATATAGTAAGCGCGGTAATTGTCCGAGACATTGGGGTGTATTGCCTGCCAGAGGACGGCGAGTTCGAAGAGCGCCAGGATGGCGGCGAGGGCATAGGCACCGAGGGCGAGCGGCGAGCGATCAGACAAGCGCAATATTGCCTCCGAGCCAGGCGAGGGTAACGCACCAGGCGCCGATGATCAGGCCCAACAGACTGATGGCGAACACCATGCGGTTTTTGCCGAGGATCGTCGCCGCGGTGATGGTGATCGGGGCCATGCCGGCCATGAAGCGGAGCATGGAGGCGAGACCCGCGGCCAGCGGAATGACGATGCAGAAGAGGCAGAAGACCACGGCTGGCCACTGTTTTCGGACGGCGAGGACGGCGGTGATGATCAGGCCGGTGACGGCAGCAAGGGCGAGGATCTGCGAATTGCTGAGGAGTGCGCCATTGTCGGGCCAGTTCACGAGGCCTTCCCAGAGATAGGTCGCGGGATTGGCGATCATCCGGCCCCAGGCGCGCTGGGTGTGGCTGAAGGCAAGGCCGTCGCCGACCCAGTAATTGAGGAAGGCGACATAGGTGAAAAAGCCGAGCGGGGAGATGAAGATGGCAAGGACCAGTTTGGGCTGGCCGAGGAGGCCGCCGATGACGCCGCGCCACGTGACCTTGTCCCGCCGATAATCCATCAACGCCCTAATGCCTATGGAGAGCGAGGCGAAGACGCCGACGATACGCGTGCCCGAGAGCAGAGCCGAGGCTGCGGCGGCGCCGAGATAGTCGGAGCGGCCAAGGGAGCGAAAGACCAGGGTCGTCAAAAGGACGAACATCACCTCGGTGAAGAAGGTGGTGAAATAGAACGAGACGGGGCCCGAAAGCATGAAGGCGGCGTAGAGTGTATAGGCCCTGATGTTTCGACCCAGCAACGGCCAGGCGATGACGACCGCGGCATAGGCCGTGACGATCGAGAGGAGGCTGGCGAGCACGATGGTCGGTAGCGGGATCAGCTTGCCGATCAGCCCGACAAGGATCGGATAGAACGGAAAAAAGGCCCAGTTGCCGGCCGAGACGCGTGAGGGGACCGGGAAGGTGTCGTAGCCGGTTTCGGCCATGCGCACATACCAGGTGCAATCCCAGCGGCAGAGTGCGCTGAAATATTGTGTCCATTCGGTATCGGGCTGGGCATAGCGGAAGGCGAGGAAGCGGATCAGCGTGCCGCTCAGCACGAAGACGAGCGGCAAAAGCAGGATGAGCGCTGTCGGCCTATCCTGCCTGAAATCGGTATTGGGCGAATACACGGCGCCTCCAGCCATGAGAGAATGCGTGACTTTGCATAAAGCGTAGCGGCGGACATCTGCGCGCCGCGCAACCCTGCCATGAAATCTATCCCACGCAACTTTAAGTGCGTGTCGTGCTTTTAAGGAGATGCCCGCAGCCAGAGTGCTCCAGAAAAATGTCGAACGGCCAGATCCAAGAAGCCAGCGTCGCACTTCAGACCAATTTCCGCCCCCCGCAGCTCGCCGTCATCGTCCCCTCCTATAATGAGCGGGGCAATATCGAGTTGCTTTACGAAAAGGTCGCTCTGGCGCTTGGCGACACGCCTTGGGAGATGATCGTCGTCGACGACAACAGCCCCGATGGCACGGCCGACGTCGTCAACGAGCTGAGCCGCGTCTATGCCAATATCCGCTGCGTCCGGCGTTTTGGTCGCCGGGGTCTGGCCTCGGCCTG
This sequence comes from Devosia sp., assembly GCF_017744655.1. Classification (GTDB taxonomy): domain Bacteria; phylum Pseudomonadota; class Alphaproteobacteria; order Rhizobiales; family Devosiaceae; genus Devosia. Next base: position 338,293 of record NZ_JAGIAW010000007.1, on the reverse strand, counting down.
TATCGAAGGCATGGCCGTTACCGCGGCGCCCTATGTCGCCGTGATCGATGCCGATCACCAGCACGACGAAACCATTCTGCCGCTGATGTTGACCGAAGCCCTGAACGGCGCCGATCTTGTCGTCGGTTCGCGCTTTGCCAAGGGTGGTTCGGCTGGTGATGGCCTCAGTGCGACGCGCCTCTCGGGTAGCAACCTTGCCAATCGTCTTGCTGGCATGATTGCCGGGCAGGCGGTGAGCGATCCGATGAGCGGCTTTTTCCTGATGCGCCGAGAGGCGGCACTGGAAGCGGCGCCGAAGCTTGCCAGCGACGGCTTCAAAATCCTCATCGACCTGATCGTGACCTCGGCCCGCATGGGCAAGCCGCTCAAAATCGCCGAAGTCCCCTACACCTTCCGCCCGCGCCATGCGGGCGAGAGCAAGATGAACCCGCTGATCGTGATCCAGTATTTGGGTCTCTGGGTTTCGAAGATGACCGGTGGCGCGCTGCCGCCGAGTTTTTTGCTGTTCGGTCTCGTGGGCGGCACGGGCGTCGTGGTGCACCTGGCAACGCTGTGGTTCTTCACCACGGTGCTGATTCAGGGCGAGGTCGTTTCGCAGACAACCGAGTTTCTGGTATCGCAGATCGCCGCGACCCTGATCGCCATGGCCTGGAATTTCGTGCTCAACAACAACCTGACCTATGCCGATCGCAAGCTCAAGGGCAGGCGGCTGATCACGGGTTTCCTGAGTTTTTGTGCGATCTGTGCGCTGGGCGGCATTGCCAATATCTCGGTCGCCAATGCGATCTATCAGTGGGATCACCAGACCTTTGTCGCCGGCCTTTCGGGCGCGATCATGAGCTCGGTGTTCAACTACGCGGTGACCCGCGCTTTCACCTGGAAGTAAGGCGAGGCTGCTTCCCAAAACAAAAATCCCCGCGCGAGCGGGGATTTTTTATGCGCGGTGCGAGATGGCGTCAGGCCTGCGCCAGAGCGGCTTTCATGGCCGCTTCGTCGTAGCCAAGGGCTGTGAGCGCCGTCTGGACGATGCCGTGGCGATCAAGGCCGGCGGCGGCGTACATGTCGTTCTGGCTCGAATGTTCGTCGAAGCGATCGGGGATCATCAGCGGGCGGAAACGCACCTTGCCGTCTAGAAGGCCGTTTGAGGCGAGGAAGGTCGCGACATGGCTGCCGAAACCGCCAATGCTGCCTTCTTCGGTGGTGATCAGCACGTCGTGGGTCTGGGCGAGGCGAGCGGTCAGCTCTTCGTCGAGCGGTTTCAGGAAACGTGCATCGGCGATGGTCGGGTTGAGGCCGAGGGCTGCGAGTTTGTCGGCGGCGGCCATGACCTCGCCGAGGCGGGTGCCATAGGACAGGAGGGCAATGGTGCTGCCCTCGCGGATGATACGGCCCTTGCCGATGGGCAGAATCTCGCCGTGGGCGGGCATGTCGACGCCCATGCCGTCGCCGCGCGGATAGCGGAAGCTGATCGGGCCGGCGTCATAGGCGGCAGCGGTTGCGACCATGTGGCGAAGCTCGGCCTCGTCTGAAGCTGCCATCTGCACGATGCCGGGAATGGCGCCGAGATAGGCATTGTCATAATTGCCGGCATGGGTCGGGCCGTCGGCGCCGACAAAGCCGGCGCGATCGATGGCGAAGCGCACCGGCAGGCCCTGAATGGCGACGTCGTGGATCACCTGGTCATAGGCGCGCTGCAGGAAGGTCGAATAGATGGCGCAGAAGGGGCGCATGCCTTCACTGGCAAGGCCGGCCGCGAACGTGACGGCGTGCTGCTCGGCAATGCCGACGTCGTAGATGCGCGTCGGAAAAAGTTCGGCGAACTTGTCGAGGCCGGTGCCGTTGGGCATGGCGGCGGTGACGGCGACGACGCGCTTGTCGGCTTCGGCTTCCTGAATAAGGCTCGAGGCAAAAACCGAGGTATAGGAGGGCGCGTTGGACGGCGCCTTGGTCTGGGCGCCAGTGATGACGTTAAATTTTGAGACGCCGTGATACTTGTCGGCCGAGTTTTCGGCCGGGGCATAGCCCTTGCCTTTCTTGGTCACGACGTGGATCAGTACCGGGCCCTTTTCCATCTCGCGCACATTGTCGAGCACCGGCAGCAGGTGGTCGAGATTGTGCCCGTCGATGGGGCCGACATAGTAGAAGCCGAGCTCTTCGAAGAGCGTGCCGCCGGTGAAGAAGGAGCGGGCAAATTCTTCCGTCTTGCGGGCCGGCTCGTGCAGCGGCTTTGGGAGCTTGCTGACGATGGATTTTGCCGCGTCGCGTGTGCCGCGATAGGCCGGGCTCGACACGAGCTGGGCCAGATATGCCCGCAGCGCACCGGTTGGTGGTGCGATGGACATGTCGTTGTCGTTGAGGATGACCACCAGACGGGCGTCCATGTCGCCGGCATTGTTCATGGCTTCATAGGCCATGCCCGCGGACATGGCGCCATCGCCGATGACGGCAATGACATTGCGCGGGGTGCCGAGATGCTCGCTGGCGACCGCCATGCCGAGGCCGGCGGAAATCGAGGTCGAGGAGTGGCCTGCACCAAAGGGGTCGTATTCGCTTTCGGCGCGGCGGGTGAAGCCGGAAAGCCCGTCCTTCTGGCGCAGGGTGCGGATGCGGTCGCGGCGGCCTGTGAGAATCTTGTGCGGATAGGCCTGGTGGCCGACGTCCCAGATGATGCGATCGTGCGGCGTATCGAAAACCGCGTGCAGGGCGACCGTCAGTTCGACCACGCCGAGGCCGGCGCCGAGATGCCCGCCGGTGACGGACACCGCGTCGACCATTTCGGTGCGCAGTTCATCGGCAAGCTGGCGCAGCTGCTCACGCGGAAGGGCGCGCAGGTCGGCGGGCGATTGGACCGTGTCGAGCAACGGGGTCTGCGGCTTTTCGGCCAAGCGGGGGCTCCTTGGGAAGCGGCGGCAACACGAGTTGTTTAGGCGCGTGCCTGTGCCAATGCAAGGACCGGCACCACGAGGCACCGGTCACATCAAACGCTTGAAATCAAAGAAAGTGGCGTGGATGCGGCGCCTATTCGCGTTTTAGTTGGTTGCCGGTGCGAAACGGGCATTGCCGCCCATGGTCGTGTCTTCGCCGGCACCCATGACGATGACATAGCGGCCCATTTCCGGGGTCGGATCGAAATCGGCCTCGTCGCGATCGAAGATCACGGCAAAATGGTTCGAGCTCAGGCTTACCGGGGTCGCAAAGACGTCGGCGACGTGTTCGAAATCGGGGGCGACGAGGTCGGGTTTGCGCATGCCGCCAGCAGCGACAGGGCGCGAGACATGGTTGGTGAGCGCGGCGACGAGGTCGGACGGCTTTGCGGCTTCGACGGCGTCAAAGGTGCCGGAGAAGAGGTTTGCCATCTCGGTGGGCGAGGGCGGCAATGCCGTCAGCTCGGTCGGCATCGGCGTGCCGACGGAAGCGAGGACGGAGCGCTGCGACGCGGGCGGAATGGAGCCGGTCACGGTTGGGCCGAGCGAGGCGATAACCGGACGGCCGAGGCCTGTGGGCTGCGGTGCATAGGCGGTGAGGGTGACTTCGGGCTCGTCGGCGCGTGGCGGCATGGGGACAGGCGCGTCGGTAAGCGCGGCGAGCGCGGTGACAGCATCGCCGGCGGGCAGGGCGGCGGCCGTGGCGACGCGCAGGGTTTCGGACTTCATCAGCGGGATCGGCGCCGTGGCTGGAGTCGTCAGTTCCGCGGCATCGAGCGGTGCGCTGCCGACTGTCGAGAAGGGCATGAAAGCGGGATCCGCCGGAACGGGAGCGGCGGCCGCTGCCTGCGGCGCGACTGCGGCAACAGTCATGCTGGCCGGGCGCTGCGCGGGGATTGGCGCCACGTCGGGCGTTGCCATCTGGGGAGCAACAGAGGCGACCTGAACCGGAGCCGGTGCTGCTGCAGCGACGGGGGCCGGCGCACTGCCCGGCTTGCCGCCGAAGAGGACGTCCATCAGCGTCTTGCCGTTACCGCCGCCGGCATCGGCGACCATGGTGCCCGAGGAACCGCGGCCATTGCAGGGATAGGCATGGCACTGTTTCCACTCGGCGAGGGCGATGTTGTAGCCTTCCTGCGAGAGCGGCTTGCCGTCGGTCGGCAGGTGCATGGTGCGGCCGTCGGGGAAAATTTCCTTGAGCTGGGCGCGGGTCATGCGCGGCCAGGCGCGGACGGAGCCGACGTCGAGATGGACGAAGGGGCTGCCCGAGGTCGGATAGTAGCCGACGCCGCCGACCTGCTTACTCATTGCCACGGCACGCAATTTTGAGAGATTCACGCCGGGGATGAAAAAGTCCATGGCGGTGCCGCGCATATGCTGGGAATTGTCGGCAACGCCCGAAGATGTTTCTGCAAGCATGGCGTTGGTCTTGGGGGAGCGATAGGCGGAAACGATATTGATCGGCTGCGTACCGCCAACCTCTTGATAAACCTCCCAAATCAGGTCGAAGAGGCGGGGGTCCATCTTGGTGGGTTCGTTGCGGCGCCAGTCGCGCAGGAACTGGTTGAGCTCGTTAAGGCCCGATTGCACATATTTGCCGTCGCGCTTGAAGACGATCCGCGCCGTTTCCTTGGTGTGCGTATAGTAGAGATAGAGGGCGCGCTCGGTGGCGGCCATGGCGGGTCCAACGGCAAAAATGCCGGTCGCACAAATAGTTACAAGCGTTACTGCGACAAAACGCAGAAAAACACCACGCTGCAAAAAGGAAATCCCCGTCACGCCTAACTCTGCCCGGTTCAATGCCAGTATCGTTCGACGTTAGCGTAAAAATCGTGCGATTTTATTAACGCTAACCAGGTGTGAACCGACCAGGTGGCCCCCTCACGCCTTCGTTATTAAGGGCAAAAACGGGCGCAACCAAGGCGAAAATGCTAACAGACTGTTACCGCTTGGCGTAACCGGGGCCACAATCGGTCAGGGCGAAAGCTCTTCGGGGACGTTTTCGACCTCGGCCACGATGGTCGGAGGGGCGGAATGGGCGAGGCCCATGGCTTCGATGAGCTTTTCATTGTGCCCATAAACGTCGCCATAGGAGCGGATCGCTCCGTCGGCGCTGACGCGCAAAGTGAAGTAGGCGAGGTGGACCGGAATCTGGGTTTCCGGGTTCACCCAGCGCTCATTGGGGCCGAACATGGCTTCGAGCGAGGCGCGGCTGATCTTTGGCTCGTTGACCATCAGGGCGTCGGCAAATTCCATCGGGTTCTCGACGCGGATGCAGCCATGGCTGAAAGCGCGGAAGGAGCGGGCGAAGAGCGACTTGGACGGCGTATCGTGGAGATAGACGTCGTGCTTGTTGGGGAAGAGGAATTTGATCTGGCCCAGGGCATTGCCGGCGCCGGGGCGCTGGCGGACCTTGAAGGGGAAGTAGGAGGTGGAGACCTGCGACCAATCCACCTGCCAGGGGCTGACCGGGGTGCCGTTATAGAGGAGGTCCATATTGTGGCTGTCGGTATAGCCGGGATTGCGCAGCACGGCCGGCGCGATCTCGCCCTTGATGATCGAGGACGGGACGTTCCAGTAGGGATTTACGACCAGGTGCCGGATATTGTCCGAAAAAATCGGGGTCTGGTTCTTGGTGGTGCCGACGACGACGCGGGTGCCGTATTCCTCGACGCCATTGCGCTGAATGGAGAGGCGGAATTCGGGGATGTTGACGAAGACGTTGAACTGGCCGAGATCGGCCGGCATCCAGCGCCAGCGTTCCATATTGGCCAGAATGTCCTCGCGGCGCGTGGCATTGCCGCCGTTAAAGGCCGCGATGGTCGCCGAGCCGATGATGCCGTCGACTTCGAGGCCCTGGCTTTCCTGGAAGGATTTTACGGCAGTGACGAGGGTGTCATCATAAACATTGGTGGCGCCTGCCGGCAGCTCGAGGCGGGCGCGGATGGCGTGAATGCGAGCGTCGGAATTGCCGGGGCGCAGCGTCGGACCATTGTCGATTGGTAATGGGCGCACGGTGGCGCTGGCGCCGAAATTGGCGAGAGCGGCCTTGAGGGCCAGGAATTCAGGGTGCTTTGGCTCAAGCTCGGCAAGGATCGGGGCCGGGTCCTGGCTCTGGGCAAGGCGCTCAAGGAGGGCTGCCTGATCGAGAGGCTTTGGGGTGATGTCGAGGTTTTCGCTCACCGACTGGGGGCGGATGCGGCCATTGTAGATGTGATTGGCATAGCGCAGGACCGCGCCGGAGAAAGCCGTTTCGAGGCCGGCGAGTGCCAGCGGGTCGGTGCTGCTGGCGCGGGCGAGGTCGATATCCGATGTCAGATAGTCGCTCGGACGCAGGCCTTCGGTATCGGCCTTTTCAAAGAGGGCGATGATCTTCTGGGCGGCTGGCGAGAAGGTGACCTTGCCGCCGACGCCTTCGCTGAGCCAGATCGGTTCGAAATGGCGTTCGCCATAGAGGAAATAGAGCTTTTGCGCCTCTTCATAGGCGCGCGAGCCGGCCTTGGCCGCGCCATAGGCGGAGGAGAGACCGGTCTTGATGGTGCGGGCGAGATCGTTTTGCGGCGGAGCGATGACCACCGGCTGAATGGCAGGGGCGGCCACTTCCTGGCCGATTGCCGCCTGGCCAATGGAGGTCGCAGCAAGCACCGCAACGAGACTGACCAATAGCTTACGCATCTTCGCTCCTAATCACGCCGGAAACGCCTCAGAATCCAAGAGATTCGGGCACATCAGGGGTAAATTCATTACTCATGAAACCTTAACGGGAGCAATCGCTCCCATAAACGTGATGTTCATCTGTGGCGGAGACGCAACGCGGCCGCGGCGGGCGTCATCCGGGCGCGCGATCCAAGCCCTTGAAATTTATCGACTTGGGTAAGGCGGGCGGCCTTTGGGCTGTGCGCGGCCTGTCGAACGGCAAGGCGGATTGACTCGATATATGCATGGATATACATATGCATCATGATGCAGGAAGACGTGTTTCAGATGTTGGCCGACCCCACGCGGTTTCGGATTGTCGAAGCGCTGGCGGACGGAGAGCGGGCCGTGGGCGATCTGGTCCGGGCGGTCGATATCGATCAGTCCGGCGTTTCGCGGCACCTGCGGATTCTGGGCGAAGCCGGCTTTGTCGCCATGCGACCCGATGGGGCGCGGCGGCTCTATTCGCTCAAACCCGAGCCATTTCAGGCGATCGAGGACTGGGTGCGAAACTATCGCAAGCTTTGGGAAGGTCGGCTCGATCGCTTCGATGCGGCGCTGGCGCGACGGCAGGGAGAGCGGCAATCGGGGGAGGAGACGTGATGGACGAGGGCAGCGCATTGGGCGCGGATACGATCCGGTTCGAGCGGGTCTATGACGCGGCGATAGAGGACGTCTGGGCGCTCTGGACCACCAAGGACGGGCTCGAAGCCTGGTTCGGTCCGGAGGGCATGCGCATGGAAGTGTCTGTTCTCGATCTGCGGGTCGGTGGCGCCTTCGAACACGTGATGACCGCGGTGGGCGGCGAGCAGATCGCTTATCTCGCGAACCTCAACAGGCCGCCGAGGGCAGAGGTGCGCGGCCGCTTCGTCGAACTGGCGCATCTGCGGCGGCTGCGCATTCGCTTCGATATCGATTTTGTGCCCGGGGTCGAATCCTATCCCTATGACATGTTGGTCGAGCTTCATGCCGAAGGGGGGCGCGTTCGGATGGTGCTGACGGCCGATCGTCACCCAGACCCCGAAATGACGCGCGGCGCCACCATCGCCCTCGTCAGCCAGCTACAGCGCTTTGATCTGGCCCTCGCGGCCCGCGCGACAAGGGAGCAATGAAGGCCATGAGACCTCTTCTCTATTCGATCAACGTGACGCTCGATGGTTGCGTCCATCACAATGCGATACCGGCAGATCCGGCGCTGCAGGAGGAAATGCTGCGGGCAACGCATCGCCATGCGACCGAGAGCATCGGCCGGGCCGATGCGCTGCTCTTTGGCCGCGTCACCTATCAGATGATGGAAGGCGCCTGGCGGCTGGATACGCGAACATCGACGCCGCCGGACTGGACGGAGCCTTTTGCCCGGAAGATCGATGCGATGAAGAAATATGTCGTTTCGTCAGCGCTCGACCGGGTCGACTGGAATTCCGAGCTCGTGCGGGGAGATCTCGGCGAAGCGGTAACAAAACTCAAGCAACAGCCGGGCGGCCCGATTTTTACGGGTGGGGTGAAACTGCCCCTGGCGCTGGCGGAGCTGGACCTGATCGACGAATATGAATTCGTAATGCAGCCCATACTCGCCGGTCACGGACCCACCTTGTTCGCCGGGCTCTCCAAATATGTCGAGCTGAAACTGCTCGACCGGAAGGAGCTCAGCTCCGGCGCTGTGGCGCTGCGCTACGAGCCGAGACGATAGCCATTCCGCCGCCAGAGATGCGCTACGGCTACGAGAATTGATCCCTCGCGTCCAGGAGGGATGGCACAGGCGGCTTGCCAATTGGCACTGGTGGGACCAATCTTGCGCCGGAAGACGCGCCCTTGGCGCGCCAGGGAGCAAATCGAGATGAGCTTGATCGATGCTGGCGACGGTGCCGGAGCGGGCACTGCCACGAAACCATTGGGCTTTAGCCGCCGCTCTTTCCTTATAGGCCTCGGCGCATTTGGTGCGCTGGGCCTTGCCGGATGCGCGGCGACCGGGGGAATGAGCGTAGCCGAGGCGGAGCGGGTCTATGGGCCGCTGCCCAACGAGCGCTTTCCGGTGCCGGCGGTCAACCTCAACAAGGTCGATCCCAAATATCTTCGCCGGCGGGTGCGCTATGATTCCAAGGAGGCGGTCGGCACGATCATCGTCGACCCCCGCCACTACTACGTCTATCGCATCGAAGGCGATGGTTACGCGACCCGCTATGGCGCCAATGTCGGGCGGGCGGGGTTCCTGTGGAGCGGCGAGGCCTATATCGGGCGCAAGGCCGAATGGCCGATATGGACACCGCCGAAGGAAATGATCGCGCGCCAGCCGGAGGCCGCACCCTATGCCAATGGCATGAAGCCGGGGCTCGACAATCCGCTAGGGGCGCGGACGCTCTATCTCTACCAGAACGGCGCCTATACGCTTTACACGATCTATAGCACGATCATGCCCGAGACGATTGGCAAGGGCATTTCCAGCGGCTGCGTGGGCCTGCTGACGCAGGACATGGTCGATCTCTATGAGAAGACGCCGGTCGATACCAAGGTGATCGTGCTGAAGGCCTAGTTGCCTCGTGATGAGTTGCGGGCAGGGCCGCGGCTACGAGCTCGACTGTCCCTTTTCCCACCGCGTCATTCCCGCTTTCGCGGGAATGACGCGGTGTTTTTTTGAAGGCTTTGGTCGCTCTATTACTGCGGGGCCTTGCCGAAGACCAGGGCGGCATTGACGCCACCAAAACCGAAGGAATTGGAGAGGGCGTAGTCGATTGCCTTGGCGCGCGGCTGGTTGGGGACGAGGTCGAAGGGGGCGGCTTCTTCGATCGGGTCTTCGAGATTAATCGTGGGCGGAAGCTGGCCGGTTTCGAGCGCCTTGATGGAGAAAACGGCTTCGAGGGCGCCGGCAGCGCCGAGGAGGTGGCCGGTGGCCGACTTGGTCGAGGAGATGGAGAGGTCCTTGCCGCGATTGGTGAAGACGGCGGCGAGGGCGGCGATTTCGGCCTGGTCGCCGACGGCCGTGGACGTGGCGTGGGCGTTGACATAGCCGATCTGCGACTGGTCGAGGCCGGCCATGGAGAGGGCATTGCGGATGGCGACCTGGGCACCGGCGCCATCGGGCGCGCCGGCAGTCAGGTGATAGGCATCGGCGGAGGTGCCGTAGCCGGCGAGAACGGCGAGCGGCTTGGCGCCGCGGGCGCGGGCATGGCTGAGCTTTTCAATGACGAGGGTGGCGGCGCCTTCGGAAAGAACAAAACCGTCATGGCCCTTGTCGAAGGGGCGCGAGGCCTTGGCGGGGTTGTCGGCGTGGGAGGCCGAGAGGGCGCGGGAGGCGCCGAAGCCACCGAGCGAGATCGGGTCGACCGAGCCTTCGGCGCCGCCGACGACGGCCACTTCGGCTTCGCCGGTCATGATCAGGCGCATGCCATCGCCGATGGCCTGAGCCGAGGCGGCGCAGGCGGTGACCGGGGTGCCGATGGGGCCGCGGAAGCTGTGGAGGATGGAAAGCCAGCCGGCGGCGAGATTGGCGAGGAAGGAGGGGACCGTGAAGGGCGAGAGGCGGCGCGGGCCCTTGGTGTTGATGGTTTCAACGGCGCGGGCCATGACCGGGGAGCCGCCGACGCCGGAGCCGATGATGGTGGCGGTTGCGGCCTGATCGGCCGGGTTTTCGGGGTGCCAATTGGCCTGGTTCAGGGCTTCGGCGGTGGCGGCGATGGAATATTGGATGAAGACGTCCATCTTCTTGATCTCCTTGCCGTCGATGTGATCGGCAGGATCGAACCCGGCTTCATCATTGGCCTTGGAGGGGACGAGGCCGGCGATGTGGGAGACGAAGTCGGTGGTGTCGAATCGGTCGTTGCGGACGACGCCGCTGCGGCCGGCGAGGAGACGCTGCCAGTTGGTTTCGACCCCCACGCCAAGGGGGCTCACAACGCCCATGCCGGTGACGACGATGGGGTCCTGGGGATCGGGGCGCAGCATGATTTTTGGTATCTCCTGTGTATATGCACGATGTGATGTGCAATTGGGGCGAATTGAGGGTGTTCGCCTAGAGTTTGGCGAGGTGGCGGAGGCCGGTGAGGGTCGTCTGGAAGTCGGGGTTCGTCAGCACGGTGCGCAGTTCGTCCTGGGCCTGACGCCAGATGGGGACGGCGGCGTCGAAGATTTTTCGGCCTTCGGGGGTGAGGGCGATGCGGCGCATGCGGGCGAGATCGCCGGGGCCGGCGGAGACCAGTTTGCGGCGTTCGAGTACGGCGAGGTTTCTTGAGAGGGTCGTGCGGTCTACGGCGAGAAAGGCGGCCATTTCGGTGATCGAGGCGGCCGAATTGGTGCTCAAAGCGCCGAGGATATTGAACTGGGCGGCGGTGATGCCGACGCTGCGCAGTTGGTGATCGGCGCGACGGGTCAGAGCCCGCGCCGCCTTGCGCGTGTTCATGATCAGGCAGTCGTCGAGCGCGTAGTCCATGGCGCTGATTTAGGTCGTGCATATGCACATGTCAAATTTGCGCGGGGTGTAGACAAGGTTTTTGGGCGTCATACACTCGTCATGATCGCGGTTGGGCGATCTTGCGCGGTGGCCCGTGTGGTCATCGCCGGTAGAGGGTAAAAATATGAAAGCCAGACGTTTGGGATCGTCGCTGCTTGTGGCCGGCGTCGCGATTTTTGCTGCAAGTGTCGCTGTGAGGGCAGAGACCGTGGATGAAGTGACGGTACAGAACGGGGCGCGGGCTGTGCCGGCGACGGTGGTGGTGCCGGATGGGGAAGGGCCGTTTCCGGCCGTGGTGATGAACCACGGGCATGGCGGCGGGCGACAGGAGAATGGCGGCTTCGGCCGGATTGCCGAGGCGCTGGCCGACAAGGGCATTCTGACGATCCGCATGGATTTTGCCGGATCGGGCGACAGCAAGGTGCCGTTCACCGAGGGCTATCTCACCAATATGATCTCGGATTCCAATGCGAGCCTTGGCTATATTCTGGAGAACTATGCAGTCGACAAGGATCGGCTCGGGATCTTTGGCTACAGCATGGGCGGGCGCATTGCGCTGACCATCGGGGCTTCGAGCGACAATCCCTACAAGGCCATCGGGCTGCTGGCGCCTTCGGCGGACTGGGGGCAGGAGATGATGGTTGGGTTCCTTGGCGGGCAGGCAGAATATGACCGGCTTTATGCGGAGTCTGGCGGGGACAAGGGATATGCCGAGTTCACGACGCAATGGGGACAGGTGCAGCAACTGAGCCGGAAGTGGTTTGACGACATGATCGCGTCAAAGCCGCTGGAGCTGGCGGGAAGTTTTAAGGCCCCGATGATCGTGGTGCATGGCGACAAGGATGATGTCGTGCCGGCGGCGGTCAATGAAGCGGTGATTGCCGCCTATCCCGAGGCGAGCTTGGTGGTCGTGCCGGATGCGGATCATGGCTATGGGTTTTACAGCGACCAGCCGGATGTGACGACGCAGATCGACACCACTTTTGCGGAATTCTTCGCCGGAAATCTCTGATAGACCTTGATGGAGGGTGGCGACTTCGCTGCCCTCCGCTTAGAATATATGCACTGCGATATCGTCGCTATCGGATTGATATTGCGTCATTTTGGTGGTGCAATAGACATATGTTTCGAAACCGCGTCGATCTTCAGCACGGCTTTCCTGAGGCGGCGTAGCTGATGTTTACCTATATTCTCAATCGCCTGGGCATGATGCTCGTCACCCTATGGGCGATCGTCACCCTGACGTTTTTCCTCATGCATGCGGTGCCGGGCGGGCCGTTCGTTTCCGAGCGCATGCTGGCGCCTGAAATCGCGGCGGCGCTCAATGCCAAATATGGGCTGAACCTGCCGATCTGGGAGCAGTATCTCAATTATCTCGGGCGGATTCTGACCTTCGACCTCGGGCCCTCGTTTAAGTATCCGGGCGTGTCGATCAATTCGATGATCGCGGCGGGCTTGCCGGTGACACTGCAGACGGGGCTGCTTGCGGTGATCTGCGTCGTGGCGCTGGGTGTGCCGTTGGGGGTGATTGCGGCGCTCAATCGCAATCGCTGGCCGGATACGACGGTGATGTTCATCGCGACGCTCGGGGTGGCCATTCCGAGCTATGTGATCGCGACGGTTTCCATCTACGTCTTTGCGCTAAGGTTGGGTTGGGTGCCGACCTTTGGGCTCGATGATTGGCGCGGCTACTTCCTGCCGGTCTTTGCGCTGTCGGGGTTCTGGATTTCCTTCGTTTCGCGGCTGACGCGCTCGTCGCTCCTCGAAACGCTGGAGCAGGACTTTATGACCACGGCGCGGGCCAAGGGGCTGCGGAAGGGGCAGATCCTTTTCAAGCATGGGCTGCGCAATTCGTTGTTGCCGGTGGTGACGGTGCTGGGGCCGGTGGTGGCCAATCTGATCACCGGGTCCTTTGTCATCGAGCAGATTTTTGCCCTGCCGGGGATCGGGCGGCAGTTCGTGCTCTCGATCACCAATCGCGACTATACCGCGATCATGGGCATCACCATTTTCTACGCCGCGATCCTGATGGTGATGATCCTGATCGTTGATCTTCTCTATGTGTGGCTCGATCCGCGCATCAAACTGACCAAGGCTGCCGCATGACCGATATTTCACCGGAAATGTGGGCCAAGGTGCCGGCTGCGGAGAAGGTGACGCCCGTTGCGCCGCCCGCGCCGACCTATGGGCAGGAAGTGCGTCGCCGGCTTTGGGCCAACAAGCCGGCCGTGGTCAGCATTGTCTTCATCATCCTCTTGGTGATCGCGGCGTTCTTTGGGCCGTATCTGTCGCCGCACACCTATTACAAGCAGGACTTGAAGCTCGCGAATATTCCGCCGTTCTTCGAGACTTATGCGGTGACGGATGGGGCGGGGGAGACGACGCGGTTTTTCCTCAATGCTTCGAACTTCAACCTCTATGAGGTCGATGCCGAGGGGAACATGCTCGGGCTCTTGCGTGGCGGCCGCAAGGACATGATCAAGAAAAGCCAGCCCTATGAGTTTGGCGATCAGACGCTGACGCTCGACTATTCGAAACTGCCGGTGCGGCTGCTGCTCGAAGATGGTAGCGAGGTGCGGCCGAGTGGCTGGAGCTGGAACAAAACCTATCTCTTCGGCACCGATCAATTGGGGCGCGATATCCTGGTGCGTCAGCTTTACGGGGCGCAGATTTCGTTGACGGTGGCCTTCGTCGCGACGCTCGTGAACTTCTTCATCGGCGTCTTTTATGGCGGCATTGCCGGCTATATGGGCGGCAAGGTCGATGCGGTGATGATGCGTTTTGTCGAGATCATTTCGACCATTCCGCTGACGCTTTATGTCGTGCTGCTCATGGTGGTTTTTGACTCGGGGCTCCTGTCCATCATCGTTGCCATCGGCTCGGTATTCTGGGTGGATATGGCGCGGATCGTGCGCGGGCAGATCCTGAGTTTGAAGAGCCAGGATTATGTCGCGGCGGCGCGGACGATGGGGGCGTCGCCGGCGCGCATCCTGACGCGACATCTGCTGCCCAATTCCATCGGGCCGATCATTGTCACCCTGACCATGCTGATCCCCTCGGCCATCTTCATCGAGAGTTTCATGAGTTTTATCGGGCTTGGCGTGACGCCGCCGCTGGCGAGCTGGGGTTCGCTGACTTCGGAGGCGGTGGAGACGCTGCGGGCCTATCCGCATCAACTTTTCTTCCCCGCAGCGGCGATTTCGCTGACCATGTTTGCCTTCAACTTTTTGGGCGATGGGCTGCGCGATGCGCTTGATCCGAGGGTTGGGCGATGAACCAGCCAATTCTTTCGGTTCGGGATTTGACGACCTCGTTCTTCACGCGGCGCGGCGAAGTGCAGGCGGTGCGTGGCGTCAGCTTTGACGTGCATGAGGGCGAGATGCTCGGGCTCGTCGGCGAAAGCGGCTCGGGCAAGTCGATCACCTGCATGTCGGTGCTGCGATTGCTGAAGGCCGGCGGAACGATCAAGGCGGGGTCGGCGACGTTTGAGGGGACGGATATTCTGTCGCTCGACGAAGAGGCGCTTTCGGACCTGCGGGGCAATCGGATCGGGGTAATTTTCCAGGACCCGATGACCTCGCTCAATCCCACTTTGACGGTGGGCGAGCAGGTGATGGAGGCGGTGCGGCGGCATCGCAAGGCCAGCGCGGCGGAAGCGCGGGCGCGGGCGGTGGAGCTGTTCGAGCTGGTGCGCATTCCGTCGGCAGCGAAGCGGCTTGATTCCTATCCGCATGAATTTTCGGGCGGTATGCGGCAGCGCGTAATGATTGCCATGGCGCTGGCCTGCGATCCGAAACTGCTGATTGCCGATGAGCCGACGACGGCGCTGGATGTGACCATTCAGCGGCAGATTCTGGCGCTGCTCAAGGATTTGCAACGGCGGCTGGGCATGTCGGTCATTTTGATTACGCATGACCTTGGTGTCATTGCCGAGGTGACCGACCGGGTGCTGGTGCTTTATGGCGGGCTGATCATGGAGACGGCGCCGGTGCGCGATCTCTTCGCCCGCCCGGCGCATCCCTATACAGTGGGGCTCCTTGGGGCGGTGCCGGATCTGCGGGATGATACGCATCGGCGGCTGACGCCTATTCCGGGGAGCCCGCCGAACATGCTGGCGCCGCCGCCGGGTTGTCCGTTTGCGCCGCGCTGTCCGCATGCGATGAGCCAATGTATGGCGGCTTTGCCGCCGCTGTTTGGCGGGACGCATCAGTCCCGGTGTTGGTTGCAGCACCCTGAGGCGCCCAAGGTAGATGCGGTGCATGAGGTGGCGGCATGACACAGCCTCTTCTTCAACTGCGTGATCTTCACAAGCATTTCCGGCTTCCCGCTGCGCCGTTTGCGCCGAAGCCTGTTTTGCGGGCGGTGGATGGGGTCGACCTCGATCTCATGAAGGGCGAGACGCTAGGGCTGGTGGGCGAGTCCGGTTGCGGAAAGTCGACGCTGGCGCGGACGGTTATTCGGCTGCATGAACCGACGTCGGGCAGCATTGTCTTTGACGGGCAGGAGGTCGGGAAAGCGCCGGAGGGGTTGCTGGGGAATTTCCGGCGGCGGGTGCAGATGATCTTTCAGGACCCCTATGCCTCGCTCAATCCGCGCATGAGCGTGGGTGACCTCATTGCCGAGCCGCTTGAAATTGCCGGGGTGGGGACGGCGGCAGAGCGGCGCAAGAAGGTGACGGGATTGCTCGATCGCGTGGGCCTGCCGAGCGACTCGGCGCAGCGCTTTGCGCATGAATTTTCTGGCGGGCAGCGGCAGCGTATCGGGATTGCGCGGGCGATTGCGCTCGAGCCTGATCTTGTCATTTGCGACGAGCCGATTTCGGCGCTCGACGTGTCGGTGCAGGCGCAGGTGGTCAATATGCTTGAGGACCTGCAGGCCGATCTGGGGCTGACTTATCTGTTCATCACCCATGACCTTTCCATGGTCCGGCATATCTCGGACCGGATCGGGGTGATGTATCTCGGGAAAATCGTCGAGCTGGCGAGCAGTGCCGATCTCTATCATCGGCCCTCGCACCCGTATACGCGGGCGCTGCTCTCGGCCATTCCGGTGCCGGACCCGGAAGCGGGGCGGGCGGCAGAGCCCATGCAGGGGGAAATTCCGAGCCCGATCGACATTCCATCCGGTTGCCGCTTCCGCACGCGCTGTCCGCTCGCCACAGAGCTTTGCGCGAGGCAAGAACCGCAACTGACCGATATTGGTGGGGGGCATCTGGCCGCCTGTCACTTCGCCGGGGAACTGGCGCAACAAGCAAACGGGGTAAGGGCCCCGCTACAGGAGAGAGTGCAATGAAGAGACTGGTTCTGCCGCTCATAACGGCGGCGCTGCTGGCTTCGGCCGGCTCGGCCTTTGCCGCCGGCGAATTGACCTATGTGGTCAACAATGAAAGCGCCAAGTACGATCCCGGCACCACGGCCGAGACCTTTGCTTCCCCGATCATCGGCAACACCTTTGAAGGCCTCGTGCGCCTGAGCCCCGAGGGCGAAGTCGTGCCGGCTTTGGCCGAAAGCTGGGACATCTCCGAGGACGGCCTGACCTATACGTTCCACCTGCGTGATGCGAAGTGGTCGGATGGCGAGCCGGTCAAGGCGTCGGACTTCGTCTATGCCTGGAAGCGCGTGCTTGATCCGGCAACCGGCGCGATGAATTCGCAGATGCTCTATCACATCGTCGGCGCCGAAGAGGCTTTCGGCGGCGGGGACGCTTCGGCGATTGCCGTGTCGGCGCCCGATGACAAGACGCTGACCTTCACGCTCAAGCAGCGCGTGCCCTATATGCTGCAGCTTCTCAACTACCCGACTTTCTATCCGGTGCGTGAGGATGTGGTTTCGGCTGATCCCGAAGGCTGGACGCGCAACCCGGCGACCTTTATCGGCACTGGCCCGTTCCGCGTGACGGCGTTCAATCAGGGAGAGTCGGTCGTCTTTGAAAAGAACCCGAACTATTATGACGCCGATGCCGTCAGCCTCGACAAGCTGACCTTCCGCCTGATCCCCGATCCCGCGACGGCGCTGGCCGCGTTTGAGGCGGGCGATGTCGACGGTATCGAAGCCGTGCCGGCGCCGGAAATTCCGCGTCTCTCGGTTGAATCCGAAGGTTTTATGATCGTGCCGGCTCTGGGCACGACCTATGGCTTCTTCAACCCGCACCAGGCGCCGCTCGACAATCTCCATGTGCGCAAGGCGCTCTCCATGGCGATCGACCGCTCGGAAATCATCGAATTCGTGCTGCAATCGGCCGACACGCCGGCCCTCGGCCTCGTGCCGCCGGGCATGAGCCTGGCTGGTGAAGATTTCACCGAGGGTCGCGATACCTTTGGTCTCTCGGAAACCGCCGATGTCGAAGGCGCCCAGGCGGAACTGGCCGAGGCCGGCTATCCCAATGGCGAAGGTTTCCCCAAGACCGTCTATGTGACCTATTCCTCCCCGCCGATCGAAAAGCTGCTCGAAGCCATCCAGCAGATGTGGAAGGAAAACCTCAATATCGACGTCGAAATCCAGGCCACCGAATGGCAGGTTTTCTATCCCGAAGTGCAGAAGGTCGAGTACCAGATCGCGCAGATGGGCTGGGGCGCCGACTATCCGCACCCGATGACCTTCCTCGACAACTTTGTCACCGGCAGCGCCAACAATCTCAACAACTGGTCGAATGCCGACTATGACGCGGCGATCGAAGCGGCGAAGGCCGCCAGCGACGAAGCGACCTCGCGCGATGAAATGCGCAAGGCCGAGGCTATCCTGATGAACGATCACGTCATCCTGCCGCAGTACCACCGGTACAATTACATGATGATGAGCCCGGAAGTGACCGGCTTCTGGCGTTCGCCGCTCAACGTGCCTTATTTCCGCGACGCTCAGATCGCACAATAAACCAATCGCTCCCGCCGGGTTGTCCGGCGGGAGCTCTCTTTCATGTCTGGACTTTTAACGTGACCATCCCTGTCATTCTCGAAACCGAACTCGGCAATTTCACCATCGCAGTCGACGAAAAGAACGCGCCGATTACGGCTGCCAATTTTCTTGCTTATGTCGATGGCGGCTATCTCAACGACGCGACGGCCTATCGCATCGTGACCGATACCAACGAGCCGCAGAAGCCGATCAAGATCGAGGTGGTGCAGTGGGGTTATCGCGCGTCGGAAGAAAAGCCGGCGCCGTTTGCTCCCATTGCGCACGAGACCAATGATGTCTCGGGGATCAAGCACAAGAACATGACCGTCTCCATGGCGCGCTTTGCGCCGGGCTCGGCGGCTTCGGAGTTTTTCATCTGCATCGGTGATCAGCCCGAGCTGGACTTTGGCGGCAAGCGCAATGCCGATGGGCAGGGGTTTGCGGCGTTTGGGCAGGTGACCGAGGGCGAGGATACGGTGCGGAAGATTTTCGCGAAGGCTGCGGCCGAGAGCGATCATCCGGACGTGCCGGTGAAGTTTTCGCGGGTGGCGCGGGCCTGAGGGCTGCTATCGGGGCGGTGCGTGTGGCTCCACCCCCTCCCAGCCTCCCCCATCTAGGGGGAGGTGTTGCATCGAGTGTGGGTGGGGCTTCCACTCACACGATGTCATTCCCGCGAAGGCAGGAATCCCGGGCTTGAAACAGAGATCCCCGCTTTCGCGGGGATGACACCGTGGGTGGGGGAGCGGCGGTGTTTAGACCCGCTGTCTGCGTTGTCCGGCCATCAGCAGATCCGGATCGAAAATGCCCGTCGCAATGACCTGTTCGATGCGGGCTATGTCGTCCGCGATGTCGATGCCCTGCTGGGCCAGCCACTCATCGGAAAAATAGGTTTGGGCGTAGCGTTCGCCGCTGTCGCAGATCAGGGTGACGATGGAGCCGGCTTCGTTGTTTCGCGCCATTTCCGATGCGGCCCAGAGGAGGCCGATGAAATTGGTGCCCGTCGAGCCGCCGACGCGGCGGCTGAGGCGTTTGGAGAGGACGCGGGTGGCGGCGATCGAGGCGGAGTCGGGGATTTTGAGCATGGCGTCGACGACGTTGGGCACGAAGGAGGCTTCCATGCGGGGGCGGCCGATGCCTTCGATGCGGCTGCCGCGCTGGCAGCGGCAGGCCGTGTTCGTCTCTGTCCAGCCTTCGTAAAAGGCGGAAAATTCGGGGTCGGGCACGCAGAGCTCAGTCTCAAAACTCTTGTAGAGAATGTAGCGGCCGATGGTGGCCGAGGTGCCGCCGGTGCCGGGGCTCATCACCACCCAGCGCGGGATGGGGTGACGTTCCATGGCCATCTGGCGGAAGATCGACTCGGCGATATTGTTGTTGCCGCGCCAGTCGGTGGCGCGCTCGGCAAAGGTGAACTGGTCGAGATAGTGGCCGCCGGTGCGGGTGGCGAGGTTTTTGGCCTCGTCATAGATTGCCGAGGGCTCATCGACGAAGACGCATTCGCCGCCATATTGCTCGATGGCTTCGATTTTTGTGCAGGAGGTCGTGCGCGGCAGCACGGCGTAGAATTTGAGGCCGAGGAGGCGGGCATAGTAGGCTTCGCTGACGGCGGTGGAGCCGGAGGAGGCTTCCACCAAAGCCGTATCGGGGCTGATGACGCCGTTGCAGAGACCATAGAGAATGAGCGAACGGGCGAGGCGATGCTTCAGGCTGCCTGTTGGGTGGCAGGATTCGTCCTTGAAGTAAAAGTCCACGCCGGGAAAGCCGGGCAGTGCCACGGGGATGAGATGGGAATCGGCAGAGCGCTGGGCATCGGCGTCGAGCATGCGAATGGCTCGGCTGGTCCAGGAATCTTTGTGTTCTAAATGATTTGTCATTTTGGGAACAAATTGCCATCAGAAGTTTATGTAATGGTACATTGTTCTTTTGGTTCGGTCAATTTTAGATTCTGATAGGGCCGGTTGAACCTCGGCTGCGCCGGAGGTTGAGGGCCGCCATTTGCGGAGCCCGGGGAAATGGTTCTGCAGCGCGAGCGCATGCTAAAGCACGCAGCTTGATCAAAATTTCGTTCTAAAAATCTCGATTAACACACTTGAGTTAAGTTAATCGGGCTCACATAGTCCTGTCTTGAAGCTGTCATATCGGCCGGCCGGAGGGGCCGGTGACGAGGGCAGCGTAAGGAGAGGACCCTAGTTTATGCCACGTTTGACCCGTCGAACTTTCATTGCGTCGGTGCCGCCGCTCTTGGCTGCCACGCAGATTCCCGCCTGGGCGGCTCCCGCCTCCGATCTGGAGCTGATTGCGGCGCAGAAAGGTGAGCCGGCAATCGTAAAGCTCTATCGCCAGCTCGAACGCCTGACCTCGACGGTCACTTTCATGACGACCGGCGCGCATCCTGACGACGAGCCGAGCGGCATGCTGGCGGCCTTGCGCCACGTCTATGGTATTCGTCCGGTGCTCTACTGCATCACGCGCGGCGAGGGCGGGCAGAACGCGATCGGGCCGGAACGCGGCTCGGTGCTGGGTGTGCTGCGGACGCGCGAAATCACCGAGGCTTCGCGTTCGCTCGATGCGTCGCTGGCCTTTGGTAGCCAGGGCCACCACGACAATATGCACGATTTCGGGTTTTCCAAGGATCCGAACCAGACGATCGACCGCTGGGGCCGCGACCGCGTGATCGAGCGCATGACCTGGGCCGTGCGCCAGTACAAGCCCGACGTGATCATGAACTGCTTCCTCGACGTGGGCGGGCAGCATGGCCACCATCGTGCGGCGAATGTGGCGACGTTTATCGTCGCCGGGATTTCGGGCAATGCCGAGGAATTTCCGGACCAGATCGCGGCCGGGTTGAAGACCTGGACCGTGCCAAAAATCTACCAGCCGGCATGGGGTGGCGGCGGCGGCGTCTATGATGACGAAACCCCACCCCCGCCGACGACGCTGGTGGTGCGGGCGCCCGAGCGTGATCCGATTTCGGGCGCTACCTTCCCGCAGATGGGCGAATGGTCGCGTTCCTGCCACCTGACGCAGGGCATGGGCCGCTGGCAGCCCAAGCCGCAGACCGAATGGCCGATCAACCTCTCCTGGGCCGCCGACGGCCAAGCCGGCAGGGAAGAGAGCGACATTCGCGATGGTCTCATTGCCACGGTCGGCCACATTGCCGAACTCGATGGCATGCCGGTGGCTTCCGCCGACGCGCTGCGCAATGCGCAGGGGCTGATCGACGAGGCACTGGCTGACTATGGCGATCCGGTTGAAGTGGTGAAGCGCTTGGTCGAGATCGGCAAGGCTGTGGCGGAAGCCCGCTCGACGCTGCCGGCCGAGTTGGAAGACCAGGTGGCGCATCGCCTCGATCGCAAGATTAAGGAAGTCGATCTGGCGCTCGCGACCGCGGCGGGCATGCAGGTGCGCGCCTATACCGATGGTACCGATCTGCATCCGGGCCAGGACATCATCGTCAAGGCGATGGTCGATGCGCCTGATACTATCACCGTGGATTCGGTTGAGGTGATTGCCCGCGCTGGCATTACCAGCGAAACGGCCGAGGATGGCGTCAAGGTGAGCGTGGCGGCAGATGCTGCGCTGACCAATCCGCTGACCGAGCAGTTCGATCCGCTGGGCGGCAATGGCGACGCGTTCGTGCGCCTGACGGCGACGATTGCCGGCCACAAGGCCGTGCTCGATGTGGACCTCGAAGACGCGCTGCGCGTGCTGCCGGAAGCTTCGCTCGAACTGAAGCCGGATGCCGTGGTGTTCAATACCGAAAGCGAGATTTCGCCGGTTGCCTTCACGGCAGTGGTTTCGGGCGGTACGACGGCCGATCTCGACTTCAACCTGCCCGAGGGCTGGTTGATGGCGGCCAAGGGCGACACCGGCCTTGAAGCGGGCTCGTTCGAACTGACGCCGCCGGCCGAGCTTGGGACGGAACGCATCACCATTGCGCCCAAGCTTTTGGGCAAAGAGGCTTATGCCATCAACGTCTTCACCTATCCCCATATCGGGCGATCGGTGGTGCCGACGGAAGTGGCGGTGCCGGTGCAGTCGGTTGGTGCGGTCATCCCAGAGGGCAAGATCGGCTATATCGGCGGTGGCAATGATAATGTTGCTATCTGGCTCAAGCGCCTTGGCGTTGACCTCAAGGAGCTGAGCCCGGCCGATATGGAGGCGGGTGCCTATCGCGATCTTGATACGCTGGTCGTGGGCATCTTTTCCTTCGGTCGCCGGCAGGATCTCGTTGCGGCGCTGCCGGGCGTGCATGAATGGGTCAAGAAGGGCGGGCATCTCTTGACGCTCTACCATCGTCCATCGGATGGCTGGACGCCGGAAACGACGCCGCTGGCCTTCCTCAAGATCGGCTCGCCCTCGATCCGCTATCGCGTGACCGATGCCAAGTCGGCGGTGGATGTGCTCGAGCCCGACCATCCGCTCCTCACCTATCCCAATGCCATTACCCAGGAAGACTGGGACAATTGGGACAAGGAGCGCGGCCTCTACTTTGCTTCTGAATGGGACGAGGCCTATGTGCCGCTGCTCGCCATGGCCGATGCGGGCGAAGAACCGCTTACGGGCTCGCTGCTGTCGGCCGAAATCGGCGAGGGACGGCATACTCATACCAGTCTCGTGCTGCATCACCAGCTCGACAAGCTGACCCCGGGTGCCTTCCGCATCATGGCCAACCTCATCCAGCCAGCGAAACGCTGAGGCTGAAAAAGCATCCGGCTCGCGCCACCTCCCAGCGCGAGCCGTCGCCGCCCTGTAGTTGCGGCGGTCACCCCCGGCCTTGCCCCAGGCCGGGGGCTTTTGTTTTTGGGGGTGCTTTGCCGTGAATGCCGGGCCGGTCCCGATGGTCCCTTGCGGAGGCGAGATGGATTGCCGGGACAAGCCCGGCAATCACGATGGAGGGGGAGGTCGAGGCACTGAAGCCTCCACTCGCTCGACCTCGTGGTTCGAGACTTCGCTTTGCTCCGCACCTCACCATGAGGTCTTCGGGAGTGGGCTCAGCTCTTGGGAGGCCTCGGGTGGTCGAGGCGGGTTGTCAGCACGAGGGCGCCGATGATGATGGCGGTGCCGATGAGTGTTGTGGGGGCGGGCACTTCGCCGAAGGCCAGGAAACCGGCTGCCGTGGCGAGGACGATTGAGAGATAGCCGATGGGGGCGAGGAGATTGGCGGAGGTCGATTGATAGGCGCGCAGGAAACAGTATTGGCCGATCTGGGCGAGGACGCCGATGGCGAGAAGCAGGGGCCAATCGGTTGGGGCGACCGGCTGCCAGGCGAGGGCGGCGGGGATCGCGGTGAAGACGCTTAGGCCGACCGTGTAAAAAACCATCAGGACGGTGGTGTTTTCTTTGGCGAGGGCGCGGGTCTGGACGGTGGCGAGGGAGCCGAAGAGGACGGAGCCGAGGGCGGCTAAAATGCCGAGATTCCAGGTGACTTCGCCGGGGGCGACCATGACGAGAACGCCGAGAAAGCCCACGGCGGCGCCGATCCAGCGCCAGGGGCCGGAGCGTTCGCCGAGGAGAAAGGTTGCGAGAGCCAGGACGACAAGCGGGCGCATGAAGCCGATGGCATTGGCGAGGGCCATGGGCAGGGCGGTGAGCGCGGCGAAGTTGGTGTTGAGGGCCAATGTGTTGCAGAGCACGCGGAAAGCGTGGCGACCCCATTGTTTCGTTTCCCGCAGCGCCTGACGGTGGCGCCAGGCGAGGGGAGGACGCTGACGAGGCCGATCAGGGAGCGGATAAAGACCATCTGCACGGCGGGATAGCTGGCGCCGCCTAGCTTCACAAGTACGGTCATAACCGTGACCAGAATCATGTCGCTCGCGAGCCAAGCATAGCCGGCTCGCGAATGTGTGGTCTGCATGTCAGGCCGATTGCAAAAGATTGGCCATCAGGCGGAAGGCGCCGGGGACGAGCTTGTCGAGCTGGTGATGGAGGACAAGGCTTGTGTGGGTGTGGCGGCCCTCGCCGATCTTTGCCGAGAGCAGGGAGCCGGTGAGGGGCTTTTCGCCGGCATCGCTCATGGCGAGAAGGGGAATGTAGGCCTCGTCCCAGGCGGAGGCGAAGTAGAGGCCGCGTTCCTTGTCCCAGCCGGAAAAATCGTCCGCGGTGATGCGGTTGGGGCCGGAGAGGAGTTGGTGGTCGGGATCGAGGAATGTCACTTCGGCGGCAGGATTGGTGGTGCGCCAGCGGAGCGACGGGCTGCCTATGGTGAGGGGGCGGGGCGGGGTGGCGTCGGGTGTCCAGCCATCGCTGGGGCGATGGTAGAGGGTGACGAGATGGCCGCCGGCTTCGACCCAGCGGTGGAATTTTTGGGTTGCGGCCTTGAGGTCGGGGCGGAGGCCGAAGGCGAAGATGCCGATGACGATCGTGTCGTAGGTGGAGAGATCGCCGGCAAGGGCTTCGGCGTCGAGTTCGGTGACGTCGGCGCCCATGCGGCTGAGCCAGAGGCCGACGCGGTCGGAGCCGCCGCCGATATAGCCGATTTTCGTGTCGGGCACGGTCAGGTTCAGCGCCAGAATGTCGAGGGATAGCGGGCGGGCGAAACGGGTGCGGCCGATATGGGGATAGGCGATGGGGGTGACGCCATAGGCGGGCGCGCCATCGACGAGGAGGGGCAGGCTATGACGGCCGGCGGTGAGCAGCACGTCGGAGGTGACGGCAAAGGTGGTTTTGTCGCGCTCGATGGTCAGGCTCGGGGCGCTGGCGATGGTGAGGCGCTCGAGGGCGATGTCGGATTTGATGGTGACGGTTTTGGTCGTGGGGGCCGACAGGGGGAGAATCAGCGCGTCGGGATTGATCGCGACCGAATAGGCCGGGGCGAGTTGCAGGTCTTCCTCGGTGTCGCGGGTGAAGCGTATCAGTTCGCCGTTCACTTCGGCTTCGAGGAGGAGCGAGACACTGCCGTTATTGCCGAGGTTTTGCCAATCGGGGCGGACGGGGTTTTCGATTTTTGCCCCGGCGCGGGCGGTGAGTTGAATGGTCAGGCGATCGCCTGAGATTTCTACCGATTCGGTGGGAGCGAAGGCGGCTGAGGTGATCGGTGCTACGCGGATTGATTGGGCGGTGCCGCGCTCTGCTTCGAGGATGAGATCGACGGTTTCGCCGGGGCCGACGCTGTCTGAGGAGACTGAGGCGTAGATTTCGATTCCGGCGGCGATGGCTGTGGCGGCGTCGAGTTCTTCAAGCTTTCGCGTGAGGCGGTGGGCGTGTTCGGGGGCGATGTCCTGCTGTGCGCCGCGGATGGCGCGGCGGGCGATGCTGAGGGCGGGGAGAATGGCCGCGCTATTGGGGAAGGCGGCGAGGGCCTGGGCCATGGCCGCGTCGGCTGCCGCGAGAAAAGGCGAGGGGCCGAGATCGGCGAGGGTTTTGGGCAGGTCGTCGAGGAGTTCGCTTTGCGCATTGGCGCCGACGCGGTGGAGCGGCCACTCGGTTTCGCCGGGATGGCGCCAGTGGCCCATGTTCTGGCTGGCATGGAAGGCGCGGGACGCTTCGCCGAGCTGCCAGAAGGGCATGCCGGTGGCAAAATCGCTGCCGCTGGCCGTTACGAAAAGATTGGCTTCGGGCGGGGGGACTTCATCGTCATAGGTGTCGCCGCCGCCGGACCAGGCGGGAAGGCAGAATTTTGTGACGGTCCAGGGCGCGAGGCCGTCGGTTTCGTAAGCGGGATCGGCCGCGAGGGCCAAGGCGCGTTCGGCGGCTTCGGTCATGGCGCGGTGGTGGCCGTGCTGGCCGGGGACGTCTAGGAAGGTGGGGATGACCACGTCGGGGCGGAATTGGCGATAGGCGCGGACGAGGCGGTCTATGGTGCGCTCTTCGCCCCAGCGCGACAGGGTGTCCTTGCCGGATTTGGAGAAGCCGAAATCGTGGACCGGGTCATCGGGGCCGTGGCCGAGCCAGGCGACGTCGGCATCGAGAGCGCGCGCGGCTTCTTCCATTTCGCGCGAGCGCAGGACGCCGAGGGCGCCGCCGCGTTCCGGGCCGAGGGTGTTCTGGCCGCCTTCGCCGCGAGTGGAGCAGGCGACGACCACGCGCATGCCCATCTCGTGGCGCATGGTGGCGAGCATTTCATTGTGCTCGTCGTCCGGATGGGCGCCGGTGTTCATCACCGTCACGGTGGATTTGAGACGCGACAGGGCGCGGGCCAGGGTGACGAGACGCGGGTTTGCCGCGCGACGGCGCAGGCGTTCGGGGGCGGTGAGCATGGGTGGTCCAGATATTTAAGTGGATGCTTTGTGGAAAGGCCCCCTCACCCGGCGCTATGCGCCGACCTCTCCCCCAAAGGGAGAGGTGAAGAGGCCAAAAAATCAGGTGACGGGGTCGGCGACGCTGAGGTGGGGTGAAACCGTGTCGAGGAGCGGCAGGGCGGCGGCGCCGAGGGCGGCTGTGAGCTGACCGGTTTGGCCGCGGATGGCGCGGGGCAGGGTGCGCTTGCCGCGCGTCGCGACGGAAACGGGGAGCGGATCGAGCGCCGATATAACCGCTTCGAGGACGGAATCCGGAAGGCCGCCGCCGAAGATGACGGTTTCGGGGTCAAAAATGTTTTCGAGCATGGCGACGGTGGGTGCGAGATAGTCGGCGGCCATCTCGATCCATTCGGCAAGGGTCGGATTGGCCTCGTCGTGGAGCTTTTGGATGTCGTCCACCGTGGCGGCATAGATGCCGGCCATGGCGAGGCGTTCGCGCAGGGCAAAGACCGAGACGAAACGTTCGAGGGCGCCGGCGGGTCCGTAATGGGCTTTGCCCTTGCGGGGGACGAGGCCGACATGGCCGATTTCGCCGGCATTGCCGAAGGCCCCGCGCAGGGGGCGGCCTTCCTGGATGACGCCTAGGCCGAGGCCGACGCCGAAATAAAGGTAGCAGAAGCTGCCGAGCTGACGACCAGCGCCATAGAGACGCTCGCCGACGACGGCGGCGGTGGCATCGTTTTCCACAACCACATGCTGGCCGGTGGCCTTGGCAAAGAGCGCGGTGGCATCGACGCCGGTCCAGCCGGGGAGCGTAGCGGGGCCGACGGAACTCATGCCTTCCACCTCGAAGGGGCCGGGCATGACGACGCCGATGCCGAGGAGCTTGCTGCGGTCGGCGCCGAGCGAGGCTTCGAGGCGCCGGACTTCGGCGGTCACCTTGTCGGGGACGGTATCGGGGCCGGTTGCTTCCAGGGGCAGGATGGATTTGGCACGGACGCCGCCTGAAAGGTCGAGAAGGGCGGTGACCATGTGGTCGGCGGCGATTTCGACGCCGGCGGTGAGCGGGCCATTGGGATTGACGGCGAACTGAATGGGCGGCTGGCCGCGGCCGGAGCGGAGGCGGCCGAGTTCGACGAGAAGGCCCTCTTCCAAGAGTTCATCGACGATATTGGCGACGGCCTGGGGCGTGAGCTGGGCGCGGCGGGCGATCTCGGTGCGGCCCAAATGCTCATGGAAACGAATGACTTCGAGCACCACGCGCCGGTTATGCGCGCGGTTGCGCTCGGGATTGGACCCGATGGCGACTCGCTGACGAAGCTCTTTCTTGCTGCGGCCGTTCAATTCGTCGCCTCCCTCCATATGTCTCGCTAGCACGGCAATGGAGGAGGAGACTAGCCGGGGAACAAGATAACGCAAGTAGATTATGTTATTGACAAGGCACTGTCACATATTGGACGGTGGAGACCTGTCAGGCGGCGTGGGCCGTGTTTTTGACATGAGAGAGCTGTCGGAGGATCGACGCTCCAATGGAGGGACTTTATGCGTAAGGCATATGTGGCCGGGCTTGCAGCCGGCATCAGCTTCATCGCAATGGGCGCTGCCCAGGCCGTGGAAATCGAATATTGGCAATATGTCTTCGACAGCCGCGTCCAGGCCATGGACCAGCTGATCGAGAAGTTCGAAGCAGCGAACCCTGATATCACCGTCAAGCAGACCACTTTCCCCTATGCGGACTACCAGACGCGCGTTGTCGCCGCCAAGGTAGCCGGCCAGGGTCCGGACGTGGTGCAGCTGTTCTATGGCTGGACCGACCAGTTCGTGAATGGCGGCCTGATCCAGCCGCTCGATCCGGCCGTGTTCCCGCATGCCGAAATCGAAGCCGACTTCTTCCCGATCGTTTCGGCGATGAAGCGCGGCGAAGACTATTATGGCCTGCCGACCGCCGTGCGTTCGCTGGCCCTGTTCTACAACAAGGCCCTGCTCGACGAAGCCGGTGTCCAGCCGCCGAACACGCTTGACGAATTGCTGGCGGTCGCCGAGGCTACCACCAAGCGCGATGGCAGCGGCAATATCACGACTGCCGGCATCACCATGGACATGGCTGGCCAGGATCACCACTGGTGGCGCGAAGTGCTCATCCGCCAGAACGGTGGCGTGCCTTATGACGCCGAAGGCAATGTTGCCTATAACGATGCTGCCGGCGCTGCGGCGCTAAAATTCTATACCGATCTTCAGACCGAAAAGAATGTGGGTCTCGTTGGCTTCATGGATGAAGGCCAGGCCGCGTTCCGCGCCGGCATGGCGGCCATGACGATCGACGGCACGTTCCGTCTCGGCGCTTTTGCCGGCAACCCGTTCGAATGGGGCGTGGTGGAACTTCCGGCTGACGCCAATGGAATGCGCTCGAACTATTCGAGCTACTTTGCCAATGGTATCGGCGCGACCTCGACCGGCGAAGAACTCGTCGCTGCGCAAAAATTCCTCCAGTACATTTCTTCGCCTGAAGCGATGGAAATCTGGCTGAACACGGTCGGCGAACTGCCGGCACGTCGTGACGTGGCCCTGACCGAGGCGAACCTGGCGGATCCGATCCGCGGGCCGTTCCTCAAGGGTCTCGAATACGCCCAGACCACCCAGTTCTATGACGAAGCCGCACAGCGCCAGACCGCCATCGACATGGTCAATCGCGTGCTGCTCGAAGGCCAGTCGATCGAAGACTCGATCGCCCAGGCGGCTGCGGCCGAACAGGCGATCATCGATCAGGGCCGTCAGTAAGGGACTAGCTCTTCAGGAGCTCGAACTTCGCCACGACACAGACTGTCACCCCGGCCTTCGCCGGGGTGATTGCAGGTGATATTTTGGCGCTTCGGAAACTCCCTGGCATCTCATCGCAGGAGCGAACATGGCGTCGGCGAACGCACTTCCACAGACAGGCCCGGTTCGCTTCTGGGACCGTCTGAATATCAGCACCAAGCGGGTCATCTGGGCCTGGGCGTTCCTCGCCGTGCCGATCATCTTTTATGCGGGCATCCGCTTTTACCCGACATTCCAGGCTTTTTGGCTGTCTCTGACCAATTGGGACCTGCTGCGGCCGGCCCAGTTCATCGGTTTTGCGAACTATCAGAAAATGTTCGCCGATCCGGTTTTCTGGAAAGTGTTCCAGAACACGTTCCTGTACCTCATCATCGGCACGCCGGTGAGCCTCGTGGTCTCCTTCGTGATCGCCTACTATCTCGATCGCGTGAAGCTGATGCACGGCTTTATCCGCGCCCTCTATTTCCTGCCGTTCCTCACCACGGCCGCGGCCATGGGTTGGGTGTGGCGCTGGTTCTATCAGCCGGTGCCGATTGGCGTGATCAATGGCTTTCTGTCGTCCTTCGGCATTCCGCAGCAGCCATTCCTGCGCTCGGTCGATCAGGCGCTGTTTTCGATCCTGATCCCGGCTATCTGGGCGGGGCTGGGGTTCCAGATCATCATCTTCATGGCCGGCCTTCGCGCCATTCCCAATACCTTCTATGAGGCCGCCAAGATCGACGGGCTGGGGGATTGGGCGATCCTGCGGAAAATCACCATTCCGCTATTGAAGCCGACTACCGTCTTCCTCGTGGTGTTCTCCTCCATCGGTTTCCTGCGCATCTTCGACCAGGTCTACAACATGACCTCGAACGATCCGGGCGGGCCGCTCAATTCGACGAAACCTCTGGTGCTGATGATCTACCAGACCGCGTTTTCGTCCTACCAGATGGGCTATGCGGCCGCGCAGACTGTGGTGCTGTTCACCATCCTGCTCATCGTATCCCTGCTCCAGCTCTATGTGCTGAGGGAAAAGAAATGACCATGGCCTCGACCAAAGAGCTGGCGGCCAATAGCCGCGATATCCGCCCCGGGCGCATCATTACCTGGACCCTGCTGCTTATCGGCGGGCTGATCATGATCACCCCACTGCTGTTCATGTTTTCGACCTCGCTGAAGACGTCGGGCCAGGTCTATGACTTGCGCCTGATCCCGGCTGCGCCGACGCTCGACAACTATATCAAGGTTTTGGGCGATGGCCGCTTCATGCAGTGGTTCTTCAACTCGACCTTGATCGCCGTGACCGTGACGATCTCGAACGTGTTCTTTGATAGCCTCGTTGGCTACACGCTGGCCAAGTTCGAGTTCCGCGGCCGCTATTTCATCTTCCTCGCCATTCTCTCGACCCTGATGATCCCCACCGAAATGCTGGTGATCCCGTGGTACCTGATGTCGAGCCAATTGGGTTGGCTGAACTCCTACTGGGGCATCATGTTCCCCGGTATGATGACCGCCTTTGGCACCTTCCTGATGAAGCAGTTTTTTGAAGGCGTGCCGAACGACTTCCTGGAAGCCGCGCGTGTCGACGGGCTCAACGAATTCACCATCTGGTGGAAGATCGCCATGCCCATGGTGGTGCCGGCCATCTCGGCGCTCGCCATCTTCACCTTCCTCGGCAACTGGACGGCGTTCTTCTGGCCGCTGATCGTCACGACCTCCAAGGAGCTCTATACGCTGCCTGTGGGCATTTCGAGTTTCTCGGCGGAGGCTTCCATTCAATGGGAGCTGATCATGACCGGCGCCGCCATCGGCACCATCCCGACGCTTCTCGTCTTCCTTCTCCTGCAGCGCTACATCGTTCGTGGCGTGATGCTGGCCGGCCTCAAGGGTTAAGCCATGACCGATCCACGTTCTGCCGATCAGTCGGTTTTTCCCGATCCCGTATACAAGGAAACTGTCCTGGCGCCGCTGTTCGACGGCGCCAAGGACCACCATGTCGAAGGCTTTAGGGCCATCGACCGTGCGCATCTGGTGATGCTCGCCGAGACGGGCATTCTGGACGCCGGTCAGGCGCGTGATATCGCGGCGGCGCTCGATAGTATCGATGCGGAAATTGATCCTTCAAAACTCGTTTATACGGGTGAGGTGGAGGACTTTTTCTTCCTCATCGAGAAGGAATTGAAGAAGCGCGTCGGCCCCGATCTCGGTGGTCGCCTTCATACGGCGCGCTCGCGCAACGATATCGACCATACGCTCTTCAAGCTTGGGCTGCGGGAGCGACTCAATGTCTTGATCGGCAAGGCGCTGAAACTGCATGCGACGTTGATCGAAGCGGCGGAGCGCGAGAAGGAAACGCTCATCGTTGCCTATACTCATGGGCAGCCGGCGCAGCCCACGACCTTTGGGCACTATCTCTCGGCGATCGTCGAGTTCGTGGGGCGCGATATCGAGCGGCTGTTTGAGGCCTATCGGATCGTCGAGCTTTCGCCCATGGGCGCGGCGGCGATCACCACGACGGGCTTTCCGACCGATCGGGCACGGGTGGCGGAGTTGCTGGGCTTTGCGGCGCCGCTGCAGAACTCGTATTCATGCATTGCCGGGGTGGATTATATCACCTCCACTTATTCGGCGATTGAGTTGATGTTCCTGCATCTGGGGCGTCCCATCCAGGATTTCCAAGTGTGGACCAGCTTTGAGGTGGGGCAGATCTATGTGCCCAATAGCCTCGTGCAGATTTCATCGATCATGCCGCAGAAGCGTAATCCTGTGCCGATCGAGCATCTTCGCCATTTGGCGAGCCAGACGGCCGGGCGGGCGCAAGCCATGCTCACGGTGATGCACAATACGCCCTTTACCGACATGAATGACAGCGAGGGCGAAACGCAGGCCATGGGCTATCAGGCCTTTGCGAGTGCCTATCGTGTGCTCGACCTGTTGGCGGCGCTGGTGCAGCAGATCCGAATCGATCCCAAGCGGGTGCGGGACAATATTTCGCGCTCCTGCATCACGATTACGGAGCTGGCTGACTCTCTGGTGCGTCGGGAAGGGCTCTCCTTCCGTGAGGGGCATGAGATTGCGGCGTCGGTTGCGAAGGCCGTGGTCGCTATGGGTGGCGATCTCGTCACTGACGGTTTTGGGCCATTCACTGCTGCTTTCGAGAAGGCGACAGGGCGTCCTTCTTCGCTTGATGAGACCAGCTTCGCTGAAATCGTCTCGCCGGAATATTTCGTTACCGTGCGCACCCGCTTTGGTGGGCCGGCGCCCGAACCGCTCAATGCGGCCATATCAGGTTATCGGCAGGACGCCGAGCGGCTTGCTCAAAATCATGGAAAAATACTGCGCCGCCAGGCTGATGCCGCGCGCATGCTGAAAGAGCGCTTCGGCGCATTGAAGGGAACCGCCTGATGGCCAAGATCGAACTGCAGAAACTGGTCAAGGAATACGGCAAGACCCGCGCCGTGCATGGCATCGACCTCACCATTGAAGATGGGGAATTCGTTGTCTTCGTCGGGCCCTCGGGCTGTGGCAAATCGACGACGCTGCGCATGATCGCCGGGCTCGAGGATATTTCGGGCGGCAATCTGCTGATTGGCGGCGAGGTGGTGAACCAGCGCGAGCCCAAGCAGCGCAATATCGCCATGGTGTTCCAGAACTACGCCATCTACCCGCATATGACCGTGGGCCAGAATATCGGTTTTGGTCTTTATACGTCGAAGCTGTCCAAGGCCGAAAAGCAGAAGCGGATCGAAGAGGCCGGCAAGACGCTTGGTCTTGAAAAACTGCTCGATCGGCGTCCGGCGGCTTTGTCGGGTGGCCAGCGCCAGCGCGTTGCCATTGGCCGCGCCATGGTGCGCGATCCCGCGGCTTTCCTTTTTGACGAACCGCTCAGCAATCTTGACGCGCAGCTGCGTTCGCAGATGCGCATGGAGATCAAGAGCCTCCATCGCCGGCTTGGTACGACCATCGTCTATGTGACGCATGATCAGGTGGAAGCCATGACCATGGCCGACAAGATCGTCGTCATGCGCGATGGCAATATCCTGCAGGTGGGCTCGCCGACCGATCTTTATGAAAACCCGGTCGATGTGTTTACCGCGCGGTTTATCGGCAGCCCGTCGATGAACATGGTCGAAGGCACGATTGCTGGTGGCAATCTGAGCGTCGAGGGTGCGGCGATTTCGGGCCTGACATTGCCGGCTCATGAGGGCAAGGCGCTGATCGGCGTGCGTCCCCATGATCTGGTTGTCGGCGAAGCGACGGGCGCGGGGCTTTCCGCCACGGGCACGGTCGAGGCGGTGGAGCCACTGGGTTCCGAAACGCTGGTGCATCTCACCATGGGCAAGGCGCAGGTCATCGCCACGGCGCCGGGGCGTGTCGTGCCCGCCATTGGCAGCGCGGTTTCGGTTCATGCCGGTGTTGGGTCGCTCTATCTCTTCGATGCCGTCAGCGAAAAGGCTCTGGGCCGCGCATGACTTCTACTCCTCCACGCGCCGGGGCGGTTCTGAACCTCGGCCGCATCTATTGCGACATGGTGTTTCGCGGGCTCGACGGTATGCCCCAATTGGGGCGCGAGCTCTTTGCCCGCGATTTTGCCATTACGCCGGGCGGTGGTGCGCTGATTACGGCGGCGCACCTGGCTGCCCTCGGGCGGCACTCGGCGCTGCTGGCACGCTTTGGTACCGATGCGCTGTCTTCGGCACTGTCCGAGCAGATTGATGAACTCGGGCTCGACCTGCAGTTTCTCGATCGGCACGAGACGGCAGGGCCGCAGTTGACCGTGGTCATGGTGCATGACGGGGATCGTGCATTCCTGTCGCGCCGGGCCGGGCATGCACGGCCGGCCGGGTTCGAGGCCGCGGTCGCCTCTCCCGGGGTGGCGCATTTGCATATTGCCGAATATGCGACTTTGCATGAAATGCCCGATGCCATTGCCAAGGCCAAAAGCCATGGGCTGACCGTGTCGCTCGATCCGAGCTGGGACGATGCGCTTATCCGCGATCCCCTGTTTTTCGAGCGGGCGGCGGGTGTCGATATCTTCCTTCCCAATATGGAAGAGGCGGAGGCGCTGACCGGCATGAGCGATCCCGGCGCGGCGCTGGCAGTGTTGCAGCGGCATTTTCCGGTGGTGGCGCTGAAGCGCGGCGGCGAAGGCGCCATTCTGGCGGCGGGCGAGGTGATCATCGATCTGCCCAGCCCGCGTGTCGAAGTGGTGGATACGACCGGGGCAGGTGATGCCTTCAATGCCGGCTTCCTGCACGCCTGGCTCAATGGCGCGGACAATCGCACCGCCTTGATGGCCGCCATCGAGGCCGGCACAAGCTCGGTTCAGGCGTCGGGCGGCACCGGCAGCATTCGCAGCGCGAGCTGACTTTTTTTCCATAGAGACCCATGACCAAAGCTCAATTTCAGGTTTTTGCCTCGCCGGAGGCAGTGGCTGAGGCGGTTGCCGCCCATATCGCCGAAGCGGTTCGGGCGCGTCCTGAGACGGTGCTTGGGCTTGCCACCGGCAAGACCTTTGTGCCGATCTATGAAGCCCTGGTGCGGGTGAGCGTCGAGACGGGGCTCTCCTTTGCGGAGGCGTCCAGTTTTAATCTCGACGAATATGTCGGGCTGGCACCGAACCATCCTGCTTCGTTCCGGCGCTATATGGAGGAGAATTTCTTCCGCCATGTCGATCTGCCAGCGGCCCGGGCGCTGTTGCCCGAGGCCGATGGTGATGCGGCAGCAGCGTGCCTTGCCTACGAAGCGGCGATCACGGCGTGCGGTGGAATGGACGTGCAATTGCTCGGCATCGGACGCAATGGCCATATCGGGTTCAACGAGCCAGGCTCGGCCTTTGATGGCCGCACGCAGGTTGCGAGGCTGACGCCATCCACCATTGCCGCCAATACCAGCGATTTTCCGCCGGGCGAGGTGCCGCCGCCGGAAGCGATCACCATGGGGATAGGAACCATTCTCGAGGCGCGGGAAATCGTGCTGGTGGCAGCGGGCGACGGCAAGGCGGAAGCCCTGGCCCGGGCTTTTCTGGCGCCGCCGGATGAGACCTGTCCCGCTTCAGCCCTGCAGGGGCATGGTCACGTGACCGTGTTCTGCGACGCGGCAGCTTTTGCGGGGATGGGGCACCAGGCAGAGGCGTGAGTTAGCAGCGCGTTTACCAAGCCGTCTCAAGGTGGTGGGGCTGCAGTGCAGTGACCTTTTCCCCGAAGACCGAGGCCGAGAGCGTGATGCCCAGACTCCCATTCATTGCGCTTTGCCTCTTGCTCGCAACGCCAAGCCTTGCTGCCGACTGGAAATATGAAGGCGGCAATGTGCCGATCGCCTATTTCGACAATGGCGATGCGCAGTTCCAATTCGCCTGCCGCGGCGGCGATCTCGCCATGGCTTATTGGGTGCGCAAGCCGAGCCGGGAAGTGGCCTCGGCAACAAGTTTGAGCCTGGCCATTAATGCCAGTGGACCGGCCTCCGGCAGCCTCGCTGCGACAGGCGGCACGATTTTCGCGCAGGATTTTCCACTCATCCATAGCGATGGCAGCTCGATCCTGGTGCGTGGACCGGTGGCAAGGCAATGGGCGGGGATCGCACAACGTGCGGGTGATATGATCCGGGTCGGGTTCGTCCGGCGCAAGGCAGAGGGCGGGCTGGAAGTATTCGACGGGCACGAATTCGGCGCCAGAGGCTCCAATGCCGCAATCGCCAAAGTGCTCGGCCAGTGCGGATAAGACAAAAAGCCCCGTCGGCGATGCCAACGGGGCCTTCTTATGTGAGCTGCTGCTTTTCGGCCTTGGCTTAGAAGCTGTAATTCACGCCGGCGCGGATGACGCTGAACTTGTGGCCGATGTCGCGGGCGCCGCCCGGGAGACCGCCATAGGACTGGCTGCCGAGGTCGACATAGAGGTATTCGGCCTTGACCGAGATATTGTCGGTGGCCTTGGCTTCGATGCCGAGACCGGCGGTCCAGCCGAAATGGGTGGCCGACTGCGAGGTGGTGACGCCGCCATTGACGACCTGGGCGGTGCCGCGACCGAAAGCGGCGCCGAGGGTTACATAGGGCATGACCTGGCCGAAGGTGCCGCCAGCGCGGGCGCGGACGGTGCCGAACATGTCGAGCTTGGCTTCAAAGGTGCCGGGGGTGACGGCCGGCTCGCTGTAGGCGAGGTTGGCCCATTGCAGGTCGCCTTCGGCGCCGATCACGAGGCCGCCCATGTCGGCGTTGAAGCCGGCCTGGGCACCAGCAGTCCAGCCGGAGCTGTTATTGTTGGTGTTGACGATGGCCGGGGAATTGGTGGTGTTGCCCCAGGTGTAGCCGCCGTTGACGCCGGCATAGAAGCCGTTCCAGTCGGTGACCGAGGTGGACGAATACATCGGCGACGTGGCCGGGGCGCTGTTCCAACCCAGATCGGCGGCTCCGGCCGACGCCGTCAGCGCCAGGAGAGCAGAAATCACAATGGCGGAACGCTTCATTTTGGGCCTCGTCGATATACGCCTAAACATGAGGCCCAAAATCGTCTCAAGGTCTTAATGATCGGGTAAGGAATAAGGTTAACGCACCGGGTTTTATCGATTTGTGAAAGGTAGCGTTAGGGAGTCCAAGGCTTTCCGGCTTTTTCACTTCGTCGTCATTGCCGGGCCTGTCCCGGCAATCCATCTCGGGGAGGCCCGCCATCCTGCGGATGGCATGGACCACCGGGACAAGCCCGGTGGTGACGAAGGCTGAGATGGCTTTGGAAGCGCCGCTCGGTGGGGGCGTAGAGCAGTGCTTGTTCAGCTATGCAGACCCGGGGCTTCACGGCCGGTGGACTGCACATATTCGGTATAGCCGCCGCCATAGGCATGGACGCCTTCGGGGGTGAGTTCGAGCACACGGTTGGAGAGCGCGGCGAGGAAGTGGCGGTCGTGGCTGACGAAGAGCATGGTGCCCTCATATTGGCTCAGCGCCGTGATCAGCATTTCCTTGGTGGCGATGTCGAGGTGGTTGGTCGGCTCGTCGAGGACCAAAAAGTTCGGCGGATCGAAGAGCATCATGGCCATGACGAGGCGGGCCTTTTCGCCGCCCGAAAGGACGCGGCACTTCTTTTCGATTTCGTCGCCGGAGAAACCAAAGCAGCCGGCAAGGGCGCGGAGCGGGGCCTGGCCGGCCTGGGGGAAGGAATATTCGAGCTGCTGGAAGACGGTCAGGTCGCCATCGAGCACATCCATGGCGTGCTGGGCGAAATAGGCCATTTTTACCGAGGGGCCGCGCGAGACCGTGCCTTGGTCGGGCTCGGTGGTACCGGTGACCAGTTTCAAAAGCGTCGATTTGCCGGCGCCGTTGATGCCCATGATGGCCCAGCGCTCGCGGCGGCGGACGTGGAAATCGAGGCCGTCATAAATGGAGCGGGAGCCGTAGCTTTTTGACACGCCCTTCAAAAGCGCGACGTCTTCGCCCGAGCGCGGGGCGGGGCGGAATTCGAACTCGACGGTCTGGCGGCGTTTTGGCGGCTCGACGCGGTCGATCTTGTCCAGTTTCTTGACGCGGCTTTGGACCTGGGCAGCGTGGGAAGCGCGGGCTTTGAAGCGGGCGATGAAGTCCAGTTCTTTGGCGAGCATGGCCTGCTGGCGCTCGAACTGGGCCTGCTGGTTCTTTTCGGCGATGGCGCGCTGCTGCTGGTAGAATTCGTAATTGCCGGAATAGGTGGTGAGCGAGCCGGCGTCGATCTCGACGATTTTGGTGCAGATGCGGTTCATGAATTCGCGGTCGTGCGAGGTCATGAACAGGGCACCCTGATAATTCTGCAGGAAGGCTTCGAGCCAGATCAGGCTTTCGAGGTCGAGGTGGTTGGAGGGTTCGTCGAGCAGCAGCGCGTCGGGGCGCATGAGGAGGATTTTGGCGAGCGCGACGCGCATCTTCCAGCCGCCGGAAAGGGCGCCGACATCGCCATCCATCATTTCCTGGGAGAAGCCGAGGCCATCGAGGACTTCGCGGGCGCGGCCATCGAGGGAATAGCCGTCGAGCTCTTCGAACTGATGCTGGATTTCCCCGTAGCGTTCGATGATGGCGTCCATCTCGTCGGCTTTGTCGGGATTGCCCATATCGGCTTCGAGGGCGCGCATTTCGACGACGATGGCGCTGACGGGGCCGGCGCCATCCATGACCTCGGTGACGGCGCTGCGGCCGGACATTTCGCCGACATCCTGGCTGAAATAGCCGATGGTGGTGCCGCGCTCGACCGAGACCTGGCCTTCATCAGGCTGTTCCTCGCCGGTGATCATGCGGAAAAGCGTGGTCTTGCCGGCGCCATTGGGGCCAACGAGGCCGATCTTTTCGCCCTTGAGGAGCGTTGCCGACGCCTCGATGAAGACAATCTGCTTGCCGTTTTGCTTGCCGATGCTTTCGAGGCGGATCATTTTTGGGCCTTCTGAGAAATTCAGTAGGCCTCAACAGTGCGGTGCCACGTCCTCGTGGTTCGAGGCTGCGCTAACGCTCCGCACCTCACCATGAGGACTACTGGGGTTGCCGATGTTGCCCGTGCTCTAAAGCACGGCCCTGCTAGAGCGCAAGGGCCGTACGGACACAGCGGCTATGCGGCGATAAACTTCGTTTACGCGGCGTCGTTGATGAGGCCTTCGGCCATGCCGTATTCGTGCAGTTTTCTATAGAGCGTCGAACGGCCGATGCCGAGGGCGCGGGCGACGCGGGACATGCGGCCGCCGTGATAGTCGATGGCAAAGGCGATGGCCTCGCGCTCGATGTCTGACAGGGCCTGCAGGTCGCCGGTTGAATTGAGGAAGCGGTCCTGCACGGGCTGGACGGCCGGTTCGGTCCGGAGACGAGCCGGGGCACTGTCGATATGGATGGGTGCGGCGAGCACTGCTGCCTGTTCAGTGGCGCGGACGGCTTCATCGCGGCCGGCGGATTGAGCCAGGATCTGCGGGAAATCGTCAGCTTCGAGGAAGGCGGCGTCGGCCAGGACGACGGCGCGATAGCAGGCATTTTCGAGCTGGCGGACATTGCCCGGCCAATCATAGGAAGCGAGGAGGTCGAGGGCCGCGGGCGTGGCGCCGAGAACGCGTTTGCCGGCTTCGGCGGCGAAGCGGGCGATGAAGTGGGAGACAAGCGCGGTCAGGTCTTCGAGGCGTTCGCGCAGCGGCGGCACGTAGATGGGGAAGACGTTGAGGCGGTAGAAGAGGTCCTCGCGGAACTCGCCGGTTTTCGCGAGATTGAGCAGGCGCCGATTGGTGGCCGAGATCAGGCGGACATTGACCTTTTCGGGGCGCGTGGCGCCGACCGGTTCGATCTCGCCCTCCTGGAGGGCGCGGAGCAGTTTGACCTGGGTATCGAGCGGCAGCTCGCCGACTTCGTCTAGGAAGAGCGTGCCGCCATGGGCCTCGGCGAATTTGCCGGGCTGGTCGGCGATGGCACCGGTGAAGGCGCCCTTCTTGTGGCCGAAGAGCACGGACTCGACGAGATTGGGCGGGATGGCGCCGCAATTGACGGTGATGAAGGGTTTGCCGGCGCGGTCGGAGCCGCCTTGGATGATGCGCGCGACCAGTTCCTTGCCCACGCCGGTTTCGCCCTCGATGAGGACGGGGATCGGGCTTTTGGCCGCTTTTGCAGAAAGCGCGAGCACGCGGGCCATGGCCGGAGCGCTGGCGATCATGTCCGACGGAGAAAAAGTGCCGGAGCGGCGGGCGTGTTCGGAGCGGATGGCGGCTTCGAGCGTGTCGAGTTTGAGCGCATTGCGCAGCGAGACGACGAGGCGCTCGGGCGAGACGGGTTTGACGAAATAGTCGGCTGCGCCCTGGCGCATGGCGGAGATGACGGTTTCGAGCGAGGAGTTGGCCGTCTGGATGATGACGGGGGTGGTCAGGCCCTCGGCGCGCATGGCGGACATTACGCCCATGCCGTCGAGATCGGGCATGACGAGGTCGAGGATCATGGCGCCGATCTGGCGGTCGTCGCGCAGAATGGCAAGTGCCTGTTCGCCGCCCGTGGCGGTCAGCGGCTTGAAGCCGGCGCGGTTGGCGATTTCAGCCGTGAGGCGGAGTTGCACCGGATCATCGTCGACCACAAGAACGCGCGTCATGCCTATCCCAAAGTTCATGTCGTTGCTCGGCACGAATCGGGTGTGCCGTTTTGGGAGAGAATGAGGAAAGTGACTTAAGAGGGTGTTAATCCTAATGATTTGTGCTTCTGGGGTGTCAGGGCAAATAAAAAGGGCCGCGGAGAAATCCGTGACCCTCAAGAATTCAGTGTGTCTGGTCGTCCAACCGGATCAGTGCCGCTCCATCACATTGAAGCGGGCAATTTCGTCTTTTAC
Source organism: Devosia sp. (assembly GCF_017744655.1). Taxonomy (GTDB): domain Bacteria; phylum Pseudomonadota; class Alphaproteobacteria; order Rhizobiales; family Devosiaceae; genus Devosia. The sequence continues at coordinate 298,069 of NZ_JAGIAW010000007.1, read as the reverse complement.
TTCCAGCTTTTTGCGCTTGAGCGCTGAGACCATCAGGTCATCAATCTGGCGATTCTGCATCTCTGCCTGAATCTGCCGGTCCAGTTCCTGATGGCGCCGTTCCAGCGCTGCGATGTGGCCTTCAGTAGTCATAGACAACTCCTTCGACATCGTGGACGAGGGGATAGTCACAAATCTTTCACGCTTTGTCGACTGCCTCAAAAGAGGGTGATCGAATTGAGATGCAAATCGTCATCCGATGCGTTAACCAAGTGTGAGTTGGGGCGGGACTATTGGTTTTTCTATGCTGCAGCTCGACAAGGAACAGGAAGCCCAATTCGGGCTGGAGCTGGCGACCAAGCGCCAGGAGCATGCAGACCTGGATGCCGCCATCCACACGCTGACGCAGTCGCAATTTGCCGACCGGATGCTGGTGCAGCGGCTGAAGAAGCGCAAGCTGGCGCTAAAAGACCGCATCGTGCAGCTCGAAAGCATTCTTCTTCCAGACATTATCGCCTGACGGTTTTGGCGCTAAAGCGTAAACACGCTTCAGCTTTCTTTGTGGGCATGTCTTTGCCCCGAAACCGGTGACCACTTTCGGGAGACATGCTTGAGGCGCCTTGAGCGCTGGCGTTTTTTAGGCTAGATGCGCGCTTTGCGGAGCGGCAGGGGGAGAACTCGCCATGCTCAAGCCACCAGTTGCCATCGTCATGGGCAGCCAATCGGACTGGCCCACCATGCGGCTGGCCGCCGAAACCCTCGAAAATCTCGAGATCGAATATGAGGCGCGGATCGTTTCGGCGCATCGTACGCCCGAGCGGCTCGTTGACTTCGCCATGAATGCGCGGGCTGAGGGGATCAAGATCATCATTGCTGGGGCCGGGGGCGCGGCGCACCTGCCGGGCATGATCGCCGCGATGACGCCATTGCCGGTGTTCGGCGTGCCGGTGCGTTCGAAGGCGCTGAGCGGCATGGATAGCCTCTATTCCATCGTGCAGATGCCGGGTGGCGTGCCTGTCGGGACGCTGGCCATTGGCGAGCCGGGCGCGATCAATGCGGCGCTGCTGGCCGCTTCCGTGCTGGCGCTGAACGATGATGAGCTGGCCGACCGGCTCGATGCGCATCGCGCGCGGCAGACTGCATCCGTCCCGCAATTTCCTTCCGATACCGAGTAAAGCCTTGTCCGATACCCCCGTCTCGCTGCGTCCCGGTTCGACCATTGGTATTCTGGGGGGCGGTCAACTTGGTCGCATGCTGGCGCTAGCCGGGGCAAAGCTGGGGCTGAAGAGCCATATCTATTGCCCGGACCCGCAGAGCCCGGCATTCGATGTGACGCCGTTCAAGACGGTGGCGGCATATGACGATGAGGCGGCGCTGCGCGAATTTGCGGCGCAGGTTGATGTCATCACGTATGAATTCGAGAATGTGCCCTCGGCGACGGCGGAAATTTTGGCAAGCCTGAAACCACTGCGGCCGGGCGTCAATGCGCTGGCGATCTCGCAGGATCGGCTGGCCGAGAAGGGATTTTTGGCTTCGAAGAATATTCCGGTGGCGCCTTATCGCGCGGTGCATTCGCTGGAAGATTTGAAGGCTGCCGTGGCCGAGCTTGGCCTGCCGGCGGTGCTGAAGACGACGCGGCTGGGCTATGACGGCAAGGGGCAGCGGGTGCTGCGCGAGCCGGGCGATGCCGACGCCGCGTTTGCCGAGCTGAAGCCGCATCCGCTGGTGCTGGAAGGCTTTGTTCCTTTTGAAAAGGAAATTTCGGTTGTCGTGGCGCGTGGGGCCGATGGCTCGGTGAGGGCGTTCGACCCGGCCGAGAATGTGCACCGGCACCATATTCTCTACACGTCCACTGTGCCCGCCGACATTTCGGCGGGTCTCGCCAAGCATGCGGCCATGCTCGCCAAGGTGATTGTCGTTGCGCTCGACTATGTCGGCGTACTTGGCGTCGAATTCTTCGTGCTCGGTGGCGAGCGGCCAAGTCTGGTGGTCAATGAGATTGCGCCGCGCGTGCACAATTCGGGGCACTGGACGGAGGCTGTGTGCCTCACCGACCAGTTCGAGCAGCATATGCGGGCCGTGGCCGGCTGGCCGCTGGGGGATCCCAAGCGCTATGCCGATGTGGTGATGCAGAATCTCATTGGCGATGAGGTCGACGTGGTGCCGGGTGGCATCGATGGCGACACCCAGCCGCATCTTTATGGCAAGGCGGAAGCGCGGCCGGGGCGGAAGATGGGGCACATCAACCGGATCGTGCGGGCGGACTAGCTAGCGGGCGAGCCAGTTCCCAAAAGCGTCGGCGACGGCTTTGGGGTTTTCCATGGTCGGCAGATGGGCACTTCTAGCGAAGCGGACGATGTCGGCGTGAGGGACGGTTGCGGCCATTTCCTCGGCCAGTTCCATGGGCGTCAGGACGTCCTCAGTGCCGACGCCGATCAGGGTTGGGACCTTGACGTCAGCGAGGTCGGGGCGGGAATCGGGGCGGCCCAAAATGGCCTGTTGCTGGCGGATATAGGCTTCCTGGCCCAGGCGCTCGGCCATGGCCTGCACTTCTTCGGCGAGCGACGTGTTGAGATTGCGTTTGGCGACGAGGCTTGGCAGCAGGCTGCGCGAGACGCCGATGAACTTGCCGAGTTTGACGTTCTCGATGCCTTTTCGGCGCGCTTCGCGGCGCTCGTCGGTGTCGGGGCGGGCGGAGGTGTCGAGGAGAGCCAGATGCGTGACGCGATCGGGCGCCTGACGCATGATTTCGAGCGCGACATAGCCGCCCATGGAAAGGCCGGCCAGGGCGAATTTGGGCGGTGCTGCGGCCAGCGTCCGGCTTGCCATGCCGGCGACGGAATCATCGAGTGTGAGGTCGGCGACCATGGGCGCGACCGTATCGCGCAGGGGCAGGACAACGTCGCGCCAGAGACGGGCATCGCACAGCAGGCCAGGCAGGAGGACGATGGGAGTGAACACGGATCCAACCTCTTGAGAGCAGCCAAGAAGCGGTAGACCGCTTCGGAATATCAGGCAATACGCCGAATTTCCTGACTCGGATGTGGACAAGTCCCAAGAGGCGAGCTATATAGCGCGCCACGGTGACCGGCTCGGCTGGTCGGCGAAGTGGTTGTTATGGCTGTTTCGCTTCTATCCAAACAATTTGCCAAGCTTTGAAGGGGCAGTTGACCTTTGCAAGTAGTCGTTCGCGATAACAATGTTGACCAGGCGCTGCGCGCCCTGAAGAAGAAGCTGCAGCGCGAAGGCGTCTTCCGCGAAATGAAGCTGCGCAACTACTACGAAAAGCCCTCTGAAAAGAAGGCTCGCCAGAAGGCCGAGGCCGTCCGCCGCGCCCGCAAGCTGGCTCGCAAGCGCGCACAGCGCGAAGGCTTGATCGCCGCGCCGGCGCCGCGCAGCTAGTCAGCGCGAAGCGTCAAGAATTTGAAAACGCCGTCCTTCGGGGCGGCGTTTTTGTTTTTGGGTTTTTTGTTTCCCTACGATCGTCACCACCGGGCTTGTCCCGGTGGTCCCAAGCCACCCGCAGGATGGCTGGCCTGTGACGAGATGGATTGCCGGAACAAGCCCGGCAATGACGATGGAGGGGATAGGGTTGATGGGCGCTGGCTCTAGGCCCGGCGCAGGCGCCGTAGGTCGGTCAGCGCGAGAACGATCGCGAGGGCGGCAAGGCCGGGCATGAGGGTGACGAGGGCCGTGCGGGCTTCGGGGAAGAGGATCGTGCCCGCGAGCGACGCCAAGAAGCCGCCGCCCATCTGGAAGAAGCCTGTCAAAGCGCCTGCCGAGCCGGCGATCTCGCCGAAGCCGGACATGGCGGCCGCTGTGGCGCTGGGGCTGAGGCAGGCGAGTGAGAGCATCCAGAAGCCGACGGGAATCATAACGGCCAGGACTTCGTTGGGCCAGAGGCGCGGAGCGATGGCGTAGCCGAGGCCGGCGAGGGCGATCAGGACGAGGCCAATGGCGACGAGCTGCCAGCCGTCGAGATGCTTTGAGAGGCGGGCTGCGATGATGTTGCCGGTGATGAAGGAGCCGGTCTGGATCAGCATGGCCATGGCGAACTGGAACGGCGTCAGGCCGATCTGGTCGATGAGAACGAAGGGCAGGAGGGCGGCCGAGGCGTAAAAGCCGCCGAAGGCGGCGGCGAGGGTGCCGGCGGGCAGGAGGAAGGCTGGCGCGCGGAGGAGGCGGCCGTAATTGCCGATGATGGTGGACGGCTTTAGTTGGACGCGCCGGTCTTCGGGCAGGGTTTCGCGGGCGGAGAAACCGAGGAGGGCGATGATGGCGAGGCCAAAACCGGCCATGACCATGAACATGACGTGCCAGGTGCCGACGAGCATGATGACGCTGCCCAGCGTCGGGGCGACGGCAGGTGCGACGGTCAGCACGAGGTTGATGAGGGTGAGAATGCCGATGGCTTCGCGACCGACAAAGAGGTCGCGTACCATGGCGCGCGACAGGGCGACACCGGCGGAGACGCCAAAGCCCTGCAGGATGCGGCCGAGGAGCAGGACTTCGAGGCTTGGCGCGAAGGTCGCGACGAGGCCGCCCAGCACGTAGATGGCGAAGAAGGCAATGCCAGTGGCGCGGCGGCCGAAGCGATCGGAGAGCGGGCCGCAGATGAGCTGGGCGAGCGCAAAGGCGGCGAAATAGACGGTGAGGGTCAGCTTGCCGCCGGCATCATTGGTGCCGAGATCGGTGACGAGGGAAGGGAGAGCCGGGGCGTAGAGCGTGAGGCTCAGGGGGCCCGTCGCCACCATGAGCCCGCCGATGATGGCTGTGCGACGGCCGGACATGGCGGATTGGGTTGTGCTGGTTTGGTCGGTCATTGGTCTAGGAAGTCGGTGTCAGTTTGCGGCGCCGGCGCGGGTGAAGAAAGCCTTGGCCTTGTCCCAGATGCCGGCGTCCCAGAGATCGGAATGGCCGGCGCCGGGGACGATCCAGAGTTCGTCGGGATTGGGGGCGAGGGCGTAGAGGCGCTCGCCATTGGAGACGTCAATGGTGGTGTCGGCGGTGCCGTGGGCGACCATGACGGGTTCGCTGACATCAGCGATCCACTCGTCGGAACGGAACTGGTCGAGCATGACCCAGTAGACCGGCAGGATGGGATAGCGCTCGGCGGCGACATTGACGGCGGAGAGGAAGGGCGTTTCGAGGAGAAGCGCCTTGGCGTCGCGGATGCTGGCCACATAGGTCGCGGGGCCGGTGCCGAGGGAGCGGCCCCAGATGACGATGGGGAAATTCTTTTCCGCAGCCCAGTCATAAGCGGCGGTGGCGTCGGCCAGAATACCGGCTTCGCTGATGGAGCCGGGGGAGGCCGGAAAGCCTCTGTAGTCGAAGGCGAGGAAGCCAAAACCTTCGGAGACGAAACGCTCATAGCGCTCGTGTTCCTCGGAAAAGCTCTTGGAATTGCCCTTGCAGTAGATGATCAGCGGCTTGCCGGGCTGAGGCGCCTGATACCAGCCATTGATGACGGCGCCATCGACGGGAATGGCCACGTCGACGGCCTCGGGAAGGGCGACGTCGGCCAGGGGAAATATCTCCCCCTTGGCCTCATATTGCAGGGCGCGCTGGTTGAAATACATGTAGCCGACGGCCCCCGTGTAGACCACGAGGACCAGGGCGATAAGCGCAATGGCGCTAATACGGAGCAGCTTCACCGGTATTTCCCGAACAGTTTGCTGCTCTGCCTATAACAGGCCCAGAGCGATCAGAGTTCGGAAATCGTCTTTTCGAGGGCTTGGGCAAAAACTTCGTCGGGCTGGGCGCCCGAAAGCGCGTATTTCTCGCCAAAGACGAAGAAGGGTACGCCTCGGATACCCTGCTGGGCGGCCGAGGTGGCGAGCTGTTCGGTGATCGAGAGCTCGTTGGCGTCGTTCATGGCATCGAGCGCATCACCACGATCCCAGCCGAATTTTACCGCGACATCGGCAAGCGTGTTGTCGTCGTTGATCTGCTGGTGGTCGAGGAAATAGGCCTCGGCAATGGCATTGGCCAGTTCGTGCTGGTTACCATTGGCTTTGGAGAGCCGGGTGATGGTGTGCGCCTTGGCTGTGTTGAACATGCGCGGCTGCTGCGACAGGTCGAGATCGATGCCGGCCTTCTTGGCTTCGCCTTCGACGCGGGCCCACATTTCCTTGGGGTCGCGGCCGTACTTCTGCTTCAGCATCTCGCCCACATCGACGCCTTCGGGCGGCACGGTGGGGTCGAGATAGAAGGGATGGTTTTCAACGACGACGTCGATGTCATCGGGAAGTTTGGCGAGGGCCTGGTCGAGACGGGCAGAGCCGACGAGGCACCATGGGCATACGACGTCGGTAAAGACGTCGATCTTGAGAGTGCGAGCCATTAGGCGCTCCAGAGCATGAGGTTGCCCTCACATGGAACCGGTGGGCCCGGCCTGCAAGAAGGCACTTTGGGGTAACCTTGCCTCAGGTGGCGACGGGCGCAGGATTTTGGGCCGTGATCAGGGCAAAGGGCGGGCTCCAGGCGGCAGCGACCGCAAGGCCGAGGGCGGCGCCAAACCCGATCCAGATAAGGACCGGAACCATCAGCCAACCGCCAAGGCGGGAGGAGGCGGCGATACGCAGGCTGGTGGCGAGGGCGAGGAGCAGGACGGTGGTCATGACCAGCGCCAGAGCGAGGGAATCGAGCGCCGCGGCCGGGAAAGGAAAGGCGATCATGGCGGCGACAAGCGCGGTGCCCCAGGGCAGAACGGCGCGGTTCTTGTTTGCGGCAAGGCCAATGGCGAGACCGACGAAGAACAGGAGGACGAGGTGAATGGCGGCGCCAGCCCAGCCGGGCAGGCCGATGGGGGAAAAGAAATAGGGCTGCAGACCGATGGCTTCGGCCATGAAATTGACGGCGCCAAAGGCGGCGAGCGCTAGAACGGCAGCGAGCATCGGGCGTGCCAAGGCGCCGAAATCCACGGTGTGGGCGGTCGAATGGATATTGCTCTGCTGGCCTGTGATGGTCGCCATTTTGCGGCTCCCGCTGTTCCTGTTTCGGGGAGTCAATGGCGTTGGGCGGAGAAGGGTTCCCTATACGTTAACACGCTCGCGTGTGTGGATGGCTTGCGAAGGGGCACGCCGGAGACTATCTGGGGCCGGTCTTTCGAAAGGAAACCGACATGGCCGATCACGATCAAAGCGAGCGGCTTGAGCGCCTCGAAAGCCGGGTCGCCTTTCAGGACCAGACGATCGAAGACCTCAACGCCGTCATCACCGAGCAATGGACGGTGATCGAGCAATTGCGGCGCAAGCTCGAAGTGATGGAAGAGCAGGTGCGGAGCGGCAGTTTTATTGCTGATCCTTCCAGCGAAAAGCCGCCTCCGCATTATTGAGACCAGGCATGCTTCAGCCGTCGGATGCCTGAACGGAGATTCCCGTTTTCGCGGGAATGACACCGCGGGTGGGGCTGAGACAAAGCGCGTGGTGGCTAGCGGCTCAGCGTTTCTGCCAAGAACGGCAGGCTGATGTCCATGCGGTAGTCGACGCTGGAATGGTTGTCGGGGAATTCCTCGTAGCGGTGGGGAATGCCGCGCTGTTCGAGCGTGCGGTGGATGCGGCGGGAGCCGTAGAGGATGTTGTATTGATCCTCGGTGCCGCAATCGAAGTAGAAACCCTTCAGTTTGGCGATTGATTCTGCGTGGGTTTCGACCATGCGGGCGGGGTCCCATTTGAGCCAATTGGCCCAGCGCTCTTCGATGAGTTCACAGGTATCCAGGGTGACCGGCAGGCGCAGGCCGAGGAACGTGCTCGGCTCCGGATCGGGATCGAAGCTGGCGGCCTGGGCGAGGATCATCAGCAGGAGCGTGTCCTTGCCGTCGATCTTCTGCTTGGCTTCGAAGGCGCGCATCCAGGTTTCGATGGAATTGTCGGATTTCGCCAGCATGCGCAGGCTGTTGGGGAATTCCGGGATGTAGAGGTTTTCAAAGCCGGCATCGCCCGAGTGGCTGGCGGCGGCGGCCCAGAAATCGGCATGCAGCATGGCGTGGACCAGCGAGCCGAAGCCGCCCGAGGATTTGCCGAAGACGCCGCGATGGCCATCTCCGCCGCAGGAGAACTTTTGTTCCACAAACGGGACCATCTCGGCGGTCAGAAAATCCTCGTAATTCCCAAGGATCGGGCTGTTCACATATTGATTGCCGCCGAGGCGGGAGAAGCAATCAGGGAAGGCGACGACGACGGGCGGCATCTTCTTGTCGCCGATCAGGCGATCGAGCCGCTCTGGGACGTTTTCGCCAAAATTCTTCCAGGCGGTGTGGGCGGGGCCGCCGGCGGTGTAGCCGACGAGATCGACCAGCAGCGGCAGGCCTTCGCCGGTGTGGCCGGCGGGGATGTAGACGTCGACAAGGCGCTCTGTCGGGTCGCCGAGGCGATTGCCGGCGAGGGCCTTGCTCTCGATGGTGAGGCGATGGACGGTGCCGGGGGCATGGGTCGTGCGGCGCATGGCGTACTCCAAAATATTGGCCTCGTCCCCGGTTTGCCGGTTCGTGTCCGGCTTGGCAAGGTTTTAGGCCATCATGTCGACGAGTGAGCCGGGCTCGGCATCGTCCTTGCCGGTGAGGGCTTGCATCATGCGGCGGCTGATTTCGTCCTCGATGGCATCGCGCGCTTCCGGGTCCATTGCGGCAACGGAATCCTCGCTCATGCCCATGCTTTCGAGGATCTGCATGCGCAGGCGTTCGGCCGGAGACATGCGGGCGATTTCAAGGAATTCTTCCTCGACATTGGGCTTGATCTGGTTGGTGACCTTGCCCGAGCTCATGGTGAGCGGGGAATTGATGAGGGAGATGGGGCTCAAGGAGGACGTGATCATGACAGACCATGACAGGAGGGATGGTGTCTCAATCAATGCAAGGAGCTTGCCAGCGCAGGACGGCCGCAATTGCTGGGGTTCGGGGGTGTTGATCCTCTATCGCGGCAGAAGCTGCCGTGCCGAAATTGCCGTGCTGCCTGAACCGGGCGGCTGATTTTGCCGTTGTGGAGAGTCTGATGGATAGACCTGTTATCGACCGCAATCTCTATGTGCCTGCCATCGATGCCTGGATTGATCCGTCCGAGCCGAAGGCGCGGGCAATCATTACCCATGGCCATGCCGACCATGCGCGCTCGGGCCACGGGGCCGTGCTGGCGACGCCCGATACGATCGAGATCATGAAGGTGCGCTATGGCGAGGATTGTGCCGGACGGTTCGAGGCGCTGGATTTTCGCGAGCCACTGAAGATGGACGGGGCGACGGTCACGTTTTTCCCGGCGGGGCATATTCTGGGGTCGGCGCAGGTGCTCGTCGAGGCCGAGGGGCAGCGGGTGGTCGTTACGGGCGACTACAAGCGGCTCAGGGATCGGACGGCGCAGCCCTACGAGCCGGTCAGCTGCGATCTGCTGGTCACCGAGGCGACGTTTGGGCTGCCGGTGTTTCAGCATCCCGATCCCAAGGATGAAATTGCGCGGCTCCTCAAATCGGTCGCGGCGCAGCCGGAGCGGAGCCATCTCATTGGTTGCTATGCGCTGGGGAAGGCGCAGCGGGTGATTGCGCTGTTGCGCGATGCCGGGTGGGATCGGCCGATTTATCTGCATGGGGCGATGATCCGTCTTTGCGAGCTCTATCAATCGCTGGGGGTCGAGCTAGGAGAATTGTTGCCGGCGACGGGCATGGGCAAGGCGGAGATGATGGGAGAGATCGTCATCGCACCGCCTGCGGCCATAAGGGATCGCTGGAGCCGGCGGTTCCCTGATCCGGTGGTGTGCCAGGCTTCGGGCTGGATGAGTGTCAAGCAGCGCGCAAGGCAGGCGCTGGTGGAGTTGCCGCTGGTGATTTCGGACCATTGCGACTGGGGTGAACTCAATGTCTCGATCCTCGAAAGCGGAGCGGAGACGGTGTGGGTGACGCATGGGCGCGAGGATGCGCTGGTCTACTGGTGCAAGCAGCAGGGGCTCAATGCCGAGCCGCTGGCGCTGCCGGGGCTTGATGACGATGGCGGGGAGGGCGGGGAATGAAGCGTTTTGCCGATCTCCTGGAACTCCTCGCCTTGACGCCATCGCGCACGCGAAAAATCGAGGCGTTGAAGCGGTATTTTGCCGAGGTGCCGGACCCGGATCGCGGTATCGCGCTGGCGGTTCTCACAAGCGAGATGGATATCAGCAATGTGAAGCCGGCGCTGTTGCGCGAGACGGTGCTGGCCGAGGTCGACGAGACGCTGTTTGCGCTGAGCTATGACTATGTTGGCGATCTCGGGGAGACGATTGCGCTGATCTGGCCGCACAAGGCCGAGGGGGAGTTGCCGGGGCTTTCCGCGCTTGTCGATCTGCTCAATCACACCAGCAAGGCGGAGCTGCCACGGGTGATCGGTGGGCTCTTGAGTCAGGCTGCAATTCATGAGCGCTGGGCGCTGGTGAAACTGGCGACGGGGGCACTGCGGATCGGGGTTTCGGCCAGGTTGGCGAAGACCGCGCTGGCGGAGATGAGCGGGGTCGATCTGCAGGAGATCGAGGAGGTTTGGCATGGGCTGAAGCCGCCTTATGCCAATCTCTTTGCCTGGCTCGAAGGCAGAGCGGGGCGGCCGGATATCGACAATGCGGCGCGGTTTCATCCGCTGATGCTGTCCAATCCGATCGAGGACAAGGACTTTGAGAAGCTCGATCCTAGGGATTTTTCGGCAGAGTGGAAATGGGACGGCATTCGCGTTCAGCTCGTTATGGGGAAGCAGGGTGTCTCGATGTTTTCGCGCACGGGGGATGAGATCAGCGCTTCGTTCCCCGATGTCGTGGACAATGTCATGGGCCGGGCGGTGCTCGATGGCGAATTGCTGGTTGGGCACGATTTTGAGGCGCGCAGTTTCAATGACCTGCAGCAGCGGTTGAACCGGAAGGTGGCGCAGGCGAAGCAAATGCAGGAGTTGCCGGCCTTCGTGCGGGTCTATGACATGCTCTTCGATGGCGTGGAGGATATTCGGGCGCTCGGATGGGAAGAGAGGCGGGCGCGGCTGGAGACGTGGTTTTCCAAAAATCCGCAGACGCGGCTCGATCTTTCCGAGGTGCTGCCCTTTGGAGATTGGGACGATCTCGGAAAACTGCGCCGGCAGGGCGCGGACGAGCATGGCCATGAAGGGGTGATGATAAAACTCAGAACGGCGCCCTATGTGCCGGGGCGGCCCAAGGGGTTCTGGTTCAAGTGGAAGCGCGATCCGAATGTGGTGGATGCGGTGCTGATGTATGCGCAGCGCGGGCACGGCAAGCGTAGTTCCTATTATTCGGATTACACGTTTGGGGTGTGGAAGGGGAACGAGATCGTGCCGATCGGGAAAGCGTATTTTGGTTTTACCGATGAGGAGTTGAAACAGCTCGACAAGTGGATCCGCGCCAATACGACGGGCAGTTTCGGGCCAGTGCGCGAGGTGAAGAAGGAACTGGTTTTTGAGGTGGCGTTCGACTCGGCGCAGAAGAGCGGTCGGCACAAGTCGGGAGTGGCGCTGAGGTTTCCGCGGATCAGCAGGATCCGCTGGGACAAGCCGGCGCAGGAGGCGGCGCGGCTTGAAGATATGGATGCGTTTGTGGGAGCGACGTGAGGCTTTGGGGTACGCCCTCGTCCTTCGAGGCTACGCTACGCTTCGCGCCTCAGGATGAGGTCTACTGGACAAGGTGGGTTTGCTGGTCGTCGTGCGCTTAGGCGACGGCGCGCCTCAACCCCGAGGTTGGGAATTTGCGGCCGGCCTTGATCAGCTTGCCATCAAGGCCCAGCATCTTGTCCCAGAGCGCGATAACCAATGGGCTTGGGGCCACATTGGGGAAGGTCTTGAAGATGGTCTGACCCGCCTTATCGGCAGGCAGATAACGCGAGAGAATACCCAAGGCTGTGGCGGCGCCGCGGGTGCTGCCCTGGAGGCAGTGGATCATTAGGCGAGCATCTTTTGGCAGGCCATCGACGAAGGCCGTGATCTCTTCGATATGCGCGCGGGTTGGGGCGCCCGGAGCGGCGGGGTCGGCGACGTCCTCGAAGCGGGCGTGGAGTTGCTTGGTCTGATCGAAATCGGGCAGGCCGAGATAGCGACTTTCCGGGCCGTAGATGGAGATGATGTGGCTGGGGGCCCAATCGACGCCGTTGCGCCGGGCTTCGGTCTGGCTGCAGACCAGCATGGCGCAGGGCCAGCGATTGGGATGGCCGGTACCGTCTGTCAGGGACGCGAACAATTCTGACATGGCCTAACTCGCAGGGGAGACTCGATCCCGGGCAAGTTTGCGGATTTCTTGCAGTTCGGCAATCGTGGTTTGCAGGTCAGCCAATTGTTGTTCAAGCAATTCTAAACGCTCGTCCACTTTTTCGGCGAGCAAGTTTACCTGTTGGCCACGATCAGCGTCATAGAGCGCGAGATAGTCGGAGATATCGCGCAGCGAAAAGCCGAGCCTTTTGCCGCGCAGGATCAGGATCAGCCGGGCGCGATCGCGGCGGCGGAAGACGCGGGTGGCGCCCAGCCGTTCGGGGGAGATCAGCCCCTTGCTCTCGTAAAAACGAATGGCCCGGGTGGAGATGCCGAACTCGCGGGCGAGGTCGGCGATGGAATAAAGATCCGGGCTATCGGCGTCGGGGGAAGTCACTGCTTCTTGGCTTTCTTCTGGGCATATTCTTCGCGCAGCTCTTTCTTGGAGAGCTTGCCGATCAGGGTCTTGGGCAGAGCGTCCTTGAAGATGATTTCCTTGGGCATCTCGATCTTGTTGAGCTTCTCGCCAAGGAAGTGCTTCAGGTCGGCTTCGCTGGCGCTCTTGCCTTCGCGGAGTTTTACATAGGCGACGGGCGCTTCGCCGCGATAGTCGTCGGGCACACCGATGACATTGGTTTCCTCGACGGCTTCGTGGGCCATCAGCGCTTCCTCGATGGTGCGCGGATAGACGTTGAAGCCGGAGCAGATGATCAGGTCCTTGATGCGGTCGACGAGGAAGACATAGCCGTCTTCATCGACATGCCCGACATCGCCGGTGCGCAGCCAGCCGTCGTCGAAGGCCTCTTCTGACGCTTCGGGATTGTTGTAGTAGCCGGCCATGACCTGGGCGCCCTTGACCTGCAGTTCGCCATTCTCGCCGATGCCGACTTCCTTGTGCTTGTCGACATCGACAAAGCGGATATCGGTGCCCGGCAGCGGGAGGCCGATGGACATGGGTTTCGAGGCGACACGCAAGGCGGCGCAGCAGACGACGGGCGAGGCTTCGGTGAGGCCATAGCCTTCGGCGAGGATGGCTTTCGACTTTTTCGCGAAGGCATGGCGCACTTCGTCGGGCAGGGCCGCGCCGCCGGAAATGGCGACTTCGAGGCTTGCCAGGTGTTCTGATGTCGCCGTGTCGGCGCGGGCGATGGCGTTGAGGAGCGTCGGCACGGCCGGAAGCACATTGGCCTTGGTGCGCATCAACAGGTCGAGCAGCGCCTTCAATTCGAAGCGCGGCAGCATGACGACCTGGGTGCCATTGCAGAGCGGCACGTTCATGCAGACGGTCATGGCGAAGATGTGGAAGAAGGGCAGGACGGCGACGACTTTTGAGGGCGGGTAGAACAGTCCGCAGCCCCATTTGTCGATCTGGCTCATATTGGCCGCGATATTGGCGTGGGTCAGCAACGCGCCCTTAGGGATGCCGGTGGTGCCGCCGGTATATTGCTGCACGGCGATGTCGGTCTTGGGGTCGATGACGACGGCGCTCGGGGTGTGCTTTGCCGCGATCAGCTCGTCGAAGGCGCGGATTTTTCCGGCGTGCTGGGATTTTGAGGGATTGGAGAGGTCCTTGCGCTTGAAGAGCGAGTAGAGGATCTTTTTCGCCAGCGGCAGGGCGTCTGGGAAATGGCAGACGACCAACGAATCGACATGGCGGGCTGCAAGCAGAGCCTCGGCCTTCTCGAAAATCTGCTTGAGATCGAGCGTGATCAGAATGTCGGCGCCAGCATTCTTGGTGATGTGGCTCAGTTCCGGGACGGTATAGAGCGGGTTGCAATTGACCACGGTGCCGCCGGCCCGGAGGACGCCGTAATAGGCGATGGGATAGAAGGGCGTATTGGGCAGCATGAGCGCGACGCGGCTGCCTTTCTTGACGCCATATTGGGATTGAAGGGCACCCGCGAAGGCGACGATCTTCTTGGCGAGGTCGCCAAAGGTGGTGGTGCCGCCGAGGAAGTCGAGTGCGACGGCCGAGGGATTGCGGGCGCAGGCGGCCAGGACCTGTTCGTGCACCGGGGTCGTATCGATCTCGGTCTGCCACTCGATCCCTTCGGGATAGCTGGCGATCCAGGGACGGACGCGGTCGGGCGAATGAGTCTCGGTCGACATGCCTTGTTTCCTCCTCGTGATGCCGGCAGCGCGGTATGTTCCGTCACTTCCTCCGCCAGCATGCAGGAAGAACTATTTCATGGCTTTACGTTAGCGTCAAACAACTGCCCAAGTGGTTTGATCGTTTTCTGTGCTTGGAGCCACGTTGAGAGGAAGTGGGTATGGCGGAATTCAGCTTCGTTGCCGAAGTCATCCATTGGCGCGGGCCAGCGCCGTACTACTTTGCGCGGCTGCCGGAAGAAGTGTCGGTCAAAGTCGCGGAAATGGCGAAATCAGTCTCCTATGGCTGGGGCGTCATCCCTATCGAGGCCGCGATCGGCGATGTTGGGTTCCGCACCTCTCTCTTTCCCAAGGACCGCGGTTATCTGCTGCCGCTTAAGGATGCGGTGCGCAAACGGATCGAAATTCCTGAAAATGGCGTGATTGAGGTCGTGATGGTCGTGGGGCCGTCCTGACGGCACATCGCCACCGATCAGGAGAAGCGCGGCGCGGTTCTGCTTGGCCCAGTCGATCCTGGGAGGTTTGATGACCCCGTTGCAGCATGTAATCGGGCTCTGGGTTGGCGCTCATCGCGTGCGGTTCAACGCCAATGCGGCGTTAGGAAACCTCGCCTAAAGAATCCGAGCGTATGCTGGGTTTGGGAGAGGCGTCGCGTCGAACCAAATGGACGTTTGCGGCGTTTAGTTGACGTTTACGTAAAGCTTGCTAGAGTGACGTCAACAAATGCCCCGCCATGGTCTAGGGTGGTGTGAGGCATAAGGGCTGGTTCTGCGGAAATCGGCCCAGTGGTTTGGCATGGCGGGCGACGCCTCCAATCTTGGTGTCGCGCCGTCCGAGGAGGACAGTGCAGTGACCCTTTTGCTCATTTTGATCGCCATTGCGGTGTTTGCGACGCTGGCCATGCGCGAGAGCCCGCTCTGGCAGTGGGGTGCGGCGGCAATCGCTATCGGTCTCCTGTCCGGCGTGCAGTTTGCGACGAGCGGAGCGACCTTTGGGCTGGGATTCGGTAGCTGGGTGCTGATTGTCCTCGGTGTCATCCTACTGGCGCTCAGCCTTGAGCCGGTGCGAAAAGCCGTGCTGATCACGCCGATCTTTGGGGCCGTGAAATCCATCCTGCCCAAGGTGAGCCGCACGGAGCAGGAGGCGCTCGATGCCGGCACGGTGGGCTGGGATGCGGAACTGTTTTCGGGGCGTCCGGACTGGGGCAAGCTGACGAAAATCCGGCCGCTGACGCTATCGGCGGAAGAGCAGGCCTTTCTCGATAATGAGACCGAAACCGCCTGCAAGATGATCGACGATTGGGACATCCGCCATAACCGGGCGGACCTGTCGCCCGAGCTTTGGCAGTTCCTGCGCGACAAGGGCTTTTTGGGCATGCTCATTGCCAAGGAGCATGGTGGCCTCGGCTTTTCGGCACAGGCGCAGTCGATGATCGTGTCGAAGATCGCCAGCCGCTCGGTGGCGGCGGGGATCACCGTCATGGTGCCCAATTCACTGGGGCCGGGTGAACTGCTCGAAAAGTACGGGACGCCGGCGCAGAAGGAAAAGTATCTCCATCGCCTCGCGACCGGTCAGGACATTCCGTGCTTTGCGCTGACGGGCGTGCATTCGGGTTCGGATGCAGGGGGCATGCGCGATATCGGTATTGTCACTAGGGGTATGTGGAATGGGCAGGAGGTGCTTGGCGTCAACCTGACCTTTGATAAGCGCTATATTACGCTGGCGCCGATTGCGACGCTGGTGGGCCTCGCGTTCCTTCTCAAGGACCCGGATAATCTCTTGGGTCGCGGCGAGGATATCGGCATTACGCTGGCGCTTATTCCCAGCGATCATCCGGGGCTTGATATCGGCCGCCGCCACTATCCGGCGCGGCAGGCCTTTATGAATGGGCCGGTGCGCGGCAAAGAGATGTTCGTGCCGATCGATTATCTGATCGGCGGCACCGACTATGCGGGGCAGGGCTGGCGCATGCTGATGGAGTGTCTGGCTACGGGCCGCGCGATTTCGCTGCCGGCCATCGGCTCGATCTCGATCAAGGCGACGCTGCGCGCCACTTCGGCCTATGCCCGCGTGCGCCGTCAGTTTGGTATTCCGGTCGGGATCATGGAAGGCGTGGCTGAACCGCTCGGCGAGATGATCAAGCGCGCCTATAGCTTTGAGGCGGCGCGGCGGCTGACGGCGTCAATGGTCGACGAGGGCCAGCGGCCGGCTGTTATTGCGGGACTGCTGAAGTACACGACGACCGAAGCCATGCGCGACAGCATGGACGATGCCTTCGATATCCAGGGTGGTCGTGCCATTCAGGATGGGCCGGGCAATTATCTCTTCGGCGCCTATCAGGCGCTGCCGGTGGCCATCACGGTGGAAGGCGCAAACATTCTGACGCGCACGCTGATGACCTTTGCGCAGGGCGTGCTGCGCGCGCATCCGTACCTGCTCAAGGAAGTTGAGGCAGCGCAGAACAAGGATCGCAGGGCCGGTATTGACGCCTTCGACAAGGCTTTTGGCGGGCACACGGCCTTCATGCTGCGCAATATTGTCGCGAGTTTCCTGCATGGTCTCACCAATGGCGCCTTCGCCTCCTCGCCAAATGACGGGCCGATGGCTGGTTGGTATCGCAAGCTCCATCGCTATTCGCAGGATTTTGCGCTGGTGGCTGACTGGACCACGGTGGTTCTGGGCGGTGCCCTGAAGCGCAAGCAGAAGCTTTCGGGCCGTATGGCCGACCTTCTGGGCGATCTCTACCTGATGTCGGCGACGCTGAAGCGTTTTGACGAAGAGGGGCGGATTGCCGAAGACAAGGAACTGGTTGAGGCCATCATGGCGGACCGGATCGCGTCGATCGAAAAGAGCTTTGGCGAAGTGTTCGACAACTTCCCCAATCCGTTCTTTGCCTGGGCCATGCGCATTCTCTGTTTCCCGCTCGGGCGGCATGCCAAGCGGGCCAGCGACCGGGTCAACTATCGCTTTGTGCGTGCCGTGCTGCGGCCAGGTGCGTTCCGCGACCGGCTGACGACGGGTGTCTATGTCACGACGGACCCAAATGATGTCACAGGCGTTCTGGAAGATGCCTTCATCAAGGTGACCGAGGCCGAGGATATCGAGGCCCGGTTCATCAAAGCATCGCGTCGTGGCGTGTTCGAGCGTCGGCTTGATCGCGATGCCATCGTCGATGCGGTCAAGGCCGGGGTCATCAATGACAACGAAGCCGGGATCATGCGGGCAGCGGATGAGGCGACGGAACGCGCCGTGCATGTCGATGATTTCGACAAGGACGTTTTGAAGCATGCCGAACCGCGCGCGGCAGCCGAATAAAATAAGAAGCCGGCGGATCGACAGGGAATACCGAGGAGCAAGCATGATCGCCCCACAGGCAACCGAGACCAAGCACTGGAGTTTCCATACCGATATCGAGAATATCGGCTGGCTCATCATCAACTCGCCGGGCGGCTCCGTAAACGTGCTGAGCCGCGAGGCGATCATGGAGCTCGAAACGCTGGTGGCGCGGTTCGAGGACCTGGCCAACAGCAAGGAACTCGTCGGTGTGGTGCTGCTCTCGGGCAAGGAGAGCGGTTTTATTGCCGGAGCGGACGTTGCCGAATTCGATGCGATGAGCGATTTTTCGGTGCTGCCGGAGGCGCTGCGGCGGACGCATGCGCTGTTCGCACGGATCGAAAATCTGAAGATTCCGTTCGTGGCCGGCATTCATGGGTTTTGTCTGGGCGGCGGGCTCGAACTGGCGCTGGCGTGCCACTACCGCATTGCCGTCAATGACGACAAAACCCGCATCGGTTTTCCTGAGGTCAATCTGGGGATTTTCCCGGGCTTTGGGGGCACGGGCCGTTCCATTCGGCAGGCCGGACCTGTGGATGCAATGCAGATCATGCTCACCGGCAAGATGCTGAAGGCTGGCACGGCGCGCGGGCTCAATCTCGTCGACAAGCTGGTGCGGCATCGCGACATGCTGCGCTGGGAAGGCCGCAAGGCCGTGCTGCAGAATCGGAAGTCCGTTCCAGCCGGTTTTGCCAAGCGCGCCATGGCCGGGTCGCTCCTCCGCGACTATGTCGCCAACAAGATGCGCGAAGAGGTTGGTAAGAAGGCCAACCGCGTCAATTATCCCGCGCCCTATGCACTGATCGAGCTGTTCGAAAAGCACGGCAATGACTGGCAGGCCATGGTGCGCGGGGAGGTCGATGCCTTCGTGCCGCTGATGGGCTCGCCGACGGCGACCAATTTGCGGCGCGTGTTCTTCATGTCCGAGGGGCTGAAGAAGCAGGGGCTCAAGGGAGCAAAATTCTCGCGGGTGCATGTGATTGGCGCGGGTGTCATGGGCGGCGATATTGCGGCCTGGTGCGCCTATCGCGGCATGAGCGTCACGCTGCAGGACCTCGATATGGCGCGCATTCAGCCGGCGCTCGATCGGGCCAAAAAGCTGTTCCAGAAGCGCTACAAGAAGAAGCACGAAGTCGATGCCGCCATGCTGCGGCTGACGCCGGACCCGCAGGGCAATGGCGTGCCGCGGGCTGATGTGATCATCGAGGCCGTGGTCGAAAAGCTCGAAGTGAAGCAGTCGATCTTCTCGGGCGTCGAAGGCAGGCTGAAGCCGGGCGCGATCCTTGCGACCAATACGTCTTCCATTGAGCTGGAGCGGATTGCCGAAGCGCTGAAGGAGCCGGGGCGATTGATCGGGCTGCACTTCTTCAACCCGGTGGCGCAGTTGCCGCTGGTTGAGGTGATCAAGTCGAAATTCAATTCGGACGAGGCGATCGGCAAGGGCGCGAGTTTTGCGCTGGCGATTGGTAAGTCGCCGGTGGTGGTCAAGTCGGCGCCGGGTTTCTTGGTCAATCGCGTGCTCATGCCCTACATGCTTGGCGCTGTGGAACGGGTCGAGCGCGGCGAGAGCAAGGAATTGCTCGATGCAGCAGCCGTGGCCTTTGGTATGCCGATGGGGCCGATCGAACTGATGGATACGGTCGGGCTCGATGTCGGCAAGTCGGTGGCGACCGAGCTAGGGCATTCCGTGCCGTCGGATAGCAAGTTTGCCCGGCTGATTGCCGAGGGCAAATTGGGCCGCAAGACCAATGAAGGCTTTTACAAATGGGAGAATGGCAAGGCCGTGAAGGGCTCGACGCCGCCCAATGCCGATCTCGTGGCGCTCGGCCGTGAGCTGGTAAAGCCGCTGGTCGATACGACTGAGATCGTGGTGGGCGAGGGTGTCGTCGCCAATGCCGACCTGGCCGATATCGGCGTCATCATGGGTACGGGCTTTGCGCCATTCCTCGGCGGGCCGATGCGCGCCCGTGCGGATGGTCGGGCCTAAGGGGGAACAGAAGAATGACTGAACTCAAGCGCGTTGCCATTGTCGGCTCGGCTCGCATTCCCTTTGCCCGTGGTGGCACGGCTTATGTGGATGAAACCAATCTCTCCATGCTGGCGGCGACCCTCGGGGGGCTCGCGGACAAGTATGGGCTCAAGGGAGAAAAAGTGGATGAGGTGATTGCCGGGGCGGTGATCAACCACTCTCGAGACTTTAATATCGCTCGCGAAGCCCTGCTCGATGCTGGCCTTTCGCCGCGGACGCCGGGGACGACGTTGCAGATCGCCTGTGGCACGAGCCTCCAGGCGGCGCTGGTTCTGGCGGGCAAGATTGCTTCTGGGCAGATCGATAGCGGCATTGCCGCCGGGTCGGATACGGTTTCGGATAGCCCCATCGTTTTCGGTTCAAAATTCCAGCATCGGCTGCTCAGTGCCAATGCGGCCAAGACGACGGGTCAAAAGATAAAGGCCTTCACCAAGGGCTTTTCCTTTGGCGAACTGACTCCGGTGGCGCCCTCGGTCAATGAGCCGCGCACCGGGATGTCCATGGGCCAGCATTGCGAATTGATGGCCCGCGAATGGGGTATCTCGCGAAGGGCGCAGGATGAATTGGCGGTGGCGAGCCACCAGAACGCGGCAAAAGCCTATGACGAGGGGTTCCATGATGACCTGCTCGTCCAGTGCGCGGGCCTCGTGCGGGACAACAATGTTCGGGCGGACAGCAATCTCGACAAGATGTCGACGCTGAAGCCGGCCTTCGACAAGTCGTCGGGGCATGGCACTTTGACGGCCGGCAATTCGACGCCGCTGACGGATGGTGCTTCGAGTGTGCTGCTGGCGAGCGAAGAATGGGCCAAGGCGCGGGGCCTGCCGATCCTTGCCTATCTGACGGTTGGCCGTGTCGCCGGTAATGATTTCGCGCATGGCGAGGGCCTTCTCATGGCGCCGACCATTGCGGTTTCGGAAATGCTGCAGCGTGCCGGCCTGGGCTTTGCCGATATCGACTATTTTGAGCTGCACGAGGCTTTTGCTGCGCAGGTATTGTGCACGCTCAAAGCCTGGAAGGACCCGACCTATTGCAAGGACGTGCTGGGGCGCGACAGCGTGCTCGGAGAAATCGATCCGGCAAAGATCAATGTGAAGGGTTCGAGCCTTGCTTACGGCCATCCCTTTGCGGCGACGGGCGCGCGCATCCTGGGCCTGACGGCAAAACTGCTGTCCGAACAGGCAAATAAAAGAGCGTTGATTTCGGTGTGTACGGCGGGTGGCATGGGCGTCGCGGCGCTGGTAGAAAGCGCGGCATGAGTGACAATGTCGTAAAATTCCGCCGGCCCGAAAAGCAGCCCGAACCCCCAAAGGTCCGGCCGCCTAGAGGGCCCATGCCGAACTGGCTGCCTTTTGTCGTGCTGTTGGCTTTGGCGCTGGTTATCTATTTCGTCCAGCAGGCCGGCCTTATCGGCTGACGCCCTGCGCCAATTCGCCCCACGGAAAATTCAAAGGCACCGCTGCGTCCCGCGCAGGGGTGCCTTTTTGTCTTTCGGCAGGTTTGCGGAAAGTGCTGCTGCCAAACAATTGTGAAGTGAAAAGCCTTGCTATGGCTTCCGAGATGTTAACAAAAAGACGCACGTTTACGCTTAGGTCAATGTTTTGCTTGTCAGTGGACGCTTTTGCAAGATACCGTCCAGCAATCTTGACCGAAGGGACAAACCCTTTGCGTAAGGGGTGGAGCCGCGTGGGCAAACATGCGGGTCAACAAGCTCAAGAATTCCACAAGGAGATGGGACGAGAATGAAGTTCACCACTGCCATTAAGGCGATTGCGACTGCCGGCGCCATGGCGCTGATGATGTCGACGGCGGCTTCCGCCGTGACCCTGCAGATGCACAATGGTGGCGATCCGGGCACGCTGGATCCGCACAAGGCCTCGGGCGACTGGGAAAACCGCGTTATCGGCGACTATATCGAAGGTCTGCTGACCGAGAATGCCAAGGCTGAAGCCATTCCGGGCCAGGCCGAAAGCTGGGAAATCTCGGAAGACGGCACCGTCTACACCTTCAAGCTGCGTGATGGCATTCAGTGGTCCGATGGCACTCCGGTGACCGCTGGCGACTTCGTCTTCGCCTTCCAGCGTCTGTTCAACCCGGCAACTGCTGCGGACTACGCTTACCTGCAGTTCCCGATCAAGAACTCGGAAAAGATCAACTCGGGTGAAATCACCGATTTCAACGAGCTCGGCGTCAAGGCTATCGACGACAAGACGCTCGAAATCACCCTCGAAGCGCCGACCCCGTTCTTCCTCGACGCGCTGACCCACTACACCGCCTATCCGGTGCCGAAGCATCTCGTCGAGAAGTTCGGCGATGACTGGACCAAGGTCGAGAACATCGTCGGCAATGGCCCGTACCTGATCAAGGAATGGCTGCCGGGCTCCTATGTCCGTTCGGAAAAGAACGCCGACTACTACGATGCCGCCAATGTCCAGATCGACGAAGTGTTCTACCACGTGCTCGAAGATCAGGCCGCGGCGCTCAACCGCTATCGCGCTGGTGAATTCGACATCCTGACCGACTTCCCCGCTGATCAGTATCAGTGGCTGCAGGACAATATGCCGGGCCAGGCTCACGTGGTGCCGTTCCTCGGCGTCTACTACTATGTGATGAACCAGGAAGAGGGCCAGGTGCTCTCCGACGTCCGTATTCGTGAAGCGCTCTCGACCACCGTCGTTCGCGAAGTCATCGGGCCCGATATCCTGGGCACCGGCGAACTGCCGGCCTATGGCTGGGTCCCGCCGGGCACCAACAACTATGTCGACACGGCCTATGCTCCGGAATGGGCTTCCATTCCCTATGAAGAGCGTGTTGCCCATGCCAAGGAACTCATGACCGAAGCCGGTTATGGTCCGGACAAGCCGCTGACCCTGCAGCTGCGCTACAACACCAATGACAACCACCAGCGCATCGCCGTGGCGATTGCCGCCATGTGGGAGCCGCTCGGTGTCAAGGTTGAGCTGTTCAACGCCGAAACCGCCGTGCACTACGACGCACTGCGCGCTGGCGACTTCCAGGTCGGCCGTGCCGGCTGGCTGCTCGACTACAACGATCCGTCCAACACGCTCGACCTGCTCAAGACTGGCATCAGCCAGGACGGCACGATGAACTGGGGCAACAACTACGGCCGTTATTCCAACGCCGAATATGATGACCTCATGAAGCAGGCTTCGACCGAACTCGATCTCGTCGCCCGCGGCAAGCTGCTTGCCAATGCCGAAAAGATCGCCATGGACGAATTCGCTGCGATCCCGATCTACTGGTACGTGTCCAAGGACGTCGTATCGCCCAAGATTTCGGGCTTCGAAGAGAACGCCAAGAACATCTTCCGCACCCGCTGGCTCTCGAAGTCGGAATAAGCGGAAAAAATGAGATCGTGGGGGCCAGCGGCCCCCACGGTTCTTTTGCCGTATAGCGCCCCCCGGCCTTTCCGTTTCCGGCGCTTCGGAGGTTTAATAGAGCATCGGATAGGTCCGAAAACCGCTTTGCACTTTTCGGTCCGATGCCCTTGGAGTCCTAACACATGTTGGCCTATGCCTTCCGGCGCGTGCTTTCGGCTATTCCGATTGCACTGATCGCCGTTACAGTCTGTTTTTTCATTCTTCGCCTGGCGCCCGGTGGCCCCTTCGACGGCGAGCGCGCGCTGCCGCCGACCGTGCTGGCCAACCTGCGTGCGCATTACAGCCTCGATCAACCGCTGATCATGCAGTACTTCATTTATGTGGGGCGTCTGCTGCAGGGTGACCTTGGCCCCTCCATGGTGATCGACGGCTTCCGCGTCGCGGACCTGATCCGCATCGGCTTCCCGTTCACGCTGACGCTGGCGCTTTATGCCTTCGTGATCGCCACTGCCATCGGCGTCGTCGCCGGCATCATTGCCGCGGTGAACCAGAACAAGTGGCCGGACTATGTGCTGGTGCTGATTGTGATGATCGGCGTGGTCATTCCCAATTTCCTCAATGCCGCCCTGCTGCAGCTCGGCTTTGCCGTGCATCTGCGCTGGCTGCCGGCGGGTGGCTGGGTTTCCGGGTCCATCGCTCATTTGATTCTGCCGGTGACGGTGCTCGCCTGGCCGCATGCGGCACGTATCAGCCGCCTCATGCGTGGCTCGATGATCGAAGTGCTGGGCTCCAACTATGTGCGAACGGCCCGTGCCAAGGGGCTTGGCGAGCGTCTGGTTCTGGCGCGTCACGCCATCAAGCCGGCGCTTCTGCCCGTCGTGTCCTATCTCGGACCGGGCCTTTCCTATCTCCTTACCGGCTCGCTGGCCGTTGAGCAGATCTTTGGCCTTCCCGGTATCGGCAAGTACTTCGTGACCGCGGCGCTCAACCGCGACTATGGCATCGTGCTCGGCACGACGATCCTCTACATGTTCATCATCCTCGCCCTCAATCTGATCGTCGACCTCGTCTATGCCTGGCTCGACCCCAAGGTGAGGTATCGCTGATGCCCGGCCTTACCGGTAAAGACCAGGTCCTGACGGACTACGCCAACAAGCTGGCCGTGCTCGACGCGCCCAAGGGCCGTTCCCTGACACAGGACGCGCTGCGACGCCTGTCCAAGAACAAGGCTGCGGTCGTTTCGATCGGGATCGTCGTTCTGATCATCCTCGTTGCCTTCATCGGCCCCTATTTCGTGCCGTGGGGTTATTCGGAAGTTGACTGGACCTCCATCCGCAAGCCACCTGATTTCGATAAGGGCCACTTCCTCGGCACCGACCAGAACGGTCGCGACATGCTTGCCCGCGTGCTGCAGGGCACGCAGATGAGCCTGATCGTGGCGGCCGTGGCAACCGTGGTTTCGGTCACCATCGGCGTCATCTATGGCGCTGTGTCGGGCTATTTCGGTGGTCGCGTCGACTCGCTGATGATGCGCTTCGTCGACGTCATGTATGCGCTGCCCTACATCCTCTTCGTCATCATCCTCGTCGTGATGTTCGGGCGTAATCCGGTGCTGCTCTTCGTCGGTATCGGTGCGATCGAATGGCTGACCATGGCGCGTATCGTGCGTGGACAGACCCTCTCCATCAAGGAGAAGGAGTTCATCGAAGCGGCCCGTGCGAGCGGGGCAAAGCCTTTCGCCATCATCATGCGTCACATCGTGCCCAACCTTTCCGGGCCCGTCGTGATCTATGCCACCTTGACGATCCCCGAGATCATCATCGCGGAAAGTTTTCTGTCTTACCTCGGCCTTGGTGTGCAGGAACCGCAGACGTCTCTTGGCACTCTCATCTCTGCCGGTGCGCCGGTGGCGGAAGTGCTGCCCTGGATGCTGTTGGGACCGGCAGCCGTGCTCGTCACGCTGCTGCTCTGCCTCACCTATATCGGCGACGGTCTGCGCGACGCGCTCGACCCGAAAGACCGGTAAGGAGGCACAGTTATGGCATTGCTAGAAGTCAAGAATCTCAAGATCGACTTCCTCACGCATGACGGCCCCGTCCATGCAGTGAAGGATCTCAACTACACGCTCGAAAAGGGCAAGACGCTTGCCATTGTGGGCGAAAGCGGTTCGGGCAAGACCCAGGGCGCCTTCGCGCTGATGGGGCTGCTGCCAAAGAACGGTCGCGCCTCCGGCTCGGTCATGTTCGATGGCAAGGAAATCCTCAACCTCCCGACCAAGGAGTTGAGGTCCTACCGCGCCGAGCGCATCGGGATCATCTTCCAGGATCCGATGACCTCGCTTAATCCCTATCTGCGCATCTCGCGGCAGATGACGGAAGTGCTGGAACTGCACCGTGGTATGAGCCACGCGGCGGCGCTGGCCGAGAGCGTGCGCATGCTCGAAGCGGTGCGGATTCCGGACGCGAAGAACCGTGTGCATATGTATCCGCACGAGTTTTCGGGCGGTATGCGTCAGCGCGTGATGATCGCCATGGCGCTGCTGTGTAGCCCAGAGCTGCTCATCGCCGACGAACCGACCACGGCGCTCGATGTGACCGTGCAGGCCGAGATCATTGATCTCCTCGTCGACCTGCAGGAAGATTTCAACACCGCCATCATCCTCATCACCCACGATCTCGGCATCGTCGCGGGCACCTGCGAGGATACGCTGGTGATGTTCGACGGGCGGGTGATGGAATATCGCAAGACCGCCGATATCTTCGACAAGCCCGAGCATCCCTATACACAGGGGCTCCTGGCGGCGGTGCCGCGGCTCGACAAGAAGGTCGATCGCCTGTCGACCGTTTCCTACGACTTTATGGCCGCAAAGGGTGAAGCATGAGCGCGAGCGAAAGAGAACCCATCCTGAAAGTCCGTGATCTGTCGGTGGAATTCACCCTCGGCTCCAACGGACTTTTCGGCGGCAAGAAAATCCTGCGTGCGGTCAAGGGCGTGTCCTTCGACCTCTATCAGGGCGAGACGCTTGGCATCGTGGGCGAAAGCGGTTGCGGCAAGTCCACGCTGTCGCGCGCGATCATCCGGCTGCTGCCGGCGAGTGCGGGCGAAGCGGTGTGGCTTGGCCGTGATATCCAGAAGATGAACTCGAACGAGCTTCTGGACCTGCGCAAGGATATCCAGATGATCTTCCAGGATCCTCTGGCCTCGCTCAATCCCCGCATGACGGCGGGCGATATCATCGCCGAGCCGCTCAAAATCCACATGCCCAATATCGGCAAGGCCGAGCGGGCGGTCCGGGTCGCCGAGATGATGCAGAAGGTTGGCCTGCTGCCGACCATGATCAACAAGTATCCGCACGAGTTCTCGGGCGGCCAGTGCCAGCGTATCGGCATTGCGCGGGCTTTGATCACCAATCCCAAGCTGATCATCTGCGACGAGGCCGTGTCGGCGCTCGACGTGTCGATCCGCGCTCAGGTGGTCAACCTCTTGATGGACCTGCAGAAGGAACTGGGCATTTCGCTCCTGTTCATTTCGCACGATATCGCCGTTGTCCGGCACATCGCCCAGCGCATCATGGTGCTCTATTTCGGCGAAGTGGTTGAGATCGGCGAGGCGGAACAGGTGACTATGGACCCGCACCACGATTACACCAAGCGCCTGATTGCCTCGGTGCCGGTGCCTGATCCCAAGGTGGAAATGGAACGCCGCGAAGAGCGGCGCAAGCTGCGCAGAGCTGCTGCCAAGGCGGCGTAGAGATCAAAAGGCCGGGGAGACCCGGCCTTTTTGTTTCAGGTCCGATAATCCGGTCCGGACGGATTGAGCTGCGAGAATACCGTCTTGGCGATGGCTTGCAGTCTGTCGGCCGGGTAGGGGGCGGTGATGGTGCAACTGATGACATCGTCGGCCCAGAAGAGCGCCGTATCGAGACCGAGATTGGCCAGCTCATAGCTTGGCGTATTGGGACCGGGCGAAGGAGTCACATAGAGCGTCAGGCGGGCGCCGGTAGTGTCTTCGTACATGAGCTGCGCTGCGCGTCCCCCGGGCACATTGGGGGCGGGAAGCAGGCGGCCGCCGAGGAAGGTGAGGCCCGAGGCGCTGAGATCAGGCATGGCAAGCGTCGTCTGCAGCCGGTTAGAGAGCCAGGAGGACAGGTGCTCGCTATCGGCGCCGTTTACTTCCACGGCGTGGCGGTTTTCGAGGACATAGACAGTGTGGGCGCTGACGGCGTCGGCGATGAGCTGATCAGCGATGCCGGGCGTATCCGCCTGGCCGCGGAGTAGCCAGCCGGAGCCGAGGCCGAGACCAACGAGGACGACGGCGGCGGCGGCGCTGGTCCAGAATCTGCTGCGGCGCTTTTGTTGGGTTTGAAGCAGCTTGTCGACCGAGAGGCGCGGCGGCACGGGCTCGGCGGCGACCGGTCCATAAAGCGTGCGAATGGCATTTGCCTGACGCTGCATCAGCGCGACTTCAGTTGCCGCGTCCGGGCGATCGGCGAGATAGGCGTCCACCTCCGCGCGCTCCGCCGGGGAGAGCGCGCCGTCGGCATAGGCCATCAATGTGTCGCGGCTGATCTCGCTCATTTCACGGTTCTTAAATGCGGTTCGGAAGGGGTGCCAGTCATGGTCTTGAGCGTGGCACGGGCCCGGCCGAGCCGGCTCATCAGTGTGCCGAGCGGAATGTCCAAGATTTGGGCTGCTTCGGCGTAGGGTAGGCCTTCAAGGGTCACCAGTAGCAGGGCCTCCTTCTGTTCGTTTGGCAGCGTGCCTATGGCGCGGTCAAGTTCGGCGAGCGCCATATGGCCGGGCTGCGGCGCTGGCACCGAGAGCTCGGGAATATCGGCCAAATCCACCACCTCGCCGCGGCGACGCGTGCCGCGCAGGCTATTGCGGTGGACATTGACCAGAATGGTGAAGAGCCAGGCGCGCACCGGACCTTTCGGCCGGAAGAGACCGCGCTTGGCGAGGGCCCGTTCGAGACAATCCTGCACGAGGTCATCGGCGCGATCGAAGTCGCGCGTCAGCGCCCGGGCATATCGCCTGAGCGCCGGCACAGCGGCCTCGATCTCGTGAAGGATGTCGACCAAGAAAGGCCTCGATATTATTCGATGGCAAGATGCCAGACGCCACCGACGCCGTCACCCTTGATGTCGCCGGGGGCCATGTCTTCATACCAGTAGTAAAGCGGCATGGACTTGTAGGCCCACATCTTGGTGCCATCGGTACGGTCGACCAGGGTGAAGTCACCTTCAGCCTTGGCCGAGGCATCGGCGAAGAGCGGGGGCCACTTTTCGGCGCAGGTGTCATAGCAATTGGTGACGCCGGCGGTGTCCTTGTCGAAGATGTAGAGGGTCATGCCATTGGCATCGGTCAGCACCATCTTGCCGCTGATGTCGGTGGATTTGACCGCGCCGCCGAGATAGTCGGTGGCAAAGGTCGGGGCGACGATGAGGGCGAGGGCCGCTGCACCGGCGAGAAGCGAACGCAGGATCATGATTTGTCTCCTCTTGGCGAGCGCTTGATGCGGCCCGCAAAGAGAAGAACACCAGTGTAGCGGGTTTAATCCCGCCGGGGATTAATTTTCTTCGGTGAAGCGGACGGCGCCGATGTGGGGGAGGTTGCGGTTGCGCTGGGCGTAGTCGATGCCATAGCCGACAACGAACCGGTCGGGGATTTCGAAGCCCAGCCATTTGGCTTCGATGTTGGTCTCGCGGCGGCTCGGTTTCGAGAGCAGGGCGCAGACTTCCATGCGGCGGGGATGGCGCGTTTCGAGGATTTCGAGGACGTGCTTGAGGGTGTGTCCGGTGTCGATAATGTCTTCTACAACAAGGACATCGCGGCCAGCGATCTCGCCGCGCAGGTCTTTCAAAATGCGCACCTCGCGGCTCGATTGCATCGCGTTTCCATAGGAGGACGCTTCGATGAAATCGACTTCCACCGGCAGGTCGAGTTCGCGGACGAGGTCGGCGATGAAGATGAAAGAGCCGCGCAGGAGCCCGACGACGACCAGCTTGTCGGTGTCGGCGAAGTGGGTCGAAATCTCTTTGGCGAGGGCTTCGACGCGAGCGGCGATGGCCTTGGCGGAGATCAGTTCGTCGACGACGTAGGGCTTTTGGGTCATGGCGAGTCCGAGTAGCGCAAGCGCGAGTCTGTTAGCAGACTGTTGGCATCGAGGGTAGCGCCGGGACCGAATAGGTCACAGAACGGCGACACCTCCGGAGGTGATCCGGAGGTATCGGTGTTTGCTGCTGCTATTTTTGAGTGTGACCCCTCGAGTTGAGGCGGAGGGCGTCGGTGTCTGTGGAGGCTGTTTGCTGGAAACTGCTGGAGACTGTTAAGTGCAGAACCCTCGGGTCGAGCCCGAGGGTGACGCGTTGCTGTGGGTGTGACTACCGCGGCAAATCCGTCTTGCCCATGAGATCGAAATCGATCGAGCGGGCGGCCTGGCGGCCTTCGCGGATGGCCCAGACGACGAGCGACTGACCGCGACGCATGTCGCCGGCGGCGTAAACCTTGGGCTTGGTCGTGCGGTAGGTCATGGTGTCGGCAAAGAGATTGCCGCGCTTGTCGTAGTCGGCGCCGAGTTCGGTCAACATGCCTTCGTGCACCGGACCGGCAAAGCCGATGGCGAGGAGCACGAGGTCGGCCTTGATGATGAATTCCGAGCCGGGGATCGGCTGGCGCTTGCGGTCGACACGGGCGCATTCGACGCCGATGACGTCGCCGGCGGCATTGCCGATGATCTTCATGGTGCCGGCGGAGAACTCGCGGATGGCGCCTTCGGCCTGGGAGGACGAGGTGCGCATCTTGACCGCCCAGTTGGGCCAATTGGTCAGCTTGTTTTCGAGTTCGGGCGGCATCGGGCGGACGTCGAGCTGGGTCACGGCGATGGCGCCCTGACGGAACGAGGTGCCGACGCAGTCAGAAGCGGTGTCGCCACCACCGACGACGACGACATGCTTGCCGGCGGCAGTGAGCTGGACTTCGTGGGAAACGTCTTCGTAGCCGACGCGACGGTTCTGCTGCACGAGGAAGGGCATGGCGTAGTGGACGCCATTGAACTGCTGGCCATCGACGTCGACTTCACGGGGACGTTCCGAGCCGCCGCAGAGGAGGACCGCGTCGTGGTCGCGCTGCAGGTCGGAGAGCGGGACGTTGACGCCGATATTGGCGCCATAGTGGAAGGTCACGCCTTCGGCTTCCATCTGGGTGGCGCGGAAGTCGATGTGGTCCTTCTCCATCTTGAAGTCGGGAATGCCATAACGGAGCAGACCACCGGCCTTGGGCTCGCGCTCGAAAAGGTGGACATCGTGGCCGGCGCGGGCCAGCTGCTGGGCCGCCGCCATACCGGCGGGACCCGAGCCGACGACAGCGACCTTCTTGCCGGTCTTTTCCTTGGGGAGCTGCGGCTTGACCCAGCCCGAACGGATCGCCTTGTCGGCGATGGCCTGTTCGACCGTCTTGATGGCGACCGGAACGTCTTCCAGGTTCAGCGTGCAGGCTTCCTCGCAGGGAGCGGGGCAGATACGGCCGGTGAACTCAGGGAAATTGTTGGTCGAGTGGAGGTTGCGCGCAGCCTCTTCCCAATCGTTGTTGTAGACGAGGTCGTTCCAGTCCGGGATCTGGTTGTGGACCGGGCAGCCGGTGTCGCCGTGGCAGAACGGAATGCCGCAATCCATGCAGCGCGCCGCCTGGTCGACGATGCGACCTTCCGTCATCGGAATGGTGAATTCGCCAAAGTGACGGATGCGGTCGGAAGCCGGCTCGTAGCGCGGTTCTTCGCGTTCGATCTCGAGAAAGCCTGTTACCTTACCCATTTGCTCTCTCCTTACTCAGCAGCCACGTGTGCGCCAGACGAGCGCTTGCGTTCCATCTCGAGGATGGCGCGGCGATATTCAACCGGCATGACCTTTACGAACTTCGGACGCATCTCGACCCAGTTGTCGAGGATCTGCTTGGCCTTGGTCGAACCGGTATAGTGCAGGTGGTTCGAGATCAGCTGGTGCAGGCGCTCGTCGTCGTGCTTGGTCATGTCGCCGGAAATGTCGACACGGCCATGCCATTCCAAGTCGCCACCGTGGTGGTGGAGCTTGCGCATCAGGTCTTCTTCTTCCTGCACCGGTTCGAGATCGACCATGGCGAGGTTGCAACGGCTGCGGAAGGTCTCGTCCTCGTCGAGGACATAGGCCACGCCGCCCGACATGCCGGCTGCGAAGTTCCGGCCGGTGGGGCCGATGACGACGACGAGGCCGCCGGTCATGTATTCGCAGCCATGATCGCCCGTGCCTTCGACAACGGCGATGGCACCCGAGTTACGCACGGCGAAGCGTTCGCCGGCGATTCCGCGGAAATAGGCCTCGCCCTTGATGGCGCCGTAGAGAACCGTGTTGCCGACGATGATCGACTTGGTCGGATCGAAGGACACCTTGTCGGACGGGCGCACGACGATGCGGCCGCCGGAAAGACCCTTGCCGACATAGTCGTTGGCGTCGCCGATCATGTCGATGGAAATGCCCTTGGCGAGGAAGGCGCCAAAGGCTTGGCCAGCGGTGCCGCGGAGGGTGATGGACACCGTGTCCTCGGGCAGGCCTTCATGGCCGTACTTCTTGGCGAGGGCGCCAGAGAGCATGGCACCGGCCGAACGGTCGCGGCTGCGGATCGGGAGTTCGATCTGCACCGGCTTGCCCTCTTCGAGGGCGGGCCTGGCGAGTTCCACCAGCTTGCGGTCGAGCACGGCTTCGAGGTGATGGTTCTGCAGTTCGGAGTGATAGAGCGTGTCGCCGCCGATGGGCTCGGGCTTGTAGAAGACCTTGCTCAAGTCGATGCCTTCGCTCTTCCACTGGCCTTCGGCGCGGCGCTGGTCGAGGAGATCGGAACGGCCGATCAGCTCGTTGAGCGTGCGGGCGCCCATTGCGGCCATCAGGCCACGCAGTTCTTCGGCGATGAAGAAGAAGTAGTTGATGACGTGTTCGGGCGTGCCCTTGAAACGCTTGCGCAGCACCGGGTCCTGGGTGGCGACGCCAACCGGGCAGGTGTTGAGGTGGCACTTGCGCATCATGATGCAGCCGGCAGCGATCAGCGGCGCGGTCGAGAAGCCGAATTCGTCGGCACCAAGCAGGGCACCGATGAGCACGTCACGACCGGTCTTGAGACCGCCATCGACCTGCAGCTTTACGCGCGAACGCAGGCGGTTCAGCACAAGGGTCTGATGGGTTTCGGCGAGGCCGATTTCCCATGGGCCGCCGGCATGCTTGAGCGAGGTCAGGGGCGAAGCGCCCGTGCCGCCATCGTAGCCGGAGATGGTGATGTGGTCGGCGCGGGCCTTGGCAACGCCGGCCGCAACCGTGCCGACGCCCATTTCCGAAACCAGCTTGACCGAGATGTCGGCCTGCTCATTGACGTTCTTCAGGTCATAGATGAGCTGGGCGAGGTCTTCGATCGAATAGATGTCGTGGTGCGGCGGCGGGGAAATGAGGCCCACGCCCGGGGTAGAATGGCGCGTCTTGGCGACGACCCAATCGACCTTGTGGCCGGGCAACTGACCGCCTTCGCCGGGCTTGGCACCCTGCGCGACCTTGATCTGGATCTGGTCGGAATTGACCAGGTATTCGGTGGTGACGCCGAAGCGGCCGGAAGCGACCTGCTTGATGGCGGAGCGCAGCGGGTTCTGCGAACCATCGGCCAGGGGCTTGTAGCGATCGGGCTCTTCGCCGCCTTCGCCGGTGTTCGACTTGCCGCCGATCCGGTTCATGGCGATGGCCAGCGTCGTATGGGCCTCGCGGCTGATCGAGCCGAAGGACATGGCGCCGGTGACGAAGCGCTTGACGATGGTGGCAGCGCTTTCGACTTCTTCGAGCGGGACTTCAGGCCCGAGCGGCTTGATGTCGAAGAGGTGGCGAATGGCGAGATAGCCGTTTTCGCCCGAGTTTACGCGCTCGGCAAAGCTGTTGTAGCGGTCCTGCGCGGTTTCCGGGCTTTCCTCGAAGGTGCGGACGGCATGCTGGAGGTCGGCGACGACGTCGGGCGACCAGGCATGCTTTTCGCCGCGGATGCGATAGGCATATTCGCCACCGATATCGAGCGCCTTCTTGAGCACCACGTCGTCGCCAAAGGCTTCGGCGTGACGACGCACGGTTTCCTCGGCGACTTCGCCGAGGCCGACGCCTTCGATGGAGGTGGCGGTGCCGAAGAAATACTTCTTCACGAAATCGGAGTTGAGGCCGACCGCGTCAAAAATCTGGGCGCCGCAATAGGACTGGTAGGTCGAGATGCCCATCTTGGACATGACCTTGAGGAGGCCCTTACCGACCGACTTGATGTAGCGGTAGACGACTTCGTCGGCCGAGACTTCTTCGGGGTAGTTGCCCTCGGCATGCAGGGACTGCAGCGCCTCGAAGGCGAGGTAGGGGTTGATGGCTTCGGCGCCGTAGCCGGCCAGCATGGCGAAGTGGTGGATTTCGCGGGCTTCGCCAGTTTCGACCACGAGACCGGTGGAGGTGCGAAGGCCCTTGCGGATCAGGTGATGATGCACGGCAGCGAGCGCAAGCAACGTCGGAATATCCAGACGGTCCGCTGCAATCAGGCGATCGGAGAGGATGATGATGTTGTATTCGCCCCGCACGGCTTCTTCGGCCGCGTGGCACAGCGCTTCGATAGCCCCTTCCATCCCTGCCGCGCCGTCGGCGACGGGGTAGGTGATGTCGAGCGTCTTGGTCTTGAACTGGTTGTCTTCGATGTCGCCGATGCCGCGGATCTTTTCGAGATCCTCGTTGGTCAGGATCGGCTGGCGCACTTCGAGGCGCTTGACCGTGGAAAGACCTTCAAGATCGAAGAGGTTGGGGCGCGGACCGATGAAGGAGACGAGGCTCATCACCGATTCCTCGCGGATCGGATCGATGGGCGGGTTCGTGACCTGCGCAAAATTCTGCTTGAAGTAGGTGTAGAGGAGCTTCGACTTGTTGGAGAGCGCCGAGATCGGCGTGTCCGTGCCCATCGAGCCGACGGCTTCCTGGCCGGTGGTGGCCATGGGCGCCATCAGGAGCTTGATGTCTTCCTGGGTATAGCCAAAGGCCTGCATACGATCGAGGAGGGCCTCGGTCGGCTCCGGCGCCTTGGGGGCGACAGCGGGCAGGTCTTCGAGCACGATCTGGGTGCGGGCGAGCCAATCGGCATAGGGATTGGCGGTCGCGAGCGTCGCCTTGATCTCTTCGTCGGAGATGATGCGGCCCTGCTCAAGATCGATGAGCAGCATGCGGCCCGGCTGCAGGCGCCAGCGCTCGACAATGTCCTCGTCGGGAATGGTCAAGACGCCCGATTCCGAGGCGAGGACCACGTGACCTTCCTTGGTCACGAGATAGCGTGCCGGACGCAGACCGTTGCGGTCGAGCGTGGCAACGACATAGCGGCCGTCGGAAAGGGACATGGCGGCGGGGCCGTCCCACGGTTCCATCAGGGACGCATGGTACTGGTAGAAAGCGCGACGCTTTTCATCCATCAGCGGATTGCCGGCCCAGGCTTCCGGGATCAGCATCATGGCTGCGTGGGGCAGCGGATAGCCGCCGCGCACGAGGAATTCGAGCGCGTTATCGAAGCAGGCCGTGTCCGACTGGCCCTCGTAGGAGATCGGCCAGATTTTTGAGATATCGTCCCCGAAGTACTTCGAATGGACCGAGGCTTGGCGGGCCGCCATCCAGTTGACGTTGCCGCGGATGGTGTTGATTTCACCATTGTGCGTGGTCATGCGGTAGGGGTGCGCGAGCTTCCAGGACGGGAAGGTGTTGGTCGAGAAGCGCTGGTGCACGAGGGCGATGGCGCTTTCGAAGTCTTCGTCGTGGAGGTCCGGGTAGAAGGCGCCGAGCTGGTCGGCAAGGAACATGCCCTTATAGACGAGCGTGCGTGCCGACATGGAGACGACGTAAAACCCGTTGTCGCCGTTGCTCTCGGGGACCTGAGCGTAGACGGTGTTGGAGATCACCTTGCGCACGATGAGGAGCTTGCGCTCGAATTCGTCGAGCGTCAGACCTTCGGGGCGGGCGATGACCATCTGCTCGATGATCGGCTGGGTGGCGATGACGCCTTCGGAGAGCTTCTTGTTGTCGGTGGGGACGACGCGCTCGCCAAGAAGCGTCATGCCTTCCTTTTCGAGGCAGGCGCGGACGGCGGCGGCGCAGCGATCACGCAGCGCGACGATGTTGGGATAGAAAATCATCACCACGGCGTAGTGGTGCTTTTCGGGCAGATCGAAGGGCAGCACCTTCTGGAAGAAGGCGTGCGGGGTCTGCACGAGAATGCCGGCGCCGTCGCCCATCAGGGGATCAGCGCCAACGGCGCCGCGGTGTTCGAGGTTCTCGAGGATTTCGAGACCCTTCTCGACCACTTCGTGGCTGGGCTTGTTCTTGATGTTGGCGATCATGCCGATGCCGCAGGCGTCATGTTCCTGCATGGGATCGTAGAGACCCTGGGCTTCGGGGCGGCCGGCGACGATGCGTCCGTTTTCGATCAGAGTGGTTTTGCGAGTATTGGCTTTCGCGGTGACCGGAGAAAATTGTCCGTTCTGCTGGGGGGCCATGTCTTAATCCTCGCTGTCTGATCGCACCCGTTGCCGGGCTTGGTTCGCTATGTCGTGTGCATCCTGATGGTGCCGGTGCCGGCCCGCTGGATGCAGTCTTGGTCCTCAGTGGGCACACTTCTCAATCGGGTCGTACTTTCAGTACGGCTCGGATGAACAAGTGCATCCATGCGTGGGGAGCGGCGCTGCATCCAAATGGCCGCTCATATTCGAGCTATCTTAGCTCCGCCTGTCCGTTTCCGCTATCGTCTAGCGGTCCAGCCGGACCAGCGTGCGCCGCTTGCCGCGGAGAGCGGGGCGACGCGTCAGATAGGACAGAAGCACTGCCCTAACAGCTCCACATTTGCATAATTCAAAACTAGGCACAAGCGGTTTTGCCAAATTCGCGACACAAAAAATAGGACTTTCCTACTTTCTGTGTAGGAAAGCATAGGAATTGGGTCGGAAAAGGCGCTGGAAACGATTGGGACCGCCCTGGAGGGCGGCCCATTCGGTTAAGAAAGGATGAGAGTTTCCTATTTTTCGCTAGGGGAGCACGACGTCCGCCTCGTTTCCATCCATGTCATAGGCGACGCGGCCGCCGGTCCATTGATCTGATGCTTCGGCGCGGACTTCCACCAGCAGGCGATCGTCCTCGGGCGTCATGAAGAGCGTGTTGCGCGAGATGGTGTAGCGGAAGACGGTCATATCAGGCATCTCCATGCGGGCGAGTGTGCGGGCTTCGAGGTCGGTGAGGCAGGCGACATCGAGGTTTGCGACATCGGCCAGGGTGAAGGCGCGGTCGAGGGTGGGCGCGAAAGGATTGGGCATGGGCATGTTCGAGGACGAGCGGGTGATCTTTTCGGCGTCCATGTAGAACTCGGCGGTGCCGCCGGGATTCTGCGGGTCTTCCATGGTGATGAGGGCCTTACTGTCATCGATCATGATTTCGAGGAAATTTGCATCTGTGCCGAATTCGTCGGCAAGTCGCGACAGAGTGTTTTCGACGGTGGCGGGGGCGAGCCAGGGGCCGAGGGTGGCAGCGGTGGCGGAGCCTTCGGGGAGTTCGACGTCGACGACCTGGCCAAGGGCAGTGAGCCAGACGGTGCCGGTCTTGCCACTATTGGTGGAGAGGGTGACTTCCCAGAGCGGGAGGAGCTTTTTGCTGGTGCGGGTGGTGGGTTGGCTCGCCTCGATCTCGACGATGCGGCTACCGGGTGTCGCAAAGGCGGCGATGGCGGCAGCTTTCACTTCGGGCAGTTTGTCGAACTGGAGCTGATCGAGCGCGAAGGGTTTGGTGTCGCCCATGCCCAGGGCGGAGAAATTCACAAAACTGCCGGAGCGGCGAACTTCGGACTGGTCCCAGGAATAGTCGACGGTTTGTTCGGCATCGGTCGGGTGACCGGCGGTGATGCGGATGCTGTCGGCGTCGATGGTGATTTCGTGGACGAGATCGCCGCGGATCAGATTGGCGAACTCGTCCTGCGCCTTGGCCATGGGCCAGGCATTGTCGACGAGGAGATTGGCCGCCTCAACGGGAAGGGCGAGGGCGGCAAAAGCTGTGGTCAGGTAGGCAAGGCGCAGTCGGTACATGGCGAGCCTCCAGAGATTTCGGGCGATGATACCCTATCTCTGGAGGCGTGGCACTGAGCGGAGGATGAATGGCGCGTTCAGCCCGATGACGGACGCGCGTGCGCTGCTATTCGAGGTGCGACTTGATGAACCAGAGGTTCTTGTCGAGATCGCGCGAAAAGGCGGTGAGGATATCAGCACTGTCCGCGTCGCCGGCTTCGTCCGTCGCGTCGATATCTTCGCGCACCTGATTGGCGAGGGCGGCGTAGCGCTCGGCCAAGGCGGCGAGATGGTCGGCGACCTTGCGGATATCGGTTGGATAGGCTGCCAATTTGCTCGCCTTGGCGACGATCTGGCTGGTGCCGAGGGCAATGCCGTCGAGCTGGGCGACGCGCTCGGCAATGGTGTCGACATGGTCGTCGAGCTGGGTGCGCATGGGGTCGAGCATTTCATGCACGGCGATGAAATTTGGACCCTTGAGGTTCCAATGCGCCTGCTTGGTGATGAGGGCGAGATCGATGGCGTCGGCGAGACGCGCATTGAGAATGTCGATGATAGCCGACTTGGCATTGGATTTGAGGGTGATGGAGGGAGTCTTCATGGGAATATCCTGACGCTGGGGAGGAAAGCGCGAGCGCCTTACTCAACTTGCGGCGGTATGACTCGTTCCCGCCGAAGAGGTGAAGACAAACAAAAAGCGCGGCCCTTTTGGGGCCGCGCCTCTGTCGTCTCAGGGAGGAGAAACGAATTAATTGACCGACTTGTCCTCGATGGTAGCCGTGCCACCATTGATCTGAATGGTGCGCGGTTTCTTGCTTTCGGGCAGTTCGCGCTTCAGTTCGAGATGGAGGAGGCCATTTTCGAGGGCAGCGCCCTGAACCTCGACATAGTCGGCAAGCTGGAAGCGCAGCTCGAAGGCGCGCTCGGCAATGCCGCGATGGAGGAATTCGCGCTTGGTGTCGGTGTTTTCAACCGGCTTGGCGCCCTTCACGACGAGGCTGTTTTCCTTGGTTTCGATGGCGATGTCGCCATTGGAAAAGCCGGCCACGGCGATGGAGATACGATAGGTGTCTTCGCCAGTGCGCTCGATATTGTAGGGCGGGTAGGACTTGGCTTCCTGGGTGCCCAGGGTGTCGAGGCGGTTGAACAGGCGGTCAAAGCCGACGGTGGAGCGATAGAAGGGGGAAAAATCGATGGTCTGCATTTTCACATTCTCCAGTTGAGCAACGTGGTTGAAGCGATGCCTTGCGGCACGCCGATTCCGGTGCCTCCCGTGGTGCTCCCAGATGTGGCGAGCGACCTTTTCGGCAGGGCCGGTGTCCCCGGTTTTCCGGCGGACCAATCATATTTAGGAAAGGGTTTTGGGGCTTCAAGGGGGAGGGAGATTCTAGAAAATGGTGTGTGCCGGCACCCCCTCCCATCCTCCCCGTCAAGGGGGAGGTGCCGCATCGAGGGTGGGGGCAGGCTACGGGGTAAAACCACCGGCCCGGCACCCTCCCCCTTGCGGGGAGGGTCGGGGAGGGGGATGGGGGGCAAGGAGCTGTGCAAGGCGGTGGAGAAACTGAACCGAAAATGAACAGGCCGGTCCAAACCCATTCAGGCTGACCCGTGCATAAAGATAACCGTGAGGCCGCCGCCGCGGTCCTCATGCAGCGGGTCCGTCATCCGCCCCCCGCACGGACCCGCCCTCAAAAGGCCAGCATTCCTCAACCCGGAATGCTGGCCTTTCTTTACTTCGCGACGTTATCGTGCGGCAAAATCGTGGAGGCGCGTCTTGACCGCATTGGTTGATCCCACTGGCCCAAAGCTTACCGTTGTTCCGTCCAATCCCGTGCCGGCAGGGGTACGGGTCGGCTATATGACAACGCCGGACCGGGTAAAGTTGCGCTATGCCATCTGGCCGAAATCGGCCGGGCCGCATCGGGGTACGGTGTGTCTCGTGCAGGGGCGCACGGAATATATCGAGAAATATTTTGAGACGATCGCCGACTTTCAGGCGCGTGGCTTTGCCGTTGCGACCTTTGACTGGCGCGGCCAGGGCGGTTCGGACCGGCTGATCGGCAATCGCACCGTGGGTTATGTTGACCGGTTCGACGATTACTGGACCGATCTCAGGACCTTTCATGCCGAAATCCTGCTGCCCGATTGCCCGCCGCCCTTCTATCTCGTGGGCCATTCCATGGGCGGGCTGGCTTCGCTCTATGCAACGACGCGCGACCGGATGATGTTCGATCGCGTCTTTCTTTCGGCGCCCATGGTGTGCCTCCATGGCATGGAACATAGTATTGGCGGTTTCGGAGCTCTTGCCGAGACGCTGAGTTTCCTCGGGCTTGGCGCCGTGCCGCTCAAGCGTAGGGGTGACAAGCGCCCGGACGAGGCCGGGTTTTTGGACAATCCACTGACCTCGGACCTCCTGCGCTATACGCGCATGGTCGACACCATTCGCGCCGATGACAGCCTCTATATCGGTTCGCCGAGCTTTCGGTGGCTCGCTGCCTCGATGAAGGCAATGGTGGAGGCCAATCGCGAGGATTTTGCCGGCAGGCTGCAGATTCCGCTCTTGGTGCTGGCGGCGGCACGCGACACGATCGTGTCGACGCCGGCGCTCGAGCAATTGGGTCTGCGGCTGAGGAACGGGCGGCATATGGTGATTGCCGGGGCCAAGCACGAATTGTTCATCGAGACCGATCCGATCCGCGGTCAGGTGCTGGCGGCGTTCGATGCCTTCATCACAAATCAGACGCGCTAAACCTTTCGTAACAACCGATATCTAGTGTTCGCTCGACCCAGGAGGGTCGTGGGGACCCCGATGGATCAGTTGAGGCGCTTGCTGAAGGATCAGCAGGGTAATGTCGCGGTTATTTCGGCGCTGATGTTAATACCCATGCTGGTTCTGGCAGGCGGGGCTACCGACATTGCCCGCTATGAGGCTTTTCGCGCGCAACTGCAGGACGGGGTGGACCGGGCCGTGCTCGCGGCGGCGTCGCTGTCGCAGGGGCGAACGGCCGAAGAAACGGTCGACGAATATCTCAAGAGTCTCGCCTTTATCGAAGAGGTGGAACTCGCCGTCGACCAGGTCGACACCATAAACTCCAAGTCCGTCACCGTGACCGCCAGCTATAATATGGCGACGGCCTTCCTGCCTTTGATCGGTATCAACATGTTGCCGATGAGCGCGGTAGCCTCGGCCGAGGAACGGCGCAGCAATATCGAATTGTCGCTGATGCTCGATCTTTCCGGGTCGATGAATGACAACGGCAAGTATCCGGCCCTGAAGTCTGCCGCCACCAGTTTCATCCAGGCCATGGTTACTCCGGAGACGGAGGCCTATACCACCGTCAATATCGTGCCCTATGCTGGTCAGGTTTCCCTCGGCTCCAGCTTCTTCGATAATTGGGGTGGAGTGCGCAGCCATAACAACTCGTCCTGCGTCGAGCTCTACAAGCCCGATTTCTATGCGTCGACGATCAACCTTGCGACCCATGCGCAGGTGCCGCATTTCACCAAATGGAATGGCAGCGCCGACAAGCCGACATTGCCCGCCAATATGAACCCCGGCTGGTGCCCGTCCGACAATACGGCAGTGACGCTGATGTCGAACGATGCCGACGCGCTTATCTCACGCATTGCCGGCTTTCAGATGTATGACGGCACCGGAACGGCTATCGCCATGAACTGGGGCTTGCGCTTTCTCGACCCGGCGCTGCGCCCGCAAGTGCAACAGGCGGTAGCGGCGGGGCAGATCAACTCAGCTTTCCTCAATCGCCCGGCTGCTTTCGACGATGCCGAGACGCTCAAGGTCATGGTGCTGATGACCGACGGGGCAATCACCGAGCAGTACACGGCCAAGGATCCAAATGCCGGTGTGCGCACCAGCAAGAACGACAAGGCGTTTTACGATCCCTATTGGAAGAAAAATATCGGCGCCGACCAGGCCAAGGAGTTGATGAACACCATCTGCGCGACGGCCAAAAGCCACGGCATTCTGGTCTTTACCATCGGCTTTCAGCTTAGGGATAGCGACAGCAACCAGCTCAAAATGAAGAACGAGCTGCGCAACTGCGCATCGAGTGCCAGCCATTATTATGACGTACAGGGCCTCAATATCGCTGCGGCGTTTCAATCGATCGCCAGCACGATCCAGCGCATCAAGCTGACGCAATGAGCAAGCGCGGCATCTTTGGGCGCAGACGCTTCGGGCGGCACCAGGGTGGTGCGGCCGCCATCGAGTTCGCGCTGCTGGTGCCGATCCTGCTTGCCATCATCTTTTCGACACTCGAAGCCGGCTGGCTTATGGTGCAGACGATCATGCTCGATCGGGCGCTGGACCTGACGGTGCGCGAATTGCGGATCGGCAGCTTTGCCAATCCGACCCAGGAAGCCATGCGGGAGCGCATCTGCGCGCAGGCCGTGGTGCTGGTCGATTGCCAGAAGACCCTGGCGCTCGAACTCATCCCGATCACCAGTGCGGCGAGCTATCCGACCGATGCGGCGCGGTGCCTCAATCGGGATACGACACTGCAGCCGGTTTTGCGCTTCGACGCCGGGCAGCGGACCCAGACCGTGTTCGTGCGCGCCTGTTATGTCGTCGAGCCGTTCACGCCGGGCCTTGGCCTGGGACTGGTGCTCTCCAAGGACGAGACGGGGGCCGTGCGGCTCGTGTCCAAGTCCGGCTTCATCAACGAGCCGGCATGATGGCGAGGCGGGGGTTACGGCAGTTCCAGCGAAGCGAGCGTGGGGCAACGATCATCGAATTCGCATTGCTCGCGCCGGTGCTGCTCTTGGTCCTGCTGGGTTCGGTGACCGCTTTCGATCTTTTCCGCAATGCGCAGAGCGTTGAAAAAGCGACGTTCACCATTGGCGACATGCTGTCGCGGCAAACTTCGGTCTCGGCCTCGACCCTGACCGACATGCTCAATCTCATGCTCAATGTGGTGCCGAGCGCGCATGATGGCGGGTTGCGCATCAGTTCGATCGCGAGGGACAATGGCGCTTTCGTGCTGCGCTGGTCGCGCAGCGTCGGCAGCAATGTGCCGACAACGCCGATACCGACCGCGATCCTGCCCGATATTGCCAATGGCGATACGGTGCTGGTGACGGAGAGCTTTGTGCCGCACGAGGCCATGTTTGCCGGCTTTGGTTTTACCGACATCACCTTTACGGCCAATGCGGTGCACCGGCCGCGCTTCGTTACGGCGATCCCGTTCCAGTAGGTTTATGCCGCGTTGATCAGTTCGAGCGTCTTGTCGAGGAGGGCCTGGCTGGCTGCCGCGACAACATTGCCGCCACCGGTGGGCTCGGAGCCGTCCCAGCAGGCGATGGCGCCGCCGGCTTCGCGGATAATCGGGACGAGCGCGGCGATGTCATAGGTATTGAGATGGGGCTCGATGACGAGGTCGGCATGGCCTGACGCGAGGAGGGCATAGCCATAGCAATCCATGCCGAAGCGCTGGAGGCGCGTGGCGCCTTCGACGGCGTGCCACTTGGCAGCGAGCGACGACGTGTTGAAGAGTTTTGGCGTCGTCGTAAAGACGCGGGCCGGGGCGAGGTCGGTGAGGCCGCTGACGCGATTGGGCTGGGTGAGGCCGCCGCGCTCGTAGCGCGAATGGCCGGGGACGGCAATGAAGGTTTCCCCGATAAAGGGCTGGCTCATGATGCCCGCCTTGGCGACTCCATCGACGGCAAAGCCGATCAGCGTGCCCCAGACCGGCGCGCCGGAGATGAAGGCGCGGGTGCCGTCGACGGGGTCGATGATCCAGGTATAGGGGCTTTCCCCGCTCGTGCCCCATTCTTCCCCGATCACCGCGTGGTCGGGAAAAGCGTCGGCGATGATGGCGCGGATGACCTTTTCGGCCCCCTTGTCGGCCTCGGTGACGGGGTCGAAGCCTGATGTCAGCTTGTTGTCGATGGCAAGGCCGGTGCGAAAGAGCGGCAGGGTGTGCGCCGCGGCGGCATCGGCGGCGGCGAGGAGGGTGGCTTCGATACGGGTGAAATCGAGTTGCGTGGCCATGAAAATCCTTCAGCGGCAGGCGAAGCTGGTTTAGGAGGCGGCGCGGCATGGAGCAAGCGGACAAATGCCGACGCGCCTCAAAGAGTTACGCTTTTTGCCCGAGAATCGTGACGGCTTCTGGGGTGGAAATGTCGTCCATCCGTCATGATTCATTTTTGCAACAAGCGTGTGTCGAACGGCAGGCGAGGCCGTGTGGAGCCTTGTGCGGAACCGAAAAGAGGTTCAGCCTTC
Organism: Devosia sp.; assembly: GCF_017744655.1. GTDB lineage: Bacteria > Pseudomonadota > Alphaproteobacteria > Rhizobiales > Devosiaceae > Devosia. Next base: position 254,732 of record NZ_JAGIAW010000007.1, on the reverse strand, counting down.
ATTGGCATGATGTGCATTCCGGTCCTTGCGGCAGCTCTTGCGCCGGACCGGAGCGCATCGTTCCTCCCTTGACTGGGCCGCCTTTAGGGGCGGCCCTTGTTTGTGTGGAAGGGCTACTCGGCCGCGGCGCGCTCGGGGGCGGCCAGGGTCATCAGGTCGAGACCGATAAGGGCGTGGATCATGCCCTCGATCAACTGGCGCAGCGGCTCGAAGCCGGCATTCTTCTCCAGCGTCGCCTCGTTCATATAGAGATGCCGGCTGACCTCGATCTGCAGGGCATGGACGCCGTGTTGCGGGCGGCCATAGGCGCGGGTGCAGAAGCCGCCGGCATAGGGGCGGTTGCGCGCCACTTTCAGCCCCGCGGCGATGAAGCCGGTTTCAACAAGATCGATCAGGGCCGGGGAGCAGGTCGTGCCATAGCGGTCGCCGAGGACGATATCGGGCGTCGCCCGCTCGCCGTGGCGGCCGAGGCGAGGCATGGAATGGCAATCGATGAGGACGGCGACACCAAAGCTGGTGGCGGCTTCGGTAAGGAGATTTTGCAGGGCCGCGTGATAGGGGTGATAGATGCCCTCGATGCGCATGCGCGCATCATCGAGGGTCAGCTTTTCGCGGTAGATCGGCTTATTTTCGGCAACGACGCGGGCCAATGTGCCGAGGCCGGCGGCGACGCGCGGCGAGCTGGTGTTGAACCGGTCCGAGAGGGCATCGACGAACATGGTGGGATCGAGTTCCCAGGGCTCGCGATTGACGTCGAGATAGGCGCGCGGGAAATGCGCCCGCAATAGGGGGGCGCCCAGATGTGGCGCGCGCGCAAAGAGCTCATCGACAAAGGCGTCCTCGGACTGGCGGATCGAGAGATGATCGAGCCGGGTCATGGCGAGGAAGCGATCAGGATAGCTCCGGCCGGAATGGGGCGAATTGAACACAATTGGCGCGACCATACGACGGGGCCGTATGGTTTCGAATGCCGGTTGATCCCAATAGTCGGATCGCACGCTGCCTCCACGGGGGCCGCGCTTCCGGCGCGGTCGAGTGATTTGCTGTCACCCAAGTGTCGCGCGGCGGAGCCAACTTGTCCAGTTGATTGCAAAAAGTCGCACAGGCGGCGTGAGGCCGTTTGCGTTGGGACAAATCTGAATTAAACATCGACTTAATACGACTCACTGCCGGACTGGCGCCGAAAGAAGGTTTTTGATGAAGCGAATCCTGCTCGCCGAAGACGATAACGACATGCGCCAGTTTCTGACCCGGGCGCTGAAAAACGCCGGCTATGAGGTCGTCTCTTTCGACAATGGGCTGTCGGCCTATGAGCGGCTGCGCGAAGAGCCGTTTTCGCTGCTGCTCAGCGACATCGTGATGCCGGAAATGGACGGGATCGAACTGGCGCGTCGCGCGACGGAACTTGATCCCGACCTCAAGGTGATGTTCATCACCGGCTTTGCCGCGGTGGCGCTGAACCCGGACAGTGACGCGCCCAAGGATGCGTCGGTGCTGTCAAAACCCTTCCATCTCAAGGATCTCGTGTCCGAAGTGGAGCGGCTGCTCGCGGCCTGAAGCCCTGCATGCCCTTGACTAAAACTGGTTTCGCGTTTTGCGGGGTATGCGCAAAGAAGAAATCCACAGGCGTGAGATTGACCCCTTGACCGCTACGGTTCTTTTGTGGTCTATCCGCGCCACCGGAGAGGCAAACGCCGAACCGGCCCGGAGAGATGGGCGTATAGCTCAGCGGGAGAGCACTACGTTGACATCGTAGGGGTCACAAGTTCGATCCTTGTTACGCCCACCATCTCTTCTTTTTCCCTGCGCAAGCGCAGCGGGTGCGTAGCTCAGCGGGAGAGCACTGCCTTCACACGGCAGGGGTCACAGGTTCAATCCCTGTCGCACCCACCATTTTCATGACATTGCTGTTTATCGGCGCTGACCAGCGCTGTTTTGGCGCGTCCGGCGTTTGGGTCGCGGACTAGAAGCGGTAGTTGAGGCCGGTGCGGACGATATTGAGGTAGGGGGAATCGGCGCGGTGCAGGTAGCCGCCGCCCATGGCGCCGATTACGCCGGTTTCGACGGCGCCCAGGTGGATATGCAGATATTCGGCGCGGAGGCTGAGATTGTCGGCGAGCGCCCATTCGAGGCCGGCGCCGGCCGCCCAGCCGGAGGCCAGATGGCGGCTGGTGAAATTGTTCGAGCTGTCGCCCTTGCTGAAATCGGCTGCGGCGAGACCTGCCGTGGCATAGACCAGCAGATTGTCATGGGCGAGGCCGATGCGGCCGCGCAGCGTGCCGAAGCCTGAAATGTCGATAGTGTTGACGAGGCCGGCAAACTGGGAGTCGTCGCCGCGGAATTGTCCGAGCGAAAGATCGGCTTCGGCGCCGATGACGAAGGCATTGAACTGGTGCTGATAGCCGGCATGCAGACCGGCCAGCAGGCTTTGATATTGGATGTCGCCATCGGGCTGCCAGGGATCGACAGGCGTCGATCGCCACTGGTTCGCGGACTGGCCATAGCCATAGCCGAGATGCCCGCCGATATAGGCGCCTGACCAATCGTGGGCGCTGGTGGGGGCGCGGAGCGAGAAATCGCCGTAGACGTCGGCCGCCATGGCGGCGGGCGCAGAAAGCAGCGCCAGACAAGAAAATAGGCACACCAGTTTCATCTTCGGGTCCCACCTTCACCGACCATGGATTTTGACGACTTATGGTTAATGGAGAGTGAAAGGCGGTTGCCGGGGGTAGTGGTGCAGAAGGCCGCAGTCGTCACGGTAGCTTCGTCTCGTGGTGCAATGGATCGGGTCCAGCAGCCACTGTGAGACCCCCAAATGACTGATCGCCAGAAGACGCGCGAGCGTCCGAATCCGCGCCGTGCTTTCGCCAGGAGCTATGGTTCCCTGCTTCATGAAGGTTTTAATCGCCGCACCGTGCTCAAGGGGTTCCTTGCGAGTTCGGCAATTGCCGCGCTCGGCAATGGTTTCGGCGTCCGGGCTGTCGCTGCGGCGGAAGCCACTTCGACGCTGACCTTTTCCGAGCTGAACCGGGTGCGCGACGAGCATGACCACTGGCCCGAGGGCTATGAGCGGCAGGTCCTGCTGCGCTGGGGCGACGCGATCTTTCCCGATAGCCCGGAATTCGACCTTGCCAGCATTGATGGTCCGGCGGCCGAGCGCCAGTTTGGCTACAATAACGATTTTACCGCCTTCCTGCCGCTGCCGCTCGGTTCAAATGCTTCGGACCGGGGCCTGCTGCTGGTCAGCCATGAATATGCCTCGCCCTACCTGATGTTTCCCGACCTCATCTATGAGGACTATCGCGAAAAGCTGACCGATGCGCAGATTCGCACGATCATGGCGGCGACCGGCGTCAGCATTGTCGAAATCAAGCGCAATGGGGCGAATTGGGAAGTGGTCCGGGATGGCCAGTACAATCGCCGTATCCATATGAATACCGAAATGGTGATTTCGGGACCGGCGGCGGGCGATGACCGGCTCAAGACCAAGGCCGATCCGACGGGCACGGTGGTTTTCGGCACCATTTCCAACTGCAATGGCGGCGTGACGCCATGGGGCACCATGCTGTCGGGCGAAGAAGGGTCCATGGACGTCTTTGCGGGCGACTATGGCGTGCTCGACAATCAGGAACTGGTCGAGCGGCAGGGCTGGGACGAGGACGAGAACGATATCTATTCGGTGTCGCGCGTGGCGCCGCGCTTCTCCTTCGAGACCGAACCGAATGAATGGATGAAGTTCGACTGGGTGGTCGAGATCGATCCGCTCGACCCGACAGCCAAGCCGATCAAGCGCACGGCGCTGGGCCGCATGACCCATGAAGGGGCACAGGTGAGCCTGGCGCCCGACGGGCGGGTGGTGGTGTTCATGGGTGACGACGACGATTTCGAATACCTCTATCGCTTCGTCACCGAGGGCAAGTTCAACCCGGACGATCGGGCGGCCAACAAGGACCTGCTCGATCACGGCACCCTGTCGGTGGCAAAATTCGAAAGCGATGGCACCATGGCCTGGATTCCGCTGGTGGCCGGCATGGGGCCGCTGACGGCAGAGAACGGCTTTGCGAGCCAGGCCGATGTGGTGCTGAACACGCGTGCGGCGGCCGACCTCGTAGGGGCGACGCCGATGGACGCGCCTGAAGGTTTCATTCCCCATAGCGGCACCGGCAAGCTCTATGTCGCCATGACTGAGAACGAGGACCGCCTGCCGGCAGGGGAAGACGAATTCGAAAGCGTCAATCCGGCCAATCCGCGTGGGCCCAATCCGCATGGGCACCTCCTGGAACTGGTGCCGCCGGGCGCGCCTGATGCTCCTGACCATGCCGCCGACAGCTTTACCTGGGATGTTTTTGCGCTTTGCGGTGATCCGGCCAAGCCCGAGGATGAAAGCCTTTATCATCCCGAGACGACGGAAAGCGGCTGGTTCACCGACCCGGACAATATCGGGGTCGATCCCAAGGGCCGTATCTGGGTGACGACGGATGGTCCACCGCCCGACGGCATGGCCGACGCGGTCTATGCCATGGACACCGAGGGCCCGGGCCGGGCGCTGCCGCGCCTGTTCTACATTCCGCCGACGGGCTCGGAAGTCTGTTCGCCGGCTTTCTCGCCCGATGGGACGAGTCTCTTCCTGTCCGTGCAGCATCCGGGGGAATTGCGCCTGGATGACATGGAAGATGCCGAGAGCATGGACGAAGCGGGCACCAGTTGGCCCGACTTTGCCGAGGGCATGCCGGCTCGTCCATCGCTCGTCGTTCTGACCAAGCGCGATGGTGGCGTCGTCGGTAGCTGAGGCTCGTCGTTGAAACGAGAACGCCCCCTTTCGCGATGGAAGGGGGCGCTTTCTTTGTCGCGTGGCGCCAAGGGGTGGAGCGTTTTAGTCCGCGAGTTGCATTGCTTGTATGACATCCGCCCAGGAGACGAACTTGAAGTTGCGACTAAAACCTTCGTTGCGGTCGTCCTGCACCACCATCAGGCCCTTAGGGAAGGTTTCCGAGAGAGCTGATGTGGTGACGTCGAGGCCGTCAGTCTCCGAGACCGGATCGGTGGCGCCGGTGACGAGTTGAAGCTGCCGTAGCAAGGCTGGTTGCCATGGGCGTCGGGCTGGCGGGCATAGAGGACGTAGCGATTGACGCCCTGGGCTGAGGCGAGGATATAGCCGGAATTGTCGGCGCCCTTGACCACGGCGAGGCCTTCGAGATCGTCTTCGGGGAGGCAGGCGGAGCCGACCTTGTCGACGAGGTGACCTGATGTGTCGGCATCGGGGGCGGCGGCGAAGCGCCAGAGGCCGCCGTCTTCTTCGCCGACATAGATGAAGGCGAGTTCGTCGTCGGCGACGACGCCTTCGGGCTGGGTGGGGACGGCGAGTTCGCGGGTGAAGGCGAGGCTCAACTGGCCCGCATTGGAGGTTATTTCCCACTGCATGATTTCGCCGGTCTTAAAACTGGCGATGACGAAGAGACGACGGGCACTGGCATCGTGATAGAGGCCGATGCCGTAGATGTCGTCGTCGATCTTTCGCGGGGCGCCGGGGAAGGCGAAGGGTGTCACCTGGGTCAGCGTGCCAGTCTTGTCGACGGTGTAGAGCACAATCGTATCGTCATTGCGGCGCGAGGCGGCGACGAGGCTCAGGGTTTCGTCGCCCAGGGTCACATCCTGGCGGATATCGACGTTGTTGAGCCGGCCGTCGTTGAGGCGCTGTACGATCTTGCCGTCGAGATCGAAGACGACGAGGCCGACATCCTTGTCGGTGCCGATGACGCGGCTTTTCTCAGGATTGGCCGCGTTGATCCAGATAGCCGGATCATCGGGGTCGATGTCGACATTCTCGGTTTCGAGCGTCGCCGAGATGCTGGCAAAGATCGGCTCGGGCTGGGCGAGGGCGGCGCAGGTCCAGCAGAGGCTGAGGGCGAGGAAGGCTAGGGCCGGGCGCGGATCAATCATCGATTTCGGCTTCCGTCACCGGCACGGTGAAGGAGAGGGCGAGGGTCTTGCCATCGCGCGTGAGGCTGGCGAAACCGCCGATGAGGCCATTGGCGGCGGTGCCTTCGGCATCGGCCGTGCCTTCATTGAGCGCGAGATCGAGAGTGCCGCTATCCACGAGGCCTTCTTCATTGACGATGGTGCTCTTTTCGACCCATTCCCATTCGAACTGCACTTCAAGGCTCGCCTTGGCGCCTTCTGGGAATTCCTCGTCGGGCGAGAGGGCAAAGCTCAGCGGCAAGGTGTGGGCGTTGAAATCGGCATTGGCGAATTCGAGTTCGATGGTGCGCTCGATATCGTTCATCACCGCATTGACGGCGACTTCGAAGTCGATGAGGCGCAGCGCGCCGGCATCGTCGTGGCCATATTCGCGCTTGCCGACAACTTCGGCCGCGGTGCCTTCGAGGGTGGGCAGGTTGACGTTGAAACCATAGTCGCCAAAGGCGCCGACCATGACGAAATGCGGCGTGGCGCCGAGCCAGGCGGTTGGTGCCTCGGCGGTTTCGCCCAGGGTGGCGTTGAGGTTGATCGCCTGATCTTCGGCCGAGAGGGTCTGGGCGAAGGCGGGCGTGGCGGCGAGCAGCAGGGCGAGAGTTGCGACCTTGAGGCGCATAATCGGCTTCCAGCGTGAGGGTGCGCTGTTGTCGACCATCTGCGTGTCGGGGCGATGACGGTTTCGTGAACGGTCGAGCCTACCACATGGTGGCTTTGGCGCGCTCCGGCCAGGCCTTGTCATAGGGCTCGCCGCCGACCTGGTTTTCGCTCATGGCGGCGAGGATCTGGCCGGGGGATGGGAGCGTTGCCGGGTCGATATGGCGGTCCGGATTCCAGAGTTCGGAGCGGACGATGGCGCGGGCGCACTGGAAATAGAGTTCGTCGATTTCGAGGACGATGACGGAGCGCGGGGCTTTTTCGTCGATGGCGAAGCTTTCGAGGAAGGCTGGGTCAATGGAAAGGTGGGCACGGCCATTGGCGCGCATGGTGGTGCCGGAGCCGGGAAGAAGGAACAAAAAAGCGCAACGCGGATCGCGGACGATGTTGCGCAGGGAGTCGATGCGGTTATTGCCGCGGCGGTCGGGCATCATCAGGGTCTTGTCGTCGTGAATGCGGACGAAGCCGGCCTTGTCGCCGCGGGGCGAGCAATCAATACCTTCCGGGCCCACGGTGGCGAGGGCAGCGAAGGGGCTGGCTTCGATGAGGCGGCGATATTCCGGTGTCATCGCGTGGGCGACCTTTACGGTCGAGGCGGCGGCGGGGGCGGGCAGGTAGAGCGCTTCGAGCTCAGCAATGGACGAGACGATATGCTGGGACATGAAGACCTCTTTGGGCGCGGCGACTGGAGGGTGGTCAGCGCGGTTATGATGAACCTGGCGCTGGCAGATGCGTGTAACTAAACTTATATCTCGAGCGAATAACAGTGCGACAAAGGAGTTAAGCCATGGATGCCCATGCCTATCCCGTGACCCGGACCGACGCTGAATGGCGGGAGCGTTTGACGCCTGAGCAATATTACATCATGCGCCAGCATGGCACCGAACGGCCCGGTAGTTGTGCACTGCTGCATGAAACGCGCGAAGGCACTTTTGCCTGTGCTGGTTGCGATACGCCACTCTTCGGGTCGACGCTGAAGTTTGAGAGCGGTACCGGTTGGCCGAGTTTCAATGACCCGCTGCCCGGTGCCGTCGAAAGCACGATCGACCGCAGCCATGGCATGGTGCGCGAGGAAGTGCATTGCGCCACCTGCGGCAGCCATCTGGGGCATGTGTTCCCCGATGGTCCGCCGCCTACCGGCCTGCGCTATTGCATCAATGGCGTGGCGCTGAATTTTACGCCGGCCTGAATGAACGAAACCCGCGGTGCGAGCCGCGGGTTTTTTGTTTGTGGCGGCACGGGCTCCCTTTTTCTTCTCCCCATCGGGGAGAAGGTGGTGCGCATGCGCCGGATGAGGGGGGGCTTCCGCGAGAATGGAGAGCGCCCCCTCACCCGTCTCGGCCTGCGGCCGATCCACCCTCTCCCCGATGGGGAGAGGAATAGGGGGCTCACGTTCCTCTCGGCTTGGCGCGGCTAGTGGCTGGGGCGGCAATTGGGTCTTCGGGCCAGGGGTGGCGGGGGTAGCGACCTTTCAAGTCCTTGGCGACATCTTTCCAGCTACCGCGCCAGAAGCCGGGGAGGTCGCGCGTCGTCTGGATGGGGCGATGGGCGGGGGAGAGCAGGATCAGGAGCAGGGGGATGCGGCCGTTGGCGATGGCGGGGTGGCGGTCGAGGCCGAAGAGTTCCTGCACGCGGATTTCGAGGGCCGGGCCGTTTTCGGCGGTGTAGTCGATGGGTAGATGGCTGCCGGAGGGGGCCGAAAAGTGGCTCGGGAGCAGGCGGTCGATTTCTTGTTTCTTGGCCCAGGGAAGAAGGGTGTCGAGGGCCTGGCCGAGGTGATCGGCGCTGATGCTTGAGAGACGGGTTTCGCCGGTGATGTGGGGCACAAGCCAGTCTGGGTTGGCGGCGAGGGCGGCGTCGGACAGGTCAGGCCAGTCTTCGCCGAGAGTCTGGCGGAGGAAGGTGGCGCGGGCGCGGAGGGCTTTTTGGTCCTTGCTCCAGGGGAGGGTTTCCGGGCGTTTTAGGGCGGCTTCGGCGAGAAGCTCGGCGGCGCGTTCGAGATCGGTGACGGGGGCTGGTTCGTCGGCGAGGCGCAGGGCGTCGAGGCGGCGCTGGTGGCGGGCCCTAACGGAGCCGGAGGCGGGGTCAAAGGTGAGGGTGGTTTCGCTCGTGATGTGATTGCCGAAGAGGGTTTCGAGATCGGCGGGATCGAGGGCGGCGGCGGAGCGGATGCGGCCCTGGGTGGCGCTGCCGGTGATATCGGCGACGACGAGGAAATTTGCGTCGGCGAGGGAATGGGTTTCGTCGACCTGGGCCTGGCGGCCATTGGCGAGGCGGAAGCGGCCGCGCGGGCCGGCGGGTTGGGCGACGCGATCGGGGAAGGCGCGGGCGAGGTGGTGACCGGGGTCTCGGGGGTCTTGGCTGGTGCCGCCTACGAGTTTGCTCCAGCGTTTTGCCATGGCGCGGGCGTCCTGGGCGCGGGGGGAGCGGTCGGTGTGGAAACGCTCGAGGCGGCGGGCGAGGTCGGTGTCGTCGCCGCCAAGGCCGCGTTCGCCGATGAGGACGGCGAGTTCGGCTGCGGTTTCGGCGTCGCCGTCTTCGGCACCGGCAACGACCATATGGGCGAGGCGCGGGTGGAGCGGGAGTTTGGCGAGGGCTTTGCCGGCTGGGGTGAGATGGCCGCCCTCGTCGATTGCGTCTAGGCGGATGAGCAGCGCTTTGGCTTCGGCCCAGGCGGGGGCGGGCGGGGGATCGAGGAAGGCGAGGGTTTGAGGGTCGCTGACGCCCCAGGCGGCGAGGTCTAGGACCAAGCCCGAAAGATCGGCGGAGAGGATTTCGGGCGTTTCGAAGGCTTCCAAAGCTGCCGTTTGGCCTTCGTTCCAGAGGCGGATGGCGACGCCGGGTGAAGTACGGCCGGCACGGCCGCGGCGCTGGTCGGCGCCGGCGCGGGAGACGCGGACAGTGGCAAGGGTCGTGAGCCCCGTGGCGGGTTCGTAGACGGGGACGCGGCGGAAACCGGAATCGACAACGATGCGGACGCCTTCGATGGTCAGCGAGGTTTCGGCGATGGAGGTGGCGAGCACGATCTTGCGGCGGTCGGCCGGGGAGGGCCGGATGGCGGCGTCCTGTTCGGCGGGGGTGAGTTGGCCATAGAGCGGAGCGAGGTCGGTGTTTTGAGGCAGGCGCGTCGCGAGGCGTTCGGCGGTGCGGGTGATTTCGCCCTGGCCAGGGAGGAAGACGAGGGCGGAGCCTTCGTGCTCGCGCATGGCTTTCAGGACGGCTTTTGTGACCTGGTCTTCGAGGCGTTCCAGAGGATCGGGCTCGGCATAGATGGTGTCGACCGGAAAGGTGCGGCCGGGGCTGTCGATGACGGGGGCGTCGTCGAGGAGTTTTGCAACGCGGGCGCCGTCGATGGTGGCCGACATGACGAGGAGCTTTAGGTCTGGTCGCAAAGCGCGGGCATCGAGCGCGAGGGCGAGACCGAGATCGGCGTCGAGGCTGCGTTCGTGGAATTCGTCGAAGAGGACGGCGGCGACGCCTGAGAGTTCGGGATCGTCCTGCAGCATGCGGGTGAAGACGCCTTCGGTGACGACTTCGATGCGGGTTTTGCTCGAAACCTTCGATTCCATGCGGACGCGGAAGCCGACCGTCTGGCCGACGTCTTCGTTGAGGAGGTTTGCCATTTGCCGTGCGGCGGCGCGGGCGGCGAGGCGGCGGGGTTCGAGGACGATGATGCGGCCATCATGGCGCCAGGGGGAATCGAGGAGGGCGAGGGGCACGCGGGTGGTTTTACCGGCGCCGGGCTGGGCGACGAGCACGGCGCTGCTTCCCTTCGCTAGGGCATCGGCCAGGGCCGGCAGGGCGGCATCGATGGGCAGCGGCGGCATGGGCATGGGCGCAAAAATCCTTTACCCGCTGCTTACTCGCGACCTGCTAATCACTCAAGCGATTGCCTGTGGCCAGGTTTTTGCCGCGCCTTCACGTCGCAAAAGTGATCCCATCGTTTTTGGTGGAGGTGTTTCAGGTGGTTTCCTTGATTATTCAACAAGGCTAGGGTCCGCTGCCCCGCCTAAAGAGAGATTGCCTGGAGGACGCACATGCAACTCACTCGAATCAGCAATAGCGATCTCACCGTGGACGTGGCGGCTCTGGGAGCCGAAATGCAGTCGCTATCGACCCGGGATGGTCGAAACTGGCTGTGGAGCGGAGATGCCACTTATTGGACCGGCCGTTCGCCGGTTCTGTTTCCCATGGTGGGCCGCGCCCCCATGGATGTGGTCAGTGTTGGAGACCAACGCTACCAGATGGGTCAGCACGGCTTTGCCCGGCGCAGTGCCTTTACGCTGGTGGAAGAATGGCGCGAGCACTGCATCTATCGGCTCGAAGCTTCGGAAGCGAGCCGGGCCATGTTCCCGTTCGATTTCCAGCTCGATGTGGAGCATCGGCTGGAAGGGCGGGCGGTGATCGTTACCGCGACAGTGACCAATCGCGATGACAAGGTCATGCCCTATGGGGTGGGTTTCCATCCCGCCTTTGCCTGGCCGCTGCCGGGGGGTGAGGGGCAGAAGCACAGCGTCACCCTGGAGAATGGCGGGGAGCCGGCGTTGTTCCGGCTTTCGGGTGGGCTCGTCAATCCCGAGCCGCTGGCTTCGCCCTTTGTCGGCGGCGCGCTGGCGCTCAACCATGCCGATTTCGAGAAGGATGCGATGATCTTTCCAGAGGGGGCAGGAGCGGGGCTTGTCTACAGGGCCGAGAACGGGCCGAGCATTCACTTCACCTGGGAAAATTTGCCCAACTTTGCGCTCTGGACCAAGCCGGGGGCGGGGTTTATCTGCCTCGAGCCGTGGCAGGGAACGGCGGCGGAAGTGGGCGGGTCGGATGCGCTGGATCAGCGGCCGTTTACGGCGCTGTTGGGGCCGGGAGCCAGTGCGAAGTATTCGTTCAGGGCGGAGTTGGTGGGGTAACACCAAGACGAAGCCACAGCCACTGCACTTCCTTCTCCCCTTGCGGGAGAAGGTGGCGCGAAGGATCACCGAATTCGCGCTGGCGAATTCGGTTGGGATGAGGGGTCCACGGTCTCTCACCACCGATAGAGCGTGGGGAGAGAACCCCTCACCCTGGATTTTTGCTGAACGCAAAAATCCTTTCCCTCTCCCGCAAGGGGCGAGGGGTCACCGAATTCGCAATAGCGAATTCGGTTGGGGCCGGTGGGTGGGAAGGTACTGAAGGGGACTACTCCGCCGCCCCTCTTTCCTCCGCCAGCATATCCGGGCCATTGGGATCGCCCGGGGCTGTTTCTACCCCCAGGTCAGGGAAGGCGGCGATGCGCTGGTTGCGGAAGTCGGTGCGGATGACGATCAGGCCGCGCTCTTCGAACCAGGTGAGAAGACGACGGGCGCGGCTGGTCGAGTGCGTGCCGTAGAGGCGGGCGATGGTGGCGTCCGAGGGGCAGGGGCCGCCGGTGAGGGCGGCTTGCGCGAGGACCAGGAACACGCCTTGCACGTCGTCGGTGAGCGTTTCCGAGAGGGTCAGGGCCTGCTGCCAGCCGTCGGATGAGGCGGTTTCTTCGTCGGGGGCGACGCGGGCGACGGCGAGGAGGCGCTTGAAAGCCGGGAGGGCCGGCGGTTCGCCCGGCACGCGGCGGATGCGGCAGCGAACGAGAAAATCCTGATAGAGCTGGGCGGTGTTGCGGAAACCCGCATCGGGGTCGCTCATCAGTTCGATCATGACCGACTTGATGGTTTCTTCGCGCTCGGCTTCATCGATTTCGGGGAAGAGCGAGGTCGGTTCCGGTTCGCGTTCCGCGCGGGCACGGGCGACCTGAGCCAAAAGTTCGTTGGTTGAGGGCGGCGGGGGCGGCGCGGGGCGGCGCACGACCGGGCGGGCCATTTCGTCCGGGTCCATGGTGAAGATCAGGTCGGCGGCGTCGACCGGGGCTTCGGGGAGCGGGGTCAGTTTGGGGCTCGTGGAGCGCGCCGAGGTTTCGACGGGTCCGATGACGATGGGCAGGGGGCGGCGCGAGACAGCAGGGCCGAGGGCGACGAAGTGTCCACGCGCCAGATCGCGAAATTGTTCGGCCTGGCGGCGGTCCATGCCGAGGAGATCGGCGGCGCGGGCCATATCGATGTCGAGAAAAGTGCGGCCCATGAGGAAGTTGCTGGCTTCGGCCGCCACGTTTTTCGCGAGTTTTGCCAGACGCTGGGTGGCGATGACGCCGGCAAGACCGCGCTTGCGCCCGCGGCACATGAGGTTGGTCATGGCACCGAGGGAAACTTTGCGGGCTTCGTCGGAAACTTCGCCTGCAGCGGCGGGGGCAAAGAGCTGGGCTTCGTCAACGACGACGAGGACGGGGTACCAGAAATCGCGATCGGCATCGAACATGCCGCCCAAAAAGGCGGCGGCGGCGCGCATTTGCTGCTCGGCGTCGAGCCCTTCGAGATTGACGACGACCGAGACGCGGTGCTGGCGCACGCGGGTGGCGATGCGTGTAAGCTCGGCTTCGGTGCGGGTGGCGTCGACCACGAGATGGCCGAACTTATCGGCAAGCGTGACGAAGTCACCCTCGGGGTCGATGACGCATTGCTGCACCCAGGGGGCGGATTGTTCGAGGAGGCGCCGCAAGAGGTGGGATTTGCCGGAACCGGAATTACCCTGGACCAAAAGACGGGTGGCCAGCAATTCCTCAAGGTCCATGTGGGCGGTGCCGGAACCCCGGCTCTCGCCCATGTCGATTGCAACCTGCATCTCAACTCCAGCGCATGCGTGGAGGCTGTTTAGCACGCCGAGCCGCCGATTCGGCAAAGCGGTGCTTCAATTCACAGGTGCTTGGGGGTTTAGGCCGGTTTGCGGGCGATCATGAAGACGGCGGCTTTCTTGGTGGGTAGCCATTCGTGTTCGATGGCGAAGCCTGCAGCCTCCATGGTGGCGCGGAGCTGGGTCTGCGTCATGACATCGAGATGGGGCAGGAAGCCCAGGCGATTGCCCAAGGGGGCGACATAGCGAATGAAGGGCATCATGTCGCCCAAACACGCAGTGCTGGTGATGAAATAGCCGCCGGGTTTGAGGGCCTCAAAAACCTTGGCGATGGCGGCCTCCTTGTTCCTCAGAAGGTGCAGGATGGACATGCCGAGCACCATGTCGAGGCTTTGGGGCGCAAGGGTCACACCCTCGATGGAGCCGACTTCGAAGCTGATGTTTTTGGTGCCGGCTTTGTCCGCCTTGCTCTGGGCGATCTCGATCATGCGCTCGGAAAAATCCACGGCGCGGATATGCCTGACATTGGCGGCGTGAATGAGCGCGGTGGAGCCGGTGCCGCAGCCGAATTCGAAGAGGTCCATATCGGGGCGCAAGAGGCGCCGGGTGGCGGCGAGCTTGGTTTGATAGGCGGTTTCGTCGGCGACCGGCTGGGCAGCATAGCGGTCGGCCATGCGATTCCAGAAGGCTTGTTGTCCGCTCATGCCGCTTCTCCCGCGTGTTTGATGGCGAAAAAGATAGAACTTTGTGCGATGCAACAAAATTGCAGAAACAGGCACAAATCATATACAAGAATGCATGGATAGCGGCCAAAACCCTGATTGGAACCAGATGCGCGCCCTCCTCGCGACGGTCGAGGCGGGGTCGCTTTCGGGCGCGGCGCGAAAGCTGGGGCTGACGCAGCCGACGCTCGGGCGGCAGGTGGCGGCGCTGGAGAAAAGCCTCGGCGTGACACTGTTCGAGCGGGTGGGGCGGGGGCTGGTGCTGACCCAGGCGGCGCTGGAACTGGTGGCGCCGCTGCGGGCGATGGGCGAGGCGTCGGAGACGATTGCGCTCGTGGCGTCGCGACAATCGCAATCGGTGGAGGGGCTGGTTCGCATCACGGCGAGCGACGTCTATGCGCAATATCTGCTGCCGCCGATCCTTCTCAAACTCAGGCAGGTGGCGCCGGGGATCGTGGTCGATGTGGTGGCGTCCAATGAGGTGGAAGACCTGATCCGCCGCAGGGCCGACATTGCCATTCGCCATGTGCCGCCGCAGGAGGCGGAACTGATCGCGCGGCGGCTGCCCGATACGGTGGCGAAGATTTATGGGACGCCGGAACTGATCGATCGGATCGGCAGGCCGATGGACGAGCGCGCGCTGAGCCGGGCGGATTTTGTCGGCTATTCGGAGAGTGTCGATATCGTCCTGGCGGAATTGCAGCGTAATGGCCTGACGCTGAGCGCGGCCAATTTTCCGCTGCTTACCAATAGCGGGCTTGTGGCCTGGGACTGGGTGCGGCGGGGCATGCTGCTGGGGTTGATGATGAAGGCTGTGGCGGACCACACGCCGGAAGTGGAGGAGGCGTGGCCCGATTTCGCCGGCGTGCCGGTGCCGACATGGCTCGCGACGCATCGCGAATTGCGCACGGCGCGGCGCATCAGGGTCGTGTTCGACCTCCTGGCCGAAGCGCTGGCGGAAGCCTCGCAGCCGGCGAATTGACAGGACGCGCGAATGCCATTCTTGTATGGAAGGGCGCCAGAAAATAGCAAAAAGCCCAGAAAACTGTGGAAGTCCGCGGGGGCATAGAGCCACGGCCGCCATTTCGGCCCATGGTCGGCAATCAAGGAATCGGTGAGCCATGGCCGCAGCGGCATTGGAACATAGCAAGGAAACCATCGCCAGCCGCGTCGTCGATGCGTTGCGCGACGACATCATCACCATGGCGCTGAAGCCCGGCGATGTGATTTCCGAAAGCGATATTGCCGGGCGCTATGGCGTGTCGCGCCAGCCGGTGCGCGAGGCTTTTATCCGTCTGGCCCAGCAAGGCCTGCTGCTGATCCGCCCCAAGCGGGCGACGGTGGTGAAGAAGATTTCCCCCATCGGGGTGCGGCAATCGCGCTTCATTCGCGAAAGCATCGAGGTGGAAATCATCCGCCGGGTCGCCGGGCAGCCGAGCGACGATGCGGCCGATGTGCTGACCAGACTGATCGCGGATCAGGAAGCAGCGTCCGACGCCAATGATAGCAGGCGTTTTCATACGCTGGACGAGCTTTTTCACCGCACCCTCGCGCGGCTCGCCGGCGTCGAATATGCTTGGCAGCTGATCGATGATCACAAGATGCAGCTCGACCGGGTGCGCTACCTGACGCTCGGTGTTTCTTCGACGCAGCGCGCGATTGCCGAGCACAAGCAGATCGTCGAGGCGGTCGCTAAAGCCGACCCAACGGCGGCAGAGACGGCCATGCGGGCGCACCTGGCTCGGGCCGAATTACTGCTCAACCAGACGATCTCGGATTTTCCTGATTATTTTGAATAGGCTGCGGCGCGGGTTTTTGTCCCCGGCGGGTTGACCCGTCGCGTTCGCCTCTCCAGGTTACGCCTCCTTGCAACGCACCCGGCAGCGAGCGAACGCCCATGACCCGAACGGACTGGACGACGGCATGGCCCGCTCTGCGCGCCATTCTCCAGCATTTCTGGCGTGACTCGCGACCGATGCTGCTGGGAATCACGGCCGTGACGCTGGCCTCGTCGGTTCTCTCGATCGCGACGCCCTATGTGTTTTCGCGGCTCATCGACGAGCTGGCCGCGGGCAATGTGGCAGCCGGCATCGCTGCGGCCTTTGTCGGTTATGCGGTGATGCGGGGCTTTGAGACGCTGTTTGGCTATGCCTCGGGTTTCATGTCGTTCATGACCTCGGAAAACCTGAAATTCAGCGCGGCCACGGAGTTCTTTTCAAAGCTTCTCAAAAAGCCCGGCACCTTTTTCATCGAGCACAATCCGGTCGCCATCCAGACGGCGCGGGCGCAGGGCGAAGGGGCCGTGCAATCGCTGGTGCAACTGGCGCTGATGGTGTTTGTGCCTGGCGTGGCGCAGATCGGGCTTTCAATCGCTTTGCTCGGCACAGCGATCAGCGGCGAGATTGTGGTCATCGTGGTGATCTACGGGCTTTGCTTCATCACGCTGACCTATTTCGCCAATCAGTGGACGCGGCCGCTGCTCGACAAGGCGATCGAAGCCAATCAGGACAATGCGCGTTTTGTCGGCAATTCCGTCAATGCGATGGAGACAATCCGCTACTTCAATGGGGATCGCTGGATCAGCGATAAATTTGCCGAGAAGGCCGAGCTGGCGCGCGCCTCCTGGGTCGGCTGGTCGTGGCGGCGCATTGCGCTGTCGGGGCTGTTTGGGCTCGCGCTCGCCGTGCAACTCGCGGTGACCTACCTGATCCTCCTGCCGCGTTTTGCCGAGGGCCAGATGAGCCTGGGCGATCTGGTGCTGATTAATCTCGTGCTGGTGCAGCTCAATCGGCCGTTCGAAATGATCGGTACGGCGATCGACGAGGTGATGCGGTCCATCTCGCGCTTCAAGCCCTTTGCCGAGATGTGGCAGGCGCCCGATGATCGGGCGAGCCATGGCGACCGCCACCTTGGCGCGGTTGTCGGCGAGATCACCTTTGACAAGGTCGGCTTTCGCTATGGCGACCGGCAGACGCTGGAGGCGGTGTCCTTCGCGGTGAGGCCGGGACGCGTCGCCTTCATCACCGGGCCGACCGGGGTGGGCAAGACGACGCTGTTCCGGCTGGCGCTCAAATCGCTGGAGCCGACCGAGGGCCGCATTCTTGTCGATGGCGTCGATCTCGCCGAGATTGATCGGAGCGACTGGTATGATGCGGTGGGCGTCGTGCCGCAGGATGTGATGCTGCTCAACGATTCCATTGCGGCCAATATCGTGCTTGGGCGGGCTTTCGATATGGAGCGGATGCGGCAGGCGGCGAGCCGGGCTTCGATCCTCGATTTTATCGAAAATCTGCCCGAAGGCTTTGAGACGACAGTGGGCGAGCGCGGGCTAAAACTCTCCGGAGGGGAAAGGCAGCGCGTGTCGATAGCGCGTGCACTTTACGCGAGGCCCAAAGTATTGTTCCTCGACGAAGCGAGTTCGGCACTCGACGAGACAACCGAGGGACAGATCATGCGCGAATTGCGGGGGCTCGATGGCGTGACCATCCTTGCCATTACGCATCGGCGCAGCGTGATCGGGCCGGACGATCAGATTATTGCGCTGGGCAAGGAACCGGCGGAAAGCAAGACGGAGACCCTGGAATGAAGACGCGGCGCTTGGGAAAGACGGGTTTTGAGGTCAGCGAGATCGGCCTCGGCTGCTGGCAGTTGGGCGGCGATTTCGGGCCGGTCGAGGAGGAGGCGGCAAATGCCATTCTCGATGCGGCCAATGGGGCCGGGATCAATTTCTGGGATACGGCGGACGTTTATGGCGGCGGGCTCTCCGAGCGACGCATTGGCGCTCATGCCAAGGGGCCCGGCGTAAAGGTTGCGACTAAGCTTGGCCGTTCGGCGACGCTCTTTCCCAACAAGTATAGCAAGGATCGGGTGCGGGAGAGCCTGGTCGGGTCGGCGCAGCGGCTTGGCGTGGCTTCGCTCGATCTGGCGCAGTTGCATTGCGTGCCGACCGAAGTGCTGCGCGATGGCGCGATCTTTGGCTGGATGGATGAACTCAAGGCCGAGGGGCTGGTGCGTCATTGGGGCGCCAGCGTCGAGACCATCGAGGAGGGCCTGATTTGCCTGGAACAGCCGGGCTGCGCCACGCTGCAGATCATTTTCAACCTGTTCCGGCAGGATGCGGCGGAAAAGCTGTTGCCGCTGGCGGCGGAGCGGGATGTCGGGATCATCGTGCGCCTGCCGCTGGCGAGCGGGCTGCTCAGTGGCAAGTATGACAAGACGTCTACGTTTGAGGCGTCCGACCATCGCAATTACAATCGCGATGGGCAGGCTTTCTCTGTGGGCGAGACTTTTTCGGGCATCAAGTTCGAGCGGGGGGTCGAACTGGTGCAGGAATTGAAGGGGCTGGCGCCCGAGGGTGTACCGATGAGCCAGTTTGCCCTGCGCTGGATTCTCGATCATCCGCAGGTTTCCACCATCATTGCCGGTGTGTCGAAGCCGGAACAGATCGCCGATAATGTTGCGGCTACCGAGCGCAAGAGTCTGTTCCCGGCGCTGATGACCCAGCTCGGCGAGTGGTATCAGAAAGAAGTGAAGCCCGAGATCCGCGGCGGGGTTTAGGCCCGGCCCTAGCGGAACCCACCTGCCGCACCTAGGTTAGCTTCACAAACAACAAGACGAGCCAGTATCATGTCCATCCATCCCGCTTTCGAGCTTGTGCGCGACGAGACCATTGCCGAGATCAATTCGCAGGCGCAGCTCTTTCGGCACAAGAAGACCGGGGCGGAGGTGCTGAGTCTGGTCAATGACGACGAGAATAAGGTTTTTGGCGTAACGCTGAAGACGCCGCCGGATGACTCAACCGGTATCGCGCATATTTTGGAGCACTCGGTGCTCTGCGGGTCGCGAAAATATCCGGTGAAGAAGCCGTTCGTGGAGCTTCTTAAAGGCTCCATGCATACCTTCCTCAATGCCATGACCTTTCCGGACAAGACGGCCTATCCGGTGGCGAGCGCCAATCTCAAGGATTTTTACAACCTTGTGGATGTGTATCTCGACGCCGTGTTTTTCCCGCTGCTGACGGAAGACACGTTTGCGCAGGAGGGGTGGCACTATGAGCTGGACAGTCTCGATGCGCCGCTCGTCTATAAGGGCGTTGTCTTCAACGAGATGAAGGGCGTGTTTTCGTCGCCCGACTCGGTGATGCACGACCAGACGCAGCGGGCGCTTTATCCCGATACGATCTATGGGCTCTCCTCGGGTGGCGACCCCAAGGATATTCCAGCGCTGACCTATGAGCAGTTCAAGCGCTTTCACACGAAATTCTATCATCCGTCCAACGCCCGCGTGGTTTTCTCGGGCGATGACGCGCCGGAGAAGCGGCTCGCGATTTTGGATGAAGTGTTCAGTCAGTTCGATGCGGCGCCGGTGGATGCCGATATTGCGCTGCAGCCGCGCTGGAATGCGCCGCGGCAGGTGAGCGGGACCTATGCCGGCACGGTCGATGGCGAAAAGCGCCGCGATGGCATGGCGAGCGTCAACTGGATGATCGATCCGCCAAGCGGTCGCGAGGAAACGCTGAGCCATGGCCTCTTGAGCTATCTGCTGGCCGGCAATTCGGCGGCGCCGCTGCGCAAGAAGCTGACCGAGAGCGGAATTGGCGAGAGCATGCTGGGCGGTGGGATTTCCACCTGGCTGCGTCAGCCTATGGCTGGGTTTGGGCTCAAGGGGATCGACCCGGCGGACGCTGAAAAGGTCGAAAAACTCGTGCTCGATACGCTGGCGGAATTGGCCGAGACCGGCTTTTCCGAAGAGCAGCGCGAGGCAGCGCTCAATACGTTTGAATTCCATCTGCGCGAGCAGAATACGGGCGGGCAGCCGCGGGGCATGAGCTATATGTTCACCGCGCTCGGCTCGTGGCTGCATGGCGGCGATCCGCTGGAGCCGCTGACCTTCGAGACGGCGCTGGCGGCGCTGAAGGAGAAGGCCGGGCAAGGGCACTTTGAACGCGAAATCCGTCGGCTGTTCCTCGACAATACGCATCGCATTACGTCCAGGATCGAGGCCGATCCGGAAAAAGGTGCGCGGGAGGCCAAGGTCGAGGAAGACAAGCTGGCCGCTGTTCGTGCGGGCATGGATGAAGAGGCGCTCAAGACGACGATTGCGCAGACCGAGAAGCTGAAGGCGCTGCAGGAATCGGTCGACAAGCCGGAAGATCTGGCGAAGATTCCGACGCTGACGCTGGGTGATCTCGAGCGTTCGATCCGCACACTGCCGACCGATGAGAGCGATCTCTTCGGGGCGCGGCTGATGCATCATGATCTGCCGACGCTGGGGATTTTGTATCTCGATCTCGGCTTTGACCTGAAGGTTCTGGAGCCGGCGCTGCTGCCTTATCTGCCGCTGTTCGGTCGGGCGCTGTTGCAGACCGGGACGAGCAAGGAAGATTTTGTCAGCCTGACGCAGCGTATCGGGCGCACGACTGGCGGCATTTCTCAGCACCGCAGCCTTGCGACGCGGCTCGACAATGACGAGACGGCGGCCTGGTTCTTCCTTTCCGGAAAGTCGGTGCCGGCCAAGTTTGGCGACATGCTCGACATCATGGGCGAGGTGTTGCTCGACGCACGGCTCGACAACAAGGAGCGCATTCGCCAGATGGCGCTGGAGGAGAAGGCGGGCTTTGAAGCGCGCATGATCCCGGCCGGCAATTCCATCGTCGATACGCGCCTCAAGGCGGGTCTGACCGAGGCAAGTTGGGCGGCCGAGCAATTGGGCGGCGTGAGCTATCTCAATTTCCTGCGCGATCTAGTGAAGCGCATCGATAGCGATTGGGCCGGGGTGGAAGCCACATTCCGGAGTATTCGCGACCTGCTGTTCAACCGCAAGGGCATGGTGGTCAATCTGACCGCCGACGCTGGGCTTTTTGCTGAGGCGCGTCCGGCGCTGGCCAGCTTCATCGAGGGGTTGCCGCAGCGCGAGGCCCAGGCGCATGACTGGGGTTTTGCGGCGGAGCCGAAGTCCGAGGGCTTGGTGATCCCGGCGCAGGTCAATTATGTGGGCAAGGGTGCGAACCTCAAGGCGCTGGGCTATGAGGCTTCAGCCGCTTCGGCGGTGGTGCTGCGCTTCCTCAACACTACCTATCTCTGGGACAAGGTGCGCGTGCAGGGCGGGGCCTATGGTGGGTCGAGCCGGTTTGACCTGTCATCGGGCAATTTCTCGTTCCTGAGCTATCGCGATCCGAACCTGTTGAAGACGCTGGACGTCTATGACGGGGCGGCGAAGGCGCTGCGGGGGGGGATTGGCGAGACCGATCTGACGCGTTCGATCATCGGCGTTATCGGCGATGCCGATCGGCCGGAGTTCGTCGATGCCAAGGGCTATTCGGCTATGTGGCGGATTCTGACGGGCACGACCGATGCGATCCGCCAGCAGCGGCGGGATGAAATCCTCGGCGCCAGCCAGAAGGATTTTTCGGCGCTGGCCGATGCGCTCGATGTGCTGGCCGAGAAGGGGCATGTCGTGGTGCTGGGTGGCGAGACGGCCATCAAGGCGGCCAATGATCAGCGGCCGGGACTGATGGAAGTCAGCAAGGTGATGTAGGCGCCACAAAAAGAGATCCCCGCTTCCGCGGGGATGACATCGCGGATGAGATGGGGCGCCTTGGGCGCCCCAATCTTTTAGTGGCCGAGGCTCTTCACGATGTCTTCCGTGACCTTCTTGGCGTCGCCGAAAAGCATCATCGTGTTGTCGCGGAAGAAGAGTTCGTTCTGGACGCCGGCGTAGCCGGCGGCCATGCCGCGCTTGATGAAGAGCACGGTGCCGGCGTCTTCGACGTTGAGGACCGGCATGCCGTAGATCGGTGAGGTCTTGTCGGTCTTGGCGGCGGGGTTGGTCACGTCATTGGCGCCGATGACGAAGGCGACGTCGGACTGGGCGAATTCGGAATTGATGTCTTCCAGTTCGAACACTTCGTCATAGGGCACATTGGCTTCGGCCAGCAGCACGTTCATGTGGCCGGGCATGCGGCCGGCGACGGGGTGGATGGCGTATTTGACTTCGACGCCTGCTGCTTTCAGCTGGTCGGCCATTTCGCGCAGCGCGTGCTGGGCCTGGGCGACGGCCATGCCGTAACCGGGCACGATGATGACCTTGCCGGCGTTTTTCATCAGGAAGGCTGCGTCTTCGGCAGCGCCCTGTTTTACGGGGCGATCTTCTTCGGCGCCGCCGGCAGCGGATGAGGTGTCACCACCAAAGCCGCCGAGGATGACCGAGATGAAGCTGCGGTTCATCGCCTTGCACATGATGTACGAGAGGATCGCACCTGAGGAGCCCACGAGGGCGCCGGTGATGATCAGAGCCGTGTTGCCAAGCGTAAAACCGATGCCGGCTGCAGCCCAACCCGAATAGGAATTGAGCATGGAGACGACGACGGGCATGTCGGCGCCGCCGATCGGGATGATCATCAACCCGCCGAGGACGAGGGCGAGCACGGTGATCGCCCAGAAGAGCCAAGGCTCGGCCGTGACCGTAAAGGCCCAGACCAGCGCCAGCAGCACGATGCCGAGGACGATGTGGATCAGGTGGCGGGCCGGCAGGATGATCGGCTTGCCACTCATATTGCCGTTGAGCTTGGCAAAGGCGATGACCGAGCCGGTGAAGGTGAAGGCGCCGATGGCGACGCCGATGGACATTTCGATCAGCGCCTGGGCGTGGATATCGCCGGGTACGCCGATGCCGAAGGCTTCGGGGGCGTAGAGGGCTGCGGCGGCAACGAAGACGGCAGCAAGGCCGACCAGCGAGTGGAAGGCGGCGACAAGCTGGGGCATGTCGGTCATCTTCACTTCGCGGGCGATATAGGCGCCGATGCCGCCACCGAGGCCCAGGCCACCGATGATGAGCAGCCAGCTGACCCAATCACTGGGCGCAGCCACGAGGAGGGTGGTGACGACGGCTATGGCCATGCCGACCATGGCATTGAGATTGCCCCGGCGGGCCGTGGAGGGGCTCGAAAGCCCGCGCAGCGCCAGGATGAAGAGCACGCCCGCAACGAGATAAAAGAGGGCGGCGATATTGGCGTCGATCATTTCGCTCAGCCCTTCTTCTTGTACATGGCCAGCATGCGCTGGGTCACGAGGAAGCCGCCGAAAATGTTCACGGAGGCAAAGACGAGGGCGATGAAGCCGAAGACCTTGCTGACCCAGCTGGCGTCATTGGCGAGGTGTACGCCGACGGCGAGCAGGGCGCCGACGACGATCACCGAGGAGATGGCGTTGGTCACGCTCATCAGCGGCGTGTGGAGAGCGGGGGTGACGCTCCAGACCACAAAGTAGCCGACAAAAATCGCCAGAACGAAAATGGCGAGGCGGAAGATGAAAGGGTCGATGGCCCCGCCAATGGCGCCATGGGCCACGGCAGCCGCGACATCGGCGACCTGTCCTGCGGTTGTTTCCATCTTACTTGCCCCCCTCCGGTGCGGCAGTCTTCTTTACAGCCGGTTTTCTGGTCGCCGGCTTCTTTGCCGCGGGCTTTTGGGCGGCGGCAGAATGGTCTTCGACGTGCTCGGCCGGCTTGGTGGCCGGTTTTTTGGTAGCACGGGGCTTTGGCGCAGCCGGTGGGGCTGCCGCGCTGTGGTCGGGTTCGGCCGCAGCGGGCGCAGCCTTCTTGGCCACAGGCTTTTTCGCGGTGACAGTTTTGGTGGCTGGTGCCTTGGCCGGAGCGTGATCTTCGACATGTTCGGCTGGCTTGGTGGCCGGTTTCTTCGTGCCGGTTTTTGGCGCGGGCTTGGCGATCGAGACGCTGTGGTCGATCTTGTGCTCGGCGGGCTTGGCCGGGGCCTTGCGGGTCGCGCCGGTCTTGGCTGGCGCGGCCTTGGCTTCGACCTTGCTGCTTGGAGCCTTGGGCGCGGGCTTTGGCACGGCGACAGGCGCAGCAGGAGCAACAACAGCCGGAGCTGCTGCGGCCGCAAAATTGGGGTGCACCACGGCGCCGTCGCGGGTGAGGACGGTGGCCTTGACCAGTTCGTCGTCCCAATTGATCGCGAGTTTCTTCTCCTTCTTGTCGATCAGCGTTTCGAGGAAGGAGAGGAGGTTTTTGGCGTAGAGCTGGCTGGCGGTGGTGGGAATGCGGCTTGCGAGATTGGTGAAGCCGATGATGGTGACGCCATTGTGGTCGACGACTTCGTCAGCGCGGGTCAGTTCGACATTCCCGCCGCGTTCGGCCGCGAGGTCGACGATGACGGAGCCGGGGGCCATGCTCTCGACCATGGCCTTCGTGACCAGCTTTGGTGCTGGGCGACCGGGAATGAGGGCGGTGGTGACGACGATGTCCTGCTTGGCGATGTGGCCGGCGACGAGTTCGGCCTGGGCCTGCTGCTCGACGAGGGTCAGTTCGCGGGCATAGCCGCCGGTGCCCGAGGCGTCTTTGAGCGCATCGGTCATGATGAATTTGGCGCCGAGCGATTCAACCTGTTCGCCGGCAGCGGCGCGCACGTCGGTGGCCGAGACCACAGCGCCGAGGCGGCGGGCAGTGGCGATGGCCTGGAGACCGGCAACACCGGCACCCATGACGAAGGTTTTGGCCGGGCGGACGGTACCGGCGGCGGTCATCATCATGGGGAGGGCGCGGCCGAAATGGGCGGCGGCTTCGATGACGGCCTGATAGCCGGCGAGATTGGCCTGGGAGGAGAGAATGTCCATCACCTGCGCGCGGGTGATGCGCGGCATGAATTCCATGGCGATGGCGGTGACGCCTGCTTTGGCGAGGGCGACGACTTCGCCTTCATTGCCATAGGGGTCGAGCGCGGCGATGAGGAGGGCGCCGGGATTGGTGCCGGCGAGCGCCTTGGCGGCGGGGCGGCGCACGGCGAGCACGATGTCTGCCGATTTGACGGCCTCGGCAGCGGAAGCGGCGAGACTGGCGCCGGCCTCGGCGAACTGGGCATCGCTGATGCGAGAACCCTGGCCCGCGCCTTTTTCGACGCTGATGGTGGCGCCGAGCCCGATCAGCTTGGCGACGGTTTCGGGCGTGGCGGCGACGCGATGTTCGCCTGCCACGGTTTCCCGCAGAACCGCAATTTTCATGAGAACTCTCCTACCCGCCTGCCGGCGGGCAGGCAGCTCTTGGCCTGCTAGAAATGTTTAGGGCTGGACCACGAAGAACAGGATCACCAGCAAAGCGGCCAGGGAAATGACCGACCACTTCACCGCGGCAATGAAGCCATTATAGGTCTTTTCGTGTTCGGCGTAGTCCATTGCGGATTCCAGTACCGGCTCGGAGTGGTGTACGGCGTGCTTTGTGGCCATCTCGTCCTCGAAAGTATAGTCGTCTTTAAGTCTATTCGGTCTACCAGCTCAGGGCGAAGTCGCCTCGAGTTCGTCGATCAGCCCTTCGATCATCGAGAGGCCAAGCGACCAGAAGTTGGGGTCTTTTGCATCCAGCCCAAACGGCGCCAGAAGTTCGGAATGATGCTTGCTCCCCCCGGCCTTCAGGAGCTCGAAATAGCGCTCCGCAAAGCCTTCACTCGACTTCTCATACTGTGCGTAGAGCGAGTTCACAAGGCAATCGCCGAAAGCATAGGCGTAGACGTAGAAGGGCGAATGGATGAAGTGCGGGATATAGGTCCAGAAGATGTCGTAGCCTTCGTTCTGGATGATCCCATCGCCGAGTGACTCGGATTGCACATCGAGCCAGATCTGGTTGATTTCCTCGGTGCGCAATTCGCCCTGGCGACGCGCGGTGTGGACACGGCGCTCGAAGGTATAGAAGGCGATCTGGCGGACCACGGTGTTGAGCATGTCCTCCACCTTGGAGGAGAGGAGCGCAAAGCGCTGCTTGGGGTCGGTGGTCTTGTCGAGGAGCGCCCGGAAGGTCAGCATTTCGCCAAAGACCGAGGCGGTTTCGGCGAGCGTAAGCGGGGTGTTGGCGAGAATCGGGCCCTGCGCGGCGGCGAGGCGCTGGTGCACGCCGTGGCCCAGTTCGTGGGCGAGGGTCATGATATCGCGGGTGCGACCGAGATAGTTGAGCATCAGGTAGGGATGGGCGCTGGGCACGGTCGGGTGCGCGAAGGCGCCCGAGAGCTTGCCGTCGCCGGTCGGGGCGTCGATCCAGCCTGAATTAAAGAAGGGTTTTGCGACCTCGGCAAGGTCTGGCGAGAAGCGGCCATAGGCGTCGAGGACGGTCGAGACAGCCGTGTCCCAATCCCAGATGCGCTCGTCGCTGGTCGGCAGCGGGGCATTGCGGTCCCAGGCGTTCAGCTTTTCCTTGCCGAACCATTTTGCCTTCATCTTGTAGTAGCGGTGCGAAAGGCGCGGATAGGCGGCTTCGACGGCGGACTGCAGGGCGTTGACGACTTCGCGCTCGACCGAATTGGCCATGTGGCGGCTGTCGGCGATGTCTTCGTAGCCGCGCCAGCGGTCCGAGATTTCCTTGTCCTTGGCGAGGACATTGGTGATGTGGGTGAAAAGACGGCCATTGGCCCTAAAAGTTTTCGCCAGCGCGTTGAAGGCGCTTTCGCGCTTCTTCTCGTCCTTTTCGGAGAGGAGATGCAGGGTCGATTCAAGGTTCAGCGTCTCGCCATCGACTTCGAATTCGAGGGCGGACATGGTCTCGTCGAAGAGGCGGTTCCAGGCGGAGAAGGCGGTGACGGACTTGTCGTGGAACAGCTCTTCGAGCTTGTCGTCGAGCTGGTAGGGTTTTGCTTTTCTGAGTTCGGCAAACCAGGTCTTGTAGCGGCCAAGCTCTGGGTCGCGCGCGATGGCCGCGTCGAGCTCGGCGTCGTCGACGCGGTTGAGTTCGAGTTCGAAGAACAGCACGCGAGTCGAGAGTGTGGTCAGCGCTTCATTGGTATCGCCCATGAATTTGGCGCGGTCAGGGTCGGTCGAACGCTGGGCGTATTGGAGGAAGGCGAAAGAGCCGATGCGGCCAGTGAGGTCGCCGAGGACTTCGCTGTCCTTGATTGCCTTGATGAGGCCGCCCGACTTGGTCAGGGCTACCAACTTGCCCTTGTAGTCGCTCTCGAATTTTGCGGCGAGCGTCTTGGCTTCTTCGAGGCCGGCCTTGAATTCGGGGCTGTCCTTGCCGGGATAGAGATCGTTGAGGTCCCAGGTGGGCAGGTTGCCAAACTGGTTGTGGCCCTTTTGTGTGGCAGCGCTCATCAAACTCGACTCCTCAAGACTAAACCGGCGGGACCTTAGCCAGCCGGGACAGTCCTGTGAAGGTGCTTCACCCCGCCATCAGCTTTGATGCGCCATCCCAGATCAATTGCAGGGCGAGCAGGAAAACCAGCCAATAGGCGATCCGATAAAAGAGCTTCATCGAGATGCGGCGCACTAGATAAATGCCGAGGAAGACGCCGAGCACGCCGACCGGGGCCAATGCGGCCGAGAGCGTCAGGTTGTGGACGTTGAGCTGGCCGAGGAAAAAATAGGGGATCAGCTTGGCCGTGTTGACGATGGCGAAGAACACCGAGGTGGTGCCGGCATAGATGGCGGGCGGCAGTTTGCGCGGCAGGACGTAGATCTGGAACGGCGGACCGCCGGTATGGGAGATGAAGCTCGTAAAGCCGGCAATGCCGCCCCAGAACGTGCCCCAGGGTTTTGAGGGCGGCAGGCCTTCCAATTTTTTGCGAATGGGGAAGACCGCGTCGATGACGAAGATCAGCGTCACGATGCCGACCATGAGCAGCACGACGGCATCGCTGACCAGGGCCCAAAGCGCCCAGCCTAGCAGCGTGCCGACGGCTGCGCCCGGGAGCATGATCTTCAAGAGCGAGAGGTCGAATTCCTTGCGGTACATCCAGACGGCCACCGCATCCATGCAGAGCAGCACCGGCAGCATCATCCCCGCCGCATCGCGCGCCGGCATGACGAGGGCGAGGAGCGGCACGCCGACAACGCCGAGACCCCCCAACAGCCCGGCCTTGGACAAGCCGACAATGAGCACCGCAAAGACGGCGACGGCAACGAAGATGGGGTCAATCATGGGAAAGGCGAATCCGGCGGGTAGGGTGGGTATGAGCACTCTTGTATGGTTGGTTTGTCAACGGGGGTCGGTCGGATCGCGTGTGCGGCCCCACCCCCTCCCATCCTCCCCCATCAAGGGGGAGGTGAAGGGACGGCGAGTTAGGCAGGATCGTGCCACAGGCTCGATGCGGCACCTCCCCCTTGATGGGGGAGGATGGGAGGGGGCGTTGGCGTCCACCGGCACTCAGCACCCCAAAACAAAAATCCCCACCACAAGGGCGGGGATCTTCAATTTCAAAATTCCGAAAGACTTATTCGTCCGCGTCGGTCTTGAGCGACTTGAGCTTGGAAAACACGGAATCTGCGTCGAGGTCTTCGTGGGCCTGGGTGCGGCGGCCTTCGCCTTCGCCCTCGGCGCTGCCATATTCTTCCTGGCGGGCGGTGGCGCGGGCCAGGGCTTCCTCGGCGGTGAGCAGTGTCGTGCCTTCGGATACTTCGTTGGGAATGCCGGCATCCTTACTGGCGCGCTTGACCTCGAGGTCGAGCTCGATCTGGCTGCAAAGGCCCAAGGTCACCGGGTCCATGGCGGTCAGGTTGGCTGCGTTCCAGTGGCTGTTTTCGCGCACGGACTCGATGGTGGACTTGGTGGTACCCACGAGCCGCATGATCTGCGCATCCTTGAGTTCGGGGTGATTGCGCACCAGCCACTTGATGGCATTGGGGCGCTCGTTGCGGCGCGAGATCGGGGTGTAGCGCGGGCCCTTGCGCTTGACGGCGGCGACGCGGACCTTTGGATCGGACAGCTTCAGGCGATAGTTGGGATCAGCCTCGCCCTTCTCGATCTCTTCCTTGGTCAGCTGACCGTTCTGGATCGGATTGACACCCATGATGCCGGAGGCGACGTCGCCATCGGCAATGCCCTGAACTTCAAGCGGATGCAGCGTGCAGAAGGCAGCGATCTGGTCGAAGGACAAAGCCGTGTTGTCCACGAGCCAGACAGCGGTTGCCTTGGGCATAAGTAGGGGCTGGGACATGGTAAAACTCTCCTGCTGGCGCGGCCGGTTTTCCTCCGGACCGCTCCGCCTCAAAAGCCAAATGCTGAGGGGGAACTGCTCACAATATAGAGTTTTGGCCCGGTTTCCGCAACGCTGAAGTCAGGCCATAACCATTTATTAGCGCAAATTTTCTTGGGTTCGTCCGAAGGCGGTCAAGAGAACCAGCTTGCCGATATGGTTTCTTGTCTCCATTTGCTCATGCGCGCGGGCGGCATCTTCAAGCGGGAAAGTGGTGATCCTGGGCTTTACCCAGTCGGGCATAGAAAGATGTAGCAGCAGCGAGAAGGCGATGCGCTCGGCAATGGCGGCCTTGGTCTCGCTCGATTGCGGCCGGAGGGTCGAGCCGGACATGGTGATGCCCTTGGCCATCATCTGGCGCAGCGGTACTTGGGCTGTGCCGCCTTCGAGCGTTGAGATGAGCACGATATGACCGGAGCGGGCGGAGGCGGCGACATTGACCGCGGCCATGTCTCCGCCGACGACGTCAACGACGCGGTCGACACCCCGCCCTTCCGTGAGGGCGAGGACGCGCTCGGCAATATCCTCGCTGCGGTCGATTGTGGCCACGGCGCCGAGCGATTTGGCATAGGCTGACTTTTCCGGGCTCGAGGTGATGCCGATCGCTTTGGCCCCGAGGAGCGTCGCGATCTGGATGGCCGCGCCGCCAATGCCGCCCGAGGCGCCGTGGATGAGGACGGTCATGCCCTCGGTCAGGCCGGCGCGCATGACGAGCGTCTGTGTCACCGTGAACCAGGTTTCGGGCAGGCTCGCGGCTTCGGCAAAGCTCCAGCCATGGGGCATGGGGAGAACCTGGCCCTCGGGCACCGCGACATATTCGGCGTAGCCGCCGCCATTGGTCAGGGCCATGACGCGGGCGCCGATGCGGTGACGATTGCTGCTCTCGCCTGAAGCCACAACCACACCGGCGACTTCGAGGCCGGGCAGGGGAGAGGCGCCGGGCGGTGGGTCATAATGGCCGCGCCGCTGCGCCAGGTCTGGTCCATTGACCCCGGCGGCCGCAACGCGGATCAGCACCTCGCCCGGTTTCACTTCAGGCAGAGGCAGGTTGGTCACCTGCAGCCCATCGGGGGCGCCGGGCGTTGCAACATGGACGGCCGACATGGTCGGGGGGAGGGTGATTTGCTCGCTCATGCACGTATGCTGACGTAAAGCGGGCTTGCCCGGCAAGGGCGGCACGGTCATCTTGTGGAGCAATTTTTGGAGGCCGCTATGATGGATGATGAAGAACAGCGCCGCAAAAAGCCGGTGGCGCATGATGTCGGCATGGTTCTCGATACGCTTTCCGTGTCGGAACTCGAGCAAAGGATCGCCCTGCTCGAAGGGGAAATCCTGCGCCTCAAGACGGCTATCGATGCGCGCGGCGACACGCGAAAAGCTGCTGATGCGGTGTTCAAGTTCTGATCGGTAAAAGTCGTCGGATTAAGGTTAAGAAGGACTAAAGGTTCGGGTGGGTTAACGGCTGCGCTAACACTCCGTGCAAAGGCAGGGAGTCGCCGTCATGTCGTGGAACATTCTGGTATTGCTGGCGCTGGTGCTTGCCGCGGGTACTGCTGCATTGGTCTATGCGCTGCGCCTTGCCGGGGTCGAAGATGGCAGCCCGCTCAATGCGCCGGCGCCCTACATTCGCCCCGACCAGGCCTGGCGGGAAGAGCCGATCCAGACCTTCATGTGGCAGGTGCAGGTGGCGCGCTATTGGCAGCCGCCGTTCCGCCGGCGTTGATTTTTTGTCAGGGTTAAGAAATCGACTCCTGTTAACGCACAATTAAGACTTTGCGGTTAAGGTGAAGTTATTCAGATTTTTCTGAATTTTTCAGAGCGGTTCTCCCTCTGTTTGACGCCTCCCTGTTAACTTCGAGAGCCGTGGTTCACGGCTCTTTTTCTTTTTGGGGCGTCTGTTTCTCTCTTTGGCACCACGATAACACCCTGCCGTGCAACCACTTGTTGAGGCTAGTTGCGCTCGCAGGATGACGCTGGCCTCATTTCCGCCTAGCATGGCAGGGAAACGAGAGGCGGGATTCTTCTCTCCGATAATTCCTAGAGCTGGGATGGACCGTGGCGGATATGAGCGAGACGAGCAGTTCGGCTGTTGCCCTGGGCCCGCGCATTGCGGCCTCCGGAGGCTTTGACCTGCTCTATCGCGAGGGCATGGGCCTCATCGAAGCTGTTGCCGCTTATCTCGACCAGGAAGGGCGCGAGGACAGCCGGCTGCTGCCGCGCGAGGCCTCGTTCCTCTATGCCACCGAATCCATGCGCCTGACGACGCGCCTGATGCAGATTGCCTCCTGGCTGCTGCTGCAGCGGGCGGTCAATGAGGGTGAGATTTCTCGTGAGAATGCGCGCACCGAAAAGGAAAAGGTGCAGTTTTCAGCCACGCCCTCGGAACGCGGCGGGCCGGGCTATGATCACCTGCCGGAGAAGCTGCGCGGGTTTATCGACCAAGGCGATCGGCTCTTTGACCGTGTCACTCAGCTTGACCTGCTCGAGCGGGGCAAATTGCCCGAGGTTGCCGCCGGCCAAGCCAATGGCATTGCCGATCAGTTTTCGCGGCTCCATGCCGCGTTCAAGCGGTCGGAATAATCTTCCAGACAAGCCAAAGGCGCCCAGCGGGCGCCTCTTTCATTTCGTTCAACGCTTCGGGGATTACATCCGCCGGGCGGTGCCATCGACAGTCTTGCCGTATTTTCCGGCATAGACCCGGGCTGGAACCGGAAGGCGGGAGACGATCCAGCTCACCATCAGCGGCACGAGGACAATGTCATCGACCCATCCCAGGATCGGGATGAAATCGGGCACGATGTCGAACGGATTGATCAGATAGAAGGCAACGAACAGCGTCGCCGTCTTCAGGTAGAACGGTGTCTCGGCAGCCCAGAAGGCCTTCCAGAGCTGCACGACTTCCTTGCGAAACAGAATGAGGCGGGGGAGGAGCATGTTCATCATGACTGATAAATGGTCCTGCGGGCGGTGGGTTCAATACCCCGCCCATCACATCTCGTTGCGGGCGCCTAGTTCGTCAGCCCCCTTGCTCTTTCAGCAGTTTGTAGATGGCCATGGCGTGGCCGTGTCCGAGCTTGTAGTCGGCCTTGAGCCAATCGGTGATTGCGGTCGCCTTGGTGCCGGATTTGGTAAAACCCTTTTCGGTGGCGAGGCGGATGAATTCGTCGGGGCTGATGCCGGTCTGCTTTTCGATATTGCTGAGATAGGCGGCGAAGGTCATGGCTTTGCTCCTGTTCAATACCACGACGAACGGCATCTGCCGATTTCGACCGGTGGGTCTGGGTCGTACCGTCACGCTATTGTCCAGTTGCGCGCGCAGATGGGAAGGCCTATTTCGAAGATACGCGTGAATGAGGATGAAGATGGCCGGTCCAGCGCCGCGTAGGCAGTCAGTCGGGGTCAATGTTGGTGGCGTGATGGTCGGGGGCGGGGCGCCCGTCGTCGTCCAATCCATGACCAATACCGATACGGCCGATATCGACGCGACCGTGAAGCAGGTGATGCAGCTGGCGCGCGCCGGCTCGGAAATCGTGCGCATCACCGTCGATCGCGACGAGAGCGCGGCGGCCGTGCCGATCATTCGCGATCGTCTTGCCTTCATGGGCTATGACGTGCCGCTGGTCGGTGACTTTCACTACATTGGCCACAAGCTTCTTACCGACCATCCGGCCTGTGCCGAGGCGCTGGCCAAATATCGCATCAATCCGGGCAATGTCGGGTTCAAGGCCAAGCGCGATACGCAGTTTGCGACGCTGATCGAGATTGCCAACAAGTACAACAAGCCGGTGCGCATCGGGGTCAATTGGGGCTCGCTCGACGAAGAACTGCTTACAAAACTGATGGACGAGAATGCCGTGTCCGAGGCGCCGATCTCGGCTGCCGCCGTGCAGCGCGAGGCGATCATTCAGTCGGCGCTGCTCTCTGCGGCGCGCGCCGAAGAGCTGGGCATGCGCCGCGATCAGATCCTGCTCTCGACCAAGGTGTCGGATGTGCAGCATCTTATCGCCGTCTATCAGGACCTTGCGGCGCGCTGCGACTATGCGCTGCATCTGGGGCTGACCGAAGCCGGCATGGGCTCGAAGGGCATTGTCGCTTCGTCGGCTGCCCTAGGCATTCTGCTGCAGCAGGGTATTGGCGACACCATTCGTATCTCGCTGACGCCTGAGCCGGGTGGCGATCGCACGACCGAAGTGAAGGTTGCGCAGGAACTCCTGCAGACCATGGGTTTCAGGCAGTTCCTGCCGGTTGTGGCGGCGTGCCCCGGCTGCGGACGCACCACCTCGACGACCTTCCAGACCCTTGCGAAAGATATTCAGGACCATCTCAATATCTCGATGCCGGAATGGCGCGAGCGCTATCCGGGCGTCGAAACGCTCTCGGTGGCGGTGATGGGCTGCATCGTCAACGGGCCGGGCGAAAGCAAGCACGCCAATATCGGCATTTCGCTGCCGGGCACGGGTGAGACCCCGGCCGCGCCAGTCTTTGTCGATGGGCAGAAGGTGGCGACGCTGCGCGGGGCCGACGTTGCCGATCAGTTTAAGGTGATGGTGGCCGATTATATCGAGCGCAAGTTCGGCACCGGACGGCAGAACGCAGCGGAATGAACGAGCGCAATACACGACGCCTGTTCTGGCTCGCGGCCCTTATCATCGTCCTCGGCGTGCTGAAGTTTACCGGGCATTTGGGATAGGCTGCAGGTCGGTGCTGAGCCGATTACGGCCTGCTTCCTTGCTGCGATAGAGCAGATGGTCGGCGCGACGATAGAGCGCCTCCAGGCCTTCATTCCGAGCATTGGTGGCGCCGATGCTGATGGTCAGGCGCTGACCGCCGACATCGAGATCGGCGATGCGTTCGCGCATGGTCTCGAGGAGGGGCTGGGCTCGAACGAGATCGGTGCCGAAGAGTAGCAGGGCAAATTCCTCGCCGCCGAGGCGGGCGGCCATATCCATCGGCCGGCGGGCGGAATCGGCGATGAGATCGGCTACGGCGCGCAGGGCGAGGTCGCCGGCAGCATGGCCATTGAGGTCATTGAACTGCTTGAAGTGATCGATGTCGATGACGGCTAGGGTCATGGCCTCGTCGGTGCGGGCCGCGTGGGCCAGGGCTGCATTGGCGTGACGCTCGAAAAGGCGCCGATTGGCGAGATTGGTCAAGGCATCGAACTGAGCCTGATGGGCAAGCAGCGCGGCGAGCAGGAACTGGCGGCGATGGGCATATTCGCGCAGGTATCCGCCGATGGCCGCGATGGGCACGGCCAGCAGCATGACCGCGACAAGGGCCATCTGTTCGGTATTGATCGCGGGCGGCAGTGCCAGGACGCCGAGCACGACAGAGAACACCACGATGGAAAAACTCGCAAAGAGCGAGCCGTAAAAGCGCAGGCCGATGGGCAGGAAGCCCGACATGACGATCACGATCTGCATGGTCTCGATCGATTGCAGGCCATTGAGCCGATAGATCACCGAGGTCAGGCAGGCGCCGAAGCCGAGCATCATGAAGATGACGAGTGCGCGCCAGCCAAGGGGGATCAGGCGTCCGAAGGCTGGCACCATGTTGAGAATGAGCGCGCCGAGCACCAGCCAGCGGGTGCCGAGCAGCAGCCAGATATCGGGCGCGAGCGGCCAGCGCTCGGAAACATCGAGGCGGACGAAGTCGAATATGGCAAAGCCGGCCCAGACGAGCATGGCCGCGGCATTGATGATCAGGGTGGGGCGCTGGGCTTCTTCGGTGAGGACGGCGCGATATTCCGCCTCGAGCTTGGACTCGAAGCGGAGCATTTCAAAACCATTGCGCAATTGCAGCGCGTAGCAGTCGTGAGCCCCGAGAGGCGAGGACAATGTCAGATCGTGAATGGGCACGTCGCTCTCGCCTCGGCCGAAGGGCCTGAATACCAACCCTAACGGCCGAAGCTTGCAAACCGGTAAAATACCGAGGTTTCAGACGCCTTTGGCGTCCTGCCATTCGGGCAGCGGGAAGACGCGGTCATAGGCCCAGTTAAAGACGAAGGCATAGCCCATGTAGAAGAGGGCCAGCGCAATATCCATGACCAGGGCCTGCAAGAGCGAAATCTGCAGGTACCAGGCGACGAGCGGCAGCATGATTGTGAGAAGGCCAAGCTCGAACAGCACGGCGTGAGCGACACGGATGCGCGTCGTCTTGGCGGTGCCGCCGGTGAAACGCTGCATCAGGTGGTCGAAGCCGAGATTGTAGATGTAGTTCCAGAGCATGGCGACGGTGGCGCTGGCCACGACGATCACCGCAGAGTCTCCACCGGGCAGGTGAAAGGCAAAGGCCGCGAGCGGCGTTGCGATGATGATGCCGATGACTTCGAAACTGACAGCGTGGCGAATACGGTCGGCGGTGGTCCGCATGGGAACCCCCTTGGTTCCGGGCCGTCCCGTGCGCTGAACCCTGAATGGGGGAGGTCGTCCTCGCTTGGTGTGGGATATAGGATTTTCCCGATTTTCGGGCAAGCGCTATGGGGCATTTCCGATATTCCCCGGACGCAGGGCGAAGACACCAGCCCGAACCGGTGCGCCGCCGCCCATGTCGGGCACGGTGTATGCGGCGATGAGATCGAGATGGTCGAGGGGTAAATCGCGGCGGAAGGGATCGCCGACGAGGACTTTTGTCCGTTCGGCCGCGGCAGCGAGGATCGGGAGGGTGTGGCGGGTGACGGAGGTGTCGTAAAAGACGTCGCCGGCTAGGATGACATCGACCTCGGGCAGGGCGGGTTCGGTCCAGGATGCGATGGCAGTGCCATTGGCTTCCGCGTTGAGCATCATAGCGGCGTGGGCGTTGGGATCGGGTTCGATGGCCCAGATTTTTGTGGCGCCCGCCCGCGCCGCGGCGATGCCGACAAGCCCGGAGCCAGCACCGAAATCGAGCACGGTTTTGCCGGCGACGATTTCGGGATGGTCCTGCAGATAAAGCGCGAGTACGGCGCCGCCGGCCCAGGCATAGGCCCAATAGGGCGGTTCATCGGCGCGGCCCTGCTGGGCGAGAAAGCCGATCAGCCCGCTTTGCGGGGTTGGGCGATAGAGCGAAATGTCGGGGCGGGAGGGGAGCGGCGCCAAGGCAAAGCGCTGGCGGATGAACTCTTCCGGGGACAGGTTCACTCCGGAAGCTGGCAAGCATCCACCCATTTGTTGCCACAGAGTTCGGCGAGGCGGTCGACGCTCAGTTTAACCGAAGCATGGGTATCGCCGCCAGCGGGGATGACGAGGTCGTAGATTTTGAGGGAGGTGTCCAAAAAAATCGGGAGCGGGGCGGGGAGGCCGAAGGGGCAGACGCCGCCGACCTGATGGCTCGTGAGGCGCAGCACATCTTCGGCGCCCAGCATGCGGGGGCGGCCACCGAAGGCGCTTTTGGATTTCTGGTTGTCGAGGCGGGCGTCGCCGCGGGTGACCAGCAGCACCTCCTCGTCGTGGATGCGGATGCAGAGCGTTTTGGCGATCTGGCCGGGTTCGACGCCATGCACTTCGGCAGCAAGCTGGACCGTGGCGGTGGAATTGTCGGTGACTTCAACGGCGAGGTCAGGCGCGCGGGCGGCAAGGTCGGAGCGGACGGATTCAAGGCTCATCGGCAAAACAACTCAGAAGAGATCGGCGAGGCGGGTTTCGTATTTGAAGCGGGTCTTTTCGCGAATCGGCGTCGTCACCGCGCGGCGCATAAAGTCGAGCGGCAGGTCTTTCGAGGTGTCGAAGGACATCAGCTCGGACACCGTTACCCGCTCGCCGGCATAGGGCGTCACGGTGATGTCCATGCCGGCTTCAATCGTGCCCGGGGTCAGGACGCGGCAATAGGCGCCGGGGCGATTGGCGCGGTGGAAGCGCTTGACCCAGAACTTGTCGTTCATCTTGGCGGCGAAGGTCATGCAGGGGGTGCGGTGATAGGTGACTTCCAACAGGCAGTCGCCGATGTGGTAGCGGTCGCCGATGGCGGTGTTGGCGCTAATGGGCCCATCAATGACGAGGTTTTCGCCGAAAAGGCCGGGGGTGGAGGCGACGCCTTCTCGCGCCCACCAGTCGTAGTCACCCTGGAAGTAGATGTAGATTGCCTGATCGGAGCCGCCGTGGTGCTGGCGGTCGAGAATAGCGTCTTCGGCAATGCCTTGCGGGCCGATGGGGACAGTGCCGGAAACTGCGCGCTTGTTGATGCCGGTCAGTGGGCTATAGCCCTCGATATGTTCCGCCTTGCCGACGCAAACTGCGAGGAGCTTGGCCATGCTACTTCTCCCGGCTCGCAAAGTATTTTGCCGTGGCGCGGAGACCATCGGCTTTGGGGCCGAAGGTGCGGAGGGCCAGGATCGCCTCGTTGACCGTGTCGTTGAGCACTTTTCTTGCGCCGTCGACGCCGAGTTTTGAAACGAGCGTCTGCTTGCCGGCGTCGGCGTCCTTGCCGGTGGCCTTGCCCATGGCTTCGGGCGTGGCGGTGACATCCAAAATGTCGTCGGCGAGCTGGAAGGCGCGGCCGGCGGCTTCGGCATAGGCGGTCATGGCCGAGAGGGCGCGCGGATCGGCGCCGCCCAAAATCGCGCCCATGCGGACGCTGGCGCGGATCAGGGCGCCGGTTTTCATTGCCTGCATGATGGAGATTTCGCCTTCGGAGAAACCACCCTTTTCACCTTCGATATCGCGCATCTGGCCACCGACCATGCCGCCGGCGCCGCTGCCCAGAGCGAGTTCGGTGACGAGGCGGATGCGGACGGCGGGATCGGGGTGGCAGGAGGAGTCGCCGAGGACGGCGAAGGCATGGGTGAGGAGGGCGTCGCCTGCAAGAATGGCTGAGGCTTCGTCAAAAGCCTTGTGGACGGTGGGGCGACCGCGGCGCAGGTCGTCGTCGTCCATCGCCGGCAGGTCGTCGTGGATCAGCGAATAGCAATGCACCATTTCGACCGCGAGGCCGGTCAGCAGCGAAGCGGAGGGCGGCAGCGAGAAGATAGCGGCGGCCTGGCGCACAAGTAAGGGGCGCAGGCGCTTGCCGCCTTCGAGCGCGCCATGGCGCATGGCGGCCACGACGCGATCGGCCGCCGGACCGGGGCCGGAGAGCCGCGCGCCGGTCAGAAAATCGGAAAGACCGGCCTCAACGGCGCGGGCGCAATCTGCACTGTCGGCGGAAAAGTCGTACATGGCTCGTTGCTAACCCGTTGGCATCAAGGCTTCAAGGGGACTTCCGGCCTTGGCCCTGAGGCCGTCTGCCGCTATCACCATGCCATGGCACGAAAAGCATCCAAGGGTTTCTGGCGGGCATTGCGCTTTCTTGGCACCGTCATTGCGGTGCTGGTCGCCATTCCACTGGTGCTGACGCCGGTTTACCTGGTGGTTGATCCGATCTCAGTGCCGATGCTGGAGCGCTATGTCTCCGGTCGGCCGGTGGTGCGGACATGGCGCGATATCGACGATGTTTCGGACAGGCTGAAGGCCTCCATCATCCTCTCGGAAGATGGGCAGTTCTGCCGGCACTGGGGCGTTGATGTTGGTGCCTTACAGGCCGAGATCGACAATTTCATCGCGGGTGAACCGACACGCGGCGCTTCGACGCTGACCATGCAGGTGGCGCGGAACCTCTTTCTCTGGAACGATCCCGATCCTATCCGCAAAGCGCTGGAAGTGCCGTTGGCGGTCTATGTCGATTTGATCCTGCCCAAGAAGCGGATCATGGAGATCTATCTCAACATCGCCGAATGGGGGCCGCAGGGGGAGTTCGGCGTGGCTGCCGGTAGCGAGCGGGCCTTTGGGCGGGAGCCGCAGAATTTGGATTGGCGCACGGCAAGCCTCCTCGCGGTGACGCTGCCCAATCCTATCGTGAGGAATCCAGCGCAGCCGAATGCGGGGCTGCTCAGGGTTGCCGGGATCGTCGAGGAGCGGGCGCGAGCCTATGGGGACCGCGCGGCCTGTGTGGGGAAGAACGGGCGGTTGGACCTTTAGGTCTACGCTTGCCACCCCCCCTCCCAGCCTCCCCCATCAAGGGGAGGTGTGGCATCGAGTGTTTGGCACTTTCTCGTCACTACCACTGTCTCTTCACCTCCCCCTTGATGGGGGAGGCGGGAGGGGGTGGCCAAGAGAGTGGAGCTATGACTAGGCGTCGTCGCCGCCGCCGTGTTCCCTAACGATGTTGGTCTCCGGAACCGGCGGGGCTTCGTGTGGGCGGCCGAAGTCGGGCGCGGCGGTTTCCTGGCCGGCATTGATGATCGAGCGGCGGATGGCGCGGGTGCGGGTAAACATGGCTTCGAGTGCCTCGCCGTCCCCGGTGCGCACGGCGCGCTGTAGCACCGAGAGATCCTCGGAAAAGCGACCCAGCATTTCCAGCACCGCGTCGCGATTCGTAAGAAAGACGTCGCGCCACATGACCGGGTCAGAGGCGGCGATGCGGGTGAAATCGCGAAAACCGGAGGCCGAGAACTTGATGACTTCGGACTGGGTTGCGGTTTCGAGATCGGCCACCGTTCCCACGATATTGTAGGCGACGAGGTGCGGAATGTGGCTGGTGATGGCCAGCACCATGTCGTGGTGCGCGGCATCCATGCTTTCGACCTGCGAGCCCATCGCAGCCCAGAAACTGGCGAGCTTTTCGGTCTCAGCCGCGGGCACTTCGGGGCCGGGGGTGAGGACGCACCAGCGGCCGGCGAAGAGCTCGGGGAAACCGGCGGAGGGGCCGGAATGTTCGGTGCCGGCGATGGGGTGGCCGGGAATGAAATGCACATTGGCCGGCAGATGCGGGGCAACAACCTTGACGACGTGCTCTTTGACCGAGCCGACATCGGAGACGATGGCGCCGGGTTCGAGGGCGGGCGCGATGGCTTTTGCCAAGGTGTCATAGGCGCCGACGGGGGCGCAGAGGATGACGAGATCGGCGCCGCGTACGGCTTCGGCGGGATCGAGCGTGTAGATGTCACCGAGGCCCAGCTCGCGCGCTTCATCGAGCGTTTCCTGGCGACGAGTCGAGATGGAGATGACGTCCACCAGACCCTGGCGACGGGCGGCGAGGGCGATGGACGAGCCGATAAGGCCGATACCGATCAGGGCAAGCTTACGAAAATGGGTGCTCATTGGGCTGGTCCCATGGATTTGAGAATTTTGGCGACGCCGCGCATGGCCTCTTCGGAGCCGATGGAAATGCGCAGGCCATTGTGGATGTCGTAGGATTTGCCGACTTCGCGCACGACATAGCCGCCTGCCATCAGCGTCTCGAAGGCGCGGGCGGCGGTTTCGGCGTCGGGGAAGAGCACGAGGATGAAATTGGCCTGGCTCGGCAGCACGCGCATGGAATTGCCGCTGAGTTCGGCCGTCAGCCATTCGCGCCATTTGGCATTGTGCTCGCGCAGTTTGGCGTTGAATTCCAGGTCGCGCGTTGCGGCGGCACCAGCCAGTTGAGCGGGCAGGTTGACGTTGAAGGGGCCGCGAATGCGGTGGGTGGCGTCAGTGACGTGGTCGGGGGCGACCATCCAGCCGATGCGGGCGGCGGCGAGGCCCATCTTGGAGAAGGTGCGGACCATGACGACGTTTTCGGCCTCGCCAACGAGGTCGAGGCCGACGGAATAGTCTGCGGCGGTGACATATTCGGCATAGGCGCTATCAACGACGAGCAGGATATCCGGGCGCAGGCCGGCATGGAGGCGCCGCACTTCGGCATCGCTGAGATAGGTGCCGGTGGGATTGTTGGGATTGGCAAGCCAGATCACCTTGGTCCGCTCGGTGACGGCGGCGAGGAGGGCGTCGACGTCGGCGGTAAAATCGGTTTCGTCGACCATGACGATCTTTGCGCCGGCAGCCATGGTGATGATCGGATAGACCGAGAAGCCGTAGCGGTTCATCACCGCCTCGTCGCCTTCGCCGAGATAGGTCTGGGCGAGGAGGTGCAGCAGGTCGTCCGAGCCATTGCCGCAGATGATGCGGGCGGGGTCGATGCCATGCACTTCGCCAAGGGCTTCGCGCAGGAGGCGCGAGGAGCCTTCGGGGTAGATTTCGAGGTGCTCGGCTGCGGCCGCGAAGGCGGCCACGGCCTTGGGGCTGGCGCCGAGCGGGGATTCATTGGCCGAAAGCTTGACCGTCTTGCTGCCCGGCGCGCCGGATTTGCCCGGCAGATAGGGCGCGATATCAAGAATTCCGGGCTGCGGGGTCGGGCGAGTGGGAGCGGTCATGACGCACTTTTATGACAGGCAGGAAAGGCCGCGCGGACCATATGCAAAAGGGGGATTAAAGGCAAAGCCTCTCTCAGCTTGAGCGGGCGGTGGCCGCGGAGAGGCCGGGCAGGCGCACATAGCGTTCGGCGCGTTTGCGGCGGGGAATGGCCGGGAAGGCCTCCTTGCGGGCCCTGACGCAGATGACGCCGCTCATCGGTGGGCCGAAGAGGCGGCCGACGCGCTCGAAAAAGCGGGCGGAGCGCAGCACGATCGAGGACTGGATCGGCGGCATGAAGAGGCCGTCGCGCCAGGCTTCGGGCACAAAACTATGGTCGCGGAGGAGCTTTTCCAATTGCCCGCCGGAATAGGGATTGCCCTGGCCGAAGGGAGTCGCATCGCGCTGGGCCCAGATGCCGCGGCGGCGGGGCACGACCATGACGAGGTGGCCATTGGGGGCGGTGATGCGCCAGAGTTCGCGCATCAGTTCCTCGGCATCCGCTACATGTTCGAGCGCGTGGACGGCGATGGTGATGTCGATGGAGGCATCGGCCAGCGGCATTTCGAGGGGGTCGCAGAGCACGGTATGCGACGGGCCCTCGCGCGGCCAGGCCGAGGCGCCCTGGCGTTCGGGCATGGCGGCGAGGACACGTTCTGCTGGTTCGAGCGCGAAGCGCAGGTAAGGCGTTGAAAAACCTAGGCCCAGCACGCGGCGGCCCTTGAGATCGCCGGAGAGGGCAATGATCTGTTCGCGCACCAAAGCGCGGGAAATCCGCCCGAGGGGGGACTTGTAGTAGGAGATCAGGCGGGTGACATCGCTGGTCATGAATCAAGTCTAGACAAAGCTGCGTGGGTTGTCATCGCGAGGTGTCGGTCCTAGCCTGTTGCGACAGTTAAGAGGAGTTTTAGATGGCCGTGATCGTTGACGTTTTTCCCGCCCGACAGGACAATTTCGGCTACCTCATTCATGACGAAGCGACCGGCCGTACGGCGGCGCTCGATGCGCCGGAGGCGGCGGCGATTCGCAATGCCTTGCAGATGCGCGGCTGGACGCTGAGCGATATTTTCATCACCCATCATCACCTCGATCATGTTGAAGGCATTGGGGAATTGAAGGCGGCCTTTGGTAGCCGGGTGGTCGGGCCGCGGGCCGAGGCGGACAAGATCGAGGGGCTCGATGAACTGGTTGGTGATGGCGACCGGGTGATGCTGGGGGAAACGGCGTTCGATATCATCGCGACGCCAGGGCATACGCTGGGGCATATCGTCTATCATGATGCCCAGAACAAACACCTTTTCTCGGCCGATGCGCTGTTTTCGCTCGGCGTCGGCAGAATGTTTGAAGGCACGCCGGGACCGATGTGGGCGGGGCTTGAGCGGCTGCGGGCGCTGCCGGATGAGACGCTGGTCTATTGTGGGCACGAATACACCGAGAGCAATGCGCGGTTCGCCCTCAGCGTCGATCCTGACAATCTCGCCCTGCAGGCGCGGACGGCCGAGGTGAAGGCGCTGCGGCTGGCGGGGCGGGCGACGATTCCGTTCGGACTGGGCGAGGACAAGCGGGCCAATCCGTTCCTCCGCGCCGATGCGCCGGAGCTGGCGCACTACTATGGCCTCACCGGAAAACACCCGTCCGAAGTCTTTGCGGCGATCCGCAAGGGCAAGGATAATTTCTGAGAACAGGTCACATTCCGGGATCCCAAATCGTTAACAGACTGTTAACGTCTGGCACGCGCCTTGCACCTTTACGTGCAGGGGCCCGTTGATCCGTCTCAAAGTGGAACAGCTGGCCCTCGATGACACAGGCGAGGGACCAGAATGAGCGAGATTGAAACACAGCGGACGCAGCTTCCCGTACCGGTCTCGGTCGCAGGCCCGCGACCCTCGCTCGCCTGGAGCGCACCGAGTGCCGCGTTTGTGAGTCAACTCATCGCCGCGCGGGAGCATCTACCAAGCCAGCGCGAGCGCCGGACGGCGAGTGTCGATCGGGCGGTGGGAGCCTATCGGCAGGGGGCCGGGGTTGCCGTCAAGCGGATGCCGGAAGGTTATCGCAAGACAGTCGTTGCCTGATCGGTACAAAAAGAAATCCCCGCCTCGAGAGCGGGGATTTTGTTTTTCTGGGCCAGTTGCGCTCAGCTCATCGAGACGTCGCGGCTGGCGCTGGTGATCGAAACCGTAAAACCGGCGACGACATCGATCAGGCTCATGACCATGAGCAGGAAGAAGACCGAGCTCGAAGCTGCGCCCACCAGCAGGAACTCGATCAGGAAGACCACGAAGAGCAGCATAGAGAACATGTGCTCGATGATGGAATTGCGCGCCGTCTGGGTCGATTTCAGGACTTCGAAGAACAAAGCCACAATGCCGACGACCAGCAGCAGATCGCCCGCTGTGATCGCCCAGGGCATGCCGGAGGGCATGGGGATGGAAAAGAGGCCCGCGCCCCAATTAACGGGATTGCCGCCGAAGAAGAGGAAGACGGCGATATTGTAGAGCACGAAGGGCACGACCAGCAGCGGCACGACAAAGGTATTGCCGCGGCGCGGTGTGCGTTGGGTGGGCAGGACGACGGTTTCCGTCATGAGGGCCTCCGGTTGGTTTCCGGAAGATGCCAGAGGAATAAGGCGGGCGGAAGAGCGCTTAGCTTGGTGTTTTTTCGATCCATGGCGCGCCGGAGGCGGTGAGGAGGGTCACCAGTATCTTGTTCATCGG
Organism: Devosia sp.; assembly: GCF_017744655.1. Classification (GTDB taxonomy): domain Bacteria; phylum Pseudomonadota; class Alphaproteobacteria; order Rhizobiales; family Devosiaceae; genus Devosia. The sequence goes on along the minus strand of NZ_JAGIAW010000007.1, from coordinate 210,886 downwards.
CGTTGGGATGCCGTGCTTCTGGCCGAGGCGGACGATGACGCCATTGCGGGCGTCGACCTCCATGGGGTGACCGGCGAGGCGATCGGCATGGAGCGAGCCGCCCGAGGCGCCTTCGGGCATGTTGCGCGAATTGCTGATGGCTTGTTCGACGAAGTCTTTGGGGATGGTGGCGCCTTCGGCGCGGCCGACGGCGGCGCATTCTTCGACGACGCCGCGGACTATGGTTTCGAGATCGAGATTCCAGACAGGGCCGGTGGCTCGCAGGGTCAGCGACGGTACAATGGCGATGGAATTGCCGGTGAGTTTCAGCCAGGCCTCGGAGATGAAATCGGCATGGGCTGCGGCTTCGATTTCGGTTTTAGCAAAGAGAGCGGCAAATTCCTCGCCGTTTTGTCCGGCGGGCACGGAGATGATGCCGTGGCGATGCTGGGCGATGCGGCCGGGTGCACTGCGGGCGGCGGGCAGGTTGATGATGACGGGAACGATGCGGGAGGCGGGTACGAGGTGCGCGAAGAGGCGCTCGTGTTCGACCCCGTTCTGGATGATGGCGACGCGGGTGTGATCGGTCAGGAGGTGGTCGAGCCAGGGTTTTGTGGCGTCGGCGTCGTAGGTTTTGGTGGCGATGAGCACCCAGTCGACGGGGGTGGCGTCGGCGGGGTTGGTGATGATTTTGGGCGTGGCCGTGATCAGGCCCTGGGGCGTTTCGACCTGCAGATCAGTAAAGGGGGTGCGGGCGCAGACTGTCACCGTGATGGATGGGTCCTGGGCGAGCCAGGCTGCCACCGTGCCGCCAATGGCGCCGGGTCCGATCAGGGCGATGGTGGGCATGGGGAACTCCGGAGGCGGGCTGTGGTGGTGAGATAGATGCGATTATGCCCGCCTAGTGTGGCGGCGCAAGCAGGGTTTGCGGCGTGAGGGGTTTCCTTTTGCCACCGGCTGTCATCCCGGCGAAGGCCGGGATCCATCTTGATATCTGAGGATGGGCCCCGGCCTTCGCCGGGGTGACAATCGTGCGAGAGGGTGCTGCGCCCTAAAGCTTTACCGCCAACCCGGTCCGCACGCTTTCGTCGGCCGCGAGGCAGATGTGGAGCGAGGTGACGGCGTCGTTCATGTGGCGGGTCAGGTCAAAATTCTCGGTGATGGCGCGATAAACAAAATCCTGTTCGCGATCGCAAAGGCCCTGATGGTCGGGCTCGCCATGCATGTCGAGCCAGTCGTCGGGGCGGACGGGCTTGTTGTTGGCATCGAGCGCGCCGTGGTGGACGAGGATGCGCGAGGTTTGGGTGTGGGCGTTGATATCGGCCGAGGCTGCGCCCTGGTCCATGACGATGGAGACCGAGCCATTGGGGGAAATGACATCCTTCACGAAGAAGGCGGTTTCCGACATCATCGGGCCCCAGCCGGCTTCATACCAGCCGACGCTGCCATCGTCGAACAGCACCTGGAAGTGGCCGTAATTGTACATGCCCTGGGGCAGGCCCTTGGCAAGGTTGACACCCATGCCGCGCACTTCGACCGGCTTCGCATCGGTGATCTGGCACATGACATCGACATAGTGCACGCCGCAATCGACGATGGGCGAGGTGGTCTGCATGATCGAGCGGTGGATGTCCCAGGCGGGGCCCGAGGACTGCTGATTGAGGTTCATGCGGAAGACATAGGGGCCGCCGAGGTTTCGCGATTCCTCGATCAGTTTTGTCCAGGAGGGGTGGTGCCGGAGGATATAGCCAATGATGACTTTGCGATCGTTCGCCACTGCTGTGTCGACGACGCGCTGGGCATCGGCGACGGTGGCGGCGAGGGGCTTTTCGACGAAGACGTGGGCGCCGGCTTCAAGGGCGGCGACGGCATAGTCGGCATGGGTATTGGTGTGGGTCGCGATGGAGACGACGTCGGGTTTGAATTCGGCAAGGGCCGCCGCATAGTCGTTGCGGATGGGGTAGCCGGTCAATTCAGTCGGCAGGGTTGGCGTCGAGCGATTGACGAGGCCGACGATCTCGAAGCCGGGATGGGTGTGATAGGCGATGGCGTGGCTCTTGCCCATCTGGCCAAGCCCGACGACCAGGACTTTCAGTTTCTTGTCGGTCATTGTTTTGGTCTCCTGGTCAGATGGTGCGGCGGGCGGCGGCGATCTGGCGGGCGCCGAAGGTGGCCAGAGCGGTCGAATAGAGGGTCGGATTGGTGGCGGTCACCGTGGGGATGACGCCATTGCCGGCGACATAGAGATTGTCAAAGCCCCAGACGCGGCTGTTGCGGTCGCAGACGCTGGTGCCATCGTCCTTTTCGCCCATGCGGATCGTGCCCTGATAGTGGAGGGAACTGCCGACGGGCTGCATGATGGTGGCAAAGCCCGGGGCCGGGCGGCCGATAATATTGGCGACGCGGATGGCGACGGCCTTGGCCTCTTCGACGCGGGCCTTGTCGGCTTCGGACGGTTTCCACTTGATCGAAATGGACGGCAGGCCGCGCCAATCGGGCTTGGTTTCGTCGAAGACGACGCGATTGTCCCAATCGATATCGGTGGGGCAGAAGACGCCCATGCCGACGGGTTGGCCGGTGAAATCGGGTGTCTTTTCGATCGAGGACAGGGTGGTGGCGTGGATGGTCACCGAGAAGGGGAATTCATTGGTGGCCGGTATCCAGTTCATGGCGCGCATCGGCGGATCGCTGCGCATTTCGGCCATTTGCGAGATGATGAAATGGTCGTTGAGGTTGCGGCCCAAGGCCTCGGGGCGGATGCCGGAGGCGAAGAGCAGTTGCGGGGTATGGAGGGAATCGCAGGCGACAACGACAGTGCCGGCGGCGAGGAAGAAGGTTTCCGTTTCGCCGGCACGGACCAGGTCGACGCCCACGGCGTGACCATTTTCATGGACGACGCGGCGGCAGATGGTTTCGGCGAGAATCTGGAAGGTTTCGGCGCTCTCGTTGACCAGCGGACCCAGAACCACGTCAGTACCGTGATAGCGGAGGCCTTCCGGGCCGGGTGTAGCAGCGAGCGGCATGGCGCGAACCGTGCGGTCTGGGCTGCGGCCGGCATTGAAGGCCTCGCCGAGTTTTTCGCGCAGGGCGATGGCAGTGGTGTCGCCGGCGCGCGGGTCCTTGTTGGTGCCCAAGAGGCCTTCGGCAATGCCGATTGCCGCTTCGAATTCGTCGGCGGGAATGAAGGGGACGCGCTCGGCCTCAGACGGGGTCGGGGTGCCGGTCGACCACTTCGTGCCCATGCCGCCGACATTGGCGGCGGAAAAACCGGCAAAGAGGTTTTCCGAGGGGTCGGATTCATTGGCGATGTAGAGGCCGGAGCGGCGCAGGAAAGACGCATCGAAGCCACCGGCGCGGCGGGCTTCCCACTCTTCCTTGCTGATCGACAGGCGCGGGGAGCGATCGCCGCCCTGGGCCAGGATTTCGAGCTCGGCGCGCTTGTCGAGATCCAGCACATTGTCGAGATGGGCGCCGACCTCAGGCAGGATCTGCGGGCCTGCTTCCACCATCACGATGCGGGCTTCCGGCCAATCGCGGCGGATCACCCGCGCATAGGCGCTGCCGGTGGGACCGCTGCCAATGATCACGACATCAGTTGAGGGGGAAGGCATCGCGATTTTCCATTCAAAGTGCTGGTATGCAATTGGTATCAATGGTTCTAATTGGTATGTAAAGTCAGAATGCGACGTTGCAAAAAATTCTCATCCAATTGGACGCATGTCCTGGTCGCACGACCGGTATCCGCTTTCGGAGGACATGTTTTTAGGAGCGCTCGAAATGAAGATTGGCCTGTCCTCTTATAGCTTCCGCCCCATGCTGACCGATGGCAGGCTGACCATTGAAACCCTGTTTGACTGGCTCAAGGAACATGGTGCCGAGCACCTTGAAATTGCGACCTTTTCCTTTGCCGGTGCGGGCACCGAAGCGGGCTATGACCTGAGCACGGACGAAGCCGTGCTCAAGCGGCTGGAAGCGGCGGTGGCGCGGACGGGTGTGCCGATTTCGGGCTTCTGCCTGGGGGCGAGTTTTCTCGAGGGCGAGGAGCGGCGGGCGCAGATTGATCTCGTGAAGAGGCATGTCGAGCTTTGTGCGCGGTTCGGCGCGGGTTTTCTGCGCCATGATGTCGTGCCGTGGGCATTGCGGCCCAATGATGCGGGCGAGGTTGAGGCGGCGTTTTCGTTCATCGTCGATGGCTGCCAGGAGGTGGCGGAATTAGGAGCGCAGCATGGCGTCGTTACCAGCGTCGAGGATCATGGGTTTTTCATGAATGGGGCGGAGCGGCTGCTGCGGCTCGTTCACGCGGTGGGGCATCCGAACTTCAAGCTGACGGTGGATGTGGGCAATTTCCTTTGCGTCGACGACAACCCCTATGTCGCGACGCGCCGGACGCTGCCGCATGCGAGTTTCGTGCATGTGAAGGATTTTTATACGCGCCGTGCTGAACCGGGACCGGGCTGGCTGAAGACGGCGGGCGGGGAGTTTATCCGCGGCTCGGTGTTTGGTTTTGGGGATCTCGATACCAAGGCGCTGCTTGGGAGTGTCGTGGCTTCGGGTTTTGATGGGTTCTTGTCGCTCGAATATGAGGGAGCGGAGCCGACGCTGTTTGGGTGCGAGGTGGGGCTGAGCAATATCAAGCGGATGCTCAAGGAGATTGAGGGCTGAGGGCTCACGCGCGGTATAGTCGTCACCACTCGGCTTGTCCGGGCGGTCCATTCTTGTGGTGGCATGGATTGCCCGGATGAACCGGGCAATGACGATGGGGTGGTGGGAGTGGTCCCCCGGCTGATTAGAGCCCGACGATGCGATCCAGTCGTGCCTTGATGTCGGCGAGACGCTCGCGCTTGCCGCCGGGGACTTCGGCGGAGACCCAGCCATTGTAACCGGTCGTGGCGAGGGCGCGGTTGACTGAGGCCCAGTCGATATCGCCTTCGCCCAGTTCGACCTCAAAACCCTTCCAGGGGCCTTCGGCGTTCATGCGGGTGAGGCTATATTCCTTGATGTCGATGCGGAAGATTCTGGCGCCGAGGGCTTCGATCCAGTCCGTGGGGCTGCCGTAGCGCATGACGTTGCCGACGTCGAAATACCAGCCGAGGCGGGGATTGTCGAAGCCGTCGATGAGGTGGGCGGCTTCGAGGGGGCTCAGAAGAAAGTTGTTCCAGACGTTTTCGAGCGCGATGGAGATGCCGATTTCTTCGGCGTACGGCAGCAGGCGGTCGATGCCTTCGACGGCGCGGTCATAGGCCATGGCGTAGGAGGTCGTGGCGTTGACGACGCCGGGGACCAGCAGCATGGTTTCGGCGCCGTAGCTCTTGGCTTGTTTCATGGCTTCGATACTGGCGGCGACGCAGGCTTCCCGGACGGCGGGATCGGGGTCGGTGAGGGGCGTTTTCCAGTGCGCGGAATTGACGACGCCGGGGATGGCGAGGCCAGTGGCGTCGCGGGCGGCGAGGATTTCGGCCTGGTTTAGGTCGTTGGGGGAGTCCAGTTCCACGCCGTCAAAGCCGAGGTCGGCGAGGAGCTTGAACTTGTCGAGGATGGACAGGTCCTCCTCGATCATCGACCATTTTAGACTGGTCTTGGCCATGGGGCGGTTTGGGGAATTGGTCATGGTTCACCTCTCTTACCGTGATGCTAGACCAGCCGCTTCACATGGGCCAAGGCGCGAAATGCCTCAGCCCACAAACAAAAATGCCGCCCGGTGAGAGGCGGCATTTCGAGGTCAGTCGCGAAGAATTACTTCTTGATCGTCAGTGGGCCGACCATCTGTTCGGGCTTCACTTCGGCGTCGAATTCTTCGCCGGTGAGGAGGCCGAGTTCGATGGCGGTTTCGCGCAGGGTCGAACCGTTCTTGTGCGCGGTTTTCGCGATCTTGGCGGCGTTGTCGTAGCCGATCTTGCGGTTGAGCGCTGTGACCAGCATCAGGGACTGATCGACGAGCTGCTTGATGCGCTTGCGGTCGGGCTGGATGCCGATGGCGCAATTGTCGTTGAAGCTCTTTGCTGCGTCGGCGAGGAGGCGCACGGACTGCAGGAAGTTGTAGGCGATGACGGGCTTGAAGACGTTGAGCTCGAAATTGCCCTGGCTGGCGGCAAAGCCGATGGCGGCGTCATTGCCCATGACATGGGCGACGACCATGGTCATGGCTTCGGACTGGGTCGGGTTGACCTTGCCCGGCATGATCGAGGAGCCGGGTTCGTTCTCCGGAATGGTCAGTTCGCCGAGGCCCGAGCGGGGGCCGGAAGCGAGCCAGCGCACGTCATTGGCGATCTTCATGAAGGCGACGGCGAGCTGCTTGAGGGCGCCCGACGTGCCGACAAAGGCGTCGTGGCCGGCCATGACGGCATATTTGTTCGGCGCGGTGATGAATTCGTGGCCCGAAAGGGTGGAGATTTCGGCGGCGACGGCGACGGCATAGTCGGGATGGGCATTGAGGCCGGTGCCGACGGCGGTGCCGCCGAGGGCGAGTTCGCGCAACTGGGGCAGGGTGACTTCGATGGCCTTGATGGCGAGATCGATCTGGGCGACCCAGCCGCTCATTTCCTGGCCGAGCGTCAGGGGCGTCGCGTCCTGGAGATGGGTGCGGCCGATCTTGACCACGTCCATGAATTCCTCGGCCTTGGCATCGAGCGTATCGCGCAGGATTTTGACGCGCGGGAAGAGGTAGTTCACGACCGCTTCGACGGCGGCGATGTGCATGGCCGTGGGATAGGTGTCGTTGGACGACTGGCTCATATTGACGTGGTCATTGGGGTGCACGGGCTTTTTCGAGCCCATGGTGCCGCCGGCCATTTCGATGGCGCGGTTGGAGATGACCTCGTTGACGTTCATGTTCGACTGGGTGCCGGAGCCGGTCTGCCAGACGACGAGCGGGAAATGATTGTCGAGCTTGCCGTCGATGACTTCATCGGCTGCAGCGACGATGAGGTCGCGCAGGGCCGGGTCGAGGAGGCCGAGCTTGGTATTGGTGATCGCCGCGGCCTTTTTCAGGATGGCGAAGGCGGTGATGATTTCCTTGGGCATCTTTTCCCCGCCAATGTCGAAGTTGGCGAGGCTGCGAGCCGTCTGAGCACCGTAATATTTGTCGGTGGGCACGTTGATGGTGCCCATCGTGTCCGATTCAATACGCATGGTCATTTAAGGCTCTCCGAGTTGCTGGCCGCTCTTATCGGCGGAATTCATGACGAAAAACAAAACGGCCGACCCTAGAAAGGATCGGCCGCTTAAAAGTATCAGGTCGCGCGCATCAGCGCCGCAAGCCTTTCGGCTTAGCTCTTGACGGCGAGAATCTGCCGGCCGCGATACATGCCGGTCTTGAGGTCGACGTGATGCGGACGACGCAGCTCGCCCGAATCCTTGTCTTCGACATAGGTGGGGTTCGCAATCGCGTCGGCCGAGCGGCGGAAGCCGCGCTTCATCGGCGAGGTCTTTCGTTTTGGCACTGCCATGGTCGGTACTCCGAATTCAAAATCGTTGCGCCGCCGAAAGCGGCCCAGAGACACGTCTCTGTTGGGATTGTGGGGCTCTATAGAGCAGTTGCGCGCGCTTGGCAACAAGGGGATGGGTGGATTCACCGGCGAGGTGAAGGTGACGCCGGTGAATGTGTTCGGAGCCTCAAAAAAGAGGTGGAAGCGACGTGATCGGGACCAAGCCCGAGGACAGCGTGCCACCGCGGAAATTGAGCTGGTTGGTGTGGCGGCCATCGGCGCCGGGGACGCCGAGGACCAGGGTGCGCCAGGGTTCTTCGATCAGAGGGCCGATGCGTTCGGCAACGCCCATGGAATCGATCGAGATCGTGCCGTTTGGGAAGCCTTGCGCGTCGAGGGCGAGCTTGCCCGAGGCTTTGAGGTCGGCATTGGCGTCGCTCATGGTGATGCCGACGATATTGAGTTCGCCGCCGGCACGCTGCCAGGCGGGGAGGATCGGTTCGAGGCCGATGGCGGAGAGTTCGTCGGGGATGCCGCTGAGCTCGGCTTCGACCTTGAGCGCGGTATCGGTCAGGGTCGCGACAGGCAGATCGAGGCCGTCGGCCGTGAGATAGAGCGCGAGCGAGGCGAGGTTCCGTTCGGCATCATGGGCCTCTGGAATGTCGAGGAGATGGGCTTCGGCATGGGTGGCTTTGGCGAGCACAGTGTCGCCAAGCAGCAGATCGTTCCAGGAAATTTCATCGCCGACCACCGAGAGGCGGGCGATGCGATTGTCGGTCAGGCGAAGGCTGCCATTGAGCGCGGTCCAGGAAATGGCCGAGCGCTGGCCGGTAAAGGCGTCGGAGAGCTGGGCCGGGCCTTTGGCCGAGGCGATGACGTGGTTGAAGTCATAGACCATGACGCTGAGGCGCAGGCCCGGCACTTCGGCCATGAGATCGCCCGAGACGACGACCGCGTCGGTGCATTCGATATCGAAGGCAAAGGGGAAACCGCCGATATTGAGATTGGCGCACGTCAGTTGTGGGCTCGTTTCGCCATCGGCAAAGGCGAGGCGTTCCACCTCCTGGCGCACGATGCCGGAGGCATAGAACCAGGCGGCGCTGACGCCAAGGATGACGAGCAGCACGACGGCGCCCAGAATGATGATTCGTTTCTTCATGGAACGGTTTTAACCTTGGACGGGGCAAAGGCAAAACCGGGTCGCGTCCCTCAGCCTTTGTTCATACAAGTTTTGCCTAAGCTGTGGTTGTGGCCATGGCGAGGCTGGGCTTCAATTGTGTGACGATGGCAGTGATGGTGCGGGTACCGCAAGCGGTGGGTGAGAGCAGACTGGTGGGCATGAGCGCAGCGGATGAAGCGGAAAATCATTGGGTCTTTGGTTACGGATCGCTGATCTGGAATCCGGGCTTTCCGTTCGTCTCGACGCATCTGGGACGGCTGAAAGGCGCACATCGCTCGCTTTCGATCATTTCGCACCATCATCGCGGCACGGTGGAGCAGCCGGGGCTGGTTTTTGGGCTGACGCGAGGCGGTTCGGTGCGCGGCATGGTGTTTGAGGTGGCTGGCGCCGATTGGCCATCGGTGCGGGCTTATCTTGAGGCGCGCGAGCAGGTGACGATGGTCTATCGCGACGTGATGCGGCCGGTGCTGCTCGACGATGGGCGAAAGGTTTCGGCCCTGACCTTTGTGGTCGACGAACGGCACGAGCAATTTGCCGGGAACCTGACGCTCGACGAGCAATTGGCCATGGTACGGGCGGGCGTCGGGATTTCGGGGCGCAATATCGATTATGTGGTCAACACCGCAAAGCATCTCGAAAGCCTCGGGATTCGCGACCGGGTGTTGATGGACCTCTTGCGAAAACTCGAGGACGAGGGTCAAGCGGCCTGATGTGTTCAGGCGGCCTGATCGACGGGGGCCGGTACGGCGCCTTCGAGATCGGCAATGATGGAGAGGCGTTCACCGTCCACCTCCGGGCGCGGCAGGCGGAAGACGCCATCGGCGCGGCTGAGAGCCTTGCGGAATTTGAGGCGGATCGCGGGTTCGGCGACGAGATCAAGGCCGCAGCCGACCCAGAGAACGGTATTGCCGCGGGCGATGAGATAGAGATCGGCGCCTTCGAGAATGAAGTCACGCAGGTTTTCGGACGCCAGATGATAGGTGCGGCCGGAAAGGCCGAGCCACTGGTTGATCCGCTTCTGTCGCGCTGCCGGCTCCAAGCCGGCTTCAATCCACGAAAGCATCCCTGTTCCCCCGGGCGAGTAGAACAAAACTAGAACAAATACCGCGAATCAGTCAAGTCGCGTCATGTGCCTACTAGATGTGGTGCTTTGTGGCTTTGTTGCGTCAAGATGAGGGGGCGCGTTGTCGCGCCGCGGCAATGCGGGTGGCCAGGGCGGGATCGATGGGGCGGGAGAGGCCCGAATCGACGGCGGCAAGACTGAGCTCGTCGGAGCGGGTTTCGATGGCGCGCCTGAGGCGCTCGGCGAAGACATCGGGGGCAAGGCCGGGCTCGATGGCGGGCAGCAATTCGCCCCGCGCGGTGCCGGGCCAGATGATGAGGGAATTGCGGCCCCAGAAAAGGCCCGAATTGAGCGCCACGGGCACGACGGGCACGTTGAGTTCGCTATAGAGGCGGACAATGCCCTGGCGATAATCGGCGGGGGCGAGGGCGGCCTTGCGGGTGCCTTCGGGGAAAATGACGATGCGGCAGCCGCGATCAAGGGCGGCATGGGCCTGGCGCATCATTTGCGGAATGGCTTCGGCGCCCTTCTTGCGGTCGATCTCGATGCAATCGAGTGAGCGGGCGGCCCAGCCAAAGAAGGGGATGTTCATCAGCTCCTTCTTAACGATGTAAGCGGGGCGGCCGGTATGCGGAAAGATCGCAAAGACGTCCCAGTCGGACTGGTGCTTTGAGGCGATGATGCAGCCGCCAGGCGGGATGTTTTCGGTGCCTGATATCTCGGTGCGGACGCCCGTGATGAAGCGGAGGAACTGCACGTTCGACCAGCACCAGTATTTGGCCAGGGCCCAGGTAAAGGGCGTGCGGCCGGCGAAGAGGGCGATGACGCCGATGATGATGGCGATGATGGCCGTCTGGCCGATGAAGATGGCGTAGAAAAGCGCCGTGCGGATCGCCTGGATCACGGTTTTCAAGGTTATTCGTCCTCCCGCCCCTCAGATCATTGTCACGTTTTCAAACCGGAAAAGTGGCAGCCACTTTTTCGGAAAACGCTTAGGGCTTGTCTCCTCAATAAAGCGGAGAACGCGGAATGGCGAGATGGGTTACCTCAGGAGGCTTCGCTGAGGTAACGCCGGACAGTCAGGCGCGACGTGATGGCGGTGAGGGCCGCAATCACAGGCACGACGAGGGCGATGAAGATGATGCCATCGGGCCCGAGGACGAAACTGCCAAAGACATAGCCGACCTGGGCAGTGGCCTCAGTCGGAAGGACGGAGCCGGCGGCGGTGCCGATGAGGAGGAAAAAGAGCGCAGCGAGGAGGGCGCCGAGGAGGCCGCCCTGGAGGCCGATGGACAAAAAGCGCCCCTGGAATTCGCCGGCAATGAATTTGTTGGATGCCCCGATGAAATGGAGCACGTCGACAATTTCGCGGTTGGAGGCCATGGCGCCGCGGGTGGCAAAGATGATGGCGAGGACCGTGGCGACGCCGATCAATCCCAACACGAGGAGGCCGGAGACGACGACGGTGCCGGCCATTGTATTGAGCTGTTGTCGCCAGGCGGCGTGGGTGTCGAGGCTCGCGCCCTTGATGGCTCCGAGATTGCGTTGGAGTTGTTCGATATCGGCATCAACGGGATCGGCCAATTGCACGACGACGAGGCGCGGAATGGCGATGGCCGAGAGATCAAGCCCGGCGCCGAGCCAGGGTTCGAGCAGGGCCTGGCTTTCCTCGATGGTGAGGGCGCGCGCGCCGGCAACGCCGGGCGTGGCTTCGGCCAGCGAGACGGCGGTGCGGAGGTTACTGTCCATCACCTCGCCCTCGACCGGGCGGATCTGGATGGTCATTTCACGGCCGACATCGGCGGACCAGGCAATGGCCGATTTTTGCACCAGCACCACGCCGCCGAGGGTCACGGCGGAGAGAAAGCTCATAATGGTGATGAGGAGAAGCAAGGTGCGGCCGGCAACGGAATGTTCGGGCACGATGGGGGCGCCGCCGCCGCGACGCGGGAAAGGCAGCCAATGGGGCAGGCGGGAGAGGAGGCTCCTAGTCATGGATGGTCAGAGCCCCCTTGTTGAGCACCATGCGCGGATAGGAGAAGCGATCGAGCAGCGGCAATTCGTGCGTGGCGAGAATGATGGTCATGCCCAAAGTGCGGTTGAGCTCGGCAAAGAGGTGCACGAGCCGGCTCGAAAGATCGGGATCGACATTGCCGGTCGGTTCGTCGGCGAGGAGAATTTTGGGGCGGGCGATGACGGCGCGGGCAATGGCGGCGCGCTGTTTTTCACCGCCGGAGAGAACGGTGGGCAGCGCGTGCATGCGTTCGCCGAGGCCAACCCATTCGAGCAGTTCGGTGACGTTGGGGCGATATTCGCTTTCCGGCTGGCCGAGGACGCGCAGCGGCAGGGCGACATTTTCGAAGGTCGTCAGGTGGTCGAGGAGGCGGAATTCCTGGAAGACGATGCCGATATGGCGGCGCATCTGCAGGAGACTATCCTGATCGAGTTTGCCCACATCCTCGTTGAACATCGTCACCTTTCCGCGGCTCGGCTTGAGCGAGAGGAGCAGCAGGCGCAGGAGGCTGGTCTTGCCTGAGCCGGAGGGGCCGGTGAGGAAATGGAAGGAGCCGGGCTCGATGGAAAAGGTGAGATCGCTGAGGATTTCAGGACCATTGCCATAGCGCAGGCCGACATCGGAAAAATCGATCAAGAACGGGTGCTCCCCAGCTCGTCCGGTGGTCTCAACGCAAAAAGCGAATCACGAGTGGGCCGCATCATAGCAGCGCTGGCACGCGTTCGCGGCATTGCTCCCCGCTATGCCGGGGGGAAAGCGGCACAATTGTGATTTCTCATGGGTTTGAGGAGTATTAACCCAAGCGGGGATAGGGTCATGGCAATACCCGACACGGTTGCCGGCGCGATGATCATTACCTGCCCCAATTGCCAGACGAAATACCAGGTGACCTATGAGGCCATCGGCTCGGCTGGCCGCAAGGTGCAGTGCGCCTCGTGCCACCAGTCCTGGCAGCAATCGGCGCTGCCCGATCCCAAACCGGACCTGAAGCTGGTGCCGCCGGCCGATCCCGAATCGGACCGGCTGTTTGAATCCATGGCCGAAGAGGCGCTCGATGCCGCCATCGAGGCCGAAGAAAAGACCATTGTCGATGTCGAGCCGCGGGTGATCGAACCCGTCGAGCCTCGGCCAGCCAAGAAGCGCGAAACCGCTGCCGAAATGCGGGCGCGGCAAAAGGCGCTGTCGCGCCGGCAGACCGCCATGGTGTCGCGCCTGCCGCTGGCCCGCATGCGGCGCTATGCGCGGGTGGTCGGCGCGGTCGGGTTGGCCGGTATTCTGGGCATTGCCTATTTCGGGCGCGTGCAGATCGTCGAGCGCAATCCCGATCTGGCGGGGCTTTATGAGGCGGTTGGGCTGGGCGTGAATGTCGTCGGGCTTGAGCTGTCGCATCTGCAATCGACGCGCGGCCTTTCCGAAGGCAAGGAAGTGCTCGTGGTTTCGGCCCAACTCGTGGGGCTGATGCCCAATCCCGTGCCGGTGCCGCCGGTGCTGGTGAGTCTGCTCGATGACACCGGGCACACGATCTATGAATGGAGCGTCACGCCGCGCATTCGTGACCTGATGGCCGGCGAGCGGGCGACGCTCGATACGCGTCTGCCTCTGCCGCCGGGCGAGGCGGTCAAGGTGCGACTGACCTTTGCCGGGGGGCGCGCCGCCAACAATGCCGGCGAACAGGCTCCGCCACCGGTTGCCGAAGCGCAACCCGCCCATGGCAATGCGGAAAGCGCGGCGCCCGTGTCCGGACATGGCGAAGCAGCGGGCCATAGTGGCGAGGCTGCGGATGCCGGCGAGGCCGCCCATCCGGCTGAACCTTCTGTTGAAGCCGCCGCGCCCGCTGTTCACCACTGATGGGATCGTTCCTATATTGAAGCGAGCGTGTGACCTGTCACCTTTGCCCCTGACAGGTCCGGTCGGTGCCACTTGGCTACCGATCCGCCGCCCGGAGACTGCCTATGGCCCGTATTCTTGTCGCTGAAGACGACCCATCCGTTCGCGCATTCGTGGTGACCGCGCTCACCATGAAGGGCCATGAGGTCGTGGCCGAGGAAGATGGCGGGCTGGCCGCCGAAACCATGGAAGCGGAAGGCGGCAAGTTCGACCTGCTGCTGTCCGATATCAAGATGCCGGTGATGGACGGGATCGCGCTTGCCCTGCAGGTGGGCTCGGCTTTTCCGGATGTGACGATTGTGCTGATGACCGGCTTTGCCGACCAGCGCGAGCGCGCGCATGGGCTCGAGGCGCTGGTTTACGATGTGATCGTGAAGCCGTTTACGCTGGCGGAACTGCTGGCGAAGGTGGAAGACGCGCTGGAGGGGCGGCCGGTTGAGGTGCTGTCACTGGCGCGGCAGGCGAGAGAAGAGTAGGGCGGCTTCGGCGCCCACTTCAGCGGTCGAACGCCGCTCTGTTCTTCTCCCCATCGGGGAGAAGGTGGCGCGAAGCGCCGGATGAGGGGGAGCTTCAGAGGATCGCGTCTGTGGCGAGAGTCCCCCTCACCGACTCGGCTGCGCCGAGCCACCTCTCCCCGATGGGGAGAGGAATGGGCCGGTGGCTAGCCTGGATTTGCGTCACACCCAGTCTGGAACGCTATCCAGTGCCAGCAATTCCTCAATGGATTTGCGCGGGCGGATAACGTGCCAGCGCGGGCCGTCGACGAGCACTTCCGGGATCAGCGGACGCGAATTGTAGGTGGAGGCCATGACGGCGCCATAGGCGCCGGCGCTCATCACGGAGAGCAGATCGCCTTCCCTAACGCCCGGGATGGTGCGGCCTTTTGCAAGATAGTCGCCGGTTTCGCAGACGGGGCCGACGATGTCGCCGGTGATGGGCGGCAGGTTGGACTGGTTGACCAGTTCGACGTCGTGATGGGCTTCGTAGAGTGTCGGTCGGATCAGGTCGTTCATCGCCGCGTCGACGATGATGAAGTTGGACGAGCCTTCCTTTACATATTCGACCTTGGTGATGAGCACGCCGGCATTGCCGACGAGGAGGCGGCCAGGTTCGATCACGAGGGTGCAGCCAAGCTGGCCGACCTTGTCGCGCACGACTGCGGCATAGGCTTCCGGATGCGGCGGGGCCTCTTGGTCGTGGTGATAGGGAATGCCGAGGCCGCCGCCGACATCGACATGGTGGATGTCGTGGCCGTCGGCGCGCAGGGCCTGCACCAGTTCAGCCATGAGGCCGAAGGCGTTGCCGAAGGGTTCAAGGTCGGTGATCTGCGAACCGATGTGCATGTCGACGCCGACGGCGACGATGTTCGGTAGCTCGGCAATGCGCTGATAGACCTCGCGGGCACGCTTGTAGGGAATGCCGAACTTGTTCTCGGACTTGCCGGTCGAAATCTTGGCATGGGTGCGCGCATCGACGTCGGGATTGACGCGGACGGAGACGCGGGCGGTGAGGCCCATGTCGCTAGCGATCATGGAGAGGCGTTCGAGTTCGGGTTCGCTCTCGACGTTGAAGCACTTGATGCCGGCCTCAAGACCCTGGCGCATTTCGGCGACGGTCTTGGCGACGCCGGAGAAGACGATCTTTTCGGCGGGGATGCCGGCCGCAAGGGCGCGCTGGAGTTCGCCGCCCGAAACGACGTCGGCGCCGCACCCTTCGCGCGCCATCAGCGTGAGCACGGCCTGATTGGAATTGGCCTTCATGGCATAGGCCATCAGCGTAGGGATGCCCTCAAAGGCTTCGCGCACGACGCGGACATGGCGGCGGAGGGTCGCCGAGGAATAGACGTAAAACGGGGTGCCGACCTTTTCAGCCAGCTCGTTGATATTGACGTCCTCGGCATAGAGGGTGCCGTCGCGGTGCTGGAAGTGGTGGACCAAGGTGTCATCCTCAAGTGCGCCAACCACACAGTGTCACCCCGGCGAAGGCCGGGGTCCATCCTGAGATTGGGGTAATTTGCTGCACTTCAGGATGGGTCCCGGCCTTCGCCGGGATGACAGCCTGAGTGTTTGATGGGCTTTCGGGAAAAATCCCTATGCCAAGCACGGCCAAAACAAAAGTGAGACTTATCGATCCGTCTCATAAACGGCTTCGATGCGCTCGGCGACGAGGTTTTGCAGGCGCCAGAGATGGGCGTCGTGGAGGCCCATCTGTTCTAAGTGCTCTACCGTCGAGAACAGGTATTCGGCCATGGAGCCGCGGCTGCCGACGGCCTTGGCGAGGACATCGGCGATTTCGTCTTCGGAGAGGCCCGTGACATAGCGGCCGGAATGGCGGTCGATGCAGAAGGTCAGGGCGCGGATATTTCGGTCGCCGGAGCGGACCGTCACCATGCGCGGGGGAAAGGCGGTGGGCTTCCAGCCCATTTCGCGCTCGAACAGCTTTATCAAACACTCGTCGCGCTTATGGGGCGGCAGGCGATAGAGCGCGCCCTTGCAGGCGCCGCCGCGATCGAGGGCGAGCATGAGGCCGGGGTTTTGATCGCTACCGCGAAAGCGGTTGTTCCAGCCCAGGCAAAAGGCGCGGTGCCAGCCGTGAAGCAGGCCGGTACGGATTTCAACGTAATCGCAGGCCGGTTTCCAGATCAGCGAGCCATAGGCAAAGATCCAGGTCTCGTCTTGATCCTCGGGGCCGAAAAATCTGGCGATGGTTTCGCGGTGGTCGGCTTCGCTCGCCTCGGTCATGCCCTCTGGCGGAGGCGGCATGACCTCGGACGGATTTTCGGGCGTCAGATAGGCGACATGGCGCGGGGTGAGGCGCATCTGTCGCTGGTCTTTAGGCATTCGGCCTCCGTCTTCTCCCACACCCACAGCGTCATTCCCGCGAAGGCGGGAATCCCTGGCGGTGAAGAGAGATCCCCGCTTTCGCGGGGATGACGCGGTGAACGCTCAGGATTCGGCGTTCAGATTGCCCGAGTGCACTCGCCTACTCAACCCCGCCATCGCCATGGCCGCCATGCTTCTTCTTGGTGAGGGCGCGGGGCTGGTGGTCTTCGCCGGTGAGGGCCGATTTCCAGCGGGCGGCCTGGGCCAGAACGTTGATCGGGGCGGTGCCGCCATAGGATTTTCGCGCCGCGACGGAGGCTTCGACCGTCAGCACCTTATGGATGCGGCTATCGATGCGGGCGTCGACGGCCTTGAAATCCTCGATGGTGAGACCTTCGAGGCCGCAGTTCTTGGATTCGGCGAGGGCGACGACCTGGCCGGTGATGTGGTGGGCATCACGGAAGGGGATGTTGAGTTCGCGCACCAGCCAGTCAGCGACGTCGGTGGCGGTCGAGAAACCGGCCGAGGCCGAGGCGTGCATCTTTTCGCGCACGGGCTGCATGTCCGAGACCATGCCGGTCATGGCGGCCAGCGACAGGGAGAGCGCGTCGAGGGCGTCGAAGGCGACTTCCTTGTCTTCCTGCATGTCCTTGGAATAGGCGAGCGGCAGGCCCTTCATGACGACCAGCAGGGAATTGAGCGAACCCATGATGCGGCCGATCTTGGCGCGCACCAGTTCAGCCGCATCCGGATTGCGCTTCTGCGGCATGATGGACGAGCCGGTGGTGAACTTGTCCGAAAGCTTGATGAAGCCGAACTGAGCCGAGGACCAGATGACCATCTCTTCCGCGAATCGGGAAAGGTGCATGGCGCAGATCGCGGCGGCGGCAAGCGTTTCGAGAATGAAATCGCGGTCGGCGACGGCGTCGAGCGAATTGGCGGTGGGGCGGTCAAAGCCCAAGGCATTGGCCGTCATGTCGCGGTCGATGGGGTAGGGCGTGCCGGCGAGAGCGGCAGAGCCGAGCGGATTTTCGTTGAGGCGGCGACGGGCATCAGTCAGGCGGCCGGCATCGCGGCCGAGCATTTCGACATAGGCGAGCAGATGATGCCCGAAGGTGACCGGCTGGGCGTTTTGCAGGTGCGTGAAACCGGGCAGGATGGTTTCGGCCTCTTCCTCGGCGCGCTTGACCAAAGCCAGTTGCAGTGTGTGGATCTGGGCGACCAGGTGGTCGATGGTGTCGCGGACATAGAGCTTGAAATCGGTCGCGACCTGGTCGTTGCGCGAACGGGCCGTGTGGAGGCGCCCGGCGGCATCGCCGATCTTTTCGCGGAGGCGCGATTCGACATTCATATGGATGTCTTCTAGTGCCCGCGAGAATTTGAACGAGCCGTTCTCGATTTCCGCCAGCACCTCGTCTAGACCCAAAAGGATAGCGTCGCGATCGGACTGCGTCAGAATGCCTGTTGCGGCGAGCATTGTGGCATGGGCTTTTGATCCGGCAATATCCTGGCGGAACAGGCGCTGGTCGAAACCGATCGAAGCGTTGATTTCTTCCATGATGGCGTCGGGGCCGGATGCGAACCGTCCACCCCACATCTTGTTGCTCATCGTCTGCCTTTCAGGAGTAGCCCATGTCGGACACCAGCCAACCCAAGCCAGAAGGCCGGAACTATAGGGCTCTTGCCGTGCTGGGGGTGGCCGTTGCGGGCGTAGCTATAGCTTCGTGGGTTTATCTCGGCAATGCCGCCTCGGCCAACTCTTGCCCGGTTCAGGCGGCGCAGGCGCAGATCGTCGACGCGGCCGCGGTGGGCGAACTGGCGGCGGTCAATGGCACGGGCGAGGGGCGCGGCTATGCCGATTTGGCCTTCAAGGCGGCCGATGGCACGGAGATGACGCTGGGCGATTTTGCGGGCAAGGCGCTGCTGGTGAATTTCTGGGCGAGCTGGTGCGTGCCGTGCCGCGAAGAAATGCCGGCGCTCGATGCGATTGCCACGGAATACAATTCGGACAAGTTCCAGGTGGTGCCGATCAATCTCGATATTGGCGAGGGAGGCTTGGCGAAGGCCGAGGAATTCCTGGCCGAGGGACAGTTCAAGAATCTGCCGCTTTATGCCGACAACACTTTTGCCGCCTTTGATCGGCTGAAGCGCGAGGCGGTGGCTGTGGGCCTGCCAGCAACTCTGCTGCTCGATCCGGAAGGGTGCGAATTGGCCGTGCTGCAGGGGCCGGCGGAGTGGCATAGTAAGGATGGCAAGGCGGTGGTCGAGGCGCTGATCGGTCTGCGCGGCTAGACCAGCATATCCACTTCAGCCCCGTTTACGGGATTGCGCACAATGGCGGGCAGGGCTTCGGGCTCTGCCTTGTTTTGCGTGAGGGCCATTTCGCCGCGCATTTTTGCGACTTGCGCCAGGAGCGTGTTGGCCGAAGCGCCTTCGCGGGTAGCGATGCGGTTGATCATGACCGATGTGCTAGTGCCCAGGGCATTGCTCATCGGGAAAATCTCAGGCGGTCTTGTCGACCTGCGTGCCCTGGCCCGGGGGAAGTGTTGCCTGGGCAGGCTGCAGCAGCATGTCGAGAAGCTGGGTCTGCATGTCGTGGGCCTTCTTGAACACCGCGATCTGCACGGACTGCTGGGTCTGTGCGGTGCGAGCCACCATGAGGCTGGAGGCGAGATCGGTGTCCATGGGCTGATTTCCCTACGCGATACTAAAGACGCCGGGAGCTTAGCAAGGCACGGTAAAGAAACCTTCTACCGGCCGCCGAAGAGCATGACATCGCGGCGGCGCATGACCGCGGCAAGCCCGACGCCAGCAACGAAGCCGCCGATATGGGCCCACCAGGCGACGGATTCCTGCGATCCTATGACCACATAGAAGAGCTGCGTGGCGACCCAGAAGCCCAGCATCCAGAAAGCCGGGACCGGCAGGGGAATGGGGATGACGATGCGCGCGAGGACAAAGACACGGGCATGGGGGAAGAGGAGAATATAGGCGCCCATGACGCCGGCCACGGCGCCCGAAGCGCCGATCAGCGGGCCATTGCCATCGAGGTTGAAGAGAAGGTGGGCGACGGCGGCGAGCACGGCGCAGGCAAGGTAGAAGACAAGGAAGCGCAGATGCCCCATGGCGTCTTCGATATTGTCGCCAAACACCCAGAGGAACAGCATGTTCGAGAGCAGATGCAGCCAATCGGCATGGAGAAAGGCATAGGTGACCAAAGTTGCCCAGTCCGGCAGCCAGGGGAGGGGCGCGGGATAGATATCGCGCACGACGATGGGAATCATGCCGAAATAGATCGTCGCTTCATCGAAGGCCGCGGGTGGCAACGTCGCTTGGACGATGAAGACCAAAATATTGAGCGCGATCAGCCCATAAGTGACGTAGGGAAATCTGACATGGCGATGCGGATTGACGTCATGCAGGGGCAGGAACAGGGCTTTTCTCCTCGGGTGCGCGGGTATTCACGTGATGTCGGGCTGCAAACGGCCATTTTCTGCGCTTCCGGTGCTCACGTACTGATGTACGCTCCGCTCCGGTTCTCGAAAACCACCGTTTTCGCCTCGCCCTGACGTGAATCCCCCCACACCCGCGCGCGGCCAGAAGGGAGGTCTGCGGAGTTCTCAGGAACCGGCAAGTTAGCCGCGGCCGCCGCCGAAGAAGAAGAGGGCGCCGATCAGCAAGAGGATGGCAACGGCCTGGCCCATGACGCGCAGGCGCATGAGGCGCTGGCTGGTATTGGCCGAGCCACCCTTGGTCATATTCCAGAGGCCCATGCCCAGAACCACGATGACGAACAGCAGGGCCAGCGCGATGCCGATATTGAGAAGAGTCTGCATGGGTTTGGCCTCCTTGCCGGTTCAGCTCTCAATATAGGCGAGAAGGCCCGCCGCCAAGGCATCATAAACGGCGCGGATGCGGTGGGAGGTGTACAATTCCCTGTGCGTCGTCAGCCAGACCGGCAAAGGCGGGATGGCGATATCGATGGGCAGGGCGACAAGGCCGGACGTGCGGCGCACGAGATTGGCCTGGGCAAAGCCGATGCCGAGCCCGGCACGCAGCAATTCCCAGAGATGGGGCTGGTCGTCGGAGCGAATAACAAAATTTTCGCGATTGAGCGAATAGCCGAGTTTTCGGGCGTGGGTGACGATGGCGCTGGAGCGGTCGAAGCCGAGCATGTCGTGCTGCCAGAGTTCGGCGAGGGTCGTGGGGCGGCCGCGGCGGGCGAGGTAGCGCTCATGAGCAACCGGGACGAGAGGGATGTCGCCGAGGTGTTTTGTCACCAGTTCGAGTTGGGTGGGGCGGAACATGCGGATGGCGATATCGGCCTCGCGCATGAGGATGTTTTCGGCTGAATCCGAGGGGACAATTTCAAGGGCGATGCGCGGATGGAGGGCGCGGATGGGGACGAGGATTTCCGGCAGCACGTAGTTTGAGATCATGGCGCTGGCCGTGATCCGAACCGTGCCGCCGGTATCGTCCTGGGCACCCTCGGCCATCATATTGGCCTCGGCCAGAGCGGTTTGCGCCTGTGCTATGGGGCCATAGAGTTTAAGGGCCGTGCTGTTGGGCTTGAGGCCCGAAAGGCTGCGCTCGAAGAGCTGTAGGCCGAGTTGGGATTCCAGGAGTTCGATATGGCGGCCGATGGTCGGCTGGCTTGAATTGAGGGCGCGGGCGGCGGCGGAAAGCGAGCCATGCTCGATGACACCGGCAAAACTGCGCCAGAGGGACCAGTCAGGCTCTCTATTCATGATTGAATATCAAATCTCGAAATTTGGCCAATCGCTATAAAAATCTGTAGCGGGCAATCTCGTCTCCAGCAAGTCAAGGAGATGTAGAATGACCAAGGGTGAAGTGACGGTTCTGGGCAGCAACGGCCATATTGGCAATGCGGCGATGATCGCCTTTCGCGATGCGGGCTGGAGCGTGACAGGGCTGGGGCGGACGAACCGCAAGCCGGTTGCTGGCACGACGTTCGTGGCCGGCGATGCGGATGACGTCGAGGTGGTGCGGGCGGCGATTGCGGAGGCGGATGTAGTCATCCATGCGCTGCACCTGCGCTATGACCAGTGGGGCAATGGGCGCTCGGAAAAGCAGTTGCAGGTTGTCATTGATGCGCTTGGAAGTAGCGGCAAGACGCTGCTGTTTCCGGGGACGATCTACAATCATCGCGCCGACGACCGGACGATTTCGCCGGCAACGCGGCAGAGCGCCGAGGCGCCGCGCGGGGAAATCCGTATCCGGCTCGAGACCATGCTGCGCGAGGCTTCGGCGGCAGGGAAGTTCCAGACGATCATTTTGCGCGGCGGCGATTTCTTCGGGCCGGGCAATCGCGGGGAATGGTTCGAGGCGGCGATGATGATGGATATCGCTAAGGGGAAACTCTACCACATGGGCGACCTGAAACTGCGCCATAGCTGGGCTTACTTGCCCGATCTTGCGCGCGCCTTTGCGGTGCTGGCGGAGAAGCGGGAGACGCTTGGAAAATTCGAAAATTTCCATTTTGCCGGACACTGGGTGTCGCATGGGCAAATGATGGGGGCGATCCAGACGGCGCTGCCGGGGAAGGTTGCGGTGTCGCCGCTGCAGTGGTGGATGATCCGGGCGGTGGGGCTGTTCAACCCGGTCATGCGGGACATCTACCGCATGCGGTATCTGTGGCTGAATGAGATGGAGCTGGTCGATCCGCGGCTCGATGCGCTGCTGGGGCCGGATTTTGGGACGCCGTTTGAGGAGGCGGTGGCGGCGACGGTGGAGGAGCTGGTGGGGGCGGGGAAGGTCGCGGCTTGAGTGTTCACTGAGGTTTTGGCTCTTTGGCCTTCTCCCCTTGTGGGAGAAGGTGCCCGAAGGGCGGATGAGGGGTATTCTTGCAGGGTCTGCAACTCGCTCCTCTGCGGAGGAGAGAATACCCCTCACCCTGATTTTCTGCTGAACGCAGAAAATCTTTCCCTCTCCCTCAAGGGGCGAGGGAAAGGCCGGTGGTCTCTAGAAGCCAACTGCCCTTTGCACATCCTCGGCAGTCCAACCCTCGCTGCGTAAATCGGCGAGGGTTTTGCTGTTTTTGGATTTGGCCAGTTTCTGGCCGTCGTCGCCGAGGAGGAGGCGGTGGAAGTGGTAGATGGGCGTTGAGAAACCCAGGAGCATCTGGAGGAGGACGTGGATGTCGGTCGCCGCTTCCATGTCGCGGCCCCTAGTGATGTAGGTCACATTTTGCGCGGCATCGTCGACGACGACGCTGAGGTGGTAGCTGGTGCCGATGTCCTTGCGCTGTAGCACGACATCGCCCCAGCGCAGGGGGCGGGCGTAGCGGATTTGCGGGCGATCGCGGAGGGTTGGGCCGATGACGGTAAAGGTCAGCATGCCGGCTTCTTCAATGGCGCGATCGGTATGGAGGCGGAATTGCACGGGGTCGCCGCGCTCTAGCCGCTCGATGCGCTCGGCATTGGAAAGGTGCTTGCAGGTGCCGGGATAGATGGGGGCGCCGTCGGGGTCGGTGTCTTCTGCTTTGGACGCGATATCGGAGCGGGAGCAGAAGCAGGGATAGATGAGATCGCGCTGGCGAAGGCGGTTGGCGGCTTCGGCATAAATCTCGAAGCGGTCGGACTGGATGAGGACGGGTTCGGGCCAGGAGAGGCCGAGCCATTTCAGGTCCTCGAAAATGTCTTCGGTAAATTCGGGTTTACAGCGCGTGATGTCGATGTCTTCGATGCGCAAAAGCGTCGTGCCGCCGAAAATTTCGGCGGCCTGCCAGGTCACGAGTGCGGAAAGCGCGTGGCCGAGATGCAGGCGCCCATTGGGGCTAGGGGCGAAACGAAGAATTGGTTTTTTGGACATGACTTTGACGACTACCACTTTTGCGCCCGGAGCGTCACCGCGGATCGATACGGCTGAAGGGGTGGCGGTGCATCTCGACCATTTGATGGCTCTGGTGCCGCAATTACTGCCGATGCGGGAGCGCGTTGGGGCGGTGCTGCCAAGGGTCAATCCCAAGGGATTTGCCGGCATGGCCAAGGTGATCTGCGGGCAGCAGCTTTCGGTACGGAGCGCGGCGGCGATCTGGGGGCGATTTGAAAAACTGCCGGGATCGCTGGAGCCAGAATCTTATCTACTGCTCGATGAAGAGACGGTGCGCGGCTCCGGGTTTTCGCGCGGAAAATTTCTGGCTGTGCGGACGATTGCCGAGGCGGTTGGGGCGGGGGAGCTCAACTTTGCCGAGGTGGATGCACTACCGGCCGAAGAGGCGATCAAGGCGCTGGTGGCGCTGAAAGGAATCGGGCCGTGGACGGCCGAAGTCTATCTGCTCTTTTGCGCCGCCCATCCCGACATCTTCCCGGCGGGGGATCTCGCTTTGCTCAAAGCCGCGCATCATGGGCTTGGCCTTGACGAGCGTCCGACGATCAAGGAGATGATCGGCATGGCCGAGAACTGGTCGCCGCACCGATCGGCCGCGGCGCTGCTGTTCTGGCGCTATTTTGCCATTCTGCGCGACAAGGAAGGGATTTTGCTGTGACCAAGCTTTCGGGGCCGATGATGCCGCCAGCCAATGGCCAAGCGCCCGATGCTGCGGTGGTTCTGCTCCATGGCTATGGCAGCGACGGCAATGATCTCATTGGTCTCGCCCCGCATTGGCGGCACCTCCTTCCCGGCGCGCTGTTCGTTTCGCCCAATGCGCCAATTGGGACAGAAATGGGTGGGTTTCAGTGGTTTCCCATAGACTGGACCGGTGATCGGCTGGCGAGCCGGCAGACAGGCGTGATCGAAGCTCGACCGGTGCTCGAAGGCTTCCTGCGCGATCTCTGGGCGCAGACGGGAATCACGCCGGAGCGGACGATCCTCGCAGGGTTCAGCCAGGGCGCGATGATGGCGCTGCATGTGGGCACGGGGCTTCCCGAAAAGCTCATGGGTGTCATCGGATTTTCGGGTGCTTTTTTGCCGCCGGAAGGATTTGGCGGCGAGACGTTCGCAAAGCCGCCGATCTGCCTTGTGCATGGCGATCTCGACGACGTGGTCGATCCCAATCTTTCGAGCGAGGCCAATACCTTGCTTAGTGGGGCCGACTTTGATGTCAGCTATCACGTGAGCCGCGGCGTGGGGCACGGAATTGCCCCGGATGGTCTGGGTTTCGCCGCCGATTTTATCGGGCGTGTCGCAGCGAAATAAGTCCTTCATCCCCGCTTCACAGCCCTGACACAAAGGGCTTACTATAAAGGGGCTATGGACTTAACAGATTCCCGCTTCGGGAGACTCTCGTGACCATCCATGTGTCGCCTGAGGCCTGTCCCGCTCTCGTGCTGAACGCCGATTTCCGGCCGCTCAGCTATTATCCCTTATCGTTGTGGTCGTGGCAGGACGCGATCAAGGCGGTGTTCCTCGAGAGGGTGAACATCGTTTCGCACTACGACACGGTGATCCATTCACCCAGCTTCGAAATGCGTCTGCCGAGCGTGGTGTCGCTCAAGGACTATGTGCGGCCGGCACGGCATCCTGCCTTTACGCGCTTCAACGTTTTCCTCCGCGATCGCTTCCAGTGCCAATATTGCGGCTCGCGCGATGATCTGACGTTTGATCACGTCATTCCGCGCTCGAAGGGTGGTCTGACGACTTGGGAGAATGTCGTGGCGGCCTGTGCGCCATGTAATCTGCGGAAAGCCAATCGGCTGCCGAGCGAGATAAAAATGTTCCCGCATCAGGCTCCGTTCGCCCCGACGGTGCACGATCTGCACAATAATGGCCGGGCTTTTCCGCCCAACCACCTGCACAAGAGCTGGCTCGATTATCTCTATTGGGACATCGAGTTGGAGCCGTAGGCCGTTCGCAGACATCCGGACTTGCTGCGGGTTCATCCAATAACTATTATTGGGTGGGCTTTGCGGGAGATGGTGCCATGGCGATCAGTGCGGATCTGGGTGCGACGCTCGAAAAGGTCGTGAACGATCTCGTCGAGAACGGGCGATACAACTCAAAGAGTGAAGTTTTGCGCGAAGGCGTGCGGCTGGTCCAAGAGCGCGAAGCGCGGCTGCGGGAGTTGGATGCGATGCTTGCCGCGGGACAGGCCGATATCGACGCTGGCAGGACCAAATCATTGGAAGAGGTGATGGCTAACGTCCAGCGACACATCGCTGCAATTGCCGCGAAGAAAGCCTCTTGATGCGGGTCCGGCTTTCCGATCTCGCCGAACAGGATTTGCTGGACATCGCCACTTTCATTGCCGCCGACAGTGTCCTTCAGGCGGAGATCTATACCGATAAACTCTTGCAAGCCTGCGCAGGACTGGCCGAGAGCGCAGAACGTTATGCGCTCATCCCAAGATACGAAGGCCGAGGATATCGGCGGCGGCCATTCGAGAATTACGCGATCATCTGCGTCGTGACCTCAGATGAGGTCGTCGTCGTCAGGATAACGTCCTCAGCTCGAGATATTGATACATTGCTTGACGACTAACGCTTCCGCTTTGCCTGAAACACGATTGCCCCGATCAGCAGGGCGACAATCGCCAGCGAGATCAATGCGTTGTAACCGGCGAGCGACATGCCGAGGAAGCGGAACTGCACCACGTCGCAGCCGATGACCGGGGTCATGCTGTTGAGCTGGTCGAAGCTGAAGCTGTCACCGACGCCGGTGCAGGCGGTGGGGCCGGGCCAGAAGCCCCATTCAACGCCAGCGTGGTAGGACCCCATATAGGTGCCCCAGGCGAAGATGCCGGTGACGATGAACATTCCCAGATACCAGACAGGCAGAGGCAGGCGGTTCCAGAGAACGAGGATCAGCGCCAGAAGCGGCAGGCCCCAGTAATAGGCCATGCGCTGTTCGAGGCAGAGCTCGCAGGGATAAAGTCCGCCGATATATTGGCTGCCAAGCGCGCCAAGGATGGTGGCGAGGCCAAGGAAAAAAGCGGCGCCGGCGGCGAGCTTGTCGAGGGGGCGGCTGGTGGCAATGGCCATGGAAATTCTCGAATGACGCTAGATGGCAGGCGGTCTAGACCCGCTTTGTGGCAAAAGCCAGCGGGGCACGGTGTCGTGATCAGGTCGCGGGCTTGATACCAAGTTTCTCGGCCAGCGCCATGGCATTGGCCGGGGCGTGCAGTTTGTCCTCGTGGACGAAATAGGCATAGGTGTCGATGCCGGTATCGCGCCAATCGGCGAAGGTCTTGGCGAGTTCGGACATGTCCGATTCTTCATAACCGGCGGCGCCGGGGCGGGCAGGGCCCTGCAGGCGGCAATAGGCGAAATCGGCGGTGAGGTCGAAGCGCGGGTTTTCCGGCGTGTCGGCGATTACGCGGGCGACATTGTGCTCGCGGAGGAGCGCATCGACTTCCGGCTTGTTGAAGCTTTCATGGCGCATTTCCACGGCGTGGCGGAAGGTCTTGTTGCCATTGGCTTCGAGATAGGGCGGTGCCTTGGCGCCGTCGGCTTTGCTCGCGAGGGCGAGATAAGCGTCGATATCGCGCGGGAGCTGGGCGAGAAAGGCCGAAAAGCTCGTGGGATCAAAAGCCAGATTGGGCGGCAATTGCCAGATGAAGGGGCCGAGGCGGTCGCCGAGGGCGAGAGGGCCCGAGGCGAAGAAGCCAGCCAGAGCATCCTCGCAGTTTTTCAGGCGCTTGATATGGGTGACCAGTTGCGGGCCCTTGATCGAGAACTGAAAACCTTCGGGCGTCTCGCCAGCCCATTTGGCAAAGCTCTCGGGCTTCTGGTTGCCGCGGAAGGTGGCGTTGATTTCGATGCTGGTCAGGTGGCGGCTGGCATAGTTGAGTTCTTTCTTCTGGACGAGGCCAGTTGGAAAGAAGGTGCCGCGCCAGGGTTCAAACACCCAGCCGGCCGTGCCCGTGCGGATTGTTCCCGTCTTGTTCATTGCCCGTCTCCTCGTTGGGCCCAACTTGGTCCGAGAAGGGCCGATTGGCAATCTCTCTTGCCTGTGATCGCGCGCCGTCAGGTTCTGGTAATGCTTTTTTGCCTTAATCGTCCCTATGGTGAACAAAGTGTTGTGGGGGCAGATTCTTGCGCGGGACCACGCTGATATCGACGGCCGCCTTTGCCTTGCTCGCCAGCACCACGCTGGCCTGCGAGGATTTGACTATGGCACCAGGTGGTGTCGTGGTCGAGGTGACGGACGGTGATACCGTTGTCCTCGATGATGGGCGCAAGATCCGGATGATCGGTACCCAGGCGCCGAAACTGCCGCTTGGGCGCGAAGATTTCGAGACCTGGCCGCTGGCGCCCAAGGCGCAAAAGGCGCTGTCAGAACTGGTGCTGAATAGACACGTTCGCTTGGGATTCGGCGGCGAAGAAATCGACCGTCACGAGCGGGTTTTGGCGCATGTCTTTGTCGAAACCGATGCAGGCGAGGTCTGGACCCAGCTTTTCATGGTCGGAGCGGGCCTCGCGAGGGTCTATTCCTTCCCCGACAACCGGAAATGTCTTGAGCCACTCTTTGCCGCCGAGGCGCGCGCGCGCGTCGATCGGCTTGGCATTTGGGCCAATCCCTATTACAGCGTGCGTGCGGCGGACCGACCGGGCGAATTGCTGGATCGTGTGGGACATTATGAACTGGTGGAAGGCAGGGTACTCCTCGCCGACCGCAGTGGCTCTCGCATTTTCCTCAATTTTGGCCGGTTCTGGAAAGAAGACTTCACCGCCGTGATCGAAGGGCCCGCCTTGCGGCTCTTCGAGACTGCTGGACTGGACCCATTAGTGCTTGAGGGGGCGCTGGTGCGTATTCGAGGATGGGTGGACGACCGGGATGGTCCACGCATCGAAATTACCCATCCCGAACAGATTGAGGTTTTGGCGACGCGATGACGGCGCTTTCTCTGTCCAAAAAAACAATGCGCCTCGGCGCTCTGGCCGTTTCGCTCCTCGCTCTCGGGGCTTGTTCGTCTCTGACCGGGTCGTCGGTGGCGGTGAGCCGCACTGGCGATACGCCCGCACCCATGGTCGTGCCGGAAGGCACCGAGCCCGATGATGTCGTTATCGGCCGGCGCGAGCATCCGCGGATCATCGCGGCCTATGGCGGGGTCTATTCCGACCGCGAAGCCGAAATCATGGTGGCGCGGATTGTGGGCCGCCTGCTGGCGGCGGCTGATCAGCCCAATGCGCAGTTCCAGGTGACGATCCTCGACACCTCCGAGGTCAATGCCTTCGCGCTGCCGGGCGGCTATATCTATGTGACGCGCGGTATTCTGGCGCTGGCTTCGGATACGAGCGAGCTTGCAGCGGTCCTTGCGCACGAAATCGCTCACGTGACGCTGCGCCATGCGCGTGCGCGCACCGACAAGACGCGGACGACGCAGATCGTCGATCGCGTTATTACCGGCATCTTTGGTGGCGATACCTCTACTGACGCAACCGCCAACCGTACCCGCGAGTCGCTGGCCGCCTTCGGGCAGAGCCAGGAGCTGGAAGCGGACCGCGAAGGCATCAAGTTTGCCGGCAAGGCAGGCTTTGATCCGCAGGCCGCGGCGCGCTTCCTTGGCGTGATGAGCCGGTTTGCCGCCTTTTCGGCGGGCGATCAGGCGGGGGACGACGGTTTCCTCTCCTCGCACCCCTCGACGCCGGCGCGCATTCAGAAGGCCATGGATACGGCCCGCCAGATGTTCGGCAGCTCAAGCGTCGGCGAGACCGATCGCGATGGCTATATGGCGGCGATCTCCGGCATGGCGTTTGGCGACAGTCCCGCGCAGGGCTCCATTGTCGGCAATCGCTTCATCCATTCGGGCTCGAAGTTCACCTTCACCGTGCCGCAGGGCTATGCGCTGCAGACGGCACAGAGTGCCGTGGTCGGTGTTGCCGGCGATGGCGAGGCCGTGCGCTTCGACAGCGCCGATGTGCAGGCCAATATGGCGCTGACCGATTATCTCAAATCGGGCTGGATCGCCGGGCTCAAGGCCGACACGGTCACCTCGCACAATTACAATGGCATCGAAATGGCTTCGGGCCTGGCGCAGACAGACCAGTGGTTCTTCCGTGTTGCCGTCATGCGGCTCGATGGCGCTGTCTATCGCTTCATCTTTGCGGCCAAGGCCGACAGCCAGCGCTTTGCGCAGGGCGCAGAGGCGACGATCCGCAGTTTCAAGCGCGCCGACGCGGCCGAACTCAACCAGATCCGCAAGCTTTCCATGCGCGTCATTACGGCCAAGGCCGGCGACACTGCCGACAAGCTTGCGGCGCAGATGGCCAATATTCCGGGCGGCCGCGACCTGTTCTTCATTCTCAACAACCTCTATCCGGGCGATGCCGTTAGGGTTGGGGCGAAGTACAAGGTTGTGGGGCTGAACTAGGTTTCTCCCCACAGCGTCATTCCCGCGAAAGCGGGAATCCAGTCTAGGAACAGAGATTCCCGCTTTCGCGGGAATGACGTCGTGGCTGGGGTGGGCGTAGAGCCCCGGCGATTAGAGCAAATCACACAATGCGGCGATCAGCGGCTCATCCGCTGGCGGCATGGCGTAGTCGCGCAGGTTTTGGGGGCGGACCCATTTGAGCGCCTGATGCTCCTTGGCGACGGGCGTCCCCTGCCAGCGGCGGCAGACATAAAGCGGCATCAAGAGGTGCATGTGCTCATAGGTGTGGCTGGCAAAGGAAAGCGGGGCAAGGCACGCTTCCTTGGTTTCCACGTCAAGCTCTTCGCGTAGTTCGCGAATGAGCGCGGCTTCCGGGGTTTCGCCGGGATCGATCTTGCCGCCGGGAAATTCCCACATATTGGCCATGTGCTTGCCCTCGGGGCGCTGAGCGATCAGTACGCGGCGGTCGGCGTCGACGAGCGCACAGGCGACGACGAGCAGGATGGGTTTGTCGCTCATTTGGGTGCCCCGGGAATGCGGTAGGAATAGTCGTATTGGTGCTGGTAGCCGAGGCCTGCATAGAGGGCCTTGGCGGCGGGGTTATCCGCCTGGACGTTGAGGGCGGCGATTGTTGCGCCCTTTTCGTGGGCCCAGTTGAGGCCGGTGCGCATCATGGCGGCGGCGAGGCCCTGGCGGCGGCGGCTGGGGTCGGTGATGACATTGCCGGTGATGACGATGCCGTTGGAAATGGCCATGAGCCCCGAGGCGACCGGTTCGCCATCGCGCTCGATGACGATGCCGGTGGCGGGCACGGTCATGACGGCGAGCAGGGCTTTCATGCGCGCCATCATCGCATCGTCATGGCCCTGCAGCTTTTGCTGGGCGGCGAGGAAGGCGGGATCGAGGAGGGGCAGGAGTTTTCCCTGCGCGTCGGGTTCCTGGGCCACGAGCGGCATAGCGTAGAGGTGCGACTGGTCGATCTCGTCCCAGCCGGCATCATCCAGCGCCTCGTTGAGCGCCGGGGCAGAGAGGGGCGTGATGCGGAACACGGGTTTGACGCCGCGCACGACGAGCCAGGAGCTGGCGCCGATGATACGGTCTTCCACATCCGCATCATCATGGGGGTCAAAACACTGGGCGGAATTGGCGCGCTTGGTATAGCCGCCGGCAGCACGTCGGACCCAGTTGCCATCCCACTTTGTCTCAATGCCGGGCCAGGCTTCGAGGCCGGCGCGTTCAAAGGTTTCGACGTCTGGGAGGGTGGATTGGGTCATGATGTTACTTTGCTCGGTGTCATCCCCGCGAAAGCGGGGATCTCCGTTTCTGGTGCCCAAACAGGGATTCCCGCTTTCGCGGGAATGACACTGTGGGTGAAGGAGGGGCCCGCCCTCAGCTCCGGTAGTCGCCGTTGATGGTGATGTAGCCGTGGGTGAGGTCGCAGGTATAGACCGTGGCCGTGCCCTCGCCGAGGCCGAGGGAGACGGTCACTTCCAGCTCTTCGCCCTTCATATAAGCCGAGGTGGCGGCTTCGTCGTAGACCGTGGCGCGTTCGCCGTTTTCGGCGACCAGCAGGTCGCCGAAGCGGATGGCGAGGCGGTCGCGGTCGGCGGGTTCGCCGGCCTTGCCAACGGCCATGACAACGCGGCCCCAATTGGCGTCTTCGCCGGCAATGGCGGTCTTCACCAGCGGCGAGTCGGCAATGGCCTTGGCGATGCGGAAGGCCGAGGCGTCGGAGGTGGCACCTTCGACATTGACGGCGACCTGCTTGGTAGCGCCTTCGCCATCGCGAACGGTCAGAATGGCGAGTTCGAAGAGGACATCGAAGAGCGCTTCGCCGAAGAATGCTGCGCGCGGATCTTCGAGCGTGGTGATCGGCTCGACCTTGGCCTTGCCGGTGGCGAAGGCGAGAAGGGTATCCGACGTGGACGTGTCGCTGTCGACGGTGATGGAATTGAAGCTCTTCTGCACGTGCTCGCTGAGGAGAGCCTGGAGCACGTCGGCAGCGATGGGCATGTCGGTGACGACGAAGGAAAGCATGGTGGCCATATCGGGCGCGATCATGCCCGAGCCCTTGGCGATGCCGTTGATCCGGACTTCGACATCGTCGAATTCGAGCACGGCGCCCGCAAGCTTGGGGAAGGTGTCGGTGGTCATGATCGCCTTGGCCGGGTCGATCCAGGGCGTCTCGGCAAGGCGCGTAGCGGCTTCGTCGAGAACGCCGGCAAATTTGGACGCCGGGAGCGGTTCGCCGATGACGCCGGTCGAGGCGAGGAAGATTTCGCTCGTGGAGCAGCCGAGGGCCTTGGCGGCGTATTCGGCGGTGAGCTGAACGCTTTCCTTGCCCTTGGCGCCGGTAAAGGCATTGGCATTGCCCGAATTGACGACGAGGCCGCGGGCTTTGCCGCCCGGCAGATTGGCGCGGCACCAGTCGACGGCGGCCGAAGAGCACTTCGAGCGTGTCAGAACGCCGGCAGCGGTTGTGCCTTCGTCAAAAGCCATGAGCAGAACGTCGGTGCGGTTCTTGTACTTGATGCCGGCTTCGGCCGTGGCATAGCGCACGCCGTCGATGGCCGGCAGATCCGGATAGGATTTTGGGGCGAGCGGGGAAACCGGATGGGCAGCCATGACAGAAGAACCTTCAACGGACAGAGGGTGCTTCGATGTGCCCCAAGAGTGTGACGGACGCAAGGCTTTGAGCCGTCTCCCACCCAAACTCCCCGCAGAAAAGGAAATCCCCGCTTGCGCGGGGATCACGGGGTCTTCTTCCGGCCGTCAGGTGTGGATCAGGCGACGGCCTTCTTCTTGCCGGCGATGAAAGCGCCGAAGCGGGTGGTGATGAAGGGGACGATGAAGAAGACGATGGTCGAGGCCATGAAGGGGACCAGGATCAGGCTGCGCTGCCAGAATTCCCA
Source organism: Devosia sp. (assembly GCF_017744655.1). Taxonomy (GTDB): domain Bacteria; phylum Pseudomonadota; class Alphaproteobacteria; order Rhizobiales; family Devosiaceae; genus Devosia. The sequence continues at coordinate 178,335 of NZ_JAGIAW010000007.1, read as the reverse complement.
GCCGGGCGTGAGTGCGCCGATGATGGAGGCGTAGACAACGACGACGGGATAGACGGCGAAGGTCATGAGGAAGGCCATACGGGCACGGGCGGAGAAGGGCATGTGAACCTCTAATGAAACGGTACGTTTCGTTATGTAGCGAAACGAGCCGTTTCGTTCAAGTCTTTTCTTCGGGAGTCTTTTGACCCATATTGTGGGCATGGAAACGAGCACTGAAGACATAGACGATGGCGCCCGCCGCTCTATCGGCGCGCGACGGAATCCCGCGAGCCAGGAAGCCATTCTCGATGCGGCCGAGGCCGTGCTGAAGGAAAGCGGCATTGGCGGCTTTTCCATCGAGGCGGTGGCCCGTCGTGCGCGGGCGGGGAAACCAACGATCTATCGCTGGTGGCCCAATCGGACTGCGCTGATGCTCGATGTTTATCAGCGCTTCAAGAATGCGCGCGGTTTTCCCGACACCGGCTCGCTGCGGGGCGACCTTATTTCGCTACTCGAAAACCACCTGCTGGGGTTCTGGAAAGACAGCCTTTGCGGCGTGGTCTATCGCGCGATCATTGCCGAGGCGCAGAGCGATCCCGACGCGGCTGCGGTGCTGTTCGCCTATCAGGCCGAGCGCAAGAAGGCGACGGCGGTGATTGTGGACCGCGCCAAGGCGCGCGGCGAGGTGGCGGCAGATGTCGATGGGGATTTGATCGTCGACATGATCGTGTCCTTCGCCTGGCACCAGCTTCTTATTGGGCGGGTCGATGAGGCCATGAAGGTCATCGACGGGGTGGTCGATGGGGTGTTGATGGGCTGTGCGGGGTATAAGGCCAAGGGGTAGCGCTGGTTCGCGGGGCTCCACCCCTCCCAGCCTCCCCCTTGATGGGGAGGCTGGGAGGGGTGTCGGCAAGCGCCAGACCCCCAAAACAAAAAGGCCACCCGATCGAAACCGGGTGGCCCAAAATCCAAAAACCCAAAACTTACTGCTGGGCCGCTTCGCCTTCAGCGGGAGTAGCCTGGGCTGCGTCCTGAGCGTCCATGGTGGCCTTGAGCGCGGGATCGGTGACGTCGATGGTCACGCCGGCCATCAATTCCTCGACCTTTTCGTTGAAGACGCGCATCAGCACCTGCTGCTGAATCTGCGGGGCGACCTGTTCGAAGGCAGGCGGCTGGGTCGGGCGCTTTTCTTCGAGCTTGATGATGTGCCAGCCGAACTGGGACTGAACCGGCTCAGAGATATCGCCGGGATTGGCGAGGGCAAAGGCGGCGGTTTCGAATTCGGGAACCATCATGCCCTTGGCGAAGAAACCGAGGTCGCCGCCATTGGCGCCTGAACCCGGATCGATCGACTTTTCCTGGGCGATGGTGGCGAAATCGCCGCCGGCCTTGAGTTCGGCCTCGATCGCGTCAGCTTCTTCCTTGGTTTCGACCAGGATGTGAGCGGCGTGGACTTCTTCCTGCGGCTGGAACTGGGCGACGAAGGCGTCATACTCAGCGCGGACAGCTTCCTCTGTCACCTGACCGGCAATGGCGTCGGCGAAGTAAGCGCGGCGCAGGGCGCGTTCTTCAAGATACTTGAGGCGCTGGGCGAAAAGTTCGGTCTGGTCCATGCCAGCCGTCTTGGCCGCGCCGGCCATGACCTTCATGTCGATGAGGACGCGCAGCAGGAAAGCGCGACGCTCTGCGGCCGGCATCTGCGCGAGGTCCTGGGCCAGGTCTTCGGCGGCAAAGCTGAGATCGGCTTCGGTGATGTTTTCGCCGCCAACGGTTGCGACGACGGTTTCAGGAGCGATCGCAGCTGGTGCTGCAGCTTCCGGGGCCGGGGCTTCCTGAGCGAAGCTGCCGACAGCAGGCGCAGCACCGATGAGTGCTGCAAGGCAGATGGTGCGCAACAGGCGCGAGGAAAGCTTCATCATGAACGTCCTGGATCTCCTTGGCCGGTCCAAAGCGGGCCGGGCATGATCAAACGGGGCGGCGGGCCCGAGAATGTGCGGTGCCTCACACAACAAGGGGGCCAAATTGTGCCGGTTTCGGGCATGTTCCGGTGGGCCTTCGGGAAGGCCCCATCCGCCGTGCGCTTGAGGTGTCGCCCATTTCGCCAACATTGACAAGACACCCCCTCACTCTTACATCTCAGCCGCTTTTTCAAAGCGTGGAGCATGGTTGCCGCATTGGCCCAATGTCCTCCACGGATCAATCCACACGGGGAGCCAAAAGGGCTTCCTAGAAGTTGTGACGAGGCGAGATGGGCCGCTGGCGCCCCCAGCGTTTTCGAAAAGTGGTCAACACTTCTTCTTGAAAACGCTTTAGTGCAAGCCGCCCGCCCCTTTCGCCACGCCACTGAATGCAAAAGGATGACACGAATGGCTCTAGCTGCGCTCGCCCGGCGGATTTTCGGATCGCCGTCGGATCGGCAGGTCAAGCGCTACCAGGGCAAGGTCGCCGCGATCAATGCGCTGGAGCCCGAACTCGCCAAGCTCACCGACGACGAGCTCAAGGCCCGTACCGCCGAGTTCAAGGCCCAGCTCGAAAAGGGCGCTTCGATCGACGACCTGATCGTGCCCGCCTTCGCAACTGTGCGTGAAGCGTCCAAGCGCGTTCTCGGCATGCGCCACTTCGACGTGCAGCTCATCGGCGGCATGGTGCTCAACGATCGCGCCATTGCCGAAATGCGCACCGGTGAAGGCAAGACGCTGGTTGCAACCCTCGCGGTTTACCTCAATGCGCTCGCCGGCAAGGGCGTGCACGTCGTGACCGTCAATGATTACCTCGCCCGCCGCGACGCCGGCTGGATGGGGCAGATCTACAATTTCCTCGGTCTTTCCACTGGCATTATCGTGCATGGCCTGACCGACCAGCAGCGCCGCGACTCCTATGCCGCCGACATCACCTACGGCACCAATAACGAATTCGGCTTCGACTACCTGCGCGACAACATGAAGTATTCGCGCGCCCAGATGGTGCAGCGCGGTCACTCCTTCGCCATCGTCGACGAAGTCGACTCCATTCTCGTCGACGAAGCGCGCACGCCGCTGATCATCTCCGGTCCGTCCGAAGACCGGTCCGAGCTCTATATCAAGATCAACTCCTTCATGCCGCTGATCGGCGAGGGCGATTTCGAGCTCGACGAAAAGCATCGCGCCGCGACCTTTACCGATCAGGGCGTCGAAAAGCTTGAAGCCGCGCTTTCGGAAGCGGGTCTGCTCAAGAGCGCCTCCATGTATGACGTGGAAAACGTCGCGCTGGTGCATCACGCGAATTCCGCGCTGCGCGCCCACAAGCTTTTCCGGAAGGATAAGGACTACATCACTCGCGACACGCCGGAAGGCGGCGAGGTCGTCATCATCGACGAATTTTCCGGCCGCATGATGCCGGGCCGTCGCTATTCCGAAGGTCTGCACCAGGCGCTGGAAGCCAAGGAAGGCGTCAAGATTCAGTCTGAAAACCAGACGCTGGCGTCGATCACCTTCCAGAACTATTTCCGCCTCTATGAAAAGCTCGCCGGCATGACCGGTACGGCGGCGACGGAAGCGGAAGAATTCGCTGACATCTATAGCCTCGGCGTCGTCACCATTCCGACCAACCTGCCGGTGCAGCGTATCGACGAAGACGATGCGATCTACCGCACGGCGGCCGAAAAGTTCGACGCCATCGCCGAATTGATCAAGGAATGCCAGGAGCGCGGCCAGCCGGTGCTCGTCGGCACGACCTCGATCGAAAAATCGGAAATGCTGGCCGATATCCTCCGCAAGAAGAATGTGGGCCAGATGAACGTGCTCAATGCTCGTCACCACGAGCAGGAAGCCTTCATTGTTGCCGATGCCGGTCTGCCGGGCGCGATCACCATCGCGACCAATATGGCCGGTCGCGGTACCGACATTCAGCTCGGCGGCAACCTTGAAATGCGCATCGAGCGCGAGGCCAGGGAACTCGAGGGCGATGCCCGCGAAGCCAAGATCGCCGAGATCAAGGCCAAGATCGCCGACGAAAAGCAGAAGGCGCTGGCCGCCGGCGGCCTGATGGTGATCGGTACCGAACGCCATGAATCGCGCCGCATCGACAACCAGCTTCGCGGTCGTTCGGGCCGCCAGGGCGACCCCGGCCACTCGAAGTTCTACCTGTCGCTGCAGGACGACCTGATGCGCATCTTCCCGGTGGATTCGATGGATTCCATGCTGGGCAAGCTCGGGCTCGAACAGGGTGAAAGCATCACCCATCCGTGGGTGACCAAGGCCATTGAACGGGCCCAGGGGAAGGTCGAGTCGCGCAACTTCGACATCCGCAAGAACATCCTTAAATACGACGACGTGATGAACGATCAGCGCAAGGTGATCTTCGAACAGCGTCTCGAATTCATGGATGCCGAGGACGTCAGCGAGACCATCGCCGAGATGCGTCATGACGTGGTCGACAATATCGTCTCCAAGGCCATTCCGGCGCGATCCTATCCCGAGCAGTGGAATACCGAACAGCTTGAAGCTGCGGCGAAAACCTATCTTAACGTCACCGCTCCCGTGGGCGAATGGGCCAAGGAAGAGGGCATCGACGCCGAAGTGGTCGAGAACCGCATCCGCGAGGCAGCCGATGCCGTCATCGAGGCCAAGTCGGACAAATATGGTCCGGTGATGCGTCAGGTGGAAAAGTCGATCCTGCTGCAATCGATCGACGGGCTCTGGCGCGAACACCTCGTCATGCTCGACCACCTTTCCAAGGTCGTTGGCTGGCGCGGTATCGCCCAGCGCGATCCGCTGAACGAATACAAGCAGGAGGCCTATGAGCTGTTCCAGGCTCTCCTCGGGAATCTCCGCGAACTCGTAACGACACAGATGGGCCATATCGAAATCCAGATGCGTCCGCCCGAGCCGGCGCCGGCGATTGATCCGGCGCAGCTGGCGACCACGCATATCGACCCGGTGACGGGCGAGAATGATGCAGTGGGTGACGATTCCGACGAGGGCGCGCTGGCCCCGCTCGATCCGAAACTGCTGGTGGGCCTGTCGCGCAACGCGCCTTGCCCCTGTGGCTCGGGCAAGAAGGTCAAGCACTGCCACGGCGCGTTTGTGTAAGGCGTTTTGGGTTTTGGAATTTTGGGGCTCCGGGAAACCGGGGCCCTTTTTGTTTTGAGCTTTCCCCACACTCGATCTCCCTTCTCCCCTTGCGGGAGAAGGTGCCCGAAGGGTCACCGAATTCGCGTTCGCGAATTCGGTTGGGATGAGGGGTATGGGATCTACCGTGCAGCTTGGCGGTGGATGGGGATGGCTGGAGCGTCACTCCACCAGCGAAAACTCCAACAGCAATTGCCGCTGCCAGTCATTAAAGTTGTTGTCGGAGCCGATGAGGATGCGGGTCTCGCCGCCTGGGGTCGTGTGCACCATGATCGACTCCATGTTGTCGATCTCCGCGCCTTCGGCAGATAGCAAAAGCTCGCCTTGCATGGGATTGCCGGGGCGCACTTCTGCCGCCGGAACGCGGCGCAGGTTCATGACGAAGCTGAAGAGGGCGACGCCGCGCTCGAGGACCAGCAGATCGCCATTGGGCAGGAAGGCGCAGTCGGTGGGGTTGACCACGGGCGAATTGACATAGGTCACCGGGCCCTTGTCGTTCTGTCCCAGAAAATGGCCGCGGTGATTGCCGTTTTCGTCGAGCGCTTCTTCGGTCAGGAGCAGGGTCGAGCCGGCAATGGGCGATGCGGGTGGGGCGATGCAGATGGCTTCGAGGGATTTGTTGGTCCTCAAATCCGTCAGCCAATCGGGAATGGTAATTTCGCGCGCCGGGCCGCCGGGGCGGCCCTCGGTGATGGCGAAATCGGCGACGCGGGTGAGATTTTCAAAGCTCACGCGGACCGCGGCAGGCAGGCCATCGCGAAAAACCGTGTCCATGCCCTCGGCATCCCTCGCAAACTGGCGGGGCAGGGGTTGGCCACCCGAGTTCTGGATGGGGTCCATGGTGACCCCGATCAGGCTCAGCAGGCGATCGTTTTGGTCATAGGCGAGTTTTCCGGAGACGAACTGGCCGCGATCGGTGACGAAGGCGATGTTCTGGTCGGGGCCGGTCACGGTGACGCTCGATAGGCCACCGAACATGTCGTCCTGCGACTGGAGCGTCAGGCCGCCGCGAAAGATCAGTGGGCCGATTGGTTCATCGAGCCCGACGCCTTTGAAGCGGGAGACCTGGGCCGACGTCACGGTGACGTCGACCGCCAGAGCGGGCTGGGCGAATAGCGCAACGAAGGCTATCGGGGCCCAGCGCCGGAACATCAGCGACCGCGCCGCCTTGCGGGGCCGGGCATTTCTTCATCGAAAAGCGCAGCCAATTCGTCGGTGAGGGCACCGGCCAGTTCCTCGGCATCGAGGAGGGTCACGGCGCGGCGATAATAGCGCGTCACGTCGTGGCCGATGCCCACGGCGACGAGCTGGATCGGCGAGCGGGTTTCGATGTCTTCAATGACCTGCCGCAGGTGCGCTTCGAGATAGTTGCCGGCATTGACCGACTGCGTCGAGTCGTCGACCGGCGCACCGTCCGAGATCACCATCATGATGCGGCGCTGTTCGGGGCGGGCCATCAGGCGCTTGCGCGCCCATTCGAGGGCTTCGCCGTCGATGTTTTCCTTGAGGAGCCCTTCGCGCATCATCAGGCCGAGATTGCGGCGCGCATGGCGCCATGGCTCGTCGGCGGCCTTGTAGATGATGTGGCGCACGTCATTGACGCGGCCGGGATTGGCCGGGCGATTGGCTTCGAGCCATGCCTCGCGGGACTTGCCGCCCTTCCAGGCGCGGGTCGTGAAGCCGAGGATTTCGACCTTGACGCCGCAGCGCTCGAGCGTACGGGCGAGGATATCGCCGCAGATGGCCGCGATGGTGATCGGCCGACCGCGCATAGAGCCGGAATTGTCGATCAGCAGCGTGACGATGGTGTCGCGGAAATCTGTGTCGTTCTCGACCTTGAAGCTGAGGGCCTGCATGGGGTCGGTGACGACGCGGGTGAGGCGGGCAGTGTCGAGCAGGCCCTCTTCGAGATCGAACTGCCAGGAGCGGTTTTGCTTGGCCATCAGGCGGCGCTGCAGCTTGTTGGCAAGGCGCGCCACGGCGCCGGCGAGGTTTTCCAGTTGCTTGTCGAGGAGACCGCGCAACTGGTCCAGTTCGTCGGGCGGGCAAAGCTCGGCCGCCTTCACCACTTCGTCGAATTTTGTAGTGAAGACCTTGTACTGGAACTGGTTGGACAGCCGCTCGCCGCCGTCTTTGGCGGGCGGGGGCATGGGCGCGTCCTCGCCGGCTTCGGCCTCGGCATCGTCGTCGACATCGGCCATGTCGGCTTCCATGCCTTCGACGTCGCCGGTTTCTTCGCTTTCACCGGCCTGCTGGTCTTCTTCCGATTCAGCCTGCTCGTTCTCGCCTTCGCCCTGTTCGGGCGACTGGTCGGAGCCCTGGGCCTGTTCGGGCTGGCTGTCGTTGGCATCATCCTCGTCCGACGCGTCCGGGTCTTCCATGTCGCTTTCGGCGATGAGGTTGAGGTCGCGCAGCACGGCCTTTACGGCCTTGGAGAACTCTTCCTGGTTCTCATAGGTCGAAAGCAGCTTGTCGATTGACGTGGAAGCCTTGGCTTCGATTTCCTTGCGCCAGAGATCGACCAGCGCATGGCCCGAGGGCGGCACGGGGACACCAGCGAGCTTCTCGCGCAGCATCAGGCCAAGCGCTTCGGCAAGCGGGGCTTCGTTCTTGTCGTCGACTTCGGCGAAATTGGCGCGGAAGAGGCGGTCTTCCAGCATTTCGTGGATGTTGCCGGACATGCCGGGCATGCGGATGACGCCGAGGCTCTCGACGCGGGCCTGCTCCAGCGCATCGAAGGCGGCGCGGGCCTGCGGGTCCATGGGTGAACGCTTGCGGTGCGTGTCGGGGTCGTGGCTAGCGAGGCGCATGGCCATGGCGTCGCCCTGGCCGCGGGCAATGGCGATGTCGCGCTTGGTGGGGAGGCGCGGCAGATTGGCAAGGCGCGCCTTGTCAGACGTCAGCAACGGCCGGTCGGCGGTGAAGGTAACCTCAAGCTCGGGCTTGGCACCGATGGCGCGGACCGTTGCGCCCATGGCCGATTTGAAGGCCTGGGTCTGGTCGGGCTTGTTGGGCTTGCTGCGCGGGGGCTGTGCCATGATTGGATACCGTTAGGGCTTGGGGGCCGCGTGTGTGGCGAAGAGCAGGAACATGGGCTCGTAGCGTTCCTTCTCCCATTCGGGATGGGCAGCGATATCATCGTCGCTCGCGGCCCATTCCTCAATGGCGTCGAGCTCGAAGCCGGCGCGCTTGAGAGCCATGATCGTGGTCGAGATCAGGCGATGATATTTTACGATATTGTCCGCGATCCAATTGGTGCGGCGTTCGCCCTCGCGAAGATATTCGGCAATGGCCGCGACCTGCCGGCCGCTGGCATCGGTGACGAATTCGGGATTGGCGCGAGCGGCGAAAACCGGGTGCTCCATGGAAAAGACGAAGCGACCGTCGTCGCGAACGGCTTTTCGCACGCGGGCGAGGAACGCGTCGAAATCGGCGAGGTAGTGGACGGCGAGCGAAGAAAAGACCAGGTCGAATTGGTCGGTGCCGAGATCAGCGGTTTCGAGATCGGCGCGGGCCAGGGTCACCGGCAGGCCGGCGCAGTTCTTTTCTGCTTCGGTCAGCATCTTTTCCGAGAGATCCAGGCCGGTCACATGCGCGGCGCCTTCGGCCACGGCCCAGCGGGCGAAATAGCCAAAGCCGCAGCCGAGATCGAGAACATTGAGGCCCGCCATGGGCGGCAGCATGGCGCGCAGGTGCGGCCATTCGGCAGCAGCGGCAAGCCCCTGGGCCGATCGCGGAAACTGGCTGTAGCCTTCAAAGAAGGTCGCATCATCATAGATGTTCTGGGCCATGGGGATGGTTCCTGTTGTAGGAAAAGGCTCCCTCATCCGGCCCTGCGGGCCGACCTCTCCCCCGGAGGGAGAGGTGTCGCTGCGCGACTTTGGCAACCACCCACCTCTCCCTTGGGGTAGAGGTCGCCGCAAAGCGGCGGGTGAGGGGGCCTTCTATTAAGCCGTGACCGCCAGATTGGCCGAGGATTCGGGCAGATCTTCGCCGAACACGCGCTGGTAGAACTCGGCAACCACGGGGCGTTCGAGTTCGTCGCACTTGTTGAGGAAGGTCAGGCGGAAGGCAAAGCCGACGTCGCCGCCAAAAATCTGGGTGTTTTCGCCCCAGGTGATGACCGAGCGCGGCGACATGACGGTCGAAAGATCGCCATTGATGAAGGCCGAACGGGTGAGGTCAGCCAGGCGCACCATGTTGGAGACCAGCTTCTTGCCCTTTTCGGTTTCGGTGAAGGCTTTGTTCTTGGCCAGAACAATGCCGACTTCCTTGTCGTGGGGCAGGTAGTTGAGCGTCGTGACGAGGCTCCAGCGGTCCATCTGACCCTGGTTGATCTGCTGGGTGCCGTGATAGAGGCCCGAGGTGTCACCCAGACCAATGGTATTGGTGGTCGAGAACAGGCGGAAGGCCGGGTGGGGCACGATGACGCGGTTCTGATCGAGGAGCGTCAGGCGGCCCGACTGTTCGAGCACGCGCTGGATCACGAACATCACGTCCGGGCGGCCGGCGTCGTATTCGTCAAAGACCAGGGCGATATTGTTCTGCACAGCCCAGGGCAGAATGCCGTCACGGAATTCGGTGATCTGCTTGCCGTCCTTGAGGACGATGGCGTCCTTGCCGACGAGATCGATACGCGACACATGGCTATCGAGATTGACGCGGACCAGCGGCCAGTTGAGGCGGGCAGCAACCTGCTCGATATGGGTGGACTTGCCGGTGCCGTGATAGCCTTGGACCATGACGCGGCGGTTATAGGCAAAGCCAGCCAGAATCGCGAGCGTGGTGTTTCGGTCGAAGAGGTAATCCGGATCGATCGGCGGTACGTGGTCGGTACGCTCTTTGTAGCCCTTGACCACCATATCGGTATCGATGCCGAAAAGCTCGCGGGCCTTGTATTCGGTGTCGGGCAGATTGGTGAACTCGGTCATGGCAAGGGCTCGTGGATCAAGAGATTTTCTTTTGGCGGGAGGCGCATTGGCCCGTGGCTCTATAGCAGCATTGCTGACGTGCTGGTAGCCAAACTGTCACGTGACAGCTACCGGGCGACAAACCCCATTTTCTTGAGGTGGCTATAGGCCGCGATGATGGTGCGGAGCTTTTCTTCCGAGGACCTGTCGCCGCCGTTGACGTCCGGGTGGTGGATTTTCACCAGGTTCTTGTAGGCGTGCTTGATGTCGTCGGATTTGGCGTGGCCGGGAAAGCCCAGCTGCTCGAAGGCGCGCCGGTCGTTCTCGTTGAGCGGCTTCACGCGCTCGGCTGCGGGGCGCTGGGCCTGGCGGTGGCGATAGCGGGCAAAGACCCCGAAGGGATCGCCATATTTGTCGCCGGGGCGGGTGCTGTTCTGCCGGCCGGCGGCGCGGGCGGCGCCGGGATTGCCGGTGGCAAAGCTCGACCGCGACTCCGCCTTGGGCGGGGTGGTCAGGGCCTCGTCCAATTCTTCCTGGCTCATGCCGGCGAAGAAATTGAAGGCCTTGTTATAGTGGCGAACGTGCTCGAGGCAGAAATGGTGATACTGCCCTTCGCTGCGCGGTCCTTTCGGCGCGCGGTATTCGCCGGCCTCTTCGCAGCCTTCCCATTCGCAGGAAAATTCGGCCGGCTCGGGCTTTTCTTCCCGGCGCGGTCGGATGCGGATTGAATCGAAAAGCTTGGATTGCTGTTTCATAGCACCTAGTTAAGTCTTCAAATCTTCAAGCGGAGCCCGCCCCATGTCCGTCAGGGACACCATGATCGCAAAGCTCACCGAGCGGTTCTCGCCTCTCCATCTCGAGGTGATCGACGAATCGAACAAGCATCGAGGCCATGCCGGATGGCGCGAAGGGGGCGAGACCCATTTCCGAGTTAGAATCGCGACCCGCGATTTTGACGGCTTGAGCCGCGTGGCGCAACACCGCGCGGTATTCGAAACGCTGGACGCGGAACTGAAGGACCGTGTCCATGCGCTCAATATCGAGGTTTTGCCGGCTAGTTGAGCCTATCCAAACACTCGGTGTCATTCCCGCGAAAGCGGGAATCTCCGTTTCCAAACAGGGATTCCCGCTTTCGCGGGAATGACACCGTGGATGGGATATGTCTTACCCCCGCATCTCCTCCAAAAATGCCGAAACCTTGGCGGGATCGACATTTTTTTCGATGAAAGCCTGGCCGATGCCGCGGGTGAGAATGAAGGTTAGCGCGCCGCGCGAGACTTTTTTGTCCTGCGCGATGGCGGCCATCAGGGTTTCGGTGGAGCCCAAACTTCCGGGAATGTCAGCCAATGTGGTGGGCAGACCCGATTTTCGCAAGTGCGCGGCGATGCGGCCGGAATCCTGGCCTGGCGCGAGGCCGAGGCGGTTGGAGAAGGTATGGGCGAGAACCATGCCGATGGACACGCCTTCGCCGTGGAGCAAGCGGTCGGAATAGCCGGTGTCCTTTTCGAGCGCGTGCCCAAAGGTGTGGCCGAGATTGAGAAGGGCGCGGACGCCGATTTCCTTCTCATCCTCGATGACCACCCGCGCCTTGTGGGCGCAGCAGCGGGCGATGGCTTCGCCGCGAGCGGGGCCGCCGGCAAAAATTTCGGCGTGATTGGCTTCGAGCCATTCGAAGAAATCTGGATCATCAATGAGGCCATATTTGACGACTTCGGCATAGCCGGCGGCGAACTGGCGCGGGGGCAGGGTGTCGAGGGCCGAGAGATCGGCCAGCACCAGTTTTGGCTGGTGGAAGGCGCCGACGAGATTCTTGCCGTGAGGGGAATTGATGCCGGTCTTGCCGCCGACCGAAGAGTCGACTTGCGCGAGGAGCGAGGTCGGGATCTGCACGAAATCCATGCCGCGGCGGGTGATCGAAGCGGCAAAGCCGGCGAGGTCGCCGATGACGCCGCCGCCGAGCGCGATGACGAGGTCGTTGCGCTCCAGTTTCGCCGCGAGAAGGCCTTCGACCACCGTCCGCAGGTGTTCCCAGCTTTTTGTGCTTTCGCCCGAGGGCAGGGTGATGGTCGAAAAAGTGAGCCCCGAAAATTCGAGGCTCGCCACGAGACGCGGTAGTTGCGCTTTGGCGACTTCGGTATCGGTGACGATACCAAAGCGGCGGCCGGGGAATTTTTCAGCGAGGATCGCGCCGGCATCGTCGATCAGATTGGGACCGATGAGAATGTCATAGGCGCGCTCGCCGAGGGCAACGTGCACTGTGTGGGAAATGTCGGCCATTGACGAAAACTTTCAGCGCAGGTGATGCAGAAGGGCGGAGATGACGTCAGCGGCCACGCTGTCTTGCGGCACGTCGCGGCTCAAAACCGTGATATCGGCCTCGGCATAGATGGGATAGCGGTCCGCGATCAGCTTTTCCAGCGTACCCTTGGGATCGGCGGTCTTGAGCAGGGGCCGATTGGATCGGCGCGAAACGCGTTCGAACAGTACATCGAGATCAGCCTTGAGCCAGACCGAGACGGCGCCGGATTTGACCAGGGCTCTGGTCTCGGGATTAACGAAAGCGCCGCCGCCCGTCGCGAGGACGATGTCGTTTTCCTTGAGCAGCCGCGAAATGACGCGCATTTCGCCGGCGCGGAATTCGGGCTCGCCGCGCTGGGCAAAGATTTCCGGAATGGTCATCTGCGCTGCCTTTTCGATCTCCTCGTCGCTATCGAGGAACCGCCGGCCGAGGCGCGCTGCCAGGCGTCGGCCGACCGTAGTCTTACCCGCGCCCATCATGCCCACGAGAATGAGCGGCCTGCCATTGAGCCTCTCGATGAGGGCCTTGGCGCGCGCCGATCGCGCGGGACTATCCGTTTTGCTCAAGAAAGGCGCCCTCCGAACTTAAGGCCGCTTGAAGCGATACGGCCCAAAGCTGTCAAGCGCAACGCGATTTTGCCTACCGGATGGAAACCTTTCTGTGGCAAAGTTTGATGCGAAAACGCCGGAAAGCTCATGCCGACACTCTTTCGCCTGCTGATCACCCTCCTGTTCCTGGCTGGCCTCGTCTATGCGGGGATGTTTGCGCTCGTCTCCTTCGTCGAGCCCAATCCCAAGGATGTCACCCAGCGCATCCCGACGCGCGAACTCCTAGGCGAAGCTGCGCCGACCCGACCGGTCGGCATGCCGACGCCCAATGTGACCAGCGCTCCAGCGACGCCGGGCCAATGAGCCATCTCGTCGGCGCATTTTTGGAAATGATGAGCGCCGAACGCGGCGCCGCGGCAAACACGATATCAGCCTATCGGCGCGATCTTACAAACTATGCCGGCTTTGTGGCGGGCAAAAAGCAGACCCTCCTCGATTGTCCGCGCGAGACGGTGAATGCCTATCTCGATGGGCTCAAGGCCGAGGGGCTTTCGGCTTCGTCGAGCGCGCGGCATCTTTCCGCGATACGGCAATTTCACAAGTTTCTGTGTGCGGACGGCATGCGAGGGGACGATCCAACGCGCATTGTGGCCAGCCCCAAAACGCGGCGGCCGCTGCCAAAAGTGCTGTCTGTTGCCGATGTCGGCAAATTGCTGGCCCTCGCAGAAGAGGAAGCGAACCAGGACGCGACGCCTGCAAAACAGGAAGCAGCGCTTCGGCTCTATTGCCTTTTGGAACTGCTTTATGCGACCGGCTTGCGCGTCTCCGAACTTGTCGCCTTGAAGCGCGCTGCAGTGATGCGGGAAGGCAGCTTCATTACCGTTACCGGCAAGGGCAACAAGGATCGGATCGTGCCGATGAACGACCGGGCACGTGATGCGGTGCGCAAATGGGCCGAGACCCTGCCCAAGGATGCCAAATGGCTGTTTCCAGCCAAAGGGGAAAGCGGACACCTGGAGCGGCAGGTTTTTGGTCGCGACCTCAAGGCGCTGGCCGGACGAGCGGGCATTTCATCGGACCGCGTCGCTCCCCACGTTCTGCGCCATGCCTTTGCCAGCCATCTGCTCGCCGGTGGCGCGGACTTGCGCGTGGTGCAAATGCTGCTCGGGCATTCCGATATTTCGACGACGCAGATCTACACCCATGTGCTCGACGAAAAATTGCGCAATCTCGTGGAAACACACCATCCGCTGGCCGGTGGATAGGGTCGGGCCGGTGAGAACGGGTGGAAATCCCACGCATTTCCTTTCCAAAACTTGACTCGGCATTGAACCATCGCCACTTTCCGGCCACTTTAGGGCGCAAGAGCCGTGGCCTAGAACAATCCGGGTCCATAACAACGACCCTTACTGGCGGGTGGGATGCTGTCTTATCTCGATTTTGAAAAGCCGGTCGCCGATCTCGAAGCGAAGATCGCCGAACTGAAATCCCTCGCCGCGACCGATCAGGCCGTGTCCATCGACGAGGAAGTGAACCGGCTTTCTGCCCGCGCCGAAGAGGCGCTGGTGGAAATCTACAAAAGGCTCACGCCCTGGCAGAAGACGCAGGTGGCGCGCCATCCGCAGCGTCCGCATTTTTCCGATTATGTATCGACGCTGATCACCGAATGGACCCCGCTTGCCGGCGACCGCAAGTTCGGCGAAGACGCCGCCCTGCAGGCCGGCTTCGGCCGCTTCAATGGGCAGTCCGTGGCCATCCTTGGCCAGGAAAAGGGCAATTCCACCGAGACGCGCCTCAAGCACAATTTCGGCATGGCCAATCCCGAAGGCTATCGCAAGGCCGTCCGCATCATGGACATGGCCGACCGGTTCAATATTCCGGTCATTTCCTTTGTCGATACGGCCGGCGCCTATCCCGGCATCGGCGCGGAAGAGCGCGGCCAGGCCGAGGCCATTGCCCGGTCGACCGAAAAGGGACTCGAGCTCGGCGTGCCCAACATCGCCATCATCATCGGCGAAGGCGGCTCGGGTGGCGCTATCGCCATTGCCACGGCCAATCGCGTGCTGATGCTCGAAAACGCCATCTATTCGGTGATTTCGCCCGAGGCCGGCGCCTCGATCCTTTTCCGCGACGCCGCCAAGGCGCAGGACATGGCGACGGCCCAAAAAATCACGGCGCAGGACCTGCTCTCGTTCAAGGTGATCGACGGCATCATTCCCGAACCGACCGGCGGCGCGCATCGCCACCATGGTCAGGTGATGGATTCGACCCGCGTCGCCATTTCCGACTTTTTGGCCGAATTTGCCGGCAAGTCGCGCCTCGAAACGCGCGAACACCGCCGCGAAAAATTCCTGGCGATCGGCACCAATATCTAGGTCGAGGCTTTTTCGGGCCAAAAGATCAGAACGCGGCTTGTGCAAACAGGCCGCGTTTTTTCTCGTCCAAGCGTCGGGACAAAGATGTGCAAACCTGGCGACAACAAAAAACCCGGCACGAGGGCCGGGTTTTCCAATTCTGTCGCAGATCGCTCTTAGAGGCCGAGGCCCTTGAAACGTTCCTTGAAGCGGCTGACGCGGCCGCCGCGGTCCATCAGCTGGCCCGTGCCGCCGGTCCATGCGGGATGGGTCTTGGGATCGATGTCCAGCTGCAGCGTGTCGCCTTCCTTGCCATAGGTGGAACGGGTGACATAGCTGGTGCCATCGGTCATGACGACGTTGATGGTGTGGTAGTCAGGATGGATGTCGGCCTTCATGGTCTTCGCCTCAAATCAAACGGGCGCCGAGGCGCCCGGAGAGCTGGAAACTTGTTGTTGGCGGCTTCTTACATAATGGAGCCTCAATAGGCAAGGGCGGGGGAGCGGCAATTTTACCCGTTTCCCGGCTGTTGCTCCTATGAAGAGGGGAGCCTATATCCAACCAGCCGTCTTCAGGCGGCTTTGCGCAATCGGAATGCGGCCCCCAATATGACCGATCAAGCCGCCCCGGCGGAAAACACCACCGACAAGGTGATCTCCGTCGCCAAGCTGCAGCGCCGCTTTTCGCCGCTGCGCGCGCTCCTGCCATTCGTGCTCGCCTATCCGGTGCGCCTGACCCTGACGGTGCTGTTCCTCCTCATTTCTACCATTACCTCGCTCGCCATCCCCGCCATGCTCGGTGGCGTGGTCGATCAGGGTTTTGTGGCGCAGAACCTCGACAAGGTGAGCCAATACGGCCTTCTTATAATCGCCATTGCCGCGGTGATGGCCGTGGCGAGCGGGGCGCGCTTCTATTTCATCTCCGTCATCGGCGAACGCGTCCTCGCCGACCTGCGGCAGGCGGCATTCAGCCATCTCCTTCGCCTTGATGCGCGCTATTTCGATACAACGCGCGTCGGCGAGTTGACGAGCCGCCTCAATAATGACGTTGCCATCATCCGCAGCGCCGTGGGGTCGAGCTTCTCGCTGGCGCTGCGCTCCATGGTCACCATTATCGGCGCGTTGATCATGATGATCCTGACGAGCCCGATCCTGACCCTGGCCGTGGTCATCGCCGCGCCGCTCATCCTGATCCCGGTCGTGGGCTATTCGCGGCGCCTGCGCGGCATGTCGAGCAAGACCCAGGATGCGCTGGCGGAACTCTCCGCCATGGCGACGGAAATGCTCGGTGCAACCCGAACGGTAAAAGCCTTTACCCAGGAAACGGTGCAGACCGAGATTTACGATAGCCGCAGCGAAGAGAGCTATCGGGCCGAAGTGCGCCGGCTTGGCGCGCGTGCCATCCTCGTTGCGCTGGTGATCTTTCTTGGCACCGCCGCGCTTGTCGGCCTTGTCTGGTGGGGCGCCAGCGCCGTCTTCGAAGGGTCGGTCACCGCGGGGCAGCTTGCGCAGTTCATGATCTACGCTCTGATGGCTTCCGGCGCCCTCACCAATGTCTCCGAAGTCATGGGCGCCTTGCAGACCGTTGCCGGCTGCACCGAACGCCTTATGGAAATCCTCGCCACCAAGGCCACGATCGAAGACCCCGAGAACCCCGTCGCCCTGCCCGTGCCGTCGCTCGGGACCGTTGCCTTCGAGAATGTCGCCTTTCGCTACGATCCGACCCAGCCCGGCCGCGTGCTCGACGGCGTGAGTTTTTCCGTCGCCAAGGGCGAGACCGTGGCGCTGGTCGGCCCCTCGGGCTCGGGCAAGTCGACCACACTTTCGCTGTTGCAGCGCTTCTACGACGTTACCGGCGGCACCATTCGCGTTGATGGCGTCGATATTCGTGACACGAGGCTTTTCGATCTGCGGCAGCGCTTTGCCTATGTCGAACAGGAGCCGACCATTTTTGCCGGCACGATCGCGGAAAACATCCGTTTCGGCAAACCCGGTGCGACCGACGCCGAAGTGGAAGCGGCGGCCAAGGCGGCGCTGGTCCATGATTTTGTCGTCGACCTACCCTCGGGCTATGACACGATCGTGGGCGAGCGCGGCGTCATGCTTTCGGGCGGCCAGAAGCAGCGTCTCGCCATTGCCCGCGCCATTCTGAAAAATGCGCCGATCCTCTTGCTCGACGAAGCGACGTCCGCCCTCGACGCGCAGAGCGAGCGGCTGGTGCAAATGGCGCTTGAACATCTGATGCAGGGGCGCACGACGCTGGTCATCGCCCATCGTCTCGCCACCATCCGCGACGCCAACAAGATCCTCGTGATGGAAGCGGGCAAGATCATCGACCAGGGCACGCATCAGGAACTGGTGGCCAAGGGCGGTCGCTATGCGGAACTGGCGAAGCTGCAGTTCCGCGGGGATGGCTGGCAGTAAGGCCTGTTATCCACGGTGTCATTCCCGCGAAAGCGGGAATCTCTGTTTGCGAAGACGCTGGCCCGAAGCCTCGCACGGCTCGACCCGTGATTTCCTCAAATCGCTCCACTGGAGCGATTTGACCCGCTGAAGCGGATCGGAAATCACCCTTCTGTCAGCTTGAACTCGATCCGTCGATTACGCCGGAACGCCTCTTCCGTCGTGCCCGGATCAAGCGGGGCAAATTCGCCAAAGCCTGCCGCAACGAGCCGGGCCGGGGCAACGCCCTTGCCGACGAGATATTGCGCCACCGAAATGGCGCGTGCCGCCGAGAGCTCCCAGTTGGACGGGAAACGGGCATTGGAAATCGGGCGGCTATCGGTATGGCCGTCGATGCGCAGCACCCAGTTGATGTCAGCGGGAATTTCCGCCTCAAGCTGCAGGATGGCCTCGGCCAGGGCGTCGAGCTGCGGTGAAGCCGCTGCCGTCAGGTCGGCTTGGCCGGGATCGAACAGCACTTCGGACTGGAAGACGAAGCGATCGCCGACGACGCGCACATCGGCGCGGCCTTCGAGAATCTGCCGCAGGCGGCCGAAGAAGTCGGACCGGTAGCGCGACAGGTCCTGCACGCGCTGGGCCAGCGCCAGATTGAGACGACGGCCAAGATCGGCGATCTGGGTGCGCGATTCCGTGTCTCGCGTCTCCGAGGCTTCCAGTGCCGATTCCAGGGCTGCAATCTGCGTTCTCAGGGCTGCAAGCTGCTGGTTGAGCAGTGCCACCTGCGCATTGGCTTCGTCGGAGAGCTTTTCGGCGCTGATGAGATCTTCCTGGAGGCCGGCAATCGTCTGGTCGCGATCGCCCAGGCCTGCACCGATGCCGGAAAGCTGGCTGGTCAGGCTCTGGTTCTGTGCGTCGGCCGTGGCGAGCGTGGCGGTCAGCGTTGCAAGTTGCGAGGTCAGATCGTCGGAATTGGCGCGTTCGAGCTGCAACAGCTCGGTCAGTTCGGCGATCTGGCTATTGAGCCGGGATAGTGCGGTGTCCCGGCCCTGGATTTCCTGCCCCAGGAAAAACTGGGTGAGCATGAAAAGGCTCAAAAGAAAGATGATGACGAGCAGTAGGCTCGACAGGGCGTCGACGAAGCCCGGCCAGTAATTGGCCTCTACCCTGCGGCGTGAGCGGCTCGATGCCATGGCCTAGTCCCGGCGTCCGGTATTGTCGGTCTCGTTGAGCATGGCCTCGATGAGGTCGCGCAGTTTTCGATTTGTCTCGCTCTGCTCGGTAATATAGGCGCGCAGGTCTTCCTGCTCGGTGCGGATGTGCTTGACGAGACCGTCGATGCCGCGTGCGAGTTCCGCCATGGCGCGAATGGCGTTCTGGGAGGAATTCTGGTTCTGCATCGAGGCCCCGATGCTGTCGATCATGGCCTGCATGTCGGGGCCGCCGGCATTGGCCTGCATGGCGCTGACCGGGTGGTCGAGCTCGGTCATGGAGGTCATCCAGTCTTCGAGATCGGTATAAAAGGCGTTCTGCGCCTGGCTCGTCTGCAGGTCGAGGAAGCCCAGGATCAGCGAACCGGCAAGACCAAAGAGCGAGGACGAGAAGGCGGTGCCCATGCCCGCCAGCGGGGCGGCAAGGCCTTCCTTGAGATTGGTGAAAAGCGAGGCGCTATCGGCCGAGGTCACATCGAGTGCGTTGATGACGCCGGCCACCGAGCCCACGGTTTCGAGGAGACCATAGAAGGTACCCATGAGGCCGAGGAATACGAGCAGGCCCGTCAGGTAGCGCGAGGTGTCCTTGGCTTCGTCGAGGCGATTGCCGACCGAGTCGAGGATCGAACGCATGGAAGTTGGCGTGATCACCGCTTCACCGATGCGCTCGCGCAAAAGCCCGGCGACGGGGGCCAAGAGGACGGGCGGCCGCACCTGGGTCGAATTGCCGTCCTGGAGCGAATTGACCCACTTCACCTCCGGAAACAGCCGGAAAAGCTGCCGGAACGAGAGGAAAATGCCGATGAACAGGGCAAAGAAGATCATCGAATTGATGAACGGGTTCGCCCAGAAGAAGGTCACGATATTGGTGAACAGGATCGCGGCGACGAGAGCGACCAGCACCAGGAAAATGACGATTTTGACGAGGTAAACGGTGGGACTGGCGAGGTGATAGGGATCGTAACCTTGCGTCATCGTGCCTGACCTTTGCCCCGCGCACAGCAAATCAACTGCGCCGAAGAGTAGTGGCGGCAGAATGGCGTGACAATGGAAAAGGTTAACGGCAGAGCGTCATGAAGCGGCTTTGCTGCACACCCCAAGCCGCCGCGTTATTCTCGCGAAAGCGGGAATCTCCCTGCCCGGAAACAGAGATCCCCGCTTTCGCGGGGATGACATCGGGTTTTTCAACGCTTTCGGCAGTCCTCGGTACATACCCCTTGCCGTGGCGAGGGAATGCGTTGGACTTACTGAACCGAGCGAAGCTGCTTGAACAAAGCCCCATGCAGGGTCTCGTTGCCGGCGACGATCTGGCCGTTCCAGACCGAACCGGGCTGACCGGCATAGTCGGTGACAAGGCCACCGGCTTCCTTGACCATAAGCAGGCCCGGGGCCACGTCCCATGGCTTCAAACCAGCTTCCCAGAGGGCGTCGAAGCGGCCGGAGGCGAGCCAGGCCATGTCAACTGCGATCGAGCCCGAGCGGCGAATGCCGGCAACGGCTGGATTGATATGGCTCAGCTGGCGCAATTGCAGCCCGTCATTGGACGTGCCCTGGGTCTTGATGCCGGTGGCGACAACGGCGTCCGAAAGGTGCCGGCGTTCGGCAACGCGCAGGCGCTTGCGGTCGGCGAGCCAGGCGCCGCCGCCCTTTTCGGCGGTATAGAGTTCGTCCAGGATCGGATTGTAGATCACCGAGGCGACGATCTCGTCGCCGCGCTGCAGCGCAATGGCCACGGCAAAGAGCGGGATCGAGTGGAGGAAATTGGTGGTGCCGTCGAGCGGGTCGACGATCCAGGTGTGCTGGCCGTCCGTCCCTGCGACTTCGCCGCCTTCTTCCATCAGGAAGGCATAGGTCGGGCGCGCCTTGCGCAGTTCGTCGTAGACGATCTGTTCGGCGCGCAAGTCGGCCTTGGAGACGAAATCGGCCGGCCCCTTGCGGGAAACCTGCAGGTTTTCCACCTCGTTGAAATCGCGCGACAGCGACTTGCCGGCCTTGATGGCGGCATTGACCATGACGGTGAGAAGGGCGGAACGCGCCATTGTGTACTCGCTTGGCTCAAGCGGTTCATTGAGCGCCGCCGGGATTTTCGTCCCGACGCGGCGCAAGTGGGGCCAGTGCCCTGCCGCTTTAATTGAAAGTTTGGCGGGCTTATTGCCTCAGAACTTGGCTGGGTTCAAGGGTCTTGCGCCGGCTCGGTGGTCGCCGGCTCAGCCGGTTCGGTCTCGGCCGGCATGGCGGCAGGCGCCGGAGCGGGCGGCTTGGCATTGGTCACGCCATTGGGCAGCACGACGCGGCTCGGGGCATTTTCCATGTCGGTTGGCGCCGGAAGGGGCGGGCCAAAGACCTTTGGCGTCGTTGGAATTTCGGCGACGGTTTCGATGCTGGGTGGGGTCGAAGGCCAGAAGCGGGCGCGCTCTTCGGCCCGTGCCAAAGCATCAGGGGGAATGGAAACCAGCAATCGGTCGAGCGAGGGATCGGAAAGCCCCTGACGCCGGGCCAGCGCCCGCCACATGGCTGCGGTTTCGAGGTCGAGCGCTGTGCCCTCGCCCACGGCCATGAGTTTTGCGAGGCGGTTCTGCGCCACGGGATTGCCGCCTTCGGCGGCCTGCTCATACCAACCCGCCGCAGCTTCGACATTTCGCTCGATGCCCTGTCCGAGATAGAGCAGGGTGGCGTAGTCGATCTGGGCGGCGGTCAGGCCCTGTTCGGCGGCAAGGCCAATATAGCGGGCGCCTTCGGCCGCATCGGGGGCGACGCCGGCGCCTTCGATCAGCATCGAGCCATAGTCATATTGGGCTTCGGCAAGCTCAGCGTCGGCAGCTTCCTTCATCAGTTCGGCCGCCGTGGTCAGGCTCGGATCGGCGTAGATGCCTTCGACATGGAGCAGAGCCAGATTGTATTTGGCCGGCGCATAGCCCTTGTCGGCGGCCTCGCGGAACAGTTCGGCAGCCTTTGCGCGGTCCTGCGTCACGCCGGAGCCGTCCTGATAGAACATGCCCAGTTCAAAGATCGCCAGTCGGTCGCCATTTTTGGCGGCAAGCTGATACCAGCCGGCGGCGCGCTCGGTATTTTGCGCCACGCCCAGACCCTTGGCGTAAATCTCGGCGATCAGCGTCTGGGCGGCCGCGTCGCCCTGTTCGGCGCGCGGCAAGGCGAGTTCGAGCGCGGTCAGGAAATACCCGCGTTGAAAGGCGCCAAAGGCGTAGTCGGCGGGCGTCGTCTCGCCAAAAATGGAATTGGAAATGTTCGAGGCTTCTTCCGCATCCGCCTGCGAGCGGTTTTGGGCGAAAACCGGGACGGCAAGGGCCGTGGCAAGGGTCAGCGCCAGCAGCGGCGCGCGCCAAGTCATGCTTTGGCCTTTTCGGCTTTGGCAAAGGCGGCGAGCGAAGCCGCCGGATCTGCCTTGGTCCAGACGCAATCGGAGAGCGCGAGGAATTCGGCTCCCGTCTCGTCTTCGGCATCAGGAGCCGCCGATGGATTGGAATGCACGGCCGGCACTTCAAACGTCTCGACCCACCACTGCGCCAGTTCTGCCGCCTGCGGATCCACGGCGCCGCCGAGCGGGCCGAACATCACATAGTCGACATCGAGCTCGCCAAAGCTCATCGCATCATGGCGCGAGCGCACATTGCCCACCCCGACAATGCCGTCGGGCTTGAGTGCCGAAACCGCGGTACGAATGGCCTTGGTGCCGCCCGTCGTCACATGCACGCCATCGGCGCCGATCGCGCGAGCGAGGGCCACATCGTCTTCGACGAGCACAGCGGCGCCGGCTGCCTGGCCGATCTGTACCAGCCGTTCAGCCAATTCGGCATAGGCGGCGTCATCGAGCGAACCGCGGCGCACCAAGAGGGCGGCGATTTCAGGGCCCGTCAGCACGCTCATCAACTGGCGCGGAAACTGCGCAAGATCCGGATCGGCTGGAGTGATGAGATAGAGCTGAGGGGCCATGGAGGTTCCGGAGATGACGCTGCGTGTCCGTAAGGTGCCATTTTGGCAAGAAAGGGACAGATTTGTCCAACAAGAGGACAGGCTTGTCCAATAGGGCAAGGCGGGAGGGGTGGCAATGTGGGCCACCAAAAGGCCAAAAGAAAAGGCGCGCTCCGGGAGAAGAGCGCGCCAGTCGTGACGTTGGGACGTCAAAAGTGAGTTCAAGCGGCCCGGTCGAGCTCGTTGGTCCATTCGCCGAGGGCGGCGAGTGAGTTCATATGGGCCCGGTGGGCAAAGGCAGCCTGAGCCGCTGGGAAGTTTTCGCGGCGGCCGGCCCAGGTGCGCAGAGCCACGTTCTGCAGGGCGCGACCATAGGAGAAGGTCATCGGCCAGGGCTTGAACGGAATGCGGTTCATGGCCGAGAGATGGGCGGTGGCTTCTTCGTCGGTCTGGCCGCCCGAAAGGAAGGCAATGCCCGGCACGGCGGCGGGAACATGTTCCTTCAAAACTTCAACGGTGCGCTTGGCCACTTCCTCGACCGATGGCCGGTCGCGCGAATTGACGCCGGGCAGCACCATGTTGGGCTTGAGCAGCATGCCCGAGAGGTCGACACCGGCAAGGCGAAGTTCCTTAAAGGTGTTTTCGAGGACTTCCCCTGTCACCTGGGCGCAGCGTTCGAGCGAGTGGTTGCCGGGATCGCCATCGCCGACGACTTCGGGCTCGACCACCGGCACGATGCCGGCTTCCTGGCAAAGGATGGCATAGCGGGCCAAAGCATGGGCATTGGCGCGAATATTGTTGCGGGTCGGGGCCACGTCATTGATGGTGATGACGGCACGCCATTTGGCAAAGCCGGCGCCAAGCTCGGCATAGCGCGTCAGGCGCTGGCGCAGGCCATCGAGACCCTCGGTGATCTTTTCGCCGTTATCGCCGGGCATGGGAAAGGCGCCGCGGTCGACCTTGATGCCGGGAATGGTGTCGACATCGGCGAGAATGGCGCGGAACGGCGTGCCGTCGGCAGCCGATTGTTCCAGCGTCTCTTCGGTCAGGATGACGCCCGAGATATAGTTGCGCATCGCATCGGTCGAGCGGAACAGCATCTCGCGATAATCACGCCGGAGGTCGAGGGAATTGGGCAGGTTGATCTTGGCGAAGCGCTTGGCAATCGTGCCTTCGGATTCGTCCGCGGCGAGAATGCCCTGGCCTTGTGTCATCAGCTTCTGAGCGATGGCATTGAGCGACTTGGTCATCTTCTGTCTGGCGCCTTGGTGTGGGAACGGAGTGCCAGAAGCTTAGACTTTCGCATGGCCCCGTCGATTAGACCTTGGGTTATCAGACGAAAGGATAGTCTTGTATGGTAGATTTTTTGGAACTTGGCAGCATGGTTCTTTCATCGTAATAAAACGATGAAGCTGAGTTCTTCGGCGCAATTCTCCCTAGCAATGGATAACAGATGAGCACGCAACCCCACGTGACCTTCCATGATGGCCGTTCCATCCCCCAGATCGGCCTTGGCGTCTGGCAGACACCCAATGACGTCGCCGTCACCGCCGTCGATGCAGCCCTCAAGGCCGGCTATCGCCATATCGATACCGCCGCAGTCTATCAGAACGAAGAAGGCGTGGGGCGGGGTATTGCCAGGTCGGGCGTCGCCCGCGGCGATATCTTCCTCACCACAAAAGTGTGGAACGACGACCAGGGTTTTGACGAAACGCTCCGCGCCATGGATGCCAGTTTGCAGCGTCTCGGCACCGACTATGTCGATCTCTATCTGATCCACTGGCCCTCGGCTTTTCGCGGCAAATATGTGGAAACCTGGAAGGCGCTGATCCGCCTCAAGGAAGAAGGCAAGGCCCGTTCCATCGGCGTCTCCAATTTTGAAGGCACCTATATCGACGACCTCGCCGACGCGACCGGCGTGCTGCCCGTCATCAATCAGGTCCAGCTCCATCCCCGCTTCCAGCAGCGCAAGCTGCGCGCGGCCTATGAGCCGAAGAAGATCATCACCGAAAGCTGGAGCCCGCTCGGCCAGGGGACGCTGCTCGCCGATCCGGCGATATCGGCCATCGCCCAGCGCCACGGCAAGAGCCCGGCCCAGGTCATCATCCGCTGGCACATCGAAGAGGGTCTCGTGGTCATTCCGAAGTCGGTAACCCCGAGCCGCATCGTCGAGAATTTCGATGTTTTCGATTTTTCGCTTGATGCCGAGGATAAGGCGGCGATCAACGGGCTGGATAGCACTGGCGGCCGTATCGGGTCGGATCCGGTGAGGGCGCAGTTTTGAGCTGACCTCTCCACGATCTGCCTTCTCCCCTTGCGGGAGAAGGTGCCCGAAGGGCGGATGAGGGGTATGCGATGGCCCAAAACGCTCCTCTGCGGAGGATAGAACCCCTCACCCTGATTTTCTGCTGAACGCAGAAAATCTGTCCCTCTCCCGCAAGGGGCGAGGGTGGCGCCGGTGGTGGGAATATGTCCGTGCGCTTACCCCTGGAGCGTCGCCGTCTCGTCCAGCACGCCGGCAATCGACTCGATCACCCTGCTCGCCTCATCGAGCTTCCCCGCGAAAGCCTTTTCCGTCGCTTCCAGTTCATCGGCAATCTGATGCCCGGCCTGGGTGAGGTTCTCGACCTCGGCTTCGAGCGCCGCAATCTTCCGCTGTGCCTCGGTCAGTTCGTCAAGCACAGCGATCCCGGCCATCACCGTCAGCCGGTTGTCGCCAATTTCGCCCACGGCGCCCTTGAGGCCTTCGACCTGGGCATTGAACCGTTCGGCCAAGGCAATGAGGTGCCCCTGCTGGCCCTCCTCGCAGGCCATGCGATATTTGCGTCCGTTGATTTCGACATTGACCTCTGGCATCGGCTACTCCGTTTTCGCCAAGACAGAACGCACGGTTTCCATGGCCTCAACAAGGCGGCGGGAAACTTCGTGGGCGCTGTCGTCGAGCCGCTTGGCGCGGGCGGAGGTCTTGTCGAGCTCGGTCGCCAGCCGCGCGCGTTCCTGCACCAGGCGCTGCGTATCGACCTCGATGCGTTTGAGCCGCTGCAGGCGGCCGGTCATATCAGACAGGCTTTGATCGAGCCGCGCCATGGCATTGTCGAAGCGCTTTGCCGCTGCGGCGAGGCCGTCTTCATCCTGTCCGTCACTCATTGGCCGCAACTACCCCTAACGCAACGTCGATTCAAGCCGACAGACCCTGCCCCAAGCCCGGCCCCATTGCAATCACAGACCGGCAAATCACAAGCAAAACTGGACGCCTCGGGCCTTGGGCGACATTGACAGGCAGGCCGAACCTGTTATGCCTCAACCCGCCTTTGGGAGGAGAGCCACGAGGCCTCTTATCCCCTTACTCCCTGCCTTCTTCAGCATTAGAGAGCGGCCCGCCAGATGACGAACACAGCCCAGCAGAACGAATTGGCCAATGCGATCCGGTCCCTTTCCATGGACGCGGTCGAAAAAGCCAATTCCGGTCACCCCGGCCTGCCCATGGGCTGCGCCGATATCGCCACCGTGCTCTTCACCAAGGTGATGAAGTTCGATCCCGCCGACAGCCACTGGGCCGATCGCGACCGCTTCATCCTCTCGGCCGGCCATGGCTCGATGCTGCTTTATTCCTCGCTCTACCTGCTCGGCTATCCCGACATGAGCATCGAGGACATCAAGAATTTCCGCCAGCTCGGTTCCAAGACCGCCGGCCACCCCGAATTCGGCCATGCCGAAGGCATTGAAACCACTACCGGCCCGCTCGGCCAGGGTCTGGCCAATTCGGTCGGCTTTGCCGTTGCCGAAGCCAAGCTCGCTGCCGAATTCGGCTCCGACATCGTCGATCACCACACCTGGGTGCTTGCCGGCGATGGTTGCCTCATGGAAGGCATTTCCCAGGAAGCGATTTCGCTCGCCGGCCACCTCAAGCTCAACAAGCTCGTCGTGATCTGGGACAACAACAACATCACCATCGACGGCAAGGTCTCCAATGCCGACTCGACCGACCAGATCGCCCGCTTCAAGGCCGTCGGCTGGAACACGATCGAAGTCGACGGCCACGATCAGGACGCCATCGAAAAGGCTCTCAACGACGCCAAGAAGTCGACCGACAAGCCGACCTTGATCGCTGCCAAGACCACGATCGGTTTCGGCGCCCCGAAGAAGGCCGGCACGGAAAAGGTGCACGGCGCTCCGCTTGGCGCGGAAGAACTGGCCGGCGCCAAGGCTGCGCTCGGTATCGATTACCCGGCTTTCGAAATCCCGGCTCACATTCTCAACGCCTGGCGCGCCGCCGCCACCCGTTCGCAGAATGTTCGTGGCGAATGGGAGGCCCGCCTTGCGGCCAATGCCAACAAGGCCGAATTCACCCGCCGCATGTCCGGCAAGCTGCCGGCTGACTTTGCTGCCGTCATGGCCGCCTACAAGGAAAAGCTCGTCGCCGACAAGCCCAAGGTCGCAACGCGCAAGTCGAGCCAGATGGCCCTCGAAGTCATCAACAAGAACGTGCCGGAAACCCTGGCCGGTTCTGCCGACTTGACCCACTCGAACCTGACCAATACGCCCGAGACGCTGCCCTTCCAGGCCGACAATCGTCTTGGCCGCTATATGATGTATGGCATTCGCGAGCACGAAATGGGCGCCGCCATGAATGGCGTGGCGCTCCATGGCGGTCTCATCCCCTATGGCGGCACATTTATGGTCTTCACCGACTATGCCCGCCCCGCCATCCGCCTCTCGGCCCTGATGGAACAGCGCGTCATCTATGTCATGACCCACGACTCCATTGGCCTTGGCGAAGACGGCCCGACCCACCAGCCGGTGGAACACCTCTCCGCGCTCCGCGCCATTCCAAACCTCTTGGTCTTCCGTCCGGCCGATGCGGTTGAAACTGCCGAATGCTGGGAACTGGCGATGACCTCGGAAAAGGCGCCGTCGATCCTTGCGCTCTCGCGCCAGAACCTGCCGGCCGTCCGCACCGAAAACTCAGCCGAGAATAAGTCGGCCAAGGGCGCCTATTCGCTGATCGGCCCGGCTGACGCCGATGCCATCATCTTCGCCACCGGTTCGGAAGTCGCCATTGCCGTCGAAGCCCAGAAGACCCTCACCGAGCAGGGCATCAAGGCCCGCGTCGTTTCGGTGCCGTCCATGGAGCTCTTCGCCAAGCAGTCCGACGCCTATAAGGCCGAAGTGCTCGGCACGGCCAAGGCCCGCGTTGCCGTCGAAGCCGGTATCGAAATGAGCTGGAACAAGCTCCTTGGCGACAAGGGTCGTTTCGTCGGCATGCACTCGTTCGGCGCTTCCGGTCCGATCGATGCGCTCTATGCCCACTTTGGGATTACGTCCAAGGCCGTTGTTGAAGCCGTCACCGCACAGTTGTAAGAGAGCCGCGCCTCCCTTTCTCTTTCTCCCCCTCCAGGAGCGTTAAAACATGGCAGTTCGCGTCGCCATCAATGGTTTTGGCCGTATTGGCCGTAATGTCCTGCGTGCCATCATCGAGTCCGGCCGCACCGATATCGAAGTCGTTGCCATCAACGACCTCGGCCCGGTCGAGACCAATGCGCATCTCCTGCGCTTCGATTCCGTCCATGGCCGCTTCCCGCATACCGTGACGGTATCAGGTGACACCATCGATGTCGGCCGCGGCCCGATCAAGGTGACCGCCGAGCGTGACCCGGCAAACCTGCCGCATGCCGCCATGGGCGTCGACATCGCGCTCGAATGCACCGGCATCTTCACCTCGAAGGAAAAGGCCTCGGCTCACCTCAAGGCCGGCGCCAAGAAGGTGATCATCTCCGCTCCCGGCGATGGCGCGGACAAGACCATCGTCTACGGCATCAACCACGCTTCCCTCACCAAGGAAGACGTCGTCATCTCGAACGCCTCGTGCACGACCAATTGCCTCGCGCCGCTGGCCTATGTGCTGCACAAGGAATTCGGCATCGAGAAGGGGATGATGACCACCATCCACTCCTATACCGGTGACCAGCCGACCCTCGACACCATGCACAAGGATCTCTATCGCGGCCGCGCTGCAGCCCTCTCGCAGATCCCGACCTCGACAGGCGCTGCCAAGGCCATTGGCCTGGTGCTGCCCGAACTCAAGGGCAAGCTCGACGGCGTCTCGATCCGCGTGCCGACCCCGAACGTCTCCTGCGTCGACTTCAAGTTCATTGCCAAGCGCAATGTGACCGCCGACGAAATCAATGCCGCCGTCAAGAAGTACGCCAATGGCGAACTCAAGAACGTGCTCGGCTTCACCGACCAGCCGAACGTCTCGATCGATTTCAACCACGATCCGCATTCTTCGACCGTGGCGCTCGATCAGACCAAGGTTATGGACGGCAATTTCGTGTCGGTCCTCTCCTGGTATGACAACGAATGGGGCTTTTCGAACCGCATGGCCGACACGGCCGTGGCGCTGGGCAAGACGCTCTAAGCGTTTTTCGCCAACTGGAATTGAAGAGGGCGCCGCGAAGCGCCCTTTTTGTTTTGGGCTTTTGGCCACTGTCACCGCATCTGGTTTTCCAGCCACGATGTCATTCCCGCGAAAGCGGGAATCCCTGTTTGAAACGGAGATCCCCGCTTTCGCGGGGATGACACGGTGAAAGTCGAAATGGCGTTGCAAGGGCGACCATTTGGCCAATCGTCTTGTTGCCACGCTCTTGGCATAAGCATCGGGAAAACCATCCCCGTCCGGGCTTTGCCATGCGTTTTGTTTCTGCCCTCGTTCTTGTCGCCGCCATCCTGACAGCACCTGTTTTCGCCGCCGAAGATGCTGAAACCGGCCTTGCGGTGACCTTGCCGGATACGTTCGTGGTCGAGGAGGCATCATCCCCGCCGCCCTATAATGTCACTTTCGGTGTCAAATCCGCCTCGGACGATCCGGCGCCGCTGACTGGCGAAAAATACCTCTGCCAAGTCAGCTTCCAGTCCGTGCCGGGCAATGCCGGGCTGACAATGGAAAAAATCAACGAGCAGATCGGCTCGCCCGGCTGGATCGCCATGGCCAAGGACGGCATGTCGGCGATTTTCGATTTCGTGTCCGACGCCTCATTCGAACTCGACGGCTATAAGGGTCACGAATTCATCGGCAAGCCCAAGCAGAAGAATGCCGAGCATGTCCGGCTGGTGCTCTCCATGGTCGAAACCGCTAGGGGCCGCACCGCCATTTCCTGCGTCACCGACGCGGATCGGCTGGATGCGGTGCTCCCCAGCTTCCACACCATCCGAGACGGCGTCACCCCGCCGGTCTGATTTCTCAGACCTCTCCCCCATCGTCACCACCGGGTTTGTCTCGGTGGTGCCAAGCCATCCGCAGGATGGCGGGGGCGGAGGCGAGATGGATTGCCGGGACAAGCCCGGCAATGACGAAGACTGAGGGTTTGCGGCTTCAATCGTCCGCCCCTCACTTGCTTTCCCCGCTCGCATTTGCTGCAAATGCGATGCGTGTCGGGAGAAGCGTTTTGAGCCTCAATCAGTCCTATCGGTGGCGTGGTCTTGACCTCAAGACCCTGGAACATTGCCACGTCATGGCCAATGGCCGCGACACGCGCATCCGCGGCGCCATCATCGGCGACGACTTCGGGCTGTTTTACCGCATAAAACTCGACGAGAACGGCCATACTCGCACACTGAAAATCGAGCGAGCCGACGGCAAGGCGCTGGAGCTCTTTTGCGATGGGCAAGGCGGCTGGTCGGATGACCGCGCCGAGCCGATCTCGGGCCTAAAAGGCTGTGTCGATGTCGATATCTGGCCGACGCCGATGACCAATTCCCTGCCGATCTGGCGGACAGAGTGGCAGGACGGAAAACCGCAGAAGTTTGCCATGGTCTGGATCGATGCGACGACCATGGAGGTGCGCCGCGCTGAGCAGGTCTATACGCGGATCGATGAAGGGCACCTTCGGTTTCAGTCGGACGATTTTGAAGCCGTGCTGGCGGTGGATGGCGATGGGCTCGTGACGGACTATCCCGGGTTGTTCGCGCGGGACTGAGCTTGCCGACACCCCCTCCCACCCTCCCCCATCAAGGGGGAGGTGCCCCATCGAGTGTTTGGCACAATCTCCCCAAAACCACAGTCCCTTCACCTCCCCCTAGATGGGGGAGGCCGGGAGGGGGTGGGCAGCGCGCGCCGACCTAGCTCATCCGCACCACCATCCCCGCCGTTCGCGCCCTTGCTTCCGGCGTCCCCAAGCAATTGCTCACGCTCTCATATCCCGGCGAACCCGCCACAGCCAAAACCTCAAACGGCACGCTGTGATTGGGCGGACAGAAAAGGATCGCGTGTCCGGCGCTGACCGCATCGAGGTCCAGCACCGCACTCGACCGCGTCATAACCACCAGCGGCGCATCGCCCTCGCTCCGCCGCCGCAGCCAGCCGCCAAGCGCCAGTTGTGTTGCTTCATCCAGGCCGTCTTCGACGAGATCGATCACCCGTGGTCGATCCTCCGAAACCATCCCAGCCACCACGGCTCTCAACGCGGGACTGTCCACGGCCCCATCCTCCAGCAGCCATTCGAGTGCGCGCAAGGCGGCAGCCGGGATTTCACTGGGTTCGCCGCGATCGAGCCCCACGAACCCGCCGCCCAGCGTCTCGGCCAGTGCTATGGCAAGCCGCGTCTTGCCGCTGCCCAGTGGCCCCACGAGATAGGTCACCGGCGCGAGGCGCTTCAATTCAAACAGTTCGCCATTCCATGGCCATGGCAGGGTCAGCGACAGGGCCGGCGGGCTAGCTATCAGATCGGCGAGATCAGGCGCCCGCCCGCCGCTGAGATCATTGCGCCAGATGCGCACCCGCTCGATGGCCTCCAGGAGGCCCGTTAAGTTGCCCTCAAGTCGGCTCTGGTGTTCGGCAAGGGCTTTGTCGAGGTCGTGGCTTTTGCCCGCAAGCACGGCCGCAATCTGCGATAGGCTCAACCCAAGCGTCCGCAGCGCTACGATTTGTCTGATCCCGGCCATCTGCTTCGGACCATAATGCCGCCAGCCATTGGCATTGCGGATGGGCGTGATAAGGCCACGCTGCTCGTAGAGCCTTAAGGCCTTGGCCGAAATGCCGAGCGCACGGGCGGCTTCGGCGGGCGAGAGAACCTGTTCGGGATGGGTCAAGGGGAATCACCTCCGGTTTTGACCCCGCCACAAATCAGGGTGGCCCCAGGGGACAGGTCAAGCCCCGTCAACGCCCTGTCACCAAACCACCCTATTTTCGCAGATGTCAGCAAGGCTTGGAGCGAATCATGTTCCATCTCACCCGTCGCTTTCATTCGGCCCTGCCACTGGCCTGGCTTCTCGCCGGGCTTTTGGACAGTCTCATCCTCCTCGCGCTCCCTGCCGGTGTGATGCTGGCCTATCTCCTGCGGCGCCACCGGCGCATCATCGGGCTTGTCGGCACCGCGCCCTGGGCGAGCCTCGGCTTTGCCCGTCATGTCATGGTCGATGATCTCGTTCGCCTCGCCGCCTGGACGGCGCTGAGCCCGCTGGTCTTCCTTTTCGGCCGGCAACTGCGTCTGGTTCTTATTGGGAGCTGACGAGAATCTTCGTCTCAGCGCTTTTCCGATCCCTCTGCCTCTGATAGGCCAAGGCCCAAGTTTCGTATCTCTTCGGAGCCTGGCCATGACCGCGCAATTCAAGACTCTCGACGAACTCGACCTCAACGGCAAGGTCGTGCTCCTCAGGGCCGACCTCAATGTTCCCGTGGCCGATGGCAAGGTGACCGATGCGACGCGCATCGAGCGTCTCCTGCCCACCATCCGCGAAATCATGCGTCACGACGGCAAGGTCGTGCTGCTCTCCCATTTCGGCCGGCCCAAGGGGAAGGTTGATCCCGAATTCTCGCTCGAGCAGGTGTGCTCGGCGGTTGCCGATATCACCGGCCATCCCGTCGGTTTCGTCGCTACCGACTGGGTCGATGTTTCGGGCGCCAAGCAGGCGATTGCCGAGGCTCCTGCCGATGCGATCCTTGTGCTCGAAAACACCCGTTTCCATCCGGGCGAAGAAGCCAATGACGCCGAGCTTGCCAAGCGCATGGCGAGCCTGGGCGATGTCTATGTGAACGACGCCTTCTCCGCCGCGCACCGTGCCCACGCATCGACCGAAGCCCTGGCTCACCTTCTCCCCGCCGCAGCCGGCCTTGCCATGCAGGGCGAGCTCGAAGCGCTCGAAAAGGGCCTTGGCAAGCCAAAGAAGCCGGTCGTCGCCATTGTCGGCGGCGCCAAGGTTTCTTCGAAGATCGACCTTCTCGAAAACCTCGTCACTAAGGTGGACGGCCTCGTCATCGGCGGCGGCATGGCCAATACGTTCCTCTTCGCCCAGGGTTTTGGTGTCGGCAAGTCGCTCTGCGAGAAGGATCTTGCTGATACCGCCCGCCGCATCATGGACAAGGCCGACAAGGCTAATTGCGCCATCATCCTGCCGGTCGATGCCGTGGTTTCCTGGCATTTCAAGGCCAATTCGCCGACCCGCCTTTATGGCGTCGACGCCGTCGATCCCGATGGCATGATTTTGGATATCGGCCCCTCCTCGATCGAGCGCATCAATGGCGCCATCGACGATGCCCACACCGTCATCTGGAATGGCCCGGTCGGCGCCTTCGAAATGGAGCCTTTTGACGCGGGCACCGTGGCCATTGCCAAGCACGTCGCCAAGCGCACCCATGACGGCCACCTGATCTCGGTTGCCGGTGGCGGCGATACGGTCAGCGCGCTGGCCCATGCCGGCGTCAAGGATGCCCTGACCTATGTGTCGACCGCCGGCGGCGCCTTCCTCGAATGGATGGAAGGCAAGCCCCTCCCGGGCGTCGAGGCGCTGAAGAAGTAAAGTTTCCGATTTCGGAAACTTTCTCTTGCTTCACATCAGGCCGCCAGATAGTTTCTTTTTAGTGAAACTGTCTGGCGGCCTTTCATGTCTCTGACGCTCTATCTCCATCCGCTCGCCTCCTTCTGCCACAAGGTGATGATTGCGCTCGAAGAGGCGCAATTGCCCTATAGCCCGGTCATCGTCGATTTTGGCGATCCTGCCTCCGCGCGGCAGGTGTCTGACCATTGGCCCGTCGGCAAAATCCCGCTGCTCCACGATGGGGCAGGCGGCCGACATGTGGCCGAAACCACCATCATTCTCGAATACCTCGCCCAGCGTCATCCGAGCATGGCAAAACTCTGGCCGACCGATGCGGAGACGCTCCTCGAAGCGCGGCTCTGGGATCGGTTTTTCGATCTCTACGTGCAGCAACCGATGCAGAAGATCGTCATCGACCGCATTCGTCCGCCCGGCGCCAATGACCCGCATGGCGTCGCAGAGGCGCGCGAAAATCTGCACACCGCCTATGGCATGATCGAAGAGCACATGACCGATCGTGAATGGGCCGTGGGCACCGCGTTTTCCATCGCCGATTGTGCCGCCTTTCCGGGCCTCTTCTTCGCCGGCGTGGTGGAACCGTTCCCTGCCTCGGCCACGGCGCTCAGCGCCTATTTCGAGCGGCTCTTGGCTCGCCCGTCTGTTGCTTCCATGCTTGCTCAGGCGCAGCCTTATTTTACAATGTTTCCCTATCGCGACGCCATGCCGGCGCGCTTCCTGCCGGGGGCCTGATGTCAGCCGATCTCGATACCGTCTTCCAGGCCCTCGCCGATCCCTATCGGCGCGCCATGGTTTCGCGCCTCGTCGAATCCGGCCCGACCTCGATGAAGGAACTGGCCGCGCCCTTCGATCTCGGCCTGCCTTCGACCCTGAAGCACCTAAAAGTGCTGGAAAATGGCGGCATCATCACTTCGAAAAAGGAGGGTAGGGTGCGCACCTTCTCCATCTGCGAAGAGGGGCTTAATTCCCTCCGCACCTGGCTCGATGCGCATCAGCGCCATCTTGAAACCGGCTTTGATCGCCTCGCCGCCGCCATGGCTGCCAATCCCGAGGATAAATCCAATGGCCAGTGATCCCGCCCATTCGCGCTTCACGCTCGATCGCGTCCTGCCCGGCTCACCCGCTCACGCCTTTCGTTTCTGGTCCGATCCAAAACTGAAAAATCTCTGGGCCGGCTGTCACCCCGATTGGACCGAGCGCGAAGTGCGCCACGATTTCCGCATTGGCGGCCACGATTTCAGCCGCCTCGCCGATCCCATACGCGTCGAGCACGAAGTCGACATTGCCTATCTCGACATCGCGGCGCCGGATCGCATCGTCTATAGCTACGCCATGCGCGTCGACGGAAAACCGCTGTCCGCCTCGCTCGTCACCCTGCTCTTCCGCCCGCACAATCGCGGCAGCCTGATGCGTTATGACGAACACCTGCTGCTGCTCGATGGCAGCGACGGCGCCGCGGCGCGGGAAATCGGCACCGGCCATGGTTTTGACCGGCTGGAAGCCGTCATGGCAGAGAGCCTTGCCGCCATGTCATAAAAGCGCATCGGCGCACACACATTCTTGTGGGTTGCCGTTTGCGCGAGGCAGGGGAAGCGCCTATATCTCTTGGGCTGCCCGGTACGTGAGGACACACATATCCCCGGGGCCTTAATCGATCCTAAGGGAGCTGTCCCTGACCAGGCCCGTGGGCTTGGACATACGGCGCCCACCTACGTGAGTAGGTTCCCGGGATCGCTCGTCCCACGGCCAGGGCGGCACCTATTCCTCTATTTCCCAGAGACAGGCGCGCATGGTGGAAGACGGAATCGAGGCCGAAAAGGCCCTCCTGCGCAAAACCGCACGGGCGCGCCGCGAGGCACTCGCCCCCGAATTCCGCGCCGAGGCTTCCAGCGCCATTTCCTTCCACTTCTTCGACAAGATCGCCTTCGCCCCCGACGA
Organism: Devosia sp.; assembly: GCF_017744655.1. Taxonomy (GTDB): domain Bacteria; phylum Pseudomonadota; class Alphaproteobacteria; order Rhizobiales; family Devosiaceae; genus Devosia. Next base: position 142,829 of record NZ_JAGIAW010000007.1, on the reverse strand, counting down.
CGCCATTGCGGGCTATTGGCGCATTCGCGACGAAGCCGATTGTCAGCCCATTCTGGTGCGGCTGATGGATGGTGGGCAGACCGTCATTCTGCCGGTGGTCAATGGCCCCGAAGAACCGCTCGAATTCCGCATCTGGGGTGCGGATGCGCCGCTTTACGAAGCCGGGTTCGGCACCCTCGCGCCGTCTGACCTGGCGCCCCGCGCCGAGCCCGATATCATCCTCATGCCGCTTCTCGGTTTCGACAAGGTCGGTACGCGGCTCGGCTATGGCGGGGGCTATTATGACCGCACCCTCGCCGCGCTCCGCAAAAGGCCGATGCTGATCGGCCTCGCCTTCTCAGCGCAGGCCTTCGACAACATTCCGCGCGAACCCCACGATATTCCGCTCGATGCTGTTGTCACCGAAAACGGGGTCGAATTCTTCGAGGCCAATTTATGAAATTGCTTTTTCTGGGTGACGTGGTCGGCAAGTCCGGCCGCGACGCCGTCGCCGAACGCCTGCCCGGGATCATCGCCACCTATGGTTTTGATTTCGTCGTCATCAATGGCGAAAATGCCAGCCATGGCCGCGGCCTGACCGAATCCCATTTCAAGGGCCTGCGCGATGCGGGCGCCGATATCGTGACGCTGGGCGATCACGCCTTCGACCAGCGCGAGGCCCTTTCTTATATCGAGCGCGAAAATACCCTGCTCCGCCCGATCAATTTCGCTCCCGGCGCGCCCGGCCGCGGCGCCATGATGGTCGAAGGCCGCAATGGCCATCGCGTTCTCGTCGTCAATGCCTTGGGCCGTGTCTTCATGCAGCCCATGGACGATCCCTTCCGCGCGGTAGAAGCCGCCCTTGCCGCCGCGCCGCTCGGCGAAGTCGTCGATGCCGTGATCGTGGATTTCCACACCGAGGCGACCTCGGAAATCCAGGGGATGGGCTTCTTCCTCGACGGCAAGGCAACGCTGGTCGTGGGCACCCATACCCATATCCCGACTTCAGATCATCGCATCCTCAGGGGTGGCACGGCCCTTATGGCCGATGCCGGCATGTGCGGGGACTTTGACTCCATCATCGGTGTCGATGCCGAAGAACCGCTCAACCGATTTCTCACCGGCATTCCCAATGGGCGCTTCACCCCGGCCGAAGGCGAAGCGACGCTTTGCGGCGTGGCGGTCGAGACTGATCCCCGGACAGGTCTAGCCAAAAAGGTCCAGCCGGTGCGGATCGGCGGCACGCTGAACCAGGCTTTTCCCGATTTTTGAGGGTTTTGGGACAAGCCCGCCAACGGGCGCCGACCTCGTCCCCTCCACGATGACACGGTGCAAATCGGAGGGATGGCGGGCCTCTCCAATCCGCACACCCTTCCATTTTTCCCCGTCGCCCCCTATAAGCACCTCCAAAATTCGAAAAATCCGAGGTACCGAATGGCAGGCCATTCACACGCCAAGAACATCATGCACCGCAAGGGCAAGAGCGATGCCGTCCGCTCGAAGATCTTCTCCAAGCTCGCCCGCGAAATCACTGTGGCTGCAAAGATGGGCATGCCGGACCCGGCCTTTAACGCCCGTCTGCGCCTGGCCGTTGCCAATGCCCGCGCCCAGTCCATGCCCAAGGACAATATTGACCGCGCCATCAAGAAGGCCCAGGGCAGCGATGGCGAGAACTATGATGAAATCCGCTATGAAGGTTACGGCCCCGGTGGCGTTGCCGTCATCGTCGAGGCGCTGACCGACAATCGCAACCGCACCGCCTCCAACGTGCGCTCCTACTTCTCCAAGAACGGTGGCGCCCTGGGCGAAACCGGTTCGGTCGGCTTCATGTTCGACCGCGTCGGCGAAATCACCTATCCGCGCTCCGCCGGCTCGGACGACAAGGTCATGGAAGCCGCCATCGAGGCTGGCGCCGACGATGTCGAGAGCGACGAGGAAGGCCACTATATCTACACCTCCTTCGAAGCCATGGTCGAAGTGTCCTCGGCCCTCGAAAAGGTGCTGGGCGAGGCAGAGGCTGTAAAGGCCATCTGGAGGCCGCAGAACGAGACCCCGATCGACGCCGAAAAGGGCGCGACGCTGATGAAGCTGATCGCTACGCTCGAAGAAGACGATGACGTGCAGAACGTCTATTCGAACTTCGACATCAGCGAAGAAGACGCGGCCAAGATCGCTGGATAAACCACCCTTTCATCGTCACCACCGGGCTTGTCCTGGTGGTCCATGCTTCCAAAGAACTGGATTGCCGGGACAAGCCCGGCAATGACGACAACGGGGACTGGAAGAGACTGAAGGGCGGCACTGCCGCCCTTTTTCACGCCCGCAACACCAGTTCCTCGCTCTCTATTTCTCCTCGCCTTTTGTTCCACCGACCATCAGGATGGGCCTTTGGTGTGAACGTGGAGGGATTATGCTGGTCGTTCTCAATGGCTATCCTGGCGTGGGAAAGCTCACGATTGCGCAGGAGCTGGCATCACTGCTCGGCGGGCGGCTGCTGGATATTCACACCGTCTACAATGTCGCCTTTGCGCTCACCGAGTTCAAATCGCCTGAGTTCATGGCAGCGGTGGAACAGATCGAGGCGATCGCCTATGGCCTCGTGCGCAGGCTGTCCGACCGGACGCCTGTTGTCATGACAACAGTGCTTGCCGGTGAAAGTGCTTGGGGCGACGCGGAATGGAGCCGCATTGCCGACCTTGGCCGGGATCGGTCGCCTTTCTGTGTGGTGCACGTGCATTGCGATCTCGACGAGAATATTCGTCGCATAGAAGCCGAGGGGCGGGGAGCCAAGAGAAAGCCACGCGACCCGGACATGGCACGCAGAAACCACCGGGAAGCCAAACCTCTCCTGGGCAGCGACGCAGCCAACCTGCTCAAGATTGATGTGACGCGGCTTTCACCCGCCGCGGCGGCAGAGGCCATCGAAAACTGGCTCAGCCGGCTCACCTGACCCCAAGAGCGCTCAAGCCGATTTTCTAAGATCGACCGGCGGCTGATCGAGCGTGTGTACGATTGCCGCTTGATTGCGCCCCGAATGCTTGGCGCCATAGAGCCGCTGGTCGGCAATATGGAAAAGCTCGGTGAAATTGGTCATTCCGTCAAAAACGGCGCCGCCTATGCTCACGGTCAGCGCATAGGCCTGGCCGCGCGGCGAAAACTGGGCCAGTTGCACCGCACGCCGCACGCGTTCGGCCATTTGCTCGGCGTGGCTCTGGTCGACACCGGGCAGGAAAACGCCGAACTCTTCCCCGCCCATGCGACCGATGAGATCACCGGCGCGCAGGACCGAGCGGATCGATCGCGCCAATATGGTCAGGGCCTCGTCACCCGCGTCATGGCCATGCAGGTCATTGATGGCTTTAAAGTTGTCGGCGTCGATGATCAGCAGGGCGCCGGTCTGCGGCCCGACACTGCTCGAAAGGTGCGTTTCCACCTTGGCGGTAAAGGCACCGCGATTGAGACAGGCGGTCAGGCTATCGGTGCGCGCGACAAGGCCCAGCCGACGGTTCATGATGGCGAGTGAGCGAATGCGCATGGAGAGAAAGAAAAACAGCGGCACGGCCAGCAGCAGCGGCAGCACCGTTGCCGAGAGCATGGCCCGGTGCAGCGCCGCGGGGCCGAGATCGGCAAAGGTCACGGCATTGTAGATCAGCGCGATGACGACGCAGGCCAAGGGACCAAAGAGGGTCCAGCGGGCAACGCTGGACCAGCTTTGCAAACCATTAACCGCGCGCGGTGACATCATGCTGGCAACCCCCTTGGTTCGTTATAGATGACGCGAAAAAATAATAGCAAAGCCGACGCTCAGGCCGCCTGGGGCAGGGCGACGCGATCGCGGCCACTCTGTTTGGCACTATAGAGGCGTGCGTCGGCCTCACGGTAAAGGGCCCTGAAAACAATGGGCTTTTCGTGCGCCGCGCCCCCAATGCTGACGGAAAGCGGGCAGGTGATCCCCTCGGGCATAAAGTCGATATCGGCAATGGCCCGACGCACATCGTCGGCAATGCCTTCGGCGCTGGCAAGATCTATATCGGGCAGGTAGATGCCGAATTCCTCGCCGCCCAGGCGCCCGACAAGACCTGAGGGAGGAATGGTCAGGCTCAGGGCATGGGCAATATCGCGCAGCGCTTCGTCGCCCTGGTCATGGCCGAAGCGATCATTGACGGATTTGAAGTGGTCGGCATCGATCACCAGCAGCACGCCGCGGCGGTGCGGCGCGGCACAGTATTTTTCCACGGCCGCCGAAAAGGCGCGGCGGTTGAGAATATTGGTGAGGCCGTCGATCGTGGCGAGCCGGGTCAGCTGCGCATTGGCATGGCGCATGCGCTCGGTGCCGATGGCAAAGGTCAGGATCATCGGGCCGCCGAGACAGATCGGCATAACTATGGAAATGAGCAGCCCGGGCATGTTCACGCCGGCAGAAAAGGTCGCCATGAAAACTACGGTCGCTATCACGGAGATAACGACCGAAAGCCCCATCATCAGAAATGTCTTACGGAAAATCCAAAGCCACGCCTGCTTCGGTAGCGCCGTTGCTAGCCCCGTCATCGTGAATCAGTATCCCTGCGTCCCTCCCCGACACTAGGACCCCGTTTCTGAATTCCCCGTTTCTCCAATGGGTAAATTTTGAGCTATCACAACTCGTTGGTGTCCTGAAGTTTCTGTTTTGTTCACTAGGGCCTTGGTAGGTTCGCCGAAACTGCTAGAAGGATTGCCATGAGCAAGAGTGTTCGAATCATTGGCATCGACCCGGGGCTGCGCCGCTGCGGCTGGGGCATTGTCGATGCGCTCGACAATCGCCTGAGCTTTGTTGCGGCCGGAACGGTGACGCCGCCGATCGATGGCATGCTGGCCGATCGCCTCGCCATGCTGGCCGCCGGCCTCAAGGAAGTGTTGACACAGCACCAGCCCGAGGAAGCGGCGGTCGAAGAAACCTTCGTCAATGCCGGCGCGCGTTCGGCGCTGATCCTGGGCCAGGCGCGCGGCGTCGCGCTCGTCACCCCCGCCCAGCATGGGCTGTTCGTCGCCGAATATGCCACCAATCTCGTCAAGAAATCCGTGGTCGGCACTGGCCACGCGGAAAAGAAACAGGTCGAACTGATGGTGCGCACCTTGCTGCCGACGGCCAATTTCAAGGGCGCCGACGCTTCGGACGCCCTGGCGGTCGCCATCTGCCACGCCCATCATCGGGTTTCCGCACGTCGCATGGGAGCGCTTCTATGATCGGCAAGCTCAAGGGCCTGGTCGACAGTTTTGGGGACGATTGGGTTCTCATCGATTGCGGCGGGGTCTGCTATGAGGTTCACTGTTCCACTCGCACGCTGCAATCCCTGCCGCGCGTCGGCGAGGCCACGGTGGTCTTCATCGAGACCATTCTGCGCGAGGATCTCATCCGCCTCTTCGGCTTTGCCAGCGAAGCGGAAAAATCCTGGTTCCTGCTGCTGACCACCGTGCAGGGGGTGGGCGCCCGCGTCGCGCTCGCCATTCTCTCTGTGCTCTCGCCTTCCGAGCTTTCGAGCGCCATTGCCCTCCAGGACAAGGCCATGGTCGGCCGCGCCAATGGCGTCGGCCCGAAGCTGGCCGTGCGCATCGTCACCGAACTCAAGGGCAAGGTCCCCGCCATCGGCGGCATCGACGCCGGCACGCTGGGCCTGCAGACGGCTCTCGGCGAAGGTGTTGCGCGCAGCAATGTCGCCGACGCCGTCTCCGCCCTCACCAATCTCGGCTATTCCAGCGCCCAGGCTTCGGCGGCCCTGGCGCGCGTGGTGGCCAAAGAGGGTGAGGACACAGCTACGGAAAAGCTCATTCGCCTGGGGCTCAGGGAATTGAGCCAATAAACTTCCTTGCACAACTCCTCATTCCTTACTATTTTTAGAAGTAAGGAATTTTTGGAGCGCAGGAATGGTCGGGTCAAAAAAGGAAGCCTATATCGGTCGGATGACCAGCAAGGGCCAGACCACCGTGCCCAAGGAAGTGCGGGATTTTCTTGGTCTCAGCGAGGGGGCGCAAATGGAGTGGATCATGGATGACGGCAAGGCCATCGTAAGGCCGCGGACCTTGCGGGCTGTCGATCTCGCAGGTTTTCTCGGCAAGCCGCCTAACGGGCGGCGGGCCAGCGTTGAAGACATGGACGAAGCGATTGGGGAAGCGATCGTCGAACGGTTCGAGCGTGCGACGCGCAAATGATCGGCGCCGATACCAATGTCCTGCTGCGTCTCGTTGTTGACGATGACGCGGCCCAGCATGAGCAGGCCAAACAATTCTTCGCTGCGCGCTCGGCTAATGATCCGGCGCACATCAGCCTGATTGTCGTGGCCGAGTTTTCCTGGGCCCTTCGGCGCCTCTATGCCTATGATAGGGACCAGATCGCCGATGTCGTTCTGGCCCTGCTGCAAAGCCCGGATCTGATCGTCGAACGGCGCGATCTGGTCGAAGAGGCCGCGCAGTTGTCGCGCCAGCCGAAGGTTGGTTTGGCCGACACCCTGATCGCCCGCCTCGCCGTTGCCGATGGCTGTCGCTCTGTCGTGACCTTCGACAAGGACGCCGCCAAGCGTATCCCCGGAATGGAACTTCTCGCGTGACCGACTTCACCTCCCCCGCCGCTGGCCGCGACGATAGTCTCGACGTTTCGCTGCGCCCCTCCGGCTTTTCCGATTTCGTCGGTCAGGCCGATGCGCGGGCCAATCTTGAAGTCTTCATCGAGGCCGCCAAGAAGCGCGGCTCGGCGCTCGATCACGTGCTCTTCGTCGGCCCGCCGGGTCTGGGTAAGACCACTCTGGCGCAGATCATCGCCAAGGAACTCGGTGTCGGTTTTCGAGCGACCTCCGGTCCGGTCATCGCCAAGGCCGGCGACCTCGCAGCGCTCCTGACCAATCTCGAAGAGCGCGACGTGCTCTTCATCGACGAAATCCATCGTCTCAACCCGGCGATTGAAGAAGTCCTCTACCCAGCGATGGAAGACTTCCAGCTCGATCTCATCATCGGCGAAGGTCCGGCCGCGCGCTCGGTCCGTATCGACCTCGCCAAATTTACCCTTGTCGGCGCCACCACCCGCGCGGGTCTCCTCACGACACCGCTTCGCGACCGTTTCGGAATTCCCGTCCGGCTCAATTTTTACACCCCACAAGAGCTGGTGCAGATCGTCACGCGCGGCGCGCGCCTCATGGGCACACCCATGTCGCCCGACGGCGCTTTGGAGATCGCGCGACGCTCGCGGGGCACGCCGCGCATTGCCGGCCGCCTGCTGCGACGCGTCATTGACTTTGCCCTTGTCGATGGGGCGTCAGAAGTTAACAGTGTGCTAGCCGATAAGGCACTTCTTCGCCTCGATGTTGACGCGCGCGGGCTCGATCAATTGGATCGCCGCTACCTCACCACCATCGCCGATTTCTACAATGGCGGCCCGGTCGGCATCGAGACCATCGCCGCGGCATTGAGCGAGCCGCGCGATGCCATCGAGGAAATCGTCGAGCCCTATTTGCTGCAGCAGGGCTTCATACAGCGCACCCCGCGTGGCCGCATGCTCACCGCTATCGCCTTCCAACACCTCAATAAAACCGTGCCGCAGGGTTTTGTCGGCATGCAGGCCAGCCTCTTCGAAGAAGCCGGAGACGAGGACTGAGCATGGCGCCACTCCTGCAGCGCCTTCTTAGTCTTTTCGGTGCTCATAGCTGGATCGACGGCGATGATATCACCGTCCGTCGCTATGCGCCGAATCTGCCCAACTGGCCGCAGCACCTCGAACTGCGCATCGCCATGCTCAGCGACTTTCATTTCTCCGAGCCGTGGATCGGGCTACAAGCCCTTGAAGCGATTGTCGAAAAAACCAACGCACTAAAGCCCGATATCATCCTGCTTGTGGGCGATTTCGAAGATGGCCCGCGCTTCAGTCAGCCTGTCGCGCCTGACGATTGGGCCCGCGGCCTCGCTCGCCTGCAAGCGCCCCTCGGCGTCCATGCCGTTCTCGGCAATCACGATTATCCACGTATCATCGCCAAGCGGCATCGTTTTCTGGCTGAGCCTGCGGCAAAGATCGCGCTCGAGAAAGTCGGCATTCCGGTCCACATAAATGACGCTATTCCAATGGCTTGGAGCGGGAAAAACTTCTGGCTGGCAGGCCTTGGTGACCAGTGCACGGAGTACGAAAATGGCTCACCGCTGGCCGATCTAGATGCTACGCTGACCAAGGTGACTGACGACGCTCCCGTCATCCTCATGGCCCATGAGCCCGATATTTTTCCCGAGGTCCCGGCCCGTGTGGCACTGACCCTGTCGGGCCACGTCCATCGCGGCCAGATCCGCTTCTTCGGCTTTGCCCCGGTTGTGCCCTCGCGCTATGGCCGGCGTTATCTTCATGGCCATATCGTTGAAAACAATCGGCATCTCATCGTTGGTGCGGGTCTAGGCCATTCCGGCCTGCCGCTACGCTTCGATGCGGCGCCAGAAATCGTCCTCATAGAATTGGGAGGCCAAGCGTGACCGCTCGCCATGTCCTGAGCTTTCCCATTGGGGAAGGGCGCTTCAATTTCCGCGTTGCCGGGATCATCATTGCGGATGGTCACGTGCTGATCTGCCGCGAGGACGATGACGACTATGCCATGCTGCCCGGGGGGCGCGTCGAACTGGGCGAGGACAGCCTTCTCAGCCTCACCCGTGAGATTGCCGAGGAGATCGCCATGCCGGCCGAAATCGGCTCGATGATCGCCACTTCGGAAAGTTTTTATCGCCGCGAAGGCGAGGATTTTCACGAGCTCGGCTTTTTCTATGGCGTGACGCTGCCGGGGCAGGGGCCGAATGGCAATTCTCCCTGGCTTGAGCGGCAGGACGAGGGGCATGACCTGCAATTCCATTGGGTGCCGCTAGCCGGCGATGAACTCGAAAAATTCAACCTGCTGCCGCGCTGGTTGCCAAAATTCCTGCGCGATCTGCCCAAGACGCATATCCATGTGATCTATGACGAGCGCGGGACATGAGCACGCATCGTTTTCCCGTTCGCATCTATTACGAAGACACCGACTTCTCCGGCTATGTCTATCATGCGGCCTATCTAAAGTTCTTCGAGCGGGGGCGTACCGAGTTTCTGCGCGATCTCGGCATCCATCATTTCGAGCTGATCGAAGACGGCATTGCCTTTGCCGTGCGCAAGATGGAGATCGACTTTCTGAGCGCCGCCAGGATTGACGATCTTCTTAATGTCGAGACCAGAGTTGCCGAGGCGACGCCGGTCCGGCTCGTGCTCGAACAGACAATTCTGCGTGAAGATACCGTTCTTACAAAGGCACGCGTTCTGGTCGTGGCCATCAAGACCACAGGCGGCCCGGTGCGGCTGCCGGCTGGATTACGGGCCCTGTTGCAGGGCGAAACTTGAGGGCGGTCGCCTCGGGAATCGCTTTGTTAACCACTTGGTCACCATAATCGAGTCAAAGGAGCGATTGCGCTACGGAGCGGGCCGAGAGGCCTGTTTTGCAGGGCATTTCTCTTAATTTTGACAGATTCCGCCCCCATCGCACAAAGCATGGGGCCGGGCGCTTGGGCCGGGCCGAAAGGATCACTTCATGGAAGTCATGGATGCAGTGGGAGCGGCCGCTCCACATGCCGACCTGTCCATTTGGGGACTGTTCTGGGCGGCCGACATCGTCGTCAAATCGGTGATGCTGGGCCTGCTCGGTGCCTCGGTCTGGTGCTGGGCCATCATCGTCGACAAGACCATCGCCTATCGCCGCGTCAGCGCGGAAATGAACAATTTCGAAAAGACCTTCTGGTCCGGCCAGTCGCTGGAAGAGCTTTACAAGCAGCAGTCGGAAAAGGCCTCCGGTGGCATGGGCGCCGTCTTCGTCGCCGCCATGAAGGAGTGGAAGCGCAGCCATGAGCAGAACGCGGCGAGCTTTGTCGGCATGCAGCAGCGCCTCGACAAGGTGCTCGATGTCGCCATTTCGCGCGAAAGCGAGTTTCTGGAAAAGCGCCTGGGCTTCCTCGCGACGGTCGGTTCAGCCGGTCCGTTCATCGGCCTGTTCGGCACCGTCTGGGGCATCATGAACGCTTTTACCAATATCGCGGCATCGTCCTCGACCAACCTCGCTGTGGTCGCCGGCCCGATCGCCGAAGCGCTGTTCGCGACCGCCATCGGCCTCGTCGCTGCTATCCCTGCCGTTATCGCCTATAACAAGCTTTCTGCCGACTCGGCCAAGATGATCGGGCGCCTCGAAGGCTTTGCCGACGAGTTCTCGACCATTCTCAGCCGCCAGCTCGAAGCCCGGAGCCGCTGATATGGGCATGGGTGTAGCAGGTGGCGGAGGCGGGGGTGGCGGACGCCGCCGTCGCGGCCGCCGGAAAGCGGTGATGAGCGAAATCAACATCACGCCCATGGTGGACGTGATGCTGGTGCTGCTGATCATCTTCATGGTCGCCGCGCCTATGATGACGGCCGGCGTGCCGGTAGACCTGCCGCAGTCGGCCGCTGCCGACATGCCGAGCCAGACCCAACCGATCACCGTCGCAGTCACGCCCGAGGGCGCCATCTATGTCGATGAGACGCCGGTGGACGAGGCAAGCCTCGTGACGACCGTTGCGGCTCTTGCGACTCCGGAAGACCGAATTTTCCTCCGCGGCGACACCACGGCCAATTATGGCAGCGTGATGCGCGTCATGGGTCTGCTTTCGGCTGCCGGCTATTCCAAGATTGGGCTCGTCACCGAGCGCAGGGAATAGGTCCGCGGCATGCGTACTGGCGTCGCCGTCTCAGTTTCAGCGCATGTGTTGCTGATTGTGCTTGGTCTGATCAGTCTTGGATCGACCGAGCCGCTGACGCCTGTCACCGCGTCGATTTCGGTGGATCTCGTTCCCATCGAAGAATATTCCAATATCCGCGCCGGCCAGCTCGACAGCACTGTCGTCGAAACTGACACGCCGTCGATCGTTGAAAGCGATCAGCCCGCCGAACTGGCGCAGCCCACCGGCAATACGCAGGAAGATCAGCCAACGCCATCGCCTGCCGATATCCCGACGCCGCAGCCGGTGACCGAGACGGCCCCGGCGCCCGAACCCGCGCCGCAGCCGGAGCCGGTTCCAGAACCTACGCCTGAACCGGAGCCGGCCCCCGAGCCTGCTCCGACCCCGGAACCCGCGCCGCAGCCTGCCCCGACGCCCACTCCGCCGACGCCGCAGACGCGTCCGCAGCCTGCGCCCACGCCAGCACCGACCCCGGAGCCCGAACCGGCTCCGGAACCGACGCCTACGCCCGCCCCTGAGCCGACCCCGGAACCCGAGCCTACGACACCTGCTGTCGCGGCGCCGACCCCGGCTGCCCGTCCGAGCAATCTGGCTCAACTGCGTCAGCAATTCGCTGCCGCTGAAGCTGAGCGCAAGAAGCGCGAGGAAGAACAGCGCCAGCGTCAGGCCGCTGCTGCCGCTGCGCAAAACCAGTCGCAATCGCAGACCCCGCGGCCGACCCAGCCTGGGCCAACCCAGCTCGATTCCGATCTTGCCGACGACATCGCTTCGATCATCAACAATGCCCCCACGACCGGTGGCACAACTGGTCAGGGTGGTTCTCCGACCTTGGGTGACACCACCGGCACCTCGGCCCGTCTCAGTCAGACGGCCATTGACGGGCTCGTGGCGCGCATCAAGAATTGCTGGAACCTGCTACCGAGCGATTTCAATTCCGGTATGAACGTCACCCTGCGCGTTTCGATGAACCAGGACGGTAGCGTCAACGGCACGCCGCAGATCGTTTCGGCCGACCAGACCCCCGCCGGCCAGGCCATTGCCCGCGCCGCCCAGCGTGCCGTCGTCCAGTGCGGTCCCTATACGATGCTGTCTGCGGACTCCTTCAGCGAGTGGCGCTCGATCGAAGTGGAGCTCCGCCCATGATGTTTTTCCGCGCGCTCGCTGCTTCATGCCTCGCGGTATTGTTCGCCGCCAGCCCGGTCCAGGCCCAGGAGGTCAGCCAGGCGGAGATCGGGGGTTTCCTTCAGCAGGTGAAGTCGTGCTGGGCGCTGACGCCTGACGATGCTGCCTCCGGTCTCAGCGTAAAAATCCGCATGGAGCTCGACCCCGCCGGGGCTATCCTGAGGACCGAAATCATCGACGCCAATAAGTCCGCAGCCGGGCGACACATCGCAACGGGTGCCATTCGTGCACTGGAACGATGCGCGCCCTATTCCTTTTCTGCAGAGACGTACGAGCAATGGAAGACGCTCGAGATCGAACTGCAACCGTGACCTTGAATTTGCCCTGTTGCTGGCCAAAAACCGGCCAAACGGCGAAATTGGAGACAACCAACTCATGACGCTTCTTACCCGTCGCTCTGCGCTCAAGCTTGGCCTGGCCGGTGGCGCCCTGCTGGCAACCTCTCCCATGGCTATGGCGCAGCTGCGCATCGTGGTGGAGGGGGCCAATTTTCAGCCCCTGCCGATCGCCATCCCGGACTTTGCCTCGTCGGACCCGACCTTTGGGCGCGAGATCGCCGACATCGTGCGCAACAACCTGCGCCGTTCGGGCCTCTTCCTGCCGCTCGATCCGGCTTCGCTGCCGGTCCAGGCGGGCGATGTCAACGGCACGCCCGATTTCAACGTCTGGCGCACGGCGAATGTCGATGCGCTGGTCATGGGCTCGGTCGAGCGCGGCGGGCAGATTTCCTCCTCCGTCCGCGTCTGGGATACCCAGCAGGCCGCGCAGGTCGTGGGCAAGAGCTATAATACCGATCCCAATTCGGCGCGCCGCATCGGCCATATCGTCTCCGACGCCATCTATGAGCAGCTGGCCGGCGGTACGGGCTATTTCGATACCCGCGTCATCTACACTGCCGAAAGCGGCCCCAAGGCCAACCGCACCCGTCGCCTCGCCATCATGGATCAGGACGGCGCCAATGTGCAGTATCTGACCGACGGGGCGTCCATGGCGCTCACGCCGCGCTTCTCGCCCAATGGCGATCTCGTCACTTATATGAACTTTGCCGATGGCAATCCGCAGGTCTATCTGCTGCAGCTCTCCTCGGGTCGCCAGCAGCGTCTGGCCAATGTCGGCGCCATGACCTTCGCTCCGCGCTTCTCGCCCGATGGCGGCACGGTCGCCTTTTCGGTGGAGCAGGGCGGCGCAACCAATATTTATGCCGTCAGCACCAATGGCGGCCAGCCTGCACAGCTCACCTCCGGCGCGGCCATTGACACTGGTCCGTCTTACTCGCCCGATGGCGGCCGCATCGTCTTCGAAAGCGACCGTGGCGGCTCGCCCCAGATCTACATGATGGGTGCCGGCGGCGGTAACGCGCAGCGCATCAGCTTCGGTCAGGGCAGCTATTCCACTCCGGTCTGGTCCCCCAAGGGCGATCTCATCGCCTTTACCCGCCAGTCGGGCGGCCAGTTCCACATCGGTATCATGGCCCCCGATGGCTCGGGGGAGCGCCTCCTCTATTCGAGCTACCATGCCGAAGGTCCAACCTGGGCGCCCAATGGCCGCGTCATCATGTTCTTCCAGGACCCGGGCGGCAATGACGGCCCGCGCCTGATGAGCGTCGATATCTGGGGCCGCAATCCCCAGACCATCGCGACGGAAAGCTACGCTTCGGACCCGTCCTGGTCGGGGCTGCGGAGCTGATTTGGGAGGGGGCTGCGGCCCCCTTTTTCGTCTCTGAGACCCACGTCGCTTAACCTTAACGTGATCGGCCGTTGAGCCTGTTGCCCAAGTGCAACATCACGAAAAAGCCCGGATTCCCGCCACACTCGCGCCTGAATAGGCAAAGATTAACCATTCTGGCGAACCCGTTTTTAAGATTAAGCGCGGTAAATGCTGCACTTAAGATTGTTGCCTTTTTGGAGCTACCCGTGGCCATTCCCGCACCATTTTCGACCGCGTTGCGCGCTGCCGCGATGCTGTTTTTCGTCGTCGTCGTCGCTGCCTGTTCGCGCAGTTCCAATGATGCTGTCGGTCTTACCGGCGCCGGTAATCTCGGCCCGGGTGGTGGTGCTCCGGGCAGCCAGCAGGAATTCATCGTCACCGTCGGCGACCGCGTTTTCTTCACGACCGATTCGAGCTCGTTGACCTCGGAAGCCATGGCTACCCTCGACAAGCAGGCCGCCTGGCTCAACCAGTACCAGAACTATCGCGTGATGATCGAAGGCCATGCCGACGAACGCGGGACCCGCGAATACAATATCGCCCTCGGCGCCCGCCGCGCCTCGGTGGTCGTGAACTATCTCGTTTCCAAGGGTGTCAACGGCCAGCGCATCACCAGCCAGTCCTTCGGCAAGGAGCGTCCGGTCGCCATCTGCAACGACATTTCCTGCTGGAGCCAGAACCGCCGCGCGGTCACGGTGGTCCAGTAAAAATCGGGGCGGCAGAATGCCGCTACCGCATCGGATTTCCCGAAAACCGCCAACACTTTTCGGTCCGATGCTCAAAATTCCAGTCGCAAGAACTGGAGGCAAGGAACGCCCGGTGCCACGAAAGTGGGCCGGGTGTTTTGTTTTGACCAAAATTGGCCTTTATCAAGAGGCCAAAGATACCCATCTTGTCGCGCATCGACCCATTGGAGAAAACGGCGTGAAGTTCGGAACGTTCAACAGAAAGGCGCGCGCCGGTTTGTGCGCCATCGCCATCGGGCTGGGGCTCCTGCCCGCGGCAAATGCGCAAACCCTTCCTCCCGCCGAATTGGGCGGTCTCTCCTTCACCAATACCCAACCCGAACGCGTTCTCGTGGCCCAGGCCGATCAGGCCCAGGTGCTGGTGCGCATGCAGCAGCTCGAAGAGCAGATTCGCCTGCTCAACGGCCAGATCGAGGGCCTGACTTTCCAGCTCACCCAGATGCAGGAAATCGTCAACCGCATGCAGGAAGACAATGAGTTCCGCTTCCAGCAGCTGGAAGGCGGTGCTGGGGGAAAAACTGAGGCGGCGACCCAACCTGGTGGCGTGACGCCGCCCGCGGTGTCGCCGCAGACCCAAGTCCAGGCCCCGACCGGTGAAGATGCCGTACCGCTGACCCAGATCCCCGAACAGGGCGTCAAGCCGCTGCCGGGTGAGGCCGAATTCGATCCGACCTTTGACGATCAATCGGCCTTGCCGATGGATGATCTTGGCAATTCGTCCGATCCGCTGGTGGGCACCGGGCAGACCGGTGGCATTGACCTGACCACCGGCCAGCCGCTTGATCTCAGCTACAATCCGGCCACGGTTTCGACCGGCGATGCCGATGCCGATGCGCAGTTTGCCGCCGGCTACGAGGCCTATGCGTCCGGCGACTATGCCTTTGCCGCCGATCAGTTCGACCAGTTCGTGTCGCTCTATCCCGACAATCCGCAGGTGCCGGAAGCTGCCAATTTCCTCGGCGATGCGCTTCTTACCCAGGGTTCCTACGATCAGGCGGCCGAAGTGCTGCTCGATACGTTCCAGAAGCATCCCAATAGTCCCCGCTCGCCCGATCTCCTGCTGAAGCTCGGCATGGCGCTTTCCGGCGCCGGTGAGCGCGAAACCGCCTGCCGCACCTTCAACGAGGTCGACAAGCGCTATACGACCCAACCTCCGGCTTTCGTCGCGCGGCTTGCCGAGGAGAAAGCCAAGGCCGAATGCCCGCCAGCCTGACCCCGGATCTCGCTGATCAGGCGACGCTGGCAAATCTGTTTGCGCCCATCTCAGGCGAGGCCGTCATTGGTCTCGCCGTTTCCGGCGGCCCCGATAGTCTGGCGCTCATGCTCCTCGCCCATCGCTGGCTTTCGGGCGTCGAAACATCTCCCGGGATCGTCGTCTATAGCCTCGACCATGGTCTTCGGCCCGAGGCCGCCGACGAGGTCGCCATGGTCGCGGCCGAAGCGGCAAAGCTCGGCTTCGAATTTCGGGCACTCAAATGGAGCGAGGGCCATCCTGAAACAGGCCTTCAGGAAGCGGCGCGACAGGCCCGCTACCAGCTCATCGGTGAGGCGATGGCCGCGGACGGGGCAAAGGTCCTGCTGACCGCCCATCATCGCGCCGATCAGGCCGAAACCATTTTGATGCGTTTGGCCCATGGCAGCGGGCTCGATGGCCTAAAGGGCATGGTGCCATTTTCCGAGGTCGAAGGCGTACGGGTTTTCCGGCCGCTGCTCGATGTCGAGCCGGCCGCGCTTGGCGTGATCGTGGAAGAGGCGGGTCTTGTGCCCGCGCATGATCCTTCCAACAGTGACAATACGTATGAACGCGTCCGCTGGCGCCGTCTCTTGCCATCGTTGGCGCAGGAGGGGCTTGATGGCGCGGCCCTGTCGCGTTTTGCCGCCCGTATGGCCGAGGCGGATCAGGCCCTGGCCCAACTCGCCGATGCCGCCTTTGCCGAACTGGTTGTAGTCGATGGTTTCGGCGCGGCTTCCCTGCCACTCGAAGCCCTGAACCAGCTTGGACCAGCAACGGGTCGCCGTGTGCTGAGCCGCATCCTTGCCGTTGTCGGCGGACGGCAGAAGCCGCGTGCCCTCGGGCAGGTCGAGCGGCTCTTTGAACAGATCACCACCAATGCATTGCCCCGCGGCACGACCTTGCTCGGCACCGTCATCCGCATCAAGGACGGTTTTGTGACCATTGCTCGTGAGCCGGGCAGGACGCTGCCCGAGGACCAGACCTTGCCGCCCGATGCCGTGCTGGTCTGGGACGAGCGTTTCGAGATCACCAATGCGTCGGTCGAACCTGGCTTTGTCGCCTCCGCCACCGATTTCTTCCCGCGCCACCGTCTCGAAGAAGTCTTGGGGTTTAAGGTGACGACACCGGCCGAGGCGATCCGAACGGCACCCATTGTGCGCGATGCAAACGGAGCGGTGCTGTCGCTGGGTGGCTGGTCGTTCGATGATCGGATCAAGGTGAGGGTGCTGGTGGATTAGCCACCGCCCCCATCCATCGTCATTGCCGGGCTTGTCCCGGCAATCCATCTCGCTTCCCTCCCACACCGCGTCATTCCCGCGAAAGCGGGAATCCCGCTGCCGTTAAACAGAGATCCCCGCTTTCGCGGGGATGACACCGTGGTTTGGGGCGGGATGGACTTATCCATCTTATCCCCGCCCCCAATTATGCCCTCATAATAGTCCCATCCAACCTCGCACGGACGGTCTGCAGACGACAGTAGCGAGGGGGCCCGGCGCTGGATCGTCTCCAGCGTACGTTCGGGGCTGGCCGCCTGCGACGAGCGATCAATGGTCGCCGATAGTTCCCGCCCGAAAAGAGGGCACTCCGGAGCGGTATCCGCTTCATCTACAAAATACTTCGAGGCGAATGCCGCTCCGGGGTCCGTCCACCAAACTAGTCCCGCGACATATCGTCGGCGGGAGCGAGATGCTATGATAGAACAGGTACTCCCGCCGGAACCGCCTCAGGCCATATCCCGTTAACCCCGTCGCGACAAAATGACTGGACGTAAAGGCCGGGACGCCGCAGGTGTTGCCCTTGTAACGCCCCAATGACGGTCTTACATTCGGCCTAATGCTGCCGCGTCGCGCGCTGGCTTCCTCCGGGACAGGATTGATGAACGGAAATTTCCGCAACTTTGCCATCTGGCTAGTCATTCTCTTTATGCTGATGGGCCTGTTCCAGGTCTTTCAGTCATCTACGCGCACCATGTCGGTGGGCGAAAAGAGCTATAGCCAGTTCGTGACCGACGTCGACGCGGGTCGCGTTTCCAGCGTGACCATTACCAATGACGTCGTTTCCGGCGTTCTCAACGACGGCACGCGGTTCGAGACCATCGTTCCGGCCGGCGCTGACATGATCTCACGCCTCGAGGCGCAGGACGTGTCGATCACGGCCCGCGCGCCGGAATCGAGCCCGTTCTGGTCGATCCTGCTCTCGTCCTGGCTTCCGTTCATCGTCATCATCGGTGTGTGGTTCTTCTTCATACGCCAGATGCAGGGCGGTGGCCGTGGCGGCGCCATGGGCTTTGGCAAGTCGCGCGCCAAGCTTCTTACCGAAACTCAGGGCAAGGTGACGTTCGAAGACGTCGCCGGCGTCGATGAAGCCAAGCAAGACCTCGAAGAAATCGTCGAATTCTTGCGCGATCCCGGCAAGTTCCAGCGCCTGGGCGGTCGTATTCCGCGCGGCGTGCTGCTCGTCGGCCCTCCGGGTACCGGTAAGACGCTGCTCGCCCGCTCGGTTGCCGGCGAAGCCAATGTGCCGTTCTTCACCATTTCCGGTTCCGACTTCGTCGAAATGTTCGTCGGTGTCGGCGCCAGCCGCGTCCGCGACATGTTCGAGCAGGCCAAGAAGAATGCCCCGTGCATCATCTTCATCGACGAAATCGACGCCGTCGGTCGCCAGCGTGGCGCCGGTCTTGGCGGCGGTAACGACGAACGCGAACAGACCCTCAACCAGCTTCTCGTCGAGATGGACGGCTTCGAAGCCAATGAAGGCATCATCCTGATCGCCGCGACCAACCGCCCCGACGTGCTCGACCCCGCGCTGCTGCGTCCGGGCCGTTTCGACCGTCAGGTCGTCGTGCCGAACCCGGACGTGTCGGGCCGCGAAAAGGTTCTGAAGGTTCACGTCCGCAAGGTGCCGCTGGCTCCCGACGTCGACCTCAAGGTTCTGGCTCGCGGTACCCCGGGTTTCTCGGGCGCAGACCTGATGAACCTCGTCAACGAAGCTGCCCTGATGGCGGCGCGCAAGAACAAGCGCTTCGTCACGCATCAGGAATTCGAAGACGCCAAGGACAAGATCATGATGGGCGCCGAGCGCCGCACCATGGCCATGACCGATGACGAGAAGAAGCTGACTGCCTATCACGAAGCTGGCCATGCCATCATCGCGCTCAAGGTTGCCGGCATTGATCCGATCCACAAGGCCACCATCATCCCGCGCGGCCGTGCGCTGGGCATGGTGATGACCCTGCCTGAAAATGACAGCTACTCGTTCAGCCGTGAGAAGGCTCTAGCCCGCCTCACCATGCTGTTCGGTGGTCGCGAAGCCGAAATCATCAAGTTCGGTCCGGCAAAGGTCACTTCGGGCGCTTCGGGCGATATCCAGATGGCGACGAGCCTTGCCCGGTCTATGGTGATGGAATGGGGCATGAGCGAAAAGCTCGGCCGCGTGCGCTATAAGTCCAATGATCAGGAAGTGTTCCTCGGCCATTCGGTTACCCAGTCCCAGCACATGTCGGATGACACCGCCAAGCTGATCGACCAGGAAGTGCGCAAGCTCATCGAAGATGGCGAAGCCTCGGCCCGCAATATCCTGACGACCTACAATGACCAGTGGGAAGCCATCGCTCAGGCGCTGCTTGAATTCGAGACGCTGACCGGCGACGAACTCCGCGCCCTGATGGATGGCAAGCAGCCGACGCGCCCTGAAGACGGCGGTCCCGCCGTACCGAAGGCGACCGGCGTGCCGACCGCCGGCAAGTCGGGCAAGAAGCGGCCGGATGCGCCGCCGGAACCGGGCATGGAGCCGCAGCCCGAGAGCTGAGGCTAGTTTTCCAAGGGCCACCCAAGGGTGGCCCTTTTCTTGTTCAATTGACTGCGCTACTTGCCACGAAAGTGGTATTAAGCTTTCAAGACCAGTATCGGGGGGACCGCGATGGCCCGTAAATATTTCGGCACGGACGGCATTCGGGGCATGGCCAATGGCGACAAGCTGACGCCCGATCTCGCCATGAAGGTCGGCATGGCTGCCGGCACCAAGTTCGTCCGCGGCGAGCACCGCAATCGCGTCGTCATCGGCAAGGATACGCGCCGCTCGGGCTATATGCTGGAAAATGCCTTGGGTGCGGGTTTTACCGCGGTGGGCATGGATGTCTATTTCCTCGGGCCGATGCCGACGCCGGCCGTCGCCATGCTGACCCGTTCGCTGCGCGCGGATCTCGGCGTAATGATCTCCGCCTCGCACAACCCTTATGAAGACAATGGCATCAAGTTCTTCCGTCCCGACGGCTACAAGCTCAGCGACGAGGTCGAAGCCGAGATCGAGCGACTGATCGAGACCGATACGTCAAAACTCTTGGCACATGGCATGGAAATCGGCCGCGCCTATCGCGACGAGGAAGCTCGTACCCGCTATATCGAATATGCCAAGCGCACCCTGCCACGCGGAGTCGATCTCTCGGGCCTGCGCGTGGTCCTCGATTGCGCCAATGGCGCCGCTTACAAGGTCGCTCCGGTGGCGCTCTGGGAGCTGGGCGCCGAGGTGATCGCCATCGGCGTCGAGCCCAATGGCTATAATATCAATCACAAGGTCGGCTCCACCGCACCAGAGGCCGTTGCGGCCAAGGTCAAGGAAGTGCGCGCCGATATCGGCATCGCGCTCGATGGCGACGCGGATCGTGTCATCATCATCGACGAGAAGGGCAATGTGGTGGATGGCGACCAGTTCATGGCCGTTATCGCCCAGAGCTGGCTCGAACGCGAAATGCTGGTCGGTGGCGGCATCGTCGCCACCATCATGAGCAATCTCGGCCTCGAACGCTATCTGACCGGCCTCGGCCTCACGCTCGAACGCACCCAGGTGGGTGACCGCTATGTGCTCGAAGCCATGCGCTCCAAGGGTTTTAACGTCGGCGGCGAACAGTCCGGCCACATCATCCTTTCCGATTTCACCACAACGGGCGATGGCCTTGTGGCGGCGCTGCAATTGCTCTCGGTGCTGAAGCAACAGAACATTCCGATTTCGGAGATCTGCCACCGCTTCGAAAAAGTGCCGCAGCTTCTGCGCAATGTTCGCTTCAAGTCCGGCAAGCCGCTCGACGACAAGCACGTCAAGCAGGCAATTGCCGATGCGCAGTCGACCCTCGGTAGCGCCGGCCGCCTCGTCGTGCGCGCCTCCGGCACCGAGCCGGTGATCCGCGTCATGGGCGAAGCGGACGATGCGGCGCTGGTCGAAAATATCGTCGGCCAGGTCGAAGCGGCCATCCGGCAGATCGCGTAGGGCTTCGTTAGGGTTAAAATCTAGGGTTAAGCGAGCTTTAACGAGTTTGTCCGATATTTGCCATGAACCGACCAAGCGTCGTGGCAACTAAAGGACTGAACCCATGCGCAAGCTCATTGCTGCGTTCCTGTTGACCGGAACAGCAGTGGCAGGCCCGGCAATTGCCGCGGACCTTCCCTACTACCCGCCTGTGATCGAAATTCCTGATGTCGACTACGGCGTCTCGGGCAGCTTCTACCTGCGCGGCAGCGCCGCCGGCAATGCCATGTGGGGCCGGGAAGTTTTCCACCCGACCGCCACGCCCCGCACCTTCGCCATCACCGATTACGGCTATGGCTACTCCGTCGGCGCCGGTGTCGGCTATGAAACCGGCACGGGTCTCCGCGTCGACGCCACGGTCGACTATCTCGCCAATGACAATATGCGCGCCACGATCAACGATACTTCGGGCAACCTGACCAACGGCGTGCACAGCCTGCAGTTGCGCTCCACTGTCGTTCTGGCCAACGCCTATTACGATTTCGGCTTCGGCGAGATGGGCTATGGCGCTGCTGGCGGCGCTTTCGGTTATGTCGGCGCCGGTGCCGGTCTTGCCTTCAACGATGTTATCACCACGGGCCCCGGCCCGGCCGATACGCACGGCACCAATACCAGCCTCGCGGCTGCCGGTATGGTCGGCGTCGGCTATGACTTCGGCCACATCGTTGCCGACGTCGGCTATCGCGGCCTCTATATTGATCAGGTCGCCAACAACACTGCCGTTGCGCCCTATTCGATAAATGGTGCTTGGGTCCACGAAGTGCGCGGCACGCTGCGCTACCGCTTCAACTGATCTCCAGTCAGTCTTCCCATGCAGCGGCGCTCACCCGAGGTGGGCGCCGTTTCTTTTGCGCCGTGGACAACAGGCCGCCGCAATGATTTCGTCGATTGAGGGACATTGGAGGACACGGTCGTGAAGATTCTGGTTATCGGCGCCGCCGGCATGGTTGGACGCAAGCTCACGGCGGCGCTGCTCAAGGCGGGGCAGGTCGCTGGTCGCGATATTTCGGCCCTGGTGCTTGCTGACATTGTCTCGCCCGAAGCCCCGAAGGCGGCAATCCCCATCGAAACCCACGCCGTCGACCTTTCCGCACCCGCTGCCGCGGAGCAGTTGATTGGCGCGCGTCCCGATCTCATCTTTCATCTCGCTGCCATCGTGTCCGGCGAGGCCGAAGCCGATTTCGAAAAGGGCTATCGCATCAATCTCGATGGCACGCGGCATTTGCTGGAGGCGATCCGGCTTGCCAGCCGGCAAGGCGCCTATGCGCCCCGTCTGGTCTTTACCTCGTCCATCGCGGTTTTCGGCGAGCCCTTGCCGGCGAAAATTCCCGATGAATTCCCCCTGACGCCGCTCACCAGCTACGGCACGCAAAAAGCGATCGGCGAGCTGCTGCTGGCCGATTATTCCCGCCGCGGTTTTGTCGATGGCGTGGGCATTCGTCTGCCGACCATCGTCGTCCGGCCTGGAAAACCCAACAAGGCCGCTTCGGGCTTCTTTTCCGGCATCATCCGCGAGCCCCTCACCGGTGTCGAGGCGGTCTTGCCGGTCGATACGAATGTCCGTCACTGGTTTGCCAGCCCGCGTGCGGCGGTGAGCTTCCTGCTGCACGCAGCCCAGATGGACACGTCCGGTCTCGGACAGCGCCGTTCTCTGACCATGCCGGGCCTTGCCGCGACGGTTGGCGACGAAATCGAGGCCCTGCGGCGCATTGCCGGGGACAAGGCGGCAAAACTCATTCGCCATGAGCCCGACCCGGTCATTGCCCGCATCGTTGCCGGGTGGCCACAGGCCTTTTCGGCCAAGCGTGCCGAAGGCCTCGGCTTTGTCGCCGAAAGCCGTTTCGACGACATCATTCGTGCCCATATCGAGGATGAACTGGGCGGCCAGATTGGCTGAGACATTGCCAGGCCCGTAAGAGCGCACCTATAACCCGGCCATGACCACGTCCTATCTCAACCTCACGCCCGATTTTGATCTCTCCGCGCGCAACACGCTGGCGCTCAAGGCCCGATCACGCTGGGGCGCCATGCTGGAAGCCGCCGATCAGGTGCCTGCGCTGTTTGCCCTGGCGCGCGAACGCGGTCTGCCTCTACGCATCCTTGGCGGCGGCAGTAATGTGGTGCTTTCCGCAGATTTCGTCGGGATCACGGCCGTGGTCGCGACCACCGGCCGTACTGTCATCGATGAGGCCGAGGACTATGTTCTGGTCGAGGCGGCGGCCGGGGAAACCTGGCATGATTTCGTCGTCTGGACTGTCGGGCAGGGTTTTGGTGGCATCGAAAACCTTGCGGGTATTCCCGGCACAGTCGGCGCGGCGCCGGTGCAGAATATCGGCGCCTATGGCGCGGAAGTGGCCGACGTCTTCTACAGTCTCGTGGCTTTCGATACAGCAGACAAAACCCTACATACCTTCACCGCCACCGACTGTGCTTTCGCCTATCGTGATAGCGTCTTCAAGCGGGAGGCGGGGCGCTATGTGGTGCTGTCATTGCGATTGCGGCTGCCGCGTCCCTGGAAGCCCAATCTGCGTTTTGCTGGGCTTGCCGAGCTGGCCGATCAGCCCTCGCTCGAGCCCCGAACCGTGATGGACCGCGTCCTTTACCTGCGTGGATCCAAATTGCCCGATTGGCGCGTTACGCCCAATGCCGGGTCATTCTTTCAGAATCCCATCGTCACCCTCGACGAAGCGGCACCGGTCCTCACCGCCTTCCCGGCGGCCCCCAATTTCCCGCAGGCAGATGGGCGGACCAAGCTGTCGGCCGGCTGGCTGATCGAGCAGAGCGGCCTCAAGGGGTTTCGCATGGGGCGCGCCGGCATCTCCGAGCGCCATGCCTTGGTCGTCGTCAATCTCGGTGATGCCGATGCCGGCGATATCGCCGCCCTCGCAGCGCATGTAAAAGCGACGGTGAAAGCGCGCTTCGGCATTGCCCTGCACGAAGAGCCGGTCTTTCTCTAAAGCGCGTCGCGATCCCCTGGGATTCGCTCGATGCGCTTTAGCGCCTTGTTTTCACGCATGTCTTTGTCCCGAAACCGGCGACCACTTTCGGGAGACATGCTCTAGGCAGCGGCAGCAGCAGGCCGCATGAAATCGTCAAGCGGAACTGGCCGGCCGAAGAGAAAGCCCTGATAGGCCTGACAGCCATTCTGGGTCAGGAAATTGACCTGTTCGCGCGTCTCGACCCCTTCTGCGAGCACGTCGAGCTCCAGGTCCAGCCCCATCTGGACGATGCTGCGCACTAGAGCCGCGCTACGCTTGTTGTCCATCATCGACTGCACAAAACTGCGGTCGATCTTCAACTGCGTCAGGGGCAATTGTCGGAGATAGCCGAGGGACGAATAGCCGGTGCCGAAATCATCGAGCGCCATGCCGATGCCTACGGCGCGCAAAACATGCATCTTGGCGGTGACCAGTTCTGGATTGGCGACCATCACGCTTTCCGTCAGCTCGATCTTGAGCCGGGTCGGGTCGATGCCAAAGGTCTCGATCAGGTTCAGCACAGAGCGCTCGAAACCGTCTTCGAGAAATTGACTGGCGCTCACATTGACCGAGAGCGTCAGGTGTCGCGTTTCCTCGTTCTTGGCCCAGTCCGCCAGCGTCTGCATTGCCTGCTGCAGTACCCAATAGCCGATCCGGCCCATGAGGCCGGCCTGTTCGGCGGCAGGAATGAACTCGGCGGGCGAAATCAGCTTGCCGCCGGTCGGCGTCCAGCGGAGCAAGGCTTCTGCGCCAATGCGACGGCCGTTGCGATCGACCTGCGGCTGATAATAGAGCTCGAACTCTTCGCGCCAGAGCGCGTCGGCCAGGTTGCGCGCCAATCTATCGGTACGCTCTATCTCGGCCTGCAGCGCATAGACACAAAGAGCGCTGAGCGCCGTAGCGATGATGGAATTCACCCACACGCCATAGATCCTGATGTCGTCGGCAATGGGCTGGGCGAAGGGCAGCGCATAATGCGTGCTGGAAAGGGCAATGAAACCCAGCAAGCTCGCGCCGATCAGAACCGCCTGGATCGGCGAGCGCTTGGTCTTGAAGTTGATATAGCCGACGAGGGCCAAGGGCAGCAGGAACAGATGGGAGACGCGCGGCAAGTCGCTATTGGGCACGTCGAACATCAGGCACAGGCCAAGCACGAAGGCCAGCAGGACAAACTGGGTAACATATAGCGAGGTGGTGACCCGGCCCGCATTGGCCAATTTCAAGCTGACAAGGCACAATAGCGTCAGAAAAATCTGTCCGAGGGACAGCATTGGCTGTCCTTGGACCGCAAACACCATTGCCCAGAACACAGACAAAGCCGACACTGCCGCCGCAGAGATCTTGTAAGCCAGGATCAGCCGGGAGGAGTATTTGGTCGTATCCGTCATCGTTCGGGGCCGAGACGTTGGTTTCACGCGCAGCTCTCGCTATTTTCGGTGTCGTGTCAGACCATTGGGCCTGACGGGATTGGCCGACACAATAGCAGACAGAATTTAAGACATCTTGTGCTGGACTAATATGGTTCGATGTCTTCGCCTATGGTGTCCAAAATACTACGCGAAGCTGTGGCTTTAGCATTGTTGTGGTTCCACAGTTGGTTCAGCAAACCTTTGCTTTCAAAGCTCTTGGGGAGCGAGGTCTAGGCCACTGGCTCAACGCGTGCTTCAAGCGCTGGCAAATTCTCTAACGGCGCATTCAAGAACTTCGGCTCTGACCTCGCCGGTGTAGACCCCATTCAGCCGCTCGATCAGCATTGCAACGGCGCGGTGCGCCAGTGCAGAAGGAGCGACGCCAACCCTCGTCAGGGTGGGGCGCACATAGCGCATTTCCGGCTGGTCACCGAAGACGGCGACGGCGATGTCCTCGGGGACGCGGATATTGTGATCGTGCAGACGCGCCAGTCCGGCCATGGCCATGAGATAATTGGCGAAGAAGATGGCGCTCGGCATGTTGCCGCGGCGGTGTTCGACCAGCCAGTCGACCGCCTCTTCGCCCGAAGGCGCAAGATAGGTCCCTTCATAGCGCAGGTCGGCGCTCGGCGGAGCGCCGTGGTCGGCCAAGCCTTTTTCAATGCCATCGGCCCTCGCCATCGCTTCGGCGAAATGAGCGGGGCCGGTGACGTGGGCCACGCGACGATGGCCCTTTTGGGCGAGAAGCTTCCCCATGGCATAGCCCCCGCCAAAATCGTCGATCTTGACGCTATCCACGGCGCGATTGGGCAGGTCACCAATGAAGACGGTCGGGATGTCGAGCTTGAGCAGTTCGTCATGCATGCGGTGGAGCGCAAAGTCGCCCACGATGAGGCCGTCGACTCGCTTGTTGCGAATCTGCCTGAGATATTCGCGGTTATGGTCCTGCGGATGTCCGCCCGGCACGTCGGAGTTGAAGATCATGGTGTCGAGCCCGATCGCTTCGAGGTCCGACTGCGCCGTTTTGACGAGCTCCGGATAAAAGGGGTTGCGGATATCGGGGATGAGCAGGGCGACGATATTCGTGCGGCCGGTTCGTAGGCTCTGGGCTTGCGGATTGGGCACATAACCCATCTCGTCGATCGCCGCGAGGACGCGGGTGCGAAGATGCTCTGAGACGCGGTCTGCGTGATTGAGCACGTGCGAAACGGTAGTGCGGGAGACGCCGGCGCGTTCGGCAACCTTGGAAATCGTTGTCATAGAGGGATCGCTATCATTGCCAAAATCGATTTGCAAATTGATTTGTGAATGCATTTGCAAATGCGAAATTGCTTGTTATGGTGCCCTTGTCGGATGGCGACCAGACGCTGTCGACGGGATGGGAATGGGTTAGCACGGACAAGAAGCCGGCAGTCCATCCACCTTCGGGAGGACATCGATGCTGCACTTCGACTCTACCACATAGGGCCTCGCCCGCCGTCTTCTTCTTCATCGCAAATGTCTCTCGCAGTCGCCGCCCGGCGCTGCGCAGTTACGTCTTTGCTTCATCGGGCCATTGCGACGGGCGCCTAGTGGCGCGCGACCGGATGGTTGCTGCCTCAACGCTGCGGAATACCACATGAACGCTCCCTTTTCCGGCCTCGACGTCAATCTGGGCAATCTTTACCGCCTGTCTCAAGCCAAAACCCGCTCTATTTCACCGGAGAATTTCACCGGTGAAAAGGGCAGGGGCGGCATGGCCACCGAAGGAACCGGAGCGGATTGCGCCCGGGGCCTCGGCCAGGGCTGGAAGGTATCGCCCTCCATCCGTATCGAAGCCCATGAAACCCGCGTTCTCGCCGATATCGAAGGACCGGGCGCCATCCAACAGATCTGGCTGACCACAGCCAATCTGCGCTGGCGCGACCTGATCCTGCGCATCTATTGGGACGATCAGGAGCATCCTTCCGTGGAGGCGCCGGTGGGCGACTTCTTCTGCTCGGGCTGGAACCGCTTTGCGCAGGTCACCTCGCTCGCCGTCTGCGTCAATCCGGGCCGCGCCTTCAATTGCTACTGGCAGATGCCATTCAAGAAGCGCGCCCGCATCACCATCGAAAACCGCGATCCCGACGATTTCGGCATCATCTATTACCAGATCAACTATGCGCTCGCGGAAGTGCCAGATGACGCCGCCTATTTCCACGCGCAGTTCCGCCGCACCAATCCGCTGCCGTTCAAGGAGGATTACACCATCCTCGATGGCGTGAGCGGGCAGGGTCAATATGTGGGCACCTATATGGCCTGGGGCGTCAACAATGCCGGCTGGTGGGGCGAGGGCGAGATCAAATTCTTCATGGATGGGGACAAGCAATTCCCCACCATCTGCGGCACCGGCACCGAGGACTATTTCTGCGGCGCCTATAATTTCGACGGCGGCGTCGTCGATGCCACCATGGACAGCCGCTATCGCGAATTCACCACGCCCTATGCCGGCCTGCCGCAGGTCTTGCGGCCCGACGGCACCTATCAGAGCCAGACGCGCTTCGGCATGTATCGCTGGCACGTCCACGATCCGATCCGCTTCGACAGCGATCTGCGGGTGACCATCCAGGCTCTCGGCTGGCGCACGGAAAAGAAGGATCGGCGCTACCTGCCGTTGCAGGATGACATCGCCTCGGTCGCCTTCTGGTACCAGACCCTGCCCACGGCGCCGTTCTCGCAACTGCCCGACCGCGACTATCTCGAGATCATCTGACCATGCACCTCCTCCGCTTCATTGCTGGGCGGCTCGTGGTCTATGCGCTGGTGATCGTCTTCGCGCTCACCGTGCTGTTCTTCGTGCCGCGTCTTGGCCCCACCGATCCGGTGGAGGCCATGCTGGCCAAGGTCGCCTCGCAGGGCGCCTATATGGACCCCGCGCAGGTCGACAAGCTGCGCCAGTCGCTCATCGACACTTTTGGGCTCGGTGGCTCGCTCTGGGAGCAGTACGGCGCCTTCGTCAATCGCATCGTGTTCAGCGCCGACTTTGGCCCATCGCTCTCCATGTATCCCACCCCGGTGATGGAGCTGATCTGGAATGCGCTGCCCTGGACTTTTGGCCTGCTGCTGAGCTCGACGCTGATCGCCTGGATCCTGGGCAATTTCGTCGGCCTGCTCTCCGGCTGGCGGCCCAATTCGAATAGTTCGCGAGTGATGGAGGGGATCGCGATCTGCCTCTATCCGATCCCCTATTACATCCTCGCGCTCGTGCTATCGATCCTCTTTTCCTATGTCTGGAAGATATTTCCGCTCACCACCACCATTCGCGGCGCGCCATGGAGTTGGGAGTTGGTCTCCAGTATAGTCTGGAACTCGTTCCTGCCGGCCATGTCGATCGTCATTGTGGTGTTCGGCTGGTGGGTGATCAGCGTCAAGGCGCAGACATCAGCCCTGAAGGAAGAGGAGTTCGCGCGCTATGCAAGGCTGAAAGGCCTCAGCGATGGGCGCATCCTCACCGCTTATATCCTGCCCAATGCCCTCCTGCCGCAGATCACCTTTCTCGCCCTGCAGATCGGGCTGATGTTCAACGGCTCGCTGATCACCGAAATCCTGTTCGATTATCCGGGCCTTGGGCTGCTGATTTACACGGCCGTGTTGCAGGGCGACTTCAACCTGCTGATGGGCACGATCAGCCTTTCGGTGATCGCCGTCGCGACCGCGACCATGATCATCGACCTCATCTATCCCCTTCTCGATCCTCGTATCCGGCACAGGTAGACCGATGCGCAGTTTCTTTACCCATGCGCCGTTCCGGCTCTATCTCGGCCTTCTGCTCCTGGCGGTGTGTATCGTCGTTGGCGGGATTCTGCCCTGGCTGGCGCCCGGCGATCCGCTCGTCTGGTATTCGGCTCCGCGCAACCAGAACCCCAGTGGCGCCTATTGGCTGGGGACGACCAGTCTCGGTCAGGACGTCTTCTGGCTCCTCACCTATGCTCTGCGCAATTCGATCATCCTCGGGCTGATCGTTGCCGGGCTGTCGACGGTCATCGGCGTCTTCCTCGGCCTTGCCGCCGGCTATGCCGGGGGCTGGCTCGATCGGGTGCTGAGCTTTTTCATGGATGCACTGCTCTGCATTCCGACGCTGCCCATCCTGATTCTGATGGCCGCGCTCTTCGGCGGTCAATTGGCGCTACCCATCGTCGGCCTGCTGCTAGTGGTCTTCAACTGGCCCTATCCGGCCCGACAGGTGCGCGCCGTGGCGCTGACGATGCGCGAGCGCGAATTCATCAATGTCGCCTGGTTCTCGGGAGAATCCAGCTCGCGCATCCTCATACGGCACATCTTCCCCTATATCGCCGGCTGGTCGGCGGCCAATTTCATCAACACGGTGCTGGTCGGCATTTCGACCGAGAGCGCCCTGGCGGTCATCGGTCTCTCCAGCGCCCAGCAGGCGACGCTCGGCACCATGATCTATTGGGCCATCAACTATCAGGCGCTGTTGGGCGGTAAATACGTCTGGATCGGCTCTCCCGTGGTCGCCATCGTCCTTCTTTTCATCGGCCTCTTTCTCGTCTCCTCGGGCCTCTCCATGCAGTCCGCCGCGAAGAGGATGAGCGTATGATCAGCATCGACAATGTCACGGTCGGCTACGGCGCGGCCGGCTTCATCACCGCGGTCGATGGCGTCAGTTTCACCATCGGCAGCAACGAAATCATCGGCATTGCCGGGGAATCCGGCTCGGGCAAATCGACGCTGATGCGAGCGGTCTATGGCGACTTCTCGACGGGCCTCCGTATCAAGTCCGGCACCGTAACCGGCCGTTTTACCGACGCTGCGACTGGCAAGACGATCGAAAAGCCGTCGAGCCTGTTCCGCGATCTCTGGTGGGACCAGATCAGCTATATCCCGCAGGGCTCGATGAGCGTGCTCAACCCGCTGATGAAAATCGAGAAGCAGGTTGTCGACGGGCTGCCCAGGCGCGAACGCGGTGGCGGCCGCCGGGAATTGCGGGCCCGCATCGCAAAATTCCTTGCCGGCTTCGGGCTCGAAGAAAATGTGCTCGACGCCTATCCGCACCAGCTTTCGGGCGGCATGCGGCAGCGTGTGCTGGTGGCCATCGCCGCCTTCGTCAATCCCCGCCTCATCCTCGCCGACGAGCCGACGACGGCACTCGACGTGGTGGTGCAGAAAAAGATCCTGCTCATGATGGTCGAAATCCAGCGACGGTTGCAGAACACGCTCGTGCTGGTCAGCCACGATCTTGGCGTGCACTACCAGATCACCGACCGGCTGGTGATCATGTACAAGGGCCAGATTGTCGAGGCCGGCCGCACGGCTGATATCTTTGCCAATCCGCAACACGACTATACCCGCAATCTCATCGCCTCGCTGCCGCGCCTCCACGGCCAGCGGGCGGTGGATCGGGTGGGAGCGGGCGCATGAGCGACGCTTCCATTCTCGAAGTCCGCAATGTCAGCCGCTCCTATCGCAAGGGCGGCTTCTTTGGCGGCACCCATTTCAAGGCCGTCGACGACGTTTCTTTCACCCTGCCGGCCAAGCCGCAGGTCTTCTCCATCGTCGGCGAATCCGGTTCGGGCAAGACCACATTGGCGCGCATGGTCCTTCGCCTCGTCGAGCCAAGCGAAGGCGATATTCGCCTCCTCGGCCGCCCGCTCATAGGCAAGGAAGGGCGGATCGATAGTCTCGAATTCCGCCGGCTGGTGCAGCCCATCTTCCAGAATCCGTTTGAGGCCTTCAGCGCCTATCTGCCGATCGAGGACTATCTCCGGCGCACCGCGCTCAACCTCAAAGTCGCGAAGTCGGTCGAGGAGGCCGATCGCTTGGCCGACCGGGCGCTGCGCTCGGTCAATCTCAGCCTCGAGCGCATTCGCGGCAAATATATCCGCCAGTTCTCGGGCGGCGAATTGCAGCGCATCAGCGTGGCGCGGGCCCTTATCCCGCAGCCCAAGCTGATCGTCGCCGACGAGCCCGTCTCGATGGTCGATGCCAGCCTGCGCATGTCCATCGTCAATCTCTTCCGCACCATCGTGGAAGAGCAGGGCGTGTCATTCATCTACATCACCCACGACCTCTCGACGGCCTATTACCTGTCCGACCAAGTGGCGATCATGAACCATGGCCGCGTGGTGGAGAGCGGCGTACCTACCGACATCCTCGACAATCCAAGCGAGGCCTATACGCGCGAACTGATGGCGGCGATCCCCACAGTCGGGGAGCGCTGGAGCGAGCTCGACGCCATCGACAGCGCCTATCCCACCCATTCATCCCGGCAAAAGACTGGCTCGAACCAGCCGCCGGCCAACGCCTGAAACAAACGGAGGAGAAATCATGTTACCAATTCAAGTTCACCGCCCGCAAAGAGCCCTCATGGCTCTCGGGCTCGCCGTCCTCATGGGCGGCACCATGCTGTCCGGTGCCACCGTACCGGCCTGGGCCCAAGAAATGACCGATGTCGGCACGCCACGTGCCGAGACATTGATCGTCGACATGCTCAATGCCCGCGTCGGCAATCCGACCAATATGAACATGTATCAGCAGGGCGTGACCACCAATCATGGCTATCACCAGATGGCTGGCGCGCTGCTCTATGACATCGACACGGCCAAGGGCTCTCAGATCCCCGATCTTGCCGCCGAAATGCCGATCGCCAACGCGGATTTCACTGTTTTCACAGTCCCGCTGCGCCAGGGCCTAACTTGGAGCGATGGCGAAGCCTTCACCGCCGACGACGTGATTTTTACCGACCAGATGCTGCGCAACACGCCGGCCCTCGGCTACAGCGCCGCCTATACCGCCCAGATCGCCTCGATGACCAAGGTGGACGACCACACGGTCGAGATCACCACCACCAAGCCGACGCCGCGTCTCTCCATCGTCCTCGGCTCGGTCATCTATGGCAATCCATTCCACGTCGTGCCCCAGCATGTCTGGGAAGGACAGGACCCGGCAACTTTCCCCAATTTCCCGCCGGTCAGCATCAGCGCCTACAAGTATAAGGATCACGACCCCAACGGCACCTGGTTCCTCTGGGAAAAGCGCGAAGACTGGCAGAATTCGGATGTCGGCCAGATCGTGGGCGAGCCCAAGCCGCAATATGTGCTGTTCCGCAGCTATGGCACCGAGGAACGCCGCGTGCTCGCAATGGCGTCCAACGAGATCGACATTCTGACCGACATCTCGCCCGAAAGCCTCGATATCCTGCGCAACCAGAACGACAAGGTGCGCGGCTGGTTCACCGATTTCCCCTATGCCAATCTCGATGACCCTTGCGAGCGCGGCATGCATTTCAATACGTCCAAGGCGCCCTATGACGACGCTCGGACGCGCTGGGCCCTGGCTCTGGCCATCAATGCCGAACAGGCCAGTATCGCTACCTTCTCGGGCATGATGCGCGCCTCCCCGCTCGCCATCCCGCCGACCACCGTCTTGATGGACACCTACCACCAGCCCATGGCCCAGTGGCTCAGCGAATTCGCCCTTGAAGACGGCTACAAGCCCTTTGATCCCGACTATGCCGTGCGCCTCGGCGAGCGTTTGCGTTCCGAAGGTATCGAGAATATCCCTGAGGATCCGGAGGCCTTGCGCGAACTCCTCGGCGTTGGCTGGTGGAAGCATGATCCGGAACAGGCGACCAAGCTCCTCCTTGATGTCGGTTTCACCAATGATGGCGGGGTCTGGAAAAAGCCCGACGGCACGCCTTTTACCATCAACATCCTGGCCCCGGCCGATTTCGAGGTGCAGTCGCAGCGCCTCGCCTTTGCCGTTGCCAATGAATGGACGCAGTTCGGCATTCCCGCTCAGGTCCAGCAGATGCAGGCCGGCGCCTTCTTCACCGCCGAAAATACCGGCGACTATGAAGTCGGCTCCTATTGGGGCATGTCCTGCGGCATCGTGCCCGACCCATTCGTGCGCATGGAAGGCTGGCACAAGGACTATGTGCGCGAAAACGGAACGCCCGCCTCGTCCAACCAGGGCCGCTATGTCGATGATGAGCTCAGTGCCCTGATCGACAAGCTGCGCACCATCCCGGCCGATGATCCGCAGATCGTCCCGCTCGGCACCGACATCCTCAAGGAGCTTGTCGAAGGCCTGCCGGCGATCGAAATGTTCGGTACGTCCAAGTTCGTGCCCGTGAACGAGACCTATTGGACTAACTATCCCTCGGCCGACAATTACTACGAAGGCCCATGGTGGTGGTGGAGCAATTTCAAGTTTATCGCCGCCAAACTTGAGCCGGTCGCCGCTCAATAAGGACAAGAAAGGAGCGGTCGGGTTCCGACCGCTCCAAACTGACATTGTTCGTCGGAAAGCCAGTGCCCGCCTTGCAGAAAAGTCTAGAGCGGTAGCGCCCGCCCCACTTTCACCGTCCCCAGCGAAAAGCTCGATTCGATCGAGGCGACGCCTTCCACCTGGGTCAGTTTCTCGCGCAAAAAATGTTCATAGGTTTCGAGGTCGGCGCAGACGACCCGGAGCAGGAAGTCGAATTGGCCGGTCATGAGATAGGCGTCCATGACTTCCGGCCATCGGCTTATGGCCGCGGCAAAGGCGTCCAGTTCGCGCGCCCGCTGGCGTTCCAGTTTTATGGAAATGAACACCGAGACCGGCAGGCCCGCCGCTTTCTGATCCACCATTGCGCTATAGCCGGTGATGATCTCAGCGCGTTCCATCTGGCGGATGCGACGCAGGCAGGGTGACGGCGAGAGCCCCACTCGGTCGGCGATCGCCTGGATGGTCATTCGCCCATCCTCCTGCAGCGCCCGCAGGATTTTGCGGTCTATCGCCGTCAGTTCGATCTTGGCGGATTCTGCCAATTATCCTCTCCAAACAAGAGAAATCCTGCGTAGCCAGGCGCTCAATTGGCTAAATTAGACGAAATCTGCCTGACAGCAAGGTGCAGGCTGGGAGGGAGGAAGAGGAGGTTTCGTCGTGAAGGATAGTGACCGGCGCATCTGGCATATCGGGGCGTTGACGAAGAAGGCCCTATGGCTTTCGAACTGGATGATCCACCACGCCAATCATATCCGGCCCAATGTCGATGGGGTGAAGGTTGGCGGGCATCAGGCCAGTTCCGCCTCGATGGCGGCGATCATGAGCACGCTTTATTTTGGCGTGTTGCGGCCCGAGGATCGCGTCGCCGTCAAGCCGCATGCCGCGCCGGTGTTCCATGCCATCCAGTATCTGCTGGGCAAGCAGACGCTGGAAAAACTCGTCGATTTCCGCGCCTTTGGCGGGGCGCAATCCTATCCGAGCCGGACCAAGGACACGGACGATGTCGATATTTCCACCGGCTCGGTGGGGCTCGGCGTTGCTTTCACCGCCTTTGCTTCGCTGGTTCAGGACTATGTCCGCGCCAAGAGCTGGGCGGATACGACCCGACCGGAGGGCCGCATGGTGGCGCTGGTGGGCGATGCCGAACTCGACGAGGGCAATGTCTATGAATGCCTGCTCGAGGGTTGGAAGCACGGGCTGCGCAACACCTGGTGGGTGATCGACTACAATCGCCAGAGCCTCGACGGCGTGGTGCGCGAGGGGCTTTACGATCGGATCGAAGCCATTTTTCGTGCCTTCGACTGGAATGTGGTCACGCTCAAATATGGCGCATTGCAGCGGGAGGCCTTTGCCGAGCCGGGCGGGGAGAGGCTGAAGGCCTGGATCGATGCAGCGCCCAACGCGCTTTATTCGGCGCTGATGTTTCGCGGCGGCGCGGCCTGGCGCGAGCGGCTGTCGGACGAGATCGGGGATCAGGGAGCGGTCAGTGCCCTGCTGGCGCGTCGCAGCGATGCGGAATTGGCGGAGCTGATGGCCAATCTTGGTGGACACTGTGTTCCGAGCCTTCTCGAACAATTCGAGGCCGCGCAGAGCGACAAGCCGACCGTGTTCATCGCCTATACGGTGAAAGGCTGGGCGACGCCGCTGGCAGGTCACAAGGACAATCATGCTGGGCAGATGACATCAACGCAGATCGAGCAATTGCGCCAATCGATGAATGTCCGCGAGGGGCATGAATGGGAGCCGCTGGAGGGGTTGAAAGACCCCAAAGGCGTGCAGGACTTTCTGAACAGGGTGTCGTTCAACGCTGCCGGTTCCCGTCGGTTGTCCTCGCCGCAGGTTGAAACCATCGGCCCGCAATTTGTCGGGACCGGCCCCACCTCAACGCAGGCAGCCTTCGGGCGCATTCTCGATGCCATTGCCAAGACTGATAGCGATCTGGCGCGGCGGATCGTCACCACATCGCCCGACGTGACCGTCTCGACCAATCTCGGGCCGTGGGTGAACCGGCGCAATCTTTTCGCGCGAAGTGAGGTGGCCGATGTCTTCCAGAGGGAAGCCATTCCGTCCACCCAGAAGTGGCGGTTTGCGCCGGATGGGCAGCATATAGAACTGGGCATTGCCGAAATGAACCTGTTCCTGATGCTCGGCGCCGCCGGGCTCAGCCATTCGCTTTTTGGCGAGCGCCTGCTGCCCATCGGCACGCTCTATGATCCGTTCATCTCCCGCGGCCTCGATGCCCTCAACTATGCCTGCTATCAGGATGCGCGGTTCCTGCTTGTGGCGACGCCCTCGGGCGTGTCTCTCGCCGGCGAAGGCGGCGCGCATCAGTCGATTGCTTCGCCGCTGATCGGCATGGCGCAGGATGGTCTTGCCAGTTTCGAGCCGGCCTTCGCCGATGAATTGTCGGTCATCATGGACTGGGCCTTTGACTATATGCAGCGGCAGGGCGATGCCCGGCCCGATCTCGCCGATTGGCCACGGGATGTTACCGGCGGCTCCGTCTATCTGCGCCTCTCCACGCGCACCATCGAGCAGCCCATGCGGGTGATGGACAAGGCCCTGTCCGACGGCATCATTCGCGGCGCTTATTGGCTTAAACCGCCAACGCCACAATGCGAGGTGGTCATCGCCTATCAGGGCGTGCTGGCCAATGAAGCCATCGAAGCATCAGCACAGATCGGCGGTGATCGGCGCAATGTTGCGGTGCTCGCCGTGACCTCGGCCGATCGCCTCAATGCCGGCTGGCATGGCGCGCAACGAGCGCGCCTCCATGGCGACCGCGATGCCCGCAGCCATATCGAGACCTTGCTGGCCGACGTGCCCGATCGGGCCGGCCTCATCACCGCCATAGACGGGCATCCGGCAACGCTCGGCTGGCTCGGCAGCGTGCTTGGTCACCGCACGATAACGCTCGGCGTCGAGCACTTTGGCCAGACCGGCACGGTGCATGATCTCTATGCCCATTTCGGCATCGACGCCGCGGCGATCACAGCGGCAGCGCGCAGTTTCATGCCTGGCCGGAGGGCAAATGCATGATGCCCAACTTCTGGCGCGATCACGCCTTGCCAAGCCTGTTCGTATTTGTCAGACATATGTCATTAGACGGATTTGAGGGGAAATCGAACCGTCGCAGCGCTGGGCCTGAGGGGGCCCCTGCGCCAAAGAGAGTGACCGTTCCGGCGGACTAAAATCCCGCACGTAACGGCGCATGAGGGAACGTCCATCTGGCTCTTTATCAAGGAGGGAGCTCTATGAATGCACTTGTGAGACTGGCAGGCATCATGGTGGCTGCAACGTCGCTGTCCGCGCCGGTGCTGGCACAAACCACCGTGGTGGCACCGAGCGGCAGCACCGCCGGCACCTACATGGACTACATGAAGACCGTCTACGATCGCGGCACCGGCTCCGAGCTGTTGCAAATCCCGATCGCGACCTTCGACAAGG
Organism: Devosia sp.; assembly: GCF_017744655.1. GTDB lineage: Bacteria > Pseudomonadota > Alphaproteobacteria > Rhizobiales > Devosiaceae > Devosia. Next base: position 105,871 of record NZ_JAGIAW010000007.1, on the reverse strand, counting down.
AATTCGAGCTGACGCCGATGGCGGCCGAAAGCTGGACCCAGTCCGAAGACGGCCTCACCTGGACTTTCAAGCTCCGCCCCGGCCTCGTCTGGTCCGATGGCGAGCCGCTGACCGCCGAAGACTTCGTCTTCGCCCTGCAGCGCGCAGCGACCTCCGGCTATGACTTTGCCTGGTACTGGGACTTTGCCGGCGGCATCAAGGGCTGGAAGGAAGTCACCGAAGGCACCGCTGATGTTTCGACCCTTGGCCTCAAGGCCGTGGACGATCTCACCATCGAAGTGACAACCGTCGCGCCAAAACCCTACCTGCCGTCCGTCACCAGCCTTTGGTATCCGGTGCCCAAGCACAAGGTCGATGAACTTGGCGACGATTGGGCGCTCGACGTCGCCACCATCGTTTCGTCCGGCCCGTTCGAAATCGAGAGCTGGGAAAAGTCGAACAACTCGGTGGTCTTCACCAAGTCCGATACCTATACCGGCCCGTGGTCGCCGATGATCGATCGCCTCGAACTGGATCCGACTCTCAATGCCCCTGAAGTCGGCCTGCCCGCCTTCCTCGCCGGCGATGCCGACTATTCCTTCCTCAACACCGGACAGGTGCCGGTGGCGACCGCGCGCTACCCGGATGGCATCCGCAAGAATGCCGTGTTCGCGACCTCGTACATTTCGTACGATCTCGATGCTGCCCCGTTCAATGACGTCAACGTTCGTCGCGCCTTCTACTATGCCGTCGATCGCGCCGAGCTGACCTCGACTGTGCTCAAGGACATCGCCATTCCGGCCGGTTCGATCCTGCCGCCCGGCTATCCTGGGTACAATCCGGACATCGCGGCCGAAGCCGTCTTCGATCCCGAAAAGGCCAAGCAGTTCCTGGCCGATGCCGGCTTCCCCAATGGCGAAGGCTTCCCGGAAGTCGAAATCTGGTATCGCGAAGAAGGCGGCTATAACGGCGCTATCGTCCCGGCCATGGCGCAGTACCTGCAGGCCGAATTCAAGGAAGTGCTCGGCATTTCGCTCAACATCCGCGCCCTCCCTGGCCCGGAATGGATGGATGGCCTGCGCGGCAAGAAGAACAACATCTTCATCGCGCCCTATGAGTACGATTATCTCGATCCGTCGAACTTCTACGGCATCTTCTACAATGGTGGCCGTCACGGCTATTTCATTCCCGAATATGACGAGATCATCGCCAAGGCCGATAGCGAAAGCGATTGGGACACCCGCTACAAGCTCTATGCCGAAGCAGAACAGCTGATGATCGACCAGGGCCTGATCTTGCCGCTGGTGCATCCGGTGACCATCGCCGTGGTGTCCGACCAGCTGACCGGCGATGGCGTCGCGCCGAACTCGCTCGGGTTCACCCAGCTCGATCGTCTCGGCCACTACTTCTTCACGCACATCACCAAGCAGTAGCCCCATTTCGACCCACGCGCTTCCCGGCCTTTGCCGGGAAGCGTCCTCTACCAAGGGCCAATTCATGCCTCTCGTCGAAATCGAAGGCCTGCGCGTCAGCTTTCGCCAATATGGCGGCAAGGTCGACGCGGTGCGCCATGTCAGTTTTAGCGTCAATGAAGGCGAAAGCGTCGGCATTGTCGGGGAATCCGGCTCCGGAAAGTCCGTGAGCTGTTCCGCCCTCCTCCGCCTACTGCCCGCGACCGCCGAAGTGGAAGCGACCAAGTTGCGCCTCGATGGCGTCGATGTGCTCAAGGCCAACAAGGAGGACCTGGCGCGGTTGCGCGGTCGCTCCGCCGCCATGATTTTCCAGGACCCGATGACCGCGTTCGATCCGGTCTTCACCATCGGCCACCAGATCGCCGAAACTATTCGCGCACACCGCAAGGTCGGCAAGCGCGAGGCTCTGGCCGAAGCCGAGCAGCTGCTGTTGCGCGTCGAAATCAAGAACGCTGCCGATGTGCTCGGCTATTATCCGCACCAGCTTTCCGGCGGCATGCTGCAGCGCGCCATGATCGCCATGGCGCTGTCGTGCCGGCCAAAACTTCTTATCGCCGACGAGCCCACCACGGCGCTCGATGTGACCATCCAGGCGCAAATTCTCCAGCTCATCAAGAAGGTCCAGGCCGAGTTCGGTATGGCCCTCGTGATGATCACCCATGACCTCGGCGTCATCGCCGAGACGGTGGATCGCGTCGTCGTCATGTATGGCGGCGAGATCATGGAAGAAGGCGCCGTCACGGACGTCTTCGAAGCGCCCCAGCACACTTATACCAAGACGCTGCTGGCGAGCCTTCACTCCCGCTTCGAGCCCTCCAAGGGCGCGCCCGACACCGTGGCGCCAGCGCTCGAACTGCGCGGTCTCGCCAAATCCTACCACACCCGGCGCCGCAGTGGTTTTCGCGTCGTACAGGGCGAGTTTCAGGCGGTGCAGACAGTCGACGTTGTCCTACCGCGCAATCGTATTGTCGCCTTGGTGGGAGAATCCGGCTCGGGCAAGACCACGACCGGCCTCATGGCCATGCGCCTGACCGAGCCCAGCCGCGGCCAGATCCTCGTCGATGGGACAGACATTTCCCAGCTCGAACCGGCCGCGCTCATCCCATTCCGCCGGCGCATGCAGATCGTCTTTCAGGACAGCTATTCAGCGCTCGACCCGATGATGACGCTGGCGCAGATCATCGCCGAGCCGCTCCATATTCACGGCTTGGGCACGCCGCGCGAACAGACCGAAAAGGCGCTCAACTGGCTCGAACGCGTCGGCCTGCCGCGCAATTTCGGCAGCCGTTACGCGCACGAACTTTCGGGCGGCCAACGACAGCGCGTCGCCATTGCCCGCGCCCTGATCCTCGAACCCACCGTGCTAGTCGCCGACGAGCCGACCTCAGCCCTCGATGTCACGGTCAAGGCGCAGATCATTAATCTGCTCAAACAATTGCAGGCCGAACTCGGGCTCTCGATCCTCTTCATCAGCCACGACCTGTCCACGGTGAAATCGCTGACCGACAGCGTCGTCGTCATGTATCGCGGCCGTGTCGTCGAGGAAGCACCGACCGAGCGTCTGTTTGCCGAACCGCAACACCCCTATACGCGGGCTTTGCTCGACGCGATCCCCGCGACTAATCCCCGGGAAAAGCGCCTCCGCACCTTTCTTTCCGCTGACGAGATCAAGGCGCGGACGCCGCGCTACACCGTCATTCAGACAGGGTCGGCGCCCAATGCCGATCCGCAACTGGTCACCATCGCCCCGGGCCACCGGGTCGAGGCGATCGTGACGACCTGAGGAGAGTGCGATGTTCACCCATATCATCCGTCGCATTCTCTCGGTCGCATTCACCTTCATCGTGGTGTCGATCATCATCTTCCTGATGATGCACTCGGTCCCCGGCGGGCCGTTCGATGCCAATGACATGCCGGTTTCGGAAGCCGTGCGCGCCAAGATGATGGCGCAGTGGGGCCTCGATCAGCCGCTGCATGTCCAATATTTCAACTATATGTGGGGCGTGCTGCATCTCGATTTCGGCGTGCCCTTCCAGAGCCCGGGCGAAACGGTCGTCGAACTGATCTCGCGAGCCTGGGTCCCCAGCCTCATTCTCGGCGGCACCGGCGTTCTCATTGGCGCGCCCCTCGGCATCCTCCTCGGCATGGCCGCCGCCCTCAATCGCAATACCTGGATCGACTACCTGGCTTCGACGCTCGCAACGCTCGGGCTCACCATCCCGGTCTTCGTCACCTCGATGCTGCTGATCCTGATCTTTGCGGTCTGGCTCAACTGGCTGCCGGCGAGCGGTTGGCCGCAACCCAATCGCTGGATTCTACCCATCGCCTGCTATGCGGCCATTCCGCTCGCGACCTATGCCCGCTACACGCGTTCCGCCGTGCTCGACACGCTCAACCGCCCATTCGTCACGGTCCTCCGTGCCAAGGGCCTCAGCGAGCGCCGCATCGTCTTCCAGCACGTCATGCGCAATTCGGCGATCCCGCTGGTGACGGTCTTCCTGCCCATGTTCATCGGCACGGCCACCGGCTCGATCTTTGTCGAAGCCATGTTCCGCGTGCCGGGGCTCGGCGCCTATTTCGTCTCCTCCATCGAGGTGCGCGACTACACGCTGCAGATGGCGCTGATGCTGCTGATCACCTTCATGTATTGCCTCGCCTACCTTCTCTCCGACATCGCCTATGCGCTGCTCAATCCGCGTATTCGCGTGGGAGGCGCCGAATGACCGACGCAACCGCACCCATCGCCGCCACCCGCCAGCGCAGCCCGCTCTGGTTTGCCTGGCGTCGCTTCCTCTCCAACAAGGCAGCCGTCATCGGCGGCGTCGTGCTGGGCATCCTGATCCTGATGGCGGTGTTTGCCCCGCTCATCACGCCATACAATCCGGAAGCCCAGAGTTTCCTCACCGAGGCCCTCGCCTTTCCGTCGGCCGCACACTGGTTCGGCGTCGACAATCTAGGCCGCGATTTCTATTCCCGCATCGTCTACGGCGCGCGCGTTTCCCTGACCATCGGCTTCACGGCTGCCCTCTTCAGCGTCCTCGTGGGCATCCCCCTCGGCGCGCTCGCCGGCTATTTCGGTGGCCGCACCGACTGGGTCATCATGCGCATCATCGAGGTGTTCTCGGTGGTCCCGCCCCTCCTCGCCGCGCTCCTTCTCGGCGCACTGACCCGTGGCGGCTATGGCACCATCGTCTTCATCGCCGCGCTTTTCGGCTGGGTGAATGTCTGCCTCCTCGTCCGGGCCCAAATAAAAGCCTTTCGCGAGAAGGAATTCGTGCGGGCCGCCCAGGCGCTTGGCGCCTCGCCCTGGTACATCATCCGCCGCCATCTCATTCCCAATTCGATCAGCCCGATCATCATCGGCTTCGTGCTGGCCATTCCGCTCGCCATGATGCTCGAAGCCAGCCTTAGTTTCCTCGGCGTCGGCGTGCCCCCGCCGACGCCGACATGGGGGCAGATGATCAATGAGGGCATTGATTTCATGTTCTTCTACTGGCATCTGGCCGTCTTCCCGACCGCCGCGCTTGCCATCACCGTGCTCGCAACCTCGCTCTTTGGCGATGGGCTGCGCGATGCGCTCGACCCGACCCTGAAAGGCCGCTGAAGTGTCCGACAATCTTGCCCGTCAGTTCCTCATTCGCGAGGACGTGACTTTCCTGAACCACGGATCTTTCGGCGCCTGCCCCCGTCCGGTCTTTGCCGCTTATCAGGCGCTGCAGCTCGAACTCGAAGGCGAACCGGTGGAATTTCTGGGCCGCCGCCTCAACGACCTGATGCGGACCCCGCGCGAGGCCGTCGCTGCCGAACTCGGGTCCGATCCCAACAATATCGCCGCCGTCATCAACGCCACCAGCGGTCTCAACATCGTCGCCCAGTCGCTGCCGCTCAAGCCCGGCGATCAGATCCTCACGACCGATCACGAATATTCGGCGCTCGAAAAGACCTGGGCCTATGTCTGCCGCAAGACCGGCGCCGAGATTGTGGTCGTGAAGGTGCCCATGCCGCTCGTGTCCGAGGAAGCTTTCACCGACGCGGTCACCGAAGGGATGACCGACCGCACCAAGGTACTGTTCCTCAGCCACATCACCTCGCCGACCGCCCTCGTCTTCCCCATCGAACGCTCCCTCGCCGAAGCGCGAAAGCGCGGCATCTGGTCAGTCATCGACGGCGCGCATACGCCCGGCCATATTCCGCTCTCGCTCGACACGCTCGGCGCCGATTTCTATTCGGGCAATTGCCACAAGTGGATGATGACGCCCAAGGGTTCGGCCTTCCTCCATGCGCGGCCCGAGGTGCAGGGCCTGCTCGATCCGCTCGTCATCAGCCATGGCTGGACCAAGGAATCCAAGGAACCCGGTGCACTGGGTGCCTTCGGCAATTCCCCCTTTATCGACGGTATTGAAATGCAGGGCACGCGTGATCCCTCGGCCTGGCTTGCCGTGCCTTCGGCCATCGCCTTCCGTAAGGAAAACGACTGGACTTCCATTGCCGATCACTGCCGCCAACTGGCGCAGGATACCGCGCGCCGCCTTGGCGAGCTGACGGGGCTCCCCCCGCTCAGCAGCCCGGAATTCTCGGCGCCACAGATGGTCGCCATGCCCATCCCCGAATGCGACACGGCCGAAATCCACAAGCAGCTGTTCGAGCGCTACCGCATCGAAATCCCAGTGTTCAAGTGGCAGGATCACTGCATCGCCCGCGTCTCGGTTCAGGGCTATAATTCCCGGCCACAGATGGACAAGCTGATCGATGCCCTCTCCGAACTCCTCGGTCTCGACAAGGCGAGGGCCGCCGCCACTGGCTAGGGCTGACAAATGGCGCAAACTGTGGTGAAGGTGGCCCGCGCCGAAGTGAAGGAATAACGCCGTGAGCCAGGCTGCCCTGGATTATCTCCAGCCGCTGGAAACCCGTACCAGGGGCATGGCGACGCTCGACGCGCTGGCCGACATGGTCGAGCGCTCCGGGCTCAAGATCGGTGATCGCCTGCCACCAGAGGTGTCGCTGGCGGCAACGCTCGGCGTCGGCCGTTCCACCATCCGCGAAGCGCTCAATCGCTGGGAAGGTCTTGGCATCATCCGTCGCCGTCGCGGCGATGGCACCTATCTTTCGGCCCGCGTGCAGACCTCACGCGGCCTCGTGCCCACTATGGTGCGCCTCGAAGGCGAAGCGCTGCTGCGCCTCCTCGAAATTCGCCGCACACTCGAAAACGACGTGGTGCGCAAGGCGACGATCAAGGCGACGCGCGAGCAGCGCCAGGAAATCTCGCGCCTATGCGATGTGCTCTTGGTGGAAGTCTATGCCGGCCGCCCCTGGCGCAAGGCTGACCACGCCTTCCACGGCGCCATCTATGACGCCTCGGGCAACCCCATGTATGGGCAATTGCTCGTCAACCTCGATCATGCCCTGGAACGCGGGGGCTCATCGCCCTTTGCCGCCGACGTCTTCGGCCTCGATTCCTTCCCGATCCATCGCGACCTGGCCGACGCCATCCTCGCGGAAAGTCCCGACGCCGCCGTCGGCGCCATCGGCCGCATCATCGATGTGGTCGAGCGCGAGGTGCAGGCCATCATCGATGGCGACAAATCCAGCTAGGGCTCGCGGGTCAGCATTGCTGCGGCCGCCTGGACCACCAGCATTTTTGTTCCCAGTGCTGCGGCTTGCCACGTCTCCTGAACCATACACATGCACTGGCTATGCCAGCCAGCATAGCTGCGATGATCCCTTTCTGCTTCCGAGTTCATGCGAATTCCCTCGCCATAGGTCCTGGACCTTAGTCAGGACCTCCGGTGCGTAGACGAGAACGAGCTGAAGCGGTTCGTGGCGGCGGCCGCGAAGCGAGCGCGCGGATACTGGTGACGTGCCGTCGATGCGGTCATCACGTCCATCGCCTTTCGATGATGGACAGCAACTCGCGGTGAGTCCGCGTTTTCTACAAACACTCTTGCACCTTGTGAATTCGCGCGCGCCAAGCCGGTTGCGTCCCTTTGGCAGCCCGATGTCAAATTCCTATTGCAAAGTTGGTCGTAGTTGATAACGTTTCAACTTACTTGACGGAAGCGGCGATACAGCCGCGTCAAGGGAGGAGAAAATCATGTTCAACCGCACTTTGCGGCGCCGTACCGTCATGGCCGGCGTCATGCTCGCAGCTCTTGCCGGGGTCAGCCCATCCGTCCTCGCTCAGGATCTCAGTGGCGAGCTCGTTATCCTGCAGTGGCAGACCGGCACCGACGGCCAGATGTGGAAAGACGTCGAAGCCAAGTTCATGGAACTGCATCCGGGCGTCACTATTCGCGAGTTCCTGCCCGCCGGCACTCAGGGTGATCCGCGCGGTGGCATCCGCACCGCCCTTCTTGGTGGTGAGGTCGTTGATATCATCATCAACACCTGGCCCGCTTTCCGCGCCGAACTCGTCAATTCCGGCATCCTGCGGCCGATCGATGATCAGTGGGCGAGCTTTGGCTGGGACGACAAGCTGAGCCAGTCCTGGCGCGATCTCGGTTCGATCGACGGCACGACCTATGGCATCACCTATACCTACGGCGACCGCTCGGCGATCTGGTACAAGACCGCTCAGCTCGAAAAGGCCGGCATTACCCCGCCTGCCACGTGGGACGAATTTCTTGCGAGCTTCGACAAGCTCAAGGCCGCCGGCTACCCCGCGCCGGTCGTGATCCCGGCAAAGTACTGGGCCCATACCGAATGGTTCGAAACGCTGCTGCTGCGTACGGCCGGCGTCGAGGCTGCGGCCCAGTTGGCGGCGCATCAGATCCCGTGGACCGATCCCAAGGTCAAAACGGCGCTGATGAAATATGCCGAAATGCTGCAGGCCGGGTGCTGCGCGGAACCGGCAACCATGCTCGCCATCGAGCAGCCCTATCCGACGCTCTATACATCCGAAGATTCGAGCTACCTGCTTTTCGGCATGTGGACCAATTCGGCGCTGAAGAACGATCTCGGGCTCACGGAAGGCGTCGACTATTCGATCTTCCAGTTCCCGAGCCTCGGCATGGGTTTTGACGACACATCCAGCGTCGACGCCAAGGAGTTGAACGTCACCACCAATGGCGCCAATCCCGCGGCGGCGGATGCCTTCCTCGACTTCATCGTCGGTCCGGAAGCCTCCAACATCATGGCCAACTATGGCTATGCCTCGCCGAGCACCGCGATGGATGCTTCCCTGCTTGGCCCGGTGCAGACCATCGCAACCGGCGCCGTGTCGAGCTCCAAGGTGCAGTTCGTGCTTGGCGATCTGCTGCCGGGTGACCTTGTCGACGAATATCGCGTGCAGTTGCAGAAATTCCTGCAGAACCCGACTGAAGCCACCGTCGATGAAGTTCTGGCCGCGATCGAGGCCAAGGCAGCGACGGCCTACTGATGACGCGGTCTGTCGCAGAAGCGGTGACAGACCAGTCGGGAGTTTCCTCCCGCGCTGGTGGTGGACGGCTTCGGCTGCCCACCACCAGCGGCTGGCGCATCAAGGAGGCGCCGGCGGCCTGGTTGCTCATTGCGCCCGTCATCATCCTCTTCGGCATATCGGTGGTCTATCCGCTGATCGACACCATTCGCCTCTCGTTCTTCGACATAAAAGGCCTGGCGCCGGCCAAATGGGTCGGCATCGGCAACTACATCACGCTCTTCAATGACCCGACCTTTCGCGGGACACTGCTTACGACGCTGATTTTCACGCTCGGCACGACGGCCATCTCCGTGAGCCTCGGTTGGGCGCTGGCGATGCTCTGTGCCTTTGCGCCGGTCCACACGACCCCGTTCCGCGGCATGATGTTCGTGACCTTCGGCATTTCCGAAGCGGTGTCGGGCTATATGTGGCTCAACATCCTGCGGCCGGATAAGGCCGGTCTGCTCAATGCCATTATCGGCATTTTTGTGCCCGGCTATGCTCATTCCTGGCTCGGCGATCCTAATACTGCGCTCTGGGCGCTAATCTTTGTTGCCTCGTGGAGCGGGGTCGGCCTGCCGCTGATGCTGTGCTTTGCGGCAGTGCAATCCATTCCCAAAACCGTGCTTGAGGCCGCCTATATGGATGGCGCCAAGCCAACCTCGATCATGCGGCACATCATGATGCCGCTGTCGCTGCCCGGCGTACGCGTCGCAATCTTCATCAATCTCCTCGGTGCTCTGCGCGCCTTCGACATCATCTATGTGATGACGGGTGGCGGACCCGTCCGCGCGACGGAAACCGTGGGCTACTTCATGTATCGAGAGTCCATGACCCAGTTCAAACTGGGCTATGGCGCCGCCGCGACCGTGGTGCTGCTCGTTGCCGTGCTGATCATCTCCATCCCCGCCATCATCCAGCGTACGGCAGGTGCCAAATGATCGGCCGCATTCACTGGTGGACCGTCATCCTTGTCGGCGTGATCGCGACCATCTGGATCATTCCGGTGCTCGGGATTGTCGTGACCTCGCTGCGCCCGCCGAGCGAAGTGGCGCTCGGCTGGTGGCGGCTCGACACCTTCAGCATCACTTTTAGCGCTTGGATCAGGGTCTGGGATGAATATCCGCTGGCGCAGGCTTTCTGGTTTACCGGCATGCTGGCGGCGCTGGCGACTCTCGGCACCATGCTCTTGGCTCCCGTAGCGGCCTACGCCTTCCATTTCCTGAAATTCCCGTTCCGGCGGCTGTTGCTGATCCTGATCATCAACGCCTTCGTGCTGCCGCAGCAGGTGGTGGTCATTCCGCTGTTCACGCTGTGGCGGGACCTGAAGCTGATCGACAATATCGCGGCGGTGCTGATCCCCTATATCGGGCTGAGCTTTGCGTGGTCGATCTTCCTCGTGAAGAATTTCCTTGAGGATTTTCCGAAGGAACTCATCGAGGCCGCCAAGATCGATGGCTGTGGCCCGATCTCGACGCTGCGCCATGTGGTGCTGCCCAATGCCACGAGCCCGATCTTTGCCGTGGGCGTGCTGCAGTTCCTCTGGACCTGGAATGCCCTGCTGCTGCCCATGCTTTACCTCCGCAGCATGCAGCCGCTGCCGGTGCTGCTGACCAAGGTGGCCGGCACCTATGAGAGCAATTGGGACCTGCGGAGCGTGGCGGCCATCGTCACCACCATCGTCCCGCTCATCGTCTTCGTCATTTTCCAACGTCAATTTGCCGCCGGGTCGCAGACCCGCACAGGGGCCAAAGAGTGACCAAAACCCGTACCAACAAGCCGATGCGTTATCGCCAGATTCATTTGGATTTTCATACGTCCGAGCACATCCCGGATATCGGGAAGGATTTTGACGCCGCCGATTTTGTCGGGACGCTGAAGAAGGCGCATGTCGACAGCATCACCGTCTTTGCCAAGTGCCATCACGGCTGGGCCTATTATCCGACCAAGGCCGGCGCGCCGCATCCGAACCTGTCGCGGCCTGACCTCCTCGGTGAAATGGTGGACGCGCTCAATGCTGCCGACATCGAATGCCCGATCTACATCACCGTGCAGTGGGACGAGCGCAATGCGCGGCTGCATCCGGAATGGCGCGTGCGCTCCGCGACGGACAATCGCTTCGATCCGAGCCAATTGAAGGCCGGCTGGCATACGCTCTGCCTCAACCACAAAGCCTATCGCGACGAACTGCTGGAAATGGCCCGCGAAGTTGCCAGCACCTATGCGACGCCGGGGATCTTTTTCGACATCGTCCTCGCGCCGGATTGCGTCTGCGAGGAATGTCTGCAGACCATGGATGCGATGGACCTCGATCCCGAAATCCATGCCGATCGCCTGACCAAGGACGAATGGGTCAATGAGCGTTTCCGCACGGAAATGAGCACGGCGCTCAATGCTGAATTCCCAGGCCTCCGCGTGTTCTACAATTGCGGCCATATCCATAAGCAGGGGCCGGAGCGCTTTGCGCCCTATAGCCACCTCGAACTCGAAAGCCTGCCCACAGGCGGCTGGGGCTATAATCACTTCCCGGCCAGCGCGCGCTATGCGGCAACGCTTGGGCTCGATTTCGTCGCGCATACGGGCAAATTTCATACCTCATGGGGTGAATTCGGCGGCTTCAAGCATCCCGATGCGCTGGAGTTCGAAGCCGCGCAGATGGTGGCGCTGGGGTCGAAGTGCCTCGTGGGTGACCAGCTACATCCGAGTGGGGCGATCAACCCCGATACCTATGCGTCCATTGGGCCGGCCTATGCCCGCATCGAGAAGCTCGAGCCCTATCTCGAAGACGCGCGGCAGGTGTCCGAGGTAGCAATCCTCTCGGCCGAATATTTCCACCATGCCGGCGATCGCAACAACAATGCCGACGATGGTGCGGCGCAGATGTTGCAGGAACTGCAGCGGCCGTTTGATGTCATCGATCCCTCGGCTGATTTCTCAAAATATCGGGTCATCATTCTGCCTGACGAAGTGCCGGTCGAGGACGAGCTGACCGAGCGCCTCAATGCCTATGTGCGGGGCGGCGGCAAGCTGTTGCTGAGCGGGATTTCGGCACTGCAGGACGATGGCTCATTTGCCGTGCCCGCGGGCATCCGCAATGTCGGGCCGGTGGATTTCGATCCGTCCTACCTGCGGGCGAGTTCAAAACTCGATCGCTCGATGACCACCTCGCCCTTCGTCGTCTATGGACGCGCGCAGGCGATCGTGGCGGAAGGCGCCGAGGTTTTGGCAGAGGTGGTGCCGCCCTATTTCAACCGCAGCTACAAGCATTTTTCGTCTCACGCGCATGCGCCGGACGATGTGGCCGCGGCTCCGCTCGGGGCTGGTGTCACCATCAATGGTGGCGTCGCCTATGTCGCCTATCCGATCTTCTCGATCTACCGCGCCATGGGGCAGCCGCTCTATCGCTATATCATCCGTGGTCTGCTGGACCGGCTGCTGCCTGATCCGGCGTTGACGACGGACCTCCCGAGCTCGGGTCGCGCGTCACTGACCCATCAGGATGCGCGCGGGCGGCATGTGCTGCACATGCTCTATGGGGCGCCGCAGGTGCGCGGCAATGCCGTGCCCAATCGCGACGGTGTTCGCGTGATGGAGATGATCGAGGACATTCCGGCAATCGGCCCGGTCAGCGCCAAGGTGCGACTGCCCGCCGCTCCGAAGCGAGCCTATGAGGCCGTATCGGGCACGCCCCTTGAAGTCACCGATTTCGGCGACGGCCAATATGGCGTGACGCTGCCGTCGCTGCGTATCCATGCCGCCGTGGTGTTCGAACAGAATGCCTGAGATTGCCGCATATCGGCCGGCTTTCGTGACAACCCGGCCCGTTGCGGACTATGCAAGCAGAAGGCGCCCGGCCCATGCCGCGCGGGCGCGTTCACCAAGGAACAAAAGAATGACCGACCAAGTGATCACCAGGGCCCGCCCGGCCACCATTATCGATGTCGCACGGGCAGCCGGAGTCGCCGTCGGTACCGTCTCGCGCTACATCAACGGCCAGCCGATCCGCGGCGGCAATCGCGAGCGCATCGCTCAGGTGATTGACGAGCTGGGCTACCGACGCAACAGCGCCGCGGCTTCGATGAAGACCAATACGACGCATATCGTTGGCCTCTTGGTGCCGGCGGTGGGCGAGTTTCATGCCGCGCTACTCGACAGGCTGACCCGTCACATGCGCCAGACCGGCCGGGCGGTGCTCTGCTATTGCCACGATACCGAGCCGACCTCGTTCATGGAGGGGCTGGAATTCTTCGCCGGGCATCGCGTCGATGCCGTGGTGATGGATGGCAATGAGGATCTGCGCCAGCGGTTGAAGCCTTACATCGCCGAGGGCATGCTCGTGGTGCTCTATGACAATGACCTGCCGGACCTGCCGGCCGATCGCGTCTTTGTCGAGAACCGTCGCGCCAGCAATCGGCTGGTCGACCATGTGCTCGATCTCGGCCATGAGCGTGTCGCCATCATCCATGGCAATCTCAGGGACTCGGTGGCGCGCGATCGCCTCGAAGGCTATCGCGATGCGCTAAAAGCCCATGGCGTGCAGGAATATCCCGAACTCGTGGTCGATGGCCGCTGGAACGACAATCACGGCTATACCTGCATGGGCGAGCTGATGGCGCTGCCCAATCCGCCGACGGCCGTGTTCGGCGCCAATTACAATATGAGCATCGGGGCGCTGCGCTGGCTGCGCGAGCACGATGTGTCGATCCCCGAAGACATTTCACTGGTGAGCTTTGACGATGTGCCGGCCTTTTCGGTGCATCGGCCGGGCATTACCGCCGTCGGCCAGCCGGTCGACAAAATCGCCGAGGCCATCGTGTCGACCCTGACCGAGCGGCTGGGCCCCAATGGCTCGCTCGGCAAAAGAACCATGCGCATCGATGCGGAAATAACCTTGAGAGGCTCGACCCGTCGCCTCAGACGGTAGAGGGCCCGCCTGGAGGAGGTGAGAATGGCGAATGTTGCGCTGAGTGAAGTCAGCAAATCCTACGGGAGCCTGGAGGTCATCGAAGGCCTTAACCTCAAAATCGAGGATGGCTCCTTCACCGTTTTCGTCGGCCCCTCCGGATGTGGCAAGTCCACCCTGTTGCGCATGATCGCCGGCCTCGAACCCATCACCAAGGGCACGCTTGAGATCGACGGCAAGACCATGAACCAGGCCGACCCGATCGAGCGCGGCGTCGCCATGGTGTTTCAGAATTATGCGCTCTATCCGCATATGACGGTGGAGCAGAATATCGGCTTCTCCCTCCGCATGGCGGGGCTGACCAAGGACGAGATCGCGGCGCGCGTTGCGACAGCGGCAAAGACGCTGCAGATCGAGCCGCTGCTGAAGCGTAAGCCGGGGCAGCTTTCGGGCGGCCAGCGCCAGCGTGTCGCCATCGGCCGCGCCATTGTTCGCGATCCCGAAGTCTTTTTGTTCGATGAGCCGCTCAGCAATCTCGATGCCGAACTGCGCGTCTCCATGCGCGTCGAAATCGCCAAGCTGCACAATCAGCTTGGCTCGACCATGATCTATGTGACCCACGACCAGACTGAAGCGATGACCCTTGCCGACAAGATCGTCGTCATGCGGGCCGGCAGGATCGAACAGGCGGGCACGCCCGAAGAACTCTACGACAACCCCGACAATCTCTTCGTCGCCGGTTTTATCGGCTCGCCGCGCATGAATTTTCTGCGTGGCACGCTGGGCGGCGGGCAGGTGAAACTCGAAACCGGCGGGGCGCTGCCGGCGGGCGGCACGGAAGACAAGGTGCTGGTCGGCGTTCGCCCCGAGCATTTTGTCGAGGCCGGGCAAGGCGCAGCCGATATCGCGGTTGCCGTCGATGTCGTCGAAAATCTCGGCGGCACGCGCTTCGTCTATGGCACGGTTTCGTCCGGCGAAAGCATCGTCATCGAGGCGCGGGAGCGTCTGGGGCTCAAGGCCGGCGACACCATTTCCTTCGGCATAAGGCCCGAGCGGGCCATGCTTTTTTCAATTTCTGGCACGCGGCTGCGGAACATCTGATGACAAACATTCTCTGGTATCGCCAACCGGCCACCGAGTGGACGGACGCTCTCCCCTTGGGCAATGGCCGCCTTGGCGCCATGGTGCATGGCGGCGTCGGCCGCGAGGAATTGCAGCTCAACGAGTCAACACTGTGGTCCGGCGGCCCCTATCAGCCGACCAATCCCGAAGCGCTGCCCAATCTCGCCAAGGTGCGCGAGCTCATCTTCGCCGAACGCTATCGCGAGGCGCATGACATCGCGCAGGCGCATCTGCTGGCAAAGCCCTATCTGCAGATGAGCTATCAGCCGGCGGGCAATCTCTTCGTCGATTTTCGCCATGAAGCCGTGCCGGGGGGTTATGAGCGAAAGCTCGATCTGACGACGGCGGTCGCGACGACGCAATATACCCTGCTTGGCTCCGGACTCGACCCGGATGCGCCGGTGTTTACCCGCACCGCGTTTTCGTCAGCCTCCGACGATGTGCTGGTGTTACAGCTCGAATGTTCACTTCCAGGGAAACTCGATTTCGAACTCTGGCTCGACAGCCCGCAGCCGGGCGATCTCGTCGGTGACAAGCCGGAAAGCCTCAGCTATCGCGGCCAAAACTTTGGCAAGCACGGCATTGAGGGCCGACTGACTTTTGGCATCGACGCGCATCTGCGGATCGAAGGCGGCAGTATCGAGCGGCGTGGCCGTCGCCTCGTCGTGCGCGACGCCACCAAGGCGCTCATCCTCGTCGATATCGCCACCAGCTTCGTGCGGTTTGACGATGTTTCCGGTAACCCGGAAGCGCGCCTTACGGCCGGACGCAAACGGTATGATGCGCTCGATTTCGACGCGCTGCTCGCTCGCCACATCGCAGCACATCGCGCCCAATTCGATCGCCTCGATATCGACCTCGGTGAGGGGCGCAGCGATCTGCCGACCGATCAGCGCATCGCCAATTTTGCCAATGGCGACGACCCCGGCCTTGCTGCGCTCTACGTGCAATATGCGCGCTACCTGATGATCTCTTCGAGCCGGCCGGGCACGCAGCCGTCCACCCTGCAGGGCATCTGGAACAAGGACACGCGGCCGCCCTGGGGCAGCAAGTATACCGCCAATATCAATCTGCAGATGAACTACTGGCTGCCTGATCCGGCCAACTTGCCAGACATGGTGGAGCCGGTGCTGCAGATGGCCGAGGAACTGGCCGTCACCGGCGCCGAAATGGCGCGGGCCCACTATGGCGCCCGCGGCTGGGTGATGCACCACAATACTGACATCTGGCGCGCCACCGGCCCCGTCGACGGCGCCTACTGGGGCGTATGGCCGACGGGCGGCGCCTGGCTGATGGCGCAGCTCTGGGACCATGCGCGCTTTGCCGGGCGGCCGATCGATCTTGTCCGCAGGCTCTACGGTCCGCTCAAGGGCGCGACCCTCTTCGCCCTCGACACTCTGGTGCCCATGCCGGGTTCCAACTATCTCGTCACCAACCCTTCCATCTCCCCGGAAAACCGCCATCCGCATGGCGCCTCGCTCTGTGCTGGGCCGACCATGGACAACCAAATTCTGCGCGATCTGCTTGCTGCGTTCGCTCAGGCCGCGGAGCAGTTAGGGCAAGACGCCGATATCGCGGCCGAGGCTCTGGAGGCGCGGGCACGACTTCCGGAACATCGCATCGGCAAAGCAGGGCAATTGCAGGAGTGGATGGAGGATTGGGACATGGAGGTCCCCGAAATCCACCACCGCCACGTCTCGCATCTTTATGGGCTCTATCCCAGCGATCAGATCACGGTGGATAACACGCCCGACCTCGCCGCCGCCGTACGCCGTTCGCTCGAAATCCGCGGCGACGAAGCGACCGGCTGGGGCATCGGTTGGCGCATCAATCTCTGGGCGCGCCTGCGCGAGGGTGAACACGCCAAGGCCGTACTCAATCTCCTGCTGAGCCCGGCACGCAGCTACAACAATCTCTTCGATGCTCATCCGCCCTTCCAGATCGACGGCAATTTCGGCGGCGCGGCCGGGATTCTCGAAATGCTGGTGCAGTCGAACGAAGACGAGATCTGGCTGTTGCCCGCCCTGCCGCGAGGCTGGACGCGAGGAGCGATACGCGGCGTCCGCGCCCGCGGCGGGGTCGAACTCGACTTCGCCTGGGAGGATGGGCGCGTGACCTGGATGCGCGCCCGCAGCAACAATGACCGGAGCGTCCGCATACATGCTGGCCATCGGGCAATTCCGATGCATCTGAGGTCAGACGCTGACGCTGTTCACGATTTTCTAGAGCCGCTCTGAGGCGGTGATCGACCATGGTCTGGGCGATGTTTTTTGGCTCAGCCCGGACCGCTGGTCTGCCGCGTGACTGCTAAGCTGCCGCTTCGTGGAGAGCAACGATCTCCCTCCATGCCGTTGCTGGTTTTCCTATGTGATCTCCTACGGCACCGGCAGTGGACCGCTTGTGCAGCCCGTGCCGCCTTCTCCATGCGCAGCCCTAAAGCGCGAGGTGACATCATCCGATTGACTGCGTCACTTTCGAGCCCTATCGTGAACGTTCACGGCCATGGGAGGATGCGGTGGCGGGTGTTGAACTGAGCGGTGTTACCAAGGCTTTCGGCGGCTTCCATGTAATTCATGGCCTGGATCTAAAGATCGACGACGGGTCGTTCACCGTATTCGTGGGGCCTTCGGGTTGCGGGAAGTCGACGCTGCTTCGCATGGTCGCGGGGCTGGAGGATGTCAGTGGCGGGGTCGTCAGGATCGGCGGAACGGATGTGACAGATGCCGATCCGGTCGCCCGAGGGATCGCCATGGTGTTCCAGAACTATGCCCTCTATCCCCATATGACTGTTCGGCAAAACATCGGCTTTCCGCTTCGCATGCAGGGCGCGGCGAAAAAGACGGTAGAACAGCGCGTGTCAGAGGCCGCGGAAATTCTTCAGCTTGGGGAATTGCTCGAGCGCAAGCCGGCGCAGTTGTCGGGTGGGCAGCGGCAGCGCGTCGCCATTGGCCGTTCCATCGTGCGTAATCCGGACGTCTTCCTTTTCGACGAACCGCTGTCGAACCTTGACGCAGAACTGCGTGTGTCGATGCGCGTCGAGATCGCCAAGCTCCACAAGACCTTGGGTACGACGATGATCTATGTCACCCATGATCAGACCGAAGCGATGACGCTAGCAGACAAGATCGTGGTGCTGCGGGCCGGGCGGATCGAGCAGGTGGGTACGCCCGTCGAACTTTATACCAATCCCGCATCTTTGTTCGTTGCCGGGTTCATTGGTTCGCCGCGCATGAATTTCCTCAGCGGAACCTATGTCGACAGCTTCGTGACGCTGGTAAACGGCGTGTCCTGGCACGCAGAATTGGACATCGACGGTTCTGCCGAAATCTTGGTGGGGGTGCGGCCGGAGCACTTTGTGCCCGGGCCGGCTTCGGTCTCGCTGCCGCTCAGCGTTGACATCGTCGAATATCTGGGCGGCACACGTTACGTTTATGCCGCTTTGCCTGGAGAAAGCCCCCTGACTATCGAAGACCGTGGTGCGGATGATATGCAGTCGGGAAGCTCGCGTGAATTCCCCCTCGATACATCCAAGGCGCTCTATTTCACGCCTGAAGGAAAGCGCCTCTACGCTCTGGGATAAAGCCTTCATGGCCCGAAAGATTACCATCAATGACGTTGCTGCCGTGGCAGGCGTGTCGCGGGGCGCCGTTACGCGTGCGTTGAACGACAAGGCCGATATCAGCCAGGAGACCAAAAAGAAGGTTCTGGAAGTGTCGGCACGGCTTGGATACAGGCCCAGTCGGTTTGCTCGCAATTTTGCGGCGCGCACCAAGACGATCGCCATAGGCTATGTCGTCGCGTCGTTTCGCAATCCTTATTACACCGATCTTGCCGCCGACATCCTACAGGAAGCGAAGCGCCGGGGCTGGCAAGTTGTCATCACGGCGACGGAAGGCATGGATGAGGAAGAGGCGCTCGAACTTCTTTCCGATCAAGTCGATGTCATCGTCGGACACAGCGGTCTCGAACTGCCGCGATTGAAGCTGGCGGCACGCGGACTTCCTGTGGTGTTGCTGGAGCGGGGAAGTCGAACCGCCGGAATTCACTCGCTCGAACTCGATTGGCGAAGCGGGATCAAGATGGCCGTTGAAGCCCTCTACGAGCGAGGTGCCAGGCATATCGGCATGATCGACTCCGACTATAGCCTTCGCGCCAATAGGGGCTATGTCCCCTCTGAGCGCCGGGGTTATTTCGAAGAGTTTGTGCGGCCTGTTTCACGTCAGGCGGTTGTCTGGGGAATGGAGACTTTCGCGGGCGGTGCCGATACGCTCAGGGCCCTGCTGGCAGACCATCCGGAAACGGACGCTGTGCTGGCCTTCAACGACGTCATGGCGATAGGGGCGGTGCAAGGCGCTCACGCCCTCGGAATCGATGTTCCCGGCCGGCTGAAGATTCTGGGTGTCGACGGCCTGTCACTTGGTGAAGCCATATCACCGAAGTTGAGCAGCCTGGCGACTGATCGTGTCGCCATATCGATCCAGGCACTCGACATCGTGGAGGAGCTCTCAAAGCATCAGTTCCGGGAACTGCCATCGATCCACCGGCGGATCGAACCAAAACTGGTTTGGCGTGAATCAGCCTGAACCTTGACAGATGCCGCTCAAGGCATCTATCGTGAACATTCACGAAAAGTTATTGCATCGACTCCGTCGTCTTTGAATCGCCTTCAAGCGGGGAAACAACAAAAACAAGACCGTGAACATTCACGGAAATTGCGTAGTGGAGGAGAAATGGCCGAGGCGCCACTCCAGAAGTCATTGGTGAATACCGGCTGGGTATTTGGGTACGGCGATTTGCGCGAGGTGGACGACCGCGATGACGAGCGCTGGTATGACGTCGGCCTGCCGCACTCCTTCGGCATCCCCTATTTCATGGACACGCAGTTTTATGTCGGCAAAGGCACCTATGCGCGTGATATCGAAATCCCGCAGGACGCCATCGGGCTCTTCCATGGCCTCGAATTCATGGGTGTCTTTCAGGATGCCACGATTTACGTCAATGGCCGGGAAGTTGGCCGGCACCGCGGCGGCTATACCCCTTTCCTGATCGATATCTCTGCCGCCGTACAGGTGGGCACAAACCGTATTGTCGTTCTCGTCAGCAACGAATGGGATGCCCAGCTCGCGCCACGCGCCGGCGAGCATACGTTCAACGGCGGCATCTATCGCGATGTCAGCCTGATCGTCGGTGCCAAGACGCGGTTTGCCTGGTACGGCACCTTCGTTCGCTCGACGCCGAACGAGGATGGCTCGGCTAGGCTCGATATCGAGACCGAGCTCGTCAACCATTCGCAGGAAGCCTTTCGCGGTCACCTCGCCAGTGCGGCCTTCTTCGACGGGGCCGAGGTGTCGCACGACACGATAGACGTCGACCTTCCTCCTGGGGCGTCGGTGACTGTCAGCCAAATCATGACCGTTGCCGACGCTCATCTCTGGGACGTCGAGCATCCCTATCTCTATCGTCTCGACCAGGCGCTCGA
Organism: Devosia sp.; assembly: GCF_017744655.1. GTDB lineage: Bacteria > Pseudomonadota > Alphaproteobacteria > Rhizobiales > Devosiaceae > Devosia. The sequence goes on along the minus strand of NZ_JAGIAW010000007.1, from coordinate 85,520 downwards.
GCGTAACGGCGTCGTCGATCGCGCATCCACCTCGTTCGGCATTCGCGCGATCCGCTTCGATGCGAACGAAGGTTTCTTCCTCAACGGTCGCCATCTGTTGATCCATGGTGCCAATGTGCACCAGGATCGCGCCGGCTGGTCGGACGCGGCGACGCACGCCGGCATCGCGCGCGATGTGGCGATGATCCGCGACGTCGGGATGAACCTAATCCGCGGCTCGCATTACCCGCACCATCCAGTGTTTGCCGACGAGTGCGACCGGCAGGGCATGCTGTTCTGGTCAGAACTCTGCTTCTGGGGCACGGGCGGCGAGCCGTCCGAAGGGTTCTGGACGGCCAGCGCCTATCCCATCCACGAGGAAGACCAAGCCGGCTTCGAGGCCAGTTGCCGGCAGGCGCTTGAGGAGATGATCCGCACTCACCGCAACCATCCCTCCATCATCACATGGAGCATGGGCAATGAGGTGTTCTTCACCGCTGAGAGCGTCGTTCCGAAGGCCAAGGCTTTCACGCAGGATCTGATCGACCTGACGCATCGCCTCGATCCTACCCGCCCGGCCTCGGTTGGCGGCGCGCAGCGGCGGGATTTTGACCAGCTCGGCGACCTCGTCGGCTACAATGGCGACGGCGCGACCCTCTTCCACAATCCCGGCCGCCCGAACCTCGTCTCCGAATATGGCGTCAGCTTTCAGGATCGCCCCGGCAAGTTTGCGCCGCACTATACCGACGAAGTCGAAAAACCCTATCCATGGCGGGCCGGCATCGTCCTTTGGTGCGGCTTTCATCACGGCAGCATCATGCCGGAGATGGGGCGCATGGGCTTTATCGACTATTTCCGCGTGCCGCTGCGGTCCTGGTACTGGTACCGCGAAAATCTCGCGGGCATCCCGTCGCCGGTCTGGCCGCAGCCGGGAACGCCCACGGCTCTGCGCCTGACGACGGATCGGCAGTTCATTGCCACGGATGGAACGGACGACGCGTTTCTCACAGTGGAGCTGGTGGGGGCTTCGGGCGAGCGCGTGGCCGTCGATCAGGCTGTACGCCTGGAGGTCATCGAAGGCGGCGGCATATTTCCGACCGGTACCGCGCTTGAACTGTCGCCGGAAAACAAGGGCTTCGTCGACGGCATCGGCGCAATCGAGTTCCGGTCCTACTATGCCGGGCCGATCGTCGTTCGTGCGACCAGCGAGGGAGTGCCCGCGGCCGAGTTGAGGCTGATGGCGACGGGTGACGTGCCGTGGACGGGCCAGCATCGCCGCCTCCAGACCCCGCCGCCCAGCACCAAGGGCCTTGCGCACGCGGTAGGCGTTCGCCTGCTGTCGGAAAAGCGGCCCGTCTACGCGTCGAGTTCCGACATCGAACGGCCGGCGCACCTGATCACCGACTATTCCACCGACCTTGGCTGGATGAGTGCCGACACCCATCCCGGCGCCTGGGTACGTCTCGATCTTGAAGGGCAATGGGCCGTCAACAGCATCGAAGTGACTTTCGGCGTCCACGGCGGCGTGCCGTTCCTCGTCGAAACCGAGTCAGACATGCATGGCAAACCCGGTTTGGCCGCGGCAGGCAACACATCGATCGAAACGGTCAAATACCTGGTTCTGGGCAAGAAACTGCGCGCCGTGATCGTGCGCTTTCCGGAAGCGCCGGCCGAAATTGCAAGGATCGTGGTCCATGGCAGTTAGCGAAAATGGAGACGAGATCGATCGCCGGGGCTGGCGCTATAGAGCGCGGCGCAGCTGGCAGCGCCACTGGCAGCTTTATCTGCTGATCCTGCCGCCGCTCGTCTATTTCGCCATCTTCAAGTATCTGCCGATGGTCAACGCGATCATCGCCTTCAAGGACTACAATGTGGTTGCCGGCGTCTGGGGCAGTCCCTGGGCGGGGTGGAAGCACTTCAGCAGCTTCTTCGGCAATCTGGTGTTCTGGCAGTTGATCCGGAACACCTTCACGCTCTCGGCTTATTACGTGCTCGCGAGCTTTCCCATCCCGATCATCCTGGCGCTGGCGCTCAACGAGGTGCGGCTGCGCGCCTTCAAACAGACAGTGCAGCTCGTCACCTACGCGCCCTACTTCATTTCCACAGTCGTCATCGTGTCGATGACGATCCTGATCCTGTCGCCGCGTATTGGTCTTGTGGGTGACGTGTTCGGCCTTTTCGGCGTGCCGGCCGTCGATTTCCTGGGACGCGCCGACTATTTCCGCCACGTCTATGTCTGGTCCGATATCTGGCAGACGACGGGCTATTCGGCCGTGATCTACATGGCAGCACTCGCCAGCATCGACCCCTCGCTCTACGAGGCTGCCAAGGTCGATGGGGCGAGCCGCATCCAGAAGATCATCCACGTCGATATCCCGGGGCTGATGCCAACGGCGATCATCATCCTGATTCTGGGCGTAGGCAACATCATGCAGGTGGGCTTCGAAAAAGCCTTCCTCCTGCAGAACCCGCTCAATCTCAGCCAGTCCGAGATCATCTCCACCTACGTCTACAAGACGGGTCTGCTGAACGCCAATTTCAGCCTCGCCACGGCAATCAATCTCTTCAACGCCATGATCAACCTGGTCCTGCTCGTCGGGGTGAACGCCGTGGCCAAACGTGTGACGGGGAGGAGCCTGTGGTAGCTTTCAATCCAGACGAGACGAGCGAGATCGCCCGAGCGCGTCTCAAGAAGCGCTCGCTCAACGTCCAGCTCGTGGACCGGCTGTTCGTGGCGGCGGTCTACATTCTACTCGCGACGTTTCTCGCAATCGTGCTCCTGCCGCTGATCTATATCGTCGCCAGTTCCTTCAGCAGTCCGCAGGCGGTATCCGCGGGCCGGGTAGGGCTGTGGCCCGTCGATTTTTCGCTGAGGGGTTATGAAGTCGCCCTGCGCGACCCCAAGATCGTCAGTGGCTTTCTCAACTCGATCTTTTATACGGTCGCGGGAACGCTGATCAGCGTGGTCCTCACCATTGCCGTGGCCTTTCCACTCTCCCGCGTCGACTTTTTCGGCGGCAGCCTCATCACCAAGCTGATCGTCTTCACCATGCTGTTCTCCGGCGGGCTCATCCCCACCTATATGGTGGTCCGCTCGATGGGCATGCTGAATACCCCGTGGGCGATGATCATCCCCAATGCCATTGGGGTCTGGCAGGTGATCCTGGCGCGGGCCTATTTCCGCGATGCGATTCCGAAGGAACTTTATGAGGCCGCACGCGTCGACGGCGCCGGCGACATCCGCTTTCTTCTGTTGGTGGCCATTCCACTCGCCAAGCCGATGATTGCCGTGATCGCGCTTATGTACGCGATCTGGCAGTGGAATTCGTATTTCGACGCGCTGATCTACCTGCGGACCGATGCGCTCCATCCGCTGCAACTCGTCCTGAGGAACATCCTGATCCTCAACACCCAGTCCAATCTGGGTGATGCCACGGCCATGTTGGAGCGCCAGCAACTGGCCGACTTGCTCAAATACAGCCTCATCGTGATTTCCACGGTTCCGGTCCTGCTCATCTACCCCTTTGTCGCGCGCCATTTCACCAAGGGCATCATGCTTGGTTCGGTGAAGGGCTAGCGCAAAAGACTTCCGGGGGCGGGGAGGCCCCCGGCGAGACACGCACATAACGAGGAGATATTGATGCGTTTCAACCTGAAGGGCCCTCTGGCCACTACCTTGCTTCTGGCCACCACGGCCTTCACGCCATCGCTGGCGATGGCGCAGACCAGCATCGGCGTGTTCGCGCCGCAGACCGCGACCATGGACCTCAACAGTGCCTGGTTCACCACCGAGGTCGAGAGCAAGTTCAACGTCGATCTCAATTTCGAGACCACCGGCTACGATGGGACCGCAGCGTCCGAAAAGCGGCAGATTTCGCTCGCCAGCGGGGACTATCCCGAGACTTTCATGCTGATCAACTGGGTCGACCAGTTCAGCCAGGCCGAGCTCATCAAATACGGCCAGCAGGGCCTGATCATTCCGCTCAACGACCTGATCGCCCAGCATGCGCCAAACATCCAGGCGGCCTTCGAAAAGGAGCCTGAATTCCTCAAACTGGCCACGGCCCCAGACGGGAACATCTACGGCCTGCCGCAGTGGAACGACTGCTTCCACTGCTCCTATTCGTCAAAGTTCTGGATCAATACCGACTGGTTGAAGAAGCTCGGCCTCGAAATGCCGACGACGACCGCCGAATTCAAAGACGTGCTGCTTGCGTTCAAGAACGGCGATCCAAACGGCAATGGCCGCGCCGACGAAATTCCGCTCTCCGCCAATACCGTCGACAAGCTCGTTCCCTATTTCATGGGCTCGTTTGAATACGATCCACGCGGCACATCGTCGCCGATGATGCTCGCGCTCAACGGCGACAAGGTACAGTTCCAGGCCGTGCAGGATGGCTGGCGCGATGGCCTCGCCTATCTCGCGGACCTCTACAAGGAGGGACTAATCGACCCGGGCGCCTTCACGCAGAACCGCGAGGCTTCGCAGGCTCTCGGCAACAATGCTGAAGCCGTCATCATCGGCAGCGCCACGGCCCAGCATCCGGCTCTGTTCGTCACCGTCGGACAGACGGACGGACGCGACAAGAACTATGATCCGGTGCCGCCGCTCGCCGGCCCCGAGGGCCTCGCCTATACCTCCTATAACCTCGCCAGCATGCCCGGCGCAGCCTTTGTCATCACCAACAAGGCGACCGAAGAACAGCAGATCGCGGCCATCAAGATCGTGGACTACATGTTCACCATGGAAGGTCACGCGGGCGCTGAATATGGCAAGGAAGGGGAACAGTGGTTGCGTCCCGTCGAAGGCGATCTCGCGCTCGATCCTGACTATCCGCCGCTTTACAACCAGCTCCCGGTCGATCCCAACGCGCCGCCGACCAATGCGGCATGGGGCGCCATGGGCCAGTATTTTAGCGACAAGGAATGGCGCGGCGGCCAGGTCCAGCCCAACGAGATCTACGAGCCGGCCGGCTTCGAGCGGCGTCTGTTCGAGGCAACGTTGCTCTATGAAGGCAAGTACCCGGCCGACCAGCTGTTCCCTTACTGGAACATCTGGACCGATCCTGCCACGGCCGACGAACTGGCTCAGCTGCAGGTGAATCTTCAGAACTATGTCACCCAAGCCAATGCCGAATTCGTCACCGGGCAGCGTGACATCAATGACGATGGGGCGTGGGCGGCCTACCTGGCCGATATCGAAGGCCTGGGCCTCACCCGGTATCTCGAACTTTACCAGACCGGCTACGACGCTTCGGCGAAATAGCAATCTCAGGCCGGTCGCAGTCCCTGGTGCTTCCGGCCCTGAACATTGGTCGCGTGCGCATACCGCGCACGCGACCTGCTCTTTTCGTCACGAGGCCAAGATGACAGCGCTGAAACTTTGGTACCGGCAGCCGGCGATCGAGTGGACGGATGCCCTCCCCATCGGCAATGGCAGGCTCGGCGCCATGGTGCATGGCGGCGTCGGGCTCGAAAACCTCCAGCTCAACGAGTCGACCCTGTGGTCCGGTGGACCCTATCAGCCTACGAATCCGGATGCGCTGGCACACTTGCCGCGGGTGAGGGAACTGGTGCTGGCGGGCAGATATGCCGAAGCCGAGACCCTGGCCAATGAGCGCCTGATGGCGAGGCCGCTCGTACAGATGAGTTATCAATCTGCTGGAAACCTCCTCGATTTCCAGCATGAAGCCATTCCAGGCAGCTACCGGCGAGAACTGGACCTCGAGACCGCCGTGACGACCACCAGCTATAGGCTCATGGGCACGGGGATTAGCGAGGACGCGGCGGTCTTCACGCGCGAATGTTTCGTTTCTGCCGCAGACGACGTGCTGGTGGTGCGGCTCACCAGTTCGCGCCCAGGCATGCTTTCGTTCGAAACCTGGCTCGACAGCCCGCAACCCGGTGAGATGCTCGCCGGCGACGCGGTCACGCTAGACTATCGCGGTACCAATTTTGGCGAGCAGGGCATCGCTGGCGCTCTCAAATTCGGGATCGGCCTCTCGCTGGGGCTGGATGGCGGCCTTTCGGAACGGCGTGGTCGTCGCCTCGTGGTTCGCGGCGCGACATCCGCGGTGCTTGTCCTTGATATCGCAACCTCCTTCCGCCGCTTCGATGATGTGAGTGACGACGTGGACGCGGCGCTTGCGTCGCGATCGGCCGCACGGTGGAAGGATTATGAAACGATGCGTGCCGACCATATCGCGGCGCATCGGAAACTCTTTGACAGGATGTCGATCGATCTGGGCCCGGAAACGCTCGATGTGCCGACCGATGAACGCATCGTGCGCTTCGTCAGTGGCGGCGATCCCGGGCTGGCCGCATTCTATGTCCAGTATGGCCGGTATCTGATGATCAGTTCGAGCCGGCCGGGCACTCAGCCGGCAAACCTCCAGGGCATCTGAAACCGATCCACCCGGCCACCTTGGGGCAGCAAATACACCGCCAATATCAACGTTCAAATGAATTACTGGCTGCCCGACCCGGCGAACCTCGCGGAGTGCTTTGAGCCGTTCCTCGACATGCTGAGGGACGTTTCAAAGTCCGGAGCGGAGATGGCTCGCTTCCACTACGGCGCGCGAGGCTGGGTACTGCATCATAACACTGACCTCTGGCGCGCCACCGGACCAATTGATGGCGCGCAGTGGGGTTTGTGGCCGACAGGCGGCGCCTGGCTCTGTGTACAGGCCTGGGATCACGCGGTATACGACGGCCAGACCAAGGAGATGGCACCGACGCTGTTGCCGGTCATCGAAGGGGCGGTGGGCTTTTTCCTCGACACGCTCCAACCCCTCCCGGGAACAGACCTGCTTGTCACGGTTCCATCGGTTTCGCCGGAGAATGTCCATCCCATGGGCGCCTCGCTTTGCGCTGGCCCGACCATGGACAACCAGATTCTGCGCGATCTGTTCGATGCCTATCTTTCGGCATTGGCAGCGGCCGGCGTTGCCGGCGCGCTTGAAGACGAGGTTCGATCAGCCAGAGATCGATTGGCCGCTGATCGGATAGGGCGTGGCGGACAATTGCAGGAATGGCGGGACGATTGGGATCTAGACGCTCCGGAAATAAACCACCGCCACGTCTCCCATCTCTACGGTCTTTATCCAAGCCAACAGATTGACAAGAACGCGACCCCAGAAGTCGCCGCGGCGGCAAGACGATCGCTGGAAATGCGTGGCGACGACGCGATCGGCTGGGCTATCGCCTGGCGCATCAATCTCTGGGCGCGGCTCGGCGAGGGAGATCATGCCCATGACGTCCTCAAGTTGCTGCTCAGCCCCGAGCGAAGCTACAAAAACCTCTTCGACGCCCATCCGCCATTCCAGATCGACGGCAATTTTGGCGGAGCAGCCGGCATTCTGGAAATGCTGGTGCAGTCGCATCCGGGCTATATAGACCTGCTGCCGGCGCTGCCGAGCGCATGGCATTCGGGATCAATTCGCGGCATTCGTGCGCGGGGCGGCATCACGATCGATATGGAATGGCGAGACCTGCGGCCGCTGACCATAACACTGCACTCCGACCGGGCACAGGAATGCGTCCTGCACTGGGCGGGACGCGCTCAATCGGCAATGCTAGCCGCGGGTCAGCCGGTAACCACCACGATGGAGGAATGAGCGAAAGGGAAAGGGCAGGGGGGCACGGCGACGTCCAACCCCTGGCTGTTATTCCAGCCCGGAGCAGCCGGCTGCGCCATTTGTCGCGCCTTTACCGTCCACCCTCAAGTTTCCGGTGCCGTTGATTCACACCGCCTTCGCCATAGGGGTAGTCAGACATTCTTGGTTTGCTGACCGCACTTAGCGTCGCGATTTCATCGGGTGTCAACGACAGCTCGGAGGCACCGAGGTTATCCGCCAGTTGGTCGGTCGTCCTGGCCCCGAGAATGACCGAAGTCACTGCGGGCTGCGCGGCAACCCAGGCAAGTGCCACCTGCGCCATTGTTGCCCCGCGGGCTGCTGCGATTTCCTCGACTGCACCAATGACTTCCCAGGTTGCTGCGTTGCCGTTGCGCTTGTCGAACGCTTCCATGCCACGCTTGGGATTTTCCCCAAGTCGTGAGGCACCCGTTGGCATCTCATCGCGCTTGTATTTCCCGCTCAGCCAACCACCGCCAAGCGGCGACCACGGCAAGAGGCCTATGCCGGCATCCTGCGCCGCAGGAATGATCTCATGCTCTATATCGCGCACGAGCAGATTGTATTGGGGCTGCAGCGAGACGGGCGGCTGATAGCCTCCGGCTCTGGCTTGCCAGACGGCCTTGGTCAACTGCCAGCCAAGGAAATTCGAAAGGCCATAATAGGCGATCTTCCCGCTGCTGATCGCGTCGTCGAGAAAGCGAAGAGTTTCGTCCAGTGGCGTCAGGGCGTCGAAGGCATGCATCTGATATAGATCGATATGTTCGACCTGGAGACGCTTCAGCGAAGCATCGAGCGCTTCGCGTAGATTCTTGCGCGAAAGCCCCAAGTGATTTGGCCCATCACCCATCGGAAACCGACCTTTGGTGGTGATCACAAGATTCCGCAGTGGCTTGCCTTTCAACCACCGACCAACAATTTCCTCGGACAAGCCAGCGCCATAAACGTTGGCGGTATCGATGAAATTTCCGCCTGCCTCAACGTAGTTGTCCATCAACCGAAACGAGGTTGTCTCGTCCGACTCTGCGCCGAAGGTCATGGTTCCGAGGCAATAGGCCGAAACGACCGAACCAGTGTTGCCGAGCCTGCGATAATCCATCTTCCACCGTCCTCGTTCTGATAAGAGTGGGCTCGACCTCAGGGTCGCGCAAAAGCTGCAAAGGGATTGGTGTGCGTGAGCCCCTTGAGGGTTGCCTGATCCACACCACGCTGTGCGAGAAGCGGCAACAATTCAAGGTTGAGGACGGTATAGGGTTTAGGCGAGCCGCCACGGGGCAGGGCGGGGTCAAACCACCCTCGATCATGGCTGATCAGCAATTGATCCGTGAGGCCCGCATCGAGCGCGCGCAGGATCAGATCGGCCGTTTCGGCAACGGGGACCGCGCCGACATTGTCATATTCAATCCAGGCCCCGCGTGCCGCGATGGCCCGGTGCAACGCCCAGTCTGGTTCGGCCTGTGTGTGGATTGAAAGAAAACGGTCGCAGCGTCCGCCCTCACGTTCGATAATATCGAGCTGGTCCATCACCACGCGACTGCGGATGGTGTGGCTGCCGATCAACGCTCCGGTGGCAGCAGAGACCCTGGCGGCGGCGCGGAGGATACGTGCTTCGAGTGGCGTGATCCCGTCATCTCCGGCGCTCAACTTGATCCAACCTGCTTGAAAACCAGTTGCTTCAATTTCTCGCTGCAACTCGTCGAGCATCCATGTCTCGAGTTCCGCGTCCGCGGCATCGCGCACCCAGGAGGGAATCCAGGGCTCGCGGTAGATTCCGGTGGGAACGACGATAGGAAAGTTGGTAACTTTGCTCACCGCCAGATCAAAGTCCGCGCGCCTGCCTACGCCGCCGGTGGAGCACTCTATCAGCGCGGTCACACCAAGCGCCTTGATCGCCTCGATCTGTGGCACCATGAGTGCGAGAACCTCCCCAACATCAGCTTGGGCGTAGCCCGGCTGGTCGGGCGTACGCAGATCCACAAACACGTGCTCGTGCGGCAGGATCATCCCGAGTTGATCGGAGCGCAGCGGCCCCAGCGTCGTATAGAGCTTTTTTTCGTTCGGCGTGGATTGGTTCAGGGACATTTGGGGGCGCAATCTTTCAACGTGCTGGTCATCCGGCCTGCGGGTCCTCAGGCCTGGCTAGTCTGCGGGATGCCGCCTTGGTGGGCGTCTCCGTTGTAAAGCGGAGGCTCATGGCAAATCGACTGCGGCGCAACACTCACCGTCTACTGGTGCAACGAAGGTCGTTGGCCGCCTTAGTTTCTGCTTACGCGACGTCCACCGCTATCGAAGACGTAGACATTTTTGGACGGCACATAGACAGTCAGTGAATCACCCGTCCTGATCATGTCTTCGCCATTAGTCGTTACGACGACAGGCACGCCAGCAACGTCCAGCGTAACGAAAGTCAGCCCACCCGTGGGCTCCACGAAGCTGACCGTGCCCGTCAGCGCGGTGTCGGTCTTCTGGCGCTGGAAATGCTCCGGACGCACGCCGACGGTTACCGCTGTTCCATCGCTCGCGCCGCCGTCGGGCTCAAAGGCAAAGGTGGTACCATCGGCCATCTGTGCGGTGTTGCCGCGGATGGTGGCCTGAAACAAATTCATGGCTGGAGAGCCGATGAAGCCGGCAACAAAGGTATTGGCGGGTTCCCTATAGAGTTCCATCGGCGAGCCGGCCTGTTGAATGACGCCTCGGTCGAGCACGACCACGCGGTCGGCCAATGTCATGGCCTCGACCTGGTCGTGTGTGACGTAAACCGACGTCACGCCCACCTTCTTGTGCAGCGCCTTGATTTCCGAACGCATCTGCACGCGCAGCTTGGCGTCGAGGTTGGACAGCGGCTCGTCAAAAAGGAACACGGACGGATCGCGCACTACAGCGCGGCCCATGGCTACGCGCTGGCGCTGGCCGCCCGAAAGCTGGCTCGGCTTGCGGTCGAGCAGCGGTTCGAGTTCGAGCATCCGCGCCGCCTCGCGCACGCGCCGGTCGATTTCGGCCTTGGGCTTGCCCGCAAGCTCTAGATTGAAGGCCATGTTGCGATAGACGTTCATGTGGGGATAGAGCGCATAGCTCTGGAACACCATGGCGATGTTGCGTTCCTTGGGCGTCAGGTCGTTGACCACCTCGCTGCCGATGGCGATCTGGCCGCCGGTGATGTCTTCGAGCCCCGCAATCATGCGCAAGATGGTGGATTTGCCGCAGCCCGAGGGGCCGACAAGGGCGACGAATTCGCCGTCGCCGATCGAGAGATTGATCCCCTCGATGACCTTTACCGGTCCATAGCTCTTGGCAACATTGCGCAGTTCAAGCCCAGCCATGGTGAGCCTCCTATTTGACGGCGCCGGCGGTCAGGCCGGCAATGATGTGTTTCTGCGCCGCAAAGAACACCACGATGGTCGGGGTGATCGTGAGCGTGATGAAGGCGAGAATGAGCTGCCAGTCCGTCGAGAATTCGCCGCGATAGACCATGATGCCGAGCGGCCATGGATAGCGGGACTCCGTGTTGAGCATGATCAGCGGCAGGATGTAGCTGTTCCAGCTCCCGACAAACGAGATGATGCCGACGGTGGCGATGATGGGTCGGCTCAGAGGCAGCGCGATGTGCCAGAAGAAGCGGAAATACCCCGCGCCATCGACGAAGGCGGCATCGAACAATTCGCTCGGCAGGCCCCGGAAATAGTTGCGGAACAAGAGGATGCTCATCCCCAGACCGAACGCCACCTGCGGCAGCACCACGCCCCAATAGGTGTCGAGCAGCCCCAGATCGCGAATGCGGATGAAGAGCGGCAGGATAGCGGTCGCTGCCGGAAACATCAGCCCGATGAGGAAATAGTTGAGCAGGAACTGGCTGCCGAAGAAGCGCACATGGGCAAAGACGAAAGCGGCCATGGCCGAGAGTGCCAGCACCAGGAAGACGGTCAGACCGGCGATGAGCAGCGAATTGCCCATCTGCAGCCAGTATCTATGACTCATAAGGATGTCGCCGTAGTTGGACCACATCCAGGTCGAGGGCAGGCCGAAGGCGTTGCCGCGCAATTCGCCGAGCGTCTTGAAGCCGCCGAGCGCTGTCGTGATGAGCGGAATGATGATGATCGCAGCCACGATCAGCAGCGAAGCATAAAGATACGCCTTGGTGCCGAAGCGTAGGCTCCGCCCGCCGCTATTGGCCGTCGCAGCATCGATCGGTTCTGCCGTGTCAGTCATTTCGCATGAAGATCCGTTTGTAGCTGAAAGCCAGGGTCACGCAGATAACGAAAAGCACGACGCCCACCGCCGAGCCGAAACCGACCTGCATGCGCATGACGCCGAAACTGTATAGGAAGGTCACGAGCGTCTGGGTCGAGTTCGATGGCCCGCCACCGGTCAGCGGCATGATCATGTCGAAGAGCTGCAGCGAGCCGACGACGGCGAAGAACACCGAGAGGCGCACGGTCGAACCCAGAAGCGGCAGGGTGACCTTAAAGAACTTCTGCCAGCCGGTCGCGCCGTCGATATCGGCAGCTTCCAGCACCGATTTGTCGATGGCCTGGAGTCCGGCGATGAATAGCATCATGTGGAAGCCAAAATACTTCCAGACGATCACGCCCAAGACGGCCGAGAAGGCGACATTCTTGTCAGCCAGCCAGAAGGGGGCGTTCTGTCCGAAGAATTCGTAGATATTGGCGACGAGGCCAAATTCGCCGTCATAAACGAAGCGCCAGATCATGCCGGCGGCCACGTCGGCGAGCACGTATGGTAAGAAGAAGATCAGGCGGAAGACGACCGCGCCCTTGATGCTCTTGGTCACCATGGTGGCGAGCCACAACGCCAATGGAATCTGCACGCAGATCGAGACGACGATGATCAGGCCATTGTTGATTAGGGCATTGCGGAACGCGCTCTGCTTGAAGATCAGTTCGTAGTTCTTGAATCCGATCCACTCGGTCGGCAGGCCATAGCCGTTCCAGTTGTAGAAGGAATACCAAGCGGCTTCCCCCATGGGCAGGATCACGAACAGCGTGAACAGCACCAAGGCAGGCGGCAGGAACAGCACAATGATCGGCCATTTGCCGCGCACGCCGCGACGGCGGCGCGTGTGCAACACCGCCGTCGGCGCAGCTTCCAGAGCGGGAGCGATCTGACTCAAGTGGGCCTCCTCAGGTGGAAGAGGCGGGCGCCACAGCGCCCGCCATAGACTACATTTCCATCGAGAAGGCGTCTTGGATCTGCTGCAGCGCATCTTCCGGCGTCACGCCGCCCGACACGAGTTCAACAGACATGTCATTGACCACGCGGCCGACATTGGGGCCGAGGTCCTGGTCGAGATAGTTCTGGTGCCAGGTGGCTTTGGCCATCTGGGCGGCGCTATCGGCAAGGCTTGCATCCTTGACGCTGGCGTCCGAACCGACGGCGGTTGGGAGAATGTTGTTCTTCTCGGCGAGAAGACCGGCATTTTCCACGGTCAGGAAGTGGATGAAGTCTTCGGTTTCGGCCGGTGCGTCCTTGGTGACCACCCAGCCATTGAGGCCGCCGAAGTCATCGGTGATGAGGCCTGCGCCGCCATCGATGACCGGGAAGGCAAAGCGGCCAATATTGTCCGAGGCAAGACCCTTGCCGTCGGTTGCGGCATTGGCTTGGTTCTGCGGCGTTGCGGTGTTTTCAAAGCTCAGCACGATGGCAGCGCGGCCGTCGGCAAACACGGCCTGGGTATCGGGCCAAGTTGCGCCAAGATAGCCTTCCTGGAACGGCTCCATGGCGCCCAGGTCTGCCAGCATCTGGCTGGCTTTGAGGAAGCCCTCACCCTGGAAGCCTTCGCCACCCTTGGCAGCAGCAAAACCGTCCTGGCCGAGCTCGCGCATCGCGAGATAGCTCCAGAAGAAGTGGATCGGCCACTTGTCGCCACCGCCACCGGCAATCGGGGTGATCCCGGCATCCTTGAGCTTCTGCACCGCGGCCGTGAAGTCATCCCAGGTCTGGATCGCGGCGGCGTCGATACCGGCCTTTTCAAACAGTTCCTTGTTGTAGAAGAAGGACACGAGGCCCGACTGCACGGGTGCGGCCCACACTTTGCCGTCGATGCTGAGGCCATCGACAGCGGCCGGGCTGACTTCACTGCGCCATTTGCCGCCGTCGGCGTCAAAGGCTGCGGTGACGTCGCGGATCGCGCCGGTTTCGGACTGTGCCTTCAGCACGCCGCCGCCCCAGGTATAGAACATCGAGGGGGCCTCGTTGGACTGCAGCAGCGTCGGTAGCTTGGCCTTGAAGGCTTCGTTTTCGAGGAACTGGAACTCGATGTTGACATCCGGATGTGCTTCTTCGTAAGCGGCGGCGATGCCTTCCCAGGTGGCCAGGCGATCCGGGTTCGCTTCGAGGTGAAGCCATTTGATGGTGGTCTGGGCACTGGCTGGAACAACTGATGACAACAGCGCCAGGGTGCTGAGGACAAAAAGCCCCCGCTGCCGCGCTTGGCGGCCAAAATTGACGATCATGTAATTCTCCTCCCGGGGTCGTTGCCCCGTACTGGGAGCCTCTGTCACCGGGAGGTCTGAGTCAAGTCTAAATCAGATGTAGAGGGTGCCGGTTAGCGGGCTGCCCAGTTTATGCCGCGGCGCAGAATTTCGCGCATCTGCGGCACTTCGAATTCGCTCGCGACATGTCCGAGCGAAGAATAGAAAACGCGACCGAGCCCGTGCTTGCGCTTCCAGACCACCGGCATGACGACGCCATCAATCCAGGACGCGTGTTCGCCGCTGAAGGTCGTTGTCGCCAACACTTCGTTCGAAGGGTCGACGTGCATGTAGTATTGCTCGGAGCGATACGGAAATCGCTCAAAACCGCTGACGATCGGATCGTCGGGCCTGGTGATGTCGACATGATAGTCGATGATGTTGCCGGGATGTGCGACCCACTGGCCACCCACCATGAACTGGTAATCGACGGCATCGCGGAAGGCATCCGCCATGCCGCCGTGGTAGCCTGCCAAGCCAACGCCGCCCTGAACGGCGGCAACAAGGTTGGAGACCTCTTCCTTCTCGATCTTGCTCATCGTGACGATCGGCACGATGACGCTGATATCCCGGATGGTTGGGTCGGCGAAAGCTGCGGTGGAGTTTTCGATGCGAACGTCGAAACCGTCTTCAGTCAGGAAGTCACGGATGATCTGTGCCCCGCGTTCGGGCTCGTGCCCGCTCCATCCGCCCCAGACGATAAGTGCTTGCCGCATGGTTTTCTGCTCCGTTGACTACCAGTTTGCGATACGGCCATCCGGCAGGACGGCCTTGAGCGCCGGAATAATTTCCGGCGCAAAGGGATGCTTTGCGGCTTCGGTTTCGTCGATCTCAATGCCGAGACCCGGTGCCGTCGGAACCTGCCAGGCACCATCCGTCCTTTCGATGGGGAAGGTTTGGCATATGTCCCGGTACCAGGGCGCGAGCGCGACGGCCTCTTCCTGAATGACGAAGTTCGGCGTCGCCACGGCGAACTGCAGGGCAACGGCACCGGCGACCGGCCCCATCGGATTGTGCGGCATGACGCCCATGGACGCAGCCTCGGCGATGGCTGCAATCCGGCGTCCGCCGGTGAAGCCGCCGCAGTGGGCGAGATCGGGCTGCACGTAGGTGACGGCGCGCAGCCGCGCCAGTTCGGCATATTCCCGCGGTGTCAGCAGCCGCTCTCCGGTCGCCAGGGGGCAATCGACCTGCCTCGAGAGTTCCGCCAATGCCTCTGGGTCGCCGGGCTGGATAGGCTCTTCGACGAACATGGGCCTAATGGGCGCGATGACATCGATAAAGGCCTTGGCCGCCTGAACGGAATCGGGTCGGCCGTGAAAGTCGGTGAGGATATCGACATGGTTGCCAACCCGCTCGCGCACGGCGGCCGCAAGCTTCGCCGTCTGCTTCACCGCCATCAACGGGGCATCATATCCCGTATAGGGTACGAACCCGAGTTTGATCGCCGTATAGCCCATCTCCACGGTTTCCTGAACGGCGTCACAGAATGCCGAGACGTCGTTGTCGGCGATGGGACGATCCTGGCGGCCCTGCAGGAGGTGGGTATAGACACGAACGCTATCGCGCACCTTTCCGCCGAGCAGTTGCCAGACCGGCACGCCCAGAGCCTTGCCTTTGATGTCCCATAGCGCCTGCTCGATGGCGGAAAGCGCGGTCAGGCCAATGGCACCGAGCGGCCAGAAGCTGAAGCGCTGCATCTTCTGGACGAGATGCTCCACACGATGCGGATCCTCACCGATGACAAACTGGCTCAAATCCTCGATCGCGCCGAGCACGGCTTTGGTCTTCCACTCGAGCGTGGCTTCGCCCCAGCCGTGAAGACCTGCATCGCTGGTGCGGACCTTCACGAAGATCCAGTTGCGGTGAATGGCGTTGACGACCACTGTTTCGATCCCGGTGATCTTCACGAAAGATCCCCGGGTGGACATGACAAGATCGGCAGGAAGTGCCTAATGGTGGGCGTGATTTGCAACGGTCTCTTCTCCCACGCCCTCGAACTCGGATGGTCTGGTTGAGCGCCCGTGATGACATCGCACACCTTTACATCATATGTAAACGGCAATGGGCAGGAAGATGATCGCCGAAGAAACGATGAAATTGCAGGTTCCGCTCAGCCTCGGCGAGGCGCTGCCGACGGGGGCGGCGAAAGTTGCGGTGGATACGCTCGGGCGCCGGATCGCCAATGACATCTACTTGCCGGGGCAGGTCATGCCGACCGAGCCCGAACTGGCGGACTCTCTCGGGGTCAGTCGCGCGACCATCCGGGACGCCATAAAGGTGCTTTCCGGCAAGGGTTTGGTGCGAACGGCAAGGCGCTATGGAACCCGTGTCAGACCGGTCGAGGAATGGAACCTGCTCGATGCAGACGTCGTCACCTGGCACGATCATGGACATCAGCGTCTGGTCACAATGTTTGCCGAGACGACTGAGCTACGCATCATTATAGAGCCGGCAGCCGCCGAACTTGCAGCGAGCAGGGCGAGCAAGGATCAGGTCGAAAGTATCAAGCAGGCCGCCCACGCATTGGAAGCGTCAGGCGCAAACAAGCAGGCGATGTTCGCCGCCGACTGCCGCTTTCACATCACTATTTTGGATGCCACCGGGAATGGAATGATGCGCCAGCTCCGGCCGTTGATCGTCACCATGCTGCGCCTCTCATACGAGATCGGCCTCGACCAGCGCGCCACCGAGGTTGTTTCACAGGATGGCCATAGCCGGGTCGCGGCCGCCATCAGCAAGGGGCAGGGCGCCTTGGCCCGAAACGAAATGTTCAAGATGCTGCAACTTAACCGGCGTGACGCGTCGGCAATTCGTCAACACGAGTAGCGGAGAGCGAGCTTGCCTGCCACGATCCTGCCCGTCTTTGCCGCTTTCCTGGCGGTTGGTTCAAACAGGAAAAGTACCGTGCTGAAACACCTCGCAATCACCTCGCTTCTCGCTTTTGTCGTCACGCCGGCCTTTGCATCTTCCGGCGACGCCTGGGAAGAATTTGCTGCCGAAGTCGAAGCGGGCTGTGTTGCCGCAACAAGCGAAATCCTCACCAACGTCACGGTCGTCGTCGATCCGTTCGGCAGCGAAAGCTATGGGCTTGCGGTGGTGACGGGCGAAGTCGCGCCCGACACGCTCAAGAGCATCATCTGTGTTTTCGATAAGCAAACCAAGGCCATAGAGATCGGCGGCGAACTGGACATTCCACCCGCCAATCCGTGATGGATCTCAGGCAGGGCGCAGCAGCGCCTTGCCCGTGGCATCGAACAGGATGGCCTTGGCCGGGTCTGCAGCAAGCGCCAGGCTTTCGCCGAGCCGTTGTGCCTGATCTCCATCGAGCACGACGAGCCACGACGCACCGGATGACAGCTCGACGTTGACGATGGTTTCGTTGCCCAGTCGCTCGACAAGGCTCACGCGGCCGACAACGGCACCGTCGCTAGCGGGCGAAAGGTCATGCGGACGAATGCCAAGTGTCAACGCATCGCCGATCATTATCCCCTCCGATGCAGCCGGAACCCGCAGGCTCTGGACGTCCTTGCCGCCCACGGTGATGGCGTTGCCATCGACAGATTCTACCGTTACCGAGATGAAATTCATCTTCGGCGAGCCGATAAAGCCGGCGACGAAAAGATTGGTGGGACGCTGGTAGAGCTCGATCGGGCTGCCGATCTGCTGCACGACGCCGGCATCGAGAACCACGATCTTGTCAGCAAGCGTCATCGCCTCGACCTGGTCGTGCGTCACGTAGATCATGGTGGCGCCAAGTGTCTTGTGAAGCTTGGAAATTTCCATGCGTGTATCGACGCGCAGGGCGGCGTCGAGGTTTGATAGCGGCTCGTCGAACAGGAACACTTCCGGCTGGCGCACGATGGCGCGGCCGATGGCGACGCGCTGGCGCTGGCCGCCTGAAAGTTGGCCCGGTTTGCGATCCAGCAAATGCTCCATCTTCAGGATTTTGGCTGCCTCGCGGATCTTCTGGTCGCGCACGTCCTTCGGCGTTTTCGCCAGCATCAGGCCGAACCCGACATTGTCGTAGACGGTCATATGCGGATAAAGAGCATAGGACTGGAAGACCATGGCAATCGAACGATCTCGCGGTTCGACCGTGTTGCACAGCCTGTCGCCGATATAGAGATCGCCCGAGGTGATGTCCTCGAGACCCGCGATCATGCGTAGTAGGGTTGACTTGCCGCAGCCCGAAGGGCCGACGAAAACGACGAACTCGCCGTCCTCGATCGACAAGTTCACGCCCTTGATGACTTCGACTTCGCCATAGGTCTTCTGGATATTCTTGAGTGCCAATCCGGCCATGAAAAACTCCGATCAGCCTTTGACCGCGCCCTGCATGAGGGCGGCGACGAACTGGCGCTGGAAAATGAGGAAGATGATGACGGTGGGGGTGAGGATCAGCAGCGATCCTGCGCAAAGAAGCGGAATATCGGTGCCCCACTGGCCCTGAAAGGCACCCAGTGCGCCGGCCATGGTGCGCTGCATCGGATCCTGCACCAAGACAACGGGCAGCAGGAACTGGTTCCACGTCCAGAGGAACAGGAGAATTGTCAGCGACATGATCGCCGGCCGGGCAAGCGGCACCTGCACATACCAGAACTCGGTCCAGCGCGTGGCGCCATCGATCTGGGCAGCCTCGCCAATCTCCTGTGGCACGTTGAGGAAATGCGCGCGCATCCAGTAGACGCCAAACGGCATGTAGAGCCCGATGAGCGGCAGGATGATCGCAAAGCGCGTGTTGAGCAGCCCCATGGCCCGCACTTCATAGTAGAGCGGGGTGATGACGGCTTCGAAGGGCAGAGTGAGCCCAAAGACGAAGATGAGGTAAAGCCACTTGTATTTGTCCGACGTCAGCTTGGCCAAGCCATAGCCGGCCATGGTGGCGACAAGCACGGAAAGCGGCACGACGCCGAGGACGATCAGGCCGCTCGAAAGTAGCAACTGGTCCATCTTGGCGACTTCGAACGCTTTGATGAAATTACCCCATTGCGGATCGGTCGGCCATTGAAGGCCATTCGGATAGGAGCCCTGCGGCGCCAGCGCGGCCGAAAGCATGCTCAGGAACGGCAGCAGCGTGATTGCCATCAGAAGGACGATGAGCGCGCGCGCCAGAAAGGTGTTTTTCGTTGCGCTCTTCATTTCTTGTCTCGCGTGAACCACTGGACCGGGGCGATAGAGACCAGCACCAGAACCATGAGGACGATGGCGAGCGCCGAGGCGAGACCAACCTGTCGATGCGCGAAGGCAAGGCGATAGATTTCAAGGCCCGGTACAGTCGTGGTGATCCCGGGGCCGCCCTGGGTTGAGATATAGACGATGTCGAAACTCGCGAGTGCGGCGATCACCGTGACGGTAATGCAGACGCCGATTTCCTGGCGCAGTCCGGGCAGGGTGATGTAGCGGAACTCATGCCAGGGGCGAGCGCCATCGAGGCGCGCAGCCTCATAAAGGCTCGCGTCGATCTTGGTGATGCCGGTCACGAGCAGCATGGTGCAAAGGCCGAGCAGCACCCAGGCGCCGATGATGCCCACTGCAGGCAGAGCCCAGACGAAGTCACCAAGCCAACCCTTGGCCCAACTCGAGAGCCCAACCGCCTTCAGCGCCTGATTGACGAGGCCGGTGGATGCAAACATCCAGCTCCAGGCGATGCCGGCCGCAACGAGCGGAATGACCTGTGGCAGGAAAAGGATGGTGCGCGTCGCCATGCCGAAGCGGCCATTCATCTGGCCGCGAATGGCCGAGGCGACGGCAAGACCAAGGCCGACGGGGATCAGCGTGAAATAGAGCACGAGCTGGAAGGCATTGCCAATGATCTGCAGCAGATCTGAATCGGTCAGCACGGTGGTGTAATTGGTCAGCCCATGGAAGCGCGCTTCGCCGATCCCATCCCAGCGCAGGAACGAGTAATAGAGGCTCATGCCGAGCGGCACGAGAACGAAGGTCGCATAGGCGAGGAACGCGGGCGCAATGAAGAGCCAGGCGGTCAGGCGCGTCTTGCGGCTCCCACGCGATGGAGGAAGCCGCTTTTTGTTCTGCTTGGCGTCCGGAACGGACGATGGCGTTTCAGTCATTTTCATTCCGGTCGCTTGGGCAGCCGAGAGGGTCGGGGAGCACCCCATTTTCGTGAGATGCAGTCCCAGCCACGGTTGTCACCCCGACTTTAGGCCGGGGCCCATCCCGAAATCTCAAGATGGGTCCCGGCCTTCGCCGGGATGACATGCGGTGCGAGAGCGGGCACTTGGTGCATAAGCGCCGCCCATTTTCAGTGTCAGCGCGACAGCTGGGTCTCGTATTCTTTCTGCACGGCTTCAAGGAGGCCGGCTGCGGTTTGTTGACCACCGACCATCTTCTGCAGTTCTGGGGTCCAGCCAGCGGCAAAGATCGCGCCGGTGGCGTTGGCGATGAAGTCCATGGCGCCGTTGTCCTGAGCCAGCTGGGCGCCGGCAGCGAGGGACTGCTCGGTCACCGAGCCGGGTTCGACCGGCGGGATCGCCATATCGGCCGGGCCGCCCGGATTGGAGCCGCCCACTGCAACGTTGATCGTGCGCGCTTCTTCATTGGTCGCAACCCAATCGAGGAAGAAGGCAGCGCAATCGGGATTGGCGGCCTTGGCACCGATGCCATAGCTCAGCGGCGCGGACATTGAGGCGTGGCGACCGCCTTCTTCAGCGCTCGGCATGATGAAAAAGCCGAACTTGTCTTTGGCATTGGTGTCGAGATTGCCCGATTCCCAATCGCCATTGAACATGAAGAGACCTTCGCCGCCGATGAAGCGGCTCATCATCTGGAAGTATTCGATGGCGTTGGCATCGGTCGGGAAATAGCCGGCCTTGATCCAGCCATCGAGATGCTCGGCGGCCTCGAGGGCCTCGGCGGTATTGATAGAAGCGCCGTCCTTCTGGAAGATCCAGTCGTTGATCGGCTCGGGATTGCCATAGGCACCCATCAGATTCTGCAGCGGGAAGGCGAGGCCGGCGGTGCCCTTGTTCCACTGCATGATCGGCTGAATGCCGGCTTCCTTGGCCTTGGCGAGTAGCGCATCGAGCTCGGCCACGGTCCTCGGAGCCTCGGTCATGCCGATCTGCTCGGCCAGCGCCTTGTTATAGAACACACCGGTCATGGAATAGTTGAGGCCCATGCCGAAGAGCGAACCGGTACCGCGCGGGCGGCCACCTTCTTCGACGCGCAGCTGCACCAGCTGGCCGGCGGGGAACTTGTCCCAACCGAATTCGGTGAAATATGTGTCGAGGTTGAGCAGCAGGTTGTTGGCGACCAAGTCGGTCAACGAGGGCAGGCGGATCAGATCAGGCGCATTGTCTTCGGACAGGATGCGCGGCGAGTTCTCCATCATGTTGGCGAACTGGTCTTCCTTGATGTCGAAGGTGACATTGGGGAACTGCTTGGTGAACTCTTCGCTGAGCCGCGTCGGCAGGGGAAAGCCGGTTTCGAAATAGGCGTTGAGAACCACCGGGTCGGTGCCGCAGCTCGGGGCAGCCATGGCCGTGCCAGCGCTGGCGGCAACCGAGAGAGTGGTGAGAATACGAAGGGCGTGGCGGGATGGGGTGTTCAAGACTTGCCTCCTCCAAGATTAAGTCTGCAGGGATGTTTTCGTCTGCTAAAAGGATTTAGCGCACGGGCGTAAGACAGAGTCAATATCTGCGATGCGCCTCATGCGCGGTGGCTAGAGTGTTGCGCGCAAGGCCGCGATAATGGCCGTGGCGCGCCGATCTTCCGGTCCCATCATCCAATTGGTGACGAAGCCGAAACCGATATGATGCCGGGTATCGGCAAAGCCGACCTGTCCACCAGCACCGTCATGACCGAAGCTCGTGTCGCCGAGATAATGGCGCGCTTCAGAATCGAGCTGGAAACCGCAGCCCCAGCGTGAATAGGGAGGCTCGCCACCGAACACCGAAGCGCCCTCGCTGCGCGTACGCGTGGACGCGGCTATCACGGAGGGGTCGAGGAGCTTTACTCCGCAGGTCGGCACCACGGTGGCGGACCAGATGGTGGCGAGCGCCTTGGCGCTAGAGATGCCACCTGCCCCCGGAATTTCCGCTGCACGAATGCGAGGTGCATTGAAGCCGCCGGTTTCCGTCACGAGGTCCGCGGGGAGGGCATCGCCCAGCGTCATGGCCTTGTAGGGCCAGTTCGGTTCGGGTTTTGAGGACTCGTCGGCCCAGAGCGCTGAGAGCATCGGGCTGACGCGCAGATGAGCCGTGCGGGGTATCACGTTTTCAGGCAGGCCGATCCAGGCATCGACGCCCAGTGGCGTGGTGATGAGATCGGCGAAGTATTGCCCGACCGACTTGCTGGTGACGCGGCGAATGATTTCGCCGGCTACCCAGCCGTGGGTCAGCGCGTGATAGGCGTAGCCGGTGCCGAGCGGCCAGAGCGGCTCCTGAGCGGCCAGAACTTCGACCATGCGATCCCAATCGACGATATCGTCTTCGCTGAGGTCCTTGCGCGGTGCCGAAAGCCCGGCGCGATGGCCGAGCGCGTCGCCGACGGTCACCGCGTCCTTGCCGGCAGCGGCGAACTCGGGCCAGTAGCGACTAACCGGCGCGTCATAGTCGAGCTTTCCCTCGCCAACGAGGTGCGCCGCCAGGATGGAGACGAGGCCCTTGGTGCACGAGAAGATGACCGATGGTGTATCCTGCTGCCAGGCGCGGCCATTTCTCGCGTCGGCGATGCCGCCCCAGAGATCGACGACGCTTTCGCCGTTCCGCACGATGTGGAGCGCGGCCCCCATCTCCGGGCGATCGTCAAATGCACGCGAAAAAGTCTCGGCGACGGCTTCGTAGCCGAGGGCGGCATAACCGGAAATCGTGGTGCTCATGCGGCACTCCCCAGCACGAGATAACCATCCCCGGCCGTGGTGACGGGCAGGGGATCGGAAACGCCGCCAAGGAAGGCGCCGTCGGCGGTGACATTGTTGAAGGCCATGAGGAACGGCTTGCCGGAACGATTAAAGGCGATGCGACCGGCATAAAGGCGTTCGTCGGTAACGAGACGCGCCGCGCGGAAATCGACTTCTGCGGGGAAATCGGCAAGCGGCATAGTCCAGATGCCACCGACTTCTCCTGCGCGGACGCCAACAAGCTTGGCGCTGTCGCAGCAGAAGATGACGTGTTTTTGTCCATCTATTTCGACGATCTGGAACACTTCCAGATGCGCGAAGCCCGCGCCCGGCCGGCTCAGCGCCGGCTCGATCGTCCAGGTATCGAGATCGGCCGAGGTGGCGAGAGCCATGATGCCGCGGTCCGGCTCGGTGCCAGTCTTGCTGCGGGCGGTGATGAGCATCTGCCAGCGCTGGTTTGTCGCGTCCCAAAAAACCCAGGGATCGCGCCAGGCCTCCTCTGGCCAACTCGAGGTGCCGAGTGTTTCATAAAGGGTCGGGTCGGCCGTGACGATGGGACCGGCTTGCTTGGTCCAGGTGAAGAGGTCGGGCGATGTCGCAAGGCCAATAGTCTCGATATTCGCGGCACTGTCGGGCGAAAGGAAACGCGAGCCAGTATAATACATGCGCCAAGTGCCCGTTGGGTCCTTGATGATGCTGCCGGTCCAAGTGGCGCTGCCGTCAAAGCTCCCAGGCGTGCCTGCATCAAAGGCGAGGCCGTGGTTCGTCCAGTTCACCAGATCTGTCGATGTAGCGTGACCAATGCGCGCATTGCGGTGGCGCAAATCAGGGTTTTCAAGCGACTTCGGCGCATGCAGATAGAACAGATGATGGTTCATGCCGTCATCGGCGAGCCAAAAGTCCCATACCCAATTATCGGATAGGTTGAAACTCATCCATTCCTCCTGCTAAAAGCATTTAGCAAATGCCGCGATGCGCTTAAGTTGTCAAGCGGGGGCGGCCTAGTTATGCAGACGTTGAGGATAAGCCCAAGGCGGGCGAGGAGGCTTGGGGCTTGCAGAAGAAACGGGTAACGCTGGCTGATGTTGCGCGGCTCGCCGGGCTTTCGACCACTGCCGCATCGATGATCCTCACCGGTCGGCCGGACACGCGCCTCTCTGCCGACGCCCATGCCAAGGTTCATGCTGCTGCCGCCAGCCTGGGGTACCGACCCAATGTCGCCGCGCGCGCACTCCGCACCGACAAATCTCGTTCCATTGCCTTCATTTCCGACTATGTGGCGACCACGCGCTTTGCGAGCGGCCTCATCAGAGGTGCGCTCGCCGCGGCTGAAGAAGCCAAACATGTCATGCTGGTACTCGAAACAGGCGGCGAGCCGGCCAGGGAAACCCAGGCGGTCGAAGCAGCGCTTGATCGGCAGGTCGATGGCCTTATCTTCGCCGCTATGCGGGCACGCGAAGTTTTTGTGCCAGACCTGCCCATAAACGTGCCCACCATCATGCTGAACGGAACCAGTGCGCGCTTCCCCGTTTCCGTTTTGCCAGACGAGTATCGCGGCGGTCGGCGCGCGGTTGAATTATTGCGTGATGCGGGCATCACGGAGGGCGTGGCTCTTCTCGGGCACAATGCGGACTCGGAAGCAGGGCTCTTTCGCTCCGAAACCATCGCACGCCGTTTCGCTGGAATTCGCGATGCAATGATCGCGAACGGCATGCGTTTTGTGGCCGAGTTGAGCTGCTGGAACTGGGAGCCGGCGCACGGTTACGATCTCACTCGCAAGCTGCTGAGGACGAAGCGGCCAAAGGCGCTACTCTGCCTTAACGACCGGCTCGCCTTCGGCGCCTATCAAGCATTGGGTGAAGCAGGTATCACCGTTCCGGAAGACATTGCGCTCGTTTCCTTCGACAATGACGAGCTAGCCTCGTATCTCCGGCCTGGATTGACAACGATCGGTCTGCCGCATGAGGAAATGGGTCGTAAGGCTGTCGAGCTTATGCTTGGTGGTATCGGCGCCGCGCAACTGGTCGAGATGCCTGTCATCGAGCGGGGCTCTTTACCGCGCAGATAAGCCAGTCTCGTCGAAGGAACCGTCGCGCAGCGCTTCTTACTGTTCCTAGCGGGCTGCGTCGCGGGTTCGATAGGTTCGTCGTGTGATCCGCTCGCGCTCGAGTAGGTTGAAGAAAAACTTTCAACCACGGCATTGCCGTCGCATGTGCATATGTCTTGCGCCGCTCATAAGCGAGTGGGCGATCAGCCCGGAGCGCTGCGCAACCTCTGAAACCTGATGCCGTGCTCGGCGATCTGGCGCACCGCATCACGCTTGAACAAGAAGGCGTCTATAAAGCTAGGGGCTATTCAGAGTGGCTACGCGAGATGCCAGCGAACCTTTGGATGGATGAGTAGCCGCCGCCACAACAACAACAGCCAGTCCCCAATCCCCATTGACGTCCAACCGGCCAAGGAGTATTTCCGGCCTTAGGACACCTCGCCCTAACGCGAGGCGCATAGGCCTGGGAGGGCCGCTTGAGATGGCTGATACGCCCCTGACCGCACCGGCGGTAAAACCGGCAAACCCCAATTTTTCGTCGGGTCCTTGTGCCAAGCGTCCAGGCTGGACGGTCGAAGCGCTCGCTGGCGCGCTGACCGGTCGTTCGCATCGCGCCAAGGTCGCCAAGGCACGTATTCAACAGGCCATCGACCTGACCCGCGAACTCCTTGAAGTTCCGGCCGATTATCGCATCGGCATCGTTCCCGCTTCCGATACCGGCGCCGTCGAAATGTTCCTCTGGAGCGCGCTGGGCGCTCGGGGCGTTGATATGCTGGCCTGGGAATCGTTCGGCGCCGGCTGGGTGACGGATGTGCAGAAGCAGCTCAAGCTCAATGACGTCCGCGTCCTCGAAGCGCCCTATGGTGAACTGCCCGACCTGACGCAGGTCGATTTCAACCGCGACGTGGTTTTCACCTGGAACGGCACGACCTCGGGCGTGCGCGTGCCGAATGCGGACTGGATCCCGGCCAATCGTGAAGGTCTGACCATTTGCGATGCCACCTCGGCCGCTTTCGCGCAGAAGCTTGATTTCCAGAAACTCGATGTCGTCACCTTCTCCTGGCAGAAGGCGCTGGGTGGCGAAGCCGCGCATGGCATTCTCATCCTGTCGCCCCGCGCCGTCGAACGTCTCGAAACTTTTAAGCCCGATCGTCCGCTGCCGAAGATTTTCCGCATGACCAAGGGCGGCAAGCTCATCGAAGGCATTTTCAAGGCCGAAACGATCAATACCGTCTCGATGATCTGCATCGAAGACGCGATCGACGCCATGCAGTGGGGCCTGCAAGTTGGCGGTTTGCACGCCATGCAGGCCCGCGCCGATGCCAATTTCAAGGTGCTGGCTGACTGGGTGGAAAAGACCGCTTGGGTCGAGTTCCTCGCCAAGAAGGCCGACCAGCGTTCGAACACCTCCGTATGTCTCTCGATCGTCGATCCCGACATCACGGCGCTCGATGATGAAGGTCAGGCGGCTTTTGCCAAGGCCATCGTTGCCCGTCTCGACAAGCTCGGCGTCGGCTACGATTTCGGCTCCTACAAGGACGCTCCGGCGGGCCTGCGCATCTGGGCCGGTTCGACGGTTGAAGCATCCGATCTTGCGGCCCTGACCCCCTGGCTCGACTGGGCTTTCGCCCAGGAAAAGGCCGCGCTCAAGGCTGCTGCCTGAATTTTTTGGCCCCGCCATGCGGCGGGGCACTCCCCCACATTCGCGCGGCGCTGATTGACCTGCTGCCGCACCCAAATTGGAAAAGCCCAAAATGCCAAAAGTTCTCGTTTCGGATAAGCTTAGCCCCACCGCCGTCCAGATTTTCAAGGACAATGGCGTCGAGGTAGATTACCTGCCCGATCTCGGCAAGGACAAGGAAAAGTTTCTTGAAGCCATCGGTCAGTATGATGGCCTCGCCATCCGTTCGGCTTCGAAGGTCACCGAGAAGATTATCGCTGCTGCGACCAATCTGAAGGTCATCGGCCGCGCCGGTATCGGTGTCGATAATGTCGATATTCCGGCTGCGACCAAGAAGGGCATCATCGTAATGAACACGCCCTTCGGCAATTCGATCACGACGGCCGAGCACGCCATCGCCATGATGTTTGCGCTGGCTCGACAGCTGCCGGAAGCCGACGCTTCGACGCGTGCCAGCAAGTGGGAAAAGAACCGCTTTATGGGCGTCGAAGTCACCAACAAGACCCTGGGCCTGATCGGCGCCGGCAATATCGGTTCGATCGTTGCCGATCGCGCCATTGGCCTTCGCATGAAGGTCATTGCTTTCGATCCGTTCCTGACCCCGGAACGCGCGCAGACGCTCGGCGTCGAAAAGGTCGAACTGGATGACCTTCTGGCTCGCGCCGATTTCATCACGCTGCACACGCCGCTGATCGATGCGACGCGCAACATTCTCAATGCGGAAAACCTCGCCAAGACCAAGAAGGGCGTGCGCATCATCAATTGTGCCCGTGGTGGTCTCATCGATGAAGAAGCGCTCTACAATGCCCTGAAGTCGGGCCATGTCGCCGGCGCGGCTCTCGACGTGTTCCTCGTCGAACCGGCCGAGAACAATCCGCTGTTCGACCTCCCCAACGTGATCTGCACGCCGCATCTCGGGGCTTCGACCACCGAAGCCCAGGAAAACGTCGCGCTGCAAGTTGCCGAGCAGATTTCGGCTTACCTGATGACCGGCGAAATCACCAATGCGCTCAACTTCCCGTCGATTTCGGCGGAAGAAGCCCCGATCATCACCCCTTGGGTGAAGCTTGCGGAAGCGCTCGGTTCGTTCGCGGGCCAGCTCACCGAAACCGGCATCAAGGGTATTTCGATCGAGTTCGAAGGCACTCCGGCCGGCCTCAATATCAAGCCGATGATTGCAGCCGCCATCAATGGTGTGCTGAAGCCATCGCTGGGTGACATCAACATGGTTTCGGCCCCGCAGATCGCCAAGGATCGCGGTATCACCGTCGAAACCACGACCCGCGACCAGCAGGGCGCCTATGAAGGCTATATCCGCCTGACCGTGACCACCGAACGCCAGACCCGCGGCGTCGCCGGCACGATCTTTGCCAATGGCAAGTCGCGCATCATCCAGGTCAAGGACATCAACATGGAAGCCGAACTGTCGCCGTCCATGCTCTATGTCACCAATGAGGACAAGCCGGGCCATATCGGTCGCCTCGGCACGCTGCTCGGTACGCTCGGCATCAATATCGCCAATTTCAACCTCGGCCGTGCCGAAGTGGGTGGCGACGCTATCGCCCTGGTCTCCATTGATGGTACGCTGACCGACGAGCAACTCGGCAAGATCGCCGCGCTCGAGGGCGTCAAGCAGGCCAAGGCCGTCCGTTTCTAAAAGTTAGAATTATTGACAATTGCCCCGTCGGTTCCCACCGGCGGGGCTTTCTTTTTAGGGGCAGGGCGCGCTAGTGTCGCGCCGTTCCCCTTGCGCCGCCGTGTCGGCGCCA
Organism: Devosia sp.; assembly: GCF_017744655.1. Lineage (GTDB taxonomy): Bacteria > Pseudomonadota > Alphaproteobacteria > Rhizobiales > Devosiaceae > Devosia. The sequence continues at coordinate 57,059 of NZ_JAGIAW010000007.1, read as the reverse complement.
TCCCCAAAATTCCGAGGTTCTTATGAAGACCTTCAAGGTGCCCCACACCGATCTCACCGTGTCGAGTGTCGTTCTCGGGCTCATGCGTATTGCCAAGATGAGCAATGCCGAAATCCAGGCTCTGTTCGGCGCGGCCGTCGATGCCGGCGTCACCGTGTTCGATCATGCCGATATCTATGGCGGCGAGCGTCACCGCTGCGAGGAGCGGTTCGGCGAGGCGATCACGCTCTCCGCTGTCGAGCGCGAAAAGATCCTGATCCAGAGCAAGGTCGGCATTCGCAAGGGCTATTTCGATTTCTCGTCCGAGCACATTTTGCAGACGGTCGACGAATCCCTTGCCGCACTCCGCACCGACTATCTCGATGTGTTGCTGCTCCATCGCCCGGACACCTTGGTCGAGCCCGAAGATGTCGCTTCGGCCTTCGACAAGCTCGCGGCGTCGGGAAAAGTCCGCCATTTCGGCGTTTCCAATCACACGCCGGGCCAGATCGAGGTGCTGAAAACAGCGGTCAAGCAGCCGCTGCTGTTCAATCAGGTCCAACTCAGCATCACTCATGCTAATCTCTTTGCGCAGGGCGTTGCGGCCAATATGAACGGGCTCGACCAGTCGATCAGCCGCGACAATGGTCTGCTCGATTATTCGCGTGTGCAGGGCATGATGCTGCAGGCCTGGTCGCCCTTCCAGAAGGGCTTCTTCGACGGCGTTTTCGTCGGGGATCGCGAGGACTTCCCGGAGCTTAACGATGCCCTCGATGAGCTGGCGGAAAAGTACGGCGTAACGCCGACGGGCATCGCCGTCGCCTGGATCACCCGCCATCCGGCCAATGTGCAGGTCGTCCTCGGCACGACAAAACCGTCGCGCGTCCAAGAATGCGCCGCCGGTTCCTCCGTGCCGCTCACGCGCGAAGAGTGGTATCGCCTCTTCCGCACAGCCGGCCACACGCTGCCGTAAATTGACCTCAAGCGGTGCGTCTGCGCGCCGCCCACTCCGCCAGGACGATGCCAAAGATGATGATTCCGGCCGCGAGGAAGTGATAACCCTCAAGGCTCTCCCCGAGGATCAGCACCGAACCAAGCGTGCCAAAAACCGGAATGAGATTATGGCTCGGCGCCGCGCGATTGGCGCCGACCAGTTCAACCCCGCGGGCATAGGCGATCTGGCTGAACATGGAGGGGAAGGTCGCGACATAGGCGATCACCAGCCATACCGTCGGCGAGGCATGGGCGAGGGTGCCAACCGATTCGAGTCCGCCGCCGAACAGAGCCAGCATAATCACCGCCGAACTCGCCGCGCCGAAGAAGGACACGGCCATGAAGCTGAACATGTGCACCTTGGGCCGGAAGCGCAGGGCCAGCGTGTAGCCGGTATAGGCAAGGCAGGCGAGGATAACGAAGCCATCGCCGAGATTGACGTCCATGCGCAGGAGGCGAAGTGGGTCGCCATGCGTCGCGGTCAGGATCACGCCAAAGATCGCCAGCAGCACGCCAAAAATCTGCAAGAGATTGGCGCGCACGCGGAAAAACAGAAAGTTTGCACCGAGAATCAGCATCGGCAGCGAGGCTTGCTCGATGGCCGAATTGACCGCCGTGGTCATGGTCAGGCCGACATAGAGCAAGACGTTGAAGAACGCATAGCCGACAATGCCGAAAGCCATCAGCACCGGCCAGGTGCGCTTAACTTCCGCCCAATCATTGCGCAAGTGCTTGTATGCAAACGGCAAAATGAACAGCGTTGCCAGCACGCAGCGGCAGGCGAGCAGCAGGAAGGGGCTGATTTCGCCCACGACCAGTTTGGCTGCAACCACATTGCCGCCCCAGAAAAGCGGCGCCAGCACCAGCAGAAGATAGGGCTGATCGAGAAGTCCGGCGGAAATGCCGCGCTTTTCAGTGGTCTGCGGCTTTGTCATTGCGGCTTCAGTGATGTAAGGACAGTCGGACTTATCAGTTATTCGGCTGCAATCAAACCCGTGGGGGCAGTGGTCGAACGGACCGATGTCCGCAACCTGGGTAAGGGTGCTGCCAGCACAGCCGGCCCGATTTCATCGTGCCGGATTTCGGCACGCCTCAGTTTAAGGAAGACTGGACTATGGCGAATGTGGTTGTCGTCGGCTCTCAATGGGGCGACGAGGGCAAGGGCAAGATCGTGGATTGGCTCTCGGAGCGCGCCGACGTTGTCGTGCGTTTCCATGGTGGTCACAATGCCGGCCATACGCTGGTTATCGATGGTGTCAGCTATAAGCTCGCGCTGCTGCCCTCGGGCCTCGTGCAGGGCAAGCTCTCGGTCATCGGCAATGGCGTGGTCGTTGATCCCCACCACTTCGTCCAGGAAATGGCAAAGCTGCGTGGCCAAGGCGTGACCATCACCCCCGAAATCCTCCGCATCGCCGACAATGCCCCCCTGATCCTGTCGCTGCACCGCGAACTCGATGGTATCCGCGAAGACGCCAATTCCGGTCTCAAGATCGGTACGACGCGCCGCGGCATCGGCCCGGCCTATGAGGACAAGGTCGGCCGTCGCGCCATCCGTCTCATCGACCTCTCCGAACCCGACACGCTCATGCCCAAGATCGAGCGTCTCCTTTCGCACCACAATGCGCTGCGTCGCGGCATCGGCCTTGCCGAGATCGAAGCGCAGACGATCTATGACGAACTGACCTCCATATCAGGCGAAATCCTGCCCTTTATGGACCAGGTCTGGCGCGTGCTCGACGACAAGCGCCGCGAAGGCGCCCGGATCCTCTTCGAAGGTGCACAGGGTGCGCTGCTCGACAACGATCACGGCACCTATCCCTTCGTGACCTCGTCCAACACCGTTGCCGGCCAGGCTGCCGCCGGTTCGGGTCTTGGGCCCACGGCCATCGGCTATGTGCTGGGCATCACCAAGGCCTATACGACCCGCGTCGGCGAAGGCCCGTTCCCCTGCGAGCTCGACGACGAGATCGGCCGTCACCTGGCAACCGTCGGCAAGGAAGTCGGCGTCAATACCGGCCGTCCGCGCCGCTGCGGCTGGTTCGACGCGGTGCTGGTGCGCCAGACCGTAAAAACCTCGGGCATCACCGGCATCGCGCTGACCAAGCTCGACGTTCTTGATGGCCTCAAGGAAATCAAGGTCTGCGTCGGCTATGAGCTTGACGGATCACGGATTGATTATTTGCCCGCCTCAATGGGGGCACAAGCTCGCGTTAAGCCTATTTATGAGACACTCGAGGGCTGGTCGGAAACGACGGCCGGAGCGCGCTCCTGGGCCGAGCTCCCGGCGCAGGCCGTAAAGTATGTTCGCTATATCGAAGAGCTGATCGGGGCCCCGGTCGCGCTTCTGTCTACCAGCCCGGAACGAGCGGATACCATCTTGGTGGTTGACCCGTTCCAAGACTGATAATTTTTGCTAAAAGACGTCGCTGCAATTGTGAGTACCCAGTAGCCTATGGCGGACTATAAGGAGCTGTTGCGCCGAGCGATCTCGGCGCTGCCGGAGAACAATGGAGCTGCGCGGCGCGCAGTTTACGAAAAGGCGCGCGCGGCTCTGGTCGGACAATTGCGGGCTATCCAGCCCCCTTTGCCTGCCCGCGAGATCACACAGCACCGGCTCCAGCTCGAAGATTGTATCCGACAGGTGGAACAGGAAGCCAGCGAAGCGGTCATCAGCCTCGGGCGCGACAACATGTTTGCGCCGCGCCCGGCGCCGGCGGCAGTCGCTCCCGCAGCCGCCGCGCCGCCTCCAGCAGCACCACCCTCGCGAGCGCCCGAGCCGGCGCCCGTGGTGGAAACCAAGCCCGTCATTGCCGAGCCTCTTCCGATCGCCGCTGTAAAGCCGGTCGAGCAGCCCGCTGCAGTGGAGGTCGAGGCGGAAGTCGAGCCTGAATCGGACGAATTGCCGGCCGATGTCGTGCCGAGTGAAGTCGTCGAAGAAGACGAAGGTCCGCTCTCGATCGAAGAAATCATCGGTCAGGCCGCTAGTGTCGGTGGGGCACGGGTCGAACCCGTCGCAGCCCCTGTTCCGGTCAGAGACGAGGTCGCTGTCCAGCCCGCAGTTCACGTGGTCGCCGAAGAGATAGATCCCTCGCCTGCGTCGGCTCCCGTGCCGCTCAAGCGTCCCAGCATTCTGCCGCGCCGCGATGCCTCGGTTGCCGTCAGCACTGCCGCCAATGGCGGTTTTAGTGCCCAGCCGGCTTTGGCGCGCGTCGAGCCCTCCATGGGATCGAGCGCTGCCCTTGCCCGCCAGGCTGTGGTCGAGCCCGAAATCAGCGTTATCGAACCGCAGGTCGAAACGGCTCTTTCGAGCGTGCGCGAGGTCGAGGTCGAGCCCGACGAGACCCGGGAAGCCGAAGGCGCGATTGAACGGGCCATCGAAACGCTTGATCGCGAGGCTCGCGGCGAGCCCACGGAAATGTTGCCCGAGCGCGAAGCGCGCGCCGCGCGCGACGAAACCCTTATCGATGAAAACGCCGATTCCAGCGCTTTTGACGCGGCTGATGGCGAACGGCGATCCGGCGCCGGCATGACGATTTTCCTCATCGTCTTTGCACTTCTCCTCGTTGGTGCCGGCGGCGCCGGCTTCTGGGCTTGGCGCGAAGGCTATGTCGATCTTGACCAGATGTTCGGCCGTGCCGAGCCTGCCGTGGCCGAGACCACCGAAGTTCCCGTGCCCACGACCCCGACGCTCGACGCTCCTGCCGGGCCCGACGCCACCACCGGCCCGGGCAATACGGCAACCACGACGCCAAGCGAGCCGACGACATCCATGCAGGGCATCGACGCCGAAGAGCGGCTGGAACCGACGCCTGAGGCGGTGACGCCAAGCGGCACCGAAACCGTGCTGCCCTCCATTAGTGGCGGCGAGAACAAGACCGAAGAACGTCTCTCCGGTGCCGATACCAGCATTGCCGCGACCAATGACCCTGCCAACAGTGTCGATCCGGCTGTGCTTGCCGGCAGCCAGTCGCTGCTGCTCGAAGCCTCGGCCGATGGTCGTACCGGCGCAGTGCCCTTCTCGGGCACGGTCGAATGGACCAAGGGCGAGGATGAGCTTGGCCTGCCGACGCTGATTGGTGAAGCCAGCATTCCGGCGCGCAATCTCAATGTCTCGGTGACGATCCGGAAGAATGGCGATCCGAGCCTGCCGGCCAGTCACCTGATGGAAGTCAATTTCGACGTCAACGACACCTTTGTCGGCGGCGCCATTTCGAGCCTGCCCGGAGTTCTGCTCAAGAACGAAGAACTCGTGCCCGGCACGCCGCTGGTGGGCGCTTCGGCCCGCGTCATGGGCAATAGCTTCCTCTTTGCCCTCTCGGCTTCGCCCGACGACCAGACGACCAATTCGCAGCTTCTGGAGTCGCGCCGCTGGCTCGACCTTGCCATCGTCTATGGCACGGGCCGCAACGCCATCCTGACGCTCGAGAAGGATTCCGATGCGCAGGCGCTGTTCAACGAAGTCTTTGCGGCCTGGAACCAGTGATCAGGCCGGCGTAAGCCGGCCTTCCGCCAGGCGATAGCGGCGTGCTGCAAGCGCCGCTATGTCGTCCTCATGGTGGCTCACGAGGATTGTGTGCCAACCCTCGCTCTGCGTGAGTTCACCTACCAGCGCCCGAATGACTTTTCGCGTGTCGTCATCGAGCGCTGAGAAGGGTTCGTCCAGCAGCAGAATGGCACGGTGCCGCAGCAGCGTGCGAGCCAAGGCCACGCGCTGCTTCTGCCCGCCCGAAAGCGTCGCTGCGGTCTGATCTGCGAGACCTTCCAGTCCGACACGCACCAAAACCTCTTCTACACGTTGTCGACCTTCGGCCTTGCTCGTGCCCTTTGGCAGACCAAGAGCGATGTTTTCGCGGGCGCTGAGATGATCGAAGAGATTGTCCGATTGCAGCAGTAGTGAGAGGGGACGTGTCTCGGGCGGCAGGGGTAGGAGGTTGGCGCCGTCGAGCGTCAGCGCACCACTTTTCGGCGCCAAAAATCCTGCGATAAGGTCGAACAGTGTCGACTTGCCTGAACCGCTGGCCCCGGAAATGGCCGTGACGGAACCTGCCTCGGCCTCGAAGGAAAAGTCATAGGTCTGCGTCTCTTTTCCATAGGCGAAGGCGAGGTGCTCAGCTTCGAGCATGGGCGATCCTTTCAAAGAGGCGCGGCAGGCCGACAAAGGCGATGATGGTGCCGACGAGTAGAATGGCGGCGATGGCCGCGGCGTCATTGCTGCGATAGGCGCCGAGGGCGCGGAACATCATCAGCGGCAGGGTCTGGAAATCCTGCGTGCCGAAAAGCGCGATGACGCCGAGATCGCCGAGCGAAAAGCAGAAGGCGAGGGCGAGCATGAGCCCGATGTCTTTTCCGAGCAGCGGATATTCCACCCTCCAGAACTGTTGCCAGCCCGAGAGCCCGAGCGAGCGGATGAGTTTTCCGCGCGCCCGCACCATGGCATCGAGCGGGGGCCCGAGCGTTGCCACCGCAAAGGGCAAAGCAAGGAGACTGTTGGCGATGATGACCACCACCGGGGCGGCCTGCGCCGGGGCAAGACCAAGGTTACGCACGATGAGGAAAAAACCGAGCGAGAGCACCACAGCCGGCACTGCGAGATAGGCAAAACTCGGCGTACCCAAGAGAATGCGCAACGGCCTTCTTCCACTCGCCGCGCGGCCCAGCGTCAGGGCGAGAGCCAGCAGCAGGGTCAGGATGGCCGAGGCGCTGCCGATGATGAGGCTCGTTGCCAGCGACCACCAGAAAGTCGATTGCGCCAGCACCCGGCCAAAACCGGAAACCACGCCGTCAATCAACACCGACAGGAGCGGCAGCGCAAAGCCGACCGTCGCCAGCAGCAGCACCAGCCATTGCAGCGCCTGCGCCGGGACGGCATCCCGCCAGCTCGGCGCGACTGAACGGCCATGCACGCTGACGACTGGCGTGCTTGCCGAGGCAAGGAGAATGACTACGGCGCAGACCGCAATCTGGGTCAGCGCCAGCCGCACCGCGCCGACGAGATCGAAATCGAGCCGAACGGCGGAATAGATGGCCACTTCCAGCGTCTGATTGGCCGGCCCGCCGCCGAGCAGCAGCACGATCGGGAAGCTGGTGAAAGCCAGAAGAAAGATGATCGCACCAAGTCCCGGCAGGCTTGAACGGATGGCTGGCCAGTCGATCAGGGCAAAGCGTTGCGTCGCTGAAAGCGCCAGGGATTGCCCGACCTTCAGCCGCGTCGCGGGAATTGCGTCGAGCCGCGCGAGAAGAATACGCGCGGCAAAGGCGCCGTCGAGAATGACATGGGCGAGCAGAATGCCCGAGAGCCCGAAGGCGGGATTGCCCAGCGAGAAGCCGAAAAGCGCCTCGCTCGTCTGATTGATCCAGCCATTGCGGCCCCAGATGGAGAGGAGCCCGAAGGCGACAACCATGCCGGGGGTGACAATGGCCGCTGCAAAGAGCCCCACGACAAGATCGCGACCCGGGAAGCGCAACCGGTTCAGCGCCCATGCCAGCGCCGTGCCGACGGCGAGTGATAGAACGGTGGTCAGCCCCGCCTGAATAGCGGTCATGCGTAGCAGATGTGGAATATCCACGCGCGAGGCCGAACTCGGTTCGGTCGCCGCGTCGAGAATGGCCCAGAGCACGGCTGCAATCAGGCCGGCAATGGCGATTGCGAGAACGCTTGAAACAGCGATGCGGGCAGGGCGGGGGGGAAGAGTCAGCATGTTTGCAGGTCCGATGGGCCGGTTCGCACCCCCTCCCATCCTCCCCCATCAAGGGGGAGGTGTTGCATCGAGTATGGCGCACAATGTTTCCGTATCCACCGGCCTGCACCTCCCCCTTGATGGGGGAGGATGGGAGGGGGTGTTGGCGTGCGCGTGTACCAGCGGCCAGTCACGATCTTACTGAACCGCCGCCAGCATCTCGTCGATCCAGGCGGAGGAATTGGCCAGAATATCCTCGTCGCTGAGCTGCAGCGTCTTTTCGGGCTGCGGCAGGCCGGCAAAGGCGGGATCGAGATCGGCGCCGAGGTCAACCACCGGGAACATCCAGTTGGTCGTCGGAATGATTTTTTGGCCTGCGGGCGAGGCGAACCAGGCGAGGAACTGCTTGGCCAGTTCCTGCTGATCCGAAGACTTCAGGACGCCGGCTACTTCGATCTGCGGGTAATGCCCCTCTTCGAAGAGCGCGGCCTTGATGGTCTCATCCTTGTCTTCGATGATGTGGTAAGCGGGCGAGGTCGTGTAGGAGAGTGCCATGTCGGCCTCGCCATCGAGGAAGAGAGAATAGCTCTCGCTCCATTCGCGCGTCACGGTGAGGATATGGGGCTTAAGCCCGGCCCAGATTTCAGAGGCGCGATCGCCATAGGCGGCCTTGATCCAGAGCACGAGACCGAGGCCGGGCGTTGCCGAACGCGGGTCCTGCACCACGATCTTGAAATCCTCGGGCATGGCGATCAGCTCTTCGAACGACTTCGGCGGCGTTTCTGTCCGGTCCGTGTCGTACATGAAGGCGAAGTGCGAATAATCGAAGGGCACGAACTGCTGATCGGTCCAGGCTTCGGGCAGCACCAGATTGTCGAGCGTCAGGCCATGATCGGCAAAGAGCCCGGTGGCGCGAGCTTCTCCGGCAATCGCGGTATCGAGACCAACGATGAGATCGGCTTCGGTGGTCGGGCCCTCAAGCTGCACGCGGCGCAGCGTGCCGATGGAGCTATCGGCGGCAACCCAGTTGAGCTTGCAGCCGCAGACCGGCTCGAAGGCGGCAGAAAGCTGTGGGCCGGGACCCCATTCTGCGGCAAAGCCGTCATAGGTGTAGATGGTGAGCGTGGGCACATCCTGCGCTTGCGCAGAAACAGCAGACAATCCAATAAGGACCGCAAGCGCCATGGAGATGGATTTGACCATTTGGTCATCCCTTCAACGGTTGCGGCCATGGGAGAAGGGCATGTGTCAATGGGAAGAGCACGAAAAGGCACCCTTGCCATCTCGAACTTCCTCCGCCAGCATGACCTGGTTCAGGTTCAATGGGTAACTCTCAGCTCCGGCTTGCATCCGGAACACCCCAGCGAGACGGGTCGGACCTTATTGAGAGAAATGTGACAGTGCAAGTGACTTCAGAACGCGAGCCCGATGGGTCGCCGCTGGTCTTCGATCGCCCCCTCGCCATTGTCGGCGGCGGCACGGTTGACGGGGCTTTGCTGCGCGAATTGGCCGAAAAAGGCGTCGCTATGGTTGGGGCAGATGGCGGCGCCGACACGATCGACGCAGCCGGCCTCTTGCCCGATGCCGTGATCGGCGATCTCGATTCCCTGACGAATCGCACCGCCTGGGAGAGCCGCACCCGCGTCATCCATATCCCCGAACAGATCACGACGGATTTCCAGAAAGCGCTCTATTCGACCGAAGCGCCGGTCACCCTCGCGCTCGGTATGACCGGCAAGCGGCTCGACCACACGCTTGCTGCCCTCAGCGCCGTGCTGCAATATGCGCCGAGCCGCCGGATCATGCTGGTGGACGAGGTCGATGTGGCCCTCGCCGTCACCGGGTGCATTGCCTTCGACGCCGGCAAACGCGAACGCGTGTCCATCCACCCACTCTTGCCCATCCGCTTCCGTCGTTCGAGCGGGCTTTTCTATCCCATGAACGGCCTGCTGCTGGAGCCCGGAGGCCTCATCGGCACATCGAATGAAGGCACAGGCGGGCGCGTAGAAGTCGAACCCGAAGACGATACGCCCTGGCTGCTTATTCTCGACAAGTCGCGGCTATGGGACCTTATCGCCGTCTAGCCCCCCAAAACAAAAACTCCCGCGTCTCTTTCGAAACGCGGGAGCCATATCTTCAATCGCAAAAGCGCCTAGTGTGCGTGCGCAGCCTGCTGTACCGCTTCCTGCACCTTTTCGAAGGCGCGGACTTCGATCTGCCGGATGCGCTCGCGGCTGACGTCATATTGCTGGGCCAGTTCTTCGAGCGTCGCGGGATTGTCCTGCAGGCGGCGGGCCTGGAAGATGGCGCGTTCGCGTTCGTTGAGCACGTCCATGGCCTGGTTGAGCAGGGTCATGCGCTCGTCGAACTCTTGGGTTTCACCCAGGCTCGTTTCCTGGTCCGGCGTGTCGTCGACCAGCCAGTCCTGCCATTCGGACGAACCCTCATCCGCCCGCATGGGCGAATTGAGCGAAGCGTCACCCGAGAGGCGGGCATTCATCGACACCACGTCGTCTTCGGTGACGTTGAGGGTCGTCGCGATCTGCTTGATCTGGTCCGGGTGCAAGCTGCCATCGTCCAGGGCGGCGATCTGTCCCTTAACCTTCCTGAGGTTGAAGAACAGGCGCTTCTGGGCCGCGGTGGTGCCGATCTTTACGAGGCTCCACGACCGCAGGACGTATTCCTGGATGGCGGCCCTGATCCACCACATTGCATAGGTCGCGAGCCTGAAACCCTTTTCGGGTTCGAACCGCTTGACCGCATGCATGAGGCCGACATTGCCCTCGGAAATGACTTCAGAGATCGGCAAGCCATAGCCACGATAACCCATGGCGATCTTGGCGACGAGGCGCAGATGGCTGGTGATCAGCTTCTGGGCCGCGCCTGGATCGGCATGTTCCTTGTAGCGCTTGGCGAGCATGTATTCTTCATCCGGTTCCAACATGGGGAACTTGCGGATTTCCTGCAGATAGCGGCTGAGACCGCCTTCCGAGGAGAGGACGGGCAGATTGGTTTGGGCCATGGACGCACCCCCTTTCGTATCCCCCGCATTGCGCGGGCGGAAGAATCTCCCCCTGTCCATGCGGCACAGGCGGAGACGCACCGCCTAATATAGGCGGTAGTTTGGCGAATTTAAGAGGCAGAAACCAATCCGAACGTTACAAATCGGATAAGGTTCCGGCCGGCATAGTCGATGTGCCTCAAACACTACGCGCCAAAGAGCCTTTCGGTTCGATCACCCTTGGGTGATCTCCTTATCGCGCAAAAGCCTTGTCATAGGGTTCGAGCGCATCCTGGAGCACCCGCATATCCCCGGGGAGGTCCGCCTCGAACATCATTTCTTCGCCCGTCACCGGATGCTCGAAACCGAGTTCGGCGGCGTGTAGCGCCTGGCGGCCAAGAGAGCGAATGGCGCCGGCCAATTCCTCGGGCAGGCGATTGACCTTGGTCGCATAGCCCGAGGCATAGATCTGGTCGGCCACCAGTGGATGGCCGATATGGGCCAGGTGTACGCGGATCTGGTGGGTTCTGCCGGTTTCGAGCTGGCACTGGATGCGGGTAATGTCCCACTTCTCGTCGCCATAGCGGGCTTGCACGGCATAATGGGTAATCGCCTCGCGCCCATCCTTGCGCACGGCCTGTTTCAGGCGATTGCCGGGATCGCGGCCAAGCGGCGCATCGACCGAGCCCATGGCGCTCTGCGTCGAACCCCAGGCATAGGCAATATAGGCGCGGTGTAGCGGCCCCGTGCGGCCGTGATCGGCAAATTGCTCGGAGAGATGCTTGTGCGCCTTCTCGGTCTTGGCGGCCACCATGACGCCGGAGGTGTCGCGGTCGAGCCGATGCACGATGCCGGGGCGCTTGACCCCGCCAATGCCTTTCAGACTCTCCCCGCAATGGAAGATCAGCGCATTGACCAGCGTGCCATTAGGCGAGCCGGGGGCAGGGTGCACCACCATGCCGACGGGCTTGTTGATGACGATGAGTTCGTCGTCCTCATAGAGGATATCGAGCGGAATATCCTCGCCCTGCGGCTCCGGATCTTCCGGGGGTGGGGCAAGAAGGACGATTGTCTCGCCGGCCTTCAAGCGATACTTGGGTTCGCTGACGGGTTTGCCGTCGATGGTGACGGCGCCATTGAGGATCAGGTCCTTGATGCGGCTTCGGCTCAGAACGTCGTGCTCTTTGGCGAGCACGGCATCGAGCCTGCCCCCGGCGTTGGTGTCATCGACGACAAGTTCGATCGGCTCGCCCTCGAATTCGAAATCGGTATCGTCTGCCATGAGTGATCCTGACAAGTCCGGCAATAAGCCCGCCCCTGCCGAAACCGAAGTCTCGCCCGAGGCTGCTGCCGCTATTGGAAAAGCACGCCGCTCGGCGGGTGTCGCCATGGGCATCATGTTGCTGGGCTTTATGGCGATTGGCGTGGCCGTTGTCTATCGCCTCATGCGCGATGCGCCCCCACCGACCATTGCGGCAAGCGTCAGCGTGCCTCAGGGTTCGGAGGTGATTTCCTCGCTTACCGTCGATGGCACGATCCAAGTTACCTATCGCGCCGGCGGCGCGGTGATGCTTGCCGTGTTCGATTCCAAGACCGGCGAATTGCGCCAGAGCACGGAAATTGCGGCGCAGTAGTGCCGGTGAGGGGGCGGTCTAGCGCCCCTGAATTTCCCGCAGCGCCGCGAGGCGATCCGAAACCGAACCCCGGCGCGGGCCTTCACCCGTCGGCGGCTCCAGCGTGCCCATCGTCTCGCCATCATCGGCAAAGCGCTGGACCCGATCGAAGAGGCTCTCTTCGACATTGGTTTCGAGCGGCGTATCGTGGTCGACGGCATAGACCAGCCGGCTGACGCTGGCGGCGATATCATTGAGCTTTTCGCGCAGGTGCGCCTCTTCGAAGCGCTCGGTCTGCCAATCGGCAAGGATCGAGGATTCGACATTGGCGACCTTATTGCGCAGGCGCTCCACCTCGTCTTCGAGCCCGAGCTTGTTGGCCAGCAATTGCTCGACCCGGCCATTGCTCTGGGCGACAGCTTCGCTCGATTCCGCAAGGAGCGCATTGAGCCGGTTTTCGGCGCTCGCCATGCGGGCTTCCGCCGCCACCAGCGCTTGGGCGTTTTCCTCGTCCCGCGCATCTTTTCGGGCCAGCGCATCGCGCATCTGGGCGATGGCGGCCGTGGCCTCCGAAGACCGACGGTCGGAATTTTCCAGCCGTTCGATCAGGCTGTGGGCCTGTTCCTCGAGGAAGGCAGCACGCTTGCGCTCGACGGCGAGCAGCGCGGTCAGCCGGTCGACGTCGTGATCGTAGTCGCCGCTGAGGTTTTCGCCGCCGGTTGCTTCGGGAAAACCTTCGCGCAGGCTCCCGCGCAGGGTTTCGATCTCGTCCTGGCGCACTTCTACATCGCGCTCGCGCATGCGCAGCCGTTGCGCGAGGTCGGTGCCTTCCTTTTCGAGTTCCAGAATGCGCGCCCGCAAATCGACCTGCCGGCTTTCAAGCTCGGAGACCACGGCCATGTGTTGTTCGCGCTCGGCTTTGAGCGCACCAAGATCAGTGCGCTTCTGGTTCACATCGCTCAATTGCTCGGCGAGGCGCTTGCGCAGCGTCTCGACATTCATTTCGAGCCGGCGCGTCGAAAGCGCGAATTCGGCCCGCAACTGGTCCTTGTCGGCGCGGAATTCGGAGAGGGTAATGGGCGTTGCAGCCTCGATGCGGCGCTTGGTCAGGCGCACGGCGCGTTTCCACACGGCCGGCATGATGATCAGCGCGACCAGCCCTGCCACCAGCAGGCCCAGCGCAAAATACATCATGTTTTCGATCAGCATCGTGTGTACTCCGGCTGCAAGCAGCCCCGGCAAAGCCGGCTCGTCCATATTCCGATTTACCGCTCAGGTTTTATCCTGACCATCTCCACAGAAGATTAACCCTAACGGCTTCGGGACACGAGTCACGAAAAAGCCGGGGACAAAGCCCCGGCTCATCAATTCGCTCAATGCATCCTGCCGTCAGAACGGGTTCCAGGTCGGCTGATTGGTGAAGTTGAGATAGCCGACATTGATGCCGAGGCGGGCGCCGACGCCGGAACGGATCGGCACGACGACGACGTCGCCGCGCTTGGTCACCGTCATGCCCAGGCCACCGATCACATAGGCGGAGCCATCGACGCCGGGATAGCGACCCAGAATGTCCTGAATGGTCTGCAGGTTATAGACCAGCATCATCACCTTCGAGCCGTCGCCGCCGACGTCGAAACCGATGCTCGGACCCTGCCAGAAGATCGAATATTCCCCGGCATTGCGGGTATAGAGTTTGCCCTCGCCATATTTGGCGCCGACAAACAGGGCGCCGCCGGCTTCCTCGCCGAGGATATAGCCATTGGGCAGGCCGAACTGGCTCACGGCCTTTTCGACGACGGAGGCAAGGCCCTGGCTGGCCGAGCCGAAGAACTGGTGTCCGCTTTCAACCAGCTCTTCACCCGAATAGGTATCGCTCAGCGAACCCTGCGCCAGGGCGGGTGCCGCGGCGGGCAGTGCGAGCGCCAGCAACAGGGCACCGATTTTGGCCAGGCGTTTGAACATGGATCATCTCCCTTGGGCGGCTCAGCGTGGTTACGAAGACATTAAGGTCTTTGCGGCAAATTTACCGCCGACGACGTGCCGTTCCTGGATTTCGATCATGCAGCAAACCTCTAAACAAATCTTAACCATGTTCGCCGTGGTGCTGCCGCTTTTTGGGCCGTTTTCTGCCCATTTTACCCCCGCCATCGCCCAGTCCGTCGTCAGCTACATCACCACCGATCCGCTCACCGGCATCGCCATCGGCGGCATGGATCCCGTCTCCTATTTCACCGAGACGGCACCCCAGCCGGGCAAGCCCGAATATGAATTCTACTGGATGGGTGCGCCCTGGCATTTTGCCAACGAGGCCAATTTCGAGATTTTCAAGCGCCACCCGGAAATCTATGCGCCCCAATATGGTGGCCATGGTGCGATGAGCATGGCGCGCGGTTTCGTTTCGGATTCCGATCCTCGGCTCTATACCGTGTTCAAGGAGCGCCTCTTCCTCTTCTATTCGGCAGCCAATCGCGAGGCATTCCTGCTCGCGCCCGATGCTGCCGCCCGCCAGGGCGCCGCAAACTGGCCCTCATTGTCCAAAACGCTATCGACGCAGTAGTGCTGGGCCGCGCGTCCCTTTATCCTCTAAATGACTGATTCACCGCTTCGGCGGGCATGGAGACCTAAGATGACCGATATCATTGAGCTCAAGGCAACGGACCTCGCCGCGATGCTGTGCTCGCGGGTTTGCCATGACCTGATCAACCCAATCGGCGCCATCGGCAATGGGCTTGAAGTCCTCGCCGATCCCTCGCAGGCCGAAATGTCGGAAGGCGCGCGCGACCTCATCGCCAGCGCCGCCAAGCAGAGCCGCGCAAAACTCGAATTCGCCCGCCTCGCCTATGGCGCCTCTTCCACGGCCGGCACCGATATCGACACGCGCGAATGCGAGCGTGTCGCGCGCATTCTCTTCGATATCGAAAAGGCCGATCTCGACTGGCAGGTGCCGCTGATCCTCCTGCCCAAGCACAAGGCCAAGCTCCTCATGAACATGCTGCTCATCGCAGCCGGTTCCGTGCCGCGTGGCGGCCTCGTTACCGTCAAGGTGACCGGCCCGGCCGGCGAAGAAAAGTTCGAGTTCAATTCCAAGAGCGATCCGGAAAAGCGCCAGAAAACCCTGGTTCCCTCCGGTTCCGCCGGCCTTCTCTCGGGCATGCCGGAAGAAGGCTCGGTCGACGCCCGCGGCATCCAGCCCTTCTATACCGGTCTTCTCGCGCGCATGACCGATATGGAACTCGATATCGGCATCGAAACCGACGTTTTCTTCTTCACCGCCATTCCGAAAGCCAAGGAAGACGCGGTGGCCGAAGAGGCCAAGTCCGAGACCGCCAGCGAATAGTTGGCAGTTCGCTAACCATTCCCAAACCACTTGCCGCGCATAGTCCGGGCAGCGCCTGTCTGCCCGGAGCTTTGTTATGCCCACTTGCCTGATTGTCGACGACTCCACCGTCGTGCGCAAAGTGGCGCGTCGTATTCTTGAAGATATCGACTACACGGTCGAGGAAGCCGAAGACGGCCAGGAAGCCTTCGAGAAGTGCAAGGCGAACATGCCTGACGCGATCCTGCTCGATTGGAACATGCCGATCATGAGCGGCCTCGAATTCCTGAAGTTGCTGCGCGCCTATATCGGCGGAGAAAAGCCGCGCATCGTCTATTGCACGGTCGAGCATGACATCGGCGCCATCGCCCTTGCCCGCAAGGAAGGCGCCGACGACTACATGCTGAAGCCGTTCGACCGGAATAGCCTCGAAGCTAAGTTCGACCTCAGCCGGATCGAGGCGGCCTAGGCCGCCACCTCTGCCGCCCTGCCGAGGAGATAAGCCCTCTCCCGCTCGTTGCGCGTCAATTCGGCCGCCTTCAGAAAATCGAGATTGGCTTCCGTATGCCGCTCAAGCTTGCGGAGGAGGTCGCCGCGCACGCCATAGAGCAGGTGATAGTTCTCTAGCATGCCACCCTCGCGGATGGCTTCCACGAGAGGCAGGGCCGCCGCCGGCCCTTCGGCCATGGATACTGCCACGGCCCGGTTCAATTCGACCACCGGCGAGGGCATGATTTCCACCAGCACGGCATAAAGCGATGCGATCCGCCGCCAATCCGTATCGCTGGCCCGACGCGCCCGCGCGTGACAGGCCGCGATCGCCGCCTGCAGCGCATAGGGTCCGCCAACGCCATTGAGTGCATTGACGCGATCGAGCCCGGCAAGGCCGCGCCGGATCATCAACTGATCCCACAATGCCCTGTTCTGGTCCGGCAACAGGATCGGTTCGCCCTTGGCATTGGTACGGGCATTGACGCGGCTATGCTGGATTTCCATCAGCGCCAGAAGACCATGGACCTCCGGCTCCTCCGGCATCAGCCGAGCCAGGATACGCCCCATGCGCATGGCCTCTTCGCAGAGCTGTGGCCGCATCCAGTCTTCCCCGGCCGTTGCCGAATAGCCCTCGTTGAAGATGAGATAGAGCACGCCCAGCACCGATTGTAGTCGCTCGACCCGCTCTTCGCCGCGCGGCACTTCGTAGGGCACGCCGGCATCGGCAATGGTGCGCTTGGCACGCACGATGCGCTGGCCGATGGTCGTGTCATTGGCGAGAAAGGCGCGGGCGATTTCTTCCGTCGTCAGCCCGCCGATCAGCCGCAGTGTTAGGGCAACGCGGCTTTCGGCCGGCAGGATCGGGTGGCAAGACGTGAAAATGAGGCGCAGGAGATCGTCGCCGACATCGTCGTCCATGCTGTCATGGATGGCGGCTTCGGCGTCCGGCACCTCGTCCTCCATGATGCGGCCGACCTCTTGGAGCTTTCCCGCCGCCATCTTGCGGTGGCGGAAATAGTCGATCGCCTTGCGCTTGCCCGCCTGCATCAGCCAGGCGCCGGGGTTGCGCGGCACCCCGGTTTCCGGCCAATGCTTTAGCGCCGCCATCAGGGCGTCCTGCGCCAGTTCCTCGGCCAGCGAAATGTCGCGCACCAGCCTCGTCAAACCGGCAATCAGCCGCGCCTGCTCGACGCGCCAGACGGTCGCGATGGCCTTGTCGGTTTCTTGGCGATTGCTCATCGGCCCCTCCAAATCGCGGGCAAATCTGCCAGCGAAGTGGCACGAGGAAAAGACCGGAGTGACTGATCCCGGCAGGTGTGATCATTGATCGAACATGCCCTTGGGCGTTTCACCCTTGAGGAAGGGCTCCGTAAAACCCATCAGCAGGTCGACCTGATTGATCACCGCCGTGTGCGAAGTCGCGGGCAGGATGGCAAGGCGCGAAGCACCCAAGGGTTGGCCCATATCGCCCGGCTCGCCGCCGCCGAGCAGACGGAACATGCTCACGAGATGTTCGAGCGTCATCATGTCCGCGTCGCCCGCAATGATCAGCACCGGCGATTTCAGGTCCTTGACCTCGTCGCCCCAGGCGAGCGGCTCGTGCTCGAGCGCAATCATGCGCTCGACAAAGGGGCGGAAGCCCTCGGGATTGGGGGCATATTGCTTCCAGGCATCTTCCATCGGCGAACCGATGAACATTTCGGGCACCATGGTCGGGATCATGGCGAGAAAAGCCGGCTGCGCGCCCTCCATGTCATAGCTGACCGAAGCGGCAACGAGCTGGTCGACCTTTTCCGGATGGTCGATGGCGAGCCGCAGTCCGGCCGCGGCACCCATGGAATAGCCAAAGATATCGGCCTTTTCCAAGCCAACGGCATCCATGAAGGCGGCAACGTCGCTGGCAAGATTGGGATAGGTGATCGGCCGGTCGATATCTCCCGTCCGCCCATGGCCCTGGAATTCGATGGCATAGACCGTGTGGCTTTCCGCCAGCGCCGGAATGATGCCGCCCATGGTCGGGATGTTCATATAGGCGCCGTGCAGCACGACGATCGGATCGCCGGAGCCGGACACCTCATAATACATGCGCATGCCGTTGACGTCGGCATAGTCGCCCTTGGCGACATCCTCGGCGAACACGCCGGCGCTGGCGGCGAGTGTCATGGTCAGGGCAGTAATTGTCGAACGCATCATGTCCAGTCTCCCATGGCGCTATCGGTGCGCCTTCATGGAGACGACGACTGGTCGTTTGTGGTTTCGACAGGGTCTGACAAATTTTGCGGCAGAAAAGCAAAAGCCCCGCGCGATGCGTCGCGCGGGGCTTTGATTGGGTCGTCCTGAGATCAGGCGACGTTTTCGCTATAGACATCAGCCTCATCGGGCTCGCGCAGCACATAGCCGCGGCCCCAGACGGTTTCGATGTAATTCTTGCCGCCGGTGGCAACGCTGAGCTTCTTGCGCAGCTTGCAGATGAAGACGTCGATGATCTTCAGTTCCGGCTCGTCCATGCCACCATAGAGGTGGTTGAGGAACATTTCCTTGGTGAGGGTCGTACCCTTGCGGAGCGAAAGCAGCTCCAGCATCTGGTATTCCTTGCCCGTCAGATGGACGCGGGCGCCCTGCACTTCGACGGTCTTGGTGTCGAGGTTGACCATGAGGTCGCCCGTCGAGATGACCGACTGGGCATGGCCCTTGGAGCGGCGAACGATGGCGTGGATGCGAGCCACGAGTTCGTCCTTGTGGAAGGGCTTGGTCATATAGTCGTCGGCGCCGAAGCCGAGACCACGCACCTTGTCTTCGATGCCGGCAAGGCCCGAGAGAATAAGGATCGGCGTCTGCACCTTGGCGACGCGCAGCGTCCGCAGGACCTCATAGCCGCTCATATCAGGCAGATTGAGATCCAGCAGGATAATATCATAGTCATAGAGTTTGCCGAGATCGACGCCTTCCTCACCGAGATCGGTGGTGTAGACGTTGAAACTTTCGGACTTGAGCATCAGTTCGATGCTCTGCGCCGTGGCGCTATCGTCCTCGATGAGGAGTACCCGCATTATATTCCCCTTGTCATTCGTTCCTGCTGGAACCCGCGTGGTGGGATGACAAGTCCAACCACCACGCTCCAACCCTACTGGATATGACTGAAGCCTAAGCCCAAATAGTTAACAAAGTTTAATTCGCTTCGGCAATACGCAAACACTGTTAGGGTGATTTTAATTTAAGTGTTTGAAATTGTTAAGAAAAATAGATGAAAATTTCTTAAGGTAGTACGTTAAGAAGTGCCTACAAGCGATTCAGACGACTCGTGCATTCACTGATGTGGGAGTGATTTGGGCGCAAAGCTCCGCCATCTACGCCAGCGGCCCGAACGCTCAGCCAATAGCGAATTTAAGTTAATGTTCGGTTATCTTGCGATTCGCGCCGGCCCCGATTCGGAGGCGGGACGTAAACCATATTTGTGTCAGCAAAAGGCCCGAACCAAGCATGAAGGCGCTCATATCGGCCATCGACGCCATCGACGATGTCGAGGTGTTCGGGCGCGTCAAATCGGTTCAAGGGCTGCTGATCGAGGTGGTCGGCCCGGTGCGCGAGCTGCGCGTCGGCGGCCGCGTCATGGTCGAGGGCAGCGATGGCGGGCATCTTGCCGCCGAGATCATCGGGTTTCGCGATGGTCACGCCCTCTGCCTGCCCTTCGGGGAGCTAGGCGGCGTGCGCATGGGTTGCAAGGCGGTGTTCAAGCGCCACGATGGCGCCGTCAATCCTTCCATGGCCTGGCTCGGCCGCGTCATCAATGCCAATGGCGAGCCGATCGACGGCATGGGCCCCCTGGCGCGCGGCGCAAAATCCTACCCACTGCGCCAGTCCCCGCTCGCCGCGCATGATCGCGTGCGCGTGGGCGATCCCCTTGATCTCGGCGTCCGCACCCTCAACACCTTTACGACGCTCTGCGAAGGCCAACGCATGGGCATTTTTGCCGGCTCGGGTGTCGGCAAGTCGGTGCTCATGTCGATGCTGGCGCGCAATACCAATGTCGACGTGTCGGTCATCGGGCTCATCGGCGAGCGCGGCCGCGAGGTGCACGAGTTCATCCAGGAATATCTGGGCGAAGAAGGTCTCAAGCGCGCCATTGTCGTGGTCGCGACCTCGGACGAAGCCGCGCTGATGCGCCGCCAGGCCGCCTACATCTCCTTGGCGCTATCCGAATATCTGCGCGACGAGGGGCTGCGGGTTCTGTGCATGATGGACTCGCTCACCCGCTTCGCCATGGCGCAGCGCGAGATCGGTCTTTCCATCGGCGAACCACCCACGGCCAAGGGTTATCCACCGACAGTCTTCACAGAATTGCCACGTTTGCTCGAACGCGCGGGGCCTGGAACGCCTTCTACCGGTTCTATTACCGGACTATTTACCGTTTTGGTGGAAGGTGATGATCACAATGAGCCCATTGCCGATGCCGTGCGCGGTATTCTCGATGGGCATATCGTGATGGAGCGCGGCATTGCCGAGCGGGGGCGTTATCCCGCCGTCAACGTGCTCCGGTCCATTTCGCGCACCATGCCAGGGTGCGTACCGACCGAGGTTCGGCCGGTTCTGGCAAGGGCGCGAGAGCTCATGTCCATATTTTCGGACATGGAGGAACTGATCCGGCTGGGGGCTTACCGCAAAGGGTCAGATCCGAATGTGGACCGCGCTATCGCCGTGAATCCCAAGCTGGAAGGGTTTTTGAACCAGCAGCGGGAGGAGACGTCGACGATCGCCGAGGGCTATGAACGCCTTGCTGAGATCATCGCCGAGGCGGATGCGCAGGTCTGACGGGAGTGTGCTTGGGGCCTCTTTCGGAGACTGACTTGATGTGTAAGGAGTACAGGTCTTGAAATCGCGCAGTGAGAGCCTCATTCGGCTCAAGAAGTTCAATGTCGACGAAAAGCGCCGACAGGTCATGCAGATCGAAATGATGGTCGCGGACTTCGAGCGCATGGCTTCCGAACTCGATCAGCAGATCGAGATCGAGCAGACCAAGACCGGCATTTCTGACGTCGCCCATTTTGCCTATTCAACGTTTGCCAAGGCCGCCTTGCAGCGCCGCGACAACCTTCTCGCTTCCGCTACCGATATGCGCGGCAAGCTCGAGACGGCGCAGGATCAGCTGGCCGAAGCCCTCGAAGACCTCAAGAAGGTCGAACTGCTCGACCAGCGCGAACATCAGCGCGAGCGTGACGAGCAGAACAAGATCGAACAGCAGGAATATGACGAGATCGCTCGCCAGCGCTTCCGCAACCGCTGATCTCATTCAGAATACAAAAAGGCCCGCCGAAGCGGGCCTTTTCCTTTCCGTGGGCCTCCAGTGAGCAAAGGCCATCGGGAAAAATTCCGTCGATGCTACTGCGTGGTGACGGGAGCCGGTGCCATCGCATCGGGGGCCGGGGCCATGGCATCAGGTGCGGCCGGAGCCATGCCATCGGCTGCCGGAGCGTCAACCGGCTCATCTTCGGCCCAGACGAAGTCAGGCGCCGTGGTCAGGGCTTCAGCCGTGGTCGGCAGCACCCAGCGTTCGGTATTGTCAGCGGCGAGGGTGAATTCGAGCGAGTCGAAGTCAACGGCGACGCTCTTTTCGCCAATGCCGAGGAAGCCGCCGACGCCGATGACAACGGCTTCGATCTGGCCGCCTTCAGAAAAGACGAGATCGCTGATTGAACCGATCTCTTCGGCATCGTCACCGGCGCTCGAATAGACCGGCTGGCCGATCAGGCGCGTACCAAGATTATCCGTATCAGCGGCAACATAGCCGGCCGACATGTCCCAAGGCTCGTGGACGTCGGTGGTCTGCGCAGCACCGGTATCAAGCGGGGCGGCAGGAACTTCAGCCGCAGGGGCTTCAGTTGTGGTCGCCGGCGCATCAGTCGGGGCGGGTGCGGGCGCTTCCTGAGCAATAGCAGCAGTACCCATGAGCACGGCAACGGCCGTAGTAGTCAAAAGCGTGCGGATCATTGTAGGCTCCAATGGTTCATTTGTTTGAACAGAGCCATGCGGCGCAAAACTTGCCGGTAGAGTGCCGCGTGGCCCGTTGATTGATGAACGTCTCGATCCCGATGCCGTTCCCCATCAATTTCCCAACTATTTGTGGAACCCGCATTTCCGCCGGAAACCCTGCGGTCTGCGGCGAAATCATTGAACGATTTCGGAGAAATCATTGAACGATTTGCTTCGCAAACGTTGAAAAGGCCGGCTCCCGCGCGAGGCGGTGCCGGCCCTTTTTCGCCTCCCTGGCGATTGGTCGCGTCCTGCGAAAAGACAAGAATTCGCGTTCTTGCCTTAAGTAGCACCACACCTGGTTGCCGCCCGGCAGGACGCGCTCTATGAGCGACAAGCCCACAATAACGTAGACTTGAGGGCAGGAGTCCCTCAGCCGGGTTAATGCGTTAAATTTGAATTAATCGATTAAGGTTGCACTAGCCTTGTCATAGTCGCGCATGGCCCGGTGCGGCATGCCGCCATCCATGAATTCCGGGCCGAAAGCGACAAAGCCGAGCTTCTCGTAAAGCCCCAGCTTGTCGGACTGTGCGGTGAGGTAAAAGCGCTCGCTTCCCTTGGCCCGCGCATCCGCCATGGCCTTTTCGATCAGCTTTCGCGCCACGCCCTTGCCGCGCCAGGCCTGGTGCACGGCCACCCGGCCGATCTTCATGTGCTCGGGCTGCTCGATCAGCCGTAGCGTCGCAACCACATTGCCCTCGGCGACGGCCACATAGTGGGTCGCGGTGAGATCGTAACTGTCGAGCTCTTCCTCTTCCGGCACTTTCTGCTCCCAGACGAACACCTCCTTGCGCAGGGCAAAGGCGGCATTGGACAGGGTGGAGAAAACGGGGACGCAGAGAATGGTGATATCGGACATGAGGAGGGTTTAGCAGCAAGCGCGATCTGCTGGAAGCACCCCTCAGTTCGTGGCTTCGAGCGCCGCCAGCTGTTCCAGAGCCGGTGCCTGATGCACCAGATCGTTGATGAAGCTGAGCTTTCCGATGACCACCTGCGACAGCACGAAGGGATACGCATCGGCCTGCCCCATGGCACGGTTGAGATTGTTGAGAAGCGAAGCCAGGGGGATCCAGTTGTCGACGATCACAGCCATGTCGGGCGCCATATAGGGGTCGAAGGAGACCGGGAGCAAAGCAAGGCTTTCGTCACCGGTCCTCGGCTTTGCCCGGATGCCAAAGGCAGCCGCCATTTCCACCGTATCGACGATATGGAGGTAGTGCGCAAAGGTCTCGGCAAAGTCCTCCCAGGGGTGGGCGGTTGCATAGGCCGAGATATGGGTTGCAGGCCATCCAGCCGGAGCGCCATTGCCGTAATAGGTCTTGAGCGCTGTTCCGTAGTCGGCGCGCTCGTCTCCAAAAAGCTCGCGGAACCGCTGCTCCGGCGGCTGGCCACTGACGAGTAGGTCCCAGTAATGGTGTCCGATTTCGTGCCGGAAATGCCCGAGCAAGGTGCGATAGGGCTCGCCCATGCCGGTCCGCCGCCGCTCGCGTTCGGCATCGTTGGCTTCGGCGAGGGCAATGGTGATAATACCGCTTTCATGCCCCGTCATCACATGCGGCGCGCTTTCGGCATCGGCGAGAAACCTGAAGGCGAGGCCATGCTCGGGATCTTCGGCCCGCGTCGCAAGCGGCAAGCCCAGCCGCAGCAGGGAGTACATCAGGCGCTTCTTGGCGCGCTCGACCACCTGCCAGCGGGTGAGGTTGTCGGGATTGTCGAGCGCCGGAATGGTCTCGTTGTGCTGGCAGGCGGTACAAAAAACCGGGCCACCGTCCTCCGCTTCGATCAGCCAGTTACAGGCGCCGTGCTGTGCATTGGCGCAATAGATGTAGCGCGAGCCGGGAATGGCCGGCGCGACCCAGCCGCCGTCGACTGCATCGAGTGACACCAGCGCATTGTGCCGGGGCAGATAGCCCAGCGCGTGGCCGCAATGCTCGCAGCGGCTGTTCTCGAAATAGACGGTATTGCCGCAGTGATCGCAGACGAAGAGGCGCATGCTGGTCCCCTGTTGGTGACGGGGATAATGTCACGGAGGACTTGCCGTTCCGCGCGAAAAGAGAAACTGTCCTGACAGCCCTCCGGAGGACCGTCCCTTGAGCGTCGAATTTCTCATCACGACCCTGATCGTCGTCGTCTCTCCCGGCGCCGGTGCGCTCTACACCATCGCCGCCGGCCTTGGTCGCGGCAGCAAGGCGAGCCTCTGGGCCGCGCTCTTCTGCACCCTCGGCATCGTGCCGCACATGATTGCGGCCATTACCGGTCTTGCCGCCATTCTCCATACCAGCGCGCTCGCCTTCGAGATAATCAAGTATCTCGGCGTTGCCTATCTCCTCTACATGGCTTGGGCGACACTGCGCGAAACCGGCTCCCTCTCGGTCGCCGCCAATGCCGAGCCCAAGAGTTTGAAAGACATGGCCGTTGAGGTTGTTCTCATCAACCTCCTCAATCCAAAACTCTCGATCTTCTTCTTTGCCTTCCTGCCGCAATTCGTGCCGGCCGATGCGCCGGGCGCAGTGCCGCAGATGCTGCAATTGAGCCTTGTCTTCATGGTGATGACCTTCGTGGTCTTCGCGCTTTATGGGCTCTTTGCCGCCGCCATTCGCGGCCACGTCATCTCCAAGCCCGCCATTATGGTCTGGATGCGCCGCTCCTTTGCCGCCGCCTTCGTGGCGCTTGGGGCCAAGCTGGCCTTGACCAGCCGGTAAAATCTCAGTCACTGCGCCGTCGTCGGCAACTGCTAGGTCACGCTCGCGTTCTGCATTCATGCGTTACGAGGAGAGCACCATGCCACATGTCGAGGAATACAAGATCCGTGACCGTGCCTACCAGCTTTGGGAAGAGGCGGGCCAGCCTGAGGATCGCGAACAGGAATTCTGGTTTCAGGCCGAGCGCGAGCTGGCCGAGGAAGACGAGATCGATGTCTCGCGCGAGGCATCGGTGATCGATCTGCCGCCGCTGGTATCGGGCAATATCACCCACTGATCAAACAGAAAGGGCGAACCACTGGTTCGCCCTTTCGCTATTCTGATGCTGCTTGAAACCGCCTAGATGGCGCCCACCGTCTTGAGGCGGACGCGGGGGTGAACCTCGTTCTGGCTCATCACGACCGTCTGCGGGCGGAAGCGCTCGATGATGGCGCGCACATGCGGACGGATCGAGGGCGAGGTGATCATCACCGGCAGTTCGCCCTGCTGGGCTGCCTTTTCGAAGGCCTGACCAACCGAGATGATGAACTGCTGCAAGCGGCTCGGCGCCATGGCGAGGTGGCGGTTCTCGCCTTCGCCAACCATGGCTTCGGCAAAGTCGCGTTCCCACTGCGGGGAGAGCGTGAGGAGCGGCAGGTTGCCGTCCTGGCCCAGATTTGCAGCGCAGATCTGGCGGGCGAGGCGGCTGCGAACATGCTCGGTGATCGCCTGGATCGAGCGGCCCGGTGCGGCCACTTCGGCAATGCCTTCGAGAATGGTCGAGAGGTCGCGGATCGAGATGCGCTCGGTGAGGAGGCCCTGGAGGATACGCTGCACGCCGGAGACCGAAATCTGGCTCGGAATGATGTCTTCGACGAGCTTCTGCTGGTCCTTGGGCAGGCCCGAGAGCAGGGTCTGCACATTGGCGTAGCTAAGGAGTTCGGCGACGTTGGCCTTGAGGACTTCGGTCAGGTGGGTCGAAATCACGGTCGACGGGTCGATGATCGAGAGGCCACGCAGTTCGGCTTCGTCGCGCAGCGCCGGGTCGATCCAGGTCGCCGGCAGGCCGAAGGTCGGCTCGGTCGTCTGGTGGCCTGGCAGGTCGATCGGATTGCCATAGGGGTCCATGACCATGAGCAGGTTGGCGTGGATCTGGCCGTGGGCGGCTTCGACTTCCTTGATGCGAACCTTGTAGTCGTTGGGTTCGAGCTGCATGTTGTCGAGGATGCGGACTGGCGGCATGACGAACCCCAGTTCCAGCGCCAGCTGACGGCGCAGGGCCTTGATCTGCTCGGTGAGGCGATCGGTGCCGCTTTCGTCTTCCTTGACGAGACCGAGCAGGCCATAGCCGAGTTCGAGCTTGAGATCGTCGATCTTGAGGCTATCGCTGATCGGCGGTTCGCCGGCCGGGGCAGCGCCTGGCTGGCCCGGGGCGCCCGGCGCCTTGGCTGCCGCTTCCGCCACGGTCTTGGCGCGCTCGACGACTTCACGGGCCGATTTGGTGCGCGCAGCGCGGTAGGCGGCATAGCCGACGCCACCGGAGAGGGCGAGGAAGGGGATGAGCGGCATGCCCGGCAGCAGGGCCAGGGCCGCCATCACGGCCGATGCCATGCCCAGAGCCTTGGGATAGCCGCCGAACTGGGTGGTGAGGGCCTTGTCGGCGGCGCCCGAAACACCCGACTTCGACACGAGGATACCGGCTGCGGTCGACACGATCAGGGCCGGGATCTGCGAGACGAGACCATCGCCGATGGTCAGCAGCGTATAGACGCTGCCGGCTTCGCCGGGCGAGAGACCTTCCTGCATGATGCCGATAGCCATGCCGGCCGAGACGTTGATGAAGGTGATGATCAGGCCGGCAATGGCATCGCCGCGCACGAATTTGGACGCACCGTCCATGTTACCGAAGAAGGCGCTTTCGCCTTCGAGTTCGGCACGGCGCTTCTTGGCGGTGTCTTCGTCGATGAGGCCCGCCGAAAGGTCGGCGTCGATGGCCATCTGCTTGCCGGGCATGGCGTCCAGGCTGAAGCGCGCCGCGACTTCGGCGATACGACCGGAACCCTTGGTGATGACGATGAAGTTCACGATCACGAGGATGATGAAGATCACGATACCGATGACGAAATTGCCGCGCGTCACGAAGTTGCCGAAGGCCTCGATGACGTGTCCGGCGGCGGCGGAGCCGTTGTGACCCTCCGATAGGATCAGTCGCGTCGTGGCGAGGTTGAGGCCGAGGCGCAACATGGTCGCGATCAGCAGCACCGTCGGGAAGGACGAGAATTCGAGCGGCTTCTGGATGAACAGCGCCGTCATCAGGATCATCACCGAGAAGACGATCGAGATGGCGAGGAGTCCGTCGACCATCAAGGCCGGCAGCGGCACGATGAGGATGACGATGAGACCCATCACGCCGGTGGCCAGCGCGATATCGCCCGAGCGCAGCGTATCCAGAATGGACTTCACTGACGGCAGCTTGAAGCTGAGGCGGGAAGACGAAGAAGAAATATCGGTCATCGTGCCGGTCCTATGGCCTCAGGCCAAAGTCGAAAACCCCTCTCCCAGGATGGGAGAAGGGGAAGAGAGGTCGCTGGGAGCAGGAAGGGCGCTCAAGCCACGTTCCGCCGTTCGCCGGGCTCGGGAATATTGAGCCCTTCGTCGGAATATTGGTTGAGCTTATTGCGCAGCGTCCGGATCGAGATCCCCAGGATATTGGCCGCATGCGTGCGGTTGCCCCAGGTGTGGTCGAGCGTATCGAGGATCAGTTCGCGCTCCACATCGGCCACGGTGCGGCCGACCAGGGCCCGCGACATGGCTTCGGCGGTTTCGGCAAGCTGCTGGGCCGGCGAATGGATGCGCGCGGCTTCATTGAGGCCCATGCCGTCGGGCAGCACGATGGCTTCGGCGCCGATCATGGTGCCGGTCGCAAGGAGTACCGCGCGGTGCAGCGTATTTTCGAGTTCACGCACATTGCCCGGCCAGGGCGCATGGAGCAAAGCCGTGCGCGCATCTTCGGAAAGTTCGCGCTTCGGCAGGCCATTGGCCTTGGCATATTTGGCAACGAAATGATCGGCCAAAGCCACGATGTCACCCGGACGCTCGCGCAGGGCCGGGAGCTTCAGGTTGACGACGTTGAGGCGGAATAGCAGGTCTTCGCGGAACGAGCCTTCACGCACGGCTTCCGTCAGGTTGCGGTTCGAGGTGGCGAGAATGCGGATATCGACCGGCACGGGCTTGGTGCCGCCAACGCGGTCGATGACGCGCTCCTGGATGGCGCGCAGCAGCTTTGCCTGCAGGCGCACGTCCATTTCCGAAATTTCGTCGAGCAGTAGCGTGCCGCCCGAGGCTTCCTCGAATTTGCCGACGCGGCGGGCGACGGCGCCGGTGAAGGCACCCTTTTCGTGGCCGAAGAGCTCAGATTCGAGCAGGGCTTCGGGAATGGCGGCGCAATTGACCGAGATAAACGGCTTGTTGGCGCGCTTGGAGCGCGAATGAACGAAACGGGCGACGACTTCCTTGCCGGTGCCGCTTTCGCCGGTAATCAGAATGGATGCTTCGGAGGCCGCAACCTGCTCGGCCATCTTGACGACGCGCTGCATGGCCGGATCGCGGAAGAGGAAATCTTCGCTGTCACGAGACACGGCCTGGATGACCGCCGCGATCAGCATCGCATCGGGGGGCAGGGGGATGTATTCCTTGGCGCCGGCGCGGATGGCGTTGACGGCGGCGGCGGCATTGGTCTCGACGCCGCAGGCGACGACGGGAATGGCGATGCGTTCGGCTTCCAGCGCAGCGATGAGACCGGCAATGTCCATCATCACGTCGACGAGCAGCAGGTCAGCGCCGCGGCCGGTGCGCAAAGC
This sequence comes from Devosia sp., assembly GCF_017744655.1. Taxonomy (GTDB): domain Bacteria; phylum Pseudomonadota; class Alphaproteobacteria; order Rhizobiales; family Devosiaceae; genus Devosia. The sequence continues at coordinate 28,420 of NZ_JAGIAW010000007.1, read as the reverse complement.
GGCCATGGCGATATCGATGCCGGGGGCGTGAGCGACCTTGGCGCCGCCATCCATGGCCATTTTGGTGGCCTGGCTCAGTTGACCTTCGAGGGCTCCGACGATGAGGAGACGCATACCAGTCACTCCCGTTCTTGTTATTGAGGCTTGATGATCTCGGTCATGGTGACGCCGAGCCGGTTTTCCACCAGCACGATTTCGCCACGGGCCACGAGGCGGTCATTGACGTAGATTTCCACGGCTTCACCGACCTGGCGGTCGAGTTCGACCACGGTGCCGGTATTGAGCTTCAAGAGGCTCGCGACCGGCATCTTGGTGCGGCCGAGCACGACCGAGACGCGCACGGGCACGTCGAACACGGCTTCGAGATCGTCCGCGGTGCGCTCGACATAGGCCTCGGCGCGGGTGTCGGAACCGGTGCCGGGCATGTCGCCCGCGCCAAAATCTTCCATTTCCGCTGCGTTGGTCTCAGGATCGGTCGGGTTCATTCACCGCTCTCCTTGGCTATATGTGATCCGGCCTTGTTCGCCTTGGCGGCGAGATAGGCGGCGATTGTTTCGTTGATCTCGGTGTCGAGGCCGTCGGAATCGCGGATGAGACCGCCATCGACCCATTCGAGCCTGCCGTCGCCGAGACGGATATCGGGTTCCCCCATCACCACCAGGCGCCCGGCATAGCCGGATGTCGCGATCTGGGCCGTGGCGATGTCGCGGATCTGGTCGGCCAGATCCTCGTGGCAGCGGATCACCAGATGCGGTACGCCCGAAAGGCTCGGCATGCATTCGGCAATCAAGGCTTCGAGTTCCGCCGTCGGCTCGCGGCCGACGAGATGGAAGGCCAGTTTCCGGCCCACGCTGACGGCGAGGCCCACGGCCTCCTTGTGGCTCTCCGCCCGTGCCTCGTCGAGCGCTGCGGTCATGCTGGCCGCATGCGCTGCAAGCGTTCCGGCTGCGGCGGCAATGGTCTGAGTTGCCATGGATGTAGCATTGCCTTCGCCGGCCACCAGACCCTCGGCATAGCCTTCCTCGCGGGCCTCGCGCACGAGGCGCTCGACCACATCCTCGGGAATGCCGACCGGCTCGGGCGGCAGGTCCGGCACGACGCTCTGGGACAGAGCAGGGCGGTCGGCCAGATCGAGATCGAAGGTGAAACGGGCAAGGGCGGCCATGGCGTCAACCGATCATCTGGTCGTCGCCCTTGGACTTGACGATGAGGATTTCCCCCTTCGCCGCCAGGTCCTTGGCAACCGACACCATGCGGGCCTGGGCTTCGTCCACGTCCTTGAGACGCACCGGGCCCATGGCCATCATGTCGTCCTGCATCAGCTTGGCCGCACGGCTCGACATGTTTTTCAGGAAGAAATCCTTGATCTCGTCGTTGGCGCCCTTGAGGCAGAGCGCCAGTTCGCGCTTGTCGACGCGAGAGAGCAGGGTCTGGATCGCCGACATGTCGAGCTTGGCCAGATCCTCGAAGGTGAACATGAGCGACTTGATGCGCTCGGCATCTTCGCGGCTCTTTTCTTCAAGGCTGGTGATGAAACGCGCTTCGGTCTGGCGATCGAAGGTATTGAAGATTTCGGCCATCAGCTCGTGGCTGTCGCGGCGCTTGGACGTATTGAGCGTCGAGATGAATTCGGTGCGTAAGGTCTGCTCGACCTTTTCGAGAATATCCTTCTGCACCACGTCGAGGCCGAGCATGCGCTGCACGACTTCCATGGCGAGCTCTTCGGGCAACGAGGCGAGCACGTCGGATGCGTGTTCTGGCGCGATCTTGGAGAGGATCACGGCAACGGTCTGCGGATATTCGTTCTTGAGATAGGCGGCGAGAACGTCGGCCTGCACATTGGAAAGCTTTTCCCACATGTTGCGGCCGGCCGGGCCGCGGATTTCTTCCATGATCGCGTCGACACGATCCTGGGGCAGGAAGCTCAGGAGCAGGCGTTCGGTCGAGTCCGAATTGCCCGCCACATTGCCGTTGGAGGCAATGTTGGTGACAAATTCGGCCATCAGTTCGTCGAGCATTGCCGGGGTGATCGGACCCAGTTTGACCATGGCGCGTGACAGCGTCTTGATCTCGTGTTCGTCGAGTTCTTCAAAGATCGGCTTGCCGTGGTCGGGGCCGAGCGCCAGCATCAGGGCCGCGGCCTTCTCGTCGCCCTTGAGGGCGCGATAGTTCGAGGCACCGCCGATCTTGAGCTGGGGGCCGCCTGCGCGGGCTTCTGGGGTCTCAACGGCTTGAGCTACAAGGGCCATGTCAGATCACGCTGCGTTGGAGAGCCAGCCGCGCACGATCAGCGCTGCCTGCTTGGGGTTTTCTTCGACGAGCGAACCGACGGACTTGAGCTGCTGAAGCTGCTGCTCGCCCAGCGCCTTGGCGTCTTCGATCCAGTCGTGGTTGGCGAGAGCCGCCCGAGCCGCATCGCTCATCGGCTCGCCATTGTCGTTGCTGATGACATTGCCTTCGGCATCGAGCGTCGTGCCCTGGCCCAGTTCCACCGCGGCCGGCAGGGCCAGCGGTGCAGGTTCGGGGCTGATCACCTTCTTCAAGAGCGGACGCAGCACGAAGAACAGGAGGGCGAGGGCGATGAGCAGGGTCACGGCCATTTCCGCGCCATTCATCAGGTCGTCGCGGGTGAAGTCGAGGAGGCCGCCCTGCTGGTCGGTACCGGGCGGCGCCAGTTCCGGACGCTCGGCAAACTGCATGTTGACGACTTCGACATTGTCGCCGCGTTCTGCCGAGTAACCCACAGCCGAGCGGACCAGCGTCAGGATCTGGGCGATCTCGTCGGCGGAACGGGCGGTATAGGTCATATTGCCCGCGCCGTCGTCGGCATAGGTGCCATCGACAACCACGGCCACCGACAGGCGCTTCAATGCGCCCGCTTCGGTCACGGCCGTCTGGGTCTTCTTGGAAATCTCGTAGTTGACGACTTCCTCGGTCGAATTGCCCTGTTCGGTATTGCCATTGCTCGCGCCATTGCCGCTGGCCCCCGGCAGTTCATTGGCGACGGTCACCTGGCCGGCCGCAGCGCCGGACTGGTTCTGGGCTTCGCGGGTCTGGGTCGAGCGGACCACCTGGCCTTCGGGATCGAAGGTTTCCTCGGTCACCGTCGAGCGGTTGAAATCCATCTCGGCCGAGATTTCGACGCGGGCCCGGCCGGCGCCGACTACATTGGCCAGCATGTCTTCCACACGGGTGCGCAGACGATTTTCGAAGGCGAGGGAGCGCTCCTCGGCCTGGCCCGACATGGCGCCGAGACCATCGTCTTCGGTGCCCGAAGCCAAGAGGTTACCGGCATCGTCGACGATCGATACGCGCTGGGGGCTCAGGCCTTCGATGGCCGAAGCCACGAGGTGCTGGATAGCGCGGATTTCGCCGTTCGAGAGCGCGCCGCGCACGGAAAGAACGATTGAAGCTGATGGGTCCTTGCGCTCGCGGCGGAAAAGTTCGCGCTCGGGCAGGACGAGGTGGACACGCGCACCCTTGATGCGCGAGAGCGAGGAAATGGTGCGGGCCAGTTCGCCTTCGAGGGCGCGAACATTGTTGATGTTCTGGACAAAGCTCGTGGCACCCAGGGTCGATTGCTGGTCGAAGATTTCGTAGCCGACTTGGCCGCGCGTGGGCAGGCCTTCGCCGGCCAGGTTCATGCGCAGCGTGGTGATCTGGTCGCGCGGCACGAGAATGGTGTCGCCATCGCCGCGCAGTTCGTAGGGCACATTGGCCGTTTCGAGCTGGGAGATGATGGCCGAAGAGTCTTCGAGGCTGAGCCCGCTATAGAGCGGGGATAGGTTTGGCGTCTGGGCCCGCATCATCAGGAAGACGAAGAAGCCCATGATCAGGACGGCGACCGTCGCCATGGCGGCCAGGCGCGGCATGCCGATGCGGTTGATGAGAGTAGTTAGACTTTCCACGCTGCCACTCGAGTTTGGTCAAGTGCAATCGTCGGAGCCCCCGTCGACCGCTGGGCAAAAATTACCCATCAGATGGTAAACAATCTCTTAACCACTCGAACCAAAACGAAAAATCAGGCAAAAACTGCCTACTAGATTCGGGAGTGAAAAATGGTTCGGGTTCTTGGCCGCGTGACCTCGATCAATGTGCGTAAAGTGCTGTGGGCACTGGACGAATTGGGAATTTCCTATGAACGCGAGGATTGGGGCCTGCCGCTGCGTGACCCCAATGACCCCGCGTTTCTGGCTCTTAATCCCAATGCACAGATTCCGGTCTTTATCGAGGACGATGGAAGCGCGATTTGGGAGAGCAATGCCATCCTAGTCTACCTCGCCCAGACCCGTTCCGCCCTGCTTCCCGAGGCGCCGCGGGCCCTCGGCTTCGCGCTGCAATGGTTCACATGGCAGGCGACCGAGCTTAATCCGCCTTGGGGCTACGCACTCAACGCTTTGGTCCGAAAGCGTACGGGATATGACGACCCGGCAAAAATTGCCGAATCAATCGCTACCTGGACAGCGCGAATGGACCTACTAGAGGCGGAACTCAGGAAGGGGAACGCCTTCATCGCCGGCGACGACTTCACCATTGCCGACATCGTCCTGGGGCTTTCGATCCACCGCTGGTTCATCGTGCCCTTCGATCACAAGCCCATGCCGCATGTGCAGGCCTATTACGAACGGCTGAAGCAGCGTCCCGCGGGTGCCCGCTGGATGCCGGACGATATGGTCTAGTTTTTAGGCTTTTTAGCGCTCAGGGTCACCCAACCCGCGGTGTCATTCCCGCGAAAGCGGGATCCCTGTTTTGAAACGAGATCCCCGCTTTCGCCGCGAAAAGCGGACTTCCGCTTTTTCGCGGGGATGGCGGGCGAGAGTCGAAAACTTGGGTCCTTAGCCAGGTGCTGACCTTAAATGCGCAAAACCCCCATGGCCTCGGGCCGTGGGGGCTACGCAATCGTCATGACCGGGATGTCAGCCTTCTCGGTAGTGCTGAATCCAGGTTGTCCGCAATCCGGCAAGGCCATGCTTGTCGATGGCAGCCTGCCAGTTAAGAAATTCATCGACGCTCAGCGTATAGCGTTCACAAGCCTCTTCGAGGCTTAGAAGGCCACCACGCACGGCGGCAACGACTTCCGCCTTGCGGCGAATTACCCAACGACGGGTATTGGCGGGAGGTAGATCCGCAATGGTGAGCGGGCTACCGTCCGGACCGATAACGTACTTTACGCGAGGACGCATCTGTACGGTCATTTTACTCTCTACTCAACCTGACCATATGACCAAGAGAGTAGGACGGTGACCTTAAGATACCGCTAAAGGGAAACTTACAACCAGTTAAGATTACGACGGAAAATCAATCAATTGATCCGTCATGGGGACTTCATGTCTGTTGGGCCAGTTGCCCCAGCGCGTCGAAGCTTTCCGCCAGCAGCGCCGCCAGCGGGCGTCTTCCTTCTTCGCGGCTGAACGTGTCGAGCGAGAGACGAACCGCCCCGATGGCAAAAGCGGCGAGAAGCCGCATCTGCGTTTCCGGCTCGTGCGGCCAATGGGCTTTAAGGGCGGCGAAAACCGTGGCTTCGTCGCGGATATAGCTTGCCTGCTTGCGCGCCTGCACCGTCTCGCTCGATCGCATCATCCTGTCGATGGCCAGAAGGCTCTTCGGCGAATATGGAGCCACCATGCCCAGCATGGCGTCGCGCAGGGCCGGCAGCGGCCGCCGGTCCCTGGGCTGGGCCCGGATCGCCGTCGACAGCTGTTCCCCAAGGCCCGCCTGCAGCGAGATCAGGATTTCGTCCTTGGACTTGAAATAGTGAAAGAAGGTCCGCCGCGAAATGCCGGCTTCAGCGGCAATGGCATCCAGCGTCGTCGCCTCATAGCCATTGCCGGCAAAGAGTTTTAGGCCCGCATCCACAATGCGTTGTCGGGTCTCCCGGCGCTTTTTGTCCCGCACGCTTTCGTCGCTTGTCGCCGTCATCGGGCACACCCCTTGAAATTTATGCACCCGGTGCAATATATATTTTTGCACTGAGTGCATGAATGTCGGGAAGGACATAGGCGATGGACAAGTGGACTGCAACGGATATGCCGCCGCAACGGGGCCGGTCGGCTGTTATTACCGGCACGGGCGGTTTGGGCTACGAGGACGCCTTGGCGCTGGCGCGGTCGGGCGCCGATGTCATCATCGCCGGGCGCAACCCACAAAAGGGTGTGGACGCTGTCGCCGGAATTCGTGAGGCTGTCCCGGCCGCCAAAGTCCGCTTCGAACAGCTCGATCTCGCCAGCCTCAAGTCCGTCGAAAACTTCGCCACGCGCCTCAATGGCCAGTTGGATGGCCTCGATCTTCTCGTCAACAATGCCGGCGTCATGGTGCCGCCAGAGCGGCAGGAGACTGCGGATGGTTTCGAGCTGCAGTTCGGTACCAATTATCTCGGACATTTCGCACTCACGGCTCATCTGCTGCCGCTCCTGCGGGGCGGGAAGGACGCTCGCGTCGTCACCCTCTCCAGCATCGCGGCCCGCCAGGGAAAGCTCGATTTCGATGACCTGCAAAGTCGCAAGACCTATATCCCCATGCAGGCCTACAGCCAATCCAAGCTCGCCTGCCTGATGTTCGCTTTCGAATTGCAGCGCAAAAGCATGGCCGAGGGTTGGGGCGTCACGAGCCTTGCGGCCCATCCCGGCGTTTCCCGCACCGAGCTTTTGCACAATGCGCCGGGCCGGGGCAGCCTGATGAGCGCGGCGCGCTCGTTCATGTGGTTCATGTTCCAGCCGGCGGCGCAGGGCGCCTTGCCAACCCTTTATGCCGCAACATCGCCTGCCGCGGTGCCGGGCGCCTATTACGGCCCGCATGCGCTTGGCGAAATCCGTGGCTATCCGACCCTCTCGAAGGTTCCAAAGCAAGCGACGGATGAAGTCGTCGCCCGGCGCCTCTGGCAGGTCTCCGAACAATTGGCCGGAATTGGGCTTAGCGCGGAGGCCTGACGCTCATGCGCCGGCCCCGCGACACCATGCATCAAGCCTTGGTTTCGTCGTCCTTGCCGGGCGTGGTCGGTGCGTCCGGGATACGCACTTCCGAAACGTCGCTCAGCGGCACCTTGGCAGCGCCGACGGTCACCATGGGCTGGCCGCTCGAGAAGTCGACGGCGCTGACGATGCCGATGGCGGACGTCGTAACCTTGACCGGTTTGCCCGACAGGTTCGTGCCTTCGATGGTCATCGTATAGAGGCCGTCCGGCTGCGGCTGGCCGTCGCTGGAAATACCGTCCCAGGTAAAGACGCCGTCGCCCATGTTGAGCGAGCCGTTTTGAGTATAGACCACATCGCCCGAAGCGTTCTTGATCGTGATGTTGGCATTGGCGACGTTCGCCTCGGCCTTGTAGCCCCACATGGCGTGAGTACCGCTCAGCTGCGTGGTCTTGCCGGTGATCGTGACCTGCTTGCCGATATAGCCCACGGCGTCCATGCGGCCCGCCGTCTGCGTCGAAGCGAGCAGGCTTTCAAGGAACGTATTGGTCTTGAGCTGCTGCTCGACACCGGTGAACTGCACGAGCTGCTGGGTGAACTGATTGGTATCCAGCGGGTCGAGCGGGTTCTGGTTCTTGAGCTGCGTGGTCAGGATCGACAGGAAAGTGTCAAAGTTCTGCGCGATCGTCTGGCGTGAGCCGGCGAGCGAGCTGTTATTTGCTGAGGACGAACCGGAAACGCCGTCGACCATGGTGAAACGTCCTTATGCCAGGATATTGAGGCCGCTCGCCTGGAGCGCGCCGCGATAAAGGGTGATGGCGGGGGCGGAAACTTCTGTTTCCTCTTGGCTATCCTGGCCGCTGCCCGACCCGCTTCGCTCCTCGCCCGAACGCTGGTTCTGATCACCGGCGAAGGGGTTTTGCTTGAGCGAGAATTCGAGATTGGTTTTGCTCTGATCGAGGCCAGCCTGCTGCAGCGCCTTTTCCAGCGCGCGCTGGTCACGCTGCATCAGGTCGAGCGTTTCGGCCTTTTCGACCGTCAGCCGCGCATGCACCTGGCCGCTCTTGTCGATGTCGAGTTTGACGTCGATACGGCCCAGTTCCGCCGGATCGAGCCGGATCTGGAAGCGCGTATTGCCATCGCCCACCTGGCGCGACAGCTCGAAGGCGATCTGCGGCAGGTTCAATTGCTGCTGGCTTGTCTGATAACCAGTCTGCACCACGCGCGGGGTCGTCGCAGCGTCGACCTGCTGCGGCGCATCCGCCTGCGCTGCGGCGGGCGCGGTCGGCGTCAGGTTGAGGTTATTGTCCTGGCCGCCATTGGGGCGGGCAGTATGGGCCTGCGTATTCTGGCCCTTGTTCTCTGGCTCGGCCGGCTTGGCGTCGGCCTTGCGCTCGAGACTTTGCGGCTCGACCTTGAGTTCGGGTTCGCTGACCTCGACCTTCGGCTCGGGCGCGGCCGTTTTCGGCGCCAGCACCGGTTCAGGCATCTTGAGCTGAGCCGAAGCCAGCTCCGGCTCGGCCGGGATGGCCTTGGCAAATTCGCCGAGCCCGTCCATCAGCTTGGCAAGGCTCGCCTCGGCATTGGCGTCGAGTGTCAGGCCGGCCGCGCCCAGGCGCTCGCCGAGCCAGCCATTGAGTTTGGCCGCCAGTTCCGCCTCGCCGCCGCCTTCCGCCGCAACGCCTTTGGCGAGGGCGGCTAGTTGCTGCATGAGCGTCTTCACATCCATACCCAGCAGTTGCGAGAGCTCGCCGATCGCGTCCTTGATATCGGAAAGCGCCGCGGCGTCGACGAGATCGCCCTCGCCGGCTTCGCCATCGGTTGCCCCTTCGGTCGTCAGACCCAGCGCGGCAAGTGCTGCCAGCAGCGTATCGGCCAGCGAGGTCGTGCCGGTATCTTCGGTGCTGTCGTCCTCGGTTTCCGTCTCTGCCGGCGCGGCGGCTGCGGTCTCGGTCGTTTCAGCCGCATCCTTGGGGGCAGCGTCAGGCGTTGCCGGCTTGTTATCGCTGCTCTGCGCTGCCTGCGCGTCATTGCGCTTGGCCGGAGCCGCCGGAGCGTCGAGAAGGCGCGCGAACTGGTCGTCATTGTTGGATTTGACGGGCGGTTGCACCGGCTTTGCGGCGGAGCCGAAGGCCGAGACCAAAAGATTTGCCAGTTGTGAAGCCACGGTTGCGCCTCTTCAAACACGAAAGAACTCCTGCCGGACAATGCAAGAGCCTTGCCAAGTTCCTGCCTCCTCCTGAAGTCTCTTTGTTTTCAAACCTATATCTACGTTTCCACCCCACCCCATCCCGATGCCGTCCGGTCGGTCTCCGATGCCCTTTGGGTCAGTTTCGCCCCAAACCCGGCAATTCCTGCCGGGCAGGGCAATTGCCAGAATTATCCAATGGCGGTATGAGGCGACCTCACGCTTATCCGTTGGCCCTTGACCCCATCCGGATTGGAAAGACATGTTGAATTCGCTTGATATCGCCAAGCGTCCCGAGGACACGCGCGTTGTTGTCGCCATGTCCGGGGGCGTCGACTCCTCCGTCGTTGCCGGTGTACTCGCCCGAGAGGGCTATGAAGTCATCGGCGTTACCCTGCAGCTCTACGATCACGGCGAAGCCACCCATCGCAAGGGTGCGTGCTGCGCCGGCCAGGATATCCACGATGCCCGGCGCGTCGCGGCCAAGCTCGGCATTCCGCACTATGTGCTCGACTATGAAGAGCGCTTCAAGGCCTCGGTGATCGAGCCTTTTGCCAATGCCTATCAGCAGGGCGAAACCCCGGTGCCCTGCATTGCCTGCAATCAGTCGGTGAAATTCGTCGACCTGATGACCGTTGCCCGCGACCTCGGCGCCGATGTCCTCGCCACCGGTCACTATGTGCAGACGCGCCTTCTCGAAGATGGTCGTCGCCAGCTTTTCCGCCCGGTCGATTCAGATCGCGACCAGACCTATTTCCTCTTCGCCACCACCCAAGAGCAGCTCGATTTCCTGCGCTTTCCGCTTGGCGGCCTGAGCAAGCCGGCCGTGCGTGAACTGGCCCGCGAATTCGGCCTCGAAATTGCCGAGAAGCACGACAGCCAGGACATCTGCTTCGTGCCGCAGGGCAAGTATGCCGATATCATCCGCAAGATGCACCCCGAGGCCCTGGCCCAGGGCGAGATCGTGCATCTCGATGGGCGCGTGCTTGGGCTCCATGAAGGCATCGTCAATTACACCATCGGCCAGCGCAAGGGCCTGGGCGTCGCCGCCGGCGAACCGCTCTATGTCGTAAAACTCGACCACCGCAGCGGCCGCGTCATCGTCGGTCCCCGCGAAGCCCTCAAGACGCACACGGTGCGCCTGCGCGACGTCAACTGGCTCGGCGCCACCCCGCTCGTTGAAGCCAGCGCCGGCAATGGCGCGCCGGTGGAAGTAAAAGTCCGCTCCACCCGCGGCCCCCAGCCGGCCGTGATCCAGATGCAGAATGGCGAGGTCTTTGTGACACTCGTCACCGGCGAATACGGCATTTCCCCCGGCCAGGCCTGCGTCTTCTATGCTGACGATAGCCAGACGGCAGAGGTACTCGGCGGCGGGTTTATCGCCGAAGCCGTGCCGCAGGCATTGGTGGCTTAGTCTTCCTTGTTCCTCTCCCCATTGGGGAGAGGTGGCTCGGCGAAGCCGAGTCGGTGAGGGGTAGCTCTCAATTTAAAACTAATGCCTTTCCCTCATCCCTACCGAATTCGCAAATGCGAATTCGGTGAGCTGCGCGCCACCTTCTCCCCAATGGGGAGAAGAATATCGGCGCATTACTGTCCCACCTGCTCCGCCGTCGGCTCCTTCGCCGCATTGGCCGCTTCCCGCAGCGCCTGATACTGCCCCAGCCCGCCCATCATCATCGATATGGCGATCAGCACCACCACCGCGCCCATGGCGAGGATGAAAATGCGCGTACGGTTCAGCTTGAAGGGGCTTTCGGACATGCTCGTCTCCATACAAAAAAATCTCGGCGACGACCAAAGGATTGCAGCAGCACCGGCGTCCTACAGCTAAACTAGCTGCAAAGAGGCTTTCTGTGCAGGCACGATTGGTGGGACTGACTGCCGCATCCATACCCGATCCAATGGCCGCCTTCACCGAGGCGCTGGTTCGGCGCGCCCAGAATGGCGATGCCGGGGCCTTTGCCGAACTGGTCGAGGATCAATATGACCGCATCTACCGCACCGCCTGGCGGTGGTGCGGCAATGGTCACGATGCCGAAGACATCGCACAGGATGTCTGCGTCCGCCTCGGAGCGGCGCTGCAATCCTTCGATGGGCGCAGCGCTTTCTCAAGCTGGGTCTATCGCATCACGCTCAACATGGTGCGCGACTGGCAACGCGCCGGTCGCCGCCGCGGCGCCCATGTCGATGCCTATGCGGAGATCGCGCCGACCGAAGAGGCGCCAAACCAGGAAGACGCGACAACCAGCAGCCAGCTCTGGGCCGCCGTGCGCACACTTCCGGAAAAGCAGCGCGACGCCGTGCTGCTCGTTTATGCCGAAGAGATGAGCCACGCGCAGGCCGCCGAGATCATGGGGATCAAAGAGGCCACCGTTTCCTTCCACGTTCACGAAGCCCGCAAGACATTGAGGGGGCTACTATGACCGATCACCGCCCCGATCCTTTCGAAATTCTGGGTCAGTCGCCCGTGCCAAAGCCGCGCGCCTCTGCCAAGGCGGCAGCGCTCGCGGCCGCACGCGCCGTCTATGAAGAAGCCGAAGCCAAAAAAAACGCTGGTTCGACCCAAGGATCGAATCGCGGCCGCCGTCACATGTCCATCAAAGAAATCCTGAAGGGACTTTCGATCATGGACATCCGCATTCCTCTGGGCACCACCGCCGTGGCCCTGCTGCTCCTGCCGCTCGGCTACCAGCTCTATTCCACGACCGCGATGACCTCGGTCCAGGCGCCGCCACGCCCACAGATCGCCACACCCGCCGTCGAGCCAGTGTCCCCTCGCGCCCGCGAAGAGGTGGCCGACATCGCCGTGCAGCAGGCGCCGGCCGAGGTCGCCGCCGATAGCGATGCCCTGGCGGCGCCCGAACCTATGCTGCTCGAAAGCGAAGCCGCCCCGGACATGCGCATGGTCGCGCCGCAGAGTATGCCCGCGCCCGCACCGGCAATCACGCCCTCGCTGTCAGCCGTCCAGACCGAAGCCTATGGCGGTGCGCCTGTCGGTGGTCTCGCCAAGCAGAGCGTCTTTGCCGACGAAGCTGGCCGCATGGCGCCGCTGCCGAGTGGCGACGAATTCACCAGCTTTGACGAACAGCGCCTGAAAGTCGCCGCCGAAGAACCGGTCTCGACCTTCTCCATCGATGTCGATACGGCGAGCTATTCCTATGCCCGCCGTATGCTCGAAGACGGCTACGTCCCCGAACCCGATGCCGTGCGCATCGAGGAGCTGATCAACTATTTCCCCTATGACTACCCCGCTGCGCCCAGCGCCGAGGTGCCGTTCCAGCCGACCCTAAAAGTCTTCCCGACCCCGTGGAACGACAAGACGCAGATTCTCTCCATCGGCATCCGTGGCTATGAACCACCCGCCGAAGCCATTGCGCCGAGTAATCTGGTCTTCCTCATCGACACTTCCGGGTCGATGGACGAGCCCGACAAGCTGCCCTTGCTAAAACGCTCCTTTGCGCTGCTGCTCGATCAGCTTTCGGAAAAGGACACGGTTTCCATCGTCGCCTATGCCGGTTCGGCCGGTGTGGTGCTCGACCCAACCGCCGCCAGCGAAAAGGCCAAAATCCTCTCCGCTCTCGACGAACTCGGGGCAGGGGGCTCGACGGCCGGTGCCGATGGTATCGAACTCGCCTATCGCCTCGCCGAGGAAGGCAAAACGAGCGGTACCAATCGCGTCATCCTCGCCACCGATGGTGACTTCAATGTCGGTATCGACGATCCCGATGCGCTAAAGCAGTTCATCGCCAAGAAGCGTCAGTCCGGCATCAGCCTCTCGGTGCTTGGCTTCGGCCGCGGTAATCTCGATGACGCGACCATGCAGGCCTTGGCCCAGAACGGCAATGGCAATGCCAGCTACATCTCCAACTTCGCCGAAGCCAAGAAAGTGCTGGTCGAGGAAGTGGGCGGCACGCTCCATACCATTGCCCAGGACGTCAAAATCCAGGTCGAGTTCAACCCGGCTCTGGTCTCGGAATATCGCCTTATCGGCTACGAAACCCGTCATCTCGAACGCGAGGATTTCAACAATGACGCGGTGGATGCCGGCGATATCGGCGCCGGCCACACGGTCACCGCGCTTTACGAAATCACCCCGGTCGGCGCCGGCCAGGTCGATCCGCTGCGATATGGCACCGACGCGGCCACGACGGGCGGCAGCGATGAAATCGCCTTCCTCAAAATGCGCTACAAGCTGCCCGGCGAAAGCGTCAGCCAGTTGATCGAACAGCCGGTCACTCCCGAGGTCACCTATGACGACATCGCCCTTGCCGGCAGCGACGCCCAGTTCGCCACCGCCGTCGCCGCCTTTGGCCAAAAGCTCAAGGGCAGCGTCTATGGAGCCGACATGACCTGGGCCGAAATTGAAGCTCTGGCCAAGGCCGGTCGCGGCGAAGACGAAGGCGGCTACCGCGCCGAATTCATTCGCCTTGTTCAGGATGCCGCCCTGCTCGAACCCGACGCCAGGTAAGGGGCAATTCCCAGCCCTGTCAAACCATGCCAGTCTGGCCCCAATCACAGGAGGCCAGACTGCGCAATTTCGATTTCAGTTCCTGGGAAAGCGTGCTCGGCACGCTGATCGGCATCGCCCTCTTCGCCCTTGTCGGCATCGGCATCCGCCTTCTGGTCATGACCACGATCCAGCAGCGCCAGCAGCGGATGAACCGCCAGATCAACGAGCGCCTCCGCACCCTCATTGCCGCCTACAAGGTTTTGGGCGGGTCCTTCACCGGCACGCTCACCGTCAATCCCGCCCACAAGCGCGATGAGAAACGTGCGGAGGGCGACGAAACCACCGAGATCATCACCGGTTCCGATCGCCAGCGCCGCATTCGCGACGATGTCGAAGCCTCGCTTTCCGACATTATCCTGCTGGGCACCGAAGAGCATGTGCGCCTCGCCGAAAAGGCGGCGCGAGAACTGGTCGCCGGCCATCCTATCCGCACCGACGCCCTGGTCGTTTCCCTGCGCGATTTCATCCGCAAGGCGCTTGATCTCGATCCCGTCCCTGCCGATCTCGCCATTCCCGTCCAGGGCCCGAAACGCCCGTCTGCCAGCGGTGGTCGCGGCAAGGGTGAAGGCGGCGAAGGCGGTCGCCAGGGCGGAGGCGGTGGAGGAGGCGCCGGTGGCGGTGGGGGCGGCATGGGAATGGGCATGGGCGGCGGCCGTGCCGACGACCCCGATCCACTCGATACGAACAGCAGATCGTGAGCCACCCACCTCTCCCTTAGGGGAGAGGTGGGCTTCGGCTTAAACCAGCGGCTTCAAGCCGGCCTCGATCTGGGCTCGCTGGCTTTCGAGGAACGGTGGCAGCGACAGGCTTTCGCCCAGCGTTTCCATCGGCTCGTCGGCAGCAAAGCCGGGCACGTCGGTGGCGATTTCGAACAGGATTCCGTTCGGTTCGCGGAAGTAGAGCGAGGTGAAGTAGAACCGCTCCACTTCGCCTGAGGAGCGAATGCCAAAGCTGTTCACCCGTTCGATCCATTCGCGTAAGGAACTCTCGTCCGGCGTGCGGAAAGCGACGTGGTGGACGCCACCGGCACCGGGCCGCGCCCGCGGCAGGCTCGGATCGACCGAGACATGGAGTTCGGCTGCCGGACCGCCCGGACCCATTTCATAGACGAAGGTTTCAGCGCCCCGCTCACGAGCCGGATAGTGCCGCACCTGCCGCATGTTCATCACGCGGGTCAGCATGGCATCAGTCGGCTCAAGTTTTGGTACCGACAGGGTGATCGGGCCAAGCCCGACAATCTGCTTGTCCGCCGGCAGCGGCGACTTGGCCCATGGGATCACCTTGTTCGAACCATCGACGACGAGCCGGAAGCGCTGGCCTTCAAAATCCTCGAAATCCATCGAGACATGGCCAAAGCGTTCCTTGATGCCGCTGGTGGAAACCTTGCTGGCCTCCAGATGCTCCTTCCACCACTTCAGCGTCTCCTCGCTGTCGACGCGCAGACCGGTGCGACCAACCGTGTGGTTGCCGCGCTGTTCGCGCATGGTGGGGAAATCGAAGAAGGTCAGGTCCGCGCCGGGCGAAGCGACGCCGTCGCCATAGAAGAGGTGATAGGCCGAGGTGTCGTCCTGATTGACCGTCTTCTTGATGAGGCGCATGCCCAGCGTCTCGGTATAAAACTTCAGGTTGCGCGGTGCGTCTGCAGTTACGGCTGTCAGGTGGTGGATGCCGCCAAGTTCCAGGGTCATTTTCCAAAACTCCCAATATTCGCGGCGTCTCCCGCCGTGTTCGACAGGGAATGTAGGCGAACCCTCCCGGTGTTCATATCGATACAATCGCAACGCACTGGTGTCGATTATTGAACAATAATTCCTCGGGATGCACCACCGTAACAGGCGAGACCCCGAACTGCGCCTTGAACGCACGGCTGAACGCCGCGTCGGAATCATAGCCTATCCGGCGCGCCACCTCGCTCACGCGGGTCCGGCCGCCCTTGAGCATTTCATTGGCCAGCAAGAGCCGCCAGCGCGTCTGATAGTGCAGCGGCGCTGCGCCGATCAGGTTCGTGAACCGCTCGGCAAAGCTCGATCGCGACATGCCGGCAATGTCGGCCAACTCGGCCACAGTCCGCCGCTCGAATGGTGCGTCATGGATGGTTTTGAGCGCCCGGCTGATCCGCGGGTCAGCCAGTGCGCCCAGCCAGCCCTTGTTCTCCGGTGGCGCCTTGTGCACCCAGGTGCGAATGGCGCGGATCACCAAAACGTCGATCAGCCGCGAGATCATGATTGCCGCGCCTGATTGCGGCGCCCGCGCTTCGGCATGGAGGTAATGCGCCAGCCCATCGAGCCAGCCGGCCTCCTCGGCGAGCGCCTCCCGCGAGATATGGATGATGGACGGCAGCACGGCGAGCATGGAGGGCAGATTGTCGCCCTCGAAGCGAAACGCGCCGCTGATGAGATTGGTCTGCGCCCCGCCGCCACCAAGGCTGATGGTCAGGCTCTCCTCCTTCATCTGCGCAAAGAGCACCAGCCGCGCTGAGACCGGCTTGCCGTCCGGCGTGCCGATGACATGCCCGCGCCCTTGCGGCAGCACCAGCAGGTCCCCGGGCCCGGCCTCGATCACGCGCCCATCGCTGGCGCTGACACGCATTTCTCCGTCCTGCACGACATGGAAATAGGCCGATCCCGCGTCGAAATTCAGCGCCCATGGCGCGGTCAGTTCGGCGGAGAAAACCAGTTCGCCTCGGAGCTTTATCAGTGTCAGTACCTGCGAGAGCAGATCCACCCGTGAAGCCATCATGGGAAAAGCGGCGTCGGATTCCGGAGCAAGAGGTCCGGAGGCGCGGTCATGGCTGTTCATGCTGCAAGCCTCTAAATAGAGCCCATCACTTGGCGAGGAAATCAAGCAATCCTCGGCCGAAACGCAAAAATCCAGAAGCACACGCTAGCGCAAAGCCAGCGGCAGGGGAACTTTGCCGATCGTCCAACCTCGCCCAAATTTTGGAGATGAAAATGAAAACCGCACTGTCCGCCCTCATGCTCGCTGCCGCCGCAATCGGGGTTACCGCCACCACGGCTCAGGAAGCCAAGAACATCGTCCTTGTGCACGGCGCCTTTGCCGATGAAAGCTCCTGGGACAAGGTCGCAGCCATCCTTTCGGCCAAGGGTTTTAATGTTACCCAGGTCGCCAATCCGCTGACCTCGCTCGCCGATGACGTCGCCGCCACCCAGGCCGCCCTCGACGCGCAGGATGGTCCGACGGTTCTTGTCGCCCATTCCTGGGGTGGCGTGGTCATCGGCGAGGCCGGTGCCGATGAAAAGGTGAAGTCGCTGGTCTATGTCTCGGCTTTTGCGCCGGACAAGGGCGAAACGCTCAATGCCCTGCTTTCGGGCGGCGAACCCAGTGAAGGCGTCAAGGCCATCCGTCCCAACGAGCAGGGCGGCCTGATCTTCGATCCCGCCAGCTTCCCGGCGCTCTTTGCCGGCGATCTGCCCAAGGAAGAAGCCGAAGCCATGGCCGCAAGCCAGCTGCCGTCCAACCCGGCCAATTTCGACGCCGTTGCCGAAGTCGCCGCTTGGCATGGCAAGCCCAACTTCTATGTCGTGACCTCCGAGGATCTGGTGATCCCGCCCGATGCCCAGCGCTTCTTCGCCGGCCGGATCGGCGCAACCACCACTGAGATCGCCGCCAGCCACTCTGGCCTCGTCTCGCAGGCCGAAGCGGTGGCGAAAGTCATCGAAGACGCCGCTCGCTAAACGGCAGCCGTTGAAATCGTACGTGCCGACACCCCCACCCATCCTCCCCCATCAAGGAGGAAGGGTGGGGGTGTCGGGAGCCAATCAACCATCAGGAGACCATCATGACGAACCTAGGAAAATGCGACGGCCGCCTCGGCCTCCAGATTCACGCCATCGTCTTCGTAGCGACCATGGCTCTGCTCTTTGCCATCAATCTCTTCACCGGCGCCCCGTTCTGGGCCCTGTGGGTCTTCCTCG
Organism: Devosia sp.; assembly: GCF_017744655.1. GTDB lineage: Bacteria > Pseudomonadota > Alphaproteobacteria > Rhizobiales > Devosiaceae > Devosia. The sequence continues at coordinate 10,879 of NZ_JAGIAW010000007.1, read as the reverse complement.
CTTGGGGCATCGGCCTTGCCGCCCACGCCATCAGCCACGCAGCGACGCGACCCCACAAAGTTGCAAAAGCCTGATCACTCAGCCCGCAGTGGCGTCAAAAACGTCAGCACGGAATTGGGTTCGACAATCAATTCCCGCAGCTTGGCGTTGAACACCGCGCCGTAGTCAGCCGAGATGTGAGCCTCGAATGCCGCCTTGTCGCGATAGATTTCATAGACGACGAACTTCGCCTGATCATCCAGTCGCTGGAAGCAATCGAAGACGACATTGCCCGGCTCGCGCCGCACATCGGCCGCTAAGCCCGCCAACAGAACTGCCACCCTTTCGACGTATCCTGCGCGCGCCGTAAATTCGGCAATCAACGAAACCGAACCTCGCTCCGGCAGGTTGTTCAAAATGTCCATCTTTGCTCCTGGCAGTGATCTCGTTCCAACCTCGATTGTCACCCCGGCGACGGCCGGGGCCCATCTCGAAATCTCAGGATGGATCCCGGCCTTCGCCGGGATGACAGACAGTAAGTGATGAACCGTTTCAATGCGCGCTTGGTCAGTGAGAATTCGGGTAAAAAATATTAGTCGAAATGCCGACGCGGCGTTCGTCCTAAGACTGTACCCAAGGAGGACACTGCAATGAAGCCGATCATTACCGCATTCGAGAATTCACCAGATGGTGGTCAGGGCCTAGCCCGCGACATGCGCGTGCGCTGGGCTCTGGAAGAGGTTGGGCTCGCCTATGATGTGCGCCTCGTCTCCTTCAAGACCATGAAGGAACACTCCCACAAATCGCGCCAACCCTTCGGTCAAATCCCAACCTATGAAGACGGCGATATCGTCATCTTTGAATCCGGCGCCATCGTTCTTCACATCGCCCAGCACCATTCAGGCCTCTTGCCCGCAGATGAACCCGGCCGCGCCCGCGCCATGGCCTGGCTCTTCGCTGCCCTCAGCACCATTGAGCCCTCGATCGTCGAGCGCGAACAGGTCTACTTCACCGAGCGCGACAAGCCCTGGTACGAGGACCGCCTGCCGCTCATCGACGACCAGATCCGCTCTCGCCTCGATCCTCTCTCCGCCCGCCTCGGCGATGCCGATTGGCTCGGCGGCGATTTCAGCGTCGGCGACCTGATGATGGTGATGGTCCTGCGCCGCCTCGAGCCAGAAATGCTCGCCGAATATCCAAGCCTCGCTGCCTATGTGGCCCGGGCCGAACAGCGACCGGCCTATCAACGCGCCTTCGCCGCGCAAAAGGCGGTGGCTGATGCGGCTAGCGTCGGGTGACTCTAGCTTCGGCAAAGCATGCTCGATTGCTCCACCTCCACCGTGTCATCCCCGCGAAAGCGGGGACCTCCGTTTAAAACAGGGGTTCCCGCTTTCGCGGGAATGACATCGCGCCTGACGGGTCGTTTGCCTCACACCGCCCGTCATCCTCGGGCTCGACCCGAGGACACTTCACCTCACTCGGTGTCGGCGAGGTCAAAGCCCTCGGGTGGTAGCCACTCCCGCGGCGTCACCCCCGCGAAAGCAGGGACCTCCGTTTCCTAGGCTAGAACGAAGCGTGCGGCCCCATCTCCGTTCACAAATCCCCCACTCATGTCTTTTTGACATGCGCGCCGCTCAGACTCGGCCTATTCATCCAGAACAAAGGATGAACAAATGGTCGCTCTCACCCTCACGCGAAAACTCGCCATTTTGGCCGATGCGGCCAAATACGACGCATCCTGCGCCTCGAGCGGTTCGGAAAAGCGCGACAGCAGCAAGACCGGTGGCATTGGCTCCACCGAGGGCAGCGGCATCTGCCATTCCTATGCGCCCGACGGTCGTTGCATCTCCCTCCTCAAACTGCTGCTGACCAATTTCTGCGTCTACGATTGCGCCTATTGCATCAATCGCTCGTCCTCCAACGTCGAGCGCGCCCGCTTTTCCGTCGACGAAGTCGTGCGGCTGACGCTCGACTTTTACAAGCGCAACTATATCGAAGGCCTCTTCCTCTCCTCGGGCATCATCCGCTCTCCCGACTACACCATGGAGCAGATGGTCCGCGTCGCCCGCACCCTGCGCGAAACCCATCTCTTTGCCGGCTATATCCATCTCAAAGTAATCCCCAATGCCGCGCCCGAGCTTCTCGCCGAAGCTGGCCGCTGGGCTGATCGCCTCTCCGCCAATATCGAACTGCCCACCGATGTAGCGCTTGAACAGTTCGCCCCGGAAAAGCGCCCTGCCGAAATCCGCACCGCCATGGCGCGCCTGCGCGGAAAACTCGATGAAACTACCGAGGACAAAAAGCCGACCAAGGCAAAGCCCGAAAAGTTCGCCCCTGCCGGTCAGTCAACCCAGATGATCATCGGCGCCGACAAGGCTGACGACGCCGCCATTCTCACCCGTGCCGCCGGGCTCTATTCCGGCTATCGGCTGAAGCGCGTCTATTATTCCGCCTTTTCGCCCATCCCCGATGCCTCCTCGCGCCTGCCGCTCGCTCCGCCACCGCTTATGCGCGAGCATCGCCTCTACCAGGCCGATTGGCTTATTCGCTTCTATGGTTTCGACGTGCCCGAAATCGTCGCGGGCGGAGAGGGAGGTCATCTCGATCTCGCGGTCGATCCAAAGCTCGCCTGGGCCCTGAAACATCGCGCCAGTTTCCCCATCGACGTCAATCGTGCCGACCGCGAACTTCTACTGCGCGTCCCCGGCCTCGGCGTTAGCGGCGTTGATCGCGTCATCTCCTCACGCCGCCATCATCGCCTCACCCTTGCCGACCTCGCGCGCCTCACCGCCTCCATCGACAAGGTCCGCCCCTTCATCGCCGCTGCCGATTGGACACCGGGCGGTCTCACCGACGACCTGCGCCTCCGGCAAAAGCTCGCGCCGCCGCCAAAGCAGCTGGAACTCTTCTAATGCTCTCGGTCCGGCTCGAACGGCTCAACGACCTCGACGAGTGGCGCGGCAAGGCGCGGCGCCTGCTTGTTGCCGGCATGAAGCCCTCACAGGTCGTGTGGCGGGTCGGTTCGGAAGAGAGCGGCCTCTTCGAAGCGGGCGACGACATGCTGCCCGATACCGATGGCCCGATCGGCTCCGTACCGCGCCAATTCATCGACCTTGCCGGCGACGTCATCCAGCACTCCGACCCGCAGCGTTTCGCACTGCTCTATCGTCTCCTCTGGCGACTGCAGGATGACTCGCACATTCTCGCCAATGCTGCCGATAGTGATAACAGTCTGCTAACGCGAATGGCCTCGGGGGTACATCGCGATGCACACAAAATGAAGGCTTTCGTGCGTTTTCGCACCGTCCTCCACGAGGACGAAGAGCGTTATATCGCCTGGTTCGAGCCCGAGCATTTTACCCTCGAAGCTACAGCCCCCTTTTTCACCCGCCGCTTTGCCGGCATGCATTGGGCCATCATCACCCCCTATGCTAGTGCCTTCTGGGACAAGGAGAATTTGCGCTTTGGCCCGGGCGGAAACAAAAAAGATATCCCCGCCGAGGGCGCGGTGGAGGATGATTGGCGCACCTATTACGGCGCGATCTTCAACCCGGCTCGGCTGAAAGTCGCGATGATGAAATCGGAAATGCCGGTCAAATACTGGCGCAACCTCCCCGAAGCCGACCGCATTGCTCCCTTGATCCGTAATGCAAGGCAAATAGAGCAGGACATGATCGCCCGCGCCACCACCCAGCCTCCGGCCCGCCACATGCGCCAGAAGGCGCGCGAGGCTGTGGAGGAAGCCCAACAAATTCAATCACTTGCCGACGCGGCCGAGGCCATCGAAGGCTGCCGCCGCTGCCCACTTTACGAGCAGGCGACCCAGGCCGTCTTCGGCGAGGGCCCGAAGGAAGCCGAGGTCATGTTCGTCGGTGAGCAACCCGGCGACCAAGAAGATCTGGCGGGCCGACCTTTCATTGGTCCTGCGGGACAAGTCTTTGACGAAGCTATCAAAAATGCCGGCATCGACCGCCGCCGCCTCTATGTCACCAATGCGGTAAAGCACTTCAAATTCATCCCGCGTGGCAAAAGACGCATCCACCAGAAACCTAATGCCGGCGAAATCCAGGCCTGCCGCTTCTGGCTCAATCTCGAACGCGAATTCGTCAAGCCCCGGATCGTCGTCGCGCTAGGCGCCACCGCCGCGCAAAGCCTTGTCGGAAAAGCGGTTTCCATCTCCGGCATGCGCGGAAAACCGATCGATCTGGAGGATGGTTCGGTGCTCTACATCACCAACCACCCCTCCTATCTCCTCCGCATTCCCGACCCCGAAACCAGGGCCCGTGAGCGCCAAAAGTTCGAAGCCGACCTCGCGCTTATCCATGCCCACATTCAACGTCTGGAAAAATCATAACCGGCCGGTCGCAACTCTTGACAGACCGGGGCCCCCGACCTTAGTAAGGCGCCATCGACGCAGGTCGAGCCCCTTGGGGCGGAGTAGCTCAGTTGGTTAGAGCAACGGAATCATAATCCGTGTGTCCCCAGTTCGAATCTGGGCTTCGCTACCAATCCAACCCCCGGAAATCGGGGGTTTTCTTTTTCGCGCAACGCGAAATCCAGTTGCCTCTTTAGATATGTCTGCCACCCCGTAGTCGCCTGCGCGGGGCGTTGCTATTTCTCGACCGCTCCTTGCTCAATTCGGAAGTACTTTGTTTGCGGAAATGCGCTAGGTTGCCGCCGACCTTGGGAGGGAAGCGCGACATTGGCGCTTCATCGACCAAAACAGCCCTATGTGGTGCCGCAGCCGGCACCTCACACCCACGATGTTGAGATTGCGATGACCCTCTATTCCGATTACCTCGCTGAAATCGAAAGCAGAAAAGAGCAGGGTCTCGCGCCCAAGCCGATCGATGCCGGCGGCCTGACCGGTGAGATCATCGCAATCATCCGCGATGCCGCCAATCCGCAACGCGCCGATGCCCTCAAATTCTTCATCTACAACACGCTGCCCGGTACCACGAGCGCCGCAACGGTCAAAGCTGCCTTCCTCAAGGAAATCATCCTCGGCGAAGTTGCCGTGGCCGAAATCACTCCGGCCTTTGCCCTCGAGCTGCTCTCGCACATGAAGGGCGGCCCCTCGGTCGAAGTGCTGCTCGACGTGGCTCTGGGCAATGGCGAAAATGCCAAGGCAGCCGGCGATGTACTGAAGACCCAGGTCTTCCTCTACGACGCCGACATGTTCCGCCTGCGCGATGCCTACAAGGCCGGCAATGAAGTCGCCAAAGACGTACTCGAAAGCTACGCCAAGGCCGAGTTCTTCACCAAGCTTCCCGAGGTCGAAGACGAGATCAAGGTCGTCACCTTTGTTGCCGCTGAAGGCGATATTTCCACTGACCTTCTCTCGCCCGGCAACCAGGCTCACTCGCGCGCCGACCGTGAACTGCACGGCCAGTGCATGATCACCCCTGCCGCCCAGCAGGAAATCGTGGCACTGCAGAAGCAGCACCCCGACAAGCGTGTCATGATGATCGCCGAAAAGGGCACGATGGGCGTCGGCTCCTCGCGCATGTCCGGCGTCAATAACGTCGCGCTCTGGACCGGCAAGCCCGCCAGCCCCTATGTGCCCTTCGTCAATGTCGCGCCGATCGTTGCCGGCACCAATGGCATTTCTCCGATTTTCGCCACCACCGTCGACGTGACCGGCGGCATCGGCCTCAATCTCAAGAACTGGGTCAAGAAGCTCGGTGAGGACGGCAAGCCGATCCTCAACAACGAAGGCAACCCGATCCTTGAGCAGAAGTACTCGGTCGAAACTGGCACTGTCCTCACCATCGATGCCAAGACCAAGAAGCTACGCGATGAAGCCGGCAATGAGCTGGTCGACATCGCCTCTGCCTTCACTCCGCAGAAGACCGAATTCATGAAGGCCGGCTCGTCCTACGCCATCGTCTTCGGCAAGAAGCTGCAGACTTTTGCGGCCCAGACCCTCGGAGTCACTGCCCCGCAGGTCTTTGCCCCGAACAAGGAAATTACCGTCGAAGGCCAGGGCCTGACCGCGGTCGAAAAGATCTTCAACCGCAACGCCGTCGGCGTCACGCCCGGCAAGATCCTCCACGCCGGCTCGGACGTGCGTGTCAAGGTGAACATCGTCGGTTCGCAGGACACGACGGGCCTGATGACCGCCCAGGAACTCGAGGCAATGGCCGCGACCGTCATCTCGCCGCTGGTCGATGGCGCCTATCAGTCCGGCTGTCACACGGCATCGGTTTGGGACAAGAAGGCCCAGGCCAACATTCCAAAGCTCATGGCCTTCATGAACAACTTTGGCGTGATCACGGCCCGCGACCCGCTCCACAAGTATCACTCGATGACCGACGTGATCCACAAGGTGCTCAACGACATCACCGTGGACGATTGGGACATCATCATCGGTGGCGATTCGCACACCCGCATGTCCAAGGGCGTGGCCTTCGGCGCTGACTCCGGCACCGTGGCGCTGGCGCTTGCCACCGGCGAAGCCACCATGCCGATCCCGCAGTCGGTCAAGGTGACTTTCAAGGGCAAGATGCAGCCCCACATGGATTTTCGCGATGTGGTGCATGCGACGCAGGCGCAGATGCTGCAGCAGCATGGCGACAACGTCTTCCAGGGCCGTATCATCGAAGTCCATATCGGCACCCTGCTCGCCGACCAGGCCTTTACCTTCACCGACTGGACTGCCGAGATGAAGGCCAAGGCGTCGATCTGTATCTCGGAGGACGAGACGCTGATCGAAAGTCTCGAAATCGCCAAGTCGCGCATGCAGATCATGATCGACAAGGGCATGGACAATGCCGCCCAGACCCTCAAGGGCCTGATCGCCAAGGCCGATCGCCGCATCGCCGAAATCCGTTCGGGCGAAAAGCCGGCCCTCTCGCCCGACGCTAATGCAAAATACTTTGCTGAAGTCGTGGTCGATCTCGACCTGATCGACGAACCGATGATCGCCGACCCCGACGTCAACAATTCCGACGTCTCGCGCCGCTACACCCACGACACCATCCGCCCGGTTTCCTACTACGGCGGCACCAAGAAGGTGGACCTGGGCTTTGTCGGCTCGTGCATGGTGCACAAGGGCGACATGAAGATCGTCGCCCAGATGCTGAAGAACCTCGAAAAGGACACCGGCAAGGTCGAATTTAAGGCGCCGCTCGTCGTCGCCGCGCCGACCTACAACATCATCGATGAGCTGAAGGAAGAAGGCGACTGGGAAATTCTCCAGAAGTATTCCGGCTTCGAGTTCGACGATATTCACCCCAAGACCGCTAACCGGACGGAATACGAGAACATCCTTTATCTCGAACGTCCCGGCTGTAACCTCTGCATGGGCAACCAGGAAAAGGCCGAAAAGGGCGACACCGTTCTCGCCACCTCGACCCGTCTGTTCCAGGGCCGCGTCGTTGAAGACACCGCCGAAAAGAAGGGCGAGTCCCTGCTCGCCTCGACCCCGGTCGTCGTTCTCTCCGCCATCCTCGGCCGTACGCCGAGCGCCGACGAATACAAGGCTGCGGTGGAAGGCATCGACCTGACCAAGTTCGCCCCGCCGACCTCGTCCAACCCCATGGACTCCAAGTCGGTCCATTTCTAGGACGCGGCCTTTTATGAACCTTTCCGGCCCGCGCATCCCAATGCTCGGGCCGGAAGCTGGCCCATCTCATCGGGCTTTCAAACGCTCCCAATCATTTCCAGACATTGCACAGGCGCTCGGCCATTGCCGGGGCGCAGACGACTTCTTCGTGCGATGTCGTTCGAAGAAAGACGACAATCCGTAGCGAATTGTCCAGCTACCCTGAAAGGCTCTGACATCCGATTTTGAACTCAGAACAAGCGTCGGGGCGATATCGGTCCGATCATTCATGGAGTGCAAAATGCTGGACCAGATCAAAGGGCTTCACCATGTGACGTCCATGGCCAAGGATGCCCGCAACAACAATCAGTTCTTCACCAAGAAGCTGGGGCTGCGCCGGGTGAAGCAGACCGTCAATTTCGACGAGCCGAGCGTCTACCACCTCTACTATGGCGACGAAAAAGGCACGCCGGGCAGCGTGATGACCTATTTCCCCTTCCCCAATATTGCCCGTGGGCAGTTCGGGGCGGGCGAGGTGGGAACCACGGCCTTCTCGGTGCCGGAAAACACCCTGGATGTCTGGTCGGAGCACCTGACCAAGAATGGCGTCTCTGGGTTATCGCGCGGAGCCACTTTTGGCCAGAAACGCCTCGATTTCACCGGTCCCGAGGGCGACAGTTTCTCCCTGGTCGAAACCAGGGATGACGTGCGCGCGCCCTGGACCACCGAAACGGTAAGCGATGCCTTTGCCATCCGAGGCTTCCATTCTGCTTCGCTGAGGTTGCGCGATGCCGGCGCCACCGAAGAACTGCTCAAGTTCATGGGATATGAAGAGGTCGACAAGCACGGAGGCATCAGCCGTCTGGGATTGCCGAACGGCAATGGCGCCGATTTCATCGACATCGAAGCGCTTCCTGAGGTGGGCTTCGGTCGCCTCGGTGCCGGGTCGGTGCATCACATCGCCTTCGCCGTGGAGAACCGGGCCAAGCAGCTAGAGGTACGCAAGGCGTTGATGGATACCGGCTATCAGGTCACCCCAGTCATCGACCGCGATTATTTCTGGGCGATCTATTTCCGCACACCCGGTGGCGTGTTGTTCGAAATCGCGACTAATGAACCGGGTTTTGATCGCGACGAAGACACCAAGCATCTCGGCGAGGCGCTGAAACTGCCCATGCAGCACGAGCATCTTCGGCCGTACCTCGAGCAGCATCTGCAGCCGCTCGAAAGCGCCTGAGCGGCGGACAGACTTCCAAGGAGCGGGCTATGAAAACCTTCGAGTTGCAGAGTTTTGAGCAGAGGGTCGTTTTCGGGAAAGATCACCTGTCCACCCTCTTGCCCCTCGTTCAGGACCTCGGCGTGACCCGGGCCATGGTCCTCAGCACGCCGGGGCGGAGCACGGGCGTCGCAGCAATCGCCGAGGCACTGGGCGAGAGGCATTTTGCGACTTTCGACGATGCTGTGGTGCACACACCGGTGGAGGTCACCGACCGTGCGCTGAATTATCTTGGCGACGCCGATGGGTTCGTCAGCCTGGGCGGCGGGTCTGCGGTTGGGTTGGGCAAAGCCCTGGCGCTGCGGACCGGCTTGCCGCATATCGCCATTCCGACGACATATTCCGGTTCCGAAATCTCGCCGATCCTTGGGCAAACGCGGGATGGCAAGAAGACAACCATCCGGGACAAGCGCGTCGTTCCGCAGGCCGTTATCTATGATGTCTCGTTGACGCTGTCCCTGCCACTCGACTTGACGGTGTCGAGCGGGCTCAACGCCATGGCCCACGCTTTCGAAGCGCTCTACGCGCCCGACAGGTCCCCGGAAACCGATCGCATCGCTGTGGAAGCGATAGCGGGATTTGCCGGGGCTTTGCCGATATTGGTCGACGCGCCGCGGGATTGGGACGCCAGAGCGACGGTGCTTTACGCAGCTTATCTCTCGGGGCGAGTTCTCGCTGCGCGAACCATGGGGCTGCATCACAAGCTGGCCCATGTCCTCGGTGGACTATACGATCTGCCGCATGCCCCTATGCATGCGGCGCTGCTCCCGCATGTCATCAGATTCAACGAGGTCGCGGCAAAAGAACAGCTTGGCCTGGCTGCTGATGCGCTTGGCCATGAAAGCGCTGCGGAAGGGTTGGAGGCACTGGCCCTCAGGCTCAACGTAGCAAGAAGCCTTGCCATTTTAGGCATGCCGCTCGATGGAGCGAGTGCGGCGGCGGAACAGGTCATGCAAAATCCGGCGCCGAATCCACGTGCCTATGGCGCCGCAGACATCGTGAAACTGCTGGAGGGCGCTCTTCGCTCTTGAGCCGAAGCAGGCAGTGCAAAACCTGAATATTCGAGCATGAGCGAGTGGGTGATGTCGCCGGTCGCCGGCAGATGCGATTTGCCGAAACATTTAGCGAAGTCAGATACTTGTTCGTTGATGCCTTGGGCAATGGGTTTGCTTTCGAGTGCTCAACAGGCTGTCACAAGGCGTGTTGCGCGGCTTTAGCAAACGGTGTAGGAACCGCGCCAGTTGGGGTGTCGCCAAGTGGTAAGGCACCGGTTTTTGGTACCGGCATTCCTAGGTTCGAATCCTAGCACCCCAGCCAGCAATCCCTAAATATTCTGCCCGCGAAAGAACGGCGCAATTGCGCTGAAAGTCCGAGCCTTTTCGCTTATATGAATGACAAAGGGACCAGGCGAACACCTGATCCCTCTGCAGCTAAATAAGCTGTCCGAAGCCTTTATCGAGCAAAAGACGATGGCGGCTTCTGAATAGCCCCGTGTTCTGTAGGCACCTTCGGGGTCAGATTTGGTTTCGCCGTTCGAACTCGACTGGAGAGAGCATGCCGTTGCGGACATGCTTGCGGGTCGGGTTGTAGAACATCTCGATGTAGTCGAACACATCCTGGCGGGCTTCGTCTCGCGTTCGATAGGTCCGGCGCCTGATCCTTTCGCGCTTGAGAAGGTTGAAGAAGCTTTCGGCCACAGCATTGTCGTGGCAGTTGCCGCGCCGGCTCATGGAGTGAACCAGATTGTGGTGCCGCAGGAAGCTGGCCCAGTCCATGCTGGTGAACTGGGAGCCCTGATCAGAATGGACCAGCACCGTGTTCTGTGGCTTGCGGCGCCAGACCGCCATGTGAAGCGCCTGCAGAACGACCTCGCTGGTCTGCCGGCTTTGCAATGACCAGCCGATGACGCGGCGCGAGAACAGGTCAATGACCCCGGCCAGATAAGCAAAGCCCTCCATGGTGTTGATTTCCGCCGAGAAGTGACCCGGGTTTTCCATTGAGAAGTGACCCGCCTGTTAGTTTTGTTTTGGGTCGGTTGCTGTGGTCAAGGGTCTAGGTTTCTCCTTTGTTTTTGGCGG
>NZ_JAGIAW010000006.1 GCF_017744655.1 Devosia sp. | reverse complement strand
CCGCCAAAAACAAAGGAGAAACCTAGACCCTTGACCACAGCAACCGACCCAAAACAAAACTAACAGGCGGGTCACTTCTCAATGGAAAACCCGGGTCACTTCTCGGCGGAAATCAACACGCTGGACCAGTCGCAAGCGATCATCGAGTTCAAGCCGGATGGCACCATATTGGCGGCCAACCGTAACTTCCTGAGCGTCATGGGTACTCGCGCGATGAAGTCGTTGGTCAACACCATCGCATGTTCGTCGACGCAGAATTCGCGTCGAGCCCCGAATATATGGAATTCTGGAAACAGCTAGCCGCAGGCAAGTTTAGCAGCGGCGAGTTTATGAGGGTAGGAAAGGATGATCGCAAGGTCTGGATCGTCGCCTCTTACAACCCCGTAATTGGAAAAGGCGGCAAGGTTCAGAAGATCGTCAAAATCGCCTCCGATATCACGGCTCAAAAGGCTCAGGCGCTGGACTGGCAGGGCCAGCTGGACGCTATTCGACGCTCTCAGGCCGTTATTGAGTTTGGCCTAGATGGTACCATTTTGACGGCCAACGCCAACTTCTGTGCTGCGTTGGGCTATCAGCTCGAGGAGATTCGTGGCCGGCATCACAGCCTGTTTGTCGATCCTGCGTTTGCAGCCAGTAAGGACTATCGTGATTTTTGGCACCGTCTCGCGCAGGGGCAGTTCGAGGCAGGCGAATATCGTCGCATCGGTAAGGGGGGGCGCCCTGTTTGGATACTGGCCACTTACAACCCTATTTTTGATGCATTCGGCAAGCCGTACAAAGTCGTGAAATATGCGAGCGATGTTACCTCGCGTAAGATCGCAGTGCTGCGCGTTGGAGAGCACCTCGCCCGACTGGCGCGGGGCGATATCAAAGCGCACCTGACAGAGACTCTGCCGGGTGATCTCGACGACGTTAGAGTGTCCTTCAATGACACTCTCGACAAGTTCGGGGAGATCGTAACAGCCCTCCGCATCAACTCCAGTGGATTGCGCACGGCCACACAGGAAATCTTGATGGGTGCCAACGATCTGGCAGATCGCACCACACGGCAGGCCGCGGCGCTCGAGGAAACGTCGGCGTCGATGGAACACTTGGCACAAGCCGTCAATGAGAACGACGCGCGCCAAGGCGGCGGACGCAAAGGCTGGCATTGTCTCCCACTCTGCCGAGCAGGCGGGCGAGGCGATGGGCACAGCCAACGAAGCGATGGATCGCATCTTGTCCTCGTCTAGTAAGATTTCCGACATTATCGGCATGATCGACAATGTTGCGTTCCAGACCAACCTGCTGGCTCTCAATGCCTCGGTCGAGGCAGCACGAGCTGGAGAGGCGGGCAAGGGGTTTGCCGTCGTCGCGGTAGAAGTCCGGCGGTTGGCCCAATCCACTGCCACCGCATCCTCGGACGTAAAGGCCCTGATCGAACAGTCAGGGCAAGAAGTGATGATCGGTAGTCGCCTACTACGAGAAGCGACGACCAAGCTTGCCACTATGGTCGAAGGCGTCCGCGAAAACAGCATGATTGTCAGGGAGATCGCTCGCGTCAACAGCGAACAGGCCAGCGCTATTGGCGAGGTTATGGCCGCCATGCGGCAGATGGACCAGATGCCCCAGCATAATGCGGCTCTCGTGGAAGAAACCAATGCCGCGATCGAGCAAACGGAGCGTGAATCAGCTGAGTTGGATGCAATTGTCGACGTCTTCGGCGTGAGCAGCGGGGCCGTGTCTGAAAAGGTTACGCCGCTGGATAGGGCCCACTTGCGAGAACGACCGGTGCAGCGGCTTTTGTCCCGTGGGAACGCCGCATCGATGGCAGACTGGGCGGAGTTCTGAAATGGGCGAAGTTATTGTCTTGACGCCGGGCCGCCTTGGCCATCACGCGAATATTTCCCAGCTCACGAATGCCGAAGTTATCCACTGCGTTGAATATCAGCAACAGCGGCTTACCTTGGCCACTCAAGAGCTGGAAGTCTGTCGGGCCCAGGGCTGTCCTGAAGTGGTTTATGAGAGACTCCTGTTTGCTCGTTCTCAGTTGAATCAGGCCTTGGCGCATCTGTTGATCTTGCATGATGCAGACGATGCCTCTGTTAGGGGCCTTCCCCCCTGGCTCTCATGACATAAGGCCCTTAAAGCTAAATATGACGCGGCCTTCGCGCGTCAATTTCTAGCAATCAAGCTCAGCAGGGCGCTAAGAATTGCAGTCCTTTCCTAATCCGCTCTCGGAGTTGGCAGGAGATCAAGGTGTCAACAATGAGAAACGAGTAACGGAAGATGGCCACGCGTACTGGTCGCCCTTCTTGGCAAATGGCCCTATAAGCAGCCGGTCCGCTAACCACCCCAGTTTGGACAATCCGTCACTAGGCTAGTGTGGCCCGGTTCATTGTTGCAGGTACGCCTTGAAGTTGCCATGTGCCTGATACATATTTGTTTTTGAGCCTATATCGGTTAAAGCCCGCGCTTCCGGAACTCCCGGAGAGTCCCTTCCTCTTGCACTAAGCGATTCCCTTTCCCCCGGTCACGCCAAAGACCTCCCCGGTGATATAACTCCCTTCCTGCGAGGCGAGCAGGACATAGATCGGGGCGAGTTCGACCGGCTGCCCTGGGCGCCCGAAAGCGCTGTCCTGTCCGAATGTTTCGACCTTTTCCGGGAATTGTCCGCCGCTCGGCTGCAACACGGTCCAGAACGGGCCGGGAGCAACGGCATTCACGCGGATGCCTTTCTCGATGAGCTGGGTAGATAGCGCCTTGGTATAGGCGACGATGCCGGCCTTGGTGGTTGCATAGTCGAGCAGATGCGCCGATGGCTCATAGGCCTGGATCGACGCCGTCGTGATAATCGATGCACCGGGTAGAAGATGAGGTACTGCGGCCTGCGCGAGCCAGTGCAGGGCATAGAGATTGGTCTTAAGCGTGCGGTCGAAGTCTTCGCTCGTAACCTCGGCGACCGATTTTCGCGCCTGTTGCCGCGCGGCATTGATGACGAGGATATCGAGACCACCTAATTGTTTTACGGCGTCTTTGATCAGGGCCTGGCAGATATTCTCATCGGATACGTCGCCGGGTAGAGCCACGCCCTTCGTGCCGGCCTTTTCGATATAGCCGAGCACCTCTTCGGCATCGCTTTGCTCGGAGGGAAGATAGTTTATCGCGACATCGGCCCCCTCGCGGGCATACGCGATGGCGGCAGCGCGGCCGATGCCGGAATCGCCGCCTGTAATGAGCGCCTTGTGGCCGAGGAGACGGCCGAAGCCGGCATAACTTTCCTCGCCATGATCCGGTGCGGGCCGCATTTCGCTGACCAAGCCCGGAGGCGATTGTGGTTGCTGCGGAAAGGGCGGTGCAGGGAACTGGTATCGCGGGTCTTGCATGGTGAAACGGTCGGCCATCGGAATCTCCTTGTTCGATTGGCCAACGGGGCAACGAGGCAGGACGTTCCTTCAACTCAGGGCGGGCCAGTTCTGCTGGCTTCGGAACTAGCGCTCGCCCGCGGCGTTGCGAACTTAGGCGGCAAAGCGGGAGGAGCAGCGGATGAGCGGGCATAGCGATACAGAACGCAAAGGGACTGGGTTCTGGTGGACCATGTTCGTGGGTGTCGTATTGCTCATGTTTGGCATGCCGATCGCAGCAGGCGGTCTCTGGCTCATTAGCCTTGGAGGTTCATGGTATTACCTGCCTGCCGGCATTGGCCTGCTTCTAACGGCTTGGTTCCTGCTGCAGCGAAGCATCAATGCGCTTTGGGTCTATGTCGTCACTTATACCGCTACTTTGGCCTGGGCCCTTTGGGAGAGCGGACTTGACGGCTGGGCGCAAGTGCCGCGACTGGTGGCACCGACCGTGGTGCTTATCCTGGTGTTGACAACCGTACCTACCTTGCGAGGCTCGGTCCGACGTTTCGGCCGGGCATTAACAGCCGCGACGGTGTTGGCGGCGCTCGGCGTGATCGGCGTTGCCAATCAGGGGATCGAGGCATCCCTTGCCCAGGAGGCAGAAGAACCGGCCGAAGTCGCGCCAGCAACACCGAATGCGCCGCAAGCCACGGTCCCAACGGCTCCTCCAGCAGAGCCGAGCTATGTGGCACTCGAAACGGGCGCTGACTGGCCAGCTTATGGCGGTACGCATCGAGCCCTGCGCTATTCTCCGCTCGAAGAGATTACTAAAGACAACGTGACGGACCTCGAGAAGATATGGGAGTTCCGTACCGGCGACCTGCCGCAGGATGACGAGCCCTTTGGCAATCAGAACACGCCGGTCAAGGTTGGGGATCGGCTCTATATTTGCTCTGCAATGAACAAGATTTTTGCGCTCGACGCCGCGACGGGAACGCAGTTCTGGACCTTCGATCCCGACGTTTCGACGGATGCTCTTGGCTACAACGCCTCCTGCCGAGGCCTTGTGTATTTCGAGGACCCGACTGCGGCGCAGGGCGAGCTTTGCGCCACCCGTGTTGTGAACCTCACCCATGACGCGCGCATGATTGCCCTCGACACCGAGACCGGCCAGCTTTGCCCCGACTTTGGCAATGGCGGCATAGTCAATCTCATGCAAGGGATCGGCGATGTTGCACCGGGTTTCTATGCGCCGACCTCTCCGCCGACGCTTGTGCGTGGTGTGCTCGTGGTGGGCAGCCAAGTCAGCGACAATCAGGAGCGGAGCGCACCGTCGGGCGTGATCCGCGGGTTCAATGCGGTGACGGGCGAGTTGAAATGGGCCTGGGATATGGGGCGGCCCGGGGAAAACGGATTGCCGGCTGAAGGCGAGGTCTATACCGAGGGTACGCCCAATAGCTGGACCATAGCCTCCGGCGACGACGAACTTGGTCTTGTCTACATCCCCATGGGCAATTCGGCGGTCGACTATTGGGGCGGCGATCGCTCTGAGGCGGAAAACACCTATTCGACCGCCGTCGTGGCGCTCAATGTCGAGACAGGCGATGTCGCCTGGCACTACCAGACGGTGCACTATGACGTCTGGGACTACGACCTCGGCGGGCAGGGGAGTCTCGTCGACTTCCCAACGCCCGATGGTCCGGTCCCGGCAATCATCATGCCGTCCAAACAAGCCCAGTTCTATATTCTCGATCGAGCAACAGGCGAGCCACTGGTCAATATCGAGGAGCGTCCTGCGCCGCAGGGCGGGGTCGAGCCGGACCGGCTCTCGCCAACGCAGCCCTATGTGACGGACTTTCCGAATCTCCTCAAGCCGATGCTGACCGAGGCGCAGATGTGGGGCGCGACGCCGCTTGACCAGCTCTGGTGCCGGATCCAGTTCCGTCAGGCGGCCTATGAGGGGGTCTATACGCCTCCAACCGTCGACCAGCCGTGGATTCAGTTCCCGGGATACAATGGCGGTACGGACTGGGGTGGGATCGCCGTCGATCCCGTCAATGGCGTCTTGATCGCCAATTACAATAACATGCCGAACTACAATCAACTGGTGTCCCGCGAAGAGGTCGATGCCATGGGCGTCCGTTCTATCAACGACCCGAGTTACGATCCCGCGGCCGGTTCAGGCTCACATGGATCGATTAGCCCGCAGGCGGAGTCGCCCTATGGCATTCGCGTCAATGCAGGCTGGCGAGTTCCGTTCACGGGACTTCTCTGCAAGCAGCCGCCTTATGGGGGAATTGCCGCGATCGATCTCAATACGCGGGAATTTTTGTGGGATCGGCCATTCGGCTCTGCCCGCAAGAATGGGCCCTTCGGCATCCCCTCGATGTTGCCGGTCGATATCGGTACGCCCAATAATGGGGGCGGTGTGGTGACCGCCTCGGGTCTCTTCTTCATAGCCGCGGCTACCGACGATCTCTTCCGGGCTGTCGATACCGAAACGGGCGAAGAACTCTGGCAAGTCGAATTGCCCGCGGGGGGGCAAGCTACCCCCATGACTTACGAAGCCGGCGGCAAGCAGATCATTGTCATCAACGCCGGCGGCCACGACTTCATGGAAACGCCTATCGGCGACTATTTCATCGCCTATGCGTTGCCAGATTCATGAGGATCAGGACTATTTCGCCCTGATCATTCGCCTGATGACGCGGTTGCCCAGCACCAGCTCCTCGACGACGGCGCCACCGATGTGGAGGAGTATGGCCGGGATAAAAATGAAGCGGCCGAGTTCGTGTAACACGCCGGCCATTTCGATACCGCCGAACCAGGCGATGGCGCCGCTGATCGGCATGAAGAACAGGAAGCCGTAAAGCAGCAAATGTGTGGCGTGGCCGAGCAGGTTCAGCAGCGGATGATTGGCCTTGGGCGGAAGAGGCACGCCGTGAAAACGGCGGATGGCGAGGCGCAGGATCGCGAGGACCAGGACGGCAATGCCAATACCGGCGTGGAATGTTGCTCCGGTACTTTCCGGTAGCACGTCGCTGGCAAGACGTTGAGCAAAGGCCTGCTGCATGTCGGAATTGATAGTCAATTGTACGAGGATCAGCACCGCTATGGTCCAGTGCAAAATGATCTGCAGGCGGGAATATCCCATTTGTGGCGACATGCTTTTCTCCCTGACGGCCATTTGCATGGAACTCAGCTAAGGCATTGGCGTTCCACCCCGAGTTGATTTGCGGGGGTGTATGCAACAGGGGCAGCGTCGTTCCTTTCTCGTCTATCGTTTCGTGCCGCTGGTCTGCGTGCCTGTTCTCGCTGGCTGCGTTTCAGAACAGAGCATGCTGCATCCCGCTGGCGAAGATGCAGCCGCGATAGCCAATCTTTTCTGGGTCATGGCGGCCGGAACCGTCGTCATTTGGCTCATCGTCATGGGCATTACCGTCTATGCCGTCCTCGGCAAGAAGCGACCGAAGACCGAGCGTTTTGCCGACCGATTTATTCTCGTGGGCGGCGTCGCATTTCCGACCATCACACTTGCCGCTTTGCTGATCTTTGGCCTGGCGCTATTGCCCGATTGGGTGCGCTCACACCGGCCGGATTTGCGTGTCCACATCACGGCCGAGCAATATTGGTGGCGGGTGGCCTATGAAATGCCCGATGGCTCGCTGATCAATACGGCGAACGAATTGCACCTACCGGCGAGTCAGACGGCCGAATTCGTCCTGACCTCTACCGACGTCATCCATTCCTTCTGGATTCCCAATCTCGGCGGCAAGATGGATGTCATTCCTGGACGCACCAATCTCTGGCGGTTGAAACCAACGGACACAGGCGTCTACCGCGGCGTCTGCGCCGAGTTCTGCGGTCCCTCTCATGCTCTGATGGCCTTTCCAGTCGTGGTCCATGAGCCGGCTGGTTTCGAAACCTGGCTCGCGGGCGAAGCCGCTGATGTCGAGGAACGGGAAGGGCATGCCCTCTTCGTTTCCGCCGGCTGTGGCGCCTGTCACGCGGTGCGCGGCACCAGCGCTGACGGGGCCATAGGGCCAGACCTCACCCATTTCGCCGGCCGGCGCACCATGGCCGCGGGCACTCTGCCAATTACGGCGGACGGTCTTCAAAGCTGGCTTATCGATCCCAGTCACCACAAGCCCGATGTGCGCATGCCCGCCTATGCAAGCCTCGAAGCCACCGAGCGCGACGCCCTGATTGCCTACCTTCTGGATCTCAAATGACCGACAAGCGCGCCGAGACCGAACAACTAGCCAAAGTCTGGGACAATCCCCGGGGCTGGCGCGCCCTGTCGGACGTCAACAATTCGATTGTCGGCCTCTGGTACTTCGCTGCCGCTTTTGCCTTCATGCTCTTTGCCGGCGCGCTGGCGCTGATCATCCGCGTGCAGCTCTTTGTGCCCGACAACACGCTGGTAACGGCCGAATTCTACAATCAGGCCTTTACCCTCCATGGCACGGTGATGATGTTTCTCTTCGCCGTGCCGATCTTCGAGGCGGTGGCGATCCTGATCCTGCCGGGCATGCTGGGCGCACGTGACCTGCCGTTTCCGCGCCTCTCGGCTTTCGGCTTCTGGTGCTATCTCATCGGCGGTGTTTTCGTCTGCGGTTCGATTTTTTTCAATGCTGCCCCTGATGCGGGGTGGTTCATGTATCCCCCACTTTCCACCGAGCAGAGCGGTATCGGTGCCGATATCTGGTTGCTCGGCCTTTCCTTTATCGAAGTCGCCTCCATTGCAGCCGCGGTCGAACTGATCGTGGGCGTGCTGAAATGCCGGGCGCCCGGAATGCACATCAATCTGACGCCGCTCTATGGTTGGTACGTTCTGGTCGTGGGCGGGATGATCCTTTTCGCCTTTCCGCCGCTGATCGCCGGCGACATTCTTTTCGAGCTCGAGCGTCTGCTTGACTGGCCATTTTTCGATGTGACCCGGGGCGGTGATCCCATCCTTTGGCAGCACCTGTTCTGGATTTTCGGACACCCTGAAGTCTACATCATCTTCCTGCCCGCCATCGCGCTCCTTGCCATGATCGTGCCGACCTTTGCCCAGCGGGAAATTACCGGCTATTCTTGGATCGTGCTTTCGGCGCTGGGAACCGGGTTCCTGAGCTTTGGGCTCTGGGTGCACCACATGTTCACCACCGGTCTGCCGTCGGTGTCGCTGGGGTTTTTCTCCGCGGCCTCGGAAGCCGTGGCCATTCCCACCGGCATCCAGATCTTTGCGTTTATTGCCACGGTGATGCTGGGTTCCGTGGTGCGCAGCGTACCCATGCTTTTCTGCCTCGGCGCGCTGGCCGTCTTCATCATCGGCGGCCTGACGGGCGTTATGGTGGCAGTGGCACCCTTCGATTTTCAGGTGCACGATACTTATTTCATCGTCGCGCACCTCCACTACACCCTGATCGGCGGCATGCTTTTCCCGGTCATGGCGGGCATCTGCTACTATTACCCTCTGATCAGGGGCAAGGAGCTGTCTCGCGCCTATGGCATCTGGTCGTTCTGGCTGATGCTCATCGGGTTCAACATGGCTTTCCTGCCCATGCACCTGACCGGCATGCTGGGCATGCCGCGGCGCGTCTTCACCTATGGCGCAGACCGCGGCTGGACCGAACTCAACATGATCTCTTCGGTCGGCGCCTTCATCTTCGCCGCCGGTTTTTTGCTGCTGGTGTGGGATTGCGTGCGCCCCAAGCGTCACCAGCGCGATGTCCCGCGCAACGTCTGGAATGCGGGCACGCTCGAATGGGCGGCGCGCTTCGGCAATAGCTGGGGCATGCGCTCCATCCCCGAGGTCAGCAGCCGCTATCCGCTTTGGCACGACAAGGACTTCCTGCGAAAGGTCGACGAAGGTGAGGGATACCTCGCAGATGCCAAGGAGGGGCGACGCGAAACGCTGGTGACGAGCGTGCTCGACGCCCAGCCCATCCTTGTGCTGCGCGTCGGCGGCCCCGGCTGGCTGCCGATGATCGCCGCCGGCGGGCTCGGCGCTGTTTTCATTTTTATGGCCTTCAAATGGTGGCTGCCCATGGGGCTCGGCGCGGTCGTGTTCTTGACAGCGGTCCTTCGTTGGCTCTGGACCGGTACAGCCGAAATCCCCGAGAAGAAAACCAAGGATATCGGTGGCGGCAAGCGCCTACCTCTCTATGTCTCAGGCTACAAGTCGACCGGCTGGTGGGCCATGTTCATCACCATGACCGGGGACCTGACGGCCTTTCTTGCGCTGCTGTTCGGCTACTTTTTCTTCTGGACCATCCACTCCGACTTTCCCCCGCCAGACATGTTTGGGCCGGGCTGGTTCTGGCCGACGATAGCCGGTGCTCTCATTCTTCTTGCCTGGGCGCTGACCCTTGGCGCGCGGCTGGTCAATTCAGGCGGGCAGTCGAGCTTGGCACAACTATTTTTGCTGCTCGGCGTCTTGGCGACGCTCGGCGGCGGCCTTGCCCTGATGGCCGGCCCGTGGACCTCAGACCTCGACCCGACCGCGCATGCCTATCCGGCCATCGTCTGGGCGCTTGTCATCTGGATCCTCGCGCATCTGGCGACCGGCATGTTGATGCAGGGCTATGGCTTCGCGCGACTGCTCTATGGCAAGGCGACGCCGACCCATGACGCCGATCTTTGGAACATCACGCTCTATTGGCACTTTGTTGCATTCAGCGGCGTTCTGACTGCCATTGTCATCGGAGGCTTTCCGTACCTGACATGAGCAAGGAAGATCCCGTCACAGCAGAAGCCAGACGCGAAACCGGATCGGGAACCGATCTCTGGAGTGTCATCATCTCGCCCAGCATCTGGGCGCTGCATTTCCTCGTCTGCTACGTCTCCGCCGCCATCTATTGCCAAAAGCTCGGGAGAGATGCGCCGCTGTCGGACATCCGCCTTCTCGTCATCGCCGTCACGGTTATCGCCCTGGTCGGCATCTTCTGGTCGAGCGTCCGACTCTGGCGTGTGCATGATCGCAGCCTGACCGACGATGATTTCGAATATGAGCACAACACGCCCGAGGAACGGCATCGCTTTCTCAGCCATGTCGCTCTGATGCTCTGCGTATTGTCCGCGGTGGCGGTCATCTATGTGACCATTCCCATGCTCTATCTCGAGAGCTGTCGATGAGCCCGCGCCTTTTCACAGCGCTCGGCATCTTGCTGCTGCTCCTCGCCTGGGCTGGTCCACTGCCGCGCCTCGTGCCCGAAAGCTTTGCAGCGCATATGGCGCTGCATATGGGCGTGGTTGGTATCGCCGTCCCCATCCTTGCCATCGGACTGGCGCCGATGATTGCCGACCATCCCTGGCTGCGTTCACAGCTGGCCCTGCCGATTGCCGTCAGTCTCCTCGATCTCGTTATCGTCTGGGGTTGGCATACGCCCGCCTTGCATCACGCATCGCGGACGTCCGCTTGGGCTCTCGTTTATGAGCAGGCCTCCTTTGCCTTTGCCTCACTGCTCGTGTGGGTGCTGGCGCTCGCGGCCCCTTCGGGCCGCAGGGATAGTGCAGCACTGGCCGGTGCGCTGACGCTGTTTTTTACCTCGATGCACATGACCCTGCTCGGCGCATTGATCAGCCTTGCGCCGCGGCCGATCTATCCTGGCCACGCCCACAACAATCCATTCGGCTTGGGTGAAATGGCCGATCAGCAAGTGGGCGGTGTGATCATGCTCGCAATCGGCGGCATCATCTATCTCGCCGGTGGCCTCACCCTTGTCGGTCGAGCGCTCAAGCGGCCGGTGCCATCATGAAGCGGCTTGCTCCCTTTCTCGCCAGTGCCGCTGCGGGTGCGCTGCTTCTTCTCGCCATACCCCTTACCGGCCTGCTCGACCACGCAGTGCATTCCGCTGGCAAGGGGGTGGTCAATTGGTACAATCAACTGGCTGCCCGGCAATCCATAGCGCTACGATCGGCCATGATTGCCGTCCCCGATCTCGATGATCCCAAAATGGTTTTGCGCGGGGCAGGGCATTTCCAGCTCGTCTGTGCTGCCTGTCACGGCAGTCCCGAAGCGCCGCCGGCGCAACTGGCGCGGGATTTGTCGCCGGCACCGCCCCAACTTACCAGTTGGCGTCCGGACGCCCGACTGTTTCAGACCGTCAAATATGGCATCCGCCACACGGCTATGCCCGCCTGGCCGACCGATATGCGCGACGACGAGGTCTGGGACATGGTTGCTTTCCTCCGGCGCCTGCCCACCATGGACGCCGAAACCTATGCCATGCTGGCGCATGGCGGGGCCGAACCTGGCTCCTGCGCCTCCTGTCATGGGCAAGATGGGGAGGGACGAGGTGGCGCTTTCCCACGTCTCGATATCCAAAGCCCGCAATACCTGGCTGATGCGCTTCTGGCGTTTCGTGACGGCAGTCGTCCGAGTGGCACGATGATGTCGGCGGCGCGACAACTGACGGACGAAGAGATCGCCGAGTTCGCCGATCTTTATGGCCACACTGCCTCTCTGCCACCTCCCGATGGCAGCGATCTGGGCAGAACTATTGCCCTTGAGGGGATCGTGTCGCGCGACGTTCCCGCCTGCGAAAAGTGCCACGGTCCGATCGCCCGAACAGATTTTCCGCGTCTTTCCGGTCAATCCGCCGACTACCTCCGGCGGCAGTTGCACCTGTTCCAGAAATATGGCGCGGAGCGCGGCGGCCAGCACGCCGACATCATGGCCAAAGTTATCGAGGATGCGCTCGAGGAGGGACCGCATCGCCTGGAGCCGGAAGCCATCGAGGCGTTGGCCGACTACTACGGCCACTGAGCCAGGGAACGCTTTGATACGGCCGCCATTGGAAATGGGCCCGATCACCAAAAGAGTTCGCAGATGAAGCGGCCCAGTCCCGACACTGTCTTTCGCAGCCACAAAATGCGGTTTGGCGCCGAGGTTCAGAAAGGGGGTACGCGCTTCAAGCTATGGGCGCCGAAGTGCAAGACACTGCAGCTCAAACTGAAAGGTCGGCGATCGCTCATCGAAATGGATGCGGTAGACGACGGCTGGTTTCGTGTGGATGTGGAGGGCGTCAGCGCCGGCGCACTCTACAAATATGTGCTGCCCGATGGATCGGCCATTCCCGATCCAACCTCGCGGCACCAGCCCGAAGGCATTGCAGGCTTTAGCGAGGTCATCGACCCCCAGGCCTTTGGTTGGACCGATCGCGACTGGAGGGGACGTCCCTGGGAAGAAGCGATCATCTACGAACTCCACATAGGTACATTTACCGAGGAGGGGACCTTCGCCGCTGCTATCGCCAAGCTGGATCATCTCGCGGCGCTCGGCGTTACTGCCATTCAGATCATGCCAGTCGGCGAATTCTACGGGAAATTCAACTGGGGTTATGATGGAGCGATGTGGTTCGCCCCGTCATCCAACTATGGGCGCCCAGACGACCTGAAAGCGCTGATCAATGCGGCGCATCGACGCTCGATGATGGTGTTCCTCGATGTGGTCTACAACCATTTCGGCCCGCACGGAAATTACCTGCCGGCCATCGCGCCGATCTTCACGAAAAAGCATCAGAGCCCATGGGGCGAAGCACTCAACTTCGATGGCCCGGGTGCCAATGTGGTGCGGGAACTGGTGGTCGAAAACGCGCTCTACTGGATGAGCGAATTCAATTTGGACGGACTGCGGTTCGATTCCGTGCACACGATGGTGGATGACAGCTCGAGCCACATTCTCGAGCTCCTCTCAGCGCGCATTCGAGCCTCGCGCCCCCATCGGCATACTCATCTCATCATCGAGAATTCGGACAATCAGGAGGTCTGGCTGCGCCGCAATAGTGACTCCGAGCCGGTGCACTACACTGCGCAATGGAATGACGACATCCACCATCTGCTCCACGCTGCCGCGACTGGCGAGAATACCGGCTACTATGCTGACTTTTCCGACTCCGACGAACGTTCCGGTCGACTGGGTCGCGCGCTCGCCGAAGGCTTTGCCTATCAAGGTGAAGTAAAGCCGCATGAGGCTTTGAAGCGTGGAGAGCCCAGCGGAGGACTGCCAGCGACATCCTTTGTGGTCTACATGCAGGACCACGACCAGATCGGTAATCGGATCAAGGGCGATCGGATTACGCACATCGCCCATGATGACGCGGTGAAGGCGCTGATCGCGATCTATTTGCTCTGTCCGCAAATACCGATGCTCTTCCAGGGGGAAGAGTGGGCCAGCGCGCGACCATTTCCATTCTTTTCGGACGCGCCTGCCGAAGTGCGCGATGCGGTCCGCAACGGGAGGCAAAAGGACCTCAGAGGCGCCCCGGAGCATGAGGATCAGGATAGACCCGAGGTTGAAGAGGCCGTCGATCCGACGGGCATCAAGACGTTCAGTTCGGCCAAGCTCGACTGGCCCAGTCTTCGGAAGCAGCCGCATTCGAATTGGCTGAAGCACTACCGCTCCCTCATCGATCTGCGCAAAATGGAGATCGTACCCCGCTTGGTCGGTCAGCAGGGCTTTGCTGGCCAACACGAACCGCTGGGCATCAAATCCGTTCTCGTGAGCTGGAAGATGGGCGACGGCTCCATCCTGCGCCTCTATGCCAACCTTACCGATGAAACTCAGCCTGAAGTCCCGCCGATTATCGGCCGGAAGCTCTATCTTCAAGGCTTTGCGGAGGAGGGGCGGCTGGGCCCGTGGTCAGTTCTATGGACGGTGGAAGTTTAGATTGACTGCATAATGTCCGGCCGCCATCTCAACGAAAGCTCCGCGGTTTTGGTCCCAGGATGTGGATGGCCTCCCTTGGTCGATCGCTTCGCCATTGCCCTTTCTAATGCGCGCAGTCCCGTCGGTGCCTTCGGTCATTGCCTCTTCCTGATAACACTCGGAACAGAGTCGAGCCCTGGTGAGGGCATCAGGCTTGGGCTTTGAAAGCTGTTTTTGATGGATGGTGGTAAGAAGTTGCCTGCGCCCCGACGCTGCCAGAAGGCAATACCTCGCGGCTTTGCCAGTTCGGCAATATTGTCTATTCAAATTATAGACTTAAAGCGGCGGCCGGTGCTCTAAATCCTGCATGATGCACCGAGCCGATCAGACCATACCTTATGTCCGTGCCAGAACGCTGGAATGGCCCACGCTTGCCCTGGTTCTGGCGATCTATGGCGGGTGGCTGGCGTTCACCTTTTTCTGGCAGTCGATACCGCTCTGGTTGCTCGTTCCGCTCGCGGCTTGGATTGTGGCCTGGCAAGGCTCGTTGCAGCATGAAATCATTCATGGTCATCCGACGCGGATAAGGGCGCTCAACGATGCGCTTGGTTGGCCGCCGCTGTCGCTTTGGCTGCCCTATCCGATCTACAAGCTGAGCCACTTGCAGCATCACCGCGACGAGCGGCTGACCGACCCGCTCGACGATCCGGAATCCTTCTACATCACCGAAAAGGCCTGGAGTGACGCGCCGGCATGGCTGCGGGCGCTGCTGCGGTTCAATCAGACGCTGCTGGGGCGCCTCATCGTTGGGCCGGCCTTCATGATCGGATTTTTCCTGCATGCCGAATTTGGCCTGATCCTTGCCAACCATGGGACGCGGCGGCGCATGTGGACCATCCAGGCTGTTCTGGTTGCGCTGGTCTTGGTTTGGGTTCTTGCTATCTGCCAGATGCCGCTTTGGCTCTATCTGCTGGCCTTTGTTTATGCCGGCGGCGCGCTGACCCGCATCCGCTCCTTCGCCGAACACCGTTATGCCGACAAGCATGAGGAACGCACGGCCATCGTCGAAGGCGGTGGTCCGCTGGCGCTGCTGTTTCTCAACAACAACCTTCATGTGCTCCACCACCTGCGTCCCACCATCGCCTGGTACGATTTGCCTGCTTTCTATAGGGCGCATCGCGAGACCTTGGTGGAGCGTAATGGCGGCCTCGTCTATCGTAGTTACGGAGAGCTCTTCGGGCGCTTTTTCGTACGGCCGCATGACAAGCTGTTGCATCCCCATCACTGCACCACGGACGCACGCGAATGACACGGGCAGTTTCACTCGCCATGTACGATCCGGGCGAGGGCGCGGTTGATCGGCTGTGGGACGATCTGCGGGGGCGCCTGATCGCCACCGGTTTCGATGAACTGCCCGTGACGCCAGGCGGCAGCGAGGACATCGAAGCCACCTGGCTTGATAGTAATCTCCTCCTCGCACAGACCTGCGGCTATCCCCTCCGCCGTCTGCTTGATGGTCGAGTCCGTTATGTGGGCACACCGATCTATGCGGTAGAGGGGACAGACGGTCCAAACTACCGCAGCGCCATCGTCGTCAGGGCCGATGATCGCGCCGGACGACTCGAAGACCTGCGCGGCCGTCGCGCCGCCTACAACGCCGTCCATTCTCAGTCCGGCTACAACGCATTTCGCGAGACGGTTTCCGCCTATGCCGAAAATGGGCGCTTCTTCTCGGAGACTTTTGCAACCGGCAGCCATTCGGCGTCGTTGCAATCAGTGATCGGCAGGCGCGCCGATGTGGCGGCGATCGATCCCGTCACACTGCAACTGCAACCACAGGATGTGCGGGATGCGATCAAGGTCATTGGCTGGACCGCCGCTGCTCCGGGCCTCCCCTTCATCACCGTGCTGACAATATCTGACAGTGACCTCGTCAAATTGCGGGCCGTACTCGCCGACTTCTTCGGCGGGGCGGCACGCAAGGATCATCCCGAATTTCATTTCGCCGGCTTCGAAGTCCTCCAGTACGAAGCCTATGACAGCATTCTTGCGATGGAACAGCGGGCGATCGACCGATCCTATCCGCGCCTCGCCTGAACCTTCCCAAAGACAAGCGGCCACACTGGCCAACGATCCAAGGAGATCAACGTGCGTCTACTGACCAAACTTACCGCAGCAACCCTCGCCCTGGCCCTGACCACAGGCATTGCGAATGCACAAGTCGTCGTGTCGTCCAAGATCGACACTGAAGGTGGTCTGCTTGGCAACATCATTTCGCAGGTGCTGCAGGCCAATGGCGTGCCGGTGACAGAAAAGATTCAGCTTGGCGCTACCTCTGTCGTACGCGAAGCTATCGTGGCCGGCCAGATTGATATCTATCCCGAATATACCGGCAACGCGGCCTTCTTCTTCAACAAGGCCGACGACCCGCTCTGGAACGACGCTGCCAAGGCCTATGCCGAAGCGGCCAAGCTCGATCTAGAGGCCAACAAGATAGTCTGGCTGCAGCCGGCTCCGGCCAACAACACCTGGGCTGTCGCGCTTCGCAAGGATATCGCCGACGCCAATAGCCTCGTGACCTTCAGCGATTTCGGCAAGTATGTTGCCGATGGTGGTGACGTGAAGCTCGCTGCATCAGCCGAGTTCGTGAGCTCGCCGGCCGCCCTGCCGAAGTTCCAGGAAGTCTATGGCTTCACCCTCAAGCCCGAACAATTGGTGACGCTGTCTGGCGGCGACACCTCGGCGACCATCGCCGCCGCAGCCCAGCAGACCGACGGCGTCAATGCCGCCATGGTCTATGGTACGGATGGCGGCATCGCCCCGTCGGGCCTCGTCGTCCTCGAAGACGACAAGGGCGTGCAGCCTGTCTATGAGCCGGCTCCGATCATTCGCGAAGCCGTGCTTGCAGAATATCCTCAGATCAAGGACCTGCTGGCGCCCGTCTTCGCCAAGCTCGACATCACCACCCTTCAGGAGCTCAACGGCCGTATCCAGGTCGGTGGCGAATCCGCGCAGGCCGTGGCCGTCGATTGGCTGAAGACCGACGGCTTCCTGAAGTAGTAGTCTCATTGAGGGGTGGGTCATTCCGGCCCACCCCAACCCTTCTTTGGTCATGACAGATAATTCAACGCCCTTATCCTCGCGGCATGTCATTGACCGGCTGGGGATTGTAATCTTTGCTCTCGCGGTAGCCGGGCTCTTTTGCCCATTCGTGCTGTTCCGCGCCAATCGCATCGTGGCAGGCGAGGCCCGCTATGCGCTCGATGCCTTGCCCGGCTGGCCGGGCTATTTTCTTCTGGCGGCAGTCGGTACTGGCGCTGTCCTGGCCTTGCTTCGCCTCGATTCACGTCTGCGTCTTGCGGTCAGCTTTGCTGCGCTCGCCATACTCGCCGTCGGCCTCGGCTGGGCCGTGGATAGTGTGACGCCCGCGGGCGACAAGATTTCACGCACGGCGCCGGCACTCGGTTTCTGGCTCGAATTGCTGGCTTTTGGCCTGCTTGCCGCTGACAGCGTCGTGCGATTGGGGCTGAAGCCGCTGTCGCGCATCGCTCTTCTCATCGCGGTAAGTGTCGCCATCGCGACCATCCTTCTCTCCGGCATCTGGTCCGACCTCTCGGTATTGCGCGAATATGCCAACCGCGCCGACGTCTTCTGGCGTGAGGCCGCAACCCACATCGCCCTGGCGCTGGGTTCACTGGTCGCCGCGGCATTGGTCGGCCTTCCGCTCGGTATTGCTATTCATCCCACCAAGCGTCTGCGCGCCGTGGTCACCGGCCTCTTGAGCGCGGTGCAAACCATCCCCTCGATCGCGCTTTTTGGGCTCCTCATTGCGCCGCTCGCCTGGCTTGCTGCCACTGTCCCGGCCGCAGCGGCCATAGGCATTGCTGGCATCGGCGCCGCTCCCGCCATGCTTGCCTTGTTTCTCTATTCGCTGATGCCTGTTGTCTCCAACACGCTGGCGGGGCTCGATGCTGTACCGCCTGCCGCCAATGTGGCCGCGCGCGGCATGGGCATGACTGATGCCGAGCGCCTGCTGCAGGTGCAATTGCCACTGGCCTTCCCCTCCATCCTGGCGGCCATTCGCATTGTACTGGTGCAAAATATCGGCCTTGCCACCGTGGCTGCTCTGATCGGAGGAGGGGGCTTTGGTGTCTTCGTTTTCCAGGGCGTCGGGCAGACCGCGATGGACCTGGTGCTGCTGGGCGCCGTGCCGACCGTCGCGCTCGCCTTTGCCTCCGCCGTCATTCTCGACGCAGCAGTCGAACTGGTCTCCGTGAAAGGCCGAACATGATCGAGATTGAGCATCTGTCGAAGTTTTTTGACGAAACCTGTGTCGTCGACGATGTGTCCATGACCATCCCCGGTGGTGCGCTTGCCGTCATCGTCGGAACATCTGGTTCGGGCAAGACCACGCTGCTGCGCATGATCAATCGCCTAGTCGAACCGAGTTCCGGACGTATCCTGATCGACGGCAAGGACATCAGCGCCATCCCGCCGCACGAGCTGCGCCGTCAGATCGGCTACGCTATTCAAGGTCATGGCCTTTTTCCGCATCGCACCGTAGGCCAGAACATCGCCACCGTGCCGCACCTGCTCGGTTGGGACGCAGCCAAGGTCAGTGCACGGGTCGAGGAACTGCTCGATCTCTTTCAGCTCGACGCCGCCGAATTCCGCGATCGCTATCCGAGCCAGCTTTCCGGCGGCCAGCAACAGCGCGTGGGCGTAGCGCGGGCCTTGGCCGCTGCGCCAAAGCTTCTCTTGATGGACGAACCGTTCGGGGCGCTCGATCCCATCATCCGCGCTCGGGCTCAGGAGGATCTGCGCCAGATCCAGCAGCGGCTGGGCACGACCATCGTGCTCGTGACCCATGACATGAACGAGGCGATCCATCTCGGCGATCGGATCGCGGTGATGGATCGCGCGAAACTCCTGCAATATGACACGCCGCAGGAGATCGTCATTCGTCCCGCAACCGAATTTGTCGGCGAACTGTTGGGCAGTGGCGAGCGGCCCTTCCGCCTGCTCTCGCTGCAGCCCTTACGCCCGTACATCGAACCAGGCGAGGCCCCCGGCGCTGCCCTTGACGTAGATGCCTCGCTACGCGATGCGCTGGAAGAAGCGCTCTGGAGTGGGCGCGCGGCCGTGCCTGTCCGCGATGGTGCCGGCAAAACCCTTGGCCGCGTGACGCTCGCGACCGCCATTCGCCAGGCGGCGCGCCCACAATGAAGATCGGAGCGCTTTCCCGGCTGGCGGTGCTGATCCTGCTCGGAGTCTTTCTGGCTCGGCCCGATTGGTTTGGCTGGCTCTTCACGCCGCTGACCCGCAATGGCCAAGCCGCGATCTATACGCAGAATTCGCTACTTAACCTGACGCTCAATCATCTTGCCATTGTCGCTGCTGCAACATTGGCGGGGAGTATTGTCGCTATAGGTCTTGCCGTTCTCGTCACGCGCCCTGCGGGACGTGAATTTCTGCCGCTGTCCCGCACCCTTGCCAATGCCGGTCAAACCTTTCCGCCGGTTGCTGTTCTGGCCCTGGCCGTGCCGGTCCTCGGTTTCGGCGCTGCTCCGACCCTGCTCGCGCTCTTTCTCTATGGGCTGCTGCCCATCTTCGAAAATGCTTTGGCCGGGCTGGCTTCGGTATCGCCCGATGTGCAGGAGGCGGCTCGCGGCACGGGCATGACCGATGGGCAAAGACTCCTGCGCGTCGAACTGCCCCTCGCGCTGCCTACGATCCTCGCCGGCATCCGCATCTCGGCCATCATTTCCATGGGGACGGCGACCATCGGGTCTACTGTTGCGGCCAGCACGCTGGGCGAGACGATTATCGCGGGCCTCATCAACAGCAACCTTGCCTTTGTGGCACAGGGAGCGTTGGTGGTTGGCGCACTCGCCATCATCGTCAACACATCCCTCTTTGCCATCGAACGTCATTTCAGTCGTTATCGGAGGGATCAGCGATGACGGACTATTCGCCCGCACAACGCCGCCGCATTCTCGTCGCTGCCATCGTGGCTTCTTCAATGGGCTTTATCGATGGCTCGGTGATTTCCATCGTCACCCCGGCCATCCGCGCCAGTCTTGGTGCGAGCCTCGCCGATGTGCAGTGGGTCTCCAATGCCTATCTCCTCACGCTGTCCTCGCTGCTGCTCCTCGGTGGTGCCGCGGGAGATCGCTTCGGGCTGCGCAATGTTTTTGCGGCAGGTATTGTGCTCTTCGTGATCGCCTCGCTGGCTTCGGCCCTTGCCGGAAATGCGGCCTTTCTGATCGCGGCGCGCGCCGTTCAGGGAATTGGCGCGGCTTTCATGGTACCAGGCAGTCTTGCCATCATCGCCGAGGCCTATCCAAAAGACCAACGTGGCGGCGCCATAGGTACATGGGCCGCGGCCTCCTCGCTCACCACGCTTTTGGGACCGGTATTGGGCGGCGCCTTGCTGACCTAGCTGGGTGATGATAGCTGGCGCTGGGTCTTCGCTATCAATCTGCCGCTGGGAGCACTGGCCTTGGCGCTCCTCTTGGGCATACCGGGCAAAGCTAATCTCGCGCGTAAGCCGCTCGATTTCTTCGGTGCCGCGCTGGCGACCGTGACCCTGTTGCTTATCTCTTGGGCCTTCATCGATGCCTCTAGCTGGTTCTGGGCATATCTGGGCGCCGGCTTTGCAATGCTTGCTGTCTTCCTCGTTTGGGAGGCCAGGGTCACAGCACCCATGCTGCCGCTCACGCTCTTTGCCGATCGCCGATTTTCAGGGGCACAGGCTGTAACCTTTCTCATCTATTTCGGTCTCTCCGCGGTTCTTTTTTACCTCCCCATGGTGATGATCGCCGGATGGCGCATATCGCCGGCCGAAGTGGCCATCGCTATGCTGCCATTCGGCATAGTGCTCACGGTGCTCTCGCCGCCAGCCGGCAAACTGACCGACCGGTTCGGGCCCGGGCCGGTGATCGCGACAGGCGGCCTGTTGGTCACGCTCTGCTTTATCGGCCTGGGTCTCACCGTGCATTTGCATCAAGTCTGGTTGGGCATCGCGCCGCTGATGACCCTGTTCGGCATCGGCATGAGCGCTATAGCCGGGCCGATCTCGACAGCGGTGATGGGATCGGTCGAGGATGGAGAGACCGGAACAGCGTCCGCCATCAATAATGCCGTCGCTCGCATTGCGGGCCTCGTTGCCATCGCGGCCATGGGTGGTCTCGCACTTGCGGTCTTCAAACTCAACGCCCCACCGGAGGCCGTTGCCTTTGGTATCGTCGATGACGCCGCTACCCCCAGCGCAATTGAAACAGCGCGTGTCGCCGCGACAGACCACGCTTTCGCGGTCATTTGCTACGCAACGGCTGTCCTCGCTGCGATCGGAACGGTCCTGAGCTGGACCACCCTGCAGAATCATCGCCCCGTGGAGCGGGGCAAGGCCTAGTAGCGGTCGGCTGTTCCAGCCATCCGGCGGAGTCAGTTGTCGAATGGTGTCCATCGACGTGAGGTCAAATCAAGACATGGTGGCGAGTAACATTCGGCTTCGCGCTGGCGCCTAGTCGAGTTCGATTTCGCCTTTTGGCGCAGAGCTGACCTCGTTGCGCCATGATGAAGCCGGCGAATTTATCTGGCAAACGGACGACGATAGCTGGCGGCGGCAACAGCACGAAGCCAGTTGCCGGATGGAATTGGTCGACGACCAGAGACCGGGCGCTCTATCCCTTTATATTTCGATTGGCGGTTGATTTCGCGCTCGGTGCGGACGGGCCGATGTCGATCGAGGTACACGAAGCTTTCCGTGGTTGAGCGTGATCGAGAACAAAAGATCTAGCGACGCCTATGGGCGGGAAAAGGCATTGAACGGGTTACGGTGGAAGAGTTGGACAATGGTGTCTTCCGATATGCCGCGCGTCCTGAGCAGGGGAATTAGCTCGGTAATGACAACGGTATAGGGTTTGGGCACGCCGCCATTGGGTTGGGCCGGATCGTACCAGCCGCGGTCGTGGCTGATCAACAGTTGAGTGGCGAGGCCAGCGTCCAGCGCACGCATGACGAGGTCAGCGCTTTCCTCGATGGGAACGGAGCCGATATTGTCGTATTCGATCCACGCGCCGCGGGCGGCGACGGTGCGGTGGAGTTCGAAGTCCGGCTCTGCCTAGGACGTCTGCGGCTTCGGCTTGTGCATAGCCGGGTTTGTCGGCGTCCTCAGATCGACGAAGACATGCTCGTGCGGGAGGATCATCCCCAGCTGTTCGGAACTCAGCTTGCCCAGCGTCGAGTAGATATGCCGCATTGTTTTCCTATTTCCGAACAGTCAGCGATCGCGGCGCGCCTGAGGCGCACCGCGCTATACCATCACATGGAACCCTTCAAGCGTTACACAATTACCGCTGTTTCATGTGAGAATGGCGCTTCAGGCCATGGTCGGCATCTGTAATTCGGCGCCGTCCTTGATGCCGCTCGGCCAACGCGCCGTCACAGTCTTGGTCCGGGTCCAGAACTTTATCGAATCCATGCCGTGCTGGTTGAGGTCGCCAAAGGCGCTGGCCTTCCATCCGCCAAAGCTGTGATAGGCGAGGGGAACCGGCACCGGCACATTGACGCCCACCATGCCCACATTGATACGCGCCGCGAAATCACGTGCCGCGTCGCCATCGCGAGTAAAGATGGCCGTCCCATTGCCATAGGGATTGTCCATCACCAGCTGCAGGGCCTCGTCATAGGTCTTGCTACGCACGACGCTCAGCACCGGCCCAAAGATCTCTTCCTTGTAGATGTCCATGTCTGGCGTGACGCGATCGAACAGCGTTGGCCCGACGAAGTAGCCATTCTCATAGCCCTGCAGGGAGAAGTCGCGCCCATCCAGCACCAATTCTGCGCCCTGGCTAATACCGTTCGAAATCAGCCCCTTGATCCGGTCCTGGCTCGCCTTGGTGATCACCGGCCCCATCTCCGAAGCCTTGTCGCTGGCCGGCCCGACCTTGAGCTTTTCGACGCGGGGCTTGAGCGCAGCGACAATCCGGTCCGCCGTTTCAGCACCGACAGGAACCGCCACGGAAATCGCCATGCAGCGCTCGCCGGCCGAGCCATAGCCGGCCCCGATCAGCGCATCGGCCGCCTTTTCCATATCGGCATCGGGCATGATGACCATGTGGTTCTTGGCCCCGCCAAAGGCCTGCACGCGCTTACCCTGCGCCGCCGCCGTTCCATAGACATAGCGGGCAATTGGGGTCGACCCGACAAAGCTGATGGCCTCGATTTTCTCATGGGCGAGAATGCGGTCGACGACGTCCTTGCCGCCGTGCACCACGTTGAGAATGCCCTTGGGCAGGCCCGCCTCGATGGCCAATTGTGCCAGCCGCACGGGCACGGAGGGATCGCGCTCTGACGGCTTCAGGATAAAGGCATTGCCCGCGGCGATGGCCGGCGAGAGCATCCAGAGCGGGATCATCGCCGGAAAGTTGAACGGGGTAATCCCCGCGCCAATGCCCACCGCCTGGCGCATCGAATACATGTCGATCCCCGGACCGGCGCCGTCGGTGAATTCGCCCTTGAGGAGATGCGGCGCCCCGGCCACGAACTCGGCCACTTCCAGCCCGCGCTGAATATCGCCCTTGGCGTCATCAATGGTCTTGCCGTGCTCACTCGAGAGCAGCGCGGCAAGCTCGTCCATGTGCTGGTTGATCAGTCCGACAAAGTTGAAAAAGACACGCGCCCGGCGCTGTGGATTGGTCGCCGCCCATTTCGGCTGCGCTGCTGCGGCCGAGGCCACGGCGGCCTCAAGATCTGCAGCACTCGCCAGCGCCACCTGCGCCTGCACTTCGCCGGTCGCCGGGTTGAAAACATCCTGGAAATCTGGGGCTTTACCCTCTGTTTCGACGCCGTCGATGAAATGACCAATCCTGCGCATGCTGACCTCCTTGGTATCAGGCAGCTTTCGCAATATGATCAGCGCACATCAACGCCAGAAACTTCGCATCTGTTGTGCAGAAAGTGTAGTCAATGAACTGGGACGACGTGCGCATCTTTCTCTCGGTCGTCCGCCACGGCCAAATTCTGGCCGCCTCCAGGACACTGGGCCTCAATCACGCGACAGTGGCCCGCCGCCTCACAGCCCTCGAGACCGACTTGGGCAGCGTGCTCCTCCGCCGCCATACCCAGGGTGCTGAGCTGACCCCCTATGGCGAAAAGTTTTTGGTCCATGCCGAAGCCATGGAAAGCGCTGGTCTTGCCGCACGCGGCCTCACCGGTGCCGATAGTGCCGCCGAGGGCACGGTGCGTATCGGCGCCCCGGACGGCTTTGGCGTCGCCTTCCTCGCCCCGCGTCTTCACGAACTATCCGAGCGCCATCCCCAGCTGCGCATCGAGCTCGTTCCCGTGCCGCGGACCTTCTCGCTCTCTCGCCGCGAGGCCGACATCGCCGTGACCATGGAACGCCCGAGGGAAGGGCGACTGATCGCCCGCAAGCTCACCGACTATGCCCTCGGCCTCTATGCTTCCCCCGATTATCTTTCCCGATATGGCGGTCCCGAATCCCTCGACGACCTCAAGCAGCACCGTCTCGTGGGCTATGTGGAAGACCTGCTCTTCTCCGCCTCGCTGGACTACACGGCCGAGTTCCACAAGGAATGGCGCTCAACCATCGCGGTCTCCTCGGCCATGGGCCAGACCGAAGCGGTCCGCTCCGGCGCCGGAATCGGCATCCTCCACACTTTCATGGCCCGCCGTTCGCCCG
The DNA here is from genome assembly GCF_017744655.1 of Devosia sp. Taxonomy (GTDB): domain Bacteria; phylum Pseudomonadota; class Alphaproteobacteria; order Rhizobiales; family Devosiaceae; genus Devosia. Next base: position 252,743 of record NZ_JAGIAW010000006.1, on the reverse strand, counting down.
ATCTCGTCCCCGTCCTGCCGGAACACAGTCTCACCCGGTCCTATTGGACCGTCTGGCACGAAGACCTGCGCGGCTCCCGCCGTGTCGCCATCGTCTCGGATTTTCTGACCGAACTCGTCGCCCGCGACCGCGCGATTTTCGCCGCCTGACAGCTGGTCAGCTTCACGAAATGCCTCCGGAACCCCGCCGCTGGGAGGGGCGCCCATTCCGCTCGCCCGCGAGTTTTCACTCTTCCATCGTGGCTCGTTCTGAAATAAATTTCAGTTAAGGAAAAATTGCTCAAGTCGCTTGACGGCGACCAAAATCGTCCGCTATCGATGGGGTGTTGGAAGAAATATCAACGCATGGGAAAAATTGCTGGCGGGAGGTCGGCAATGTCCTGAGGAGGAGATCGAATGCGTATGAACAAGAGCGCGCTGAGCGTGGCTTTGCTGGTCGGCGTGAGCCTTGGCGGGGCAGTGACGGGCTATGCCCAGGCCGGTTTTCAGTGTGAGCCGGGCGAAACCTACGTCATGAACGTGATGGTTTCGGCCCACCCCTATTGGGTGCCGGTCTACCAGGGTTTCAAGCAGGCCGCCGAGGCCATGGGCTGCGAGACGGTGTTTTCGGGCACGCCCGACTATGACATCGCCAAGCAGATCGCCTCGTTCGAACAGGACCTGATCAAGAAGCCGGCGGGCATCCTGCTGCACCCGATGCAGTCGGACCCGTTCATCGAGCCGATCAACCGCGCCATCGAGGGCGGCGTCGAGATCGTGACCTTCGCGGCTGACTCGCCCAATTCGAACCGCACCGCCTATATCACTTCGGACAATGTCACCGAGGCAAAGTTCGCCGCTGAAGAAATCGTCAAGCAGGTGGGCGATGCCGGCCAGTATGCAGTGCTCGAAAACCCCGGCCAGAGCAATCACGACCTGCGCGTGACCGCCTTTATCGCCTACATGGAAGAGAACTATCCGAACATGGAACTGGTCGGCCGTCAGGCCACCAACCAGGATAGCAACGCGGCCTATCGTGCCACCGCTTCCATCCTGCAGGCCAATCCCGAACTCGACGCCATGTGGATCCCCGAAGCGGGTTCTGCCGAAGGCGCCGTTGCCGCGGTGCTCGAGGCCAAGGCTGACGTGCTGATCATGCACGCCGACGTCACCCCGACGACGCTCGAACACATCAAGGCCGGCAATATCCACATGGCCCTCAATCCCAACCAGGGTATCCAGGGCTTTATGGGCTTTGTCGCCACCTTCATGGCAGCCCATTCGGACATGTTCGATCCGTTCAACGACTACAAGGTCTCTGGCTACAACCCCATGCAGATCCCCTTCGTGGACAACGGCTTTGCCGTGATCACCAAGGAAAACGCCGACTCCTTCGACCTCGGCGTCTACATGGAAGGCCGCGATCCCAACTGATCCTCCGACGAACTGCCTGCGCCGGACCATGGGGTTCGGCGCGGGCACCCGGTGTAACGCGAGTGCCGACCATGTCCGATGTCATTCTCAAGGTGAGCCATCTCAGCAAGGCCTTTGGTGCAATCCAGGCCCTGCGCGATGTGCAGTTCGAGCTGCGGCGCGGGGAAATCCATGCGCTGGCTGGCGAGAACGGCGCTGGCAAATCGACGCTGATGAACATCATCGATGGCATTCTGCAGCCCGATAGCGGCGAGATCCATCTCGACGGTCGCCCGGTGCGTATATCCTCGCCCGCCGCGGCCCAGCGCCTCGGCATCGGCCTCGTGCATCAGGAAATCGCGCTTTGCCCTGATATCACCGTCGCCGAAAACATCTTTATGGCTGCGACCAATGCGAGCCGGTCGCTCCTCGTCGACTATGCCGGTCTCAACGGTCGCGCCGCCGACATCCTGTCCGGCCTGGGTGATATCGATCCCTCTACGCTCGTGCGCAGCCTCTCGATCTCCCAGCAGCAGTTGGTTGAGATCGCCAAGGCGCTGACGCTCGATTGCCGCGTGCTGATCCTCGACGAACCCACGGCCGCGCTGACCGAAAAGGAAGCCACGGTCCTCTTCGCCATCATGCATCGCCTAGCCGAGCAAGGCATCGCCATCATCTATATCTCCCACCGCATGGCCGAAATTTTTGGCCATTGCGATCGGGTCTCGGTGTTCCGCGATGGGCAATATGTGGTCACCCATAATGTGGCCGAAACCACGCCAACCGATATTGTCAACGCCATGGTTGGCCGCGTGGTGGACAATCGCTATCCCGCAAAATTCCAGGGCGACAGTCTCTCGGCGCCGGCCATCCTCGAAGTCGAGAACCTTTCGAGCCCCGGCCTCTTTTCCGATGTCAGCTTCACCCTCCGCCGTGGCGAAATCCTTGGTCTTGGTGGCCTCATCGGCGCCGGCCGCAGCGAAATCATCAAAGGCATCTGCCGCATCGACGAAACCGCCACCGGCACGGTGCGCCTCGAAGGCAAGCCGCTCGATGCTCGCCGCTATCAGCAGAGCATCAGGGAAGGGCTGGTCTATCTCTCCGAGGACCGCAAGGGCGACGGCCTTTTCCTCGATATGTCCATCGCCGCCAATGTCTCGGCCCTGCGCCTTGGCCTCGTTAGCAAGGGCGGCATTATCGATCAGCGCCGCGAAAACCTGCAGGCCAGCGATCTCGGTCGCCGCCTCAATCTCAAATGCGGCCATGTCGGCCAGCCTGTCTCCGCCCTGTCCGGCGGCAACCAGCAGAAGGTCGCCATCGCCAAGATGCTTTCGGTCAACCCGAAAGTGATCTTCCTCGATGAGCCGACACGCGGCGTCGATGTCGGCGCCAAGCTCGAAATTCACCGCATCCTGCGTGACCTCGCCAATGCCGGGGTCGGCATCGTGGTCATCTCGTCCGAACTGCCCGAATTGATCGGCGTCTGTGATCGCGTCCTCGTGGTGCGCGAAGGCCGCATCAATGGCGAGGTCTCGGGCGACGCCATGACCGAACAGAATATCATGTATCTGGCCTCAATAGACGCCGAACGGGCGCGGGCCGGGGGAGCAAGACCATGACCACTCAGACCATAGCGGCCGAAACAGGCAAGACGTCCGGCTCAGGCTGGAAACGCCTCGCCGGCATGCGCGAGATCGGGCTGATCCTGATCATCCTGGCGCTCTTCGCCGCGATGTCGTTCGCCTCGCCCTACTTCCTCACCTGGGAAAACATGCGGGCCATGGCCATGGCTTTCGCCGTGGAGGGCATCGTGGTGGTCGGCATGACCATCCTGCTCATCTCCGGCGGCATCGACCTCTCGGTCGGCTCGGTCACAGCTCTCGCCATGGTCATCGCAGGCCTCCTGTTCCTCAACGGCGTCGACCCCTGGACGGCCTCGCTGATCGCCATTCTCGCCTGCACCGCCATCGGCGCGCTCATGGGCTTCTTCGTTACCAAGGTCGGTTTGCACCACTTCATCGTGTCGCTCGCCGCCATGGTGATTGCCCGCGGCGCCTGTCTCCTCGGCACCGGTGGCCGGCCGCTCGGCCTCTTCACGCTACCACCCGAGTTCAAGTTCATCGGCCAGGGCTCGATCGGCGTCATTCCGGTCGTCATCGTAATCTTCGTGGTCGTCGTTGTCGCCTTCGACTTCATGCTGCGCCGCACCACCATGTTCCGGAAGGTTTTTTACACCGGCAGCAACGAGAAGGCGGCCGCCTATTCCGGCATCCGCACCAAGAAGGTGATCTTCCTTACGACGACGCTCTGTTCCGCCCTCTGCGGCTTTGCCGGGGTCATCTACATGGCCCGCTTCGGTTCGGCCCAGCCCACCTTTGGCGTCGGCATGGAGCTCAATGTCATCGCCGCAGCGGTGATCGGCGGAGCAAGCCTCTCCGGTGGTTCAGGCACCATCTTCGGCGCCATCCTCGGGACGATTCTGCTTTCGGTGGTTTCCAGCTCGCTCGCCTTGCTCGACGTATCGGTCTACTGGCAGGACATTATTCGAGGATCGATCCTGCTCGCGGCCGTGACCATCGACCACTATCTCAGCAAGCGGCGTAGGTGATCCATGTTCAGGCGACTGGGTGACGAGATGACCGAAAACAGCGACTTCGAAGCAACGCGCCAGATTTACACCGTGCTCGTGATGCACTTTCTCGAGGGCCATAAGCAGTCCGACATTGCCGAGGCGCTGAACCTGTCGACCTCCAAGGTCAACCGGCTGATCGCCCAAGGGCGCAAGCAGGGCATGGTGCGGATCGAGATCGAGTCGCCCTTCCAGCGGCTCGTCGAAATCGAACGCCTGCTGGTCCAGGCCGCTGGCCTCGCCAATGCCGTGGTCACCCCCACGGTCTCAGGCAATCTCGACACGACGCTGAAACAGGTTGGCCGCGCCGCCGCCAATCAGTTGCTGGAATCGCTGCGTGACGGCGACGTCATCGCCATCACGGGCGGCAAGGCGGTCAGCGCCGTGGTCGACAACCTCGACCCTGAACGGACCTTTGACGTCACCGTCGTGCCGCTCACCGGCGGCGTGCAGGGCAAATACTATACCGACGTCAACCACCTGGCCTCGCGCCTTGCGGAACGTCTGGGAGGCAGCACCCATCTCGTCCACGCGCCGCTCTTTGCCGAAAGCGTCGAGCAGCGCGACATGTTGATGGACCTGGGCTCGGTCAAGGAAGCCTTCCAGCTCGCCCGCAAGGCCGCCATTGCCCTTGTCGGCATCGGCTCCATCCAGACGCCGGGGTCGAGCTACTACGACCTTCACCCAGACTCCACCGCCGACCGCGAACGCCTGACCAAGAGCGGCGTCGTCGCCGAATTCCTTGCCCATCTCATCGGCGAAAACGGCGAGGTCGCCGACTACGCCCTCAATTCACGCCTCGTGGCCCTGTCCCCCGCCGATCTCGCCGGATGCCCAAAGGTCATCGGCGTTGCGGCCGGTGCCGAAAAGGTCCTGCCGATCCGCGCGGCGCTGCGCGGCCACTACCTCAATTCGCTCGTGCTCGACGAAGAAACCGCGGCCGGCGTGCTCGACAAGATGGAAAGTAAGCAGAATGTCGCCTGATGCTCAGACCCGCCAGATCGGCGCCTCCGGCATAAAAGCTTCGGCCATCGGCCTTGGCACCTGGGCCATTGGCGGCTGGATGTGGGGCGGTACGGAAGAATCCGAATCCATCGCCGCCATCCAGGCTTCCATCGACGCCGGAATTACCCTGATCGATACGGCCCCCGCCTATGGTCAGGGTCTTGCCGAAGAGCTGGTTGGCCGCGCCATAAAAGGCCGCCGCGACAAAGTCGTGCTCGCCACCAAGTGCGGCCTCGTCTGGCACACCACCAAGGGCCACCACTTCTTCGATTATGATGGCAAGCCCGTACACCGCTATCTCGGTCGCGACGCCATTTTCTACGAGGTAGAACAGAGCCTCCTCCGCCTAGGCACCGATCACATCGATCACTACATCACCCATTGGCAGGACCCGACGACCCCAATCGCCGAAACCATGGATGCCCTTGTCGAGCTCAAGCAGCAGGGCAAGATCGGCTCCATCGGCGCCAGCAATGTCTCGGAAGCCGACCTTAAGGCCTATATCGCCACCGGCGCGCTCGATGCGATCCAGGAGGAATACTCCATGGCCCGCCGCGGTATCGAGAGTACGCTGTTGCCGCTTTGTCGTGAGAACGGCGTCTCGGTCCTCAGTTATTCCTCGCTGTCGCGTGGCCTTCTTACCGGCAAAGTCGGCCCCGATCGCGAATTTTCGGGCGACGACCAGCGTCGCACCGACCCGCATTTTTCCCTCGGCAATCGCGAAAAGGTCGGACGACTGATGGCCGACATCGCCCCCATCGCCGCTGCCCATGGCGCCACGCCGTCACAAGTCGTCATCGCCTGGACCATCAGGCAGCCCGGCATCACCTTTGCCCTTTGCGGCGCGCGCAATGTCAGCCAAGCCCGCGAAAATGCCGGGGCCGCCGAAATTGACCTGAGCTCGGACGAAATCACCATCATCAGCGAGGCCGTCGCCCGGCAACTCGTCCAGCTCGACGCCTGATCGAACCCGAAGAACCGAACTTTTCAACGCTGTCGCGAGACAGCGAGGGGTACTCTATTGTCTCAACAACGACGCGACAGTTTCGAACAGATCGGTGCCGATGGCGCCTTCGACGTCATCGTCGTTGGTGGCGGCATCAACGGCATCGGCGTCTTCCGCGAGCTGGCCCTGCAGGGTCTGCGCGTCCTCCTCGTCGAGCGCAACGATTTTGCTTCCGGCTGCAGCGCTGCCCCCTCGCGCATGATCCACGGCGGTCTTCGCTATCTCGAAAACGGCGAATTTTCCCTCGTCCGCGAATCCCTCCGCGAGCGTGATGCCCTGCTCGCCAACGCCCCCCACATGGTGCGGCCATTGCCGACCACTGTCCCGATCACCTCGCTCTTTTCCGGCCTTCTCAATGGCGCGGCGAGTTTCCTCGGTTTTTCCGGCCGGCCGGCTCCGCGAGGCGCCGTGCCGATCAAGATCGGCCTCTGGCTCTACGATTGGACCACGCGCAACCGCCGCGTCCTGCCGCCGCATCGTTTCCGCAATGCCGCCGAAACGTTCAAGACCTGGCCCAAGCTCATGCCGCGCCTCACCTATTCCGCCACCTATTACGACGCCTGGATCAGCTACCCCGAACGCTTGGCCCTCGAACTCGTGCTCGATACCAAGCGTCTGGCGGCGGAAAGCATCGCGCTAAACTATGCCGAACTGGTTCCAGAAAACGGCGGCTATGTCCTTCTCGACAAGCTGACCAACCGCCGCTTTCCCGTCTCCGCCCGCGCCATGGTCAACGCAACCGGCGCCTGGCTCGACGAGTCCCTTGTCGCCCTCGGCGCAGCGAAGAAGGACCACGAAAACTTCGTCTCCGGCACCAAGGGCTCCCACATTGTGCTCGATAACCCAGTACTTTTCGAAGCGCTGGGCGGCCACATGATCTTCTTTGAGAACGAAGACGGCCGCGTCTGCATCGTCTTCCCCTATCTCGGCCGGGTCCTCGCCGGCGCCACCGACATCCGCGTCGACAGCGCCGAGCGCGTCGCCTGCACGGACGAAGAGCGCGACTACATCATCGGCGCCCTGCGCGGCGTTTTCCCGACGCTGACAATCACCTCCGAGCAGGTCGTCTTCAGTTTTAGCGGCATCCGCCCGCTACCGCGCAGCGACCAGCAATTCACCGGCCGCATCTCCCGCGGTCATTTCGTCCACCGCATCGATGGCGACGTACCGCAATTCTGCATGGTCGGCGGCAAGTGGACCACGTTCCGCGCCTTCGCCGAACAGACCGCCGATGCGGTTCTGGAAGCTCTCGGCCAGGAGCGTCTCACCGACACTCTCGCCCTTCCGATCGGCGGCGGAGAAAACTTCCCCAAGGACGCGACTGACTTCGTCCAGCGCCTGACTTCGCACCACAACATCACCACGGATCGCGCCAACCGCCTCGTCGACCTCTACGGCTCCCGAGCAGAAGACGTCCTCGCCTTCTGTCGCGCCCGCACTGACGACGAACCGCTGGACCCCGGCACGACGCTGACCTCAGCCGAGATCGCCTTCCTCACCTGCCACGAACACGTCGCCGATCTCGCCGATCTCGTGCTCCGCCGCCTGCCTCTCGCCATCACCGGCGCCATTTCATCCGGCCGCATCGCTGCCATCGCCGCCATCGCCGCCGCCGAACTCGGCTGGAGCGCCACCGAAACCGCCGCGCAGATCGCCCGGCTCACCAACGAACTCGCAACCTATCACGGCGTCACCGCAGAAATGCTGGCGCTGAGGACCGACGAAAGGAACCAGCCATGCGCGTGAGCGGCAAGGCCCGAATGAACCGACTCTTTGCCAATGGCGGCTGCCTCGACGTCGCCATCGACCACGGCGTCTGCAACGAACCGAGCTTTCTACAGGGCCTCGAAGACATGGCCGGCGTGGTTGACGCCCTAGTCGACGCGGAACCCGACGCCATCCAGATGGCCTATGGCCAAGCCGACCTCTTGCAATCTCGCCCGGGCAAGGACAAGCCAGCCCTCGTCATGCGCATCGACATGGGCAATCCCTATAATGCCCAGCGCCACAAGGTTATGTGGTCCATGCTGCAGAACCACGACGAACCCATTATCGGCGCGCTCGAAATGGATGCCGCCTGCGTTGTGGTCAATCTCTTCATGCTGCCGGACGAGCCCGAACTCTTCCGCCAGTGCGTCGCCAATATCAGCCGCGTGCGCGCCGATTGCCACAAATACGGCATGCCCCTCATGATCGAACCCCTCGTCATGCTCCCCAATGACATAAGGGGCGGCTATCAAGTCGATGGCGATGCGGAAAAGATCGTCACCCTCGTGCGCCTCGCCGCCGAAATGGGCGCCGACATCATCAAGGCCGACCCCACCGACAATCCCGACGATTTTCATCGCGTCGTCGAAGCCGCCCGCGTGCCGGTTCTGGTGCGCGGCGGCGGCAAAGAGGACCTTAAGGCCGTGCTCGCCAAATCAGCCCGCTTGATGGGGCAGGGCGCCAAGGGCATGGTCTATGGGCGCAATATCTATCAGCATGCCAATCCGCGCGCGGTCGTATCCGCCCTGATGGCGATCATTCATCAGGGCGCCAGCGGCGAGCAAGCCTGGGACGTGTACAATGGCTAATCCGCAACGCTACCTCCTCGGCCTCGACGCCGGAAACACCGTCATTAAGGCGGTACTCTTCGACCTGAGCGGCCGCCAGATCGCCGCCCATGGGCTCGATGGCGCCACCCACAAGCCCGCCGCCGGCATGGTGGAGCGCTCCGTCGGCGAACTCTGGGCCAATGCTCAGATCGCCATCGCCCGCTGCATCGAGACGGCCGGGATCAATCCGGCCGACATCGCCGCCATTGGTACGGCCGGCCACGGCAATGGCCTCTATCTCCTCGATCGCGCCAATCAGCCGCTCCTCGGCATCCAGTCCCTCGATAGCCGCGCCGCCGTGCTCGCCGCCGCGACCGACGAGGCCGTCGGCGCCGCGCTCCACGCCATCTGCCTGCAGCGCCCCTGGCCCTCGCAGACCCCGATGCTTCTTGCCTGGCTCAAGCAGAACCGCCCCGAAATCTACGCCCAGGCTGGCACCTTGCTGTATGCCAAGGACGTGCTCACGTGGCACCTGACTGGCACGCTTGCCACCGATATTTCCGACATGTCCGGCGCCGGCCTCCTGCGCTTGCCCGAGGCCGAGTACGACGACGAGCTTCTCCGTCTCTACGGCCTAGAAGACTCCCGTCACCTTCTCCCCGCGCTGCACCAGCCGAGCGCCATCGTCGGCACCGTCACCCCGGATGCCGCCGCTGCGACCGGCCTCGCCACCGGAACGCCCGTCGTCGCCGGTCTCTTCGATGTCGTCGCCTCCGCCATGGGCTCGGGCGCCGCTCTTCCGGGCTCTGCCTCGGTCGTTGCCGGGAGTTGGTCGATCAACCAGGTCTTTTCCGATACCCCGGTGCATGACGACCGCGTCTTCATGGTCGCCGCCTATGGCCCCTCGCGCTACGCCAATATGGAAAACAGCGCCACTTCGGCGGCCAATCTCGAATGGTATGTCCGCACCCTCATCGAGCGCGGCCACCATCACGACGACCCCTTCGGCCTCGTCAACGCGCTCGTGGGCGAGACCACGCCTTCGCCCGATGATCCGCTGTTCCAGCCCTTCATCTATGGCGGCCGGCTCGGCGCGCATTATCGCGGCGGCTTCTTCGGCCTTGCCGGCTGGCATGGCGAAGGCCATATGCTGCGCGCGCTTTTCGAGGGCGTCATGTTCGAACACCGCCGCCATATTGGTGTCCTCGCCGATGCCGGGGTCGGCCTGTCGCAGGCCGTGCTGTCGGGTGGCGGCGCCCGCTCGCCCCATTGGCCGCAAATGTTCGCCGATGGCCTCGGCGTTCCCGTCACCGTCGCTGAAGCGCGCGAAACCGGCGCGCTCGGCGCCGCCATGGTGGCCGCCATTGGCGTCGGCATCTATCCCGACGAAATCACCGCCGCCGCCGAAATGACGCGGCCGGTAAAAACCTATAAGCCGCAGGCTCCCATGCGCCGCCATTATGACCGGCGCTACGAGGCCTGGACCGCGCTCAATGCAGCCAGCCAGACCGCATGGCGCGCCCTCGCGGCTGCGGAGCCCCCGCATGCAGATTGACGGCCAATATGACTACATCATCGTCGGCGCGGGCACGGCGGGCTGCGTGCTCGCCAACCGCCTGACGGAGGACCCGCGCAACCGCGTGCTCCTCCTCGAAGCCGGCGGCAGCGACAACTACCACTGGGTCAATATCCCGGTGGGTTACCTCTATTGCATCGGCAATCCCCGCACCGACTGGATGATGAAAACCGCCGCCGAGCCCGGCCTCAATGGCCGCTCGCTGGTCTATCCCCGCGGCAAGGTTTTAGGCGGCTGCACCTCGGTCAATGGCATGATCTACATGCGCGGCCAGGCCGCCGACTATGATCGCTGGCGTCAGGCCGGCAATGTCGGCTGGGGCTGGGATGACGTCTTGCCCTATTTCCGCAAATCCGAAGACCACCATGGTGGCGAATCCGACCTTCATGGTTCTGGCGGCGAATGGAAAGTGTCCCGCCAGCGCCTGCGCTGGGACATTCTCGAAGCCGTGCAAAAGGGCGCCGAAGAATTCGGCATTCTGCCGCGCGCCGATTTCAACGATGGCAACAATGAAGGTTCTGGCCTCTTCGAGGTCAACCAAGCCGGCGGTCGCCGCTGGAACACCGCGCGTGGCTTTTTGCGCCCGGCCCTGAAGCGCCCCAATCTCCGCCTTATCACCAAGGCCGAGACACAATCGCTGATCCTCGAAGGTCGCCGCTTCACTGGCGTTCGCTTCCGTCAAGGCGGGCAGCTCCACGAGGCAAGGGCAGGGCGCGAAGTCCTTCTCGCTGCCGGCGCCATCAATTCCCCAAAGCTGCTTGAGCTTTCCGGTATCGGTCGCCCGGACGTCCTGCAGGCCCACGGCATTCCCGTGCAATACGCCATGAGCGGCGTCGGCGAGAACCTGCAGGATCATTTGCAGATCCGCACCGTCTATCGCGTCACGGGCGCCCGTACCCTCAATACGCTATTCCACAGTCCCCTGGGCAAAGCGCAGATCGGCCTCCAATATGCGCTGATGCGCAGCGGCCCCATGTCCATGGCACCTAGCCAATTCGGCATGTTCACCAAGTCCGACGCCGCGCTCGACACGCCTGACCTCGAATATCACGTCCAGCCGCTCTCGACGAACCGCCTGGGCGAGCCGCTGCATGACTTCCCGGCCATCACGGTATCGGTCTGCAACCTGCGCCCGCACAGTACCGGCAGCGTGCACATCACGAGCACTGACTCGCAGATCCAGCCCGATATTCGCCCCAACTACCTGTCCGCCGACCACGACCGCCAGGTCGCCGTCCGCTCGGTGCAGCAGGCCCGCCGCATCATGACGGCCAAGGCGCTCCAGCGTTATCGCCCCGAGGAAATCCTGCCCGGCCCAAAGGTCGAAAGCGAAGCCGATCTCCTCCACAGCATCGGCGACATCGCCACGACCATCTTTCACCCCGTCGGCACCTGCCGTATGGGCGTGGACGCCGAAGCCGTAGTCACCCCCGACCTCCGCCTCAATGGCTGCGAGGGTCTCCGCATCATCGACGCTTCCATCATGCCCCACATTGTCTCAGGCAACACCGCCAGCCCCGTCATCATGATCGCCGAAAAAGCAGCCGAACTGTTGAAGGCGGGCCGATAGGTCCGCTGCCAGTATTCTGGCCGATTATCCAACCGGATTGGTCCTGCGCCATTCCTCATATTCGCCGCGCGCATGCTGATGCAGAGGATAATAGCGCTGCAACGGCGCGCCCTGCTTGAGCTTCATGCGCGAAAAGTCTTCCCATTCGTTGGCTTATCGCTGGATAACCTCGGCGGCCCGCGCAGCCGGGACGCAGACCGCGCCATCGTCATCGGCCACGATGATGTTCCCGGACATGACCGTCACGCCGCCACAGGCTAAGGGCGTGTTGACGGCAAAGGGCATCAGATTGGCATATCCTGGACGTCTGCGTCACACGTGCTAATGAATGCGCATGCATAAAATTCGCATTTAAATGATCAAACCAAAAGTCTTACTAGCTCATATCGTTGGATTGCCATAATGAATGCGTATGCAAAAATATGCGTACGTCATCAGGAGGATCGATCCATGGCAGTTTGGCTCAAGCGCGGTAAGGATGTCGAAGAGCGGGCCGAGGCGGATCGCCAGGTTCGCGCGACAGTCGAGGGAATTCTCGGCGATATCGAGAAGCGCGGCGACGAGGCCGTGCGGGAGCTGTCGCAAAAATTCGACAAGTGGGATCGCGCGGATTTCCGGCTGAGCCAGAAAGAAATCGACGATTGCTTCGCGCAATTGACCGGTCAGGACCTGCACGACATCGAGTTCGCCCAGACCCAAGTGCGCAACTTTGCCCAGAAGCAGAAGGACACGATGCTTGCGCTTGAGGTCGAGACCATGCCGGGCGTGACACTGGGCCATAAGCACGTGCCGATCAATGCGGTGGGCTGCTATGTGCCGGGCGGGAAATATCCGCTGCTGGCCTCGGCCCATATGTCGGTTCTCACCGCCAAGGTCGCTGGTTGCCCGCGCGTCATCACCTGTGCGCCGCCCTTTAATGGCAAGCCGGCGCCGGCCATCGTCGCGGCCCAGGCCATGGCGGGTGCGGATGAGATTTACGTCCTGGGTGGCATCCAGGCGATCGGCGCCATGGCGATTGGCACCGAGAGCATCAGCCCGGTCGACATGCTTGTCGGCCCCGGCAATGCCTTTGTCGCGGAAGCCAAGCGCCAGCTTTATGGTCGCGTCGGTATCGACCTCTTTGCCGGCCCAACCGAGACGCTGGTGATTGCCGACGAAACGGTCGACGGCGAACTCTGCGCCACCGATCTTCTGGGGCAGGCAGAGCATGGGCCAACGAGCCCGGCGATCCTTCTTACGAATTCGGAAAAGCTGGCACGCGATACCATGGCGGAGATCGAACGCATTCTCGCCATCCTGCCGACAGCCGATATCGCCCGCAAATCATGGACCGATTTCGGTGAGGTTATTGTCTGCGACTCTTACGAGGAAATGCTGGCCGAAGCCGCCCGCATTGCCTCGGAACATGTGCAGGTGATGACCGATCGGGACATGTGGTTCCGGGACAACATGACGAACTTTGGCGCTCTGTTCCTCGGACCGCGCACCAATGTGGCCTATGGCGACAAGGTTATCGGCACCAATCACACGCTGCCTACCATGAAGGCGGCGCGCTATACGGGCGGCCTCTGGGTCGGAAAGTTCCTGAAAACCTGCACCTGGCAGACGGTGACCACCGACGAGGCCTCGGCCAAGATCGGCGCCTATGGCTCGCGTCTCTCCATGCTTGAAGGTTTTGTCGGCCACGCCGAACAGGCCAATATCCGCGTGCGTCGCTATGGCGGTCGCAATGTGCCCTATGGTACCGCTGCGGCACCCACAGCAGAGGCCGCCAAATTATGACGCTTCCCCGCACGCCCAGTTTTCGTCTCGATGGCAAGCGCGCCCTGGTTACCGGCGGCACGCGCGGGATCGGGCTGGGTGCCTCGGTAGCCCTGGCCGAGGCGGGAGCGCATGTGACGGTGGCAGCGCGCACCGCTGCCGATCTCGAGCGCGTGGTCAACGAAATGGCGGAGATCGGCCTTGCCGCCGAGGGCGTTGCCATCGATATCACGGACTTTGATGCGGTTCGCGCCTTCGTCGCCGACAGCGATCCCTTCCACGTGCTGGTCAATTCGGCCGGTACGGCGCGGCACAGTGCCATCGCCGGCATTACCGAGCCCGACTATCAGGCGGTGCTGCAGCTCAATCTTGCCGCGACCGTTTTCGTGTCGCAGGCCGTGGTGGGCAAGCTGCAGGACGCAGGGCAGGCGGGGTCGATCATCAATGTCTCTTCGCAAATGGGGCATGTCGGCGGACCGAACCGCGCCATCTATGCGGCGAGCAAGCATGCCGTCGAAGGCCTGACCAAGGCCATGGCGATCGAGCTTGGCGCCAGCAATATTCGCGTCAACACAGTCTGCCCGACTTTTATCGAAACCGAGCTGACGGCGAAGAACCTGAGCGATCCCGACTTCCGCTCCTGGGTTCTGTCCAAGATCAAGCTGGGGCGTTTGGGCCGGGTGGAGGATATTATGGGGCCGGTGGTTTTCCTCGCCTCGGACGCGGCGGCGCTGATCACCGGCACGGCGCTCTTGGTGGATGGCGGATGGACGGCGGAGTAAAAAAGCCGGGGGTGACTTCGGCGGAAGTCGCGCGCCGCGCCGGCGTGTCGCAATCGGCTGTCTCCCGCACTTTTACCCCCGGCGCCTCCATTGCCCCAAAGACCCGAGCCAAGGTTTTGGCTGCCGCCAAGGAGCTGGGCTATCGGCCAAATGCGATTGCCCGCTCGCTGATCACCAATCGCTCGCGCATGATCGCGGTGGTGATGGCGTATCTGGAAAACCTCTTCTATCCCGGTGTGCTCGAAGAGCTGGGCCGGCTTCTCGCCAAGGAAGACTATCGTCTCTTGCTGTTCACCGGCTTCATGGATCGCGACAGCGATCCGGTCTTCGATCAGCTCATGCAATATCGTGTTGATGGCATTGTGCTGGCGTCGACCTCGCTCTCCTCGGAGCTGTCCGAAGAATGTGCGGCGGCCGGCATTCCGGTGGTGCTGTTCAACCGCACCACCGAGCGCGATGCGGTCTCGAGCGTGACGACGCGCAATCGCGAGGGTGGGCGGCGGGTTGCCGAGTTCCTGATTGCCGGGGGGCACAAGCGGTTCGGCTATATCTCGGGTCTTGAAAGCTCCTCGACCAATCGCGATCGCTTTGGCGGCTACCAGGAGGCTCTCGCTGCGGCCGGCCATACCGACATCATCGTCGAAGTCGGCAATTACGACCGCGCCGAAGCCGAAACGGCGGCGCGCAAGATGTTGAGCCGCGAGGATCGTCCCGATGCCATTTTCGTGGCCAATGACCATATGGCCGTCGCGGTGATGGACATCGCGCGGCATGAACTGGGGCTGTCCATTCCCGAAGACCTTTCCATTGTCGGCTATGACGATGTCGGTCCGGCCCGCTGGACCTCCTATGGCATCACCTCGATGAGCCAGCCGCTCAAGCGCATGGTTGAAGCCACAGTCGCCATTCTGATGGATCAGATCGCCAGCGGCGAGATCGAAGCCGAACACCGCATTCTCAATGGCGAACTCGTCGTCAGGACCTCCGCAAGACTGCCCAAAACAGGCATCGTCGAACTCGACGGACGACGGATTTATCGGCCCGGACGGGGCTAAGGGGAAGCCTTCACAAACGGCCCGGTTGCCAGGAACCTTTTGTCCAAGCGGATTTATCCCCACTCGTCACCACCGGGCTCGTCCCGGTGGTCCATGCCAATCCGCAGGATTGGCAGGCCTCCCCAAGATGGATTGCCGGGACAAGCCCGGCAATGACGACGGAGGGGAAGTGTTCGGCGATGCTGTGGGCTCGATGCAGCCCTCAGCCGTCCCCCAGGCCATCGCGAAAATCGTTGAGATCTGCGTCCACGGATGACGGCGTGTCGATCCATTCGTGCATGGGCTCGCCCGTAGCGGGGTCGCGTGCAGGGATGGGCAGAGACATGATGCGCTTGGCGACGGTGCGGCGCTTCTCTTCGGTGAGATTAGCCTCCTGCACATTGTCCCAGTCGCGCCCTTCGGGATAGCCGCCGACCATCTGGACGTCACCGGAATTACCGATCATGCAATGCGATACTCCGGCAGGCAGCACGACAAAGTCTCCAGCCTCCACACGTACTTTTACCCCGCCCACGCCGAAGAACTCGACCTCCATCCAGCCGCGGGCGCAGCCGAGGCATTCATGCGTCGTCGAGTGGAAATGGGGATAGGTATAGATGCCGGGATAGCGCCAGTTGTTGAGCCAGTTGTTTGAGCGCAGCCTCTCCATCACCGCGTCTTCGCCGCCGCCCGGCACGGCATTGCGATGCACCAGCAGCGGAAAGCGCGAATTGGGCAGCATGCCCTTGGGCTTGGACCAGTGCAGTTCTGTCTTGATGCTCATGAGCTTCCCCTTGTTGAAACGAAGAAGAGGCGCCCATGGGCGCCCCGCAGTCGTCGTTGGGAAGATTATTCCGTGCCGCCCCAGGCCTGGGGATAGTTCGGCATGTCTTCGCAGCCGCACATGGCGTAGTGGAGCGGCGGCATCTTTTCGTTGATGTACTGGTCGAGCACGTCCTGGGTGATGGCCGGCTGGGGCAGGATCCATTCCGGGCTCGGGACCTGCTCGCCCTTCAGCGTGTTCACTGCAGCGATGATGGCGGTGCGCCACTGATAGGTCGGGTAGGTCGGGGCGATACCCTTGAAGCCAAGGTCGCGCCACTTCTGCAGGTAATCCTGCTGGTCTTCGCCGGTGACAACGGGGACATCGACGCCCTGGTCCTCAAAAGCTTCGACGGCGGCGACGGCAGTGGCGCCGGCATCCATCCACACGGCGTCGATCGTGCCGCGCTGCAGGTAATCCTCAACGATGGACTTGGTCTTGGCATTGTCGCCATCGGTGAATTCTTCACCGAGGACGGTCAGGCCCGCTTCCTTGAACATGTTGCGGGCGCCCGAAGCGCGGGTTTCGAGCACGTCGACGCCGGGCAAGATGCGCAGCATCAGCACTTTGCCGCCAGCCGGCACATTGGCGATGATGTGTTCGGCTGCTTGGATGCCGAAACCATAGCCGCCAACCGGGTGCACGAAGGTGACCGGGCAATCGGTGGTGACGCCGCGGTCGAAAACGATGACCGGGAGACCGGCGGCGCAGGCCTTTTCAACGGCCGGAGTCAGGGCTGCCGTGGAGTTCGGCGAGACGATCAGAACGCTGCAATTGCCGCCCGCAAGCAGGTCGTCGATATCGGCGATCTGCTTGTCGTCGGAACCTTCGGCATCGACATGGGTGAAGGTGCCGATTTCCGGATGGAGTTTTACCTCCTCGGTCATGTCGGTATAGCCGACAACGCGCCAGGGATTGTTGACGCCGGCATTCGAGAAGCAAACGGTCCAGGGACCTTCCTTCTTGAACGAGGCGGTATCGGCCATGGAGTCGCCAGCATATTGCAGATAGGGCTGGTCGGCTGGGCCGTTGAAGGCCGCCGTCAGCTGGTCGCGCTGCTTGGCGAATTCCGCCGGGTCGTCAAAGTTTGGAGCCTGAGAAAATGCGGCTCCGGTCAGCATGCCAAACGCGGCAGCCGCCAAAATAATCTTCTTCACGTCTTCCTCCCTCGTGAGGTTTTCCCACTTTTTCCTCAGACGGCCGACCGGCCGCCTGTCTCAGCTCATCGGCCGGCGCGCTTTCGCTGATAAGTCGCAAACGCCACTGCGCCGATGAGGATTAGTCCCTGCACCACCAGGCGAACGGGCTGCGCCAGTCCGAGGAGATTGAGCAGGGTGAATATGGCTTCAAGGGCCAGCGCACCGGCAATGGTCGCGGGGACGGAGCCGCGCCCGCCGAGCAATTGCGCACCGCCGATGACGGCGGCCGTGATGGCCTGCAATTCGAAGCCGGAGCCGATATCGACGGAGACGCCGGCACGGCCGCCGAGGATGACGCCGGCGAGAACCGCGGTCAGTGCCGAGACGACGAAGGCCGAGATGCGCACGCGCTCAACCGGCACGCCGGCAAGGCGCGCGGCCTGCTGGTTGTCGCCTACGGCATGCAGCATGCGACCGAAATTGGTGCGGTGCATGCCCCACCAGAGAATGGCGCCGAAGACGACGAGGCAGATCACGGCGATGGGGAGCAGCGAGATGATTGGCACGTCGGTGATGTTGTAGCGACCGAAGAAGCGGAACGTGTCGGGCAGGTAGCCGCGCGGGGCGCCGCCGGACCACATGAAGGCAACGCCGTTGAGCGTGATCATCATGCCCAGCGTGGCGATCAGCGATGGCACTTTCAGGTAGCTGACGACGAGGCCGTTGATGAGCCCGATGACGGCACCGATGCCGAGCATCAGCGGAATGATCCAATAGGTCGAATTGGGATCGTTGCTGGCGAGCATGGACGAGCCGATGACAGTCAGCGTCATGATCGAGCCGACGCTGAGATCGAAGCCGCCGGAGACGATGACATAGAGCGCGCCGGCCGAGAGAATGGCGAGGGCGGTCACCCTTTTCAGAAAGTTCATGTAGCCCGTGGGTTCGCCGAAGGCCGGGTTCATGACGATGATGGCAAGGATCAGCGCCACTACCAGCACATAGACGGGATTGATCCGGGGCAGGCGGCGCGTTGGGCTCGTGGCTTGGGGCAGAGATTGCGCGCTCATGCGACGGGCCTCTTCGAACGGGCGGCATAGAAGGCGACGGCGGCGACGATGATGATGCCGCGTAGCACCTGCTTCACGAAGGCATCGACGCCGGCGACGTTGAAGATCGAGTCGATAAGCGAGAAGATGATGACCCCGGCCATGGTGCCCCAGATGCCGCCGCGCCCGCCCGCGAGCACGGTGCCGCCGATGACGACGACGGCGATGGATTCGAGATCATAGACGCCCTCGGCCCCGATCCAGGGCGCGCCGGAACGAAGGCGCGAGGCGAGATAGATGCCGGCAATTGCGGCGCAGAGCGAGCAGATGACATGGGCGCGGATGACGACGCGATCGGTCTTGATGCCGGCAAGGCGCGCCGCGTCCTTGTTGCCGCCGACGGAATAGACATCGGAGCCGAAGCGGGAAAAGCGCAGGACGAACCAGGCGCAGCCGGCGAGCACGAACATGAAGATCAGCGAGAAGGGCACGATGCCCAACGTGCCATAGGCGAAGATCTGGAACTCAACCGGCACGTTGCCGGCGAAGTTATTGTAATAATAAGACAAAACGCCCTGAATGATCAGCGACATCCCGAGCGTCGCGATCAGCGGATTGACCTCCAGCTTGGTGATGACGAGGCCATTGAGGAGGCCGACGACGGCGCCGAGGGCGAGGACCGCGAGGACAGCCGGCATCATCATGGCCGGGTTGCCATTCATCACCACCGAGGTGACGACGGCGGACGCCGAGATGACGCTGGCGACGCTAAGGTCGATCGAGGCGACTAGGATGGCAAAGGTCTGGCCAATGGCGGTGATCCCCAGCGTGATGGAGCGGCTGAGGATGGCGACGAGGTTTTCGAGCGTGAGGAAGCGCGTTTGGCCCATGATGATGATCAGGGCGATGTAAAGCGCGACTGACGCCAGCAGCAGGATGGTCGACGCGTGGCGCTCGAACCGGAAGCGGCGGGGATTTTTGGCGGGGAGGGGCATGTCGGTCATGCGGCCACTCCCGTTTCGCCCGTGGCGGCCAGCATGAGTTCGGCTTCGGTGGCGGAGCGGCTGAACTCGCCGGCAATGCGGCCTTCGCGCATGACCACGATGCGATCCGAGGCGCCGAGGATTTCGGGCAGGTCGGACGAGACCATCATCACGGCCGTTCCGGCGCGGGCGAGGTCGCGCATCAGGTGATAGATGCTGGCCTTGGCGTCGACGTCGATGCCGCGGGTGGGTTCGATGAAGATCAGGATTTTTGGACGCAAGGCGAGCCAGCGGGCGACGATGGCCTTTTGTTGATTGCCGCCAGAGAGGAAGCGCATTTCCTGCTCGTAGGAGGGGGCGCGAACCTTCATCTGGTCGAGAAGGGCATTCATGCCGGTGAGGTCGGTGAAGCGATTGGCTTTGTGACCACCGAACGGATTGGCAAAGCTGCGGGCGGTCAGCATGCCGTTGTCGCGCACCGACTGCATAAGGAACAGCGCTTGGGCTTTGCGATCGCCCGGCAACATGCCGATGCCGGCGCGGATGGCGTCCCGCGGCGAGGTGAGGTGGACCGCCTTGCCATCGAGGGTCATGGAGCCGGATGTGAACGGCGCGGCGCCGAAGAGGGCCATGGCGAGCGGCGTGCGGCCGGCGCCTTGGAGGCCCGCAAAGCCGACGATTTCGCCGGAGCGCAGCTCGAGATTGATGTCGCTCAGCGCGGCATTGGCACCGCCGGAGACCGAGAGAACGACCGGACCGATTTCAGACGGCGTCGCGGGCTCGGGATAATATTCGGAGATGTCGCGGCCGACCATGGCTCGAACGATGACGTCGGGCGCTGGGACGTGGTCGAAGCTCGCCGTGACTTCGCCGTCCTTGATGACGGTGACACGATTGGCGAGGCGCGTGACCTCGCGCATGCGGTGGGTGATGTAGACGATGGCCGTGCCCGAGGCGCGGAGTTGGTCGACGAGCGAGAACAGCACCTCGCATTCGGCTTCGTTCAGCGCGGCGGTTGGCTCATCCATGACGATGACTTTGGCATTGAGCGAAATCGCCTTGGCGATCTCGACCATCTGCTGGCTCGCCACATCGAGATCGGCCACCAGCGTTTCCGGCTCGATGCGGTGGCGCACACCAAAGAGGCCGAGCACACGCTGCGTTTCGGCGACCATGGCCTTGTTGTCGATCAGCCCGTTCTTCATCGGCTCGCGTCCGAGGAAGAGGTTTTGCGCCACCGTGCGCTCGGGCAGCAGCGAGAATTCCTGATAGATCACCGAAATGCCGGCGAGCAGGGCCTCCTGCGGGTGCTTGAAATGCTGCTCTTGCCCGTCGATCAGCACGTCGCCGCCGTCGGGCCGATAGACGCCCGAGAGGATCTTGATGAGTGTCGACTTGCCCGCGCCGTTCTCGCCGCACAGCGCATGGACCTCGCCGCGGGAACAGGTGAAGGACACACCACGCAGCGCCTTTACCGCCGGAAACGACTTGGAAATGCCGCGCATCTCGATGGTCGGGGCATCACTCATGCGGCGATGTCCCTCCCGGCCGCGTCCCAGGTGCTGCGGATGAAAGCGGCGCTTTCGGAAAAGAGCGTGTCGTAATCGGGAAAGAGCGGGCGCCACACGCGCGTCGCGGCCGCGATGGCGGGGAGGCCGGCACCAAAGGCTTCGAGCGTCACCCAGCCATCATAGCCAGAGCGGCGGACGGCCTGCATGATCGACAGGAAATCGATGTGGCCGCGCCCGGGAATGCCGCGATCGTTCTCGGAAATGTGGACGATGCCGACATGGGGCGCCACGGTTTCGTAGGCTGCGACCTGGTTGCGATCTTCGATATTGGCGTGGAACGTGTCGTACATGATCCGGCAGGCCGGATGGTCGACGCGGCGCGCGTAGTCGCGGCACTGGGTGGTGGTGTTGAGGAAATAGGTCTCGAAACGATTGAGATGTTCGAGGCTGAGATAGATGCCATTGGCCTCGGCGCGAGTGGCCAGCGCGCGATGCGCCTCTGCGCCATAGGAAAGCTCGCTCTCGGTGGGGCCGCTGCCGGTGAAATGCCCTATGGGAGCGTGGATCGGCCCGCCGACGCTTTGCGCGCCGAGCGCAATGGCGCAATCGAGGGCCCAATCGAGGTGCTTCCTGCCGCGTGCACGATTGTCCCGGTCGTCCGAAATCGGGCTGGCATCGGGGCTCGGCACTATGGAGGTCGTGCAGCGCTCGAGCCCTATGGCATCCAGCTCCTTGGCCAGCCACGCATAATGCGCAGGCTCGCCGGAAAGAACCGGCACCTCGACGCCATCATAACCCAGCGCCTTGATCTGCCGGATCGCCGACAGATGCGCTTCGGTCACGAAGTCGGTCAAGCACAGCAGATTGATGCCGAGCTTCATACTTTTCCCCTCGCGCCGGACGGTGCGCAGCCGCTCTCGATCGCCTTGAGGCACATACAACAATTGTTGCACCTCACCTCGTCAGCGAATTTCGAACGCCGCCGAAACCGGCTCCGGCTAAAACTCCTCCACGGCCCGAAATGTCAGTCTGGCTGTCTTTATGACTGCTCTGGTTGACTTCCGGACGTTCGACTCTCTAGCATCAGGGCCAGGAGGCGAACGTTGCGATCATTGCGCACTGCGTGCACTCGCGCGTTCGAATGATAACACTGGTAGAATTTGCACATGGGAGGGGGCCATGAACGCAGAGGCCCGTTTGCACGCCCTGGCCCGGCCGGCTGTCTTCACCGAGCCCGGCGCGCTGATGTATGCCGGCAATTGCGCCGACCTCTACGAGGCTTCGCTTGCCGGCAAGGTGACGCTGAACGCCTGGACGCGCCGAAAGTATCCGGGAAAGCCGCTAGGCGAAGCGCTGCCACAGGTGCTTTCCGTGGGTGGTTGGGACGCGGTGCGCTCGCAGGATTGGGGGCTCAAGGAGCATTGCAACGAGGGCGTAAAAATCGCCTATCTGGCGCGCGGCTCCATGGTGCTCAAGGTCGATGGGCACCGGCATGAGCTGACCGAGGGCCAGATGTTCGTCGTGCGCCCCTGGCAATTGCACCAGTTCGGCGATCCCCATGTATCGGCCAGCCAGATCATCTGGGTGCTGTTCGATGTCGGCGTGCGCCGGCCGCATGAAGATTGGCTCTGGCCCGACTGGATGGCCTGGCCGGAGCGCGATACCGAGCGACTGACGCGGCTGCTCTCACGCAACGAGCAACATGTGCTTACCGCCAGCCGCGATGTGATGCGCAGTTTTCACGATATTGCCGAGATCGTCGCGGGCCATGATGTGGCGGGCGACGAGACGCGCCTGCGCCTCTTGATCTCGATGATGCTGCTGCAGTTTATGAAGCAGTTGGAGAGCCAGGCGCCAGTGCTCGACGAAGATCTCGCGAGCTCCAAGCGCACGGTGCAGATTTTTCTCAATCGCCTGCCGCATGCGCTCGATGAAAACTGGACGCTCGAAAACATGGCGGCCGAGTGCAGCCTGTCGCGCACCCAATTTTCCCAACATTGCCAGGCGCTGACCAATATGACGCCGGTGCGCTATCTGCAGATGGTGCGGCTGGAGGCGGCAAAGAAGTGGCTGAGTGAAAAGGCCGATGCCAGCGTGACCGAAATCGCGCTGGAATGCGGCTTCTCCTCAAGCCAGTACTTTGCGACTTGCTACAAACGTCGCTTCGGATTCTCGCCGCAGGAAACGCGGCGAGAGCCGCACGCCGCTTAGGCGCGCTCTTCCCAGAGGCGCGCAAGTTCGACGATCGTGGACACGGCCTTTTCCATGTCCTGGCGGCTGATCCATTCGAGCGGCGAATGGAAAGCATGGCCACCGGCAAAGATATTGGCGGTGGGCAGGCCCATGAAGGAGAGGCGCGAGCCATCGGTGCCGCCGCGGATCGAGCCGCGCACCGGCTCCATCCCGGCGCGGCGGATGGCTTCGACGGCGAACTCGACGATCTCGGGGTTCTTGTCCAGAACCTCCTTCATGTTGCGGTATTGCTCTTTCACCGCAATGCGATAGCTGGAGCCCGGGTAGTTCGCGATCACCGCCTTGGCGATCTCGTCCACCATGGCTTCCTTCTCGTGGAGCCCGGCGACGGTGAAATCGCGCACGATCATGGAGATCGTGGCTTTTTCCATCGAGCCGGTGACGCCGACGGGATGCACGAAACCGTCGCGGCCTTCGGTGCCTTCAGGCGAGACGTCATGGGGCAAGCGGGCGATGATCTCGCCAGCGATCTTGATGGCATTTTCCATGCGGCCCTTGGCAAAGCCGGGATGCATGGCGACGCCGGTGATGGAGATTTCGAGCCCATCGGCCGAGAACGTCTCGTCCTCGATGGTCCCGGCGGTTTCGCCATCCATTGTATAGGCGAAGCGCGCGCCGAGCTTTTTGAGGTCCACCTTGTCGACGCCGCGGCCGATTTCCTCGTCGGGCGTGAACAGCAGTTTGATCGCGCCATGCGGGATGGATTTGTCCTTGAGGAGGATTTCCGCCGCCGTCACGATTTCGGCCACGCCCGCCTTGTCATCGGCACCGAGCAGGGTCGTGCCGTCGGTGGTGATGAGATCATTGGCGATCTGGTTGTTCAGTTCGGGATGTTCGGAGACGCGGATGACACGGTTCTTGTCGCCGACAAGCGTGATGTCGCCGCCAGCATAGTTCTTGATCATCTGCGGCTTCACGCCTGTGCCGCTGAAATCGGGCGCCGTATCCACATGCGAGCAGAAGCAGATGACCGGCACGTCCTTGTCGGTATTGGCCGGCACGGTGGCATAGACATAGCCATTGCTGTCCATTTCGGCGTCGGCAAAGCCGATGGCGAGCAACTCGCTGACCAGCAGGCGGCTGAGGGTCTTTTGCTTTTCCGTCGAAGGCTGGGTGGGCGAAGCGGGGTCCGATTGGGTGTCGATCTGCACATAGCGCAGGAAGCGGTCGAGAACGGTATCGGTCATGAAAAGGCTCGTCTCTAAAAGAACAGTCAGTTGGCGCTCGGGCCGACGCGGGCGGGATCGAGGCGTGTCGGGCGATCGGGCAAAGCCAGCGCCGTTTGACGGGGGGCCGTGCGGGCGATGACGCGGCCGGATTTGATGACGGCGAGGCGGGTCGCTTTTAGGCGGATGGCTTCGATGGAATCCGTTGCTTGCAGCAGCACCATGTCGGCCTTGTTGCCGACTTCGACGCCATAGCCTTCGAGGTGCATGATTTTCGCCGGGCCGGTGGTGACGGCGTCAAAGCACTGGCGCATGGCGGCGCGGCTGGTCATCTGGGCGACGTGGAGACCCATGGAGGCGACGTCGAGCATGTCGGCCTGGCCGAGCGAATACCAGGGGTCCATCATGCAATCCTGGCCGAAGGCGCAGGTGATGCCATAGGTCAGCATTTCGGGGATGCGCGTCATGCCGCGGCGCTTGGGATAGGTATCGTGGCGGCCCTGGATGCCGATATTGATATTGGGATTGGCGGTGGCTGAAACGTCGGCCTCGGCCATCAGCGGCAGCAGCTTTGAGACGTAATAATTGTCCATGGA
Organism: Devosia sp.; assembly: GCF_017744655.1. Lineage (GTDB taxonomy): Bacteria > Pseudomonadota > Alphaproteobacteria > Rhizobiales > Devosiaceae > Devosia. Next base: position 227,932 of record NZ_JAGIAW010000006.1, on the reverse strand, counting down.
ATGCATGGAGGTCAGGTGCGAGCCATTGACGCGACCATTCAGGCCAAGGCGCTGGGTTTCATAGGTCAGCGTCTCGATATGGCGGCTCAGCGGATCGTCGGTTTCGTCGCAATGGAGATCGACGAGCAGGCCGCGCTTTTCGGCGATTTCGCAGAGGACTTTCACGCTCGCTGCTCCGTCAGCCATGGTCCGCTCGAAATGCGGAATGCCGCCGACGACATCGACGCCCATGTCGAGGGCGCGGTTGAGCAGGTCAATGGCGCCGGGATAGCGATAGTAGCCGTCCTGCGGGAAGGCGACGAGCTGCAGGTCGATATAGGGAGCGACGCGCTTCTTCACCTCAAGCAGCGCTTCGACGCCGAGCAGGCGATCATCGCAGATATCAACATGAGTGCGGATGGCGAGGAGACCCTGGGCGACGGCGAGGTCGCAATAGTTCAGCGCACGTTCGATGACGGCTTCATGGGTGAGGAGCGGCTTCAACTCGCCCCAGATCTGGATGCCTTCGAGCAGGCGCCCGCTTTCGTTGAAGCGCGGCTGGCCGAGGGAGAGCGTCGCGTCCATATGGAAATGGCAATCGACGAAGGGCGGAGAAATGAGCTGTCCATCGGCGTCGATCACTTCACCCGCCTCGCCGCCGAGATTGGCTTCGATGGCGGCGATCTTGTCGTCCTTGATGCCGATATCGAGGTTTTTGCGACCATCGGGCAGGGTGGCGTTGGTGATTTTCAGCTCGAACATTCTTTTGGTCTCTCGTCTCGAAAGGTGGTCGGGCAGATGGCGGACTAGCACCGTCTTCTCCCCTCCGTCGTCATTGCCGGGCTTGTCCCGGCAATCCATCTCGCCGCAGCATGGACTACCGGGACAAGCCCGGTAGTGACGACGATTGATAGGTCTTGGCCAGTTCGGAAACTAGTGCCGCTGCCCCTTGGTCCACGGCTGCAACAGCGCGCGGGGATAGTCCGCGCGGCGCGCCACCAGGATCAATGCCACGATGGATAGCAGATATGGCAGCATGAGGAAGACCTGGCCGGGCACGACCTGGCCGATCTGTGTCTGGAGGCGGATCTGGAAGGCATCGAAGGCGCCAAAGAGCAGCGCGCCGAGGAGTGCTTTGCCGGGTTGCCAAGAGGCGAAGACGACGAGCGCGATACAGATCCAGCCGCGGCCATTGACCATGCCGAAGAAGAAGGCATCGAAGGCCGACATGGTGAGGAAAGCACCGCCCAACGCCATCAGCGCCGAGCCGACGACGACGGCGCCGACGCGCAGGCCGACCACCGACAGACCCTGAGCTTCGACGGAGGCAGGATTGTCCCCCACGGCGCGAATGGCGAGGCCAAGCGGCGTGCGATAGAGCACCAGCGCGACGAAAGCGACGAAGACCAGCGCGAGGAAAGTCAGCGGCGTCTGCTGGAAGAGGGCGGGGCCGATGAAGGGCAGATCGGAGAGACCGGGAATGTTGAGCGGCTGGAAGGCGGCGATGCGCGGCGGCGAAGTCACATCGGGCAGGGCAGTGCGATAGGTGAAATAGCTCACGCTGGTCGCAAGGAGCGTTATGCCGATGCCGGAGACGTGCTGGGAGAGGCCCAAGATGACGGTGAGGAAGGCGTGGAGGAGGCCGAAGAGCGCGCCGGCCAGCGCCGCGACGAGAACGCCCCCCCAGAGACCGGCACCGAGATAGACGGCAAGCCAGCCGGCCATGGCACCGGCGACGAAAATGCCTTCGATGCCGAGATTGAGCACGCCGGCGCGTTCGCATATGAGGGCGCCCAACACGCCAAAAATCAGTGGCGTGGCGATGCGGATGGCGGCGGCCCAGAAATTGGCGGAGCCCAGAATGTCGAAGAGGACGTCCATGATCAGGCCCCCACTTGCCGGCGTTCGAATTTGACGCGGAACCGCAGGAAGAAGCTGCCGACCAGCACGCAGAGCAGCGACAGGGCCACGACGAGATCGGCGATATAGCTCGAAATGCCGGTGGCGCGGCTCATGGAGTCAGCGCCCACGAAGACCGCGGCGACAAAGACCGCGGCGATCACCGTGCCGACAGGCGAGAGCCCCGCGAGCATGGCGACGACGATGCCGGAATAGCCAAAGCCCGGCGACAGGTCGGAGGAGAGATAGCCTTTCACACCGGCCACTTCGCCGACGCCTGCAAGCCCAGCGAGGCCGCCGGAGATCAGTGCAACCTTCAGCATGGTTGCATCGACGGGAATGCCCGCAAAGCGCGCGGCGGCCTTGTTCTCGCCGACGGCGCGGATTTCAAAGCCGAGCACGGTTTTGCGCACCATAAGCCACAGGATCAGCGCGGCGAACAGACCGACAATAAGGCCCCAATGCATGCGCAGGCGTGGCAGGAGTTTTGGCAGCTTTGCTTCCGCAATCAGCGGCACCGATTGCGGCCAGCCCATCGAGAGCGGGTCTTTCAGCACGCCTTCGACCAGCATCTGGATGAAGAGAATGACCACGAAATTGAGCAGCAGGGTGATGACCACTTCGTCGGCACCAAAGCGCTGCTTGATGATCGTGGGGATCACCATCATCAGCCCGCCAGCGAGGAAACCGGCAATCATTACGGTCGGGATCATCAGGGCCGGCGGCAATTGCAGCAGGCCGCTGCCGACGCAGACGGCGGCGAGGGCGCCGATATAAAGCTGGCCTTCGGCACCGATATTCCAGAGCTTGGCGCGGAAGGCGACGGCGGCGGCCAGGCCGGTCAGGATCAGCGGCGTAGCGCGGTTGAGCGTTTCGCTCAGCGCAAACATCGAGCCGAACGCGCCCTGCAGCATCAGCCAATAGGCATCAAGCGGCGTGCCGCCGGCGGCAACAACGGGAATGGCGACGAGCAGCAGGGCTATGACGCCAGCCGCGAGCGACACGGTGAGTTTGAGGCCGACTGAGGCGTGGTCCCGCGGTTCCAGACGAAAGCTCATGACGCAATTCCTACTGGCGTGCGGGCCTGGCCGGCCATCATCAGACCGATCGTGCCGCGGTCGAGGCTTTCGCTGGAACCGGCATCTGCCAATTCGCCAGCGTGAACCACGACGAAGCGGTCGGCGAGGGCGAAGAGTTCGTCGAGGTCCTCGGAGATGACCAGCACGGCGGCGCCACGATCACGCGCGGCGAGGATGCGGCGGTGGACTTCAGCCTGTGCGCCGACGTCGAGGCCGCGCGTCGGCTGATTGGCGAGGATGACGCGCGGCTCGCGCTCCAGGACGCGGGCGAGAATGAGCTTTTGCACATTGCCGCCCGAGAGCAGCCTCGCCTCGGCATCAGGGCCGGGGCAGCGGACGTCATAACCGGAAATGGCCGAGGTCGCGCGCTCGCGCATGGCTTTGCGGTCGAGAAAGCCCATCTTGGAAAAGGCGGGGGTCCGCACGTCTTCGATGGCGATATTGTCAGCAACGCTCATCGTGCCGACGACGCCGTCGTGCTGTCGGTCTTCTGGCATGCGGGCCACCCCAGCCTCGACGAGATCACGCGGGCTTGCCTTGGTGACTGCCTCGCCATAGAGCCGCAGCGTGCCGCTGCTCGGTACGGCGAGGCCCGAAATCAGCGCAGCAATGCCTGATTGCCCATTGCCGGAAACGCCCGCGAGACCAACGATTTCGCCCGAACGCAATTTCAGGTTCACCCCGCTCAGCATCTGGCGACCTGCGCCGTGCAGCGAGACGCCGTCAAATTCCATCAGCGTTTCGCCGGGCAGGGCGGGGATGCGGATCACCTCGGCGACGGCTTTGCCCACCATCAGATCGGCGATGGCGCGACGATCGGCCTTGGCCGTCACCAGTTCGCCCGCCTTGGTCCCGGCGCGCAGCACGAGAATGCGATGGGAGACGGCGAGCACTTCGCCCAGCTTGTGGGAGATGAAAATGACGCCGAGCCCATTGCTGGCGAGCCGGCGCAGGACCACGAACAGCCCCTCGGCTTCCTGCGGGGTCAGCACGGCGGTGGGCTCGTCGAGAATGAGCACTTTGGCGTCGCGATAGAGCGCCTTCAAAATCTCGATGCGCTGCTTTTCGCCAACCGTCAGGTCGGCGACGCGCCGGTCGAGATCGACGTCGAGACCGCTCTCGGCGATGATCTTTTTGACCTTGGCTCGGGCAGCGGCTTCGCGCCCGAAGGAGAGCAGCGGTTCGGTGCCGAGGCGGATATTGGCGAGGCCGGAGAGGTTTTCGGCGAGCGTAAAGTGCTGGTGCACCATGCCGATGCCGGCCTTGAGCGCCGCGCCGGGTGAGCCGGGGGGCAGGGTGGCCAGGGCGCCGTCGTCAGCGAGCACGCGCACGTCCCCTTCGTCCTGCACATAGTGCCCGAAGAGGATGTTCATCAGCGTCGTCTTGCCCGCGCCGTTCTCGCCCAAAAGCGCAAGAATTTCGCCGCGATGCAGATCGAGGGAGATGGCGTTGTTGGCGGTGAGCGAGCCGAAACGCTTGGTGATGTTTTGTAGGGAGAGGAGCACTGGGGCGTCGGTCATGGGTGGTGCTCCGGGGGGAGTTCGGACTTCGTCTTTGCCGTTCACCCCCTCCCCTCAAATCGCTCCACTGGAACGATTTGCCCTTCGGGACGGGTCGGAGCCCATCAAGGGGGAGGTGCCGATCGAGTGTGTGGCACTATCTCGTCAAACCCACAAATCTTCACCTCCCCCTTGATGGGGGAGGCTGGGAGGGGGTGAGGGAGCCACAAACGTTGCGGCTCCCAATATCTTACGGCGTCGAAGTCGGTTCGGTGTCGTCGATCTCGACCACGAAAGTCTTGGCGAGGATTTCGGCTTCCTTGGCCTTTGCCGCGGCAACCGCGTCTGCGCCGGCGAGAGCTTCATCATACACGGCGCTGGAGCCGCCATATTCCATGAAGGCATAGATGCCGTAGTCGGAAGCGGTGAACGACCCGGCCTTCACGTCGGCGATGGCCTTGTCGATCATCGGCTCACCGTGCCAGAGGGCGCTGGCGAGGATCGTGCCGGGATAGTCGGCAGAGGTGTCGATCACGTTGCCGATGGCAAGGATGCCGCGTTCCTTGGCAGCGTCGGAGACGCCAAAGCGTTCGGCGTAGAGAATGTCGGCGCCGGCATCGACCATGGCGAAGGCAGCTTCCTTGGCCTTCGGCGGATCATACCAGGAGTTGATGAAGCTCACCGAGAAGGTCACGTCGGGGTTCACCGACAGGGCACCCGCCTTGAAGGCGTTCATCAGGCGGTTCACTTCGGGGATGGCGTAGCCACCCACCATGCCGATCTTGTTGCTCTCGGTCTTGAGGCCGGCAACGATACCCGTGAGGTAGCTCGGCTCATGGATGAAGTTGTCGAAGGTGGCAAAGTTCGGCTCCACCGGCGGCAGCGACGAACCCATGAGGAATGAGATTTCCGGATATTCCGAGGCGACGGCACGGGCCGGCTGCTCGACACCGAACGCTTCGCCGACGATGAGCTGCACGCCCTGTTCGGCATATTCGCGCATGACGCGCTCGTAGTCAGTGTTGGAGATGTTTTCGGAATAGACGTAGTCGATCTCGCCGCGATCCTTGGCGGCCACCAGCGCATTGTGAAGGCGGCTCGCCCACTGCTGCTCGACCGGCACGGTCCAGATTGCGGCGACCTTGGTCAGCTCCTGCGCGATGCTGACGCCGCTCATGGCCAAAGCCATACCCGCGGTGAGTACACCCACAAAGCTGCGTCGTCCAAGCGTAGAAAATTTGCTCATTTTGTCCCTCGTGTCGAAAACTTCATCCGGGCAGTCCCTTGCTCATTCTCTGAGCAAGAACCCGGGCCTTGGCAAGCGCAGCCATTCCGTTGTGCACCGAACTGTCACAATCAGAACTGACTGAGAGTGGTCCGTACCGTGCCCAAAAAGCCATTGAGCTGGCCGGGCGAGACATTGTTCATGTCATAGAGCGCCAGGTATTTTGGCCGCGTCTTGAAAGTGACCCAGCCCCAGCGCATGGCGATGCGCCGTGGCGGATCGCCCATCACCCAGGTGCGCCAGCGATTGCCACCATAGGTCGTGACGAAGGCGACTTTCTTGATGTTGGTGAGGCAGGGTATGAGCTTGCCGCGATCGCCGCCGCCTTCCATGGTGAAGGACACGCCGGGCAGGAAGACCCGGTCGAAATAGCCTTTTAGCATGGCCGGATAGCCATAGTTCCAGACAGGATGCACGACGACCAGCGCCTCGGCGGCGCGTAGGCGCTCGACATAAGGTTTGATGGCCGGGGTCAGGTTCCCCGGCACTTCGTGATAGTTGAGCCGCTCTTCGCGTGTCAGGACCGGCGAAAAACCTTCCTCATAGAGGTTGAGCGCGTCGACCTCGTGGCCTGCGCTTTGCAGGCCTTCGATGGCGGTGCGAAAGAGCGTGCGATTAAAACTGGTCTCGACGGGATGGGCGTGGATGACGTGGACGCGCATCAGGCCGCATGCACCGGATTGAGGCCATCAAAGAGCCAGGCCTTGCCCGAGGAAAAGTCGAAGTCCGGGTTTTCCCAGGCAATCATCTTGCCGGGGTTGAGAATGCCCTTGGGGTCGGCTTCCTTCTTGAAGTCGAGCTGCTTCTGGTCCGTACGCTTCATGCCGCCTTCTTCAAGAGTAAAGCGATGCGGGTTGAAGACGTCGCAGCCGTTTTCCTCGTGAATGCGGATGATCTCTTCGAGGCGCTCTTCGGTGGTGTAGCGCACCATGGGCAGGCCGGCATAGGTGACGAGACCATCCTGTCGGGTCATCTCGATATGCATGGGCAATTCGTCGCCCAGAATGTCGACGATCTTTTTCACGTGCTCGATCGTCGGATACCGCGTCTGGAGATACGTGATGGTCGGGTCGATCTTGAGCGCGCGCAGGGTCGTATGGTTCCAGGCGAGCTCATAGATCGGCGGCAGGCGCTTCAGTTCCTCTTCGCTCGCTTTGTCCGAGCGATAGAGCATTTCGCCCTTGTGGTGCCTGATGAAGAGATCGAGCGCTTCCACCGAAACCGGGGCGACCATGATCAGCACCACCGATTGGCCGTCCTTGATGTAAGGCTTGTGGCGGTTGAAATAGGCTTGCGGAATGGGCGCGGCGCAGGGCGATAGTTCCTTGAGCAGGATGCCGTCCTGCTTGGCCAGCTTTTCGGAGAAGGCCGCGGCGTCGATGAAATCATCGAACCCAACCATGACGTCGATCCAGTCATGCGCCTCCGTAAGAGGCATTTCTGCTTCGACGATGATGCCATTGGTGCCATAGGCATGGGCAACCTTGAGGATGTCTTCGCCGACGAGGTCGAGTTCGCGCGGTTCGGCTTCGCAGGTGATGATTTTCAGGCCGAGGATTGAGCCCAGCGCGCGGAGGCCGCCCCAGCGGATCGAGCCGACGCCGCCCGAACCGCCGGCAATAAAGCCGCCGAGCGAGGCCATGCGATAGGTGGAGGGATGAAAGCGCAGTTCGCCGCCTACGGCTTCCTTGGTTTCGTGGTCGAGCTTTTCGAGCACCGCGCCGGCCTGGGCGCGCACACGGTCTTTCTTGATCTCGAGCACCTTGTCCATGTTCATGAGGTTGAGCATGGCGCCGCCCGACAGCGGCATGGCCTGGCCGTAATTGCCGGTGCCGGCGCCGCGTGGGGTGATCGCCACGCCATGCTTGTAGGCGGCGCGGAGGACGGTTTTCACTTCTTCATTGGAGCGCGGGGAGACGACGACTTCGGCGGTGACGTGGTCGAGCTTGGCCTTGAGAACCGGCGAATACCAATAATGGTCACGGCTGCGCTGCTGCACGATGCGCGGATTGTCTTCTTGCGGAATGTCGCCCAGTTCGGCGCGGAAAGCGGCAATGCTCATGATTGGCCCATCAAGTCGTCGAGTTCACGGTAATCGGGAAGGGTGGTGTCGATCGCCTGTCCGGCGCGGATCACGATCCGGTCGGCCTGCGGGCGCGAAATCAGTTCAGTCCAGGTGCGGCCTTTGAAAAGGACCAGATCAGCCGGCGCCCCGACGGCCAGTTCACCTCTGTAGCCGAAGCCGGCAATTGCGGCCGGGTCAGCGGAGACCACGCGCGACCAGGCGAAGGCCTCGGTCTGCGGATGGTCGAAATGGAGGATGCGCGCGCCCTCGCGGAAAACTTCAAAGCCGTCGAGGTCGCCATAGGCATAGAAGGGGTCGCGCGTGTTGTCAGAGGCGATGGCGACTTTTACCCCCGCCGCCTTGAGTTCGTTGACGAGCGTGACGCCTCGCCAGCGCGGCGTGCGGACGCCATCCTTGTTGTCGCGGTCCTGCAGATACATGTTGCACATGGGCAGGGACACGACGGCAATGCCGGCCCGAGCCACCTTGTCGATGACACCCTTGGCGGTGTCGCTGTCCTGCACGGCAAGCGAGCAGCAATGGCCGGCAACGACCGAGCCGGTAAAGCCGCTATCGATGACGGCATCGGCCAGGCACTCCAGCGCGTTGGCTTTTGGGTCTGGGCTTTCATCGGTGTGGAGGTCAATGTTGAGGCCCAGCTCTCCCGCAATGGCGACGAGATTGCGCATAATTTTCGGATTTTCCGGGTGCACGGCGGTGGAGCCGCCGAGAATACCGCCCGATGCCTTGGTCCGCGTTGCGACGGCCCGCAGCTTTTCGGCGTCGAGGATCGTGTCCGGGCCCATCAGGCCAGCGCCCTGCAATTCGATCCGTCCGGCCCAGCGCTCGCGCATGACCTCAAACACATCCCAGGTGATGTTGTGCTGAGGCGGGGCCATGTCGAGATGGGTGCGAATGGCGGCCGTGCCGTGCGCATAGGCACAGCGTAGCGAGAAATCCATGCGCCGCTCGACATCGCTCGCCGCCCAATTGGCTTCGCGGTCGCTCAGCACCGCCATCAGGGCGCCGAGCCAGGTCCCATCCGGGTTTTCTTTTCGCGCCCAGATATGGCCCTTGTCGAGATGGGTGTGGAGATCAACGAAGGCCGGCAGCACGATATCGCCGCGGAGATCGATCTGCTGCGGCAAGGTTGCCGACCCCGCCGCGTCGATGGCAGCAATCGCGCCGTCAGCAATGGTGATATCGACCTTGGCGAGATCGCCCGAAGTGGCATCGCCAAGCACCGAAACCGGCACGCTGGCATTGGTGATGGCGTAGTGGCCATCGGCAGGAATAGTGATCGGCACCTCAATTCTCCCGCTTGAGGGCACTTTCGTGCCAGCGGTGCAGCATTGCCCAGGAAATCAGCGAGGTCAGCGCAAAAATGGCGACACCGGTGCACATGAGCAGAACCAGCGCCGCGTAGAGACGCGGATAGTTGAGGCGATAGCCGGATTCGAGCAGGCGGAAGGCGAGACCTGACCCCTTGCCGGCCGAGCCCGCGGCGAATTCGGCGACCACGGCGGCAATCAGGGAGAGGCCGCCACCAATGCGCAGGCCGGCTGCGAAATAGGGCAGGGAGGATGGAAGCTTGAGGTGGATCAGCGTCTGCCAGCGGCTCGCGCCATAAAGCTCGAAGAGGTTGAGCAGGTTGTGGTCAACGCTCTTGAGGCCCGCAACCATGTTGGAGAGGATCGGGAAGAAGGCGACGACGAAGGCGCAGGTTAGCAGCGCCGATTGCGTATCGGGCATGTAGATGATGAGGAGCGGCGCGATGGCGATCATCGGCGTCACCTGCAGGATCACCGCGAAGGGAAACAGCGCCAGCTCGATCCAGCGGCTTTGCACCAGAATGATGGCAAGGCCGACGCCGCCCAGCAAAGCAAGGCCAAGCGCCATGAAGGTGATGCGCAGCGTCACCAGCAGCGAGGGGGATAGCGTGCCCCAATCGGTGAAGAGCGCGGTCACCACGTCGAGCGGCGCTGGCATGATGTAGCGTGGCACTTCGTTGATCATGATGTGCGCTTGCCAGGCTGCAATGGCGAGGAGGACCATGAAGATCGGAATGACGATGGACAGCACGCGCTCGCTCACGCTGGAGCGATTGGTGACCACGGCGACCTGGCTATCGGTGCCGGCTTCGGCCGAGGCATTTGGTAGGGGTGCGGTGTCGGTCATTTCGCCTGGGCTCCACGCATGATGGCTTCCTGCAGGGCGCGCGAGACGGTGTCGGTCGTGGCGCGATATTCTTCCGAAGTGCGATAATTCTCGTCGCGCACCGCGGAGGTGATGAGTGGCAGGTCGGCATAGACCTGACCGGGGCGGGCGCGCATGACGACGATGCGATTGCTGAGGAAGGCGCTTTCGAACACGGAATGGGTGACGAAGATCACCGTGATCCCGGTCTCGCGCCAGAGGCGCAGTACGTCGTCATTGAGTTTTTGCCGGGTGATTTCATCGAGCGCCGCAAAGGGCTCATCCATCAGCAGCAGCTTTGGCTTGGTCACCAGCGCGCGCGCGATCGAGACGCGCATCTTCATGCCGCCCGACAGTTCACGAGGATAGGATTTGGTGAAATCGGCGAGGCCGACGGAGGCCAGTACTTCCATGATCGCCGGATCGGCGTCGCGCTTGGAAACACCGCGCAGGCGCAGGGGTAGATAGACATTGCCCCACACGGTCTGCCACGGCATCAGCGTCGGTTCCTGGAACACGAAGCCAACATCGCCTTCGGGCAGGCCCTTCTTGTTGATCTGGGAAGAGGGCCAGTCGATCTCACCCGAGCTTGGTGCGCCGAGCCCGGCGATGATGCGGAGGGCGGTGGATTTGCCGCAGCCGGAGGGACCGAGGAGGCTCAAAAACTCGCCGCGCTGCACGTCGAGCGACATGTCCTTGAGCGCCAGCGTGCCATTGGAAAAGAGCTTGCTGACGTGTCGCATGGAAACGACCAGTCGTGGCGAAGCGGGTTGCTCGGCTGAAGCCGGCGAAGAAGTGGCTAGGTCAGTCAAAATAATGCGCCCAATCTAGGGTCGGAGCGGCGCGGGCGGCTTGCCCGCGCCGGTGTCTGGAAAATTACTTGAAGAGATCTACGCCGAGGCCCTGGCAGACATATTCGGTCGTATAGGCCTGGCTCACATCGATACCGGCTTCGAAGACGCCAACTTCGACCATGGAATTGTAGAAGTCGGTCCAGCCGGCATCGGTCATGCAACCGATGCCCTTGGTCTCGGCTTCGCCGGAAACGACGATGCCGTATTCCTTCATCTTCTCGATGCCATAGGCGATCTGGTCGTCGGTCATTTCCGGATTGTCGGCCTTGATCAGTTCATTGGCCGCCGCATTGTCGCCGTAGAGATAGTTCGACCAGCCCACGATCGTGGCTTCGACGAAGCGCTTGGCGATATCGGGGTGTTCTTCGACCCAGGGCTTCATTGCCTCGATCGTGGTCGAATAGGGATGGTATCCCTGATCGGCCAGCAGCCACACGTCAGGCGCAAAGGCGGCTTCGCGTTCGATGGCGAGGGGTTCGGAGGTCAGGTAGCCCTGCTGGATCGCCATATCGTCGGCGAGGAACGAGGCGGGGTTGAATTGGTAGGGCTCGTATTTCTCTTCAACGAAATCCGGCCATTCGGTCTTCATCCAGCTGAAGTACGAAGTGAAGCCGTCGGCGCTGAGGATGTACTTCGACGCACCCGCCAGCTCCGGGAAGCTCGCGAATTTGCCCGGATGCGACATCAGGATCTGGGGGTCCTTCTGGAAGATCGCGGCCAGTGTGATGGTCGGAATGCCCTCCTTGACCGCATTGATCGCGCCCGTGGCGCCGCCCATGTAGAACTGGACCTGGCCCGAAACCAGCATCGGCCGGCCCGGCGACTGCGGCCCGCCCTGCATGATGGTGACGTCGAGACCATACTTTTCATAGGTGCCGTCGGCGACGGCCTGGTAGTAGCCACCGTGCTCGGCCTGGGCCAGCCAGTTGGTGGCAAAGGTGACCTTGTCGAGGTCCTGCGCGAAAGCCGGCGTGACCGATAGCGTCATCGCCGGCGTGGCGGCGAGCGCCATGGCGGCCAGAATGGTCGTCTTGATTGAAGCGTGCATTTGCTGCGTTCCCCTGAGCCCGGTCGTTTCGCCAAGGCTAATTTGTCGGGCGATCTCCTTCGCCCTCGCAGCACCATTCCGCACCACGGTTCCCCTGTGAACCCAAAAAATAGGCAATTTACGCGAATGCCTGCCATGCGTGCAATTTATGGCTTTTGGGACTAGTCAAGCGCTTTACCTTTGGCTTAGCATTCGCCCGGCAAGCATTGGATAACCATGACCACCGCCCTAGACCCCAAGGACATCCACCCGCCATTCGCGCCCTATAGCCACGGCATCGTCGTCCCGCCCGGCCAGCGTCTGGTGTTCTGCTCCGGCCAGCTCGGCATATCCGCCGACAAGACCATTCCCCCCGATTGCGCGGGCCAGACAAAGCTCTGCTTCGACAATGTCGCGGCTATCCTCCGCGAAGCCGGGCTTGGCCTCCAACACATCATCCGCATCAATGCCTATGTGACGGGGCGCGAGCATCTCCCCGAATACATGGGCGTACGCAATGCGCTCTTTGCCGCTCCATACCCTGCCTCGACGCTGATGATCGTCTCCGGCTTTGCCCGGCCCGAATTCGTCGTCGAAATCGAAGTCATCGCGGCCGGACCCGCCTGAGGAATTTTTTACATGCGCAAGATCTGGTGGACTGATTTCGCGGCGCACGAATTCGAAGGGCTCGACCCCAACAAGACCATAGCTATCCTGCCCATAGCGGCGGTGGAACAGCACGGCCCGCACCTTCCGGTCGGCACCGATACGATCATCAACACATCGATGATCGAACTGCTTATTGAGCGCGCGCCGGGGGATATGGACCTGCGCATCCTGCCGGTTCAGGCTATCGGCAAATCTAACGAACATATCTGGGCCAAGGGCACGATTACCCACACGGCGACCAACCTGATCGACGCCTGGACGCAGATCGGCCTCGAAGTGGCCCGGTCGGGGGTGAAGAAGATCATCTTCATCAATTCGCACGGCGGCAACGAAGAGATCATGGGCATTGTCGCCCGCGAGCTGCGCGTTCGCGCCGGCATGCTGGCGGTCAAGAGCGGCTGGCGCTTCACGCCGCCCGGCGTGTTGAGCGATCTCGAGCGCCGCCACGGCATTCATGGTGGTGATGCGGAGACGTCGCTGGTGCTGCACTTCAAGCCGCACCTCGTGGATATGTCGAAGGCGGAGAACTTTGTTTCCATCGCCGCGAGCGATGAGCAACAGTTCCAGTATCTGCGACCCACGGGCGCCTTCGGGCACACCTATGCCTGGATCGCGTCCGACGTAAACCCGTCAGGCGCGGTGGGCGATGCGTCTATCGCCACGGCAGAGAAGGGCAAGACGATCGCCGAAGCCAATGTGGCCGGCATGATCGAAGTCCTCCGCGAGATCGAAGCCATGCCGTTGCCCGGCGAGCGCTGGGACTAAGCGACCGGTGTCCAGCGCTCGTTTTCGTTGAGTGTGAAGCGCGGTGACGCCAGGGGCGCGACGATCCGGTCGCGCCATTGCGCCAGCGGCTCCTGCCAATTCGTGCCTTGAAGCATGGCGCAACCGATAACAGCAGGCTCGATCTCGGCCTTGTGCAGAAGGCGGAGAACAGCGCCCATCGACTGGCCGGAACTGATGACATCGTCGATCACGGCCACGCGCTTGCCTCGCAGCAGCGGCAGCATGCGCGGATCGACGTAGAGGGTCTTGCTCGCCTTCGGGCTGGTGATGGATTTCATCGGCTCGGAAAGATCGTCCCGATACCAGAATTTGCGCGAGGTCCCGAGCGGCACCATGCGCGTATGGCCGAGCCGGCGCGCCACATTCGAGGCGAGCGGCAGGCCGAGCGTTGGCACACCGATGACGACGTCGATATCCTTGGTCCTGAGCAATGCAGCAAGTGCTGCCGCAAGGCCGTCTTCGACCGCGAAACTCGCCTGATTGAGGATCAGCGAGGCGACCGCCGATTTGCCATCGCCAGGCAAGACCCGCAGCGGCAGCGGCAATTGCCGACCGTCGGCGAGGGGCGCGGGATAAAAGCCCAGATGCCCGTCAGCCGGGTTTTGCTCATGGGTACCGGGCGCGGCAAAGGCCTGCCAGAATTCATGCGGCTCGAAACTCACGCCAAGTCCTTGATTCAATGATGCGGTGCAAGCAAAGGTTCTCCACCGATCCTATGACAAGACGAGCAGGCCAATGCAATCGCGCAGCAACGATCCCTTCGAACTCGAAGCCATGACGGCGCTGCGCCGCGACTTTCATGCCCACCCCGAACTGGGCTTCGAGGAAGTCCGCACCAGCGCCATTGTCGCGGAAAAACTCGAAGAGGCGGGCATTGAAGTGCATCGTGGGCTCGGGAAAACCGGTCTCGTGGGCACGCTCAAAATCGGTGACGGCACCCGGCGCATTGCGTTGCGCGCCGACATGGATGCACTCGCCATGCCCGAACTGGCGGATCGTCCCTATAAGTCCGGCACGCCCAACACCATGCACGCCTGCGGCCATGACGGCCACACCGTCATGCTTCTTGCCGCTGCCCGCCATCTGGCGCGGACGAAGAATTTCTCGGGCACCGTGCACTTCATCTTCCAGCCGGCGGAAGAGGGCAGAGGCGGCGCCAAGGCCATGGTGGACGAGGGGTTCTTCGAGCAATTCCCGGTGGATGCCGTCTATGGCCTCCACAACATGCCGGGTCTCGCCACCGACGAAATGGCCGTGGTGGCAGGCCCCCAACTGGCTTCGTCCGATAGCTGGACGGTTACCTTCAAGGGTGTCGGTACCCACGGCGCCAAGCCGCATCTGGGCCGCGATGCCGTGACGGCGGCGGGTCACTTCCTCGCGGCCATCCACACCATCGTCGCCCGCGTGGTCGATCCATTGCAGCCTGCGGTGGTCAGTGCCTGTGCGCTCGAAGCTGGAGACTTTAAGGCGCTCAATGTGATTCCCGATGTGGTCCGGATTGGCGGCACCGCGCGGGCCTATCGCGCCGATGTGCGCGATCAGCTTGAGCTGGAGATTGGCAATATCGCGCGGGGTGTTGCGGTGACATTCGGCATCGAGGTCGAATACGAATTCCTGCGCCGCATTCCGCCCGTGGTGAATGATGGTGACGCGACCGCCCGTGCGCTGAAGGCCGCGCAGGCAGCGACGGGCCGGCCGGTTGTCACCGATTTCCCACCCTCGACCGCGGGCGATGATTTTGCATACTTCGGCGCCGAAGCGCCGGGCGCCTATGTCTGGTTGGGAAATGGGCCGGCCGTCGATGGCGCGCTGCACCACAATTCGCGCTACGATTTCAACGACGACGCCATTCTCACCGGCGCCCGTTTCTGGGCGACGTTGGTGGAACAGGAACTGTCGGCCTGATCAGACGAAGCCGGTGCGGAACAGCGCCAGGGCGCGCTCGGTATCGACGCCGAGCGCCACGTCGACCGGCATGCCTCGGCGATCAACCAGCAGGCGCCCGGCATCGGGATCATCGCCGAGATCGATATCGAGCTTCATGTTCTCGATGCTGAAAATGCTCGCGTCCACGGCTGCCAGCATGACGCAGGGATCATGCAGCGGGCGGCTTTCGCGACCATTGTGGAGATAGACGCCGAGCAGTTCGCGTGCCAGCCGGCCATGCGGCGTATCTGGCATTGCCGCGACATAGTTGAGATCGGCGCGCACCTGACGGGTGACGTCGAGCGGAATGATCGTGACCTTGACCGGGCTGCCGATAACCACCGAGGCCGCCTCTGGGTCCGATGCGAAGTTGAACTCGGAGCTGGGACCGGAATTGCCCGGCGCGTGGACGGCTCCGCCCATGACGATGATCTCGCCGATGCGATCGACGACTTCGGGATGCTCTGTCACCACATGGGCGATGTTGGTCAGCGGGCCAAGCGCCAGAATGTCGATGCTGCCGGGCGCAGCCTCGGCCAGCGTGCGGGCAATCCAGTCCGGCGCGCCATTGAGCGGAGCGCTGGTAGCGTCGGGCAGCGTGACGCCCTTGAGTCCGTCCATGCCATGCACGATGGCGACGAGATCCTGCAATTCACGCGTCAGCGGGATATCGGTGCCCCGGATAACCGGAATGTCGCCACGCCCCATGAAGGCGAGCAGGCCACCTGCGTTTGCGGTGGTGCGATCAAGCCCGATATTGCCGGCAATCGTGGTGATGCCAAGCACGTCGAACTTGTCACTGCCCAACGCGAACAGGATGGCCAGGGCGTCGTCGAGGCCCGGGTCAGTATCGATAATGACGCGCTTCTTCATGGTCTTAGTTGTCCTTAACGCCGGCCTGGCGATCTATCCGATCCATTTCCGCCTTGAACTGGCGGGCGATCTGATTGGCATCGGCAACGGTCTTGCCGACATCCAGCGTTTGCACCTTGCGCTCGCGCATCAGCCAGCGGCCTGCAACCATGGTGTCGGTCACGTCGGACGGCATGGCGGCGAAGACGAGTGCCGAATAGGGGTCGTAGATCGGGTGGAAGCGCGGAGCGGCGAGGCTGATGCGGATCAGGTCCGCCTGTTTTCCAGCTTCCAGCGAACCGGTCTTCAAATTCAGGCTCAGCGTCCGCGCGCCTTCGATCGTCGCCATGCGGATCACGTCTACGGCCGGCAGCGGTTTTCGCGAGCCGGCGAAGAGCTTGGCGAACATCGAGACCGGCGCGAACTGGCTAAAGAGATCGAGCGTATTGCCGCTCATGGCGCCATCGCTGCCGATGCCCACGGGCAGGCCCGCATTGCGCATCTTCTCGACCGGCGCGATGCCGCGACCGGCCTTGCCGTTGGAGCGCGGATTGGTGACGACGCAGACCTGATGCTCGGACATCATGCGGATGTCGGCGTCATCGAGCTGCAGGCAATGCGCGCAAATGAGATTGGGCTTCAGGAGCCCCGCTTCAGCGGTAACGGCGACGGTAGATTTGCCGTGCGTATCCAGCGCCCACTTCACCTCCAGCGTGCTTTCGGCGAGGTGTATCTGGACCGGCACGTCGGGGTGATCGGCCGACCACTGGGCGATGCGCGCCATGGTTTCGCGACCCGTGGAGTAGGGGGCGTGCGGGGCGATTGACGGCGTCACCAGCGGGTGGCCCGCATAGCGATCGACCAGCTCTTCGACGCGAGCAAAACCCTCATCAAAACTCTTGTGATCCGGCGGATCGAAATCGGCCAGCGTCTGGCCGACGATGGCGCGGAGGCCCGCCTTGTCGCAGACGTCGCCGACTTCGGTTTCGAAATAATACATGTCGGCGACGGTGGTGACGCCGCCCTGGATCATCTCCAGTGCCGACATGGCCGAACCTACGCGCACCATCTCCGCCGACACGAATTTTCGCTCAAGCGGCAGGATGTAGCGGTAGAGCCGATCGTCGACATCTTCGCCCAGGCCGCGGAATACCGACATGCCCATGTGGCAGTGGGCATTGACCATGCCGGGCATGACTATATCGCCACCACAGTCGATGATTTCCGCACCCGGCACATCGGGCGGTGTGCCGGAGCCGAGTGCCGATATCGTCGTACCCTCTACGTGTACCCAACCGTTTTCATAAACGGTCAGGGCATCGTCCATGGTGACGACGAGGGCATTGGTGAGGATTGTGGTCATTGGCTATTTGGGAGCGTGTGGCTCCACCCCCTCCCAGCCTCCCCCATAAAGGGGGAGGTGTCATATCGAGTTGTTGGCACTATCCCACCCCAATCACAGACCTGCACCTCCCCCTTGATGGGGGAGGCTGGGAGGGGGTGAACCACGGAGATCACGGCTACTCTACAGCCAGAATGGTGCACTGATCCGGCACTGGCACCAGCTTTGCAGACGAGCCCGGCTCCAGCGGCTTGCTGAGCAGACCATTGGCCACCAGCATGCCGGCAGCGGTTTCGCTCTGGTACTGATAGGCGCGGCCGAGATAGGTGCGCAGGCCCAGCGTCGTCGGGATGCCTTCGGCGGCCATGTTGTCGGTTACGGCAAGGCCATCGGCGCGGCAGGCGAGAACAAAGTTGTCCGGGATCGCACCAAAGTGCTCAAGGCTCAGCGTCAGCTTCACGCCACCCGCAGCTTCCGCGGTGATCTGGGCGCCATCGCGGGCCACCACCTTCATCGGCACGAGGTTTTCGAAGCCGACGAAGCGGGCGACGAAGGCATTGGCCGGGCGCTGGTAGAGGTTTTCCGGCGTATCGAGCTGCATGATCTTGCCGGCATGCATGATGGCGACGCGATCGGAGATCGAGAAGGCTTCTTCCTGATCGTGGGTCACATAGACCGAGGTCGTGCCATTGGCGCGCTGGAGCTGGCGGATTTCGACGCGCATGTCGACGCGCAGTTTTGCGTCGAGGTTCGACAGGGGCTCATCGAACATCAGAAGTGGCGGCTCGATGACGAGGGCGCGGGCAAGCGCCACGCGCTGCTTCTGGCCACCGGAAAGGGCGCCGGGCAGGCGGTCGGCGAGGTGAGCAAGGCCGACGCGCTCCAGCATGGCGCCAACGCGCTTGGTCTTGGCTTCGCCCGAAACGCCGCGCTGCTTGAGGCCGAAGCCGACATTGTCGGCAACGCTCAGATGCGGGAAGAGTGCGTAATTCTGGAAGACGAGACCGATATCGCGCTGATGCGCGGGCAGCTTGGTCAGGTCCTTGCCGCCAAGGGTAATGCTGCCCGAGGTCGGCTGCAGGAAGCCGGCGACGAGGCGCAGGGTCGTGGTCTTGCCGCAGCCGGAAGCGCCGAGGAGGGAAACGAGTTCACCCTCAGCGATATCGAGCGACAGATCCTCGAGAACCTTGGTCTGGCCGTAGTGGGCGGTGATGTTGCGAATGGAAAGTGGCTTGGTCACGGCTGACCTCTATTTGGCAAGGAAGGTGAGGCCCAGGGTACGCTCGACAATGGCCATGACGGCCACCGTAAGCACCATGAGCAGCACCGAGACCGAAGCGACGGTGGGATCGAAGAACTGCTCCATGTGGGCGAGCAGCTGGATGGGAAGCGTGGAGATGCCCGGTCCCGTCAGGAAGATCGAGATCGACACGTCATTGACCGAGGTGATGAAGGCCAGGATGAAGGCCGCGATCACGCCCGAGCGGACATTGGGCAAAAGCACGGTGAAGAAGGTCTTCAGTGGCGGCGAGCCGAGGCTGATCGCCGCTTCCTCGATGGAGAAATCGAAGGAGGCGAGTGAGGCCGAAATAACCCGGATCACATAGGGCAGGATCAGGATCGTGTGGCCGATGATCAGCGACAGGAAGATCGGCGCATTGAACTGGAAGGCGAGGTTTTTGAGGAGCGAAAAGCCCAGCACCAGTTCGGGCACCAGCACCGGCAGCACGAAGAGCGTCGACAGCCAGCCCGGAAGCTGGATGCGATAGCGGCTCATCGCGTACGACGCGGGAATGCCGATCAGCAGCGCCACGAAGGTCGAGATAACGGCGACCTGGAGGCTGGTGAGGATGGTGCGGCGGAAAGCATCGATGGCGAAGATGTTTTCGAACCACCGGAGGCTAAGTCCCTGCGGCGGGAAGGTGAGATAGGTCGTGTCGCTCAGTGCCGAGCCGAGCACGATGACGAGCGGCCCGACGAGGAAGATGAAGACCAGTGCGGTAAAGCCGATCAGGGCTGGATGAATTTTTGTCGGCATCAGACGGTCATCGGGTTGAGGCGGCGCGCCGCGGCATTCATCGCCATGACGATGGCAATGGTGATCACCACCATGATGGTGGCAATGGTGGAGGCGCTCACCCAGTCAAAGGTGACCATGGCCTGCTGATACATCAGCGTGCCCATCATCATCACCTGTTCGCCGCCGAGAAGCTGGGGCGTGGCGTATGAGGTGAAGCTGCCGGTAAAGACAAGCACGGCGCCGACGATCAGGCCGGGCACGGCCAACGGCAGGATAACCTGGGTAAAGGTCGCCCACGAATTGGCGCCAAGCGAAGCGGAAGCCTGGATCAGGTCATCGGGAATGGCTTCGAGCACACCGACCAGCGTGAGCACCATCAGCGGCACGAAGAGATAGACCATGGCGACGATGACAGAGCCCTGCGTGTAGAGCATCTGGAACGGTTCGCTGATGATCCCGAGATTGATCAGGGTCGAATTGAGAATGCCGTTCTTGCCAAGGATAATCAGCCAGGCGAACGAGCGTACGACAACGCCGGTCAGCAGCGGAAAGACCGCGGCGATGATCAGGATGGATTTGAGCCAACCCGGGGCGCGCGACACCACATAGGCGGTGATAAAGCCGACGAATAGCGCGATGGCTGTGACAGCAAGCGAGACATTGATGGTCCGCAGCAGCACTGTACGGCGAAAGCCGCTGCCGAAGAAGGCCATATAGGGTGCAAATGGTCCGCCCGGCGTTCCGAACGTCGTGTAGATCGTGGCTGCAACGGGAGCAACTAGTCCCAGCAGCACCAGCAGGGTTGCCGGCGAAGCCAGCGTCCAGCCTGCAAAGCGTTTCATCGCCTATGGCCTTTTTCTTTGGTAGCCCCTCAACCACCGCGTTGTTCCCGCAGATAACGGGAATCTCATTCAGTGCAATACGGGATTCCCGGGGCTGCGGGAATGACCTCAAAGTAGAGGTGGGGAAAACTCGCGTTTCCCCACCCACACATCTTACATGCCGAAGATTTCGTTCCAGCGATCAACCCAGCCGCCCTTGGCGGCATTGAGCTTGGCCGAGTCGATGCTCTGGAGGCCGGCGATCACGTCTGCACCATAGGTCCAGAGCGCGGCCTGTTCCGGGGTCAGGGTGACGGCGGTATTGACCGGAGCGTCAACGCCCTGTTCGGCCAGCTGCTGCTGGATTTCCGGGGACAGGATGAAGTTGATGAACTCATAGGCCAGTTCCGGCTCAGCAGCGCCCTTCGGAATATTGACCGTGTTGAGCGTCGCAATCGAACCTTCCGAGAGGTCGGCCCAGACGACGGTCGGAACTGCAGCCTGGATCTGCGCCAGGGTGAAGTCCTGCGCGATGGCAGCGGTCACTTCGCCGGTCGAGAAGAGGTTAATCATCTCCGAGCCGGTGTTGTAGTTCTTCACCACGTTCGGCTTGAGGGCTTCAACGCCAGCAAAGGCGCCATCGGCGTCAGCGAAGGCGTCTACGCCCTGGTGTTCGCCGGCCTTGACCACGACCATCGGACCAGCCGTGGTGGTGATACCCGGCAGCGACAGGGAGGAGGCGAGGTCTTCACGCCACAGGTCGTTCCAGGAAGTGATCGGGGTCGTCACCTTGGCGCTGTCATAGACAATGCCGACGCGGCCGATGGAGTAAGCCGGGCCGTAACCGCCCTGCGGGTCCTTGGCGAGGTCATAAAGACCTTCAACGTTCGGCAGCTTGGAACGGTCGAGTTCCTGGAACAGGCCCAGTTCGATGCCCTGCTGGCTGAACGCATCGGTGAAGTAAGCCACATCGACGCCGGCGCCGTTGCGGATCTGCAGCTTGTTCAGGCGCTCGCCATTGTTGCCGGTTTCAAACTGGATCTCGCAGCCGCACTTTTCGCGGAAGGGCGCCAGGATGATGGACTCGAGCTTTTCGCCGTTAAAACCCCACCAGGAAATGGTGAGCGTCTTGGTCTGGGCAAAAGCAGGCGTGGCAAAAGCCGCGGTGGCTGCAAGGCCAAGCGCGAGAGTGGTTGCGACGATACGTGACATGTCTTGTTCCCCGTTCCAGCAGGCTTGGGACCGCTGGCGTTTGAGTGTGCTCCCTCGAAAATTCAGCCTATTTTTGCGCCCGAGTTAACACAAGACTAATTTCTAGGCTTTCCGTCGCAATCCGCATGAAATCGTTACCCTATTCGGCGTCATCCTTAACGGCCTCCATCGAAACGTGGGTGCTGGTATGGGCAACATGAGGCAGGGCCGAGATTTTTTCGCCTAGCACCTCGCGGTAGGCCGCGATGTCCTTGGTGCGGACTTTCAGGAG
The DNA here is from genome assembly GCF_017744655.1 of Devosia sp. Taxonomy (GTDB): domain Bacteria; phylum Pseudomonadota; class Alphaproteobacteria; order Rhizobiales; family Devosiaceae; genus Devosia. The sequence goes on along the minus strand of NZ_JAGIAW010000006.1, from coordinate 206,150 downwards.
ATAATCGAAGCTCGAGGCGATCATGTGCGCCTGTTCGACCTCGGGCAGGGACCGCACCGCCTTGTTGAAAGCCGCCAGCGCCGCCTTGCGCGTGTCGGAAAGTTTCACTTCCACAAAGGCGACATGGGGCAGGCCCAGGCGCTTGGGATCGATGACGGCGCGATAGCCGAGGATATAGCCTTCAGCCTCCAGCCGCTTGATGCGCGCCTGGCACGGCGTCTTGGAAAGATTGACCCTGCGGCTCAGTTCAGCGACGCTCAAACGACCATCGCGCGCCAGCTCATCCAGAATCTTCCGGTCGATCTGGTCTAAAGTTTCGAGAATGACTGTTTTCATGGTCTCTTCGCCTGCCTGTAGGGCGAAAATTACCACTGTCGTCGCGAGACGGCCATACAAATAGGCGAAACGACTTCCCGGCTTCTGGCATTTTAAGGCAACGCTTTTGAGTGCTCTTCCATGACCGACACGACCGCCTTCCGCGACACCATGCGCAACCGCATTTATGCGGATGAAAACACCCTTGTCCCGCAACTGATCGAAGCCACCGGCCTCGATACCGCCCAGCGCCAAGCCATCTCCGGCCATGCCGAGAAATTGGTCACCGCCGTCCGCACCGGCAACAAGCTCGGGCTGATGGAAAGCTTCCTCGCCGAATATGGTCTTGCGACCGACGAAGGCGTGGCGCTGATGTCTCTGGCCGAAGCGCTGCTGCGCGTGCCGGATGCCGAGACTGTCGACGCGCTGATCCACGACAAGGTCGGTGGTTCCGACTGGGCCAGCCATTTCGGCTCCTCGTCGAACACGCTCGTTAACTTCTCCTCCTGGGCGCTGAACCTCACGGCCGACGTTTTGGGCGATCCGGAAGTCGGCCCCAAGAACGCGCTGCACCGCGCCATCGCCCGTCTCGGCGAACCGGTCATCCGCACCGCAGTCGGTCAGGCCATGCGTCTCCTCGGCAGTCAGTTCGTCTTTGGCCGCACCATCGACGAAGCCGTCGCCAATGCGAGGAAGCCGGAGTCATTGGGCTATCGCTATTCCTACGACATGCTGGGCGAAGCCGCCCGCACTGCCGAAGACGCAGAGCGCTATTTCAAGGCCTATTCGGACGCCATCGCCACGCTCGCCCCACACTGCACCTCCTCAGCCGTGCGCGACAACCCGGGCATTTCCGTAAAGCTCTCGGCGCTGCACCCGCGCTACGAGTTCGCCCAGCGCGAGCGCGTTCTCACCGAACTCGTTGATGCGACTCGGAAACTCGCCATCGCGGCCCGCGAAGCCAATATGGGCTTTAATATCGACGCCGAAGAGGCAGACCGCCTCGATCTCTCGATGGAAATCATCGAAGCCGTGCTGGCAACGCCCGAACTCGCCGGCTGGGAAGGCTTTGGCGTCGTCGTGCAGGCCTATGGCAAGCGCGTGCTGCCGTTGATCGACTGGCTCGAAGCCACAGCCGAAAAGTACGATCGCAAGATCATGGTGCGTCTGGTGAAGGGCGCCTATTGGGACGCCGAAATCAAGCGCGCCCAGGTGCTTGGTCTGCCGGGGTTCCCGGTTTACACCCGCAAGGCCATTACCGACGTCAGCTATATCGCTGCCGCCCGAAAACTGTTCTCCAAGAAGCGCATCTATCCCCAGTTCGCCTCGCACAATGCCCACACGGCCGCCGCCGTGCTGCATCTGGCAGCCGAAGCTGGTCGCCTTAACGACACCTATGAGTTCCAGCGCCTCCACGGCATGGGCGAGCGCCTGCACGAAGTGCTGCGCACTAACCATGGCACCACCACGCGCATCTATGCGCCGGTCGGTCCGCACAAGGACCTGCTGGCCTATCTCGTCCGTCGTCTGCTCGAAAACGGCGCCAATGGCTCGTTCGTGTACCAGATCGCCGACGAGGACATTCCGGCTGCCAAGGTTGCCGAAGATCCGATCGCCAAGCTTCTGGCGCTCGACGGCTTTGCCAACCCGAACATTCCGCTGCCCGGTGCCGTCTTTGGCGCGCGCCGCAATTCGGCCGGTCTCGACCTGACCGATCCGGTGGCCTTCGGCGCTGTCAAATCTGCCCGCGAAACCTTCTGCAAGACCCAGTGGCTGGCGACGCCGCTGCCGGTCGCAGATGCGTCGAGCGAAACCACGCCGGTCATCAACCCGGCCGACCCCACCGACATTGTCGGTCAGGTCGTTTCGGCTTCGGCAGCAGGCGTCACCGCGGCCATCTCCGCCGCTGTCGCCAGCAAGTGGCCGCAGACCGCCGTCGGCACCCGCGCCGAACTCCTGCGCAAGACTGCCGATCTCTACGAAGCCAACCGCGCCGAACTCTTCGCGCTGCTGGCTCGCGAAGCCGGCAAGTCGTGGGCAGACGCTATCGCCGAAGTCCGCGAAGCCGTCGACTTCCTGCGCTATTACGCAGCCGAAGCCGAGACCAAGCCGCTGGCCGCCGCACGCGGTCCGTTCGTCGCCATCTCGCCCTGGAACTTCCCGCTCGCCATCTTCTCCGGCCAGATCGCCGCCGCGCTTGTCGCCGGCAATCCGGTGGTCGCAAAGCCGGCGCCGCAGACCCCCCTCATCGCCTTCCGCGCCGTGCAATTGATGCATGAAGCCGGTATCCCGACCGATGCCATCCAGCTCATGCCGGGCGGCCCCGATGTCGGCACCGCGTTGACCTCGGATGCGCGCATCGCCGGCGTCGCCTTCACCGGCTCGCTGCCGACCGCTCATCGTATCGACCGCGCCATGGCCGAACATGTCGACGCCAAGGCGCCGCTGATCGCCGAAACCGGTGGCCTCAACGCCATGATCGTGGACTCAACCGCGCTGCCTGAACAGGCCGTACGCGACATCCTCGCCTCGGCCTTCCAGTCGGCCGGCCAGCGCTGCTCGGCGCTGCGCGTTCTCTATGTGCAGGAAGATGCCGCAGAGCGGACCATTGAAATGCTTAGGGGTGCGATGGACGAACTCACCCTCGGCAACCCATGGGATCTCGCCACCGACATCGGGCCGATCATCGACGAACCCGCGCGCAAGAAAATCCAGTCCTATGTGGATGTTAACAAGGAAAAGGTGATTCACGCCATGAAGGCGCCCGCCTCTGGCACCTTCGTTGCGCCGACCGTCGTAAAGGTTGGTGACATCGGCGAAATTCCGGAAGAGATCTTCGGACCGGTGCTGCACGTCGCCACCTTCAAAGCCGACGAGCTCGATAGCGTCATCGACGCCATCAATGCCTCCGGCTATGGCCTCACCTTCGGCATGCACACCCGCATTTCGAGCCGGGTGAAGAAGGTTTCGGCCGCAGTCCATGCTGGCAATATCTACGTCAATCGCAACCAGATCGGCGCCGTCGTTGGCTCCCAGCCCTTTGGCGGCGAAGGCCTCTCCGGCACTGGCCCCAAGGCTGGCGGCCCGCACTATGTCGCGCGCTTCACCAAGGGCCACTCCGGCCTGCAGGCTGCGGCCGAAACCCTGCCGGGCCCGACGGGCGAAAGCAATGTGCTGCACGTCTCGCCGCGCGGCACCCTGCTGTGCCTCGGCCCGACCGAAGCCGATATCTCGGCCCAGAAGGTCATGGCCGGCCAGGCCGGCTGCGTGCCGCTGGTCGCGTCGCTCGACAAGGACATGCTTGGCGTCGCCACCACCTTCGATGCAGTCGCCTGGTTCGGCGATGACGCGACCCTGTCGACCATCCGCAAGACCCTCGCCGGCCGCGATGGCCCGATCCTGCCGGTGCTGACGTCAACCGAGGATGTCGCCCGCCTGCAGCATGAACGTCATGTCTGCATCGACACCACGGCGGCCGGTGGCAACGCCACGTTGATCGCCACGGCGAGCTAGCACCCTCACCCGTCTCACGCTGCGCACGATCCACCCTCTCCCCGAGGGGGAGAGGAATAAGAGGTGTCCACCGGACTATTTTTCTCCCCCTCGGGGAGAAGGTGGCGCGCAGCGCCGGATGAGGGGGTGGCAAGCACGAAACAAAAAGGCCCGCAGTCAAAGCTGCGGGCCTTTGCTCTCTACCTGAAGTTCAGCGTCAGCGCGCAGCAACCGCCGCGGCAAGCTTGGCCGGGATCGACAGCACAGCCTTGATCTCAGCAACGCGTTCCGCCGTGTAAAAATCCGTCTCGTGCAGCATGTTGACGGTACCAACCAGTTCGCCGCCGATGATAACCGGCATGTTCACCACCGACTGGCAGCCGAGCGAATTGATCAGCTCATAGTCCGGAAACACCTTGGCGATGTCTTCAATCGTGTTGGCGACGAAATAGGCGTGCTGCTTGTGCACGATGTCAAACCAAGCGTCGTAATGGATCGGCTTGGTACCGGAAGTCGGGTAGCTGGCGGCATCGCTCGTATAGGCGCGCCGGGCCAGTTCATTGGCCATGTCGACGGTCATATAGGTGAAAAGCTTCACGCCCACAGTGGCTTCGGTCAGCGTCTGTAGCGCGGTAAACGCCGCCTCAACGCCCTTGGCCTCGGCAATAGCCGCGTCAAATGCGGCGAGGGCGGCGGAATGGTCAGTCATTCGAGTAGTCCTTAGTATGGAATATCAGGCGGCCGTCGCGGCGAGCAATTCGCGCGAATAGGGCTCCTTGAGGTCGCCCTGCTTGAGCTGGGCGACATCGGCAATCTCGACGATTTTGCCGTGCCGCATCACGGCGAGGCGGTCGCAGAGGAAGCTCACGACGGGCAGGTTATGCGTCACCATCAGGAAGGTGAGGTTCTGCTCACGGCGCAGGCGCTTCAGGAGATTGAGGATTTCCGCCTGCACCGAAACGTCGAGCGCCGAAGTCGGCTCATCGAGCAGCAACACCTTGGGTTCAAGCATCAGTGCCCGCGCAATGGCGACACGCTGGCGCTGGCCGCCGGAGAGCTGATGTGGGAAGCGGAAGCGGAAACGCTGGTCGAGACCGACCTGCTTGAGCACCGCTTCGACCCGCTCGCCGCGATTGCCGATGCCATGAATGGCCAGCGGCTCGGAGAGCGCGGAGTCGATTGTCTTGCGCGGGTGTAGCGAACCGTAGGGGTCCTGGAACACCATCTGCACGGTGCGCGACACATTACGATCAACGCCATGCGTGCGCGGCTTGCCGAGCACCGAGATCTCGCCGGTCCACTCCGGAGCAAGCCCTGCAATGGCGCGGAGGATCGTCGATTTGCCCGAGCCGCTTTCGCCGACAAGGGCAAAGCTTTCGCCTTCCGGCACGTCGAGGTTCACCCCATGCACGACCTTAGTGTCGCCATAGGAAATGTCGAGGTTTTTGAGGGTAAGTGCGCTCATGTGCCCGCCCATTGTGTCCGGTCGAGCACCGGCAATTCGTCGCGTGTTTCGTCAATCACCGGCATGGCCGCCAAGAGGCCCCGCGTATAGGGGTGCTGCGCCTTGTCGAGTTGTCCCGCCGCGCATTCTTCCACCACGCGGCCGGCATTCATCACGAGGATGCGGTCGCAGTATCGGCTGACCAGCGCCAGATCGTGGCTGATCAGGATCAGGCCCATACCCTTGCGGGTCACGAGATCGTCGATAATGTCGAGCACCTGTGCCTGCACGGAAACGTCGAGGGCCGAAGTCGGCTCGTCGGCGATGAGTAGTTCCGGCTCGGGGATCAGCATCATGGCGATCATGATGCGCTGGCCCATGCCGCCCGAAACCTCGTGCGGGTAGAGTTTTGCCACGCGCTCTGGATCGTTGATGCGCACGGCAACAAGCATGTCGAGAATGCGCTGCTGCACTTCCTTGCGCCCGAGCTTCTGGTGCGTCACCAGAGCTTCGGCGATCTGCTCGCCCACGGTCATCACCGGATTGAGCGAGAATTTCGGGTCCTGCATGACCATGGAAATGCGGGCGCCACGAATGGCGCGCATCTGCTTTTCGTTCTGGTCGAGGATATCGATCCCCTCAAAACGCAGCTTGTCGGCAGTCACTTCACCCGGCTTGCGAATGAGTTTCAGGATCGAACGGCCAGTCATGGACTTGCCCGATCCACTCTCGCCCACAATGCCCAGCCGCTCGCGGCCGAGGGTGAAGGACAGGCCTTTTACGACCTCGACGCGACCGGAATGGGTCGGAAACGAAACGCGCAGATTTTCGACTTCGAGCAGGGGAGAACTCATGACTTGCCCTCGCTCTTGGGATCAAGCACGTCGCGTAGACCGTCGCCGAGGAAGCAAAAGCCGAGCGAGACGATGATGATGGCAAAGCCGGGCATGGTCGCGACCCACCACTGATCGAGAATGAAGGTACGGCCACGCGAAATCATCGCGCCCCATTCGGGCAGCGGCGGCTGCGCGCCGAGGCCGATGAAGCCGAGGCCTGCGGCCGTCAGGATCACACCGGCCATGTCGAGCGTCACGCGCACGATCATCGATGAGGTACAGAGCGGCAGGATGTGCTGCACGATCACGCGGATCGGTCCACCACCGGCCAATTGCACCGCCGAAATATATTCGGCATTGCGGATGGTCAGCGTTTCAGCGCGGGCGATACGCGCATAGGCCGGCCACGAGGTGATGGCGATGGCGATGATGGCGTTGTTGATGCCGGGCCCAAGCGCTGCGACGAAAGCCAGCGCCAGGATCAGCTTGGGCAACGACAGAAAGATGTCGGTAAAGCCCATCAGCACGCGATCGACCCAGCCACCGAAATAGCCGGAGATGGCCCCGATAAGGAGGCCCAGCGGCGCCGAGATCAGCGCGACCAGCAGAACGATGGTCAGGGTGATCTGCGAACCCCAGACGACGCGCGAGAAAATATCGCGGCCAAGCTCATCCGTGCCCATCCAGTTGGTGCCCGAGGGCGGCAAGAGACGCTGGCTGAGGTTCTGCCCGGTCGGCGAAAACGGCGCGATCCACGGCGCGAACAAAGCCGTCAGCAGCAGGGCGAGGATGATGACCCCACCCAGCACCGAAAGCGGATTGCGGAGGAGGGCGGTGAACACCCGATAGGCGCGGCCGGCATTGGCCTGCCAGCGCGAAGTGGGGGAGTCGGCGAGAAGCCAGTCACGGGTGGTCATAGTGCAAAACTCCCGCAAAAAGACTTTTCCATCCACGGCGTCATTCCCGCGAAAGCGGGAATCTCAGGGCACAGAGAGAGGAGATTCCCGCTTTCGCGGGAATGACGTGGTGATTGAAGGTCAGCCATCAGCGAGCCCTCGGATCGAGGACGCGGTAGAGCACGTCCGAAACTTTGTTGATGACGATGAAGACGGCGCCGATGACCAGGGTCGAACCGAGCACAGCATTCATGTCGGCATTGAGCAAGGCCGTCGTCAGGTAATTGCCGATGCCGGGCCAGGAAAAGACCGTCTCGATCATCACCGACCCTTCAAGAAGGCCCGCATAAGAAAGGCCGATAACGGTGATGAGCGGCACGCGGATCGGGTTGAAAGCATGGCGCCAGATAACGATCCGCTCCGGCACGCCTTTGACGCGCGCCGTGGTGACGAATTCCTGGCTCAACTGGTCGAGCATGAAACTGCGCGTCATGCGGGCGATGTAGGCGAGGCTGAAAAAGCCCAGCACTGAGGCGGGCAGCACGATGTGCCAGACCGCGTTCCAGAAAATATCGAACTCGCCCTGCACGAGGCTGTCGATCAGGATCATGCCGGTGATGGGCGTGACGAGCCCATCGTAGAAAATGTCGAGACGGCCGGGGCCGCCGACCCAGCGCAGGCGCGCATAGAATACGGCGAGACCGACAAGGCCGAGCCAGAAAGCGGGGACGGAATAGCCAAGCAGGCCAACAACGCGAATAGCTTGATCGAGCCAAGAGCCCTGCCGTGCCGCAGCGGTCACGCCCAGCGGCACGCCAATGGCGACGCCTATGAGAATACCCAGCGTCGCCATTTCGAACGTCGCCGGGAAAAAGCGGCTGAGATCGGCGGCCACGGCGCGGCCGGTGGATACGGACATGCCGAGATTGCCGGTGAAGACATTCCCGACATAGCTGATGAACTGCATGTAGAGCGGCTGATCGAGCCCCATGGCGATCTTGGCCGCATCATACTGCGCCTGCGTCGCGCGATCGCCGACCACGGCCAGCACTGGATCGATCGGGATCACGCGCCCGATGAAGAAGGTGATCGCCAATAGGCCCAGAAAAGTGAGGAAAAGCGTGACGAGGAAGGTCGCGACAGCGCTTATCTGTCGTCTCGTGCGCTTGCTCGTTAGTTTTTCTGGCGGTGGCGAGGTCAGCGCCGGCTGTTCAGTCGTCACACGAAATCCTCTTGTAAGAACAGGGTTCTAGCGCCGTCGACCAGTTTGACGACGGGTTGCAAAACCTTCACATTTCGCTTCCACCATACAAGAAACTTTGCTTATATCAAAAAAATTTTGGTGGGATGGATGGCACAGAGCGCTCTCGCAGAAGTGGAGCAGGGGCACCCGAAGGTGGGTGCGCTCATTCGTGCGCGCCGCCGCCAGCAGCATATGACGCTGATGGACCTCGGTGCCGCCGCGGAGGTTTCCGTGGGCTATCTCAGCCAGGTCGAGCGCGACCATGCCACGCCCTCGCTCGGCACGCTCGCCCAGATCGCGCGAGCCCTGGGCGTTTCCATCGACTATTTCGTCGCAGCGCCCGCGCCACACAATGCGCTGACGCGGGCAGGGGACCGCAATCGCTTCTCGCTCGATGGCTCGTCCATCATCTATGAGCGCCTCGGCGCCGACTTCCCCGGCAATCAGCTTTCCAGCTTCATCATGCTCGTGCCGCCCGGCTATCGCTCGGAAACGGTGTCCCATGAGGGCGAGGAAATCCTCTACGTGCTCGAAGGGGCCATCACCCAGCGCCTCGATGGCGAGGAGATGGTGATGAGTGCGGGCGATAGCCTGCACTTCCGCGGCAATCGTCCACATTCCTGGTCCAACCATACCGATCAGCCGGCAAAACTCCTCTGGACCGGCACGCTCGCACTCTTCCGCTCCACGGCGCGTCCGTCGCGCCAAGTGGTGGCGAAAGCAAAACCCGGCATCAACAAGCCGGTTCGAAAAAAAGTCACTTCAAAGGAGAAACGCACATGAAACTCTTCCGCGCCGCCCTTCTGGCGTCCGCGCTCAGCCTGCCGCTGGCAGCTGGCGCCGTCTATGCCGCGACCCCGGCCGATGCCCTGGTCATTGCCCAGAACATCGACGACATCGTCGCGCTCGATCCCGCTCAGGCCTATGAATTCTCGGCCGGCGAAATCAACGCCAACCTCTATGACCACCTGGTGCAGTATGCCGCCGAGGACACCACCGTTCTCGCTCCCGGCCTCGCATCGGAATGGACTGCTGACGAAGCCGCCAAGTCGCTGACCTTCACCATGCGCGAAGGCGCCACCTTCGCCTCGGGCAACCCGGTCCGCGCCGAAGACGTGCACTATTCCTTCAAGCGCGTCATCGCGCTGAACCTGACCCCGGCTTTCATCCTGACTCAGCTCGGCTGGACCCCGGAAAACATCGACGAGATGGTCACCGTTGACGGCAACACCGTCACCGTAAAGTGGACCGGCGACTTCGCTTCGGCCTTCGTGCTGAACGTGCTCGCTGCCCGCCCGGCCGCCATTGTCGACGAAGTGCTGGTTTCCCAGCACGTGACCGGCGACGACTGGGGCAATGCCTGGCTCAACACCAACTCGGCCGGTTCCGGCCCGTTCGTCTTGACCGACTACCGTCCGGCTGAACTCGTTCGCCTCACCGCCAACGAAACCTATTTCGGTGGCGCTCCGGCCATGAAGCAGGTTCTGATCCGTCACGTTGCCGAAGCCGCGACCCAGCAGCTGCTGCTGACCTCGGGCGACGTCGACATGGCCAAGAACCTGACCCCGGACCAGATCTCGAGCCTCCCGGCTGACACCGTGAAGGTCGAATCCTACCCGCAGGCTGCCGTCCACTTCCTGTCGTTCAACCAGAAGACGGAATCGCTGACCCCGCCGGCCGTCTGGGAAGCCGCTCGTTACCTCGTCGACTATGACGGCATGACCGAGACCTTCCTCAAGGGCCAGATGGAAAAGCATCAGGCCTTCTGGCCCAAGGGTTTTCCGGGCTCCTATGACGAGACGCCGTATTCCTACGACGTCGAAAAGGCCAAGCAGATCCTGGCTGACGCCGGCATCCAGACGCCGATCAATGTCACGCTCGACGTGATCAACTCTACCCCGTTCACCGACATTGCCCAGTCGCTGCAGGCTGGCTTTGCCGAAGCCGGCATCAACTTCGAAATCCTGCCCGGCACCGGCGCACAGGTGATCACCAAGTACCGTGAACGTACCCACCAGGCCATGCTGCTCTACTGGGGCCCGGACTTCATGGACCCGCACTCGAACGCCAAGGCTTTCGCCTACAATTCGAACAATGCGGACGACAACTACACCGCGACCACGACCTGGCGTAACGCTTGGGCCGTGCCCCAGGAAATGAACGACGAAGTCAACGCCGCTCTCGCCGAAGCCGACCAGGCCAAGCGCAACGAGCTCTACATCGACCTGCAGAAGAAGGTTCAGGCCGAAAGCCCGATCGTCATCATGTTCCAGGCCGAGCTGCAGATCGCCATGGCCAACAATGTCGACGGCTATGTGAACGGCTCCAACTCGGACTTCGTCTACTACCGTCTCGTGACGAAGCAGTAATCTTCCAAAATACGACCGCGGGGTAAGCGCCCCGCGGTCACCAATGGCGGCGATTGTCCCTCGGTCGCCGCTTGCGGAGCCGGGCATCCTCCTCCCGCTCGGCTCCGCTCTTTCCTCCCGGCCTTTCACCCTAGCCGTCCATGACGAGGGTTAGGGTGAGAGGCTTCAAAAAGCCCAAAAACCAGTTCGAGACCGACAATGACCTCCACGCTCACCACCCGCATGGCCAATCTCCGTCGCCGCATGGCCGAGACCGCAACCGATCTCGTCGCCATCGGCCCTTCGAGCCACATGCGCTGGCTGGCCGATCTGTCGCCCCATGGCGATGAGCGCCCCGTCATGCTGCTGGTCAGCCAGACCTATGCCGGCTTCCTGATGCCCGCGCTCAATGTCGATTCTTCGCGCCAGCACACCGATCTACCCTTCTTCCCCTGGGCCGATGCCGAGGGCCCCAGCGCCGCGCTCGAACAGCTCATCGAAGCAACGGGCATCACGCGCGAAAACCCGTCCGTCGTGCTCGACGAAACCATGCGCGCCGATTTCGCCCTGCTGCTGCTCGATGCCCTGCCGGGCGCCAAGCGCCGCTTCACCCAGGATACGGTCGGCTACCTCCGTTCGCGCAAGGATGAAGCTGAATACAAGGCCATCAAGGCCGCACATCTGCTCAATGACCGCGCCGTCACCGCTGCTTTCTCGGCGCTGAAACCGGGCATGACCGAGGTGGAAGTCGCTGAATTTATCGGCGAATTCTACAAGGCCAATGGCGCAACCACCGAATTCTGCTCGGTCTGTTTCGGCCCCAACGGTGCCTTCCCCCACCACCACACCGGTTCCACCCAGCTCAAGGCCGGCGACGCCGTGCTCATCGACACCGGCTGCCGCCTTGATGGCTACCCGTCCGATATGACCCGCATGGGCTACTTCCAGTCGGCGCCGGAAGGCTATGGTCAGATCCACTCGATCATCGACCGCGCCGTGGAAGCCGCCATTGCTGCCGCAAAGCCCGGCGTCGTAGCCAGCGAAGTCGACAGGGCCGCCCGAGACGTCATCACCGCCGCCGGCTACGGTCCCAATTTCCTGCACCGCACCGGCCACGGCCTCGGCATCGACATTCACGAGGCGCCCTACATCACCGGCACCAGCGAAACCGTGCTCGACGAAGGCATGGTCTTCTCCATCGAGCCGGGTATCTATCTGCAGGGCAAGTTCGGCCTGCGCCTCGAAGAGATCGTCATCATCCGCAATGGCAAAGCCGAAATCTTCTCGGAAATGCCGCGTACCGCCGTCGCCGCCGGCTAATGTCACCAATTCTCGAAACGGAGCGCCTGCAGCTTCGCCGCCATCATGTCTCCGATTTTGAGGCGAGTTGCAGACTCTGGGGCGATGACGAGGTCACTCGCTACATCGGCGGCCGCCCCAGCACATCAGAAGAAGTCTGGTCGCGCCTTTTGCGCTATGCCGGCCATTGGGACCTGCTCGGCTACGGCTATTTTGCCGTCGTCGAAAAGCAATCCAGCGCCATGATCGGTGAATTCGGCCTCGCCGATTTCCACCGATCCATCGACCCGCCGCTGACCGATCCTGAAGCCGGTTGGGTGCTCCATCCCGACCATCATGGCAAGGGCTTTGCCGCCGAGGCGCTCACGGCTCTGCTCGATTGGGCAGATGCGCGGAACATGAAGCGCACCTGCTGCCTAATCGATCCCGAAAACACGCCCTCGCTGCGCCTCGCGCAACGCGTGGGCTATGTGGAGGAGAAGACGGTCTCGTACCACGACAAGCCGTCGATTCTGCTGGTTCGCGGGTAGAACAACAAAGGTGCGATGCTTCAGGCCTCTCGCCCAACAACCTCTCCGCCCCACCGTGTCATCCCCGCGAAAGCGGGGATCTCCGTTTTGGAACAGGGATTCCCGCTTTCGCGGGAATGACGCCGGGGCCCTGAGTGAGCCTCAGAGCGTCTTCGCGACTTCCTCGAGCTGCGCGGCGCACAGTCCCCAGCCCTCGTGAAAGCCCATCTTCTCGTGGCCTTCCTTGTCTTCCTTGGTCCAGTGCCGGGCGACCGCCGTATAGCGCGTCTTGCCACCTTCTTCTTCGAAGGTCAGGATGCAGGTGAAGAACGGCTTTCCCGAGGGCTTCCAGTCGCCGACATAGGCGTCGGTAAAGACAAGCTTCTTGTTCGGCACGACTTCAAGATATTGGCCGGGATTGGGATATTCCGTGCCCGCCTCGTCGGCCATCACTACCACATTGCCGCCACCCGGACGCAGGTCGAGCGTGACGCGCGGCGTGCTCCACGGCTTCGGCGCAAACCACTGCTTCATCAGTTCCGGATCGGTCCAGCAGCGATAGACGGCGGCCGGCGATGCGTCGATCAGGCGGGTGAGGACGAGGTCGCGCTCTGTGTCGATAGTATTGTCTGTGCTCATCTTTTGCTCCCGGGCATTTGAGATTGATATGCCCAAACGACGAAGCGCCCAACGTGCCTTCGACATTTCGCGATGAAATTTTCTCGCGCCACCAAACTTCTGTTGTATGGAAGCGCCGTTCTCTGGAGGAGTTGGGGATGTCGCGCATAGATCGAGCGCTCGATGGCAATTGGATGCTGACCTGTCTTGGCGGGCAGGGGGCTCGTCCCGGCCTCCCCGAGGCCATTCCAGCGACCGTTCCCGGCACTGTCCACACCGATCTTCTCACCGCCGGGCTGATCCCCGATCCCTATCTCGACCTCAACGAAATCGCTGTCGATTGGGTCGGCAAATGCGACTGGCGCTATGAGACAAAGTTCGATTGGTCCGACGACGGCGCTGAAAACACCGATCTCGTCTTTGCCGGTCTCGACACCTTTGCTGAAATCACGCTCAACGGCGTGACCCTCGGCGAAACCGCCAATATGAACCGGAGCTATCGCTTCCCGGTGCGCGAACATCTGCGCCCCGGCGAAAACCACCTCGCAGTCAGCTTCGAATCCGCCTGGAAGCGCGGCGAAGCGCTCGACAAGCTCTACGAGCCGCGCCCCAACAACTATCCCGGCCCGGCCAATCTGATGCGCAAGATGGCCTGCAATTTCGGCTGGGACTGGGGTCCGACAGTTGTCACATCTGGCATCTGGCAGGGCGTCACGCTGCAATCGTGGTCAAAAGCCCGCCTGCGTTCGATCCGTCCCGAAATCACCCTCGCCGGCGCCGATGGACATGTCCGCATCCACGCCGACGTCGAAGGCGACGCGACCAATCTGAGCCTCCGCATCAGCGTTGCCGGCCAGACCATAACCGCACCCATCGGCACAGCCGAAATCACGGTCGAAAAACCTGAACTCTGGTGGCCCACCGGCCTCGGCAATCAGCCGCTTTACGCGCTCGCCGTCGAACTGCTGGAGGGCGACGAGGTTCGCGATAGCTGGTCGCGAAAAATCGGCTTCCGCTCCCTGCGCCTCGACACCACGCCCGATGAAGAGGGCGCGCCCTTCGCCTTCGTCATCAACGACGTGCCGGTCTATATCTGCGGCGCCAACTGGATTCCCGACGACTGCTTCCTGCCGCGCGTCACGCCCGCGCGCTATGCCGCCCGCATCGCGCAGGCCAAGGCCGCAAACATCAACATGCTCCGCGTCTGGGGCGGCGGCATCTATGAAACCGAGGCCTTTTACGAAGAGTGCGACCGTCAGGGCATGCTGGTCTGGCAGGACTTTCTGTTCGCCTGCGCCGCTTATCCCGAAGAGGGCGATCTGCCCGCCGAGATCGAAGCCGAAGCGCGCGAAAACATCGTGCGCCTCATGCCGCATCCCTCGCTGGTCCTCTGGAACGGCAACAATGAAAACATCTGGGGCTGGTTCGAATGGGGTTGGCAGGATGTTCTCAAGAACCGCACCTGGGGCCTCGGCTACTATCTAGACCTGCTGCCGCGCCTCGTCGCCGAACTCGATCCCTCGCGCCCCTACTGGGCCGGCAGCCCCTATTCGGGCTCGATGGATATTCACCCCAACGACCCCGCCCACGGCTGCACCCATCTCTGGGATGTCTGGAACGAAATCGGCTACGAGCACTATGCCGACTCTGTCCCACGCTTCTGCTCCGAATTCGGCTGGCAGGCCCCGCCCACCTGGGCAACCCTAACCCAATCGGTGCATGACAACCCGCTCACCCCGACCTCGCCCGGCGTCTGGCACCACCAAAAGGCGACCATCGGCAATGACAAACTGCTGCGCGGCCTGAAAAGCCATCTGCCAGAGCCCAAAAACATGGACGATTGGCATTTCGCCACTCAGCTCAACCAGGCTCGCGCCATCAAATTCGGCATCGAGCACATGCGCAGTTTCCGCGGGCGCAACATGGGCACCATCGTCTGGCAATTGAACGATTGCTGGCCCGTCACTTCATGGGCCGCCATCGACGGATATGGCCGATTGAAGCCGCTCTGGTACGCGCTGCGCGCCGTCTACCACCCGCACCTTCTTACGATACAGCCCCGCGGCGAAGGCCTCAGCGTCATCGCTGTCAACGAACGCACCTTGTTTTGGCGCGGACCGGTCACCATCAAGCGCCTGCGCTTCGACGGCACCGTCCTCGCCGAATGGACCCACTGGCGCCTCTGCGCCGACCGGCTCACGGCTGCCGAACTCGCTATTCCCGCCGATGTCGCAGCGGTTGGTGACAAGGCCAATGAACTGCTCGTCGCCACCATGCACGACAGCACGGCATTTCATTACTTTGCCGAAGACATCGATCTGAACCTGCCGCAGCCGGAATTCGATCTGAACGTGGAGAAGGCTTCGGACGGTTATCAGGTCACAGTGACAGCCAAGACCCTGATCAAGGACCTCTGCCTTTTCGTCGACCGCATCCATCCGGACGCTACCGTCGATGACATGCTGGTGACCCTGCTGCCTGGGCAGAGTAGGACATTCGTTGTGCAGTCGCCGGTAGATTTGGACGCGAAGCTGCTGTCGAGCGCGCCAGTCTTCCGGTGCGCCAATCAGCTGGTGCGGTAGCTCATCACGGTGTCATTCCCGCGAAAGCGGGAATCTACGCCTCGAAACAGGGATTCCCGCTTTTGCGGGAATGACACCGTGGATTGGAGGAGTGTTAGGGGCCTTAACTCCGCAGCGCCGCCAGCGCCAACCGCAGTCGTCCCTTGTGCTCGGCCAGCATCGCCTCGGCCGCGCCGAGGTCTTCGGCACCCGCTGCTAGCAAAACCGCAGGCTTCACCGAGCCTTCGCTCGTTTCGAGCGCTGCCGCAGCCCGATCCTCGCTGGCCCCGGAGATCGAGGCGACAATGCCCCGCGCCCGCTGCCTGAGCTTGATATTGTCCGCGATGACGTTGACCATGAACCCGTCATGCACATGCCCGAGGTGAATGGCCATCAAGGTCGATAGCATATTGAGCGCGATCTTCTGCGCCGTGCCCGCACCCATGCGGGTCGAGCCGGCAATCACCTCCGGCGGCGTTGGCAGGCATACGCCGACATCCGCGATATCGAGAATTTGCGCCCCGGCATTGTTCGAAAAGCCAATGGTCTTCGCCCCTGCCGCCTTGGCCGCGAGCACAGCGGAAACCGGGAAAGGCGTCTGCCCGCTCGCCGTCAGCGCGATCACGCAGTCCCGGGCATCAAGATAAAGGTCCTCGATGGCCTTCCTGGCAGCCTCGCCATCGTCCTCAGGCCCACCGAGCATGTTCACCAGCGAGTCGAGCCCACCGGCCAACAGCACCACGATCTGTTCGCGGGCAATGCCATAGGTCCCGGGCAATTCCAGCGCATCGGCCAGCGCCATCAGCCCAGAACTGCCCGCCGCAACATAGACCAGGCGCCCGCCTGCCTCGATGCTCGCCGCGGCCAGCACGGCGCCATCGGCCAATTCGTCGACGGCGCTGACAACGCTCTTGGCTGCCTCCGCCTGACCTGCCGCCAGAAGCGACAAAATCTCGACCGGCGAACGCAGCTCCAGTCCCTGGGCGGCGGCGTGGCGCTTTTCCGTTTGTCTTTCGGCCATCAAAAACTCCTTGGCCCGGATAATGCCAAAAAAATACCACTTGTCCAGCCGGACGCCTCGGGCCATAACCCGCTTGTCGTTTGAGCCAAGTTTTTGTTGAGAAATGTCCTGTGCCGTTGCGCTTCGGACTGGACACCCTGGAAACGAGATCACGCGAATGGTATTTTATTGGTATTGTGGGTGAGCGCGGACAATGGCAGTTCTTGCCTGAAGTCTAAACCCGGTTATCGCGGAGAACAGGAGGAAAAACATGTCCGAGACATATGAAACCTTCTTTTCCGATCGCCCTGTTACCCTGCCGCAGGGTGGTCCGCTTTATCTCCAGCTCAAGCGCTGGGTTGAAGAAGCCATCAAGAGCGGCGCCCTAAATCCCGGCGATGCGCTGCCATCCGAGCGCGATCTGGCGCTGAAAGTCGACGTGTCGCGTGTCACCGTGCGCAAGGCGGTGTCGCAGCTCGTGCAGGAAGGCGTCCTGGTGCAGCGCCATGGTTCCGGCACCTTCGTCGCCCCGGCCACGCAGCGCGTCGAACAGTCGCTGTCCCAGCTCACCTCCTTCACTGAAGACATGGCGCGTCGCGGCATGGCCGTGCGCGCCGAATGGCTCGATCGCGGCCTCTATATTCCTTCGCCGGAAGAGACGGTTATTCTCGGCCTTTCCTCGGGCGAACAGGTAGCTCGGATTTCCCGCCTGCGCCTCACCGGCGATATGCCGCTGGCCATCGAACGCGCCAGCCTTTCCGGCTCGATCCTGCCTGATCCGGCAGCGATCGGGGATTCGCTCTACAAGCACCTCGATCTCTCGGGCAATCGCCCGGTCCGCGCCATCCAACGCATTCGCGCCGCCCATCTCAACGATGACGATGCGCACCTGCTGCAGGTGCCTGTCGGGTCCGCTGGCCTTCATATAGAACGCACGTCCTACCTGGCTTCGGGCCGCGTTATCGAATTCACCCGCTCCATCTATCGGGGCGATACCTACGACTTCGTCGCCGAGCTCCGGTTGGGCGAAGCCCCTGTCAATGGAGCGATCAAATGACGACCAACCAAACGCATATGCGCCGCGAAGTGGATGAAATCCCGCAGGTTGTGTCCCGCTTCCTCACCGAATCTGCGCCGACCCTCGATGCCGCCGCCGCGCGCCTACGCGAAGTTGATCCGTCCGTCGTCGTCACGGTCGCCCGCGGCTCGTCCGACCACGCTTCGGCCTATCTGAAATACGCGATCGAGCTGACGCTCGGCCTGCCGGTCGCCTCCATCGGCCCCTCCATTGCCTCAATCTACGGCAAGGATCTGCGCCTTTCCAACGCCGTGGCCATCGCCATTTCTCAGTCCGGCAAGAGCCCCGATATTGTCGGCATGGCGCAGTCGGCCCGTCGCAGCGGCGCGACCACCATCGCCATCACCAACACGGCCGGCTCGCCCATTGCCGAAGCCAGCGATTTCACCATTGATCTTCATGCCGGCCTCGAAAAGAGCGTCGCGGCCACCAAGAGCTTTGTGACCTCCGTGGTCGCCGGCCTCGCTTTGCTGGCCCGCTGGAGCGGCGATGCCGATCTCGCCCGCGCCGTTGCCGCCCTGCCGGAAAGCCTCGCCAAGGCCGTCACCTGCGATTGGTCCGAACTGATCACCGCGCTCGACGGCCACAATGCCCTCTACGTCCTCGGTCGTGGCCCCGGCTTTGCCATCGCCAATGAAGCCGCGTTGAAATTCAAGGAAACCTGCAATATCCAGGCCGAGTCCTATAGCGCCGCCGAAGTCATGCACGGCCCTGTCGCCATCGTGACCCCGGGCTATCCCGTGCTCGGCCTCGCTGCGCGCGACGCTGCCGAAGCCTCGGTTGCCGACATGGCCCACAAGCTAGCGGGGCAGGGCGCTCTCGCCTTCCTCACCAGCGATCGTCCGGGCGCCGCAAAGCCTCTACCGTTCGCGACCACCGGCCACCCGATCACCGATCCCCTGGCGCTGATCGTCTCTTTCTACGGTTTCGTCGAAGCGCTGTCCCGCCATCGTGGTCTCAATCCCGACGTGCCCCCGGCCCTCAAGAAGGTGACGGAAACGGTATGAGCGACCTTCTCGCCATCACTGGCGCCCGCATTTTCGACAGCGCCACCTGGCATGACCACGCTGCCCTGCTGATCGAGTTCGGCTATGTCGCCGGCATCGTCCCGGCGAGTGAAATTCCTGCCAATGCCGAGCGCGTAGAGCTCGACGGCGGCATGATCGTCCCCGGCTTCATTGACCTCCAGGTCAATGGCGGCGGCGGCATCCTCTTCAACAACGACACCTCGCTCGACGCCATCCGCACCATCTGCGCTGCCCACGCCCAGTTCGGCACCACGGCACTCCTCCCGACGCTGATCACCGATACGGCCGAGGTCAACGAAAGGGCCATCGCCGCCGGCGCGGCTGCGCAAGCGGCCCGCGTGCCAGGCTTTGTCGGCCTTCACCTCGAGGGCCCGCACTTGTCCCTTGCTCGCAAGGGCACGCACGATCCGGCCTTGATCCGTCCCATGGACGAATCCGATCTTGCCCGTCTCAAGCGCGCGGCGGAAACCTTGCCCAATCTTATCTGCACCGTTGCCGCCGAGACGGCGACACCACAGCAGATCAAAAGCCTCTCCGAAGCCGGAGCGGTGGTCAGCATCGGCCATTCCGACGCCGACTACGCGACCGCCATGGCTGCCTTCCAGGCCGGCGCCACCATGTCGACGCATCTCTTCAACGCCATGAGCCAGATGGGCAATCGCGAGCCCGGCGTCGTCGGCGCCACGCTCGATAGTCCAACCGCCTTTGCCGGCCTCATTGCCGACGGCATCCATGTGCACCCGGCCAGCATCGGCGCTGCCCTGCGCGCCAAGCGTGGCCCGGGGAAGATTTTCCTCGTCACCGATGCCATGTCGCAGACGGGCACCGACATCCAGACCCTGACGCTCAACGGTCGCACCATCACCCGCGCCGACGGCGCCCTGCGTCTTGCCGACGGCACCCTAGCCGGCGCCGACCTCGACATGATCGACGCCGTCAACTTCATGGTCGACACCATCGGACTCGATTTCGACGAAGTCCTCCGCATGGCCTCGCTCTATCCCGCCGAAGCCATGGGCATAGAAGCCACCTACGGTACACTGCAGCGCGGCGCCGTGGGCAGCTTTGCACACCTGTCCGACGCCCGTCAGGTCAAGGCCACCTGGATCGACGGCGTGGAAGTTTTCCACGCCTGACCAGTCCCAAAGGGCGGGGATCAACCCCGCCCGATATAGGGCATGTTCGTCGCCATCACCGTCATGAACTGCACACTTCGAACCGTCCCGCAGGGCAAATCGCTCCGGTGGAGCGATTTGAGGTGAGAAGGCCATGAGAGCTGTGCTCGAATGGCAGCTGCCTTGCGTGCGGCCAACTATCCCCTTCCCACATAGGGCATGTTCGTCGCCATCACCGTCATGAACTGCACATTAGCGCTGAGCGGCAGCCCCGCCATATAGGTCACCGCCTCCACGACATGCGCGACGTCAAAAGTCGGCTCTGACATCATCGTGCCATTGGCCTGCAATGAACCCGAGTTCATCTGGCTCGTCATATCCGTTGCCGCATTGCCAATATCGATCTGTCCGCAGGCGATATTGTGAGCCCGTCCATCGAGCGAGATGGCCTTGGTCAATCCGGTGATGGCGTGCTTCGAGGTCGTATAGGACGCCGCCTGCGGCCGCGGCACATAGGCTGAGATCGAGCCATTGTTGATAATGCGGCCGCCTTGCGGGCTCTGTTCACGCATCAGCCGGAACGCTTCACGGGCCGCATAGAAAGCGCCGTTGAGATTCGTATCGATCATCTCGCGCCAGGTCACCACGTCGAGGTCGCCGAACGGTTTCGCCGGCGCAAAGCGGCCTGCATTGTTGAACACGAGATCAATGCGACCATGTTTTTTCCGAAGCCGGGAGAAGAGATTCGCGACGTCGTCCGAACTGGTCACGTCGCAAACCAGCCCTTCGACCAGCCCGCCTTGGCTGATCTCCTCGACCAGTTCTGCGCGCCGGCCACAAATGGTTACGGTCCATCCGGCCTTGGCCAGGCCAAGCGCTACAGCCTTTCCGATGCCCGATGTGCCCCCGGTTACAAGGGCGATTCTGGTCGATGTCATAGTCTCTCCTCCACAAGGTGGTCATGTTTACGCCATGTGTCGGGCAGTGGGGTACGTGTGTCAAATCTGGCCCCGAAAGGCCGTCATCGCTCATTGTGAAGGCCAAAACCCCTGCAAAGTCGCGGTTTTTAAGGGCTGCTTCAGAAGTCTTAACAGGTGGTTTCGATCTGTGTGCTGAATCTGCAACATCCGGATCGCAACCATATTGTGGCAGGGGTGAATCCAGCTTTGTTCGATTGCGTCCGATGTTTGCATGCGTAGAGTGGGTCTTGCGAATCCATGCATGGGATCGTTTGTCGGTCGCAACGCGACGGCAACACACTGCACCACGAATAGTGTGGTCGCGTTTCGACAAACCGCTGGGTAACCGGCACCAAATGACTGACTTTGGAGGTCAACTAATGAAACTCAAGAGCCTTATCCTCGGTTCTGTTGCCGCTGCTGGTCTCTCGACCGCCGGCTATGCTGCCGATCTTGGCGTTCTCACCTCGCTGGACGTTTGCGATGCGCTCGGTCTTTCCGGCCTGACCATCTCGTCCGACACCAACTGCCTGCAGCTCTCGGGCGGCGTCTCCTACGAATTCAACTACGGCGACTTCCGCACCGAAGGCGTCGTTGCTGCTACCTTCGACAGCAACCGCGCTATCGGGATCGGCGACGGCGCGGCTGATTGGAGCACCAAGGTTGAGGCTTGGCTCAAGGCTGTTGGCACTGCTGACTCCGATTTCGGTCCTGCTAAGGCTGTGATCAAGATCAAGGAAGTCGATCTTACCCGCGTTTATCGTAACGGTGCTGCTGGTACGACCGTTGTTGACAACGATGGCGAGCGCATTGGCCTCTACATCGACGAAGCGTACGTTGCTGTCGGTGATACCACAGTGATCATGGCTGGTAAGAAGGGCTCGATCGCCAACCTCGACGACGATGCTCCGTTCAACTTCCTTGGCCTGTTCAGCTCCGATGGTATCGACGGCAAGGGCGTTGGTATCGACGCTGACTACACCGGTCTCGGTGGTCACGTTATCCAGGTCGTTTCGGATCTTGGCAATGGTGTTAACGTCGGTATTGGTCTCGAAAACCTGAACGACGACACTCCGCACGTTACGTCTTCTTCCACTGCTGTTACTGCACCTCTGGGCGCTGGCGGTGCCGTCAACGTTGCTCGCGCTGGTACCCTCGTTGGCGTGATTTCCTATGCTGGTGAAGGCATTACCGCTCACGCAACCGGCCTTGCTTTCGGTATCCTCGATGGCAACGTTGAATCGTGGGCAGTCCACGCCGGTGCCACCGGCACCTTCGATGCGTTCAAGGTTCGTGGCGCTGTTTCCTACTGGGACAACTTCAAGTTTGGTACCCAGAATGGCAACAATGACCTCCTGAACGCTCTCCTGAGCGTTGAAGGTACCTTTGATCTGTTCAAGATCGCTCTGTCCGGTGAAGTTGCTAACAACACCGGTGGCGCTGCTGGCAACTACACCGACTACGGCTTCGGCGGTTCCATCGGCGTGAATGTCACTGAAGGCGTCGCTATCAACCTTGGCGCACGTTACTTCTTCGACGACGTGACTGCTGCTGGCGTGAACGCAGACAAGTCGACCATCCAGGTCGCTGCTCAGGTTGTTGCTGCCGTCACCGAAACCATCAAGATCACCGGCGAAATCGGTGGTTACTTTGGTAACGCTATTGCTGACAACTCCTACGGTCCGGGCAACCTCACCGGCTTCCGTAACGACTCGGTCGTTTACGGCGCTGCCGAACTCGCTTGGGCTCCGGGCGGCGGCTTCACCTCATCCATCAAGGGCGAAGTCAACTCGGAAGAATCCTACAAGGTCACCTTCAAGGCTGCCAAGTCCTTCGAATAATCGAAGCTTCGGTTTCCGAACGGAAAGGCCCGGCTCACGCCGGGCCTTTCTGCTTTTTGAAGACCAATTCTTGAATGCTGATGCCGCGCCGCTTTTTCCCTTGCGGCAAATCATCTAACTTCCGGCCAATGCGGCACTTAATGGAATCGATATGAAGAGGCACCTTCGTCACTTGGTGACGTCCGGAACGATCGCGCTTGCACTGGCTCTGAGCTATGGTCCGGCATCCTTTGCTCAGTCCTCCGTGGTCGCCGTTCCGCCGCCGCACGTGTCCGACTACTGGGTCAGCATTTCGCGCCAGCCGGGCGGAACATTGGTTCTCGACGGCTATGCGCCCAGCGCTGCTTTGCGCGATGCCCTTGGTCAGCGTGCCGGTGCCGACATTTCCTGGCTCAAGCTCGGCTCGGGCGCGCCGGCTGGTTATGACGCCGCCGCAGCATTCGGCCTTGATGTGCTCGATCGCCTTTCGGAAGGCCGCTTTGCCTTACGCGGCTCGGTATTGTCAGTGAGCGGCGTCGCTGCCACCCAGGCCGATTTTATCACCCTCCATCAGACGCTCGCCACACAGGTTCCTTCTGGTCTCATTCTCGCCAAGGCCGAAATTTCTGCGCCGCGCGTTGAACCCTATGCCTTCTCGCTGCGCCGTCAGCCCAATGGCAATGTGCTGCTCTCCGGCTATGTGCCAAATCCCGAACTGGAGCAGCGGCTACTCCTGGCGGTCGGTGCACGCGCCAGTTCCACCCTGCGCTTTGGTTCAGGCGAACCCCTCAATTTTGAAGCAAGCCTCGACAAAATCCTCCCGCTCTTTGCCTTGCTCAAGCAGGGTGAGGTCAAGCTCGAGGGTGGTGCCTGGCTCTTTTCTGGCACGCCGCTGACCTCGGCCGACGCCGAATCCATCCGCGCGACTTTTGCTCGCGATCGCTTGAGCGAAGCGGGGTGGGGGCTTGCCCTCGCTGCGCCAGCGCCAAGTGCTCCAACCACGCCGGAACAGACGCAGATCGCAGCGGCGACGCCGGAACCTGTTGTGACCGAGCCCACTCCGAGTAAGGAGACGGCTCCGGCCGAACCTGAACCGGTGACCGCTCCAGCAGCGGAACCCGCGCAGACGAATCCCGCGCCTGCCGTTTCGCCTGAAACCCTCGACCAATGCCGCACCAGTCTCGCAGCACTCTCGGCCCAAAATGGTATCCTCTTCCGCTCCGGCGCGGCGGTTCTTGCCGAGGGCGCCGAAACAATTCTCGCGTCGATCGCTGAGGCCATTAACCATTGCCCCGGTGCGGCAATCGACGTTGCTGGCCACACGGATTCCGATGGCGAAGCTTCAGCAAACCTGGCCCTGTCGGTTGCGCGCGCTGAGGCCGTGGTTGCAGCGCTGATCAATCTAGGTGTAGGTGCCGAACGTCTCTATGCCATCGGCTATGGCGAATCCCAACCTGTCGCCGACAATGCAACAGCCGCCGGCAAGGCGCAGAACCGTCGCATCGTCGTCTCAGTCCGCGACTGAGCCTAGGGCCTCAGGCCGCTTTGCTCCGTATCTGCGTTCCAACCTTGAACACGAAGCCGGCAACGGCTTCGATTTCATCGTGCTGGTCGAACAGGGCAGGAGAGCCTTGGCCGGCAATGGTCAGCGCGAGGGCATCCGGCCGCCGCCGCACCATCTCTTCATAGGTTTCGCGCCGCAATTGATCGGTCAGTTGTGTGCGGAGGATCATGAGCGGAATGCCGCTCAGCGCGTCGAAGAGCGGCCATTGCGGCGTCAGCACGTCGTCAAAGCTGATGGTCTCCAAAGGCGCCAGCAGGCGCTCGTCGAACAGCGGTCGAGCGCGTCCACGTTTGTCGATCGTATGGCTCCGCTGTGCCAGGGCGTCGAGAGCTTCTTCAGATAGCTCCGGATAGTCCCCGGCCAACATGCGGCGGAAACCAGCGGCAACGCGCTTTACGCCTCTCAACGCATCAATGTGTTTGAGATTATTGCGCAATCGCACAATGCCGCGGGAATCCACCATCGGTCCGGCATCCAGCAGGATCGTGCCTGCGACGAGCAGCGGATGCGCTGCCGCCAGCGCCATGGCGACCTGCCCGCCATGCCCCTGGCCCAGAATGACCGCCCGGCCGATGCCCAATGCTGCCAGAATATCGGCAACGTCGCGCGCATCGCTTAGCGAACTATAGTCCTCGGCCCTCGTTCGATCATCGGCCCGACCGCGACCCGGCAGGTCGATCAGCACCACCGGCCAGTTGCCCGTGCTCAAGCGACGGAAATAGGCAACGAAATCAGCAAAATCGCTCATATTCCGCTGCAGCCCGGCAACGCACACGAGCGGAATTTTTCCACGCGTCAGGGGAGCGGTGACGTGCACGGCCGCGCGCACGCTCGCATCCCGTATCTCGATGAACTGCACCGGTAACGTGGCAAAAGGCCTGTGATCGGGCGGAACGACGCGCCGTTTGCGCAGCATGGATTTTCCTCACGCCCTCGGGCTTTGTGCCTGTTGTGCCCGCCAGAAGGGCGAGTGATCAAGCCCCTGATGCTTTTGCGCCGCAGCTTTTTGTGCCCGATGCCGCGATCTTGCCATTCGCCTTGTGACATATCGAAGTTGAAAGTATGGTGCGCGTCTCCGAAGGCCCCTTCGGCCACAATCCCGATCATGCGCAGCCCGGCTTTCCGGGCCAATTGAGGAATACCGACAAAATGTTGCGAGGCTCTATCACGGCACTCATCACTCCCATGCGCGATGGGGCAGTGGATGAGAAAGCCTTCGCAGGCTTTGTCGAGTGGCAGATCGAGCAAGGCTCGCATGGCCTCGTTCCCGTCGGCACTACGGGCGAAAGCCCGACCGTGAGCCACGAGGAACACCGTCGCGTGGTCGAAATCTGCGTCGAAGTGACCAACAAGCGCGTGCCGATCATCGCGGGTGCCGGTTCCAACTCGACCGCCGAAGCCGTTTCGCTCGCCAAGTTCGCTGAGGAAACCGGTGCCGACGCAGTCCTGTCCGTCGTGCCCTACTATAACAAGCCGAACCAGGAAGGCCTCTTCCAGCACTTCTCGGCTGTTGCGAAGGCCGTCGGCATCCCGGTCATTCTCTATTCCGTGCCTGGCCGCACCGTTGTCGACCTGACCGTCGATACCATCGCGCGGCTCCGCGATGCGCATTCCAACATCATCGGCGTCAAGGATGCGACCGGCAATCTCGAACGCGCCACCATGCAGCGCGTCAAGCTCGGCAAGGATTTTATCCTGCTTTCGGGCGACGATAGCACCGCGCTTGGCTTCAACGCCCATGGCGGCCATGGCTGCATTTCGGTTACCGCCAATGTGGCGCCGCGTCTTTGTTCGCAGATGCAGGAACTGTCGCTGGCCGGTGACTTCGCTGGTGCGCGCGATATCAACGACAAGCTGGCATTCCTCCACAAGGACCTGTTCATGGAGCCCAATCCGGCTCCGGCCAAGTATGTGGCGAACCGCCTCAATCTCTGCGCCAATGAAATGCGCCTGCCGCTGACCCCGATCAGCAAGCCGACCCAGGACGCCATGGACTTTGCCATGAGCCATGCAGGGCTTATCTAAGCTCTATGGCTACACCCAAAAACGACAAGAACAAGAACGGATGGATCAGCCACGGCCTCGTGGCTGAAAACCGTCGTGCGCGTTTCGATTATGAGATCGGCGATACCCTTGAGGCCGGCATCGAGTTGACCGGCACCGAGGTCAAGTCTCTTCGTATGGGCAAGGCCCAGATCGCCGAATCCTATGCTTCCCCGGAAAAGGGCGAGCTCTGGCTGATCAATTCCCACGTCCAGGAATACCTGCAAGGCAATCGCTTCAACCACCAGGAAAAGCGTCCGCGCAAACTCTTGGTGAGCAAGAAGCAACTGGCTCGCCTTGATCAGGAAGTTGCCCGCGCCGGCAATACGATCGTGCCCCTAAAGCTCTATTTCAACGATCAGGGCCGCGCCAAGCTGCTGATCGGCATCGGCAAGGGCAAGAAAAACTTCGACAAGCGCGCCACCAGCCGTGACCGCGACTGGAACCGCGACAAGGCCCGCATCATGAAGGAAGGCGGGCGCGGCTAAGAGCCGATTGCTTAGTAGACCTCATCCTGAGGTGCGGAGCGTTAGCGTAGCGTAGCCTCGAAGGGCGAGGTCGTGCCCCGATGGCGCCCCTCGCCCGCCCTCGTGGTTCGAGGCTTTGCTCTGCAAAGCACCTCACCATGAGGGCTACGGGAACACCGTGAAGCGGAGGAAGCCTCTCAAGCCTCGACCGGCCTCTGCACCTGCGGCCGGCCCACGGTCTTCGCCAGCTCCGCCACATCGAGGAAAAAGTCTGCCTGCCGTCGCAGATCGTCCGAGATCATTGGCGTCGAAGTGGTCAGCGTCGAAACCACGGTCACCCGCTTGCCCTTGCGCTGCAGCGCCGCGACCAGCGCGGTGAAATCGCCGTCGCCGGAAAAGAGAATGAGGTGGTCGAAGTATGGGGAGAGCTCCAGCGCATCGACGCAAAGCTCGATGTCCATATTGCCCTTCACCTTGCGGCGGCCGAGGGCGTCGGTGAATTCCTTGGCCGGCTTGGTGACGACCGTGTAGCCGTTATAATCGAGCCAATCGATCAGCGGCCGGATCGAGGAATATTCCTGATCCTCGATCAGCGCGGTGTAGTAATTGGCCCGCAAAAGATAGGCCTTGCTGCTGAATTCGCTGAGCAGCTTGCGGTAGTCGATGTCGACGCCAATCGCCTTCGACGTGGCATAAAGATTGGCGCCATCGATGAAGAGCGCAATCTTCTCCCGTGGATCTACGGCCATGCTTTCAAATTTCCTTAATGAAATGAGTTGGTTGCAATCACACTGCGCCCATCTGCCCTGGGGCGCGGCGAGGCAATCTCGCCCTGACGCTTATCTTAAGTTCTCTATCCGTATATTTTCTCGGGGTCGGCAGCGCAAGGGGAGTCGCTTTTCGGGTCAAGCTTGCCATCCCGGTTAACGTGGTGTATGCGGAGACTTTCTCCCCACAATTTTGGAGACGTTCGTGGCACGCGTCACCGTTGAAGACTGCATCGAAAAGGTCGACAATCGCTTCGACCTCGTGCTCATGGCCGCTCATCGTGCGCGCATGATTTCCTCCGGCGCCCAGATCACCGTCGCGCGCGACAACGACAAGAATCCCGTCGTTGCCCTGCGTGAAATCGGCGATGGCACCATTTCGCCCGATGACCTGCATGAAGACCTGATCCACTCGCTGCAGAAGTATGTCGAGGTCGACGAGCCCGAGAGCCATGCTGCTCCGCTCATCGAAAGCGCCGGCGACGACGACTCGATCAACTTCGATACGATCAGCGAAGAAGAGCTGCTGCGCGGCATCGAGAGCCTGGCCCCGCCGGAACGCCGCGACGACTAAGTCGTCTCGTCGCTTACAGCGAAAATCTGCAAAGCACCCCTGGCCTCGCCGGGGGTGTTTCGTTTACTGCACTCCGAAACTGTCCTTCGGACACTTCCCATTTTCATTCAACGCGCTAAGTATGGAATCTTCCGAGAGCGGCGACTTCCATGATGCGTCAGTATGAGCTCGTCGAACGCGTTCAGGCCTATAACCCGAACGCCGACGAGCAGTTGTTGAATAAGGCCTATGTCTACGCCATGCAGAAGCATGGCTCGCAAAAGCGCGCCTCCGGCGACCCCTATTTCAACCATCCGCTCGAAGTCGCAGCCATTCTCACCGAATTGAAGCTCGACGACGCCTCGATCGCCGTCGGTCTGTTGCACGACACGGTTGAAGACACCGACGCGACGCGCGCCGAGATCGACCAGATTTTTGGCGCCGAAATCGCCACCATCGTCGATGGTCTGACCAAGATCGAACGTCTCAACCTCGTCAGCCGCGAGGAAGCGCAAGCCGAAAACCTGCGCAAGCTGCTGCTTGCCATCAGCCAGGACGTTCGCGTCCTTCTGGTGAAGCTCGCCGATCGCCTGCACAATATGCGCACGCTGCAATATATGCGCGCCGACAAGCAGCAGCGCATCGCGCAGGAAACCATGGATATCTATGCCCCGCTTGCCGGCCGCATGGGTATGCAGGACATGCGCAACGAGCTTGAAGATCTCTCCTTCCGCATTCTCCAGCCCGATCACTACAAGGCGATCACCGAACGCCTCGAGCATCTGCAGGCCGAGAACAAGGAAACCATCGACACCATCACGCGCGAACTGACCGAGCGCCTCTCGGCCGAGGGCATCGTCCCTCGCGTAAAAGCGCGGGTGAAATCGCCCTATTCGATCTTCTCGAAGATCCAGCGCAAGTCGATCGCGCTCGAACAGCTTTCGGACATGATCGGCTTCCGCGTCATCGTCGGTTCGACCGAGGAGTGCTACCGCACCGTCGGCTTCATCCACACGACATGGAAAGTCGTGCCCGGCCGCTTCAAGGACTATATCTCGGTCCCCAAGCACAACGACTATCGCTCGATCCACACCACCATTGTCGGCCCCAGCCGCCAGCGCGTCGAGCTGCAGATCCGCACCGAGGAAATGGACCGCATCGCCGAGTTCGGCATCGCGGCGCATGCGCTCTATAAGGACGGCTCCTCGGCCAATCTCGGCCGCATCGAGAACGAATCCCAGGCCTATGGTTCGCTGCGCCAGTCGATCAGCCACTTGACCTCCGGCATCTCCGCCGAAGATTTTCTCGAATATACAAAACTCGAACTCTTCCAGGATCAGGTCTTCTGCTTCACCCCGCGCGGGCGCCTCATCGCCCTGCCGCGCGGCGCGACGCCCATCGACTTCGCCTATGCTCTCCATACTGACATCGGCGACACCTGTGTCGGCGCCAAGATCAATGGCCTGATCCTGCCGCTCGTCACCCAGCTCCGCTCGGGCGACGAAGTCGAAATTCTGCGCGATCAGAACCATCGCCCGCCCAGCAACTGGATCGGCATTGCCGCCACCGGCAAGGCCCGCGCCGCCATCCGCCGCGCGGTGCGCCAATCGTCCCAGCAGCGTGCTTATGCGCTGGGCGAACACGTGCTCAACATGATGCTCGAGCGCGAAGGCGTCATGCTCGACGACAGCGAGAGCAAGACGCTGGCCGAAGAACTCGGCCAGACTGGCAAGCGCGAATTCCTCATCGCCGTGGGTGAAGGCAAGATCGGCAGCGAAGACCTCGGCAATGCCCTCGCCAAGGTGAAGGGCATCCGCAAGCGCCGCCGCAAGCTCGACCTGCCGGTCGCCGACACCGCAGACGGCTGGTTTGCCCTCCGCGCCACTGATCAGTTCAAGTTCCGCGTGCCCGGCGGCCAACATGCCGGCCCCAATGCCAAGGCGGCTCTCGCCCAGCTCGATTTCCATACCCCCGTCACCATTACGGGGGAGGGGGTTGTGCCCGGCGATCGTCTGGTGGGTATTCTCGAGCCCAATACGCCACTCACCGTCTACCCGATCCATTCGGACGCGCTGATCGAAAAGCATGATGGCGACGTCGCCTGGGTCGATGTTCGCTGGGATGTGACGGCAACCGAAGACAAGCTCTATCCGACCGTCGTATCGATGGAATCGGTCAACCGCCCGGGTTCGCTGGCACAGATTTCTGCCGCCATCGCTTCGTGCGAAGCCAACATCAACAATCTGGTCATGCGGATGATTTCGCCCGACTTCCACCAGATGATTTTTGAAATCGAGGTCCGCGACCTTGCGCAATTGACCGATGTTCTGGCAACGCTCAAGCGCAGTCCCGGCCTTTCCGCCGTCCAGCGGGCTGGCCTGAGGGAAGCGAGCATGATCTCGACCCTCGAATGGGACGGGAAGATAGACAGGAGTGCGCGCCGTGACGAAAGATGAAGTGCTGGATGTTTTCCGCAAGTGTGGCGCGCTGCTCGAAGGCCACTTCATCCTGTCCTCGGGCCTGCGCTCGCCGCTGTTCCTGCAGAAGGCCAAGGTGTTCCAGTACGCCGCCGAGACCGAAAAGCTCTGCAAGGCACTGGCCGAGAAGATTAAGGCCGAAGTCCCCGGCGTCACCAAGGTCGTCTCGCCCGCCATCGGTGGCATCATCCCCGGCTACGAAACCGCCCGCCAGCTCGGCTTGCCGGCGCTCTATACCGAGCGCGTCGAAGGCCAGTTCGAACTGCGCCGCGGTTTTGAAATCTCGCCCGACGACAAGGTGATCGTCGTCGAAGATATCGTCTCGACCGGCCTCTCCATCCGCGAATGCGTCGCCGCCCTGCGCGGCATCGGCGCCAATGTCGTAGCCGCCGCCTGCCTCATCGACCGCTCCGCCGGCGAAGCCGATGTCGGCGTGCCGCTGGTGTCCCTGATCGAATTCAAGGTCCCGGCCTATCCTGCCGATCAACTGCCGCCCGAACTCGCCGCCATCCCGGCCATCAAGCCCGGCAGTCGCGGCATTCAGGGCGTTAAGTGACACGCGCCCCCTCATCCAGCGCTTCGCGCCACCTTCTCCCCGATGGGGAGAAGAATGGCCTCGCGTTCGCCTCTATTCCTCTCCCCATCGGGGAGAGGGTGGATCGGCCAAAGGCCGAGACGGGTGAGGGGGAGTTCATCACCACCACGGAGTTCGTCCTATGATTATCGGCCTCGGCTCCGACCTCATCGAGATCCACCGCATCGGCGCCGCACTCGACCGCCATGGCGAGCGCTTCACCCATCGCTGCTTCACCGAACTGGAGCGCAAGAAGTCCGACCGCCGCGCCCAGCGCGCCGCCTCTTATGCCAAGCGCTTTGCCGCCAAGGAGGCCTGTTCCAAGGCCCTCGGCACCGGCCTTAGTTCCGGCGTTTATTGGCGCGATATGGGCGTTGTGAACCTGCCTTCGGGCAAGCCCACGATGAAACTCACCAATGGCGCCCTGCGCGCCCTGGAGCGTCTTGTCCCGCCGGGCCACGAGCCCCATATCCACATCACAATTACCGACGACGCGGGCCTGGCGCAGGCTTTCGTCATCATCGAAGCGCTGCCGGTTGACCCTGCAAGGGCAAGCGTCTAACGCTCTCGTCAGCGCTGATCCTGGAATTGCAATGACCCAATCCGCCCAAAAGCCCATCAAGAAATCCGCCGCCAACGAGTGGTGGGATACGTTCGTGGTCATCGTCGAAGCGCTGTTGATCGCCATTGTGCTGCGCTTCTTCCTCTATCAGCCCTTCTCCATCCCCACCGCGTCCATGCAGCAGACGCTGATGATTGGCGACTATTTCGTCGCCAACAAGTTTGTCTGGGGCTATGGCAAGCATTCCTTCTCGCTCGGCCGCTACGGCGATTTCGCCCTCTTGGATTTCGAACTGCCGATTTCCAACCGCATTCTCGGCCGCGATCCGAACCGTGGCGACATCGCCGTGTTCCGCCCGGTTCCGCAAACCATGGAATACATCAAGCGCATCGTCGGCCTGCCAGGCGACCGCATCCAGATGATCGAAGGTCGCCTCTATATCAACGGCACCATGGTCGAGCGCGAAAAGGTCGGCACGGCCACCGACACCGACAGCAATGGCGATGCACGCGAAGTCACGGTCTATCGCGAGACTTTCCCTGAGGGCACGACCCACATCATCCAGGAAATCTCCGACAACGCGCCGCTCGACAATACGCCCGAATATGTCGTGCCCGCCGGCCACTTCTTCATGATGGGCGACAATCGCGACCGCTCGGCGGATAGCCGCGTCCTTTCCCAGGTCGGCTACGTTCCGGCGGTCAATCTCATCGCCAAGGCCGAAGCGCGCTTTTTCTCCATCCGCGACAATATTCCGCCCTGGCAGATCTGGCAGTGGCCGGCCAATGTCCGCTGGGACCGCATGTTCCAGTCCGTCTACGGCAACCCGCCATACGACACGACGCCCTCGCCGTGAGCCGGCGCGACAAAACGCACGAACAGCTTCAGGTCCGGATCGGCTACAATTTTGCCGATCCGGACCTTCTCAATCGTGCGCTGACCCATTCGAGCGCCGTTTCCCCCGGCAAGCGCGTTGAGCGTTCCTATCAGCGCCTCGAATTTTTGGGCGATCGCGTGCTCGGCCTCGTCGTCGCCGACATGCTCTACAAGCGCTTCCCTAAGGCCAATGAAGGCGAATTGAGCCGCACGCTCAACACGCTCGTGCGCAAGGAGACCTGCG
Source organism: Devosia sp. (assembly GCF_017744655.1). Classification (GTDB taxonomy): domain Bacteria; phylum Pseudomonadota; class Alphaproteobacteria; order Rhizobiales; family Devosiaceae; genus Devosia. The sequence continues at coordinate 173,462 of NZ_JAGIAW010000006.1, read as the reverse complement.
CCGTCATCGCCCGCCAGCTCGAAGTCGGCCCCGAACTGATCCTCGGCGAGAGCGAAGCCCGCACCGGCGGCGCCGAAAAGGAAGCCATTTTAGGCGACGTCACCGAAGCCATTATCGGCGCCATCTATCTCGATGGCGGCCTCGAAGAGGCGCGCACCTTCATCGAGCGCCATTTCGAAGAATTCATCGCCGATGGCCAAACCCATCGCGCCGATGCCAAGACCACCCTGCAGGAATGGGCCCAGGCCCGTGGTCTCGAACCGCCGACCTATGCGCTTGTCGAGCGCACCGGCCCCGACCATGCCCCCGAATTCACCATCGCCATCGATCTCGCCGGCTTTGACCGCATCTCGGCGACTGGCCCCTCGAAGAAAATTGCCGAACATAAGGCCGCCGAGGACTTTCTCAGGCGCCAGAAGGTTTGGAAGGAAAGCTGATGACCGAACCCGCCGAACTCGCCAACACCTCCTGCGGTTTCATCGCCCTTGTCGGCGCCCCCAATGCCGGCAAGTCGACCCTGCTCAATTCCCTCGTCGGCACCAAGGTCTCCATCGTCACCCACAAGGCGCAGACCACGCGCTCGCAGGTGCGCGGTGTGCTGACGCTTGATCAGGCCCAGCTCGTTTTCATCGACACGCCGGGCATTTTTGCACCGAAACGCCGTCTTGAGCGCGCCATGGTCGAAAGCGCCTGGGGCGGGGCAGGGGATGCCGATCTCGTCGCCTTCATCATCGACGTCGATCGCGGCATCACCCCCGATATCGAAATCCTCCTTGAGGGCCTCGAAAACATCAAGCAGCCGCGCGTTCTGATTCTCAACAAGATCGACACGGTCAAGCACGAGAGCCTTCTTACCCTGTCGCAGAAGCTCAACGAGCGCCTGCGCTTCGAAGCGACCTTCATGCTCTCGGCCTTGAAAGGCCACGGCGTGCAGGATTTCATCGACTGGTGCGTCAAGCATATCCCGCCCGGCCCCTGGCACTTCCCGGAAGATCACCTCACCGATCTGACCATGGCCATCACCGCCGCCGAGATCACGCGCGAAAAGCTCTTCCTCCGCGTCCACGACGAGATCCCCTACAATTCCACGGTCGAAACCGAATCCTTCAAGATCCAGAAGGACGGCTCCTACAAGATCGACCAGGTCGTCTACGTCACCCGCGACAGCCACAAGAAGATCGTGCTCGGCGCCGGCGGCCAGACCATCAAGGCCATTGGCGCCGAGGCCCGCAAGGAACTGATGGAAATGTACGAGGTGCCGATCCACCTCTTCCTCTTCGTCAAGGTCCGCGAAAAGTGGGCTGATGATCCAGAGCGCTATCAGGAAATGGGCCTCGAATTTCCGCAGAACAAGAGCTAGCCGCGCCCCTCAGGGCACGGCTGCGTAGTTCGACATATTGGCCTCGATGCCGAGGGCGCTCAGGAACTGGCCGGGATCAAAACCACTGACCCGGCGCTTTTCCACCATGGCGGCCTTGGCGCCTGCGAATGCCGCCTCGCTTTCCCATTCCACCACCGTCACCACATTGAAGCGCTGCGCGCCGGAATGGTGCTCCAGCACCAGGTTCTGCAGGCAGCCTTGTTGCTGGTCGAGGAAATCCTTGGTGTCCTGCACCTGTGCCATGAAGGCGTCGCGCGCCTCCGCTGGCACGGCAAAACTGTCGATACGAAACACGGAAGCATTCTTGGCTTGCGCTGGGGCGGTCATCTCTGGTCTCCATGTTGCAGTCATTCAACCGATCCGTTGAATTGACAGTATGCTGTCAAAACGGTATTGTGCTGTCAATATGAAATCATCCATGGCGCTGAGCGCCCTGTTCCTCGATATTTTTCGCGCCAATGCCCTGCTGGTTGCCTCGGGCGACGAGCTCGTCGCGCCACTTGGCCTCACCAGCGCCCGCTGGCAGGTGCTGGGTACGGTCGCGATGGCGCCGACGCCGCAGCCCGTCGCCCATATCGCGCGAGACATGGGCCTCGCCCGCCAGAGCGTTCAGCGCCTCGTCAACGAATTGGCCGAAGCGGGCCTCGTCGATCTCAGGGACAATCCGCATCACAAGCGCGCAAAACTCATTTGCCTCAGCGAAGCGGGCCGGCACTCCTTCGATGCGATCCACAAATTGCAGCGGCCATGGGTCGATGGGCTTGCGGAAGGCCTCGAAACGGAAAAAATAGCCATTGCAGCCGAGGTGTTACAGAGCTTGCGCGCAAGACTGGAGCAACGACTTGGCGATCAGGCGGAGTGAACGGGTATGACCGAAAGGCAGACTGATTGGCTAAGTCGCTCCCTGGCCCTGGTCATCGCCCTTTGCGCGTGGGTCGGCCTAGCCATCCATGTCCAGGCGCAATGGAGCCAGTCCGGCTCGCTGCTGACCGCCTTTTGGGTTCTGGGCGGCTATTTCACCGTCCTCACCAATCTCCTCGTCGCCGTCACTTTCTCGGTCATCGCGCTGCGCGGCCCTGACGCCATTGGCACTCGTAGCCTCGGCGGCGTTGCCATTTGCATCGCCCTTGTCGGGATCATATACGGCCTCTTGCTGCGCGGCCTCGTCGAGCTCACCGCCGGCGCCGCGGTCGCGAATGTGCTCCTTCATATGGTGACACCCGTCCTCGGTCCAATTTACTGGTTGCTCTGCGTTCCACGTGGCGTGCTGCGCTGGAACGACCCTCTGCTCTGGTCTCTCTATCCCGTCGTCTATCTTGTCTACGCGCTTGTCCGCGGCACGGCCCAGGGTAGCTTCGCCTATCCCTTCATCAATTATGTCGACAACGGCATTCCGCAGGTCGCCATCACCTGCGTTGTTATCTTCTTCGCTTTCCTTGTCGCTGGCTGGCTCATGGTTCTTCTCGACAGGCGCCTCGCGCGCTGATTCCCATGGAATGGACCGGTGAAGCCCTGCTCATAGGCGTCCGTCGCCACGGTGATACCAGCCTCATAGCAGAGGCCATGGTCGCCGGCCGCGGGCGCTGCCTCGGCCTCGTGCGCGGCGGTCGAAGCCCAAAACTCGCGCCCGCGCTGCAGGTCGGCAACACCATCCAGCTCACCTGGCGCGCGCGCCTCGAAGACCATCTCGGCACCTTCACAGTCGATCTCATGCAGAGCCGCGCCGCTGACCTCATGGCCGACCGCACAAAGCTCTACCTCACCCAGCTCGTCTGCGACCACCTGCGCCTCCTCCCCGAACGCGACCCCCACGATAGCCTCCTCGGCCAGGCCCTGTCCCTCATCGACCACGCTCCCGACGGCGCTGCCCTGGCGCGCTTCGAACTCGCACTTCTCGACGAACTCGGCTTCGGCCTCGATCTTTTTAGCTGCGCTGCGACAGGGGCCACGACCGACCTGACCCACGTCTCCCCCAAAACCGGCCGCGCCGTCTCCCGCGCCGCCGCAGCGCCCTATCTCGACCGTTTGTTGCCGCTCCCCAGCTTCCTCCACGAACGCGGCAATGCCTCACCGGACGACATCCGCAACGCCTTCAAGCTGACCGCCCATTTCCTCGATCGCCACATCTGGTCGGCGCGGCAGATCGATCACCCTTCGGTACGGGACACATTGGTCGATCTCCTCAGTCGCGATCCCCACTGATCTTCCCTCGCCCCTTGTGGGAGAGGGACAGCAATTCTGCGTTCAGCAGAATTGCAGGGTGAGGGGTATTCTCTCCTCCGCAGAGGAGCACGTTGTCGTATCGCACACCCCCAACCGCCCCTTGGGGGCACTTTCCTCCCATGTGGAGAGAAAATCACGACGTATTCCGTGGAGAACCGCGTAACAAAATCCGCACGAATTATGCGGATTTCCACCACCTCCTGTATTCTTCTTCCTGATTCGTTCTCTCGAAGATTGAGCCACGCATGTCCGATGCCGATACCCTCCCGCCGCCCGACGATCAGCGCATCGTTGATCTCAAGCAGGCGCTCGAAGAGCGGTATCTGAGCTATGCCCTCTCGACGATCACCCAGCGCGCTTTGCCTGATGCTCGCGATGGCCTGAAGCCGGTCCATCGCCGCATCATCCACGCCATGCGCCTGCTGCGCCTCGACCCGGGCCAGGGCTACAAGAAATCCGCCCGTATCGTCGGCGACGTGATCGGTAAGTTCCACCCGCATGGCGACCAGTCGATCTACGACGCCCTGGTCCGCCTCGCGCAGGATTTTGCCCTCCGCTATCCGCTCGTCGATGGCCAAGGCAATTTTGGCAATATCGACGGCGATAGTGCCGCGGCCATGCGATACACGGAATCGCGCATGACCGAAGTCTCGATGCGCCTCCTTGAGGGCATCGCCGAAAACGCCATCGACTTCCGCCCGACTTACGACGGCGAAGACGAAGAGCCCGTCGTGCTCCCGTCCAATTTCCCGAACCTGCTCGCCAATGGCTCCACCGGCATCGCCGTGGGCATGGCGACCTCGGTGCCGCCGCACAATATCGTCGAGCTCTGCAACGCGGCGTTGAAACTCATCTACAATCCCGAAGCGACGACGGAAGACCTGATCCACGCCGATCTCTCCGCCCCGCCCAGCATGGACGACCTCGTCCGCGGTCCCGATTTCCCGACCGGTGGGCACCTTGTGGAATCCCGCTCGTCCATCGTCCAGTCCTATGAAACCGGCCGCGGCGCCTTCCGCCATCGCGCCGTCTGGAGCAAGGAAGAAAAGGGCAGGGGCGTCTATCAGATCGTCGTCACCCAGATTCCCTATGGCGTCCAAAAGTCGCGTCTCGTCGAAAAGATCGCCGAACTGCTCCTCGCCAAAAAACTGCCGCTGCTCAAGGACGTACGCGACGAGAGCGCCGACGATATCCGCCTCGTGCTCGAGCCGCGCGCCGGCACGGTCGATGCGGTTATCCTCATGGAACAGCTCTTCAAGCTTACCGAGCTCGAAGTCCGTTTCCCGCTCAATCTCAACGTTCTCGACCACGGCACCACCCCGCGCGTCATGGGCCTCGCCGATGCTCTCCGCGCCTGGCTCGATCACCGCAAGGTGGTCCTTGTTCGCCGCAGCGAACACCGGCTCGAACAGATCGCCAACCGGCTCGAAGTGCTGGCCGGTTATATCATCGCTTATCTCAATCTCGATGAGGTGATCCGTATCATCCGCGAGGAGGACGATGCAAAGAAGAGCCTGATGGAAACCTTCGAGCTGACCGACAATCAGGCCGAAGCCATCCTAAACATGCGCCTGCGGTCCCTCCGCAAGCTAGAAGAAATCGAACTCCGCAAGGAGCACGAGAACCTGACGGCCGAAAAGGGCAAGCTCGAAGCGCTCCTCGCCTCAGACAAGAAGCAGTGGGGCGAAATCTCGCGCCAGGTCGAGGCCCTCAAAAAGGCCTACCCGCTCTTCGAGGCCGATGGCACTACGCCCCACGCGCTCGGCGCCCGTCGCACCGTCTATTTCGACGCCCCGACCGCCGACGCTGCCGAAATCACCGAAGCCTTCATCGAGCGCGAGCCGATCACCGTCATTCTCTCGGAGAAAGGCTGGATCCGCGCTCCCAAGGGCCACAATGCCCCAGTCGACGAAAAGGGCTTTAAGACTGGCGACCGCCTGAAACTGGCCCTCAATTGCGAGACCACCGACAAGCTCTTGATGCTCACCACCGGCGGTAAGGTCTATACGCTCGGCGCCGACAAGCTTCCCGGCGGACGCGGCCAAGGCGAACCGGTCCGCATCATGGTTGACATGGAAGAGGGCCAGGACATTGTCGAACTCTTCGTCTATCGCCCTGGCGCCAAGCGCATCATCGCGTCTTCGGCCGGCTACGGCTTCATCGTCCCCGAAGACGACCTGATCGCCAATACCCGCAAGGGCAAGCAGATCCTCAACGTCTCGCTGCCCGAAGAAGCACGCCTGATCGTCCCCTGCGATGGCGACCGCGTCGCCACCGTGGGCGAAAACCGCAAGCTGCTGGTCTTCCCGATCGCCCAGCTCGCGACCATGAGCCGCGGCAAGGGCGTGCGCCTGCAGCGCTACAAGGATGGTGGCATTTCAGACATCAAGACCTTCTACGCCGCCGACGGCCTCACCTGGACCGACAGTTCAGGCCGCACCTATTCCAAGCCCACCGAAGAACTGACCGACTGGCTGGCCGACCGCGCCACCGCCGGCCGCCAGCCGCCGACAGGCTTCCCGAGGAACAATAAGTTTGTGGGGTGACGACCGTTCGCCAACGGCGATCACTCGCTCCAGTGGAGCGAGTGAAGGGAGGAACGCCCGAAGCGCTATGCGCGAAGGGCCGGGTTGCCGTGCGCACAGCGCAAAATTGCTCCAGTGGAGCAATTTTAGGCCCGAACGCCCGGAGAGCTACGCTCGCAGGGCCGGGGCAGTCTTCCCAAACTCGATTGTCACCCCGGCGAAGGCCGGGGCCCATCCCGAGATCTCAAGATGGCTCCCGGCCTTCGCCGGGATGACAGCCGGACGAGTGTTGCGACCAATCGTCTGAACTTCCCGCCCCAACCGATTCACAGGACTCAACAAAATGATCCGCCACTGCGTTCTCGTCCGTTTCCGTCCTGAAGTAACGCAGGAAGATCGCGCCGCGATCTACGCCGAACTTGAATCTCTACGTGAAGTCGTCCCCGGCTTCCTCGCCATGTCTGCCGGCCCCAATGTCTCCCCCGAAGGCGTTCACCAGGGTTTTGTCGATGGCTTCACCATGGATTTCTCCGACGAAACCGCCCGCGACGCCTACCTCATCCACCCCGACCACAAAGCCGCCGGCGCAAAGCTGGTCGCCGCCTTGGAAGGCGGTAGGGACGGCCTGATCGTGTTTGATATGGTTGTGTGAACTATCAGCCTTCGTCGATCAACGCACCCACACCCACGGCGTCATCCCCGCGAAAGCGGGGATCTCTGTTTCAGGCATCTGAGGTGGGATTCCCGCTTTCGCGGGAATGACGTTGTGGCTGCGTACGGTATGAGGAGCTTAGTCCTCGACCCGACACCAGCCAGCATGCCCGCGCTGCACTTCCAGCGGGCGATACTGCGCCTTGTAGGCCATCTTCGGCGAGTCCTTCACCCAGTAGCCGAGGTAGACATAGTTCAGCTGCGCCGAGCGCACCTGCGCGATGTGGTCGAGAATGAGAAACGTCCCAAGGCTGCGATGCGCCAGATCGGGATCGTAGAACGAATAGACCATGGACAGCCCATCGGGCATCACATCGGTCAGCGCCACAGCCACCAGCGTCTGATCAGGATGATCGCGCAGCCGATACTCCACCAGCACCGACTGCACCGGCGTATCCTCGACCATGTATTCATAGTCCTGATACGACATCTGCGTCATGCCGCCACCAGCATGGCGCGAGTCGAGATAGCGCTTAAAGAGTTCGTACTGCTCTACCGTCGCCGTCGTCGGCCGCACAGTGATGGAAATGTCGGCATTGCCACGCAAGACGCGCCGGAACCGCGCCGACGCCGCAAATTCGCTCGCCACGATTCGCACCGACTGGCAGGCATTACAGCCCTCGCAGGCCGGCCGATAGATCAGGTTCTGGCTGCGGCGGAAACCATTGTCGCTCAGCACATGATGTAGCGCCGACGCCCGGCGCCCGCTGAGGTGCGTGAACAGTTTACGCTCCATGTGGCCCGGCAAATACGGGCACGGCATGGCCGCTGTAAGAAAGAGCTGGGTGGTTTCAGGCGTCTGGTCGGTCATCTACGACCCATGGCTACAATCCTGTGATTGTATCCCTCCCGTCCCCCGCCCGCAATATTTCAGTAAAAGGCGCTGCTCCGCGCATTCTGCCAGTGCCGGATCATCGGCGAACGACGCACCATCAGCGTGCCGACCACGAAATCGTGGATCATCTGCCGTCGCGGCGTGAACAGCGCGAAGAGCAGCGAAATTGGCCAGCAGATCCAGAACGTCAGCCAGAAAACCAGCGCGTGCAGAATGGCCATCCAGCCATCGAGCGGCTGCCCGCGTGTCGGCGTTAGCACGATATCCATCATCTGCATGCCCACCGTGGCGCGCCGCGGCGAGCCCAGCGTCGCCGCATAGTAGAGGATAATCACCGCCGGCACGACAAGGACCAGCGCCGCCCAGGCAAGCCCAAATGTCAGAAAGCCCAATATGCCCCCGACAATCGTTGCGGCCAACACCAGCCCGCCCATGATGGCGAGGTCGATGAAATAGGCCATCACGCGTCGCGTCAGCAGGCCGTCGAACAGCTCCGGCGCGGTGGCAGGGTCGGGCAGGTAGGGGCGGGATGCGGCATATTCCTGGGTCATGCTGCAGAAATTGTCACGACCTCGCCGCAATGCAAGACCTCCAGCGCAATTCTTCCTGTGCTTCGGTGCACTCCCGGCCTATCCTTGCTTTAATCCTGCCCTCGCGCGAGTCGCATCGCCCGCGCCCGCCCCCTCGGAATACCAAATGTCGACGACTTCCGCCCCCGCGCCGCTGACCGATCAGCCATTGCGCGGCCTTGCCCTGATCATCGGGGCAACCCTGCTGTTTGCCTATAACGACACGACCAACAAGCTGCTGATCACCGAGTACAACGTACCCATGGTGGCGGCCATTCGCTACATCGTGCACTGCTTGCTCATGCTGGCCATCGTCGCTCCGCTGCACGGCCGCGAAATGGTCCGCACCCAACGCACGGGCCTGGTTCTCGTCCGCGCCGCCAGCCTGGCCTTGGGCTCACTCCTCGTCAGCTTTGCGCTCCAGCGCATGCCGGTCGCCGAAACCACGGCCATCGTCTATCTCTGCCCGGTCCTGATCGTGCTGTTCTCCGGCCCGCTGCTCAAGGAGAAGGTCGGGCCCATGGCCTGGGTCGCCGCCGTCATCGGTTTTGCCGGCGTCCTGCTCATCGCTCGCCCCGGCGGGGGTCTCGACCCGATCGGTGTCCTCTTCGTGCTTGGCAATGTGGTGGTCTCAGTGACCTACAACCTGCTCTCGCGCGTCCTCGCCCGCACCGAACGCACCATGGCCATGCTGTTCTATTCGGCCCTGGTCGGCGCCATCGGCTTCGGCATTTTCCTGCCCTGGACCATGCACGGCGTAGCGCCGACTCCCTTGCAGATCGTGCTCTTTCTCGGCCTCGGCGTTTCTGCCTGGCTCGGGCACTACCTCTTCACCCAGTCCTATCGCTATGCCCCAGCGGCCCTTGTCGCCCCGATGACCTATATGCACCTTCTCTGGGCGGGCATTCTCGGCTGGTTGGTCTTCGGCCACGCCCCCGAGCCCATCGCCATGGCCGGCATGGCTCTTGTGGCGCTTGCCGGTATCGTCAGCGCCTTCCGCCCCCGCCGCGGCCAGCGCCCGGCGCAATTGGCCGCCGAAGACGGCACAACGGAACGAGCCGGCTAGGGCGCTTTAGCGCCCCAGCTTCCGCGCCATTTCCAGCGCGTAGTAAGTAAGAATTCCATTCACTCCGGCACGCTTGAAGGCCCAGAGGCTTTCAAGCACTGCCGCATCGCGATTGATCGCCCCGGCGGCGCCCGCCATCTCGATCATCGCGTATTCGCCACTCACCTGATAGGCGTAGATCGGCACATTGAACGCGTCCTTTGCCCGACGGATGATGTCGAGATAGGGCATGCCCGGCTTGACCATCACGCTATCAGCGCCTTCCTCGATATCCCTTGCAATCTCGCGCAAAGCCTCGTCGGAATTGGCATAGTCCATCTGATAGGTGCGCTTGTCGCCCTTGAGCCGGCTGCCCGAGCCGACCGCCTCGCGGAACGGCCCATAAAAACACGATGCATACTTGGCCGCGTAGGACATGATCTGCACATGCTCAAAGCCTTCGGCATCGAGCGCCGCCCGAATGGCCGCCACGCGCCCATCCATCATGTCCGAAGGCGCAATGATATCCGCACCGGCCTTGGCCTGCACCAGCGCCGATTTCACCATCGCCGCCACCGTCTCGTCGTTGAGGATTTCCCCGTCGCGTACGAGCCCATCCTGCCCGTCGCTGGAATATTCATCCAGCGCCACATCGGCGATCAGCCCGATATCCGGCACTGCCGACTTGATCGCGCTCAGCGCCCGGCACATCAGATTGTCCGGATTGTAAGCCTCGGCGCCGCTCTCCGAGCGCAGATGGTCCGGCGTATTGGGAAAAATCGCCAGCGCCGGAATGCCCGCATCCCGCGCCGCCTTGGCCGCTTCCACCATTAGGTCGATGGAAAGCCGCTCGACGCCCGGCATGGTCTTGATCTGCGTGCGCTCGTTCTGTCCCTCAATGACAAACAGCGGCCAGATCAGATCGCGCGGCAACAGTTCGGTTTCCCGCACCATATCCCGGCTCCACGCCGTCCGCCGCAACCGCCGCTGTCGGCGGCCATCGAGGAAGGACATGTCATGCTTGGGCCAGTTCTGCGTCATTCTTCTGTTCCTTGCCGCGTAGCCCCGACATCCACCGGACCGGCACCTCCCCCTTGATGGGGGAGGGTGGGAGGGGGTGGGGCCACACACACGCTCTATGTCCTCGCCTCATACCAGCCACGGCCTCCACGTCCAAGCCGCCGCTTGTCGCAGCCCCTAGCGCTCGCTAGTAAAGAGCCATGTCGTTCAAATCACCCCAGCTGGGCCTATACATCCGCATCGTCGCCCTGCTGAGCCTTGCTCTCGGTCTCAGCGATGCCGGTCGCCTTCTCGGCGTTAATCTCGGCGCCACGAGCCCCGTGGCCGTCCTCGGCCCCACTGGCTTTGTGCTCCTGGGTGTCTTCTCGCTCTCGCGCCTCTTCGCCGGTGTTGGTCTCTGGCTCAAGGCAAGCTGGGGCGCCGTGCTCCTTGTGGGTTCCACCACGGCCGAACTGGCACTCTACCTTGCCGGCAGCCCCGATATCCGCATGTCCGCCTTCGGCTTTGCCGTCCGCATCGTGCTGCTGGTCGCCATCTCGGTTATCTTTGCCCTCAGCTTCCGCTTCTCCCGCGCCCAGGCCGCCGACTGAGCCATTCGGTGCCCGGCCACGCTGCGCAGTGCCCGAGACTCAGCTAATCAAGCGTGCACATCTGGACCTGAACGAGCGCGATGGCCGAGACCGACCTCTATCTTCCACTCAAGGCCTTCATGGAAAGCGCCGGCTATTCCGTCAAAGGCGAGGTCAACGGCTGCGATCTTGTCGGCGTGAAAGACGGCGATCCACAGGTCCTCATCGTGTGCGAGATGAAGCTGTCCTTCAATCTCGAACTGGTCATGCAAGGCGTCAATCGCGCCGCCATTTGCGACGAAGTCTGGCTTGCGGCCCGCGCATCCAGGACCGGAAAAGGCCGCGAGCACGACGCCCGTTTCCGCAATCTCTGCCGGCGCCTCGGCTTTGGTCTCCTGGCCGTCTCGGAATCCGGTTTCGTCGACGTCGTGGTCGCCCCCTTCGCCGCAACTCCGCGCAAGGATGCGAAAAGACGCTCCCGGCTTCTCGATGAACACAAGCGGCGTGTCGGAGATCCGCAAAAGGGCGGCGGACGCGGCAAGCCGATCATGACCGCCTATCGGCAGGACTGCATCCTCTGTGCAACCGCATTGCTGGCCGGACCGCAAAGCCCCAAGCAATTGAAGGCGCTCGTTGCGAGAGCGCCGACAATTTTGCGCAGCAATGTCTATGGCTGGTTTGTACGCGAGAGCCGCGGCATCTACGGCCTGACCGACCTCGGCAAGGCCGCCGTCACGTCGCCACAGGTTTGATCGGTCTCAACCCAGCCGCGCCGGCATGGCCTCTGCCCTTCGCCTTGCCGCGCCATTGAGCAGAATCCCGAGCACGGCAACGAAGGGCAGTATTGCGCCAATCCAGCCGAGATCGCTGGCCGAGCCATATTGCAGCACGAGGCCACCCAGCAGCGAGCCGCCGGCAATCCCGAGATAAAGCGCCGAAGCATTGAGCGACAGAACCAGTGGCGCGGCGGCCGGTGCAAGGCCGAGGAGATGGCTCGATTGCGCCGGCGGAAAGGCCCAGCCGGTAGCACCCCAGAAAAGCACGATGGCAAAGAAGACCGGTCCGGCAAAGGGCCCGGGAACATGCGCCGCCGCCGAGATGGCCAGGAGCATCAAGGCATTGAGGAGAGCTGCCCCGATAACCGTCTGCCGTGCCCCGATCCGGTCGGCCAGTTGCCCACCCGCTGCATTGCCGAAAGCGGCGCCGACGCCAAAGGTCAGCAACACCGCCGGCACCAGATCGCGCGGCAACCCGATCGACTGCGTGGTGACGATGGCGAGGTAGACGATGACCGTGAAAGCGCCGGCAAGATTGAGCAGCGTCGTCAGCAATGCGCCGGGAACGCCGGGCAGGGCGACGGCCGCTATCCTCTGGCGCAAGCTCAACTGCTGGCCGCGCAGACCGGCCGGCAGCATGACCCAGATCGAAACCGCAGCGATAAGGGCGAAGACGGCGACCATGGCATAGGTGCCGCGCCACCCGACCAGGCCCGCCACCAGCGCCCCGAGCGGCGCGCCAAAGGCCACTGCCATGGTTGTGCCGCCGACAATGGCGGCAATGGCGCGCGCCCTGTGGTCTGGGGACGAAATGGCAACGCCCGTAGCCTGCGCCGTAGCCGTATAGAGGCCGGCCGAAAAGGCCATCAGGATGCGAGCCGCCATCAGGTCGAAATAACCCTGGGAGAGGCCTGCCCAAACCGCACCCCCGGCAAAGACCACGGCGGCGCCGGTCAGGATGCGGCGGCGGTCGGCCGTGCCGCTGAGCGCAGCGAGAATGGGTGCGCCAAAGGCATTGGCCAGCGCAAAGGCGAGAACGAGATAACCGGCCTGGGTGAGCGTAGCGCCGGTTGATTCGGCAATCTGCGGCAGGAGGCTCGAAATGGCAAAACTCTCGACGCCGATGGCGAAGGTGCCCACGGCCAGCCAGATGAGACGGATATCCATGATCGGATCCTTTGTCCAAAATTCATTGGACAATTGAACCTCAACCGATCTGGAGTCAATATCTTGTTCAATGGATATTGAACTAATGCCACCTCCGGGATAAATATGAGCTATGAGCCTGCCGCATCCCGAGACCGATCAGATCACCCTTCCCAATGTGCTTGCCGCGCTAGGCGACGACACGCGCCTTGCCATCATCGGGTGTCTCGCCCGCTGCGATGCTTCGGGTGGTCTCGTTTGCGGGCAGTTCAGCGGCCTCACCTCGAAGACCAACCTGACCTATCACGTGGCCAAGCTGCGCGAGGCCGGCGTCATCAATGTGCGGCCCGAAGGCACCAAGCGCCGCGTAACACTCCGCCGCGATGACCTCGATCAGCGCTTCCCCGGCTTTCTCGATAGCGTCATCGCCACGGCCATCGATCTTCCCGTCGTCGAAACGACGATGCGCGAACTCGAATCTGCGACGAAGCCCGGCTCCGCCTAAGCCGGGTGAAATTGCTCGATGGTAATTTCCTCCGCCAGTGCATCCTGTGGCGCACCAAAGCTCGTCACCGTCGTAAACCAGCGCGTCGCCTGACCACCCACTATGAATTCCAGTGGCAGAAGCACCTGCCCAAGCGCCCCCTCCGGCCGCAGGCTCAGGCCCTCGACCCCCTCATGCCGCCGGACCCGCATCAACACCCGCGCCACCGGTGCACTCGGTCCGTGCCGTCGCACGCCCTCGCGCAGGCGATGCATCATATAGGCCGCGACCTCGGCCCAGTTGACGATTGAGCGCCGGACATCGCCCGGCGCAAAGACGAGATCGGCAAGATTGAGCCGCGCCGCTGGCAGTGTCTCCACCCCGATCAGCGCCATCGCCGCCCCATTGGCTTCGAGAATGTCAAAAGCCGCATCCAGCACGATGGCAGGGTAGGGCCCATGCGCCCTCAACAGCAATTGAGCCGCATGCCTGAGTTCGGTCATTTGCGGGCTCAGCCAGTCATTGTCGCCATAATGCGGCGCGAAGCCCGCGGCCACGAGTAGGCCATTGCGCTCGCGCAGCGGCAGGTCGAGCGCCTCCGCCAGCCGTAACACCATGGCCGCACTCGGCCGCGCCCGCGCGGATTCGAGAAAAGACAGGTGCCGCGGCGACACCTCCGCCGCCATGGCCAGCGCCATCTGGCTCATTCCGCGTTGGTTGCGCCATTCGCGCAAGGCCGTCTGGAACATGGTGTGTCTCCTTGCCTCCAACCTGCCGCACCGGCGCGCGCAATTCCATTACCTCCGGGGTAATTGTCGCCATGACCTCCCGCGAGCCACCCTGCAGTCATCGACAACCGGTCCCGGAGACATTTCATGACTGCCCAAGCCCTCACCCTGCGCGATCCGCGCCTCGTCTATCGTTTCGACGCTGTTCTCTCGCTCACCATGGGACTCGGCCTCATCGTTCTGGCCGATCCGCTCGCCGCTTTGGTCGGCTGGGCACCGATGCACACGATCCTCGTCGGTGCCGCCGTCTTTCTCTTCCCCTGGGCTCTCTTTAATTGGGCCATTGGCGCCGCGACCGGCCCCGACAGACTCTCGCTTGCCGTCAACATGGCCGGTGACATGCTCTGGGCGATCGCGAGTGTTGCACTTCTTGTGCTTTATTCGGCTCAAATGACGGGCATCGGAGTAACCTTGATCCTCGGCCAGGCCCTCGCCGTTGCCGCCGTAGGCGCCGTCAAATTTGCCGGCCGCAAGCTGGTCGGCGCATGACCCGAAGGAGACGGGCGGCCCAGCCGCCGCCCGTTTACGCCTCGGAAAGGTTACAACTTTATGCACCGGTGTGACGAAGCGTTAAGCCAAATTCTCATTGCTTTCCAGTAAGATGCCATTAAGCGTGCTGTTTAGGGCGATCTTAGTTCGGCCGTCGTAGTTTGGCCTCATGAGATGCGAAAAATCGCACGCAGAGAAAAAACAGTGAGGCAAAAATGGCAACCAAGTCGAACGCAGCTGAGGCCCTGATCCCGAACCGTCCGGAAGGTCTCAAGCCCCTCTATCTCGAAGCCGTCTCCCGTGTGGAACGTCTCCACCGTCGTCTTCTCGACCTGATCAAGGACGAGTTCGATCGTATGGGTTGGGACGATATCAACCCGGTCCAGGCGCTGCTGATGTTCAATATCGGCGACAGCGAACTGACCGCCGGCGAGCTGCGTTCGCGCGGTTACTATCTCGGCTCCAACGTTTCTTACAATCTCAAGAAGCTGGTCGAAACCGGTTACATCTTCCAGGAGCGCTCGCGCACCGACCGCCGTTCGGTCCGCATCCGCCTCACCCCCAAGGGCGAGGAAGTCGCGGAAGTGATCGACGAGCTCTATGATCGTCACCTGAAATCCATCGACAAGGTCGGCGGCCTCGGCGACGAGGAATTCGACAACCTGAACAAGGCTCTGGCACGTCTCGAACGCTTCTGGGTCGACCAGATTCTCTACAAGCTCTGATTGTGCTCGCGGCTCGGCCGCGACCAATTGAACAGCATGCGGGTGTAGGTACGTGTTGCCTCCACGCCACACTCTCTGCGGAGACGCCGGCCTTTGGCCGGCGTTTTCTTATTTGTGCCGCAAATCAAAGGCACCCGGTTACGTGGTTTTTAAACCATTCTTCGACTATGGATGGGGCTGCCCTCATGGTTCACAAGGCGTTGACAGCCGTTGTGGAGCAGGTGCCGGCAATGATAATCGCGCCTATGTGGCGACAGATTCCTTCGGGTGACGATATGCGGGTAAATCGACGTTCCTTTCTGCAGACCATGGCCATCGCCGGTGCCAGCACAGCGCTGCTGCCAACCTTGGCAAGGGCACAGGAAGGCGAGTCGATCTGGGATATGTTCGCACGCAATCGCGTGCTGAAAGACGCTGACCAGGGCGGGGCCACCGCTGCCGCCGAAGCGCTGATTTCCACCAATGAGCCGATCCTGTCCTATGACACGGTCTACAACCTGCAGCTTGCCATCTCGCAATACGAGCCCTTCGTCGCGGCTGGCGGCTGGGAAGAAATTCCGCAGGAAGCCTATGGCCTCAATCTCGGCAAGTCTTCGCGCGCCGTCGTGGCGCTCAAGCGCCGTCTGATTTCCTCGGGCGATATGGCCCTGGTCGAAAACGTCAACGAGCTCTTCGATGCGCCGACCGATGCCGGCGTCCGCGCCTTCCAGGCCCGCCACGGCCTCGTGGTCAATGGCCAGGTCGATGAAGCCACCTGGTATGCCATGGCCGTTCCGGCCCAGCAGCGCCTGCAGCAGCTCTACCTCAATTACACGCGCGTTCAGAACATGGCCGCCAACCTCAACCCGCGCTATGTCGTGGTGAACATTCCCGCCGCCACTATCGAAGCGGTGAATGACGGCATGGTCGAGCAGCGCCACACCGCCGTCGTCGGCCGCGTCGAACGCGCCACCCCGATCATGGCCAGCAAGATCAGCCAGATCAATTTCAACCCGTATTGGCACGTGCCCAAGTCGTTGGTCCGCCAGGACCTGACCAAGTACATGCTGCAGAACCCCAATTACCTGACCGAGCAGAACATCTTCATCTATGACGGTTCGGGCAATAAGATCGATCCGCAGTCGATCAACTGGGCCAGCATTACCGATGCTGAAGTGAACTACATGTATCGCCAGGAGCCGGGCGCCGCCAACTCCATGGGCCATTGCAAGATCAACTTCTACAATCCCTACGATTGCTACCTGCACGACACCCCGACCAAGGCGCTTTTCGGTGAAAATGCCCGCTTCCACTCCTCGGGCTGTGTCCGCGTCGATGGCGTCAATCAGTTGGTCAATTGGCTGCTGCGCGACAATGGCGATTGGGACCAGCAGAAAGTCGACTCCACCTTCGACTCGCTCCAGCGTCTCGACGTGGAATGCAAGGCCCGCGTGCCGATCCACACCACCTACATCACGGCGTGGGCTAACCGCCAGGGCACCGTCAGCTTCCGCGACGACGTCTACAAGTTCGACGAACAGGGCAAGGTCTCGTTCGACGCTTGACGCCGTGCCACAGGCAAAATCGCTCCGGTGGAGCGATTTTAGGCGGCAAGGCCATGAGAGCTACGCTCGAATGGCGGTAACGAAAAATCCCCGCGAAAGCGGGGATTTTTGTTTGTAGGGCAGGGGCTTTCCCTCACACGGCGTCATTCCCGCGAAAGCGGGAACCTCTGTTTGGGAGTGGTAGTGCCCCAACTCCCCTCCGCACATTTCCGACTCCTTGCCATCCCGAATCCCTGCTAAACTCCTCACAATGATGGAGGTCCCATTGGCGGGCGGGGTTCTTTTTGAATTCGTGCAGATGGGTCAGGTCATGCGCGTCGCTGCGATAGACGAGGTGACGGGCACCGAAGTCTTTGTCATCACCCCCGTCAGCGCCACGCGCCTGCAAATGGAACGCGTCGCCCTCGCCAAGCTCAAGCGTAAGCTCGGCGAACCAGAGGAGCCGCCACCGGCTCCCCCTTCAGGTCGCTACGCCTAAAGCCGGCACTCGTGGCGAACGCCATCGAAGCCCAGAAACGTATTGGTTTCCTCGTCATAGGACCGATAGCGGTTGTAGCAGGCCTGCACATGGGAATCGTAGCCGTTTGCACGCCTCACGACGACATCGCCGCTATTGTTCGCGCCATTGGCGATGATCGAACCCAGCGCCGCGCCAAAGGTGAAGCCCAGGATGCCGGTCGAAATGTTGTCAATGGGCGCGCGGCGCGTGCTGTAGAACCTCTGATAGTCCCGATCGCGCCAATTGCCCTGATAGAAACTGTTGCAGTCAGGGTCCGACGGATAGCGGTCGCAATAGGTTTGGATCACTTGGTGCCGCTGGCCAAAGCTCATCGAAAACGACTGGGCCTGCGCCGGAACCCCGCTGCCGATCGCGGTCACACCGGTCAGGGCAACGGCGCTCAGTATAGAAGCAAGTTTATTCATTTCTCTACTCCCGGGCCTCGGCCCGCCAATGCTATTGACAGGTGAATGTCCAGACCCGGCCAGTGGTTGCGGCCTAGCCCAGCATTTGACCAGCCGGAACGGATCGAAGGAACCGATAGTCGATGGCGCATCGATCATGACGAGGAATGTGGGCCGCCTTGATTGGGTCGATGCAGCACGTGGCATTGGCATCGTGCTTGTCGTCTTCGGCCATGTCTGGCGCGGGCTATGGCAGGCCGACATCCTGACCGACGCCGCGCTCTATGCCGGCGTCGATGCCGCCATCTATCTCTTTCACATGCCGCTGTTTTTCCTCGTTTCCGGCATGTTCTTCGAAAAATCGGTGCTGCGCGACGGGGCAATCGTCTCCATTCTCAAGCGCTGCGAATCCCTGCTCTACCCGCTTCTGCTCTGGTCCTGGATTCTTGCCGCCTTCCTGCTGCTGGCCGGCTCGTTCACCACGCGCGATGCGATCTCGCCGATGGACGCGCTGCTCTTTCCCTTCCCGCCCAAGGACATCTTCTGGTTCCTCTGGGCCCTGTTTGTCATTCAGGTCTTCTGCATGCTGCTGGTTCGGGCCTCGACTGCGCTCCTGGTCGGCGTCCTGATCCTGTCCTTTGTGGCCACCGCCATCCAGCCCATGCTTGCGGGCACCGACCTTTTGGGCGGCGCTGTCGCCAATCTGCCATTCTTCCTGTTCGGCGTACTCCTCACGCGTCGTGACCTCTTTGCACTGAAGCAGGACGGGCAGATCGGAATTTTGGGGGCAGGAATGTTCGTACTCAGCCTTGCCGGAGCCGTCTTCTTCGGACTTCGGCCTTCGCCTCTGGGCACGCTGCTCAGCCTCGTTGCCACGCTTGGCTTCTGCGCCATGGTCTATGGCTTTGCCCCGAGAATACCCAGCGGCCCCATGGCCATCGCGACCTATCTGGGCGCCACGTCCATGGCTATTTATGTCATGCACATCATCCCCGAGGCGGCGACGCGCATTGGCCTCCATGCGCTCGGCTGGGATGCGATCTGGCTGCAGGTTCTGGGGGGCATGCTGGCCGGCATATTGCTGCCGCTTCTAGTCTATGAGGCGCTGAAACGCCTCGGCCTGCTGCGCCTATTCGGTCTCGGCCGTGATCGCCGCCAACCGGCTCAGGCGCGAGATGGCGAGCTGGAGCCGCGGAAGCCCTAGCCCGCCAAACGCTCTAGAGCGTGCAGGGGTGGCGAATGCCGTCATAGCCCATGAACGTATCGGTCCGCTCGTCATAGGATTTGTAGCGTTGATAGCACCCGCCACGTGGCCGCTGTCGCGTCGCGTATAGGTCGGCGGTGGGCTCGTATTCTGGCTCTTGTTGCTGTTGGCAATGGCGCCGCCAATGATCGCGCCGATCGCCAGGCCCAGAATACCGGCCACCAGCGGATCGAGATCGCTGCGATTGCGATAGTAGAAGGTGTCATAATCCCGCGCGCTCCAGAACCACCAGCCATTGCAATCGGGGTCCTGCGGGAAGCGCTGGCAATAGCTTTGGACAACCTGCTTGCGCTGATCGAAGCTAAGTGTGTTGTCCTGCGCTTGTACCGGCGCAAAGCTGGAGATGGACAGTAGGCCGGTCATGGCGATAGCAGTCAATTTGGTCACGAGCGGTTTCATTGATCCCTCCTGGATGATCGCACTCCGTGGCCATCAGAATGGACGCAGCTTCTCTAGAAAGGGTTCGTCAGCGTGGTGAAAGTACCGCGCCGGAACTCGCTAAAATCCAATATTTTGAGTGTTGATAGTAAGTTGTCTTGCCGCTTGCAGGGCCTTCACACGGCTGCCACTTTGCGCCATATTCACCCCGTTCGCGCGACTGGCGAGAAAGAGATGGGCAACCATCGGGAAACGCGAACTTCATCAGAGCCGCTCGCCTGGGCAACCCATCCACGATCAGGGGGAGCCCCATGGATCCAGTACAAATGTATCGGTCTTGGATTCGCGCTACTCGCCGTGATAAAGGCACCGCCATGCCGGTCACCCTGGTCCCTAGTGAGGAAATCGTCGCATGAGCGCTGCCACTTCTACCCCGCTCTTTCCCCATTTCTTTTCCGCTGCGGTTGCTGAAACCGACCCGGAAATCGCCAAGGCAATCCAGGATGAACTCGGTCGCCAGCAGAGCGAAATCGAGCTTATCGCCTCGGAAAACATCGTTTCCCAGGCCGTGCTCGAAGCCCAGGGCTCGGTGCTGACCAACAAGTATGCCGAAGGCTATCCCGGCAAGCGCTACTACGGCGGCTGCCAGTATGTCGACGTGGCCGAAAGTCTCGCCATCGAGCGCGCCAAGCAGCTCTTCGGCACGGCCTTCGCCAACGTCCAGCCCAATTCCGGTTCCCAGGCCAATCAGGGCGTCTATCAGGCCCTCATTCAGCCCGGCGACACCATCCTCGGCATGTCGCTCGATGCCGGCGGTCACCTGACCCACGGCGCCAAGCCCAACCAGTCGGGCAAGTGGTTCAACGCCATCCAATATGGTCTGCGCAAGCAGGATGGCCGCGTCGATATGGACCAGGTCCGTCAGCTCGCCCGCGAGCATAGCCCCAAGATGATCGTCGCCGGTTTCTCGGCCTATTCGCGCATCATGGATTGGGCCGAGTTCCGCGCCATTGCCGATGAAGTCGGCGCCATCCTTTTCGTCGACATGGCCCACGTTGCCGGCCTCGTCGCTGGCGGTGTGTACCCGAGCCCATTCCCGCACGCCCACGTCGCCACCACGACAACCCACAAAACCCTGCGCGGCCCGCGCGGCGGCCTGATCCTCACCAACGATGAAGACATTGCCAAGAAGATCAATTCGGCAATTTTCCCGGGCATCCAGGGCGGCCCCCTGATGCACGTCATCGCCGCCAAGGCCGTGGCCTTCAAGGAAGCGCTGCAGCCCGAATTCAAGCTTTATGCCCAGCAGGTGGTGGCCAATGCCCAGGTCCTCGCCGAAACCCTCGTCAAGGGCGGCGTCGATATCGTCTCGGGCGGCACGGACAACCACCTGATGCTGGTTGACCTCCGCCCCAAGGGGCTCACCGGCAAGGCGACCGAAACTGCTCTCGGCCGCGCCCACATCACCTGCAACAAGAACGCCGTGCCCTTCGATCCGGAAAAGCCCGCGATCACCTCGGGCGTGCGTCTCGGCACTCCGGCCGGCACCTCGCGCGGCTTTGGCACCGAAGAGTTCAAGCTTGTGGGCGAATATATCATCGAAGTGCTCGATGGCCTCAAGACCAATGGCGATGACAATAACGGCGCCGTCGAAGCCGAAGTCCGCGCCAAGGTAAAGACGCTGACCGATCGCTTCCCGATCTACGGCTAAAACACACCGCGTCATTCCCGCGAAAGCGAGAATGCCTTTTGCCATAAAAGGACATAGAGCCTATGCGCTGCCCCTATTGTGGCAATGACGATACCCAGGTGAAGGATAGCCGCCCGACCGAAGATTCGGGCGCTATCCGCCGCCGCCGCGTGTGCAATGCCTGCGGCGGCCGCTTCACCACGTTTGAGCGCGTGCAATTGCGCGATCTCACGGTGGTCAAGAAGACCGGTCGGAAAGTCCCCTTCGACCGTGAAAAGCTTACGCGCTCGGTCAACACCGCATTGCGCAAGCGCTCGGTCGATCCCGAACGCGTCGAGCGCATGATTTCGGGCATCGTCCGCCAGCTCGAAAGCCTCGGCGATGTTGAAATCACCTCAGACCAGATCGGCGAATATGTGATGGTTGGCCTAAAAGGCCTCGACCATGTGGCCTTCGTGCGCTTTGCCTCGGTCTACAAGAATTTCGCCGATCCCGACGATTTCCGCGATTTTCTCGCCGAGCTTGATTCCGACGCGAATACGCCCCTTCCCGAGGACGATTGATCTAGTCTCGCCTTGCTCGCCGTTGCGGGGCGGACTATGGGGTTGGGTAGCAAAGGCAAGGATGTCTGCTATGGATTCTTACGGCGAACGCTTTTCGATCGAGCCCAATTCGGCTGCGGGTCTGCATTTCCTCATCGTCGAGGGCAGGGCCTATCCCGGTATCGCCGATGAAATGAAGACCGGCGCCTCTGCCGCCCTCAAGGCCGCCGGCGCCACCTTTGACGTCATCGCCGTCCCCGGCGCCATGGAAGTGCCGGTCGGCGTCGCCATGGCCCTCGAAACCGACAAATACGACGGCTTCGTCGCCCTCGGCTGCGTCATCCGCGGCCAGTCCAATCACTACGTGTCAGTCGCCAGCGAAAGCATCCGCGCCCTTGCCGAATTGGCGGTGGTGGACGCCCTGCCGCTCGGCATCGGCATTCTTACGGTCGAGAACGAAGGCCAGGCCTGGACCCGTGCCCGCGTCGCCGATGGCGATCGTGGTGGCGATGCCGCCCGTGCCGCCCTTGCTCTCGCCGCTCTCAAGGCAAAGTTGAACGCATAAATGACTGATACGCCCCCCATCCCGAACAATTCGCGTCCAGCCAACCAGCGCGGCGCCGCCCGCCTTGCGGCTGTCCAGGCGCTCTACCAGATGGATGTGGGGCGCCAGACGCTGGAAGATACGCTGGCCCAGTTCAGCGCCTTCCATCTCGGTCGCGAAGTCGAGGGCGAACAATATCTGCCCGCCGACGCCGATTTTTTCGGCCAGATCGTGCGCGGCGTCACCAAGAACCAGCTTGAGATCGACCCGGCCATCGACAAGGCCCTGGCCGAAGACTGGCCGATCGATCGCATCGATTCCACGCTCCGCGCCATCCTTCGCGCCGCCGCCTTCGAACTCCTGCGCCGTAGAGACATCCCGGCCCGCGTCGTCATCACCGAATATGTCGACGTCGCCCGCGCCTTCTTCGAAGAAGACGCCTCCGGCATGGTCAACGCCGCGCTTGATTCCATCGCCCGGACTGCGGGCGTGGATCTGGAAAAGAAGAGCTGACCGTCAGGTCTCCCTGACAAAGACCATCACCCAAAGCTCCCACGCACTCGGTGCGACACCCTCCCCTTGACGGGGAGGGGTGTTCCCACGCTCCGCATTGTGGCTCCCACACCCCCTCCCATCCTCCCCCATCAAGGGGGAGGTGCCTATCGAGCGTGTGGCACCGCCTCGTCCAAACCCACCATCCCTTCACCTCCCCCTAGATGGGGGAGGTCGGGAGGGGGTGACGTGAGCCCCGATGCACTTGATCAAACAAAAAAGCCCCGGCCAAAACCGGGGCTTTTCCAATTCTCTGCGTTCCGAAAACCTCAGAACGACTGCAAAATCTGATCGATAAACGTACGATCCTCGCCATAAGACGGGGTACGGCGGCTTTCCACCGCCACCACCTTGCCGTCGGCAGCAGTGTACACGGCCTTGTCCACCACCTTCTTATTCTTGTCGAAATAGATCGCGAGCACGGTGCGCTCGAGCGCGGTGTTCATGCCGAACGAAGTCTGCGCCACCTTGGTCTGCACATAGTACCAGGCGGTCTGGTCGCCAAAGGTATTGGTCGACTGCGGCGAGCCGAGCACCAGCGTTACCAGTTCCTGGCTCTGGCCCACGCGAACCTGCTGCATCGCGCTATCGGAAATTTCGTAGCCCTGCGTCCTCTTGGTGACGAGCGACGTGCTGCTCGTGCAGGCGGCCAGCGCAACAGCCAGGAGGGCCGCAGCGGCGATCGGTGCGAGGGGAGCGGAAGCAATACGCATGGGCATGAATTTGACTTTCCCGATGGCTCTCGACTATAGGCGTGACAACAAGGCGCGTGCCCTTTGGTCGCCGGAATGTGTAGCTGTCAACCTGGCTTTTTGGCAAGCTGACATTGGGTCGGCTGACTTTGCATGTGTTTGACCCATCCCGAGGCTGAGCGCAATCCCATGATCCTGTCTCTGTTCCGCAAAAACACGGCCACCGACGCTGTTTATGGCGTCTATCGGGCCATTGTGGCGCAATCCCGGCAACCTGTCTTCTATGCCGAATGGGGCGTACCGGACACTGTTACCGGCCGTTTCGACATGATCAGCCTCCACATGGCGCTGCTCTTCCGTCGCCTTCGCGGCGCCGAGACCACCAAGAACTTCAGCCAAGCCGTTTTCGATCTCTTCTTCAAGGACATGGACCGGTCCCTCCGCGAAATGGGGGCAGGGGATCTCGGTGTCCCCAAGAAAATCCAGAAGATGGGCAATCTCTTTTTCGGCCTTCTTGCTGCCATCAATGAAGCTATGGATCGCGGCGACAGGGAGGCCCTCGCCGCCGTGTTCTCGCGCAATATCTACGATGGCGCCGGCATCGAACATGCCCGCACTCTCGCCGACTATTTTATGGCGCAGGACCAGGCCCTGGCAGCGCTGCCGGTTGAAACCATCACCGGCGGCACAGTGACTTTCGGAAATGCCGCATGAAAGACCAACCTGAGCCTCTCTTTGACGCGATCGTTCGCATCGACAAATTGCCCACAGCCGGGCGGTCCGTCAGCGTCAATGCCGACGAAGCGACCCGCGCCCGCATTGCCGAGGACATGAAGCTCCTCGCCGTCGAGAGTTTCGTGGCCGATCTCATAGTCGCCCCGTTTCGCGGGGGCCTGAGAGCCCAGGGCCGGCTCAAGGCGCGCATCATCCAGGCCTCCGTCGTCAGCTTCGAACCGGTCCCGCAGAATATCGACGAAGAAGTCGATCGCGTCTTCCTGCCGGTCGGGCAGACGGCGAAGGCGCCGGCTCCCGGCACCGAAATTTTCATCGACCTTGAAGATGACGATTTTCCCGATCATATCGACGGGCCGGAGGTCGACCTGAGCGCTCTCCTCATCGAAACTCTGGCTCTGGCCATCGATCCCTATCCGCGCCGCGACGGCGAAGACCTCGCAACGATCGGGATCGACGCGGTTGAAGACGATAGCGGCCCCTTTGCGGCCTTGCGCGGGCTTAGGGATAAGGACCAGAGCTGAACACGCCGGGGCGGGGCTTGCACCCACTTGCCTATGGGATATGTTGGAATGCCTGCCCAAGCGGGCCGAAAAACGGGCTGAAATGACCGAAACTATAACGATTTCCGTGGATGCCATGGGGGGCGATCACGCCCCGCGCGCGGTCATTCACGGCGCCGACCTCGCCTTGCGCGAGCGCAAGAACACCCGTTTCATCTTCCATGGCCGCAAGGAGCAGATCGATCCGCTCCTTGAAGAATTCCCCCGGCTTAAGGCCGCGTGCCAGGTGCGTCACTGCGAAGAAGTGATCGCCATGGACGAAAAGCCGAGCCAGGCCCTGCGAAAAGGCCGCAACGTCTCCTCCATGTGGATGGCGATCCAGGCCGTCAAGGACGGCGAAGCCGATGTCGCCATATCGGGTGGCAATACCGGCGCGCTGATGGCCATGGCCACCTTTTGCCTGCGCCCCATGGAAGGCATTTCTCGCCCCGGCATCGCCGCCATCTGGCCCACGGTCCGCTCCGACATCATCGTGCTTGATATGGGCGCGACCATCGGTGCCGATGCGCGCCAGCTCGTCGACTACGCCATTCTGGGCTCCGCACTTGCCCGCTCGCTCTTTGATTCCGAAAAGCCCACCGTCGGTCTCCTCAATATCGGTACCGAGGAAGTAAAAGGCCTCGACTACATCAAGGAAGCCAGCAAGATCCTGAGCCAGGCCAATGGCGCAGGCTTCACCTATCACGGCTTCGTCGAAGGCGACGATATCGGCAAGGGCACGGTCGACGTCGTCGTCACCGAAGGCTTTGTCGGCAATGTTGCCCTGAAAACCGCCGAAGGCACCGCCCGCCAGGTCGCGACCTACCTGCGCACCGCGCTCAAGGCCAACTGGATCAGCATGCTCGGCGCCTTCTTCGCCTCGTCCGCCCTCACCGCCCTGCGCCGCAAGATGGACCCGCGCGCCGTCAATGGCGGCGTGTTCATGGGCCTCAATGGCGTCGTCATCAAATCCCATGGCGGTACCGACGAAGTCGGTTACAAGAGCGCCCTGGGCCTTGCCTATGAAATGGCGCGCAGCAACCTGATCGAAAAGATCAGCGATAGCGTGAAGCGCTTCCCCGTCCATGTCGCAGCGTCAGAGCTGCCTTCTGATTCCGAGGCCAAGTCGGCGTGACCAGAGTTCGTTCAATTGTCCGCGGGGTCGGTAGCTACCTGCCCCAAAAAATCCTGACCAATGAAGAGTTGGCCAAGACCGTCGACACATCAGATGAGTGGATCCAGCAGCGCGTCGGCATCAAGGAGCGCCATGTCGCCGCCGACGGCGAGTTCACCTCCGACCTCGCCGTCGCCGCCGCCCGCGCCGCGCTCGACAATGCCGGCATGACGCCGGAAGACATCGACCTCATCATCGTCGCCACCACGACCCCGGACTACACCTTCCCGGCCGCCGCGACCCTCGTACAGATGAAGCTCGGTATCCATCACGGCTTCGCCTTCGACATTCAGGCCGTCTGCTCGGGCTTCGTCTATGCCGTCACCACGGCCGACAGCTACATCAAGAATGGCCTCGCCAACCGCGTCCTCGTCATCGGCGCCGAAACTTTTACGCGCCTCCTCGACTGGACCGACCGCACCACCTGCGTGCTTTTCGGCGATGGCGCCGGCGCCATGATTCTCGAGCGTGTCGAGCTTGCCGAAGGCGAACCCGAACGCGGCGTTCTCTCCTCGGCCCTGCGCTCCGATGGCCACCATTGGGAAAAGCTCTATGTCGATGGCGGCCCCTCGACCACCGGCACCACCGGCCATGTGCATATGGCGGGCGCCGAGGTCTTCCGCCATGCCGTCGGCAAGATCACCGACGTCGTCTATAAGGCCCTGGAGCAGGGCGGCTACACCGTCGACGATCTCGACTGGTTCGTGCCGCACCAGGCCAATAAGCGCATCATCGATGGGGCAGGGGCCAAGCTCGGCCTGCCGCCCGAAAAGGTCGTCACCACCGTCGATGTCCACGCCAATACCTCCGCTGCCTCCGTGCCCCTGGCGCTGAGCGTTGCCGTGGCCGATGGCCGCATCAAGCAAGGCGACCTCGTCATGCTCGAAGCCATGGGCGGCGGATTCACCTGGGGGGCCTCGCTCATTCGCTGGTAGACCGGCATTGAGTCGATTGACCTCAAGCGTTTCAAGGCGTTAGTGTCCTGCCGGGTGGAGGAACCTGACGTTAAGGCCAAGCGAAAACCGACTGGCCGCGTCGATCGAGGGAAGGTTTTCCTGTCAATCTGCAGAAGCGGACTGGCGACAGCGGAAGAAAAAACATCACGCTGGCCCGGGAAGCCAGCCCGAACCTTGGGGGTGCGAATGACGCAGAAGACGGTAACGCGGGCGGACCTGGCGGAAGCTGTTTATGGTTCTGTCGGCCTGTCGCGAACCGAGTCGGCCGAACTGGTCGAACGTGTTCTCGAACTCATCACCGACGCGCTGATCACCGGCGCCAATGTGAAGCTCTCCTCTTTCGGCTCCTTCCAGGTGCGTTCCAAGAACGAACGGATCGGCCGCAATCCCAAGACCGGCGAAGAGGTGCCCATCCTTCCCCGCCAGGTTCTTGTGTTCAAACCCAGCAACGTGTTGAAGTCCAAAATCAACAAGTCTATGGTCGCCTCTGAAAAGTAAGGCTTTCTTACTGGAGGGGCAGGCGGTTTGGACAAGTCTCCAGACGCATTCCGGACAATCTCAGAGGCCGCGGAAGAGCTCGATCTTCCTCAGCACGTCCTCCGATTCTGGGAAACCCGCTTCGCCACCATAAAACCCCTGAAGCGTGGCGGCGGTCGCCGTTACTATCGCCCCGAAGACGTCCTGCTGCTCCGCGGCATCCGTCACCTGCTCTACGATCAAGGCTTTACGATCAAGGGCGTCCAAAAGATCCTCAAGGACCAGGGCCCGCGCTACGTCATCGCCGTCGGCGAAGGCAAGGGGCTGGACGAGATCATCCCGCTCATCGAAGAAGCCCAGGCCGCTGCCGACGAGGCCGAAATCGAAGAAGCCGTGATGCTGGCCGACCCGAGCCTCGACGAAGAATCGCGCGAAAAACTCTCCGAAGTCCTCCGCGAACTCCTCGAGTGCAAACGCATCCTCGAACGCGCCCGCGAGCACTGAGGCGACTTTGCCGGTTGGTCGCGTAGCGACACCTCTCCCTTGGGGGAGAGGTCGCCGCGAAGCGGCGGGTGAGGGGGCCTTCCTTCCTACCCCACCCCCGACGTCATCCCCGCGAAAGCGGGGATCTCTGTTTGCATCGAAGGGATTCCCGCTTTCGCGGGAATGACACCGTACCCGCCGTTTGGCGCCGCAACCCTCGCCACCACAATCCCTTCACCTCCCCCTTGATGGGGGAGGCCGGGTGGGGGGGGGACGGCAAGCACAAATGCCCGTGCTCTTCCCTAGAATTCTCATTCCATCCGACCCAAAAATCGCCTAAACATTCCACACCATTTTTCGGGTGGAGGAACCCCACTATGACCGTTCGTTTTGGCCTGCTCGGCGCCGGCCGCATTGGCAAAGTTCACGCTAAGGCCATCGGCTCCAATGCCAAGGCGAAGCTCGTCGCCGTCGCCGATCCCATGGCCGACGCAGCGAACGCCATCGCCAGCCAATACGGCGCCGAAGTCCGCACTATCGACACCATCCTCGCCTCTGCCGACATCGACGCCGTCGTCATCTGCACCCCCACCGACACTCACGCCGACCTGATCGAGCGCTTTGCCCGCGCCGGCAAGGCCATCTTCTGCGAGAAGCCCGTCGACCTCGACATCGAACGCGTAAAAGCCTGCATCCGCGTCGTCGACGAAACCTCCGCCACCCTCATGGTCGGCTTCAACCGCCGCTTCGACCCTCACTTCCAGGCCGTCAAGCAGGCGATCACAGACGGCCAGATCGGCGACGTCGAAATGGTGACGATCATTTCCCGCGACCCCGGCGCTCCCCCGGTCGACTATATCAAGCGCTCCGGCGGCATTTTCCGCGACATGACCATCCATGATTTCGACATGGCCCGCTTCCTGCTCGGCGAAGAGATCGACTCCGTGACAGCCCAGGCCTCCGTCCTCGTCGACCCCGCCATCGGCACTGCCGGCGATTTCGACAGTGTCTCTGTCATGCTCTCGACGGCCTCCGGCAAGCACGCCACCATCTCGAACTCCCGCCGCGCCACCTATGGCTACGACCAGCGCATCGAAGTCCATGGCTCTAAGGGCGCCGTCGCCGCCGAAAACCAGCGCCCGGTCTCCATCGAAATCGCCAACGCCACCGGCTACACCCGCCCGCCGCTGCACGATTTCTTCATGACCCGCTACACCGAGGCATATGCGAGAGAAATCAGCAGCTTCATCGATTTCGTTGAATCAAAATCCCCGGCCTCGCCGAGCGGCACCGACGGCCTCATCGCCCTCGCCCTCGCCGACGCTGCCCTGAAGTCGGCCAAGGAAGGCCGCACGGTAAAAGTTAGCGAAATCACTGGCGTCATGGCCGACAAATCGGTCTTCCAGGGCCGTTAGCTTCCCCAATGTCACCCCGGCGAAGGCCGGGGCCCATCCTGAGATTTCCGCAAATAGAACCAAGGACGCCACTTGAGCGCCCTTTTTTCGTTTAGCTTGGTGCGTGCCCAAACCCCGACGAGCCCATGAAGATACTCGCCATGCTTCCCGCCCTTCTGCTTGCGTCTCCCACTACCGCCCAAAGCGCCGATCCCCACTCAGTCTTCACCCTCCGCGGCGAGTGCCAGAGCTTCGTAGCCGGGGCTGAGGACCTCACCAGCCTATGCGCCGGGGAAGTCATGCAAGTGGTCTACACCGACAGCCGCATGGACCTGTCCATCTGGACCAACGACCCCACGGGCCGTTTCTTCGTCCTCAGTGGCACGGCAAGCGCCGAGGAGGGCAACCTTGTTCTCGCCATCGATCAGATCACCGAAGGCAAGGACGGCAGCGGCAACAATAATGTCGATGCAAAGGCATCAGGAAAATGCACGCTCGCCGGCGATCCCACCGCCGGCCCTGCGCAATATACCTGTGACGCCACCGATGAAGCCGGCACAAGCTACCGGTTCGCCTTCCTCACCGACGGCAGCGCCCCCGAAAACATGTTCGACTGACTACTTCAGCATCCACTCATGTTCCGGCGCATTGTGGAACTTCCACACCCGCTTCGGCCCGGCCATGACGTTGAGATAATAAAGGTCATACCCCGCCGTTGTCGCCACCGGATGATATCCCCGCGGTACGAGGGTGACGTCGCCATCCTCGACCGCCATCGCCTCATCAAGGCTCCGGTCATCGGTATAGACGCGCTGAAACGCAAAGCCCTGCGGCGGGTTCATACGGTGATAGTAGGTCTCTTCCAGAAAACTTTCGTGCGGAAGATTGTCCTGATCGTGCTTGTGCGGCGGATAGGACGAGGTATTGCCCTGCGGCGTGATCACCTCCACCACCAGCAGCGCGTTCGCCGAGCCATCGTCCTCGGGCATGATATTGTAGACATGCCTCACATTGGCGCCCTTGCCGCGTGTCAGCCGCGGATGCGTCCCCGGCGGAATAACCTTGGCATGAAAATCCCCGCCGCCCGGCGCCGAGCACACGGCCAGTTCCAGGTCCGTCGTGGCATCCACTGCCCAGTTGCGCCCCGCCGGCACATAAAGAGCCCAGGGAGCCCCTTCAAACGGGCTCATGCGCTCCCCAAGCTCGCCAAAATCCTCGCCATCAACGGCAAAGCGCCCCTTGCCGCCGACGATGACAAGGCAAACCTCGCGCCCGTCCGTCGCCTCGCCATAGGCCTCGCCGGCTTTCAGCCGATGCAGCCCGAAGCCGACATGCGCCCACCCCGCCGAGGCAGGCGTTACGTCATGTATCCGACCGGTCTTGTTCGTCGGTCGGACCAGCAGGGGGGACTTCGTCATTCTTGGGCTCCTCCTTGGGGAAGGCATAGAAGAAATTATAGAGCGCATAGGCCAGCGCCGCGCCGACCAGCACGATCCAGAGCGTCTCCTTGGTCCAGATCGCCTCCCAGGCGAGCCAGATTGCCAGAAACACCACCACGGCCACGCGCCGCCACAGCGGCCGGAACCAGTTCAGATCATTTTCCTTGAGAGCCATGCACCCACCCTTTGTTTGCGCAAGCTCTATCAAACCCTAGCCGTTGGGAAAACCTTGCGTCTCGACGGTATACCCAGCCGCCGTCATCACCCGCATCAGTTCCTTGTGGCCCACCTGCGCCATTTTCAGCGGCGGGTTAGCCTTTGGGTCCTGCTCGGCTTCAACGACGAACCAGCCTTCATAGCCATGATCGGCCAGCCGCTGCACGATGGCGCCAAAGTCGAGCGACCCATCCCCCGGCACCGTAAAGGCGCCCAGCGCCACGGCATCCAGAAAGCTCTGCTTGCTCCGATCCAGCCCATCGACCACAGCGCGGCGAATATCCTTCACATGCACATGGTTGATCCGCCCATGGTGCTTATCAATCGCCCGCAGCGGATCGCCGCCGGCAAAGGCCAGATGCCCCGCATCGAGCAGCAGCGGAATGCCTTCCCCCGAAGCCGCCATGAACGCATCCAGCTCCGGCTCGGTCTCGACCACAGCCGCCATATGATGGTGATAGCTCAGCGGCATGCCCTGCTCGGCGCACCACTCGCCAAACGCGGTCACTTTGCGCCCATAAGCCTTTATCTCATCGTCCGAAAGCTTCGGCTTCCGCGCCAGCGGAATCTCGCGCTTGCCCTGAATAGACCGCCCCACTTCGCCATAAACGATGCAAGGCGCGTTGACCGCCTTGAATAGCTCGATCATCGGCAGAATGCGGTCCTTGTTGGCGGCCAGTTCTTCCTCGACCAGTGTCCCCGAAAACCACCCGCCACACAGCGTCACGTCAGCGGCGCGCAGGATCGGCAGCATTACCTCCGGATCATCCGGAAACCGCCGCCCCTTCTCCATCCCGGTAAACCCGGCCGACCGCGATTGCCGCAGGCACTCTTCGAGCGACACATCATCGCTCAGCTCCACCAGATCGTCGTTCCACCACGCAATGGGCGACATCCCAAGTTTGGCTTTCATTCTTTTCGTCTCTCCTCGTCCGCAGAGGAGATGGCGCTTGTGCGGCCGCCCCCTCATCCGGCGCTGCGCGCCACCTTCTCCCCGATGGGGAGAAGAACAATCCGGCCCCTCTTATTCCTCTCCCCATCGGGGAGAGGTGGCTCGGCGAAGCCGAGTCGGTGAGGGGGATGCCTCACCCAATCCGCTGCGCCATCAGCGCCTTAACATATCCCTCGCGCGCCGCATTCACTTGCGCTCGCTCGCTGACCTCCGGCACCGCCACATCCCACCAGGTGCCCCCTGCGTCGGTAGTGATGAGCGGATCGGTATCAATCACAATCACCACCGTCCGGTCCGCATCCGCCGTCTCCGCCAGCGCCGCCTCAAGCTCGGCAATCGAGCCAACCTTTTTGGCCACCGCCCCCATCGATGCAGCATGCGCCGCAAAGTCGACATTGGGCAGCGCCACATGCGCCGTGTCCTTCATCAGGTTGTTGAAATTCGCCCCGCCGGTCGCCATCTGCAGCCGGTTGATGCAGCCAAAGCCCGCATTATCCAGCAGCACAATGGTCAGCTTTGCGCCGAGCATGATCGAAGACACGATCTCCGAATTCATCATCAGATAGCTGCCATCGCCGACCATCACGACCACGTCGTCGTCCGGTCGCGCCAGCTTCACGCCCAGCCCGCCCGCAATCTCATAGCCCATGGTCGAAAAACCATATTCCATGTGATAACTACCAGGCCCACCGGCCTTCCAGAGCTTGTGCAGTTCGCCCGGCAACCCGCCCGACGCACACACCAGCGTCGCCTTCGTCCGCGCCCGCTGCACCGCCCCGATCACCTGCGCATCCGAGGGCAGTTCGGCATTAGTCGGCCCAGTCGCCGCGTCAGCGTCATCAAGCCATTTGTCCTTTTCCCGCATGGCTTTATGCGTCCAATCGGAATCAATCTGCCAACCCATCAGCGCGGCATCCAGCGCTTCAAGTCCCACGCGCGCATCGCTCACGAGCGGCAGCGCCTCATGCTTGCCGGCGTCAAACGGCTGGACATTGAGCCCGACGATTTTCACCGCCTCGTTCTTGAACAGCGCCCACGATCCCGTGGTAAAATCCTGCAACCGCGTCCCGACCGCGATAACCACATCGGCCTCTTCGGCCAACACATTCGACGCTGAAGAGCCGGTAACCCCGACGCTACCCATATTGAGCTCATGCCCATGGGGCAGGGCGCTCTTGCCCGCCTGCGTCTCCATCACCGGAATGCCATGCTCCTCGGCAAAGGCCGCCAGGCTCTCGCTCGCCTCCGAATAAAGCACGCCGCCACCCGCAATGATGACCGGCTTCTTCGCCAGCTTGATCGCCGCTGCCGCCGTCGCAAATTCATCGGCATCCGGCATGATCCGCCGCGGCACCCACACCTTCTCGGCAAAGAAGCTCTCGGGATAATCATAGGCTTCCGCCTGCACATCCTGGCAGAGGCTCAGCGTCACCGGCCCGCATTCGGCCGGGTCGGTAAGCACCTGCATCGCCCGCCGTAGCGCCGGAATGATCTGCTCCGGCCGCGTGATCCGATCAAAATACCGGCTGACCGGCCTGAAACAGTCATTGGCCGAAACCGTGCCATCGCTCCAGTCTTCCACCTGCTGCAAGACAGGATCAGGCAACCGATTGGCAAACACATCGCCCGGCAGCAGCAGCAGCGGAATGCGGTTCACATGCGCCAGCGCTGCCGCCGTCACCATGTTGAGCGCGCCCGGCCCAATGGATGAGGTTACCGCCATGAACCGCCGCCGAAAACTGGCTTTCGCATAGGCAATCGCCGCATGCGCCATGCCTTGTTCGTTCTGCCCGCGATAGGTCGGCAGCGTATCCCTAACGCCATAAAGCGCCTCGCCCACCCCGGCCACATTGCCATGCCCGAAAATGGCAAAAACCCCACCAAAGATCGGCACCGTCTCCCCGGCAATGACAGTCTTCTGCGCCGTAAGAAACCGCGCAACAGCCTGCGCCATGGTCAATCGAACAGTCTTCTGGCTCATGGCCACTCCTCGTCGGCTTGCGCCGTTCTCATAATTTTCTCGGCGTCATTCCCGCGAAAGCGGGAATCCCTCTACGTCCGAGTGAGATTCCCGCTTTCGCGGGAATGACGCAGTTCAAGTAGACCTCATCCTGAGCTTGTCGAAGGACGAGATCGTAGCACTCGGGCGTCAGGCGCCATCCCAGGCTGCCACCAATCCCGCAAACCGCTGCGCCATCATTGCCACGGCCTCATCATCGCCAATGCGTCCATCGAGCCAGGCCCGCGCCGCATCGCCAAAGATCGTCCGCCCGACAGCAAAACCCTTCACCGATTTCGACGTCTTCGCTGCCGCAAATCCCGCCACCAGCTCCGACTGTGGCGCATCGAGCCCCAGCAGCACAACACCCCGACAGAACGGATCATTGGCTTCAATCACGGCATCAATCTGCCGCCAGGCCTCAACTCCCGGCTGCGTCTCAAGCTTCCACCAGTCTGGCTTGATCCCCGCCGCATAGACATCCGTCAGCGCTCGCGCCGCCGTATCGTTCTTCAGCGCGCCATGCTTGCTGGAAATGATCTCCACCAGCAGTTCGCGCCCGACCTTCCGCGCCGCATCATAAGCCGCCCGAAGCTTCCCAATCTGCACCTCGCGCAGCTCCGCCGCATCGTCCGGATGATAGAAGCACAGCACCTTGATGCAGTGATCCACTGGCCAGTCCACCAGCCGCGATCCCAGATCCTGAGAAAACTCGAATTGCAGCGGTCGCGACCCCGGCAATTCAATCGGCTTCGCCACCCAGAAATTCGGGATTGCGCTGGCCGCATAAAGCGCATCGCGCCCATATTTGTCGTCGAGCAGCATGCCAAAGCCGTCGCGGCCATCGGCCACCTGCGCCGCCGCCTTCACCGCCAGCACTTTCAGCTCCGGTATCCGCGCCAGCTTCTGCGCATCGCCCCCAGCCATATCCTCAAGCTGCGACCGATGATCGATCGCTAGGGCTTTCATGCTGGGAATTTCGCGCCGCCGCGTCGTCGCCCAATGTACATGATTGATTTCCGCGTCTTTGCGCAGCGCTCGTTCCTTGCTGCCATGCTCAAGGAAATAGCTCAGCTCGGTCCAGGTCGGAATTTCCGGGGCACACAGCAGCCGGCTCACCGCAAAGGCGCCACAAGCATTGGCCCAGGTCGCGCTCGTCGCATGCGGCTCCCCGCGCAGCCAGCCGCGCAGGAATCCGCTCATGAAAGCGTCGCCGGCCCCGAGCACATTGTAGACCTCAATCGGAAACCCCTTGCCGACAATCCCGTCCTCAAGATCATCCGGAATAGCCCCATCATAAACGATGCACCCCATCGGCCCGCGCTTGAGCACGATAGTCCCGCTCGAAAAGCTCCGAATAGTCTTCAGTGCCGCCGTAAGATCGCTCTCACCCGACGCAATCAGCACCTCTTCCTCGGTGCCAACAATCAGGTCGCAATCGGCCAACACGGTCTGCAGGTGCTTCGAAACCTCATCCGAAGCGATATAGCGGCTGTCGCCCGCATCATGCCCTGCCAGCCCCCAAAGATTCGGCCGATAGTCGATATCGAACACCACCTTGGCGCCATTCGCCTTGGCAATCCGCATCGCCTTGCGCTGCGCCGCATCGCTATTGGGCTTGGCGAAATGCGTGCCGGTCACCAGCACCGCCTTGGCCGACCGCACGAAATCCTCGTCCACATCGCCTTCATCCAGCGCCGCATCGGCGCAGTTATCGCGATAAAAGATCAGCGGAAACGACTTGTCATTTTCGACCGACAGCAGCACCAGCGCCGTCAGCCTCTCGGGGTCGGTCACAATCCCCTTGGTCTCAACGCCCTCGCGCTGCAATTGCTCGCGAATGAAGCGGCCCATCTGCTCATTGCCGACGCGCGTAATCAGCGCCGACTTCAGCCCCAGACGCGCCGTGCCGACCGAAATATTGGTCGGACACCCGCCCACCGATTTCGCAAAGCTGCCGATATCCTCGAGCCGCGTGCCGATCTGCTGGCCGTAAAGATCCACCGAGGCCCGGCCAATGGTGATCACATCGAGCGTCTTATTCGTGCTCACCCAAATTCCTCCCGCGGCGGCTTGTATGGGAGGAATTGAAACACATCTTCTAAATCAGTTCAAATATAGAATTTCTGTTCCATCAGAAAAATCACGCCCGCCGACGCTCTTCGGCGATGGCCACGGCCAGCGCCATGGCAAAAGCCATGCTCGCCGAGAGCGAACGGAACCCGGCATGGTCGGCCTCGACCAGTTCGAACCAGATGGTCGAACATTCCGCCAGCGGCGAAAACGCTGAGTCGGTCAGCGACACCACCGGTATGCCACGCGCCGCCAGCGCCGAAGCCTGCGCCACCGTCTCCGGTGCATAGCCGGAAAAGCTCACCGCAAAAGCCGCATCACCCTCGTCGGCCAATGCGAGCAGATCGTCATCGATCCCCGACGCCGTCCCGGCGATCTGGCAGCGGATTTTGAGCTGGGAGAGCGCATAGGCCATGTACGTCGCGATCGGGTAGCTTCTCCGTCGCGCAATCAGGTGAATGGTGCCGGCAGATGCTAACAGTCTGCTAGCGGATTCGAACTTTTGCGGGTCGATTGCGGCACTCAAATTGTCGAGGCTGCGATGCGCCGCGCCGACAAACGAGTTGAGAATCGCCGCCGATCCGGCAGCCACCGCATCCCCACCCTCAAGCTCCACCAGCCGGTCTTCATAGCTCGAATTCCGCTCGCGCAGCCGCGCCCGAAACACCGCCTGCAGTGCTGAAAAGCCATCAAAACCAAAGGTTTGCGAGAAACGAACCAGCGTCGAAGGCTGCACCTCGGCATCGGTCGCAATGCTCGCCGCCGTGCCAAAGGCGATCTCGTCGGGGTTATCGAGCGCGAACGCCGCCACCTGCGCCAACCGCTTGGGCAGTTCGCGCCGCCGCTCCAGGATAAGTGCTCGCAACGCCTCGAAATTTTTCGGCGCGCCCTGAATCTCTCCCCGGTCCATCAAAATCCCCCAAAATGAAGCGTCGGAGCGAAGGTGTGAGCGGCGACTCCGACGCGTCAAAAGAATGACGCCGGCAATATCGCATTGCCGGCGCCAAATTTGGAAGAATTATTCTACGTTTGGAACGTTATGCCGTCGCAAGCTTGGAGGGGCGTTCGCGGCCCTCCACGAGATAGAGGAACAGCGAAGCGAAAATGATGAGTGCCGCACCAGGCCAGAACCAGATGGACGGCACCTGGCCGAGCACAATCCAGCC
This sequence comes from Devosia sp., assembly GCF_017744655.1. GTDB lineage: Bacteria > Pseudomonadota > Alphaproteobacteria > Rhizobiales > Devosiaceae > Devosia. Next base: position 136,464 of record NZ_JAGIAW010000006.1, on the reverse strand, counting down.
CACGGTCGCCCCAAGCGGCACCTTCAGGTCGCCAAATGGCTGCAGGAAGGTGGCGTCAGCCGCGCGATAGGCAAAGCTCAGCAGATACTGCGCCGCACCCGTCAGCGCGCCCAGCAACAGGAGCAGCAGCAGCCCCGTACCCGTCGGCAGGGCAAACGGAAAGCCCGGCGCGGCACCGGCTGGCAGCACCCATGCGAAGGCGGTAGCAAAAAGCAGAATTGCCAGGTGGTTCGGGGTAATTAACACCAGTAGCGAGACGGTGAGGGTTTCCGGACTTTCTCCCTTTCGCGTCAGGTACTTGGTGAGAATGTCGGTCGTCGCCCACAGCGCCGCCGCCACGATCGGCACAAAGGTTTGCCAGGTAAAACCTTCAGCGCCGACACCCGAGACGATAATCGCGCCGGCAAAGCCGAGCAGGGCCGCCGCGATGCGGGCCGTGGAGGCCTTTTCTCCCAGAAGTACGGTGGAGCCGAGAATGATGAACAGCGGCCCGGTGGCGAGCAGCGTCACCATCTGCCAGATCGGCACCCCCGAGGCAAAACCATAGACGAAAACATGCACGCCGAGCGCCGAGGTGAAGGCACGAACCTCGTGCGCCAGCGGATGGCTGGTGCGCAAGTTATTGATACCAATACGGAAAATAAGCGGCAGCGCCAAAATGGAAGCGATCACATACTGCCAAAAGGCCATGCCGGTCGAACTCATGCCGAACCCGCCATACTCGGTCGGAGTCGGCAGAACCGCCTGCAGCGTGTTGGAGCCGGCAAAAGCCAGGCTTGCAGCCAGCATGAACGCAGCGCCCGAGGCGGCACTGGCATGGGTAGAAGAGGAAATCTGGTTCATATGTCGTCCTTTCCGTAACCAGTTTCCCCAGGGTTACGGGAAGGCGACGCAGAACTCTGCCCGCGTAAAAACGCAAGCATAGTCAGGCGCTTGAGGCCAACCCATTCTCTTTCATCCGGACTATGACCGTCGGCTCCGGAATCACACCGGATCTGCTGACCTCAAGGCCCAGTGGGCCAAAAGCGCTCGCGGGCTTGGCGTCGCCGCCTTACCGCCGGTGGGGAGTTTCACCCCGCCCTGAGAATTGCATGAGATCGTAATCTCACGATGGACAACATAGGGCAGGGACGTTGCCCTGGCAATTGCACCAAAGGGTACAAACTGTCTTCCCAGGGTGAACAGTCGAAACGAATATGCCAGTCCTTCTCCCGCAACGAAAAAGGGGCCCGTCGCCGGACCCCTTGATTTGCCTTGGCTTTGCGGCGCTTAGCCTTCCAGCCACTTCACCTGTTCCGGCGTCAGCTTGATCTCGAAAGCCTTGAGGCTGTCTTCCAATTCGACCAGGCGGCGCGGCCCGATCAGCGGCACGCTGGGGAAGGGCTGGGCCAGCACATAGGCCAGCGCCACATGGATCGGATTGTGCCCGATTTGCTTGGCGAGCTCGATGGCCCGGTCGCGGCGACCAAAGTTCTGCTCGTTGTACCAGACCCTTACCAGTTCCTCATTGTCGGTCTTGTCCCGCCCGGCAAGGTCGGTAAAGAAGCCGCGCGCCTGGCTCGACCAGGAGAAGTTGGTCACCTGACGGTCGATCAGCCACTGCTTGAAATCAGGCGTCGAGGAGGTCACGCATCCGCCCCAGATCGGGTCAAGCATTTCGGCCAAAGCAAAGTTGTTGCTCAGCGCCTGCGGCTTGGTCTTGCCGGTGCGTTCGGCATAGGCAATCGCCTCGTCCATGCGCTCTTTGGTCCAGTTCGAACCACCGAACGGCCCACGGATACGGCCAGCCTTCACCTCCGTATCCATGGCGTCGACGAATTCACCCACCGGCACATCGAGATTGTCGCGGTGCATGAAATAGACGTCGACATAGTCCGTCTGCAGGCGATCAAGCGTCTGGGTCAACTGCTTGCCAATGACATCGGGATAGACGAGGGGGGAGTGCGCGCCCTTGCCGATCACCACAGCCTCTTCGCGCACGCCGCGGCTCTTCTGCCACTCGCCGAAGAGCTTTTCGGTATAGCCGCCGCCATAAATGAAGGCCGTATCGAAGATATTGCCGCCCTTTTCCCAGAACGCATCGAGGAGGATCGCGCCGGAGGAGAAGGTCTTGAAGTCCTCAAAGCCGAGGGCAACCGCCGAAGCCTGCTTCTCGAGCCCCGGAATGGCGCGCTTGGGAATAATGCCGGTATTCGGCCCCAGCTTGCGATTGTCCAAGGTGTTAAGGCGATTGGTATATTTTTCGACCGAATATTCGATCCCTGCATCGCGGCGCCACTGGTCGAGCACGCGCGCATTGCCAAGGCTGTCCGCCCAGCTCATGCCCGGCGAGGTAAACTCCTGCCGCCCTTCAAGAATGGCGAGCGAAGCGGCGTCCGCCTCGAACGAATAGACATGCGCCGTCTCGTTAACGCTGACCGTCTCGGTCTTGCCACCCTTGATGATGTCGATGCGGCCAAGGCCCTGATCACGATTGCCATTTGCAAACCAGAATTCCGGCACTTCGATCCGGCCTTCCGAACCATGGATGCGCAGCACATTGTCGAGGTTCGCCATCACCGCACAGGAAACCTGCGCCACAATGCCATTCTCGAACGTCAGGATGGCGGCCGCCCAGTCGTCCGTGCCTTCCTCGTTGAGCTTGGCCGTGCCGGCGACCTTCACCGGATCGGCGAACGGCTTTCCAAGGGTCGCGCCAGCAATGAGCCGCGCCATCGAAACCGGATAGCCGCCGACGTCCAAAATACCGCCGCCGGCCAGCGCCGAGGCGAACAGTCGGTGCTGCGGCTGGAACTTGCCCATCGAGAAACCAAAGCTCGACTGGATCATCCGCACTTCGCCAATGGCGCCGGATTTGATCAGGTCGAGCAACTGCTTCACCTGCGGATGCAGGCGATACATGAAGGCTTCACCCGCAAAGGTGCCGGCCTTCTTGTGCGCATGGAACACGGCGTCGATTTCGTGCGCCGAAAGCGCCAGCGGCTTTTCAATAAGAACGTGCTTGCCGGCTTCGGCAGCCTTGATTGCCCATTCGGCGTGGCCGGTATGTGGCACTGCGATGTAGACGGCATCGATCTCCTTGTCGGCCAAGAGGGCATCATAGCCATTGACCACCCGCACGCCCGGAAAATCCGCGGCAAGGCTTGGCTTGCTGGGGTCGCGCGTGGCGATAGCGGCTAGCACGCCGTGCTTGGAGCCGTTGACCCCGCCGCGGAATGCCTTGGCAATGCTGCCGGGCCCGATAATGCCCCAGCGAATCTTCTTGTCGGTCATGGTCTGCTCCTCAAATATCCATCGGCCAAGACAGGCGGCGCGGCAGGTTTCAAAACCCCGCGCATTCTCCTCCCTTGCTCTTGTGCCGAGCGATACCTAAGCTATCCACTCCTCATGAGCCGTCGCTCTTATCGGGTATTTCAAATTGGCGGATAGTAAGATGGTGGAGCGCGGCTACTACGAGCCGGCCCTCGACGGCGTGGAGAACCTTCCCACCGAACTCAACATGTTCCACGCCTCGCCCTTGCTGATGCGCTCGTCGCATTGGCATGCGCAGGTCGAGGTCAATTACATCATCCGCGGCTGGGCTCACTATGCCATGAGCGGCTACGAGGTCCGCTTCGGTGCCGGGGATCTCGCTCTCTTCTGGGGCGGTCAGCCACATCGACTCGACGACGCCTCCGAAGACCTCGTCTATGCGGGCGGCCACCTGCCGCTCGTGCATTTCTTCCGCCTCCGCCTGCCGCAGGATGTGCAAGCCGGCCTCATGCAGGGCGCTGCTCTCGTCACCCGCGCCACGGACGCTTCCGACCCCGTCAATTTCGCGCGCTGGAACGACTACGTCCGCTCCGGCGATCCGCTGAAAACGAGCATGGCGGTGGATGAACTTCTCCTCCGTATCGAGCGCATCCGCTTCGCTCCCTACGAACTGCTCTCCGGCCACCACGCCAGATCCAACAGCCACACGACCGACCAGCACATTTCCCCAATCGTTGTGCGCATCTGCGACTACATCGCCGACAACTTTCGCGAGGACATCGACTCCGTCGACATCGCCGTCGCCGCCGATGTGCATCCGAAATACGCCATGACCGTCTTCAAGAAATGCACCGGCATGACCTTGAACGACTACGTCAGCCTGATGCGCCTCTCTTACGCCCAAGCGCTCCTGATGCGCGACGACGCCAATGTGCTGCAGGTCGCCATGGATAGCGGCTTTGGCTCGCTCAGCGCCTTCAACAAGCTCTTCCGCAAGATCGCCGGCATGTCGCCCAGCGATTTCCGCCGCGATCTCCGCTCCCGCCCCAGCTCGGTCCTGCCGCAGCGCGTCGCGGCCTGTACGCCCTATAATTGAGGGCAGGGGCCATGGGCAGGCGGCTTGCGGCGCTTACTCTGGGCCTTCTCGTCATCCTCGGCCTCGTCGCGCTTCGGGTCGCCGATCCCTATCCGGTCCAAGTCGCCCGCGAGACGAGCTTTGATGTCTTCCAGCAGCTAAAACCCCGCACAGCGCCGGATGATCTGCCAGTCCGGATCATCGACATCGATGAGGTGTCCATGGCCGAAGTCGGCCAATGGCCGTGGCCGCGTGAAACCCTGGCGCGCCTCTCCGACCGCCTCACCGAACTTGGCGCTGCCGCCATTGCCTTCGATATCCTCTTCAGCGAAGCCGAGCGTTCCTCGGGCGGCCCGAACCCGGACGAGGCCTTCGCCACCTCCCTGAAATCGGGCCCCACCATTCTGGGCCTCGCCCAAAACGGCAGCGCTCTCCCCGTCACGACACCGGCCAAAGCCGGGCTCGCCACTACCGGCAGCGATCCGCTCGCTGCCGCGCCTGACCTTGGCGGTGCCGCCCAGCCTCTTCCCATCCTCGCTGCCGCCGCCAGCGGCCTCGGCGTCGCCAGCCTTGATCGCCAAGGGGCAGGGGTTGCCCGCCGCCTGCCTCTGCTCTGGCGCATCGACTCTGGAGTCATCCCGACGCTTTCGGTCGAAGCCCTGCGCGTCGCCATGGGTGTGCCGACGCTCGTCGTCATGGGCGACAATGTTGACGGCCGAACCGTTGAAGCCGTCCGGGTAGGGGATTTCTCCATTCCCACCGGCCCCACGGGCGATCTGCGGCTCTACTATCGTGAGCTTCCGCCCGAAACCTACATCCCGGCCACCGACCTGCTCGACGGTGACTATGCCGCGCTCGCTCCCTTGATCGCCGGCCACATCGTCTTCATCGGTAGCTCCGCCAGCGGCCTCAACGATATCCGCATCAGTCCCCTCGGCGTGCCCGTGCCAGGCGTCTCCATCCATCTCCAGGCGCTCGAACAGATCCTGACCCAGACCTTCCTTGACCGCGCCGATTGGGTGTCCGGGCTCGAACTGCTGCTCCTTGCCACCTCGGGCCTTGTCATCGTCCTAGCCGTCGTCGTTTCAGGCCCCCTGGTCGGCCTTGGCGTATCGCTGGCCGTCGCCGCCGCTTCAGTCGCCTTCAGCTGGTGGAGCTTTTCCAGCCCCGGTCTCCTCATCGATCCGAGCTATCCGCTCTTCGCCGCCCTCGTCAGCTATGCCACCATGGCCTTCCTGCGCTTCACGGTCACCGATTTCGACCGCCGCCGCATCCGCCGCGCCTTCGGTTACTATGTCGAGCCTTCGGTCCTCACGCAGATCGAAGCCGACCAGAGCCTCCTCCGCCTCGGCGGCAATGTGCGCGAGTTGACCGTGATGTTCTCCGACATCCGCAACTTTTCAGCCCTCGCCGAACGCACCACGCCCGAGCAATTGGTCAACATTCTCAATGGCCTCTTTGCCGCCCTGGGCGGCGCGATCATCCGCCATCGCGGCACCATCGACAAATTCATGGGCGACTCGGTCATGGCCTTCTGGAATGCCCCGGCCGAGGAAAAGGAACACGCCTTGCTCGCCGGCCGCGCCGCCCTCGCCATGCGAAATGCCCTGCGCGACCTCAATCGCGGCAGCGACGATCCCATCCATATCGGCATTGGCATCGCCACGGGCCCCGCGCTCGTCGGCAATATGGGCTTTGAAAAACGCTTCGACTATTCCTGCGTCGGCGACACCGTCAACGTCGCGAGCCGCATCGAAGGCGCCTGCAAGCCGGTCGGCTACAGCATCCTCGTAACCTCAGGCATGGTTGCCGAAACCCCTGACCTGGCCTTCCTCGATGCCGGGCAGGTGGAGCTCAAAGGCATGTCCGGCCGCGAGCCCATCAAACTGCTCGTCGGCGATGAAACGCTCAAATCAAGCCCAGCCTTCGAAGAATTGGCAACGCTTCACGCTGAACTCGTCTCCGCCCTGACCCGCGGTGTGCTCGACACAAACCTGCTGAAACGTTGCGAAGCTCTGGCCGAAAAGATCGAACCGGAACTGGTCCAGTTCTACGCCGCTCTGCCCACTCGGCTCGCAGACTTTCCGCCCGACGAGCCCGACATGCCCTCAGGCGTTCGCCTGCGCGATGAGGCCGATGCGAGCCGAGGCAATGTGCCGGCGCATCAGGATTTCCGATAGCTCCGCATCCCGATCGGCGATCGCCTCGACGATCCGCTCATGCTCGGCAAGCGCGCGCTGGGCACGGCCAGGCACGATCCGGTGCTGCATGCGGTAGAGCCGGAACAGCGTGTAGTATTCGCCGCAGAGCAGGTCGAACAGGTGCTGGTTCCGCCCGATCCGGGCAATCATGAAGTGAAAGTCCGAATTGGCGGTGGCCTGCCAATAGACCATGGCATCGGGTTTCGAGAGCGCCTCGCGGTGCCGCGCCAGCATGGCGCGCAACTCGTCCACCTCGGCTTCGGTGGCATTCTCTGCCGCGTGCCGCGCCGCCAGCCCTTCGAGAACCTCGCGGATCGTAAACAGCTCCAGCGCATCATTGGGCGTCGGCACCACGACGCGCACGCCCTGGCGGGGTGCACGTGTCACGAGCTTGCGTTCTTCCAGTCGCCGAATGGCCTCCCGCAGCGGTCCGCGGCTGACGCCATATTGTGCGGCCAGGCGCGGTTCGCTCAGCTTGATGCCGGGCGCGAAAGTGCCCACGACAATGGCCTCGCTCAGTTGTTCGAACAACTGATCGGTCAGCAGCCGATCGTCGGCAATCTCGATCGTCTCGGCGTCCTGATCCATCTTGCTCCAGCGTGGTTGCGGTCCAAAGACCGGTTTCCATAGCGCATGGATCGCGCCACGCAAAGCGACGCGATCCAGCTGTTTGCTCTCAGAGCCCGTGGTCGAAAATGCCCTGACCCGTCGGCTTCGACGGGTTCACGCTACCTTGCGGCAGGGCAGGAATGAGCACATCGAGTTTTCCTGCGGCGAGACCAGCAAAGCCCTTGGCCGCTTCAAGGAAAGCCTTGCGATCGGCATCTGCCAGCTCGCCCTTGGTCAGGGTCTCGAACTTGCCGGCATAGTCCGGCCAGGTCCAGGGATGGTTGCCATTGGGGTGGGCATCGGCCACGCCGCGCTCGCCCGTGATCACACGGCCGTCTTCCAGCGTAACAATGATCTTGCCGCCAAAAGCGCGCTTGTCCGGATCGGGATCGAGGTAGCGCACCGTCCAGGACGGCTCTTCCACCGTGCGGATCTTGTGCCACAGCGCCACCGTCGACGGCGTGCGTGCACGCTCGCGCGTATACGAGTCGACATGGTGCCATTTGCGGTCTTCGAGCGCGACCGCAAGGATATACATGATCGAGTGATCAAGCGTTTCGCGCGATGCTTCCGGGTCCATCTTCTGCGGATCGTTGGCGCCGGTACCGATCACGTTATGCGTGTGATGGCTGGTTTCGAGCAGGATGTCCTTCACCTTCGAAAGATCGCCGATCTGCCCCGAAAGATCGATCGCGAGATCGATCAGCGCCTGCGCCTGATATTCGGCCGAATGTGCCTTGGTATAGGTCTCCATGATACCGCGCGGGCTTTCGCCGGGGGCAGGCAGGGAGACCTTATAAGCCTCGTTCTTACCGCCCAGCATCCAGGCAATGACGGAGTCCTCACCTTCGTAGATCGGGGACGGCGAGGCTTCGCCACGCATGGCGCGGTCGATACATTCAATCGCGAGCTTGCCCGAAAAGCCCGGAACATAGGCCTTCCACGAGCTGATCTCGCCCTTGCGAGACTGGCGCGTAGAGAAGCTCAGGTGCACGGCCTGATTGACCGCCTGGAAGATCACTTCCGTCGGCAGACCCAGCATGGCGCCGATGGCCGCCGTGGTCGCCGGCGCAAGATGGGCCACATGGTCCTTCTTGTACTTATGCAGCGAAATCGCCTTCACCAGCGCCACATGCACTTCATAGGTCACCGCAATACCGCGAGCCAGGTCGGCGCCACCAATCCCCATCTGCTGCGCCACGGCGATCAGCGGCGAAATCGCGTCGCCCGGATGCGAGTAGTCGGCAGCAAGGAATGTGTCGTGGAAGTCGAGTTCGCGCACGGCCGTGGCATTGGCCCACGCCGCCCATTCCGCATCGACACGGACCCCGCTGCCCAGACCATAAACCGTCGCGCCACCTTTTCGGGGGTGCGCCAAAGCCATGGCGCGCGCCGCAGCGACCGGTGCGCGGTTGATGGCGGCCAGACCCACGCTGGCATTGTCGACGATTCGGCAGGCGATCATCTCGATCACGTCAGCATCCAGCGGGCCGCAATTGGCGGCGAACTCTGCAATATGCCAGGCAAGCTGTTGCTCGCGCGGCAGGTTGGCGGCGGATGGATGAACTTTTACGTCGTAGGTCTTCATATCAGGAAGATTTCCTTATTCAGGCTTTTTAGGCGTTGGCGCGCAGGCGCTTGAGGAGAATGGGCAGTGCTAGGAGCAGCACGGCCAGGGTGATGAGAACGGCCGAGAGCGGCGTCGAAACGAGAACCATGGGATTGCCCTGACCAGCAGCCAGCGCCGTACGCAGCTGCGTTTCCGCCATCGGCCCGAGGATGAGCCCGATCAGCACCGGCGCGATGGGGAAGTCGTAGACCCGCATCACATAGCCGGCGAGGCCGACGACCAGCATGATCGTCAGATCCATCCATGATCCCGCGAGACCCCAGACGCCAATCATGGCAAAGACCAGAATGCCGGCATAAAGCTGCGGCCGCGGAATGCGCAGCAACTGCACCCAGATGCCGACCAGCGGCAGGTTGAGCACCAGCAGCATGACATTGCCGACATAGAGCGAGGCAATCAGCCCCCAGATCAGCGCCGGATTGGACGTGAAGAGGAACGGGCCCGGCTGCAATCCATAGTTCTGGAACGCGGCCAGCAGCACCGCGGCGGTCGCCGAAGTCGGCAAGCCCAGCGTCAGCAGTGGCACCAGAATACCAGCCGCGGCCGCATTGTTCGCCGCCTCCGGTCCGGCCACGCCTTCGATGGCGCCCTTGCCGAACTCTTCCGGATGCTTGGTCAGCTTCCGCTCCAGCGTGTAGCTGAGCATGGTCGGGATTTCCGAACCGCTGCCGGGCAGGGCGCCCATGGGAAACCCGATTGCCGTACCGCGCAGCCAGGGCTTCCAAGACCGAGCAAAATCCTGCTTGGTCATCCAGAGCTGGCCCTTGATCGGCGCCATAACGCCCGGCGTCGTCCGATAGCGGCTGGCGACATAGAGAATTTCGCCGACGGCAAAGAGCGACACCAGCACCACCGTCAGCGCAATGCCGCGCAAAAGCTGCATATTGCCGAAGGTCAAACGCGGCTGCCCCGTCATCGAGTCGATGCCGATCACGCCGATGGCAATGCCGAGGAATAGCGACACGAACCCGCGCGTACGCGACGTGCCCATCACCACGGCCACCGAACAGAAGGCCAGCGCCGTAATGGCAAAATAGTCCGTCGGCTTGAAATAGAAGGCCAGCTCCGCAACAGCCGGCGCGGCAAAAGTCAGCGCCAGCGTCGCAATCGTACCAGCCACAAACGACCCGATGGCCGCCGTTGCCAGCGCCGCCGCGCCACGCCCGGCCCGGGCCATCTTGTTGCCCTCGAGCGCGGTCATCATCGACCCCGCTTCGCCCGGCGTATTAAGCAGAATGGACGTCGTCGATCCGCCATACATCGCACCATAAAGAATGCCGGCGAACATGATGAAGGCCGAAGTCGGGGCGAGGGCGGTGGTCACCGGCAGCAGCAGCGCAATGGTCAGCGCCGGGCCGATGCCGGGCAGAATGCCGATAGCAGTACCAAGCACCGAACCAACCAGCGCCCACATGAGATTTGTCGGCTGCAGCGCCACGCTGAAGCCATGCAGCAGAAGCTCGAAAGTTTCCACGTTTTACACTCCCAGAGGCGGGAAGAACCGGCCCAATTGCAGCCCGAGCTGCTTGAACAGGAACCAGGCGGCACAAGCCAGAATGAGGCCGTAGACGAGGTCAAGCCACCAGCGACGCGAGCCGAAGGCATTGGCGACCAGCACGAAGGACAGCGTCGCGGTAAACGGCATGCCCAGCGGACCCATGGTGCCGATCGGCAGCGCAACGGCGACGAGCGCCGTAAGAAAAGCCCGCTTGTCCATCTTGGTCGAGCCATCGGCGTCTTCGGCGTCCTGCGCCTCGAACGTCTCCCCGCGCGATATCTGCAGCACGAGAATAGCGCCGAGAACGAGCAGGCCTGCGCCAGCAACGGTCACGAACAGCCCCGGACCCACGGCCGCATAGCGCGCGCCCTGCGGCAACCCGAAGCCGGCATAGAGCCACACCGCGCCCATCACCATCAGACCAATGCCGATCCAATAAGGCTTTGGCGAAGCGGGGGCAGCCGCTGGGCTGCCCCCTTCAGTCGTGTTGCGCTCGTCAGTTGACAAGGCCGGCATCCTTCAGGATCTGGCCCTGGCGCTCGGTTTCTTCGGCAATGAAGGCACCGAATTCGTCACCGGCGAGGAAGTAGTCTTCCCAGCCCTGCGCTGCGAGAACGGCCTTCCATGCGTCGCTCGTCGAGAGCTTGGTGAAGTTCTCGACCCACATGGCGTAGTTGTCGTCCGGAGCGCCCGGAGCGGCCAGAATACCGCGCCAGTTGGCGATTTCGACGTCATAGCCGGCCTCGTGGAAGGTCGGGACGTCAGGCAGGTTCGGGCGGCGCTCGGCCGAGGTCACGCCAAGGATCTTGATGCGACCCTGTTCGGCAAACTGGGCGAATTCGGACGTGCCGGAAACGCCCGCAACCAGAGTGCCGTTGACGATTGCCGTCACAGTTTCAGCGCCAGAGGTCTGCGGAATGTAGTTGAGGTCGGCCACCGGAATGTCGCCTGCCTGAGCCAGTAGCGCGAGCGAGATGTGGTCGACGCCACCGGCCGAACCGCCGCCGAGGGCCGCAGCACCCGGATCAGCCTTGATGCCGGCCACGAGATCAGCCAGCGTGTTGTACGGCGAATCCGCCGCAACGGCGATCACCAGATATTCCGCGGTCAAGCGAGCGACCGGACGGAACTCTGCGAGGTTGATCGGCGAATTGTTGAGCGCAATTGCGCCCACGGTGATTGCGCCGAACACGGCGAGAGCGTCGGGCTGACCAGTGGACGTGCCGAGGAATTCGGCAAGGCCCACAGTACCGCCAGCACCACCCGTATTGGTGAAATTGACACCACCGGTATAGATGCCGGCGTCATGCAGCGCCTGGAACGCCTGACGACCCGTGCCGTCCCAGCCGCCGCCAGGATTGGCGGGCAGCATGACATTGACCTGCGCACTGGCAGCGCCAGTACCCAGCGCAGCCGTCATGGCCAGAGCCGCAAGCGTCTTGGTAAACTTCATTCTGATCCTCCCGAGCGCCCGTTTTGCGGCATCATGCCGTCTCCTCCGGTAGCACTCAAAACTGTCGACAGATTTTGCCTATAAACCTCATCACATTGATGATTGGGCGTCAATATCCTTAGTTCTGCCGACAGAATGTGAAAGTGCGACCTTAGTCGGAGGTCGGGCGGGCTGTCGGGCCGTTCCCGGGCCTTCTCCGCACCGCCGCCAAATTTGCAGGATTTTCTTGTTGGCTGGATGCAACCGTCGCCTATTTGCTTTAGTGGGCCTTACCACCCCCGCTGCAGCGAGAGACGGGGCCGCCTCCGGGAGCCATCATGTTCGCCGAAATCCTCATCGTCATCATCGTCGCCATCGGCATCTCCGCCTTTGCAGAACGCAGCAATTTTCAGCCGGCTTTGCTGGTGGCCATAGTCGGTCTCGGCGCATCATTCATTCCCGGTCTGCACCGCCTCGAACTCGAGCCCGAAATCATCCTTGGTATCGTGTTGCCGCCGCTGCTCTTTTCCGCCGCGTCCGATTTCTCCTTCACCAGTTTTGCCAAGCGTCTTGGTTCGATCGTCAATCTAGGCGTCTTTCTGGTCTTCGCTTCGGCCGTTGCCGTGGCGCTCGTCGCGACCTGGACAGTGCCCGGCATGCCCATCGCTGCCGCCCTCGTGCTCGGCGCTATCGTCGCGCCGCCGGACGCCGTGACGGCCATCGCCATCGGCAGCAAGGCGGGCCTGCCATCAGGCCTCATGACCGTGCTGAAAGGCGAAAGCCTCATCAATGACGCTGCGGCGCTGACTCTCCTCGCCGTGGCCGTGGCGACCACGGCCGGCACACATGCCTTCATCGACAATACGGCACTCTATTTCATCTACGCAGCGGTAGTGGGCGTGGTGCTAGGGCTGATAATCGGCCATGGCGCGCAATTCGCCCGCCGCCGCCTTGCCAATCCATCCCTTGCCACGGTCCTCTCGGTCATCGTGCCTTTTGCGGCCTATCTCGTCGCTGAAGAGCTGCACGCCTCTGGCGTTCTGTCCGTCGTCGCCGCCGGCTTTGCCCTCGGACACCACGGCACGCAGTCCGGCTACGAAGAGCGCATGCAGGAGCGCCAGTTCTGGCGCACCATCGATACCCTGCTCGAAACTTTCGTTTTTGCCTATATCGGCTTGCAACTGCGCTTCGTCATCGATGACGCCTTCGATGCCGGGCTCGATATCAGCGATCTGCTCCTCGCCGGCGTCGCCATTTTTATCACCACCGTCGCGGTACGCTTCGCCTGGGTTTTTACCACAGCCGTGCTCGCGCGCCGTCGCCACCGCGCCGTCATGCAAAGGCTGGCCGAACCCCGCCGGCGACCCAGCCGCCGCCCGCCGCCGCCCACACCGGAAACGCCGCTGACCTGGAAGGAAAATGCCGTCCTCTCCTGGACCGGCATGCGCGGCGTCGTCACGCTTGCCGCTGCAGCCGGTATTCCCTTCCTGACGGTATCGGGCGATTCCTTCCCCTATCGGGAAGCCATCATCGCCCTGGCTTTCGTCGTCACCATCGCCACCCTGCTTGTGCAGGGCATCTCTTTGCCTTGGCTCATCGAGCGCCTCAACCTCGAAGACGGCGACGACAAGGCCTATGCCGAAGAGCAGCACCAACTCGCGCGCCGTCTGGCGCATGATGCCAATGCCGATGCCTTGGCAGAATTCCGCCGCACCCACACCTCGCCTCGTGCCCAACGCCTTGCCGATGCCATGGCCAAACGCGCCGACCGTACTTCTGCCGAAGAGGAGGAAGAAGAAGCGCAGGAGCGCGGCTGGGGTTTTGATCCCAAGGAAGCCTTCCAGCTCGGTCAGCTTCTGCTCGATGCCCGCCGCAAGCGCCTCATCGCTGCCCGCGATGCCCGAGAGCTTGACGACATGGTCCTGCGCGAAGTGCTCGAACAGATGGACCTCGAACAGGCCCTCATGGACGGCATGACCAAGGGGGCCAATAGGCTTTAGCGCGGAAGAACGTGCGCTTCGTCGATGATGCTCAACCGGACAAGATCGCCCGGCTTGAGGTCAAGCGAAGCCGGCACGTCCACGCAGAACGGCTCGGCGACGCCGTCATCCCGACAGTCGATTTCGAGCCGCCACTGCGCTCCGCGATAGGATCGATGCAGGACGCGCCCCAGCGCTCCCATGCTTTCATTCGACTGCGCTGTGACCACCACCTGCTCGGGCCGAACCAGCACATCGACCCGCGAGGCATCGGCATGCCGCACCATCACATCGCCCAGCATCGTTCTCGCAACTCCGCCGCGGATGGAGCAGCGCAACACGATCGCCTCGCCCAAAAAACGCGCCGTCTCGATATCCGCCGGCCGTCCATAAAGCCGCTGCGGCGGCCCGGCATCCGCCACCCGGCCATCGCGCATGACCACGAGGTGATCGGCAAAAGCCAGTGCCTCTGCCTGATCATGCGTCACGAGAACGCTGGCAATCCCGGCATCGCGCAACACATCGCCCACCATGGTCCGCATCGTTTCGCGCAAACCCGTATCCAGCGCCGAAAAGGGTTCATCGAGCAGCATTAGATCCGGCTTTTGCGCCAAGGCCCGCGCCAGCGCCACGCGCTGCTGCTGTCCGCCCGAAAGCTCGTGCGGGCGACGGCTTCGAAATGCAGAGGGAAGCCCGACCTGCTCAAGCAGTTCATCTACCCGCCGCGTCCTGTCCGCCGCCTGCCGCGGCATGGCAAAGCCGACATTGTCGCCCACGCTCATATGCGGAAAGAGCGCGCCCTCCTGCGCCACATAGGCAATATTGCGCCTATGCGGCGGCACCGAACCACCGGCGCCATGCAACTGCCGACCATCGAGACTGATCGTGCCAGCATCCGGCGCCTCAAACCCGGCAATCAGCCGCAACAGCGTCGTCTTGCCAGAGCCCGAGGGCCCGACGATGACCGTCCGGCTTCCCGAAGGCGCTACAAGGCTGACATCGCTCGCCCCCTTGTGGTCGCCGTAGCTTTTGCTGATCCCTTGCAGTTCAAGCATGGTCAGGCTTGCTCCAGACGGTCGGACTGCATGTGCAGCATGATAACGAGAGGAATGGATAGAACGATCATCAGCAGCGCATAGGGCGCCGCCGAAGCGAAGTCGAGCTCGCTCGTATAGGACCAGAAGCGCATGGCGAGCGTCCGCGTGCCATTCGGCGCCAGCATCAGAGTCCCCGTCAGCTCCGTCGTGATCCCCAGCGCCACCAGAGCCGCGCTCGCCATGGCGCCGGGCGCCGCGAGGCGAATGGTCGTGTGCCAGATCGCCGAAACCGGCGAGCGCCCGAGGCTCGCTGCCGCCCGTTCCAGTTCAACCGGCGCCTGGGCAATACTGGTGCGCAACCCCACCAGCGCCCGCGGCAAAAACATCAGCACATAGGCAAAGATCAGCGTCGCCAGCGTCTGATAAAGCGGCAGCGCCACCTGCACGGTAATAGTCACCAGCGCCAGCGCAATGATCACGCCGGGCAGGGCGCCGACATAGGAATGGCAAGCCTCAAGCACCCTCTGCACACGCCCCGGCGCCCGCACCGAGAGCCACGCCATGGGAACCGCCGCCAGCGTCGTCAAAACAGCGCCGGCCAAAGCTAGAACGGCAGTCTGCCCGAGCGCCGGCAAAATGAAATCCAACCGCCAGATCTCAGCGCCACCACTCCAGAGCCACCGCCCCAGCGTCAGCACCGGCACGGCAAGCGAGAGCGTGGCAAAAAGCAACGGCAGGATCAACACCGGCCAACGCCACCTGCCGAGCGCCAACGGGCCGCGCCTCCGCGCCGCGCCGGAGCCGACGCGCGCATATCGCTCGGTCCCGCGCAGCCCCGTCTCCAACCCCAATAGGCCAAGGCAAAGCAAAACCAGCACCCCGCCAAGCAGATTGGCCTGTGGCCCGCTATAGGCGGATTGAAACTGGTCGACGATCGCCGTCGCAAACGTATCGAAGCGCGTGAGTACAAATAGCCCGTACTCCGCCAGCAGATGCAGCCCAATAAGCAGCGCCCCGCCCATGATCGCCAGCCGCAATTGCGGCAGAACAACAAGAAAGAACACGACCAGGGGCCGTTTGCCCATCGATTGCGCCGTCTCCTCCAGCGCTGGATCGAGCCGCCGCAACTGCGCCGCCACCGGCAGATAAAGAAACGGCAGATAAGCGAGGATCGAAACCAGCACCGCCGCGCCCAGCCCATGAAACCTCGGCATGAAGGCGTTCCAGGCATAGCTATGCACAAAGGCTGGCAGCGCCAGCGGCGCGATCACCAGCCAGGACCACAGCTTTGCAAAAGGCAGATCCGTCCGCTCGATCAGCCATGCCAGCGCCACCGCCAGCACCGCCGATAGCGGCAGCACCAGAACCAGCAGCATCACCGTATTGACGAGCAGTCCACCAACCTTGGGCCGAAACACGAGATCAGCGATCGTGCCCCAGCCGCTCGTCGCAGCGATGTAGACGACAAACCCCAGCGGCAGCAGGCTCAGCAGCCCCGTCAGAAGAGCGGCACCCAAAACCAGGGGATGACCGGCACCGACTGTCAAGCGACGGCCCGTCGCCGCCTTCGTCGCCTCAAAATCGACCGACACCGCCATGGGTCTAGAGCAACCCGGCTTCCGTCATCAGTTCAGCAGCCTTCACCGTATCCAACTGCGCCGGATCGATCGCCGGCGCACCAAGCCCGGCCAGCGGCGGCAATGCCGGATTGGATTCGTGATCGACGCCCACGGCGTATTCAAACGACTGCCCATCACGCAGCACATCTTGCCCCTTGGCGCTGGTGATGAAGCGCAGGAAGGCCAAAGCCTCTTCCTTGTGCTGGCTCGACTTGAGCACGCCACCACCCGAAATCGACACGAACGCGCCGGGGTCCTGATTGCCAAAATAGTGCAGGGCCGTATTGCCGCTGCTCTCCTTGGTCCCGGCCTGATCGCCGAACCAGTAGTAGTGATAGATCAGCGCCCCATCGACTTCGCCATTATTGGCCGCCGCCATCGCCGCGCGATTGCCGCGCACGATCACCGCATTGGCCTGCATGCCGATGAGCCAATCAAGCGTCGCTTCATCGCCCTTGAGTACAAGATAGGCAGCCACAATCGCCTGGAAATCAGCCCCGCTCGGTGAAGCCGCCCAGCGTCCCTCCCATTCCGGTTCGGCCAACTCCGCCATGGTCTTGGGCAGGTCGCCCTCGCTGAGCGCGTCCTTATTGTAGGCGAACACGGTCGAGCGCGCGGCAATCCCCGTCCAACTGCCACTCTCCGGCCGGAACTGCGCCGGCACCTGATCCAGAATATCCTGGGGCAGGGGCTCGAACAGCCCCGCGCCATCCACCAGCACCATGCCCGGTGAATTCTCGGTCAGAAACACGTCCGCCGGCGAATTGGCGCCTTCCTGAATGATCTGGTTGGCGACCTCGAGATCCGCGCCCTGCCGGATGATGACCGGAATGCCGGTCTCCTCGGTAAAGGCCGTCGCCCATTCCTGCGCCAGCGTCTCGTGCTGCGCATTGTAGACCACGATCGGGCCTTCCTGCGCTGAAATGGGATAGCTGAGACCCAGGGCGAGCAGCGCTCCGAAAACGAGCGGCAATCTATTGGTCATTTCGCACACGACGGCGCCGGGGCCGTTTTTCTAAACTTGATACGCCCTGTCTATTTTGAACCTCCGCCCATGTCCATCGGCAGTTGATTTACTAATGTGACGGGCGTACTCACCTTTGGAGCTTTCACCCGGAGGAATGGCTGATGCTTTCTATTGGCAAGCGCACGTTGCGCGGTCTCGCCCTGACACTCGCGCTCTCGGTTGCGCCCGTCGCCGCCTATGCGCAAGCGCCCAGTGACGCAGATGTGCTGGCGAACTACGCCAATATCGCATTGGCCGGCTACGAAGATTCGCTGACCACCGCCGAGGCGCTCGACGCCGCCATCGACGCGCTGATCGCGACGCCAAGCGAAGAAACCCTCGCCGCCGCCCGCACCGCCTGGAAGGCCGCCCGCATTCCATACCAGCAGACCGAAGCCTTCCGCTTCGGCAACCCGATCGTCGACGAATGGGAAGGCCGCGTGAACGCCTGGCCGCTCGATGAAGGCCTGATCGACTATGTCGACGCCGGCTACGGCACCGAGAGCGACAGCAATGCGCTTTACGTCGCCAATGTCATCGCCAATCCAAAGATCACCATCGACGGCACCGAAGTCGACGCCACCGATATCACCCCCAAACTCCTCCAGAACGAGCTGCAGGAAGCCGCCGGCGTCGAATCCAACGTCGCGACCGGATATCACGCCATCGAATTCCTGCTCTGGGGCCAGGACCTCAACGGCACCGGCCCTGGCGCCGGCAACCGCCCCTTCACCGACTATTCCACCGCCGACCATGCGGACCGCCGCGCTGCCTACCTGAAGGCCGCCTCGTCTCTTCTGGTCTCCGACCTCGAAGAAATGGTCGCCAATTGGACCGAAACCGGCGCCGCCCGCGCCGCGCTCCCCGAACTCGGCCTCTCCGCCATTCTCACCGGCATGGGCTCGCTGAGCTTCGGTGAACTGGCCGGCGAACGCATGAAGCTCGGTCTGCTCCTCCATGATCCGGAAGAAGAGCACGACTGCTTCTCCGACAACACGCATATCTCCCACCTGCAGGACGCGCAGGGCATTGAGAACGTCTATCTCGGCAAATATACCCGCGTTGACGGCACTGTCGTTGAAGGCCCCTCGATCTCCGACGTGATCGCTGCCAAGGACGCCGCCCTCGACACCGAAATCAAGGGTCTCCTCGCCGATACCCTGACCAAGATGCATATCATGGCTGACCGCGCCGAAGCCGGCGAAGCCTATGACCAGCAGATCGGCGAAGGCAATGACGAGGGCAATGCTGTGGTCCAGGCCGCAATCGACGGCCTCATCGCCCAGACCCGCGGCATCGAACGCGCCGTGGCCCTGTTGCAACTCGCCGACGTGACCATCGAAGACAGCGACTCGCTGTCCAATCCGGACGCTGTGTTCGAGTAAGACCCTGCATACGGCCCTCACAAACACAGGCTGTCATCCCGGCGAAGGCCGGGATCCATCCTGAAATCCCAAGATGGGCCCCGGCTTGAAGCCGGGGTGACAATCGTGGGTGTGACGGCATCAAATGTCCAGTAGAATGCACTTGGGGAGCCGCCCCCTTCTCCCGCGGCACGCGTCTGGCTTCCCCATGCAAATCCGCCTCACCCTCGCCCTGATCGCCCTTCTTGCCGGCGGCATGGTCTTCGCTCAGGATTATGGCGTGCGAACCGACGTGACCAGCGACGATCTCGCCCGAGTCCGCTCCGTTACCGCCCCCACGACCGACTTCTCCAAACCGGAGAGTTTTGAAACCAACCCCGCCGGCAAGGCCACGACCCGCTTCTCGGTCAATCAGGACTCCTTCAGCCACTTTCAGGACAACCTGACTTTCGAGCAGGAGGAGCAGTTCAAGCTCGGCAACGCGCTCTTCCGCAAGATCTGGGTCAGCTCCCCCAGCTCCACCCAGGCCTCCGACGGTCTCGGCCCGCTATTCAACGCCCGCGGCTGCCAGAGCTGCCACATCAAGGACGGTCGCGGCCATCCGCCCTTCGAAGGCCAGGCGGAAAACGTCTCCATGTTCCTCCGCCTCTCGGTCCCACCAATCGAGCCCGACACTCGCCTCGCCATGGACGGCGTCATCGCTGGCGAAGTCGGCGACCCCACCTACGGCAGCCAGCTTCAGGATTTTGCAGTCCCCGGTCTCGCCGCCGAAGGCCGCATGGTCATCGACTACACTGACCTCCCAGTCACCCTCGGCGACGGCACAATCGTCACCCTGCGCGATCCAAAATATTCCGTCGCCGACCTCGCCTATGGCCCGCTTTCCGACGACGTCATGCTCTCGCCGCGCATCGCTAATCCTATGATTGGTCTCGGTCTCGTCGAACAGATCCCAGCCGAAGACATCTTGGCCAATGCCGATCCCGACGACGCGAACGGCGACGGCATCTCCGGCCGCCCCAATTGGACTATTGCCCCCGAAACCAACACGGTCGAACTCGGCCGCTTCGGCTGGAAAGCCGGCATGGCGACCATCCGCAGCCAATCCGCCGCCGCCTTCGCCGGCGACATCGGCATCTCGACCCCGTTGGTGAACCTCCCCCACGGCGATTGCACCGAAAACCAGCCCGACTGCCTCGCCATGCCCACCGGCGAACAGGCCCGCCTCGGCGTAAGCGAAGCACCCGATCCGGTCCTTGATCTCGTCACCTTCTACGCCCAGACCCTCGGCGTCCCCGAGCGCCGCGACGTCAAGAGCGACGCCGTCCTCGCCGGCAAGGAAGCCTTCTACACCGCCGGCTGCGCCTCCTGCCACGTCCCCAAATTCGTCACGAGCAAGACAGCCGAAAACCCCGCCCACCGTTTCCAGTTGATCTGGCCCTATTCCGATTTCCTGCTGCACGACATGGGCGAGGGCCTTGCCGATCATCGTCCCGAAGGTCAGGCCGACGGCTACGAGTGGCGCACGCCGCCCCTCTGGGGTATCGGCCTCACCGAAACGGTTTCCGGCCACACCTTCTTCCTCCATGATGGCCGCGCGCGAAACCTCACCGAAGCCATCCTCTGGCATGGCGGCGAGGCGCAAAAATCTCGCGACGCCTTTGCCGTCATGACGGCAAAACAACGTGCCGATCTCTTGGAATTCCTGGGGTCCCTCTGATGCGCATTTTTGCCGCCATTTTCGCAACTTTTCTTCTGGTCGCCCCGGCATCGGCGCAGATCATCAGTCCCTCCGAAATGCTGCGCTCCAGCGTGACCAATTTCATCCGGCCCCAGACCAAGGCCTTTGCAACGCGCACCGCCGAGCTTTCAAAGGCCATGTACGTCCTCTGCGAAAACGGCGATCTGACTGCCGCCCAGGAAGCGTTCGCCAAAGCCGCCACGGCCTATGGCCGCATCGAATTCCTGCGCGTCGGCCCGCTCATGGAAGACAACCGCTCCGACCGAATTCTGTTCTTCCCCGACCGAAAAGGCATCGGCCTCCGTCAGGTTCAGCAGCTCCTCGCCGAAGCGGACCCCACCGCCGCCACCGTGCCCGGCCTCCAGCAAAAGAGCGTTGCTGTTCAGGGCTTTGGCGCCCTCGAATTCGTCCTCTTCGGCACCGGCTTTGAAACGCTGACCACATCCGACGGCGCCTTCCGCTGTGCCTATGGCGCTGCCGTGGCCAAAAACCTCGAAGAAATAGCCAGCGACATCGCAGCCGGCTGGGCCGATCCCGACGGCATCGCCAAACGCCTGACCCAGCCCGATCCCGCCTATGCCGACTACCGCACCACCACCGAATCCCTCGAAGCCATAGTCGGCCTCGTCTCCCACGGTATCGAGGCGGTCCGCGATACGCGCATAAACCCCTTCATCGCCAAGGGTGACGGCAAGGCAAACCCCAAACTGGCCCTGTTCTGGCGATCCAACCAGACCTTGCCGATGCTGAAAGCCAATTTCGACGGCCTCCGCCGCCTCATCGAGCTGTCGAGCGTAGTCACGGACCCAGCCCTCGCCGAGGAAGTTACAGCCGCCTTCGCCCGCGCCGACGCTGCTTTCGCCGTCGTGACCTCACCCGTTGAAGAAGCCGTGACCGACCCAGCACAAGCCGCCGCTTTGAACGACCTTGTCATTGCAACCCAAGACCTGCAGCGCCTCATCGGCGAAGAGCTCTCCGCCACCCTCGGCCTCAGCGTCGGCTTCTCCTCCCTGGACGGAGACTGACCGTGTGGCAGCGCCGCGCTTTTTTGAAATCAGCCGGTGCCGGCTTCTTGGCCAGCCTTGCGCCACGCCAATTGCTGGCCCTCGAAGCCAATGACCTCGTCTTCGCCAGCTCCATCCAGACATCGGCTGGGAAGTATGGCGCCGTCCTCATGGGCGAGCGCGGCGACGTCATTTCCATGATCGATTTGCCCGATCGCGGCCACGACATCACCATCAGCCGCGAAGCGGGCAGGGGCGTCGTCTTCGCCCGCCAACCCGGCACCTTTGCTTTGGTCTTCGACCCCTTCGGCAACGAAGCCCCGCAAACCCTCACCAGCGTCGAAGGCCGCCACTTCTTCGGGCACGGCGTCTTCTCGCCCGATGGACGCCTCCTCTACGCAACCGAAAGCGACTTCGAGGCCGCCCAAGGCGTTATCGGCATCTACGACGCCACCGACAGCTACCGCCGCATCGGCGAATTCCCCACCTACGGCACCGGCCCCCACGAAATGCTGCTCATGCCCGACGGGGTCACCTTCGTCGTCGCCAATGGCGGCATCGAGACCCACCCCGACTACGGCCGTGCCGAACTCAATATCGACACCATGGACCCCTCCGTGGTCTTCATCGACCGCCGCGACGGAAAACTTATCGGCCAACTCCGCCTCGAAGCCGGCCTCCACCAGCTCTCCATCCGCCACATGGCGGTGGACGTGCAAAACCGCGTCTGGTTCGGCTGCCAATACAAGGGCGCGCCCAGCGAAACGCCCCAGCTCATCGGCTACGCCACCATGGACGGCGAAATCCGCCTCATCGAACTGCCCACCGATACTCTCCGCGATCTCCGCAACTATGTCGGCTCCGTCGCCGCCTCGACGGATGGATCGACCATCGCCGTCTCCTCCCCCGAAGGCGATCTGCTCATCGCCATCGACGCCGAACAAAAACGCCCCGTCCTCGTCGAAACCCTGCGCAATGGCTGCGGTCTCGCCGCCGATCAAACCGGCTTCATCGCCACCAGCGGCAAGGGAGAAATGATCGGCATCGCCGGGGCCGAACGGCCCCAGCAACAGTTCGATTTCCTCTTCGACAACCACATGCTGCGCCTCGGCTAAAGCACCGCCTTTTCCACACTGGACGTTTGCCGTTGCAAAGGCCTGGTCATTCTACCAAGCTGCTTCAGCGCCGCCTCAGGCCTCTCGCCAGCCGTCCAGTCGACGATCCAACCCTATTGAACCGACCGCCCGCATGACCACACTCGATGCCGTTCTTGCCCAAGCCGATCAACAACTCGATACGAGCCTAGAGCGGCTCTTCGAGCTGATCCGCATTCCGTCCGTTTCCACCGAACCCGAATATGCCGCCGATTGCCGCCGCGCCGCCGAATGGCTGCGCGATGAACTCGCCGGCCTCGGTTTCGATGCCACGGTGCGCGACACGGCAGGCCACCCCATGGTCGTCGGCCACGGCCCCACGACACCCGGCCCGCATGTGCTCTTCTACGGCCACTACGACGTGCAGCCAGTCGATCCGCTGGCCCTCTGGAACACGCCGCCCTTCGAGCCCACCCTCGTGCCCCAGCCCGATGGAGAAACTTTCATCACCGGCCGCGGCGCCTCCGACGACAAAGGCCAGTTGCTGACCTTCATCGAAGCCTGCCGCGCCTGGAAAACCGTCACTGGCAGGCTCCCCATCCGCATTTCCATGCTCTTCGAGGGCGAAGAGGAAGCCGGCTCCCCCTCGCTCGGGCCATTCCTCGCCGCAAATGCCGATGACCTCCGCGCCGACACCATCCTCGTCTGCGACACGGATATGTGGGACCGCGAAACCCCCGCCATCACCACCATGTGGCGCGGCTTCGTCTCCGAAGAGTTCGAGGTAACAACCGCCGACCGCGATCTGCATTCCGGCATGTTCGGCAGCGCCGCCCGCAATGCCGTGCAGCTCATCTCCACCATTCTCGGCCAGCTCCGCAGCGAAGACGGCAGCGTCGCCATCCCCGGCTTCTACGACGGCGTCACCGAACTCCCCGAAGCCAACAAGGCGGAATGGGCTCGTCTCCCCTTCGACGCCGAAAAATTCCTCGGCGATATCGGCCTCTCCATCCCTGCCGGCGAACAGGGCCGCTCGGTCCTCGAACAGGTCTGGGCCCGCCCGACCGCCGAAGTCCACGGCGTCTGGGGCGGCTATTCCGGCGATGGTTTCAAGACCGTCATTCCCGCGAAAGCCGGCGCCAAAATCTCCTTCCGCCTCGCCGACGGCCAAGACCCCAATCGCATCCGCGAGATCTTCCGCGATTTCGTCCGCGCCCGCATCCCGGCCGATTGCTCCGTCACCTTCAAGGCTTACGGCACCGCCGCCGCCCGCTCCATGCCACTCGATGGCGTCCTGCTCACGAAGGCCAAGGAAGCGCTGACCGAAGAATGGCAGCGCGAAACCGCCCTTGCCGGCACCGGCGGCTCGATCCCGATCCTCGGCGAATTCAAGCAGCGCCTCGGCATGGACAGCTTGCTGATCGGCTTCGCCCGGTTCGACAACCGCATCCATAGCCCCAACGAAAAATACGACCTATCGAGCTTCCACAAGGGCATTCGCTCCTGGGTGCGCATCCTCCACGCTTTCTCTAAGGCCTGAACCATGGCGATTACCCGCTTCTCCGTGAGCCCACTCCACACGCAGATCACAACGCTTGCCGCCGTCGCCGGGGGCAGGGCGCCCGCCGACCTCGTCATCACCGGCGCGCGCACGCTCTCGACCTATTCCGAGCGCATCGCCAGCGACAAGGAAATCTGGCTCTCCGGCGGCCGCATCGCTGCTGTCAAACCGGCCGGCTCCTACAAGCTCGGCCCAGCCCCCAAGGCCCTCTACGACGCCAAAGGCGGCATCATCGCCCCCGGCCTCGTTGATCCCCACATCCACATCGAAAGCTCGATGGTCACCGCCTGCGCCTATGCCGAAGCAGCGCTGCTCAATGGCACCACGACGATCTTCTGCGACAGCCACGAGATCGGCAATGTCATGGACGTAGCCGGCGTCGAAGCCATGCTCGAAGACGCGCGCCTCGCCCCGCTTTCCATCTTCCTCACCGTCCCCTCGACCGTCCCCGCTACCTCGCCCGATCTCGAAACCGCCGGCGGCGACCTCACTCCCGAAAAGATCGGCGCCCTCTTTGACAAGTGGCCTGAAGCCGTCGCCCTCGGCGAAAAGATGGATTTTGTTCCCGTCGCTATGGGCGATCCGCGCAGCCACGCCATCATCGCCGAAGCCCTCAAGCGCGGACGCCCCGTTTCCGGCCACATCTATGGCCGCGAATTCGTCGCCCCCTATGCCGCAGCCGGCGTCACCGACACGCACGAGGCCATCGACCGCGACATCTCCGACGATTTCGTCGATGCCGGCATCTGGGTCTTCCTCCGCGGCGGCAATCCGGCGACGCCCTGGAATTCCATCGTCGAAGCCATCAAGCCGATCACCGAAGGCGGCGCCAGCCACAAGCGCTATTGCGTCTGCACCGACGATCGCGACGCCGACGATCTTCTTACCTTCGGTCTCGATTGGGTCGTCCGCGAAGCCATCCGCTGCGGCGTCAAACCCGAACAGGCCTGGTCCATGGGCTCGCTCCATGGCGCCACCCGCTTCGGCATGGGCGATGAAGTCGGCGGCCTCGGCGGCGGCCGCCGCGCCGATCTCGTCCTCCTCGATGAGGACCTGAAGCCGGTCAATACCTGGTACGGCGGCGCCCTGATGGTCGAAGACCGCAAGGTTACCCCGTTGCTCGAAGACACGCTCAACCAGCGCTACCGCTACCCTGACGCGGCCTACAACACCGTCCACCTGCCCAAGTCGATCAAACTCGTGCCCGACCTGCCGAGTGGCGCAGTCACCGCAAATGCCATCGGCATCGAAATGCCCGGCATCATCCTGCCGCATCGCAAGGTGGACATCGCCCCGGCCAATGACTGGGAAACCATCCTCGAGCGCGACAATCTCAGCTTCGTCACTGTCATCGAGCGCCACGGCAAGTCAAATGGCGGCATCGCCTATGGCCTCCTGCATGATTTCGGCATCAAGAACGGCGCCGTCGGCTCCTCTGTCGGCCACGACAGCCACAACATCATCCTCGCCGGCACCAACGAAGCCGACATGCAGCTCGCCCTCAAAACCATCGAGGCCGCCAATGGTGGCATCGTCGTGGTTGAAGATGGCAAGGTGCTAGCCTTCGTCGCCCTCCCGGTCGCCGGCCTCATATCCGACAAGCGCGTCCACGACGTTGCCGCCGAAAACAAGGCCCTGAAAAAGGCCTGGCAGCAGGTTGGCTGCACGATCCCCTATATGGGCTTCAACCTCATCCCGCTCTCGGTGATCCCGGAAATCCGCATCACCGACAAGGGCCTGGTCAAGGTGCCGGAAATGGTCTTGCAGCCGCTTTTCGACTGAAAGGGAAAGCCATGAAATCCTCGGCCAATCACCGCATCTTCACCACCAGCGTTGCGAGCGTTTACCCGCTTTACGTCGCCAAGGCGGAGAGGAAGGGTCGTACCAAGGCCGAGGTCGACGAACTCATCTGCTGGCTGACAGGACACAGCCAGCAGACGCTTGAAGACGAACTCGAAAAGAAGACCACCTTTGAGGATTTCTTCGAAGGCGCGCCCGGCATGAACCCCTCAAGGTCGCTGATCAAAGGCGTCGTCTGCGGCGTCCGGGTCGAGGACATCGAAGAGCCGACCATGCGCGAAATCCGCTATCTCGACAAAGTCATCGACGAGCTCGCCAAGGGCAAGGCGATGGAAAAGATCAAGCGAAGCTGAAACCCGGCCGACAATCGCCGGCCGGGCCCGCCGCTCAAAAGCCCTCAAGCACAATCTTGCCCTTGGCCTTGCCGGTCTCGATCAGGCTATGAGCCTTCCTGAGGCTTTCCGCATTGATCGGGCGCAGCACCTCGCTGACGGTCGTGCGAACCTTGCCCTCATCGATCAAGGCAGCAACCGCATTGAGCAATTTGCCCTGCTCATCCATGTCGCTCGTGCCAAACAGAGACCGGGTAAACATCAGCTCCCAGTGCGTCGACACGGCCTTCCGCTTGAATGGTAACACATCGAGTGTTTCCGGGTCATCGATCAGCCCAAAGCGGCCCTGCGGCGCGATCAGCTTGATGATCTCGCCCAGGTGCCGCTGCGTTTCCGTCGTCGAAAACACAAAGGCCGGCGCTCCGATGCCCAGTGCCTCGACCTGCTCGGCCAGTGGCTTGCTGTGATCGATCACATGATGCGCGCCAAGATCGCGCACCCACTGGCTGGTCTCCGGCCGCGAGGCGGTGGCAATCACTGTTAGGTCCGTCAGGGCGCGCACCAGCTGAATGGTGATCGACCCAACCCCACCCGCGCCGCCCACGATAAGAATGGCATTGGCCGCCCCGGCCACCGGCTTCCGCACATCCAGTCGGTCAAACAGCATCTCCCAGGCAGTGATCGCCGTCAGCGGCAGGGCCGCCGCTTCGGCATTGGAGAGGGTATTCGGCTTCCGCCCGACAATACGCTCATCCACCAGATGAAACTGGCTATTGGCACCGGCCCGGGCGATTGAGCCTGAATAATAGACCTTGTCACCCGGCTTGAAACCCGTGACAGCATCGCCGATCTCGACCACCCGGCCGACCGCGTCCCAGCCCAACACCTTCCACTGCCCATCGGCAGCATTCGACCCCTGCCGCACCTTGGCATCCACCGGATTGACCGAAACGGCCGCGACCTCGACCAGGATGTCGTGCCCCTCGGCACGAGGACGGTCGATTTCGATATCCACCAGCGCCTCAGCGCGATCGATCGGTCCGGCGATTGTGTAGCCAACGGCTTTCATCATTCAGCTCCTCTGTGCTTGCTGTGAGCTGGAGATGAGCCTACCTTCGCTATCGTGCAATACGATCAAAGACTGCACATACTATCAAAAAGGATACTGTAAATGGCCAAGGCCCGACACTCGCGTTTCGATTGCAGCCCCGGCTGTTCCGTCGAGGCCGCCATCGGGCTGATCGATGGTAAATGGAAGTCTGTGATCCTCTTTCACCTGATGAAGGACGGCACTCTGCGCTTCAATGCCATCCAGCGGCACCTCTGCAAGGTGACACCGCGCATGCTGACCAATCAGCTCCGAGAGCTGGAGGAAGACGGCCTCATCACCCGCAAGGTCTATGCCCAGGTCCCGCCAAAGGTGGAGTATTCGCTTTCGCCACTCGGAAACACGATGAAGCCCATCCTCCTGGCCCTGCATGCCTGGGGCGATGAGAATATCGGCCTCTACGGCAAGCCGCACGGCCACGATCCCCGTGACGCCTCGGCGGACCCGGAAGCCCAGCTTCAGCCAGCCTAGCTGTAGAGGCTGCCGATCGTATTGATCGCAAAAGCCAGAATGCCAAGGTTGAACAGGAAAGCCACGACGCCGTGCGCCAGGGCGATCTTGCGCATATGCGCCCCTTCGATCGTCACATCCGAAGTCTGGAACGTCATGCCGAGCGTAAAACTGAAATAGAGAAAGTCCCAGTAATCGGGCGCGCTCCCACCGGGGAAGTGCAGCCCCGCCCGATCCTTCTTCTCTAGCTGCTGATAGTAAAGATGGGCGTAGTGAAAGGCGAAAACGGTGTTGGCGAAAACCCATGCCAATGCCAGTGACACGAGGATCAGCGGCACCTCGAACCAGTTCGTATCCGGATGCGCGATCAACGATCCCACGGCAACGAGCACAATGAGCAGGACGAGCAGGGTGATCGCCAGCAGCCCGACGCGGTTGGCGTCATTTGTGGCAGACGTTTTGCGCATCCTCGCCAGATCGTCATTCAGCAGCGGCAGCGCCGAAATCAGAAAAACCAGTGTAGCAACGTTAAAACTGGCCAGAACGGCAATCTGCAGTTCGATCCCGGCCAATGCGGCCAGGCCGCTCAGAACCACCATGGTGACGGCAAACAGCACGAAGCGCGGCGGCGCGACATGATGGCCAAGTGTTTTGACGAGCCGGGTAGGCAAGGTGGGTTTCTCCCAACGAAGGTCGCGCAACAGAAGCTATGTCAGGGAGCCTGCTTCACCAAGCTGTGCGCTTCCACACTCAAATTGCCCTTTGTTTCCATTCTCGGAAAAATCAGGGTTGCGTCAAAACACCTGTTTGTCTATGTCTCCGCGCAGTCGGGGCGTAGCGCAGCCTGGTAGCGCATTTGTCTGGGGGAAATGTGCCCCTATCCTGATTTCTTCTTTTTCTTCAGAGTGTTGAGGCGGTACTCAACTTCATCCGTGGGAAGTCTCGTGGGAGTGGTTGCTTCCATGGCGGCACGGATATCCTCTGCGACCGCGTGAGCGTATTTCGCCGTGGTCGATGGGTCTGAATGGCCCAATAGGTTCTGCACGACCCTGAGGTTGCTATTGCGCAGAATGCGCGTGGCGGCCGTATGCCGCGTGTCGTGGAACCGGAAATTCTCCACTCCAGCATTCGACACGGCTCGCCGCATCGCGGTGCGCAGGCCGGCGTCCGTCATCGGGTACCGCACGCCGCGGTGGATGCCTTTGCGCTTGTCCGTCCGCCTGGCCTCATAGGTGAAGACGTGCACCGGGTCGTGGTTCTTCTCTGCCCATAGCAGCTCGAAAACCGCATTGCTCATTGGGATCGAGCGTTCCTTGTCGAACTTCCCGATCACCGTGAATTGCCGGTTGAAGAAGTCGACGCGCTGCCATGTGAGGCCAACAATCTCCATGCGGCGGCAGCCGGTGAGCACGGCGAATTCAACCGCTACGTCGTAGCCGCGGGCGAGCTCGTCCATGATGGCGGCCTCTTCGTCAGGCTTTGCCTCGCGGACGCGCTCCTTCGGCTCGGGCAGCATGTGGTCGGCCCAGTCGATCTTCTGAACGTTCACGCCCCATTTCAGCGCAGCGCGCAGCATCACCTTGCGCAGCAGCTCAGTGCATGACCGGTTGACGGTGGCGTTGCTGACGGTCTTGCCGCGGTTCTCCAGTTTTCCGACACGTCGAACATCCTGCCTGCGGCGCGCCACGAGAAATGAAACCTCGTTCTCGCCCACACTGAGTAGCGATCGATCTTTGCCAAGATGTAGCTGGAGCCATTCGAGGTTCGAAAGCGTCGTGGACGCCTGGGCATGGTACTGGCCGACCTCGAGCATGTAGCGGGTGAAGGCGGCGCCGACGGTGATGTCAGCGCCGAAATTGCCGTTGAGCTGGTCTAGCCGGGCCTTCTGCTCGCGCCGGATGCGGTCTTCTTCCTGTCGAGCTTCGCGCTCGCGAGTCTTGCCCGTATCTCCGCTAAATCGACGGCCTCCGAGGCGGAAGTCGTACGAGTACGTGCTGGCGCTGGGGCGCTTGTAGACTGACACTTCGTCTCCCTCCGGACTTGCATGAACGCCGCAATGTCGGCTGGATCATATCGCCTTGTCGGCCGGCGGCCCAATAGGCCGATATTGATTGAGGGCAGGGCGCCTTCTTCGGTCAGAGCCCGCACTTGGCTTTCGCTGACGCCAAGCTCTTTGGCGACGTCCTTCGGGGTGAGTAGCGGCATGTCACCACCACCCCATCTGATGCCCGCCTATCAAAGCAAGGGCTATGAGGAAGAGGAGGGATAGGCCGATGAGGCGCGTCATCTACTTACCCTCTTTCGCTGCGGTGATCATTGCTTTCCATTCGCCGAGAACATCGGGCAGGTCAGGCTCAAGATGGTCGACGGATTTGTTCGCCTCAATCATCCCTTCAGTCGGCTCCATGAGGGCATCGAGCATCGCGTCCACCTCTGGCAAGACATGCGGCCAGTATGGAGGCCAGCCGTCGTGACCCTGCCTATCGGGATCGATGCCTCTTGCTTTGCAAAGAGCTCGCGCCATTTTCTCGCGCATCTTCATGGCTTCAACCCCAGGTTGGTCTTAATTGTACTCAGCCGCATAAGGTTCATCGGCTTCCCGCCCCACTGAGGGCCATAGAGGCGGGCGTCGATGATCCGGGGCAGGGTGACGTTTTCCTTGTCAGTCATTCTGCTCTCCTTCGGAAAGAGCTTGGCGGCCGTCAATGAAGTCAGTCGGCAATTCCACTTCGATAGGCCGGCTCAAGTCCCATGGCTTTCGCGTGGTGGCCAGGTCGACTGCTTTGCCCGGAGAAGTTGCGATGACGTATTGCGTCCACGCTCCCTCAGACAAATTGAATCCGCGCACGATGTAGAGCGTTTCAGCCATTGCCCTTCTCCTTGGTGGTGGATCGGGCAGCTATGACGGCGTCGGCATATCGGTACCGGGCCTGCTCGATGGTGTATCGATAGAAGATTTTCGATCCCCCGGCCGGGTTCGGATATCCATCCCGAAACCGCAGGATCTCTTCGGCGGTGGCGCCAAGAGCAATCTTGTCGCGGAATCCTTCTGCCTTCCATTTGGCGATCTGTTCCTCAACTGCTTCGTCAGGATCGCATGGCTGGCCGGAGTGTGGGCAGCGGCCGTTTTCATCGGCGCAGTCACGGCACATCGGGCCATCACCGGTGATTTCGATCCTGAGATCGCGGAAGTCCCGCCAGTTCTTCGCTGCACGCTCGCCGGTTTCCTTGAGCGCAGCATTGATCGCGTCGGCCGCCTTGTTGGCCTTATAGGCGTCCGCGCTGGCGTCGTCCCGTTCCTTTGCAAGGCGCTCGATCTCCGCCTCCTGGGAAGTGATGAGGGCGGCAGCCTGCAGCATCAGTTTATCGGCGTCACCGATGTTCCAATGCCCCTCATAGGGAACGTGCTCTTGGACGCCGCGCTGAAGGCTTTCAACCATCTCCCCGGCGTCAGGAATATGGTTGGGAGCACAAGCGATCATGGCGGCCCAAACGGCTTGCGCATCGGCAAACACAGTCTCGGCTTCTGCGTGGGCCCGATAGTGCGCCTCTACCATTGCCGCCGTCGGCTCTACCGGCGCCAGCACCCAAGCTTTCGGATTTTCAGCTCCCATCCTCAAGCCTCCTTCAGGGCGGCGGTGAGGGCGGAGCGCATGGAGGTTTTGCCAGTTCCATCACTAGCATCGCCAGCCCAATAGGCTTTCATCGCCCGCTCCACCATCTCCTCCGTTATGACCGCCTTTGGCTGTGGCGGCTCGCCGGAAGTGTGCAGCGGATAGTCTTCGGGAAGCCACCAGCCGACAAAGCCGCCGGTGGTGATGAACCCATAGCGCTGCTCGCCATTCTGCAGGGCATATCCAACCACTTCCCAGCCTCGACCGACCAAATCATCGAGCTTCCGCTTCGGCAGGCCTTCGAAACTCACCGGCTCCTGTGCTGGAAGGGAGAGGGTGCGGAGGTTCCAGGCGGACACGGCGTCGTCGAGGTATTGCGTATCCTCACCGGCCCACATCAAGATCGCAGCGCACCCATCGGTGGAACAGCCGAGATCGAAAGAATCCGTTTCGGCATCAACCCTGATTTCCGCTTCGCCGCCACAGAAAGGGCAAGCAGCCAGTTCGTCCGACACCCTGTTCTCTTTGCTCATGACTGGTCTCCGATGGCGATGACGGCCGAAAGCAGGGCCTCGACAATCGCCAGCTCCATTGTTGGGGCGTTTGCCGAGAAATCGCGGCAAGGTTCGTCCGGCTCAGTGAGACAGGCCCACGGCATGTCCTCCTCGCCGCAGGTGCCCATGGCTATTTCCCAGCGAGCCGGTAGAGCGTTCTGCGCGAGACGCATTGCGTCATCAGCCGAGAAGGTGAAGCAGGGCAGTGCGAGAGGAATGCGGTCCTCGCCGTCGCCTTCGATGAAGGCCCATCCGAGCGCCCGCGCAAGGTCCGCGTCTAGCTCACGATCGGGCCCCGGAGCCTTCTTCACTCTCTCAAGTAGTTCATTGAGATCGGTCATGATGTCGGAGCCTCCACGATTTGGCCGGTGGCGCGGTCAACCCAGACGCCTCGAGCTCGGGAATACTTGATGCGAGCGCCGGGCAAGGTGCCGGGCCGCGAAATGCCGAGATGGCGCGTTGCGACCCGCTTGCCCTTGGCCTGCATCGGCACGTCGTAGGTAGCCGTCTTGTGGCCATGGCATTTGGTGCAGCAGGCAACAGCGTTTTCGAGCAGGTCGCTGCCTTCGTCCGTTGCCGGAATTGGATAGTGGTCTATCTCTACGCGCTTGCCCTCTAGAGCGGCATTGCAGCGCTGGCCGGCCGGAAGGCCATAGACCTCGCCAACGGCCTCACAGTGGCCGCCAGAGCGTTCGCGCGCTTGCCGCTTCACCTTGGCGGAGAAGTTATGCCGGGGCATCAGCGAAGCGCTCCGCGAATGTGATGGGCGTAAGCGCCGACGGCCTTCCAATAGGCCGCCATTGGCCCCTTGTTCTTGAGCCACGACGCTTGCGCGCGGCCGCGGGCGTCCACGACCAGGTCGGCGAGGATGTCTCGGACTGCCTCACGAGCTTCTGGCGGCAATTCCTGAAGGCGCCGAATAGAGGGCAATGCCAGAACAGGATTGCGGACCTCGCGCCGATTGCTGCGCTCAGCCATTGGCTTCCTCCTGTCCTTGAGTCGTGAGGGTGAAGCGAGGGCCATCGTCGGTATCCTCAATGATGAGGAAGCCATCCTTAGCCATACGCTTGAGGGACTTGTGGCCGTCTCTGGGAATGCGGGCGGTGGTGTCTGAGCCGGGGCAATAGCTGCCGCCCACTTCCGAGACGAAGCGCAATAGCTGGCGCTCTTGGTCGGTGAGCTTACGCATGGGCTGTCCTCGGATATCCCTCATGGGTGACGCCATCGAGTTTGCGCCCGGCAGCCTTCTTGCCTGCGCGGTTTAGCCAGACCTGATTGCCGCCCTCGGACGCGAGGTCTTGGCCATTCTCGCCTTTGTCTGTGATGCGCAGTTGGGCAACGCCGTCGATGGGCGGATAGCCCATGCTGGCCGGGCCCCGCGGGCGCCACTCACCCCATTGCTTGAACAAGAACGGCACATCTGCGGCGGCGCATTGGTCCCGCAGGGCACGAAACCAGTCTGGGTGAGATGGGCGCGCCTGCGGACCACTTTCGCCGCCAGCGATCACCCAGTCGATTTCGTAGGTCTCGTCGCACAGGAACGAGTTATTGCATGAGGGGCAATAGCAGTCGGAATCGTCGCCCCAACTGTCGTACCCGACAAATTCCGTCGATCCGCTCCATCCACAGTGCTCGCACTTGGTCATGAAATAGTTGGGTGCGATGAATGGTTCGCCGCCCGGACGGATCGCCGGGCGCCCGGTTGGAAGCCAGCGTTTCCAGTCAATCGGCCCGAGCATCGGTTCAACGGATAGGAAAAGTACGGCCGCGGAGTGCCCCAGCAGGTGAGGAATGTTCTGCTCGGCTCGCTTGTCATCCTCGATGGTCGTCCCAAGCCAGACATGGTCGGAGATATCTTCCCAAAAGGACGGCAGCATCTTCCCGATGTTCTGAGGGCGCTTGGTCAGGAGCAGCCAGTCGAGATCAGGGCATTCTCGGATAAGTGCCCATAGGTCGGCCCGCCATTCCGGCGGCACCTGGTTATCGAAGACATCGGCCATTGAGGCGCAGAAGACGCGCTGGCGGCGACCGTGGGTGGCCTGAAACTCTGCGGCCCTCTTCTGCCAGCGGCGCGGCTCATTCCAATTCTTCTCGCTCGTGCGGCGGCGCGGGACGTTGCCCCAGTGATTGCCGCCGGTGCGCTTGTCGAGATCTGCCGCATAGCAGTGATCACATGCAGGGCTGATCTTCGTACAGCCCCACCATGGATTGAACGTGCTGTCGGTCCATTCGATTCCGGTTTCTTCAGCCATTACGCTGCTTCCTTCCGATCAGCCCCAGCAGAAGGCAGGATGTCGTATTCATTGATGATGTCAGCGGCCGCGGCGAAGACGTCGCTGACCGAACGGATGCGCCTGGTTGGCAATGGGTCGGGATAAGCGCACCAGTCTGTGAAGTGCGTGTAGACGAGGCGCGTCAGTGCTTCCCATGCGGTTTCTTCGTCCCACTCGGGCTCGTAGTAGCCAGAGACTGCGCCGACCATGGCGGTGCCCTTGAGCGGGTGGCATGGCTCTGCCAGGACCATTGCGCGTCCGCGCCGCGTGGTGACCCGAATGCGATCCCGTCCGGTGCCTGTCGGCTGGTAGGTCGGATGGCATGGCGAACGCTCCCAGTTCTTCCGCGGGAAGCCAATCAAGCCATGGTAATTGTCGCCGGTCCGGGCATGTGCGGCGCGGAAGTGCTCGCGGTGATCGCCCAATGTCACCAGCAACGGCGCGGCCCGCTTCGACAGCTTCTTGAGGATGCGCAGATTCATGCCGCCACCTTTTGGGAAGCCCCAGCAGAAGGCGAGGGAGGTTGAATAGGGACAAGACGCTGAGAGAAGGCGCCCATGAACTTCCCGTCTGGGAGTTTGAAGAGGGGGAGGCCATTGCCGATGGGGTAGGTGGCTTTCATGCTGGCACCGTGCTTTCAACTTCGATGTCCTCGATGCTGGCGTACGTGTCGACTTCCCAATCGTTGCGGTGGACCTTCGTCGCCATAGCGAGCTTCTGCGCGGTCTTCTCGTCGGGCGCTTCTACCGTAACGACTGTAGTCACTGGCACGCTTGCGATCAGCACGACGTCCCACTTGATGTTCGGATTGTCTGCCGTCGTCAGCCCCCATGCAGGATCATGCTTGCGCAATTCAGCAGAGGCTTTCCCGTAAGGAAGCTCGGCGATGCGCTGAAGCTCCTCGGGAGAAATTGGACCTGAAACAGGATGGCTCACGACTTCACCTCCGGAACAAACCGATAGTGGGTAACGAAGCCCAAGAATCCGTCTTCCTTGGTCTCGAGGGTGAAGCCAGACGGAGGTTCGGGCGGGTCTTGGTACATGCCGCAGAAGATCCAGCCGGGACGGTTCACGAGCATGTCGATGAGCTTCATGACGGGGTGTGCCATCAGAAGGCACTTCCCGGTGCGAAGCTGGCCGGGACCAATAGGACGCCCCACATCGGCTCATCGAACCGAAGCCAGAAAGCGCAAGCCAGCAGGCCATAGAAGAACGCCAGCAGAGCCAAACCAGTAAGTACGGCCAGAGCGTCATGGACTAGGGAATGGGGCTTGGTGGCGGCGCTCATAGATCATCCCCTTTGATCGCCTCGACGGCGGTCTCATAGTGGATGGGCTGGACGAGCAGCTCAGATCGCAGAGCGCTCGACTTGGCGCCGCCCCAGAAGTACTCCCCGCTGGCGACGACATAGGCGTCGGGCTGGTTTTGGTTCCCGGAGACGACGCTCGAATACTCGCTCTTGAAGCACAGCGAGCCATTGAACCAGAAGAGACCGGGAGGGCATTCGGCTAGGGTGACCGGGCTCATTCCCCTCCCTCCAGATTATCGTGGTTGAGGTCGGTATCGCCTTCGACGGCTTTGCGGGCTTCGCGATCGTCATTGCGGTCAAGCGCAGCATTGCCCTCACGGATGGATGCGAAGAACTCTTCCGCATTGCCGGATTCGAGCGCAGCGCAAGCGGCGTCCATCTTGGCGTTGAACTTGGCCTGCTGCTCAGCAGTCAGGGGAGGGGCATACCGCTTCTTCCTGCTGCCATAGAGCGTGTAACCGGGGCGGTTGCCGTTGATGGTCCTGAGTCCTGGGGTGCCGGCCATCAGCAGTCTCCCACTGTGGTGACAACATCATCCTCCTCGATGACGATCTTGGTGCCGCAAGCGACGTAGGCACGGAGCTTCTGGTCGATGCCATAGAAGTGGCCAAACCGAGTGGTTTTCTTCAGGTCTTGGTTTGCGACTGTCGCGGCGTAAATCTTGCCCTCTGGGTCGATAGCAAGTCGATGCTGGCAGCGATACTTTTCGCGCGGTTCAATGACCTCTTCTTCGTCGAGATAGATGTGTGAATAGCCACGATCGGCATGCTCGACGATGACTGTGATCACCTGGCCATAGCCTTCATCGCCATGTCTGTTCTCAATCATGTCCTTCGCGATTTCGGACAGCTTGACGGTCTTCGGCGCCAGATTGAGAAGTTCATCCATCTCAGCGGCGAGGGTGCCAGCGATGAGCTCTGACACCTTGCCTTCGATCTGGGCTCTGAGCATTGCAGCAACGGTGACGCCATAACTGGGAAGGTCAAGCCGCTCGACGCGCAGAGCATCTTCGA
Source organism: Devosia sp. (assembly GCF_017744655.1). GTDB lineage: Bacteria > Pseudomonadota > Alphaproteobacteria > Rhizobiales > Devosiaceae > Devosia. Next base: position 99,909 of record NZ_JAGIAW010000006.1, on the reverse strand, counting down.
CGGCCTTCTCAATAAGCTTTGCCGTTTCGGAGTAGCCGCGCAGCGCCCGGTCGACGGCCTCGACCACGAGCTTCGACACTCGCGTCTCAACTTCCTTCTCGACGGAGGACGCATCGAGCTGCTTGGCAACGGTGGCGCTGATGAGGTCGCCCAAATTCAAGTCGGTCGTGGTCATAGAATAAACCGGCGGTTGCCTTATCAGCACCTGCACCATCACAGCACAGGCCCGCCGCTCCTACTGGGGGAAGGGATTAGGCGGTCCAGTCGACTTCGCCTGTAGCGGCTAAGTGACGGAGCGTGCGGACTGCGGCCTCGGCGGAAATCGCGGGCCAATTATCCGAGTGCTCCGGGTGGCTGCCGGCAAAAAAGAGGTCACTTGCTTGATGACCGTCGATGCCAAGGAAACTGGCAGCTGCGTCGGACACGACCGGGCGCCTCGTGATCTCTTCAAGGAGGCTTTCGCCGGTCAGCTGGTGTTCGATTGCGATAGCCCAGCCCGCTATGCAGGCAGTTGTTCCGCAATGGTGGCCGGTATGATCTGGCGCATCCGGGGTCGTGCGGTCGCAATACCCGGCCATGTTGAAGCCGAGGTCCTTGATTGCGTGCTGTTCGATCGCGTCGGCCACTCGGAGAATGTTTTCAGCGTTCATTTCCCATCTCCCTAGAGGCATCGCCTCGGTGATCTAATGGAAAGAAAGGTACATATCGTACCCTGAAGCGTCAAGCTAAAAAGATACGAAACGTACCCCAATAGGAAAACTCTTAACGACCTCTCGAATCGCTCTCGACTCTCCGAGCGTTCTGCGCTTTGAATGTGAATGAGAACAGAACAGGAACAACGAGATGTTTGAAGGAACGCGTCCGGCTCGCATTTTCGTCCTCCATTGCCTCTGCGCGAACTGCCAGAGACCAACGACCAGGCGCGTCCAGATACCTCGTATGGAAGGGGCGCCGACGACGGTGGACGAATTCATAGAGGGTCTAGAGCATAACCCGGTGCCGTTCACCTGCGGGCATTGCGAGAGCCTGATCGGGGAATTGGTGGGTGTGACGATGGAGAGCGATGATGTCGCAGCATGAAGTCAGCGAGTTCATCGTCGTTGCGCCGGCAACGCTGGGGAAGGCGGTAGAGTGGGCGGAGCCCCGGCTGCTGGAATTCTTGGGCGACCAGTTCCCGAGCTATCGGTTTCGCATTGAGCCCTTTGGCCCCTTTGCGGACGACGAGGAATTCACAGTGATCCCGATCATGAACCGGCCGCCTGTGCCTGGCGAAGATCGAGACCGTGACGAGCTTCACATGTGTCAGCTCAACCCCGAAGCCATTCCGCAGATCCAGACGGCTCTGCGCTCATTCGATCCAGACAAGACCAGGAGTCACTGATGCAGACCGCTCGTATCGATCACAACAGCAAGGTCATCCACTACGTAGTGCAGAGCTATCGTAAGATGGGAAAGAAGATCGTCGCCGATGAACCGAAGATTGCGACCGACGAGCGACAATGCCTGCGAATGGCGGAGGCCGCAGCGCCCCGAAGACATGGCGTCATCGCATTCTCACGCACTGGCGATGCGGATACTGGCGACTTCGACGATCCGGTGATCTTGGCAACGCACGGGGAGGTGCCCGATGCGCTTTGATCGGCGTCTCATGTAAAGTCACTTTACGCCGTTAGGTGTCACAAAAAGAAAGGCCCGGGCATCCCGGGCCTTTCTTGTAGATCATTTGTCGTCATCGCTTTTGCCGTAGCGGCCTTTGACCATGTCGACGATGCTTTTCACTACCTTGATGAAGCCAGATGGCCCTGATTGGGTAACCGCATAGAAGATCGCGAGCCCAAGTATCTGCCAGAAATCCAACATCCCCATAATAGCCAGCGTGAAGAGCAAGGCTATGATGGCAACAGCGACGCACATCGCTAGGATGGTGCTGCCATAGGCCTGAAACCGGCCGAACTCGAAACGCGAGTTTCTGCTTTTCCGAGAGAAATCTCTTGCCTCCGCATTCATCTCCTTGATGAACCCGGGGTCATGCTTTTCGATGACCTCCAAAAGGAGGTCCGGCCGGTCAGTGTATTGGTTTATCTGCGCGGCAATTTCCGCGTAGATGCTTGGAGTTCCGTTTGGTTCGGTTTTTCCAGGCGGGATAATTTCTGGCTTCGTTTTTTCTTCTTCGAGGTTATCGTCTGTCATCGCCCGCGCGCTTCTTCACTTCCTTCAAAAAGGCGCGATGAAGCACAATCGGATACGATGCGATTTCCAGGGCGAAGGTATCCTCGGACAGTTTGCTCCAAGAAGAGAAGCTTTCCGAAGGATCGATGGTTATGCAAGGTGCGTACCTTGGTTTCATCTCGTCCTCCTGCGCCCATGAAGAGTGCGAAGCGCGCACTACGCTTTTCGCCAAATTCAAGCCGGGCATTTTAACACCTATTGTCGCTGCGCCTTGATCCTTGGATCAGGGCTCCCTCCGCTACAACGACTATGCGTCTCGCAGAGTTCACAAACTATGTAGGGTAAACTTTGTCAACTTAAAGTTCACGTTTATGGGACCGGGTAGATATGGTCACGGTTACCCTAACGTATGACGTCCCGCGGTCATTGATAGGGATCAAGTTTTCTACAAAGGTTTGGTCTTTGGTAATCGAGCTCACTAAGCCCATGATGGCCGCGCGTCAGTCTTCGTCATCACGGCGCCCACGTGGCTTCCACCCACGCGGTGGCTTCCGATCTGTGACGTCACCACAATGCGGGCACTTGTAGGAATTGAAAGAAGCGCCGATCGAGAGAATGATCCAGACGATTATCCAAACACCTGCCGTAAACACGGACAACAGCAGGTGCAGGACATGGTTCGGCGTTTCCTTCTCTGCGAGGACCATGCGGTCTTCCTCGTAGCAGTAGCGCCGCGACTTAACGATGCCCACTCGATCCCCCTATAGCGGCAAGTCGTTCCTAACAGACCTCACCAGAGCGATAATCTCAACACTCACGCCATCGTCAGCTTGGGCATCTCGCTTTACCACGATCGGCTTTAGGCTCTTGTCAGACGACCGAGGGTGAAACTCGATCCGGTCTTCGTAGAGCTCGATCTGCTTCACTGACCATTCGCGAGTGTGGCCGCCGTCTCGCGTGCGCTCGACCACAACCACCAAGCCGTCTTTGATCCGCACCTGCTGAGCTACATCCTCATAGGCAACGCCGATGATGCGGTCGCCAGGTAGGATCGGCCGAGGCTCGAGCCTATCCATCGAGTTACCCTCAACATCCCATGCCATGCGGCGGGCGTTTGGAAACCTCTCGTCGGGCGGTTCCCAAACGCGCTCCGGGGCGGACTGATCGAATTCATTGGCTTCGCGATAGACGCCAGCAGCGACCTTGCCGTTGACCACTACAGGAAGCAGGGGGACTTGAGGAGCGAGGCGAACATCGTTGCCGTCGGCGCTCCCAAAGTTCAAATACTCGGGAGTGGTTCCGAAAGCGTCTGCGTAGGAGCGAGCGTCGGCGATTCCAAACCCATTCCGGCCAGCCTCATGGGCCTTGTAGCTGTTCACGTTCCAGCCAAAGGCTTCTGCGGCCTTTACAGCGCTGGTGTGACCGGCGGCTTTCCGAGCAGCGACAAGCCTAGCTGCCCGCTCTTCCCGCTCTTTTCTTTCAAGCTCTTTACTCATGGCACGGATTGTACCCTAACGTTGAGGTACAAATCATACCGAACTACTTGACATGATGGGGTATGATATGTACCCATGTCGTCATGTCGCACACAGACCTCATCAATCTCTGGCCCTCCCTCTCGGATTTCGCATCCGACCTCTCGGTTAAGTACGGGACCGCAAAGGCAATGCGTCGTCGGAGCTCCATCCCGCCAGGGTATTGGGCGGCGATGGTCGCAAAGGCCAAGGCGCGCAAGATCAAGGGCGTGACCGAAGAAGCTCTGGCACTCGCAGCGGCAAAGCCTGAGGGAGCAGCAGCATGATATCCGATTACGTTCGTTCCAAAGTCGGTCCTGCCGATAGTCATTTCGGCGTCACTGCCAGCGGTGGCGACAAGAAGGTGATGCTCCGCGCTGGCGTTGAGTACCTCCACATGACCGGGTTGTTCCTCACGAAGCACCGGGCGCATGCCTGGATTGGTACGCCGGAGCAGGCTCGCAAGTGCCGGGCGAAGTTCGACGTCGCCGCCGGTTGCAAGATGGTGAGGGCGTAAATGTCTCTCCCATCCGATATCCCCGAAGACATCGCCGATCGTGCAGCCATCCTCATGGATGAGCTTCGGCACATCAAAGACGATCTGGAATTCACTGCTCGCGTCATCATGGCGGTGGCAGAGGGCAGGGGCTTCGGCCTCAGCGAGAAGCAAGCCGACGCGCTGGCCTTCATCGAAACCTTCTCTGAGGAGAAGGGCTATTCGCCGAGCTATGCCGAAATCCAGGAAGGCTTGGGCCTCGGCAGCAAGAGCGGCGCGCATGGAATTGTGCAGCGCCTGATCAAGCGCGGTGCGCTCCGCCAATTGCCGAACCGCTATCGCTCGCTCGTCGTCGTGAAAAACCGCGATGTAAGCGCTGCTCACAAAAATTCTGAGGTGGCGTAAATGGCCGTCGAAGACAGCGTAGCTCAAGATCAGATCCGAGCATTCATCGAACGCATCGAGCGGATGGAAGCCGAGAAGGCCGCGATCGCTTCGGACATCAAGGAAATCTACTCGGAAGCCAAGGGAAACGGCTTCGACACGAAGATTTTGCGCAAGCTGGTGACCATCCGCAAGCAAGACGCCAACGAGCGAATGGAGCAGGAAGCGCTGCTCGAATTGTACATGGGCGCTCTGGGCATGATCGAACTGCCCACTGAGGACGTCTACGATGGCGAGCGCGAGCGTCTGAATTCTATCGCTGCTCAGTTGCGCGCTGCGCCGATCAAGCCGAAGTCCGATCCTCTGGCTGCGCTTCGCGCCGATCCCGCTATGGCCATCGTTGCGCCTGCCGACATCACCCCGAAAAGCAATTTGCAGAATGTGCAAAATGCTCAGACCGAACCCCAGCCGTCTCAACCGGCTGGCAGCGACCTGACCTCCCTTGCCCCACATGAGGGTCAGGTCGCACCCAATTCCGAAACCGGAAATCTGGTTTCGGCCGAGAAGCCAGAAGCTCCGGAACCTTCTTCCAGCGATCCGCAGCGGTCGGTGGTGGCTACCCGTGAGGATGCCAGCTCCGAAGCTTCTGGCGCCGGTGGCGTAGCTCAACGGATAGAGCAGGGGAATTCTACTCCTCTGGTTGAGGGTTCGAATCCTTCCGCCATCACCAAATATGCCGAGCCCGGCGTCGTAGTGTGGGAACACACTCCGCCCGAGCCAGTACGCCGCCATCCCTATAGCGCCGCCTTCGGTGATCTTGGGCAAGACCTGGTCGTCATCGACGATGATATCGCCGGCGCCAAGTCGGAGCCGATCGTCCGCATCGGGAATGAAATCCTTGACGGCTGGGCTAGGTACAACGTCGCCCGCGGCATGATCGGCGGAAGCGGCATGTCTACGGAATATCCGGTCATGCAGTACGCGGGCACCGATCCCCTGCTCGACTGTATCCGCTTGAACGTCGCCGGCCGCGTGCTGTCTCCGAAGGACAAGCAGACCGTCGCTCAGCGCCTGATCGCCATCGAGCCCAAGCGTAGGGCTGAAATCCTCAAAGCAGTGGCGGAGCTGGCAGCATGACATCGCAGCACACCCGTCAGTTTGTTCGGAATTGTTCTGCCGGCTTCGCGCTCGTCCTTGCAGTGGCGCTTGTGCTCGGCGTCGTCGGGGGCCTGACCTGATGTCAGCGCTTCCCACCATTCACTACAGCCAGAAAGGGCCGCGCTCTCACGATGCGCACCCTGGCATTCGAATTCCTATTCCGACGGCAACCCTCCCCGTCGGAGGGCGAATGGTCTCTTTCGATCTCCTCCTCCCTGTCGAGGAGGTCATTCGCCCACTTCATTGCGTGCGGTTTGACGGTTGGCGCCGTCGCTCCGCGCATTTCCTGCCGGTTCAGCAAGCTTCTCAATTCATCGCTGACCGGTCGATCCATCTTCGTCGCCTTTCGTCGTCCGTCATTCTCGTTGGCCCTTACGCTAACGAGAACGGATTGACCTATGCGCAAACATTCTTTGCTTCCGGAGCAAATGCCGATGACTGACTGCACGGTTGTCGATGAGGCCGCCCACTGGGCTGACTGGCTGGTTCGTCGCGAGCATCGCGGCCCCGGCGACACGGTCGAAGCGGCCAGGCTGCGCGCCGCCCGGAAACACAAGCTGCCCGAGCGTCTTCTCTGGGCGCTCCGCTATCGCAAGCCCAAGCGGATCTGGGCTGACCTTTACGTGAAACTTCAAGAGGCGGTCGAAGGCGAAATCGCCCGTCAGGAGAGGGCACTTGAGCACGACATCGAAATCACACGAGCCCGGAAGCTTACGCCGTCTAGCAGTGCTGCTGTTGCACAGGCTGAGGCTTTTCTGGCTTCGCCGCATCAGCCGGAAGCACGAGCGTCTTCCGAACGAGCCGCGTGAGAAGCCAAGGGGACCGGAGGAATGAAGACCGCGCTCAGGGCCTAGCTGACCCAGTGCGAAGGCAAGAAAGCCTACGCCACCTATCACGAGGCGACGGCGCACCGCCCGAAGATGCATGGCCTCTAAGCATACCGCTGCCCGCACTGCGGACAGTTCCATCTCGGAAACAAGCCGAAGGGATTGGGGCGTCCTAAGCCTCCTCCGCCGGCGATCGAACTGGAGTTCTGACATGAACTGGCTAGATCGGCTTCTGTCCAGCAAGGCTACCGTAAAGCCCCAGCAGCGCTGCGAGTGTGGCCGCTTCTGCAAGCACGATAAGCCGGACATCACCGACAAGCTGGTGGCCGATATGTCGGCTGCTGGCCTCTATGTTCCAGAGCACTTCGCCGGGCGGCTGCAGGGTGGTGCGCAGTGAGCAAGCCGAAGAAGATGCTCGTGGCTGATCTGCTCTGCGGTGCCGGTGGTTCGTCGACCGGCGCGGCGCGCGCCCTCAGGCGCCTTGGGCTCGAAATGGATCTCGTCTGTGTCAACCATTGGCCCACGGCTATCGCGACCCACACCCTGAACCATCCCGAGGCGCGGCACTTTGTGCAGGACATCGCCACGGTGCGCCCGCACATCCTCGTGCCCGAGGGTTATCTCGACCTGCTGATGGCTTCGCCGACATGCACCCACCATTCGATTGCCCGCGGCGGCAAGCCGACCTCCGACCAGCAACGCTCTGACCCCTGGCACATCATCACATGGATGACCGAGCTGCGTGTGAAGCGCGCCATCATCGAGAACGTCTGGGAATTCTGCGGCTGGGGGCCGGTGGACATCCGCACTGGCAAGCCGGTTAAATCCCGCAAGGGCGAGTACTTCATGGCGTGGATCGACACGATCAAGCGCCTTGGCTTCGAGCTTGAGTGGCGGCAGTTGAATGCCGCGAACTATGGCGGCGCTACGACCCGCAAGCGGTTCATCCTCAAGGCCAGGTCCGACAAGAAACTTCTTGGCTGGGCGCCGCTGACGCATGCCAAGCGCAGCGAAGGCAACGTGCTCCAATTCACCGATGTGAAGCCGTGGAAGTCCGCTGCGGAGATCATCGACTGGAACATCAAGGGCCGCTCGATCTACACGCGGAAGAAGCCGCTCGCTGCCAAGACGCTGGCCCGCATCTATGTCGGGATCGTCAAGAATGGCTGGCCCGTCGGCTATGCCGAGACGCTACGTGCCTACATGACCGACCTCGATATGCCGGTGCCAGTGATCTCGACGAGCTATCGGGTGGTCGAGCCAGAGGCCTTGGTGTTGTCACAGCACAATAGTGGCGCGGCGCGGCCGGCGTCCGAGCCGTTGCCGACCATCACAACTGGCGGCGCCGCTTCGGCCTCGCGGCCGGGATGCGCCCGGCCCATGCTGGTGGAGCCGCTGGTGCTGTCGCAGGCCTCGGGCGGAGCGGCGCGGCCGGTGAGCGAACCGATCCCCACGGCGCCGACCGGTGGCGCCCATGCGCTCATCTCGCCCTACTATGGATCGGGCTCGGGCGAGACGCTGACTTCGTCGCTCCACCCGTTGCCGACCATCACCAGCAAGGGCCGCTTCGGTATGGTCGTGCCGGTGACCCATACCCAAGGCGGGAACGGCGTCCGGACCATCGACGATCCGCTACCCACGATCACGACGGCAAAGGGCGGCGAGTATGCCGTGGTCTTGCCGGTGACCCACGAGGGCGGCTTGGAGCGATCGAGCGATGCTCGCGATCCGCTGCCGACCATCACCGGGGCCAACCGGGGCGAGCTGGCCTTTATCACGGCGCAGCACGGCGAGCGACCTGGCCAGACGCCACGGACGCATTCTCTCTCGGAGCCGGTGCCAACCATCGCCGCGACCGGGCATGTCGACCTGGTCGAGCCGGCGCCGGATTTCGACATCCTCTTCCGCATGTTCGAAGCGCACGAGCTGGCTTCGGCCATGGGCTTCAACAGCGAGGATCAGCAGTACGAGTTCGCCGGGACCAAGACCGAAAAGATCAAGCAGATCGGCAATGCAGTGTCGGTCGAAATGATGGAGGCGGAGGTTCTCGCCATCATGGCCGATGCAGCCTCAAAGCCAGTCGAAGCTGCGGAAAGGGCCGTCGCATGACCCATCCATTCCTATCCACTGGGAAGAAGAGGGCAGGGGAATGACTGTGCCCTATCGCGAATTCTTGGCGAACAAGGTCCGCATGGCGCCGGTGTCCGGCTTTGCCATCGATGACACCGAGGTCAACCCGATCCTGAAGCCGCATCAGCGCGATATCGTCAAATGGGCGGTACGCGGTGGCAAGCGTGCGATCTTCGCTGCGTTCGGCTTGGGCAAGTCGGTGGTGCAGATCGAGGTGTTGCGCATCGTCTGTGAGAAGGCGGCCGGCCGTGGCCTGATCGTTCTGCCTCTCGGCGTCCGCCAAGAGTTCAAGCGCGACGGCGCCATGCTTGGTGTTGATATCAAATTCATCCGAAGCGTCGAAGAGGCCGGCGAAACCGGCATCTACATGACCAACTATGAGACGGTGCGGGACGGCAAGCTTGATCCGAACCTGTTCACGGCCGTCACGCTGGATGAAGCAAGCGTGCTGCGCTCCTTTGGCTCCAAGACCTATCAGACGTTCCTCGACCTGTTCGATGGCGTCCGGTACCGCTTTGTCGCAACGGCCACGCCAAGCCCGAACCGCTACAAGGAACTGATCCACTATGCCGGCTTCCTGGGTATCATGGACACCGGGCAGGCCTTGACGCGCTTCTTCCAGAGGGACAGCACTCAGGCCAACAACCTGACGCTCTACCCGCATAAGGAGCGCGAATTCTGGCTATGGCTGAATAGCTGGGCCATCTTCCTGCAGAAGCCGTCAGACCTCGGCCATTCCGACGCTGGCTATGATCTGCCAGCGTTTAAGGTGATCTATCATGAGGTCCTGGCCGATATCGCTGACGGCGGTGTCGATCGCGATGGCCAAGCCGCCATGTTCAAGGACACGGCTATCGGTGTGGTCTCGGCCTCGCGGGAAAAGCGCGACACCCTCGACAACCGTATTGCCAAGATGGGCGAAATCCTCGCCGCGGCGCCAGATGATCATTTCCTGATCTGGCATGACCTCGAGGATGAGCGGCGCGCCATTGAGCAGGCAGTACCTGGCGTTGTGTCGGTCTACGGCACTCAGGATCTCGACAAGCGCGAGCAGTCGATCATCGACTTCAGCGACGGCAAGTTTCAGCACTTGGCTGCGAAGCCGGTCATCGCCGGCAGCGGGTGCAACTTCCAGCGCCACTGCCACAAGGCGATCTTCCTGGGCATCGGCTTCAAGTTCAACGACTTCATCCAGGCGGTGCATCGCATTCGCCGCTTCCTGCAAACCCAGCCGGTCGAAATCCACATCATCTACGCCGAGAGCGAGCGCGAAGTTCTGCGCACCCTTCAGGCGAAATGGGACCAGCACAACAAGATGGTCGAAAACATGAGCGACATCATCCGCGAGCATGGTCTCGATAAGCTATCCGCAGCCGAGGTTCTGACCCGCTCCATCGGCGTTGAGCGCATCGAGGCGTCCGGCGCTGGCTGGCAGGTGGCGAATAACGATTGCGTCGATGAGGCGCGGTCTATGGCCGACAACAGCGTCGACCTGATCGTGACTTCGATCCCCTTCAGCAACCACTACGAATACACGCCGAGTTACAACGACTTCGGCCATACCGATAACGATGCCCATTTCTTCGAGCAGATGGACTTCCTCACGCCTGAGCTGCTGAGGATCCTGAAGCCCGGCCGGGTCTATGCCTGCCACACCAAAGACCGGATACTTTTCGGCAACGTGACTGGCATGGGCATGCCGACGGTCAATCCCTTCCACATGAAGACCGCCTTCCACACCATGCAGCACGGCTTTGCCTACATGGGCATGATCACGGTCAACACCGATGTCGTGCGCGAGAACAATCAGACCTATCGTCTGGGCTGGTCGGAGCAGTGCAAGGACGGCTCCAAGATGGGCGTTGGCTCGCCAGAATACATTCTGCTGTTCCGGAAGCTGCCGACCGACCGCTCCAAGGCCTATGCCGATGAGAAGGTCGCCAAGACCAAGGATGACTATACCCGCGCGCGGTGGCAGGTCGACGCTCATGCCTTCTGGCGTTCCTCGGGCGACCGTCTGCTGACGCCGGACGAGCTCGCCGGCATGGGCCCGGACAAACTGGCCAAGACCTTTACCGAATGGACGCTCAAGAACGTCTATGACTACGAAACACACATTCGCATCGGTGAGGCGCTGGAAAAGCGCGGGGCTCTCCCGTCATCGTTCATGAGCCTGGCGCCGGGCGCCCATGATGATTTCACCTGGCACGATGTGAACCGCATGCGCACCCTCAACGGTGAGCAGACGCGCAAGGGGCTCGAAAATCATATCTGCCCACTCCAGTTCGATATCGTCGATCGCCTGATCAAACGGTTCTCGAATCCGGGCGACATGGTTTTCGACCCGTTCGGCGGCCTGTTCACCGTGCCTTATCGCGCGCTCAAGCTTGGCCGGCAGGGCATGGCGTCCGAACTCAATCCGGGCTATTTCCTCGACGGCATCAAGTACCTGCAGGCGATGGAGCAGGAGATCTCGACGCCGAGCCTCTTCGACACGCTCGATGACCAGGCGGACGCAGCATGACCTCCGTCCTCCAATCCCAGCACGAACACTATGCCGAGGTGCGCAGGAGGCTGACATCGGGTCAGGAACCGCCAGAGCGGGCGCGGCGCTATCTTCTGCCCCCTGTGCCCAAGCCAGAGCCTTTCCGCATCCCTGAGGCCATCCGGCGCAAGGTAAAGGTGCCTACGGTTATCCATGCTCGGCGCGGTGGCGTTGAGCCGGTTGTCGAGGCCGTCAGCCAGCCTGAAGAGCTTCTGCCGCTTCCCGGCGCCGAGAAGTGGAAGGCGATCATCTCCGAGGTCTGCGAAAAGTACGGCATCGACTGGCTGGAGCTGGCTTCGCACCGTCGGTCAGGTCATGTCGTCATTGCGCGCCATGAGGCGATGTTCCGCATGCGACATGAGACGACTATGTCGTTGCCGGCCATTGGCCGGAAGCTAGGCGGCCGTGACCATACCACCGTCTTGTACGGCATTGCTCGGCATCAAGAGCGGATGGAGGCAGGCAAATGAGCCGCCCCTGGTACCGTCGTTTCCCTGACAACTTCATCGCCGGCACCGTCGGCATGACGCTCGAAGAGAAGGGCGCATACAGCCTTGTCCTGGACCTGATGTATGTCCGTGGCGGGCCAGTGCCAGACGAGCCGCGCTATATCGCCGGCGTCTGCAACTGCTCCGTTCGGAAGTGGAATGCGATCCGCGAGCGTCTGATTTCGCTGGGCAAGATCCATGTCGTTGACGGCTTTCTGGTCAATGAACGGGCCGAAAAAGAGATCGAAAACGCCGCGAAAGACGCCGAAGAACGCGCTGAAAGTGGAAGAAAAGGCGGAGAAAAGTCCGCTCAAATTCGCTCCGATGTGAGGAAAATCAAGGGCGTAGGCCAAGCTGCCCTCAAGCACGCACGCGCGTTTCAACATCAAGATTCAATCAATAAGGGATTTTCTTCTTTTTCGAAGGGGGAAGAAGCCGATGGCGTCCAGCTAGATCGATGGGCCGACGAGGTTCTGTTCGCAGCTTGTGAGCGCATCAGTGGCGAACCCGTCCCTTCCTACCAGCAGAAGAAGACTTTCTCCCTCGATGTCGTCGCCAAGGCGAAGGCCGAGCAGGCAGGGAGCGTGTCGTGACCATCCGCGTCAGTCTCTCCGAGCAGATCGAATACATGGAGCGCCACAGGGACAAGGGCGCGGAACTGCTCAAGGCCAATCCTTCCATGGCGCGAGCAGTGGACGTCTCCCAGGCCATCGTCATGACGCTGTGCGCCTATCAAGCCTTTGAGCACGAAATCCGGCAAATGGAGAAGGCGTCATGAAGCCCGGCAATCATGCTTGGTCTGACGAAGACCTCCAGAAGCTTGTCGAGATGCGCCATGCCGGCTTCTCCTTCGCCGAAATCGCCAAAGAGATCGACCGGACAACGAACGCTGTAGCCGGCAAGTGCTCCAACATGCGGCGCCTGATGCCAAAAGCCGAGGATCGGCCGAAGCAGGTGATTTCAGTGGCGCGATCACAGACCAGAGGCGAGCGCTTCACGTCCTTCCTGTTGGGCGATCCGCCTCCAGGTCGAAGCGCTCTCGATCAACGTGAATCCCAATCCATCCCATCCAACAAGAGGCAGCAGAATGGCTAAGGGCCGCAAGCGCAATGTGAATGTGAAACGCACCCAGTCCGGCCGGGCCTCCCGTGCAGGCGCCGTTCCGGCCAACATGGAGGCCATTCTTCTGCGCATGAAGATGTTCGGCCTTTCCGAGAAAGACGCGCGCGACCAGAAGGCCGCAACCTTTATCGGACGAATGAACCTGATGGATAAGAAGGCACTGATCAGCGATGCGCAATATGACGCTGCGCAGACCTATCTCGAGCTTCGGGACAAATACATGCGGGCGATTTCGGCGCCAGATGCCTCGAAGCAATCAGGCGGTGCCACGGCCGGCATAACCAGCGAAGAACACTCATCCTGGTGCCAGAGCCAAAAGGTGAAATACGATGCCGCGATCGAAGCGGTGCGCGACGAGCAGGGCCTGCACGAGAACCGTGGCGCCAATATGTGGGCGGCTTTGGACTATATCGTGGTGCGCGACGAGCAGCACTGGCATATGGTCGGTGATTGCCGGCTGGCGTTGAATGCCCTTGCACACCACTTCGGCATTCTGGCAAAGCAGAAGCGGCATCAACTGGCAGCGTAGAGATCGACATGTCAAAATCCGAGCCAATAATGTTCGTCGATATGTATTCGGCGCCTAGAGATTGGGCGGCTAAACTCGCAGAAATCGGCCTGATCTACTCTGCGTCCGAGCCTCAGCCGATCGCGGATCAAGTGAAGCTATCTGGCTGTGTCGGCGTTCCTGACGTCTTGCCAAACTGGGTGCGGCTGCCGTCAGGTTCAAGGCCTCTTGACGAAACTCCCGAATAGCGGCAGAAAGGCATTATTCCATTTTCAGACTATCGTCTGAACCGACACCCGCCCGAGAAATCCGGCGGGTTTTTTGTTGGAATGATCCCTCAATCGAAAGGACTGCCCATGCGCATTCGTGCGTTCATTGGTGCTGCTGTCCTCGGCATGGCAATGATGGCTTTCGCGCCTGTTGCCATGGCCATGAGCGACGTGCCGCCCGACAAGATCTGTGTCCTCGACCTCTCCCATCCCTCCGACGTCGCTGTTGACGTCATTGCTGCCCTCGGCATTCCCGATGGCGAAGACTGCCCGGCTGCTGTTGCCGACGTTCGCCTCGATCCGGCCAGTCTTGGCGGCGACCAGGGCGAAGCCGCTCCGGCCCTGTGCAGCATGGTGTCCTTCTTGCCCGTCTCGCTGGCCTATCGCCATGAAGATCCGGGCCGCTGCTCGGTCTGACCCTTTATCGGCCGGGCGCTTCGGCGCTCGGCCTGTTCACCCAACTTGTGCAAGAAATGCACAGGTTCACTGAACCAGCACCGGATTGATTTGAACAGGAGGCGGAGATCCAAAGGTATGCTACGTTCGCCCTGCGAAGAGCTCGTTGTTGAAACGAGCCACGTACTCAAATGCGCTGGTACTATCGCCGCGCTCTTTCAGGCCGAAAGTGGGTCCAATCTCCACACTTGCTGTCGCTAAAGCAGCAGCCAACGATGGCAAAACGCCAAGGCCCATCTGTTGAGCTGCTGCAAATCCTGCGGCAGCGGACACGAGATTAAAACTGCCACTGAGATCCATCAGTTTCCACGAGAATGCGGTCTGAGCGCGCATTATTTCATTTGCGCTTTGAGCCACGGAGGCCACAGCAGCATTTTCGGCCAAGGGTCGGTCGGGCGATTCCAGCACTGACAAATACAAGTCGTCCATATGAGCTCTCAATGCTTGTAGCTCTGCGGAACGACGGTCTTTAAACGCCAGGACATCCTCGAGCGGGACGTCGACATCAGGAACGGGAATTGCTGAAAGTAGTCTGATCTGCAGTCCTCTGCCCATTTCCTCATTTTCAAGCGCTCTTGGTGGATCGACGTGGTCCCACGGAGTTGCGGGTAACGCCGTTCGCCCAATTGCCCAAATGCCGGGCTGTGAAGCCTCCAGCTTACGAAAAGTATCCAATACCGAATCGAACATACCACCGTTGTGAGGTTCCGCTTTATCGGTCGTTAGGTAGCTCTCGTTGGCTAGAGTTCGCTGCATAACGCCCGCCGAGATCAAGAACTGTTCCTCGGCATTTGAGCTCCTGTCGAAACCACCGATAGGATGGTCGATCTTGTCCCAGTACAAGGCCCAGTTTCGGATGTTTTTCGGATCAAGTTCTGACTGCATCGTCATGCCGAACCTTGTAACCGCGATCATTTTCGAAACTACAATTCCACGCACAGTCTTCCCCTGACTTAGATAGCCAATGCCCAAGCTTACCACCCTCAAGCCGCTTGGCCATCATTGATGCCGTCGTTTGCTTACCTCGATGCCCCTCTCTTGATGGCCCATGACTAAACTGGCGTAACGACATAGTCACCGTCTAGCGCTGTTGCGATGGACGTGAGGGCCTTTCGAGAGCCCAAGACGACTACACCGTGCGAACGACGGCAGATGCTGATCTGCTCGCCCAACTTAAATTTCTCGCAGTGGGCCGAGACCTCCGCATAGGCTTTCTTGGGGTCAACGCCTTGGGGGTAGGTAATCGATAGCATTCTCATATTCTCGCTTGACTGGAGCCTGACATTTCCACGGACGGTGTCGTCGCCGAGCGATGGCAGATCTTGGTTCTCGAGCACTTGACGGCTGGCATCGGCAAACCATCTTTCTCACGTCGATACTTTTCGACACTGAACCACATATGAGAAAGTGTGCTTTGGTGAATACAAATGGGAACTCAGGACTTTAGCTCTCGATCCTCTTTTGCCTACGCTGTTGCCGAATGGCAGCCTGACATGGTCCGTTATCGTCGCGAAGTGGAGGAGGCGATCCGAACTCGCGAAGGCGACCCTCTAACATTGATCGAAATGGAATGTTCGCTGGATTTGGTCGATGCCGATCTAGCGGCGCTGCGATCCGGCAAGGAGGACATCAGAACTTTGATGTCTCAAGACCTGGCACTTGAAGTCCGGAGGGAGCTTCAAGGGCTGATCACAACGATGCGAATGTACTGCAAGCCTAATTAAGGCTGGCGTAGGCGGCCCGCCAGGCGAAAGCCCAGGCGGGCTAGCCGAAACAAAGCTCAGATCCTGCCCGATCCTTCAACGTGTGTCGTGTGCGAAGTGCCGTTGGTTTCGAGGAGGGTACGGCCAGAGTCGCTGAGCTCCGTGCCGCCTTCCCGCTGAATTAGCAATGCTAGCGACAATAGCTTGGCGAGGTGCTCGGTACTTACGTCGGCCGGCGCATTGTCCGATTGGAACAGGGCCAGTGTTTTGAGCTCGTCTGGTGTCACGTTGTAGTCGGTCATGATCGTTTCCGCCTTGAAAGGACGGAAACCGATTTCGTTATTACCGGTTGCTTCGTCGGGTATCAAAACTAGCGCTGCGAGGTTGAGCATTCTGCCTGTTCATCCACCCTGCGCGAGGCACAGGTTGCATGATCAGGCTACGGGAATCTAGCCTTCAGCCATTCGGCAGCGGCAGGCTGAAGCTCGAAGGATGCCCAATTGGTGCTAGCAATTTGCATCACCAACACGCCGTCGTTCTGATCCACAAGCTGGCGTACTGCGTCCCGCACCTGCGCTGAGGGCCTAGGATCATCAAAGAACCATAAAGACTGAAGGGCGCGAACAGCATTGACGGCGCGCAAAGCATCGTAAAGCGGTTGGTAGTTTCGCCCCGGAGCACGAAGGTCATAGCTTAGGCAATACGCTGGCATGGTTTCTCCGGTCGCGGTTAGGGTAGGGCTTCGCAAGCAATGCCGTCATTGTCGCGATCAAGCCTGTGAGGGTCTCCAGGACCTTGCCTCTCGTAAAATTCCTGCGCTTCTCTTTGTGTGCGGAAGTCAGAGCAGTCCATGTCGCGCTGAGCTGATGCGTTTGCAGCAAACGCAATAAAGAGCATGCCCGCTAAAGTGGCAGATATAAGCACTCTCATAGATGAATTCCCCCAACAACTAACGGTGTCAGTCGTTTGACTGGGAGTCAACTGGGTTTGACAAAGCTTACGACCTTGAAGCCGAAACTGAGCAAGTTGCCGCCGAGGCTATCCACAATGCGAGAGGTTAGGGACGCCAGATACAGCCCCGACGCAACGGTGCGTGGCTGGTACCATTCGGCCAGATGGGCAAGGCTTCGTCAGGCAGTCCTTGAGCGTGACATCTACACCTGCCAGCACACTGGCGTGATCCTCACCGGCAAGGCGCCTGCACCGACCAGCGCTGTGGTTCACCACAAAGTGCCGCACCAGGGCGACGAGCAGCTATTCTGGGACATCAACAACCTCGAAGCCGTGTCGAAGGAATGGCACGACAGGGACGCGCAGAGGGAAGAGAAGGGGCCTCATTTCTGATTGTAGCCAGCCTGGTGCTCAAACATCATGCGGCTCAAATTGGCCCTTGCTCGTATCATGCGAACATACAGTAGGCCGACGTCCTTCGGCATAAATGGGCGGAAATCGGCCAAGCGTAGCTCGCGAGTTCTCGACTGCGGCTTGACCACTTTCCCGAATATTCTCATCCGGTGCGGCTCGTCACGCCCCGGCATCTCAATCCAACTGTCATGGATAATGCGGTTTCGCTCCGGGCGAAGATCGTTGTCGATGTGGTTCACCAGCGCTTCAATGTTATCATACCACAGATCGTTAATGCGCTTGTCGAAAGCGATGGGCAGAAGAGCGTGAAGTTTTGCCCGGAAGTCGATGGCGCCAACAAAGACATTTCTCACAACGCGGTCTTGAACAGCAGAGAGTTGGTCGAGAGCGAGAGAAACCTCCATTTCTAACTCACTCCAATACAAGCACATGCGGCCAATTTCCTGAGCCAGTTCATCTAAGCTTTCATGCCTAATGGCCTCCCAAGCTTCTTCATCTGTCTTCTGGCTGATGTCTGTCATCGTTCCCCCTTCTTGCGACTATCTAAGCCTCAAGCCAGCCGCAGGCCAAGAGGGGGGGCGTCGAAAGTCCTCAGAGCGCCGGCGGACCTGCACCCGCGTCCCCCTCATGCAGAGATTTTGCTGCTGCTGGAAGTTTCCAACTGGAAACTAAGCTGGAAACCACATGAAAAAGCGCAAAGAAGACAAGCCCATAGACTGGGCTGGCATCGAGCGCGACTATCGTGCTGGTGTCATGACAGTTCGCGAGATCGCACGGTGGTACGGTGTCTCGCACACGGCCATCAACAAGAAGTCGAAAGAGCAGGGCTGGGAGCGGAAGCCGAAGGCGCAAAGTCCCTTCGAAGAAGCGAAGTCGCAGCGCTCCGCGCCAATGCAAGGCGAAATCCTTCCGCCTCCGTCGGTCAAGCCTGAGGCGCTGACCGATCGCGGGCGGCTGCTGGCTGGCCGCCTGATGGAAGAGCTGGAATCGGTCACCACTCACGCTGGCGAGCTCGAGGACATGATCTGCCAGGAGGAGGGAGATCCCCGTCGCCGGCAGGCGCTACTCAAAGCCATATCTCTGGGCGAGAGAGCGAAGACCATGAAGGACATCGCGCTCACCATGAAGACGCTGAATGAAGCCGCGGCGCCAGCCGGCGGTAAAAAGGAAGAAGCGCAGCGTAACGCTGAGCAGGCGGCCAACAAGTTCGCCACGCGCACGCCGCCGCGCCTGGTCGCTGACAACACGAAATGAAGGAATGGACCACGGCGCTGCCCGACTGGGAACGACGCATTGTCACCGGTCGCAGCCTGGTGCCGTTCAAGCCGCTATTTCCCGATGAGGCAGAGGAAGCTGTTCGCATATTCAAGGAGTTACGAATCGTCGATGCCGCCGGCAGTCCGACATTCGGTGATGCCTGCGAGCAGTGGGTTTTCGATTTCGTCGCCGCCATCTTCGGTGCTTACGACGCCGACACGGGCCGGCAGATGATCCGTGAGTTCTTCCTGCTCATCAGCAAGAAGAATTCGAAATCGACAATCGCCGCCGGCATCATGGTCACGGCATTGCTGCTGAATTGGCGGAACTCGGAAGAGCTCCTGATCCTGGCGCCGACAATCGAAGTCGCGCAGAACAGTTTCAAGCCGGCGGCGGCAATGGTGCGCGCCGATCCGGATCTCGAAGCGCTGCTTCATGTCCAAGATCACCTGCGGACGATCACGCACAGGGTCAACAAGGCCGCGCTGAAGGTGGTGGCTGCCGATACTGACACGGTTTCAGGCAAGAAGGCGGGCAGGGTGCTCGTTGACGAGCTCTGGGTGTTTGGCAAGCGGCCCCATGCTGATGCGATGCTCCGCGAGGCGACTGGCGGCCTTGTCTCACGACCTGAGGGTTTCGTTATCTACCTATCGACGCAGAGTGACGAACCACCGGCGGGTGTGTTTAAGGCGAAGCTGGACTATTATCGCGACGTTCGCGACGGCAAGATCGAGGACAAGAAGAGCTTCGGGCTCTTGTACGAGTTTCCGCCGAAGATGTTGGCCTCCGAGGGCTACCTGGAGCCGGAAAACTTTTTCGTCACCAACCCGAACATGGGGCGGTCGGTCGACCAAGAGTGGCTCGAAGACGAACTGAAGAAGGCTGCTGACCCCGATGCTCGGCGCGTGTTTCTCGCGAAGCATCTGAATGTCGAAATCGGCATGAACCTGCGGGCGAACCGTTGGCCAGGTGCTGACTACTGGAAGAAGGGCGACACTGCCGAAATCGGCTGCACCTTGGATGATCTTGGTGCCTTCTTGGACATGTGCGAGGTGGTTGTTCCCGGCCTCGATGGTGGTGGTCTCGATGACTTGTACGGACTGACGCTGGTCGGTCGGCACAAGGTCACCAAAGAGTGGATTTCCTGGACCCATGCTTGGGCGCACATCGGCGTTTTGGAGCGCCGAAAGAGCATCGCGCCACGGCTCCTGGACTTCAAAAAGGCTGGTGAGCTGACAATCGTCAGCGATGAGCTCGAGGATATTTCGGCGATTGTTGAAATCATCCGCGACGTGAAAGACCGCGGGCTACTGGCATGTGTGGCGGCGGACGCCGCCGGCCTTGGCGAAATGGTCGAGGCTCTCGACGAAATCGGTATCACTCAAGAGGCTGGTCTTATCGTCGCGGCGCCGCAAGGCATCATGATGATGAATGCCATTAAGACCACTGAGCGTCGGCTGGCGAACGGCACTTTTAAGCACGCCATCTCGCCGATGATGGCGTGGTGCGTGACCAACCTGAAGATCGAGGCAACAGCCACAGCGATCAGAGCCACCAAGCAAACCGCTGGTGACGCAAAGATTGATCCCATGATGGCCCTGTTCAACGCCGTGACCGTGATGGTTCGAAACCCAGAGGCCAAAGGTGCCCCTGAATACCAGATGATCATTATCTGACCCGGAAGGGACACCCCCATGACCCTGACCCGAGCCTATAGCCTCCTTGGTCCGAGCGCGGAATTTGTGGCATAAAAGGCGGGCTGATTTGGTGCTGGTAACACCTCATCAGCCCTGACCAAAACGAACGGATGAGGTTCGAAATGGCTGCTCAGAAGGTGAGCGGAATCTACGAAATCGTCAACGTCATCAACGGCAAACGTTATATCGGCAGCGCGGTCAATATGGCGGCTAGATGGCGGTGCCATCGGCACGATCTGAACAAGGGCACACACCATTCCCAAGCTATGCAGCGTGCTTGGGAGAAATATGGTCCGGATGCATTCGCATTTCGCGTCAGGACGGAATGCTCCCGTGAAGACTTGATTTTGATGGAGCAGGTGGCAATCGACTCCGAGCGGCCAGAGTACAATGTCTCCCGGATCGCGGGTTCTCCGCTCGGGGTGAGACATGGTCCCGAATTTAGCGCGAAAATGCGAGCTCTTAAGACCGGCTTGAAGGCATCGGATGAAACGCGGGCTCGGATGTCCGAAGCGCACAAGGGGCGCGCCAAGTCGCCAGAGGCTATCGAAAAGCGCAGGTTGGCGGTGACAGGTCGCAAGACGGGGCCGCTATCTGACGAACATAAACGGGCAATAAGTGCGGCCCTTAAAGGACGCCAACTAACATCCGAACACGCCAAGGCTATCAGTGCCGGCAAATCCGGCCGTTCAAGGCCGGACATGGTTGGCAATTCTTGGGGCTCGCTCCGCAAGGCAGTTCGCCAGAGTTAACAGACCCCAGTTCAATTGAACCATTGGAGGTACGTCATGACCGTGACGAACCGCGCATACTCTTTGTTTGAAATCAAAGAGATGGACGAAGATGCACGTCGCATCACCGGCATCGCGACCACTCCCAAGACTGATCGGGCAGGGGACATCGTGATGTCCGAGGGCGCCGTCTACAAGCTGCCCATTCCGTTCCTCTACCAGCACGATAGCCGGCAGCCGATCGGTTTTGTCACCGACGCGAAGGTGACGAAGAAGGGCATCGAGATCGTCGCCGAGATCGCCAAGGACGTTCACGAGGACATCGAGAAGGCCTGGAAATACATCAAGGCGGGTCTCGTTCGCGGCCTATCGATCGGCTTCAAGGGCATCGACATCGAGCCCATTCCCAACTCGTGGGGCGTGATCTTCGAGAAGTGGGAATGGCTTGAACTGTCGGCCGTGACCATTCCCGCGAATGCCGACGCCTCCATTCAGACCATCAAGCAATACGACGCCGAGGCGCTGAAAGCAGCGACCGGCGCCGGTACCGGTTCCAGCACCGACAAGCCCGCCGCGACAGGCACCAAAGGGCGCGTCGTCAAACTGGATGCTCCAGCCCGCGACCGGGCGAAACCATTCGTCATCCGCTCGATCAAAAGGACCTGAGCATGAGCAAGATTGCTGAACAGATTACGGCATTTGAGCAGAAGCGCGCTTCTCTTGTTGCCGCCAATGAGGCCATCATGGCCAAGGCCGCCGAAGAAGGTACCACGCTCGATAAGGAGCAGAAGGAAGCCTTTGACGGGAACTCCGCCGACATCAAGGAGATCGACGATCACCTGAAGCGTCTGCGCGACATGGAAAAGGCCACGGCCTCGACCGCCAAGCCGATTGACGGTCAGACCCTCAAGACTGGTTCCGAATCGCGCGTGCCTGCCCAGATCAAGGCCGCCAAGCCCGAGCCCGGCATTCGCCTCGCTCGCTTCGCGCGCTCGATCGGCCTGGCCCACAAGACCCATCGTGACGTAATGCAAGTTGCCGAAGACCTTTATGGTCAGCGTGATCCAGAAGTCGTCGGCATGATCAAGGCTGCCGTCATCGCGGTGAACACCACGACCGATGCATCCCTGATCGGCAACGAAGGGGGCTGGGCGGACTTTGTCGAGTTCCTTCGCCCCCAGACCATCATCGGTCGCTTCGGCCAGAACGGCATCCCGGCGCTGCGCCGCGTGCCCTTCCGTGTTCCGCTGATTTCCCAGACTGGTGGCGGCACCGGCTACTGGGTCGGTGAAGGTAAGGCCAAGCCCCTGACCAAGCCGGCCTTCGGCCGTACCGAGCTGGCGCCCCTCAAGGTGGCCAATATCGCGGTGGCGACCATGGAAGCGCTGCGTGACAGCTCTCCGTCGGCCGAAACCCTGATCCGCGACGACCTGGCCGCTGCGCTTATCGTGCGCATGGACACTTCGTTCATCGCGCTCAGCAACGCGGGCTCTGCCGGCGTCAGCCCCGCCTCCATCACCAACGGCGTCACGCCGATCGCGTCCAGCGGCAATGATGCCGATGCGGTTCGCGTCGATGTACGCGCTGCGATGGGCCAGTTCATTGCGGCCAATAACGCGCTTTCGTCTGGCGTCTGGCTGATGTCGGCAACTCGTGCCCTGGCCCTCTCCACGATGGTCAATGCGCTGGGCCAGGCGGAATTCCCCGGTATCACCATCAATGGCGGCACCTTCTTCGGCCTGCCGGTGGTGGTTTCCGAGCACATCACGGACTTCGTGGTCCTGGTGAACGCCTCGGATATCTGGGTGGCCGACGACGGCGGCATCGCGGTGGACATGTCCACGGAAGCCTCGCTCGAGATGATGGACAACCCGACCGGAGACTCGATCGCCTCCACCCCGGTGGCGGCCGAGCTCGTGTCGATGTTCCAGACCAACAGCGTGGCTTTCCGTGCCGAGCGCACCATCAACTGGGCGCGTCGTCGGGCGAGCGGCGTTGCGGTCATCGACGACGTTGCTTGGGGCGACCCGGCGACCTCGCCCTAACCGCTTCCAACGACCTCCTGAGGCGGGCCCATCGGCCCGCCTTTCCTTCCGATAGTGGAGAAATGAATGCGTGACCTGATTGCGACCAAGTCCATGACGTATGCCACGCGCCGGCTTCTCCCCGGCGATGAATTTCAGGCCAACAACCGTGATGCTCGCACACTAGTTGCCATCAAAAAGGCAAAGGAAAAGCGCATCCCCGGTCAGGTTGATGCCCCGCCAGCAACGGTGGCGCAGAAGGTCAAGAAGACCAACCCGATGGACCATGACAAAGACGGCGCCGCGGGCGGGTCCAGGGCTCCCGAGGGTGACAAAGACGCGCTGAACAGGCTGCGCGCCGACTATGCCGAGGTGCTGGGCAAGAGGCCATTCTCCGGCTGGGATGTTGCTGAACTACAGCGCCGCATTGATGAGGCGTTGGCCTCCTGACGATGGACATCGTCTATCCGTATAAGAGCGCGCCGGATGATTTCGAGCTGCGCTATTCAATGCGTTCGCTGGTCAATATACCGCATGACCGCGTCATCGTGGCTGGCGATAAGCCTCTGATTATCAGCAAGGCTGTGCAGTATGTGCCAGTCAGGCGGATTGACGATCGGTATCAGTCCTCGACAGCTAATATCGTGGCGGCGATCAAGGCGGCCGATATCCGCGGGGACTTCATCGTCATGCACGACGACATTTTCGCCCTGCGGCCTTGGCAGTTCCGCCATGAGCATCGCGGCGCGATTGATGAGTATCTGCGGAGCGGCAGCGCCAGCGGATCGTATCGCGCCTATGCCGAAAGCACGCGGGATTTGCTGAGCGCGAAGCGCATCTCCGACCCGCTCTGGTTCGGGCTGCATACGCCGACGGTCTATAATGCGCAGCGCCTGGTGGCGATGGTCGAGGGCTTTGCCGGCCATCAGTATCTGCTGCGGACGCTCTATCACAACTTGTTTACGGCACCTGCTGAGCGACGGGATGACGTCAAGGCGCGAGCATGGGCGGAGCCGATCGAGGGGCGGGATGTCCTGTCGATATCGGATGAATGCGCTCGCTCTGCTGGGTTTCGGCAGTGGGTTGCTGCTCGCTTCCCCGACAAGTGCAGGTACGAGATTGCCGCCACTGGCCGCTGTCTGATCCTTGGATATGGGCCGACCCTCTGGCGTGACCTTGATGCGGCACTCGATAGCGGAGAATTCGCCGCGGTCATTGCCTCTCCGGAGGCGGCAAAGCACTGGCCTGGTGAAGTCCTGGCTATCGCCAATGACGATGAACATGCCAACCGCCTGGCTCGGTCGATTGGCTTTGATGAAGTGGTTTGGTGCGGGCGCACCAAGGAGGCAGCGTGAAAATATTCGGCCTGCCTGTCCCATTCACGCGCCAGAAGGCCATGTCGCCGGTGGACAGCAATCGCGGCTGGTGGCCGCTCATCCGGGAATCTTTCGCGGGCGCCTGGCAGCAGAATGTCGAGGTGAAAGTGGAAAGCGTGTTGTCTTTCCATGCCGTGTTCGCCTGTCAGACTCTCATTGCCTCTGATATTGCGAAGCTCCGCATCAAGCTCGTGGAGATGGATGCGAACGGGATCTGGAATGAGGTCAAGAAGGCCGCTTATTCGCCGGTCCTGCGCAAGCCTAACGGCTACCAGAACCGCATCCAGTTCTTCGAAAGCTGGGTGCTGTCAAAGCTCCAATTCGGCAATACCTATGTGCTAAAGCAGCGAGATGGCCGAGGCGTCGTGGTCGCTCTTCATATCCTCGATCCGAAGCGGGTGAAGCCGCTGATCGCGGACAATGGTGATGTGTTTTACCAGCTCGATACCGATCTGTTGGTGGGGCTGACCGAGGCGTCAGTGGTGGTGCCGGCGCGCGAAATCATCCACGACCGATTCAACTGCATGTTCCACCCCCTGGTGGGGCTGTCGCCCATTTTCGCCAACGGGCTTGCGGCCACGCAGGGCCTCAACATTCAGAACAATTCCGCGCTATTCTTCAAGAATGGGTCAATGCCTGGCGGCGTCCTCTTGGCTCCCGGCCACATCAGCGACGAGACCGCCGCGCGGCTCAAAGAAAGTTGGGAAACCAAGTTCAGCGGCGACAACCGGGGCAAGATCGCCGTCCTTGGCGATGGCCTGAAATATGAGGTGATGACGAGCAAGGCCACCGACAGCCAGTTGGTGGAACAGCTCAAGTGGTCTGCCGAGGTGGTTTGTTCTACCTATCACGTCCCGCCCTATAAGATCGGTATTGGCCACCAGCCGACCTACAATAACGTCCAGGCACTCAACACCGAATACTATTCGCAGTGCCTGCAGGTCCATATTGAGAGCATCGAGCTTTGCCTTGATGAGGGCCTGGGCACCGGGGAAACGCTGGGCACAGAGTTCGATCTGGATAATCTCCTGCGCATGGACAGCGGCACGCAAATGGACGTGCTCGAAAAGTCCAAGGGGAAGCTCACCCCGAACGAACAGCGCAAGCGGCTCAATCTGTCTCCGGTCGAAGGTGGGGATACGGTCTACATGCAGGAGCAGGACCATAGCCTGGCCTGGTTGGCTCGCCGCGATGCGCAGCCGATCGAGCAGCCGACTCCCGAACCTGACGATCCAGAGCCCGAAGGCGAAATTGCCGAAGCTGAACTGGCCGATGCGGCAAAAACCATCCTTGAAGCTGAATTCAAGGAAATGGCGCCGCTTCTCGCATTGCCAAAGCCGAAAAGGGCAGCCTGATGAAGCAGTCGGATATCGCCCTTCTCATGAAGGGCATGGCGCCCGTTATTGGCCAGTTTATCGAGAAGGCGATGTTGCCTTTCGTTGAGCGCATCGCCGAGCTCGAGCAGCAGATTTCCGATTTGCCGGCGCCCAAGGATGGGCGGGATGGGGTCGACGGCGAGGATGGCGCAAACGGTGCGGACGGTATGGACGGCGCGCCGGGGCGAGATGGGAAAGATGCTGCCCCGATCACGCCTGAGATGATCGCTGAGGCTGTGGCGGAATATCTATTGGCCAATCCACCTGCTGCTGGCAGGGACGGCCGCGATGGCATCGATGGCGCTCCGGGGCAGGATGGCAAGAATGCGCAGCCGGTGACTACGGAGCAGATAGCCGAAGCCGTCGCTGGCTATCTAGCGGAGAATCCTCCGGCGGCTGGCAAGGATGGGCGGGACGGTGTCGACGGCAAGGACGGCGCCCCTGGCCTGGATGGCAAGGACGGCGCCGCTGGCATCGACGGAAAAGATGGTGCCGACGGTCGGAACGGCGTGGATGGCAAGGATGGCGTGGGCCTGGCCGATGCCTTAATCGAGCGCAGTGGCTCTCTCGTACTGACGATGACCGATGGTCGGACCAGAGAACTTGGTATCGTCATTGGCAAGGATGGCACTGACGGAGCGCCCGGCAACGATGGTGCTCCTGGATGCGATGGCTTTGGCTTTGATGATCTCGACTTGGTCGATGATGAGCAGGGCGTCGTGCTTCGGTTTACGCAAGGCGATGAGGTCAAAAGCTTTCCGTTGCCTGTTGTGGTCGACCGCGGCGTCTTCAAGGAAGACGGCAAATATCGCAAGGGCAACGGCGTGACCTGGGGCGGCTCCTACTGGATTGCCCAGAAGGATGACCCCGGCAAGCCGGACACGCCCGATAGCGGCTGGCGCTTGGCCGTCAAGAAGGGACAGAACGGCAAGGACCTGACCCGATGAGCCTGGTAACGCTTGAGCAGGTAAAAGCCGCGCTCCGGATCGACTACGACGATCAGGACCTCGATCTTACGCTGAAGATTGCCCAGGCCGAAGACATCATCCTCGACTTCATTCAACCCGCTCCGGATCCCGCATGGGACGAAACCACTGTGCCGGGCCGCGTATCGGCCGCGATCATCATGGGTGTCGACTGCCTGTTAGACGACACCGAAGAAAAGATGGCCATGCTGAGCGGGCTATCCGGTACCGACGCAGACCCGAAGAACCCAATCGCAGCGCTGCTATGGCGGCTTCGCGATCCGACCCTGGCATAGGAGCCGCAATAGAAGGTGGAGTTATTGCCTGAAGGCGGCAATCATGGCCTCCGTAACGTCGCTAGGGAAGCAGATCGGTGAGCGACCGCCCGGTTTTGAATAGGCGCTGTTCCCTCCACAACGCCGACCGTTTCGCATTGTGTTGTAGGGGCAAGGGCAGTTCCCCGAGTAATTTCGAATGCTGCGCTCAATGATTTTCTGAATGATGGCATCGCGATCGACAGCAGGCGCGGGGGTTGTGAGAAGCGCCTGAGCGGGTTGTGATGCGCTAGGTGGATCCCGATTGGTCGAGGTGTACTGTTCGCTTATCCAGCCATTCACACCTGGGGATGTTTCGATCAGGAGCCATCCGCCGCTGCGGTCAAGCACCGAGACTTGGTGCCCGTTCTGGAGCTTTCCAATCACGGCGCCGGCTGTGTTGGGGGCTGACCGAATGTTCAAGGATGAAGCCGTCACGAAGCGCACTTCCGACGGTGCTAAAGGCGGTGTTGGTTCCGTCCTTGGTAGGTTGGTCACCGACGGTCGCGAAACGGTGGGCGGCGCCTGAATTGGAGGGGTGACGGCGGGCGCAGGTGTTGATGCCTGGCTTGCGGTTGTGTCGGTGTTTCGATTGCTGGTTGAGCCGTTGTTCAACAGCCCAATGGCTGCAAAAATGGCGACCACCACCCATAAGACGGGCCAAACGCCGCCCTTCTTTTTCTCGCCCTCTGGTGGCTTGGGGTTGCCCCGTGCGGTCGATACTTCGGAGTAGGAAATGCCAGTCCCTGGGATCGATGCGGTCACCCGCCGCCTCCCGTTGGAATTGATGGTGTAGCCGAGCCCCTTCGGCCCAATGCGGACGCTGGTGCTTTTAGAGTTTAGGTTAAGTCTGACACCAGGTGCGATCTTGAAAGATCGCCGAAAACGAAACCCCATTTCGAGCCCCCCGACCCAAAGGGCAAGAAGAGCAAACCAAGTCGCAAGAGTCCAGTCAGGGCGCTCCAAACAGGCGCCCCATTTTTATTGGAGCCAACCATGGCTGATCGTTTCAAGTTCACCGATAACTTCGACTACAAGCCGACATCTCAGGTTACCATTGCCTTCAAGAAGGGTTTCGAAGGCGAAGTGGTCACCGGTGCAGCTGCTTCGGGCAAGATCACCAATGCTGTGGTGGAAGCTGCTCTGAAGGCAAAGAAGGGCGAGAAAGTCGGCGCCCAGGCCAAGTCCGACAAGGCATCTTCTTAAGATGCGCGGCGCCTTGAATCTGGCGCCTGTTCGGTATGCCCTGCGAGTTTTGTTGCGACCCTTTGGCCGCACAGTCGCCAAGGATCACTTTGCGCGTTGGGGTGTGGTGAATGGCAAGATCACTCGCACCTTGTACCCCTTCGGATGGCGAATTGCCCGGCTCAGCGAGCAGTCACCTCAGTCTCAGCTTGAGCAGTTTCTTCGGGAGCGGTCCTGATGGCTGAAAACTTCCGCAGGGCAGGGGCTCTGCGCGAGCGCCTCCATTTCCAGCAGCGTGGCGATGGCGACGACGGTATGGGCGGCCCCGGCATGCCCGGTGTAGGCCCGTTCGCGACCGTCTTCACTGCTGCGGCCGGTATGAAGCCCCGCACCGGTGGCGAAGGCGTTGATGCAGCCCGTCTCGGCGGCACTCAGCCGTTTGTCGTAACAGTTCGGAACACGAGCAAGACCAGGGGCATCACCGTCGCTTGGCAGCTTGTGGATGCGCGGGATGAAGCTCGCGTCTTCGCCGTAGTGTCGCCGCCTGCAGACCCCGATGGGAAAAACCAGTGGCTGGAGTTTCTGGCGACTGAAGGCGTCCCCTCCTGATGGCGAAAGTCTTGGGGCTCGATCGGCTGAAGCGGAAACTCGCGAAGTTTCCCGAAGTGGTTGAGGCTGAAATCCGCGCGGCCATGGAGCAGAGCGCTAACGAAATCGTCAAAATGGCCAAGTCCCTCGCGCCAGTTGATGGCGGCGAACTCCGCGACAGCATCGGCTGGACGTGGGGCGAGGCGCCGGAAGGCGCCATGGTCCTGGGCAAGGTCCAGAAGAACGAGAGCGGCAACTTGGTCATCACTGTGTACGCCGGCGGCGGTGAGGCCTTCTATGCCCGCTTCGTCGAGTTCGGTACCGCGCCGCATCTGAACAAGGGTCGGTTTTCTGGATCAGACCATCCGGGCACAGTCGCCACGCCATTCTTCTATCCGGCCTATCGCGCCACACGGAAGCGAGCCAAGGGCCGAGTGACGCGCGCCGTCAACAAGGCCGCAAAGCGCATCGCCGCTGGGAGCTGACATGGAGCCGATCTATGAACTGCGGCTGGCGGCGCTGAACAAGCTCCGGCAGGTGGCAGCGCTTACCGCGATCGTTGGGACGAAGATCTATGATCGTGTCCCCGAGAAGCAGGTTGCTGGGCAGCTCGTGCCTGACGTCACCAGCCCGTACATCAGCCTGGGGCCGGTGACGGCCTCCAGCGACGACGCGGACTGCATCTCAGGCTTGGAGATCACATTCCAGATCGACGGTTGGTCTTGGGGCTCAGGCCTTGCCTACAGCTCTGTTCAGGCCAGCCAGATCGCCGGAGAAATCCGCAAGGCTTTGCACGACGTCGAGCTCGAGCTTTCGGTCAACGCTCTCGTGTCCATCCGGCATGAGCTTACCCGCATCCTTCGCGAAAGCGACGGTATCACCAACCATGCCGTGGTGCAGTTCACGGCCGTGGTCGAAACCAACTGACATCATAGGAGGCCACCATGGCCAAGCCAGTCACTACCAAGGGTGGCCTGATGCGCGTATTGCTCGGCAATACCGCTGACCCCATCGTCTATACCGCGCCCTGCGGCCTCACTTCTAAGTCGCTGACCATCAGCAAGGGCCTGGAAGAGGTCAATATTCCCGACTGCAACGATCCGACGGCCATTGACTGGCTCGGGCGCGATGCGACCAGTCTCAGCATGTCGATCGAAGGCGAGGGCGTTCTCGCTCAGGCCGCAGTCGAAGCTTGGGCTGATGCCGCCGAAAGCGCCGATCCGGTACCGGTGAAGATCGAGCTCGAATTCCCGACCACGACCTGGACGTGGACGGGCTTCATGCACCTCGAAAGTGCGCAGTTCGGCGCTCCGAGTAACACCGGCCGCGTCACCGTCAACATCTCTATGCAGAGCGATGGCGAGATGGTCCGCACCTCTGCGGCTACGACCTAATGTCGCGTTCTGGCAAGACGCCGCCCCTCGACTGGGCCGACGGCACCTATGAGTTCGCCCTGAACTGGGGCGAACTGTCTGCGCTGCAGGATGCGTGCAACGCCGGCCCTTTCGTCATCCTCTCGCGCCTGGCTGCGAGTCAGTGGCGTTTGGAGGACGTCGCCACAACCATTCGGCTGGGGCTGATCGGCGGCGGCGTTGAGCCACAGAAGGCCCTGAAGCTGGTCCGCACCTATGTCGAGAGCCGTCCTCAGGATCTCGTGCTGAACGCCTCGTTCGCCCGCGGTATCCTCGAAACCGCGATCATGGGGGCTCCTGAAGAGGCTCCGGGGGAGCAGCAGCCGGCGACGGGGAAGACGAGCGACTAGACGATCTGCCGAACAATAAGTTTCGGATGTCGCGCATCTACGCCGCCGGGTCTGCAATGGGCTGGACCGCCGAGCAGGTGGACCAGACGTCGATGTGGAAGTTCTGGGCTTCCTGGTTTGGCTACATCCGAGCCAACACCCCCAAGCACGGCAACAAGCTCACCGAGAGCGAAAAAGACTACATCTGGGAACGCATGCAGCAGATGGATGCGGTCACCGAGCAGGTTAGCACGCAGACCTACCTTTGGGACGGGGCATTCCGTCCTCAGGGCGTCCAAACCTTCGTCCCCTAGGCGTCGATCTGCACTGAGGCACCATGGCAACTGATATCGAGCGCCTGATCGTCTCTTTGGAGGCGTCGACGGCGAAGTATGAGCGCGCGCTGGTCAAGGCAAACCAGCAAACCGATCAGCGCGTTCGTGCCATGCAGGCCCGTTTCGACAGCCTGGGCAACAGCGTCAGCAAGGTCGAGCGCGGCATTGTCGGCTCGCTCGGCACTGTGGGCCGCGCGTTTGGCGTGCTGGGCATCGCGCTCACGACGACATCGATCGTCGCCATGACGTCGGCTTGGACTGATCTCAATTCCCGCGTTACGAACGCCGCTGGCGGCCTAGATCGCGGCGCCGCAGTGCTCGAGCGGCTTTCTGAAATGGCGCGGCGCACCTATTCCGGACTGAACCAGACGGCGGAATCGTATCTCGGCAATGCTCAAGCGCTCAACGCGCTTGGGTACAGCACCGAGCAGCAGCTTGACCTGGTCGAGAGCCTGAACAACGCTTTGGTGATTTCGGCGGTCCGCGGCGATCGCGCGAAGTCTGTAATGGATGCCTGGTCGAAAGCCATGGCCGAAGGGAAGCTGTCGGGCGATAATCTCAACACCATCATCCAGTCGGGCGGACGCTTGTCGAAGGCTCTCGCCGACAGCATGGGTGTATCGGTCACTGAGCTCCGCAAACTGGGTTCAGAAGGCAAGATCACCACTGACGTGATGTTCGGTGTGACCAGTCAGCTCGAGCAGCTTCGCCTGGAAGCCGAAGCCATGCCAGCGACGGTGAGCGATGCGTTCGTGCTGCTGAGCGATTCCGTCATGGTCTTCGTCGGTGAGGCCGACAACGCGGTTGGCTCAAGTACTGCACTGGCTGAAGCGCTTATCTCGGTTTCGGACGCGATCAAGAATGCTCCGGATGAGGCGTGGTTCGATAAGGTCTTTGGCGCTCTCGGCGACGAACTGGCCCGCACCATCAAGGATGGTCAGCGCGAAATCGAGTACATCGCCAAGATCCTGGAATTCATGGCGCAGCTGGGGGATTCCCCGGCCGATGCCCTTGTCAGTCTCAACCAAGAGATGGGCGGGGCGGTTCGGACGGCCGAAGAATACGAGCTCGCGCTCACGGACGCCGAGCAGGCGCTCGCCAACCTTGCGACCAACACCAAAGGGCGGTTCGGCGAAGTCGATGCCGCCGTGCAGGATCTCTTCGCGCAGATCCTGAAGGGCAGGGGCAGCGTTGAAGCGGCTCACGCCGCTGTCGACGAACTCGCTAAGGTCAATCCTGAGTTCGCCGAGCTGAAGGCGGGCGTACTGAGTGTCATCGATACCTTCTTCGCCATGCGAGATGCGGCGATTGCGGCCCGCGATGCTGCGGCGAATACGACGACCGACCTCGGGAGCAGCCCGACATGGCGTCAATTCAATAAGGAGTTGGGCCCCGACCTGTCGAACGATGGTGCTCCGGGTGGCCCAAGGCGCCCGCCTTCATCTGGCGGCAGCGGAGGCGGCAAGTCGGCCGGCGAGAAATACGGCGAGTCTGTCGAGCAGTTCCAGCGGCGCATCGAGATGCTGAAGCAGGAGACGGCTTTGACGGCCGCGCTCAATCCGCTGCTGAACGATTATGGTTTCGCAAAAGAACGATTGAAGGCCATCCAGGAGCTGGAGAACGCGGCAACCCGCGCTGGCATCACCATCGGAGCAGAGCAGCGTGCCCAGATCGAGCAACTGGCGGATGCCTATGCAACTGCGACGGCCGACGCTGGTCGCCTGGCTGAAGCGCAGAACATGGCGAAGCAGTCTGCCGAGGAATTGGCAAAGGCAGGCAGGGATGCTCTCGACACCATCATCGACGGCTTCCTCGAAGGAAAAGACGCCGGGGAGTTGCTGAATTCAGTCGTAAAGGATCTCGGCCGCAACTTCTTCAAGATGGGCCTCGACCTCATCGGCGGCGGGATGAAATCGGGAGGCTTCAATCCCCTTGGCTTCCTTGGCGGCCTCTTCGGCGGCCGTGGTTTCGCTAGCGGCACTGCCAACACTGGCGGTCGCAGGGGTGAGCCGCAGGGCATTGTCCATGGTCAGGAAGCGGTCATTCCGCTGCCTGCCGGCGGCAATGTGCCGGTCGATATTCGCATGCCGTCTCTGCCGTCTGCCCAGCCACAAGCGCTTCAGGTTCACATCGTCACGGATGACGAGAAGTTTGGTGCCTATGTCACCGATACCGCCGGAAAGGTTGTGGCGCAGTCGGCTCCTGGCATCGTCGGGGCATCGGTGAGCCAGGCCAACAAGACGGCGCCCGCGGCGCTGGCGAAATATCAGCAGCAGCGCGGCGGCGGGGATTACAGGCTATCATGACCGATATCATCCACTGGCCCGCCGAGCTCCTGACACCAATGTCGTCACCCTTTGATCCGACGCCCTTCACTCGGAGCGGCGGTCGGTCGCTTGGCGGCGTTGCAAGGTTCACTCGCACCGATCGGGGGTTTTGGACGGGCAGCCTCAACAACATCGCTTTCCGCCGGGGGAAGCAGTTCGAGCAGGCCCGAGCGTGGAATCGCATTCGCACCGATCTTGGTGGGCAATCCGGATTGATCGCCGTTCCAGTCTGTTCAACCCGCGTGTGGGCCGCGACCGGCTTTACCGACTTTACGCCCGGCCTTTATCCGCATGATGATGACACGCCGTTCGGTGACGACACCGAATATTACGAAGGCGCCGTCAGGCTAGAAATGGCTGCTTATGCCCCGTTGAGTTCAACCGTGGTAACGCTTCGCCTTTTGGCTGGCACGGTCATTGAGGGCGTTCGCTTCAGTTACCAGCACGCCATGTACGAGACTGGCTCGCTGATCGAGCAAATGAGCGAAAACACGTACCGCGTTCCGGTCTTCCCGGCCATTCGACAGGCCATCCCTGCCGATGCTTGGCTTGAAGCCGACCGGCCGACCCTCCTTTGCCGCCTCGCGACAGACAACGAAATGAACATCGAGTTTCCCGCTGCCGGCATGCCGCGCCCTTCAGTCAGCTTCATTGAGGCTGTCGATGTGTGGAATGACTTAGCTCTTGAGGGGGCATGATGGCCATAAAATCGCTGAAAATCCTAATCCGGATGACCTTTCCGGATGACAGCGTCGTGCGCCTTCATGATGGCGCCGGTCCCTTCGTCGATGAAAATGGCGACTTCTGGCAGGGCGCCATGCTGACGGAAGGGCTGGACGAAATAGAGCACGCCATGAACGGCGAGGCTGCAACTTTGCTCCTCGGCATTTCGAGCGTGTCGACTGACGCTTCAGGGCTCGCGTTCGAAGAACTCGAAAACAACAATGTCATCGACGGCAAGGTGCAGTTTCTTTTGCAGGAGCTGGACCAATGGGATCAGCCGATCGGCGTCCCCGAAATCAAGTTCACCGGTACCATCGACAATATGCCGATGGCCGACGTGGCGTCAGAAACCAGCATCACTTCCAGCATCACGCTTGAGATCACCAATCGATTCAGCCTTCGGAAGTTGACCAGTGGCGCCGTGCTTTCAGACGTCGACCAGCGTGCGCGGTCCCGTTTCCTCAATCCCGCAGCGTGGGCACTGGGCCAGTTTGATCGGTTCTGCGAGCGCATCCCTGGCCTTTCTGACAAAACGATCCGCTGGCCGCGCTTCGCATGACGAGCTCAAATCACTGGCAAGAAATCCGGACGCTTTGGAAGGCGGCCGAGGAAAGACCCGTCGCGACCAGGCATGTGGTGCAAGTTCTTCGCCGGCATTTCCATGAGGCCGGAATCGTCGAGCGCATGGCCGCGTTCGAAGACTTCGTTCGGCAGACGAGCATTCAGGGACAGGTTAACGGCTTCCGCTGGGGTGCTACCGACTGCTCGCTCATGGTGGCCGACTGGTGCCTAGCCAATGGCCATGACGATCCGGCGGCCTCATGGCGCGGCCAGTACGGTGATGAAGCCTCCTGCCGCGCCCTCGTGGCCGAACGTGGCGATTTGGTCGCAGTCCTAGATGCGTGTGCGATCTCAGTGGGTTTGAAACGCATCCATGAGCCCGAGTTCGGGTGCGTGGCGGTTGTTGGCTCGAAGTCAAACGCAGAGCGGCAATGGGCCGCCATTTGGAACGGCGCGCGCTGGGCTGTGTGGCTGGGCAACGCTGACGGCGTGCAGTGGCAACCGATGATGGCCAAAGGCTTGACGATGTGGAGGGTATAGGATGCCGGAGACTATCGCCGCATTCCTTCTGCCGTCCCTTATTCAGGGGCTCGGCGCTATCGGCATTCCGATTGCCACCATTGCCGCAATCTCCCCGGCACTGGCCCTTGGTGCGTCATACCTATTGCTCGGCGGCGTTGCGCTTCTGGCATCATCCGTGTTCACGCCGGCGAAGCCGGATGCTCCTAAGCCAGAGGACGGAAAGTACAATCTCAAACAGTCCGTTCCTCCTCTCACCTATGTTCTCGGTAGGGTGAAGAAGGGCGGGGACTATGTGTTTCTTGAGGAGACCGGCGGCGTGGCTTACCACGTCACGGTTTTGGCGGCGCACCACATTCAGGGCTTTGTCGTCCATTTCCTCCATGACGAGTCTGTCGGGCTCGGCGTCGGCGGCTATGTGACGTCGCCTGCTCATTTCGATAGCCAGGTGGCAATCGGCACTAGAGTAGGCGATGACGACTCCTCGGCATACGACAGCATTGTCGCCGCGTTCCCTGGTATCTGGACAGACGATCATCGGGGCGACGGACTGGCCACGGTAGCGATGATCGTTCGGTCCGTGGCGGCTGAGGATCTACAGTCGGTCTATCCCAACGGCATGCCGGTTCACACGGCGATCATCGATGGCAATGACAGGATTTATGATCCGCGCACTGATAGCTATGGGTATACCGACAATCTGGCTCTTCATCGGCTATGGCATTTGACCCATCCCGTTGGCGGCAAACTCACCCTCGACGACATTCATTTGCCTGATTGGATTGTGGCGGCCGATGTCTGCGACGAGACGGTGACGAACCGCAGCGGCGGTACCGAACCACGCTATCAGGGTGGCTTTTGGTTCCGCGCCGACAATGATCCTGTCGCTGTCGGTCGCATCATGGATCAGGCCGCCGAGCTGGTGCTCTACGAGACCCCAGAGGGCAAAGTCGGGGTGCATCCTGGCGCGATGGTGCTGCCCGACATTCGTCTCACTGAGAACGACATCATCAGCGTCAACTATGACCCAAACAAGCGCAAGGGCACGACCGTTCTCGCTGTGCGTGGCCGGTACACTGACCCTGAAAAGGGCTTCAATACCGCTGATGCGGCTATCTATGGAGTGCCCTATCCTACCGATGATGAGCGCACCAAGACCGTAGGAAACCAGGCGGTCCAGCGGCACAACCACTGTGCCCGCATCCAGAAATTGGCATACATCCGCGCTAACGCCCCACGGGTAACCGTCAAGGCGCACTACGAACCGGCGAAGTTGGTTCCCTATCGGCGCTTCGTCAGGGTCCACGTGCCGCCGAAGATGGATGAGGCGATTGTCGAGATCATCGGCCAGCCCAAGATGTCGCTGCGAGGCTTGACGATGGAGTTCGAGGGGATCGTCGTGCCCTTCGATCTCTACGAGTTCAACGCGGTGACCGAAGAGGGCATTCCGGGTGCCAATGTCACTCCAGTTGAGCCGGAAGGCGTTCCGCAGCCTGAGGATTTTGCCGTCACAATCCAGACGGAAGATGTTGGAGGCGGTGCCTCTGCCGCATTTGGTGAGGCCACATTCACCCTGCAGAGCGAAACGTTCCAATACCAGGTTCAATGGGAGCCGACTGCAGGCGGCACGGCGCAATCTGTCACTGGAGACGCGGGGCAGATCAGTGTCAGGACAAACGTTCTCGCCGACGGTGTGCAGTACAAGTTCCGAGCGCGGACATGGTCCGCTGGGGCGCGCTCCGAGTGGACGGACTATCAGATCCTCACTGCCGTCGCTGATCCGACGCCCCCAGGTGTTGTTACTGGCGTCTCGGCGAGCGGCGGAGCGGGGCAGATCACGTTCAATTGGACCGCTCCCAACAGCGTCAACTACGTCGGGGCGCGCCTCTATTGGAACACTAGCAACACCATGACCGGCGCCACGCTGGCAGCCACGGAATACGGCGCTCCCAACGCTGCCGACAATCGCATCATCACCGGCATTTCCGCCGGCACCCGGTACGGCTGGATCGTTGCCATAAACGGCTCGGGCGTTGCAGCAAGCCCAGTGGCCACTGGCGCACTGACCGTCACCTGAAAACCGAAAATCGAAGAACTGAAGAGCCTGGCTTTCAACGCCGGGCCGATTTTACATGGAGCCATCGATGGCCGTTCTGACGCCCGCCAGTGTTTATGCCCCCGGACGTAAACCGCCAAAAGCTGAGATCATCCAGCTTCTTGAGCAGATCATGGGCTCTTCCAATGCGCCTGCCGTTGTGAAGCAGACCAAGGCTGCTCTCGATGCGGTGACGCCGGCCAGCGAAAACTATGGTGGCCGCGTTCTCAACGATCCTGACCCGACGAAGAATGGCGACTACTTCCGCTCGGGCGGCATCTGGGTTTGGGGTAGGGGCTTCCCTGACACCTTTGCGTCCGTCACGCTGGCCGGCCCCGCCGATGCGCAGACCGGTGATGCTGCCTCTGGCGTAAACCCTGCAACGGTGTTGCTGTTCTTCGCCGCTGTCAGCACCGAAAACACAGGCCCGATGACGCTGTCGATTGCTGGAGAAACGCCGCGGGCTGTCCTGAATGCCGCTGGTAATCCCCTCGCAGCCGGCGAGTGGAAGGGGTCGGTCGTATTCTTCATCAATGACGACGGCGATTATCAATTGCTGTTCGATGCCGGGGCCGCGGCAAGTGCGGCACAGAGCGCATCGGATGCTGCCGACGCCCTGGCGGCGATGCTTGAGCTCTATCTCGGGCCGTATCCGGACGATACGGCGGCTTCGGCTGCCGCAGGCACGCCTGTCGTCGGCCAGATGTATTTCAACACCACTGACGGCAAGTTCCGGGTCTGGAATGGCACTATCTGGCAGGACCAGAGCACGGGTCTCAGTGACGGAGAGGTGACCGAGCCCAAGATCGCCACCACCTTGGCGAACCAGATGGCACCGAACGTCGCCACACGGTCGGCGCTAAAGGCATTGGACACCAGCCGCTACCAGTTCGCGTATCTGGGCGAAATTGGCCGACAGGGCATGTTTCAGTGGCACTCCAGCGATGTTTCCGCTCAGGTGGCGCGGCGATCTGTGGCAAGCACCAGCGTAGATGCCGGCACCGATGTCATCACTAGTGCAGGGCACCGGCTCAAGACTGGTGATGCTATTGTGCCGACATCTGCGATCGATGGTCTTTCGGCCAACACCTTCTACTACGCCATCAGGGCGAGCAGCAGCACCTTTAAGGTCGCTTCTTCCCGCGCCAATGCTCTGGCGGGAACGGCATTCAACCTGACAGCCGCTAGTGCGGTGACATTCAATGTCGTCCCAGACGATCTTGAAGGTGAGGTGATCGTCAAATCCGGTGCTGCCAAGAACGGGTCTGCCGGTGCATGGCTGCGCTGCAAGGCGGTGCAGGGTGAATATTTGGCCCAACACTTCGGCTTGGTCGTGGGGAACAGCAGCGACAATTCAGAGCCGATTGCCGTTGCCATGCATGTGGCTGAAGAGGCGGGTGGCGGGCTTGTTCGCCTGCCGGCGGGCAGCATTTACATGACGCGCACCATCATTGCTCGCCGACTGGTGTTTCTTGAGGGCGCCGGCAAGCAGGCAACGCGCCTAAAATGGTACACGACGGCGCCGCTATATGGCATCGATGCCTTGGACGCGTGGACGGACGGCGCATATCCCTACGATAGAACCATCTGTGGTTTTAGCCGATTTACCATCGACGGCCTCAACACAACATCGCCAAGCGACTTCGTTGGAGTTCGCTTGGGCAACAACCACAGGTCATCCCCCATCCTCAGTCAGATGGTGGTCGCTTTTTGCCCGAACCACGGCATTCTATTCGATGCCGACAACTGGAACATCGATATTATCGATGTCGAGATCGATAGTTGCGCCAAGTATCGCAGCAATGCCGCCGGCATTTTCAAGAATCCTGCTGTCACCGATCTGAATCACGTCAATTTCACTCGCGTAAGAGTGGAAGGGTGCGGGAATGGCACGAGCGCGGCTGGGGGGATAAATGCCTCGACTACCACCCTTTCTACCAACCGTGGGTGGCAGTTTACCGACTGCCAGGCGGAGGGGAACTTGGGTTCGTCTGAGGTGCTGTTCTCCAACATGCGCGGGATGTACTTCACCGGATGGTACATGGAGGTCATCAACGTTGGGTCG
Source organism: Devosia sp. (assembly GCF_017744655.1). Taxonomy (GTDB): domain Bacteria; phylum Pseudomonadota; class Alphaproteobacteria; order Rhizobiales; family Devosiaceae; genus Devosia. The sequence goes on along the minus strand of NZ_JAGIAW010000006.1, from coordinate 60,896 downwards.
CACACCGTTGGGATGGAATTCAACAACTGCACCGGCCTTATCTCGGGTGCCCAGATTATCGCAGAAGCTGGGTCGCCCGTTACGGCCATCAAAGTGTCCAACAATTCTAGCCGCTTGGTGGTGATGGCTGTGGACTTCGGTTCCGAGTGGGATTGGCTGATAGATTCCTACAATGCGTCCGTAATTCGCTATGCCCAGCTAGTTGGGTCGGCCTCAAATCGGAACAATGACACTTCGACCATCACTGCTATGTAGCCATGCAACGCTCTGCGTTGGCTCTCGATGACCCGGTCACTGACACCTAGACAGTCCTGAGCAATCCCGGCATTAACACCGTACATTCGGAGTAAAGTGCATATGGTGTTTCGCGCCGCTTTTCTTATTGCAGTTACAGTTTCCGGTTTTTGCAGCTTGGTCTATCAGGTCGTTTGGGACCGCCTCGCGCGCTACAATTTTGGCGGCGATAACACGTCTGCTTCGATCGTGATTGCCGTGTTCCTTCTTGGGCTGGGCCTTGGCGCTTACTTTTTCTCTCGCGTCCGCCGTCGGCATCTGACGGTATACGGACTGGTCGAGATTGGGATTGGCCTTTTTGCCCTAGTAAGCTTCTCCGTCATTGGGAGCCTATCTCAAACCCTTGTCGAGGTTTTTCGCCCTGGGATGGGTGACGTCGGGGGAATTCGCATCCTAACAATCGTTGGCTGTGCGCTTTTCTTTCTGCCACCTTGCATTTTGATGGGGGGTACGCTCCCTTTGATGTTCGCAGGTTTCTTTGCACGGCAGCGGCTCAGTGGGCAGGCGCTGGGGATGGTGTACGGCCTGAACATTCTTGGTGCCGTTACGGGGACCTTCGCGGTCCCCTATCTCCTACTAAACAACCTCGCTATCCCAGACGCACTTGCTGTTGCCGCGTCTCTTAACGTAGCGATTGGCATCGTTGCCATCTTGCTGGACTATTGGGTGCCGACGGCACCGGATATCGAGGATGCGGTCGCAGAGATTGCGCCGAGCGATCTGGCAATCCCGGCCTCACTTTGGTTGACCTTCCTGACAGGGTTCTTCACCGCGATGGTTGAGGTGGTGTTCATTCGTCAGGCGTTCGACCTGTTGCCAGGCGCTCCGTACAACTTTGCGTTCGTAATCGGTACGGTCCTTTTCGCCCTTAGCTTGGGAAGCATTCTGCTCCCAGGGCGCGCTTGGGTTCTGCGAAACCCTCCGGTTGCGGTGGCCGGAATGCTCGGCGCCGCAGCGGCTTTCTTAGTTGTCTCTTGCATACTTGCACAGGCAATGGTCTCTTCCCGCATCTTGGTGCCGGACCTGGAGAGACTGGGTGCCACATGGGCTTACTATATGGTTTTGTGCTTCCCAACCTTCTTCTTTCTGGGCGGCATTTTCCCACTTCTGTGTTCCGCGGTCAGAACAGAAAACATAGCCCGCCACACCGGTCGGATGTATATCCTTAACAGCTTGGGGGCATTTCTAGGGGCGGCGCTTTTCCATTTCGTCGGTAGCGAGACTATCGGCGCGCGGAATTCATTAGTCCTGCTGGTCCTAGTCACTTTGGCAACCGCTGCCTGGCTGGCCTCCACAGCGGATCGTCAGCGACTGCCAGTCTGGTACGGAATGGCAGCAGGCGTTCTCCTTGCGTTCATCCTATTGCCGCTTGAGCACTTACTTTATGGGCCTAGCGTCGCCCGTGCCCCTACTGCTTTTATCCAGGAGGGTAGCTCTGGCATCGCTGCGGTCACATGGGAGAGCAACGGCACGGGCGAGGCCTATGTGAACGGCCAAGGGATGGGGCAGCTTCCAACCGAGCCTAAACACTACCTACAACTGGGTGTTGCATTGAGTGCTCATCCTGAGCCTAAGCGGGCTTTGGTCTTGGGGCTGGGATCAGGCACCTATGTCAGAGCGCTTCTCTCCTTGCCGTCCATCGAAAGCGTTGTGGTCGTTGACTGGTCTAAAGAATTGCCGCGACTGCTGGCTCGCGAGGATGTGACACAGAGAATTGGGGATACTGTTTCAGACCACAGAGTTACAGTGGTTACTGGAGATGCGAGGCTCGCCGCGGCTGTGCTCCCAATCAACAGCTTTGATCTTGTTCTTGATAATTTGGTCTATCCAACATGGGTGGGCGCGACGGGCGTACGCACCCCTTACTTCTTCTCGAAGATTGCAAACTTGCTCACTGATGACGGCGTTTATGGCATCACCACAAACTACGCTAGGTGGCGGAGCGACATACTCGCGGGCCTGCTGGCCAGTTTCGACCACGTCTACGAGAATGAGGTCGGGCACATGGTTGTGGCAGCAGATATCGACGTTTCGCGCCCCGGTTTCGCCGTGATTTCCACAATCGCGTCAGAAATGGCTGAAAAATCAGGCATGACGGCAGCAAGTTACCAAGAGATGCTTAGAAGTGGCTTGATGTCGTTAAAAGCGACAGATATTGCCGCAGCACCTTTTCAGGAAGATCGGGTATTCTCAGAATACTATTACACTTTTGACGAGTTCCTCACTTTCTTACCGCGATTTTGAGAGTTCGTCTCTAGTATCTTCCTGTGGTGCAACCGCGCCGCCCCTTTGGGGGCTTTCCCGCCGCAGCGTCCAAGGCTTTGCTGACTTCGAACTCGCCCTGGGCGCTGTCTATGAATGGCTTACTGACGGCGCCGTCTGTAACGTTCGACAGGTCGAGCATGAAAAGCCTCCCATCGTTCCTCTATTGGGATACGCGGCGGCTTTGACGGTCATCAATGTCACTTCGGTCGAAGTGTGCGACGATGCGCAGAGCCCGTATCGATCGAACTTATCGAGGCCACAAAGCGTTGATTTAACCTGTCGTTGACAAATTGTCAGGCTTCACTAGGTTCCGCTCACTCAGGGGGATTCCAATGACCACTCAACCGACGCACACATCTTCGTTGGCAGACAAGCTTAACGAGCTGATTTCTGCCGGTCTGGTCACGCCGATGCCGTTGCCGTCGTCAAATGACTTTCCGACTGCTCGTGTTGTGCTGCCGGTTTATGACTCGACTGGCGTAGGTGCCCCCACATTGAACCAAGGTGGGGCGAATGGCAGATTGGCACGAGTTACTGAACGAGCTTAATGCAGAGCAGCAAGAGCATGCCATGCTCGCGAACACGACGATGGATCGTGTTCGCAGGAAGTATCTCAAAGCACTGGCCGACCTTACCGGTCGCAATGTGATTGCTTATTACTCCGGCTTTCTCACGAAGGGCGGTGTGGAAGGCATCGATATCAACGACGACGACATCAACTCCTTTATGGCCTGCATCCATGGGATGGACAGGTCAAAGGGTTTGGATTTGGTGCTCCACACACCGGGCGGCGGCATCGCAGCCACGGAGTCCTTGACCACCTACCTGCAAAAAATGTTCGGGAACGACATCCGAGCTATCGTTCCCCAAATTGCCATGTCGGCGGGCACGATGCTCGCTCTGTCATGCAAGTCTGTTCTCATCGGAAAGCACTCCTCGCTTGGCCCTATCGACCCGCAAATTGGAGGAATTCCTGCGGATGTCGTGGTCACTGAGTTTGCCCGTGCCTATACTGAGATCAAGGAGGACATCACCAAGGCTCACGTATGGGGGCCGATCCTCAACCGATACACACCATCGTTTCTAACTCAGTGTGAATATGCCGTCGACTGGTCGAAGCGGTTCGTAAGGGACAGCCTAGTGGCGAACATGTTCTCGGCTGAGCAGGATCCTGGCGCCATGGCGGATCAGGTTGTGAATGCGCTTTCAAGTGCGGCCGTAAACAAGGCGCATAACAAGCACATTCATTTCGACAAGCTGGCAGAGTTGGGGATCAGGGTAGAGGCGCTGGAGGATGATCAGGCGCTTCAAGATGCGGTCATGTCAGTGCATCACGCATTTGCTCACACCATGTCCAGCACGACCGCGTTGAAGGTGGTCGAAAACCACGAAGGGAAGGCTGCGGTGCGTCACGTGCAGCAGCAGATTCCAGCACCTCAGATTTCGTTCGGCGCTCTACAGTAATTTTCCGAAGTCCTGACAAGGACGACAAGGACGCCGGACAGCGCAACGATCAACCAAAGGCCTCGCTTCTGCGGGGCCTTTTCTTTTCGAACATCACAGGAGTTCCCGGAGGCAGAAAAGCCGCCTCTCGTGACCTCTGTTGGATCACGCGGCGGCTTTGGGGTGAGCATCCAGCCAAGCGGTCAGCGTCAAAACCGGGCCAGATGCTCGGCTCTATGAACTGCGTTCAGGGGACTTGGTTCCCGACAAAAGAGAAAGGCTCCGACCGCCCTCACAGTCGAAGCCTCTCTTGCCGGTAGGTCCGTCGCAACGGGCTCTCAGGTATTTTAGTTCCGTGAAACTGTCACGAAAAAGCCCCGGTCTAGCCGGGGCAAGGTAGGAATAGTCCAGCGTCCGGGGACATGGGGCGCTGAGCAATCAATGCATTCATCAAGAAGAAGGTTCCGCCTCTTCCCAGAGTGGCCGATAGAGCCTGACCATGTTGGTCTGGCCGTCCTGAACCCAATAGACGCGGCAAAATAGACGGCTGCGGTTTTGGCCGCCTCGCACGCCTTTCTCTCCCAATGCCAGCATCGCCGCCTCTTCAGGTGAGCGGGCATCAACTATGTGCTCTGGCTCGATGACGCCAGAGCGCAGATCGATGACGCGAAAACTTGGCAAGGGCGATTCCTCCATTGTGATGGACGTCCGTAGCAGGTCGCGCCGGTTCTTCTCTTTAACTTTGCAAATCAGGAGGCCTTAATGGCCAAAGGCAACTTTCAGCCTGCGCTGAAAAACGTGCTCGTGCACGAGGGTGGCTTCACCGACGACCCACGCGATCCGGGCAACTGGACGGGCGGCAAGCGCGGCGTCGGCGTGCTCAAAGGAACTAAGAAGGGCATCTCGGCTGCTGCATTCCCGCACCTCGATATCAAAGCCCTCAACGACAACCAGATCGCCGATATCTATCACGGCAAATACTGGGTACCGATCCGTGGCGATGAACTGCCGGCCGGCGTCGACCTGTCCACTTGGGACTATGGCGTCAACTCGGGCGTGTCGCGATCGGCGAAGGATCTTCAACGCGTGCTCGGCGTCAACGTTGATGGGCGCATCGGTCCAGCCACCATCCTCGCAGCCAAGGCCGCCAATCCCCGCGTCGTCATCAAGGGGCACTGCGCCAAGCGGCTCGGCTTCCTTCAGTCTCTGGCCATCTGGCAGACCTACAAGAGCGGTTGGGCGCGTCGTGTGGCAGGTGTCGAGGCAAAAGCGCTCTCTTGGGTCAGCACAAAAGCACAGCTCGAGCAGGACGCCAAGGATGCGGCGGGCAAGGCTGTCAGCCAGGGTGTGGGCGCTGGCGGAACGGTCAGTGTGGGCACTGCCGATCAGGTCAACGGACTCTCCGGCCTGCCCATCGGCTTCGTCATCGCCGGCGTCGTCATCGTCGCCGGCATCTTCATCATCCGCACCGTCATCAACGCGCAGCGCGCTCAGGCGCTCTCTGCCGTTGCCAAGGAGGCATAATTGAACAAACTTTGGGAAACCCTCGTCCGTTGGCGCACCTGGCTCGTGAACGTCGTCTTCGCCATCCTTCTCACGCCCGAGCTGCTGATGGCGCTGCTTGGCTTCGATTGGGGCAGCATCATCCCTGCCAAGTACATGCCCTATGTCACGCTGGCGGTGATCGTCCTCAACGTCTGGATGCGCCCGCGGCCGGCGTCGGTGGCGTCCGATCCTGAAGTCCAGGTGAAGATGGCAATCAGCGAGACCTCTGATCCCTCGACGATCAAGGTCATCGAGAACGGCGAGACCAAGGCGGTGATCCGTGCTTAGGGCTATCCTCGATTGGCTCGGGGGCGGCGTCATCAAGCAATTCACTGGGCCGCTCTTGGCGGCCTATCAGGCGAAGCTCGACGCTCAGAACGATGCCGACAAGCTGGCCGCCGAGCAGATCATCACCAAGATCGAGGCTGCCCGCGACATCGCCGTCGCCGAAGCGGGCAGGGCATGGTCTGCAACATCGGTGGGCCGGTGGCTCATCGTCGTGCCCTTCGGCTTCTGGTGGGCAGCCATCTACCTGGTCCAGATCATCAACCCGTGGTTCGGTCTCGACCTCGTCGTCATCGACGTTCCTGCCCGAATTCATGACATGGCTCTGGTGTTGGTTCCGGCCATCGTGATTGCCGACGCCGGGGCCTTCGCGGCGCGGCAGTTCAAAGGAAAGTAGCCTGATGACGGCAACGCCTGAAGAAGATCCGCTTGGTCGCGGCAAGTTCACCCTGAGCAAGCGCGTCGATCTCCTAGAGCGCGATCGCGCCCAGCAATCACGCGCCCTTACCGAATTCGTCGAGAAGGTAGGGAAGGGCTTCACCGATCAGCAGCTCGCCCAAATCCGCGCTGCGATGCGGGAGGAACTGGCAGATGCCGGCTTGCGCCTCGACGGTGCCGAGCATCAGGACGAGGCCAGAGAGGATTTCCGATTCCTCCGACGCCTACGCCTCACATGGGACGGCTCAACCCGGAAAGTAGGGACTGCCGTCCTCACCGCTCTGATCGGCGTGGCCATGATAATCTTCGGATCGGGCTTCTGGCAGTGGATCAATAGCGGCGGGAAGTAGAGAGCGACGGACAGACTATTCCCAGTCTGTCGGGGGAAGGGCTTCTTCACCATCAAACTCGCCCAGATATGGTACTCCCGGTGGAACTGCCTCCCCTGGGTACAGGGCAATGACATCGATCTGCTCGGGATAGAGGTCGATCCCATCCCAGTCATCGATCTTCGTCCAATCCCGGCGTGACGCGAAATCAGATGCGATGTGGAACGCGCGGTCTTCGTCGCAAAGCAGGATCAGCAGGGTTGGGCCTCCGGAGAGCGAGAGCGTGCGGTAAAGCGCGTCAACCTCGCCCGTCTCCATGTCCGCGACTTCCCATAGCTCCAAGCCTCCAAAGGCAAATCCTCGGTCCTCGTCCTCACCGAAGGGCGCAACCGGTTTCCACAATTCGCGCATCGTGATCGCTCCCGTCTTGACTCTTGGGTTCACTCGGAATGAGAACATAATGAGAACAAATACACCCAAGAGTCAATCATGGATGAGCCTTCTTCCCAGGCCTCCCAACCCTTTGCCGAGCTATTAGCTGCCACGAATTACAGCTTCTTGCGCGGCGCCAGCCATCCATTTGAAATGGTCGGTCAGGCTGCAGCACTGGGATTGTCAGGCATCGGCATTTGCGATCGAAACTCCCTTTCGGGGGTAGTCCGCGCGTTCGCTGCAGCCCGTGACCTTGCGAAGGACTATCCTCACTTCAAGCTGATCATTGGGGCTCGCCTGGTATTTTCCGATGACACCCCTGACATTGCTGTCTACCCGACTGATCGAGCGGCCTATGGTCGGCTGAGCGCGCTTTTGACGTTAGGCAATCGGCGAGCGCCCAAGGGCGAATGTCTCCTCACGCGCCAGGATCTGATCGACTACTCGGAAGGTCAGCTTCTGATCGTTGTTCCCCGTGTCGACAGGTTGGATGAAGACGGCGCAATAGCTGGATGGTTGGCAGAAAAGGCGCCGCGACGCGTGTGGCTGGCAGCGCCATATTTCTACAATGGTTCCGACGACGCGAGAATCAACCATCTCGCCCAAATCGCCGTTACGGCCGGTGTGCCGATGTTGGCCTCGACTGACCCGCTATACCACGAGCGGACGCGGCACATTCTGCACGACGTCGTCACCTGCATTCGCGAGGGCGTAACGATCTTCGATGCGGGACATCTGCTTTGGCCCAATGGGGAGCGACGAATTCACGGCCCCGAGGAGATGGCATCACTTTTCCCCGACTACCCCCAAGCACTGGCCGAAACGCAACGCTTCCTCTCCCACATTTACTTCTCGCTGGACCAACTCCGGTACATCTATCCGGAAGAGACAGTCGGCACGGACGAAACTGCGCAACAGACCCTTGAGCGACTAAGCTACGAGGGCGCCAGATCGCGCTACCCTGATGGAATTCCCGAAAAGGTCGAGAAGGGTTTGAAACACGAGCTCGCGCTTATCGCTGAGATGAAGTACGCGCCTTACTTCCTCACGGTTCAAGACATCGTTCGTTTTGCGCGCCAAGAGCGCGGCATCCTCTGTCAGGGCAGGGGATCGGCGGCAAACTCCGCGGTCTGCTTCTGCCTCGGCATTACCGAGGTCGATCCAATGCTGGTCGATCTGCTCTTCGAACGCTTCGTTTCCACCGAGCGTGACGAGCCGCCAGATATCGACGTCGATTTCGAGCACGAACGGCGCGAAGAGGTGATGCAATACATCTACCAGAAATACGGCCGGCATCGTGCCGGACTGACGGCCAACGTCATCACGTATCGCACCAAAGGGGCGGTCCGCGATGTCGGCAAGGTCATGGGACTTTCAGATGACCTTATCCGTGTCATCAGCGGCGCAACCTGGGGATGGGGCCATTTCGACATTCCCGTCGAACGGCTGAGACAATCGGGGATCGATCCGGACGACCTGACCATTGCGATGGTTCTGGAAATCGCCAGCGTGCTCTACGGCTTTCCGCGTCACCTTGGGCAGCACGTCGGTGGCTTCGTCATCACGCGAGATCGCCTTGACCATCTGGTGCCCATTTCGAACGCCGCAATGGAGGACCGGACGGTCATCGAGTGGAACAAGGATGATCTCGACGAGCTCGGCATCCTGAAGGTCGATGTCTTGGCGTTAGGAATGCTGAGCTGCATTCGCCGAGCGTTCAACCTGATGCGCCAGCACTACGGCCAATCACTGACCCTTGCTACAGTGCCTCAGGAAGATCCACGCGTTTACCGCATGACTCATCGGGCCGACACAATCGGTGTCTTTCAGATCGAAAGCCGGGCGCAGATGTCCATGCTGCCGCGGCTCAAGCCGACCGAGTTCTACGACCTTGTTATCGAAGTGGCGATCGTTCGGCCTGGCCCTATCCAAGGGGACATGGTCCATCCCTATCTCAAACGGCGGCAAGGGCTGGAACCGACCAGTTATCCGTCGCCCGAGCTCGAGCATGTCCTGAGGAAAACCTATGGCGTGCCGCTCTTCCAAGAGCAGGCGATGAAGATTGCCATCGTGGCAGGAGGCTTTACGCCGGGCGAGGCAGACAAGCTCCGGCGCGCTATGGCGACCTTCAAAAAAACCGGTGGCGTCGGCATCTTCCGCGACAAGTTCGTCGGCGGCATGCTTGAACGTGGCTATGAGAAGGACTTTGCCGAGGCCTGCTTTCGACAGATCGAAGGCTTTGGCTCCTACGGCTTCCCCGAGTCCCATGCTGCGAGCTTCGCCCTACTGGTCTACGTCTCCTGCTGGCTGAAATGCCACTACCCGGACGTGTTCGCCGCGGCGCTTCTCAACTCACAGCCGATGGGCTTTTACGCGCCGGCTCAAATCGTTCGCGATGCAATCGATCATGGCGTGGATGTGCGACCAGTCGACATCAATCTAAGCGATCTCGAAGTTGTCATGGAGCGGACTAACCAGGCCGGCGTAACTCTGGCCCAGCGGCATGCTGAGATGGCGGGCGACATCTGGGGGAACATGGCCGTGCGGCTGGGGTTCAACCTCGTTGGCGGGCTCCGCGTCGAGCATGCAAACCTGATCATCGCGCGCCGCGGCAACGGATATGACAGCATCCGGGATCTATGGCTCCGAACTGGCCTTTCGTCCAAGTATCTTGTGGCGCTTGCTGATGCTGACGCTTTCCAGTCTCTCGGGTTATCGCGGCGGGACGCCAGGTGGGCCATCGAGGGCATGGACGGTGAGCATGGCGCCGAAAGGCTTCCGCTCTTCAAGGCGGGCGAAGCGCCTCCTGCCTGGGCAGATGAGGAGAGCAATCTGCCGCCCATGACTTTGGGCGAAGAGGTCATTCACGACTATCGGACCCTATCGATATCTTTGAAGGCCCACCCCATGACCTTCATCCGAGAGCGTATGGAGCGCCGACGCGTTCTGGTGGCAGACGATCTGCGTACCGCTCAACCAGGACGGATGGTGACTGTTGCCGGCCTTGTGCTCGTAAGGCAGCGGCCAGGCACGGCCAGCGGTGTCATCTTTGCGACCCTTGAGGATGAAACAGGCGTAGCCAACGTGATTGTCTGGCCAAAGATATTTGAGGCCAATCGGCGCGTCGTGCTCGCGGCTCGTGTTCTGGGGGTGCGGGGCATACTGCAACGCGAAGGCCTTATCATTCACGTCATCGCGAAAGAGTTCTTCGACCTGACCGGTGAGATTGCGGCAATCGCTGGCGGGGTGGAAATTGGCGAGCGCACACTGGCTCGTGCAGATGAGGGCAGGTCAGGTGCGCCCAAGGGAAGAAATCGAGAGCAGGATCAATATGACGCCGCTGCTACGAAGCGGCTGATGGATGCCCTGCCGTCTGGCCGGAACTTCCACTGATGGCAACGAGGGCGATCAGGACGCTGCAAGATTTCCATGATACCCATCGGGCCATCCATGCCTTTTGCAGCCACTACTGGGTCTGCAGCCACGATGCCCAACTGGCGCTCGATACGCTGGCGCACTACCTAGGGTGGCAGTTCGATATTTACGACGGACGAACCTATCTAGCAGGTCGCCTCAGATGCTCTGTTTGCGGGTGGTACTACCCGGATTTTGCTCTCGGTCATGCGGGAAGCCCACCGGAGTTCTCAGGTACTCACGGGGCAGGGTCGGTTCCACTGCCCCACGAAACGCTGGCAGCAATGCAGCGAGATCGCCAGGACAACATCGCAGGCGACATGCCATGGGTCGGCAAGCGAAAGGGCGGTCGAAAGTTCGGCAGATAGTTAGGACGGCGCTCTTGGGGAAGGAGGGTCCTCCTTTCGTCCAACCGAGACGATCTTGAGGACTCCGTCAGGCAAGGGGCGTTGGAGGGTGATCACCTCCTCTTTCGGTGCTGTCAGCCACATCTCGATTTCGGCTGGCTCCGTCAGGATAACCGGCATCGCCTTCATGTGGATCGACCCCACAACATCATTTGGCTCGCAGGTGAGGAAGCCAAAAAGCTCCATTTCCTTCTCGATACCCTTCTTCACCTTTCGAACGCCTTCCCACCCTCCGACCCAGATGCCGGCGAAGAAGGCGAGGGGTCGGCTTTCATCGAATGCGAACCAGGTGTCACCCTTCTTCTTGCCTGTCTCGTCGACGGTGTTGTCGAACTCGGAGAACGACGTAAACGGCACAACGCACCTGTTCTCGACACCCATCCATCGATTCCAATGAGCGTTCCATTTACCCGCAGCCGTCTTGATGTTGCGGACGTTGGTGGTGCCGCTGTCGGGCTCCATTTTCAGCAGCTCGTCGAAATCTACGGGCTTTCCTTTCTCGCGCAGCTTGTCGGCGCGCTTCGCCGCGGCGTCATAGAGCGCCTTCTGGCTCGACGGCAGGCCCCAGCGTACATTCACCAACTCGCGGCCCTCAGGTGTGTTGCGGACGATCGGCGCCGGATAGTCCGGAAAAATGCCCGTCTGCGGTTCCATGTTGCCGATGTTGTCGTTGATGCGCTTGATGTCCATCACCAACTGGGTGATCGCGGTGTGGTTTGATGTGTGGCTATAGAGGTTGCACATGGTCTGGCTCCAACGATGGTGCGATCATTGCAGCATCTTCATTCCGATTCCATCCAAGACCATGCCGACTAAGTTTCAATCCGACAAAGGATCGATCTCCTTGACCGCTGACGACGAGCACAAGTTCCCGATCTATTTTTGTGAAGGATGCGGCGCGCCCGATGCCGCCTTCGGCCGATCGCGTGCGGAGGGCCGGCTCAGCTATTGTGGCTGGGAAAATGGCCGTGCCGTGTGCGTCGGGAAGGGAAGGGCTGAGGATGGCGGTCAGGTGACGGCGCCAGCGCCGCCCTGGTAACGTTGAGAACTAGCCTACGGGCGGAATACGACAAAGCACAGTTGTCGGTACGGCTGCATGTGGAGCGTTTGGCCAGACGATATCCAACCCCCATTCCCCCAAGGCTACTTTCTTAAACAAAAAATCGCTTTTCAAGATATCGAACAGCTTGGAGCTCGAAAAATGGTCGGCTAGGTCGACGGTGACCACAGATCCATCCTCCCAGGTCAGAACAACCCGACGACCCTCAGCGGCATGCACAGCCAGCAGCCTTGGGATGCGCTCTCCGACACTAATGATGTCTTCGCGGTTCACTTCGACACTCACCTTGTCATCACGATGCGGATTAGATCGGCGGCGTTTTTGGCATCAAGTTTCTGCATTACTCTTGCCCGGTGAACCTCGACAGTTCGAGGAGATATGTTCAGTTGGCGTCCGGTCTCTTTGTTAGAACGCCCATTGACGATGAGTTGCAGCACCTCCCGTTCGCGATCGGTGAGCTGAGAAAAGCCGCGCACCTCTACGTGGCGCTCCCCATCCCTGCTGGCGCCCAAATGGACGTCGCGGCGAAGCGCAGTTCGGACGAGGTTCACCAAATGTTCGACGTCGATGGGCTTTGTCAGCACATCTTCAGCACCAAACTTCATGGCCAACACAGCTGCATCTACGTCGGAAGAATTGGCCAGCATGAAGACGGGTACGGCGCCAAGCTCAGCCTTGGCTTGGCGAAGCAAAGCTATCCCGCTAGCGCTCGGCAGATCGAGGTTTAGAATAATGACGTTGATGGCGGTATTGCTGAAAAGCGCGCGCTCAAGGTCAATGGAAAAGCTCGTTTGAAACCCTTCGAGCCTGAACACCACACTGAGCGCTTCGCACATAGCCAAGTCTGGGTCGATGATGCGTATGTGCATTTTCGATGCGATGCGAGGAGTAAAGCTGAGAGTGTCCATCGTAGCCCCCTACGTTCGAGATGCACGTAGATTGCCTCATGGTTGAACGCCGCGAAATAACCGCTTCTAGGTAAGTATATTTCCAACAAATCAGCACATTTAACCCTGTCAATACCTGAAAGTCGGTATGCGGACGCCGCGTTCGGTCAAATCTTGTCGTACAAAGCAAAGACAAATTGCGTCAGTCTTTCTGTCGTGTGCTTATTGGAACTGCGGCACTGATTCTCTGGGAGAGAGGGGATGATCGGGCAGTTTCGCTTTTCAGACAGGCCAAGCAGTCAGCACGTAGTGGTTTGGATGGAATGGCTGGATGGCCTTCCTGCCGCCCGTGTCGAGGCACCTGGGCATGTTTCGGCGCAGCTTGAAGAAATGAATATGGATCATGTTGTAGGCACGATGGGCCTCGAATTCGCACTCGGCTATGGCGTGATGATTGCGGCACTCGCGAGGACGAGGCTTACGCTGGCGGGCGACGTTTCGGCGTGGCCGGCAGAGTGGGGCCGTCTCTCACACAGTCAATCATTCAGGGATGGGATGATACAGTCAGGTCTAGCTCATTAAGCCTCACGGCTTGGAAAACCGCGTGAGATCGGGAGAGGGCGCCCAGCTTTAGGGCGGCGTGCTTCATGTGGCCTGAAACAGTGCTTTCGGCGATGCCTAGGCGGGTGGCGGCCGTTCCGTCGGTGTATCCTTGTGCGACCAGTTGGAGCACTTCTCTCTCTCGGTCGCTGAGTATCCTCTTATGCTCCGGCGGCAGTACCGTTGCGACAAAATCTGCTTGAGCGGCGTACTGGTGGACGGTCGTTGTAATCCCGAACATTCCTATATACTGGCCGTCAGCAGCGAAGTGCGGTGATCCGTGAGCCATGGCCATGGAGTAGCTACCATCGGGACGCTCCAGTCTGTAGTCGACCTTATATTCGGTCTGACTAAAATTCGCGTCAGTAAAGGCCCTATAAGTCGGCACGCGGTCGGCGGGATGAATGGCGTTCAACCAGCCTATGCCAAGCCCATTTTCTGAACCTGTAAATTCCTGCCAGGCGCTGCTGAGATAGATACAGTAGCCATCAGCTTCGCAAATCCATCCGAGCAGCCGAGAGTTTTCCATCAAGGCGCGGAATAGTCGCTGAGGTTCAGTCCAATCGGGCACGCGCTGCACTTAAGCATCTCCCTCGGAGCTTTTGGGTGCATCCATAAGTGAGATTTTGACCAGTAGGTATAAATTCTGTCAATGCGATGCAAATAAATATCAACTATTACAAGGCGCGCGAAAGTTGCTTGCTTGCGTCAAGATATAGAAGTTGTTGGATTTGCAGATAGATTTGCGCCGAGACTACCGTTGTGCGGTCTAGCCGGCCGAGCTGATTGAACCGACGACAGCACGGTCCTCAGATTTTTACTATTGGGATTTTTCCGGATGATGGACCTGCGTCAGGAGTGTCTTAGCGCGGCCAAGAGTTCAAGCACGGTCTCTTCCTTCTCGGGAATGAACTCGGCGCTTCGACGATTCTCTGGGACGGCACGTAGCTCAGCTAGCTTCGCCTCGAGCGCAGCGATGCGTCTATCTTTGCCTGGATTGACCGATGGAACGCGGAGCACGGCTAAATAGTCGGTTCGCGAAGTTGCAGGGCGATGTCGCCAAGTTCCTCAACCGAGGCCCAACCAGGTCCGTTGCCTTCTTCGTCTCGATCAATCCAAACCACTTTGTGTTCGCCTCCTGCGAGACGCACAACAAGCCCGATACCAGCTGTTCCAAATTCCTCGCCGTCGGGCTGGTCGGTGGCAATGCCAACAATTGTTCCGCCCACCAGTTCAGGCAGGATTTTGTCAGCTAGAAACTCAACGTTTGGATCGGGCGTTTTTCTAAACATTGAATGCCCTCGGACTTTGGGTCTGCCGAAAAGGAACCTTCGCTGAACGAAAGTGTCCCACTTTTTTGAGGCCCGGGAAAGTGGGACAAAATCGGTCGATTTGATGAGCGATATCAATGGTCGGAAAATGAGCTGGCGATCCCGACAGGACTGCCACCTTTTCCTGAGAACGAACAGGGAAACCTCCGTGGGACTTTTCGTGGGACGTTCTGCCACGAACTATGATGATCCCTGTGGAATTTGCGTGAGTTGATGCCTTCGGTGAAATTCGCACTTGCACGAAAAGCCCCGGTTCTCTATGTCTCCGCGCAGTCGGGGCGTAGCGCAGCCTGGTAGCGCATTTGTCTGGGGGACAAAGGGTCGTCGGTTCAAATCCGGCCGCTCCGACCATTTCACCAAAAGAGCTGAAATGCCTGATGGCCGCGATCCCCTCGCGGCCTCATGTTTTCTAGATCAGCATCTGCTCGCGCCGTGCCGTGGCGCGCTGCTCATTGGCGATGGCTGTCGACAGCCCCCAGATCAGTCCGATCAGCAGGAAGAAATGCCGCCAGTGGTCGGAGTCGATGATCGCAGACTCGGCGACGACCATGGTGAAGGTCGCCATCACCGGAATGGCCATCAGCCGATACGGGGAGGGGCGCAGCAGCATCACCGACCCCTTCCAGAGCGTCGTGATGATCATCAGGTAGTAGAGCAGCCCGCCGCCCCAGCCATAGACATGGATGACGGTTATGTAGACGTTGTGCGGCTCTTCGATGATGCGCAGGTTGCGGAATTCACCCGGCCCGATGCCCCAGGGGTGGTCCAGCGCCAGTTCCAGGGCGTAGCCCTGCCGTCCGAACCGACCTGTCTCGCCCGTGTCATAGTTCTGCGAAGACGCACGCAGCTCGAAGAAATTAGCCACCGCCGGCACTGAGAGCAGCCCGCCCAACGCCACGATCAACATGCCCGCTCCGATGAGCGTCATGAGGAGGATGCGCACTTTGTCTCGCGCGCCAGCCTCGAGAAGGAAAACCAGCACCAGCGTAATCAGCGACGAGGCCGCAAAATGCCCCCAACCGCCGCGCGAGAAGCTGACGAACACCCCGACGAACAGAACGAAATAGACGCCAGCCGCCATAAACGACTGCCATCCGCGCCCCAGCAGCACGCGCTGCAGCGCAAACATGGCCGGCAGCACCAGGAACGGCGCATAGACGTTTGGGTCCTTGAACGTCGCCTTGGCGCGATCATAGCGCAGGAACATGTCCGCCCCCGGCATCAGCCGCAGATAGGCGAGGGTGCCGATAATGGCGAGGATTACGGCGATCACCGTATAGGCGCGCATGATCACCCGCATGCGCTTCTCGGTGGATTCGGCAAGATAGTTGGCGACGAAGTAGCTCGTCAGCATCAGGAAGATCGTCACCGCCGTGAAGATCAGCGCCTCGCTGATCGGCGTGAAGCGCACCTGCATGGCCGCAATCAGCGCAAAGGGCGTGAAGCACAGCATGATCGCGAGGAGCCCGAAGGTCGAGCGATAGAGCCCGATCCCCGCCATGATGGCCACTGGCAGCACCGCCAGAAACATCACTTCGTAGGGTGAGGGCTCGATGAGCACGATGCCGCCGGCAAAGATCCACAGCGCCACCACGCCATCGAGCAGTTTCAGCGCCCGCTGGCGCACGAAGTCAGCGCCGGCCCATCTCGATCCCAGCGCGGCGTCGAATGTGCCGGAGACCGTCAATAGGCGTTCTCGCTCTTGGCAATAAGGGAAACCGGCGTCATCAGCACGATGTAAAGATCGAGCAGGAGTGACCAGTTCTCGATGTAGTAGAGATCGTGGTTCACGCGCTGCATGATCTTGTCGATCGTGTCGGTCTCGCCGCGCCAGCCGTGAATCTGCGCCCAGCCGGTCATGCCCGGCTTGACGCGGTGCCGCGCGAAATAGCCTTCCACGGCCTCATAATAGAGCTTGTTGTCCGCCTTGGCCTGCAGCGCATGCGGACGCGGCCCCACCACCGAAAGCTCGCCCTTCAACACGTTGAAAAGCTGCGGCAATTCGTCGATCGACGTCTTGCGGATGAATTTTCCGACGCGTGTCACGCGCGGATCGCCTTTGGTGACGAGCTTTGCGGCACCCGCATCCTGCGCATCGGTCCGCATCGAGCGGAATTTGTAGATGTTGATGAGCTGGTTGTTGAAGCCGTGCCGCTTCTGCACGAAGAAGACCGGCCCCTTGCTCGTGAGCTTGATGGCAATGGCCGTCGCAATCATGATCGGCGAAAGCAGGATCAGCGCCGTGATCGCCACCAGCTTGTCGAACACCCACTTGAAGACGAGGTTCCAGTCCGAGATCGGCCGGTCAGCCATGTCGAGCACAGGTACGCCGCCGACATAGGAATAAGCCCGGTCGGTGAACTTGAGTTTGCTCATATGCGCCGAGAGGCGGATATCCACCGGCAGCACCCAGAGCTGGGTCAGCATATCGAGTACGCGCTTCTCGGCCGAAAGCGGCATCGAAACGATGACGAGATCGACCGGCGTCACCCGCGCAAATTCAATTAGGCTCGAAACCTTGCCGAGCTTGGCGAGGCCGGCCACCGAATCCGGCGAGCGCTCGTCATAGCGATCGTCGAACAGGCCGAGCAGTTCCAGATCCTTGTCCGCGCCATTCTTGATCTGCTCGATCAGCACCTCGGCGTCGCGCCCGCCACCGACAATGACGGTGCGGCGCTTGAGGCGTCCGAGATCGGTCCAGCGCTGCACCAGAAAGCGTAGTGCCAGCCGATAAAGGATGAGCAGCGCCGCGCCCGACAGGAACCAACTGAAGAGCCAGACGCGCGAAACCATGTCGCCCGCCTTGAAAAAGAAGATCGCAGCGGTCACCACCGCCATCACGGTCAGCCATACCGCCAGCACACGGCCAAACTGCCCGACGACGCGCCGATAGGTGGTAATGCGGTGCGCCCGCAACAGGTTGAGCCCGATATTGGTCGCAAGGCACACGCCCAGGGTCACGAGCAGGTAAAAACCTTCCTGGCCGCGCTCGACATAGACGGCATGAATGCCATAGCCGAGAATGGCCAGCAGCACGGCTTCCACCACCTGTGCCACGCCAACAATAATGGTGCCTGAATAGGTGCGCTCTACCGGTTGGCCGGCGATTTCGGCAGCAGCAGCGGAGAGCGTCGATCCAGTGCCATCCCCGCCGGGCTGACGCGCGGCATGGTCTTCGATGGCCTGCTTGGGATCGACACGAAACATCACGCGCTACCGGAAAACTCACTCACACCCGGGCGGCATGATGCGCGCAATGCGTTTATATCAGGTGAAGCGGGTCTTTAGCCTTTTTCCTGCACGTCCCGGTAGAGCGCTTCGATTCGTCCCACCATGGTTTCGAGCGAAAATTCGCTGGCCACGCGCCTGAGCCGCACCTGCATTTCCGCCTGCGCCGCGTCCGGATGGTCGAGAATCGCCTGCATCGCCAAGGCCAGCGCCTCGGCATCGTCCGGCGTCACCAGGGTATCGGTCGTCCCCGCAAAAATCTCGGGAATGCCGCCGACATCAGTCGTCACCACCGGCAATTGCGCTGCCGTCGCTTCCAGCACCACATAGGGCAGGGATTCCGCCAGCGACGGCAATACCGCAACCCGACCCCGCGCAAAAACCGCCCGGGCCGGCTGCGATCCAACCAGCGCCACCCGCTTGGTCAACGATAGCGCCGCGATCCGCTCTTCCAGCTCTGCCCGCTGCGGCCCATCCCCCGCCATGACCAGTGTGGCCGGGGCTCCTTCCTTCCGCTTCAGCCCCACCATGGCCTCAACCAGCGGAAAAATTCCCTTCAGCTCGCGCAATTCGCCGACGAACACAAAGTCCGCCGCATCCTCGGCAATGACAACCGGCTCGAACTCGGCGGCATCGAGCCCATTATAGATGATCTCGGTCCGGCAGGTGGGCGGCGTGATCAACCGCCCATAGGTGTCCCGCGCGAAATTGCTCTCGAAAATGATCGCTCCGGTCTGCCCGAGCAACCTCCGCTCCAGCCAGTGAAACGCCTTGCCGCTCCGCGAGCGCGCCGAGAAATGCAACACCCCGCCATGCGGCGTATAAAGCGCCACCGGCCGCTTGCGCCCGATATGAGCCAGTCGGGCGTAAAAGCCGCCCTTGGCGCCATGACCATGCAGAATGTCTATGGAAAGATCCCGCGCCAGTTTCCGCACGGCAAAGGGCGTCGAAAGATCGCCGCGCCCCAAAACGCGCGGCATCGGCATGGCATGCACACCGAGATCGGCAAATTCCCTCAGGCCATCGAGCCGCCGCTCGGTCTGCGCGTCGCTCGCCAGAGAATCAACGATCAGTCCGACGCTATGTCCCCGCGCTTTCAGCCCGCGCGTCAGATCCGCGACATGCCGAAACAGCCCGCCCACAGGCGCGCGCATAACCTGCAAGATGCGCAGGGGCCGCTCCATCCCGCCTAGAACCAGCGTTCGGAAATGACGATCGTATCACCGGGATAAATGGGGAAGTCGAGATCGGCCGGGCCGCGCACCATTTCATTGCCTTGGCGACGATAGACCGTCACTTGGTTGCGGTCCGCCGTTTCCGTATAGCCGCCCGCCGTACTGATGGCAGCGCGAACGGTTATGTTGGGCGAATAGGAGAACTGCCCGGAAGTGCGCACCGCGCCCTGGATAAAGAAGGGCCGGTATTCGGCCACTTCCACGGCCACATTGGGATTGCGCAAATAGCCATTGGCAAGAGCCCCGGCGAGCCGCGAAGCTGCAACGCTGGTTGTCTGTCCACGCACCTGCACCTGGCCGACGAGCGGGAAGGCGATCGCCCCGCTATCGCTGACGCGATAGGTATTGCTCAGTTCTTGGTCGCCATAAACCGAAACGCGCACCACATCGCCTGTATCGAGCGTGTAGGGGCCGGTCGGCTCGACGAAATAGCTTCCGGGCCGCGTCGTAGCGCAACCCGCAAGCGGCATCATCAATGTTAAGGCGAGAATGGGAAGCCAGCGCATGGTCAATCCGCGCGTTTTGATTGGCCCTTAGCAT
Organism: Devosia sp.; assembly: GCF_017744655.1. GTDB lineage: Bacteria > Pseudomonadota > Alphaproteobacteria > Rhizobiales > Devosiaceae > Devosia. The sequence goes on along the minus strand of NZ_JAGIAW010000006.1, from coordinate 41,163 downwards.
TCCCTGTCATGGTTAAGATTTTCCTTATGCCGGACAAGCTTGCTCCGAATATGCCGCCACGATTAACTGAATTTTGACCACGAAGCCCGATAGTGCAGCTGCATGATGAGGAGCTGCCGTGAGCGAATATGCCCCGACAATGCGCGATGCGCGAATTGACGTGACTGCGGTGCTCGCCGCGGTCGGCAGGCGCTTGCCGCGCATCATCATCGTCACGCTGCTGGTGCTCGCTGCCGCCTTCCTCGTCCTCACCATGCTGCCGCGGCTCTATGAATCTTCGGCCTCGATCCTCGTCGAGCCGCGCTCCAACGTCTATGTGCGCGCCGCCAACGAGCAGGCCCCCGCCAGTACTTCGGGCGATGCCAGCGTCGTCTCCAGCCAGATCGAACTCATAAAGTCGCGCGACACGCTCCTCGGCGTCATCGACAAGCTCGACCTGCGCTCAAAGCCCGAATTCAACGGCAGCGAAGCCAGCTTTTCTCCGCTTGGCGTCATCATGCAGCTTCTCGGCCGTGGCTCGACCCCCGTCAGCATCGACGAGCGCGTCATCAACACGCTCTATGATCGTATGACGGTCATCCAGCAGCGCGACTCTCGCATCATCTCCATTCTGGTGCGCTCGACCGATCCGCAGCTTGCCGCCGACATCGCCAATGCCGTGGCCGAGGCCCATGTCGCCCGCCGCGCCCAGCTCTCGCTCTCCGACACAGCCGAAGCCTCCGATTGGCTGCGCCAGGAAATCGAGCGCCTTCGCACAAGCGTCAGCGAAGCCGAAGCTGCCGTCGCCAAATATCGCGTCGACAACGATCTCTATGTTGGCGCCAACAATACCAGCCTGCTTGATCAGCAGCTTTCCACCATCACCACCCAGATCACCTCTGCCCAGGAGCGCAAGAACACGGCGCAGTCGCGCGCCGCCGTCATTCGGGGCCTCCTCGAACGCGGCCAGCCCATCGAAAGCGTTGCCGACGCGCGCAATTCCGCCGTCGTCCAGCAGTTGAGCCAGGAAAAGGCCCGCCTTCAGGGCCAACTCGCCCAGCTTTCCGCCACGCTTCTGTCGAACCACCCCAATATCCGCGCCCTCAACGCCCAGATCGGCGAGCTCGACAGCCGCATCAATCAAGAAGGCTATCGCGTCGCCGCCGCCCTTGAGGCCGAAGCCCAGGTCGAAGCCGATCTCGAAGCCTCGCTCCAGGCCGACCTCAGCCGCTTCAAGGCCACGGCCTCCACCGCCACGCAGGACACAGTCGCCCTCGATAGCCTCCAGCGCGAGGCCAAGGCTCAGCGCGACCTGCTGGAATCCTATCTCCTGCGCTACAACGAGGCCTCGTCGCGCGCCGATGCCGGCTCCGCTTTGCCCGACGTCCGCGTCGTCACCGAAGCCGCGCCCTCGGTCACCCCAGCCTTCCCGAAAACCGCGCTGATCCTTGCCGGCGTCGGCGTCGTCACCTTTGCCGTGCAATTCGGCGCCGTCGTCTTCGGTGAGCTGATGTCCGGCCGCGCCCTGCGCCCCATTGAACCCTATGCCTGGGAACGCCCTCGTCGCGAAGAACCCGCTGTCGTGGTCCAGCCCGACCCCGTCGAGCCGCCATATGAAGACAAGGCAGTCTATGACGAGCCCGTGGCCGAGATCGAAGACGCCGAACCCGAAGCGGTCGAAGCTGATCCCGCCCATGACGAGCCTGCGCGGCCTGTCGCCTTCGTCCATGTCGAACCGGATCCGGCACAGGCCGCCTCGGATAGCGCCCGTCGGCTGCTGCAGGAATTGGCCGACCGCCGCAACCAGCGCGACGCCGCCCGCGTCGCCATGGCATCCGCACCGGAAGTAGCTCCGCTCACCGTCACGCCCATTCGTCCTCCGTTCTCGCGCCAGATCACCGGCATGGTCCGCTATGCTGACCTCGCCGCCGATCTTGTCCTCGGCAAGACCCATCTCCTGCTGCTCGCCGACCACGGTAATCGCGAACCCGCCCGCCGCATGGCCGATGCCCTCGCGGCAGACGGTCTCGCCAAGGGCCTCAGCGTCGTGCTCGTCGACGCCGGCAGCGGCCGCACCAGCGACGCGCCCGGCCTTTCCGATCTCAGCACCGGCCAGGCCGGCTTTGGCGATGTCGTGCAAAAATCCGCCGACCAGAGCTTTGCCGAAGTGCCCTGGGGGCAGGGCGATACGGTCGACCGTACCTCCGCCAAACCCTCCATTCTTATCGAAGCGCTTGGCGACATCTACGAAGTCGTGATCGTCCTCACCGGCCGCGTCGGCTCCCGTTCGACCCTGCCAGTTTTTGCTGATCTTGACGGCCGCGTGGTTCTCGTCACCAGCGAAGACGAAGACGCTGACACCGCCGAAACCCTGCGCAAACAGCTTCTCGACGCTGGTCTCCCACGCGTCGAAATCTCGGCTCTGGAAGACGCCGTTGCGGCCTAGCTGTCGCACTGTCTTTTTACCAAACGCGATTGTCACCCCGGCGAAGGCCGGGGCCCATCCCGAGATCTCAAGATGGCTCCTGGCTCAAGGCCGGGATAACACCGGTGGGTGTGACGACATCACGCCACGTTTCCAATAAGGCGCGAGGTTGCCTCAATGAAATACGCCGCCATCCGCGCCGCCTTCGAACTGCTCTGGCTCTCCCGCCTGCCGGCCCTGTCCCGCGCACTCTCCTCATCCCGCGGCGTCATCTTCACGCTCCACCGCGTCCTGCCGGAGACGCCACCGGCCTTCTCCCCCAACGCCATCCTGCAAGTCCGTCCCGATTTCCTCGATTATGTCATAGAACGCGTCCGCGACCTCGGCATCGACATCATCACCCTTGATGAAGCCGTCGAGCGCCTCGCTTCCCCCAAAAAGGGAAACCCCTTCGTCGTCCTCACCTTCGACGATGGCTATCGCGACAATCTCGAATACGCCCTGCCGATCCTCCTCCGCCACGAAGCGCCCTTCACGCTCTACGTGCCCACTGCATTCGTGGACGGCGTCGGCGAACTCTGGTGGCAGGCCATCGAAGACATCATCGCCCGCCAGGAAGCCGTCGCCTTCACCGACAACGGCGAAGTCGAATATGTCGATACGGCAACCACGGCCCAGAAGAAGGACGCCTTCAACCGCCTCTACTGGCACCTGCGCAAATTGCCCGAGCCCGACCGCCGCGCTTTCCTTGCCGAGTTCTGCCACAACTATGGCTACGACCTCGAAAAGCAGTGTCGCGACCTGATCATGAGCTGGCAGGAACTGCGCCTCTTCGCCGGCGAGCAGCTCTGCACCATCGGCGCCCACACCGTGCATCACTACGAACTGGCCAAACTCCCCGAAGACGAAGCCCGCCAGGAAATGCTGCAATCAGTGGAAGTCATCCAGGCCCAGTTCGGCATTCGCCCCGAGCATTTTTCTTATCCGCTCGGCGGCCCACTCTCCTGCGGTCCCCGTGAATTCGCCCTTGCCAAAGACCTCGGCTTCAAAACCGCCGTCACCACCCGCCCCGGCGGCCTCTATCCCCACCACCTCGAATCCCTGACCGCGCTCCCCCGCGTCTCGCTCAACGGCCACTTCCAGTCCGAACGCTACGTCGATGTCTTCGCCAGCGGCGGCATCTTTACGGTGCTGGGCAAACTGACCGGCTGAGCCCCTCTTATTCCTCTCCCCATCGGGGAGAGGGTGGATCGCGCGTAGCGCGAGACGGGTGAGGGTGCGTCCTAGGTGGCCTCTGGCGCTAAGCCTTCACATCCGGCTTCGCCATCCACCGGATGATCACCCCCGCCGGAAATACCCAACCCATCCCCGCCACGACAAAATACGCGATTAGCACATACCAGGGCAGATCGGGCGGAAAGGTCAGATAGATCGACGTCGCCAGGCTCGCCCAGACGAAGATGGAGGCTACGCACAAAAGCGCGCCGATCAATTTGCGGTTGCGTTGGGTCATGTGCGGCATCTGGACTGTTGCGACTGGACGAGGGTGGCATTACCACTCCGCCAGCCCCATCGATACCGGAATGTTGCCGTGACCACCCAGCACAATGCCGCACCAGGACAAATCAGCTATGCGAGTGACCTTCTCCGGCCGGTCCGCATCTGGCTCTATGCCCTTGCTAGCTTTGTCCTGCTGATCGTCGTGGTCGGCGGTATCACGCGGTTAACGGAATCGGGTCTTTCCATCACCAGTTGGAAGCCGATTTCCGGCACCATTCCCCCGCTCAACGACGCCCAGTGGCAGGCCGAGTTCGAAGCCTACAAGCAGATTCCGCAATATTCGATCGTCCATTCCTGGATGGACATCAACGACTTCAAGTACATCTTCTTCTGGGAATGGTTCCATCGCCTCCTGGCGCGCACGCTGGGCCTGATTTTCATTGTCCCCTTCGTCATTTTCCTGTTCCAGAAGCGCCTTTCGCGCAATCTGGCCCTGCCGCTCTTTACCCTCTTCATTCTGGGCGGTTTCCAGGGCTTCCTGGGCTGGTGGATGGTCTCTTCGGGTCTTTCCGAACTAACCTCCGTTTCACAATATAGACTTGCCGCCCACCTCTGCGCCGCCTCGCTGCTCTTCGTCGCACTCATCTATGTGGCGCGTAGCATCGAGCCTGGACGCGTCCTCGGCCGCGTAAATTCCTGGCACCTGAGCACTGCTATCATCCTGGGTGTGCTGTTGATTTTCCAGATCGGGGCAGGGGCCTTCGTCGCTGGTCTAGATGCCGGCATGGGCTATAACACCTGGCCGCTGATGGATGGCGCCATCATTCCCAAGGGTCTCTTCGTCATGGACCCCGCCTGGCGCAACCTCTTCGAAAACGCCCTCACGGTGCAATTTATCCACCGGGGCATTGCCTATGTTATAGTGGCCTATGTCGCTTATCTGATCTGGCGCCGTTCCAGAGATGGCGGTTTTGGCGGCGTCCATGGCTGGCTCCCGCGCCTTGGCATTCTGGTCCTGCTCCAGGTCGGCCTTGGCGTCGCGACGCTTCTCGCCAGCGTTCCGATCTCGCTGGCGGTCGGCCACCAGTCCCTGGCCTTCATGCTTGCCGGCGCCACCGCCGCCTATGTCGCCGACATGCGGAGAGTGCGGTAATATAATACCGCATTCGCAAGTCATTGAAATTGCAGCGCTTTTTAAAGACGCTTGACGGCTTCCAGAATCCCCCTTAGAGACCCCTCCGAAACCTGTGATCCGTCCTCTGGATGAGGTCACAAACCAGAGTTTTCTAGGGATTTCAACAATGACCACTTACTCGGCAAAACCGAGCGAGATCGAAAAGCAGTGGATCCTCATCGACGCCGAAGGGCTGGTCGTGGGTCGTCTCGCTTCGATCATTGCTTCGCGTCTGCGCGGCAAGCACAAGGCCACCTTCACGCCTCACATGGACATGGGTGACAACATCATCGTCATCAATGCCGACAAGGTGAAGCTGACTGGCCGCAAGCTCGATCAGCACCGCTTCTACTGGCACACCGGCTTTGCTGGTGGCATCAAGGACCGCACCGCTCGCGAGATCCTCGAAGGCCGTTTCCCGAACCGCGTTCTGGAAAATGCCGTTCGCCGCATGATGCCGGGCGGCCCGCTGACCCGCGCCCAGCTCAAGAACCTCCGCGTTTACGCCGGTTCCGAGCACCCCCACACAGCGCAGAACCCGAGCACGCTCGACGTCGGCGCTATGAACACCAAGAACGTCCGGGTGAAGTAATATGGCTGAAACCATCAACTCCCTCGAAGCCCTGGGCACCTCCGCTGCTGCTCCCGCTGCCGCCTCGGCTCCGGTTCACGTGCAGAAGCTCGACTCCCTCGGCCGCGCCTATGCCACCGGCAAGCGCAAGAACGCCGTCGCTCGCGTCTGGATCAAGCCGGGCAAGGGCAAGGTGACCGTGAATGGCCGCGAATTCGCTGCCTATTTCGCTCGCCCGGTTCTCCAGCTAATCGTCAAGCAGCCGATCGTTGCGACCGACCGTCTCGACCAGTACGACGTCAACGTTACCGTTGCCGGTGGTGGTCTCTCCGGTCAGGCCGGTGCCGTCCGTCACGGCATCTCCAAGGCGCTGAACTACTTCGAGCCGGGCCTCCGCCCGATCCTCAAGAAGGGTGGCTTCCTGACCCGCGACAGCCGCGTCGTTGAACGTAAGAAGTACGGTAAGGCAAAGGCCCGCCGCTCCTTCCAGTTCTCGAAGCGCTAAGCTTCACACCGAAATTCTTGGAAAGGGCCGGGCAACCGGCCCTTTTCTTTTGCCCGGTTCGACCTACATGGCCTCGGTGTGCCATTGAGGCTTTCACTCTCTCGATTGTCACCCCGGCTTTAGGCCGGGGCCCATCCTGAGATCTCAAGTTGGGCCCCGGCCTGCGCCGGGGTGACATCCATTGGTTGGGAAGATGTCTGAACAACACGTGCAGCAAAGCATTATGCCCAGCCTCGTCACACGCTTTCATCTACTGATCTTTTCCGTGACGCTGTCGATCACGGCAGTCGCGGTCCTTCGCGTGCCGACGGATTTCATGTTCCCCGCGCATTGGCATGGCTCCAATGCCGACTGGCTCTGGCCGCGCGGCACGGCGCTCGCTGTCGCGCCGATCCTGCAAGCCTTTCTGATGCTGGCCTTCTTCATCCTCGGCCGCGCTCTCACGCGCAGCCACATGGCAAAAGTTCGGCACATTCTCGATCCCGCGCTTGGCCTTTCCCTCGCCGTGCCCGCCGCCTATCAGTTCGGCCTCCTCTTCATGGGCATAGGCTCCGACCTCGATCTCATCCGCGGCGTCGGCTTCCTGTTCGCCGCAGCGCTGATCCTCCTGGGCTTCGTTTTCTTCCATGCCGAGCGCCACAGCTATGGTGGCCTGCGTATGCCCTGGCCGATCGCTTCCGACCGGTCCTGGCTCCTGGTTCATCGCATCAGTGGGATTGCCGCTCTGTTTGCCGGCGCGGCCGTCGCGGCTCTGGCCTGGCTCGATGCCGGCCCCGGCATTCTGGCCCTGGCTTTCGCCCTGAGTCTCCTTGGCCTGCCGCTCTTTGCCGGCCTTGTGACTCTGGCTCTAAGTCGCGCCTGACAACTTCTATTCTCTCTTTCCCTGATCAGAATGAGAAAATTCTTCTAATGCGGCGAGAAATGGAACGGCATGCGCTGCGGCAAAACTAAGGCAGGCGTATGGTTTGGCCAATCTGCGGGCACAGCGCTCAAGTTTTGAGCAAGTGACCTGCCAGCCGAAAGGTCACCCTATGTCTCCCACTTCCGTCTCCGCGGCCCGCGCTCCCAAGGCGCCCAGGCCGTTTTATGCCAATTTCGGCTTCCAGGTCCTCGCGGCCATGGTCATCGGCCTCGCCCTCGGCTTCGTCGCCCGCAATATGGGGCCCGATGCCGCCGGCAATGCCAATTGGTTGACCCAGACCCTCGCCACCGTCGGTTCGTCCTTCGTGTCGCTGCTGCGCGCTCTGGTGCCGGTCCTGGTCTTCACCGCCATCGTCGCCTCCATCGCTAACCTGCGCGAACTCAACAATGCGGCCAAGCTCGTCTGGCAGACCCTGCTTTGGTTCGCCATCACCGCGCTGATCGCCGTTGTCATCGGCATTGCGCTCGGCCTCATCATCCAGCCCGGCCTTAATACCGAAGTCGCCGCGGAAGCCGCCAAGGCGCCGTCTTCGACCGGCTCCTGGCTCGATTTCCTCAAGGGTCTGATCCCCTCCAATATCCTAGGTCTCCAGGCCTCGACCCGCGTCAGCGATAGCGGCGCGTCCACCAGCCTCAGCTTCAACGTGCTGCAGATCCTGGTGATCTCCATCGTTGTCGGCATCGCCGCCCTGCGCGTCGGCCCGGCCGCCGATCCGTTCATCGCCTTCACCCGCTCGTTCCTCAAGGTCATCCACAAGGTCCTGTGGTGGGTGATCCGCCTAACGCCCATCGGCACCATCGGCCTCCTCGGCAATGCCGTTGCCGTCTATGGTTGGGATGCGCTGGCCCAGCTCGGCTGGTATTCGGCCGCCATCTATATCGGCCTCGCCATCGTGCTGTTCGTGGTCTACCCGGTTCTGCTGCAGGTCCATGGCCTCAACCCGATCCGCTACTTCCAGAGCGCTTGGCCAGCCATCCAGCTCGCCTTCGTGTCGCGGTCTTCCATCGGCACCCTGCCGGTCACCGAACGCATCACCGAGCAGAACCTCGGCGTGCCGCGTGAATATGCCGCCTTCGCCGTGCCGCTCGGGTCCACCACCAAGATGGACGGTTGCGCCTCGATCTATCCGGCGATCTCGGCCATCTTCGTCGCCCAGTTCTTCGGCATTTCCTTGGGGCTCGAGCACTATCTGCTGATCGCCTTCGTGGCCGTCATCGGCTCGGCCGCAACGGCTGGCCTCACCGGCGCCACCGTCATGCTGACCTTGACCCTGTCCACGCTCGGCCTGCCGCTCGAAGGTGTTGGTCTGCTGCTCGCCGTCGACCCGATTCTCGACATGGGCCGTACCGCCGTCAACGTCGCCGGTCAGGCCCTGATCCCGACCATCGTCGCCAAGCGCGAAGGTATTCTCAATCAGGCCACCTACGACCGCGGCGAGAGCATCGAAGCCCTCGACGACGTCCAGGCAGTCCCGGCGCAATAAGCGTCGCAATACGAATGCCGAAAGGGGGAGGCCATGCCTCCCCCTTTTGTTTGTCATCCTTCGTCTTGACTCTAATTAGCAAAAACACTAATTAGAAAAACATCGAAGGAGAACGCCGTGGGCATAAATGCTGTCTTTGAAGCTTTGTCGCATCCGGTGCGCCGCAAGGTTTTGGCGCTCTTGAAATCGGGGCCCAAAAGTGCCGGCGAACTGGCCGATCATTTCGAGCTCAGCCGCCCCACGCTGTCCGTTCACTTCGCCAAGTTGAAAGAGGCCGATCTGGTCGCTGTCGAGCGTCAGGGCACGAGCCTCATCTATCACCTCAATACATCGGTCCTCGAGCAGGCGCTCGCCGATGTCCTTTCGCTGCGGGAAGAAAAATGAACCAGTTGCGTCTATTCGGTCCCTTCGCTCTCGCCTCCGTCGCGGCCCTCGCCGTCGCGACCGTCGCCGGCTATGTCATGCTCCCGTCTGAAACAATGATGCCAGTCCACTGGGGTCCCGATGGCGCGGCCGATGCCTTCTGGCCGCGCAACCTGGCCCTCCTCATGCCGCCAGTCATCTTGGCAGCGCTCTGGCTGATCTTCGCTTTGATGCTGAAGCGGGGAGGGGAGGTGGATCGCGCCCGCCAGGGGCTTCGCGCCGCCTTCGCCGGCATCGGCATGCTCATGGCGGTGATCCAGATCGCCACCATTGCCATAGCCCTCGGCTATTCCGTCGACATGGTCCGCGTCATCACCTTCTGCGTGGGCCTGCTCTTCATCGGCCTAGGCAATGTCATGCCGAAATCCCAACCCAACAGCTATGCCGGCTTCCGCCTGCGCTGGACACTCGAAAGCCCAGCCAATTGGGTTGCCACCAACCGCTTCACCGGCACGTTCATGATGCTCGGCGGCATCGTCCTCGCCATCGCAGCATTGTTCGTCACTGAACCGCTTTGGCTCCTGACACTCATCGTGCTATGCACCGCCGCTCCGAGCCTTGCCGGCATTGTTTACAGCTACCTCTTCGCCCGGCGCGAGAGTGCAGCACGGCCGCTTTGACGCCTTCTTTGCCCGCTAGGTCGGCAAGCAATCATTGGGTAGGAACGAAATGACTCGATCGCGCAACGCCTGGGACAGTCGGCGTACAGTGGTTGCCCTGGGCATGGTTTCCAATGTCATCGGAGCGCTGGCTGCGGCTGGAGCGGCGATTGCGGCCTGGCTCACCACCATGGGTCAGTCCGATCTCACGCAATGGGCGCTGATCCTTGCCGGCATTGGCGGCGTCTTCGTCGCCAAGGGCTCGGTCATTCTGGCCATTGCAGAGAGCCGTCCCTATGCGCCGCAGGACGGGGTGCCGGAATTGCAGCGTCGCCTGAGCGCCCTCGAAAATCGCCTGTCAGCCCGCAATTCGGGTGTCGTGGAGCGTATCGAGCAACTCGAAGCCGAAATAGCGCGCCTCCGCGTTCGCGGCTGAAAACGCTTTAGACGGCCTTTTTGAGCGAAAGCTTCTTGGCCTTCGATTTCCGCGCGACCTTGGCAGCCTTGGGCACGAAATTGGTCATGACCCGCTCGATCACCTTGATCGCCTTGTCCGTGCCGTCCTCGCTGCGCAGCTTTTCGGCCACGAGCGCGGCATTGCGCCGATAGGATTCGTTGCTGTTAAGGTCCGCCAGCGCCTCGGCCAGCAGTTCCGCCGTCAGTTTTCGCAAGCGGATGGGCTTAGGCCCACAACCAAGCTCATAGACACGCCGCCCCCAATAGGGCTGGTCCATGGCCTGCGGCACCACAAAGCTCGGCCGCCCCAGATGCAGGCCCGCCGAGGTCGTGCCCGCCCCGCCATGGTGCACCACGGCACTGACATAGCGGAACAGCCGATCATGCGGCGCCTTCTCGATCGGGAAAATCGTGTCCGGCAGGTCGCGTGGATCGATGCCGCCCCAACCCCGCGCCACGACGGCGCGCCCGCCCCAAAGCTCCACGGCTTCCTTGAGGATGCGCGTATTGCGCTCCGCCCCGAACGGCATGGAGCCAAAGCCGATATAAACCGGTGCCTCACCAGCGGACAAAAACGCTTCGAACTCCGGCGTCGGCTCCCAATGGCTGCGGTCGCGCAGATTCCAGTAGCCGGTCACCAGTGCCGTCTTCGGCCAGTCGCGCGGACGCGGGCTCACCGCCGTCGAATAGGCGTAGAGCGTCGTGAGTGGCGAGCCATCGGTATTGGTGAACACGCCACCCATGTTCCGCGCCTCAAGCCCCATTAGCTCACGCCGCAGCCGGTTGCGCGGCAGGTTCCAATAGGCCTGCTGCATGGTCGCGGCGGTATAGGAGAGCTTGTTGAGCGTCGGCCCAAGATCGTCGGCGACGTAATACATCGAAAGCGGAAATTCGGTCGTCGAGTTGAGCGGCTGCAGCGCCGTCATGATCGCTGGCACTTTCAGCGCCTCGGCAATGTCGATGCCAAAGCTCGTGTTCATGTTGACCACGATTGCTTCCGCGCCCTGGCACATGCGCCATGCGGCCCGCGCCGCCGTATCGACGATCTGCTGGCCTTGCCGCAACAGGGAAGGGCCGTTGATGAGCATGGACGTGCTCATCGCATTCTCGAAGCGCGATTCCTTGAGGAAGGACTGGATCGAGGGTCCCAGAGAATGGAATTCCAGCCCATAAAGGCCGACGAGGTCCTCGAACTCTTCGGTGGCGCCCAGGGCCACGGCATAGCCGCGCTCCTGCAGAGCCAGCGCAAGCCCGATATAGGGTTGGACGTCGCCTTGCGTGCCGATCGTCACCAGGGCAATGCGCTTCAAGTGTGGAACCTCATCATACACCGCTCTTGCCCGAAGGTTGTTCCGCTTCGAGCCATTTACAAGACCTTGCGGAGGAATTATGAACGGCCTGTCGATTGTTGCATTTCTTACAAAAACGACCTTCGAAGGGCAAGAGACATGGTGTCTCCATTCACTGTTGCATTGGTTCGAGCACGGCTCGCCGGCATGGTGATTGCTATTGCCGCCGCCGACGCCTTCGCGGCGGCAAGCGCCCGATAGCTCTTCCCGCGTGGCCACGGTGTGGCCGGGAAGAGCCGAATAGATCGTTACGGCCCCAAAAGGGTCCTTTTAACCCCTTCAAAACCATAATTCCGCGATAATCGGCGCCGCATCATGGCGCAGCGCTCCCCGCGCGTCGCGACAGTTCAGGGTCTCAAAGAGACCTTCCGAGGAATCAAATGAGCGAAGTTTTTCATCGCATCCGCCGCCTGCCGCCCTACGTGTTTGCCCATATCGATCCGATCAAGGCCAAGGCGCGCGCCGAAGGCGTCGATGTCATCGACCTCGGCATGGGCAACCCCGACATGCCGACGCCCGAGCATATCGTGGCCAAGTTGCAGGAAACGGTGAAGGACCCGCGCACCCACCGTTACTCGACCTCTCGCGGCATTCCGGGCCTGCGCAAGGCTCAGGCGAGCTATTATGGCCGCCGCTTCGGCGTGAAGCTGAACCCCGACACCCAGGTCGTCGCGACCCTGGGTTCCAAGGAAGGCTTTGCCAATATGGCCTCGGCCATCACCGCCCCGGGCGATGTGGTGCTGGTGCCCAATCCGACCTATCCGATCCATTCCTTCGGCTTCATCATGTCGGGCGGCGTCGTCCGCTCCATGCCGGCCGATCCAGGCGAGGATTTCATGCGCGCGCTCGATCGCGGCGTGCGCCATTCGATCCCGAAGCCCATCGCGCTGGTGCTGAATTACCCAGCCAATCCAACCGCTTACACTGCCGACCTCGATTTCTACACCGAGGTCGTCAAATACTGTAAGCAGCACGACATCTTCATTCTCTCCGATCTCGCCTATTCCGAGATCTATTTCGACGAGAACAACCCGCCGCCCTCCGTGCTGCAGGTTCCGGGCGCCATCGACATCACGGTGGAATTTACCTCGATGTCGAAAACCTATTCCATGCCCGGCTGGCGTGTCGGCTTCGCCGTCGGCAACGAGCGCCTGATCGCCGCCCTAGCCCGCGTAAAATCCTACCTCGACTACGGCGCCTTCACCCCCATTCAGGTCGCCGCCGTTGCCGCCCTCAATGGTTCGGACGACGTCATCGACGAAGTCCGCAAGGTCTATAAGCACCGCCGCGACGTCATGGTCGAAAGTTTTGGCCGCTCCGGCTGGGACATTCCCGTGCCGCAGGCCACCATGTTCGCCTGGGCCCCGATTCCGGCCCAGTTCGCCCATCTCGGCTCGCTCGAATTCGCCAAACTCCTCATTCAGGAAACCGGCGTTGGCGTCGCTCCGGGTGTCGGCTTCGGCGAATATGGCGATCAGTACATTCGCCTCGCCTTCGTCGAAAACGAACAGCGCATCCGCCAGGCCGCCCGCAACATCAAGAAGCTGCTCGGCGGCAAGGGCGACCAGAGCAACATCGTTCCGCTCGCCTCGGCCACGAAATAGGACCAGACCGCTTCATTCTTGCGCTGGAATGCCAACGAACGCGATTGTCACCCCGGCGCAAGCCGGGGCCCATCCTGCGATCTCACGATGGATCCCGGCTTGCGCCGGGATGACAGCTGGTGGGTGTCCATCCTGAAAAGTGTACTGCTGTTTTGAGATAGCCGCATGGAGGCAAAACTGAACGCCATCATGCATTGCGGCTATTTCGACAACGGCACGTGCCGCTCATGCACGCTCATGGGCACGCCCTATGACGCCCAGCTCCACGCTAAGCTGACGCACGCCCAAACCCTGCTCGCCGCATGGCCCGAGGTAATCTGGCTCCCGCCCATGGCCAGCCGCCCGGAAGCCTTCCGCAACAAGGCCAAGATGGTGGTCGGCGGCACGTCCGATGCACCTACCCTCGGCATCCTCCATGCAACCCAGCACGGCGTCGATCTCACCGGCTGCGGCATCCTTACCTCAGGGCTACGCGCGGCCTTCGAGCCCATCAAGACCTTCATCTCCCGCGCCCGCATCACGCCCTATGACGTTCCCACTCGCCGCGGCGAGCTCAAATATGTCCTCCTGACCGAATCCGCCGATGGCGAACTGATGCTGCGCTTCGTGCTGCGCTCGACCGAAGCCCTCGGTCGCATGCAAAAGCATCTGCCAAGCCTGCTTGCCGAGCTCCCGCAAATCACCGTCGCCACCGCCAATATCCTGCCCGAGCACAAGGCCGTCCTCGAAGGTGAGGAGGAAATCGCGCTCAGCGGCAGCGAAACCTTGCCCATGCGTCTCGGCGATCGCGTCCTGCACCTGCGTCCAGCCAGCTTCTTCCAGACCAACACCGAAATCGCCAGAGGCCTCTACCTCCAGGCGCAGGAGTGGGCCGACGAAGTCCACGCCCGCTCGATCTGGGATCTTTATTGCGGGGTAGGGGGTTTTGCCCTCCATGTCGCCGCGCCCGGCCGACGCGTCCACGGCGTTGAACTCAGCGAACCCGCCGTGGAATCCGCGCGCCTCAGCGCCGCCAAAGCAGGCCTCAGCGACGTAACCTTTGCAGCCGGCGACGCGACCGCCCTCGTTGCCGGCGAGGCGCCCGACACCATCATCGTCAACCCGCCGCGCCGCGGCCTCGGCGACCGGCTTTGCCAAACGCTCGAAACCTCGGGCGCGGAGACCATCATCTATTCAAGCTGCAACGCGGTCACCCTTGCCCGCGACATCGCCGCCATGCCCGCCTATGAGCCCCGGTTCGTCCGCCTGTTCGACATGTTCCCCCAGACCCACCACTACGAGGTCATGGTGCTACTGACCCGTCGTCCGGCGGCCGGCTGAGGCAAACCACCAAATATTACATGACATCAGAAATCACCTTTTGTATGGAGAAGCACTTCCACACAGAAGGTGATCCATGATCCTCCGTTCGCTGGTTTTTGCCGCTCTTGTGGCCACATCGCCCACCATGGCGCTGGCCCAGAGCTTCCCCGTCACGCTCGAGCATGCTTGGGGCGAAACGACCATCGACGCCGAGCCCAAGCGGATCGTCACCTGGGGCTGGGGCAATGAAGACGCCGTCCTCGCCCTCGGCGTCACGCCCGTCGGCATTCCCTTCCACGCCTATGGCGGCGGCGAAGATGGCATCAAGCCATGGATCGAAGAAGCGCTCGCCGAGGTCGAAGGCGACAAGCCGACCGTGCTCGAAAACGGCTCTGAGCCCCCCTTCGAACAGATCGCAGCGCTCGAGCCCGACCTGATCCTCGCCGTCTTCTCCGGCATCACCGAAGAGCAATACGCGCTGTTCTCCGCCATCGCCCCGACTGTCGCCTATAGCGGCGATGCGTGGTCGACGCCGTGGCAGGAGGTAACGACGACAATCGGCAAGGCGCTGGGCAAGGCCGACGAAGCCGAGGCTCTCGTTGCCGAAACCACCACCTGGCTCGAAAGCGAAGTCGCAAAACACCCCGCGCTAAAGGAAATCACCTTCGCCAGCGCCAATGACTACGATGGCTCGATCGCTGTCTACGCGCCGCTCGATGCCCGCATGAAATTCCTGACTGATCTCGGCATGACCCTCGATCCCAGCGTCGCCGAGAACGCGCCCAACGACGGCGCCTTCTACTATTCCCTCAGCTACGAACTGTTCGACAATCTCAAGGGCGATATCTTCGTCACCTATTACGAAGAGCAGTCCGCGCTCGACGAATGGCTCGCCAGATCCTACGCGGCTAATTATCCCCCCATCGTCAATGGCGGCCTCGCCGCCTTGGTCGGCACCGAAAATGTCGCGGCCGTCTCCCCGCCGAGCGTGCTGTCCCTGCATTGGGGCTTCCCGACCTATCTCGATGTTTTGGCCTCAGCCGCCGAGAAGGTCACCGGCCAGTAAGCCGTCCTAATAAAGGAGAAACACCATGCGTCAGCTCATCGGGGCTCTCGCCCTCGCTACCGCCCTTTGCGTTTCCGCACCGGCCTTCGCCGCCGACACTTTCCCCGTCACCATCGAACACGCCCTGGGCTCGGCCACCATCGAAGCCAAGCCGGAGCGCGTCGTCACCTGGGGCTGGTCGGCCCAGGACGTGGTGATCGATCTCGGCGTCGCCCCGGTCGGCATTCCCTTCTTCGCCTATGGCGGCGGTGAAGATGGCCTCCTCCCCTGGACCGAAGCTGCTCTCAAAGAGCACGGCTTTGCGACCCCCACCATCCTGCCCAATGTCACCGAGCCGCCAATCGAAGCCATCGCGGCTCTGGCGCCCGACGTGATCATTGCGCCCTATTCCGGCCTGACCCTAGACGAATACGCCCTCCTGAGCAATATCGCCCCCGTCGTCGCCTATCCCGACAAGCCCTGGTTCGCCGGCTGGCAGGATGTCGTCACCCTCACCGCCAAGGCCCTCGGCCTCTCCGCCGAAGCCGACAAGTTGGTCGCCGACACCCAGGCCTTCCTCGAAGCCGAAATCAGCAAATATCCCGACGCCCAGGGCACGGTCTTCGCCAACGTCGTCAACCGCAATGACGGCCAGGTTTCGGTGCGCCTTGAAGGCGACCCGCGCGTCCAGCTCTTCGTCGATATCGGCCTCGTCTCCGCCCATGAACCAAGCGAAGCCATCCCCAACGATACCGGCATTTCCTATTTCGTCAGCTACGAGAATTTTGACAAAATTCCCGCCGATATGCTGCTGAGCTTCTTCAACGATCAGAAGTCCGCCGACGAGTTCTTCGGCATGGACCTGATCAAGCTTTCCCCGCTGGTCGCCAGGGAGGCTTATACCAAGCTCGTCGGCGACGAGATCACCATGGCCGTCAGCGGCGCCGTCACGCCGGTTTCCCTCCGCTGGGGTTTTCCAACCGTCGCCGCCGAAGTCGGCCGTGCCGCAACTGCGGCTAAGGCGCAGTAATCGCCTGCGAAACACTGCCTGGCCGTCAAAATGCCTATTGACGGCTAGGCAAGTTCCTATGCACATGTCGCGCACCATGAGCGATATCCAGTCTTTCCGCCAATCCGTCGAATCTTTCATCTCCGCCCGCGGTTGGACTCCGACCCGTTTTGGCCGCATTGTAGCAGGCGATCCGCTCTTCGTTTTCGACCTGCGCGACGGCCGTGAGCCGCGCAGCGAAACGCGCGCGCGCATCCTCAAGGCCATGACCGAATTTGGCGAAACGGAAACCCAGACGCCGCTCCGCATCGGCGTTGCCGGTCTTGGCAATGTCGGCGCCACGCTCGTGCGTATCCTCCAGAAAGACGGCGCCGAGCTCAATAAAAAACTCGGCCGCCAATTGCAGGTGACCGCCGTTGCCGCGCGCTCGCGTTCCCGCGACCGCGGCATTGATATTTCTGGGCTTGAGTGGTTCGACGATCCGGTCGCCCTCGCCAAATCCGACAGCATCGATCTCTTCGTCGAACTCATCGGCGGCGAAGACGGCCCGGCCTTCGCCGCGGTCAAATCCGCCCTCGAAATCGGCCGTCCGGTCGTCACGGCCAATAAGGCACTCCTCGCCAAACACGGCGTTCTCTTGGCAAAACTCGCCGAAGAATCGGGCGCCCAGCTCGGCTTCGAAGCGGCTGTTGCCGGCGGTATCCCCGTCATCAAGACTCTTCGCGAAGGCCTGGGCTCCGCTCGCATCGCCAAGGTCTTTGGCATCATGAACGGCACCTGCAATTACATCCTGACCCGCATGGGCAATGAAGGTATCACCTTCGCCGATTGCCTTAAGGACGCGCAGGCATTGGGCTATGCCGAAGCCGATCCGACCTTCGACGTCGAAGGTTTCGACACGGCCCACAAGCTCTCGATTCTCGCTACGCTCTGCTTCGGCTATGAGATCGCGCCCGACAAGATGCGCATCGAAGGCATTTCGCGCATCACCCAGCACGATATCCAGGTCGCAGCCGATCTCGGCTACAAGATCAAGCTGCTCGGCATTGCGGAGCGCACCGAAAACGGCATCGAGCAGCGCGTGCATCCGACCTTCGTGCCCAAGGGCTCAGCCATTGCCGGCGTCGATGGCGTCATGAACGCGGTGGCACTCGAAACCGATCACGTCCACGAGCTCCTGCTCGCCGGCCCCGGCGCCGGTGGCCCGCCCACGGCCTCCTCGGTTCTCTCCGACATCCTCGACATCGCCCGTGGAACCCGCGTGCCCCCGCTCGGCGTGCCGAGCGACGAGCTTCTGCCCTATCGCGAAGCGCCGGCTCGCGCCCATGAAGGCGGCTTCTATATCCGCCTCGCCGCCAAGGATGTGCCCGGTGCACTCGCCGCCATCACCACCCGCATGGGCGAAAAGTCGATCTCCATCGATTCGGTCATCCAGCGCTCCGACCTGGCTGCGAAGGCCATCGCCCCCGATGGCTCGCCTTCACGCACCGTTGTGATGATTACCCAACAGACTTTGGAATCATCCGTGCGCGAAGCGCTTGCGCAAATCGCTGCGGACGGTTTCATAGTCGGCGAACCGCAGCTAATTCGCATCGAGAAGCTCTGACACCCTCCCGGTGCCAGGCACCGGGAGAGAAAATGAAGCTCAGCAAGGCCGATGACGGCAGATCGCCGGCACACCTCCATCGCTCGCTGACCCTCGAAATGGTGCGCGTCACCGAGCGCGCCGCCATCGCGGCCGCCGAATGGCGCGGCAAGGGCGACGAAAAAGCGGCGGACGAGGCGTCCGTAAAAGCCATGCGCGCCGAGCTGGACCGCGTCTCCATTGCCGGCCGCATCGTCATCGGCGAGGGCGAGGAATTCGAGTGTGATGATCTCTATGTCGGCCAGCCCGCCGGCACCGGCGACGGCCCCGAGGTCGACATCGCCGTCGATCCCCTCGAAGGCGTCACCCTCTGCGCCAAGAACCAGCCCGATTCCCTCGTCGTCCTCGCCATGGCCGAGCGCGGCGGCCTCCTGAATGTTGCCCGCAACGTCTACATGCACAAGATCGCCATCGGCGCCGAATATCCGGCCGACACGGTCAATATCGAGTGGTCCGCCACCGAGAATGTAAAAGCCCTCGCCAAGACCAAGGGCGTCCCTGTTTCAGAAATCACTGCGATCGTCCTCGACCGCCCGCGCCATGCCGGCCTCCTCGAAGAGCTCCGCATGGCCGGCGTCTCGGTGAAACTTCTCAGCGATGGCGACATTGCCGGCGTCATCCACGCCGTGAACACCGAGGATACCGGCGTCGACATCTATCTCGGCTCCGGCGGCGCCCCCGAAGGCGTGCTAGCCGCGGCGGCCCTCCGCTGCATCGGCGGCCAGATGCAGGGCAAACTCATCCTCGACACCCCCGACAAGCGCACTCGCGCCCGCGAAATGGGCATCACCGACGCCAACCGCGTCTACAATGTCGGCGACCTCGCCTCCGGCGACGTCCTGTTCTCGGCTACCGGTATTACCGACGGCTCCCTGGTTGAAGGCGTAAAACTCCGCCGCCAATGGGTCGAAACCTCAACCGTCGTCATGCGCTCCTGGAGCCAGACCACCCGCTGGATCAAGGCAAGGCACGCAAGGTAGGTCATGTCCCTTCCTCTTGAGACCGCTCGCCTGCGCCTCACGCCCGCCGTTCTCGAAGATTGGCGCGAATACCACCCAATTCTAGCCGATCCGGCCAGCGGACACCGCTCGAACCTGCCACGCAATCCGACGCAAAAGCGCACGCAGGGCGTGGTGGCCTGGATGGTTCGCATCGGCAAGACCGGTAAGGGGTTCGCCTGGATGATCCGCGATAGGGAGACCGGCCAACTTCTTGGCTGTATCCGCATAAACTCCATCGACCACGAGCAATCGACCGGCATTATCGGCTACGAGATCGGCTCGGGCTTTTGGGGCCGCGGCTATGGCACCGAAGCGCTCCGCGCCGTGGCACAGCACGGCCACAGAGAAATGGGTCTCTTTCGGCTCGAAGCCTGGACGCTCGAGGGCAATGAGCAGTCGGATCGCGTCCTGCTCAAAGCTGGCTTCCTCTATGAAGGCAAACAGCGCCAAAAGATGGTGCTCGATGGTCAGCGTTTGGACATGTCCCTATTTGGGCGGCTGGCCGACGATCCGGTGGCTGCAACGCCGCCACCGGCAACCTAGCTCTCGACCAGTCCCGCCAAATCGCCTAACACCAGCCCATGCTGGAAACGCGCCGCAATTTTCTTGACGTCACTCAGTCGGTTCTCGGCCGGGCCTGGGTCGACCGTCTGGACGCGTCGGGCGCGCGCATGGCCACCGCCATCGCCCAACGTGCCGGCATTTCGGACATCCTGTCGCGCATCCTCGCGGGCAGGGGCGTCGATATCGATAGCGCGCAAGCCTATCTCGAACCCACCATCCGCAACCTGATGCCCGATCCCTCGACGCTGACGGCCATGGATGATCTCTCCGGTCGTCTCGCCCGCGCCATCGCCGACAACGAGTCTATAGCGCTCTTCGGCGACTACGACGTCGATGGCGCCAGCTCGTGCGCCCTGATAGTGCGCTATCTCGCCCATTTCGGCCTCACCCCGCAGGTCCACATCCCCGACCGTATCTTCGAAGGCTACGGCCCCAATATCGCGGCCATGGACAAGCTGATCGATGCCGGCGCCTCGCTCATCATCACGCTCGACTGCGGCACCACCAGCGATGGTCCCATCGCCCACGCCCGCTCCCGCGGCGTCGATGTCCTCGTCATCGACCACCACCTTTCCGACCACGACCTTCCCCCCGCCACGGCCCTGGTCAATCCCAACCGCCCCGACGACATTTCTGGCCTCGGCTATCTCTGCGCCGCCGGCGTCACCTTCATGGTTCTGGTCGCCGTAAACCGCACCCTGCGCCAGCGCGGCGATACCGGCCTGCCGGATCTCCTGAAACTGCTCGATATCGTCGCCCTCGGCACCGTCTGCGACGTCGTGCCTCTCGTGGGCCTCAACCGCGCCTTCGTCCTGCGCGGCCTCGAAGTCGCCCGCCGCGGTGACAATCAAGGCATGGCCGCGCTGGCCCTCGCCTCGCGCGTCAGCGGCCCGCTCAATCCCTATCACCTCGGCTACCTCATCGGCCCCCGCATCAATGCCGGCGGTCGTATCGGCAACGCCGCCCTCGGCACCCAGCTCCTTGCCCTCGATGACGAGCACCAGGCCCTCGTCATCGCCGCAAAGCTCGACGAGCTGAACACCGAACGCCAGCGCATCGAGGTCGAAGCCGTCGAAGAAGCGACATCCGTCGCCGCTGCCGAAATCGGGGCAGGCGAGGGGCCCCCGGTTCTCGTCCTCGCCTCGGCCAATTGGCATCCCGGCATCGTCGGCCTCGTCGCCGCGCGCCTCAAGGAGCGTTTCGATCGCCCGGCCTTCGCTATCGCCCTCCACCCCGATGGCACCGGCACCGGCTCAGGCCGTTCTGTGCCCGGCGTCGATCTCGGCAGTGCGGTGATTGCAGCCGTCGAAGCCGGCCTGGTCCCCAAAGGCGGCGGTCACGCCATGGCCGCCGGTGTCACCCTCCGCCCCGGCGATCTCGGCCCCTTCCGCTCCTTCATCTCCGATCAGTTGAGCAACAGCGTCACCACGGCCCGCGCGGCGTCCGCACTCAAGGTCGATGCCGCTCTCACGGCCCGTGGCGCCACCGTCGACCTCCTCCACAATATCGAACGTGCCGGCCCCTTTGGCTCCGGCAATCCCGGCCCGGTCTTCGCCTTCCCGTCCCATCGGGCGCGCTTCGCCCAGGTAGTCGGCAAGGGCGGTCATGTCAGCTTCACCCTGTCGTCCGACGATGGCGCAAAGCTGAAAGCCATCGCCTTCCGCGCCGCCGGCACGCCCCTCGGCGATATCCTGCTGCGCGATGGCGAACAGCCCCTGCATTTTGCCGGCAGCCTCTCACTCGACCACTATCAGGGCCGCGAACAGGTCCAATTCCGCCTCACCGATATCGCGCGCATTCCGCGATAAGGAGGAAACTCTATCTGATCCAACGCGTTACTCACCTCGTAGTCGAGATGAGACTACGGGGGAAACAGCGACGTGCGTGCTTCATTAAGTGCTTTCGCCAGCGCCGGGAGGCTTGGCCCATCAACGGCTTGGGTCAGTTCCCGGAATCATTTTTTCAACGATCCTCGTGAGCCTCTGGCTCCCTGCGGGTCGGGTTCCGTCGGTCCGGCATCGGGCATCAAACTGCTGCTTGCATATCCGTTAATGCCCGTTAAACTATTGATGGGCATCCACTGGGAAGCACTATTGCTTCGGCTCAAGGGGATGACCCCGCGGCCGAAGCTGTGCATTTTGCCTGGCTCGCTCCGGCCCGCATCGCGATGGTTGGATGTAGCGGCGCAATGAGTAAAACAGCAGTAGACCACTCCAATACCGGCGTAACGCCATGGACGCGTTTTGCCTCCTTTCTGGTCGAAAAGATCGGTTTTGCCCTGATCGGCCACCCAAAGTTCGGGGCCGTGACCGTCATTTTGCCCAATGGCCGCACGCGGACCATGGGCAATACCAAGACGGGCGAACACGCCGTCCTGCGACTGAACAATTTCAAGGTCATCACCGAGGCCATGCGCCGCGGCACGGTCGGCTTTGCCGCCGCCTATATGAATGGCGATATCGAGGTCGACGATCTCACGGCGCTGTTCCGCTTCTTCTTGCAAAACCGCGACATGTTCGAGAGCGCCGGCAACGGCTTTTTCCGCCGCGCCGCCACCGATCTCCACTACCACATGTCGCGCCGCAACACGCTCGAAGGCTCCAAGAAGAACATCGCCGAGCACTACGACCTCGGCAATGACTTCTATGGCCAATGGCTCGACCCTTCGATGACCTATTCCTCAGCGGTCTTCACCTCCGGCGATCAGAGCCTCGAAGAAGCCCAGCGCACCAAATATCGTCGTGTTGCCGATATGGCCGGGGTCACGCCCGGCTCCTCCGTGCTCGAAATCGGCTGCGGCTGGGGCGGCTTTGCCGAAACCGTCGCCCGCGACTACGAGGCCAATCTGCGTGGGATCACTCTCTCCGCCGAACAGCTCAAATACGGCCAGGAGCGCCTTGCGCGCCAGGGCCTCGACAAGTTCGCCACCCTGGTCTTCGAAGACTATCGCCACACCGAAGGGCAGTTCGACCATATCGGCTCCATCGAGATGATCGAGGCGGTAGGCGAGGACAATTGGCCGAGCTATTTCCAGACCGTGCATGATCGCCTGAAGCCGGGCGGCACCGCCGCCATCCAGGCCATCACCATCAACGAAGCTGATTTCGACGGCTATCGCAGCGGTCCCGACTTCATCCAGCGTTACATCTTCCCCGGCGGTATGCTGCTGACCAAGACGGTGATGCGCGAATTCGGCGAAAAGTATGGCCTCGTTCTCGAAAACGTCGAAACCTTCCGCCTGTCCTACGCCAAGACCCTAAAACTCTGGCGTGAGCGCTTCCTCGAACGCTGGCCCATGATCGCCCCGCTCGGTTACGACGAAACCTTTAAGCGCAAATGGGTCTATTACCTGAGCTATTGCGAAGCCGGTTTCACCGAAGGCTCCATCGACGTCGGCATCTACCAATATCGCCGACCTGCGTGAGGTCGTGCCAGGTCCGGTATCGACGATCCCCATCCTATCCATCCTCGGTGTCATACCCGCGAAAGCGGGAACCCCTGTTTTGAAACGGAGGTCCCCGCTTTCGCCGCGAAAAGCGGACTTCCGCCTTTTCGCGGGGATGACATCCCGGGGGAGGGTGAAAGCTTGTGTTCTCCGCGAGACGCTCCCACCATCCCCAACCGCCAAAACTTGACTTGACCATTCAGTTTTACGAAGGCAAAAAACGCGCACTTTGCAACCAGGTGAGCCCATGACCCTTCGCGCCCTCGCTCTCGCAGCCCTGTCATCCCTCGCACTGGCTGCCGCCGCTCATGCCGAACCTTGGACCTATACCGATGAATCGGGTCAGACGGTCACGCTCGACGCAGCCCCGCAACGCATCATCGCCAGCCAGGACGCCGCCGCCGGCCTCATCCCCCTCGGTATTCGCCCCGTCGGTATCTATGCTGATGGCCCGATAGCCGATGCCAAGGCCCTGCAGGGTCTCGATCTCACCGGGATCGAAATCATCGGCCAGGCTTGGGGCGAGGTCGATATCGAAAAGGCCGCCGCCCTCAATCCAGATCTCGTTCTCGCCGAATGGTGGGATCGCAACGCCACTTGGTCGGGCGGCGAAGACGTCGTCACGCTGCTGACCCAACTCGCCCCCATCACCGGCGTCACGGCCGGCGATTCCATTCTGGGCATGATCGAGGATTATGAAACCCTCGCCGCCAGCCTCGGCGCCGATCTCGCCCAGCCCTCCATTGCTGCCGAGAAGGCGGCTTTCGAAACCGCCCTGACCGATTTCAAGGCCGCCATCTCCGCCAAGCCCGGCCTGAGAGTGCTCGCCGTCTATGCCGGCGACGATGCCCTCTACGTCGCTGACCCCGCGGGCGCTGCGGAACTCCTCGACATGCAGTCCTGGGGCCTCGACCTCGTCGAGCCCGAAGGTGTCGATGCCGCCGGCAACAACTACTTCGAGACCGTCAGCTGGGAAAACGCCGACAAATACCCGGCCGACCTGATCCTGGTCGACAACCGCTCACCAGCCACCATGAAGACGGCGCTGGCCCAGCCCACATGGACGCTCAATCCCGGCGCCAAGGCCAGTCAGGTTGCAGAATGGCCGGCCTTCTGGCTGCGCAACTACACCCACTACGCCGCCGCACTCACCGAACTGACCAAGGCCATCAACGCGGCCAACGCCGACCTTACCCCCTGATGCCAGCGGAGCAGGCGAACAATAGGACAGGCCGGGCAACAGCGCTCGGCCTCGGTCTCGCCCTCCTGGGCGTGACGCTCTCTGCCATCGTCCTGCTCTCAATGGCGACCGGCGCACGGCCCATTCCCGTCGACATGGTCTGGTCCGCCCTCTTCTCTTACGATCCCAATTCCACCGAACACCGCATCATCTGGGACCTGCGCCTGCCGCGCACCGTGGTCGGCGTTCTCGTCGGCGCCGCCCTTGGCCTTGCCGGTTCGGTCCTGCAGGGCGCCACGCGCAATCCCTTGGCCGATCCATCGATTCTCGGCATCAATTCCGGCGCCGCCCTTTTTGTGGTGATCGGCGTCTCCGCCTTCGGCATCACCCAGCTCAGCCTCTATGTCTGGCTCGCCTTCATCGGCGCCGGTATCGCCATGCTGGTCGTCTATGCCGTCGCCTCGCTCGGCCGAGAAGGCGCCACGCCCATCAAACTGGCCCTTGCCGGCGCCGCCATGTCGGCCGTCATGCAAGCCATCATCAGCGCGGTCCTCCTCACCAGCCCGCGCACCCTCGATGAAGTGCGCTTCTGGCAGGTCGGCTCGCTCGCCGGCCGCTCCATGGACATCGCCCTCCAGGTCAGCCCCTTCATTCTCGTCGGCGCCGCGCTCGCCCTCGCCACGGCGCGCCTTCTCGACGGCCTTAGCATGGGCGACGACGTTGCCCGTTCTCTCGGTCAACGCATCGGCCTCTCCCGTGGCCTTGCCGGCCTCGCCTCCGTCGTCCTCGCCGGCTCAGCCGTTGCCGCCGCCGGCCCCATCGCTTTTGTCGGTCTCACCGTCCCCCATGTCGCCCGCGCCATTACCGGGCCCGGCTATCGCTGGATCCTGCCCTATTCCATGCTAATGGCGCCCATCCTTCTTCTCGGCGCCGACGTCATCGGCCGCGTCATCGCCCCGCCAGGCGAGGTGCAGGTGGGCATCGTCACTGCCTTCATCGGCGCGCCCTTCTTCATCGCCCTGGTCCGGCGCCGCAAATTGGCGGCTCTCTGATGACAGCCATCGACGCCAGTAACATTGCAGGGGGCCGCCACCAGCGCGAAAGCAAAAGCCGCCGCGTCACCCTTGGCCTGGTTCTGGCTCTGGTCCTCGCCAGCGCCGCCGCCTTGACCCTCGGCGACTTTCCGGTCCCGCCTGAAGAAATCCTTCGCTCGCTCTTCTCCCCATTGACCGGCATCACCAATAAGGGCGTCGATTTCATCGTCCTGCAGGTCCGCGTCCCTCGTCTTTTCCTCGCGCTCCTCTCGGGCGCCGCCTTCGGTCTCTCCGGAATCATTTTCCAAACGCTCCTGCGTAACCCGTTGGCCAGCCCCGATATTATCGGTATCGCCCACGGCGCCAGCGCCGCCGCCGTCTTTTGCATCATCGTCCTCGGTTGGACCGGCCTTGCCGTCTCCCTCGGCGCTTTTGCCGGGGCTCTGCTTACGGCCTTCGCCATCTACATTCTCGCCTGGCGCAATGGCGTCACCGCCTATCGCGTCGTGCTCATCGGCATCGGCGCCGCCGCCATGCTCAGCGCCGTCATTTCCTACCTGTTCACCCGCGCCCGCCTTATGGAAGTGCAGCAGGCCATGGCCTGGCTCGTCGGCAGCCTCAATGCGGCGCGCCCCGGCGATTCCGTAGTTTTCGCCATCACGCTCGTCATCACCCTGCCATTGTTGGTCATGCTCGTGCGCGGCCTCGATGGTCTGGAGCTGGGCGACGACACCGCCCATGCTCTCGGCACCCGGGTTGAGCAAACCCGGCTCGGCCTTTTGGTTACAGGCGTTGCCCTCGCCGCTTTCGCTACGGCCGCAGTCGGACCCGTCGGCTTCGTCGCCTTTGTCTCAGGCCCCATCGCCCGCCGCCTTACGGGCGGGGCAGGGCGGGGCATTCCGCAGGCCGCCCTCGTCGGCGCTTTGGTCATGCTGGTATCGGACCTTCTGGCGCAACACGCTTTGCCAAACATGCAATTGCCGACCGGTGTCGTCACCGGCGGCTTCGGCGCAGTCTTCCTGCTTTGGCTGCTCGTCGTATCCGGCCGCTCCGGCCGGGTGAATTGAAGGAGACGAACATGACGCAAAACCACCAGCTCATGGCCGCCGGTCTGCACCTCGGCTATGCCGACCGCGAAATCGTCTCCGATCTCAATCTCAATGTACCCGCCGGCAAGCTGACCGTCATCGTCGGCGCCAATGCCTGCGGCAAGTCCACCCTGCTGCGCGGGCTCGCGCGTCTGCTCACGCCCACAAAGGGCGCCGCCTATCTCGATGGCAAACCCATCCACCAGATGCCGACGCGCGAAGTCGCCACCCTTCTCGGCGTCCTCCCTCAATCCCCCATCGCGCCCGACGCCATCACCGTCGCCGACCTCGTCGGCCGCGGCCGCTATCCTCATCAAGGCTGGTTCCGCCGCTGGACACCCGAGGACGACGCCGCTGTCGCCGAAGCCCTTGGCGCCACCGATATGGGCGAGCTTGCCGATCGCCCCGTCGACGAACTTTCAGGCGGCCAGCGCCAGCGCGTCTGGATTGCTATGGCCCTCGCCCAGCAGACCGACCTCCTTCTCCTCGACGAGCCGACCACCTTTCTCGACATCAACCACCAGGTCGAAGTCCTTGATCTGCTTACCGATCTCGTCAAGGAGCGCGGCCGCACGGTGGTGGTCGTCCTCCACGACCTCAACCTCGCCTGTCGCTACGCCGATCACATCGTCGCGATGAAATCCGGCAAGATCGTAACCGAAGGTCGCCCCGTGGATGTCATGACCGAAGAGGTCGTCCGCGAAGTCTTCGTCATGAACTCCCGCATTGTCGTCGATCCCATTTCCGATACGCCGATGATCGTACCCATCGGCCGCCATCACGTGGAAAAGGCTGTCGCCTGACAGCAAAAAGCCCCGGAGGCTTTCGCCTTCGGGGCCGTTTATCGGTCTTCGATATTTTCAATCGCTTTCCGATACTGACACAACGCGCGATCTGCCCGCTGGTTCCCGCCGCGGTTATTTTTCTCCAACATTCCCCACCTCGATTGTCACCGGCGCTCATCCCGAGATTTGCCGGCCCACTCCAATGACCCACACACGACATAGACGCCGCGCTTGACTCTCTCACATTCAATGGAACAAATAGAGAACAGTTAGATCGGGCAGGATTGGCATCGGTGGCAACATGTCGAGAGAACCAACGATCCTCCACGCCGATCTCGACTCCTTCTACGCCTCGGTCGAGCAGCTTCTAAACCCGGACTTGCGCGGCAAGGCCATGGCCGTGGGCGGCGGTGTCGTGCTCGCCGCCTCCTACGAAGCCAAGGCTTTTGGCGTCCGCGGTGGCATGTCTGGTCGCAAGGCGCGCGAACTCTGCCCGCACCTGCTCTTCGTCCGCGGCAATTTCGACCAGTACCAGCGCCTCGGCGACGCAGCCATTTCCATCCTTGAAGATTACACGCCGCTCATCGAGCGCATCTCCATCGACGAAGCCTTTGCCGACGTCGCCGGCTGCACCCACCTTTTCGGTTCCCCGCGCGAAATCGCCGAAACCATCCGCCGCCGCGTCCGCGACGAACTTGGCCTGCCCATCTCTGTCGGCGTTGCCCGCACCAAACACCTCGCCAAGGTCGCCTCCCAGGTCGCCAAGCCCGATGGTCTGGTCGTCGTCAATCCGACCACCGAACTCGATTTCCTGCACGATCTACCCGTCGGCCTCATGTGGGGCGTCGGCCCTGTCACCGAAGGCAAGCTCAAGGCCGAAGGCATCCTCACCATCGGCCAGCTTGCCAACACGCCCGGCCACTCCCTACGCGGCCTTCTCGGCGATGCAGCGGGCGAAAAGCTCTCAGATCTCGCCTGGAACCGCGACACCCGCGCCATCGTCAGGGAGCATCGTGCCCGCTCCGCCGGCGCCCAATCCGCCCTCGGTCGCCAGCCTGCCACCCAGGCCGTTTTCCGCCCCGTGCTCCAGCATCTGGCCGATCGCGTCACCTCGCGCCTGCGGGCAAAATCCCTCGCGGGTCGTACCATCACCGTCCGCGTCCGCTTTGCCGATATGCGGACCGTCACCCGCGCCATGACACTCGATGCACCCGTCTCCGCCACCCTGATTGTCGCCGAAATCGCCGAAGAATTGGTCCGCCAGGCCCTCGCTGACCACCCCAAGGAAAAGTCGATCTCGCTGCTCGCCGTCTCGGTCTCGCATATCGAGGAGCAGCGCCAGATCCAGCTCGAACTCTCTCTCGGTCTCGACGACGAGAAACGCCGCCCCGGCTCGCGCCAGGGCGCTGCCCGCTGGTCGGCAGACCGCGCCATGGACAAAGCCCGTACCCGCTTCGGCCGCGACGCCATCGGCTACGCCTCCGCCCATCTTGAGCGCAAAAACTCCGTCCCCGACGCGTTCCGCGAACTGGCCGAGAAGGACCTTGGCCGGAACTAATGTTCATGCTTGTCTTTTTTTGTCCGCTCGTCGTCTCGCCTGTGCCTCGAAATCCTCGACAGAAGGCCTAGGATCGCGTCATATCCAACACAATGGAGTGTCCAGAAATGACCGACACGGCTCTTCTCGTCATCGACGCCCAGGAAAGCTTTCGCCAGCGCGCCAATTGGCACGAAGTGGACAGCCCCACCTATCTGAAAAACCAGCAGGCCCTGATCGATGGTGCCCTAGCCAGGGGCTGGAAGATCGTCCGCGTCCTCCATGGCGAGCCCGAAGGCATTTTCTCGCTCGCTTCTGGCTTTGTGAAACCCCTCAGCGAACTCACCCTCGACAAGCCCGACCTCGAGTTCATCAAGCAGCGCCACTCGGCCTTCGTCGGCTCGCCGCTCGAAGTTTTTCTCGTCGAAAACGGCATCCGCCGCCTCGTTGTCTCCGGCATCCGCACCGAGCAGTGCTGCGAAACCACCACCCGCCATGGCTCCGACCTCGGCTGGCAGGTCGACTATGTCACCGAAGCGACCCACACTATGCCGCTCACCGACGCCACCGGCAAAACCTGGGCCGTCGAAGAGCTGAAGGCCCGCACCGCTGCGGTCCTTGACGGCCGCTTCGCCCGCGTCTGCACTATTGCCGAAGCCCTCGCAGGTGCCCCCAAGGCCGCCGCCGCATGACATCATCTCCGCGCCGCATCCCGACCTATGTCGTCCTGCCGGCGCGGACGCTGCTGCTCGACGTCGCGGGGCCTGTGGAAGCCCTGCGCTACGCCAATCGCGCCCAGGATCAGGTGCAATTCGACGTCCGCTATGTCGGCGCCTTACCCGAGGTGACGACCTCCATCGGCCTAAAAATCTCCGCCATCGAGCCACTGCCGAAGACGATAGAGCAGGGCGCCATGATCATCCTCTCCGGCCACACCGAAGAGCCCCTGCATGCCGGCCATCCCATGGATCCGCTCGATGCTGGCGCTGAAGAAGCTGTCGCCTGGCTCCGCCACGTGGTCGGGCCCGAAACCCTCCTCGTCTCCATCTGCTCCGGCGCGCTGCTCGCCGCCCGCGCCGGCCTTCTCGATGGCGTCAGTTGCACCACGCACTTTTCCGATTGCGGCGAACTCGCCGCCGTCGCACCCTCTGCCAAAGTGCTGGAAAACCGCCTCTATGTCGAAGATGGCAATCGCTATACCAGCGCCGGCATCACGGCCGGCATCGACCTGATGCTCCACATCATCGGCCGCCTCACGAGCCCGGCGACATCAGCCGCCGTGGCCCGGCAGCTCGTCGTCTATCTCCGCCGCGCCGGCACTGATCCGCAGCTATCCCCCTGGCTCGAAGGCCGCAATCACATCCATCCCGCCATCCATCGCGTGCAGGACGCCATCACGGCCGACCCCACCCGCGATTGGTCCCTCGAAACCCTCGCGCCCATCGCCTATGCCAGCCCGCGTCATCTGAGCCGTATCTTCAACGACCACGCGGGCATGAGCATCCCCGACTATCTCAACAAGCTCCGCGTCGCCCTCGCCCAGCAATTGCTGACCGAAACCCGCCTCGATATCGAGCGCGTCGCGGAAAAATCCGGCTTCAATTCCAGCCGCCAGCTCCGCCGCGCCTGGAGCCGCGTCAGCCAAACCCCGCCCAGTGCCCTGCGCCGATTGAGCTAAATCAGGCCTCCCCCCCGAACATACTGCGCGCAAAGACGGCCGCCTCCACGCGGTTGCGTACCCCGAGTTTTACGAAAATGCGGCCAAGGTGGTATTTTACCGTCGCCGTGCTGATCCCGAGATGTTCCGCCACTTCCCCGTTGCTGCTGCCCCTCGCGATGGCCCGCAACACGGCCCGTTCCTGCTCGGAGAGTGCCGAGATCGAAATCCGATCGGCATTTGCCTTGGAGGCGTTGTTGAGCGTCGTCAGCCAGCCGGCAAGCGATTGCGAGGAGAGATAGGTCTCCCCGTTCTGCACGTCGTTGATGATGGCGATAAGGTCGTCCGGAGACGTTTCTTTGGTAACGAACCCCGCCGCCCCCTCGCTCATCGCCGCCACAACGTCCTGGCCTTCCTCGGAAGCGGTCAGGATGACAACCTTCGTGCCCGGGCTCACTTCGAGAATCGAGCGAATGTGCCCCACGCTGCTGGCCCGCTGCATCCAGAGATCGAGAAGCAGAATGTCGGGCCGGTGCCGGGATGCAAGCTCTATCGCATCGGCCGGACTGCCACCTTGCGCCACAACCGAGATTTTGTCGGATGCCGCGAGTGCCTGGGCCAGCCCGGCGCGAAAAATGGCATGGTCGTCGACAAAGACGACGGTGGTGACCTCACTCATCTGGCCCCTCCACATCGAGGCTCACTTCCAGCGAAAATTCGTCGCCGATCCGCCGCGCCGCAAATGTACCATTGAGGATTTCCACACGCGCCTTGAGCCCGTCGAGCCCCATCCCTGACAGTTCAAGCAGTTCGCGCGGCCGCGCCATCGATATCGCATTACGCAGTTCCATCCGCGCCCTTTGCCCCGACATGGCGCAGGTCACGGTGACGATCGAATCCTGGGAGTGTCGGAACGCGTTGTTCAATCCCTCCTGCACGATACGGTAGAGCGCGATCTGCGTTTCAAGGCCGGCATTGGCGGCGCCGAACTCCCCCTCGCGAACGACGCTCGCCCCGGTGCGCGCCTCATGCGCTTCGATCGCCAGGTCGACGATGGCGTCGAGCGAGAGATTGGCGATATCGGGCAGGATGAGTCCATAACTGATGCTGCGGATTTCAGACAATGCCGTAATCAGCGACGTGCGCATCGCGTTCAATATCCGCGCGCGCTCGGCCGGCGTTTTCGCCAGCGCGCTTTCCTGCGCCTTGAGCAGCGCAAAATTGATGAGCTGGGATGGCCCGTCATGCAGGTCCGCACTCGCCAGTTTCAGGCGCTTTTCGGCGAGAGCCGCAGCGTTGCGCACCTCGCCGACCTGCGCCCGCAAATGCAGCGACGCCTTCAATCGTTCGGCAAGGTCAAGCCGCTGCGCCTGAATGGTGCGGCTGCCCCTCTGCACGATACCGAAGAGGATGATGATGGCGACCAAAGCCCCTGCAACGACCAACGACCAGACGAGCAGATTGGTGCTGTTCAGCGAGCGCTCCAGCGTTTCGGCCGTCTCGTGGATTTCCGCGACCGCGATGATCTCGTTGCTCCCCAGCCGGTGCACCGGTGCATAGACTTCGAGCAGGGGCGACTGGAAACGGCGCAATGTGTGCTCTTCGGCGTCCAGGTCCGCAAAGGTCCAGCGAACCGAGTCGGCAAAGGCGTGCTGTGCCTCGATGGGCAGGGCGAGCTGGCGCCCCATGAGCAACGAGGAATTTGAATAGATGATCTGGCCATTCGGCAGCCAGACCTCAAGATAAGGAAAGCGTGCCGCAAAATCCTCATTGGCCATAACGGTGTCTAGATACGCGATGCTGTCGGGCGACAGGGTGCCATCTTCGGCCACGTCTTGCAGCGCATTGGCAAAAACGCCTTCGAGGAAAAGTGCGGTGCGCTCGGATCGATCGTCGATCGCGTTACGATTGAGAACCGAGCTGATGAGCATGCCTGAAACGACACTGACCAGCACCACCACGGTTACGCTGGCGATCAGGTATTGCGTTGCCAGCTCGAGGTCGCGCCAGCGCAGAACAGCACCCTGAACATGCTGCCTGAGCCCAATCATGTCCCGAAACGTCTCTCAGGCAAGCATGGTGCCAGTAGACTCCCCCAACGCACTTTCGATCTCCCCGTCTTCTCCGGCCAACACTATGCGCCGGAGCAATTACCATCCTCCAATATTTTGACTTCAACAACGCCGAACTGCGCAACTTCTTGAAGCGCGGGCAAAAACGCTCGACCAAGGCCCTAGCCACTTGGCTAGTCGCACGCTAGCCACGCCGATAGGACCGGTTCCGACTTCAAGGGAAAAAGTCTCAGGACCTACCGATATTACGGCCAACGCATTGCCGTTTTAGCGTCTCCACAACGAAAACCCCTGCGCTCAGTGTTTGGCCCCAGCAGCGTTTTCGATTGTTTGGGAGATGAGAATGGTAACGCTCGTAAAGCACGATCTGGAATTCATCCTGAAGCAGATCGAGATCGCGGAAGCACACGCCGCTGGCGGAGATCTTGCGGCATTGGTCGCCGGCTATGGCGGCAATGATGGCTTGGCCCAGGCGCATCTCTTGCCCTACGGCCTCCGCACTGTCGACGGTAGCTACAACAACCTGCTGCCCGGCCGGGAGAACTGGGGCGCCTCCGATCAGAGCTTTCCGGGGCTTTTCACGCCGACCTATCTCAACGACGCGGATGGCGACCAGTACGACTTCAACCCGCTCCCGAATATGGAGACCTGGTACACCAACAACGACTATGCCAATGCCGGCCCGCGTACGGGTTCGCAGCCGGGTGCGGGCAGTGGCACGGTGATCGACGCTGATCCGCGGATCATCTCCAATCTCGTCGTCGATCAGACCTTGAACAATCCGGCCGCCATAGCCGCGGCGCTGACCCTGGCCGGCGTTCCCAACGAACAGCTCTATGAAATTCTCGGCCAGATCGTCGATGCCAAGCGCGCAGTCGACGCCGCCGCGGCGGGGAACGCGACCCCTCAGGAGATCGCAAGCCTCGAAGCCGCCGTCGATGTCGCCGAGGCGGCCTTGGCGCAGGCGAGCGCTGGTGCGGTCGCACTGATTGCTGCGGCGGCCGACGATCAGGCCTTGCTGACCGCCGCGGAAGGAGCTCTTGCAGCCGCTCAAACCGCTGCGACTGAGGCTGTTGCCGCAGTCGCCGCGCTCCTCACCGACAACATTCCAAACGCCGATCAGAGCACCGCCTTTGCTGACGCCATTGCGCATTCCGATCTCATGCAGGCTGCGCTTGTTACTGCCCAGGCCGATGTGACGTTTGCCTCCGCCAATGCCGCTGCATCCGCGCAGGCTTTGGCCGATGTCGTCGGCCCGGCCACAAATGCCCTCGCCGAAGCACAGGCGGACCTCGACGCCGCCTTGCAGACCGCGCCCGATCTCGCCGTCGCCCAGTCTCACCTCACGTCCCTGCTCGGCGCCTATGGCGTGGAGATGGACGGCAATACCATCTTCCTGCCCAACGTCTCACCCGACGACGGACTTTCCTCGCCCTTTAACGGCTGGATGACCATCTTCGGCCAGTTCTTCGACCACGGCCTCGATCTCGTCGCCAAAGGTGGCAACGGCACGGTCTATGTGCCGCTCTCGCCCGATGACCCGCTCTATGTTCCAGGCGGCCAGAACTACATCCCGCTCACCCGCGTGACCGTCAATCCCGGCGCCGATGGCATTCTCGGCACGGCCGACGATGGCCCCGGCCCCAAGAACCTGACCACCCCGTGGATCGACCAGAACCAGACCTATGCGTCGACGGCCTCCAAACAGGTCTTCATGCGCGAGTACATTCTCTTGGACGGCAAGCCGGTTGCTACCGGCATGCTACTCGAAGGGAGCAATGGCGGCTTGGCCACCTGGGCCGACATCAAGCATGAGGCCAGGATCAAGCTTGGCATCGAACTCACCGACCTCAATGTCGGCAATATCCCCCTGATCGCTGCCGATGAATACGGCAACTTCATCCCAGGACCCAACGGCTTCCCCCAATTGGTGGTGAACTGGGGGCCAGACGGTATCCTAGGCACCCCCGACGATGTGCTGCGCGAAGGCAATCTCCTGACCCCGGTCAGCGCCCAGGGCGTCACGCTCACCGGCCACGCCTTCCTCGATGATATTGCTCATGCCGCGGTCCCGATCGTGTCCCAGGCCGGCGTTTTGCAGCAAGACTCGGACTCCGACCTCGGCTACGCCAATGCCGACGGCACGCCCGGACCGCAAGGCCAGCGTGGTCCGACGGCCTATGACAACGAACTGCTCGATCGTCACTTCATCGCCGGCGATGGTCGCGTCAACGAAAACATCGCCCTGACCGCCGTTCACCAGGTCTTCCACTCCGAGCACAACCGCGTGGTGGAAATGGTCAAAAAGATCGCGCTCGAAGGCGGCGATCTCGACTTCCTCAACGAATGGCTGCTGATCGAAGTTGACGCCATTCCGACACTTGCGGCCGATATAAACGCCCTGGTCTGGAACGGCGAACGCCTCTTCCAGGCCGGCCGTTTCACCAACGAAATGGAATACCAGCATCTGGTGTTCGAAGAATTCGGCCGCATGATGCAGCCCGATATCGACGTGTTCCTGTTCGAACCAGCCGCCGATATCAATCCTAGCATCGCCGCAGAATTCGCCCACGTCGTCTATCGCTTTGGCCATTCGATGCTGCGCCAGGACATTGCCGTCATCGAGATGGGTCCCGACGGCAAGCCGGTTCAGAACGACATCACCTTGTTCGAAGGCTTCCTCAACCCCGTCAAATACGACTCCCTGGGTTCTGCCGAAGAGGCCTCTGGTGCGATCATCCGCGGCATGAGCCGCCAGACCGGCAGCGCCATCGACGAATTCGTCACCGATGTGCTGCGCAACCAACTGCTCGGCATCCCGCTCGATCTCGCCACCATCAACCTCGCCCGTGGCCGCGATGTGGGTACGCCGCCGCTTAACGAAGCGCGCCAGCGTTTTTACACTGAAACCGGCGATACGCTGCTCAAGCCCTATGAAAGCTGGGCCGATTTCGCGCTCAACCTGATGAATCCGGCTTCGATCATCAACTTCATCGCGGCCTACGGCACGCATTCAACGCTGGTCAACACTCAGGCCAATCCCAAGACCATCGAGCAACTGCGCGAGGCCGCAACCCTGCTCGTCCTGGGCGGCGAGGGTGCGCCAGCCGACCGCCTGGACTTCCTCAATGCCGAAGGCGCATATGCCGGCGGCAAGCTCGGCGGTCTCAATGACGTCGACTTCTGGATCGGCGGCCTCGCCGAAAAGAAGATGTCCTTCGGCGGCATGCTGGGCTCGACCTTCGCCTTCGTTTTCCAGATGACCATGGAAAACCTGCAGGATGCCGACCGGTTCTACTATCTGTCACGCACGCAAGGCCTCAACCTCCTCAACGAGCTGGAAAACAACAGCTTTGCCGAACTGGTCATGCGCAATACCGACCTCGGCGACGAGCACTCGACCACCTTGCCCGGCAATCTGTTCTCGGCCTTCCAGATGCCCACCCTGGAAATGGATCCGAGCAAGCAACTTGGCGACGATCCGGTCCAGGACGACCCCTTCCTGCCCTTCGCCAATATCGTCGAGCGGCGCGATGCCAACGGCAATCTGATCGCCATCGGCGACACCACCACCGTCGCCGCCTACATCCGCGTCAACAGCAATGAACACTTCACCATCGGCGGCACCGAGGGAGACGATGTCATCGTCTCCGGCGGTGGCGACGACGCCATCTGGGGCAAGGGCGGCAATGACCGCATCGAGGCCGGCTATGGCGTCGACAAGGTCTTTGGCGGCGAGGGCGATGACATCATCACCAATGCCGGTACCGATATCGGCGAAGCCGATTTCCTGCACGGCAATGAAGGCAATGACGTCATCCATGGCGGCTCCGGCCTGTCGCTGATCTTCGGCAATCAGGGCAGCGATTTCCTGATCGCCGGCCCCGACGGCAAGCGCGTGTTCGGCGGCACCGAAAATGACTTCATTCTCGGCGGCAGCGGCATGGACTTCCTCACCGGCAACGAGGGCGACGACTGGATCGAAGGCGGCGAGCGCTTCGATACCCTCGCCGGCGAAAACTCCGAACTGTTCTTCAATTCCACCATCGTCGGCCATGACGTCCTCAATGGCGGCAGCGGCGACACCGACTACGACGCCGAATCCGGCGACGACATCATGTTCCAGAACAGCGAGGGCATTCAGCGCAACAACGGCATGGCCGGCTTCGACTGGGCCATCCACAAGGGCGACAGCCAGGCTGCCAATACCGACCTCGGCATTCCGATCTTCGAAACCCAGGAGGCCTTCATCCTGCGCGACCGCTTCGACCTCGTCGAAGGTCTCTCGGGCTGGAACAAGAACGACACCCTCACGGGCCGCAGCGTCGCGGTAAACACGCGCGCCGAACTCGAAGGCACGGCCGCCATCCCTGCCGAAGGCTCTCCCCTCGACAGCTATTCCAACGCGCTTCTCGAAAAGAATGTCGATCTCATCGACGGCCTGCGGGCGCTCGTCGCCCACATCACTCGTACCCAGCAGACCGGCCGCAACGGCGTCATCGAATCCGTCGTCCTCGAAACGGCCGACGCCTCCGATATCATCCTCGGCGGTGGCGGTAGCGACACCATCAAGGGTCTCGCCGGCAACGACATCATCGACGGCGATATGTGGCTCAACGTCCGCATCGCCGGCACCTCGAAGCTGGGTACGCCATTCTCCGCCGACTATCTGGAAAGTCCGGTCACGCTCTATAGGAACACGCAGGGCCAACTGGTCCCCGCTGGCACCCTAAACGCCATTGCAGTGACCAAGTCCCTGGCGACCTGGATGCTGGAAGGCGCCATCAATCCCGGCGCGCTGAGCATCGTCCGCGAGATCGTCAACGGCAATGTCGCCGGCGACTTCGACCGCGCCGTCTATACCGATGTCCGCGCCAACTACACGTTCGGCCTCAACTCCGATGATAGCCTCTTCATCGATCACTCCGGCTTCGTCCAGCCGCAGAACAATGATGATGAGCCCGAAGGCGAAGGCACGCCCAACCCGCTCTCGGACGGCAAGGACACCTTCCGCAACATCGAACTGCTGGCCTTCAGCGAAAACCGCTATCTCAATGTCATCGAAGGCACCGCTGCGGGCGAAACCCTCAATGGCACGGCCGTCGATATCGGCTTCGGCCGCGACGATCTGATTTCCGGCCGCGACGGCAATGACACGCTCAATGGCGGCGTCGGCGACGACGTTCTCCTCGGTGGCGACGGTGCCGACACCCTCAACGGCGGCGACGGCAACGACGTTCTGATCGGCGGCGCCGACGGTGTCACAACGGTCACGACAACGTCGACCTATATAGACAATTTCAATAGTTCCGGCTCCAGCAATTCCAGCGGTTCGCTCAACTGGAACACAAGCTGGACCGAGACAAACGACGGCACGGGCCAGACCAACCAGATCCGGATCGACGACGGCAACAACGCGCTTCGTTTCTACGGCGGCAACGGCATGAACGGTGCCGAGATCTCCCGTGCCGTCAATCTGTCCGCAGCCACGACTGCCACCATCACATACACCTATGACGCGGACGGTCTCGATACTGGCGAAGAAGTTCGGGTGCGGTTCGCGGCGGATGGCGTCAACTACACGACGCTCTACACGATCACGGGCGACGATAGCGGCACCCGCAGCCATGTCGTCACTGGACCCTTCTCGACAACTGCCCGCATCCGCTTCGAAACCTCGGCCATCAACAGCACGGCTGAGAACGTCGAAATCGACGAGATCACGATCAGCTACACGACCTCGACGACAGTTGCCGCCGGCGACCAGCTCAACGGCGGGGCAGGCGACGACACCTACGTCTTCAATCCCGGCGATGGCAACGACACCATCCAGGAAACCAGCGGCACGGACCGCATTGTCATCGGCGCCGCAACACTCACCAGCCTCAACGCCTCCAGCACTGCCGGCGAAGATCTGGTCCTGCAGTTCAACGGTCAGTCGGTCACTGTAACCGATCACTTCGCCACCACCGGCGAAGCCGTCGAAACCGTCAACCTCGATGGCGCGACCTATGAAGGCTATGCCTTCGACGGCGACTATGCCCTCAGCACCGACGACAATGGCGATCGCACCGGGGCTGCCGGAGTCAATACGCTCCTTGCCGGTTCGACCGGCGGCGATGACCTCGTCGGCGCCGATGGCGACGACCTGCTCTTCGGCCACGATGGCAATGACGACCTCTTCGGCAATGCCGGCGATGACCTCCTTGTCGGCGGTGCCGGCAATGACGAACTCGACGGTGGCACCGGTGCCGACACCATGGTCGGCGGCTTGGGCAATGATACTTACATCGTCGACGACGTCGATGATGTGGTTGTCGAAGCCTTGGGCGGCGGCATCGATGAAGTCCGCACCGATCTGGCTACCTACACGCTCGGCGCCAATGTCGAAGACCTGACCTATACGGGTGCCGGCACCTTCATCGGTATCGGCAACGAACTCGACAACGTCATCGAGGGCGGCGCAGGCGTTGATACGCTCAGCGGCCTCGGCGGCAACGATACCTATCTCGTCACGGCCGGCGACGTCGTGATCGAGGCCGAAAATGGCGGCATCGACACGGTCGTCTCCGCCGCCAACTATGTCCTCGGCGCCAACATCGAAAACCTGTCGCTGTCCGGTAATGCCAATGGCGTCAACGGCACCGGCAACACTCTCGACAATGTCATCACCGGCAATAGCGGCACCAACCAGCTCTTTGGCGGTGCCGGCAATGACACCATCAATGGCGGCGACGGCGCCGACCTCATCGATGGCGGAACCGGCGACGATATCCTGCATGGCGGCGCCGGCAACGACACCGACATCCTGATCGGCGGGGAAGGCAACGACACCATCTATCTCAACACCAATTCCGGCATCACCAATGATGGCAACGACATTGTCCGCTACACGGCGGCCAATTTCGGCAACGACACCATCCACGGCTTCGACGCCAACGCCAGCGGCGGTCAGGATCAGATCGATCTGAGCGCCCTTGGCATCACGGCCGCGAACTTCGCCTCGCGGGTTACCATCCAGGACGTGGAAGACGGCGTCGTGGATGACACGCGGGTCACTGTGCGTGATGCCTCCAATGCTGTCATCGGCACGATCTACATCGAAGAAGTAGACGGCAACGATATCACCAGCGCGGACTTCATTCTCGCCTCGAACACTCCTCCGCCCGCTTTCGGCTCTCCGACCGATGGCGCAAACACCATCACCGGCAATGGCCAGGCGAACACCATCAATGGTCTGGGCGGCAATGATACCTTGAGCGGTGGCGGCGGCGATGACGTCATCAATGGCGGGGAGGGGGCCGATACGCTGAACGGCGGCGACGGCAACGACACGCTCTCGGGTGGCCAGGGCATCGCAAACGGCACCATGGTCGACAATTTCCTGTCCGCCTCCTACTCAAACAACAACGGAAACGTCAATTTTGCCGGCAACTGGTCCGAAAACTCGGACAATGGCGGCGCGACCGGCGGCGACATTCTGGTGACTGGTGGCCGTCTGACCTTTGCTTCCGGCACCGACAACAATGATTCCATCCAGCGCGCCATCAATCTGACCGGCGCGACGGCCCCCACACTGTCCTTCGACTATCAGGCGGTCGGCCTCGATACGGGTGAAACGGTAGTGGTTCAGGCGCTCAATGGCAGCGTCTGGGAAACATTGGGCACGTTGGGTGGAAACGCGACCTCCAACTTCTCCTCCCCCCTCAACCCTGCCCATTCGGCGATCCGCTTCGTGGCCACAGGCGGGTTTGAGACCGGAGAATCCTTCCACATCGACAATGTGGTCGTGGCCCTCGGCCCCAATTCCGGCGTCGACACCATCAACGGCGATGCCGGCGACGATACCATCATCTGGAACGCCAATGACACGGGCCCCACTGACGGTCGCGACATCGTCGATGGCGGCACCGAAGGCACGGCCGGCGACACGTTTGTGGTCAATGGCAATACCGCGTCCGAAACCTACCGCATCTATACCAAGGCCGCGGCGGCAACCGCCGGCTTCGCCTCGGCGGCTTCGACCGAGATCGTCATCACCCGACAGGTTGGTCTGGCTGCTGCGATGGTTATCGCCGAACTCCGCGAGATCGAAGAAATCCGCATTAACGGTATCGACCCGTCCGGCAATGGCCCGGCCGGTGGCGACACAGTGCAGATTTTTGGCGATTTCTCGACTACGAGCCTGCGCCTCAACACCATCACCATCGAAGGTGACGTGGGCGACGACACGGTAGACATCTCGGCCCTGACATCGGCGCACCGCATCGTGTTCCGTTCAAACGGCGGTCACGACACCATCATCGGCACCTTGCGTCCCGAGGATGTCATCGAACTGCCCAATGGCGCTGATCCCGCCGAATACACCTCGTCCACCACCGATGGCGTCACCACGCTGACCAATGGCCAGCACAGCATTTCCTACGTGGCAGCCGGCAGTGGCCCTCAGATCGGTGGCGAAGACGACGATGTCCCAGGCGACGACGATGATGACTGGGATGATGATGATGATGGTGACGATGATGCGCCTGTAGTTGGTGGTCCCATTCTTGGTACGCCGCAGGATGATGTGTTGCTGGGAACCTCTGGTGGGGACCTGGTGTTCGGCTTTGCCGGGACGGATTACATCATCGCCAATGCCGGTGTGGACGTGATCCGGGCTGGTGCCGGTGATGACTTCGTCGATGCAGGCGCAGGCCGCGATATCATTTTTGCCGATGATGGCGATGACGATGTCTTCGGCGGCGATGACGACGACCTGATCTATGGCGAAGGTGGCCATGATCGGCTGTTCGGTGGCTCGGGCCAT
>NZ_JAGIAW010000005.1 GCF_017744655.1 Devosia sp. | reverse complement strand
AGTGGAAACGCGGGCATAGCCATAAATCATGCCATCGCTCTGCAACGGACTTGTGCAACGCGCAAGCCATTGATTTCCTGCACGCGGCAAGCCGTTGCAAAAGTTGTAACTTTCGCAACTGAGCTAGCCTCCTTGGGCAAGGGAAGGCTACCAGCATGCTCTCTCCACCACTGTGAATGTTAAAAAGTCGAAATTGGATAACCTTAGCTTCCGTTCCCATTTCGTTCATGCCTATATCGGACCCTTGGCGTGGTCGTGGCCAAGGAGTCGGAATTGCGGATCAGTCGAATAGTCATGGCGCCCGGCGGAATGCCGGTGCCCCTCTCGTCGCTGATCGCGCTGCGAGTGCCGCTGGTCGGCCAAAGTGTCCACGCCGGCTTTCCGTCGCCAGCCGACGACTTCATCGAGGACATGATCGACCTCAATCAGGTCCTCGTCCAGAATCCCACGGCGACCTTCCTGTGGCGCGTGGTCGGCGACTGCATGGTAGACGTCAAGATCTTCCCCGGGGATGTCGTCGTCGTCGATCGCAGTCTCTCGCCAAAGCATCGCAATATCGTCTTGGCCATCATCGACGGCGAGCCAACGCTGAAGAGGCTCAATCGCCGCGGCGGCGTCATGGTGCTGCACAACGAGAACGCCAAGCTGCCGCCGTTTCTGATCTCGGAAGGCACCGAGGTATCTATTTGGGGTGTCGTCACCGCGACCATCCGCGACCTCAAGAAATGACCGCTCTGGCGCTTATCGACGGCAACAGCTTCTACTGCAGCTGCGAGCGCGTTTTCGATCCCAAGCTCGAGAAGAGGCCGGTCATCGTCCTCAGCAACAACGACGGCTGCGCGGTGGCTCGGACGACCGAGGCCAAGGCGCTGGGCATCAAGATGGGCCAGCCGATGTTCCAGATCCGCGACCTGTGTCGGCAGAACAACGTCGCCGTCTTCAGTTCGAACTACGCGCTCTATGGCGACATGAGCCGGCGCATGAACAGCGTCTATCAGGGCTTCTCCCCGGACATCGAGATCTACTCGATCGACGAGAGCTTCCTCGACGTCGAGCACCTGCCCATCAAGGATCGGACAGCTTGGGCCAGCGACCTGCGCGCGACTACGAAGCAATGGACAGGCATCCCCTGCTGCGTCGGCATCGGGCCGACCAAGACGCTGGCGAAGCTTGCAAACAAGGCGGCGAAGAAGCTCCCCGGGGGCGTCCTCGATCTCAGCGACGAGCGCGTACGGCATG
Source organism: Devosia sp. (assembly GCF_017744655.1). GTDB lineage: Bacteria > Pseudomonadota > Alphaproteobacteria > Rhizobiales > Devosiaceae > Devosia. The sequence goes on along the minus strand of NZ_JAGIAW010000005.1, from coordinate 298,006 downwards.
AGGTGATGGCGAAGTTTCCTATCGCAGACGTCTGGGGGATCGGGCCGGCGAGCCAGGAGAAGCTGCGGCATCTCGGCATCGAGTTCGCCGGTCAGGTGCGCGACATGGACCCGAAGCTGGCTCGGCAGCTCATGACGGTCGTCGGCGAGCGGATCATCCATGAGCTCAATGGCCGATCGGCGATCGCGCTGGAAGCGGTGGCGCCGCAGAGGAAGGGCTGCGCTGTCACCCGATCGTTCGGCAGTCGCGTCACGCAGAAAGCCGAAATGGAGCAAGCCGTCGCTGGCTATGCCACTCGGCTCGGCGAGAAGCTGCGACGGCACAATCTCGCGACAGATCATGTCAGCATCTTCATGCACACGTCTCAGTTCAATCGCGACGATCCGCAGCGCAACGTCTCCATGACCGTCGACATCCCCGAGGCCACCAACGATACCCTAACGCTGATCAGGGCGGCTCGGCGCGCCGTTGATGCGCTTTGGAAGGATGGGTATCGCTATTCGAAGGCGGGCATCATAACGCAGGATCTGGTGCCGCCGGCGCAACGTCAGATCGCGCTGTTCGACGGCCTGGACCATGAGCGCTCGGCGAAAGTGATGGCCGCCATGGACGAGGCCAACCGGCGCTGGGGTCGAGCGACCGTCGTGCCGGCAGCGACGATGGGCGGGCCGAAGAAGCCTCAGACGTTCACGACAAAGTTCGAGATGCGGTCGCCTCGGTTCACGACGAGGTGGGACGAGCTGCCGCAAGTCCGTTAGGCGTTCTTGTCGAAGGGGAAGTCCCATAAGATTGGGATGTTCTGAGTCAATGGGCCGAGCAGGCGGTCATCGATTTCTATTCTGATCTCCTGCCCCATCTTACTTGGGAAGAAGGTTTCGATGATCCAAATCATATATTGGTGGTGCAATCCCTGAATGGTCTTGCAGGTCTTCAGTACCCAATCTGACCATTCGTCTACCTGCTCTGTGGTATCGAACGCCGCGATGTGAGCCACGTCCTCACCAATCGGGTAAACCGTGTTTCCATCCTTGTTATGCAGATAGATGTTCATCTCGCGACGATCATGTGGCAAAGCAGCTATGCTCTTGCGGATGCGGTCCAGGCCGATATGACTTATTAGGTTGTTCCGCAATTCGACAGCGAACTTGCTCTGTGTGCTGTCCCAAATTTCGTCTATTTCGCCACCGTACTTGTCGAAAAAAGCTTTGATCGTGACGTCACCAGCACGCTCGCAAATTTTCCGATGGTCACGGATAACCTTCAGATATTCTACTGCCTTGCCCGAGAGCGTCCTGAGTAAGATTTGATCTTGCATGAAGGCGATGCTGGCCATTCGATCGTCTCCCCTTGCGATGGCAAGGGAGTTGATCGTGTGGAGCGTCAGTCGCAAGAACACCAGTATTTCGTTGATGGCAAAGCAGGTGGCCACCATATAAGTGGAATGTTGCTTTGGTATCGCCTGGAGCTCGGCGGCCGTGAACTTGAACTCCACGAACTGATAGAGTTCGCCGCTTCTGTTGCCTGATGGTGCTGCTCGGACAATCTTCATAGCGGGTTCATGATCGGCTTCTTGGTGTCAGTCCCCTCATATCGGCTGCTGTTGACCTCACGGCCGACGCGGTGGAACTGGAGCTGGCTATCGAGATGGTTGTCGAGCAGCAGCGCCTTCGCATCTTCGCCCTGCGCTTCGCCCGAAAGCCAAGCATCGTAAGCGCTTTCTTCGAGGATCACCGGCATGCGGCCGTGGATGTGGGCGATGTGCTCGACTGCCGGCGCCGTGATGATGGTGCAGCTGGTGATGCCGAGGTTGTCATTATGTGCCCATAGCCCCGCGAAGCTAAAGGGACGACCCTCCGGCAGTTGCAGTAGCCAAGGGTCCTTCTTTCCGTCGACGAGGCTGGTCGTCCACTCGAAATAGCCGTCGGCCGGGATCAGGCAGCGGCGCTTCTTGAACGGCTCGCGGAATGCCCCGGACGTGTCCACGGTCTCGATGCGGGCGTTGAACATCGTTGCCTTGGGCAATTCCTTGGCAAAGAACGGGACGAGCCACCATCGGCCGCGGAGAAGCTCGCGATTGCCGGCTTTGTCGAGCGCGACGAAGTCCACGTCCTGCGTCGGCGCGATGTTGTACCGCGGCTGCATGTTCGATGGCGCCACGGGAAAGAGCTCGTCGGAGAGCGAGTAGAGAGCGTGTAATTCGCGCCAGGTGTACTCAGCAGTGAAACGTCCGCACATCGACGCCTCCTAACACCAGAACTCGCGCCCATTCGGCCAGCGCCGGGCCAAGCCTTCCTCGATCAGAATATCGCCCACATCGCGGCCGGCAATACGGATCGTCGCGAGCACACGTCCGTACCGGTCTTCCCCATGGGTCTCAACTGTGAAGGGATTGCCGCTCAAGAGCTGCTGGAAGCGAGCGCTCGCCTGGTGCGCCAAAGCAACTTCGGCGCGACCGCCGCAAATATCGTTATACGGCTCCGGCGTGTCGTAGCTCTCAAGTCGGAGGTTCACCCCCTGGAGCCAGATCGTATCGCCATCAACGATGCAGGTGTGCCGGTCACGGCCGCACATAGGCATGTTTACGCGCCATTCGTCCGCAGCTACGGCAGGGAGAACCGGGAAAGCAAAGATTGTCGAAGCGGTAAGCGCGGCCAGTCTAGTCAGGATCATTCGTCCGGTAACTCTATGATGTCGTGGACCTCGGAAATCCGATAAGCGACTGGGCGCCCATTCAAGGTTTCTACCCTCGCGGTGACATAGAAACCGAGGCGATAGAGGTTCCGGGATCCCTCTGAAGTTTCGTGCTTGATGCGCTGCTCCGCAAGCTCGGAATCGTAGACGACTGCCAGCGGCTTTTTAGTTATGTATTCCATAATCGCGAGCTCGCCGGTGCGCTTACCGGTGTCGGTCTGCTTCAGATTGCTTTGCCAAAACACAAGGAGTTGGTTCTCCACGACCTGGAATGCCTTAGCCTCCAGCTCCTTGCGCTGCTCGTCGATAACTCGGATCGCTTGTTGCGCCTGCTTCGTATCGAATTTGATCGCGACCCGGGTTTTTTCACCGTCCTTATCGTATTGGACTGACTTCAGCGTTGCGCTGCCGTTTGAATCGTTGGCGATCGCAGCCACGCCCTTCATCAAGTCGTCCAGATCACTCTTCCGCGGCTCAGGTAGCTTTTGCCCATGTCCCAACTTGAGGATCAGGCCGCCGTACCTACGCACGAAGTCGTCGACGATCAGAACTCGATCGAGGTTCTCAATAAGAGGCGGGATAAAAGGAATAAGGTCGGCGATAATCGAGCCGGCGCGGATCTGGCGGACGTAGATCTTGGAGGTTTCGTCGACGAGGTTCGGATGTTCATCGCGAAGGTACTGCTCGAATTGATGCCCAATGGCGACGAACATGCCCATCAGATCGTAGAGCTCCACCGGCCGCTCGAGGTCGATAGTCAGCTCAATAAAGCTGTAGCTTTCTACTTCCAAAAGGATTGTCCCCCAAATCCTTAGATTCAGGGGAACATCCATTTCACGATTTGCGCCCTACGGAAAGGGCCGCACTAAGTCAGACGTAATCTACCATCTAATTCTTGCGGTCGAGCTTTTCTTCAACCTTTTCGCGGCTGTTGCCGACCTCACTCACGGCCTTCTTCACCGCATCCTTGCTCACGTTTTTCTTGTCGGCCTCGAAGCGGACTTCATGGTCCTGCTTGCCGGCGACCCGGGCGCGATCCTGAGACGTGTTCGACGTGATACTCTCCTAAGGATTGTTCAACCTATCCTTCCAACGACACCATGAATCGGAGGGTTCCGATCACCCAGCTATTCGTCCAGCGAACCGGGATCGAATGACACCGACGCGGTGCAGATGACGTGGTGCGCGGCATCGCACACTGCGACCGCTACGGAATGTGGGTGGGTCGTCGTCGCGGCATCCATCGACATCTCAGTCGTGGCTCGGACGGCCTCCTGATGAGCGCGCTCCGACGAGGGCAATTCGAGGCCTTCCTGGTCGGGCTTCGTTATTCCGTCTTCGGGGACGTCGAAAAAGAACTTCGGCATCGCAACCTCCGGCCGTTCTACGAAAAAGGCCGGTTTCGCGTTCCATCACAGTGTTTCGCTCGGCACCATCGTCAGTGTCGACCCATGCAACCGATTCAAAAGACTCGCATTTTCGACTCACGATGTACCCGAGTTCCGCATGCCAGCCATAGAGTCCGCACTCCGCAAAAAGCGGTCACCCCGCAGGGACTCAGAATCTAACCCTACATATCCTCTTCCGACCTTTCGTCCATTCCAGCTCTGCACACTCAGTGAGACGATCCCGAGCGGCGCAGACTGGCTGTTCGAGATGAAGTTCGATGGCTACCGGGCCCAGATCGCAATCTCGGGCTCAGAGGTCCGGGTCTATACGCGCAATGGTTACGACTGGACCGAGCAGTTCAAGGTCATCCTGCTGCCGCTCAAAACGCTGACGAAGGGCTCCGTCCTCCTCGACGGTGAGATCGTCGCCATCGACAAGCAAGGGCGCACCAATTTCAGCATACTCAAGACCGGTATCGCCGCCGGCATCCCCCTCAAATTCTATGCCTTCGACATCTTCGAGAAGGACGGCGAAGACCTGACGCAGATGCCGCTGATCGAGCGGAAGGCCATCCTCGAGGAGCTGATCGGCGAGCGCGATGCCGACGATAGCATGCAGTACAGCCACCATGTCGTCGACGGCGGCAAATCCGTGTTCGACGCCATGTGTAAGGGTGGCCACGAAGGCATGATCGCCAAGCGCGCCGATGCCCGCTACATCGGCGACCGCACCAAGAGCTGGTTGAAGATCAAGTGCACGAAGCGACAGGAATTCGTCATCGGCGGTTGGCGGCCGAGCGACAACGGCCGCGGCATGGCCAGCCTGATCCTCGGCACATACGAGAAGGGCCAGTTCGTCTATCGCGGCCGGGTGGGCACCGGCTTCACCGAGGCCATGAAGGACAAGATCATGGCGCAGTTGGAGAAGCGCCGGCTCGTCAAGCCTGCCTTTGCGTCCGTGCCTCGCGACATCGCGCGTAAGGCGCGTTGGGTGAAGCCCGAGCTCGTTGCCGAAGTCGCCTTTGCCGAGATCACTCCTGATGGGTCGTTGCGCCACGCCAGCTTCCAAGGCCTGCGCGCGGACAAGAAGGCCACGCAGGTCGTGCTGGAGGTGCCGGCTGACGACACCAGCGCAGGCCTCGATCCCGGCGTCGGTGTCGAAATCGCGCAGGCGCTCGGAGTGAAGCTCTCGAACCCCGATAAGGTAATGTACCCCGGGACGGAGATCACGAAGGCTCACCTCGTCGCCTATTACGCGGCAGTGGCCGACCGCATGCTGCCGCATCTCAAGGACAGGCCGCTCTCTCTGGTGCGCGACACCGACAACGACCTGCAAAAGACCTTCTTCCAGAAGCACGCGCTGGCTGGCATGCCGAAGACGCTGAAGTCTGGCGCGCTGACGAAGATGAAGGGATCCGAGAGCCGCATCCTCTGGATCGAGGATCTCGCCGGTCTCGTCGGCGGCGTGCAGATGAATACGCTCGAATTCCATGTTTGGGGCTCGGATCGACATGAGCCCGAGCTGCCCGAACGCATGGTCTTCGACATCGACCCGGACGAGGGCCTCGACTTCGGCGACGTCAAGCAGGCCGCGAAAGACATCCGCGACATCCTCGGTGCGGTCGGTCTGCAGTCGTGGCCCCTCTTATCCGGCGGCAAGGGCATCCACGTCGTCGTGCCGTTGGTACCGGAAGCCGACTGGAACGAGGTCAAGGAGTTCTGTCAGGACTTCGCCGAACTGCTCGCGAAGACCGATCCGCACCGCTTCGTGGCGAATATGAGCAAGGCTCGCCGCAAGGGTCGCATGTTCTTGGACTATCTCAGGAACGGTCAGGGCTCGACGGCGGTCTGCCCATGGTCGACGAGGGCGCGCGCCGGCGGGACTGTGGCGGTACCGGTCACGTGGGGCGAGCTGGACGGCCTCGATCGCGCAAATGCCTTCGACATCTTCGCGGCGGCCGAGCGGGCGCAGGGGCTCGATGCGTGGGAAGGCTATTTTGGTGTCGAGCAGGTTCTGACTGAGCGGATCAGGCAGGTGGTAAAGCGCTAGTCAGGTCAAATGCCGCGCTTCCAAATCAGCGGATCTAATGTGAGGTAGCTGCGCCAGGTTGTCTGTCATGCACTGAACTGGCCGTGCTGGTGATCGACCGTACTGCAACATGTGAGTCAAGCCGCTGGATCAAACTGGATATTGCAGACCTCGTCTCACCGTCGTTGGTATGGTTCAGCATGTTGCGAAGCCGAAACAGCAATCCCGTCAGGGTCCCCACGCTGGGTTGCTGCTGCCGCGCTAGTAGGCTTGAATAATAGCGTGGGCTCTTCCCGAGCCAGATACGGGAAAACTCCATCTGAGACCGAACCAGTCCCATATCGGTCAATACCTCGAATATTTCCTGGACTCTCATTGCTACCTCCTGCACGTGAATATTTACCGGCGGAGGCGAGGTGCTTTATAAATAGCAGCAACAAAGGAGAACAGGATGCAAAGTCCGACAACAAATACGGCGAAATGCCCGCCCATGTGGAATTTCTGGGGTCAAGACGTTCGCGCTCCCAGTGTGGGCCTAACGACCCTGCGAGCCGAACTCATGGCAAAGGGGTATTTCAGCTACCACGAGAAGAAGAAAATCCCCGGACTCACCCTGGGTATGCTCCAGCATCGGAAAGCAGTCGAAACTGCACTTGGCTGGTATGACGATATTTCTAAGCGCATGAGGGACTGTGGCAGCTTAGACCAGTGGAACAATCCCAGCGAATGCAAGGTTCCGCTATGTCCGCGCTGCATGATGCTTAAACGTGGCCGCGAAACAGCCGAGAACATCGAACTGTTCGCGCATCAGGGCAATGACAAGCTGGTTTTCCTCACGCTCCTACTGCCGCTGACCCGACACCTCGATGACATTCCCAAGCTGAAGGCCGAGCACAAGCTGAAAATCCGCAATGCCCTGAAATACCAAGCCCGAAAAGACCCGCGCTGGAAGCAGGTCTATATGAAGGGCTATTGGGAAATCGAGCACTATCTCGATACAGAACTCGATGAGGTTGGCCGCAACAAGAAAATCGCGACTTCGATGCTCAATCCGTATGTTTGCGCCGTAGGGGCATCCATATGGCATTTGCACTGCCACGCCATCGTGGCTCTTGGCGATATTTCCATGGAAGAACTCAAGCAGGCTCTCCGAGCCAAGGCCTACGACATCCCCTACCAGGTCGATATCGAGCCATTCGAGAGCCACAGGGGGGTCGAAGACAACATCAAGAGCATCACCCGATATGGCATGAAGTTTCGTATCGAGAAGGATTTCAAACGGGCTGAGCCCTTTGATCCGGATTACGTCTTCGACATGGAGGCCTCGCACAAGCGCAGCTGGTGGCCAAAGAAGGCCGTTCAGGAGTTCGCCCGGTTACTGTGCAAGTCCAGAGCGAGCTTTCAAGCGACCAACTTCTGGATTGGGCCAGACGGGAAAAAGAAGAACGAAGTTCGATTGAAAAGGAAGAAGATCCTAAAGGCACCGACCAAGACCGAAGTCCTGCATCAAGACATAGATAAAGAACTTGATTGGTACATGGATGATGGGATTTCTTCTGATCTGTCAGAGAGCGATGTCCATGTGGAATTGGGTGTAAGTGATGATGGTGTGAGCAGTGGGATTAATAAGAATACGGTCTATGATACTAACTGGCTCCACCAGATAGCCGAAAAGGTTCGGGAACGACACGCGCAATCCCGATCATCGCCATTGCCACCCGATAATTCCGGCTCCCCAACAGGCCCGCAAGCTGGGCCTGGCGAGTTATAACGGGCTTTTTGGCCTGATGGTCGATGCCTGCTGGCTAATGGAATGCGCTGCGTTTCAGCAGGTCCGCAGGGTCAACGTGGAGCGCCAGAGATAGCCGCTCAAGCTGATCCAAGGACAGATCGGCCTTGTCGCCATTCTCGATCTTGTCGATTTCCACCAAAGGCCAATCGAGATGTTCTGCCAGTGCGCGTGCGGTCATCTGGCGTTGTTCCCGATACCGCCAAACATTGCGGGCAAGCAACCGTGGCGCTTCGGGATGCTTCAACCGTGGCCGCATCATCGATGCCCCGGCACGAATAGCTGGAAGGGCTGCACCGCAAGCGCTTCGCAGAGCTGGTCCACATCGTTCAGGGTAATATCGAACTGCTCAGCGCTCTCAATATCCTCGATCATCGCCAGGGGCCAACCCACGGCCCGCGCCAACATGTCAGTGTCGATCCCGCGTATCTCCCGCCAGCGCCGAACATTATGCGCGAACAGCTTGTGCCCGTCGGTGATCCTTGGCCGCAATGAGCATCTCCATCTTCGTGTCGATACCGCGATAGCGCCAGAAGAACAGGAGGCCAAGCAAAGACCAAAAGAGCCCGTTTTTCAGGAAAAAGGATCAGCAGAACCAAGGTGTTAGGAAGGCGGTTTGCGCGTCCGGGCACTTTGGCTGAGGCCAGAGAGCTATAGCCGATGGCTATAGCTCTCTGGGTGTCACGCGCGCTGATTAAAACCCGCTTTACTGCCACAGCAGCACAAGACCAAACCCCGATAGCGTCCTGCTATAGTGCTGCTGGTTTCAAGGGAATTGCCGTTACATGGATCACCGCACACCCAAACTTGCCGTGCTGATCGACGCCGACAATGCGTCCGACAAGATCGCAGCGGGTCTGTTCGAGGAAATCGCCAAGATTGGCGAGGCGAGTGTTCGGCGCATCTATGGTGATTTCTCCAGCACGCGCCTTCGCGGGTGGACAGATGTTCTGCCGAAATATGGTCTTCTCCCGCATCAGCAGTTCGCCTACACCACTGGCAAAAATGCTTCAGACATTGCATTGGTTATCGATGCGATGGACCTGCTCCATAGCGGGCGTTTCAATGGTTTTTGTCTCGTATCTTCGGATAGCGATTTCACCCGGCTCGCTGCGCGTATTCGAGAGCAGGGCGTTGATGTCTATGGGTTTGGAGAACAGAAGACGCCAGAGAGTTTCAGGCAGGCCTGCCATCGTTTCATCTACACCGAGAACTTGCTCGAACTGCCCAATCAGGAACAGGTCGAAGCGATTAAGGCAGGAGCAAAAAAGAAGCTGAAAGAAGCAGTCCCGCTGTTGCTTCGGGCCTTTGGCCAGCTCGAGGATGATCAGGGCTGGGCACCTTTAAGTGCGCTTGGCAGTCGTCTCGCAATCATGGCCCCGGATTTCGACCCAAGATCGTTCGGGTTTCGCAAGCTCAGCGATTTGGTGCGCGGCACGAACAAGTTCGAGGTCGAGCAGGCCAATGGCGGACCTTTACGTATCCGATCCCGCTAATGCGCACCCATCTGCATGTTTGCTGCCCCTACGGTGCCCGCTGGCGGGGCTGGTGATCAGCGGGCAAGCCGCGCTACCCTATGGGGCTACCAGCCCGCTACACCCTTCGCCGGGCGTGTGCCGGTGGCCATTACGCCTTCGATATAGCCGCCAACATCCATGCCGAACCGGAAAGCAAGCTCGTGGCAGGCATTGCGGACTTTCGTAACGGCTTCATAAGCATAGTCGAATTGCATCACCGCGATCTGCACATCCTTGAACGCCGAGTTCGCCACATTGGCATCGAGCCATCCGTTCTGGTCCATGTCGCGGCTGGAGAACAGCATGTTCTTGGACCAGTCACCGACCAATTGAAGGACCGCTGCCCGCAGACTGGCGCACTCTCGTTGCCCCTGTGGGTCATCGGCATGTGCGGGAGTGGTCAAAGACAGAAATGCCGGGAGCAGCACGATGGCCATTCCCGGCGTGCGGAGGTATTTCGTAGTGGCCGGGATCAAACGGCCTTGCGCAGCATGTGCCCGCGTTCGGCAGCAGCAGCGGCAAGCTGTGTGTCGAGTTCCCCGGCACGAACAGCCTCGGTCAAGGTGTCGAGAATTGCGGGAAGCGCGGTGAGTTCGCCAACGGTGATTGCGTTCTTGTCCTTGGCAAACTCGATGGGCTTGCCGGCATAGCGCAGACCGAAGAAGGTCTGGCCACTGGCATCGACGAACCAGCCCGCGCGGAGACGCTTCGGGGTTTCGACCTGGACCCGCTGACCGTCCTCGTTCTTCCGCCAGACCATGTGGGTCGGCGCATAATGCTGCCCAGCGACCTTGGCTTCGGCCATAGCCTTCTGTTCCGCCAGCGCCGCGATCACCTTGTTGCGGGCGCGTTCCACCGGGTCATTGCTGGTGCGAACCGGCAGTGCAGTGGTCAGCTTCAGGGTTTTCAGGATGCTCATGCGGTATTTCTCCATGTGGTTTTCTTTCCACGTGGCCTAGCGCCAACGGCCAAAAGAGCGACCAAAAAGTCTGATAGGACCGCTTGGTCGATCACGAGACCACGAGCCTGACCTTGACCAAAACCTATTCCCGCCAAGAGCTTCTCGACATCATCTGGAGCAAACCCACCCGCGAAGTCGCGGAAGACATCGGTGTATCAACCGCCGCGATCTCCACCTACTGCAAGGACAACGACATCCCCGCGCCGCCTCGTGGGCATTGGCTAAGGGCTGAAGGCAAGCGGGTGAAAAAGCCCAGCCTGCCCCCGAGAGGGATAGGGAAGCGAGACACAATCAGGGTCGGTGGCAGCAACGGCTACTACTATTCCTATCCCGAACCTGCGGGCCTCATGACGATGGAAATCGGTCCAGCGCCGAGCTTTCAACCCAGCATCGACAAGGTCATGGAAACAGTGCGTCAGCAGATTGGCAAGGTCGCTGTCCCCCGCGATTTTTCCAAGGCGCATCATCTCATTCGGCGGCTTCTGGAACACGACGAGGAACGCCGGATCAAATATCTGTCGGCCTCGTATCACTCCTATTGGGATGCGCCGTATTTCGATGCGCCATACGAGAAGCGGCGGCTACGTATGATGAATGCCCTGATGCTCAACCTGCATCGGTTCGGCGGCAAAGCGACAATGCGTGACAAAAATCCTACGGGCTTTTCTTACAAAGTCGGACACCAGAACCTTTATGTCACCGTGGATCATCCCGAGAGCCGCCGTTCAAGTTGGATGAGTGAAGAACTCGCCACGCGGTCAGCATCGGAACCGATCGTGGTTTCCATTGGACAAGGCGACAAAGACAAGAAACCGCGGCGCCGATGGGGCGACAACGGCAGCGATAAGGTCGAGGCCCATTTACAGGACATCCTTGTGTCCATGATCGTCACCGCAGAAGTCGAGTTTCGGGACGATGAACTGCGGCGGCACAACTGGCTGATTTCACGCAAGGAGCAGCTGATCGAGAACGAGCGCAAGCGCATCGAGGAGGAACAACGACGCGAACGCGAACGGATCGAAGCTGACAGGAAGGCAAGATATGACGGCCTTCTGCTGGACGCCGCCGCGCACCGGCAGGCAGAAGATATTCGCGCCTATGCACGATCCGTCGCGTCAGCCAAGGATGCTGTGCAGGATGGCGCGGATGTTGATGCCTGGGTGTCTTGGGCGTTTGCGCAGGCCGATGACATAGACCCGGTGGTGCGGATGCAACTCACCGGCACCATTTCACGCACACCCGACGAAGTCAGACAATCGCAAGTCGACGACCAACGCCAGAAGGTGGAGGCGCTGAAGCCCTATCTGGATCGTCCTCGCGGCTATGGCGGATACTAGTGGGTCCATCTCGCCCAAGCGCGGCAGCGCTAGCAAGTAACACCTATGATCAAAAAAGCTTGCCAGCCCAAGAAAACCACTTCAAACGTTGGAAAAACGGGAGGCACGATGAAGGTCTGCGGAGTAACGATAAAGTCCAAGACGGCTGAACTAGCAATAGTCGAGAGCGGAGAAGATGGACCAATTCTGGTCCAGTGCGGGACAAAGAAGATTGAACTCGCAGACGATCGAAACGCTGCAGACATTCGCTCCTTCCTGCACGCCATAAAGACCTTTGCTCACGAAAACGGCGTGGACACTTTTGCGGTGAAAGCTCGCGCACATAGAGGGCAAAAGGCGGGTGGGGCAGTATCCTTCAAGATCGAAACGCTCATCCAGCTCGTTGAGGACACGGATTGTGTGCTCGTAAATGCAGTGGCGCTGTCAAATTTTGCGAAGAAGAACGTTGCGGGGCTTCCTGATGGGCTGCTGAGATATCAAGAGGATGCTTACCGAAGCGCCGCTTATCATTTGCACAAGAGCGGTCTGATCTAAATGGCGATTGGCGTGGTTGACTTGCCGGAGCCTATCCGGCTGAAAATAGCGGAACTGGAGCAGGCCATTGATTTTGAAACAATCGTCTCGAAAGGTGGCAACGGACATGTTGCCATCGGGCTTAATCGGCTCTTGCAAAGGCGGGTAGTCTACAAATTTTACTATTGGGGAGATGGCGCTCACGTAGAGCCAAAGAGGTTGGCACAGCTGGCTTCCGATCACATTCTGCCGGTTCATGATGCCGCGCCACTGAACGAAGAAGATGCCTATTTTGTCACGCCATACTGCTCCAATGGCGACTTAGAAGACGCCCTTGTGACCGCAAGATTTGGCCCTCTTCAGGCTATAGACGTGGCATTGCAGGCAGCCGCCGGCGCAAGTTATATCCACGGCGAAGGCTTCCTTCACCGCGACTTGAAACCTTCGAATATATTCTGCACTGACGATGGAAAGTTCGTCATTGGCGATTTTGGCTCAATCGTTCCCATCCAAGACGAAGGCTATGGCGCGGCACTGACTAAGCATTCGTTGATTTATCGGCCGCCTGAGGATTTCGATGGAAACCGGTATTATAGGCAGGGCGATGTCTACCAGATCGGCATGCTGCTTTACGAATTGTGTGGCGGCGTCCTCCATAAGAACGAGCGCGACTGGCTCAAGCCCACCCAGCAACTACGCTATGATGGGTTAGCTGGCTACGATCAGCAGGCATATGCTACCGAAATCATCCAAAACAAAATCAAGCGCGGCCAAATCTTTAGTTGGGACGCAATCCCCGCTTGGGTCTCGCAAAGGTTGCTCTCTGTCATTCGGCGCGCTGTAGCATCAAGTATGGATCGAAGGTTTGCCACGGTTGCAGATTTGGTTGCTGGGCTGAACAATGTCCGCCGACAAATCTATGATTGGCGCATCCTGGACGGCACGCCGTGTTTAGCCGTTCAAAATAAGGCATACCGGATTGTGGAAGTGCAGGGCGGGTTCCGTATCGAGAAGCGATTGTCCGGGAACTGGCGAACCGAACGACGGTTGCATCCACAGACGATGCGTGAGGCCGTTCAGCTAGTCGAGCATGCTTGAGCTTTCTAGCACGCACCTAGCACGTTGAACCATGTGCCCAGCAATTCCGGGCTCGTTGAGATGCTAGCCCTGATTTGGTAAGGGAGAGGCCGACAGTTCAATCCTGTCCGGCAGCACCATTCCATCTCATTGATGGGACTTAACAATCTGGATTTGCTGGACTTTTTAGGTTCGCCTTTGGTACTCAGAGGTGGTTCTCATGGTCTTGCCTATGCCTTCCCCGTACAAGCACAAAGCCACCGGCGTCTATTGGCTCAAGCAGCGTGTTCCTTCGCGGCTTGTTGCTCGTGCCAAGGGGCAAGCGGTCACCGTTTTTGTGGATGAAGTGCCATCGCTGGTGAAGCTGGGCGAGTACATCAAGGTTTCTCTCCGCACTAAAGACCCCGCTGAGGCCAAGCGGCGCAGTCAAGACGCCGAAGCTGAGTTCAGTCGCATCTGGCTCAGCTTTGAGGATGGCCCTGTATCCTTAAACCTCAAGCAGATCACTGCTCTCTGTGGTGAGATGTACCACACCATTCGGGCGGTGCTTGAGGACGACCCCGGCGAAGCGGCGCAGTGGGTGCAGCGGCGTCGTGACCGCGAAGAGCAGTACTCCAAGCAGAAACCCGCTTGGCGGGCCGCGCTCATGATTGGACATCCATCGCTTGAGGCTAGGCTAGGGTCGTGGGTGGACGGAGCGCTGGCTGAGAAGAAGCTGCGTGTGGATGAGAAGACCCGGCAACGGTGTCTTGTGGAGTTCGACCGTGCCGCCACCGAAATCGCCCTCCTTTTGGAACGGCGGGGCAAGGGTGATTTCAGCAAGGATGTGGTGGGCGAGCGCTTCCCGAAGTTCGAGGCTCCGCAGCGCCCGGCTGAAGCCGCGGCCAAGCCTTCTGGCGTGACTGGCGACACGAACACGCTCACGGGCCTGCTCGCGCATAAGCAGCGAACACAAACGAAGAAGGATGCGACCTTTAAGACCTACCTAGGGTGCGTCAATCGCTTCATCGCCTTCATCGGGCACGAGGACGCCAGACGCATCACGAAGGATGATGCGAGGCGTTGGCGCGATGAGCTGATCAAAAGCGGCTTGGCCAAGAAGACGATCAACGACCAGTACCTGACCAGCCTGAAGGTTGCGCTGAGCCATGGCGTCAAGGAGTTCGACCTTCCTCTCAATGTGGCGGCAAGTATCCGCGACGAACGCGACGACCCGGCCCCAGTCGGCTCCAAGGGATATAGCGAGGAGCAGGCACGAGCTATCCTAGCAGCTACCTTCCGTGGTTCGGCCAAAGACCTCGCCGTACCGTACCAGCGTGCGATCTTTTGGGTCCCTTGGATTTGCGCCTATACCGGTCTGCGGGTGAGCGAGGTTACCCAGTTCCAAGGGCGACATCTTCGTGAAGAGAACGGTGTCCCGTACCTGTTCATCTCCCCCGAAGACGGAAGCACCAAGGGAAAGAATGCATGGACGACTGGCATTCACCAACACCTGATCGACTTGGGCCTGATCGACATGTTGCGGTCCATTGGTGACGGCCCTGCATTCTACACGCCATATCCCGAGGGGACCGACCTTAAGAGCTTGTCGGACCACCGGGCCAAAAGCGCAGGGGACAAGATCGCAGAGTGGGTCAAGGAAGAGGTGGGCATTGCGCCACCCGGGAACCGCCCTAGTCATGCTTGGCGGCACCTGTTCACTACGCTTAGCCGAACCTACAAGATGGATAAGGAAGCTCGTGACTACATGTTGGGTAGCCGGTCAAAGACGGACGCTCGCGAGGGGTACGGCGACTGGTCCCCTGAAGTGGTGGATGCCGAGGTCAACAAGCTGCCTCGGTTTGAAGTTGCTGAGACCGAGTTCCGTCCATCATTGCAAAAGTTGGCGGCGCTTCCGCTAAAGAGTGCAACGCCGGCCCGCCCTCCACTACGCCTTCGCAAACCCCGCGCTAAGCGCGCCTAGAGCCTCTTGGCGGGCGCGTAGGGCGATGCTTTAGCACGGCTGTGGCAACTTGGAGTGCCCCGCAGCTTGCTCGTCCCTGTGCGCCTCTCTGGGGGCTTCCTCCACGCTTCTCGATGTCGGGAAGCGCCACCGCGAAACTATGGATTTCTCATGCGCGGTCTTTTCTCTTTCGGTCGGTCCACCATCAACGACGTTCGTGAGTTCGGTTTTGGCGAGGCAATGACGAACCTTCGCGCAGATGCGTCCAAGGCCCTCGGCAGGGTAATGGCATTTCATTGGCACCCCGAGGGCATCCGCAACGGCGCTGCGCTTTATCTCCGCGTGCCGCATACCCGCCTCAGCACCCTTGTGGAGTGGCATGACATCGGTCTTGGGCGGGGTGTCGAGCGGACCATTGATGGCTTCAACATCCACCTTTGGCGGCTTCAGGTGAACCTCTGCAATGAGCAGGGCGAGATGTATGGGTGCGACCGCTGATGCTAGCGATCATAGCCGGTTCGGCACCTTCATCGGGCTCAACGCGGTCATGGCGCTTGCTTATGGCATCGCCTGTGGGGCCAGCCAATTCTTCAACATGCTGTAGCGGTTGTCGTATCTGGCGTTGCCGATCAGAGGTTGCCGCGTGGTCCGCTGCGGCTTGGGCAGGGATAAGCGTCTGGGAAGGTCTAGGTTGAGGATTACCCCTCACCCTAGACGATCTCGCAAATCGGACCTGTGCAGATTACCCCTCACCATAGATCACTCGCAAAACGCGCCTCGATCTTCTTCCACATCTCATCAGGGCTGCCTTCGGGTGGCCCTTTCCGTTTTCAGGACATTCGCATGACAAATCTCGCAATTTTTAACGACCTCATCCAACTTCCCGAAGTTCTGGCGTTGCCAGAAGACCACCCCGCATGGGCCGGCATGAGCCCCGCGACCAAGCAGATTATCAGCCGCTACCTCGACCTAGCAGAGAAGGGGAGAGACCTAGCGGCAGCATACCGCGCCCTTCAAAGCGAAACCGAAGCGCTCCGCGCCGAACATGACGAGCTGCTGGACGAATATGACGGGCTGGTGGCTCGCTTCTACGGCCAAACTATCACTTCCCATTGACCCATCTCCGGCACCTGCCTCGCCCTCTCGGCGGGGTGGAGCCGCATCGGACACCATCATCATGACAAACAAAGTTCCGGGCCTGAGGCCCATGGGTGACCGCCCTCCAGCCGGTCGCCGCAATTCCGCTCGCGCGAATGTTCCGACCGCCGACACAATGCGGATGCCGGGGCTGCGGCCTGTAGCGCGCCCGGTGGACACCTATGTCCAACCCCAAGCGCCCTCATCCAGCAATGACGCACTTCAGCTTGCGGCTGCGCTCAGCCAGATCAATCCCCAGCTCGGCCAGATCATCGAGCAGGAGGGCGCACGGCAGCGCAAACGGATGGAGGATATGGCCGCACAGCGCATTGGCGGCATGTCCGTTTCAGAAGCCCGCGCGGCAGTGGACAGCGGCACCATCTCGGAGATGAACAACCCGTGGTATAACGCCGCCTACATGCGCCTGTTGGGAGAGCGGACGGCCTATGAGCGCCAGAGCGCTCTTGCCACCGAATATGAAACCTCCTCCGACAAGGCCACCATGGACTTCAGCGCCTTCGTGGCTCAGGCCGTTGAGCGCGACATTGCCCAGTACGATGGCAATGAGTTCTTCGCCGGCGGTTACGTCCCGATCATGGCGACCTTTGACCGGACGGGTGGAGCGAAGGCGGCTCAGGACAAGGCCGATCACATGGCCGCCGAAAGCCAACAGAGCGTGTTCCAGTCGTTCCTTGGGCTGGCCCAGACCATGCAGGCAGAAGGGAGGCCCAACGAGGAAATCGTGACCGCCATCCAGAGCCGTTACCAGGGCAACATGGAATTTCTTCGCCTCGACTTTGGGGCGCAGGATGCCGAGTTGGTCAGGGTGGCTGAGGCCCTTGCCCAGCAAGGCAATCATGGTCTGGTTACCGCCATCTTCTCAGCGCCCCGCAACGGCCCCGATGGGCAGCCAATCGGCTCGCTCATGGAAAGCCGGGAGTTCGTCGCTGACGCCACCCGCATCATGGGTACGGCGGAGAAAGAACAATACAGTCTCGACCAGACGGCGTTGTTCGATGACCGTACCCGGTTCTATGGCCTTGCTGCTCACGGAAAACTGGACGCTGCCGAGCTGGAGGCGGCGTATCAAGCGAACCCGGCGCTGTTCTCCGAAGCGCAGTTCCGGGCCGTCATGGATGAGAACCAGCGGGTTTTGGCCAAGATCGCGTCCGATGCTGCCGACAACACCCGCACCCTGACGCTCCGGGCCGAAGCCGAACGCTCTGCTCAGGAACTAGCCAATACCGACCTGATGGCGTTGCAGGCGGGCCAACTGCCGTTCATTCAGGATGGAAAGGTGGTCAATGACAAGGGCGAATGGGAAGTGGTCACAGTGGAGAAGCGCCGAGAAGCGGCTGCCGACCTGTTCGCCAGCCGCCTCACGGAAGCCGCCCAAGCCCAGCAGATGACACCGGAACAGGCCCTTGCCTACATGGTTCAGGGCTTTGCCTCGAACGGCATGGAATATCCGAAGTGGCGGGATGTGCTGGCTGCTGCTCCCACGGCAGCGACCGCGCAGAACCTCTCCGGGGAGACCCTGCCCGATGCGCTGGCGCAGGCCACCGACTTGTACATGACGATGTACGACATGGCCCCACGCCTGTTGTCTCGCCATATCACCGACGACACCACGCGCGACTTCTTCGACGCCTACCGCATTGCCACCGAGTACAACGGTTCAGACAAGGGGCAGGCCATCATGCAGGCGGTGAAGGTGACCCAAGACCCCGACTATGAAAACCCGATGTACGGCCAGAACCTCAAGGCCGTTCTCGAAAAGGCCCCGAGGTGGGTTGGCGGCTTTCTTGGTCAGGGCCAGACGGAAGTGTTGAACCAGCCCTATGTGGTCGGAGAAATCAGCCGTCTTGCAGAGTTCTATGTCCGCAACGGCCTAAACCCCGATACCGCCCTGAACAAGGCCGAGGAGCGCTTTAAGTCCCTGAACCAGTTGGTCAACGGCTCCTATGTCTTTACGGGTTCCGAAGACCTCCCGCAGCATTTCCCCCAGATGGCCGAAGGGGCGTTGGAAAAGTACGTTCAGGACTTTCCCGAGGAGGGCTTGGAGATGGATGACATCACCATAGCTCCCTATGAGAACGGTTCCGGCATCTGGGTCATTCTCGACATGAACACCGGGGCACCTGTCGAAGATCGCAGCCGGCGCTTCATCACGCTTCGGTCTCTTGCCGAAATGCAACAAGCCCGCCAACAGGCGCTCGCCACCCAGATCATAGGCACGTCGAACGCGGCGCAGCAGGAGGCGCAGGACACGCCCCAGAACCTCTACCCGGTGCAGACGCCCAACCTGCTCCAGTACGAGCGCCCACCTAACTAGCCACCTCTCCACCATCACTATCATCAACAGCCCGCCTGACTTCACCGTTGGGCGGGACAGGAAACCTATGGCTAATCAACACACCTCCACCGCGCTCAGCTTCTTCAAGTCGCGCGGCTATACCGATGCCCAAGCGGCTGGCATCGTCGGCAATCTCCTGGGCGAAAGCGGCCTAAACGTCTCCGCAATAGGCGATGGCGGGAAAGCCCGTGGCGTTGCCCAATGGCATCCCGACCGCTGGGGCGCTCTCACTTCTGGCCCCTTTGCAGGCCGCAACCACTATGACCTCTCGACCCAGTTGGAGATGGTCGATTGGGAGCTACGGAATAAAGAAACCCGCGCCTTCAACTCCCTGATGGCTGCCAAAACCGTGGACGAAGCCACTGCGGCCTTCATCGGCTTCGAGCGGCCGTTGGGCTTCACTTGGGATAATCCGCGTGGTGGCCATAACTACTCGGGCCGTCTCGGCTTCGCGCAGCAGGCTTTCGGCATCACGGGCGGAAGCAATGCCCCGGCGCCCGCCATCGTCTCCCACGAGCCCGCCGTAGGCACTCCCTTCAGCATCACTGGGGACGGCGCCAACTCCGCTTACGCCACCGATGCCCCATTGGCCCCGCCACCGACCTATGCCGACCAGCGTGCAGCGGAAGCGGCCAAGCCCGCACCGCCATCCATGTTCGATGGTATCGGCGCAGCGGTTCAGGAAGAATGGTCATTGTCATGGCTCATGCGTGGTTCCCCAACCGGGCCTATGGACCTCGACTACCGCATGACCCAAGCCGATTTCGACACCTTCACTAAGGACATCCCCGAACAATATTGGGACCGCTTTGACGGCGTTCATTCCCAGCAGCATGGCATGGCCATCAGGGAGAGCTTGGCGAAGACATTGGAGAACGATCAGACGCTTGCCGACATGGGCGGGATGGGCATGGCCCTTCGCCTTGGTGCTGGCTTCACAGACCCCGGCGCATGGATTGCTGGTCTTGGCGCGGCGGCTGTCACGGGTGGCGCTGGTGGTGCCTTCGTGGCCGGTCAGAAGATCTCCCGTGCGGGCAATGCCCTTCGCATGGCTGGCATAGGCGCGGCCTCTAACCTCGCCACGGATAGCATCATCTGGGCCAACAAGCAGACTTCGGAGAATACGGACCTGCTTTGGTCTGCCGGTCTCGGTGCCGTTCTCGGCGGTAGCTTCGGGGCATTCGCCCGCAACCCTCATGTCACTGCTGAAAGCGCCATGCTGGAAAAGGCTGGACGCAATCTCATGAACGGCACGGCGCTCAACCGGAACAGTTCGGCAGGTGCGATGTATGCGGGTTCCAAGACCCCGCTGGACTTCTCCGCAGACGAGATCATTCGCGATCTTGGCGACACTGCAGCGCCCCGTTCGGTCAATCTGGGCAACACCCGGTTTGACGTGGCGAACAAGGGCAAGTCTTCGGACAACCCCCTGACCCGCGCCATCACCAATGTTCTCTATGAGGACGCGACCCGCAACGCTGATGGGGTCACGCCTATCGCGGTGACGGAAATGCAGTCGCGTCTCCAGCGGCAGGCGGAAACGAAATGGCGGTCGGCCTATGAACCGGCCTTCAAGCAATACCTGAAGGACAACTCAATTGGCTTCTGGGAACGTGACCGGGCGCGGCTGGAGTTCTCCGAGGCCGTTGCCGACTTCGTGGACAACCAGAACCCGCTTCGGGTCTTTGAGCCCAGCGTAACGGCTGCGGGTGAGCAGTTCCGCAAGATCATGGGCGACTGGCAGGAGATGCTCCACAACCCCGGCATCATCACCGGGACCGTGAAGCGCTCCGTTCGCGGTGCCGAAACGCTCCAGAAGAACCCGCAGTACATCCCCCGCATTCCCGACAAGGGCAAGGTTAGGGATGCCCTCAACGCCTTTGGGCAAGACCGGCTTGTCGGGGCCTTGGTCATGGCGATGAAGGAAAAGACCCCGAACCTTGCCGATGATGTCGCCCACAGGGTGGCCACCGGGTATATCAAGAAGATGCACTCCCTATCGGCTGGGGAGGCCGCAAACCTCCAACGGGTCTTCTCGGGCGAGGATATGGATGGTCTCAGGGAACTGCTGACCGACTACAGCGGCGTCTCTGGCGATGACCTCGACAACCTCATGAAGAACATTCATGCCGAGTTCCAGCGCAAGCCCCAGAACGGAGCAGCGTCACGCCTCAAGTCCCGCCTGCTGTTCAACGAGCATTTCACCGTCAAGCTCCAGACCATAAACGGCGAGGTGCGGGACTTCGCCATGAAGCACTTGTTCAACCGCGATGCCGATGCCCTCATGTCCAGCTATACCCGTCAGGTGTCGGGTCGGGTGGCAATGGGCAACCTCTCCATTCGCAATCCCAAGTGGCAGGCGGGGGATGAAGTGGCGGAAAACATCGTCAATGGCGTAACCAGTGATGCCGAATGGCGGAAGGTGCTGGAACAAGTCCGGGCAGTAGGTGACACGGCTGCACCAGAACGGATTGAAGCGGACCTGAGATTGCTGGACCACGGCTATAATACGGTTGTGGGCCGGTCCCGGTGGGATGAAGGCAGCACCTTCAACCAGTTCCTCCGGGTCTTCCGGGACTACAACTTCCTACGGGTCTTCGGTCAGGCCGGTCTGGCTTCGCTTTCGGAGTTCGGCAACATCGCGTCACAGGTGGGCGTGAAGGCCATGCTCTCCTCCATCCCGCCCATGCGAGCCCTGTGGCGCAATGCCCGTACCGGCAAGATGGGCGAGCAGCTTGCTCAGGAAATCGAAGACCATTTGGGTATCGGCACGGACTGGCTCCGCAATCTGCCGCGCACCCACCGCGACGACTTTGGGAACCCGCTGGACGGCATCAACAACAACCCCGTGTTCAATGCCGTGGATGCCACCTTGAGTAAGGGCAAGCGGCTCCTCTCCGCAGCCTCCGGGCTGGCCCCGATCAACACTACGCTCCAGCGCATTGCGGGCCGTGCCATCTTCACCAAATTCGCCGCCATGGCGATGGGTGACACGGCGATGTCGGGCAAGCGGCTTCTGGCTCTCGGGCTCGATGATGCCATGACAGAGCGGGTCTTTGAAAGCATCCGCAACAATGCCGAGTTCCACCCCGGCAGCAATCGTCTGGCGGGCATGAACTTCGACCGTTGGGATGATCAGGAGGCGCTTGCGGCGTTCGAGGGTGCCGCCTATCGGCTTGCCCGCACGATGGTGCAGGAGAATGACCCCGGCCAGTTCGCGGTCTGGATGAGCCACCCGCTGGCCCGTACGCTCCTCCAGTTCCGCAGCTTCACCATTGGAGCATGGTCAAAGCAGCTTCATCAGGGGCTCAACATGCGGGACAGAACCACGGCGATGCAGTGGATTTCCACCACGTTCCTCGCCTCCATGGTCTACACCGCCCGCACCTACGCCAATTCCATCGGTCGTAGTGACCAGCAGGAATATCTGGAGAAGCGCCTGTCCGTCCAAGCCATCGCGGCAGGCGGCATCCAGAACAGCAACTTCTTCTCCCTGCTGGCCCCGGCCATCGACACGGCCATGAAAGCTACGGGCAATGCCCCGATCTTCATCGGTCGCAACACTCAGCAAGCCAGCGACATCTGGGGAGGCATCCCCACGGTGGACTTATACAACTCCGTTTCGGAGGGGCTGGCAGCGGCGTTTCAGGCGGGCACCAAGGGCGGACTCAGCCAAACTGATGTCCGCTCCATGCTACGGGTGCTTCCGTTCCAGAACGCTATGGGCGTGACCCAGATGTTCAACGGCATGGTCCGTGGTCTGCCTGAATGGACCAAACGGGACTGAGCCCTCATCAGCCTCGGCAGACTGAGGCTGAGTTTAATCCGATTACACTCAACCCCGGCCCCCGCCACGTCCGTGGCTCGCAAGAGCTTTGCTGTGGCGGGGGCCTTTCCTTGCCCATTCCTGACTCAGTGGAGTCCATGAGCGGCTTTTCCCATCATTTCCACACCAACCCACCAGAACGCGCTCAACGTCCGTCTACAACCTTCCCTGAGGATTTCTCATGCACCCCAATAACATCCCCTCGCCCCTTGCCGGGCAACGCCACTACATCCTTGCCACCGATGGCGCTTGCCTCCCCAATCCCGGCCCCGGTGGTTGGGGTGCCATTCGACAGCTTGTTGAGGCTGATGGCACCATTTCCGCTCAAAGCCCGTTCGCGGGGTTTCAGCCAGCCACAACCAGCGTCCGCATGGAAATGCTCGCAGCCATCAAAGGGCTGTCGAGGCTAACCATTCCCGAACTACCTACGCTGCTCCTCACCGACAACCAGATGGTGGTGAAGGGGATGACTGAGTGGCTTGTGGGCTGGAAGGAACGCGGTTGGAAGACCGCAGACAAGAAGCCGGTCAAAAACCTCGACCTCTGGTTAGAGCTGGATGCGTTGGCCCAGACCAGAGCCATCTGCTGGCAGTGGGTCAAGGGTCATGCTGGTCACGAACTGAACGAAATGGCCGATACGCTGGCGAACAACGGAGCGCTGAGGGTCTATGCCAAGGCAGGCAGTCGCCTGAAAGACCGGCATCCGAATTGGTATCTCGGAGACGATGCCCTAGTCCTCGAACAGGCGGCATAGCCGGGAAGACCAATTACCCCTCACCCTAGGAAAAGCTCTCCATTACACCTCACCATAGGAGGATATAACAGGAGGATATAACAGGAGGATATAAGAGGAGGATATAACAGGCATACCTATAGCTTAGCTCTGAGAGTGCTCAAGGCATGCTTGAAGCGAGCGTAAAGCATGCGTGTTATCCTTGGTCTTACCCGTGGTCTCTATGGCCCAAGCCATCGTTACCCTCCACAATGGCCAGCCAATGACCAACAGCCGCGATGTCACTGAGCTGTTCGGGCGGCTCCACAAGAACGTCCTGCAGGGCATCGAAAGCCTCGAATGCAGCCCCGAAATTAATCGGCTCAATTTTGAGCCCAGTGATTATCGCGACGAAAGGGGACGCCTAAAGCCTTCCTACAACATGACGAAGGACGGCTTCACGTTCCTCGCCCATGGGCTACACCGGCTCGCTCGCGCCGGCGGTTCAAGGAGCCGTACATCACGCGCTTGAACGAGATGGAATGGGGCATCCTCGTCAGCCGTTAGATAAGCTGGACCAACTCAATCAACTTCTGGATAGCTTCGACACTCACCAGAAGTAGCCCGATCATCGCCGTACAGAAATTCAATACAGTGGCGTGGTCCACGACATTTGGATTTTGAGACTTTTCAGTTCCCAATATCAGTTCTCCAATACATTTGTCCCGGTAAGGCCCGGTAAACCCAGCTCACGCGAACTGCGCGCCTGCCACCAAAGCGGCTCTGCTTTTCGGGTTATGTATCGAGGATGCCCCACAGGCTTTTGCGATGAGCGAAGCCCGTAGTCAATCGGTGCATTGCTAGACGGTCAAAGCCGCACAACGAACTTGCCTGTCCCTCACCCACCAAGCCTCCGCCGCTCCTGAGCCCTCTCTTGGGCCGTTCGGGCTCGCCAAAGGAAATCCCATGACACCTGATGAACGGCGGGCGTACAACCGCGCTTATCGTTTGGCCAACAAAGAAAAGTTGGCCGCATATGCTGCGGCGAATGCTGAGAAAATTAAAGCCCGGTCAAAGGCCCGCTACGAGCGCAACCGCGACAAGATCATTGCGCGGACGCGGGCGTGGCAGGCAAAAAACTACGATACGGTCCTTCAACGGACATGGGCCAGCAACAAACGCGTTCAGGCCCTCAACAAGCTGCGGGCAGTGACCGTCAAGCGCATGTTCGAGCTACTGCCCCTAGAGGCCCGCGAAGAATACGCCCAGTGGCTTCTGTTCCTAGGCGATGTTGATGGGACCTACGGCACCCTCGTCCGTATCCCCAGTCTGGATTACGGCTACATCGCCAGATACGCCGCTATCTGATGAAAAGTCGGAATGTTTTTTTACAAAAATCCGTTCCGCCAAGATCAAACTAGAAGCCGCGCATTCCCCCCGTGGCCCCCTGTTGGCGCGGGGCCTCTCCTTGACCGCCCCTGTCTTCCTCGCTCAACTGCGCAGCAGGGGGATGCACATGTCCAAATCAGAGCCATCCAGCAAGGTGACCCGTGCCGCTTTGACAGGGCTTAGCTCCGCGCTTGAGGCCTTCCGGTCTCATCGCGAGGACCCACCACTGTTCCTGCTGGCCGTGTTCCTCGCTGTCGCCCAGCGTAAGGCGGTGAGCGCCACTCAGATAAGCAAAGACGTGAGGTTGAGCCAGTCCGCTACGTCCCGAAACATCATTGCATTAGGGCGGGGCAAGGCTGGGGAACCGGGGCTGGGGTTAGTGGTGCAGGAGATCGACCCACACAACCCAAGAGCGCATGTCATCAAGTTGACTGCAAAGGGTAGAGCGCTGGCGGAGCAACTTGCAGCGTGCGCAGGTGTACCAGTGGAACCGCGCGGGGCCGCTGGTTGTGACCCAGCACCAACGGTCCTTGAAGTTTGGCCACAGGAGGCTCACTGGAGTATCTGGATGGACTAAGGGCCGCAGCCTCGATCACCGCGACCCCATGGTTCCAATCTAGCATAGGGAGCCGGAGTTCCGACCTTCCACCCGATGGCTCGGGCGTGTTCAACATGGGCATCGTGTGCGCTTCTGACAACCTGCACCGAACAGCTATGATGAAATGTGTGGAGACGGCCCGATGTCACTGATGGACAGCGGTTTCGCCACCCTTCACAACCATCTTCATGAGCGATGACCCAATATTTGCCGTTGGCAGACCTGACCTTCTTGAAGCTGATTTGGGTCTTCGCCCGGCCATGGCCCCAAAAATCGGTGCGCTGATCATCTTCGCCGCGAACGTAGAGTTCCGGTTGGAGCGTGCGATTTGGCGGCTCCAGAAGCACGCACCAAGTGGCGTCAGGCACCCCACTGACGCGAAGCCCATAGGCGAGCTGATCGATATGTTTGAGGAGGAGGTTGCGAAGCTCCCGGAGAGCTCTGAAAAGCAACTTGCGGAACTGTGGTGCCCAACTGCTCGCATTGCCTTCGACTTCCGCCACAGCATTGCGCACGGCGCTGCGTTCAGAATGGAAGGCGCGATGAGCATTCATCGCAACCGTTCTTGGTCGGGAGAAATACGCAAGCGGCCCGAAGCGTCCCTTTGGGGTGACCAGAACACGTTCGAGAACATCTACCTAACCTTCGCTCTTCTCCTGCGGGTCATAAATAGCTTCAGCAATGAGAGGCGTCCTATGGACACCATTGGAACAACAGTACGCCTCAAGGCGATGCGCTCTGCCAAGGGGCTGATGGGTGAGATGGCATCTGGGCATGGGCCTTGGTTCGAGAAGTACTGAGCGCGCCCATTAATAAGCCGTACGCCATTTGGGTACACCTCTAAGGAACTGGTCTGGACGGTGGTGCGATAAGTGTTGTTGACAACCCTAAACGAACTGATGATTATGAGACTATCTAAATCGAACTGATAGGTCTCATCCATGTTTGTTCGCGCCTACCTTCGCGCCTCTACGAAAGAGCAAGACGCGAGCCGCGCCCGAGCCGATCTTGAAGCCTTTGCCGTAGAGCGAGGCCTGATCATCGCCGCCTCCTATGTTGAGAATGAGAGTGGTGCGTCTCTACAGCGCCCCGAGCTGTTCCGCCTGTTGTCCGATAGCCTGCCCGGTGACGTGCTGCTGGTGGAGCAGGTGGACCGTCTCAGCCGCCTCAATGCAGCGGACTGGGAACGTCTAAGGGCGGAGATCAGACAGCGGCAGGTGAAAGTGGTGGCCCTCGACCTCCCCACCTCTTGGCAGCTCGCAGCGGCCCATAGCGATGACTTCACGGCCCGAATGGCAGAGGCCATTAACGGCATGCTGCTGGATATGCTCGCGGCCATCGCCCGGAAGGACTACGAAGACCGCCGCAGAAGGCAGGCTCAGGGGATTGAAAAGGCCAAGGCCAGCGGGGTCTATGCAGGACGCCCGGAGGACACCAAGCGCAATGCCGCTATCCTCTCCATGCTGTGCTCCGGGCAGAGCTGGAACACTATAATCCGAGCCACGGGTTGCTCACGTTCGACGCTTTCTAGGCTGGCCAAGAGGCTCGCGGAGGGAGCGTCCTCAGCGTAATCTGTGGATAACCGTGCTGCCATTCGCGCTAGTCTCTGCGTGTCTCCGTGCGGGGGTGTCTATTGTTTTTCGTAGACAAGAAGGGGGGGGGCCATTGATCAACAAACTAGAAGCGGCTCAGCAAGCATTTTTGGGGTTCGCGAAACGCGCGGAAAAAGTATCGACGGAAATCCTCAGCGATACGTTTGTCGATACAGCACCCCTGACAGCGATTTTATCGACGCCTAACAGCCAGATATTGTACGGTCGACGGGGGACGGGAAAAACTCACGCTCTGCTTTACCTGTCCTCCCAAATTCGTGGTCGGGGCGATCACGTAGTTTATCTCGACTTGCGCTCAATCGGCTCGGACGGCTCGATCTACAACGACTTTTCTCGTTCGGTTGCCGAGAGAAGCGTTCGGTTGATCTTAGATGTGCTGAAAGCTTTCAGTATCGAACTCTTCGAGTTGATTGTTCAGCGGTTCGCCACTCACACCAACCCAAGCGAACTCGCTCAGCGTTTCGAAGATTTCGAAGCGTCGATCAGTGAGGTCGGTGTACATGGTGAAGTGACCACCTCATCTAGGTCATCAAGCGATACGGCCGCTGAAGTGGGAGCTACGGCCAGCGTTTCGCCCAGTAACCTAGATATGAGTTTGTCGGGCGGTTCCAAAAGCAGCCAAGTGGAGGAAACTGCGCGTTCGGCAACGGGGCGGGAACGCTTTAGCCTGAATTTTGGGAGGGTACAGGGAACGCTACGAAGTCTATTGGCAATACTCGGAAATCCTAGGGTCTGGGTGTTAATAGATGAATGGAGTGAGGTGCCGGTGGAATTGCAGCCCCACTTAGCCGACTTGTTCAGACGAACCTTTTTTCCTGTCCAAAACATCGTGGTCAAAATTGCTGCCATTGAACACCGTTCATCGTTCTTTGTGGCCGGAGAAAGTGGTTCTTACGTCGGCTTCGAACTTGGGGCGGACATATCTACAGACCTAAATCTTGATGACTTCTTGGTCTTCGACAACGATCAAAATAAGTCTGTCGATTTCTTCAAGCGGTTGCTCTTTCGTCACTTGAAGGCGTCTGAATTCGGTGAACAGTTCACCAGTCCTGATGAGCTGATCCAGACGGTGTTTACGCAGCATCCTGTTTTCGAAGAACTGGTGCGCGCGGCGGAAGGGGTGCCACGTGATGCCCTAAATCTAGCCGCAAAAGTCGCGACGAAGGCATACGGACGGGCCGTCTCTGTGGCGGACATACGTGCCAGCGCGAGGGATTGGTATCAGCAGGACAAAGCTGCGCCGATACAGGCGAATAAGCTGCTATCGAACGTCTTGGAAAAGATCGTCAGCGAAATCATCGGAAATCGAAAAGCGCGAGCTTTCCTTTTCAAGGCGAATACGCGCCACACGACGATGGACCAGCTTTTCGATGCCCGCGTCATACACCTGCTAAAGAAGAATATTTCGTCGCATGACAATCCGGGCGAAAGATACGACGCCTTCAAGATTGACTACGGTTGCTACGTTGAACTGATCACCACCGCCAAGGCTCCTGGGGGCCTTTTCAATACGGACGATGGGTCCTTCGTGGACGTGCCGCTTGACGACTATCGGTCTATCCGCCGCGCCATTTTGCCGGAGGAGACACTACAAGAAACTGCGTAATTAAGTGTGTGGGCCCGATGCCTTTCGATTTTGACAGCGTCTGGAAAG
This sequence comes from Devosia sp., assembly GCF_017744655.1. Classification (GTDB taxonomy): domain Bacteria; phylum Pseudomonadota; class Alphaproteobacteria; order Rhizobiales; family Devosiaceae; genus Devosia. Next base: position 269,477 of record NZ_JAGIAW010000005.1, on the reverse strand, counting down.
ATGATCTTCTTGGGAGGCGGTCAGACGCCGCCTTTCTGGTTACCTTCTTGAACAACAGAGTTCACGAACGAAGGGCGGCTGGGAGACCGGCCTCCTACGTCCTAAATCTTGACGCCGAGTGGGGACGAGGAAAAAGCTTCTTTCTGAAGCGTCTCGCGGACCATTTGCGGGAAGACACCTATTTGGTTGCTGAGGTCAATGCTTGGAAGGATGACCACGCCGAAGACCCCCTTCTTTCAGTCATGGCCGCAGTCGATGAGGTTGTGGCCTCTCATGCCACATTTAGTGACCAAGCGAAGTCGGCTTGGGACCGGGCCAAAAGGGCTGGTGCGGAAGTTGCCCTCGCAACTGCAAAGGGTGCGGGCTGGCACCTGCTAAAGAAACTTGTGGGGGACGGGGCCGAGGCGGGACTGGCGGCTTGGGAGGCGAGTGGCGAGTTGGGCATAGACAGTGCGGTAGATGCGGCCGTTGACGAGTTGAAGCCGCTCGTGGATGAACGTGCGGCCGCGCTGCTCGCTGGCTTTAAGGAAACGCAAAGATCAATCGGCGCGTTTCGGAGCAGCCTTTCAGCGTTCCTCGGAACGATGCCTTCTGCGACGAACCGGGCGCCCCTGTTCATTTTAGTAGATGAGTTGGACAGATGCCGCCCTACGTACGCCATTTCCCTAATCGAGAGGATGAAGCACCTCTTCGACATTGACGATGTGATATTTGTAGTGGCCACCGACACGGCGCAGTTGCAGCATGCGATCAGGTCTGTATACGGCCAAGGATTTGATAGTCGCCGCTACCTCACCAAATTTTTTGACAGAACTTACACTTTTACCGACCCAGACCTTAGCGATCTCATGCGAGTTCTTATTTCGAGCTACGCGCTAGATCAGAAGAAGGTTTCGGTGCCCCCGTTTACAGATATCGTTTCGTACTTGAGTGGCACGTTTTTTCGATATGGATTGTCCCTGCGGGAGGTTGAGCAGTGCTACGATTTGCTGCGCTCGGTTGTGACCACATGGGCGTCCGCCGCCCCACTGGAACTTGCGGTCTTGGTGCCTATGATTGTCGGGTACTACCGCAATATTGAGCCCTCTTTGACGCATGAATATCAGCGCATGCTTGAGGAAATTGAGCCTTCCCGTGCTGGTCTGCACAGGGTGCAACTATACAAAAGCACTGGTCGAGATAGCCTTGAAGATTACTCCTGTTCCGTTGATGACCTGTTCGGCATCTTTGTATCGATGGCGGCGGGCCCACTACCTTCGGTCTATGAACATCAAGGCTCACCGAGCACGTTCTGGGTCAAAGAGCGGTTGTCTCAAGAATTCCAAGCGGCCCATCAACGTACGCACACCATAGACGGACCGAGGTCATTAATGCACCGCTACGGTGACGCCATCAGAACAGCAGGAAGGCTGACCCCGTAGGATGCGGCAATGCGACCTGAAAAAGGTTTTTGTCCTATGAAGGTCTTAGCGCGGTAGCAAGTGATGTCAGGGCCGCCAAAATACCGCGCGTAGCAGCGTTTGCGGCTACGCTTGCCACCCCCGACCGCAGTGAGCGGCAAACTCCAGTTGAACTAGTTGCTCTTCCAGACCGGCTTTGACCTCCTGCGTCGTCATCCTAAGGCGATCAAGAAAGTCATTGACCGTGGGCTCCTCCACCATTCCAACCACCTATCCGTGCTTCTGGTCAATTTGCGCGAGCCACCTGATGTAGCCAGAGCCCTCTTGAAGCAGTAGAACTGCTAATCCTAAAGGCGGTTGAGACACCTCTTCTTGCCCCTGCTCGTGGCGATAGAAGTGAGCCCCATCGACCCACGATTTAAAGCTAGCGAGCAACTTGGACGCAGCACGTCGTGCTGTGGGGTCTCCATCATATAGCTTCGTCAATTCTGGTCCAATGTGTTGCTCTGCCTCTGCCGCTCCAAGTCGCGCTGCGCTCGGAAACATGACGCGGAATAGGCCTTCAGCCGAAGCGAAGACAGCACGAATAGCGCCCTTGCCGTCTGGCGGTGTGCTATCCAAAGCACGCATCCCCTGCTCAAACATGGCAGCGGCATTCGCATAGCGAGGCCCGCGAAGCGACGATAGGGCGCCCGCCTTTACGGCCTCAAAGGCACTATCGACGGCGTAGTGAACCCCTCCTTCTTCATCCACGCTGTACGATACATTTTCCTCAGCGAATATCCTCCGAGCGTCTTCCCGCCACTCGCGCGCATTCTCGGGGTCACGGCTCTTCGTGAAATGATAGATCAGCGTCACCGCGTCCAGTACGTCGCGAAGCTGGCCCTCCACGAAGAATTTTTGAGCGACGCCTAGATAGGCTCTCGTGCGGCTGCTTAGTTGTCGATGGCCCGCATACACGCCCAGCTCCGCTTCCAGATGATCATCTAGCCCCGCCGTTAGAGGACAAGCAACGCTGAGGCGACGCCTCATTCGACTACTGTCGCTTCGGGGGTCTCCGCCGGCCAGATAGAGGTGAGAAAATCGGCGTCCTGAAGTGGTGCTGTCCGTCATGCAATATTCGCAGTACTATGGCCAAAGAAACGTTGATGGTTATGGTGCGGAAGTGCTTGCAGCTACACAAGAGGAAATAGACGAAGTCACCAGCTACTTTGAGTGGCAAGCGCCTGAGCTGAAGATTGAGTTCATGCAGAAGGTCTACGCTGAGACCGTCATTGGTCATCGCCACGATGTTTGGGACATTCACACCAATAGAGATAGATGGTGGGTGATCACAAACCCCACAAACCTTTATTCACAACAACAGTTCCCCAGCATGGACTTGGCTGTCACCTTTCACATGGGGCTCTGTCTACGCATTCCTCGCACGGGACGACAAGCGTCAAACGGAAGGAGGGTCCTGCCTTTTGGCGATGTCTGGAACGACCTGCGTGCCGCTTCAGCGGCTCTGGGGCAAGCCCATAACGTCGCGGACTACCAGACGATCGGTGTGCGCTGCCGAGAGGTGCTTCTGGCGTTCGTTGCCATTGCCCAGGACGAGCATGACTGGGCGTCAGAGGAGCGCCCAAAGCGAGCAGACTTCAAGGCTTGGGCGGAGATCATCTGCAATACTGCTCTACCGGGGGATAGCCACAAGGAGAGACGCCAGCTCCAAAAGGGCCTTTTGACAGGCGCATGGACGTTCACGAACTGGCTGACCCATGCCAAGAGCGCGACATGGCATGACGCCGAAACCGCAGTGTCCACCGTAGAGCATGCGATTGGATTGGCTACGTCTTTGGTCATCCGGCTCATGCGGGGCGTGCCAGATCAATGCCCAGAATGTGGCTCGCCTCACCTGCGGGCCGAGGAGGGGAGGCGTACTGACGACATGGATATTCTCTGGGAGCGCCCTAGATGCAACGACTGCGAATGGGCTGGCGAGGCCGTCCCAATTGACATCGAGCCTCTTGACGATGCGGAGGGGTTGATAACGCGTGAAGGAGGGGCTTCTGACGATGAAGCCTGCTCGATAATGGAGGTGCCATTGAGGGGGGTGCGCAAGCCCGGCGACGCTTGACGAGAGTACTCGTTATTGGTACTCAGACGTTAGTTGGCGTTCTTTGAAACCCAGCAAATCCGGTGTTTTCGCAGCCCGATAGCAGAGTTCAATCCTGTCCGGCAGCACCAGTTTTCCAAGCATCAGATGAATTTGTAGCCTGTCGTGGCTTGCTTCGTTTCGTGTGACAACATGATCGGTCAAGGCAGCCGGCACGTGTAGTGCTGTCACGGAAACTGAATCATGGAACGTCCTACTCCCTCGCGCGACTATTTCACCGTCTCGAACTGGATTGCCTTCCTCATCGCGTCGGCCGTCGCCATCCTTGTTGCGACCCAGTTGCCGGGTATGGAGATGATGTGGTTGGCAGGCCTGATCTTCCTCGCGCTTCTGGCGGGAATTACCTTCGGCTTGAACTGGCTGCTGCTCCATGGCGCTGGCCTTGGTCGGTTCGCTACGGTGGTGATGACCGTCTTCAGTTTCCTCGTCGCCGTGATTCAGATGACCATCTGGTGGAAGGATTGGCCCTTGTGATCCCACGCGCCGGGCTTGTCCTAGGCGAGGACGAATGCCGCGCCGATCGCCAGCAGGATCAGCATGACGACGGAAAGAAATCCGGCGGCCAGGACGCGGCCGCCCGAGGCCATGACCGAGCGTAGGTCCACCGAGAGGCCCAGGGCGGCCATGGCGACGAGCGTCAGACAGGATGAGACATCTTGCAGCGCTGGGATGGCGGCTTCGGGTAGGAGGCCGAGCGATCTCGCGCCCATCATGGCAATGAAACCCAGGATGAACCAGGGGACGAGCGCCGAGAATGGCAGGACGCCGCGTGGCCGGTTTTTCTGCAAGAGGCCAAGGCCGAGCACGACCGGGCCGAGCATCAGCACGCGGATCAGTTTGACCAGGGTCCCGATCTGCGTGCTCATCACCCCGACCGGCACCGTCGCGGCAAGGACCTGCGGCACGGCATAGACGCTGAGGCCGGCAATGACGCCATATTGCCATTCGCTGATCCCGAGGAGCCGGACGCCGAGCGGCAGGAGCAGGACGACCAGCACGCCCAGCGCCGCGGTAAAGGCGATCGAGGCGGCGACGTCTTCGGCCGGCGCCTTGATGACGGGCGCCGTGGCCATGATGGCGGAATTGCCGCAAATGGAATTGCCGCAGGCAACGAGCGTGGCAAGGCGTGCATCGAGGCCCAAGGCGCGGCCTATGCCATAGCTGAGGCCCAGTGCGATCACGACGACCAGCACGATGGCGGCGACCACCACGGGGCCGATCTGCAGCACGGCAGCGGCGCTGATCGTGCCGCCGAGCAGAACGATGGCCACTTCAAGCACGGTCTTGGCCGCAAAAGTGACGCCGGCGCGAAAATGCTCGGCGAGCCCGAAAAGGCTATGCAGGACGATACCGGTCATGATCGCGACCACGAGGCCATCGAGCGCAACCCAGCCCAGAAAATGCTGCTGCAAGCGTTCGAGGCCAAGGGCTGGAATGGCCATGGCGAGGGATAGGCCTAGACCGGGAATGATTTGCCGAAATTGCGGCAGCGGTAGCATGATTTACTCCAACGCGAGTGCATTGGAGGATGAAGCTTGCATTCATTAGAATCCATCGCATAATTCAGCATGTTTCATGCGGTAAAATCGTATAGATCGTGACTATCGAGCAATTGGCCATCTTCATCGCCGTGGCGGAGCGCCAGCATTTAACGCAAGGCGCGGCTGCGGTAGGGCTGACGCCTTCGGCCGCCAGCGCGGCGATCAAGGCGCTCGAAGCCTTTCATTCCGTGCGCCTGTTTGACCGCGTCGGAAGACGGATCGAATTGACTCGCGATGGGCTGGCCTTTCTCGAAGAGGCGCGACAGACACTGGCGCGCGTCCGCCAGGCCGAACAGGCGCTCAACGATCTCGGTGGTCTCCGGCGCGGCACGCTCGATGTCATGGCAAGCCAGACGGTGGCCAATTATTGGCTGCCCTCGCGCCTCCTCGCCTTTGCTTCGGCGCATCCGGGGATTGCCATCAATTTTGCCGCGGCCAATACCAATGATGTGGCCGAGGCGGTCATATCGGGCGCGGCCGAACTGGGCATTGTCGAGGGGCACGTCGAGGCGCCGGTGCTAGCCGTGCGTCCCATCGGCAGGGATCGGCTGGTTGCGGTCTCCGTGCCGGCGGTCGCGCTTGCCAAGCCGCGCTTTTCGGATTTTCGCTGGATCATGCGCGAGCCGGGCTCGGGGACGCGGGCCGAATTCGTCGCCGGGCTTTTGGGCCTTGGTGTCGATCCGGCAACGCTGACTGTCGCCCTGTCACTGCCAACCAATGAGGCGGTGCTCAATGCCGTTCTCAACAGTGATTGCGCGGCCGTGTTGTCGGAAATGGTGGTGGCGCCGCTTGTTGCGGCGGGGCGCCTGGCGATCCTGCCCTTTCAATTGCCGCAGCGCAATTTTAGCCTGCTCTACCATCGCGAGCGCCGGCCTTCGGCGGCGGTGAAGGCGTTTCGCGATCTTTGTCTTATGGAAGGGAGCTAGGCATGGAGGAGGTTGCGGGCGGGTGCCTTTGCGGCGCCGTGCGGTTTGTGGCGCGGGGCCGGCCGTTTCGGGTGGGCATTTGCCATTGCACGGATTGCCGCAAGCATCATGGCGCGCTGTTTCATGCCTCGGCGATTTTTCCGGAAAGCGCCGTGACGATTTCGGGGGAGGTGGGCGACTATGTCGGGCGCTGCTTCTGCCCGCACTGCGGCTCGTCGGTATTTTCGCGTACTGGCGACGAGGTCGAAATCAATCTCGGTTCGCTCGATTCGCCCGACCAGTTCCGGCCCACTTACGAGCTCTGGACCATTCGCCGCGAGGCCTGGCTGCCGCCTTTTCCGCTGGCGCGGCACTATGCGCGGGACCGGTCCGGTGGGAGCCGCACGGAGGGCTAGGGTTCGCCGGGTCGCATGGGTAGAAAAATAGCTAAAAGTTGACCTTTCGCCTCAAATCCTGTTCCGTGCGCGCCATGGAGGGGGGCCAGAATGCTGAGTTTTCCACCGATGACGTGGCCCCGAGGGAGCGCTTCGAGCAGTGGCGCGAAGTGCGGAGCAGGGGCCTCTTCGGCGTCACCATCGAAGTGCCGGCAGAGCGCCGCGCCGCCTTTGAGGGCTCGTTTCGCGCCGAAAAATTCGGCACGGCGGTAGTCTCGCACATTGCCGCCTCCGCCTATGTCATTCGACGCACCGAAGCCGATATTGCGCGGGTCGCGGGCAATAGTTTGTGTCTGGGCCTGAAGGCGCGCGGGCCGGGGCGGCTCGATACCGGTTCGGGACGCAGCGAGATGATCGTCAATGGCGACATGATCATCAATCATTCCGATCTGCCCTATGACGCGACGCCGGGGACCGATGGCGGTTTCCAGTTCCGCATGCTCAAGATTCCGGTGACCGACGAGCTGACGCTGGGTCGGTCCGTCACCGATCTGGTTGCGGCTAGGCCCATTGAGGGGAGCAGGACGCTGCGTCCGCTGCGGGCCCTGCTTGACGTTCTGACCTCAAGCAAACGGGCCTCGGCCGATCCGGAGCGCGATATCGCCCATATTGCCCTTCTGGGGCTGGCGGCGCGTGGACGGCTGCCCGAAAGCCTGCCCGAAGTGCGCGGCGCCATTCGCGCGGGCCTGCGTTACCTCGCCATCGATATCATGGCGGCCCAGTATCACCAGATTGACCTGACGCCGGCTTTGGTGGCGCGCAGCCTCGGCCTTTCGGTGCGGCACCTGCATATGCTGTTCGAAGACGCCGAAAACACGTTTAGCCGCACACTGGCGCTCATGCGCGTCGGCGAGGCGCAGAGGCTACTGGCAACGCAACCGGAGCTGACCGTGTCGCAGGTGGCCTATGCCAGCGGCTTTGAAAGCCTTGCCACCTTCTATCGCGTCTTCCGCAGTGTCTATGGTATGGCACCGGGCGATGCGCGGCCGCTCGGCTAGACCTTTACGATCACACGATATTTCGCTCGAACTTCCGCGTCTGCGGGGCTGGCCTTGCCATCGAGCTGCGGCTAGCTTGACCAGCCGGGCTCTGCGGATCGCATGCAGCACGATTGGGGGACGAGATGGCCATACTTTCTGCGCCGACGACTAATCTTGGCTGGGGCGAGCGCCTGAAACTGCGCCTTTCGGCGATTGTCTGGTTTCTGCTGACGCTGGGTTTTCTGCTCGGCCTGCCGGTCCTGCTCGATGTGCATGTGCTGCTGATTGTGGCCGTGGTCGTCTTGGCGCTGATCCTCACCCTTCCGGCGGCCTGGCTGGTGCGCCGCCTTTTTGCCGGACAGCGCCGCCAGAGCAGACTGTGGAGCAATATCAAGGCTTTCCTGGCGCTGGCCTTCGCCATCACGGGGCTGATTGCCGCCCCACTTTACTATCTCGCCCTGCGCACCGACCTGACCCCGCTCACCGTGCCGCAGGCGACGCTGTCGAACGGCAAGAAGACGGTGGTGTTCCAGGGCATGATGCACATCGGCTCGGAAGGCTTTTACAAGAGCGTCGTTTATGACCTCGAAGCGGCACTGAGCGAGGGCTACTCCATTTATTATGAAGGCGTGCGCGGCGATCCCGCTGGCGACAAGTGGTTCTCCGAAACGCTGGCGGGTGGCGGGGATCTCAATAGCAATTATGAGACTTTTGGGGATGCCTGCGGGCTCCAGTTCCAAGGACCCTATTTCCAACTGCTCGCCGCCGACATGAAGGCTCGCCCCGAGCGTCATGTGGAAGCCGATGTCACGACCGCGGACATGATGCATGAATATCAGCGGCTGATGGACACCGACCCCGATTTTGCCGCAGCTGTCGAGAAGGACAAGCCAGCGCCTGCAGACAGCGACGAAGCCGACCAGACGACACAGATGCTCGATTGGCTCGCCAAGGCGACGCCCGGTCAGCGGAAAATCCTCGGCCTTGCCTGCCGCGGTTGGATGACCATGCTGCTGAGTGCCAAGACGGCGCCATCGGCCCTCGATCCGATCATTCTCGATTTCCGCAATGAAAAGCTCGCCGAACGGATCACCGCGGGCACGAACGACAAAATTTTCATCACCTATGGGGCAGGGCACCTGCCGGGCCTGCTCGACGATCTGCAGAAGTCCGATCCCGCTTGGGAAATCAAATCGCTTAAATGGATGCGGACCATCGAAACACCCGAGGACCTTGAGGGGCAGATTTAGAGCTCTCGCCTTTCATCTGAAACGGCCTCACCCTCGATTGTCACCCCGGCTTTAGGCCGGGCCCAGCCTGAGATATCAAGATGGATCCCGGCCTTCGCCGGGATGACAGTCTGTGTTTGCCCGCATTTCGGCGATACCACCACGCTATCATCCCTCAAAAAAGGGCGCGGCTTCGGTTGCGCCCTTTTGCTTGCATGCCCGCTTGCCAGACCTTTCGCTGCAAAATATCTTTATCATCAAGATTCTTTGTCATGGGGATAATGATGGGTACGCGGACGGAACTGGAAGACCGGGTTGGCTCTGCCCTCATTCTGATGATCCGCCGGGCCGAAGAGGCGCAGGAGCGCGCGGCCCGGGCGCAAGGCATGCATCCCACCGATTTTCGCTGCCTGGGTTATTTGTATCTCAAGGGTGAGCCGGTCAGTCCCGGCGACATCATCAGCCATCTGGGCCTGACTTCGGGCGCCGGTACGGCGCTGCTCGATCGGCTGGAAAGCGCCGGTTACATCACGCGCGCGCGCCATCCAGAGGACCGGCGCAGCGTGCTCATCGTGCTCGACACGGAAGCCGCCGCCGAGCCGCTGGCTCTTCATGAGCATATTCGCACCGAATATCAGGTCGGAACGGCCGAATTCTCCGACAGCGACCTCGTCGCCATCGCCAAGTTTCTCAAACGCATCGAAGGGCTCTCGGCCGAACTCAATGAGGCGCTCTACGAGCCAAAGGCCCCCGTGAAGGTGGCCTCGTAACCAAAGAAACAACAATCCTCTGGAGGAAAGACTATGAGTAGTGGGGGTGGGGCGAGGGCGCCTCACATCGTCGAACGCGGCCTGATGGGCCTCTTCGCCGTTGTCCTGGGCGTGATGGCCCTGATTTTTGTGGGCGGTGGCGCCTACCTCGCGATCCTCGGTGGTTCGCTTTATTACGTTGTCTCCGGCCTGCTGTTCCTTGCTGCCGCAGTGCTGCTGTTCCGCGGCCAGCGCCTCGGCGCCTGGGTTTTCGGGTTGACGCTGGCGCTCACCGTCATCTGGGCCATCCGGGAAGTCGGCTTCGATGGCTGGGCGCTGCTGCCGCGCCTGATGATCCCCGTTGCTTTCGGCATCTGGCTGCTGCTGCCCTGGAGCCAGCATGCCCTTTCCGGCACGCTTGATCTGACGAAGCGCGTGCCCTTTGGCGCCGCCGGCCTCATCGCCTCGACGGCCGTGGTGTCAGTGGCTCTCGGCGCCGGGCTCTATGCCATCAGCGCACCGAGCCTGCCGCAGGACCCGCGTTTCCAGACCGGCTTTGGCGCCTATCCCGCCGAACCCAATGGCGCCGCGGCCCTCGGCCAGACCGGGGCCGATTGGCCCTATTTCGGTGGTGACCAGGGCGGGCAAAAATATACCCCGCTCGAAGAGATCACCCTCGACAATGTCAAAAATCTGGAAGCCGCCTGGTCGGTGGATGTGGGGCGCATTCCCGCCAACAATTCGACCCCGCTCAAGATCGATGACAGCATCTATATGTGCAACGGTTTTAGCCAGGCCTTTGCCCTCGATGCGGCAACCGGCGCCGAGCGCTGGATGTATGACGGCTCGGAAGGCCATGGCGGCACCTGCCGCGGCGTGAGCTATTACAAGGTTCCCGGCATGACCGGCGCCTGCGCCGAACGCGTGCTCTATGGCACGGCCACGGCCAAGCTGATCGCCCTCGACGCTAGGACCGGCGAACTCTGCGCCGATTTCGGCGAGGGTGGCCGCGTCGATCTCCTCGTCGGCATGCACGACTTTGAAGGCAAGATCATCGGCGGCTACTATTCCATCACCTCGGCGCCCACTTTCGTGCGCGGCAAGGTCGTGGTCGGTGGCTGGGTGACCGATGGCCAATATTGGGGCGAAGCCTCGGGCGTCATCCGTGCCTTCGACGCTGTCACCGGCGACATGTCCTGGGCCTGGGATCTCGGTCGCCAGGACCGCACCGGCCTGCCGCCCAATGGCGAAAGCTATACGGTGGCAACGCCCAATAGCTGGGCTCCGGCCGTGGCCGACGAAGAACTGGGCCTTGTCTACCTGCCGACCGGCAATGCCACCCCCGACTTCTTCGGCGGCCAACGCCGCGAATTCGACGATCAGTTCAATTCCTCGGTCGTGGCGCTCGATGCCGAAACCGGCCGACTGCGCTGGTCCTTCCAGACCAAGCACCACGACATCTGGGACCATGACGTGGCTTCACCGGCCTCGCTCATCGACCTGCCCGATGCTTCGGGCACGATGCGCAAGGCGCTGGTGCAGCCGACCAAGGCCGGCGAAGTCTTTGTGCTCGATCGCACGACGGGCGAACCGATCTTCCCGGTTACGGAAACCCCGATGCCGCAGGATGGCGTCGTGCCCGAAGAGCGCAATTCGCCCACTCAGCCTTTCTCGAACAGCCTGCCATCTTTCCGCATGGCGACGCTGACCGAGGCGGATATGTGGGGCGTGTCGCCCTTCGACCAGCTCTATTGCCGCGTAAAGTTCAAAGAAGCGCGCTACGAGGGCACCAATACCCCACCGGGGCTCACGCCCTCGATCCAGACCCCCAGCACCTTTGGGGCGATGAACTGGGGCGGCGTTTCCGTCGACCCGCTGCGCGGCATAATGGTGGTCAATTCCAACCGCTTCGCCAGCTACGTACAGCTGCTCACCCGCGAACAGGCGGATGCGCGTGGCGCCAAGCCGCAGGGCGAATGGGGTGACCGTCGTGAAGTCGGCGGCCTCGTGGCCCAGGCCAATGTGCCCTATGCCGCAGCGCCCTATTTCTGGCTCACCGCGCTCAACGTGCCCTGCATCGATCCGCCCTATAGCTATCTGAGCGCGGTCGATCTCAATACCGGCAAGATGCTCTGGACCCAGCCGTTTGGTACCTCCAAGGGCAGCGGCGCGCTCGGCATCACCCTGCCGTTCGATTGGACCATGGGCACGCCGACGCATGGCGGATCGATGATCACCGCCAGCGGCCTGGTGTTCATCGCGGCGGCCAAGGACAATATGCTTCGGGCCTATGAACTGGCGACGGGCAAGGAAGTCTGGAAGACCGAACTGCCGGCCGCCGGTGGCGCGCCGATCAGCTACACGCTCGATGGCAAGCAATATATCGCCGTCGTCGCCGGCGGTCAGGGCGCTATTCAGTCGCGCTTCTCGACCAAGGTCGTGGCGTTCAAACTGCCGGACTAGAAAGTTCCTGCTTTCGCAGAAGCCGTACCAAACTCGGTGTCACCCCGGCTTTAGGCCGGGGCGACATCTTGTGGTTGGGGCAGGCCTGAGACCTATTCCATCCGCCCAAGCGCATCCTCGAGCTTGCCAAAATAGTCCTGCCAGCCCATCCGGGCGCCGTGGTAGGCTTGGTTCTGGTGGGGACGGAAACCGGTCTGTTCCATGCGCAATTGCGTGCCCGCGGCGATGGGCGTCAGCGTCCAGGTGACCGTGCTTTCAAGCCCATAGGCGTCCCATGAATAGGACAGCGTGCGATTTGGCTCGATCTCCTTGACCTCACAATCAATGGCGCCCCAATCGGCGGTGAACTTGAACGTGTGACCGATATGGGGCGCAAAATCGTTGCTCATCAGCCATTCCTTGATCAGGTGCGGCTGGGTCAGCGCGCGCCAGAGCTTTTCCGGCTTGTGAGCGAAATCGCGCTCGACGACGACAGTGCGGATTTCAGGCGTGGCTTCGGCCATGGGCGAACCTTATTTCGAGTGATTTTGGACAATGGCGGCGTGGATGAGGGCCTTGAACCCGGCTTCGTCGATCTCGGTGCCTTCCTTGAAATCGATCGCCCGACGCGTGCCGCCGGTTAGGCTCGAATTGAAGATGCCCGTGGGATCGGAAAGGGAAGCGCCCTTGGGGAAGGTGGTCTTCACCGCTGCCTTATAGGCTTCGCCGGTGCAGATGATGCCGCCATGCGACCAGACCGGGTTTTCCCATTTCCACTCCTCGACGACCTCGGGATCGGCTTCCTTGATCAGCCTGCGGATGTTTGCCAGCATTTCGCCGCGCCAACCGCCGAGTTCAGCAATGCGGGCATCGATCTTTTCGGCAGCACTCTTGTCGGTCATTTCACCCTCACATCTTTTCGCCCGGCAGCAGCACGGCCTGCTTCACCCAGGCGACGAACCGCTTCTCGTCGATCCCGGCCGCCTCGGTGACGTCATAGTAACGCACGCCGGCAACTTTGGATTCCTTGGCCGGCATGGGTTTCAGGTCGGTACCCCTAAAGAAGGTCAGGCGCACATAGGATTTGAAACAGTGCATGCTTAAAAACCACGTTTCGCCATCGAGCCCATAAAGCGGCGTGTTCCATTTGACCGCCTTTTTCACCCCCGGCACGGTTTTCACCACCAGCGCATCCACCTCGCGGCAGACGCTTTGTTTCCAGCCGGGCACGGCGTCGAGATAGGCGGCGACAGGTTCATCGCCAAAACCCTTGGCGATCTGCGGATTGTCGCCCGAAAGCAGCACGACGCCGTCCTTATTGGGCTTGAGCGGCTTTCTCTCCGCCATCATGCCGCACCCTTGCCGCGCCGATGCCACTTGGCAAAATAGGGCAGGGCGAAGAGATAGGTGCCGGTCAGAAACAGCAGCAAAAGCGGAAACAGCGGCACATAGGACACCCAAATGATCGGCTCCGGCTGCGCCAGCGCGATCGACGTGGCGATCACGCTCAGAACGAAGGCGACGGAAATCCAGCGGTGTGATTGCCTGACCCAGCGCGGCCAGGCTGAACGGGTTGGTGCGGTGGTCACTTCGCTCATTGGTCCATTCTCCTCAACAGATCTTCCAGGGCGTCAAATCGGTCTTCCCAAAACCCCGCCATTTCCTTGGTCCAGTCGACCAGGGGACCAAGTGCGGCCAGTTGGGCGCTATAGTGGGTTTGCCGTCCATCGATCCGCCCGCGCACGAGCCCGGCATCCTTCAAGACGCCGAGATGCTTTGACACCACCGGCTGGGACACACCCGCGCCAGCGGTCAGCACGGCCACGGTATGTTCGCCCTCGCGACAAAGACGCTCGAACAGCGCCCGTCGCGTCGGGTCGGCCAGCGCCTTGAATACCGTGCCTGGTCCCGGTTGCATTGGATCAATACCTATTTGGCTATAATTTAATTCATAGCTTCATGGCTATTTGAGAGTCAAGCGCGCAATGCTATGGAAGGATCAGCAACCGCGAAATGGAGCGCAGCCATGGCCGTGACCATCTATCACAACCCCGATTGCGGCACCTCGCGCAACACGCTGGCCATGATCTGCCAGAGCGGCGTCGAGCCCGAAATCGTCGAATATCTGCAAACGCCGCCGGATCGGGCGACGGTGCTGCGGCTGGTCGCCGATGCCGGGCTGGGCCTGCGTCAGGCCCTGAGGCAGAAGGATACGCCCTTTGATGCGCTCGGGCTGGGGGAGCCGGCCAAGGGCGATGATGAACTGCTCGACGCGGTCATGCGGTTCCCCATTTTGCTCAACCGACCCTTCGTCGTGACCCCACTCGGCACGCGCCTCTGCCGGCCCTCGGAACTGGTTCTCGATATTCTGGAAAATCCCGATATCGGCGCCTTCACTAAGGAAGACGGCGAAGTGGTTATCGATGCCGAAGGCCGGCGGATTGGCGATACCTGACAATTTTATGCAATAGCCAGCAATCCCAGAACGCTCCTTTTACTCGGCTCGCGCATTCTCCTCTGGAATCCCGGAGAGACGGTGATGACCGGCGGCGAGACAGAGCAACTTCTGCGGTTGCAGACCGAAGTGTTGGAGGCCGTGGCCCAGGGCGAAGCCCTGCCGGCCATTGGACGCCTGCTGTGCCAGCGGGCCGAACAGCTCGCCCCTGAAGCCATCTGTTCCATCCTGCTGGTCGATGAGCACGGCACCGTGCGTGCGCTGGCCGCGCCCAGCCTGCCCAAATTCTACTCTTCCGCCATCAATGGCCTCAAGGCCGGGCCCAAGGCGGGCTCCTGCGGCACCGCGGCCTATCGCAAGCAGGAAGTCGTCGTCACCGATATTGCGACCGATCCGCTCTGGGACGATTTTCGCGCCCTGATCCTGCCGCTGGGCCTAAAAGCCTGCTGGTCGACGCCCATCAAAAATCCCGCGGGGCAGGTGATCGCGACCTTCGCCTTCTATTTCCGCTCGTGCCGCGGCCCCAGTGCCACCGAGCGCAATATCGTCGAGACCTGCGCCCATCTCTGCGCTCTCGCCATCGAGCATGAGCGCATCCGCGACCGCAATTTCCGCCTCGCCTATTACGATGTGCTGACGGGCCTGCCCAATCGTGGCCGCTACAACGAGCTTTTGAGCGAGCACATCGGCATGGACCAGCCCTTTGGACTGATCCTGCTCGATATCGATCACCTCAAATCCGTCAATGACACGATCGGCCACGCGGCCGGTGATCGGCTGATCGCCACGGTCGGCGCGCGCCTCAGCGCCGTGCATCCCACCCTCATTCCCTGCCGTCTGGGCGGAGACGAATTTGCCATCATCGCCCGCGGCTGCTCCAGCCACGACATGCTCGAACACTGGGCCAGCATGGTGAGTGACGCGACCACCGGCATGGTCGAAATGTCCGGCCAGTCCTTCGAGGCCCATGTTACAATGGGCGGCGCCCTTTTCGGCGTCGATGGCACCGATGCCGACACGCTGTCGCAAAATGCCGATTTTGCGCTCTACCACGCCAAGGAAGCGCGCCGCGGCGGCTATATGGCCTTCGAGGCCGATCTGCGCACCGAAATGACGCATCGCATCGCTTTGGTGCGCCAGCTCGATCAGGCGCTCTCCGAAAATCGCGTCGAGCCCTATTACCAGCCCATCGTCAATCTCGAGACCAATGAGATCGTCGGGCTCGAAGCCCTGGCGCGCTTGCGCATCGGCGGCGAATTGGTCTCGGTGGGCGAATATCATCTGGCCCTGACCGATCCGCGCCTTGCCTGCGAACTGACCGGCAAAATGCTCGAACAGGTGGCGCAGGACATGCGCGGCTGGCTCGATGCCGGCATCGATTTCCAGCATGTCGGGGTCAATGTGACCACCGGCGATTTCCTGCGCGGGGACCTGGCCGAACGCATCATCGACATTTTTGGCTGGGCCGATGTGCCGCTCAGCCATATCGTGCTCGAAGTCAATGAAGCCGTCTTTGTCGGCGGCAGCGACAGAAGCGTGCCCCACGCGGTCGAAGCGTTGCGCAGCCGCGGCATTCTCGTCGCCCTCGACGACTTCGGCACCGGCTTTGCTTCGCTCACGCACCTCCTGTCCTTCCCCGTCGATGTCATCAAGATCGACCGGTCTTTCGTTACCAGGCTCGGCGTCGACGGGCCGAGCGAGACGGTGGTTTCCGGCCTTGTCGACATCGTCAAAAAGCTCGGCATGCGCATCGTCGCCGAAGGGGTGGAATACGAGGCGCAGGCCGATGCCCTGCGTCGTTTCGGCTGCCGCCTGGCGCAGGGTTATCTTTATTCCAAGCCGGTTTCCGCTGCCCAATGTACGCGCCTCCTCGAGACCTATGCACAGGGTCGCTCGAACGGCGCTAACATCCTAAATCGCCGCAGCGCTTAGGTTTTTTCTTTCATATCGGCCAAAAATGCCGTGACAGGACGATGACAGGGAGCCTCCCTACAGTAAGGGCACGAACGCAACGACGTTCGCCTTTGTTCTGGGAGGATCTTTTGAACAAGCTGCTTCTCGCGGCGCTGGTTTCTGGCGCCCTTTCCATGCCCGCCTTCGCTGCCGACTATACCATTCTGGCGCCCGCCGCGCCCGGCGGTGGCTGGGACCAGACCGCCCGCACCATGCAGGAAGCTTTCACCGCCGAAGGCATTTCGGGCAATGTGCAGGTCACCAACGTTCCCGGCGCCGGCGGCACGATCGGCCTTGCCCAGTTTGCCAATCAGGATGCGGGCAACCCCAATGCCCTGATCGTTGGCGGCTATGTCATGGTCGGCGCCATCCTGACCAATATGTCGCCCGTGACCCTTGCCGACGTGACCCCCATCGCCCGCCTCACCGGTGAAGCCGTCGCTATCGTCGTGCCGGCCGCTTCCGACATCCAGACGCTCGACGACCTCGTCGCCAAGCTGAAGGAAAACACCGGCGCCGTCTCCTGGGCTGGCGGTTCGGCTGGTGGCGTTGACCACATCACCGCGGGCCTCATTGCCAAGACCATTGGCGTCGATCCGACCCAGGTCAACTACATCGCCTATTCCGGCGGTGGCGAAGCCCTTGCGGCCATTCTCGGCGGCCAGGTGACGGTCGGCATTTCCGGCATCAGCGAATTTGCTTCGCAGATCCAGGCCGGCGAGCTGCGTCTCCTCGCCGTCTCGTCCGACGAACGCGTGCCGGGCGTCGATGGTCCGACCCTCAAGGAAGCCGGCATTGATCTGGCCGTGCAGAACTGGCGCATGGTTGCCGCCGCTCCCGGCATCACGCCCGAGCAGAAGGCCGCCATCACCGCCGACGTCAAGGCGCTGGCCACCTCCGCCTCGTGGAAGGCTGCGCTCGAAACCAAGGGCTGGGTCGATACCTATCTCGACGGCGAAGCCTTCGATACGCAGCTTGCTGCCGATATCGCTGCGACTGAAACCATCCTGAAAGACATCGGCCTCGTTCAATGAGCGTAGGTCAATCCAACAGCACGCGCCGCCCCGATGGGGCGGCGCTCGTCATAGCGGTCATCCTTGCCGCCATTTCGATCATCATCTTCTGGCAGACGAGCCAGATGCGCGTGCCGCCCATCCAGCAGCGCGTCGGCCCGACCGTCTTCCCCTATATCGTCGCGGCCGGCCTCGGCCTTCTGGCCATCGGCACGCTGATCTCGGCTCTGCGCAACGGCTTCCCGGCCCGCAGCAAGGACGATTACGGCCCGATCGCCTGGATCATCGGCGGCCTTGTGGCGCAGATCCTGCTGCTCTCGACGGCTGGCTTTTCGGTGGCAACGGGCGTGCTCTTTGCGCTGACCGCCAAGGGATTTGGCCGCGGTCCGCTCTGGCAGACCATTCCGATCGGCGTGATCTTTTCTTTCATCGTCTGGTTCATTTTCGCGCGCGGCTTGCAACTCTCGCTGCCCATGGGACCGGTGGAACGCTTCATCGTGACGGGGAGCTTCTAAGTGAATACCTTTGAACTTCTCGGCCAGGGCCTGATCGCCGCGCTGCAGGTGCAGAACCTGATCTATGCGCTGATCGGTGTGACCCTCGGCACCGCCGTCGGCGTCCTCCCCGGTATTGGCCCGGCGCTGACCGTCGCGCTGCTTTTGCCGGTCACCTACAATCTCGACCCGGCCGGTTCGCTCATCATGTTCGCTGGCATCTATTATGGCGGCATGTATGGCGGCTCGACGACGTCGATCCTGCTTAACACGCCCGGCGAAAGCGCCTCTATCGTCACAGCGCTCGAAGGCAACAAGATGGCCCGGCAGGGCAGGGGCGGCCCCGCTCTTGCGACCGCTGCCATCGGGTCATTCATTGCCGGCCTGATCGCGACGCTGGGCCTCGCTTTCATCGCGCCCTTCGTGGTGAAATTCGCGCTGTCCTTCGGCCCGGCCGATTATTTCGCGCTGATGATCCTCGCCTTCGTCACGGTCTCTGCTGCCTTCGGGGACAGTCCGCTCCGTGGTCTGACGGCGCTGTTCATCGGTCTCGGGCTCGGCATTATCGGCATCGACCAGCAGACCGGCCAGACGCGTCTTGCTTTCGGCGTTCTGGACCTGCTCGATGGTATCGAAGTCACGACGCTCGCCGTCGCACTCTTTGCCATCGGCGAGACGCTGAAGACCGCTGCCGATCGCGAACAGGTGGAAGCCTCGGTCATGGCCGTCAAGGGCTCGGTCTGGATGACGCTCGAAGACTGGAAGCGCTCGTGGGGTTCCTGGCTGCGCGGCACCTTTATCGGCTTCCCCATCGGCGCCATGCCGGCCGGTGGCGCCGATATCGCGAGCTTCCTTTCCTATAGCGCCGAAAAGAGCTTTGCCAAAAAGCCCGAAGAGTTCGGCCATGGTGCCATTGAGGGCGTTGCGGGTCCCGAAGCGGCCAACAATGCTTCGGCTGCCGGTACGCTCGTGCCGCTCCTGACCCTCGGCCTGCCGACCACGGCGACCGCCGCGATCATGCTCGCCGGTTTCCAGCAGTTTGGCCTGCAGCCGGGCCCCCTGCTGTTCGCCAACAATGCCTCGCTCGTATGGGCTTTGATCGCCAGCCTCCTCATTGCCAATTTCATGCTGCTGGTGCTCAACCTGCCGCTGATCGGGCTCTGGGTAAAGCTGCTGACCATTCCCAAGCCATGGCTCTATGCCGGTATTCTGGTCTTCGCGACGCTCGGCACCTTGGGCGCCAATGGGGCGATGTCCATGGGCTTTGGTTCGGTGCGTATCTCGTTCGAACTGGTGTTGCTGCTAGTCTTCGGCGTCCTTGGCTATCTTCTCCGCCGCTTCGGCTATCCGATAGCGCCGGTCGTGGTGGGGCTCATCCTTGGCCCCATGGCCGAGCAGCAATTGCGCCGTGCCCTCTCGATCAGCCAGGGCGACCCGGCAGTGCTGTTCCACTCGCCCATCTCGCTCGTGCTCTACGCCGTTGCGATCATCGCAGTGCTGCTGCCCATGATCATGCGCATGCGTGGCAAGGGCGCAGTGCTCGGACAATTGGCGAGCGACGAAGACTGAGGTCTCGATTATTCGCTGAGACTTTCCCACACTCGATTGTCACCCCGGCTTTAGGCCGGGGCCCATCCCGAGATCTCAAGATGGGTCCCGGCCTTCGCCGGGGTGACATCCGATGGACTGGAAATTCGCTCCAGCCATGCAGCCCGCGCATGAACAAAGCCCAAAAATAGAAAAAGCCCGGAGGCCAGGGAGGGAAACTGGCATCCGGGCTTTTGTGTCGGCTTCTAGCGCATCAGACCGCTAGGCATTTTGGGGGGCAAAACGCCGGGAGGGAGCAGCGGCCCGCGCGGCTGTTATCGGCCGATCGAGCGGAAGGCGGTGGGTTCGATACCGAGGGCCGACAGGTGCTTCGCCTTGGGCGCCCGGCCGGCCTCAACTGCTGCCGAAACCGCTGCGGCGCTGCCGAAAACGGTGACGAAGGTGTCGAGGGTCGCAAAGAACTTGTTCTTGCGGGGGGTGCTCATGGTGGTCTCCTCTGTCGGACCCGGGACGATCCCGGCTCGCTTCCATGACACCTAAATGATCTCTCCTCGGCTCAAGCGGTAGTGCGGCTCTCGTTATTCCAGCCATGCGCTGGGCGAATGGGAGCGGCAGGGGCGAGCTGGCGCGTCAGGTAGAGCGTTGTGCCGCCCATGAAGGCTTCGCTCTGTTCCACCACGTAGCCGAGCTTCTGGTAGAGTGCGACATTGCTGGCAAAGGCCGCATTGGTCAGGAGGCGCAGAGCGCCGAGCCCGGCATGGCGCGCAAGCTGTTCGGCCAGCACCAGCAGTGCCTGGCCGTGGCCGCGGCGCTGGTGGTGCGGGTGCACGGCGACGTTCTCGATCCAGAGATGGTCGGCGCAAAGGCAGGTCTGCAGCACGCCGGCCACCTGTCCGTCCACGGTGAGCAGGTCGAAGCGGAAATCGTGGATGGCCTCGGCATAGTCGGCGAGCATGGGACGCGGCTCGCGGCCGATAATGGGGATCCATTTTGCGTAGGAGGCGCGAACGAGCGCGCGAATGGAGGGAACGTCTGCCGCGGTGGCCGTTCTGAAGGCGACGAAATGAGGAGGCATCACTAATCCGAAAACAAAAAACCTGCCAACCGGGCGGAGGCAGGTATGCGTTGAGTCGATGACGGCGTGATAAAACTCAGCCTTTTCGTCGCCCAGGCGCAAAGCCCCCGTCCACATGGGACCGGAAGCCACAACGTCGGAGTTTGGGCGCGGGATGCATCATGACAAATAATTGTCGCGGCGCGGGTTTTTGGTCAAGGGGGACGACCGTAGCCCTCATGGTGAGGTGCGTAGCGTAGCGAAGCCTCGAACCACGGGGGCGTGACACTGCAATATCGGGGCACACCCTCCTGGTTCGAGGCCTTGCAAGTGCAAGGCACTTCACCATGAGGGTTACTGCGCTAGCTGAAGGTAATCAGCCGCCGAGGCTCGGCAGCGTCAGATCGCCCGAGGTCAGTTTGCTCGCCGTAATGGCGGCATCGGCCTTTTCGCGCGGCAGTTCGAGGCTGGTCCAGACGCTCACCAGCGCATGGCGTAGTTCGAACACCATTTCGTCGGTATGGAGCGGGGTGGGGGTGATGCGCAGCCGTTCGGTGCCCTTGGGAACCGTCGGGTAGTTGATCGGCTGGATATAGATATTGTGCTTTTCAAGCAGCATGTCGCTGGCGGCCTTCACCGCACGCGCATCGCCCACGATCAGCGGCACGATATGTGTGGAAGTCTCCATCACCGGCAGGCCGGCATCGGCAAGGATTGCCTTGGTCAGCCGCGCCTGGCGCTGGTGCATCATACGCTCGTGACCATTGCCCTTGAGGTGCTCGATGGAGGCACGCGCCGCAGCACAAAGCGCCGGGGGCAGGGCGGTGGTAAAGATGAATTCGGGCGCATAGGAGCGCACGGCATCGATGATCGCCTTGTTGGCGGCGATATAGCCGCCCATGACGCCAAAACCCTTGGCGAGCGTGCCTTCGATGACATCGATACGGTCCATCAGGCCTTCGCGCTCGGCAATGCCGCCGCCGCGCGGGCCATACATGCCCACGGCATGGACTTCGTCGATATAGGTCAGTGCCCCAAACTCTTCGGCGAGGTCGCAGATTTCCTTGATCGGGGCGATGTCGCCATCCATCGAATAGACGGATTCAAAGGCAATCAGCTTCGGTCGCTTGCGATCGACCTGGCTCAGCAGTTCGCGCAGATGCGAGACGTCATTGTGCCGGAAAATCTTCTTTTCCATGCCCGACTGGCGCACACCCTGGATCATCGAGGCGTGGTTGAGCTGGTCGGAAAAAATAATGCAATCGGGCAGGAGCCGGGCAATGGTCGAGATCGCGGCTTCGTTCGACACAAAGCCCGAAGTGAAGACCAAGGCTGCTTCCTTGCGGTGCAGGTCGGCGAGCGACCGCTCGAGCTCGACCAGCGGGCGATTGGTGCCCGAAATATTGCGCGTGCCACCGGCGCCGACGCCCATGGAGCCGGCCGTATCCTGCATGGCGCGCACGACCTTTTCGTGCTGGCCCATGCCCAGATAGTCGTTGGAGCACCAGATGGTGATCTCGCGGGCATTGTCCGCGTCGTCGCGATAGATGGCCTTAGGAAAACGCCCGGCGACGCGTTCGAGATCGGCAAAAACGCGATAGCGCTTTTCCGCCCGCAGCGTGTCCACTGCATCCTCGAAGATACCGCGATAGTCCATGGGGCCGTTCCTTTACGCCTGCCGCGGGCCCGGCAGGGAATGCCGCTGCGGCTGCATGACACCCTACATATTGGGGCGGCAACCGCTTTGATATAGGTCAATTCGACGCGCAACCGGAGAGTCTCCGGCGGTGATTTCAAGAACCATTCTAAAGTTTTGCGACGGTTCTGCCAACTGCAGATCTCTGCATCCCCGACTTTGCGGACTGTGACGGTGCCCCGTCGGTTCAGACGGGGACCGGGACCGGAAATAATGTCACAGAAGCAACAAATCGCGCGTTTTGCGCCCCGGCGCATTAACCGGGCCGGTTCCAAGTCATTGCCGGCTAATAAAGAGTGCGCTTAGATCACTATGCCGGGGGGATACGGCATGAGGGGGTAATCAAGTGAAGAGTTTTTCGTCTTCTTCTTTTGCAGGCCAGCACTCCGACGCATTGGCCCTCGCTAGCGCCGCCGTAAAGCGCGATCCACAGGCCCTGTTCACCGATTTCCAGTGGTTCCTGTATCAAGGCCAGGACACGGTCTTTTTTACCGCCTTTTCGACCCAGAGTTACGACAAGGAGAGCCTCGGGAATGTCGTGGCCGAAATGGTGGCCCTTGCACCGCAGCTCACCCACGGCTTTGTCGGCGCCCAGCCCGGCCAGCCTTTCCCCAAACACCTGCTCGACGCCATTACCTCGGTCGAAGTGGTCGACGAATTCGACGGCTATCCCGACAAGTGGCTGAGCAAGTCCCACGACATTTTTGAGCGCGGGGATCTGCCGCTCTTTCGCCTGATGGTAGCAGTGCGCCGGGGTGGCCCGGATGCAGAGGGTCGCGCCTCGATCCTGCAGGTGCGCTCGAGCCATGCGCTGCTCGAAGGCTCGGATTCTGCGCTCCTCACCCGTTCCGCTTCGGCAGGGCACGGTGTCCAGTCGGACAAAGGCAACAAGTTGCCGCTCTTTGATCGGATCAAGAGCGCTTTCCGCGGCGGCATGACGGCATTCATCTATCTCGTGCTCGCCAATGTCTTCGCGCCCCCCGAGCAGCCCTGGGGTTTCAAGACCCTTGCCATCGAGCGCCATCGCCTGCGTCAGCTTGCCAACAAGCTCGGCGTGCGCCAGCGCTCGCTGATGTTCGCGCTCGTCACCCATGCGCTCAATGGCGAGGGGGCGGAAAAGCACATGAGCAAGAAGGTAATCGGCGCGGCCTATACCATGCTCGACACCAAGCGGAACAATACCGACGACGACTTCTTCCGCGTCCGGGCGCTCGAAGCCAAGTTCAAGGTGATGGACGATTTCGTCGCCTATGTCCGCGCCGTCGACGACACCGTGGCCGGCATCGAACAGAAGGATATTACCTCCTTCCAGGTGGTGATCATGTCGATGTTCCGGGCCATGCGCGCGCTCAATCGCGTATTCCCTGGCCTCCCCAACAAGCGCTTCTGGCGCTTTAACGGCGGCATGCACATCGTGCTCACGCTGGTTCCGCCGCACCGCACCTATGGGCCCATGACCCATGGCATGGTCGAGCCGCTCTATTGCGGCGCCTGGCACGCAGCTGTGAACATCTGCACCTTCTGCCCCGGCCGCGATTACGTGACGCTGAATTTCTCCATGGAGCAGCGCCACATCGCCAATGTCGAAAAGATTTTGCGCCTGCTCGACGAAGTGGAAGCCCGCGACGTGGCCCCGCACAAGATGGCGCCGTCGGTAGAGCGTCTGCGCTGAGCGAACCAATGCAGGGCATCGAACTGTCGCGCCGCTTTTATGGCGATATCGTCGCGCCCTGGCTTTCCCGCGTCGCGCCCGACCTGCCGCATTCCGCTGCGCTCATCGGCTACGGCTCGGAACTGCTGGGTTTTGATGACGAGATCTCCCGGGACCACAATTGGGGGCCGCGGGTCCATCTCTATCTCGACGCGCGCGATTTCGCGGCTCACGCCGCCCGCCTGCTGGCCGATTTCGCCGCGGTAGTGCCCGAAACCTTCCTCGGCGAACCTGCCGGTTGGCGCAGCCGTCCGCATCCTGCCGCCAATGGCCCCGATGCCGTCGGTGCCATGGAGCATGGGCTGGAGTTTCACACTTTTGAGGGCCGCTTGCAGGCCCATACCGGCCTTCGCTCGCTCGAAAATCTCACTTCACTCGATTGGCTGGGTCTGCCCGAACAAAGCCTCCTCGCCTTCACCGCAGGCGCCGTTTTTCGCGACGATGGCGGGCGGCTCGAAGCCCTGCGCAAAACCCTTGCCTATTTTCCGCGCGATGTCTGGCTTTACAAGATCGCCTGCCAGTGGCGTCGCATTGCCGAGGAACAGGCTTTTGTCGGCCGTGCCGGGCAGGCCGGTGACGATCTCGGCTCCCGCGTCATCGCCGCACGATTGTGCCGCGACGTGATGGCCATGGGTTTCCTGCTGGAGCGGCGCTATGCGCCCTATCCCAAATGGTTCGGCACCGGCTTTGCTCGACTGCCCATCGCCAGCACCCTCACTCCGCATCTCGAAGCAGCCTTGCGGGCTGATGCATGGAAAGAAAGGGGCGAGGCCCTCGCCGGAGCCTATCTGGCGCTGGCGCAGTGGCAGAGGGCGCACGACATTGCGCCATTCGAACCTGTAGTCGGGCCCTATTTCGACCGGCCCTTCACCACCATCAATACCGACGACGCTGTCGCCAGCGCCATGGCGGCCATTGCTGATCCCGAGATCGCCGCGCTCCCGGTCATCGGAGCAATCGACCAACTCAGCGACCTGACGCCGCTCCTGACCGATCCGGGCAAGACGCGTGCCGTTATCAGGCAGGTACTGGGCGACGAGGCGAACTGAAGCCGTCAATACGTCCGGTCCTATTCATCCATCGTTCAGTATCTTTCCCTCATCACGCTCCTGCCGTAATGAAGATCAATCAAAGGCCACTGTTCAGATTCCTTCGGGGGAAAACATGAAGACCAAGGTTCTCGTCGCGCTTGCTGCCACTCTGGCACTTTCTGCCTGCACCACCACCAATCCCTATACTGGCCAGTCCCAGCTTTCCAACACCGCCGGCGGCACGCTGCTCGGCGCTGGCGGCGGTGCCATTGCCGGTGCCATCGTTGGCGCAGCGGTTGGCGGCGACCCGCGCGTCGGCGCGCTGATCGGCGCTGGTGTCGGCGGCCTCAGTGGCGCTGCCATTGGTTCCTATATGGACCAGCAGGAAGCTGAACTCCGCGCCCAGCTCCAGGGTACCGGCGTTTCCGTGACCCGCGTTGGCGATCAGGTCATTCTCAACATGCCGTCCAACATCACCTTCGCCACCGACCAGTCGACGGTGCAGCCGCAGTTCAACCAGACGCTGGTTTCCGTCGGCCTTGTGCTGCGCAAGTTCGACAAGACCATTGTCGATGTCTATGGCCACACCGACTCCACCGGTAGCGCTGCGCACAATCTCGAGCTCAGCCAGCGTCGCGCCGTTTCGGTCGCCACCATCCTTGCCAATCAGGGCATCGACCAGCGCCGCTTCTTCATCGAAGGCAAGGGCGCCTCAAGCCCGATCGCTTCCAACGCCACCGAAGCCGGCCGCGCTCAGAACCGCCGCGTCGAAATCCAGATTTCGCCTATTCGCGGCTAAGTCGGTTTTTTTTTTGGATCAGAAGCGGCCCTCCCGGGCCGCTTTTTTATTGCGTGGTGGTTTCGGTCACCGGTGCCGCAGTCGGCGATCCCGGCTGCACGGCAGTGCCCGGCGCACCCGAAAAGATCTGCATCGCGAGGACAATGGCCGCAACAACGACAATCGCGACGACCCCATAAAGCCACCACTGGGCCGGGCTGGTGCCGCCCATGGCAGCTTCGATATCGCCGGTCGGTCGCAGATCAGAGCCATCGGGCACATCGATCTTCGAGCCCTTTTCGTCGACCATAAAATCCACCTTGGCGACGCTGGGCGCCGGCCCGTCCTTGTCATTGGCCATCAGTAATCTCCCTTGAAAGCGGTTTCCGTCCCCACCCCATTCTGCACGCCTTGATGCACATGGGCGATAGCCTCGTCTATCTCGCCCGAAGTGAACCCGAATTCACGGCCCTCGGCCGCGGCACCGGCCGCATCGGCCCTCAATTGTTGCAGGAGGTCGAGCTTTTCGCGCGCGGTGAAAAGGCTGTGCTGGGCAATCTGCATCGGGGTCAGGTTGTCCCGGCTCATGATCTCTTCTTCAAGATTGCCGAAAACCATTTTTCCGTCCTCGTCTCATGCGCTTAAGGCCCTCAAGGAAAAATGCCTGTCGCAGACGACAGTTCCATTGGAGACGAATTGGCAAGGGTAGGGATTAACGCCGCCTTGAGAGGTCCTTGCGCATCATTCCGCTCGGCGGGGGGCGCTGATGAACACAATTATATCGTTTCTCATATCGGCAAGGCACCAGAATAAGGTCAAGTCGGTGCTCTGGCTCGTCTGCTTCCTTGCGCTTCTGTCGGGCAGCGCCTGCTTCATCCTGCGCGAACTGCATGTCAGCATGAATGCCGAAGTCGCGCGGGTCATGCAGACCTATACGCGCGTGCGCACCAATGTGCTCTCGACCCTCGACATCATGGACCAGCAACTTACCGCCAATCCCTGCTCGGCCGAATATGCCGCCCAGCAGCGCCGCGTCGCCTTTCTGCCCGACGGCATGAACGAGCTGTTCTTCTTCGAGAGCGGCAAGGTCATCTGCACCGCCAATAACGGGTTGTTGCCCAAGCCGATCGATCTCGGCGAACCCGATATTCTCCCTGCCAATGGCTTCAGCGTTACCCTTTGGCTCAATCGCAATCTCGAAGAGCTCGGCCTTGGGGGGCTCAAGGGGTCCTTTGCCGTGCGGGGCAATCACGGCATGGTCGTGCCGACGACGCCGGTGGAAGCGACCGCGTCGAAATGGCTGCAATTCGAAGTGGTGATCCGGGCCCAAGACGGGCGCTGGTGGCATGCTTCAGGTGAGCCCGGCCTTTATGCCGCCAGCATCACCGAACCCGATGGCCCCATGGGCCTGCGCGACGGAGCCCTTACCACCACTCAATGCGACCCGGCGGGTCTTCACTGCGTCGCTGCCCGTACCACGATCGGACAATTGCTAGGCCTTGGCGGGGTCGTCGCCGCGCTCAGCCTCATCGTCTGCGCCATTGTCTCGGCCTGGCTCTCGAGCAAGCTCTATGCATTGCTCGCGCGTCACTGGTCCTTCGAATCCCGCTTCCTCCGCCGCTTCCAGTCGCGCGGGGTCGCCTGCGCCTATCAGCCCCTGCTCGATCTCGAAAAGGACTTCGTCACCGGCTGCGAGGTTCTTGCCCGCTGGCACGATGTCGATGGCACAATGATCTATCCCGATCGCTTCATTCCCATTGTCGAAGAGCATGGCCTGACCCAGCCCTTCACGCGCCTCATCGTCGAGCGCGCCCATGCCGAACTGCTGCCGCTCGTGCCTCTGGGCAAGCGCATGCAGGTCAATTTCAATATCTTTCCGCGCGATCTCGATGCTGCCGTGCTGCTCGATATTTTCGCGCCCTTCCTCGCCTCTGGCTCGCACTTCGATCTGACCATCGAGATCGTCGAAACCGGCGCCCTCGAACTGGAGACGGCCCAAGGCGAAATCGAGCGCCTGCGCGATGCAGGCGCGCACATCTATATCGACGATTTTGGCGCCGGCTATTCGTCTATGCACACCCTGGCTGGTCTCTCCGTCGACGGGGTCAAGCTCGACCGCAGCTTTGCCATGGCACCCGATGAATCGGTCATGGCCCGCATGCTCGATCACGCCATCGACATGGTGCAGGATTCGGGCCGCAAGATCGTCGTCGAAGGCGTCGAAACCGCGGCGCGCCTCAGCGAACTCAAGGCCTCAGGCAAGGTTCACTTCGCTCAGGGCTACTATATTTCCCGCCCGCTCGACCGCGAGGCCTTTGCCCGCTTCATCGCCGAGCGCGGCCCGCGCCCCAGCGCCAAACCCAGATTGGTTGCCTGATCACATTTGTTTCAGGCCGGGCAACCGCTTCGCGTCACGCTGCGTTGCTCGGCCATGGACAAACCCAGGAGGACCGAAATGGCCTATGATGACGTTCGCAAGGCAGACGCCGACATCAAGGAAACCCACGACCTGATCGCTTCCGACAAGGTGGAAGGCACCAAGGTCTACGACCCCATGGGCGAGCATATCGGCTCGATCGAACGCATTCTCGTTGAGAAGCGCTCGGGTCAGGTTTCTTATGCGGTGCTGAGCTTCGGCGGCTTCCTCGGCATGGGGCACGAGCACTATCCGTTGCCTTGGTCGAAGCTGAACTATGACGAAAGCCTCGGCGGCTACCGCGTCGATGTGACCAAGGATCAGCTCGAAGGCGCCCCGCGCTATGAACGCGAAGAAGACGACTACTTTACCGAAGAAAACGGTCGTCGCGTCTACGACTATTATGGCGTAACGCCCTACTGGATCTGACCTTTCCGGTGCTCGGGAAAACCCGGGCACCGACCGGCTTTCAGCACCAGAAGCTTTTCAGGCAGCCATTTTCAAATAAATGATACTGCATCGGGTCGGCCCCTTCCGGGTGCCGGCCTTTTTGGCTTTTGGATTTTTGCCTTTGAAGACATCCATCCCATCCACCGCGTCATTCCCGCTTTCGCGGGAATGACGAAGGAGAAGAGTCAGCTTTACCCAACCCGCGTACCCCGTCCCGATTGATTGGCCAACCCGCTGATCGTCGCCCGCAGGGCCGCGGGCTTGACCGGCTTGGTCACCACCAGAATGCCGCGATCCTCGGCCAGCGCCCGCACAGCAGGGCTGCGATCGGCCGTCACCAGCGCCGCCGGCAGATGGCCACCGAGATTATGCCGCAGCCATTCGATGGCATCGAGGCCCGAAGTCTGGTCGAGGTGATAATCCATCAGCACGAGATCGGGATACCACCCCTCCAAGAGGCGCTCCCTGTCGATCTGCTTGAGCGACAGAGCCACGCGCACGTCGCAGCCCCAATGCTCCAGCAGGCCCTGCATGGCTTCGAGAATGGCCTTCTCATTGTCGACGCACAGCACCTTCAGATTGAGCGTGCCGACATTACTTTCCACCATCGGCCAGCTTTCGCCCTGCGCCGGCCGGGCATTGCGCACCACGGGGAGATAGAGCGAAAAGCGCGAGCCGCGCCCTTCCTTGCTGTCGAGTTCCAGTGTCAGGTCCATGGCCAAGACGAGGCGTTGCACGATGGAAAGCCCGAGCCCCAGCCCCTGTGCCATGCGCGCCGCCCGATCGAGCCGGGAAAATTCGGCAAAGACCAGCCGGTGCTGATCCCTATTGAAACCGATGCCCGTATCGATCACATCGAGCCGCAGACGATTGCCGCGCCGCCGCAGGCCCACCAGCACCTTGCCGCCCGCCGGGGTATATTTGATGGCATTGGAAACAAGGTTCTGCACGATACGCCCGACCAGCGAGCGGTCCGCCATCACCGAGGCTGCTGTCTTGACGATGCGCAGCGTCACATCGTGCTCGCGGGCGAGGGGGGCGAATTCCACCTCTGCCTTGCGCAACAGGTCCTGCGCCGCCACCGGGGCAGGGGCGGGCTTGAGCGCCCCGCTATCGATGCGTGAAATATCGAGCAGCGCCGACATGATCTCCTCAACCGCCGTCAACGAGGCTTCGATAGAGGTCGCCAATTCGGCAAAGGCAGTGGATTTGGCCCGCTCGATCAATGTGGATGTATAGAGCCGCGCGGCATTGAGCGGCTGGAGAAGATCGTGGCTCGCCGCCGCCAGAAATCGGGTCTTGTCGTGATTGGCGGCGTCAGCCTTGGCGCGCGCAATCTCCAACTCGGCATTAACGCGCGTCAGGTCTGCCGTGCGCTCCTCGACGCGACCTTCGAGCGAAAAATTGACCCGCTCCAGTTCGCGCTCCGCCTTCACCCGCGCCGTCACATCCGAAAAGGTGATGACAAGTCCGCCATCCGAGAGCCGGCTCGAATGAAATTCCAGCGTCTGACCGGCATTGCCGAGGCGTTGGGTCACCGTTATCGGCGCTTCGGTAAGCAGGTTGATGCGCTCGATGGCGAGCCGCGCTGCATCGCCCACGCCAAGGTCGCCGCGCTCGGCAAGGAACAGTGCAATGTCGAAAAGCGCTGTGCCCTCCCGGATCAGGTCCTCGGGCAAAGCGAGCAGCAGATTATAGCGCCGGTTCGACACGACGAGCCGCAGCCCCGCATCGAAGACCGCAATGCCCTGGGGCAGATAGTCGATGGCCAGCCGGAGGCTGGCTGAACTGTCAGCAGAGGAAAGCGCCATGGATTTCAGACAAGCTCGAATTGTTGAGAGCCGTTATCTGCCCCCCGGCGCAGGGGCGCAAGTTCGACTGAGGGACCATTGCAAATTGCCGAAAGGTCGGAAATGTTGGTTATCCCTCCGTTAACGTCCTGACCGGAGGCCGCTTTCCCGTTTGAAGAGGGTCGAACCTATGAGCTTTGTTAAGGAATTCCGTGATTTCGCCGTCAAGGGCAACATGATCGACCTCGCCATCGGCGTGATCATCGGTGCCGCCTTCGGGGCCATCGTGTCCTCCATCGTCGACGATATCTTCATGCCGCTCATCGGCATCATCATCGGTGGCATCGATTTTTCCGGCATCGTGCTGACCGTGGGCGAGGCGCGGGTCAATATCGGCCTCTTCATCAATGCCGTGGTCAAATTCGCCATCGTCGCCTTCGTGCTCTTCCTCGTGGTTAAGGCCATCAACAGCCTCAAGCGCGAAGCGGCCCAGGAGCCGGTCGAAACCACGCCCGCCCCGACCAAGGAAGAAATCCTGCTCACCGAAATCCGCGACGCCCTGCGCACCAATCCCCGCGTCTGACGCGAATAAAAGCCGGCTTGCAGAGGCCGGCTTTTTTGTGTCTACGATCTAGGAATAATATCTGTTGACCATTTTATGTTAGGCAAATATACCTAGCAAGTGCGTAGTGACACTTAAGTATTCTCTCTATCGGACGGCATGACCACTTAGAGCAAACTACAGGGGTGAGTGGGACGGAGGACGGTGGATGCGTTTTTCCACTGTCATGCGGCTCCGGCCCAAGGGTAATGCGAACCTTGCCAAAGGGGCTTTGGGCACGATGAGCGACGACACTTATTATCATTCATTTCTCAATCGGGACCGTGTGATCCATATCGTGGACGACGATCCCGCCATCTGCGAGGGGCTGAGCGTATTGTTCCGCCTCGAAGGCTTTCAGACCATGTTCTCGCTCGAGGCCGGGCATTTCCTCGCCTCGCTCGAACGACGACGGGTCGATGTGGCGGTGGTCAACCTGGTCATCGGCCAGGAGAGCGGCCTGCCGCTGCTGCGACGCGTCAAGGCGCTGCATACCGGCACGCCGGTGGTCATGCTGGCCAATTCTCCCCAGCTTGAAGCCGCCGTCACGGCCATGAAACTGGGCGCGACCGATGTGGTGCCAAAACCCATCGATAGCGAACACCTGCTCGGCATCATCCGCGACGCCCTGCGCCGCGACGTGCATCTGGGCGCTATGCAGGGTGGGAGGCGCCCCGTGGAGGTACGGGGTTTCTCCCAATTGACCCCGCGCGAACGCGAAGTGCTTCAGCTCATCACCAATGGGCAATCGAACAAGGAAGCGGGCCGAAAACTGGGCATTTCGCCCCGCACCATCGAAGTCCACCGCGCCCGCGTTATGGAAAAACTCGGCGCCAAGAACACGGCGGATTTGATGCGGATCGTGCTGACGAGCTGAGGTGGTCGAGGACTCTGGTAGTCCAGAAAAAATTCCTACCGATCGAAAGCCAAAGAA
Source organism: Devosia sp. (assembly GCF_017744655.1). GTDB lineage: Bacteria > Pseudomonadota > Alphaproteobacteria > Rhizobiales > Devosiaceae > Devosia. The sequence continues at coordinate 237,694 of NZ_JAGIAW010000005.1, read as the reverse complement.
CAGGTGCGACTTTTGCCACCGGCTGTTACCCCGGCCTGCGCCGGGGTGACAATCTCGCGCGAAACGCTTCACAGAGCGTGCTTCGGCCCAAAAACCTAAATCTGCGTCCGTGCCCGCAGCGCCTGGCTCAGCGTGCCCTCGTCGAGATAGTCGAGTTCCCCGCCGATCGGCACACCATGGGCGAGCCTTGTCACTTTCGTTCCCGGCTCGAGCCGGTCGGTGATGTAGTGCGCTGTCGTTTGCCCATCGACCGTGGCATTCATTGCCAGCACGATCTCCGAATAGTCCGGTGCGCGCGAAATCAGCATGTCGAGATTGAGATCGTCGGGCCCCACGCCATCGAGCGGCGACAATACCCCGCCCAGCACATGGTAGCGTACTTGGCCCGGCGCGGCGCGTTCCATCGCCCAGAGGTCGGAAACATCTTCGACGACGATCAGAATACCGCTATCGCCGCGCCGCGGGTCCGAGCAGATCGAGCAGGGGCACGTCGTATCGACATTGCCGCAGATTTCGCAGGTTTTTACCGCCGCCACGGCCCGGTCGAGCGCCGCCGAAAGGGGCAGCATCAACTGCTCCTTTTTCTTGATCATATGCAGCACAGCCCGCCGCGCCGAACGCGGCCCCAGGCCCGGCAAGCGGGCCAGAAGCTGGATCAATTGCTCGATTTCAGGTCCGCCGGATGGCATTTTTTGCGACTTGGCTCTGCATACACCCACCCTCACAATGTCATCCCCGCGAAAGCGGAGATCTCTGTTTGAGGGCCGAAACAAGGATTCCCGCTTTCGCGGGAATGACGCAGTGATCGATTTAGAACGGGAACTTCATTCCCGGCGGGATCGGCAGGCCGGCGGTGACTTCCGCCATGCGGCGCTGCACTTCGCTTTCGCTCTTGCCCTTGGCATCGTTGAACGCGGCGACGATCAGATCCTCAAGCACTTCGATCTCGCTCGGATTGGCCAGCGTCGGATCGATCTTGAGCCCGCGCAAATCACCCTTGCCCGAAAGCGCAACAGTGACGAGACCCCCGCCGGAGCGGCCTTCAACCACCATCTCGGCAAGCTCGGCCTGCATGGCCTCCATCTTGCCTTTCATTTCGCTGGCGGCCTTCATCATGCCCATGATATCTTTCATTCGTCGTCCTCTTCGATTGGTGCGGGGGCGATTTCGGGAATGGCGGCTTCTTCGTCACGCACAGAGACGTTAACGACCTTGGCCCCGGGAAAGGTTTCAAGGATGGCCTTCACAAGCGGGTCCTCATGAGCCGCCGCGGTGGCCGCTTCCTTGCGCTGCTCGCGCTCCTGCCGGATGGTCAGGCCCTCGGGCGGCTTGGTCGAAACCATGACCAGCCAGCGCTGACCGGTCCAGGTCTGCAACCGCGCCGACAGCGTCGCGATCATGCCGGGATCGGCGCCATCGGCCAGCGCCACCTCGATACGGCCCTGTTCGAAGGAAATCGGCCGCATCTGCGATTCGAGCGCGAGTTTTACGAGCACATCGCGCTTGGCAGTGGCCAGCGCAATGAGGTCCTTGTAGGTCGCGACAGTCGCCAAGGCCGGCGCCACGACTGCCTGCGGCCGCGTGACGGGCGCAGTTTCGGCCATAGCCTGTGGTTGCGTTGAGGCAATCGCCTGCGTCGCGACAGCCTGTGGCTGCGCTGACATCGGCGCCTCGACGCGCAGCGCTGTTGCGCCGCCACCCCCGCCACCACCATTGGGCGGCAGGCGCGGGGCAGGGGGCGTCAGTGGCGCATTGGCCAGCACCTGGCCGGAAAGCTTTGAAATCACCTCGTCCGGGCTCGGCAGGTCGGCAGCATAGGCGAGCCGGATCAGCGTCATTTCCGCCGCCTGCAGCGCATTGCCGGCGCGGCCCGTTTCTTCATTGCCCTTGAAGAGGATTTGCCACGCCCGCGTCAGCGCCCGCATCGGCAGGCGTTGCGCCAGATCGCGGCCACGGCTGCGCTCGTCAGGGGTCAGCGATGCGTCGTCGGCTGCCGCCGGCACGACCTTGATGCGCGTCACGAGATGAGTGAATTCAGCCAGGTCCGCCAGCATGGTCTGCGGATCGGCGCCAAGATCATAAAGCTCGCGCAGCGCTGTCAGTGCTTCGGCGACACGGCCGCCCATGACATCCTCGAAAAGGTCGATGATCCTCGCGCGATCGCCCAGACCCAGCATGGTCTTGACCGTCGCCGCCGAAACCGACCCGCCGCCATGGGCAATGGCCTGGTCGAGCAGCGACAGGCTATCGCGCGCCGAGCCTTCGCCGGCGCGCACGATCATGGCCAGGGCATCGGGCTCAAAGCCAATGCCTTCCTGCCCGAGAATCTTTTCGAGATAGGCGGTCATGATATCGGCGGGGATGCGCCGAAGATCGAACCGCTGGCAGCGCGACAGGATGGTGACCGGCACCTTGCGGATTTCGGTCGTCGCGAAGATGAATTTGACGTAGGGCGGCGGTTCCTCGAGCGTCTTCAGGAGGCCGTTGAAGGCCGCCGTCGAGAGCATGTGCACTTCGTCGATGACATAGACCTTGTAGGGCGCCGAGGCCGGGCCATACTTCACCGAGTCGATGATCTCGCGGATGTCATTGATGCCGGTATTGCTCGCGGCGTCCATTTCGATGACGTCGACATGGCGTCCCTCGATAATGGCGCGGCAATGCATGCCTTCTTTTTCGAGATCGAGCGTCGGGCGGCGGCCGTTTTCGTCTTCATAGTTGAAGGCGCGAGCCAGAATGCGCGCCGTCGTGGTTTTGCCCACGCCGCGCACGCCGGTCATGATGAAAGCATGATGGATGCGGTTCTGCGCAAAGGCATTGCCCAGCGTCTGCACCATCGCGTCCTGCCCGACGAGGGTCGAGAAGTCGCGCGGGCGATATTTGCGGGCCAGCACCAGATAGGGCGTGGTCTGAGCGTCAGCCATTTTTGCCCTTTCCTGCCTGTGCCTTAGGGATTCGGCCTTGGGTCATTTTCTGACCATAGGGCAATGACGTTCGTCCCGCAAAAGCCTGCGGCTCAAATTGCCAGATACGAACAGAGAATTGAGTAGGAGGCTGGCATCGACCCGTGAGGATCTCGTTGGGGCTGCTTCCTTCCGGACCTGACCCGGTTGGCGAGGAACACGTCCGCGCCAACCTCCCGATTGGCTATATGCGAACAAATGGTGTCGAAAGCAAGGGGTCAGTCCGGTTTATGCCGTCGCGGCGGATGCACCAACGTCACCAGCACCACCGAGATCAGCATCAGCAGATACCACGAGCCGAGCTTTTCAAAACTCACGAGACTCCAGCCATTTTCCTGGCTCGGATAGATCCAGGCGCGGCTCCAGGTGCCGATGTTTTCCGCAATCCAGATGAACAGCGCCACGAGCAGGAAGGCCACCAGCATGGGCATGGAATGGCGGAAGCGAAACACGCGATAGTGCATGAAGCTGCGCCCATAGAGCAGCACGACCCCGCCAAACAGCCACCAGCGAAAGTCATAAAAATAGTGGTGGCTGAAGAAATTGACATAGACGACCAGAGCCAGCAGCACCGTCATTGAGATCGGCGGATAGCGGGTAAAGGTGATGTCGAAAATGCGCTGGATGCGCGCCATGTAGGAGCCGACACAGGCATACATGAAACCTGAAAACAGCGGCACCCCGGCAATGCGGAACAGCGCATCGTCGGGATAGACCCATGACCCCACCGAGGTCTTGAACACTTCCATGATGGTGCCCACGACGTGGAAGATCAGGATCACTCGCGCCTCATCCAGCGTTTCCAGCCGAAAGAGGATCATCCCGGCCTGGATGACAAGCGCGGCGACAAACCAGAAGTCGTAGCGGTTGAGCCCGATTTCGGGCCACCATAGACGGGTGACGATGATCATCCCCAGCATCAGCCCGCCAAAAAGGCAGGCCCAGGCCTGCTTGAGCCCGAAGACCAGGAACTCGATGAGACCATCGGCAACGGCGCCGCGCGGCAGGCGCGCGAGGACGAGATGCGCCGCCGCATCGATCCTGGCTTCCACACTCGTGAACTGAATGGATTCCTCCCGCCCTTGCCCCGGCTCACCGCACTGGTTATGCCCAATGCAAAGGCGCCGAATTGTGGCGCGCCGGTCAAGACCGGATTCGGAACGGAGAAGCCATTTGGCCAGACGCCACCCGACCTCGCTGCGCACGTCCAAGCAGGACATTGCCGCCGCCAAGAAAGCGCCGCAGACGGCCCAGACCGAAAATCCCGCCTATCGGCTCGCCTTTGCCGACGACGACTTCATGACCTCGGAAGACACCCGCGGCGTCCGGTTCCAGCTCGAATATCTCAAGACCGAATTCCGCCTGCGCGAGCGCGGCATCGTTTCGACCGTCGTGCTCTTCGGCGGCGCCCGCATTCCCGAACCCGGCAAGCCCGCCTGGGCGGCCAAGAACGAAGTGCAGAAGCGCAATCTCGAAGCCGCGTCGCGCTATTATGACGAGGCCCGGCGCTTCGCCCAATTGGCAAGCCAAACCTCGGCCGCGAGCAATTTCACCGAATATGTCGTGGTGACCGGCGGTGGTCCCGGCGTCATGGAAGCGGGCAATCGCGGCGCAGCCGACATGGGCGCGCCCTCCATTGGGCTCAACATCGTGCTGCCGCACGAACAGGCGCCGAACCTCTACGTGACGCCCGACCTCTCTTTCAATTTCCACTATTTCGCCACGCGAAAAATCCACTTCCTGCTGCGCGCCAAGGCGGTTGCCGTCTTCCCCGGCGGCTTTGGTACGCTCGACGAATTTTTCGAAACCCTGACCCTGATCCAGACCGGCCGCATGGATCGCATCCCGGTCGTGCTCTTCGGCAAAGAATTCTGGGACAAGGTCATCAACCTCCAGGCTCTCGCCGAGGCCGGCACCATTTCCCCAACCGACCCGGAGCTGTTCTCCATCGTCGATACGGCCGAAGAAGGCTGGGCCGTGGTCCGCGATTTCTACAAGCTGCCGGAAACCGAAGAGCCGGACTGGCTTGGGGGCTAGAGCATCGCAGCTTTGCTTGTAAACTGAAAAGCCTAGAAGACCTCATGGTGAGGTGCGAAGCGTAGCGAAGCCTCGAACCACGAGGTCGGGCAGGCCTGCGCCATAGTGCCACGCCCATAGCCCGACGCGTAGCGCTCTGGGCGTTCTTCCTTGCAATTGCTCCACTGGAGCGATTGCAGCCAGTCAAACCCTTCGAGGCTTCGCTCCGCGCCTCAGGATGAGGTCTACTGGGGCAGCGGTTCAAACATGAAAAGCTCTAGCTCCCCGGTACCTCGAGCACCGCGCGCACGCCCGGGCCATTGTCCTCGATGCGGAAACTGCCGCCATGGAGCCGCGCCACGGCATTGACCAGCGCCAGCCCCAGCCCCGAGCCCGGCTCCGACCGGCTCTTTTCGAGCCGCACGAAGCGCTCCAGCACCCGGCTCCGGTCGGCTTCGGCAATGCCGGGGCCATTGTCTGCCACGACAATCGCGACGCTGCCGCCCGCGCGCTTGAGGCTCACGGCAATCTTGCCGGTGCTGCCGTCTTCGGGCTTGGCATATTTTATGGCGTTTTCTAGGAGATTCACCATGGCCTGCCCAATCAGTTCGCGATTGGCCTTGAGCGTAACCCCTTCGGCAATATCGGTTGCAACCTCGATGCCTTCGTCCTCGGCAACGGGCGTATAGAGCTCGGCCACATCGGCAACGATGGCGCTGACATCGATCTCAGACAGCGCCCCCGAAGGCGCCCCGGCTTCGACGCGGGCGATCATCAGCAGAGCATTGAACGTCTGGATCAGCTTGTCGCTCTCGGCGATCACCGTCTCCAGCGCCTTTTCCTTGGTTTGCGGGCTTGCCGTATCGCGCAGCGCGCCCTCGGCCTGGTTGCGTAGCCGCGTCAGCGGCGTTTTCAGGTCATGCGCCACATTGTCGGTGACTTCCTTGAGTCCTTGCAGCAGCTGTTCGATACGGTCGAGCATGGCATTGAGATTGCGCGCCAGCCCGTCGAACTCGTCATTGCGCTTGGTGATCGGCACGCGCTCGGAAAGATTGCCCGACATGATTTTTGTCGAGGTATCGCGAATGGTGTCGATGCGTTTGAGCACCCGCCGCGCCGTCACCCCGCCAGCGACGACCGAAAACAAAATAATGCCGACGACGCCGACGAGAAAACTTTGCAGGATGATGGCCGAATAGCCGCGCCGCTCGACGACGTCGCGTCCCACAACGAGCCGCATGCCATTGTTGAGTTCCACCGATTTGACCACGGCAACGCCCGAACGCCTTGGGGGTGGGCCGCCGTCGGGTCCCCTCGACCCGCTGGGCTCGGGGCCGGCATCGGCGCCCAAGGGGTCGGGCCGATCATAATCGAAACTGTAGACACCCGGATCGATCAGCACATCGGGCGGCACATCGCTCATATTGCCGAGCAGATATTGCCCCGCGGCATCGCCGAGATAGTAAACGCCAGGGCCCGGTTGGCTCGATAGCCGGTTGAGCGCAAAGGCCAGGGCGCGAATGCCCTGCGTTGCCTCGATGCGCTGGAACAGGCGCACCTCGCGGTCGATATCGTCGGTCTGCTGGCGCTGAATCTGCACGCTCGACTGCCAGCCGATAAAGCCCATGAGAAGGATGGCGAAGACGACGAAAATGGCGATGAAGGTGGCAGTAAGGCGAACGGTGGAGGTCCGCCAGACCTGGGCGAAGCGGCTCACGTGTTAGTCCCGGATCATGTAGCCGGCGCCGCGCACCGTATGGAGCAGGGCATTGTCATGCCCCTTGTCGATTTTCGAGCGCAGGCGCGACATGTGGACGTCGATTACATTGGTCTGGGGGTCGAAATGATAGTCCCAGACATTTTCGAGCAGCATGGTGCGGGTCACTACCTTGCCCGCATGCTTCATCAGATATTCGAGCAGGCGAAATTCGCGCGGCTGCAAAAGAATGGCCTCGCCGTCGCGCTCGACCTTGCGGCTCAGGCGATCGAGCGATAGCCCGCCGACGCTGTAGTTGGTTGCAGCTTCAGCCGGGCTCGAGCGTCGCGCCAAAACTTCGATGCGCGCCAGGAGTTCGGTAAAGGCATAGGGTTTGGTGAGATAATCGTCGCCCCCGGCCCGCAGACCCGTCACGCGGTCGTCCACTTCGCCAAGGGCGGAGAGAATGAGCACGGGCGTATTGTCGCCCTCGGCCCTGAGGCTCTCGATGATGGACAGGCCATCGCGCCGGGGCAGCATGCGATCGACGATGAGCACGTCATAGTCCATGCCCGAAGCCATGGCATAGCCGGTTTCGCCGTCGCTGGCGTGGTGGGTCACATGGCCCGCTTCGTCCAATGCCTGGATAAGATAGCTCGCGGCTTCCCGGTCATCTTCGATCAACAAAATCTTCATGCCGGTGCTCCGCTTACTGAACTGAAAGGCTCCGGGGGGAGGGAAACCCCGGAGCCCATAGGGCGCTTTCGAGCCGCTAGGCAATCAAAAGCGCTGTTGTTTTAGCCTTCTTCACCGAGCGGCAGGCCGATGAAGCGGGCTTCACCGTTGCGGGCAACCTTGACCAGGGCCGTATCGAGGCCCTTGCTCTGCACGCCCGAGATAGCGGCATCGTAATCGGCAATCGTGCTCAGCGGCTTGTTGTCGATTTCGAGCAGCACGTCGCCAACGGCGAGGCCACGCTGGGCTGCGGTGCTGTCGGGCTGGACGTCCTGGATCAGGAGGCCGCCCGAACCGTCACCATTGGGAACCAGGGTCATGCCCAGGCTAGAGGTGCTTTCCGGAACGTCGGCCGGCGGAACCGGTGCCTGATCCTGGGTCGGAGCAGCCTGTTCGGTCAGCTCGGTGAGCTTGACGGTCAGCTTGGTCTCCGCGCCATCGCGCCAGATGGTCAGCTCGACGTCCGAACCCGGTGCCTTGTTGGCAATGGTACGGCTGAGGTCGAGCGCGTCATCGATCTGGTCGCCATCCACCTGGGTGATGATGTCGCCGGACTTGACGCCGGCATCACCGGCAGGGCCATCGGAGGCCGGTTCGCGGACAATGGCGCCGCGGGCATTGGCGAGGCCAACGCTATCGGCAATGTCCTTGGTCACGTCCTGGATGGAGACGCCAAGATAGCCGCGGGTCACCGTACCGGTGTCGATCAGCTGGTTGACGATCTGCTTGACCGTGTGGGCCGGAATGGCAAAGGCGATACCGACATTGCCACCATTGGGCGAATAGATGGCAGTATTGACGCCGACCACTTCACCCTTGGTGTTGAAGGCCGGGCCGCCCGAATTGCCGGTATTCACGGCTGCGTCGATCTGCAGGAAATCGCCATAGCTGGAGCCGCCGATATTGCGGCCGGCACCCGAGATTACGCCGACGGTCACGGTACCACCGAGGCCGAACGGATTACCAACGGCAACCACCCAGTCGCCAACGCGGCTCGCGGTGTCCTCGAACGTCACGAAGGGCAGGTCCTTGCCTTCGATCTTGAGTACGGCAAGGTCGGTACGCTCGTCGGTGCCGACAACCGTTGCAACCTGTTCGGAGCCGTCTTCGAAGATCACGGTGACCTTGGTGGCATCGGAAACGACGTGGTTATTGGTGACCACATAGCCATCAGCCGAAATGATGAAGCCCGAACCGGCAGCCATGAACTGGCGCGGCTTGGCATCGCCACCCTGACCACGCGGGCCTCCGGGGCCACCGAACTGGTCGAAGAAGTCACGGAAGGGGTGACCTTCGGGCAGGTCGGGGAAGTTGAACTGGAAGTTGTCACCGCCGCCGCGCTGCACCGTGCGGGCCGGTTCCTGAGCTTCAACGAGAATGGACACGACTGCCGGCTTCACGGCATCAACGAGGTCGGCAAAGCCTTGCTGCTGGGTGACTTGCGGCACAGCGATCTGAGCCACATTGCGCACTTGGGCATTGGCAGCCTGACCCGTCAGCACGAATGCCGTGGACACGCCACCGATACCCACCAGAAGCGCCAGGGCCGATGCTCCAAGCCAGCGGCGCGTACGCGAAAGAAGAGTGGGACGCATAAGGAAAAGTCTCCTTCGAAAAAGCTCTCAACAGCTTGTGGCACTAGATATGGAACGTGCCGCCTTTCTGGGAAGTTGCGCCAGCATTAATGTTTCGCAATGTTGCTGGCTGCATTGCGGCAGCGTTAATCCGGCGGCCACAATCCCGGCGAAATCGGGCTTTGGCAACCGTTTGAACGGACGGTTATTGCCCCATGGAGGAGGCGATCTCATGGCATCTCGGAAAGGTTCGAAAGTTAGCTGGACCTGGGGCGCACACGAGGCGCACGGCAAGATCATCGAGCGCTTCACCAGTCGCGTGACCCGCACCATCAAGGGAACCGAGGTTACACGCGAAGCGAGCCGGAAGGAGCCGGCCTATCTCATCGAGCAGGAGGATGGGGATCAGGTGCTGAAAAGTCGGAGCGAATTGCGGGCAGGGTAGGGCGCCGGTGCCTGCCATCCCCCCACCCATCCTCCCCCATCAAGGGGGAGGTGTCGTATCGAGCGTGTGGCAATATCTCACCCCAATCGCTGACCTTCACCTCCCCCTTGATGGGGGAGGCCGGGAGGGGGTGGCAGCACGCTCAGCCTTTAATTCCTGTCCCCCGGCTCCTCACCCACAAGCCTAAGCGTCCGCTGCTCATCGCTCCCGCCATCCCAACCCGCCGGCAAACTCTTCCCCGACTTCGCGCCAAGTTCGCGCAGCATCTCCACCTGCCGCACCACATTGCCGCGCCCGGTGGACAGCTGGTCCTTGGCCTTGGCAAAATCCTGCTGCGCGCGCTCGATGCTGCTGCCCACCTTGTCCATCGTCCCAAGGAACCCGGCGACCTTCTCGTAAAGCGCACCGGCGCGCTCTGCGATCTCCTCCGCATTCTGGTGGCGCTTTTCGATGTCCCAGACATTGCGCACGGTGCGCAGCACCGTCATCAGCGTCGTCGGCGTGGTCAGCATCACGCCCTTGCCCATGCCGAATTCGACAAGCTTGGTGTCATGCTGAATCGCCGTCGCCAGCGCCGACTCGATCGGCACGAACATCATCACATAGTCGAGGCTCGACTTGGCCGCGCGATGGTAGCTCTTGTCCCCCAGCGTCGTGATGTGCCCGCGCACTGAGGTGATATGGGCGCGCAGATGCTGGTCACGATCCAGCTCCTCGCTGTTCACAAAGGCTTCGAAGGCGGTCAGGGACACCTTTGAGTCGATGACCAGCTTGTCCCCGTTCGGCATCAGGATTTCGACATCCGTGCGGACGCGTTGCCCGTCTTCGCCGCTATGGCTCTGCTGGGTAAAATACTGTTCGCCCTCCCGCAGCCCCGATTGCTCGAGAATTGTGGACAGGATCATTTCGCCCCAGGCGCCCTGCGTCTGCGAATTGCCTTTTAGCGCCCGCGTCAGATTCTGCGCTTCCGTGGTGATCTGCAGATTGCTCTCGGCAAGAGCGCGAATGCGCTCGCCCATGGCGGAGCGATCTTCGACGAGGTTCTTGTGAAACTCGGTAATCTTGTCCTGCAGCGGTTTCAGCAGCGTATCGACCTGCTCGCGGTTTTGCTTGGAAAACGTCTCGCCGTGGCTTTTGAGCACGTCCCCGGCAATGGCCTTGAACTCGTCGGTCATCTGCTGCCGCGCTTCGGTAAAGCGCTTCATATTGGCTTCGTTCTGCCGCGCCTGCTCGTCGAGCCGCGTTCGCATTGCCGCCAGTTCAGCCGTCAGCTCGCTGTTCTTTTCCCGCTCATTGTCGATCAGTTCGCCCGACCGCTCGCGCTCGCGCGCAATCCCGAGATCAAGGTCGCGAATGCGCATGTCGCGCTGCGCAATCTGTTCGAGAAAACTGGCTTTCAGGTTTTCGCTCGCTTCCCGCGCCACTTCATCGGCCCGCTGCGCATTGGCGCGCGCCGAGCCGACGAGTAGAAAAACGCCTGTCGCCAGCAGCACCACGATGCCGACAACAAGCGCAAGCCCCAGGGTCACCGGCACAGAGCCGGCCATGAACAGAATAGTGTCGAGTTCACTCATGGGGGCACTCTACCCGATTCTTCTGTTCTTAAAATGTTCTATTCTGCGCGGTGCGCAAACCCGCTGCGCAGTTGACCAGAGAGCCTCAAGACGCCATATCACTGGCAAATCCAGATATCGCCGGACCTTTGCCATGGCCATCCGCCCTATTCTCATCATTCCCGACGCGCGCCTGCGCGCAGTTGCCGATCCCATCGTCGAGGTCGACGAAGAGATCAAGACGCTGGCCAAGGACATGCTCGATACCATGTATGACGCGCCGGGCATTGGCCTTGCTGCGCCCCAGATCGGGGTGATGAAGCGCATCGTCGTCATGGACCTCGCCCCCGAAGGCGAAACCCCGACGCCGCTCGTCATGATCAATCCCGAAATCACCAAGTTCGGCGACGAGATCCAGGTGACCGAAGAGGGGTGCCTCTCGATCCCCGAGCTTTACTATGAAGTCGAGCGTCCTTCCACGGTCACGGTGAAGTACACTGACCTCGACGGCCAGGAAGTCACCAAGGACGCCGATGGCAAGCTCGCCGTCTGTATCCAGCACGAACTCGATCACCTCGATGGCGTGCTCTACATCGACTATCTCAGCCGCCTGAAGCGCGACCGCGTCATCAAGAAGTTCGACAAGCAGGCAAAGCTCGCCGCGCGTTGATCTATTCTTCTCCCCATCGGGGAGAAGGTGGCGCGAAGCGCCGGATGAGGGGGTGCTGCGCCTTGGGCTAGAGCACCCTCACCCGTCTCGCCCTGCGGGCGATCCACCCTCTCCCCGATGGGGAGAGGAAAAAGAGAGGCTCTCGTCATGCGCGTCGTCTTCATGGGCACGCCCGAATTTTCCGTGCCGACGCTGACCGAGATCGTCGCTTCCGGCCACGAAGTCCTCGCCGTCTATACGCGCGCGCCAAAGCCGGCCGGCCGCGGCCAAGCCGAGCGCAAGAGCCCGGTGCATGAAGCGGCCGAGAATTTCGGCATTCCCGTCTTCACGCCTAAAAGCCTCCGTAACGAAGCCGAACAGCTGCAATTCGCCTCGCTCGGCGCCGATGTTGCCGTGGTCGTCGCCTATGGCCTGATTCTGCCCAAGGCCATCCTCGAAGCGCCAACCGAAGGCTGCCTCAATCTCCACGGTTCGCTCCTGCCCCGCTGGCGCGGTGCCGCGCCCATGCAGCGCGCCATTATGGCCGGGGACAAGCAGACCGGCATCGTCGTCATGAACATGGACGAAGGTCTCGATACTGGCGCCATGGGCCCGACCGAAATCATCCCCATCGGCCCCGACATGACCGCGGGCGAACTGCACGACCAGATGATGCGCCTCGGCGCCGATCTCATGGGCCGCGCGCTCGCCGCGCTCGAACGCGGCAGCCTCGATTTCACGCCCCAGCCCGAAGAGGGCGTTACCTATGCGGCAAAGATCGAGAAGACCGAGGCCAAGCTCGATTTCTCCAAATCCGCCGAAGAGGTGCACAACACCATCCGCGGCCTCTCGCCGTTCCCGGGCGCCTGGTTCGAGCTTGAGCTGGCCGGCAAGCCGACCCGCATCAAGGCCCTGCGCTCCACGCTCGCATCCGGCAATGCCGCCCCCGGCACCCTGATCGGCCCCGAACTCACCATCGCCTGTGGTTCCGACGCCGTCCGCCTCACCCAGGTGCAGCGCGAAGGCAAGGGCGCCATGGATGCCGCAACGTTCCTGCGCGGGGCAGGGGTCTTGCCCGCAACCGTCATCGGCTGATGCCCCGCTATCGCATCACGCTCGAGTACGATGGAACCCCGTTCTGCGGCTGGCAGCGCCAGGCCGATCGGATGAGCGTGCAGCAGGCCCTCGAAGAAGCCATCTTCCGCTTCTCTGGCGAGACGGTGACGACGCAGGCCTCCGGCCGCACCGATGCCGGCGTCCACGCCCTCGGCCAGGTCGTCCACTTCGACCTCTCGACCGACCGCGACCCGTTTCGCGTGCGCGAGGCACTCAACTATCACCTGCGCCCCAACCCCGCCGCGGTCATCGATTGCGAAATCGTCCCCGAAACCTTTGAGGCCCGCTTCTCAGCCCTCGCGCGTCACTACGAATACCGCATCCTCAACCGCCGCGCCCCCGCCGCACTCGAGCGCAATCAGGTCTGGCACGTCCCCATGCCGCTCGATGCCGAAGTGATGCACGAAGCCGCCCAAAAAATCCTCGGCCGCCATGATTTCACGACCTTTCGCTCGTCCGAGTGCCAGGCCAATTCGCCCATCCGCACGCTCGACCATTTTGCCGTGCGCCGCGAACTCGACCACGTCGTCGTTGCCGCCAGCGCTCGCTCTTTCCTCCACCATCAGGTGCGCTCCATGGTGGGTTCGCTGAAACTGGTTGGTGAGGGCAGATGGACCCCGGCCGATTTCCGCGCCGCGCTCGACGCAGCCGACCGCAGCCGCTGCGGCGCCATGGCGCCATCAGCAGGGCTCTACTTCGTTAAAGTCGACTATTAGGTCAGCGCCGGCGCCGGGAGGAACAAGGCAACAATGCCCAGCGCCAGGAACACGCCCACGGCCTGCGATACGAACAAAAGCCCGATCTGCAGCGGCGCCAGCGTCACGATGAAGCGGCCGATATTGATGAACGTCAGCAGCGCCACGATGGCAATGCCGAGCAGCAGCACGATGCCGGCCTCGCCGAACAGCGTCGAAATCAGCAGCAGCACCGCCGAAACCAGCGTCACCCAATTGCTGGCAACGAGATAGGGAATGAACCCATCCTGCCGTCCCATCTGCCTGAGGACGAGGGCAGCCATGCCCGCCTGCGCCACGAAGAGCACAGCATTGACGATGACCGATTGCGTCGCCGCCCCGGCCGGCATGTTGATCCCGAACAGCACCGGCCCAAAGCCGGCCAGCATCACGGCGACGACCGCCGCGATCAGGCTGCCGACAAGGCCGCGCTGGGAAAAATCGAAATAGGCCGAAGCATCGCGCTTGCCGGTAATGAGGGCAACGCAGCCTCGGACGGCGCTCGCGGCTTCTTCGAAAAAGGGAGAATTAGGCTGGGCCAAGGGCGTGGATCTCGTCTCAAGGTGTGGGCGCGGCCACGGGGCCAAGCACCATGTAGAGCGTCACTGGCATACCGACAAGCAGCACCATGGTCAAAACCGCAAATGCCGCAGCAACGCCAATATTCCACCCGCCGACCCGCCAGCCCAGATGAAACAGCAGAAAAGCCAGGCCGATCCAGAGCAGAATCAGCACCGGTCCGGCAATCAGCGAGAGAATGGTGCCAACCACGAGATAGGCGATCAGCGCATAAATCCCTGGCACCAGCAGGTCCAGCACCCGTGCGTCGCCTGGCACCATGCGCCGGGTTACAAAGATGCCGATAAGCAACGCGAGGATGGAAAGGCTCTGCACCAGCAGTGCAATGAGGAGACCGAAGAAATTCGGAATGCCGACATCGGCCGTCGCCAGTGCGATCGAAAGCAGCGAAAAAAACAGAAACAGCACCAGTGCCGTCGTCAGTCCGGCCGCAGAAATCGTAAAATGCCTCTGCCAATCAGCCTCGCCGCGAATGATGGCGATCCAGCCGGCCAGCGCTTCCTTCAGTGCCGCAAAGGTCTTCATTCCGCCTCGCTCGCGAAAAATCTGGCCATAAAGCTCTCATAGATCGCCGTCAGCCCGACAAGGTCGGTAATGGCGATATGCTCGTCCGCCTTGTGCATGGAGGGGCCAACGAGGCCGCACTCCACCACCGGTCCGTATTGCGCGATGAAGCGCGCATCCGACGTGCCGCCGCCGGTCGAATATTCAGGCCGCCGCCCGGTCACATCCTCGATGGCATCGGACAGCGTGTCGATATCGTCGGAAAGCGGCGAGAGGAACGACCGCGACGGCACGCCGGCCAGTTCAAACCTGACCTCGGTGCCCTTCGCCTCGACTGAAGCGATCCGCTCGCGCACCCAGTCTGCCAAACTGTCCGGCGTCCAGGCGTCATTGTAGCGGATATTGAATTTGAGCGTCCCGGCGCCCGGAATGACATTGCTGGTGGGATTGCCGACATCCACCGTCGTCACTTCAAGGTTGCTGGGGGGAAAGTGCTCCGTGCCATCGTCGAGTTTGGTCGTGCTCAGCGCCGTCAGAATAGCGGCCAGCACAGGCAGCGGATTGTTCGCCTTGTGCGGATAGGCGACATGCCCCTGCACGCCTTTCACCGTCACCGCGCCCGAAAACGACCCGCGCCGCCCGATCTTGATGCTGTCGCCCAGCGCCTCGGCCGAGCTCGGCTCACCCACCAGCGCGAAGTCGAAGCTGTGGCCATTATCGGCCATCCAGCGCACGAGCTTTTCCGTGCCATTGATGGCATCGGCCTCTTCGTCATTGGTAATGGCAAGCTGGATCGTGCCGGCCTCTGACGGAGTGGCGGCACAGGCCGCCACAAAGGCCGCGACACCCGATTTCATATCGGCCGCCCCGCGCCCAAAAAGCTTGCCGCCTTCGACCCGCGGCACGAAGGGATCGCTGGTCCATTGCGCGCGATCACCCGGTGGCACCACGTCGGTATGCCCGGCAAAGAGCAGCTTCCGCCCGCCCGTGCCGCGCGTCGCAAAGAGATTGTCGACGGGATAGGACCCGTCACCATCGAACCGCAGATGCGTCACGGCAAAGCCGATCGCTTCCAGCTCCTTGCCCAAAAGGTCGAGCGCCCCGGCCGCCTCCGGCGTTACCGAGGGGCAGACAATGAGGCGTTCGAGCAGGTTCTGCGGGTCGATGGTCAACGGATAAGTCCTAAAGGTCAGGCAGCGGCGCCGACGGGATCGGCACCATAGGAATTGGAGCCCGTGGTGCCCTTGAGAAAACCGAGCTGCACGAGCATGTAGATGGCAAAAATGCCAAAGATAAGATTGAGCGCGGTCAACCAGAACGGCGGCTGCGGCAGCATCACGCCACCCCCGATATCCACCACCGAAAAGCCGATGCCGGTCGCGGTTAAGAGGTTGAGCAGCACGCTGGCGCCGAGCAAGATCTTGAGGTCCATGCCATCGCTGCCGCGGTCATGCCGGCGCTTCATGCCGAGATTGTAGGTCGGCCACAGCAGGGCCAGGTTCAGCAACACATAGAGCCAGGCAAGAATGGTGAAATTGCCAAAGGCAATGAAGTTCAAGACGATGCTGACCACCAGCGCGATGACGAAAACGGCGAGCACGCCGATCCACCATTGCTGGCGGCCGATCCGGCCTTCAGACGTGGTCAATAGTGCAACGATTTTATCCATGACTTCCCCCACATTGGCCCGGAATCATTCCGGCGCAATGCGAAGAGTAGGATGACAGCGCGGCAAGAGCCAGCGCTGCCTATTATGTGCACCGAACCCCGACTTAGTCGCGCAACAGTTCGTTGATGCCGGTCTTCGAGCGCGTCTGCGCATCGACCGTCTTGACGATCACAGCGCAATAAAGGCTCGGGCCCGGCGTGCCATCCGGCAGCGGCTTGCCCGGCAGTGAACCTGAAACGACGACCGAATAGGGCGGCACTTTGCCCATATGCACTTCGCCGGTGGCGCGATTGATGATCTTCGTCGAAGCGCCAATGAAGACGCCCATGGAGATCACCGACCCTTCGCCGACGATGACGCCTTCGACGACTTCCGAACGCGCACCGACAAAGCAATTGTCTTCGATGATGGTCGGATTGGCCTGCAGCGGCTCGAGCACGCCGCCAATGCCGACGCCGCCCGAAAGGTGCACATTCTTGCCGATCTGCGCGCAAGACCCCACCGTGGCCCAGGTATCGACCATGGTGTTTTCATCGACATAGGCCCCGAGATTCACAAAGCTCGGCATCAGGATGACACCCTTGCCGATAAAGGCCGACTGGCGCACCACGGCGCCCGGCACGGTGCGGAAACCGGCCGCGCGATACTGGTTGTCGCCCCAACCCACAAACTTGCTCGGCACCTTGTCGAACCAGTTGGCCCCGCCCGGCGCGCCTTCGATGAGCACATTGTCATTGAGACGGAAGGACAGCAGCACGGCCTTCTTCAGCCACTGATTAACCTGCCACTCGCCATCGACCTTCTCGGCCACGCGAGCCTGTCCGCTATCGAGCAGGTTCAGCGCCGTTTCCACCGCATCGCGCACTTCGCCTTTGGTCGAGAAATTGATCTCGGCCCGGTTCTCAAAGGCGGCTTCGATGATGGTGGAAAGCTGGGCGTTCGACATGACGGCTCCTACGGAAATGCTGGCGCGGACCATAGCGGGGACAGGCGGAGTGTCAACGAAATCTCGCCCGATCCGCCGCTCTCCCCATCCCCCACGGTGTCATTCCCGCGAAAGCGGGAATCCCTGTTTCCGCCGACTAGGAGATTCCCGCTTTCGCGGGAATGACGTCGTGAGACGCTAAAGCTTCGGCGACACGATCTCTTTCCACGTATCCAAAAACCGTTGCCGCCTGAGCGTGTCGAGCGCGACAAGCAGGCTTGGCCCCAGCGGAATGGCCTGGATCACCCCGCGCCCCCGCGCTGCAATCGCCTCGCTGGTCCAGTCCCCGCTCGATCCCGGCACCACCGACCCCAGCGCCGTACCGCCCGCTGCAATTGCCTGTCCCGCGGGCGAAAGCGCAAAATCGACAAATGCCCGCGCCAGGCCGACCTCTTTCGCCTCGCGGGGAATAAGCATCGAGCGCGTCAGCACCAGCACATAATCGTCGGGCACCACGATCTCGATATTGGCCCCCTCCGCCTGCCGCGCAAAGGCATAGGAGCCCAACACATTATACCCAAGCGCCAGCGACCCATCGGCCACGCCATTCAAAATCGCCGGGCTCGAGCCCGAAAACTGTGCCCCGACACGTCCAAACGCCGTCGCCAGCCGCCAGAAGGTCGAGGAAATCGTCTGGTCCTGCGCCGCCAACAGATAGCCCACGCCCGACAGCGCAATGTCATAGGTCGCAATCTGCCCGCGGAATTTTTCCGTTTCCGTCTCCAGCAGCTCCGCCAGTTTCAGATGCGTCCGCGGCACGTCTTCGAGCGCAATCCGGTCGGGATTGTAGATGATCACCGCCGGCTCGAAGGTGAAGCCAAACACCTCGTTGCGCCAATGCGCCCAATCGGGCAGGTCGCCGAGATAGGGACTGTCATAGGCCAGCGCATGCCCGTCATTGGCGAGTTTGAGCTGCAGGTCCGAAGCCGACGAAATCAGCAGATCGGGCGCCACCGGCAGCGTGCCATCAAGGAACTGCCGGAACAGCGGCAGCGAATCCATCTCCTCATAGGTGACCGTCACCTCGGGCCGCTCCGCCTGAAAACCGGCGACAAAGGCCTGAAACACCTTTGTATCCGTCACCCCGACAATGGTGAGCACAGTCCCGCTCGACCCATCCGGCGCCGGATAGTTCGTCGATGCTGCCTCCGCATTGCCCGGCACCAGCAACAGTGCGGCAAGCGCCAGCCCTGCAAATGCCACGAGCCCAGCCCGCCGCGACACCCGCGTCAGCGGCAGCGCCACCTCGACCACCAGCCCACCACCCGCGCGGTCACCAAACCGCAGCTTTCCGCCATGCGCCCCGGCTACGCGCGCCACAATGGAAAGCCCCAGCCCTGACCCCACCGTTCCGGCGCTTGCCTTGCCGCGCTTGAAGCGTTCGAGCACGCTGGCCTTCTCCTCGTCATCCATCCCCGGCCCGCGATCCCCCACCGTGACCACCAGTTCGTCGGCCGCGATCGCTGCACCGATTTCCACCGGCCCCTCGGAATACGTGAGGCCATTGTCGATCAGATTGCGCATCATCTCGCGCAGTGCCACGCGATCCCCACGCACCTGCACGGCCTGCGCCGCGTCCGAAGCATCGAGCGAAACCCGTTCCAACTGCTCGCCATCGAGCCGCTGGCACACTTCCTCGATGATCCCCCAAAGCGCCACCATCTCGCTGTCCTGCGCTTCAAGGCGATGCGAAATCGTCGCGTCCATCAGCAACTGGCTGACTAACTGGCTCGCCTGCACCGCGCCCGTATGAATGCGCCCAACCCGCCCGCGCATGGCCTCCAGGTCCTGCTCATCCATCGCCACTTCCGCCTGCGCCCGCAGCGAAGCGAGCGGCGTTCGCACCTCATGCGCGGCTTCCGCCACCAGCCCGCTCACCCGCTCCATGGTCTTTTGCAGCCGCCCCATGAACCCATTGAGTGCCGCCACGAGCTGCCCCACTTCCACCGGCACCGGCACGCTGACCGGCGACAGATCATCGGGCGGCCGCGCCGCCAATTCGTGCTCCAGCTCGGTCAGTGGCGCAAACATGCGCGAAATACCGAACCACACCAGCCCCACCGCAAGCAGCGTCAGCGCAATCACTGGCACGATGGCATTGGACAGGATTTCATTGCTCAGCGCCTCGCGCTGGTTCTGCGTCTCGGCAACGTGGATCGTCACCCATCCCGTATCGCTCGCCGTCGAAATCAGCCGCCCGATCGACGCCACTCGCACCAGTTCGCCGTGGTACAAAATATCGGCAAAGCGCGGCTCCGCCGAACTGGTCTCGTCCATCTGCGCTGCGAGGTCTTCATAGCCTGTCACCGTCCCTCCACCCGGCCCTTCGACAGCATAGAAAACCCGATCAGCCCCCGAAAACATGGCAAAGGCAGCAAAGGGCAATTCGACGATAACGGTCTCGTCCTCGACCTGCACTGCTCCGCCAATCGTCAGCGCGGAAGCCGCCAACAACCGATCAAAAGCCCGATCCGCCGCCCGCTCGGCATAGTCGCGAATGAAGACAATAAGGATCACCGCAGCCGCGAGCAGCAGCACCGTAGCCAGCGCCAGAATGCGTCTGCGGATGGAAAAGGACTTTTTAGTGGGCACGCCGGGTCACCCCCTCCCATCCTCCCCCATCAAGGGGGAGGTGCAGGGACTGTGGTTGTGACGAGAAAGTGCCAAGCACGCGATGCAACACCTCCCCCTTGATGGGGGAGGATGGGAGGGGGTGGCGGCAAGCACGGTGTAAAAACTACCCATTCACCGCCCGCGCCACATAACCAACCCCGCGAACCGTCCCGATCTCCACCCGCGCCGGCTCCAGCTTCTTCCTCAATCTCGAAATATGCAGCTCCAGCGCATTGATCGACACGGTCTCATCGAAATTGAACAGCTGGTTCATCAACCGCTCCTTGGCGACCACTTTTCCCGCGTGCGTAAGGAGAATCTCGAGCAGCCGAAACTCCCGCCGCCCCAGCTCCAGCGCCTTGCCGCCCACACTGGCATTGAGCCCCGCCAAATCCAGCTCCAGATCCCCCAGCGCTAGCACACTGCTCGTCTTCCCGCCCGTCCGCCGGATCAACGCCCGCAACCGTGCTTCAAGCTCGCGCAGATCAAACGGCTTTACGAGATAATCATCCGCTCCAAGATCGAGCAGGCTCACCTTGTCGTCGATCTCCGAGCGGGCGGTAATGACCAGGATTGGCGCCGAAAATTTCTCCCGCCGCAGCTCCGCAATAAGACCGATCCCATCGCGATTGGGCAGCATCAGGTCGAGCGCCACCGCGTCGAAATCCTCGCCCTTGGCCGCGGACACCACATCGGCGCCGTCGCGCACCCAGTCGACCGAGTGACCAGCCGTGCGCAGCCGTCTTTCGATGGCCTCGCCCAGGTCCTCATTGTCTTCGACAAGCAAAATTCGCATGCGCGGTTGGTCCCCCAGCGCCGATATTATCGAAGGCGAACGCCGCGCGAAACCGGCTTACATCACCTGCGCCAGAAACACCCCGGCAACGCCGATCACACACAGCGCCGCGATCCCCGCCGCCAGCACCATCTGTTGAATTCGCTGCACCTGCGCGCCGCGCCTTGCGTCGAGCCGCAACTGCTTCAGTCCCTCTGCTCCGAGATCGGCCATGCTCTTCCCTCTGCGTGCTTCCGGCCCTTGCAGAGCCGGTCATCGACATTGGGCAGCCGCCTTGAAAAAGGGCCGTTTCTCACCCGCCTCAGCACGATAGCCTCGCTTGGCCTGATGACGAATTGCAGTTTGCGAGCGCGGTTAATTTGTCTTAAATCTTCACAATCTACATCTTGTATGGAAGATGTTGAAAGCCTCTCCCGAACATGGCACAAGTCTGCCATGACCCAGCCAGCACACCTTCATCCCGATCGTCTCTTCCCCGCTTCCGAGCCCGCGCAGTCCATCGCCAGGGATCTCTATCCGGCGGTGAAAGACCTCCCCATCGTCAGCCCGCATGGCCATACCGACCCTTCCTGGTTCGCCCAAAATGGTCGCTTTGCCAGCCCCACGGCCCTGTTTCTGACGCCCGATCACTATGTGCTGCGCATGCTCAAAAGCCGGGGCATCAGCTACGACGCCTTGGGCATTCCCCGTAAGGATGGAAAACCGGTGGAAACCGACGGCCGCAAGGCCTGGCGCCTCTTTGCCGACAATTATTACCTGTTCGCCGGCACGCCCTCGAAAACCTGGGTCGATCACTCGCTCCACGCCGTCTTCGGCATCACCGAAGAGCTCTCGGGCAAAACCGCCGACAGCATTTTCGACGCCATCGATGCAAAACTCGGCGCGCCCGAACTCTTGCCGCGCGCCATTCTCGAACGCTTCAACGTCGAAGTCATCGCCACCACAGAATTCGCGCTCGATCCGCTAACCCACCATCAGTCGATGGAAGGGCAGGGCCTCATTGGCCAGGTCCGCACCACCTATCGCCCCGATGACGTCACCGACCCCAGCCGCCCCGCCATCGTCGAAAACCTGAAGAAATTCGGCGAACTGACCGGCGAAGACATCTCCAAATGGGATGGCCTCATCAACGCCCACCGCAAGCGCCGCGAATACTTTCGTCGTTTTGGCGCCGTCGCCACCGACCATGGCGTGCCCACGGCCAACACTGCTGATCTCCCGTTGGTAGAAAAGCAGGCCTTGTTGGAAAAAATTCTGGCCGGCAAGCACGACGCCAATGACGCCGAACTCTTCCGCGCCCAGATGATGACCGAAATGGCGCTGCTTTCGGTCGAAGACGGCATGGTCACGCAGATCCACGCAGGCTCGCGCCGCAATACCGATCCGCTGCTGTTCGGTGAACGCGGCCCCGATCTCGGAGCCGATATTCCCGGCCCCACCGACTATGTCGGCGGCCTCCGCGCCCTTCTCTCGCGCTGCGGCAACGAGCCCAATCTGCGGCTCATCATGTTCGTCCTCGACGAAACCACCTATGCCCGCGAGCTCGCCCCCATGGCCGGCTATTGGCCCAGCCTTCTTATTGGTCCCCCCTGGTGGTTCCACGATTCGCCGCAGGGCATCCGTCGCTATCTGGACCAGGTCGTCGAAACCGCCGGTTTTTACAACTTGGCCGGCTTCAACGACGACACCCGCGCGCTCCTCTCCATCCCCGCCCGCCATGACGTCTGGCGCCGCGAAGTCTGCGGATTTTTGGGCCGCTGGGTTGGCGAAAACCGGCTGACCAAGTCCTCGGCCGAAGAGATCGCCAAGCACCTGAGCTATCAGGCGGCCAAGGACGCTTATAGGATCAAGTAGGCCGTGGCTCCTTCCTTCCTCTCCCGCTTGCGGGAGAGGGGGACCATGCTAAGCATGGTGGAGAGGGGGGCCAAACGCACTGGCGCTCGTGCAGAGCGGGGCGAAGCCCTAGATATTTCACCCCGCCACACCCCCCCTCCACCGCCTGCCGGCGGTCCCCCTCCCCCGCAAGCGGTGGAGGTTAGCTCCCGATAACCACCACACTTTCATCACCTTCTCGCGCCAACAGCGATTGAGCCGTCGAATCGCACGCCGCCTTCTGCTCTAATGGCGCCATGATGAATCAGTCTCCTGCAGAAACCGCGCTCAGCCGCGCCATGATCCGTTGGTCCCTGACAAAATCCACGCCCGTGGCCGAAACGCCGCGCAGCTGGCTCTTTCGCGTCGAGCAGAATGGGCGCAACTTCGCGGCGCTGAAAATCATCAAGCCTGAAGCATCAAAGGAAGAGGGGAGGGGCGTCCGCCTTCTCCAATGGTATGAAGGCGACGGCGCCGCCACCGTATTCGATAGCCATGGCGATACAATCTTCATGGAATGGCTCGACGGGGGTACGCTGGGCGAACCCGTTCGCGCCGGTAAAGACGATGAGGGCACAATCGCCATCGCCACGGTCGTTGCCAGCCTGCATAGGCCGAGGCCAGACGCCCCAGAAGATTTGCAGCCCCTTCGCGATCGCTTCCAGACGCTGTTCGATACCGATGTCCGCGCTTGGCCCCACACCGCCCGCGATCTCTATGCCCGCTCCGCCGGCATCGCGCTAAAGCTTTTCGATAAGCCGAGCGCCATCGTGCCGCTCCACGGCGACCTGCACCACGACAATATCCTGAGCTCCGATCGCGGCTGGCTCGCCATCGACCCCAAGGGGCTCGTGGGCGACCCTGCCTATGAGACCGCCAACATCTTTATCAACCCCCAGCGCGCCGAGAAGATCGCTTCCGATCCTAGGCGCATCGCTGCGCGCGCCGATATCCTGTCCCAGCGCCTGGGCTACAATCGCAAGCGCATCCTCGGCTGGGCCGCTGCCCATGCCGCTCTCTCGGCCTGCTGGGATCTCGAAGAGGGCAACCCTATCGTCGGGCAACTCGCCTGCCTCCCAAACCTCCTCAGCGCCTACGACCTTGCCTGATCGCCCCGGAAATCCCTCGATGACGAATTTCTCCCGCCGCGCAGTTCTTGCTCTTGGCGCCATGAGCCTCATCTCGGCCTGCTCGGCCACCATCCCGCCGCTGCCGGCAAACACATCGAACCGTCCGGAAAGCCTGACGCGCGACGAAATCCTCTCGGCCATCAACGCCACGCGAAAAGCCAACGGCGCCCCGCCGTGGACCTACAATCCACGCCTTGAAGCCGCTGCTCTTTCGCAGGCCCGCCTGATGGCTCGTCAGGATAAGCTCAGCCACGATCTTGGTGTGACTCTCCGCCAGCGTGTCACCGAAGCGGGCTATCTCGGCGCGGTCGGCGAAAACGTCGCCAAGGGCTACAAGACCCTCCCTGACGTCATCGGCGGCTGGCTCGAAAGCCAGGGCCACCGCAACACGCTGCTCTCGTCAAAGTTCACCGAGTTTGGCCTCGCCGTTGCGCGCACCAATTCGGGCAAGCCCTACTGGGCCATGATCGCCGGCGGCAGCTTTGATGCGTGGCGCGTCTACGAATAACCCCGGCCGAAGACAAGCACCGTCTCGATATTCCCATCCCCGCCAGCAATCGGCGACACCACGCTCAATCGATGCGCAAATCCCTGCGCTTCGACAAAGGCGATCACCTCGAGCATAGCGCGAGCACTGGACTCAACGTCTGTGACAATCCCGCCCTTGCCAACAAAATCCCGCCCCACCTCGAACTGCGGCTTGAAGAGGATCACAGCGTCAGCGCGAGCCGCGCAAAGCCCCAGCGGCGCCTCCAGCACTTTTGTGACGGATACAAAGCTCACATCCGACACCAGAAGCTCCACCGGCTCGGGAATCTCCGCACGCGAAAGTTCCCGCGCGTTGAATCCCTCAAGGCTCACGACGCGCGGATTGCCCTTGATCCTCTCGTGCAATTGGTCATGCCCCACGTCCACGGCAAAAACCTTTGCCGCGCCGCGCTCCAGCAAAACTTGAGTAAATCCCCCGGTGGACGAACCCACATCGAGGCAGGTCTTCCCCTCGACATCGATCCCACCCGCATCGAGCCCTGCCACCAGTTTCAGCGCCGCCCGCGATACATAGCCCGCTGCCGGATCATCCAGCGCGATTGCATCATCCGCGCTAACCATCTGGTTGGGCTTCTTCGCCTTCTCGCCATTCACGCTGACGGTGCCACGCAGAATCGCATCGCGTGCGCGCGCCCGGCTGGGCAGCAGCCCCCGCTGCTCAAGCGCCAGATCGAGCCGTATCCGGCTCACTGCCCGACGAGCCGCTTGACCTTGGCCAGCGCCGTATCCTGCGCCTCTTCATAGGCGACGGTGCCCTGGAACGAGCCGTTCTTGTCGATCAAGAACGTCAGCGCCGTGTGATTGACGAGATAGAACTCGCTCTCCACATCGCCCGCCTTTTCCGAAAACACGCCAAACGCCGCCTTCACTTGGTCGGTCGCCGCTTGATCGCCCACCAACCCGATCACACTGGGATCAAACCCTTCCACGTACGACTTCACCATTTCCGGCGTATCGCGCTCGGGGTCGACAGTGACGAAAATGATCCGCAGGTCTTCCGGGCTCAACCCCAGTTGCGCACGCCAGGCCGTCGTTTCAGCCAGCGTCGTCGGGCACACATCAGGGCAGAACGTATAGCCAAAGAAGATCAGGCTCGGCTTCCCCACCAGATCCTTCTCGGTAAAAGTCCCGCCCTGCGTCGAATTCAGCGCAAAGCTCTGCCCATTCAGCCCCAGCGGCCGCTGCGGCGGCCGAAACACATAAAGAAACGTCGCCCCCAGCGCCGCCACGGCCACCAGCACCCAAAGCACAATACGGAAATTGCGCAGCGTTTTGTTCGTCGTCATGTTCGGTTCCTGCCGATCACCCCCTCCCATCCTCCCCCATCAAGGGGGAGGTGCAGATCGAGTGTGTGGCGCGATTTCATCAAAACCACTGTCCCCAACCGAATTTGCCACAGCGAATTCGGTGACACCTCCCCCTTGATGGGGGGGGCGGGAGGGGGTGGTACCCCACGCTCAAACATCAGTTCGCGTCGAGCGGCTCAGTGCCCACGGCCTTACCCTCACGGCTGAGCGTAATTTTCTCGATTCTTGCTTCCGCCGTCTTCAGCAGCATCTCGCAATGCGCCTTCAGTGCTTCGCCGCGCTCATAGATGGCGATGGATTCGGCCAGCGGCGCGCGTCCGCTTTCGAGCTTCTGCACGATCTGTTCGAGCTGCTCCAAAGCCGCTTCGAAGCTCAGGGTTTTCACATCCTCGGCAATCTCGGCCATGGCGCCATCCTAAAAATTGAGAGAACTCGTCGCCCCATCCATCAGCATGGCCACGTGCTGGCGCACGCCTCCGGCAAGGCCCTTGAGGTCATAGCCACCTTCGAGCAGCGACACAATGCGATTGCCGCAGCGGCGCTCTGCCACATCCATCAACTTTCCCGTGACCCAGGCAAAGTCCTGATCCACCCATTCGAGCTGCGCCAGCGGATCCCGCTCATGCGCATCGAAGCCGGCCGAAATCAGGATCAGGTCCGGCGCAAAATTATCCAGCGCCGGTAGGATGATTTCATTATAGGCCGCCCGCATTTCCGAGCCATCCGTATGCGCCTTCAGCGCCGCGTTGACGATATTGCCCACGCCATGCTCGCTCGGATGCCCCGTGCCGGGAAAGAGCGGCATCTGGTGGCTCGATGCATAAAACACGCTGGCATCGTCATAAAAAATGTCCTGCGTTCCATTGCCGTGATGCACGTCGAAATCAATGATCGCGACCCGCTCCGCCCCATATTTTCGCTGTGCCTCACGCGCCACGATGGCCACGGTATTGATGAGGCAAAACCCCATCGGCCGGTCGATCTCGGCATGGTGCCCCGGGGGGCGAATGGCACAAAAGGCATTGTCCACTTCGCCCATCACGACCGCATCGAGCGCCGCCATGGCCCCACCGAGCCCGGTCGCCGCCGCCGAAAGCGATTGGTCCGAAATATAGGTATCAGGATCAAGTTGCCCGATGCCTTCCGCCGGCCGCGCCATGCGCAATCGCGCCATATAGCGCTCGTCATGCACGAGTTCAGCGAGCGTAATGTCGCCATAGGGCGCCTCGCGCCGCACCAGTCGGTCGAACTCGTCCGTCGCCAGCGCCTCCTCGACCGCAATGATGCGATCG
Organism: Devosia sp.; assembly: GCF_017744655.1. GTDB lineage: Bacteria > Pseudomonadota > Alphaproteobacteria > Rhizobiales > Devosiaceae > Devosia. Next base: position 210,917 of record NZ_JAGIAW010000005.1, on the reverse strand, counting down.
GCCCGCTCCGGATGCCCGGGCGGGGTCCGGTGGTCGGCAAAGTTGGTCTGGCTGACGAGAAGCGTTGTCACTTGTGGCCTCTGGGAGCGCTTTCAGGAAAAGTGGATAGCACTTTTCTGGTGCAAAAGCGCGACAAACGCAGGGCGCCATATGCGCCCCAATGTCTTGACGGCGCTTGAGCTGCTTGTCAAACACCGCCCATGAGCACCTTTCCCGACGACGAGGCCATTGCCGAAGCCGCAGCGTCCCTCCGCGCCGGCAAACTCGTCGCCTTCCCGACCGAGACGGTCTACGGCCTCGGCGCCGATGCGACCAATCCAGATGCCGTGCTCTCGATCTACGAAACCAAGGGCCGCCCCCGCTTCAACCCGCTGATTGCCCATGTGGCCGATCTCGAAATGGCCGAACGGCTCGCCGTATTTTCCCCTCTCGCGAAAAAGCTCGCCGAAAAATTCTGGCCCGGCCCCCTCAGCATCGTGGTTCCCCTGCGCCCCGGCCACGGTCTCGCCGATGTCGCCACCGCTGGCCTCGACACGGTGGCCATCCGCATGCCCGATCATCCGGTGGCTCTGGCGCTCCTCCGCGCCACCGGCCGCCCGCTCTCGGCGCCCTCGGCCAATCCTTCCGGCAAGCTCTCGCCCACCACAGCCGAGCAGGTCCGCCGTGGCTTTGGTGGCAAGGTACCAGTCCTCGATGGTGGCCCCTGCAAGGCCGGCGTTGAATCGACCATCGTCGCCGTCGATGGCGAAACCATCATCCAGCTCCGCGCCGGCGCGCTCGCCCGCGAAGACATCGAAAAAGCCTTCGGCCGCAAAGTTTCCCGGGCCGCCAAAGGCGCCAAAATCTCCGCCCCCGGCATGCTCCTCAGTCACTATGCCCCCAACGCCGCCATGCGCCTCGACACGGTACCCCAAGCCGGCGAAGCCTTTCTGGCTTTTGGCGCGAGCGCAGACTTCGCCGGCGAAACCCGAAACCTCTCCCCCACCGCCGACCTCCACGAAGCCGCCCGCAATCTCTTTTCCATGCTGCATGAACTGGACGCAACCGGCGCAAACCTGATCGCGGTGGCCCCCATTCCGCATGAGGGTCTAGGCGAAGCAATCAACGATCGGCTGGAAAGAGCAGCAGCTCCGCGGGAGTAGGGCGGCTACATCGGTTGCCCTCAAATCTCCCTCTCATCCACCGCGTCATTCCCGCGAAAGCGGGAATCTCCCTTCACCTCCGGCAGAGATTCCCGCTTTCGCGGGAATGACGCAGTGCTAGATTGATGGAATTCTGCTGTCGGGGCGCAGCGATGGACAAGGAATTTTACGTCTACATCCTGACCAACAAGACAAAATCTGTCGTCTACACCGGGGTGACGAGCGACCTCATCGGCCGCACCTACATCCATCGCAACGACCTGCTCGATGGCTTCAGCCGGCGCTACCATGTGCATTATCTGGTCTGGTACGAGCACCAAGGCTCGGCCGAAGGCGCCATCATGCGCGAAAAACAGATCAAGAAATGGAATCGCGCCTGGAAGGACGAACTGATCTCAGCGATGAACCCGGATTGGCGGGATCTCTATCCTGAGATCGCAGAGCACTGGGGCTGAAATGCTCCGCCCCAGCTCCCGTTTGTCACCGCGTCGTTCCCGCGAAAGCGGGAATCTCACTTCGGCAGGGCAGAGGGATTCCCGCTTTCGCGGGAATGACGCCGGGGTGAGGGAGGGCCGATGCCCCCTTAATCCCTGACCTTATACGGCTTCTGATCTCGCATGAACCGCGCCAGTGCCTCGAGATCCGGATCCCCACCCGGCGGCAGCACCACCCGGATATTCACATAAAGGTCGCCATCGCCGTAGAGGCCCTTGCCCTTGAGGCGCAGCGCCTTGCCGGTATCCACGCCCGGCGGCAGGTTCAGTTCCACCGAACCGTCCAGCGTCGGCACGCGCACCTTGGCGCCCAGCACGGCTTCGTAAAGCGTCACCGAAACATCGGTGCGCACATCGCTGCCGTCACGCCGAAACACCTTCGATTTCTCGAAGCGCACCGTCACCAGCGCATCGCCGGGCTCGCCAAAGGCATTGGCCGTGCCCTGGCCCTTGAGCCGGATCTGCTGACCTTCTTCCACCTTCTCGGGCAGTTTGACGTTCAGCATTTTTCCCGATGGCATGCGCACCGGAATGGAAGCCGCCTTGTGCGCATCTTCCAGCGATACGGTCGCATTCACGACCACATCGTCGCCCTTCATGCCGCCGCGCGTCTGCGCGCCCGCACCGGCGCCCATGCCACCGGCAAATGGGTCCCATTGCGCGCCACCGGCACCACCGGCCCGGCCGCCAGCACCGCCGCGCGGCTGGCCACCAAAGCCGCTCATGAATTCTTTCAAAATGTCTTCGGCCGAAAATCCGCCCGCGCCAGCGGCACCCGGCCGCGCGCCACGTCCGGCACCGCCGCCAAAGCCGCCATTGCCGAAGCCGGCAAAGCGCGGATTGCCCTCGGCGTCGATTTCGCCGCGGTCGAACTGGCCGCGCTTTTCGGCATCGTTCAAGAGGTCATAGGCATGCGTCGCCTCGGCAAATTTTCCATGTGCCGAAGGGTCGTCGGGATTCTGATCGGGATGATACTTCTTGGCCAGCTTGCGATAGGCGGACTTGATGTCCTTCTCGCTTGCGGACCGCGGCACCCCGAGCACGGTGTAAGGATCGCGCATTTGGTCCAATCTGTTTGGGTCGGGCGTTGCTTCGCCCACAATTCGAGTCCTATATGGCCACGCCCCCTCGGCTTGTCCAGTTTGAGAGGGCCAAAAGCGCGGGAAATATGACGATGCTGCAGACCCTCACCGAACGCCTTTTCGACGATGGCGATCGTTCCGACCTCGATCCCTTCGCCGTATTCGAGGAGTGGTTTGCGCTGGCCAATGAGAGCGAGCCCAACGATCCCCACGCCATGGCTCTCGCCAGCGCCGACGCTTCCGGCATGCCCGATGTCCGCATGGTTCTCCTCAATGCCCGCGATAGCAGGGGCTTCTGCTTCTTCACCAATTTCGAGAGCGACAAAGGCCGCGAGCTTCTCGCCAATCCCCAGGCGTCAGCCGTCTTCCACTGGAAGTCGCTGCGCCGTCAGGTTCGCCTCCGCGGCCCGGTGGAAGTCGTCAGCCCCACCGAATCCGACACCTATTTCGCCTCGCGCCACCGCGGCAGCCAGATCGCCTCGTCCGCTTCGCTCCAGTCGCGCCCGCTCGAAAACCGCGCCACGCTCATCGCTCGCGTTGAAAAGCTCACCGCCGAGATCGGCGATGCCGATGTCGTCCGCCCCGCCCATTGGGCCGGTTTTCGGATTCTTCCCACCATGATGGAATTCTGGAAAGACGGCGAATACCGCCTCCACGACCGCGTCCGCTTCACCCGCGAAACGCTGGATGCCGGCTGGCAAAACGCGCGCCTCTATCCCTGAGCCAGCGTTTCGCGGAGCGAAATCGCGACAAGTTTAAACAATCCCAAGACCTTTGACGTAAAACAGGCGCCAGCAAGGGAAACGCCTCTTCGTGCGCATACTGATCAGAACGTCGAAAACGGCCATCTGGGCCCGCCGGATTGGCAGGATTGCCATTCCGCTCGTCATTCTGCCCGTGGCTATGCATCACCTGGGGCTGATCGACTCCCCGAGCTTCTTCACCGTTGCGATGCTGGCGCTGGTCGTCTCGGCCCTTGCCGCTCTCACCGGCCTTCTGGCCATCATTCGCCTGTGGTTCTCGGGCGATCAGGGCTGGGGCAAGGCACTGTCCGGCCTCTTCCTCGGCCTCATCTGCCTTATCCCCTTCGCCTATTACGGCTACTACGCCTGGCGCTATCCGCCGGTAACCGATATCGCCACCGTCGCCCGTGGCGACCTGCCGCTGCTCTTCCTGCCCGATACGGCGAAAATGCCGCCGCCCAAGCTCATCACCCCCGACGAGCAGGCGCGCATCTTCCCCAATGCGACGACGCGCACCTATCCGCTCGATGTGGTTTCGCTTTTCGGCGTGGTCGAACGCCTCGCGCAGAGCGAGGGCTGGGACATCCGCCTCACCCGCGCGCCCGGCCCCGATGGCACGCCCGGCCGCATCAATGCCCGCATCACCACCATTCCCGGCTGGCGCGAAGAGGCCGTCTTCCGCGTCTCCCCCACGCCCACCGGCGCCAAGGTCGACATGCGCTCCGCCTCCATCAGCGCCCCGCACGATTTTGGTTCCAACGGCACCCGCATCGAGCGTTTCATGGTAACGCTCGACAATGAAGTGACGACGCTCCTCCGCGACAACCCCAACGTCAACCAGCCCGCATCATCCGAAGACGAAGAGCCAGCCCCAAGCGTCGAGGGTGAGGGAGACTAGGTCTCCCCACTCGATCTGACACCCTCCCCTTGACGGGGAGGGCAGGGGGAGGGGTGTTCACACACTCGGAAATCGTGGCTCTCGCCCCCCACCCTTAATCCCTCCCCTTTGTGGGCTTCGACCGGCAGCAGGCAAAATCGCTCCTGTGGAGCGATTTTAGGAGAGAAGGAACGAGGGTGGGGTAATCGGCAAACTCTACTGCGTCAGCACCCGCCTTACCGCATCATCCCAGCCCGCGACCTTGGCCTTGCGTTCTTCCGCATCCATCGCCGGCTCAAACCGCCGATCCCGCGCCCAGCTGGCAGCAAATTCGTCCATATCAGGCCAGACCCCGGCCTTCATGCCCGCCAGCCAGGCCGCACCCAGCGCCGTGGTTTCCAGAATCGTCGGCCGATCCACCGGCGCGTCCAGCACATCCGCTAGAAACTGCATGGTCCAGTCCGAAGCGACCATGCCGCCATCGACGCGCAGCACCGTGTCGCCCTCCGCCGTCCAGTCCTTCCGCATCGCCTCCAGCAAGTCCCGCGTCTGGTAGCAAACCGCCTCCAGCGCCGCGCGCGCAATTTCAGCCGGCCCCGTATTGCGGGTAATGCCAAAAATCGCCCCACGCGCCTCCGCATCCCACCATGGCGCCCCGAGCCCCACAAAGGCCGGCACCATATAGACGTTCTGGCTCGGGTCCGCCGTCCGCGCCAACGGCCCGGTTTCGCTGGCATGTTTTACGAGTTTCAGCCCATCCCGAATCCACTGCACCGCCGCGCCCGCAATGAAAATCGAACCTTCCAGCGCATAGATCGTCTCGCCATTCAGCCGATAGGCAATGGTCGTGAGCAGCCGGTTCTGCGAACGCACCATATCCTTGCCGGTGTTCAAAACCGCAAAACAGCCAGTCCCATAGGTCGATTTGACCATACCCGGCTCAAAACAGGCCTGCCCAATCGTCGCCGCATGCTGGTCGCCCGCCACCCCGAGAATCGGGATTTCGGCCCCAAACAGCGCTGTCACCCCAAAATCATCGGCGCAATCCTTCACCTCGGGCAGCAGCGCTTTCGGCACGCCGAGAATATCAAGCAGCTCGTCGTCCCACTGATTGCGCCCGATATCGAACATTAGCGTCCGTGCCGCATTGGTCGCGTCGGTCGCATGCACCTTGCCGCCCGTCAGCCGCCAGATGAGGAACGTATCAATCGTTCCAAAAGCCAGCTCCCCGGCTTCCGCGCGCGCCCGAGCCCCCTCGACATGGTCGAGCAACCACTTGACCTTCGTCCCCGAAAAATACGGGTCCAGCAGCAATCCCGTCCGCTCGGTAAACAGCGCCTCATGCCCCGCGCGCTTCAGCTCCGCACAAGTCGCAGAGGTCCGCCGATCCTGCCAGACAATCGCATTGTAGATCGGCTTCCCCGTCGCCCGATCCCAGACAACAACCGTCTCGCGCTGATTGGTAATCCCGATCGCCGCAATCTGCTCCGCGCCAACCTTGGCCTCGCCCAGCGCGGTCTTGATGGTCGAACTGACACTCTCCCAGATTTCCTCCGGATCGTGCTCCACCCAGCCATCCTGCGGGAAGATCTGCGAAAATTCCTTCTGCCCGACCCCGGCCACCTTCCGGTCGCCATCGAACACAATCGCCCGGCTGGATGTGGTGCCCTGATCGATCGCAAGTACAAAGTTAGTCAAAGTGCTCTCCTCCGCACGCTGTCCCCCTCGCCCCTTGCGGGAGAGGGACCGGAAATCTGCGTTCAGCAGATTTCCAGGGTGAGGGGTTTCTGTCCTCCGCAGAGGAGTGGGCGGCCAGGTCGCGGACCCCTCATCCGCCCTTCGGGCACCTTCTCCCGCAAGGGGAGAAGGCAGAACGGTGTTTACTTCCGACTAGCCAGATACCCTTCAAGCCGCGCCACATCCTCAGCGCCAACCCGCAGCCCCAGCTTCGTGCGCCGCCACAGCACATCTTGTGCCGTCCGCGCCCATTCGTGTTCAACCTGATAATCGACCTCGGCCGCATAAAGGTCAGCCCCAAAATGCTGCCCCAGCGCGGAAACCGTCTTCCGATCCCCCAGCAGTACCCGCGCCTTGCTCCCATAAAGCCGCATCAACCGCTTCAGCAGCGTCCCCGGCAATTCCGGATAGTCGAGCCCCAGCCGCCGCACTTCCGCATCAAAGCTCAGCGGCCCGAAATCACCGCCGGGCAGGGTGCTGACCTTGGTCCACGAGCCCTTCTTCTTGCCAAGCACCTCTTCGATCTTCTCAAGAACCGACTCCGCCAGCCGCCGCGACGTCGTCAGCTTGCCGCCAAACACATTGACCACTGCCCCAGTCGCCGCATCACCCTCGACCTTGAGCACATAGTCCCGCGTCGCCTCCTGCGCCGCGCTTGCGCCATCGTCGAACAGCGGCCTTACGCCCGAATAGGTCCAGACGATCTCGTCCTTGGTCACGGGCTTGGCAAAATACTCGCTGGCAGCGGAGAGCAGATAATCCGTCTCTTCCTCAGAAATTTTGACGTCCTTCGGATCGCCCTTGTAGTCGCGGTCCGTGGTGCCGATCAGCGTGAAATCATCCTGATAGGGAATGGCGAAAATGATCCGCCCATCGCCATTCTGGAAAATATAGCAGCGGTCGTGGTCATAGAGCTTCTTCACCACAATATGGCTACCCTGAACCAGCCGCACATTATGCGCCCCGTTCTTGCCCATCACGCCATTGATGACATTGTCGACCCACGGCCCCGCCGCATTGACGATCATCTTTGCGCGCACCGTCTGCGTCCCGCCTTCGCCCTCGAGCGAAATCGTCCAGGCGCCATTTTCCTTGCGCGCCGAAGTCACCTTGGTCCGGGCATAAACCGTCGCGCCCTTGTCCGCCGCATCGCGCACATTGAGCACCACGAAACGCGCATCATCGACCCAGCAATCAGAATATTCGAACCCCAGCCGATAGCCCGGCTTCAGCGGCTTCCCGGTCACATCCCGCGTCAGGTCCAGCGTCTTGGTCGGCGGCAAGAGCTTGCGCCCGCCCATATAGTCATACATGGCGAGCCCCGTGCGCAGCACGAAGGCCGGCCGCAGCCCCTTGTGATGCGGCAGCACGAAGCGCAGCGGCCGAATGATATGCGGCGCGGCCGCCCAAAGAATTTCGCGCTCCGCCAGCGCCTCATGCACCAGTCGGAATTCGTAGTGCTCGAGATAGCGCAACCCGCCATGGATCAGCTTGGTCGCCGCCGAGCTCGTGCCCGAAGCAAAGTCGTTCATTTCGGCCAAGCCAACCGAGAACCCGCGCCCCACCGCATCGCGCGCCACGCTGGCCCCATTGATGCCGCCGCCGATGACGAACAGATCCAGCACTGACTCACTCATATCGCTTCGCTCCGAGAATAGTTCGTATGTAAGTCATTTGCTTTCGTTTTGAAACTGTCTTTGTTTCGTTTCGGGCGGTCTGACAGTAGTCCCTCGCCGAAGCACCAAGCTTTCCTACAAAACCACTGCGTCATTCCCGCGAAAGCGGGAATCTCATCTCGGAAACAGGGATTCCCGCTTTCGCGGGAATGACACCGTGCGGTGGTAATTCTTCCATACAAGATCATGGTTGACCCAGCCGCGCCAAGGGTCTAGGCCTGAATTTCCCCTCCGGCCCGGACCTTCGGCCAATGCTCGACATCATCTACGTTATTCTGCCCATCTTCGGCCTCATGGGCCTGGGCTATTTCGCCGTGCTCAAGCGGCTCTATCCGGCCGAGGGCGTCAAAAGCCTCATCGCTTTCGTGAACAATTTCGCGACGCCATGTCTCTTGTTTCACTCGATCTCGACGAGTGATTTCCGCTCGGCCTTCAATCTATCGATCATCGGGCCCTTCTATTTCGGCGCCATCGCTTGTTTCATCGTCGGCATCATTATCGCCCAGCGCGTTTTCGGCAATCGCCCCGGCGAAAGCGTCGCCGTCGGCTTCTCCGGCACTTTCACCAATACGGTCCTCGTCGGCCTCCCGATCCTCACCCGCGCTTATGGCAGCGATGCCCTGCCGGTCACCCTCTCAATCATCGGCCTCCACGGCGCCATTCTGCTCACCGTCGGCATGATCACCATGGAACTGGTCAAGCGCGATGGTCAGCCGCTCGGCAAGACGCTCGTCGTCGCCATTCGCCGCGTCGTCTCCAATCCGCTCATCTGGGGCATTGCTGCCGGCATTATCGGCTCACTGCTCGAAATCCAGCTTATCGAACCGGCCGAAGCCTTTTTCGTCATGATGAGCCAGGCCGTCGTCCCCGCCGCCCTCTTCGGCATCGGCGGCGCGCTGGTCGAATTCAAGCTCTCGGAAAACTGGAAGCAGGCTCTCGTCGCCTCGCTCATCAAGCTCGTTCTGCACCCAGCCATCGCCTATGTGCTGATGGTCTGGCTCCTGCACGTCCCGCTCGAAATCGCCCGCTACGGCATTTTGCTTTCCGCCATGCCGGCCGGCGTAAACATCTACGTTTTCGCGACCTACTATGACCGCGGCGTCAGCGTCGCCACCAACACCATCCTCATCGCCACGGTGCTATCCGCCGTGACGATTACGGGGTGGCTGTATATTTTGTCGCTATAGGGCAGGGCTGCTCTTTCTTTCCTCTCCCGCTTGCGGGAGAGGGGGACCACGCGTCGCGTGGTGGAGAGGGGTGCCAAAAGCACTGAGTCATCGGTTGGTATAGCTAAGGGGCATTGTGCTCGCGGCACCCCCCCCTCCACCGCCTACCGGCGGTCCCCCTCCCCCGCGAGCGGGGGAGGATATCCGAGCCTCACGCCTTCAGCGCCGTCTCCGCCAACCGCACCCAATAGCTCGTCCCAACCGGGATGGCCTCGTCATTGAAATCATACGTATCCGTATGCAGCTCCGACGAATTCCCGTTCCCAAGGAAAATATAAGCTCCCGGCCGCTCGTTGAGCATGAAGGAGAAATCCTCCCCGCCCATGGATGGCGGCGTATTGCGATCCACCCGTTCCGCGCCGACCACCTCGGTCGCCACATCGGCGGCAAAGTCAGCTTCATCCGGCGAATTGACGGTCACCGGATAACCCCGCGCATAGCGGATGTCAGCGCTCGCCCCAAAGCTCTGGGCAAACTGCGGTACGATCTCGCCGAGCCGTGCCTCGATAAAATCCTGCACATCGCCATCGAGCGTGCGCACCGTGCCGGTGATCTTCGCCGTCTGCGAAATGACGTTGTCCGCCTCGCCCGCCTCGATCATCGTCACCGAAAGCACCGCCGATTCCAGCGGATCAAGGTTGCGCGAAACAATCGTCTGCAGCGCCGTCACCATCTGCGCCGCAACAATGATCGGATCGACCGTCTGCTGCGGCCGCGCCGCATGCCCGCCCTGGCCGGTAATGGTAATGTAAAACCGATCCGTCGCCGCCATGATCCCGCCATGGCGAATACCGAAATGCCCAACCGGCATGCCCGGCCAGTTGTGCATCCCGTAAAATTCCGAAATGTCGAACTTTTCGACGAGACCGTCGTCGAGCATCACCTTGCCGCCGCCGCCGCCCTCTTCGGCCGGCTGGAAGATCAGCGCAATGCGCCCATCGAAATTCCGCGTCTCGGCCAGATACTTCGCCGCACCCAGCAGCATCGCCGTATGCCCGTCATGCCCGCAGGCATGCATCTTGCCCTGATTGGTCGAGGCATAGGCGGCGCCGGTCTTTTCGGTGACCGTCAGCGCATCCATATCGGCGCGCAGCCCGATGGTCTTGCCGCTCGTATTGCTCTTGCCATTGATGATGCCGACAACCCCGGTGCGCCCGAGCCCGGTGACAACCTCATCGACGCCAAATGCCTTGAGCTTTTCCGCCACGATCCCCGCGGTGCGATGCACATCGAACAGCACTTCCGGATGCTGATGCAAATCCCGTCGCCAGGCGGTGATTTCATCATGAAATTCGGCAATGCGGTTCAGGATAGGCATAGGACGTCCGAAGCAGAAGGAAAGAGGCTGCAATGTCCATGCCCGCGGCTCCGGCGTCAACTGCCCGCGCCGTCACACGCCCGTCACCACTATGCCGCAGCGCGTTTTGCGCCCCACCGCTACACATTGCGATCAAGACTACCTATATGGCGGACAACACCATTCTCTGGATCCGACATATGTACGCCTCCAAGACCTTTCGCTTCGCGAGCCTCTTCACTGTTCTCATCATGGCCTTCTCCATGATCTCGGTCAGCGATGCCGAAGCGCGCCGTGGCGGCAGCTTTGGTGGCCGTGGCATGAACACGTTCAATTCGCCCGCGCCCACCAATACCGCGCCCAACCAGGTTGCCCCGGTGCAGCGTACCATGACTCCCGGCCAGCAGCCCTCGGCGGCTCCCGGCGTGCAGTCGGCGCAGCCCCGCGGCGGCTTCATGAATGGTTTTGGCGGTTCGCTCCTTCGTGGCCTGGCGCTCGGTGGCCTGCTTGGCCTGTTCTTCGGCGCCGGCTTTGGTGGTTTGGGCGGAATCTTCGCCATGATCGTGCAGATCGCCTTCATCGGCGGCCTCGTCTGGCTGGCCATGCGCTTCTTCCGCGGCGCGCGCCCTGCCACGGCCGGCGGCCCCAATGCCGCGGCTTATCAGGCCCAGCCCAATACGCAACGCAATGATTTCGGCCAGATGTTTGGCGGCGGCTCCGCTGCCCCGCGCGCTGCAAAGCCCGCGCCGGGGAAGAACCAGCTCAATATCGGCATCGAAGACCTCGAAATCTTCGAACAGATGCTGAGCCGCGTACAGGCTGCCTTCGCCAGCGAGAATTACTCCGCCCTTCGTGCGCTCACAACGCCCGAAGTCATGGGCTATCTCTCCGAAGAGCTGGCCACCAACGCCACCAATGGCGTCAAGAACCACGTCTCCGACGTAAAGCTCCTCCAGGGCGACCTCTCCGAGAGCTGGCGCGAGGGACGTGACGAATACGCCACCGTCGCCATGCGTTATTCCTCGGTCGACTATACCGCGGATCGCAATACCGGTGCTGTGGTCGAAGGCGATGCCGAGAACGCCACGGAGTCCGTCGAAATCTGGACCTTCAAGCGCACCTCCGGCGGCGACTGGCTCCTCTCCGCCATCCAGGAAGCCTGATCCCTTCAGCTCCACGCATTCCGGCCCGCGCCTTCCGATGAAGGCGCGGGCTTTTTATGGCCGCCAACCCGGTTCACCCTCCTCCCATCCTCCCCATTAAGGGGAGTGTTGATTTTGGACTTCTGAGGCCCTTCAAAATACTCGGTGTCATTCCCGCGAAAGCGGGAATCTCTGTTTCTGCGCAAGGAGATTCCCGCTTTCGCGGCAATGACGCGGTGGGAACGGGAAAGTCCAAAGTGAACAGTCCCCCACAAGGGGGAGAATGGGAGAGGGTGGGCCCCACACGGTGTGCAGGCACCCCTTTCTAACATTCCCCTCGCCACCGAACCGAATTTCCCCTCCCGTGCCTTGCCCGCCTCGGCTCAACCTGCCATTGAACCCCCAAATTCGGAGCCGCCCATGAAAATCCTCGTCGCCGTCAAGCGCGTCGTCGACCACAATGTCCGCATCCGCGTCCGTCCCGATGGAACGGGCGTCGAAACCACCGGCGTACGCATGTCGATGAATCCCTTCTGCAAGCACGCGGTGGAAGCCGCGGTGCAACTGGCCGAAAAGGGCCACGCAAGCGAAGTGGTCGTCGTCTCCATCGGCCCCAAGCAGAGCAACGACGTCATCCTGACCGCCCTCGCCATGGGCGCCCATCGCGGCATCCTCGTCGAAACCGACGCGGCCCTCGAAACCCTCACGATCGCCAAGCTGCTTGCCAAGGTCGTTGACGAAGAGCAGCCCGACCTGATCCTCTTGGGCAAGCAGGCCGTCGACGACGATTCAAACCATGTCGGTCAGATGCTCGCCGCCCTCACCAACCGCCCCCAGGCCACCTTCGCCTCGGAAATCGTGGTGAAAGGCTCCGAGTTGGAAGTCACCCGCGAAGTCGATTACGGCCGCGAAACCATCGCCCTGCCGCTCCCCGCCGTCGTCACCGCCGATCTCCGCCTCAACACCCCGCGCAACGCCGCCCTCCCCATGGTGATGAAAGCGCGCTCCAAGCCGCTCGCCGTGCGCCCGGCCGATAGCTTCGGCATCGACCTCGCCCCGCGCCTTACAATCGAAAAAGTGTCACCGCCCGCCGAACGCGTGGCCGGCAAGACTGTCGGCTCCGTTGCCGACCTCGCCAGCGCCATCGCCGCTGAAGTCAATGAGATGGAGGCGCTCTGATGTCGGTTCTCCTGCTTGCCGATCACGACAAGGGTGAACTCTCGCCCGCCACTGCCCGCCTCGTTGCCGCCGCGAGCCAACTCGGCCCGGTCGACCTCCTCGTCGTTGCCGAAAATCCTGGCAACATCGCCGCTGCGGCCGCTCAAATCGCCGGAGTTCGGATAGTCCAAGTGGTCAAGGCGGCCGAGACGGCCGAATCCATCACCAATTCCCTCGAAGGCTTGGCTCAACGCTACCAGTCTGTTAGCGCGAGTGCCTCCTCGGTGGGCAAGGATGTCATCCCGCGCCTCGCCGCAAAGCTCGATATCCAGCCTGTCACCGACATTGTCGAAATCCTCGGCCCCAACCGCTTTACCCGCCCGATTTACGCCGGTAATGCGTTGGAAACACTCACCGATCCGCAAGAAAAGCATCTCCTGACCTTCCGCGCCTCGGCCTTCCGCCCAGCCGCTTCGGGCAATGCCGCGCCGGTCGAAAACCTCGATCTTTCAATCACTTCCGCCGCCCGCTTCCTCGCGGCGCATCGCACCGAAAGCGACACGCCCGATCTCGCGACGGCCCAGATCGTCATCGGCGGCGGCGTCTCCGTCGGCTCCGCCGAAGGTTTTCAACTCATTGAAAAGCTTGGCAAAACTCTCGGTGCCGCCGTCGGCGCCACCCGCGCCGCGGTCGACGCCGGCTACGCCCCCAACGATTGGCAAATCGGCCAGACCGGCAAGATCATCGCCCCCGACCTTTACATCGCCATCGGCATCTCCGGCGCGCTGCAGCACCTCGCCGGCATCCAGGGCGCCAAGAAGATTTTCGCCATCAATACCGATGCAGAAGCCCCGCTGGTGAAAATCGCCGACGTGGCCCTGATCGGCGATCTCTTTGAAATCGTTCCGCAATTGATCGCCGAGCTGGAAAAACAGGGCCTCAAACGCTAGAGCCTGCGACCTCTGTTTCAATTGCAAAAATCCCCCAGCCGCCTATAAAGGCGGCGCTTCCCTCACCGGACTTCCAACAAATGTTCGAAAACCTCTCAAAGGCTCCTGGCGACAAGATTCTTGCGCTCATGGGCGAATACGCTGCTGACCAGCGTTCCACCAAGATCGACCTCGGCGTCGGCGTCTACAAAGACGAAAAGGGCGTGACCCCGGTCATGACCTCGGTGCGCAAAGCCGAAGAGAGAATCCTTTCGAACGAAAAAACAAAGACTTATCTCGGCATCGCCGGCAACAAGGGCTTCGGCACCGCCGTGCTCGACCTCGTCCTGGCCAATAGCGTCGACCGCTCCCGCGTCCGCATCGCGCAGGCGCCGGGCGGCACCGGCTCGCTCTGGGTCCTGATGCAGCTCATCAACCGTGCCCGCCCCGGCGCCACGGTCTATGTCTCGGACCCGACCTGGGCCAACCACAACCCGATCGCCATCAACTCCGGCCTCAAGGTCGCGACCTATCCCTATTTCGATACGGAAACGCGCGGCGTAAAATTCGCCGAAATGCTGGCCACGCTTGATAAATTGGGCGCTGGCGACGTCGTGCTGCTGCACGGCTGCTGCCACAACCCGACCGGCGCGAACCTCTCCAACGAGCAGTGGGACCAGGTCGCCGCCAGCCTTCTACGCACCGGCGCGCTGCCCTTCGTCGATCTCGCCTATCTCGGCTTCGGCGATGGCATCGAAGCCGACGCCTATGGCACCCGCAAAATTCTATCCACGGTCCCCGAAGCTCTGGTAGCATTCTCGGGCTCGAAGAATTTCGGGCTCTATCGTGAGCGTGTTGGCGCGGCCATCCTCATCGCCCGCGATGAAAAAGAAGCGGATGTTACAAATTCGCAGCTTCTGAACATCATCCGCGGCGCCTATTCCCAGCCCCCCGATCACGGTGCCGAGATCATCCGCACCATTCTCGAGGACAAGGCTCTGCGCGCCGAGTGGGAAGAAGAACTTGCCGTCATGCGTAACCGCATGATTTCATTGCGGAAAAAACTCGCAGACGCAATTCGCGAACGCTCGAACTCCAGCGACTTCGACTTCGTCGCCGATCACCGCGGCATGTTCTCGCTGCTCGGCCTCACCGTCGAAGGCGTCGATCATCTTAAAGCCGAAAACGGGGTCTATATGACTTCGGACAGTCGCATCAACGTCGCCGGCATCCCGGAAGATCGCGTCGGCGATCTTGCGACCGCCCTGCTGGGTGCCGCCAGCTGAAATTGCAATGACTTCAAAGCTCTCTTTAGCTTTCAAGTCATTGCCCAACTCGCTTGCGGCGTGCCGCCGCCGTGCTACACCTTGGCTAAAGGCCACTCGTTAGGAATCTAGGAGGGAACGATGAAGTTCTTCGTCGATACTGCAGACACCGCCGCCATCAAGGAACTCTATGACACCGGTCTCCTCGACGGCGTCACCACCAATCCGTCGCTGATCGCCAAGTCCGGCCGCGACTTCAAGGAAGTTATCGCCGAAATCTGCGCCATCGTTCCCGGCCCGGTTTCCGCTGAAGTCGCCAGCCTTGAATATGAAGGCATGGTTGCCGAAGGCGAGCACCTCGCCAAGATCGCGTCCAACGTCGTCATCAAGCTGCCGCTGACCCTTAACGGCCTGAAGGCAACCAAGTATTTCAAGGACAAGGGCGTCAAGACCAACGTCACGCTCTGCTTCTCGGCCAACCAGGCCCTGCTCGCTGCCAAGGCCGGCGCGACCTATATCTCGCCCTTCCTCGGCCGCCTCGATGACATCAACCTCGATGGTGTGCAGCTGATCGAAGACATCCGCACGATCTACGACAACTACCAGTTCGAGACCCAGATCCTGGCTGCCTCGATCCGTTCGCCCAACCACGTCACCCAGGTGGCTCTGGTCGGTGCCGACGTCGCCACCATCCCGCCGGACGTGATCAAGAAGCTCGCGATCCACCCGCTGACCAATGCGGGCATTGAAGGCTTCCTCAAGGACTGGAAGGCCACCGGCCAGTCGATCCTCTAAGGGATCGTCGCAATCCATTGATTGGCTTCGAGTAATTTCAAAGCCAAGCCTTTTGAAGGCCTCGCCCTCGTCAAACGCCTGGGTGAGGTCTTTCTCTTTTCCGAGACCGACATGGCCGATACCGAACTCGCCGCCCGTATAAGAACTGCCCTCAGCGCCGTGGAAATCCCCGGCGGCGGCGACCTTGCGAGTTTTTCCGGCCTCTCCGAAATCATCGTCACCCCCAGCGCCGTCGCCTTCGCCGTCGGCGTGCCGCAGGGCATGGAGGCCGCCTTCGGTCCCGCCCGCGAAGCCGCCATCGAGACGGTCAAAACCCTGTCGGGCGGCCGCAAGGTGATGGTCTCCATCACCTCCGAAAAGCAGGCCGGTCCCAAATTCTCGCACGGCTCCCCCCAGCCGCAGGGCAAGACCAAGGTGAAAGGCGTCCGCCGCATCATCGCCGTCGGCTCGGGCAAGGGCGGTGTCGGCAAGTCCACCACCTCGGTCAATCTCGCCCTGTCTCTCGCCGCCGAAGGCCTCAAGGTCGGCATGCTCGACGCCGATCTCTATGGCCCCTCTGTGCCAAAACTGCTTGGCATCGAAGACCGAACGGCACTCCGCGACGACGGTATTTTCCAGCCGCACGAAGCCTTTGGCATGAAAGTCATGTCGATCGGCGCGATGCTGGTCCCCGGCCAGGCCGTGGTCTGGCGCGGCCCCATGGCGACCTCCGGCCTCCGCCAACTGCTGCGCGAAACCGATTGGGGCGATCTCGACGTTCTCGTCATCGACCTGCCGCCGGGTACCGGGGACATCCATATCGGCCTTTTCCAGCAGACCATCGTCGATGGCGTCGTCATCGTCTCGACCCCGCAGGACCTCGCGCTCATCGACGCCCAAAAAGCCATCGACATGCTCCGCCGCATGTCTGTTCCCATCCTCGGGCTCATCGAAAACATGAGCTATTTCATCGCCCCCGACACCGGCAATCGCTACGACATTTTTGGGACGGGCGGCGCCGAAAGAGCGGCCACGCGCCTCGACATTCCGTTCCTCGGCGCCATCCCCCTAGTGATGTCCATCCGCGAAAAATCCGACGCCGGCGTGCCGCCCGTATCGGCGGACCCGGAGGGGGCCGAAGCGTCCGCTTATCGCCTGATCGCACAGCGACTTCTCGCCGGCATGCCGGTCAGCAAGGCGCAGTTCTAGGCGCGCTCCGGCGCCAAAACCCCTTTCCGAAATCGATTGCATAGCTTTTCCGAAAAGGCTATCGGGCTAGTCCAACAAGGGCGCAGCGCCCAGCGGAGGGGTTATGTTTTCGATCGATCGCAAGGATTTTGGTCCCGACTTCACCTTTGGCGTCGCTACTGCCGCCTATCAGATCGAAGGCGGCCAGCGCGATGGTCGCGGCCAATCGATCTGGGATACGTTCTCGGCGACCCCGGGCAATGTCCACAATGGCGATACGGGCCTCAACGCCTGCAATCACTACGAACTCTGGCCGCAGGATCTCGATCTCATCCGCGATGGCGGCTTTGACGCCTATCGCTTCTCGATCGCCTGGCCGCGCCTGATCCCCGAAGGCACCGGCGCCATCAACCAGGCCGGTCTTGATTTCTACGATCGCCTGATCGACGGGATGCTTGAGCGCGGCCTGAAACCCTACGCAACCCTTTACCACTGGGATCTGCCCTCGACCCTGCAGGACCGCGGCGGCTGGATGAACCGCGACATCGCCAACTGGTTCGGCGACTACGCGACATTGGTCGGCGAAAAGTTCGGCGATCGTCTTGCTGCGACCGCGACCATCAACGAACCCTGGTGCGTTGCCTTCCTCAGCCATTTCCTCGGCATCCACGCCCCCGGCTATCGCGACCTGCGCGCCGCCGCCCGCGCCATGCACCATGTGCTCTTCGCCCACGGCATCGCCATCGACGCCCTGCGCGCCACCGGCACCAAGAATCTCGGCATCGTGCTCAACCTCGAAAAGTCCGAGCCAGCAAGCGAAAGCGAAGAAGACAAGGCCGCTTGCAATTTCGGCGATGCGCTATTCAACCGCTGGTATCTCGGCGGCGTGCTGAAGGGACAATACCCCGCCGAACTCACCGAATGGCTCGCACCCTATCTGCCGGAAAATTATCAGGCCGATATGTCGGTCGTGTCGCGCCCGCTCGACTGGCTCGGGATCAACTACTACACCCGCGGCATCTACAAGGCGTCCACCCAACCAGGCCGGCCGGTCGAGCAGGTCAAGGGCGATTTCGAAAAGACCGATATCGGCTGGGAAATCTACCCCAGGGGCCTGTCGGACCTGCTGGTACGCGTCTCCAATGAATATACCAAAATCCCGCTCTACGTGACCGAGAACGGCATGGCCGAGGTCGAAGGCGACGACGATCCGCGCCGCGTAAAATACTACGACGAACACCTCAAGGCTGTGCTCGCTGCCCGCGAAGCCGGCGCCGATGTGCGCGGCTATTTCGCCTGGTCGCTGCTCGACAATTACGAATGGGCCGAGGGCTACAACAAGCGCTTCGGTCTCGTCCACGTCGACTACGAGACGCAGCAGCGCACGCCCAAGGCAAGTTACCGTTCTTTCCAGGGTATGCTGCACAACACGCGCTGAGCCGTGTATAGGTCCGCATCTCTTCCACGCGATGCGGACCGGAACTGCCATGACCTCTGAACTCACCGACCTGCCCGAATCCCTGGTTCGGCTCGAAGACCTGCTTGCCGAGGCCGGCGACGAAGCCATGCTGCTCTCCGAGCTCGACGGTTTCTTGTGCTGCCTCGCGGTCGGCCCCGAGCCGATTGCCAAGGAGGAATGGTGGCCCTTCGACTGGCTGGCCGACGAGCGTGGCGAACCCAAGCCGGGCACGGCTGAGCTGGAGACGCTGATCGTGGCGCGCCTCGCCGAGATTGAGCAGGAACTCGCCAGCGGCGAATATGCGCCGCTCTACGAGGTCGACGAGGAAACCGACGAGGTGGTCTGGCAGGTCTGGATCGCCGGCTTCCAGCAGGCCATGCTGATGCGCTTCGACTATTGGGACGAATTCCTGCGTGAGACCAGCGAAGATGCGCGTGGCGAGGCGGCCATGCTGCTCGCCTCAGGCCTGATGCTGTCTTCGCCCGATACCAAGCCCGACGACACGGCGGGCGAGGAAGAATGGGCCGAGTATGACGAGGTCATGGAGGCCATGCCCGAAAATCTCGCCATTGCAGCCGTGCTGCTGCACCAGGTGCACAAGGCCGACTAGGCCGCGATATCGGGAAGGCGGGCCTCCATCAGGGCCTTGGTCAGCCGATGCTGCGGCGCAGCGAAGAGGGCATCAGGCTTGCCCTCTTCGACGATTTTCCCCGCCTCCATCACCAGCACGCGATCAGCCATGGCTGCGACCATGTCGAGGTCGTGGCTGATGATGATGTAGGTGAGGCCAAGCTGGTTCTGCAGCTTGACCAGCAGGTCGAGCACGTCCCCTCGCACCGAGACATCGAGCGCCGAAACCGGCTCGTCGAGCACGACGAGGCTGGGCCGGGTGACGAGGGCGCGGGCAATAGCGAGGCGCTGCCGCTGGCCGCCAGAAAACTCGTGCGGGAAGCGGGCGAGCATGGCGCGGTCCAGGCCCACAGAATCGATCGCCTCCATAAGCCGTTCTTCGCGCGCGAGGGGATCGAGGTCCGGTATGAGCCGCAAGGGTTCGCCGAGCGATTGGGTGATGCTCAGCCGCGGGTTGAAGCTGCCGAACGGGTCCTGAAATACCAGCGAAAGATCAGCGCGGCGGGCCGGCGGCAGGTCGCTGCCGCGATAGGCCGTGCCTTCAAAGCGCATCTGGCCCGTTGTGGCGCTATCGAGCCCAACGATCATACGGGCGAGCGTGGTCTTGCCGCAGCCGGATGGCCCGACGAGCGCCAGGCATTCGCCGGCCGAAACGCGGAGGCTGACATCGTTGACCGCGAGAAGCGGTTTTTGCCGCCAGCGCCAGAAGCCACCCTGCGGGAAGGCACGCGTGAGGTGGACTACCTCCAGCAAGGTCTTCTCAGCCACATGCGGCTCACCCTGACGCGGTGCCATGCGTGTCGCGGCAACGAGCTTTTGCGTGTAGGCGTCGGCCGGGCGAGACAGAACCTCCTTCACCGGCCCCGTCTCGATCAGCTTGCCGCCGCGCAAGACCGCGATCCTGTCGCAAAGCGTTGCGACAGCGCGCATGTCGTGGCTGATGAAGATCAGTGTCATTTGCCGTCGGTCGCAGATCTCGCGGATGAGATCGAGCACCACGCGCTGGGTGATGACATCGAGCGCCGAGGTCGGTTCATCGGCAATCATCAGGTCCGGCGCGCTGGCCAGCGCCATGGCGATCATCACGCGTTGGCGTTGCCCGCCCGAAAGCTGATGCGGAAAGCGATCGGTATGCTGCGCTTCGAGCCCAACTTCGGTGAGGAGGCCGGCCACAGCGGTGTCACCCTCGTGGCCAGTCAGCTTGAGTGCTTCCTCGATCTGGTCGCCAACCCGCAGCAGCGGATTGAGCGCCGTCATCGGCTCCTGAAACACCATGCCGATCCGCTGGCCACGCAGCCGCGCCATGGCTTTTTCGTCCTGGGGCAGGTGGGCGCCATCGAAACGAATGGCGCCGGAGACCTCGGCATTTTCCGGCAACAGGCCGGTCACCGCGAGAGCCGTCAGCGACTTGCCCGAGCCGCTCTCGCCGACGACACCGAAACGGTCTCCCTTATTGATGCTCAGGGACAGGTCCGACACAGCCGCCTTGCCGCCGAAGCTGATTGTCAGTTTTTCGATCTCAACCAGCGACATTGGCCAATCCCCGATTGCGCAGGCGCGGGTCGAGCGCATCGCGCAGCCCATCCCCGGCAATGTTGAGCGCGATCACGATGACGACGATAGCGAGTCCTGGCGCGAGGCTGAGCCAAGGATGGATCAGGAACAGGCTCTGCGCGTCGCGCAGCATTAGCCCCAGGCTTGTGGCCGGCGGCTGCGTACCGAGGCCGATATAGGAGAGGCCTGCTTCAGCCAGAATGCCGAGCGAGAGCTGGATCGTGCCCTGCACGATGATGAGGCTGGCAATATTGGGCAGGAGATGCCGCAGGGCGATCATCGGCTTGCTGAGGCCTGCCAAACGCGCCGCGGCGACGAAATCCAGCGTCGAAATGGCCAATGCGCCGCCGCGCGCCACCTGCGCAAAAACCGGCACATTGAAAATGCCGATGGCGATCACCGCATTGCTGGCGCCGGGGCCCACCAGCGTGGCGATAAGAATGGCGATGACAACGGCAGGGAAAGCAAAGGCGAGATCGGAAAAGCGGAGCACGACCCATTCGACAGGCCCGTCATAAATGGCCGCTGCAAGCCCTAGCGGCACGCCGATGCCGGCGCCGATCAGCACGGCCATGGCTCCCACGGTAAAACTCGTGAGTGTGCCCGACATGATCAGCGAAAGCATGTCGCGGCCCAATTGGTCGGTGCCCAACCAATGCTCCGGCCCCGGCGTTGCAAAGCGCCGGGCGATGGAGATGTCGGCGATGGGGTAGGGTGTCCAGACGAGCGAAAGGAGGGCCAGGAGCGCGAAAAGCGCCGTGGCACTGAGCCCGATGACAAGGCCGGGATGCTTCAGAAGGCTGCGCCAGTTCATGCCCGTCGCTCCCGGATACGAGGATCGACGAAGCCATAAGCAAGGTCGACGACCAGCATGGTGAAACTGACGACCAGCACGAGAATGATCGTGGCACTCCGCACCAGTACCAGATCGCGCTCCATGATGGCGGTGTAGATCAGCTTGCCGAGGCCTGGAAGATAGAAGACGTTTTCGACGATGATGGTGCCGGCAACGAGGAAAGCAAACTGCAGGCCGAGGATTGTCAGCACGGGCAGCAGAGCATTGCGCACGCCGTGGCGCCATAGCGCTTCGCCAAAGGTCATCCCCTTGGCGCGGGCAGTGCGGATGAAATCCTGGCTCGAAACATCGACGAGCGCCGTGCGCATGACGCGGGCGAGAATGGCGGCCTGGGGAAGGGCAAGCGCGAGGCTGGGCAGCACGAGGCCGCGCAGCGAGGCCCAGGCATCTTCATTCCACGGCGTAAAACCGCCCGGCGGCAGCCAGCGCAGGGTGACGGCAAAGAGTAGCGTAAGCAGCATGCCGAACCAGAAATTGGGTATGGCGACGCCAGTCTGCGCGAGGATCATCAGCCCGGTATCGATGATCTTGCCGCGATGCCGCGCCGCCAGAATGCCGAGCGGCAGGCCGATGACGACGGAGATGACCATGGCAAAGATGGTCAGCGGCAGCGTAACGGCCATGCGGTCGGCGATCAGGCCGGCCACCGGCAACTTTTGCGTCTGTGACAGGCCAAAATCGCCGCGCAGCATGCCGAAAAGCCAGTTGCCGAAGCGGACAATGGCTGGGTCGTCTAGGCCCATCTGCAGGCGGAGAGCTGCCACGGCTTCGGGCGTGGCATTGATGCCGAGGATGAAGCGCGCGGGATCACCGGGGAGGAGATCGAGCAGGAAGAATATGACGGCGGCAGCGATGAGGAGGGTGACGAGAAAGCCGAAGATGCGGCGGAGGATATAGAGGGTCACTTGGTGAGTTCCCCCCTCCCGGCCTCCCCCACAAGGGGGGAGGTGAAGATCGGTCGCACTGGCTCGATCCTGCCACGCGCACAAACCTGCACCTCCCCCCTTGTGGGGGAGGCTGGGAGGGGGGTGTGGCTGGCTTCAGTCGCCGAAGTCTTATTCAACCCAATGTACGTTGCGCAGGACCACGCCTTCGACGGGTGCGTTCTGCCACATGCCTTCGAGCTTGGCGTTCCACACGCCGGTCTGGGCGAGTTCGAAGAGGAAGCCGTTGACCGCATCCTTGGCGATGATGGTCTGCATCTCTTGTGCCAGCTCCTTGCGCTTGGCCTCGTCGGTCGTGGCATTGAGCGTCTCGTTGAGGGCCTGCACTTCGGGGTTGTTATAGCCGAAGTAGTAGTCGGGATTGGCATAGATGCCAATGTCGAACGGTTCCACATGGCTGATGATGGTCAGGTCGAAGTCCTTGTTGGCAAAGACGTCTTCCAGCCACTGTGCCCATTCCATGTTGACTAACTCGAGCTTGATGCCGACCTTCGCAAATTCACTGGCAATGATCTGGCCCGAAACACGGGCATAGTTGACCGGCGGCAGCTTCAGGGTCGCCGAGAAACCATCAGGATAGCCGGCCTCAGTAAGAAGTTCCCGCGCCTTGTCGAGGTCATAGGGATAGGTATTGGTCAGGTCGATATAGTAGGGGTGGTGCGGCGCGAAATGGCTGCCGATTGGCACGCCATAGCCATAGGTCGCCCCATCGATGATTTCCTGGCGATTGATGGCATGGGCCATGGCCTGGCGCACTTCGAGCTTGTCGAAGGGCGATTTCGCATTGTTGGTCGAAAGGATCGTTTCGCCTTCGGTCGAACCGACAAGCACCTTGAACTGCGGGTTGCCGTCAAAGACCGGCAGGGCTTCGGCGGCAAAATTGTAGGTACCGTCGACATCGCCAGCGAGCAGGGCATTGGTCATCGTCGCGGTATCGCCGATGAACACATAGGTCGCCTTGGTCAGGGCCGGCTTCTCACCCCAATAGGGGCCATACTGTTCGAGAATGACGCGGCTGCCGCGATCCCACTGCACGAAGGCGAAGGGGCCGGTGCCGATCGGGTCGGTCGCATTGTTGGCGGCGCTTTCCGGCGCCACGATGACAGCATCGCCGCGGCCGATATTGAAGAGGAACAGTCCGTCCGGACGCGACAGGGTGAATTCCACCGTAAGCGGGTCAATCACCGTTACGGCCGAAATGGCCTCGTAAAGTGCTTTCTGCGCGTTGACGCTGTCTTCGGCCAGAATGCGCTCGAAGGTGAATTTCACGTCTTCTGCGTCGAAGGCGGTGCCATCGTGGAAGGTGACCCCGTCATTGAGCGTGAAGCGATAGGTGAGCCCGTCTTCGCTGACGGTCCATGCGGACGCGAGGCCAGGCTGTACCGCGCCGGTCTGGTCAATGCGGGTCAGGCCCTCGAAGACATTTTGATAGACCACCACGTCGATGGCCTCGGCAGCGCCGGCCGTCGGGTCCAGCATCGGCGGTTCGAGCGGCGCGCCGACCCGAATTTCGGTCGATTGCGCAAAGGCAAAGCTGGTGGCCAACAGCAAACCGGCACTGGCCAGCGCGAAAGACTTGGTCACTCTCATATCTGTCTCCCAGAGGTCGGCGCGGCTCCGCGCCTTTCGCTAGGTATAGGCAAAGTTTCGCGCTTGCGCACCCGCATTGGGCGCTAAACTTTTCGCCTATCGCCATTTCCCTTGGGAAGAATGACCCGGCTCTACTCGGTCGGCAGATTGTCCACGAGATCGGCCGGGATGCGGAGCGAAAACAGCACGCCATTTTCGCCCGCGGGATCAACCGAGAGCGAGACCGCATTGACCGCGAGGAGCGAGCGGGTAAGCGCCAGGCCGACGCTGGAGCGAACCGGCGCGAGCGCCTGTCCGGACTTGCTCAGGCCATCGCGGAACACCACGAAGCGCTCGGCCATGTCCACGGCGTGATTGGAATTGTCGCGGACATGGATCGCGATCCCACCATCATCGAGCAACTGCGCCGAAATGACGACCGTGCTGCCCACCGGGCTCTGGTCGATGGCGCTGGCGAGGAGGTTAAGCACGGCCTGCGCCAGCGACGCCCGATCGGCTGTTACGCGCGGCAGCGTTTCGGAAATGGCATTGCGCACGATGATCCGCCCGGCATTGGCCTGGTTGCGGATGCGCAGCACGCAGGTTTCCAAGAGCTCCGTCAGATCAAGGCTGGCGCGTTCGGCGAGATATTTTCCCTCACGCAGGCGCGCATAGTCTTCAAGCTCATCCACCAGCGCCGCGATGTCATTGCCGGCGGCGGCAATGTCCTCGGCATAGGCTTCGTAGCGCTCGTCGCCGAGTTCACCAAAGGCCTTGCTGCGCAGCAGTTCGGCAAAGCCGATAATGGTATTGAGCGGTCGCCTGACACCCCGCCCAATGCGGGCGAGCAGGGCCGGATCGGCATCGGGCGTACCAAGGGCGCGGCGCGGCGCGACATTGCGCGGCCGCACCATGGCAAAATAGCCGCTGACGATGCCGGCCTGACCCTGGGCGAAAAGGACGATTTCCGACTTGTTGTCTCCAGAGCGCAGGATGACGGCTGGACGCTCCGTCTCGGCGAAGCGCCCGGGGCGTTCGAGGAAGCCGCGCAGGGCAAAGCCATCTTCGGATGAAATTAACGCCGAGAGCGGTTTACCCAAAATAGTGCTGCCCGCGCCGAGAGCTGCCGAGGCCGAGGAATCGGCCAACCGGACGACGCCAGTGCGGCTCAATTCGACAAAGCCATCGCCGCGCAATTCGGCAAAAGCCTGGGCAAAGGCGCGGACAGCGTCTTCATGACCGGTGCGCACTTCGGTGGTGCTGGCCGAAAGCATCAGTGCGGGGCGGCCCTGCCAGGAGGTCGATTGCAGGCGTGCCGTCACTGGAACCAGCGTCCCATCGCGCTGCACCAAATGATTGACCGGGCCTGCATCCTGCTCGCCATTGCTCGCCGGGAAAATGGCGGTGAGGCCAGCGAGACGCAAGGCCTCGACGGATTCATAGCCGACCATTTCGGTAATGGCGCGGTTGGCAAAGAGGATCTGCTGGTCGCGGAAGACCAGAATGCCGAGCGGCAGGCGATTGAGCACCAGCGTCTCGCCGCCGAGACTGACAAGCGAGCCACCGGGCTTTTCTGAGCCGGTTTCGGTCGTTGCCGGCACGGCCGGTTGGGTCGTTCCTTGAAGGCCTACGCGATCATTGAGAATGCGCGACAGCTCGTCGAAATTGTAGCGCGACACGCGCTCGACCAGGTCGTGGGCGATTTCTGGTTCGGTTCCCGCCGGAAAGAGCGAATCGTCCTCCGGTCGTTCTTCGAGTGCCGGCGGGCGCGCGCTGGCGCGGAAGCCGCGGCCGGTGATCTTGAAGAGGCGCGGGGGCGTGTCGTCTGGCTGTGCAGATTCTTCAGGGGCAGGCGAGAGGGGAACCTCGTCATCCGCTTCATTGAGCGGAGTATAAAGGTCTTCGTCGGCCGCGAGACGGTCCACCAAGGCGCTGAGGCTGCGGAAAAGCGGGCGCTCGTCGCTCTCTCCGGCAGTTGCAGGCTCGGTTTGCGCAGGTTCGTCTTCTTCGTCGAGGTCCGAAGTATCCACCTCATCGGTGAAAACTGCCGGCTCCTCGGCCGGTGCATAGACCGTTTCCGGGTCCGCATCCTGCCAATCGTGCAATTCGCGGGCATAGGAATCGTCGGCCGCGATGGCGGTCTGCGTGACGCTGGGGAGCTCGTCTTCCGGCTCGCCTGCATCCTCGACAGGCGCCGCAGCTTCAGGAGACGTTTCGAGCATCTGGGGTTCTTCTGGAGCAGCGGTGGGCTGCGGGACTACGTCGTCCTCTTGCGCGGCCGGCTCGTCAGCCACCGTGGCCTGTTCGGCCGGCCGGGCTTCTCCTGCCGCACGACCTTGCAGGACGCCGGATGCGGCGAGAATTTCGAGTTCGATGGGATCGACCGAAACGATGAGCAGCCAGGTTTCCTCGCCTTCGAGCACCAGAGGCGTAGTGGCACAGGTCGCCGAGGCCGGCTTGTCGCCGGCATTGAACTGGATGCGCGCCAGGCTCGTGCGACCGGGCGACCCAAGCCTGATGGTGCGCGCCACCTGGCCCTTGAGCGGCACGGCGAGCGGGGCCAACCTCAATCCGCTTTTCTTGAGTTTGCCCAGAAACAGGGCGGCGGCCGGGTTCGACCAGATCAGGCGCTGACCATCCTGCGACCATAGCCAAGCCGGCCGCGCGTCTTGCGCGTGCTGCAGCACCCGGCGGGCATTCGGCGATGTGGTCCACTCGGCATTCATAGACAGCGTTTTGAGGCCATTTGTGATTGTGCCAGATCGGCACAATTTTCGAGAGTTCTTTAAGTGTTCTTCATTATCGTGCCGCTGAAAACGAATCCAGCCCGTGGCACGCATCCCGCCCATTCAATCGTCGCCATGGTTAAATGCGAGGTCCTAAGGAATGGTCACAAGCCCCACTGCAATTGGTTGAAGGCGCGCTCCGTCGCATCTGTCCACAGGGGCAAAATCGGTGCTTGTCATTGTGACGATCTCGACCTATGTTCCGCCCGCTTTCGGCAGCCACCTGTGGCGCCACTGCGATATGCCGCCTTAGCTCAGTTGGTTAGAGCGCTAGATTGTGGATCTAGAGGTCCCCCGTTCGATCCGGGGAGGCGGTACCACCTTCCCCCAAAATTTGGTTTGTTCGCCCCGTGTGTTCGGCTGCGCTGCCCTAGAGGGCGAGGCGCAGGGCCGAGAGTTCGTTGGCGATCTCGGCAAATTCGTCTTTCAGGTCGCTTGATGCCTCTGGAAATTCAGCCTTGTCCGCAGTCGAGGCGCATCCTCTCAACATGGCCTGCACGACTTCTGTCGTACTCTGCGAGACCTTGTTGGTCGCCAGCCCAATCGTGTAAATTTCGATGCCAGCGGCCTTGGCATTCGCGCAAGTGTCGGCAGTGCGTTGATTCATCTGCTCAACGAGCTGGGCATTGCTGGCATTCATAATGCCTAGCCGATTGACGTTTCCCCCGCTGGTCGAGGTTGTGCTGGCATTTCGCGAATTGTAGGGGAAGCCATAGGCGGTGTTGTAGCATTTGCCATTGAGCGTCCGCATCGCGTCATTGCAGTAGTTCGATAGGTTGTAGTCAGTGTTTTCGCCGTCGGTCATGATGATCATGACCTTCTTGATCGACTTGTCTTCGAATGCGCCGCCCTCGGTGAAGGGCTCCGTTGGTGTCAGTGCTCGGAAGCCCCAAGCCGCACCCTCGTGTATATTGGTACCGCCTTCGGCCGTCATGCCTCCGATCGTGTCAATGACGGTCTTGGGGACATTCGTCAGCGGCAGGATGGCGGTGCGTGTACAATCCGCGTTCGGGCCCGACGAGAATCCCTGCGTGCCGATACCCTGATGATACTTGCAGACGCGCTCCTGCAACTCCCGTGTTGAAAGCCCGAACGGAACGAAGCT
This sequence comes from Devosia sp., assembly GCF_017744655.1. GTDB lineage: Bacteria > Pseudomonadota > Alphaproteobacteria > Rhizobiales > Devosiaceae > Devosia. The sequence goes on along the minus strand of NZ_JAGIAW010000005.1, from coordinate 183,284 downwards.
GCCGCAGTAGCCGGTGCGGGTCTGCGTGTTACCCGATCCTGTCCAGCTTGTGTAGGTGATGCCGCTGCGACAAGCGCAGTTGGGTGGAAGACGGCCGTAGAACGCATTCGGGTACAACGTGTTACTGACAAAATTGATTGGCGAGCTACTGCTGACTGTTCCCTTTGTGAGGACCTCTTTCCCCCAGGTACCATTCGACTTGGTTCGTTGCTCTTCAATGTTGCAGCGTGTTGCGCCCTGTGCTGGGCGGTCGCAGACGGCAGGGCTGTCAGCATTTGCCGTTCCCCAACCAATGGTGTTGAGATAGGTCGAATGGATGATCGCAGTGGTGTTGTTTATGTAATTGTTGCCGCCGGTGCCCGATGCTAGGTCGGGCGAAAACTGCGGCACGAAGAGCGTATCGCCGCTAACGGGAAGACTGTCATCCGTATCAAGATATTCTGACGGTTCGGAGCCCGTCTTGATATGAGGACGGGAGTCTACACAGCCGCGCCACGTCTGTCCGGTAGCTGCCAGCAGGGTCTGCCGTGTGGGGAAGGAATACGTTCCTGATGTCAGGACAAGCCTGTCTTCATCATCGTCGTTGTCGAAATTATCGAAATGTATTGAAGATGCGCCGGTCCTGTCTATCCAGGCCGCATTGGCATTGCTCGCACCTACATTCACAAACATGGTGAATGGTACGATGCCGATGCGAACGTCTTCAACGAGGTCTGCGTCCGCGGTTGGTACGCAAGTACTGTTGTTCTTCCCCGCGTCCTGAACCGCAGTGTACATCAAAATGTAGGTCGCACACTTAGCCGCGTCGATGAGGTTCGTCATGCGGTTTTCGTCTTTCATCGAGCCCGAATTATCGAGCACCATGACCACTTCGAGCGCCAGTTTCTTGCGCGTCGCTTCCGATTCGATTGCGGCATCGAGCTCCGGCACGCCGACCAAGGCGACAAAGATCGTAGGGACCTTAATGCGCGCCTGAAAATACAGCGACCCTTCCTCTTCATTGCCGCGGGTCGTCACAATCTCCGCAACGACGTCGCTGCGCCCAATGCGTTCGTTGAGGAAGGCCTGCGCCAGTTCTTGAACTTCCGCCTGATCGAAATCGTCCTCGAAAACGCGCGGCTGCAGGGCCAGCGCTGCGGCGTCAAGCGCGAGCTGGGCCCGGTTGCGGCCCTGTTCGAGGGTGACATAGTCGACCACCGCGCCGCCAAGCGCGACGAGGACGATCGCCATGACGCCGAACATGACGGCAAAGGCACCGCGCTCGTCGGCGAGGAAACGCCGGAAGGATGAGAGAAAAGTCAGTGTTGACGCCATGCGACAGCTCCCTCAGTCGGGTGCTCGGAGTTTTGCCGCCAAATCCTTGCTAAAGAACCACCACTTTTGTGTTCAATTGCACACGACCGTAGAGATCGATCACGTCTTCGTTGACCATGCGAATACAGCCCGAGGATACGTTCTGGCCGATGCTCCAGGGCTCATTGGTACCGTGGATGCGATAAAGGGTCGAACCGAGATAAAGCGCGCGGGCGCCGAGCGGATTGTTGGGGCCGCCTTCCATATGCGCCGGCAGGCCCGGCTGGCGCTTGCGCATTTCGGCCGGTGGCGTCCAGCCCGGCCATTCCGCCTTGCGCGAGACGCGGTGCGTGCCGCTCCATTCAAAGCCATCGCGGGCAACGCCGATGCCGTAGCGCAGCGCCCGCCCGTCGCCGAGAACGAAATAAAGAAAATGCGACGAGGTATCGACCACGATCGTGCCGGAGCGCTCGCCTGTGGGGTAGGGAACCACCTGCCGGAGATAGACCGGCTGAACCTGGCCGCTCGCCTGCAGCGCCAGGGCGTGTCGCGGGCGCTGGTTGGTGAGGGTCACGCCGGGCGGTGGCGCGAAGCGCCAGCCGGGCTGGAAACGAGAATCCGCAAAGCCGGGTGCAACCTGGGACAGCATCATTGCCGCCACCGCAAAACCCAGACCAACCAACCGCATTGTCTTGACCATGACCATCGAGCCCCCTTTGGCACCACTGCCAATTGTGCCCGGGAAGCCCCAAGGACCGGTCAATCGGCATGGTAAAGGAAGCGATAGAAATGAGAGTTAGCAGGCGGTTAAGCACCTGTGTCGTTCTGTTGCTTCGGAGCAACACGAAAGCCGCCTGCGACAGACTGTCCCACTTTGCGCTTGCCGATCACGGACACGCGATCTAGAAGCCCAATGTCCGCATCTGCCAACCGAGGGAGGCACTTTACATGAAAGCCATGTTTGTCCGCCATTCGGGGAATTGGCATCATCTTACCCGTACCAACCGAGGTCCGGTACAAGGCTAACTCAGCCTTCGGTAAGTCTTCCGGGTTCTTTGCCCGCGGATCGTCCAACTCCTGCTGAAGCGTAGACCGACTCGTATTGCGTCCGTTCTCCGCTTTTTTCCTTCCTTCATAACCAATGAGGCCGGCAGGGTTGCCCCTTGCCGGAGCAAAAGATGTCTCCAAACGCGCTTTCCGAGCGCAGCGTCGTGCTGCGCCTTGAATTCTCTATCGCCGATGCCGTGCACCAGCGCGGTCTCGTGCCGGTGCTGGCCGCAGCACTCGGCGCCTGGTGGAACCGGCCCCGCGTGCCGTCCGAACTGCCCGCCTATCTGCGGGAAGATGTCGGCCTGCCGCCAGTCGCAGAACCCATCCAGTGGCACACTATTCCGACGGCCTCTCTGATTCCGCATCGAAAAGGCCGGAGGGTGACGTGAGCGCCCTTGGCGGCCGGGGACCTCCCCGGCCGCTGCCAACCCACCAATAGCTGTCCAACCTGTTGTTTCCCCAAAACCGATGGGCTAGAGCAGGGGTCCCGAAGGGGGAAAGGTTTTGGCGCGCGCTGTCGTGCAAAAAACCTAGCCTGCGCCCGCCTCCCAGAGTTGTTCCGATGACCGAAAAGACCAAGCTGATAAATCCCCGCCTGCCGCGCGGTTTCGAAGACCGCACGCCCGGCGATATCGCTGCGGTCGGCCAGATGATCGAGACGATCCGAAAGGTATATGAGCGCTATGGCTTCGACCCCGTCGAAACCCCGCTCTTCGAATTCACCGAAACGCTCGGCAAATTCCTGCCCGATACCGACCGGCCCAATGCCGGCGTTTTTTCGCTGCAGGACGATGACGAGCAGTGGATGAGCCTGCGCTATGATCTCACCGCGCCGCTCGCCCGCTACTTTGCCGAAAATTTCGAAACGCTGCCAAAGCCCTATCGGTCCTACCGACAGGGCTATGTGTTCCGCAACGAAAAGCCCGGTCCGGGCCGTTTCCGCCAGTTCATGCAGTTCGACGCCGACACCGTCGGTGCGCCGGGCGCCGAAGCCGATGCTGAAATGTGCATGATGATGGCTGACGTCATGGATGCGCTGGGGCTCGGCGGCAAATATGTCGTACGGGTCAACAACCGCAAGGTGCTCGACGGCGTGCTCGAAGCCGCTGGCGTCACCTCGGACGAGCAGAAGCTGAGCGTGCTCCGCGCTGTCGACAAACTCGACAAGTTCGGCCCTGAAGGGGTCAAACTGTTGCTTGGCGCCGGTCGCAAGGATGAAAGCGGCGATTTCACCAAAGGCGCCGGTCTCGACGATGCCCAGGCCGCCGTGGTGCTCGACTATGTCGCCGGCAAACCGCCCGCCGATAATGAAGGTGTTGCCGAACTCAACACCATGCAGGCGCTCTTCGATGCTGCCGGCTATGGCCCGGAAAAAATCAAGATCGACCCCTCCGTCGTTCGCGGCCTCGAATATTATACAGGCCCGGTCTTTGAGATCGAACTGACCTTCAAGGTGCAGAACGAAAAAGGCCAGGACGTCGTCTTCGGCTCCGTTGGTGGCGGTGGCCGCTATGATGGCCTCGTCTCTCGCTTCCGCCGCGAGCCGGTTCCGGCCACGGGCTTTTCCATCGGTGTCTCGCGCCTTGCCAATGCGCTGAAGCTGACCGGCAATCTTGGTTCGAAAGAGCCCGTCGGTCCCGTGGTTGTCCTCGTCATGGACAAAGACCAGACCGCCCGTTACCAGGCCATGGTGTCCGAGCTGCGCAAGGCCGGTATTCGCGCCGAAATGTTCCTTGGTTCCACCAAGAACTTCGGCAAGCAGGTATCATACGCCGATAAGCGCAATGCGCCTGCTGTCATCATTGAAGGCAGCCAGGAACGCGAACAGGGCATTCTGCAGATCAAGGATCTGGTTGCCGGCAAAGAGGCCGCCGAAGGCATTACCGACAATGCCGAATGGAAAGCCTCGCGTCCCGGCCAGTTCGAGATCAAGCGCGAAGACCTGGTTTCGGCCATCCAGAAGTTGCTGAGCGAGTGATGTTGATGGGCTTTTCGGCATGCACCGCCTTCACCTCTCCCTTTGGGGGAGAGGTCGACCCGCAGGGGTCGGGTGTGGGAGCCTTCGGCCCGCAAAGTGTATGTGAAAGGCCCCCTCACCCGGCGCTGTGCGCCGACCTCTCCCCCAAGGGAGAGGTGGAGAAAGAGCCATGACGAACGCCGCTATGCGCCGGGCCCAGCTCGAAGCCCTTGTCGAAGCTCAGGGCGGCTGTCGGGCGACGCCGCCGCTGCTCTTGCCGGCCGATCCCTATTTTGATCTCGCCGGTGAAGAGTTCGGCCGCCGCCTGCTGCTCACCGCCGACCTGACCGGCGCCGAACACTGCCTGCGGCCCGAATTCACCCTGCCCATCGTCCGCGACTATATTGCCGATGGCACGCGCCAGCCGGCCGCCTTCACCTATCTCGGCCCAATCTTTCGCCAGCGCGAAACCGGCCCCGCGGAATTCGACCAGGCCGGTATCGAACTCTTGGCGCAACCCGATGGCGAAGTGGCGCTCGACCAGGTTTTTACCTTCGCTCGCGCCGCCCTCTCCATTTATGGCCTGCCTACCCATATTCGGCTTGGCGGCGTTGGTCTCTTCGAAGCGCTGCTTGTGCAGGCCGATATGCCCGCCGCCTGGCGTCCGCGCATCCGCCACCGGTTTGGCCACACCGAAGCCATGGAACGCCTGCTGGCGCGGCTTGAAGCGGCGCACGACTCTCCGAGGCAGGAGCAGCCCACGCGCGATGTGCTGATCGAAGATGTTACGGCCCGTATGGTGTCTTCTGGCCTCAGCCTTTCTGAAGGCCGTACGCCCGAAGAAATCGCCGATCGCTACCTCGAACAGCAGGCGCTCGATGCCGCTCATGTGCCGGCCCAAACGCTGAAACTGCTGCGTGACTATCTCGCCATATCAGGCGATGTGCTCTCTGCCCTGCGCCAGATCGAGGCCCTCGCCGAAAGCCACAAGCTTATGCTCGGCGCCCCGATCCGCGCCATTCGCCGCCATCTCGACAAGCTCGGCGAAGCCCAAGTCAGCTTCGATGCGGGTTTCTCGCCGCGCCTCGACTACTACACAGGCATCGTCTTCGAAATGACCGGTCGAAACGGTGCGGTGCTCGCCTCGGGCGGACAATATGATCGGCTGTTGGAGCGCCTCGGCGCTACCGCACCCATCGCCGCCTCGGGCTGCGCGCTTTGGGTCGATCGACTGGAAGCGGAGGTCTCGGCATGACGGGCATTACTCTCGCCGTACCCTCCAAGGGGCGTCTTGAAGAACTGACGCGCGAATGGTTCGCCGCGCGCGGGCTCACCATTTCTCGACCCGGCGGCGCCCGCTCCTATCTTGGCGTCATGGAGGGCGAACCCGACGTCACCGTGCGCTTCTTCCCCGCTTCGGAAATTGCCCGCGAACTGATCCGCGGCAATATCGATATCGGTGTCACTGGGCGCGATCTCATCCACGAAACCAGCGAAACCGGGCCGGACAGCGTGCACTTTGCCCGCTCGCTCGAATTCGGCCACGCCGACGTCGTCATCGCTGTGCCCGAGGCCTGGATCGATGTCACGCATCTGCATGATCTCGCTGACGTCGCCTCGGATTTCCGCAGCCGCCACAAGCGCTGGCTGCGCATAGCGACAAAGTACATCACCATCACCCGCCAGCACTTTGCGCGGGCCGGCATTGCCGAATACCGGATCGTCGAAAGTCTTGGCGCGACCGAAGCCGCACCGGCCTCGGGCGTGGCCGATATCGTCGTTGATATCACCTCCACCGGTTCGACCCTCGCGGCCAACGGCCTGCGTGTGCTCGACGATGGCGTCATGCTCAAGAGCGAGGCCAATCTGATCGTTTCCAGGACCGCTGACTGGCCTGAAGGAAAGAAGAAAAAACTTAATTCTCTTCTCACTCAGCTTGCCGCTGAACCGCTCTAGTCTGACCTAAAAATGCTCGATCCCATCACTCTTCTTGCCCTTGGTGGCGTCGGCCTTCTCGCGGGCTTCGTCGATGCGGTCGCCGGCGGCGGCGGCATGCTGACCGTTCCGGCCTTGCTCTCTGCCGGCCTGCCGCCGATTGCCGCGCTCGCGACCAACAAGATGCAGTCTGTCATCGGCACCGCCATGGCGACCTACACCTATTGGCGGAAGGGCTTTGTCTCGTTCAAGGCGCTGATCCCCTCGATCGCTGTCACCTATGCTGGCAGTCTCATCGGCGCGCTGACGGTCAAGCAGATCGATACGACCTTCCTCAATCTGGCCGTGCCCGTCGCGCTGATCGGAGTGGCGCTCTATTTCCTCTTCGCGCCCAATCTGTCGGATGCCGACCGGACCTCGCGTCTGGCCTTCCCCAAATGGGTGCCTCTGCTCGGTTTCGTTGTCGGCTTTTATGACGGCATCTTCGGTCCGGGCACCGGCTCGTTCTTCACCATAGGCTTCGTGCTGCTCTTTGGCCTCGGCGTGACGCGCGCGGCGGGCAACACGAAACTGCTAAACCTGACGTCAAACCTTGCCGCGCTGACGATTTTCATCCCGAGCGGCGACGTCGTCTGGCCGGCTGTGATGTGCATGGCTGTCGGGCAGATCATCGGCGGCTATGTCGGCGCGCATGCCGGCATTCGCTTCGGCGCAAAGCTGATCCGCCCACTGGTCGTGGTGATTTCCATCGCCATGGCGATAAAACTGATCCTCTGGCCCTAAAGCTCGTTGCCGAAGGCGGCTTCCACGGCGCGCATGGTCTGTGGCCCAAAGCTGCCGTCGATCGTGCCATTGTAGAAGCCGTCGCTCTTGAGCAATTCCTGGATGCGGCGACGGAAATTGGGCGAGGTCTCAGCCGAGCCGATTTCCTTGAGCTCGTCGAGCGCGATATCGAGCCCATTAACGAGAGCCAGATAGGCGAGGTCGCCGGCCTTGCGTGAATCCATGGCAACACCATCGCCATAGAGATAGCGCAGGGCGAGGGCCCATTGGCCATTCGGCTCGCCTGCATCGGCCGCGCGCTGATACCAGGCGGCGGCCTCCGTCGGGTCCTTGGCAACGCCATGGCCGCCGAGATAAAGTTCGCCAATGGCGTAGAGCGCATAGGAATAGTCGTTATCGGCAGCCTTGCGGAACCACTCCATGGCCTCGCCATAGTCCTGGCCGACGCCTTCGCCCAGGCGATACATGCTGGCGACATTGCTCATAGCAGCCGGAAGACCGGCTTCCGCGGCCTTCATGTACCAGTCAAAAGCCTCGTAAAAATCCTGATCGACATGCTCGCCGCGGTCATACATCAGCGCCAGCCGGTTCATCGAATAGGCATCGCCCGCATTGGCGGCAAGAGAATACATCTCGAAGGCGTAGGCATAGTCGGGGTCGCCGCCATTGTCGGCGAAATAGGCCGCGTCGGCCTCGGCAACGATCTCGTCGAGGTCTTCGGGATCGTTGGGATCGAAATTGGTCGTCTGGCTCTGCTCGGTCGTGGATTTGGTTTTCGTCTTCTGCGCCAGCGCGGCCGAACTTCCACCCAGCAAGAGCGCCAGCAGAGTGATTGCCATGACCACAAAACGCATCGGAACCTCCCAAAGCCCTAGATGCCTGAGAATGAAACGGCGCGGGCTTTTCTGTCAAACCACTCGGCAGGGAAAATGCGACCCAAGGCCCGAGGGCAAAAGAAAAAGGCGCGGTGTTGCCACCGCGCCTTTCCACGAAGATCGTGACTGGGAAGAAACGAGCTTCGAAGCTGGTTGGGTTGGACTTCTTAGAAGTCCATGCCGCCCATGCCGCCCATGCCGCCGCCGCCCGGCATTGCCGGCGCTGCTTCCTTGGGGGCTTCGACGATGGTCGCTTCGGTGGTGATCAGGAGCGACGCAACCGAGGCAGCGTCTTCAAGAGCGGTGCGGACAACCTTGACCGGGTCGATAACGCCCAGGGCAACGAGGTCACCGTATTCGCCGGTCGCTGCGTTGTAGCCGAACGAAGCCGAGTTGTTCTCGAGGATCTTGCCAACAACGACCGAGCCTTCGGCACCGGCATTGTTCGCGATGGTGCGGACCGGCTCCTGGAGGGCGCGACGCACGATGGCGATACCAGCTTCCTGGTCGGCATTTGCACCCTTGACGGTGATGGCAGCAGAAGCGCGCAGCAGGGCAACGCCGCCACCCGGAACGATGCCTTCTTCGACGGCAGCGCGGGTTGCGTTGAGCGCATCATCGACGCGATCCTTGCGTTCCTTGACTTCGACTTCCGTCGAGCCACCGACCTTGATCACGGCAACGCCACCAGCGAGCTTAGCAAGGCGTTCTTGCAGCTTCTCGCGGTCGTAGTCCGAGGTGGTTTCCTCGATCTGCGCCTTGATCTGGCCAACGCGACCCTGGATGTCTTCCTGGGTACCGGCGCCATCGACGATCGTGGTGTTTTCCTTGGTGATTTCAACGCGCTTGGCAGTGCCGAGCATGTCGATGGTCACGTTCTCGAGCTTGATGCCGAGATCTTCAGAGATCACCTGACCGCCGGTCAGGATGGCGATGTCTTCGAGCATTGCCTTGCGGCGGTCGCCAAAGCCGGGCGCCTTGACGGCAGCAACCTTGAGGCCACCGCGGAGGCGGTTGACGACGAGGGTAGCCAGAGCTTCGCCTTCGATGTCTTCAGCAATGATCAGCAGCGGACGCTGGGACTGAACAACGCTTTCGAGGATCGGCAGGATGGCCTGGAGGTTCGAGAGCTTCTTTTCGTGCAGCAGGATGACCGGGTCCTCGAGGACGGCGGTCATCTTTTCAGCATTGGTCACGAAGTAGGGCGAGAGATAGCCGCGGTCGAACTGCATGCCTTCAACGACATCGAGTTCGGTTTCGGCGGTCTTGGCTTCTTCGACGGTGATGACACCCTCGTTGCCGACCTTCTGCATGGCTTCGGAGATCATTTCACCGATAGCGGTTTCGCCATTGGCAGAGATCGTGCCGACCTGCGAGATTTCCGAGGTCGAGGTGATCTTCTTGGCCGAAGCCTTCAGCGAACCGACGACTTCACCAACGGCAAGGTCGATACCGCGCTTCAGATCCATCGGGTTGAAGCCGGCAGCGACGGCTTTGACGCCTTCGACGACGATGGCCTGGCCCAGAACCGTGGCGGTGGTGGTGCCGTCACCGGCAATGTCATTGGTCTTAGAAGCAACCGAGCGCAGGAGCTGCGCGCCGAGGTTCTCGAACTTGTCTTCGAGTTCGATTTCCTTGGCAACCGAGACGCCGTCCTTGGTGATGCGCGGGGCGCCGAAGGACTTTTCGATGACGACGTTACGACCCTTGGGGCCGAGGGTAACCTTCACCGCATTGGCGAGGATGTTGACGCCGCGCAGCATCTTTTCGCGGGCGTCGGTCGAGAACTTTACTTCTTTAGCGGCCATGTGAGGCGCTCCTTAGAATGGGTTGAACGACAAAGGGTTACGAAGCTTAGGCTTCGATCACGCCCATGATGTCGCTTTCCTTCATGATGATCAGGTCTTCGCCATTGAGCTTGACCTCGGTGCCGCTCCACTTGCCGAAGAGCACGCGATCACCGGCCTTCACGTCGAGGGCGGCAACCTTGCCGTTCTCGTCGCGGGCGCCCGGGCCCACGGAAACAATAATGCCCTCGGAGGGCTTTTCCTTGGCGGTATCTGGGATGATGATCCCACCCTTGGTCTTTTCTTCACTGTCGACGCGACGGACGACCACGCGGTCATGCAGGGGACGGAAGCCCATGATATTTTCCTCTTGGCATCATTTCTGAATGCAATTTCGGGCTTGTTAGCACTCGAAGTGGCTGAGTGCTAGCAAGGTGATGGGGATATAGGGACGCAGCGCTAAGAGAGTCAAGGTTGGGTGAACGGAGATTTTGTTCGTGCGTTAACATCGGAAGATGAACCTCTTACAAAAGGAGGCTGCTTTGGCCGCCGACGAGACGACTTCCATTGTGAGCCCGATTGCCGGACGCGTGCATATCTTTTTCGACGATGGCGAAATCGCGAGCACAATCAACGCTGTAAGGCTTGAGGAGCCAGGGCGGAAACCGCAGGTTTTCGTGCCGCTCGAAGCCGTGCATCCCGGCATTCTGGAGCTGTCGGAGACGCGGAAAAAGGAGCCGGGAAAGGGCGAGGCGCACTATTATACGATCAAGACGCTGACCGCCGATGGGCCGGACGAAGCCTGGTACTACCCTTATGCCGACGGCGCTTATGGGCCGATCCGCGACCTCATCACCTTTGGCGGCGAGCGCGTGAAAGTCAGCGTTTCTGACGTCTAGTCGTTAGCAGACTGTTAGCATCGAGACCAACGCGGGGCGGATTAGGAGAATGGGGCGCTGTTGCTGCCCCACTTTCCGCTTTCTTCGGGGGCCGAGGTGCTGCATAAGGCGGGCATGAGCGAACAATCACCCTACCAGATCAAGCTGCGCCTCAAGGGCGGCAGCGGTCCCAATGCCAACTGGCACTGGGAAATCCATGATGCCGACGGCAAGGTCGTCAAGACCGGCAGCGCCGTGGGCCCCGAGCACAAGGCCTTCGCCACGGCGCGGATCGCCAAAGAGAAGCTGGAAAAAACCCAGTCCAAATAGGCCGGTCATCCGGCCCGGATAGTGTCCCATGTCCGCCCCCGACAAAATTCCTGCCCAAGCGCCCGCGCGTGCGACCAATCCTATGCGCGGCATCATGCTCAAGGTGGTGTCGGTGTTTTTCTTCGTGGGCATGGCCACCATGCTCAAGGCGACCCAGACGGTACCATCGGGACAGATGGTATTCTTCCGCTCCTTCTTTGCGCTGCTTCCCGTTCTGGCCTATCTCGGCTGGAAGGGACGGCTGGGCAATGCCTTCGCGACCAAGCGGCCGGTCGGGCACATCCTGCGCGGTCTCGTGGGTGTCGCCTCGATGAGCCTGGGGTTCTTCGCGCTGACGCGGCTGCCGCTGCCGGAGGCGACGGCGATTTCCTACGCCGCGCCGCTGTTGATCGTCATTTTCTCGGCCGTGCTGCTCAACGAGCGGGTGCATTTCTTTCGCTGGACGGCGGTGGTCTTCGGTCTTGTCGGTGTCCTCATCATTCTCTGGCCGCGCCTGACGGTGTTTTCGGGCGGCGCCGCGCTCGGCGATGCCGAGGCGGTGGGTGCCCTGGCCGCGTTCCTTGCCGCCGTGCTGTCAGCCTTTGCCATGATGGCGGTGCGCAATCTCGTCCATACCGAGCGCACCGAGGCGATCGTCACCTATTTCTTCGTCAGCGCCAGCGTGCTCTCGTTGCTGACGCTGCCCTTCGGCTGGATCTGGCCGACGCCGGAACAGACGGCGCTGCTGATCGGGGCGGGGTTCTTTGGTGGCATCGGGCAATTGCTGATGACCTCGTCCTATCGCCATGCCGATATGTCGGTGATTGCGCCCTTCGAATATGTGTCGCTGATCCTGACCATTGTGCTGGGCTATTTCATCTTTGCCGATGTGCCGACGCTGACCATGATCCTCGGGGCATTGATCATCATTGGTTCGGGCATTGCCGTCATCCTGCGTGAGCATAGGCTGGGGCTCGATCGGGTGAAATCGAAGGAAGCCAATACGCCTTGAACGCATAGCCGGCCGCCCCACCTAAGGGCGGTTGGAGCAGGGGGCATTCATGGTCGCGACGGCAGCCGTCATCTTTTCAGCAATCGTCATCGGACTGGCACTGTTTCAGGCCAATCTTGCGGCCGGGGCGCCGTGGGGACGGCTCGCCTGGGGCGGGCAGTTTCAGCGCCTGCCGCTGGGGCTGCGCATCGGCAGTGCGGTTTCGATCCTGATCTATGTCGGCTTTGCTGCGGTTTTGCTCGGCAGGGCCGGGCTCGTGGCGTTGAGCGGCGAGTGGCTTGGGCCGGCAACCTGGGTGATCGCGGGTGTCTTAGTGTTGGGGACGGTGATGAACGCGATTTCGCGCAGCATGTCCGAGCGGCTGGTGATGACGCCGGTTGCCGCGGTGCTGTGCGGTGCTGCGGTGATCGTGGCGCTGGGACAGTAGATCACTCACATCTCTCAGTTGTCGTCACCACCGGGCTTGTCCCGGTGGTCCATGCGGAGGCGAGATGGATTGCCGGGACGAGCCCGGCAATGACGATGGAGAAGATGATTTGGGTTTGGAAACCTAGCGCTGTACCCGATAGTGCGACTGCACGAGGCCGGAGGGGAAGGATTTTGTCTCGATGTGTTCGAGCCCAACATCCTGATCCAGCGGCCCGAATAGCGGAATGCCGTCGCCGAGGAGGATCGGGATGCGGCTGATGATCATGTCTTCGACAAAGCCAGCGCGGAGGAAGGACTGGATGAGCTTTCCGCCATCGGCATAGATGCGGTTCCAGCCGCGGGCGGCGGCGAGGTCCATGGCGGCTTCGGGCGTGACGTTGACGATTTCGACCTTGCCTTGGAGACGTTCGGGAACCGAGGCTGGGTCGAGGCTGCTGCTGAGGACCAGAACAGGCTTCTCGTAATACCACTGGTCGAAGGTCAGCACTTTTTCATAGGTGCCTCGGCCCATGATGATGCCGTCCATCCTGGCGATGTGGGTATTGTAGCCGTGGTCTTCCCCAAGGGCTGAAAAACTCGTCAGCCAGTCTATGTCGTCGTTCCGGCGGGCGATGTAGCCATCGAGGCTGGTGGCGATGAAGACATGGGCTGATGGCATTGGGCTCTCCTGTGGATGCAGGAGGTGTATGGGCGCGACGTGACAGGGGGTGGCAGGAGGGGCTCAAGCCTGATGGTTTTGGTTCGGTTCTAGGCGCCGAATCTGCCTCTATGTACTAAAGGGAAGTTCCTTAATTGCGCCGATAAAGGGAGAGGGCGATGACTGGAGAGACATTTCATCCAATCGTTCAGAAAATCGCGGGCCAGGTTGCCGAGAAGCTGGGCGTGCAGGTCGCCGAGACCGTCGAGCGCTGCCTTATGGATATGCTGACGAGAACAGTCACTTACCTGCCCGACGGAACGGCATTCGTCATAACGGGCGATATTCCGGCAATGTGGCTCCGTGACTCGACGGCCCAACTGGCGCCGTTCCTGCACCTTGCGGACCAGGATGCCGGCTTGGCCGATTTGATTGCGGCGGTGTCGAGGCGCCAGCTCGACTATGTGCTGCTCGATCCCTATGCCAATGCCTTCAATGCCAGCGGCAATGCTGCGGGACACAAGGACGTGTTTCCGCAGTCGGCCTGGGTGTGGGAGCGCAAATACGAAATCGACTCGCTCGCCTATACGATCCAGCTGGCCTATGACCTCTGGGCAACAACCCGGCGAACCGACCATCTGCAAAGTTTTGTCGACGTGGCCAAGGTCGTTATCCGAACATGGCGGACCGAGCAGGATCACGAGCGCAATTCGACTTATCGTTTTGACCGTCTGGATTGTCCTCCGAGCGATACCCTGACGCGCAAGGGTCTGGGGCCGGTCACTGGTCATACCGGTATGACCTGGGCGGGGTTTCGGCCCAGCGATGATGCGTGCGTCTATGGCTACAACATCCCCGGCAACGCCTTTGCTGCGGTGGCGCTAAAATATATCGCGGAACTGGCTGTCGAGGTTTTTGGTGACGCTGCCCTGGCTGAGGACGCTGATCGACTGCGCGAGGACATCGAACGGGGTATCGAGCATTTCGGACTGATTGAGGCGGATGGTCGAGACCGTGTTTACGCCTATGAGGTCGATGGGCTTGGCAACAGCTTTTTCGCCGACGATGCCAATGTGCCGAGCCTTCTTTCGCTCCCCATGCTGGGCTGGTGCACGGCGTCGGATCCGATCTATCAGGCGACGCGCGCTCGCATTTTGAGCAAGGCCAACCCCTACTTCTACGCGGGGACGGCTGCCTCGGGTATCGGCAGTCCGCATACGCCGCCGAATCAGGTCTGGCCGATTGCCTTGGCTGTGCAGGGACTGACCAGCGATGACCCCGCTGAAAAGCGGGATCTGCTGGCCCTGTTGCTTGCGACCGACGGGGGAACGGGGCTCATGCACGAGTCCTTCCACGTCGATGATCCCACAAAGTTCACGCGACCATGGTTCTCATGGGCCAATGCGATGTTCTGCGAGCTGGCGCTTGATGTTGCAGGCCTGCGCAGTTACCGACGCCCGGCACATCTGGTCGCCAAATAGCTGGAACGGGTGCCTAAACCGCAGCGTCATTCCCGCGAAGGCGGGAATCGCATTGCGCTGAAACAGAGATTCCCGCTTTCGCGGGAATGACGCCGTGGGGGTGAGGGGCCTTGAGGAGGCCTCAGCCGGCCTTCTGCATCTCCGCCCAGCTTTGGCGTTTGCGATAGATGGTGGACGGGCTGATTTCGAGTGCTGCAGCGGCCATGGAGATGTTGCCGGCGAAAGCGGCGATGGCGTCTTCGATGATTTTTTGTTCCTGCTGCCACATGGGGAGGATGGCGCGGCGTGTTTCGGCACGCGGGGCAGGGGCCTCCACCGGCGCAAAGGCTTGGGATTCGATATCGGCGGCATTGAGCATGCCGATATCGATCTCGCCGCCATCGAACATGACGACGATGCGGCGCACGAGGTTCTGCAATTGGCGGACATTGCCCGGCCAGTCGGCGGCGGTCAGTTGTTGCGACGCCTCGTTAGAGAAACTGCCAAACGCCTTGTGCTCTTCGCGCGCATAACGCTCGAGGAAGTGGCGGGCGAGGACCATGATGTCGGTCGGGCGCTGGCGCAGCGGGGGCAGATGGATCGGCAGGACGTGCAGGCGATAGAACAGGTCCTCGCGGAATTTCCGCTCGGTGATCATCTGCAGGGGATTGCGATTGGTGGCGCAGATGACGCGCACATCGACTTTTCGCATGCTCGCTTCGCCGACGCGGGAAATCGTGCCGGTTTGCAGGAAGCGAAGGAGTTTCGACTGCAGGGAAAGGTCCATTTCCCCGATTTCATCGAGGAACAGCGTGCCGCCATCGGCGAGTTCTGCGGCGCCCTTGCGGTCTTCATGCGCGCCGGTAAAGGCGCCGCGGGCGACGCCGAACAGTTCGCTTTCCATCAGGTCGCGCGGAATGGCGGCGCAATTGATGGCGACGAAGCGCTTGCCCGAACGCGGGCCCTGGCTGTGGAGGGCTTCGGCGCAGACATCCTTGCCGGTGCCGCTTTCGCCAGTGATGAAGACGGGAGCCGACGAGGTCGCGACGCGGCCGATCTGCTCATAGATGAACTGCATGGCGTTGGACGCGCCGACAAAGCCGGCGAAATCGGGCACGGCCTGCGGCAGGCTGGTGTCGAGGCCGAGCGAGCGCGGGCGGCCATGGCGCTGGGCCAATTCGCCAATGCGGGTGGCAAGGGTCGGGCCGGCAATGGGCTTTGTTACGTAGTCATGCGCGCCGGAGCGCATGGCGCTGACGGCGGCCGTGACTGAGGCGCCGCCGGCCATGGCGACGACAAGCGCGCCTTCGGCATGGCGCACGACGCGGCCCATGCCTTCATCGTCGCGCTCGGCGATGTCATTGAGGCTCGGCATATCGGCCAGGATGATGTCGAATCGGTTGGCGCGCAGCATGTCGAGGGCCTCGCGGCCGGACTTTGCGAGTGTAACGGCGGGCGTGCAGAGCAGCGCCTGGCTCAACGATTCGCCAATCTGAGCGGCAGCTTCGGCATCGCTGTCGATCAGCAGCAGCCGGCCGCTCAGCGCGTTGTCGAGGCCTGAATTCATTGCCATTACGCCAAAATCCTAGTGTTTCGCCTGGCGTCCGACGGGTGCCGGACAGCCATGACGGGTGCGGGGATTGTTGACGAACAGGGTAAATAATCCGTTCTTTACCTGTAGGATCGGGTGTAAGTGCTTTTTCCGTCACAGAGGCGATGGTATGACAGGTGCGTCGAATCTAGCCACAATCTGAACCTGGGATGCCATGCAGGCTCTGGTCTATCTCTTTATCGCGCTTGCGGGTTTTGCGATTGGCGCAACATCCTACTTCGCCTTGTCGTTCACGCTTGCCGAAGCGATCCTGGTTGCGCTGGTCGTTGTTTGCATTGCTACCCTGATTTCCGAACGCCGTTTGCGGCTGCGTGCGGAAAAGCGCCTCGAACGCGGTATCGAGGATCTTTCACGCCTTCTCGCCACCGATGCCCAGGCCGGCTCCGTGCTCGGCCGCCGCATCAATGCCCTTTCCGAACTCAATCCCGGCCAGCGCCTCGAGACCATCGAGGCCGATATTTCCGTCCTCGGTACGGTGATCCGCCAGGTGGCTGAGGCGGTTGCCGAAATCGAGGAGAAGGGAGCCGTACCGGCGGCCGTTCCCGCCGGCGATCGATTTCTGAGCGACGCGCCGCGCCCCGTGGTGGCAGCGCCTCGGCATGGCGATATCGAGCCGATCATTCCCCTTGAAATGGTGCGTCAGGCGCTGGGCAACCAGCGCCTTGTCTATCATATCCAACCTGTCGCGCGCCTGCCGCAGCGGCGTCCTGCCGGCTATGATCTCGTGCCTCGCCTGTTGCTCGAAGACGGCGATATGGCCGAGCCCGTTGATTTCATTCCGCGCCATGGTGGCGAGGACGTGTTGCAGCGGATCGACGGCACGGCGCTTAACGAAGCCGTTGCGATTGCACGCCGTGCCCGTACCGGCGGCCAGGCGATCACGCTCTACATTCCGCTCAGCAGCGCCACTGTGCGCGACAGCGCGGCCGTGGAACAGCTTCTCGCCATTCTCGATGCTAACCGCGTCATTGCCACCGGCCTGATCTTTACGCTGGCAGAGATCGAGTTCCAGGAGCTGATGCAGACGGCGCGCACGGCACTGCAAGCGATCCAGCGCCGCGGCGCCGGCTTCTCGCTCTCCAATACTTCGTCGCTGCGGCTCAATTTCGCCGATCTCTCCGAGCTCGGCGTGCGCACCATTCGCGTCAATGCCGGTCAGCTCATCAATTCCTCGGAGGTCTATACCGACTTCCATCTCTCCGACATTGCCAGCTATGTGGGGCGCTTCGACATCACCCTGCTCGCGACCGGGGTGACCGACGAGCGGCAGATCGTCGAGCTGCTCGACAACGAAATCACGCTGGTGCAGGGCAATCACATCGCCCCGGCCGGTCCGGTTCGTCCCGACCTGCTGCTCGAGCCGACCCGCACCGTGGCGCCGCCGGCTCCGCAACGTCCAGAAGCCGCGCGCCGCCGCGCCGAACTCTGAAATCGACAGTTCCATCGGTTTCGGGCTTGATCGTCCGGACCGAACTGCCACATAGCAGCCTGAGACATTTTTAGACGGGAACTGACCCATGTCCGCAGCCGCGCCCCTGCCCATCATTTCCGGCCTTGCCGATCTCGCGGGGCGCTATGATGCGGTGCTGAGCGATGTCTGGGGCGTCATCCACAATGGCGTCTCGGCCTTCCCCGAGGCGGTGGATGCGCTGGTGCAATATCGCCGTGCCGGCGGCAAGGTGGTTCTCATCACCAATGCACCGCGGCCATCCCCGCCGATCGTCGCCATGCTCGATCGGCTCAATGTGCCGCGTGAGGCCTATGATGGCATCGTCTCCTCGGGGGACGCGACGCGGACGATGATCTCGAAATATCGCGGGAAGGCAATTCACCACGTCGGCCCCTTGACCGAGGACGATGCGCTTTACGAAGGTTTTGACCTCCGGCGTACTGGGCCGGAAGAGGCCGAAGTGGTTGTCGTGACCGATCTCGATACGGATGACGACACGCCCGAAATGTATCGCGAGCGGGCAAAATACTGGCTCCAGCGAAAGCTGCCGATGATCTGCGCTAATCCCGACCGGGTGGTGGAGCATGGGCACCAGATCATCTATTGCGGCGGTGCGCTGGGCGATCTCTATGCGGCCATGGGGGGCATGGTGCTGATGGCGGGCAAGCCCTATCAGCCGATCTATGAAGAGGCGTTTCGCCTCGGCGAGCTGGCCGCGGGCAAGGCGCTCGACAAGAGCCGCGTGCTGGCCATCGGCGACAGCGTGCGCACCGATGCGACGGGGGCGGCGCAGTTCGGCATCGATCTCCTTTTTATCACCGGTTCGATCCATGCGGCCGAGCTTGATGCTTTCGGAAAACCCGATCCGCAGGCGATTGCCGACCTGATCGCGCCGAGCCGGGCGCATGTCGCCGGCTTCCTGCCGCGTCTTTCGTGGACGGTCTGAATTGAGCGGTTTCGTTCGTCTTTCCGGCTTTGCCGAACTCCCCGCGGCGCTCAAGGGCGCCTATGTCGCCATCGGCAATTTCGATGGCATGCATCGCGGCCACCAGCGCGTTATCGCAGCTTTGCGTGAGCGGGCGCGGGCCGCGGGCGTGCCGGCGCTGATCCTGACGTTTGAGCCGCATCCGCGCGACGTTTTCGCGCCTGCTCCCTTCATGTTCCGGCTGACGCTGGGCGATGCCAAGGCGGCTCTGGCCGAGGCGCTGGGGCTCGATGGCATCATCGTCCTGCCCTTCGATACGGCGTTTTCGCAGATCGAGGCGGAGTTTTTTGTCGCTGATTTCCTGGTGGGCGCGCTGGGTGTGAAGGGCGTGATCGTCGGATCCGACTTCCATTTCGGCCGGCAGCGGCGCGGCACGCCGAGCTTTTTGCGCGAAAAAGGCGTCGAGCTCGGTTTTGCCGTGGATACGCTCGATCTGGTCGATGAGGGCGACGAGGTCATTTCCTCCTCGCGCATTCGTGCAGCCCTGTCCGAGGGTGCGGTGACGGCGGCCAACCGGCTCCTCGGGTATCACTGGTTCTTTGAAGGCTGTGTGGTCAAGGGCGACCAGCGCGGGCGGGAATTGGGCTATCCCACGGCCAATACGATGACCCAGACGGGTTTCCAACTGGCGCAGGGCGTTTATGCGGTGCGGGCCAAGGTGAGGGGAAAACTGCTCGACGGCGTCGCCGCCTATGGCAAGCCCATGTTCGACAATCAGCGGCCACCCTTCGAGACGCATCTCTTCGATTTCGACGCGGATATCTATGGCCAGACCATTTCGGTGGCGCTGATCGGACATATCCGCGGGCAGGAAGTGTTCAAGGGGCTCGACGATCTCATCGCCGCCATGGATCGCGATAGCCGCAAGGCGCGGGCGATGATTGCAGACGCACGACCGATCGGTGTCTTGGACGAGAAGCTCGGCTTTTTCGGTTAATCCTCGGCCAGCAAGAGACGCATGAGATCGGTCTGCTTGCGCACGCCGGTCTTGTCGAAAATGCTGGTCAATTGGGCGCGGGCGGTGGCGTCCGACACGCCGCGTCGATCGGCGGCGGCCTTGCGGCTGCCGGTTTCAACGAGCGCCAGAGCCAGGGCCATCTCGGCTGCCGTTAGGCTATAGCGCTGCTGCAACCGGGCAAGCCGGCGGCGCAGGCGGCTCTGCGGATCGGAAATGATGATGATAACCGCGGGGCGGCGCCCGGCGGGGTAAAGCAGGCCGCCGGGATAGGGCGCGCAATGCACGCCCAGGGTTCCCTGGGGCGTTGGGATCTGCATGCGGCCGCCGGATGTGTGGTCGGGCGCTTGCAGGCAGAGGGTGATGAGGCGTGCCAGGTGCCGGTTTGTCGCCGGGTCCTCAGAGGAAATGCGGCCGTGGCGCTGGCGCAGCCGTCCGTCCTCGAAGAGCTGCGTGCCACTGTCATTGCAATCGAGCAGCATGCCGCGGGCGTCGAGCAGTATGGCGGCCTGGCCCGCGAGTTCCAGCACATCGAGGCTGGAGCGCGCGAGGCCGCTGAACTGGCCGATGAGCTTGTTGATCTCGAGCGCGCGGGTGAGCGTTGGAAGAATGGCTTCGAAGCGGGCGACCTGTTCGGTTTCGATGGCGCCGGGCAGGTTGATCATCAGGGCACCATGCCAGCCGGTGCTGGTGGCAAGCCTGACCCCGAAGGCGCGGTTATAGCGCTGGGGCACACACCATTCATTGTAGAAGGTATCGCGCTGAAAATCGGCGAATTGCGACAGGGACTCGTCGACGACGACGACACCGGGGGCATGGCCCATCATGTCGCGCATCAGCGTGTTGCGGTCATGGAACGTGGTGAAATAGCGCTCGATTTCGGCGGGATTGGTCCGGGGCGACAGAATTTGCGGCAGCGAACCGGGGGCGCCGCCGCCAAGGGTCGCTTCGACACTGCCCAGGTAATCGGCGAGGCGCGTCAACATGTCCGGCCAGGACGCCTCGTCCTCTGCCGCTTGCTGGATCGTACCGAGGATATCCTCGAACCGTCCCATCGCCTACCCACATCGCGCGCGGAGCGCGTGCCCCATCGAACAGGTGTTCGATGTTGCCTTCAGCATGAGCCACTAAAAAATCCCGGTCAATCCAGAGGTTTGGGGTCGTCTCGATCACTTTTTTGAGCGACGCGGACTTCAGGCAGGGGAATTCTCTATGCCGTTTCGCATTGCCGCCCGCTTACTTCGACGACGACGGCGCTTCTTGATCGGCCTGCTGCGGGACGCGTGCCATGGCATTTGAGGCCAATCGGACGCGTATTCTGCTGGCCTGGGAGGGCGGGGCCGGGCGCGGTCATGTGGTGACGCTGAGGGATATTGCCGAGGCGCTTGGTGCCGATGCCATCTGCGACGCCGCACTCTGCCGCATGGAACACGCGGCCGAGCTAGTGCCTTATTGCGACAGCGTTTTTCAGGGTGCACGGCTCTCGACCAATCGGGCGCGGCGCGAGGCGGCGGGCGATCCGCAGGTGGCGACCTGGGGGGATTTTCTCGGCGATCTCAATTTCTGGAATCCGCAATTTCTGATCGCCCAGATCAAGTGGTGGCTGGAGACGATCAAGGCGCGGAAGAGTCGGCTGGTCATTGCCGACTTCGCGCCCTGTGCGCAATTGGCAGCGCTGATTTCCGGCATTCCGTCCGTCGCGGTGGGCACGGGCTATTCGGTGCCGCCTGCCGGGCTCGATGGGTTTCCCGTTCTCCTGCCCGAATATGCCGAACTGGTCTTTGCGGAGGACGAACTGCTGCGGGCGGTCAATATGGCGCTGGTCCATTATGGCGTGAAGCCACTGACGAGACTGTCCGATATCTATGCCGGCAGCACGGCCATGCCGCGCACCATTGCCGGTCTTGATCCCTATCGGAGCATGCGTCAGGCGCCACCCCTGCCGCCGCTCAGCGAAAAACTGCCGCGTCCCGATGGCAGCGGCAACGAGATTTTCTTCTATTTTCCGGGCGACGAGACCGAGAACCATGCGCTTGTCGATGCGCTGATCGGCCTCGACCTGCCGATGCGCGCCTTCATTCCCGGCGCCACGGCCGGAGTGCGGGAGCTTTTCGCCGAGGCCGGCGTGACGGTGGAGGCGCGGCCGGTTTCCTTCGAAGCGATCAATCGGCGGTCGCGGCTGCTGCTCCATTCCGGCCAGCACGGCACGCTCTGCATGGGGCTGGGCATGGGGATCGGACAAGTTGCCTTTCCCCAGCATCTCGAACACCTCTTTCATGCGCGGCGCGCCGGCGAGATGGCCCCGGTGCGCATCGTCGATCCGGCGGCCGCGGATGCGGACGAGATCAGTGCGACGATCATGGAAGCCTATGAGATCGGTGGCGGCGACGCGGCAGCGACGGAAAAGCTGCGCGCGAGCCTTTTTGGCGATGCCGGCGCCATGGCGCGGGCGCGGATCCTGCCACTTCTGCAACAGGCGTGAGTGCCTGCCACGGCCCGGACACGCGCCGTGCCTGTGACGGAGTGGCAAAATCAACCTTTGCCCCCTTTGCCCTCACTTGCTAAAAGGCGGCCCAATCTTCCAAAACCGATTGCCGTTCCATGACCGATACCGCTGCAAGCGCGACCGAAAAAGACTATTCGGCCACGCTCTTCCTGCCCGAAACCGAGTTTCCGATGCGCGCGGGCCTGCCCGATCGCGAGCCGATCTGGCTCAAGCGCTGGCAGGACATGGATATTTACGAGCGTCAGCGCGAGCAGGCCAAGGATCGGCCGCTGTTTACGCTGCATGACGGCCCGCCCTATGCCAATGGCAATATCCATATCGGCCATGCGCTCAACAAGACGCTGAAGGACCTGGTTTCCCGGTCCATGCAGATGCTTGGCCACAACGCTGCCTATATCCCCGGCTGGGATTGTCACGGCCTGCCCATCGAATGGAAGATCGAAGAGCAGTACCGCGCCAAGGGCAAGGACAAGAACGAAGTTCCGGTGGTGGAATTCCGCCAGGAATGCCGCTCGTTCGCCGAAAGCTGGGTCGATATCCAGCGCGAGGAATTCAAGCGCCTGGGCATTTTGGGCGAGTGGGACAATCCCTATCTCACCATGAGCTTTGACGCCGAAGCACAGATCGCGCGCGAGCTGATGAAGGTGTCCATGAGTGGGCAGCTTTATCGCGGTTCGAAGCCGGTCATGTGGTCGGTGGTCGAGCGCACGGCGCTGGCTGAGGCCGAGATCGAATATCAGGATTATGAGAGCGATACGATCTGGGTGAAATTCCCGGTGGTGACGAAGTCGCCGATCGTGCCCCAGCATGCGGAAGACAAGAGCGGGCGCGGCGAGTGGGACTTCAAGTTCCGCGATGCTTCAGTCGTCATCTGGACCACGACGCCTTGGACCATCCCGGCAAATCGCGCCGTCAGCTTTTCCGGTCGCGTCGCCTACGGCCTCTACGAAGTCGAAACCGCGCAGAACGATTTCGGTCCGCAGCCCGGCGAAAGGCTGATCTTTGCCGATAAGCTCGCTGCCGAAAGTGCGACCAAGGCCAAGCTGACCTTCAAGCGCGTTGACGATGTCACCGCCGCAGACCTCTCCGGTATGACATTGTCTCACCCTCTCAAGGGCTTTGGCGGTGGTTACGCGTTTGACGTCCCTCTGCTTGATGGTGAGCATGTCACTGACGATGCTGGTACGGGCTTTGTGCATACCGCGCCCAGCCACGGTCTCGACGACTTCGATATCTGGATGACTTCCACGCGACTGCTTCAGGACCGCGGGATCGATCCGTCCATCCCAATGCCTGTCGGAGACGATGGTTTTTATACCAAGGACGCGCCGGGCTTCGATGGCGCTCGCGTCATCGACGACAACGGCAAGAAGGGCGATGCCAATCAGCGTGTCATTACGGCTCTGATCGAGGCGAACAAGCTCTTCGCCCGTGGCCGCGTAAAACATCAGTACCCGCACTCCTGGCGCTCCAAGAAGCCGGTGATCTATCGCAACACGCCGCAATGGTTCGTCTATATGGACAAGGCCATTGAAGGCGTTGAGGGTGATACGCTGCGTCACCGCGCGCTCAATGCGATCGACAAGACCAAGTTCTACCCGGCCGCGGGGCAGAACCGGTTGCGCGCCATGATTGCTGATCGTCCCGACTGGGTGCTGAGCCGTCAGCGCGCCTGGGGCGTGCCGATCACGGTTTTCGTGCACAAGGAAAGCGCGGAAATCCTTCGGGATGAACTGGTCAATCACCGTATTGCCCAGAGCTTTGAGGAAGAGGGCGCCGACGCCTGGTATAAGGCTGGTGCTGCTGAGCGCTATCTCGGTTCGGCCTACAAGGTTGAGGACTACGAGATGGTATCAGACGTGCTCGACGTCTGGTTCGATTCCGGCTCGACCCATGCCTTCGTGCTGCGCAACAAGCAGAAGTGGCCGCATCTGAAATTCCCGGCCTCGATGTATCTCGAAGGTTCGGACCAGCATCGCGGCTGGTTCCATTCGTCGCTGCTCGAAAGCTGCGCGACCAATGGCTATGCGCCCTATGACAGCGTTCTCACTCATGGTTTCACCATGGATGGCGAAGGCAAGAAGATGTCCAAGTCGCTCGGCAACACCGTTGCCCCGCAGGACATCATCAAGCAGTACGGCGCCGATATCCTGCGACTTTGGGTGGCGTCGTCGGACTATTCGGAAGACCTTCGTCTCGGCAAGGAAATCATCCAGACGACCGTGGATGCGTACCGAAAACTGCGCAATACGCTGCGCTGGCTGCTGGGTAACCTCGCGCACTTCAAAGCCGACGATGTCGTCGACTTCCGCGATATGCCCGAGCTTGAACGGTTGATGCTGCACCGCCTGGCACAGCTCGATGCGGGCGTGCGTTCGGCCTATAAGGAATACGATTACCGCAAGGTCGTTTCGCTCTTGTCGAACTTCATGAACATCGAGCTCTCGGCGTTCTATTTCGACATCCGCAAGGACACGCTCTATTGCGATCCGATCTCGTCGGTGAAGCGTCGTTCGGCGCTCACCGTGCTCGATCATCTGTTCAACGCACTGACCGCCTGGCTCGCGCCGATCCTGGTCTTCACCATGGAAGAGTGCTGGCTGGAACGGCATCCGGGCGAGAACGAGTCGGTGCATCTGCGGCTCTTCCCCGACATCCCCGCGGAATGGCTCGACGAGGATCTGGCCAACAAGTGGCAGCTCATCCGTGGCATACGCCGCGTCGTGACCGGGGCGCTCGAAATCGAGCGTCGCGAGAAGCGCATTGGTTCTTCGCTGGAAGCGGCGCCGCAAGTTTTCGTCGCTGACGCCCGTTACATCGAGGCACTTGAGGGACAGGACCTCGCCGAAATCGCCATCACTTCGGCGATCGCGGTCTCCGAGGGCGATGGCCCGGCGGAAGCCTTCAAGCTCGACGATGTGCCGGGCGTTTCGGTTGTGCCGGCTCTGGCCGAAGGCACGCGTTGCGCGCGTTCGTGGAAGGTGCTGCCCGAAGTTGGGTCCGATGCCGAATATCCCGACGTGACGCTGCGCGATGCCCAGGCATTGCGCGAGCTTGCGGCAGCAGGGCTCTCTTAATCGACGGAGCTTCGGCTCCTTGCCCTCCCCCCTTGCGGGAGAGGGTGCCCGAAGGGCGGGTGAGGGGTATTCCCGAGCACCGCATACCCCTCATCCGGCGCTTCGCGCCACCTTCTCCCGCGAGGGGAGAAGGGAAGACGGAGAGCGTCGTGAAAGCTTCCCCTGCCATCTACACCTCGCTTGTCGCGGCTGTGCTCGCGTTTGGGCTCGACCGCGCGCAAAAGGGTTATCATATCGCCGCCGATTGTTATGCGATCGGGCAGGCGGCATGCGTTGACATCTTCGCCAGCTACCTGCCGTTCTCGATGACCGGTTGGCGGGGTGGCGAGATCGTGCCGGTGACCTCGTTCTTTGACTATGTGCTGGTGTGGAATACCGGCATTTCCTATGGGCTGCTGGACGGGTTGCCGGTGTGGACGCTGGGCGCGATCATGCTGGTGGCCATCATCGGGCTTTCGGTCTGGTGGTGGCGGACAGATGCGCCGCTGGTGCGGCTGGGGCTGGCCTTTGCCATTGGCGGGGCGCTGTCCAATGCGCTCGATCGGCTGATTTTTGGGGCCGTGGCCGACTTCTTCCATTTTCATTGGGGGAGCTGGTCATTCTACATCTTCAACATCGCCGATATGGCGATCACGCTGGGGGTGATCCTCTTGCTGGTTGACCTCGCGGGCTTCGGGAAGAGCAGGGCAAAGCCGGCCGATTAAGGCTCGCGCACCATTGTGCTGCCCAAATCTGGCCTTAGGGCCTCAAATGCGCTATAAGCGCCGCCATTATCGTAAGGGACGTTTCATGCGTATTGGATTGATCGGCCACAATGGCCGTATTTCGGCCGCGGCGCGCGCAGTGCTGGCAGGGCTGGCCTTGGCAGCTACGCTGGCTCTTGGCGCCTGCACCACGGTCGAAGGCACCAATGCGCTGACTGATTTCGGGACCTTTGAGCGCGACGTGCTGAATACGACGGCGCGCGGCGTTGGTCTCATCCCCGGTGACGCTCCGAAGGAAGATCTGACGGCGGCGCGTGCGCCGCTGGTGCTGCCGCGGTCGGGTAACAACCTGCCGGCACCGAGCACCCAGGTGGCTGCGGCGCAACTGCCGGCGAATAGCAATACCGTGCGGATCGATACGTCCAATCTGAGCGAGGCCGATATCCAGCGCCTGCGCAATGCTAAGGTCGTTGACCTGCGTTCGCTTTCCGGCCGTCCTCTGACCCCCGAAGAAGCGCGCGCGCTGACGGCGCGTATGAGCGCTGCAGGCATGCAGGTCACCGGCACGGCGAGCCGTCCGCTCTATCTGCCGCCGGATGAATATTTTACCCGCGTGGGTGACGCCAACCTCATCTGCCGTACGCCGGCCGGCGAGCTGGTGCCGCTGAACGACCAGCGTTGCCCCGAAGAGGTCCGCAAGGCGCTGCGCAATGGCGGCCCGGGCTCGACCATGCTCAGCACCGGTCCTTCGGCCAATCTGCTTGGCTCGGAAATCAAGAACTAGTTCCGAGCTTTCGACCTGACACTTTCCGGCGGCCGGATGATCCGGCCGCCTTTCGCTTTCTCCGCGCCGCCCAATCCGGGTCCCGCATGACATGGAAGTCCTGTTCGCATGAGCGACACACCAAAACCCGAAACCGCTGATCGTCTCGCCAAGGTCATGGCCCGCGCCGGCCTCTGCTCCCGCCGCGATGCCGAAGGCTGGATCGCCGCCGGCCGCGTCACGGTCAATGGCAAGAAGGTCATCACCCCCGCCTTCAACGTGACGAGCCGCGACAAGATCACCGTCGATGGCAAGCCCCTTGCGGAACGCCAGGGCACCCGCATCTGGCTCTACCACAAGCCCGCCGGCCTAGTGGTCACCGAGAAGGACCCGGAAGGCCGCCCGACGATCTTCGAGGCGCTCGAAGAGCAGGGCCTGCCGCGAGTCGTCACCGTGGGTCGACTTGATATCAATACCGAAGGCCTGCTGCTGCTCACCAATGATGGTGGGCTGAAGCGCGTGTTGGAACTGCCGTCCACGGGCTGGCTGCGTCGCTATCGGGTTCGTGCTTATGGTTTTGTGACCCAGGCGCAGCTCGATGCGCTCAAGGACGGCATCACGGTGGAAGGCATCAATTATGGCCCCATCGAAGCCACGCTCGAGCGCGAGCAGGGGCACAATGTCTGGATCGTCGTCGGTCTGCGCGAAGGCAAGAACCGCGAAGTCAAGAATGTGCTCGGCGCGCTTGGTCTCGAGGTCAACCGCCTGATCCGCGTGTCCTATGGTCCATTCCAGCTCGGCGACCTGGCGGAAGGCCAGATCGAGGTGGTGAAGGCCAAGATGCTCAAGGACCAGCTTGGCAAGAAGCTGGCCGAGGCTGCCGGTGTCGATTTCGACAGCGAAATGCCCGAGGGTCTGTTCCCGCCGCCACAGCCGAGCAGCGAATCGCCGCGTAGCCGTGGGTCGCGTGGTGGTGGCCGCTTTGATTCTCGCGGCGGCTCCAATGACCGCCGCTCGTTCCGCGACGATGACCGTCCGGTACGGCCGCGTCGCATTCACTTCGACGACGATGGCCGCGCGCCGGAAGAATATGAACCCAAGGGCCCGGTCCGTCCCGGCCGTGGGCGCATTGACCCCGATGACCAGCCGGCAAGCAATTACGGCCGGCCGCCGATCCGCGCGCCCAAGCCCGATCGTGCCGATCGTCCCGCGGGTGACCGCAAGTCGTTTGGCGACAAAAAGCCCTACGGCGATAAGAAGTCCTACGGGGACAAGAAGCCGTATGGTGATCGTCCCTCGTTTGGCGACAAAAAGCCTTATGGTGCGCGCCCATCGTTCGGCGACAAGAAACCCTATGGCGAAAAGTCCTATGGGGATCGACCGCAGCGCGGCGGTCGTCCGGATGGCAATGAGCGTCCGGCGCGTGGCTTCAGCGATCGCCCGGCGCGTCGCGATGACGAACGTCGTGGTGGCGGTGAGCGCCCGCAGCGCGGTTTTGGCGACAAGCCGGCCCGCAGTTTCGGCGACCGTCCGGCACGCGGTGGTGATCGCCCATTCAATGATCGTCCCGCTCGTGGCGCCGGTGAGCGTCCGTCTCGTCCGTTTGGCGACAAGCCGGGCCGCAGCTTCGGCGATCGTCCTGCCCGTGGCGGTGGTGAGCGCCCGACCCGTCCGTTTGGCGACAAGCCGGGTCGCAGCTTCGGTGACCGTCCCGCTCGTGGCGGTGACGAGCGTCCGGCACGTTCCTATGGTGACAAGCCCGCGCGTGGTCCGCGTTCGGATCGTCCGCAGCGCGGATTTGACGACGGCCGGCCGCCGCGCGGCGATCGTCCGGGCCAGGGCCGCCCGCAGGGTGGCCGTCCCGGTGGTGCGCGCCCCACAGGCGGCCGCCCTGCTGGTGGCAAACCGTTCGGCGGCAAGCCCGGCGGCGCTGGTCGTCCCGGTGGACGCCCGGAGGGCGGCCGTCCCTCCGGTCCGCGCAAGCCGCGCGGCTAAACCATGCGGATTGTCGCCGGCAAATTTCGCGGCAAGCAGCTCAATTCGCCGTCGGACGATTCCATTCGCCCGACAGCGGACCGCGTGCGCGAAAGCATGTTCAATATCCTGGGGTCACGGCTCGGGCCGGTGCTGGAAGGCAAGCGCGTGCTTGACCTCTTTGCCGGCACGGGGGCGCTGGGACTTGAAGCGCTGTCGCGCGGTGCGTCCCATGTAACCTTTGTCGATGTGGGTGCGGAGTCGCGCGGGCTGATCCGCGACCATATCCAGGCTTTTGGCGTGGCGGGAATTACGAAACTGCTGCGTCGTGACGCGACTGGTCTCGGCACGCCGGGCACATTTGGGCAATTCGATCTGGTTTTTCTCGACCCGCCCTATGCGCAGGGGCTTGGCGAAAAGGCTCTGGCAGAGCTGGCCGGCAATGGCTGGCTGAAGCCAGGCGCGACGCTGGTCTGGGAAGAAAGCGTCGACGTGCCGGTGACGGTGCCAGCAGGTTTTGAACTGGACGACGAGCGCGAATATGGCGCGGCCGCAGTACGTTTTCTGACCTTTTCCGGCACGGGCGGCTGAACCTTCCGGCATCTCGTCAATTCTGCCTCCAGTACATGGAGATGCGTGATGACAGACGAGATCAGGACTGGCGGCTGCCTTTGCGGCGCGGTGCGCTATGAAGTGCGTGGCGCGCCGATGAAATCGGGGCTGTGCCATTGCGGTGACTGCCGCAAGGTGACCGGCAGCTCATTCCTCGCCTATGCCGACTGGCCAAGCGATCGCTTCAGTTTTACCGGCGAGATTGCCACTTATGAGGGGCGCTCATTCTGCCCCAAATGTGGCTCGCGGCTCTTTGCCTATGACGAGACGGGCGGGGAGATTTACCTCGGCACGCTCGATGATGCGCCGAACGGCATCAGGCCGCTGGTTGAAGGCTGGTGCATCAGACGCGAGCACTGGCTGCCGGTGATTGCCGGCATGCCGATGGCGCGGCAGGACCCTTAGGCCGCCTTCGCGAGGCAATCGGCGCAGCGGCCGCGGATTTCCATGGTGGTGCGTTCCACCTTGAAGCCGCCGGTGCGGGCCCAGGTGCCCAGACGCTCCTCGATCACTTCATCGGCGAATTCATCGACCTTGCCGCAGCTTTCGCAGATGGCGAAGGCGATGAGGCCCTTGCGGTGGCAATGCATGTCGGCGCAGGCGACGAAGGCGTTGAGCGATTCAAGCCGGTGGGCGAGGCCGCGATCGACCAGTTTGTCGAGTGCGCGATAGACCTGGAGGGGAGCGCGAAGGCCGTCGCCGCGCAGCTTGTCGAGGATGTCGTAGGCGCTGAGGGGGCCGGCGGAGGCCGTCAATGTGCCCAGCACCAGTTCCTGATTGCGGGTGAGATCCGTCGGAATGTCGTGACTATGCGCCATGGCTCTCTCTCCTGCCGAACAATCTTGCGGTCGGTACCGTCAGCGAAACGAGGAATATCAGCAGCGCCGCGACGACAATGGACGGTCCCGAAGCGGTATCCCAGGTGAGCGAGCCGTACAAGCCGGCGACAACCGATGCTGCACCGAGAACTGCTGCGACGAGCGCCATGATTTCTGGCGTGGCGCTGAGACGGCGGGCGGTCGCGGCGGGGATGATGAGCAGCGAAGTGATCAAGAGGACGCCGACGAGCTTCATGGCAATGGCGATCACGGAAGCCATGAGCAGCATGAGGAGGATGCGGCTAACTTCGGGCTTTAGGCCTTCGGCTTCGGCGAGTTCGGGGCTGACCGTGGCGGCGAGCAGCGGGCGCCAGTTGATCGCTAGAATGGCGAGGATGGCGATGCCGCCGCCATAGATGATGTAAATGTCCTCCATGGAGACGGCGAGGATATCGCCGAAGAGGAAGCCCATAAGGTCGATGCGGACCTGGGTGAGGAAACCCACGAGCACGAGGCCGACGGCGAGGGAGGAATGGCTGAGGATGCCGAGGAGGGCGTCGGTGGAGAGCGTGTTCTGACGCTGGAGCAACAGGAGGGCACCGGCGACGAGGGCAGCGACGGCGAAGACGCCGAGGGTCATGTTGATCGAGAGCAGGATCGATATGGCGACGCCCAGCAGGGCCGAATGGGCCATGGTGTCGCCGAAATAGGCCATGCGGCGCCAGACGACGAAGCAGCCGAGCGGCCCTGTGACGGCGGCAAGGCCGACGCCGGCGACGAGGGCGCGGGAGAAGAAATCACCGAGCATGGTCGTGCTCCGAGTGATCGTGGTGCACATGGCCGTGCGGATGCTCGTGCTCGCCGTGTTTGCCCACCAGGCATCCATCGTCGTGGTGTTCGTGGTCGTGATGGTGCTCGTAGATGGCGAGCGTGTCAGCGGCGCGGGCGCCGAAGAGGGCGAGATATTCGGGGCTGCGTTTCACCGCGGCGGGCGTGCCGCGGCAGCAGACATGGCCGTTGAGGCAGATGACCGTGTCTGTCTCGGCCATGACGACGTGGAGATCGTGGCTGATCATCAGGATGCCGGCCTGGGTCGTGTCGCGAATCTGGCGAACGAGTTCGTAAAGCGCAACTTCGCCGGAGAAATCGACGCCCTGTACTGGCTCATCGAGAACCAGCAGATCGGGCTTGCGGATCATGGCGCGGGCAAAGAGCACGCGCTGGAATTCGCCGCCGGAGAGTTCCTGCACGGCGGCGTGCAGCAAGCGGCCGGCGCCGACGGCGGCGAGGGCGTTTTCGATTTCGAGGCGGGAGAAACGGCCGGTCAGCGTCATCAGGCGCTCGACCGTCAGCGGGAGCGTCCAGTCGATGCTGAGCTTTTGCGGCACATAGCCGATCTTGAGGCCGGGTTTTCGCGATACCGTGCCAGTGGACGGTTTCAGCACGCCCGTCGCCATCTTGGCGGTGGTCGATTTGCCCGAGCCATTGGGGCCGATGAGCGTGACGATTTCGCCGCGCGCGATGGAGAGGTCGACGCCTTCGACGAGGACGCGGCCGCCGCTTTTCACACCGGCATTGGTGAGCGTGATGAGCGTTTCGCCCTTCATGCGCATGTCCATGAATGTTTCCACAAGTGCACTTGACGCTGTCATTTACGTTATAGCATAACACTGCCGCAAGCGTAATAACATAACATATCGTTCGCGGTATGCTGCCGACAAGAGGTGCCCATATGAACCGGCTGATCCCTTTCGCCACACTCGCAGGCCTGTTGCTGACCGGCACGGCCATGGCGGCGCCCAATGTCGTGGCTTCGACAAAACCTGTGCATTCGCTGGTTGCGGCCGTGATGGCCGGGGTGGACGAGCCCAGCCTGATCGTCAAGGGCGCGGCTTCGCCGCATACCTATTCGCTGAGGCCCTCGGATGCTGCGGCGCTCGAAAATGCCGATATCGTGTTTTGGACCGGGCATGGGCTGGAACTGTTCTTGGGCGACGCGCTCGAAACGCTGTCGACCAAGGCGGAGACGGTGGAACTGGCAGATTCGCCGGGAATCGAACTTTTGCCGCTGCGCGAGGGTGGCGCCTTTGAGCCGCATTCGCATGGCGACGAGGATCATGGGCACGAGGAAGCGGCGCATGACCATGAGCATGAAGAAGGCGACATGCATTTCTGGCTCGATCCGGAAAATGCCAAGCTGATGGTCGGCAATATTGCTGAGGTGTTGAGCAAGGCCGATCCGGACAATGCGGCTACCTATCAGGCCAATGCCGAGGCTGAGATTGCTTCGCTTGGCGCGCTCGAAACCGAAGTTGCAGCAACGCTGGTCGGCGTGAAGGACAAGCCCTTTGTCGTTTTCCACGACGCCTATCAGTATTTTGAGAAGCGCTTTGGGCTCGAAGTTGCCGGTACGGTGACCGTTTCGCCCGAGGTGCTGCCGGGTGCGGCGCGTGTCGACCAGCTCCGCACCAAGGTGAGTGAACTGGGCGCGACCTGTGTGTTTGCCGAGCCCAATTTCGAACCGGCCATCGTCAGCACGATCGTTGAGGGCACCGAGGCCAAGGCCGGTGTGCTCGATCCCGAGGGAAGCGCTTTGACTGAAGGCCCTGCGCTCTATGGCGACCTGCTGCGCGGCCTCGCCGCTGGGCTGGTGGACTGCCTGGGCTAGGGAGCAAGCCAAACACCCCCTCCCAGCCTCCCCCTTGATGGGGGAGGCTGGGAGGGGGTGATCCCGCGCTCGATTCATACATTCAAATGTAACGTTCTAACATACCAAAAGGACCAAGAGATGCGTCGTATCTTTACCTCCCTTCTGCTCGCCACGGCTTTGACGGCTCCGGTTTTGGCCGATGATGTCACGGCCTGGCGGCTGTTTGTTGCCGATCATGCCGAGGGCAGGGTGACGGCACTGGATGCCATCAGCGGGGATACGCTGGGCACATTTGCGCTGAAGGGGCCGGCGTCGCTGGTTGCGGGTGCATCGGGCGAGGCGGTGTTTGCCGTGCAGGGGGCGGCCAATCAGGTTTCGGCCATTCGCTCGGGCATTGCCATCGAGGACCATGGCGATCACGGCGATATCGAGGTTTCGGAGCCGACGCTCGTCGAGGCGGTGATCTCAGGCGAAAAGCCGGCGCATTTTGTCGAGCATGGTGGCAAGGTCGCGCTGTTCTTTGACGGTTCGGGCAAGATCGATCTCTTCAGCCCGCATGAATGGGCGGATGAGGGCAAGATTACCGCGAGCCAGCTCGACAGCGGCACGCCGCATCATGGACTGGCTGTGCCGTGGGGGGATTTCACGCTGGTTTCGACGGCTAATGCCGAGGACGAGAAGAAGCCGCGGGTTGGGCTCAATGTGCTTGATGCTGCGGGCAATCTTGTGGGCGAAACCCATGCCTGCCCAGATCTTCATGGCGAGGCCGCTTCGGGCAATCTGCTGATCGTCGGTTGCGGCGATGGGGTGCTTGTTGTTTCGGGTTCCGGCGAACCGAAGGTGACCAAGCTCGATTATGCCGGCCTGCCGGAGGGCAAGACCACGACGCTGATCGGCGGGCGGGGGATGCAGTATTTCCTTGGCAATTATGGGGCAGACAAGGTGGTGATCATCGATCCCGCCGAGGCTGCACCCTATCGGCTGGTCGATCTGCCGACGCGGCGGGTGCATTTCGTCACCGACTCCGTCCGGCCGAAGTTCGCTTACATTTTTACCGAGGACGGGTTCCTGCGGCAGCTCGATGTGGTGAGCGGCGAGTTGGTCCAGTCGGTGAAGGTGACGGAACCTTATTCGATGGATGGCGAATGGAGCCTGCCGCGGCCGCGGATTGCCGTGGCGGGTGACCAGGTTGCGGTGACCGATCCGCTCAAGGGTGTGGTGCATCTGGTGGATGTGGCTGATTTTGCCCTCGCGGGTGAAATCGCGGTCGAAGGCGCGCCCTACAATATCGTCGCCATTGGCGGCTCGGGCAGCCAGCACTGACCGCAAGCCCTGCCGCCGCCCCCGGCGGCAGGGCATTTTCATTCTGGATAGAGACCATGGCCCTCAAGAAACTTCCCGTCACCGTGCTGTCCGGCTTTCTCGGCGCGGGCAAGACGACGCTGCTCAATCACATCCTCAACAATCGCGAAGGCCGCAAGGTCGCGGTCATCGTCAACGACATGAGCGAGGTCAATATCGATGCCGCGCTGGTGCGTGATGGCGGCGCCGATCTCAGCCGCACCGAGGAAACGCTGGTCGAGATGAGCAATGGCTGCATCTGCTGCACCCTGCGCGACGATCTGCTTGCGGAGGTGACTCGGCTCGCGGGCGAAGGGCGGTTTGATTATCTGCTGATCGAATCGAGCGGCATTTCCGAGCCGTTGCCGGTGGCGACGACGTTCGACTTTCGCGATGAGCGCGGCTTTTCTCTGTCCGACCTGACGCGGCTCGATACCATGGTGACCGTGGTCGATTGCGCCAACCTGCTTAAGGATTATGCCTCGTCGGATTTTCTCAGGGATCGCGGCGAGACGGCGGGGGAGGGCGATGAGCGGGCACTGGTTGATCTGCTGGTGGAACAGATCGAATTCGCCGATGTGGTCGTGCTCAACAAGATTTCGACGGCCTCCGAAGGCGACCGACAGGCGGCGCGGACCATTATCAAGGCGCTCAATCCTGGGGTGCGGATTATCGAGACGGATTTTGGCGTCGTGGCGCTGGGCGATGTGCTCGATACCGGGCTGTTCAACCTTGAGGTGGCCGAGAGCAATCCGCTCTGGTTCAAGGAGTTGAATGGCTTCAAGGATCATGTGCCCGAGACCGAAGAATATGGGGTGCGCTCCTTCGTCTATCGGGCACGCCAGCCGTTCAATCCGCTGCTGCTCGACCGGTTTCTGAAAGAGGCTTGGCCGGGTGTCATTCGGGCCAAGGGCTTCTTCTGGCTCGCGACGCGGCCGCATTTCGTTGGGGAACTGAGCCAGGCGGGAGCGTTGGTGCGCACGCAGCGCCGAGGCCATTGGTGGGCGGCCGTGCCCGCGCAGCGCTGGCCGGATAACAAGGAATGGCGCGATGCCATGGCGCCTTATCTCGACGCCATCTGGGGTGATCGGCGGCAGGAACTGGTGTTCATCGGCACCGACCCGATGAGCGAAGCCGAGATCAGGCGGCGGCTCGATGCGTGTCTGGTGCCCGCGCGGACGATGGTGCCGGATGCCTGGGCGCGGTTGCCCGATCCGTTTCCGGCGTGGTCCTGACTATTTCAATGGTCCCTTGAAGATGAAGAGCGCGCCCAAGCCGATGAAGCCAAAGCCGATGGCGTGGTTCCAGGTGAGTTTTTCGCCGAGATAGAAGACGGCAAAG
This sequence comes from Devosia sp., assembly GCF_017744655.1. Taxonomy (GTDB): domain Bacteria; phylum Pseudomonadota; class Alphaproteobacteria; order Rhizobiales; family Devosiaceae; genus Devosia. The sequence goes on along the minus strand of NZ_JAGIAW010000005.1, from coordinate 148,091 downwards.
AGCGCGAAGACCGAGAGGGAGATGACCTCCTGAATGGTCTTCAGCTCGGCAGCCGAATAGACGGCGCTGCCGATGCGGTTGGCGGGGATCGCCAGCCAATATTCGAAGAAGGCGACGCCCCAACTGATCAGCACCACGGCCCAGAGCACCATGCCATGGTATTTCAGATGCCAATACCAAGCGAAGGTCATGAACATATTGGAGGCGATCAAGAGCCCGATGGGGGCGAAGGTAGCAAAATTGAAGCCCAAGGCTTGCTCCGACGGCAGACCGGATAATTCCGGCCGCCTCTATTAGCACTGCAATTGGCCTAGAGAAGTGGGCAATTTGCGGGTGCCCTATGCGAAACCCGAAGTGGAGCTGGCCGGCCTAGCGCGCATGTTTGGTGGGCTGCTCGAGAGCAAAGATCTCGTCGCTGAGATTATCCACCTGCTTGCGGATCAGGGCCTGGGCGTCATAGAGGCCGCGATTGTAATAATAGGCGCCCATCTTGTCGGCGAAGAACTGCATCAGCATTTCGGCCGGAATGGCACCGATGGACTGGTCGAGTTCCTCGCGAAAATAGTCCTGGATTTCGCCAACGATGGCCTTGGTTTCTTCTCGGTCGAACTTGATCGGCTTCATGGAAAACTCCTTCAGCTCCGGTTCATAGCGCGAGTCGCCAATTGTCGGCACGCACAAGCTCGGCCAGAATGACGTCGCTTGAGGAGGACATTTCATGATCGCCCGGATTTCGCTGCTTGCCCTGAGCCTGGCCCTTATTGCTGTGCCGACTGTCGCCAAGGACAAGGTGAAAGCAGCGCCGGACGCGCCCAGGGTCGTTTCCTGCGATGGCGTTTTCGGGCCGAAAAGCTCTGACGCGCTGGTGCGGGAAACCTTTGGCGAAGACAATGTGGAAACGGGCACGGTCTATGGCGTCGAGGGCATCGAGTTCCTAGCGACGACGGTCTATCCCGACGACCCCGAGCGGGTGATGCAATTCAGCTGGTGGGACGAGGAAAAGCTCGAATATCTCAGCTCCGTGGAACTGGCACCGAGCCAGGAGACCCCGGCCGGCGTCAGGATCGGCATGAGCGTCGAGGAAGTTGAAGCCATCAATGGCGAGCCTTTCACCATTGGCGGCTTCTGGTGGGACTATGGCGGCGGGGCCGTGTTCGAAAAGGGCGCGCTGGCCAATCCTGAGACTGGTTGCGGCTTCTGGATTCGCTTTGCGCCCAAGGATGAATACCCCGAAAGCGTGGATGTCACGCCGGTATCGGGCGAGGTGACGGTGCGGTCGTCCGAACCGCTGCTGGAAACGCTCGATGTGCGCGTGCAGTCGATCAATCTCGGCTATCCATGGCCGGAGGAACTGCCGCAGCCGGAATATTGAGGCGGGAGCGACATGCACAACACGATCATCTATCTCATCGGCCACTATGGCGTGGGCAAGCTCACGATCGCAAACCGGATCACTGCCGTGACCAGCGCGCGGCTTTTCGACAATCACCTGGCCAATAATGTCATTTTCTCGCTGATCCGCGAGGATGGAGGGTCGAAGATCCCCGATGCGGCATGGGACCTGATCATGACCATCCGGCGCCAGGCTTTGACGGCCATGGCGGAAATCGCCGCGCCGCAGGCAAGTTTCGTGCTGACCAATGCGCTGATGGAGGGCGATCCGCTCGATCGCCTGGCCTATGACGAAGTGGTGGCGACGGCGGAACGGCGGGGCAGCACTTTCGTGCCGGTATTCCTGTCGGCTTCGGATGCGGCGCATGCCGAACGCATTCCTTCGGCCGATCGCGAAGCACGGCTCAAGATGACCGATGCTGCGGGCGCCGAATTGGTCCGGCACTCAAGGCCGCTTCTGGCTGTCGAGCACGCCAATCGGCTCGATCTCGACACGACTGATCTGCCCGCCGAAGAAGCGGCGCAGCGGGTGATAGCGCATGCTGCTGCTCGGGCGCTCAACAGGTCGATTTGAGCGAGACGATCAGCGGCTGGACGAGGTCATCGAGTTTGGGACGATCCAACTGCGCATATTCGAGCCGGATGGCGGCATAGCCCGCGCCGTCGCAGAGCTGAATCATGTGCTGCTGCAGCACGCGGCCGGATTTGGTCGCTGACCAGGTGGCCCAGCTCGGCGTCGCCGATTGCGCCATGACGCCCCAGCCGGCTTCGGTGTCCGACGCAAAGCGCGCATTGGCTTCGGATTCGAAATCCGGTTCGGCAACGAAAGAACCGCCCCAGGCGGTGAGTTTTCCGACGCGGCCGTCAAGGAGGAAGACCTGGCCATCGCCATTTGCGCTTTCCCCCTGGCCTTCGAAGCCGGGAGGGATGTCGAGCTCGTAGCCATAGCGGGTATTGGCGTAATAGCCCCAGGGTATCTGCGCGATGGCAGGGGCGGCGAGAGCGAACACGGCGATGATGGCGAGGAGGTGACGCATGGGCAGAGACTGCCTGCGTCGCGGAGGGGCGGCAAGGGCGTTGTTCCCCGCGGCGGTCCTTCCTGTAGCCTTCATGGTGAGGTGCTTTACAGAGCAAAAGCCTCGAACCACGAGGGCGTGGCGCGATGGCTCCACTCACTCGACCTCGTGGTTCGAGGCTTCGCTGCGCTCCGCACCTCACCATGAGGTCTTCAAAGGAGTAGGGGTCGGCTAACGACCTAAATTACCACGATCCCGGCATGCTTGGCCTTGTTTTCCGGCTCGACATGGATGGTGATCTGCAGATCGCTGACTGCCTCACGCAGCTTGGCTTCGATGCCGTCGCAGATGGTGTGGGCGGCTTCGACGCTCATGGCACCGGGCACGACGAGGTGGAAATCGATGAAGGTCAGCTTCCCGGCCTGCCGCGTGCGGATGTCATGGGCCTCGATGGCACCATCGGCGTTCTGGGCGATTACTTCGCGGATAGTTTTCTGGGTTTCGGGCGGTACGGCGACGTCCATCAGGCCGCCGACGCTTTCGCGGATGACGCCCCAGCCGGACCAAAGGATGTTGAGCGCGACGAGCGCTGCCAATATCGAATCGAGCGCCGCTATGCCGGTTGCATAGACGAGGACGAGGCCGACAATGACGCCGATGGTGGAAATGACGTCGGTCACCAGGTGCTTGGCGTCGGCGATCAGGGCCGGCGAGCGCACACGGGTACCATAGCGGCGCAGGTACTGGGCCCAGCCGACATTGATCAGTGTCGCGAAAATGCTGACGGCGAGGCCTTCGACCGGTGCGTCGGGCAGTTGCGGCTCAAGGAAACCGAAATAGGCTTCGCGCAGGATGAGGATGGCAGCCACGATGATCATGACGCCGACAAGCACGGCCGAGAAATATTCGGCCTTGTGATAGCCATAGGGCAGGGACGCATCAGCCGGCCGCTGCGCGAGGCGCACCGCGATGAGGGCCAGGACGGCGGTGACGACATTGACGATCGATTCGAGTGCGTCGGAATAGAGCGCGATCGAGCCGGTCAGATACCAGGCGAGAAACTTGAGGCCGAGCACGACAAGGCCAATAGCAAGACTGGCCGCCGCGATTGCGAGCGTGCGGTTGTTGATAGCCATGTCGTTGAGTCCCCATGCGGTTCGTCATGGGGCCATAGCGGGAATGCAGATTGTCCGCAAGTCATTGTATTTGCGAGTGATTTTCAGAAGCATTTGTATCTGCACCGGGCGCTGGCAAGCCCTTGATTGCACAGGCTCTTCTCTCAGGCGTCAGCCAGAGGCGGCTCGCCCTTCAGTGTGAATGGCAGCCCTGCAGCAACGAAATAGACGTCGTCGCAGACCTCGGCGAGGCGCTGGTGGGTTGATCCCGCGAGATCGCGAAACGTGCGGGCCATGGCGTTTTCGGGCATGATGCCGAGGCCGACTTCATGGGTGACGAGGATGACCTTGGCGGTCTGGAATTCGAGCAGCGTGGCGCAGAGTTCGCCGACGGCCCGCGATACGTCCATGCCGGTCAGGAGCAGGTTGGTGATCCAGAGGGTGATGGAATCGACCAGAATCACATCGCTCTCGCGGCCTTCTTCCAGGATCGCGTGGGAAAGCTGCGTCGGTTCCTCGCGGGTGGCAAAGCGCGCGGCGTCGCCAGCGACACGGTCGCGCATTTCTGGATCGAGGGCTTCCGCGGTTGCGAGATAAAGCGGGTGCCTGCCGGTGCGCAGCGCCAGGCGTTCGGCAAAGGCCGTCTTGCCCGATCGGGCGCCGCCCAGAACCAGTGTGTGGCGCATGGGATTTTCTCCTTGGCGAATGCTGCAAGCCTCATAAAACCCGGTTGAGGGGTCAGGCGTTCCCATATCGATTGCACTGGGGCGGAAAGCAGCTATGCGAAACCTGCTCTTGGCTGGTCGTTTTTGTCCGATATGCTACTTTCGTCTTAGCGTCTTTCGCATTATGGTCCGCGCCGAAATGACACCTTAGGGTGTGGCTCTGCGTCGGGTAGGGCAATGTCCATCCCGACGATGTGCTGAGCCCATCCCCCTTATGGAGAGACTGCGTGCCCCGATATTATCTTGGCGTCGACGGCGGTGGCACCAATTGCCGCGTACGTTTGGCCGACGAGAATCTGGTGACGCTGGCCGAAGTGAAAAACGGCCGTTCCAACTTGCAGATCGATGCCGGTGATCCCGCCTATAAGGCGATCAGCGACGGCACGCGTGATGTGTTCAAGGCTGCCGGTGTCGATTATGCGCAGACGGCCAATACCTATGCCTGTTTCGGCATGGCGGGTGGGCGCATGGATACGGCGCGCGCTGAGTTCGCCGCGCGGCCCTGGCCCTTTGCGGGCGTAAAAGTTTACGACGACATCGACATCGCCCATGCGGGCGCCTTGGGTGGCGGCGAGGGTGGCGTTGTCATCATCGGCACCGGCTCGGCGGCCATGTCGATCGTGGGCGGCAAGCGCTATCAGGCCGGCGGCTGGGGTTTTCATATCGGTGACCAGATGTCGGGCGCGATTCTCGGCCGGGAACTGGCGCGCTACACGGTCGAGGCCGAAGACGGCCTTGCCGAGAGCTCGCCGCTGACCAAGGCGGTAGCTGGGGCACTGGGTGGCGACAACCAGGGCATCATGACGTGGTCGTTTGCGACGGCGATGGACCTGAAGCTTCTGAGCGACGATGGCACCGAAGGGTGCGACGATGCGCTGATTGGCCGGGCACCGGGCGAATATGGCAAGCTGATGCCGCTCTGGTTCGACTATCTCGAACAGAACGACCCGGTGGCCTTAAAACTGCTCGACGTGCAGATGGGCTATATCGACACCTATGTGCGCTGGTTCAAAAGCCATGGCGCCGAGGTGATGGCCATTGTCGGCGGTCTCGGTCAGCGCCTGTTCCCGCGGCTGACCGAACGCTATGGCAATTTCGTTGCCCTGCCGCAATTCGAACCCCTGCATGGCGCTGTTCTTCTCGCCAAGCAAAATTTCGCCTCGAACTAGGGACTACGCCCAGTGTCCAGCCGCATCATTCCTGTCCAGCCTTTCGACTACGTGGTGTTCGGCGCCACCGGCGACCTGACCAAGCGCAAGCTTATTCCCGCGCTCTATCACCGCTTCAAGGACGGCCAGTTCGACGAACAGAGCCGCATTATCGGCGCTTCGCGCACGAAGCTGACGGAAGCCGATTTTCAGAAGTCTGTCCGCGAGGCCATCGGTCAGTTCGTGGAAAAGGACTATCAGGATCAGGGCACCATCGATCGCTTCGTCGATATCTGCACCTATGTGCCGGTCGATGCGACAAAGCCTGACGAGTCCGGTGATCTGGGCAAGGCGCTGCGCAACGATTCCAAGATCGTGCGCGCCTTCTATCTCGCCGTGGCGCCGGATCTGTTTGAGCCTATCGCCGAATATCTTTCCAAGAAGAAGCTGTATCGCCGCGACGCGCGCGTAGTGATCGAAAAGCCTCTAGGGCACGACCTGGAATCGTCCAAAGCGATCAATGATGGCGTCGACAAGATTTTCAAGGAAGATCAGGTCTATCGCATCGACCATTATCTCGGCAAAGAGACGGTGCAGAACCTGCTCGCCCTGCGCTTTGCCAATACGCTCTTCGAGCCGGTCTGGAACTCGGCCCATATCGACCACGTGCAATTGACCGTGGCCGAAAGCGTCGGCGCCGGTACGCGTGGCTATTATGACGAATCCGGCGCGCTGCGCGACATGATCCAGAACCACATGCTGCAGCTTCTCTGCCTCGTGGCCATGGAACCGCCGGCATCGGACGAAGCCAATGCGCTGCGCGATGAAAAGCTGAAAGTGCTGCGGGCGCTACGCCCCATCACCAATGGCGAAGTCAGCAAGAACACGGTGCGCGGCCAGTATCGCGGCGTGAAATCGGAAACCGTTTCGGTGGCTGGCTATCAGGACGAACTGCCCGAGGACAAGAAGGGCAGCCGCACCGAGACCTTTGTGGCCATGAAGGCCAATATCGACAACTGGCGCTGGGCCGGCGTGCCGTTCTACCTGCGCACCGGCAAGCGCATGGCCGAGCGCGTTTCGGAAATCTGTATCCAGTTCAAGCCCATTCCGCACTCGATCTTCGATCATGCCGAAGGCGCGCCGCGCCCCAACAAGCTGATCATGCGCCTGCAGCCCAATGAGGGCGTCAAGCTCATGATGATGATCAAGGATCCGGGTCCGGGCGGGATGCGCCTGCGCGAAGTGCCGCTGAACCTTTCCTTTGCCGAGACTTTTTCGGAGCGCACGCCGGAAGCTTATGAGCGCCTGCTCATGGACGTGATCCGCGGCCAGCAGACGCTGTTCATGCGCCGCGATGAGCTCGAGGCGGCCTGGATGTGGGTCGATCCGATCCGCGAAGCCTGGGACCGTTCGAGCGAGCCGCCGCAGAGCTACACTGCAGGTACCTGGGGCCCGAGCGGCGCCGTGGCCCTGATCGAGCGCGATGGTCGCTCCTGGTATGAGGGCCCTCTCTCGTGAGCATCGATCGCCGCAGCTTTGCCGACAAGCCGACCCTCGCCAAGGAACTGGCCGAGGCCATTGCCGACCGCATCCGCAATGCCATTGCGGAGCGTGGCGAAGCGGCGATTGCTGTAAGCGGCGGTTCGACGCCCGGCAAGTTTTTTGCGGCGCTCGGCAAGATGCGGGATATCGACTGGACAAAGGTCGTCGTGACGCTCGTTGACGAGCGTTGGGTCGACGAAACCAGCGATCGTTCCAATGCGCTGCTGGTCAACGAGAAGATGTTGCAGGGCCCGGCCGCGGTAGCGCGCTTCTTCCCGCTCTATTCGGGCGGCGATGAGCCCAACGCGGAACAGGTGGCCAAGACCAATGCGCTGGTCTCAACGCTGCCAAAGCCTTTTGCGGCGGTGATCCTCGGCATGGGCAATGACGGGCACACGGCCTCGTTCTTCCCTGGTGGCGATACGCTCGATGAGGCGCTGAAGGCGCAGGGGCCGACCCTCGCCATTCGCGCCCCTGGTGCCGGCGAGCCGCGCATTACCTTTACGCTGCCGCGTCTCCTTGAGACCGACGGCCTCTATCTCCACATCGAAGGCGACGAAAAGGCCGCGGTGCTGGACAAGGCGCTGGGCGATGGTCCCATTGAGGATATGCCTATTCGCGCCGTGCTGCGCTCGAATGCGCCGCTAGCTATTTACTGGTGCCCGTAAAACCCCTGGAGCGGTCCCCAATCGACCGCTCCGGCCGTTGAACGCTTACCAGTCATCGATGCAAGGAATACCGTGCCAGCGGCCCCCCTTTGGCGCGTCCTTGCCCTATAGGAGCGTAGAACCATGACCGTCCGCCAGGCTATCCAGGACGTGACCGACCGCATTGCGGCCCGCAGCCGCGACACGCGCCGCGACTATCTCAATCGCCTCGATGCCGCCCGCGAGGCCGGCGTCTATCGATCGACCCTCTCCTGCGGCAATCTCGCCCATGGCTTTGCCGCCTGTACGCCGTCCGAAAAGGCGGCTTTGGCCGGCAACAAGACACTCAATCTGGGCATCGTCACCAGCTACAATGACATGCTGAGCGCCCATCAGCCCTATCAATTCTATCCCGACATCATCAAGGAAGCGGCGCGCGAGATCGGCGCAACGGCTCAGGTGGCGGGCGGCGTGCCGGCCATGTGCGACGGCGTCACCCAGGGCATGCCGGGCATGGATCTCAGCCTGTTCTCGCGCGATGTGATCGCCATGGCGACGGCCATTGCTCTCTCGCACAATATGTTCGACGCAGCGGTGTTCCTGGGCATTTGCGACAAGATCGTGCCAGGCCTTGTCATCGGCGCGCTGAGCTTTGGGCATTTGCCGGCCGTGTTCATTCCGGCGGGGCCAATGCCTTCGGGTCTGCCCAATGACGAAAAGAGCAAGGTTCGCCAGCTCTATGCCGAAGGCAAGGTGGGTCGCGCGGAACTGCTCGAAGCCGAGAGCAAATCCTATCATTCAGCGGGTACCTGCACCTTCTACGGCACCGCCAATTCCAATCAGATGCTCATGGAAATCATGGGATTGCATCTGCCGGGCGCCAGCTTCGTCAATCCAGGTACGCCGCTGCGCGATGCCTTGACCCGTGAAGCGACCAAGCGCGCCCTCTCGCTGACGGCCCAGGGCAATGATTATACGCCCATCGGCCACATCATGGACGAGAAGGCTTTCGTGAATGGGCTTGTGGGTCTGCACGCGACGGGCGGCTCGACCAACCACACCATGCACCTCATCGCCATGGCCGCTGCTGCCGGCCTGCAGGTGACCTGGGACGACATGAGCGACCTCAGCGATGCGACCCCGCTCCTTGCCCGCGTCTATCCCAATGGCGTTGCCGATGTGAATCATTTCCACGCGGCGGGCGGCATGGGTTTCCTCATGCGCGAACTGCTCGACGATGGCTATCTCCACGACGACGTCAAAACCGTCTGGGGTAGCGGGCTCTACAACTATACCGTTGAAGCCAAGCTGATCGACGAGAAGCTGGCCTTTGAACCGGCGCCGGCCGAAAGCGCGCTGCCAAAGGTGCTGGCCAGCGCCAAGACGCCGTTCCAGGCGACGGGTGGCCTGAAGCTCCTTACGGGCAATCTTGGCCGGTCGGTGATCAAGGTTTCCGCTGTGAAGCCGGAGCACCGCGTGGTCGAGGCGCCGGCACGTGTCTTCCACAGCCAGGACGGGCTGCAGGCGGCATTCAAGGCCGGCGAGCTGACCGGCGACATGATCGCCGTGGTGCGCTTCTCCGGCCCCAAGGCCATCGGCATGCCGGAACTGCACAAGCTGACGCCCTCGCTCGGCATCATGCAGGATCGCGGTTTCAAGGTGGCGCTGCTTACGGACGGCCGCATGTCGGGCGCGTCCGGAAAAGTGCCGGCGGCAATCCATATGACGCCGGAGGCCAATGATGGCGGTCCGATCAGCAAGATCCGCGATGGCGACATGATCCGGCTCGATGCCAATGAAGGCACGCTGACCTTCCTGGGCGATGAGAAGGAATTCTTCTCGCGCACGCCAGCCAGCGAAGACCTGCGCCCCTCGCACCATGGCATGGGCCGCGAACTGTTTGCCGGGTTCAGGAGCCTTGTCGGCGTCGCCGATCGCGGCGCGAGCGTCTTTAACTAGGCAGTTCGCCGACATAGCGGGCGCGCGGCCTGATCAGCGCGCCCGTTTCTATCTGCTCGAGTGCATGGGCCAACCAGCCGACACAGCGGGCCAGGGCGAAGATCTGTAGCGGCGCGTCGTCGGGCAGGTCATGCGCGGCAACGAGGGCGGATAGGGCGAAGTCGATATTGGGCTTTTCGCCGCTGAGCCTTTCGCCGACTTCGGCCAATTCCGAAAAAAGCGCCGGGACGGTGAACGTCTCCATCAGAGCTGGTGCGCGCACGTCATGGTCGGGATAGAGCCGGTGCCCGAAACAGGGCAGGGGGCGACCCTGGCGCAATAGGCCCGAAATGGCTGTCTCGACCCCGTAGCGTTTTGCGTCGCGTACGAGCGCGCCGATGCTGAGGCTGGCCGTGCCATGGAGTGGGCCAGAGAGGGCGGCAAGGCCTGCGAGTACGGCGGCCGCGAGCGGCGCGCCGGTGGAGGCGGTGACGCGGGCGGCGAAGGTCGATGCGTTGAGTTCGTGTTCGGCGAGAAGGACGAGAGCGCAGCGCAGGGCATTGGCTGCTTCGGGACGTTGCCAATGCGCGGCGAGGCGTTCGTGGACTGGGCCGACGCGCGCGCCGGTAATGGCGGCGGCGACGAGGGACACGACAAGCGTGGCGTCCTTGATGAGGACGCTGCGTGCACGGCCGGAAGGTGGCATCTGGGTAGCGGCGAGTTCTGCTACCTGCCGATAACAGGCGATGAGGCCGGTATCGGCGCCCGTCGTGGTCATGGTGCCGAAATCGACTGGGACCAAAGTGCTCCAGAGCAGCATGGCCATATCTTCGAGCGTAGCCGATTTGGAGAGTGCCGCGGCGTCCTGGCCGCGGATGTAGAAATGGCCATTGGCGACAGTTGAAATGGCCGTGGAAAGAACCGGCTCGCCCCAGGCGATGCTTTCGGCGGCCACCGTCGTCGCTGGGCGGCGGCCCTTTTGGCGGGCTGCGAGGCGCTCGACATCGTCTTGCCGATAGAGGCTGCGGCGCGGGTCTTCCGGGTCCGGTCGGGCCGCGATACGGCCACGGCTGACATTGGCATAGAGCGTCTGCGGCTTGGTGCCGAGGAGGGTAAGGGCGGCTTCCGCGGATATCCAGCTCATGGCGTCTCACATTGATCAATTGTATCAAGATTGACGTCAATCTTGATGTAGCCAATCTAGCGGTAAAGACGAAGGAGACGCAACATGTCTGGACTGGATGATGTCATTGCCGCCGAAACCACGCTGTCGGAAGTCGATGGCGCCAATGGACGGCTGGTGATCTGCGGGTACAGGCTCGACGAACTGGCCGGGTCGAAATCCTATGAGGAGGTTTTGGGGCTTCTCGCCGGCGACGTGCTGCCGCGTAGCAATGCGCTGAAGACGCGGCTGGGAATGGCGCGGTTGCGCGCCTTTGCCGAAGTCGCCTGGCTCGACGAGGCCATTCTGGCGCTGTCGGTCACCGAGGGCCTGCGGGCGTTGATGGCGCGGCTGCCGGACGGGGAAGATGCTGATACGGCGCTGTTGCTGGTGGCGGCGCCGGCCGTGTTCGTGCCGGCTTTGGTGCGGCGCAAGGCGGGGCAGGCGGCGATTGCGCCTGATCCGGCGCTGGGCCATGCGGCGGATATGCTGGCCATGCTCAAGGGCAAGGCGCCGAGCAAGGCGGAGGTTGAGGCGCTTGATACCTATCTCGTGACGGTGAGCGATCATGGGCTCAATGCGTCGACCTTTGCCGCGCGGGTCGTGGCTTCGACGCGGGCCGGCTATACTTCGGCGGTGTTGGCGGCGCTGGGCGCATTGAAGGGGCCGCTGCATGGCGGGGCGCCGGGGCCGGTGCTCGATATGCTCGATGCGGTGGGGGCGCCCGAACGGGCAAATTCCTGGCTAACGGGTGAATTAGCACGCGGGGAACGGCTGATGGGCTTTGGGCACCGCATCTATCGCGTGCGCGATCCGCGGGCCGATGCGCTGAAGGGGGCACTGACCCGTCTGGGCGCCGCCGGTGACATGGATGCGGAGCGGGTGAAACTGGCCGAGGCGGTGGAGCGCGAGGCGCTGGCGCTGTTGCGGCTCAAGAAGCCCGACCGCGCGCTCGATACCAATGTGGAATTCTTCACCGCCTTGCTGCTCGAAGCACTGGGCTTTCCGCGCGATGCCTTTACCGGGGTGTTTGCGGCGGGCCGTGTCGGCGGCTGGCTGGCCCATGCCCATGAGCAGGTGGCGAACGGGCGGCTGATCCGCCCGCAGTCCCGCTATGTGGGTCCGAAGGCAGCCTAGCTCGCCTTCGCGTTCAACCTGTTGCGCAGATTGGCGAGGCGCTGCTGGAGTTCAATGACACCTTCCAGCGTCTCGCCGGTCGCGGCGGCCAGTTCCACCGGGGCCATGCAGCCGCGACGTTTCAGCGCCATGCCCTTTTCGGTCGCGGCGATGTCGAGCAGACGCTCGTCGTCCTTGTTGCGGGCGCGCGTGACGAGGCCGGCGGCTTCAAGCTTTTTCAGCAGCGGCGTCAGCGTGTTGGATTCGAGCATGAGCCGATCCGACAGCGCCTTCATGGTCGTCTGGCCTTCTTCCCATAAAACCATCATGACGATGAACTGCGGATAAGTGAGGCCCATCTCGTCGAGAATGGGACGATAGAAGCGGTTCATGGCCTGGCTGGCCGAATAGGCGGCAAAGCAGATCATGTGGTCGAGCGTCATCTGCTCGGCGATTTCTTCCGGGCTCAGATTGTTCACGCTCATCTTAGATCTCCACGTCAAAAGGCTGATATAGTCGCATGCGATAGAATCGCAAGAGGTGAATTTCACATCAGCCATGCAATTTTTACACTTCAATACGATCTAATCGCATGCGATGTAATTGCCATCGACGGTGTCGAGGGCTACGGGTCCGGCACCGAGCAATGGGAGACTGAAATGACCAAGACAGTTGTTCTGATTCATGGTGCCTGGCAGGTTCCGGCAAGCTGGGATCGCTTCAAAAGCCGGTTTAAAGCCGCCGGCTATACCGTCATCGCGCCGAGCTGGCCGCTGATGGATCGCCCGGTAGCAGAACTCAATGCCAACCCCGACCCGAAATTCGGTTCGCTGACTGTGGGGGCGATTGTCGACCATTATGAGGCCCTCATCCGCGCCCTGCCGGAAAAGCCGTTGATCCTTGGCCATTCCTTTGGTGGTCTGATCGCCCAACTGCTGCTCGATCGTGGTCTTGGCAGTGCCGGCGTGGCGCTGGACCCGGCTCCGATTGGCGGGCTTATTCCCGGGCCGAAGCCGCTCTCCGCGGCCTTCCCGGTGCTCGCCCGTCTCAATGGCTGGAGCCGGCCGTTCACGCTGAGCAAGGCTGCCTATGACAAGGGCTTTGCCAACACGGCACCCAAGGCACAGCGCGATGAGGAATATGCCAAATATGTCGTGCCGGCACCCGGCCGCATCTTCTTCCAGGCCGCGCTCAATCTCGGCACCTGGGTGAGCCCGAAGAAGCGCACGCAGCCACTGCTGATCGTTGTCGGCGAGAAGGACAATACCGTGACCCCGAACCTTGCCCGGCAGGCCTTCAATCGCCAGAAGGGTTCGAAGGCAGTGACCGACTTCCACGAGTTTGCTGGCCGCTCGCACTACCTCGCCAACGAACCGGGCTGGGAAGAAGTGGCGGACTATGCCATCGAATGGGCCGGGCGGAACGCCTGAGCCCGCCAATTCCAAGCACGACGTCATCCCCGCGAAAGCGGGGATTTCTGTTTTGGAAGGGTTAGTTCAGCCAGTTGGCTATGGCCGGGGCATCATCATCTCCGAGGCCATGACCGGCGCTGAGAACTTCGACCGCAACCTCGGCGCCGCGGGAGCGGAGGGCTTCGACCAGCTTTTCGCCTTGCATCCGGAAAGCATCGGTCTCGCCTAGGAGGATGAGCACGCTCGTGCCGCTGAGATCGGTTTGCGGCACTTCGTCCAGCACCATGGCCGGGCGGATGAGCACGGCGCGGCGGATGAAGCCAGGGTGCAGGAGCAAGGCGGCGGCGAGGAGGTTGGCGCCGTTGGAATAGCCCAGGGCGACGAGCTTTTCCGGGTCCGGGCGGTAGGCGGTTCCTATCTCGCCGAAAAAGGCTTCAAGCGCGCGGGATTCGAAGCGGATGTCTTTCTGGTCGAAGATCGAGGGGCCAAAGCTGCGGAACCAGCGTTGCACGCCGCTTTCGGTGCTGCGGCCGCGCATGCCGAGCAGCGTGGCGTTCGGCGCGGCGCGGTGGGCGAGCGGCATCAAGTCGGTTTCATTGCCGCCGGTGCCGTGGAGGAGGGCGATGGTCATGCCATCGGGGTTTTCGGGCGTGAAGAAACGGTGCTTGTAGATGAGATCACGATAGACGACGCGTTCTTCGCCGGGCAGGCCAAACTGGGGCAGCATGACTTTTACTGCCTCGGGATCAGGCGTGTCAGGCGGCATGAACAGAGTGTGACCGAGCTTTTCGAGCGTTTCGTCGAGCGCGAAGCCGGGGCCGTCGCTGGCCATCTCAATAAGAACATTGCCGGGCTCGCGCACATAGAGCGAGGTAAAATATTGCCGGTCGTGGAGGTTTGTCATGCTCGAATTGAGCTTTCGCAATTCGCGCTCGACGGCTTGAACTTCGGCTTCATCCTTGGCGCGAACGGCAACGTGGTCGGCCGTGCCGGTGCCGGGAACGCCGGGCCAGAAGCCGGCGGCGTCGCGAATGTCGAGGACGTCGCCGATGTCGGAGACGAGGCGCTGGATCGGGCCCTCGACGGGTCCGGTGCGGAAGCCGAAATTGCGGGTGAGGAAGGACGTGGTTTCTTCCTGCACTTCCGAGAGCAGGGTGACGCCGCGAATACGGCGGATCGCGTGTTCGGCGGGGATGTCGGTCTCGGGCATGGTCAGGGCGGGCAGGTTGGCGCTGACGAGTTTCAGGACCACGCCATCGGGATCGCGGAGGCGGAGAACGGTTTCGCCGAACTCCTGTGCCGTGCCTTCGACCTTGACCTGATGGGTCAGGGCGCGCTCGAGCCAATAGCCGATGGAGCCCTGGGGAATGGCGAGGGAGAGTTCGCTGACCTGGCCGGCACCGGCCTGGCCCGATGAGCCGCCCTGCCAGACGAGGAAGGTGATGAGCGAGCCGGGGGACGCGGCATAGTCGCCGTAAAAGAGATGCAGCTGGCGCGCGTCTTCATAGCCGCCGGTGCGCTTGACCAAGCGCAGCCCCAGGAAGCCGACATAGAAATCGACATTGGCCTGCACGTCGCCGGTGATCAGGGTGACGTGGTGGATGCCGGAGGTCATGGGGCGATCTCGATGAGTTCTGAGTGTGCCGACACCCCCTCCCGGCCTCCCCCATCAAGGGGGAGGTGCCACCGAATTCGCCATAGCGAATTCGGTTGGGACTGAGGGAGGGCAAGACTGTGCCAAAAACTGGATACGACACCTCCCCCTTGATGGGGGAGGATGGGTGGGGGTGATCCTGCGGGCATCACCGGCTGCGTCCAAACAACCGCTCGATATCGCCCTTTTTCAGTTCGACATAGGTGGGGCGGCCGTGGATGCACTGGCCGGAATGGGGCGTCGCTTCCATGTCGCGGAGGAGGGCGTTCATTTCGTCGACGCGCAGGCGCCTGCCGGAGCGGACGGAGCCGTGGCAGGCCATGCGGCCGATGATCGCCTCCATGCGGTCGGTCAGCGCCGCGGCGCTTTCCCATTCGGCGAGGCCATCGGCGAGATCGCGGACGAGGCCGTTGATATCGCTATTGCCCAGAAGCGCCGGGGTTTCGCGCACGGCAACGGCGCGGGGGCCGAAGCGGTCGAGATAGAGGCCAAATTTTTCGAGTTCCGGTGCTGCTTCTTCGAGGAGGGTGCAGTCTTCCTCGGGGAGCTCGATGACGATGGGGATCAACTGGGCCTGGCTTGCTACGGGGCCGGAGGCGAGCTGGGCCTTGAAGCGCTCGTAGACCAGGCGCTCATGGGCGGCGTGCTGATCGACGAGCAGCAGGCCGGTGTCGTTCTGGGCGATGATGTAGTTGTCGAACATCTGCGCGCGGGCGGTGCCGAGGGGATAGTCGACGATTTCGGGCATTTCGGGCACGGCCTCGACGCGGGCGCTGGGCTCGGTGAAGCCGCTGAACCGGCTGGGCGAGCGGTCGAGATTGAGCGGGGCCGTGGTCGGTGCGTAGCTGTAGCTGGCGGGACGCGGTGGAGCGAGAGTTGGCGTATAGCCGATGGGCTCGGGTGCCGGAGCCATTTCGGGGGCGGTGAAGGCGCCCAGAATGTCTTCGGCAACGCTATTGGAGGCCTTGAAGCCAGCGGCGGCGAGGGCAACGCCAATGGCGCGGATGACGGCGCCGCGAATGGCGCCCTGATCCTGGAAGCGCAGTTCTGCCTTGGCCGGGTGGACGTTGACGTCGACTTCGGCGGGATCGATGGCGACATAGAGGGCGACGACCGGGAAGCGATCGCGGAAGACATAGTCGGCATAGGCGGCGCGGATGGCACCGACCAGCACCTTGTCGCGCACCGAGCGGCCATTGACGAAGTAGAACTGGGAGAGGGAATTGGCGCGGGTATAGGTCGGGAGGCCCGCCATCCCCGCGACGACGACGCCGTGGCGTGCCATGGCGAGGGGTACGGCATTGTCGACGAAATCGGCACCCATGACCTGGCCGAGACGGGCAGCGAGCGCGCCTTCTCCGGTGATCGCCGGCCAGTTCGACATCATCCGGTCCGAGCCTTCGAGGATGAAGTGGATTTCCGGATTGGCCATGGCGAGGCGCTTGACCACGTCGGTGATCGCAGCGGTTTCGGAGCGAGCGCTTTTAAGAAATTTGCGGCGCGCCGGGACCTGGGCGAAGAGATCGCGCATCTCGATCACTGTGCCGCGGTTCATCGCCTGCGGCATGGGGCCGGTGCGGCGGCCATTGTCGACGATGACGGCGAGGCCGGTTTCGGCGTGGGCTGGACGCGAGGCGACGGAGAGGCGCGAGACAGAGCCGATGGAAGCGAGGGCTTCGCCGCGGAAGCCGAGGGTGCGGATATCGTCGAGGTCGTCTGCGCTGAGTTTGGAGGTGGCGTGGCGCTCGACCGAAAGCAGCAGGTCTTCACGGTCCATGCCATGGCCGTCATCGGTGATGCGGATGAGATCCATGCCGCCATTGGCGGTCGTGATGGTGATGCGGCGGGCGCCGGCATCGATGGAATTCTCGACCAGTTCCTTGACGACGCTGGCGGGGCGTTCGACCACTTCGCCGGCGGCGATGCGGTTGATCAGGTCTTCGGGTAGCTGGCGAATGGGCAAGGGCGATTCTCCTTGCCCACAATATAGGTGAGGGCGCGCCGCTTTCCGACCCGGAATGGCACTTGTGCCCAGACTGGTCGAACTACTCGAGAACGACCACGGCTTCGACCTCGAACAGCATGGGGTCGATGGCGAGTTTCGGCACAGGAACCAGGGTCTGGGCTGGCAAGTTGGCGCCGAACATTTCGACGACGTTCTGGGTCAACACGCCAAGCTTGGACATGTCGTGATCGACGACATAGATGGTGAGCTTGGCGACCTGATCGGGACGGGCGCCGATCCCTTCGAGCGCGGCGCCGAGATTGGCATAGGCCTGTTTGACTTGGGCCGCGAAATCGGGCGAAAGGCCGCCGGTGCTGTCCTGCCCACCCTGGCCGGAAATATAGCCGATGCGGGCATTGGGGGCCACGATCACCGCCGTGCTGTAGCCATTGGGTGAGGGGTCGCCGAGATTGGGCGGGTTGACGATGGTCAGCTTGCTGTCGGCCGCATTGACCGGTGCTGCGAATGCTGCGGTCATGATGATGGTTCCTCCGATGATGAGACGCGTGATGGCGTTTGGCATGGTGCCCTCGTCGTTTGGCGGATCGCGGCGTCGCCGGTTTCCGACACGATTGAACTTTGCTTCGATTGGCTCTAGGCAAATCTCGTACAATGTACGAATCTATTTCATCGTACGGTGTACGAGTCAATTGCCGGGCATGGACAAGGCCTGTCCCGGCGATCAGAATTGCGCGCAAACGAGGACGGGATGGCAGACAAGGCAGGCGGTCGGCGTGGCAGACGCGCGCAGGGTCAGGGCGCGGAGGCGCGGCCGGATGAGCCTATATTGACGCGCGAGCGGATCGCGGCGACGGCTGTCGATATGCTCGATGCCAAGGGGCTCGATGGGCTGACCATGCGGGGTCTCGCCGAGGCCCTGGGCTCGGGGGTGATGAGCCTTTATTGGCACGTAGAGAACAAGGAGGCGGTGTTCGATCTGGCGCTCGATACGGTGCTCGAGTATCGCGGCCCGACGGCGTTGCAGGATTGGCGGGGCGACATCGTGCATGTGCTGGAGGATTGGCGCGCCACCATGTTGCGCCATCCCTGGTCGGCCTTGCTGCTACCGCGCCGGGCGCTTGGTCCCAACATTCTCGTGCGGCTCGAACGCCTCAGTGCTTGCCTTTCGGCGGGCGGGGTGGCCGATGTCGACGTCAATGCGGCCATCTGGTCGCTGTGGAACTATGTGATGGGCGCGACGGTGACCCGGGCGAGTTTTGGGCCTTCGGATGCGGACCGCGAGGCATCGCAGGAACGGCTGGCGGAACTGGGTACGCTTTATCCGTCTATCGGGCGCTCGGGACTGCTGCTCGATGATGATTGGGATGGCACATTCCGTCGGGGTCTCGACTTCCTGCTCGATGGCATCGCGCCAAAACGATGAGCACCTTTCTTGCCGCGCGCGGCGCCGCGCGCTAAATCCGGCGCATGACCCAAACCCTTGCCCCCATGGACCTTGCCCTGCGCCTTGCCGAAGAAGCGGCGGCGCTTGGCGAGGCGCCGGTGGGCGCTGTGGTGGTGGAGGGCGATCGTGTGCTGGCAGCCATGCGCAATCAAATGCAGGCGCTGGGCGATCCGACGGCACATGCCGAAATGCTGGCCATTCGCGAGGCGCTGAAGGTGCGGGGGACAGGCCGGCTTGATGGCTGCGACCTCTATGTCACCCTCGAACCCTGCGCCATGTGTGCCGGGGCCATCGCGCATACGCGGCTGCGGCGGGTTTATTTCGCGGCGGAAGATACCAAGGCTGGCGCGGTGGAGAATGGCGTCCGGCTTTTCGATCAGCCGACCTGCCACCACAAGCCCGAGGTGATCGGTGGCGTCTCGGCCTCGCGTGCCGAGGCCATGCTGGTCGATTTTTTCAAGAAGCTGCGCCGTTAGTATGGCTTCAAATCCTCGTTGCAACGAAGCATAGCCAGTTATATAAATGGTTATGGAAAAAACTGACGACATCGAAGATGTGGTGGCCGCGCTTGGCTATCTCTGCCTTGGCACCAGGTTGCGGCGCGTAGCCGAGCGGTTGCAGGCGGCGACGCAGGAGATTTTGGCCGATAGCGGCGTTCAGGTGGGTTACCTGCCATTTCTGGCGGCGATTGATCGGCTGGGGGCGCTTACGGTCGGCGATATGGCGCGGGCCATGGGTGTGTCGCAACCGGCGGCGACCAAGGCGCTGGGGCAATTGAGCAAGCTTGGTTTCGTGCGACTGGCTGCGGCGCCTGAGGATGGACGACGCAAGCTCGCAGAACTGACGCCTAAGGGACGGGCGCTGGTCGATCGCAGCAAGGCCAGTGGCTGGCCGCAGGTCGAGGCGGCGGTTGCAGATCTCTGCGATGGGCTCGAAGGCTCGGTGTTGGCGCAATTGAGCGAAATAGAAAGACGACTGGCGGAACGACCGCTGAAGGAACGATCATGACGGACCATATTCTGGATCGGCCGATACTGGCCGCGCTGACCACGAGCCATGCGCATTTTGCGCGCGGTGGTGGCGGTGCCTGGCGCTATGATCCGCTGATCAGCCCTTTTGCTGCTGTCGAGAATGACGAGCCGGAGACCCTGCGAAGCCTAGCTGATATCGTCGCGCCCGGCGAGACGATCGTGATGGTGCGGGCTGCCCCGATTGTCGTGTCGCCCGAACTGGAGGTCGTTTCCGAAGCGCGCGTTGTGCAGATGGTGGCCACAAAGGATCTGTCGGCCGATGCCGACGACCGCCTGGTGCCGCTAAGCGAGGCGAATGACGAGGAAGCGCATGCGCTGGCAACCCTGACAAAACCCGGTCCTTTTGCGCGCAACACCATGCGCATGGGAAAGTTCTGGGGCGTCTTCGAGGAGGGGCGACTGGTGGCGATGGCGGGTGAGCGGCTGCGCCAGCCCGGCTGGGCGGAAATGAGCGCGGTCTGCGTGCATCCCGACCAGCGCGGCAAGGGTTTGGCGCGGGTGCTCTCGAGGCGTGTGACGGCAGACATGCAGGAGCGGGGCGAGCAGCCTTATCTGCACTGCTACGAGACCAATCAGGGCGCAGTTACGCTCTATGAGTCACTCGGTTATCGCGTGCGCACCGGGCTCAATGTCATGGTCGCGAGAAAACCCTAGCGCGGGTTGCTCTGGATCGGCTCGACCTTGTTCTGGATATAGTCTTCGATCTTGCGCGTCAGGATGTGTTTGAAGCGGTCTTTTTCCGATTCGACATGGGTGATGATTTCGCGCACCCGCCAGAATTCCATGGCGCCGAAATTGGCGACATGGGGTCTTATATAGATATCGGGCGGATAGGCGGCCATCGAATGCGCGATCAGCGAATGCATCATGATCTGAGCTGAGCCGAACCAGATATCGAGCGGCCGGTGGTCGGTCTTGTTTATGCCCACCGAAGGGTCGCCATTGACGTCAATGCCGATGAGAAAGTCGGTGCCGATATCAGCCTGGTCGAGGGGTAGAGGATTGACCACGGCACCATCGACGAGAATGTGGCCGTTGTGGACGACGGGCTTGAATATGCTCGGCATGGAGATGGAGCCGGCAATGGCCGGGCGGAGGGGGCCCGAATTGAACACGACCTGGTGCCAGGACTGGAAATCCGTCGCCACCACATAGAGCGGGATTTTGAGGTCGCTGAAATTGTTGGGAAAGCTGGGCGGCGTGAAGGCATCGACGATGTGAGTGGCATCGAGCTGCATGGAGATGCCGTTGCGCAGCAAGCCGCCGAGCCCCTTGATCTGGGTCGACCAGAGTTTGGTGGCGATGGTGCGCAAGGTGCCCAGCACTTCGAATGAATGCTCGCGCAGTTCCTTGCCGGTCATGCCGGCAGCCCAGCCGGAGCCGATCAGCGCGCCGATCGAGGTGCCGGAAATGACGGATGGCTTGAGGCCAAGCTCGTCCATCGCCTCGATATAGGGAATATGGGTGAGGCCGCGGGCAGACCCGCCACCAAGGGCAACGCCGATTCTGGGGCCAGACGCAGTGCTCATTCCGCTTCGCTCCCTTCCCTTGGAGCGCAGCCGGTCCACCAGCACCTTGCCCCGCATTTGCAGCGGGGTCAGCTTGCGTTCCGGCGGCGTCTCTTCGAAGACGGTCCGACGGGAGTGTAGGCCCGCAAGATTGAGGAAAGGTTCAGTTCCGCTCGCGGGCGATTTCGCGCCAGCCGATATCCCTTCGGGAGAAGCCTTCTGGCCAATCCACTGCGTCAACGCCTCGATAAGCACGGTCCTGTGCCTCTCTCACCGAATTACCAAGCGCTGTGACATTGAGCACGCGCCCACCATTGGCGAGTAAACGGCCTCCATCGCGCTTCGTTCCGGCGTGAAACACGGTCAGATCATCCGTATCGAGGCCGTCGGCGCCATTGATCTCGCTGCCTTTGCCATAGTCGCCGGGATAGCCCTTAGTCGCCATGATAACCGTCAACGCATAGGCGTCTTTCCAGGTCACACCGTGCCCCCCAAGCGTGCCTGTTGCCGTGGCATGGAGGAGCGGAAGCAGGTCGCTTTCCATGCGCATCATCATCACCTGCGTTTCGGGATCACCGAAGCGCGCATTGTATTCGACGAGTTTTGGGCCCTGGTCGGTGAGCATGAGGCCGGCATAGAGCACGCCTTGATAGGGGGTGCCCCGCTTGGCAAGGCCGCGGGCGGTCGGTTCGACGATGTGGGTCATCGCGAACTCGTACTGCTCTTCGGTCATGACCGGGGCGGGGGAATAGGCGCCCATGCCGCCAGTATTGGGACCGGTATCGCCATCGAAGGCGCGCTTGTGGTCTTGGGCGGTGGTGAGAGGGAGCAGCGTCTCGCCATCGCAGAGGACGAAGAGGCTGACTTCCTCGCCTTCCATGAATTCCTCGATGACGACGGCGGCGCCCGAAGCGCCGAAGGTGCCAGAGAAACAGTCGATAATGGCTTCTTCGGCTTCTTCGACACTCATGGCGACAGTGACGCCCTTGCCGGCAGCGAGGCCATCGGCTTTGATCACGATGGGCGCGCCCTGGGTGTAGATATAGCCAAGGGCGGAGGCTTCATCCTCGAAGCGGGCATAGCCGGCGGTGGGAATATCGAACTCGTCGCAGAGCGCCTTGGTGAAGCTCTTCGAGCCTTCGAGCTGGCCGGCAGCTTTTGAGGGGCAGAAGCAGGTGAAGCCTGCGGCGCGGACGTCGTCGCCAAGACCGGCGACGACCTGCGCATCGGGGCCGACGACGACGAAGTCGATGTTGTGCGCCTTGGCGGCAGCGATGACGGCGGCGTGGTCGGTGATGTCGACCGGCAGATTTTCGGCGATGGCTTCAGTGCCGCCATTGCCGGGCATGACGAAGAGCTTGGTCAGCTTTGGCGACTGGGCGATTTTCCACGCGAGAGCATGCTCGCGCCCACCAGAACCGATGACCAGAACCCGCATCTCTTGCCTCCATGCCGTGTTGCGGGCGTGATGCACGAGAGTGACGGGAAGGGCAAGGGAAAGCTGGTGGGAAGGAGTTACATCTCGGCTTCTTTGAAGATCGGCGTGACGTCGCCGTTCCACTCGTTGCGGAACTTGTCGAGCCAGCGGCCGGCCTGGGATTTGCCGGTTCGGACGGTCTCTTCGAGACAGGCGAGGTGGATGGTCTCATCCTGGCCCTTGTCATTGAGGCGATTGCGGCGCACGAGGCCGGCTTCGGCAATGCCGACGGCCTGGGCGGCAGCGTCAAAGATGCTGGAGCGGTCGAAGGGCGTGGTGAGGCCGAGGCGCGGAACTTCGCGGCGCAGATAATCGCGATCTTCCTGCGTCCAGTTGCGCGTCAATTCCCGCGCGGCTTCGAGCGAAACTTCATCATAGAGAAGACCGGTCCAGAAGGCGGAAAGGGCGGTGACATGGGCTTCATCGCCCATATCGGCGCCGCGCATTTCGAGGAACTGTTTCAGGCGCACTTCCGGGAACAGGGTGGAAAGATGGTCTTCCCAGTCCTTGACCGTCGGCTTTTCGCCGGGGAGCTGCGGAAGCTCACCCTTGAGGAAGGCACGGAAACTTTCGCCAGCGACGTTCACGTACTGGCCGTTGCGAATAACAAAGTACATCGGCACGTCGAGGGCGTGGTCGGCATATTGCTCGAAGCCAAAACCTTCATCGAAGGCGAAGGGGAGCATGCCGGTGCGGGCATTGTCGGTGTTGAGCCAGATATGGCTGCGGAAGCTGAGATAGCCGGTGTCGCGACCATCGGCGAAGGGCGAATTCGCAAAAAGCGCGGTGGCGATGGGCTGCAGCGCCAGCGAGACGCGCAGCTTCTTGACCATGTCGGCTTCGCTGGAGAAATCGAGATTGGTCTGGACGGTGCACGAGCGGTACATCATCGAGGTGCCGAGGGTGCCGACCTTGTCCATATAGGGCGTCATGATGCCATAACGCGATTTTGGCATGGCCGGAATGTCCTTGACCGCCCAGAGCGGGGTGACGCCAAGGCCAAGGAAATGGATATCGAGCGGGGCGGCGACCTTCTTGGCAACGCGCATATGCTCGGCCATTTCGTCCGCGGTGCCATGCAGCGTTTCCATCGGCGCGCCGGACAGTTCGAACTGGCCACCGGGTTCGAGCGAGATGCCGCCGGCGACTTCGTTATTGCGGAGGCCGATGGGGTTTTCGCCGTCGTAGAACGGATGCCAGCCGGTTTCCTTCTCGATGCCATCGAGGAGGGCACGAACGCCGTTTTCGCCCTCATAGGTGACGGGGCGGAGGGGATTGGTGTGGAAGACGTGCTTCTCGTGCTCGGTGCCGATTCGCCATTCGGAAGCGGGCTTTGAGCCGCGTTCCATCGCTTCGATCAGGTCTGCGCGCGATTCAATCAGAGGCGAAGCAGTGTCGGCGCCGGCCATGTGATCCTCGTCTAAACGGTGAGGGCTAAATTGGGCCGGCACCATAGCGAGCGCAAGCTGGAATGCAATCGGCTTTTATCGCCAATCACCGATGATAGCTTGAATGACAGCCATTGCAGCGACGGCCGCGGTGTCGGCACGGAGGATCCGCGGGCCAAGACTGATGGGGACGACGAAGGGCAGGGAGCGTAGTTTTTCACGCTCGGCGTCGGAGAACCCGCCTTCGGGGCCCACGAGAAGGCCGATTTTTTGGCTCGTGAGCGCGGAAAGTACTTCGACGGGAGAAGAAGAGGCTTCGCCTTCGTCGGCGAAGATCAGTTTTCGATCAGCGTGCTCATTTGGCCAGTCGGACAGCAGGCGTTCGAGGGTGATTTCCTCGGCAATTGTTGGGACCGAGAGCACTTCGCACTGTTCGGCAGCCTCTATGGCATTGGCGTGGAGGCGCTCGGTCTTGAGGCGGTGGACCTGGGTATATTGTGTCATCACCGGCTGGATCGTGCCGGCGCCCATCTCGACGGCCTTTTGGATCACATAGTCGAGACGTTCGGTCTTGAGCGGTGCAAAACCGTACCAGAGGTCGGATTTTTCCGTTTGAGCAGCGACTTCTTCGACGACAGCCAGCGTGACGGCCTTTTTCGAATCGCTGGTCAGTCGGCAGAGCCAGGCGCCGTTCCGGCCGTTGAACAGAACGACTTCATCGCCGACGCTCTTGCGCAGCACTGCGGCGAGATAAAGCGACTGGTCCTTGTTAAGGGCGACTTCGCCACCCTTGGCGAGATCGGCATCAACGAAAAGGCGGGGCAGGCTGGCGTGGCTACGAGGCATATTTCTTCGGACGCGGCAGCGTGCCGCGCCCTCCTTCTTCGACGGGCTCGGGATCAGGTCTACTTTGTCTTGAGCGATTGGAGTAGACCTCTGGTGAGTCGAACCGCGAGGTCGTGGCACCATGTCCGATATTCATTCCGCACCCGTTGCTGACGCCCAGAAGGACAATTGGGTCGATCGCCATGCGCCCGATTGGCTGAAACCCTATGCGCGACTGGCGCGCTGGGACCGGCCGATCGGCTTCTGGCTGCTGTTTTGGCCTTGTGCCTGGGGCTTGGCATTGGCGGCGGTGGAAATTCCCGAGCGCGGATTTGGCTGGATCGCCGTCATTCTCATGTTCATCGGCGCGGTGCTGATGCGGGGCGCCGGATGCACCTTTAACGACATCGTCGATCGCGACATCGACATGAAGGTGGCGCGCACGCGGCTGCGGCCTATTCCGTCGGGGCAGGTGACCTCGCAGCAGGCGCTGGCCTTTCTGATTGCGCAGGCCCTGCTGGGGGCGATCATTCTCTTCCAGTTCAATCGCTTCACGGTCTGGGCCGGTGTTGCATCGCTGGTGCTGGTGGCGATCTATCCGTTCATGAAGCGGATCACCTGGTGGCCGCAGTTCTTCCTCGGCCTCGCATTTTCCTATGGCGCGCTGGTCGGCTGGACGGCCGAGACCGGTGGGCTCTCCTGGCCCCCGATCCTGCTCTACATCGGCACGATCATGTGGGTGATCGGCTACGACACGATCTATGCGCTGCAGGATATCGAGGACGATGCGCTGGTCGGGGTGAAATCCACGGCCCGGCTGTTTGGGGACAATGTGAAACCGGCGGTCTCCGCGCTCTATGTCGGCGCGATGATTTTCTGGCTGATGGCGGCGATCCTCGCCGGCGGTGGTTTCATTGCCGTCGCGCTAATGCTGGTGCCGGCGGCGCTGTTGGCCTGGCAGGTCTATACGCTCGATGTCGAGATTTTCGAGAACCCGTTGGTGCGGTTCAAGATCAATCACTATGTGGGCATTGCCCTGACGCTGGCGCTGCTGGCGGAGTGGGCCTGGTAGTCCACCAGGACCGTCACCCTCGGGCTTGACCCGAGGGCTTTGTGCTTGCCACGTCATCGTCAAGTGAAGTGTCCTCGGGTCGAGCCCGAGGATGACGTTCGGTGATAGCCCCCACAAACGCCAAAGGGACCAGCCGCACCACCAGCTGATCCCATCGACGTTGCCCTTGGAGGGGGATTCTTTTAGTTGGCCTCGGCCTCGCCGGGCTTCCTGCGATTGAGGAAGCGGGGGCGACGGGCGGCGTCGGCTGCAAGCTTGCGGCGCGGGGCGGTCTGGCCGACCATCACGCCATCAACCTGCTGGCTATAGGGGAGATAGGAGCCGTCGCCGGCCTTGATGAACAGCGGCAGGCGGAGCTTCTTGCCCCAGTTCTGCCATTCAGCGACAACGTTCTGATTTCCTTCTTCTTCGAAGACCTTGTAGGTCAGCTCGCCATCGGGATGGACGAGTTCGATCGCGCTGGTAAGAACGCCTTCTTCGGAAATTCGAGTGGCCACGGCCACGCCGATAAATTCGGTAACCGGCACCTTGATCTTGATGGCAACGCCGCTCTGTTCGAGCTGTTTGCGCACTGTCACGGTTTTTACCGGATCACGCGGCCCATTGTCGTTTGCCGCAACAAAGCGGCGTTCCGCCAGGGCGGGCTTACCGAAAGCAAGGACGACTGACGATCCTTCCATCGCAACGCCATGAACCATTTTCTAGCCTTCCTGTAACTTCGAGAGCTGTTTTTTGCGCTCCGTTTGTGAGGGCAATCTACCGCGTCCCCTTACCCAGCGCCTTAATGGGTTCGGTTAAGTTTATCTTGTCTTCAGAGGGTGGTTAGCGGGGTGTTGCACACTGCAACGAGCAGTTTACCCAATCAGGTTGGACCTCGTTTACCCTGCCATATTTGGGGACTTCGCTTATGGAGAATGGGGCATAACGCGGCGGGCCTTGTCCAAAAGTCGTACGAGGCATAAAAGCCGCCCATGCCAGCCTTTGCACCGCCATATGAGGACGATCTCGAACTGCTTCGCGCCACTGCCGTGGCTGCGGGCATCATCGCCTCGGGCTATTTTCGCCGCGATATAAAGAGCTGGACCAAGGGCAATGCCTCCCCGGTCAGCGAAGCCGATATCATCGTTGACCGCTATCTTGCGGCGAGCCTGCTTAACGCGCGGCCGGCCTATGGCTGGCTGAGCGAGGAAACGGCCGATAATCCCAGCCGCCTCGATTGCGATCGTGTCTTTATTGTCGATCCCATCGACGGCACCCGCGCCTTTCTTCAGGGCGAGGATTGCTGGACGGTGTGCCTCGCCGTGGTGGAGAACGGCGTGCCGGTGGCCGGTGTCGTTTATGCGCCGGCGCGCAATGAAATGTATGAGGCCTCGCTTGGTGGCGGGGCGCGGCTTAATGGCGAACCGCTGGAACGTCATCGCCGTGCCGGTGCGCCGCCGCTGATCCCCGCGCCGGGCGCGGTGCATCAGGAGCTCCAGCAAGGCGGGCTGCACTATACACGCGGGCCGATGTATCCCTCGCTCGCCTATCGGCTATTGCAGGTGGCGACGGGCAAGCTCGACGCGGCGGTGGTGCGGCGCGGCAGCCAGGATTGGGATATTGCGGCGGCGGCCGTGATCCTCAAGGAAGCTGGCCAGGATCTGGCCGACGTGTGCAGCGGCTTCCCACAATTTAACAGACGAGATGTGCGCCACGGGGCGCTTGCGGCGCTTTCCGACATGAGCCTAAAACCTCTCGTTCATGCGGCGCTGATCAAGGTCTACGGCTGTCCGGCCGAGCCCTTGGCAGAGGCCGAGATTTCCTCCTCCTCCCAACTCAGTGGACCCTTGAGCGATGGCTGACAGCAAAGCGACTGACAAGCAACTTCTTCACCTGGTGATCGGCGGCGAACTCTCGAGCATCGAGCATGTCACCTTCGCCGATCTCGACAAGGTCGATATCGTCGGTCTCTATCCCAATTATGCTTCGGCTCTCGTGGCCTGGCGCCAGAAGGCTCAGCTGACCGTGGACAGCGCGCAGACGCGCTATTTCATCGTCCACCTGCATCGCCTGCTCGATCCGGAAGCGACCGGCGCTTAATTTTCCGAAGTGGCCGGGGCTGTGATCTCGGCCACGATTGCCTCCATGGCGCCGGGGCCGCCGATCCTTTGGCGGCCGATTTCGGCAAGGCGCATGCGCTCCGACATATCGGTGAGAAGGCCACGCAGCGCTTCCGACACGTCCGCAGCCTTTGCTTCCGTGACGATGCGCGCTTCCCCAAAAAGGTTCTGCTCATCATTGAAGCGCGAGCGGCGATCGCGCGGGTTGATGAAGGTAATGGCGGGCCGGCCGAGGCCGAGCGACTGGATGGTCGCGGTCCCGGCCTGGCTCAGGACCACGTCAGACGCTTCGACGAGATTACCCATGGCAACGCCGCGGGCCATATGGACGGTGAGATTGCCGTCGCTCAATTCACCCAGATCATCGGATTCAGTGCTGAGGAGCGAGGTACGCCTGAGGCTTGCGGCCTTGGCCAGTTCCTCGACATTGACGCTGCCGGCGACCGCGAGAAAAACATCGGGGCGTTCTTCATCGGGTATGAGACGCAGCGCGGCGACCTGCAGGGCGAAGCTCTCCGCCGTCAGGGCGCGACTGCCCGGGAGCAGGGTGACGGCGAGCGGTGCGCGGCGGCGGGCTCGCGCGTCGTAGTCGCCATGGGGAATGGCATCCATCATGATATTGCCGACGCAACGCGCATCGACGCCGGCGGCGCGAAGCTTGTCGCTGAGGCTTTCGCCGCGGCAGAAGACCGTGCGGCAGGTGCGCTTGATAGCCCAGACCTCGGCAGCGGAATAGAGCCGAGCCGCGCCGGTCTTATAGACGTCGAGATAGATGAGATCGCGAAGGCCCGTTGGCAGGGCGGCCAAAATGCCGACCATGTCGCCAATGACAATGACCTTGTCATAGTGCCCGCGCACCGAACGCAGGAATTTGAGGGCCGGCGGAACCGTGAGTAACCCGCCGCTGACGACGTCGCGGCGCAGCGAACCCTTCACATTGCGCCAGCCTTCCGAGGCGAGCGTGGCGCGAGGGCCTACGATGCGGCAGGCGCCCTCGTAGGACTTGCCGCTGCCGATCATGGGATAGGCTTCGACATGGGCATCGCTGGTGAGTTGCCGCACGAGGGCAGCGCCGATGGCGTCTTCCCCATGACCATTGGAAATGACGAGGTAGCGCTGACGCGTCGCTGCCTCCATCACGCTCAGTTGCCTCGGCCGTAGCGGATAAAGGCCTCGTGGGCGGTCGAAGCATCGGCATAGGCTTCCTGCCGGTCGACGCTCCAATAGAAGAGTTCATCGAGAGGAATGGGCTTGCCCGAAATGGCGCAGCGCACAAAAGTCCCCTGCTTGAGGACGACATAGTCACCATCAAGGTAGCGTACCGTCGCTTCGGAGGGCGAAAACCCCTTATCGAAGATATTCATCGTCCGTGTCCTTCCGAATTATTCCGATATAGAGCGGAAATCGGACAATCAAAAGAGACTTTCCTGCGACCCGTCGTCTGATGGTGAACGCGGTGCTTTGCGCTTTTGCGGTGGGGCGCCAGCAACATTGGCGCCGACTTCGCCATCGGCAAAGGTGAGTTTCAGCGCGTCGCCGGGTTTGAGACCGGCTGCGCTGCTGACCACGTCGCCGGCTTCGTCCTGAACCAGGGCATAGCCGCGCGCAAGGACGCTGCGGTAGCTCAGCGTTTCGAGCAGCTTTGTCAGTTGCGTCAGCGATTGCCGCCGGTCTGCGGTGATGCGATCGGGCGCCAGCGTCAGGCGCTGCGCGAGAGGCGCGAGCTGACCCTGTAACTGGCGGAGCTCAGCCCGCAGTGGCTGCGGCGATAGGCGCAGCGCGACACGCACGAACTGCGTCCGCTTGCGTTCGAATGCCTGGCCAACGGCACCCATGAGGCGCGCGGCGCGCGGGTCGAAGGTGAGGCGGGCGCGTTCGGTGGTCTTGTGCAGGCCGGCCAGGGCGCGATGGTCGAGATTGTCGATGCGGTTTGCAAGTTCGGCGTGGCGCTGACGTACGAGGCGCGGTTGGATGGAGCCGGCCAGGCGGGAGAAGGCCAGGCGACGATCTTGCACGAAATGGCGGAGGCCGCCGGAGAGGCGGGTTCCTGCCATATCGAGGGTCTGACGTTGTGTTGCAATGAGGTCGGCCGGGCGCGGCAGGCCGGCGCTGGCGGCGCGGAGGCGGTCTTTGAGGCTCGCAAGGCTGCGGCGAGCGGCCTGGCGTTGGCGGCTGCCTTGGTCATCGACATAAGCGATGAGTTCGGCGCGCACAGGCACGGCCGCTTCGGCGGCGGCGGTGGGCGTCGGCGCGCGCATGTCCGAGGCATAGTCGATCAGCGTCGTATCGGTTTCGTGGCCGACCGCGGAAATGACGGGAATGCCCGAGGCCGCGACGGCGCGCACCACGGCTTCCTCATTAAAACCCCAGAGGTCTTCGATGGAGCCGCCGCCACGCGCGACAATAAGAATGTCGGGGCGCGGAATGGGGCCATCGGGGAGGAAGGCGTTAAAGCCTTCGATGGCGTTGACGACTTCGGGGGCGCAGGTTTCGCCCTGTACGCGCACCGGCCAGACAAGGACGTGGCTCGGGAAACGATCATCGAGGCGGTGGAGAATATCGCGGATGACGGCGCCGGTGGGTGAGGTGATGACGCCGATGACGCGCGGCAGATAGGGTAGGGCGCGCTTGCGTTCGCGAGCAAAAAGACCTTCGGCGAGGAGTTTTTTGCGGCGCTCTTCAAGCAAAGCCATGAGAGCACCGGCGCCGGCCGGTTCGATCTGCTCGATGACGATCTGGTATTTTGACGAGCGCGGAAAGGTCGTCAGCCGCCCGGTAGCGATGACTTCGAGACCTTCCTCGGGCTTGAAGGCGAGGCGGCCATAGCTGCCCTTCCAGATGACGGCATCAATGGAAGCGGCGTCGTCCTTGAGGGTGAAATAGGCGTGGCCCGAAGAATGCTGGCCACGAAAACCGGAGATTTCGCCGCGCACGCGGACATGTCCGAATTCGTCTTCGACCGTCCGCTTCACCGCCTGGGCGATTTCGGAAACGGTAAATTCGGCAGCATTGGTCAGGACTTCTGGCATGGTGACTTGGTGCGGGAATTGCCGCGCCGGGTCAAGACCGGCGGTACTCGAAGTCGATAAAGCCGTCCTCGTCTTCCTCGCCTTCCACAAAGCTGCAACTCAGCATCAAGGCCGCACTGGCGACATTGCCGCGCTCAATGCCGGCGAAGAAGCGGGAGATGTGAGAGTAGGCCGGCTCTGCCATGAAGGCGGATAGAATGGCGCGTCCAATGCCGCGGTTGCGCATTTCTGGAGCCGTGAGCACAGCGAAACTGGCGTTGTTGTCGGGATAGGTCTCGCAGTCGAGAAGGCCAACCGGGGTGGTTTCGTCGAGAGCGAGATAAAGTTGGCGATCCGGCCCCTGCAAACTGAAGCCCAGCGCCGGCCACTCGCGTCCGCCCAGCCAGCGCTGGGTTTCGGTATCGTCGAACCAGGGCTCGACGATCGGTAGATCACTTGCATCTAGCGGCTTCAGGCGCAGCAAATCTATTCCGCCGCCTCCGCCTGGTGCGGATGTTCCAAATTGCCCATGGACTGCACGATGTGATTGGCGAGCGCGTCATAGATGCCACCATAGGCGTGGCTGCCACGCATCAATGCCATCTGCGCGTCGGGGAGATGGGGCAGGCCGTGTTCGTCGGAGACGACGCGCATGCCCGGCTGCAAGGCGCTTTCGGGCAGGAAGCCGATGGCGAGATCGGAAAGCACGGCCGAGGAAATGGCCGTGGCGTTGGAAGATGTATAAGCGATGCGATAGTCGGTGCCGGTGCGGTCGAGCGCGTCCATCGCGTCCTTACGCCAGATGCAATATTGCGGACCGCAGGCAATGGCGACCGGTTCGCTGGCCAGCGCCCGCCCGCCATGGCTCGCCACCCAGAACATTTTTTCGGTACGGAACAGTTCACCAAAATTCTGCTCGGTGCCTTGGGTGAAGACGATGAGGTCGTAGCGGCCGGCGCGCATGCCTTCGAGAAGGTGTTCGGACGCCATGCAGGACACGTCGACGACGATTTTTGGATGCGTGCGCTGGAAGCTTGAGAGGATTACCGGCAGGAGGCGTACGGCGTAGTCGTCCGGCACGCCGAAGCGGATGGAGCCGGCGAGATCGCCGTCGGAAAAATGGTCGAGGATTTCGGCATTGGTGCGCAGCATTTTCCGCGCGCGCTCATAAAGCACTTCGCCGTGGTGGGTGAGGGTGACCGTGCGGCCATCGCGCGACAGCAGGGCATGGCCGAGCCGCTCTTCGAGCCGCTTGATCTGCATGGAGACGGCAGATTGCGTCTTGTTCACACGCCGGGCGGCCTCGGTGAAACTGCCGCAATCGGCAATGGCACAAAAGCTCTGCAACTGGTCGAGATCGAGTGGAGCGGCCATGGCAGATCTCCCATCACTCATTTTGATTGAATGAATGAAATCTATTTGTTGGACGAATGGAAGTCCAGCGGGTTATCTCGTCATCATCGCCGTAAAAGGCGTCCTTCCGGCCGATCTCCCTTCGGCACAACAACATTTCGGAGACTTGAAATGGCTCTCTCGCTGCCCGGCGAGCGGTCAGTTGCGGCCGCCACGCCGACTACCCCCTTGCGCGCTTTTTTTGCCTTTGTCGCCAAGGTGAATACTGATCGTCAACGCCGGACCGTGCTCAAGAGCCTGCTCGAGCTGGACAGTGATCGCCTGCGCGATCTTGGTCTCTCCCATGCAGATATCCACGACGCCATGACCGCGCAGAACTCGCGCGCCGCCACCATGGTGCTTAACACCGCCCGAGCCCGCCAGGCTCTGCGCTAGCGCTTTCGTCCACGCCCCTCGGGCGCGGATGTCCCCCTTGGACCGAACACGATGTGCTCGTTCCATCTCCCGGGCCAGTTTTGCCGCTGGTCCCGTTTCCTGAAAACTTAACCGGGCTTGTGCTTGCACTCGCCCGGTTTTTTTCATTTTGGGGTTTTGGCTGCGGGCCCGGCGCCAGCCGTCACCGCCGGGCTTGTCCCGGTGGTCCATGCCGAGGCGAGATGGATTGCCGGGGCAAGCCCGGCAATGACGACGTAGGGAAGCGTTGCGCTTACAGAAACCGGACGCCGAGTTCGGTTTCGGTGTGCCAGATCGTTTCGCAATCGAAATTGCGGCCATCGGCCATGGAGAGCCGGAAGCGGTGCGGCAGGCCGACAATGCTCGTCACGACCAGTTTGGCGCCCTCTTCGGACAGATTGCGCACCGTGCAATCGAAAGTCGAATGCCCGTCATTGGTCACGATTCGTCCGCCCTTGAGCGTGCGATTGCGATGATATTTCCGGCGATCGTCTTCCATACTCTGTCCTGGGTCAGGGCAGGGCGGCAAAGCCTTCAGAGAACCCGTCCAGCGAAACCGGGATGCCCACGCCTTCTTCCGGCGTCTTGAAGACGACAAAAATCGCGCTCGTGCCCTTGGAGAGAACGTCGATCAAGCCATCGTCGAGCTCGACTTCAGCGACGCAACCATTGGGCAGGCAGCGCACAAAGGCGACGCGGCCCATATCGGTGCCGTCGACATTGAGGCCGAGGCCGTTGGGCAGCAATACGCCGAGCGGTGCGAGAACGCGGAGGAGCCGGGCTTCACGATCGGCGGTGCGCAACACGATGACCGAGAGGCCGACATTGGGCTGGTCTTCGGCCATGACGTTCTGAATGATGGCGCATTGTTCGGAGCTGGCGCCGGGCGGGGTGTCGCAACTCATCTGCCAGTCGCCATATTCGCCGCGCACGGTGCCCTGAGCCATAGCAGGGGTGGCGCCGGCAAGGGCGGCGACAGTCAGGGCCAGGCCGATCAGCCGCTTCGAAAATTCCATCACTCTTGTTCGTCTCCAGCCGAATTCGGGGCGCGGGGCGTTCGGACCTGTTTGAGTTATCCTTAAAGCCCTGTCAACCAAAGGGCGCGCTGCCGGCGATCTGGCAGCGAAACTGCGGCGCGCTTGAGGCAAAGGCTTCCGATTTTGTCCAGTTTTAAACAGTCGGAAGTGTGCGAAGCCGCGATAGACTCGGTCCCAGCAATGTGATTTAGGTCAAATCCGAGTTTTGCGCTCCGAGGTTGAGTCGGGGCGGCGTGAGCTATGCCGCTGTTTTCCACTCTCTTTCTTGGTGTGCGCCACCAGAATTGGTTAACAGGGGGTTTATGGTGACCGGTCAGTTCGTGAGGAAGTTGGGTGCCGCCGCGACGGCCATGCTGGCACTGATGCCCGCTTTCGCTTCCGCCCAGGAAATCGGTAAGGGCCATCCGGAGCCGGGCCAGTTCCACCTGCAGCAGTCGGTTACGCCGATCATGGATTCCATCGTGGCCTTCCACGACGGTCCGCTGATGTGGACGATCACGCTTATCGTGCTCTTCGTTCTTGCATTGCTTATCGTCATCGTGCTGCGCTTCAATGCAAAGGCCAATCCGGTGCCGGCGCGCTTCACGCACAACACGCTGATCGAAGTGGTCTGGACGGTCTTGCCGATCGTCGTTTTGATCATCATCGCCATCCCGTCCTTCGGCGTGCTGTCCGACCAGCTGACGACCCCCGACGGCGAGCGCAAATATCTCGGCGCGAACATCTTCTCGTTCGGCGAAGTCGAAGTTCCGGCCGCCTCTGTCACCGTCAAGGCCTCGGGTGAGCAGTGGTACTGGAACTATGAATATGTCGACGAAGGCGTCGCCTTTGACTCGAACATCCTTGGTTCTGCCGTGGACAGCTACCACCAGACGATCAAGCCGAACCAGCCGCGCCTTCTGGCTGTGGACAATGAACTCATCGTTCCGGTCGATACCACGGTGCGGATGCAGGTGACATCGAGCCCCTCGGGCGTGATCCACGCCTTCGCCGTTCCATCCTTCGGCATCAAGATCGACGCCGTGCCGGGGCGTCTCAATGAAACCTGGTTCAATTCGCGCGAAACCGGCCTCTTCTATGGCCAGTGCTCGGAACTGTGCGGCAAGGACCATGCCTTCATGCCGATCGCCGTGCGCGTCGTCACCGCCGAAGAATATCAAGCCTTCATCACGGCCTTCAAGGAAAGCCGTGACTATGCCAGCGCCGTCGCCGTGCTGCCGGCTATTCAGTAATAGGGTCAGGGGAGACCATAATGTCAGAAGCAGCACACCTCGAGGCCCATGCCACCGGGCATGACCACGCCGCGCACGACCACCACACACCCACGGGTTGGCGTCGCTGGGTCCTGTCGACCAACCACAAGGACATCGGGATCATGTATCTCGTGTTCTCGATCGTCGCCGGTATCGTCGGCGGCCTGCTCTCGGGCTTCATGCGCATGGAGCTGCAGGAGCCGGGTATCCAGATTTTCCATGGCCTCGCATCCATGGTCTATGGCATCTCCGACCCCTCCGGCTCGATCGACGCCGGCAAGCAGATGTTCAACGTCTTCACCACGGCCCACGCGCTGATCATGGTTTTCTTCATGGTCATGCCGGCGACCATGGGTGGCTTTGCCAACTATTTTGCCCCTCTGATGGTGGGTGCGCCTGATACCGCTTTCCCGCGCATCAACAACATCGCCTTCTGGCTGCTGCCGGTGGCCTTCATCCTGCTGTTGATGAGCCTTTTCTTTGAAGGCGCCCCGGGCTCGACCGGTTTTGGTGGCGGCTGGACCGTCTATCCGCCGCTCTCGACCGCGGGCCACCCCGGCCCCGCCATGGATTTCGCCATTCTCTCGCTGCACGTTGCCGGCGTGAGCTCGATCCTCGGCGCGATCAACCTGATCACCACCATTCTCAATATGCGCGCCCCGGGCATGACCATCCACAAGATGCCGCTCTTTGCCTGGTCGGTGCTGGTGACCGGCTTCCTGCTGCTGCTGGCCCTGCCGGTTCTGGCTGGCGCCATCACCATGCTGCTGACGGATCGCAATTTCGGTACGACCTTCTTCGCGCCCGAAGGCGGCGGTGACCCGGTTCTGTTCCAGCACCTGTTCTGGTTCTTCGGTCACCCTGAAGTCTACATCATGATCCTGCCGGGCTTCGGCATCGTGTCGCACATCGTCTCGACCTTCAGCCGCAAGCCGATCTTCGGCTACATGGCCATGGCCTATGCAATGGTTGCCATCGGCTTCGTCGGTTTCGTTGTGTGGGCTCACCACATGTACACCACCGGTCTCAGCCTTGACGTGCAGCGCTACTTCGTTGCCGCCACCATGGTTATCGCCGTGCCGACCGGTGTGAAGATCTTCTCCTGGATCGCCACCATGTGGGGCGGCTCGATCACCTTCCGCCTGCCCATGCTCTGGGCCATCGGCTTCATCTTCCTGTTCACCGTTGGCGGTGTGACCGGTGTGGTGCTCGCCAATGCCGGTGCGGACCGTGCCCTCCACGACACCTACTACGTCGTGGCGCACTTCCACTACGTGCTCTCGCTCGGCGCCGTGTTCTCGATCTTCGCTGGCTGGTACTACTGGTACCCCAAGATGTTCGGCTACATGTACAATGAGTTCCTGGGCAAGCTGCACTTCTGGACCATGTTTGTCGGCGTGAACCTGATCTTCTTCCCGCAGCACTTCCTAGGCCTTGCCGGCATGCCGCGTCGTTACATCGACTATCCGGATGCCTTCACGCTGTGGAACCGCGTGTCGTCGATCGGCTACTACGTGACCTTCGTCGCCATGCTGATCTTCTTCTACGCGACCTGGGAAGCCAGCCGTAAGAAGCGCCCGGCCGGTGACAATCCTTGGGGCGATGGTGCAACGACGCTGGAATGGACGCTGAGCTCCCCGCCGCCGTTCCACCAGTTCTCGACACTGCCCAAGATCGACTCGACCAACGCGCACTAAGTCGCGGCGACAAAGCGGGCGGATCGCGCTATGTGCGGTCCGCGCAAGAAGGAAAAATCCAGTGGCCTATATCGACGACAGCAAGGGGATGCCTGCTCTGGCAGGCGAGGCGCGGGTAGAAGACTACCTCGCGCTCTTGAAGCCCCGTGTGATGTCGCTGGTGGTGTTCACCGCGCTTGTCGGCATGCTGGTTGCGCCCGGTGGCATCAATCCCGTCATCGGCCTTATTGCCATTGTCTGCATCGCCATCGGCGGCGGCGCTTCGGGAGCGCTCAATATGTGGTACGATGCCGATATCGACGCCATCATGAGCCGCACGCAGAACCGGCCCATCCCGGCTGGTCGTATTACCTCGGGTGAAGCGCTGAGCTTCGGCCTGATCCTTTCGGGCTTTTCGGTGGCCCTGCTTGGCCTTGCGACCAATTGGGTGGCCGGCGGGCTGCTGGCCTTTACCATCTTCTTCTATGCCGTGATCTACACGATCTGGCTCAAGCGCTCGACGCCGCAGAACATCGTCATCGGTGGTGCGGCCGGCGCATTCCCGACCATGATCGGCTGGGCCGCCGTGACCGGGACGATCACTTGGGAAAGCCTCGCGCTCTTTCTCATTGTCTTCCTCTGGACCCCGCCGCATTTCTGGGCGCTGGCGCTCTACAAGCAGGGTGATTACGCCGCGGCCGGCATCCCGATGATGCCAAACGTCGCCGGTGAAGCCTCCACCAAGCGCCAGATCTTTGTTTACTCGGTCATTCTCGCCGTCTCGGCCTTCCTGCCGGTCTATCTCGGTACCGGTGGCTGGATCTATGGCGCCGTCGCCGTCATCACTGGCGCGAGCTTCGTCTATCTTGCCGTGCGCCTGCTGCGTGCGCCGACCAATGTCGACATGCGCAAGGCCGCGCGTCGCCTCTTCACCTATTCGTTGAGCTATCTCTTCGTGCTGTTCCTTGGCCTTCTCACCGACAGCTTCATTGCGCGCCTTGGAGGATTCTGGTCATGAGCGCGAAAAACCAGGCGCTTGAAACCATGACTGCCGAAGACAAGGCCGCCGAAACGCTGAAGCGCGTTCGTCGCCGCCGCTCTATTGCGCTGGCCGGCGCCCTTGCGCTTTTCGCGCTGACCTTTTACGTGCTGACCATCGTCAAGATGGGCCCGGCACTGTTCGATCGGGGTCTTTGATGACGCTTACGGTCGAAACCCCACAGACCAATGCCGAAAAGCGCAATCGCCGGGTCGGGCTTACGCTGCTGGGGGTTGCGGCCGGCATGGTCGGCCTCGCCTTCGCCTCCGTGCCGCTCTACCAGCTTTTCTGCCAGGTGACCGGTTATGGCGGGACCACGCAGACCGCCGAGGCCAATCCCAAGGGCGTCATCGCCCGTGAGATGAAGGTGCGCTTCGACGTCAATATCGAGCACAGCCTAGATTGGACCGTGAAGCCGGCCGCCGCGATCACCGACCAGATCGGTCGCGTCGATACGGTCAACTACATCGCGACCAATAATTCCGACAAGCCGCTCACCGGGCAGGCGATCTTCAATGTCGTGCCCGAAAAGGCCGGCGTCTATTTCAACAAGATCGAGTGCTTCTGCTTTACCGAGCAGACCTTGCAGCCGGGCGAAACGGTGGAAATGCCGATCGTGTTTTTCGTTGATCCCGATATCGACGAGAACCACGAACTGAAAACGATAAAAGAGATTACGCTCTCTTACACATTCTACGCTTCAGACAATGAGGGAAGCTGAACATGTCCGCCGCTATTGAAAAGAACCATGACTACCACATGGTCGAGCCGTCGCCCTGGCCCTTCGTGATGTCGGCTGCGGTGCTGGTCATGATGATCGGCGCCGTCTTCTTCATGAAGCAGTGGACCCCCTGGCTGTTCTTCATCGGCCTCGCCGCGGTGATTTACTCGTTCTACGCCTGGTGGGCGGACGTGGTGAAGGAAGCCAATGACGGGGTCAGCCACACCCCGGTCGTGCAGATGCACCACCGCTATGGCATGATGCTGTTCATCGCCTCGGAAGTGATGTTCTTCGTCGCCTGGTTCTGGGCCTATTTTGACGGCTTCTTCCGCTTTGATGACGTTGAGCAGTATGCCCGCGTCGCCTTTACCGGCGGTCACTGGCCCCCGGCCGGCATCGAGCTGTTCGACCCATTCCACCTGCCGCTGTTCAACACCCTGATCCTCCTGACCTCGGGCACCACCGTGACCTGGGCGCACCATGCGCTGCTGGAAAACGACCGCCAGGGCCTGCGTTGGGGCCTTGCCCTCACCGTGATGCTCGGCGTGCTGTTCTCCTACGTCCAGTATCTCGAATACACCCATGCCGGCTTCTCGTTCTCAGGTAACCTTTATGGCGCCACCTTCTTCATGGCGACCGGCTTCCATGGTTTCCACGTCATCATCGGCACCATCTTCCTGGCCGTCTGCCTGATCCGTGCCGAGCGCGGTGATTTCACCCCGCAGCGTCACCTGGGCTTCGAATTTGCCGCCTGGTACTGGCACTTCGTGGACGTGGTCTGGCTGTTCCTGTTTGCCTCGATCTATGTCTGGGGTAGCTGGGGCGTTGCCACGCATTAATGCCTGAGGGCAAAATCACGGGGGCGCGGCTTGGCTGCGCCCCCTTTCGTTTCCGCGGAATTCCATGAGCCAGCCCAACCCCGTTCTCACCGGCCTCCTTTGCCGCTGTCCGCGTTGCGGCAAAGGAAAGCTGTTTTCCGGCTATCTCAGGCTCGCGCCGTCTTGCGAGACATGCGGGCTCGATCTCAAATTCGCCGATAGCGGCGATGGCCCGGCGGTTTTCGTCATCTTTCTCGTTGCGCCGCTGGTCATCTTGCTGGCCCTGATCACCGGGGCGCTGGTGTCCATTCCGCCCTGGATGCACCTGGTTCTCTGGATTCCGACGACGCTGCTGCTGTCCCTGGCGCTGCTGCCGCCCTTCAAGGGCGTGCTGGTCAATCTCCAATATCGCCACGACGCCCATGAGGGACACCAATGACCCCCCTTTCGCGTCTTCGCCTCAGCGACTGGATTTTCGCCGTTCTCATGCTGGCGCTTGCTGCGGTTTGTGTCCTTCTCGGCTCCTGGCAGATGCAGCGGCTTGCCGAAAAGGAAGCGCTGATCGCTGCCGTCGATGCGCGTCTCGGCGCCTCCCCAGTCCCGGTTCCGCCGCCGGAAAGCTGGGATACGCTTGATGCCGAAAACCTCGTCTATCAGTCGGTCGAACTGACCGGCGCCTATCGCTACACCCAGACCGCGACCGTCTTCACCAGCCTTTCCGATCCG
Source organism: Devosia sp. (assembly GCF_017744655.1). Taxonomy (GTDB): domain Bacteria; phylum Pseudomonadota; class Alphaproteobacteria; order Rhizobiales; family Devosiaceae; genus Devosia. The sequence goes on along the minus strand of NZ_JAGIAW010000005.1, from coordinate 108,330 downwards.
AAGGGGCAATATTCCGGCCCCGGCTATTGGGTCATGACGCCCTTCGAATTGCAGGGCGGCGGCACGGTCTTCGTCAATCGTGGCTTCGTGCCGCAGCAATATCAGGAGACCGCCGCGCTCGGTGATCTCCATGGCGAGGACCCCGGTATCGTGACGATATCAGGCGTATTGCGCACGCCGGAAGCGCCGGGCTTCATGACACCCGAAGCCGATATGTCCAACCGGATCGAATGGGTTCGCGATCCCGCGCGCCTCGCCAAGATGACCGATCCGGCCCTGGCGCCGATCGCGCCCTTCTATGTCGATCTGCCGGCCGGCCCTGCCGGCGAGCTCCCCCAGGCGGGCGAGACAGTGGTGAGCTTTCCCAATAATCACTTCGGCTATGCACTGACCTGGTACGGCTTTGCCATCGTCGCCGTGGTTATGCTCGGCTTCTGGCTGACCCGGCAGGCACGACGACCAGCGAGCGGTCCCTGACGCCGCACCGAGGCAAAACCTTGCGGTCAGCCGCCGCATTCACTAGGTTGCAACAATTCTAGAAGGGCCTTCCCCTCCGATGCAGTTTGTTTCGACGCGCGGCCAGGCGCCAGCGCTTGGCTTCTCCGATGCGGTCCTTGCGGGCCTGGCCTCCGATGGCGGCCTCTATGTTCCGCAAGTCTGGCCTGAGCTCAGCTCCGACGAAATCGCCGCCTTTGCCGGAAAATCCTACGCCGATGTGGCCTATGCGATCATTTCGCGCTTTACCGGCGACGAGATCCCGGCAGCCAAGCTCCGCGCCATTATCGATGCCGCCTATGCGAGTTTCCGGCACCCTTCGGTGACCCCGCTGGTCGAGATCGAAACCAATCATTTTGTGCTCGAACTCTTCCATGGCCCGACGCTCGCCTTCAAGGACGTGGCGATGCAGTTCCTGAGCCGCATCATGGACCATGTGCTCACTGAACGTGGTCTGCGCGCGACGATTGTCGGTGCGACTTCGGGCGATACGGGTTCGGCCGCTATCGAGGCTTTCCGCGGCCGCGACACGACGGATATTTTCATTCTGCATCCGCTCGGGCGGACTTCTGAAGTGCAGCGTCGGCAGATGACGACAGTCCTCGATGCCAATGTCCATAACATCGCGCTCGAAGGCACGTTCGATGATTGCCAGGACGCGGTGAAGGCCATGTTCAACAATCACGCCTTCCGCGATTCCGTGCGCCTCTCTGGCGTCAACTCGATCAACTGGGGCCGCATCGTTGCCCAGATCGTCTATTATTTCGTGGCTGGCGTGTCGCTCGGCGCACCGCACCGCAAGGTGAGCTTCACCGTTCCGACCGGCAACTTTGGTGACATCTTCGCTGGCTATTGCGCCAAGCGCATGGGCCTGCCGATCGAGAAGCTGGTGATCGCCACCAATGCCAACGACATCCTGCGTCGCACGATCGATACGGGCCGTTATGAGATGACTGGCGTGGCCCCGACCATCAGTCCGTCGATGGATATCCAGATTTCCTCCAATTTCGAACGCCTGCTGTTCGAAAGCGCTGGCCGCGATGCCGCTGCCGTTTCCCGCATGATGGCGGCGCTGAAACAGTCGCGCGGCTTCGACCTGCCGGAAAATTCCATCGCTGCCGTCCGCGCCGAATTTGCTGCCGGCACCTCGGGCGAAGCGGCGACCAGTTCAACCATTGCCGAGACCTGGGCCAAGTCGGCTTATCTGCTCGATCCGCATACGGCGGTCGGCGTTTGCGTCGCGCGCAATCTCTCGCGTGGGCCGGAGCCGATGATTACATTGGCGACGGCGCATCCCGCAAAATTCCCTTCTGCCGTGAAAGCGGCGTCCGGCATCGAGCCGGCCCTGCCGAGCTGGCTCGGCGATCTCTATCAACGGCCCGAACGGGTCGACGTGTTGGCCAATGACCAGCGCGTCCTGGAAACCTTCATCGGGACGCGCACCCGCGCGGCCTGAAGACGACAAACGGGCCTGGGCGGAAGGGAAGAACAAATCCCGCCGCCGGTTCAGGAGGACGAGTGTGACGGTACAAACGACGACCCTCGAGAACGGCATGGTGGTGCTGACCGATGACATGCCGCATCTGGAGAGTGCCTCCATCGGCGTCTGGGTAAAGGCCGGTGCGCGGTCCGAGCGCAAGGCCGAGCATGGCATTTCCCACCTTCTCGAGCACATGGCTTTCAAGGGCACCAAGACGCGCACCGCGCTTGAAATTGCTGAAGCCATCGAAAATGTCGGCGGCGATCTCAATGCCGCGACCTCCATCGAACACACCGGCTACTTTGCCCGCGTGCTCAAGGACGATGTGGTTCTGGCGGCCGACATTCTCTCGGACATCCTGCAGAACTCGACATTCGACGAAGGCGAGATGACGCGCGAAAAGCAGGTCATCGTGCAGGAGATCGGCGCGGCACGGGACAATCCCGACGACCACGTCTTCGATCTCTTCCAACAGGCTGCTTATCCGACCCAGCCGATCGGCCGCACCATTCTTGGCACCGTCGATTCGGTTCGCGCTTTCTCCCCGGAAATGGTGGGCAAATATATGCGCCGCAACTATGTGGGCGACCACATGGTCATGGCCGCGGCCGGCAATGTCGACCACGATGGCCTGGTGCAGGTCGCCAAGGAGCGTTTTGCCGATCTTGCGCCGAGCGGTGCGCCGGCCCCGCAACGGGCCGAGTATCAGGGTGGACAGGAACGTCTCGTTTCCGACCACGAACAAGCCCATATCGTCCTCGGCTTCGAGGGGCGCGCTTATAATTCCGACGGCTTTTATGCCGCGCAGGTGCTGGCTTCGGTTCTCGGCGGCGGCATGAGCTCGCGGCTCTTCCAGGAAGTGCGCGAAAAGCGCGGCCTCTGCTACTCTGTCTATGCCTTCCACTGGGCCTTTGCCGATAGCGGCGTTTTCGGCGTTGCCGCGGCGACGGGCGAGGACGAGGTTTCCGAACTCGTACCGGTGGTGCTCGACGAGCTTTTGCGCGCCGCCGATACCATCACTGACGAAGAAGTGACCCGCGTACGCAACCAGATCCGCGCGGGCCTCCTCATGTCGCTAGAAAGCCCCTCGGCCCGTGCCGGCCAGTTGGCCCGCCAGCAGATTCTTTGGGGACGCCCCATTCCCATGGCCGAGACGGTGGAGCGTATCAACCGCATCACCGCACAGCGCGTGCGCGATGTGGCCGAGCAGATTTTTGCCAATTCCAAGCCGACCTTGGCCGGTATCGGCCCGATCAGCCGGCTGGCCGATGTCGAAAGCATCGGCGAGACGCTGCAGCGCTAAACCATGCTCTGGCCCTGGTCGTCGCCAGAACAGTTGATCCATCTGCGGGGGCGCAGGATTTCCCTGCGCCTGCCACAGATGCGCGATTACCCCGCCTGGTATCAACTGCGCCGCCAGAGCCATGAATTTCTGAAACCCTTCGAACCGCGCTGGACCGAGGCGGATCTGGGGCGTCGTGTCTTCTCCATGCGCGTCCGCCGCGCGCGGCAGGAGGCCGAGCAGGGTACGGATTATACCTTTTTCGTGTTCCTCAATGATGGGACGGAAACGCTGGTAGGCGGCATTACGCTCTCCAATATCCGCCGCCGGGCCGCGCAATTTGTCAATCTCGGCTATTGGATGGGTCAGCCCTATGCCGGGCAGGGGCTGATGACGGAGGCTGTGGAAATGGCCCTTCGCTTCATTTTCGAAACGCTGGACCTGCATCGCGCCCACGCCGCCTTTCTGCCGCACAACATGGCTTCGCGCCGTGTGCTCGAAAAGAATGGCTTTGTCGAAGAGGGTTTTGCCGAGCGCTATCTGCAGATCGATGGGCGCTGGGAAGACCATGTCCTCATGGGCCTGACGCGCGAGCGCTGGGACAGTTTGCGCCTTGGCCGGCACAATCGGGTGGCCTGAAAGGGTTTTGCATGCGGTACGATTCCACACCGGCCTGCGTCGGCCGACTTGCCGCAAGCGTCAATCTCCCTTACCAAGAGGGCGCCCCTTCGGAGGTTGCCAACGACTTTTGGCTTGTCCGCCTGGCTTTTGAACAGGCTGACTGCCGCCACAATGAAGCCTTGTGTGGGAATTAGCTGCTCTTGATGCGTCCCTTTTTTGCTCTCGCAATCTTGCTTGCGCTCGCTTTTTTGCAGCCCGCCCAGGCGTTCGAAGTCATTTCCGTCCCCGAGGACGTGAATGCGGTCAATCTGTCCGATGTCATCGAGATCGTGCCCGGCACCGATGGCCGCGTGCAACTGTCGACGGCGCCCGACGCTGACGGCATCATCCGCCGCATCGAAGTGCTGGCGAGCGAGCAGGGGACCAACCCCTCTTTCGCGCTCTTTGCCCTGCGCAACGATTCCGATCAGCAGATCGAACGCCTGCTCGTTGCGCCCTTTTACCGCCTGCCGAGCTCTGGCGTGTTCCAGCCCGATCTTGGGGATGCGCGCATTACGGCGGTGACGCCGAGCGCCGGTATCCGCCCGGTCAAGCTGACTGATCCGGAAGCCGACGTTTTTGAGGTGACGCTGGACCCGGGCTCGACGGTGACGCTTATTGCCGAACTCTCGTCCGGTTCGCTGCCCGAGCTTTATCTCTGGCAGCCCAACGCCTATCGCGACTACGTCAACTCCTTCACTCTGTTCCGCGGCGTGGTGCTGGGCGTCGCTTCGCTTGCCGCTGTGTTTCTCACCATCATGTTCGTGGTGAAGGGGCGCGGGGTTTTCCCCGCCACGGCCGCCTTCGCCTGGGCGGTGCTCGCCTATCTCCTCATCGATTTTGGTATTTTGGGCCGTCTGTTCGGCCTCTCTGCTGGCGGATTGCAGCCGCTGCGCGCCGCGGCGGAGGCGGGCATAGCGACGACGCTGGCGGGGTTCCTGTTCATCTATTTGAACCTCCATCGCTGGCATCTGCGTTTCATTCATCTGGCGCTGGGTCTTTCAGCGCTGTTCCTAGCGCTTTTCGGCTTTGCCTTCTTCCAGCCCGAAATCGCCGCGACCATTTCGCGCCTTGTGCTGGCGCTGCTGGGGCTTTCAGGCTTCTTCCTGATCCTGCTTCTGGCCCTGCGCGGCTATGATCGCGCCGTGCTGCTGGTGCCCACCTGGATCATCTTCATCGCCTGGCTGTTCTATTCCTGGCTGGTGATTTCGGGGCAGGTATCCAATGACGTGGCCCAGCCTGCCGTTGGTGGTGGCCTTGTGCTGGTCGTCATGTTGCTCGGCTTTACTGCGGTGCAGCACGCCTTCTCGGAAGGGCAGGTGACCATCGGCACGCTGAGCGAAGTCGAGCGCCGCGCGCTGGCGCTGACCGGCTCAGGCGATTTCGTCTTTGACTGGAATATCGATCGCGACCGCGTCAGCGTTGGCGACGAGCTTTCCACACGTCTCGGCGAGAAGCGTGGTGCCCTGCGCGGCGCGATCAAGCGTTGGCTTGATCGGGTTCATCCCGACGACCGCGACCGCTTCCGTACCGCCTTCGATACGCTGGTGGAACTGCGTCGCGGCAAGGTTTCGGCCGATATGCGTATTGCCGGCCATGACGGCAACTACCGCACCTTCCGCATGCGGGTAAAACCGGTGCTGGGTGGCGATGGCCAGGTCAACCGCATCGTCGGAACGCTGCAGGACGTCACCGAGGATCGCGCCGCCCGCGAACGCCTGCTGCACGATGCCGTGCATGACAGTCTCACCGGCCTGCCCAACCGGCAGCTCCTGCTCGACCGGTTGAGCCGCGCCCTGGTGCGCGCCCGACAGCCCGGCGGCGTGAAACCGGCCGTGTTCCTCATCGATATCGACCGGTTCATGGAGCTTGAAGAGCGCATTGGCCATTCCGCTGCAGATTCGGTGCTGCTGGCCATTTCGCGCCGCATCGCCCGCGTCATGCGTCCGCTCGATACCGTGGCGCGCATTTCCGGTGATCAGTTCGCGGTGATCCTTGCCTCCGAACAGACCGCCGGCAAGATCGCCGAGAATGCCGAGCAGATCCGCAAGGCGCTGAAGGCGCCGTTCAATTTCGGCGACCGCGACCTCACCATTTCCGCTTCGATCGGCGTCACCATCTATGATGGCAATCCGGCGGAAGCCGGCGACGTCCTCCGCGACGCGGAACTGGCCATGTATTACGCCAAGCGTCTTGGCGGCGACCGGATTGAGGCCTATCGCGCCTCGGCCCGTTCCATCGCCAATTACAACCGCGCCAGCGAGGAAGACCTCGAGCGCGGTATGCGTCAGGGCGAGTTGCATGTGCAGTATCAGCCGGTGATGAACATCACCTCGGGCCAGATCATCGGCGCTGAAGCGCTGATGCGCTGGAACCACCCGACACGCGGCGTGGTCAACCCCGACGAGTTCGTGCCGCTGGCCGAACGATCCGGCCAGATCGAAAAGCTTGGCCGACTCGCCTTCGAACAGGCGGCGGCGCAGGCCAAGGACTGGATGACGACGATTGGCCTGCCCGAAGACTTCTTTATCTCGGTCAATCTCTCGCCCACCCAATTGGCGACCGAAACGCTGCTCAACGACATGCGCAATCTTGTTTCGCAGGACAAGACGCTGGCGGGGCACCTGAAGCTCGAAATCACCGAGGGTCAGGTGATGAGCAATCCCGAGCATTCCGCCTATATGCTCGAAGCGCTGCGTAGCCTCGGCCTTGGCCTGGCCCTCGATGATTTTGGTACCGGCAGCTCATCGCTGAGCTACCTGCACCGTTTCCCCTTTGACACGATCAAGATTCCGGCGGCCTTTGTTCGCATGGGCACGGAAACCGGCATTCCGCATACGCAGACGCCGATCATCCGCGCCATTATTGGGCTGGCCGAAGATCTCGATCTGATGGTGGTGGCTGAGGGTGTGGAAACGCTCGACGAGATCGAACGCCTGCGCCAGCTCAACTGCCGCTATGCACAGGGCTTCGCCTTCGGTACGGCCATGACCGGACCGGAAATGGCGAAGAAGCTGCTGGCGCAATTGGGACGGTAGTCTCGCACACCGGACCTCCTCGCCCCTTGCGGGAGAGGGACAGATTTTCTGCGTTCAGCAGAAAATCAGGTGAGGGGTGCTATCCTCCGCATGGGAGCGGGTGGCGACACCGAAAAATACCCCTCATCCGCCCTACGGGCACCTTTTCCCTCAAGGTGAGAAGGGGGCGGCGGTGCTGGGAAACAACTAAGCGTGGCCGGCGTCGGAACTCAGCGTCGCTCGCGTGATATGGAGGATTTCGAGCGCTTTTTCGTAGCGCTGCTCGACCGGTACATCGAAGAGCAAGGAGCTGTTGAACGGCACGGTGAGCCAGCCGTTTTCGGCGATCTCGCGCTCAAGCTGACCGGGGCTCCAGCCGCAACAGCCGAGCGCGAAGAGCGAGGCCTTGGGCGCTGGGCCGAAGGCCATGGCTTTCAGGACGTCCAGCGTCGCCGTCAGTCCAATTTCCTCGGTGACCTTATAGGTATTGCCGCTGTGATAATCCGCCGTGTGGAGGACGAAGCCGCGGCTTTTCTCCACCGGCCCGCCGCGCAGCACCGTGCGGTCGCGAATGCGATCTGGCAGGCGGATGACGGCATCGGGATCGCCGAGGTCGAGTTCGTCTAAAATATCGGCAAAGGTGAGATTGGCGAGTTCCTGATTGACCACGAGACCCATGGCGCCTTCGTCGCCATGACCTACGAGCAGGATGACGCTTTCGGCGAAGCGCTCGTCCTCCATGCCCGGCATGGCCACCAGAAACTGTCCTTCAAGTGTGTTCATGGCTCTGATTTTAGGCCCTCGGGACGACACTGCCAAGCGCTTGCGGGCCGCGAGGTAAACCAGGAGCCATCACGAAGGCCTGAACTGACGTCAGCTATTCCTTCATCCTCTCCTGCGCTAATGGCTTGCCCATGCGTAATCTTGCCCTCGCCACACTCGCGTCGCTGCTGCTTGTTTCCGCTCCGCTGGCCGGGGAAACGGAATGGCAGGAAGTCGTGCCCGGGGTAAAGCTGCGGCTCGTCAGTTCCGGCCTCGTCAAGCCCGATGGGGCGACCCTCTTCGGCCTCGAAATCGAGATGCCGGAGAACACGAAAACCTATTGGCGTGTGCCTGGCGAAACCGGTTTTCCGGCCGAACTCGATTTTGCCGGCTCCGATGGCGTCAAATCGGCCGAGATCGTCTGGCCGCATCCTCAGCTCGATACCAGTTCGGGCTATGTCGATTTCGCCTATTTCGGCAATACGTTGCTGCCCATCGCGGTCAGCGCCGATGATCCCACCGGCAACGTTGTGGTTTCGACCATGCTCGGCATCTGTTCCGACATTTGCCTGCCGGCCCAGGCCAATTTTACTTTGCCGCTGACCGATGCGGAGCCCGATCGGCCCAATGCCCTGCGGATCAAGCAGGCGCTTTCCGAAGCGCCGATTGCCTGGAGCGAGGGTGAGGCGCCCATCGGCAAGGTCGAGTATCGTGCCGCTGATCAGACCCTCGCCGTCTGGCTCGATGACGATACCGTCGATATCTCGACGCTGATCGTGGCTACCGAAACGGGGACGCCGCTCTTCGGCGTGCCGCAAAAAAGCCCGCAAGACGGCCTAGTGCTGCTTCCCATTCTGACGAAAACCGAGAATAGTAACCTCGAGGGCGAGGACGTTCAGGTGTCGTTCATGACCGGTATGGGAGCGTTCGAGCTTTCGCGAACCATTAGTGCTGGTCCGGCGAGCAATTAATCCCGGCGAGCCTTTGGGCTTGTAACGTGCGGCCAAGCCGCCTATCGCGGGATAGCGTTTTGGAGTATGGCGATGGCAAGTCGCCAATGGGCATGGGGCAAATCCTCTTATGATTGAGCGTGGCAATGCGATCCCTTCGGTTGGGATCAAGCTGGTGAATGCGTCCGGCGTAGCCGAAACCACCAGCGACGCAGTCCTTGGCTCGGGCACTGTAGTGCTCTTCTCCGTCCCGGGCGCCTTTACGCCCACCTGTCACGTCAACCACCTGCCGGGCTTTCTGGCCAATGCCAGCAAGCTCAAGGCGAGGGGTGTTGACCGCATCATCTGTGCCGCGGCCAATGATGCCCATGTCATGAAGGCATGGGCCGAAGCGTCGAATGCCCTCGGTGAGATCGAATTCATCGCCGATGGCAATGCCGATCTCGCCAAGGCTCTCGGCCTTGCCAAGGATTTTTCTGCCAGCGGCATGGGCACGCGCTATGCGCGCGCCGCCATGATTGTGCGGAATGGTTCGGTGAGCGATATTTTTGTGGAGGACGCCCCCGGCGTCAACGCCAGCGGTGCCCCTGCCGTGCTTATGGCGCTAGAAACGGCCCAAGCATGATGAGCCGGGAGAAAATCATGACCAAGCCGACCTTCACCCGACTTGTCGCTCTCGCCGGCCTCAGCGTCGCCCTTGCCGGGTGCTCCATGGGCAGCATGTTTGGCGGCGGCACCAGTTCCAATGCCAATCTGCAGAACGCGACTGCTACACCGCAGGCTGTGGCGCAGGCCCAGACCAATGCGCTGCCCGCCATTGCCACCGAATGTCCGCCGATCAAGGTGCGCGTCGGCGGCGAGGCCATGTACTACTATGGCGGCGGCCGCACCGGCGACGCCCGCGCGCTGCAGTATCAGGGTGTCATCGATGAAGTGACGCGCAATTGCGTCGTCTCGAACGGCCTCATCACCGTCAATATGGGCGCTTCCGGCCGCGTGCTGCTCGGGCCCGCTGGCAACCAGTCTTCGGTCAATGCTCCGATCCGCTTTGCGGTCGAGCGCGATGGCCAGGCTGTGTTCTCGGAAAAGTACACCATCCCGGTGGCGATCGCCGCGCCGGCCCAGTCGGCCGAGTTCGTAAAGGTGGTCGAGAATGTTGCCATCCCGTATCTGGGTGGCGAGAGCATCACCATCTGGGTTGGCTTCGATACCCGCGGCTAAAGCCTTGCGGTTCTGGAATAAAGAAAGGGCGGCCTCTCGGCCGCCCTTTCTTTATTCGGCTGCCTGCGGTAGGTCCGCGGGCTTTTCCCACTTCAGCACCGGCTGGCGGGCCGCGCGGGTCTCGTCGAGACGGCGGCGGGGGGCCTTGGTCGGAGCCGAGGTGAAGCGTTCCTTGTTGCCAGCGAGTGCGTCTGTGGCGAGCTCGGCCATGACGTCGCAGAAGCGGTCGAGCGTCTGCTTGCTTTCGCTTTCCGTGGGTTCGATCAGCATGGCGCCGTGCACGACCAGCGGGAAATACATGGTCATGGGGTGGAAGCCTTCGTCGATCAGCGCCTTGGCGAAATCGAGCGTCGAGACGCCCGACTCCTTGAGGAAGCTGTCGTCGAAGAGCGCTTCGTGCATGGTCGGATAATCGGGGAAGGGCACCGAGAAGATGTGCTGCAGGCGAGCCTTGATGTAGTTCGCGTTGAGCACCGCATCCTGCGCCGCCTGGGCGAGGCCGTCGCCGCCGTGGCTGAGCATATAGGTCAGCGCGCGGACATACATGCCCATCTGGCCGTGGAAGGCCGTGACGCGGCCGAGGGCTGCGTCCTCGATGTGTTCGACGAGCTCAAGGCCATTGGCGGTCTTGCGTACGAAGGGGACCGGCGCGAAGGGCGCCAGCGCTTCGGAGAGCACGACCGGACCCGCACCCGGACCGCCGCCGCCATGCGGCGTCGAGAAGGTTTTGTGTAGGTTGATGTGCATGGCGTCGATGCCGAGATCGCCCGGACGAACCACGCCCATGATGGCGTTGAAATTGGCGCCATCGCAGTAGAAGAAGGCGCCGGCATCGTGCACAGCCCGAGCAATCTCGATGACCTGGGGCTCGAAGAGGCCGCAAGTATTGGGATTGGTCAGCATGATCGCGGCGACTTCGGGCGACAGGGCCGCCTTGACGGCTTCCACGTCGACGGTACCGTCATCTTTGGCCGGAACGGGCTTTACCGTGTAGCCGAGGAAGGCGGCGGTTGCCGGATTGGTGCCATGGGCGCTTTCGGGCACGAGCACCACGGTGCGGTGCGCTTCGCCCTTGGCTTCCTGTGCGGCCTTGATGGCCATCATGCCCAGAAGTTCACCATGCGCACCGGCCTTGGGCGACAAGGCAACGGCGGCGGTATTGGTGAGTGTCATCAGCCAGTGGCTGAGCTGGTTCATCAGTTCCAGCGCGCCTTGCACGGTGGAAACCGGCTGGAGCGGGTGGATGTCCGAGAAGCCCGGCAAACGAGCCATTTTCTCGTTGAGGCGCGGATTGTGCTTCATCGTGCATGAACCGAGCGGATACATGCCGCTGTCGATCGAGTGGTTCATGCGGCTGAGACGCACGTAGTGGCGCATCGCTTCAGGCTCGGTGAGGCCGGCAAGATCAAGCTTGGTCTTGCGAGCGAAACCGCCGAGGCGATCACTGTTAAAAGTGACGTCGGGCAGGTCGACGCCGGAATGCTCGGTGTCGCCGATTTCGAACAGCAGCGGCTCATCGGGGATAAGCGCCGAGCCAGAAGCGCCGGTGCCGACAGTACCCACGCCAGTAGGGCGGCCTTGCGTATTCATGCTCATGCCAGTTCCTCCGTCAGGGCGGCCGCGAGGGCTGATATATCGGCGTCGGTGGTCAGCTCCGTCGCTGCGAGGATAATGAGGTTATCGACGCTGCGGTCATTGGGCAGCAGGCGGCTCACCGGCACACCGGCGAGAATGCCGCGACGGGCAAGGCGTTCGACGAGACCCACAGCCGGTTGCGGCGTTCGGATGGTCATCTCGTTGAAGAAGGTCTTGTTCAGCACCTCTACGCCCGGCACGCCGGCCAGGGCATCGGCAAGCTTGATGGCGTTGAAGTGGTTGAGGCGGGCGAGGCGGACGAAACCGGCTTCGCCGAGGAGACCCATATGGATCGAGAAGGCGAGGGCGCAGAGGCCCGAATTGGTGCAAATATTGCTCGTCGCCTTTTCGCGGCGGATATGCTGCTCGCGGGTGGAGAGCGTCAGCACGAAGCCGCGGTTGCCATCGGCATCGACGGTTTCGCCGCAAAGGCGGCCAGGCATCTGGCGGATGAATTCCTTCCGCGTGGCCATGAGGCCGAGATAGGGGCCGCCGAAATTAAGCGCATTGCCGATCGACTGGCCTTCGGCCACGACGATATCGGCGCCAAGCGCCCCAGGAGCCTCAAGGAGGCCCAAAGAGACGACTTCCGTGACCACGACAATGAGCAGCGCGCCCTGGGCGTGGGCGGCTTCGGCTGCGGATTTGAGATCGCGCAGGTGACCGTAGAAGTCGGGGGTCTGGATGACGATGGCGGCGGTGTTGCCATCGATTTGCTGGAGAATATCGCCCTGACCCTCGGGGGAGGGCGAGAGACAGACCAGATCCGGATCGTCCTTGAGATAGGCTTTGACCACGTCTCGATAATGCGGGTGGAGGCCGCCGGAGAGGACGATCTTGTTTTTGCGCGTGAGGCGGCGGGCCATCAGGACGGCTTCGGCGGTGCCGGTGGAGCCGTCATAGAGCGAGGCGTTCGCCACATCCATGCCCATGATCTTGGCGACCTGGGTCTGGAATTCGAACAGCATCTGCAGGGTGCCCTGCGAGATTTCCGGCTGATAGGGCGTATAGGCCGTAAGCCATTCGGAACGCTGGATCAAATGATCGACCGTTGCCGGAACGTGGTGCCGATAGGCGCCAGCGCCGACGAAGAACGGGCCGTCGCCGGCCGCGTGGTTCTTGTTCGCGAGGGCGCGCATATGGGCTTCGACGAGGAATTCCGGCTGGTGCGCGGGAAGGCCGAGGTCGAAGCTCTTGAGGGCCGTTTTTGGAACGGCGGAGAACAGCGCGTCCATATCGGCGGCGCCGATGACGCCGAGCATGTCGGCGCGTTCGTGCTCAGAATGGGGAAGATAGCGCATGGTCAGAGGGTCAGTTCCGCATAGCCGTCGGCATCGAGGAGGGTGTCGAGTTCGCTTGCATCGCTGATGGCGATCTTGAACATCCAGCCGGCGGCTTCCGGATCGGAGTTCACCAAGCCGGGTTCATTGGTTAGCAGACTGTTAACTTCGACGATGGTTCCGGTGACCGGCGCGTAGATTTCGGAGGCGGCTTTCACCGACTCGACGACAGCGGCTTCGTCGCCCTTCTTGAGCGCTTTGCCGACGGCGGGGAGTTCGACGAAGACGATGTCGCCGAGCTGCTCCTGCGCATAGGGCGTGATGCCGACAATGCCGGTCGAACCCTCGACGCGAATGTATTCGTGGTCGGGCGTGAATTTCGTGGTCATGGCTGGGGCCTCAGACTGATTTGCGGAAATAGCGATGGGGAACGAAGGGTGTCGGCACCACTTCGGCCGGCTGCGAGCGGCCGCGGACCGAAACCTGGAGCTTTGTGCCGATGGCGGTGTGCTCGGGCGACACGAAGCCGAGAGCGATGGCCTTGCCCAGCGAGGGGGCAAAACCGCCGCTGGTGACCACGCCGATGGCAGTGCCTAACGCGTCGAGGATTTCGGCGCCTTCACGGGCAGGGGCGCCCTCGACGAGAAGACCGACACGCTTGCGGGAGAGTTTGCCGTCGCGCTCGGCGAGGATGCGCTGGGCGCCGGGGAAGTCGGCGGCTTCGCGACGGCGCTTGGAGACGGCAAAGCCCAGATCGGCTTCGATGGGGGAAACGGTCTCGTCGAGGTCGTGACCATAGAGTGGCAGGCCGGCTTCGAGGCGGAGACTGTCGCGGGCGCCGAGGCCGATGGGTCTTACGCGCGGGTCCGTAAGAAGTTCGTCCCAGAGGGCGACGGACATATGGGCGGGGGCGAGAATTTCAAAACCGTCTTCGCCGGTATAGCCGGAGCGGGAAATCGTCACTGGCGTGCCGTTCCAGTCGAACTCGCCGAACTGCATGAAGCCCAGATCAGCGGCGGGGGGGACGAGCGCGGCCATGACATTAACGGCTTCCGGGCCCTGGAGGGCGAGGAGGGCATTGTCGTCGGCGCGCTTGAGGGTGGCCTTGTTGCCGGCGGCAGCGGCAATGCGAGCAAAATCGCCTTCCTTGGTGCCGGCATTGACGACGATGAAGAGGGTGCCCGGTGTCTTGGAGCGGGCGACCATCAGGTCGTCGAGGGCGCCGCCGGATTCGTTGAGGAGCAGGGTGTAGCGGATCTGGCCGGGCTTGAGGCCCGCAATGTCGCCACAGATCAGCGGTTCGATAATTGCGGCGATGGCGGCATGGTCGGTTTCGGCATCACCCGATGGGGTGTTGAGTGTCAGAAAGCCTGGGCCCATGTGGCTGACGTCGAAGAGGCCGGCATTGTCGCGCGTCCACTTGTGCTCGGTCATGATGCCGGTGGGATATTGCACCGGCAGGGCATAGCCGCCGAAGGGGACGATACGGCCGCCGGCGGTGACGTGGCGCTCGTAAAGCGGGGTGTGCTTGAGGTCTTCTGTGGGCACTTCGGCCATGGGCACTCTCTGGTTCAAGGCGACACGACAAGGCTCCGCCAAACGGCGGGAATGCGTGCCCCCTCTGTCCTTGCCCTGAGAGATTTCCCGGCTGAGCGCCGGTTGCTACCTTCGGGGAGGCTGCGAACAGCCTGCTTTCCAGAGTTGTGACCTGACTGCGGTCCTTTTGCCTGAGAGTTTCCGGGGCGGTTGCTCCTTCGGCGCTGGCGTTTTCAGCCAGTCTCTCCCGCAGTCGAGGGCACCATGGGGAAAAATTGTGGTGGCGTCAACGCCTCTGCCTGCCTTCTCCCCTTGCGGGAGAAGGTGCTCCGAAGGGTCACCGAATTCGCGTTCGCGAATTCGGTCGGGATGAGGGGCATGGGATTTCACCACCCACTCCTCTGCGGAGGAGAGAGACCCCTCACCCTGATTTTCTGCTGAACGCAGAAAATCTGTCCCTCTCCCGCAAGGGGCGAGGGAGGGCCGGTGGGTGGGATAGAGGGCAAACAAAAAAGGCGGACCCAAAGGTCCGCCTTTCAATTCAATCTAGCTGCAAAATACCTTAGTTCAGGCGACCGGCCACATCCGCGATGGCCTTGTCGACGACTTGGTTGCCCTTCTTGTTCATTTCGTCGGTGAGGACGAGACGGGCAGCTTCGACGGCGAGGTCGGCCGAGCGGGCGCGGACTTCGGCGACGGCCTGGGCTTCGGCCTGGGCGATCTTGTCTTCCACGGCCTTGGTGCGGCGGGTCACGAGGTCAGCGAGCGAAGCCTGGGCTTCGGAAGCAAGGCGAGTGGCTTCGTCCTGGGCGGCGGCGATGATGCCCTGGGCTTCGGCTTCGGCGGCGACGCGCTTCTGTTCGTATTCGACGAGGAGAGCGGCAGCTTCTTCGCGCAGCTTCTTGGCCTGGGCCAGTTCGTCGGCGATCTTCTGGATCTGGCCGTCGAGCATCTTGCCCACGATGCGCGGGATGCCGAAGTACAGCGCCATCGCGATGAAGATGACGAGGGCAACGAGGGCGTAGAAGGAATTATCGAGTTCCATTGTCGCTTACTCCTTGCTGGCCTTGGCGACGGCAGCGCGGACGCTGTCGGTCGACACATCGCCGATGATCTGGCCGACGACGGTCTGGGCCGTTTCGGTGGCGATCTCGTCGACATGGGTCAGGGCATCGCGCTTGGTGGCGGCGATACGGGTCTCGGCTTCGGTAACCTTTGCGGTCAGATCGGCTTCGACAGCGCTGCGCTTGGAAGCGAGGTCGGACTGGATCTTTTCGCGGGTTTCGTTGGCAATACCCTGGGCCTTGGAGCGCGCATCAGCCAGGGCCGTTTCGTAGGCGGCGATGGCAGCGTCGGTCTTCTGGCGGGAAGCATCGGCGGCAGCGAGATCTGCGTCGACGATGCTCTTGCGATTTTCAAGAATGTTGCCGATGCGCGGCAGGGCAACCTTGCTCATCAGCACATAGAGCGCGCCAAAGGTGATGGCGAGCCAGAGCAGCTGGCTGGGGAAGGTCGCGGGGTCGAAGGGCGGGAAAACGCCTGAATCGTGCTCGCCACCATGGGCTTCGGTGGTTGCATGGGTGTCAGCGGTCGGATCGGCATGGGTATCGGTCGCGCCGTGCGCGACGTCTTCCACATGCTCTTCGGCCGGTGCAGCCGCTTCCTGGGCGTAAACTTGCGTTACCATCAGGTGAGGTCCCGTAAAATCCGGTCAACCGGCCGTGGCCGGACAAGAATGCGCAGCCGGGAATAGCCCCGGCTGCGTATAATTCGGTCGCGCCAGAATTAGGCGACGAACAGCAGGATCAGGGCAACCAGGAACGAGAAGATGCCCAGAGCTTCGGTCACGGCGAAGCCGAAGATCAGGTTCGAGAACTGGCTCGGGGCAGCAGACGGGTTGCGCAGGGCGCCCGACAGGAAGTTGCCGAAGATGTTGGCCACGCCGATGGCGGCGCCAGCCATACCGAAACAAGCAATGCCGGCACCGATGAACTTTGCGGCTTCAGCTTCCATTTTATAGTCCTTTCAAGCGACTTTAGCGGGGGTTCTGGCGGAACAGCCCGCCGTGACTAGTGATTAGTGAGACGGATGGATCGCGTCGTTGAGATACATGCAGGTCAGGACGGCGAAGACATACGCCTGGACTGCACCGACGAGAAATTCGAGGCCAGTAAGAGCAATGGCCATGATCAGCGGCAGCGCCGAACCGAGAATGCCGAGGAAACCCAGCGAGCTCATGGTGACGATGAAGCCGGTGAAGACTTTGAGCGTGATGTGACCGGCCAGGATATTGCCGAACAGACGCACAGAGAGCGAAATCGGGCGGCTCATGAAGGAGATGAACTCGATCGGCGCCACGATGGGAAGGATGTAGCCCGGCACGCCCGAGGGAACGAAGAGCTTCAGGAACTTCGGACCGTTCTTGACGAAGCCGTAGATGACGACGGTCAGGAAGACCAGCATCGAGAGGGCGAAGGTGACGATGATGTGGCTGGTAACCGTGAAGAAGTAGGGCACCATGCCAAACATATTGGCTACGAAAATGAAGGTGAAGAGCGAGAAGACCAGCGGGAAGAAGGTCATACCGGCAGTGCCGGCCGCACTTCGCACCATGTTCGCGACGAACCCGTAAAGCAGTTCGCTGACCAGCTGCGCGCGGCCCGGAACAACGCTTTTCGCCGAAGTGGTCAGGATCAGGTACAGCGAGATAACCGCGACCGTCGCCACCATGAACAGCGAAGAGTTGGTAAAGGAGAAATTCAGGCCACTGCCTGCGGTGCCATCACCACCAAGGTGAATGGGGAACATGTCCTGGATGACGAACTGGTGGATCGGATCAGTACCGGCCAAGATAGAGCCCTCTAAACGTCATCATTTTTCTGTTTCGTCTACCCCGGCCGAAACGGGCGGGACGGGCGAAGCGGCGTTCATTTGCGCCACCACACGGGTGACATTGAGTATTCCAGCGGCAAAGCCCACCAAGAACATGATGAGCAAGCCCCAGGGGCTGGTTCCCAGGCCAAGATCGATGAGGTAGCCGAAGCCGGTCCCCACCAGAATTGCGGCGATGAACTCGGTACCGATGCGCATGCCGCGCGCCATCCCGCTCATCTGCCCAGAATCGGTCCCCGCGGATCTATTGTCCTCAAGGTGCCGGTCCCGCTTGGCTGAAGCAATACGCGATGCAAGCTCGCGCGTCGCCTCACTGGCATTTTCAGACTGGCCCTGGATTTTGGGCGGTTTTTCCATCCGCTTACTCCCCCTTGGCCTGCCTTTTCCCGGATTGGTCCGGGTGCCTATTCAGGTCGGGCGCAACATAGTGGTGGCCCCAAATAGTGTCAAGGCGCGTAACGATCTGGTAAGCCTTTGATTTGCCGCGTGATTTTTACGAAATCCAAGGGTGCGGCATGCTGTCCACAGCTCAATTGTGGTGGAGTCGTGGCCGGGAAGGGGATTCCCTGGGGGTGGGTTTCATCACCGCACCTTAGTCGGAGCCTTCATTTGTGCTCCGGCTGGGCACTTCGTAGTCGAAGTCATCGTCGTATTTGAGGGAAGGCGTGTTGACTGAACTGGTGATGCGCAGCACCCAGACCTCGCCTCCGATGATGTCATAATCGAAATACCAGCCATCGACGATAATGCGCATGGCACCGCGAATTGGGATGCGGGTATCGGACTGGCCCGCATGTGGCTGGCTCGCGAGGGGGCGCTGGGCGCGCTTGACGATATCGCGGAACGTCACGATGCCGGAGATTGTCTTGCCGGTGAGATAGGCGATCTGCCGATCAATGTCCTGCCGAGCCTCTTTCGACAGTTTGACGCGCATCAGGCAGCTTTGCCCTTCCGGATGATCTCGTCGAGTTCGGCGATGACGTCGTCCATGTCTTCACCCTCGCCCGCGGCGGCTTCGTCACGCCCGCGGAGCACCGACAGGCAGATGCCGCCTTCCGCGTCATGGGCGAGATAGTGCTTGAGGGCACGCACGATGACCCAACTCCGCGTGCGCTCAGAGCCTGAGGCGATCTTCTCGATGTCGTCGAGGATGTCCTGAGGAAGACGCAGGGTGATCGGGCCGGACAGGTCTGCCATGGTAAGTCTCCTTTGTATTACATGTAATACAAAATGCATGGCCGGTCAAAATTGGCCTAGACGACTTCGCGGAAACTTTCGGCCGTCTGCAGGTCCACCGAGACGAGTTGGGAAACGCCGCGTTCGGCCATGGTGACGCCGAAGAGGCGGTCGACGCGGCTCATGGTGATCGGATTGTGGGTGATGACCATGAAGCGCGTATTTGTGCGCTGGCGCATGGAGTCGAGGAGATTGCAGAAGCGTTCCACGTTGGCGTCATCGAGCGGGGCGTCGACTTCGTCGAGCACGCAGATCGGCGCGGGATTGGTGAGGAACACCGCAAAGATCAGGCTCATGGCGGTGAGCGCCTGTTCGCCACCTGAGAGCAGGGTCATGGTCTGCGGCTTCTTGCCCGGTGGGCGGGCGATGATTTCGAGGCCGGCTTCGAGCGGGTCGTCGCTTTCGACGAAGGTCAGCTCGGCCGTGCCGCCGCCGAAAAGGGTGGTAAAAAGTTCCTGGAAATAGGCGTTCACCTTGCCAAAGGCTTCCGAGAGGCGGGCGCGGCCTTCGCGGTTGAGCGCGGCAATGCCGCCGCGCAATTTGGCGATGGCTTCGATGAGGTCGTCGCGATCGGCGACCATGGTATCGAGTTTTTCCTGAACCTCTTCGGCTTCCTTTTCGGCCGAGAGATTGACCCCGCCCAGACGCTCGCGCTCGGCTTTGAGGCGTTCCAGCTTTTGCTCGGTTGCGGTTTCGGGGGGCAGGGCCTCTTCGGGGCGAATGCCTGAAACTTCGAGGGTGCGGCTGGCGGGAATGCCGAGGCTCTCTTCGACCTGGCGCTCGATCTGCTGGCGCTGGGCCATCGAGCCTTTCAGGCGCTCTTCGATGCGGGTGAGGTCGATGCGGACTTCGGAGAGGGCTTCGGCAGCGGCGCGTGAGGCTTTTTCGTGATCGCGCCAGGCGGTCTGGGCGGCGTTGAAGCGGTCGCTGGCTTCCTGGTGGTCGAGATTGGCGTCTTCGATCTGGTCTTCGAGCTGGGCGCGGCGATCGGCAAAACCTTCGGGGGCGGCGTCGAGTTCGTCGAGCTGGGCTTTGACGGCCTCTGTGCGCTGGTCGAGTGTTGCGAGCTGGGCCGCGGCGCTGTCGAAACGACGCTGCCAGGCGGCGCTGTCGCGTGCGAGCTGATCGAGGCGGGACGCGCGCATGCGGGCGGCGCTTTCGAAGGTGCCCAGTTTCAGACGGGCCTGATCGGCGCGTTCGCGGAGGGACGCGAGGCGCTCGTGCTCCTCTTCGAGGCGATAAACGAGGTCGTCTTCTTCGCCTGATTCTTCGAGGATGATGGCGGCCTCTTCGCGGACCGCTTCGGCTTCGCTGAGGTTTGCCTGGAGACGTGTGTGGGCTTCTTCGAGGGCGGATCGGCGGGAGGCGAGTTCGCCCTGGGCGCGGAGGGCGCGGTCGAGTTCGGTTTGCGCCAGGCTGATGGCGTGCTGGGCCTTGCGCCAGTCTTCGCGGCGGGCGCGCTCGGCCTGACGGGCAAGGTCGAGGGTGGCGGTTTGGTTGTCGATGTCGCGGCGGAAGGCATTGCGCTCGGCTTTGGCGCGCATGACTTCCTCGTCCAATTCGGCGAGGCGATTGCGCTGCGAGAGGCGGAGGGCGGCTGCTGTCGGCGCATCGGCGGCGGCGACAAAACCATCCCAGCGCCACATGGCGCCTTCGATTGTGACGAGGCGCTGGCCGGGCCATAGGGCGGGCATGAGGCCGGGGCCGACCACGTCGCTGACAAGGCCGATCTGGTCGAGGCGGCGTTTGAGGAGCGGCGTGCCGGTGACATAGCGCGACAGTGGTTCGGCGCCTTGCGGCAGGGGCGGATCGTCATAGCCCTCGATGGCGATGGACCAGTGGAGCGGCGCGCCGGCATCGGAGGAGGCATCGAGATCGTCGCCGAGGGCAGCGCCGAGGGCGGTTTCGTAGCCGGGCTCCACCTTCAATTCGTCGACGATGGCGGGCCAGAGGCTGGAGCCGACATTGAGCATTTTGCCGAGCGTCGAGGCTTCGGCTTCTAGGCCCGTCACCAGCGCATCGAGTTCGGCGAGGCGGGGGCGCATCTCGTCGAGTTTTTGCTGGGCGGAAGCGGCTTCTTCCTCGGCGCTAAGGGCCGCGCTTTCGGCGATCTCGGCTTCTTCGTGGGCGGCTTCGAGAGCGTCCTGATGGCGGGCCAGGGTTTCGTCGCCGGCAATGGTTTCGGCGATTTTCGCCATGTCGGCTTCGACGCCTGCGATTTCGCGGGTCAGGCGTTCGAGGCGAAGGTCGGCATCGGCGACGGCGCGCTGGGCCTGGCCGCGGCGGACGCGCATCTGGGCGAGGCGATCACTGAGGAGACGGGATTCGGTTTCGGCGGAGGCTGCGGCGGCGCGCGCTTCCTCGGCTTCGCGGCGGGCGGCCTCGAGGCTTTCGATTGCCTCTTGTTCCTCGGCCTCGATGCGCTCCTGCTCTTCGGCATAGGCGGCAAGGCTCGCTTCGCTTTCGCTGACCAGTTCGCGTTCGCGGGTGCCGTCCTGCGAAATCTGGCGGAGGCGCTCTTCGAGTTCGGTGCGGCGCTGCTGCAGGCGGCGCGATTCTTCGCTCAATTGCTCGAAGAGGATCTTGTAGCGCTGCAGAATGGCCGAGGTGACGGCTTCGCGCTCGCGCAACGGGGCGAGAGCGGCTTCGGCTTGTTCGACGTTCTTTTGCGCCATGCGCTCGGCATGGGTGGCGTCGGCAAGCTTGCGGATGAGGACGGCTTGGGCGGCTTCGCCTTCCTTTTCCGCGGCGCGGGTGGCGACCCAGCGGATGTGAAAGAGCGTCGCTTCAGCGCGGCGAATGTCGCCCGAAAGGCCGCGATAGCGGATGGCGAGGCGGGCCTGGCGTTTTAGCGTTTCGAGCTGGCTGCTGATTTGGCCGATGATGTCGTCGACGCGCTCGAGATTGCTTTCGGCGGCGCGGAGGCGGAGTTCCGCTTCATGGCGGCGGGAATGGAGGCCGGAAATGCCGGCGGCTTCTTCGAGGAGAGCGCGGCGGGCGGTTGGTTTTGCAGCGATCAGTTCGCCGATCTGGCCCTGACGGACCATGGCGGGGGAATGGGCGCCGGTGGAGGCATCGGCAAAAAGCAGCTGCACGTCGCGGGCGCGCACTTCCTTGCCATTGACGCGATAGACCGAGCCGGCCTCGCGCTCGATGCGGCGGGTAACTTCGAGAATGTCGGCGGTGTTGAGGGCGGCGGGGGCGGTGCGGTCAACATTGTCGAGGACCAGCGTCACCTCGGCCGAATTGCGGCCGGGCCGATTGCCGGAGCCGGAGAAAATGACGTCGTCCATGCCGGAGGCGCGCATGGCCTTGTATGAGTTTTCACCCATGACCCAGCGCATGGCTTCGACAAGGTTGGACTTGCCGCAGCCATTGGGGCCGACAATGCCCGTGAGGCCTGGCTCCATCACGAGCGTCGTCTCGTCGCAGAAGCTTTTGAAGCCGTGGAGTTTCAGGCGGGAGAACTTCATCAGTTCACCCGCCCGAAAAGAAGACGGGGTGTTGAGCTTGCAACACCCCCTCCCAACCTCCCCCATCAAGGGGGAGGTGCATACCGAGTTCTTGATTACTGCTGTGCAGGGGCAGGGGCCATTGCGTCAGTAGCGGGAGCCATTGCGTCAGCAGCAGGTGCCATGGCGTCGGCGGCCGGTGCCATTGCATCGGTTGCCGGCGCAGGGGCCGCAGCAGCGTCAGCGGCGGGAGCGACGAAATCGGCAGGCACAAGCGGGTCGATCTCGGCAGCGAGCTGCTCGAGCGTCTTGTCACCGGAAAGCGTCTTGCCATTGACATAGAAGGTCGGCGTGCCCTGGAGCCCGAATTCGTTCAGCGCCTGTTCGCGCATGGCTTCCATGCCAGTGAACAGGTCCTGATTCGTCAAGGCAGCATCAAAGCTTTCCTTGGTAAAACCAAGCTGGGTCGCGATGGTGTAGATCGCGTCGCGCGGGGTTTCCGAAACGCCCCATTCGCCCTGGGTCTTGAAGTAGGTCGAGATGACGTTGTGGTAGTTGGTCTCGCCAGCGGCTTCAGCGAGCATGAAGATGGCGGCGTCGAGCACGTTGCGCACGAAGGGGCGCAGGATGAACTTGACCTTGCCGGTATCGACATATTCGGCCTTGAACGGCTCATAGACCGTGTTGTGGAAGGTCGCACAATGCGGACAGGTCGGGGACGCATATTCAATGACCGTGACCGGAGCGTCGGCATTGCCCAGGATCTTGTCCGGAATGTTGCCGGCCGGGGCGAGGAGCTTGGCTTGATCGACGACATCGCCTTCGGCGGCCTGGGCCCCGCTGAGGCCGCAAAGGCTAAGCGCGGTGGCACCGGCGGCAAGGATGAGGGTCTCACGGCGGTTGAACTTCACGTGTCAGGCTCCTGATTATTGTTCTGCGCGACACTACACATGGGCTTGGTGTCGGCAAGTGGGCACGATTATCACTTGGGGGTGAACGGACTATCCGCTTTGCACGTCCTGATCCCGAAACCGTGAATGCTTCGGTGGGGACACGATTATCTGCCCTTTTTCTCCGACCTGCCGGAGAGCGCCAGGCCCAATGCCCGCAACGCTTCCCGCAGATCAGTATCCTCGATCTTTTCGACCGTGGCGCCGACCTTTGCGATTTCGCTCTGGCTCGGTTGCCTGTTCTTTTGCGCCTTGGCGCCTGAACCGGGGGTGAATAGCTCGGCCGAGAGCCGGACCTCATCGACGAGGAGATAGCCGAAGTAGCGATTGACCGCGGTGGCGATTTCGGGGGCGGCATGCTGAACGAAGAGTGCCTGGCCGGGACCGCAGCGGAGGTAGAGCACCGCGCCTTCGTGGCTCTGCGCTGCGCTGCGCGGCCAGACAAGCTTGTCCGGCATGGTCGTCTGGTCATAGGGCGCCGGGGCGATGACCCGCCAATGGGTGATGATGTCCTTGGTCGCAAAGCCGCGCTTTTTCAGCACCGGATCGAGCGCGCCCGAAAGCACGTCAGCAACGCTGAGTGTTTTGTTGCGGCGTTTGGGGTCGGGCGGTTCCTTTTCGGCCATGGGCTGGGAGTAGCGCTGGGGCGAGTGACAAGCAAGCGGCGCGTGTGGCTCCACCCCCTCCCATCCTCCCCCATCCAGGGGGAGGTGTGCATCGAGCGTGATGCGCGATCTATTCAAAGCCACCGGCTTGCACCTCCGCCTGGATGGGGGAGGATGGGAGGGGGTGACGACACACACAATAGTCGGACTTGTCGCCCCCATCCCAAAAACTATATCCATCCGCCATGCCATTCCTCGCCCCACACCCAATCGACGCCGACGCCGTGCTCGCCTGGTATGATCGCCATGCCCGCACTCTGCCCTGGCGTGTTTCGCCGGCGGATCGAGCGAAGGGTGTGCATGCCGATCCCTATCGGGTCTGGCTCAGCGAGGTGATGCTGCAGCAGACAACGGTGGCGGCGGTGCAGAAGTATTTTCTGCGCTTTACCCATCTCTGGCCGACGGTATTCGACCTCGCCGCCGCCCCGTTGGACGCGGTGCTGCGCGAATGGGCGGGGCTTGGCTATTATGCGCGGGCGCGAAACCTCCATGCCTGCGCGGTCGCGGTTGTCGAGCGACGTGGCGGCGTCTTTCCGCAAACCTCGGAAGGGCTGCAAACCCTGCCGGGCATCGGCGCCTATACGAGCGCAGCCATTGCGGCGATCTGCTTTGATGAGCGGATTGCCGTGCTTGATGGCAATCTCGACCGGGTGCTGGCGCGCTATTATGCGCTCGATGTGCCGGTGCGCGAGGCCAAGGACGACCTGCGCGCGGCGCTGCAGCAAAGCGTGCCGGAGCGATCGGGCGATTTTGCGCAGGCCATGATGGATCTGGGTGCAACGATCTGCGCGCCGCGAGCGGCTTCCTGCCTCATCTGTCCGCTACAACCCGATTGCCGCGCCACGCGCGAAGGTGAGCCGACGCTTTATCCCATCAAGCCGGTGAAGGCGGAACGCCCGGTGCGACGCGGCCATGCCTTCGTCATGACCGATGCCGGTGGCGACGTTTATCTGCAATCGCGACCGGGCAAGGGGCTGCTCGGCGGCATGACCGAGGTGCCGACTTCGGATTGGATTTCAGACCTAGCCGAAGTTGCTTATCCAGTCGCGGGGAACTGGCGCCATCGCGGACAGGTGGTGCACGTTTTCACCCACTTTCGGCTGGAGCTGGAAGTGTGGTCCTCGATGGTGTCGGCTGACGGTCTTGAACATGGCTGGTGGAGCCCTCCATCGGCGCTGAAAGGCGAGGCACTGCCGACGCTGTTCAGAAAAGTGCTGGCGCAGGCGGGGTTGGAGTAGGGCTTGCGGTGGACATAAGCAAGTATTACCATTTCCATGTCAGGTAATACCGGAGGTGTCCATGACTGTAACGGTGACCATCAAGGGTCAGGTGACAATTCCAAAACCCGTACGAGATTTGCTAGGCATCACGCCGGGCAGCGCAGTCGATTTTCAACGCAATGACCGGGGCGAAATCGTACTGGTGCCGGCGGAGAGCGATACGACCAGCCGATTTGATCGCTTCAGGGGGCACGCAGGTGAGGGCCTGGATACAAATGCCATCATGGCGCTGCTGCGCAGCGAAAATTGATCCTTGTCGATACCAGTGTGCTGCTGGACCTCGTAACAGACGACCCGGTCTGGGCCGAGTGGTCGATTGGACAACTCAAGCAGGCCAGTCTTGCAGGATCGCTGCTCATCAATGACGTAGTTTATGCTGAACTGAGCACTCGCTATGAGCGGATCGAGGACCTCGACGACTTCGTGAGCGGCATTGGCCTTGTGCACGCACCGATGCCGAAGGCGGCGTTGTTTCTCGCAGCCAAGGCATTCCGACAGTACAAAGATGCGGGCGGCACCAAGACTGGCGTCTTGTCAGATTTTTTCATCGGCGCCCATGCCGCCGTGGAAGGCGTAAGGCTGCTGACGCGCGATGAGGGGCGGTATCGGACCTATTTCCCGACGGTTGAGTTGATTTCGCCTTAGTTCAAAGCAAGGCCGCCGGCTATGTGGCGGCCTCCATGCAGTCAGTTCTCAGATGCCATCGGCCGTCGCGTCATCGCCGATGAGGATGTCCCGCAGCGGCTTGGGAACAGGAAAGCCGTAACCTTGCCCAGGCTCCTCAAATGCCAGCGATTGGTCGCGGTGGTGCTGGTTCATGTAGAGCTCGGTTCCAACTTTTTGCATGGCCAAGCTTAGTGCCTGGACGCTGTCTACACCGAAGCCCGAACTGATCCGCATTCCCTCAGGCCACCCTATTTCATAGGAGCAGGCCCAATGGTCCGCCATCTTCTCGGGCAAATGAATGCGAACCGGCACCGTCGTTCCGGCATGCTCGCCTGATACCAATCTCAGTATGCGCTCTGCTATGATCATCAGGCTTCAATAGCTTAGTGGACGGATTGTCTTGCCAGAGAGGCAGTCGCTGTAGCGAAACATCGCCTGCTGATGGCAGGATGCGAGACCTACCATGTTACAGTGGAACGTATCTTTCTTATACAGTTCTTCGCACTCATCCTCAGTCAATCGCCTCACTCCCCCAAGCCGGACTCGTTGATCATTTGGTTCGGTGCTCTGAATCCATTTGCCAATTGATCCGGTAACTTGAACCCACTGGCCACCCGCGGAGGTGCCGGCTGGAACCCTCGGCTGGTTTGGGTCGAAGCGTTTGAGTAGCGTTCAATATTGCTAGTCGGGTATCTTTGGCAGAAACCAAGACAGTCGCTCCTAATGGTTTACTTTGCCGATTTTGATCGACGCCAATGGAGCGGGGATAACTTTTTCGAAAACAAAAAGGCCGCCGGGGCAAACCGGCGGCCAGTTATAGAGCCTGAGTAATGATTGGAGGTCAGGATCAGGCAGAAAGCAAATCAAGTTTTTGGCGAACGCTAGCCCGGAGGACATCGATGGGCTCGGCGACGCCAAGGTAGTCGTGGTGCCAGAAGGTCCACCCGTTGCATGCCTCGGCGCCCTGTACCAATGCGCCGACCTTGTGGATCGACCCCTGGTGCGGACCCGAGACGAGCGAGCCGTCTGCACGAACCATGGCAGAGTAACGTTTCGTTAAGTCGAAAAGTTGCGCGCCTGGTTCGATCAGCCCCTGTTCGACCAGCGAACCGAAGGGAATGCGGGTTTCCTTGCGCTTTGGCGTGACCGACTGCAGCGCATCGAAGACCGCGGGGCGGATCGAGGCGATGCGATTGCGGGCGGCCGCGACATAGGTGTCTTCGCGCTCAATGCCGATGAAGTGTCGACCGAGCTTTCTTGCCACGGCGCCGGTGGTGCCAGTGCCGAAGAAGGGATCGAGCACGATATCGCCCGGCTTGGTCGTCGCGTTGAGAATGCGGAACAACAGGGCTTCCGGCTTCTGGGTCGGATGGACCTTGCCGTCGTCCTCGTCCTTGAGGCGCTCCGAGCCGGTGCAGATGGGGAAGAGCCAATCGGACCGCATCTGCGTGTCGTCATTGGCGAGCTTCATGGCCTCATAGTTGAAGGTCACGCGGCTCTTCTGGCTCTTGGAGGCCCAGATCAGGGTTTCGTGCGCATTGGTGAACCGCGTGCCGCGGAAATTGGGCATCGGGTTGGCCTTGCGCCAGATGACGTCGTTGAGCATCCAGAAATCGAGATCCTGGAGCGCCGTGCCGACGCGGAAAATATTGTGATAGGAGCCGATGACCCAGATGGCGCCATCGGGCTTCAGGACGCGGCGGGCCGCCTTCAGCCAGCCGCGGGTGAACGCGTCATAGTGGGCGAACGAATCGAACTTGTCCCAATCGTCGTCGACCGCATCGACCTTAGACTGGTCGGGGCGGGTAAGGCCTTGTTCCAGCTGCAGGTTATAGGGCGGATCGGCGAAGATGAGATCGACGGAGCCGGCCGGCAAGGCATTCATGTGGTCGATGCAATCGCCCACGAGAATGGTGTCGATCGGAAGGCGGGAAGCCTCCTCCGCATCGGCCGACTGGGCCGTACGCGCGGTACGCAACATGCAACTATCCCTAACGCAGTACTAACTATGCCTTTGTACTTCGTCAGGGTTAATGGAGCGTTTGTAAGGGGTTAGCGAGGGGTTAACCCTCGATTGTAACGGTCGTTTTTTGCATGAGGAGCGCGGCGACCGGGGCAAAGGCCGAGCGGTGGTGGCGGCTGGGGCCGTGGAGGTTCAATGCCTTCAGGTGCGCCGCGGTGCCATAGCCCTTGTGGCCGGCAAAGCCGAAATCGGGCGCGTCGCAATCCATGATGGCGCACATGCGGTCGCGCATGACCTTTGCGACGATGGAGGCGGCGGCGATGGAAACGCTGCGGCCGTCGCCACCGATCAGCGCAATGCCGGGACAGGGTAGGCCAGGGGGAATGTCGCGACCATCGACCAGCACGCAATCGGCGGTGCAGGGCAGGGCGCGGACGGCACGGGCCATGGCGGCGAGGGTGGCGCCGCGGATATTGAGATTGAGAATGTCCGAAGGAGGAGCGCTGACAATGGCGACATCGGCGACGGCGAGGATTTCCCCGAAAAGCTCCTCGCGACGTTCGGCCGTCAGCTTTTTGGAATCGTTGAGGCCGCTGGGGATGCGGTTGGGGTCGAGGCGAACGGCGGAGACGACGACGGGGCCGGCGAGGGGGCCGCGGCCGGCTTCATCGACGCCGACGACGCAGCGCGCGCCGCGGTCATAGGCCATCTGTTCGTGGCTGAAATCGGGGAAATCAGCCTCGGGCGCAAAGAGTTCGGCGGTGGATTCGACTGTGACGGTGACATTGCGCGGCATCAGCGGGCCCGGCCGAAGCCGGCCTCCATGGCGGTGCGGTCGCCAGCGAAAAAATGGTGGCCGATGCGATTGGTTTCGCCGACGAAATCGGTGAGGGCCTTGCTGCTGGCCATGGCGGTAGAAATGTCGCCGAGGATCACGAGGCGCATGGAATAGTTCTGCAGTTTCTGGATGAAGTGCCCGGCCAGCTTGTTGCTGAGGACGAAAAAGTCGGGATCGAAACGCGCGACCGGAATGGCGACAGCGTCGACTTCGAGCCCGTAAGTGGCGCCGATGACGTCAAGCGCGTCCTGCTCGGAGGCGAGCAGCGGCCCGATCTCTTCGAGCAGCATCACATTGAGGCCATTTATCTTCTCGGTCGCCAAGCCTGTCGTCCTATGGTCATTTTTCTGGGGTCACTGATATAAGAGTCTGGCCGGGGGGCAAAGACGAGAGTGTTTTTATGCGATCTATCGCACGCCTTGTTGCCCTGTTGCTGCTCACGGTTCCGGCAGCGGCCCAACCCTTCCATCATTCCTATGGCGAATGGCGTGAATATTTTCGCGATTGGCTGGCGGCTTGCCCCGACACCATCGTCGAGGATTCTCCCGACTATTATGGCTATTCTTGCTTTGCGAGCACCGGAAGCGCGGCGGTAAACAGCGCCAGCCTGCCGGTCTATAAGCTGACGCTGATCCGCAATCGGCTCGATGGGGATATCGATGTGGCCATCACTGTGGCGGCCGACGAGGGCTCTTATGACGAGAGCCGGCCGATGCGGCTGCTGTTTGCCGGGGATGGACCGGTGATGCTGGCCATGGGCGAGGAGCTGGAAACGCGGTTCAATGTCACCAATCAGTATTTTGTGGCCGATGCCGCTCTTGAGACGCAGTTGATCGAGCGGATGAAGGAGCGGGCTTCGTTAAAGCTCATCGTGCCGATGACGGGCGCGGAGCAGCCGGCCGATATCTGGTTGTCCTTGCAGGGCGTTATGGCCTCGCTCGATTTCATGGCCACCTATGCGCGCAAGGTGGAGCAATACTGATTTACGGCGGATTCGATTACGGGCGAGGTTGACGGACCGGTGAGCATGGTGTGCTTTCGCGCCGGCTCAACCAAGGATTTTCGATGACTCTTCTGCCCGGCGCCGGATTGCTCTTTGATATCGATGGAACGCTGGTCGAGAGCGATCCGCTGCATCTCGAAGCGTTTAATCGTGCTTTTGCGCCCTATGGGCACCATTTCGACCGCGAACGCTTCGGGCGCGAACTGCAGGGCCTCGCCAATGAGGCGATCGGCGCACAGTTCCTACCGCATGAGACGCCGGAGCGGCAGTGGGAAATCATGATGGAAAAGGAAGCCCTGTTCCGCTCGCTGGCGGCCGAGGGTGTCGAGCCCGTACATGGGCTTTTTGCGCTGCTCGATTGGGCCGATGCGATCGGGCTGCCGGCGGTGGCGGTGACGAATGCGCCGCGGGATAACGCAGAGCAATTGCTGGACAGTATTGGGGCGCGGCACCGGTTCAAGGGGCTGGTGATTGGGGACGAGCTGGAATTCGGCAAGCCGCATCCACTGCCTTATCTCGAGGGGCTGAGGATTCTCGGGGCTGATGCCGAGAATTGCGTGGCGTTTGAGGATTCGCGGACCGGGTTGAAGTCGGCGACGTCTGCGGGGATCGCGACGATCGGGATGGCGACGGGGCTGGAGCTGGCGCAGTTGCTGGAGGCGGGTGCAACGCTGGCGGCACGCGATTATACCGATCGGGCGATGCTGGACTTTATTGCTGAGCGCGTTGGGGCGGGCGAGGCGCTGAGCGCTTAGTTGGCGTGATTGCCAGGTTTGTCCCGACAATCCAGTCTTGCCGAGGCATGGACCACCGGGACAAGCCCGGTGGTGACGATGGGAGAGGGATGCAGGTCTAACGCAGCCCCCTCACCGACTCGGCCTTTGGCCGAGCCACCTCTACCCGAGGGGGAGAGGAATAAGAGGTGCACGCCGGACCGTTCTTCTCCCTATCGGGGAGAAGGTGCCCGAAGGGCGGATGAGGGGGATTCTAAAAGAGGCTCATCTGCTTGCTCTCCAGCGTCGGGGCGATGAAGAGGTCGTTGCGCAGGCCCGGCAGCTTGGCTTCAAGGCCATAGCGTTCGCGGGCTTTGTCGAAACGCTGGCGGAGGAGGGTGGCGTAGGGGCCTTCGCCCGTCATTCTCGTGCCGAAGCGGGAGTCATAGTCCCGCCCCCCGCGGGTGTCTCGGACCAGCGCGAGGACGTGGCGTACCCGGTCTGGGAAGTGGCGGAGGAGCCATTCGCGAAAGACGTCGCGCACTTCGCCGGGAAGGCGGAGGAGGATCATGGAGGCGGCGAGCGCGCCCTGGGCCTTGCCAGCGTCGAGGATGCGTTCGAGTTCCATGTCGTTGATGGCCGGGATCATGGGGGAAGCAAAGATGGCGGTAGGCACACCGGCCTCGCTGAGGGAGCGGATGGCTTCGAGGCGGCGCGCGGGCGAGGAGGCGCGGGGCTCCATCTTGCGGCTCAGCTTGTGGTCCATGGAGGTCACCGAAATGGCGACCTTGGCAAGGCCGAGTTTTGCGAGCTCGGTGAGCAGGTCGAGATCCCTAAGGATCAGCGCCGATTTGGTGGTGATCATCACCGGATGCCGGGTTTCGAGCATGACTTCGAGAATGCCGCGGGTGAGCTGGTGCTTGCGCTCGGAGGGCTGATAAGGGTCGGTATTGGTGCCCATGGCAATGGGTTTCGGGCGATAGGACTTTGCGCCGAGTTCGTTGCGAAGAGCCTCGACCGCATTGGTCTTGACGTAGATCTCGCGCTCGAAATCGACGCCGGCCGAATGGCCGAGATAGGCGTGGGTGGGGCGGGCATAGCAATAGGAACAGCCATGCTCGCAGCCGCGATAGGCATTGATCGAGCGCTCGAAGCCAATGTCCGGGCTGTCATTGGTGGTGATGATGCTCTTGGCACGCTCGGCATGTTCCACCGTTTCGGTCATGGGCAGGGCCTCGACGACGCCCCAGCCGTCATCGAAATTTTCGCGCGCATGGGTCTCGAAGCGCCCGGTATGGTTCGACTGGGCGCCACGACCGCGGATACGATCGGAATTGAGCAGCTCGCGCCGCGCCAGATCGGCGTCGCGGCTCTGGCTGAGACGTTCAAGCGCTTCGAAGCTGGGGGCCTGGTAAAGGGCCATGGCATATCTCCTGCTGCCTCCGCCGCGATCTGGAATCGACCTCGTCGGCACGTTCCAAATCTAGCAATCGAATGAGAACACAACAAGAACGATGTTCGAATTTTGTTCTCAAATTTTGTCGTGCATTGCAGCCTTGCGCGGATTGGGACTGGACGGAGCGGCGATGCGGGCGTAGAGAAACCGCCCCCGAAAATGGGGCGCATTAGTTAAGCATAATATTTAGCATTGACCGCCGATCCCTGCCGGGATTAGTTAAGCGCGGTCTGAACTGATGGCTGCTGACAGGCCTTGTCGCAGAGAAATTGGAAAGCGCTGTCGAACTCAGGCGATGCCGTGCGTCGCAAGGGTGTCACGCGCTTTAGTGAGGGTATGGACATGACGACAGACACAGCAACATTCGACGCGCTTGAACAAAGCGCTCCCCATCATCCTGACAATGCGGCGCGCAACCGGTTGGTCATCGGGCTTCTGCTCGTGTCCACCTTTGTGGTGTTCCTCAACGAAACCATCATGAGCGTGGCCATCCCGCACCTGATGACCGATCTCGGCGTCACGGCGAGCCTAGCGCAGTGGCTGACCACGGCATTCCTTCTGACCATGGCCGTGGTGATCCCGATCACCGGCTTCCTGCTGCAGCGCCTCAATACGCGGCCGATCTATATGATCGCCATGTCGGTCTTTACGGCCGGCACGCTGATCTGCGCGGTTTCGCCGGGTATTGAACTTCTTATTGTCGGCCGCGTCGTGCAGGCCGTCGGCACGGCCATCATGATGCCGCTGCTGATGACCACGGTCATGTCGCTGGTGCCGCCGGAAGGGCGCGGCAAGGTCATGGGCAATATCTCCATCGTCATGTCCGTGGCTCCGGCCATCGGCCCGACGATTGGCGGGTTTATCCTCGCCCATTTCGACTGGCGCTTCATGTTCTATTTCACCCTGCCCATTGCCATCCTGGCGCTGGTCATCGGTGCAAGCCGCATCCGCAATGTCTCGACGCCGCGTTATGCGCCGCTCGATGTGCTGTCGGTCATTCTCTCGGCCTTTGCCTTCGGCGGCCTCGTCTATGGCCTGTCGAGCCTGGGTGAAGGTGCGGAACATGGTTCGGCCATTCCGGCCTGGGCGCCGATTGCCATTGGCCTCGTTTCCATGGCGGCTTTCGTCTGGCGCCAGTTCGGTCTCCAGAACGAAGACAAGGCGCTGCTCGACCTGCGCACGCTGCAGCACAAGAACTATACCTTTGCCCTGATCACCATGGCCGTCGCCATGGTGGCGCTGCTCGGTAGCTCGATCCTCTTGCCGATCTACACGCAGAAGGTGCTGGGCCTTGATACGCTGCAGACCGGTATGCTGTTGCTGCCGGGTGGTCTGCTCATGGGTGTGCTGGGTCCGGTGGTTGGCCGGCTCTATGACCGCTTTGGTCCCAAGCCGCTGCTGGTGCCGGGTGTCATCGCGGTTTCGGCGGTGATGTGGGCGCTGACGCTGGTCAGCCAGCATACCCCGGTCTGGGCCGTGGTCGCCGGGCACATCGTGCTCAGCGTTGGCCTCGCTTTCACCTTCACCCCGCTCTTCACATCGTCGATGAGCTCGGTGCCGCCAAAGTTTTATTCGCATGCCAGCGCCATCCTTGGCTCCGTGCAGCAGGTGGCAGGCGCGGCGGGTATCGCGCTCTTCGTGGCGGTGATGAGCTTGCAGACGGCGGCTGGTGCAGCGGCTGGGCTCGATGCGGTCGATGCCCTGGCGGCGGGCATTCGCGGCGGGTTCCTCTGCGGCGCCATCGTGTCGCTGCTGATGATCGTCGCGGCCTTCTTCGTGAAGCGGCCCGAAGGCGGTCACGGCGGCCCGGCAATGGGTCACTGATAGGAATGAGAAAAGGCCGGGCAATGCCCGGCCTTTTTGTTTGCGTATTCCCGCCGCCCCTCGATGTCATCCCCGCGAAAGCGGGGATCTCCGTTTTGAAACAGAGGTTCCCGCTTTCGCGGGAATGACACGGTGGGAGGGGAGGCACTGGAGCTTCTAGGAGAACAGACGGCTCAAGAACTTTGACGCTTCGGCGGCACCTTCTGCCGACACCGAGTGGCCGAGGCCGGGTTGGATGAAGCTGGTTGTCGCGACGCCCAGTCCGGAAAACTTTGCTTCGGCGTTTGCCGCTTCGGCCACCGGCATCATGTGGTCTTCGGTGCCGTGAACCAGCAGCAGTTTTGAGCCTTTTGCTGGCTCCAGCGGCTCGGGTGAGGCGAGGCGGCCGGAGAAGGCGACGACGCCCGCGACCGGCCAGCGGCCGGAGGCCAGGGCGTCGAGGGCCATTATGGAACCCTGCGAGAAGCCGACCAGGGCGACGCGATCAAGGCGCCCGGCAAAGCCTTCGCGACCGATGAGGTCGGAGAGGATGGCGTCGAAGGACGGCCTTGCCGCGGCGACGCGGGCGGGGCGGTTCTCCGTGGTGACCCCGGTGATGCAGAACCACTGATGGCCGGCATTGAAACGGCCGGGGCCATCCGGGCTGACGAATTTTGTACTCGGCAGGGCCGGCGCGAGGGCGGGCACCAGACCGGCAATGTCGGCGCCGGAACTGCCGACGCCGTGGAGGAGGATAACGAGGCTGTCGCTCATGATAACTGTTCAGACCTCCCTGGTGTTGAGCGTGAGGGCGAGGCCCCACGGGTCGGTGAGCGTGTTGCTGGTGGTTCTGGCGCGGGCAGTGATGGCGTCGCGCTGTTCGTTGCTATCGAGAATGAGTTCGAAGCCGACGAGGCCGGTGGTTTTTGGGTCAATCGGGCCGGCGCCGCGGCTCGACCAGGTATTGGTGGCGAGCTGATGGTGATAGCCGCCTGCGCCATAGAAGGTGGCGCCGGGATAGTGGCAGGTGATGTCGGTGCCGAGCACGCCGGAATAGAAAGGCTCGGCGGTGGGGAGATCGCCGACCTGCAGGTGCATGTGGCCGACGATCATACCGGCGGGGGCGCCGGACCAGGCGGTGGTCTCGTCGAAACGGAGGATATCGGCGATGTCGAGCGGGTCGGAGCTCATGGGGATGAGGCCGTCTTCATGCGGCCAGTCGGCGCGGGGACGATCGACATAGACCTCGATGCCATTGCCTTCGGAGTCGTTGAGATAGAGCGCTTCGCTGACGGCGTGGTCGGAGGCTCCACCGACGGGGATGCGCTCCTTGGCGGCATAGCGCAGCCAGGCAGCAAGGTCGGTACGGCTGGGCATCAGGAAGGCTGTGTGGAAGAGGCCGGCCGAGCGGGGATTGCGCTCAACGAAATCGGCATTGCCGCGCAGTTCGAGCAGCGGCGTCTGGCCCACGCCAAGGCGCAGGGTGGAGCCGTCGCGGTCGATGACTTCAAGACCGAGCAGGTGGCGATAATAGTCGGAGACTGTGTCGAGCTGGCGCACATTGAGCGTCACCAGGCCGATCTGCATGGGGGCCGTAGCGGACATGGGCTAAGAATCCTTGGCGCGGCCTGCCCGCGCTCTCTGCCCATTTAGATGCGCCTTGGCATCGGTTCCGTAAAGCGAACGGTGCCGAACGTGTTGTTCGGCAAAACGGTAAAATCAGCGCTCGTCGAGGCGCGGCATCAGTTCCACGAGATTGCACGGCTTGTGCCGGTAATCGAGTTGCTGGGTTAAAATGCCTTCCCAGGCATCGCGGCAGGCGCCGCGCGAACCGGGGAGGCAGAAGACAAAGGTGGTGCCGACAAGGCCGGCAGTGGCGCGCGACTGCATTGAACTCGTGCCGACCGTGGTGCCCGAATATTGGTGGAAGAGCACGGAAAAGCCTTCCATGCGCTTGTCGAAGAGGGGCTCAACGGCCTCAGGGGTGACATCGCGGCCGGAAAAACCGGTGCCGCCGGTGGTGAGGACCACGTCGACCTTGGGATTGGCGACATAGGCCTGGACGGCCGCACGGATGAGCTGGATGTCGTCGCGCACGACCTGACGCTCGAAACAGGTGTGGCCATCGGCTTCGAGCAGGGATTTTAGGAGCGCCCCGCCGGTATCGGTTTCGAGCGTACGCGTATCGGAAACGGCGATGACTGCGATGGAGAGGGGCTTGAAGGCCCTATCCTCAAACCGTTCCGTCTTGAACACGCTGGGGCTCCTTGGTTTCGATCAGCTCTTCGGGGACGGCTGGCTCGTGCCGCACAATCACCTCGTCCTCGGCATCACTATCAGCCCGCGGATCGAGCACAATAGATTCGGGCGTCACCTGACGATCCATGGGCTGGAACGGTGCGCGTTCGGCGGCGTCGCGGCTCTTTCGGACGCGCATGCGCATGAAGGCAAAGCCGGCAACGGCGGCGTGGAAAATGGCGGTGATGATGAAGAGGGCCATGGGGGCGATGGTGCTCATCAGCACCGAAGCGATGGCCGGGCCGATGGCAAGGCCGACGCCGAGAATGAGCAGCATGCCGCCAGCGATCTTGGCAAAGTCGCCATCTTTCGCAAAGTCGTTCGCATGGGCCACGGCGATTGGATAGAGCGGGTTGGCGGCAAGGCCATAGAGGCCGAACAGCAGATACATCAGCCAGCCGGCGCTGGGATTGATAAGGACGATGAGAAGGCCGACCACGGCAGAAGCGGCAGCAAGGCCGATCATCACCTGACGACGGTCGATGCGATCGGACAGGCGGCCGAAGGGGATTTGCGCGACGGCGCCGGCAATGGCGGAAATGGCAAA
Source organism: Devosia sp. (assembly GCF_017744655.1). GTDB lineage: Bacteria > Pseudomonadota > Alphaproteobacteria > Rhizobiales > Devosiaceae > Devosia. The sequence continues at coordinate 72,250 of NZ_JAGIAW010000005.1, read as the reverse complement.
CAGCAGGGCGATGCCGGATGCGTCGAGCCCCTGTTCATAGCCATAGACCGGGGCCAGCGTGCCGAAGGAGCCATTGGCCATGCCGCAGCAGAAGGCGGCTACGGCGGCAACGGGCGAGGTTTTTATGAGCAGCCGCAGGTCGAGCTTGGCCGAGGCCAGGGGGCGCGGCTGCGGGCTCGAGGTGAGGGCTGTCGGCAGGAGAGCGCAGATGAAGCTGATGGCGCCGATGACGAAGGGCAGATAGCCGGCGGTGCCGGTGATCGACATGGCCATCTGGCCGACGGTCGAGGCGGCGAGATTGATGGTCACATAGATCGAAAAGATCGTGCCGCGGCTCTTGTTGTCGGCGACTTCATTGAGCCAGCTTTCAACGATCATGGCGGCGCCGGCAAAGCAGAAGCCGGAGAGCGCGCGCAACACGATCCAGCCGATATCGTTGATCCAGAGGAGATTGAGCAGGATCGTGATGGTGCCGATGGCGGCCATGACCGAATAGGCGCGAATATGCCCGACTTTTCGCACGATCATCGGGACCATGATGGAGCCGGCGACGAAGCCGACGGACCAGCCGGTGCCGATGAGGCCGAGCGCGAGAAGGGAAAACTCTTCCTCCGCGCCACGCACCGAGAGCAGGAGGCCTTGCAGGCCACCTCCGAACATCAACAGGGCCGAGCCAAGGAACAGGGCGTAGATTTTGATGACGGAAGCCATGGCGCTCTGGGAATAAGGGCAGCGAAACGTTGCAAATCACCGATAGGTGACCATAGCGAGACATAAAAGAAGCGATAGGGCGGAAATGGGGAGGCGGGGGAAAAAGTTGGGGTGGGGGCCGGTGTGTGCCTGTCCACCCCCTCCCGGCCTCCCCCAAGGGGGAGGTGCTGGGCCGGCGGTTTGGACTGGAACGTGCCCCAAACTCGATCTGACACCTCCCCCTTGATGGGGGAGGAAGGGAGGGGGTGACGGCGCGCTCAGTTGTGACGAGCTTAGCTCAGCCCGAGGCCATCCATCTTCATCTTGAGGCTCAGCAGATCCGCCCAGGCCTGCTGCTTGGCCGCCGGGTTGCGGAGCAAGTAGGCCGGGTGGAGCGTCGGGAGTGCGTCGACCTGATGTGTGCCGATCGCCACGTCCTGCCAGCGGCCGCGCATTTTTATAATGCCGACTGTGGTATTGAACACGGTCTGCATTGCCGGGCCGCCAAGAGTCATCACTAGCTTTGGCGCAACGAGTTCAACCTGGCGGTGGAGGAAGGGCAGGCACAGTTCCATCTCTTCGGGCGTCGGCGTGCGATTGCCGGGTGGGCGCCAGGGGACGGTGTTGACGATATAGACTTTTGAGCGGTCGAGGCCGATGGCACCAAGCATGCGGTCGAGCAATTGGCCGGATCGACCGACAAAGGGTTTTCCCTGGCGATCCTCTTCCGCGCCAGGGGCTTCGCCGATCAGCATGATCTTTGCTTCGGGATTGCCATCGGCAAAGACGAGCTGGGTGGCGCGGAATTTTAGGCTGCAGCCGTCATAGGCGTCGAGAATTTTTTGCAATTCGTCGAGCGTGCCAGCCGACGCTGCGAGTTTTCGCGCTTCCGAGGGGTCGCCGGTGATCGCGGCGGTTGCGGGCTGCGGCGGCGGGACGGGGGTAGTGGCGGCCTGGCGCAAGACTTGCGCCGGGGAAGGTGTTGGCGCTGGCTGGGCGAAACGGTCGACCGGGTCTTCACCGACAGCCAGATCCACGCCGGCGGCACGATACCAGTCCAGCACGGCAAGCAGTTCGGCCTTGTTGAGTTCTCGACCTTGAGACATGGGGCCCGTTATGTCACACCGCATTCGAGGCGACCAGTCGCCTGCCGACGTTGAGGGTTGGACTATGGCTGAAGCTGGCAATCGAGAGACGATTTCGACCGACATTCTTATTGTCGGTGCCGGTCCTTCGGGCCTTGCGGCGGCCATTCGCCTGAAACAGCGCCATCCTGAGCTCAGTGTGACAGTGGTGGAAAAGTCAGCCGAAATCGGCGGGCACATTCTTTCGGGCGCGGTGATGGACCCGGTGGGGCTCGATGCATTGCTGCCGGATTGGCGGCTCAAGGGCGCGCCGGTTGGGCCCGATGTTACGCAGGACACGTTTCACTACCTGACCGAAAAGGGCGATTTCGCGCTGCCGCACCTGCTGGTGCCGCCGCAGCTCAAGACCCCGGGGGCGGTGATCACCAGCCTTGGGCGGCTGGTGCAGTGGCTGGGCGAACAGGCGACCGAACTGGGCGTCGATATTTTTCCGATGACGGCGGCAGTGGATGCGCTGCGCTCGGGCGATGGCCCGGTGCGTGGTGTGATCACCGGCGATCTCGGTCGCGATGCCGAGGGCAATCCGAAATCGGGCTTTGCCGAGGGGATTGCGCTGGAAGCCAAGTATACGCTGATCGCGGAGGGCGCGCGCGGGTCTCTGGCGAAGCAGATCATCGGCGATTTCGAGCTTGGCCGTGAGCCGCAGAAATATGGTCTCGGCATCAAGGAAGTCTGGGAGATTCCGGCCGAAAAGCACCATGCGGGGCAGGTGGATCACTATCTCGGTTTCCCGCTCGACAACTCGACGGCGGGTGGTGGCTTTGTCTATCACGCCGAGGACAGAAAACTCTATGTCGGGATCGTCACCTATCTCGATTATGCCGATCCGACCCTGTCGCCCTTCGACGAATTCCAGCGCTTCAAGGCGCATCCTTCGGTCGCAAAGCTGCTCGAAGGCGGGTCGCGCGTGAGCTATGGCGCGAGGGCGGTGACGGCGGGTGGCTGGCAGTCGGTGCCGAGCCTAGCTTTTCCGGGCGGTGGCCTGATCGGCTGTTCGGCCGGCTTCATGAATGCGCCGCGGCTGAAGGCCATTCATAACGCTATTCTCTCGGGCATTGGTGCGGCCGATGCTGTGGGGGCAGCGGTTGTCGCCGGGCGGAAGCATGATCTGGTTGAGGATTTTGCCCAGAGTGTACTGCGTACCGGCATTGAGAAGGAATTGAAGGGCGTAGCCAATGCCAAGCCGCTCTGGTCGCGGCTGGGGACAATTGTGGGTTCGCTCGCTATTGGTGCGGACCTTTGGTTTTCAGCGATTGTCGGGCGCTCGCTGCTCAACCTGCGCTCGCACGGCGCGCCGGATTTCGCCAAGTTGAAAAAGCGCGCCGAGGTAAAGGGGAAAACCTATGCGCGGCCCGACGGCAAGCTGACTTTTGACCGGGCTTCCTCGGTCTTCCTCGCCAATCTGGCGCATGACGAGGATCAGCCGGTTCATCTCAAGCTGAAAGACCCGACGATCCCGGTGCGCGAAAACCTGCCGCTTTATGGTGAGCCGGCGCCGCTCTATTGCCCCGCGGGCGTCTATGAAATGGCCAGCGAAAACGGTGAGCCGGTGTTCCGCATCCACGCGGCCAACTGCGTTCATTGCAAGACCTGCGATATCAAGGACCCGGCCCAGAACATCACCTGGGTGCCGCCAGAGGGCGGCAGCGGGCCCAATTACAGCGGAATGTGACCGGGCATAACCCGCGCCACCTTGCGACGCAGTCGCAAAACGGACAATCTTTACGGCCAAAGCGTGCCCTTGGCGGCATATGGAGAATTCTGCACGTGACCTTGCTTTCGAACCGACTGGCCCGGCCCATTCTGGCGACGATTCTCGCACTGGCCCTGGTGCCGGCGGCTTCGGCCCAGAGCAGCGCTTCGAACCTGCTCGACATGTTGCAACTGTTCCGCCCGAGCGCCACCGGCTCTTATCTCGCCGGACGGCAAGCCCTCGAGGAATTGAGGACCGACGAGGCCGCCCGCTATTTCAACGAAGCCGCGCAGGGCGACTGGGACAATCCGGTGCTGGTCGAGCGTTCCTTCATTGCCTTTGCCGCCAATGGCCAGATCGGGCAATCGGCCCAGGTCGCCAAGCGGCTGATGGAACTCGTGGGGCAGAACGAGCTTGCCGAACTGGTCGTTGCCACCGAGGCGCTCAAGGAGCGCCGTTATGGCGCCGCCGGCAGCGCGCTCGAAACCATCGGTCAGGACACATTTACCGGTATTACGGCGGGCGTTTTGCGCGCTTGGGCACTGGTGGGTGACAAGCGTTATGACGAAGCGGACGCGATCCTCACCAAGCTCGGCGATACCGGGCTTGAAGATTTCCTGGTGTTCCACCGCGCGCTGATGGCCGAAGTTGCCGGCAAGAAGGATAAGGCGCTGGAGCTTGCCGCCCAAGCCTTTGAGAACGAGCCCTATGTGGCGCGCATGGTTGAAGTCTATTCGCGCATGTTGGCCAATGAAGGTCGCTTTGACGAGGCGGCCGAGGTGATCGCCAGCTTTGAGGACCAGGGGCTGACCCATCCGCTGGTGACCGTGGTCAAGGAGGCGGTGGAGGCCAAGCGCCGTCCGGGCGTTTTCGCCACCAACGTGCAGCTCGGCGCCGCCGAAATGTTCCATGGTATCGGCGTTGCCTTGTCGCGCGATGGCAGCAAGGACCTGGCATTGGTCTTCCTGCGCCTTGGCCACTATCTCGACCCCAATTCCGATGTGATCGGTTTGGCCGCCGGTCTGCTGCTGGACTCCGAGGGCCAGCACGATGCTGCCAATGAGATTTACGACGCGGTGGCTTCCTCTTCGCCGATGAAGCCCACGGCTGTTGTGCGCGTCGCGCAAAATCTCGATGCGATGGGCGATCGCGCCGAAGCGCTGCGCCGGCTGCGCAATATTGTGGCGACGCGCCCCGGCGATCTCGACGCCGTTTCCGTGCTGGGCGACCTCCTGCGCTATGACGAGCAATATGAGGATGCCGCAGACGCCTATACCAAGGCGCTGGAGATCACCGGGGGCGAGTCGCCGGCCGATTGGCGCTTCTACTATGTCCGCGGCATTGCCAATGAGCGCGCCAAGCACTGGCCACAGGCCGAGGCCGATTTCCTCAAGGCGCTGGATCTCAATCCGGACCAGCCCTCGGTTCTCAACTACCTCGGCTATTCCTGGATCGACATGGACATGAACCTCGATGAGGCTCTGGGCATGATCGAGAAGGCCGTCGAGGCACAGCCGCAGGATGGCTATGTCGTCGATTCGCTTGGCTGGGCTTTTTACAAGCTCGGCCGCATCAACGAGGCGGTCGAGACGCTGGAACGCGCCGTGATGCTGCGGCCCAATGATGCCGAGATCAACGATCACCTTGGCGATGCCTATTGGAAGGCCGGACGTCGGCTCGAAGCCCAGTTCCAGTGGAAGGTCGCCAAGTCGGTGGACGAGGTCGGCAACGTGGCCGAACGCGTCGGCCCGAAACTTGTCGATGGCCTGACCCCCGCAACCGCGACGGAATAGTCCGCCAGCATGACGGAAACTTTTGTCGAGGCAGCGCCGGCCAAGATCAACCTGGCGCTGCATGTCACGCGTCGACGTGAGGACGGCTATCATGACCTCGAAAGCCTGATCGTCTTCGCCGATGTAGCGGACGAACTGGAGGCGGTCGAGGCGGCGGCGGATAGTCTCGAAATTTCCGGGCCTTTTGCTGCGGCGCTGGGGACGGGCGGCACCAATCTCGTAATGCGGGCTGTTGGTGCCTTTCGTCAGCGCTGGCCGGGCCTCGTGCCCGATGGCGTTGCCATGCATCTCGTAAAGCGCCTGCCTGTGGCCGCCGGTATTGGCGGTGGTTCGGCTGATGCGGCGGCGGCACTGCGCATTCTGGTGCGGATGGCGAGTGAGCCGGTGCCATTTGCCGATCTCGCGGATCTGGCAGCCAAGCTTGGCGCCGATGTTCCGGCCTGCCTCTTGAGCCGGCCGCTGGTGGCGCGGGGCGTGGGCGAGATTCTTTCGCCTCTGTCGGATTTTCCCACCACGCATATCGTGCTGGTCAATCCGCTGGTGCCGGTGGCGACGGCGGATGTGTTCCGGCGCCTGCGCGCTCATGACAATTATCCGCTGCCGGCTCTGCCCGAGCCGCTGACGCGGCCAGCGCAGCTCGGCCTGTGGCTGGCCGAAACGCGCAACGACTTGCAACCGCCGGCCGTAAAGCTCGTGCCGGAGATCGGCTATATCGTCGATGATCTGGCGCAGACGCAGGGCTGCATCCTGTCGCGCATGTCGGGCTCAGGCGCGACGGTGTTCGGGCTGTTTGGCTCCGAGGGCCAAGCGTACCAGGCCGCGCAGGTCATGCGCGAGCGTAATCCCGATCATTGGGTCGCCGCAGCGCCGCTGATCGTTCCGTGACCTGAGAAAAGCACACCCAGTGTCGTCGTCATTGCCGGGCTTGTCCCGGCAATCCATCTTGCCGCACGCATGGACCACCGGGACAAGCCCGGCGGTGACGAAAGAGAGGGATTTCGGAGGTTCTTGCCTTACGAGGCGCGGCTGACGCTGTGGAGGACGACTTCGCCGAGGAGCGTCTTCATTTCGCTCTCCGGCAGGTCGGCCAGTGCGTCGACGGCCGCCGCCGCATGGGCGCGGGCCTTTTCGAGCGTGCGGGCCAGGGTGTTGTGGCGATTGAAGATCGCGACGACCTGGCTGACTTCGAGTTCGGATGCATCGACCTTGCCGAGGGCGCCGGCGATGATGGTGCGTTCGGCTTCGCTGCCTTCGGCGAGTGCAAGGATGACCGGCAGGGTCATCTTGCCCTCGCGCAGATCGTCGCCGACATTCTTGCCCAAGGCGCCAGACTGCCCACCATAATCGAGGGCGTCGTCGACGAGCTGGAAGGCATTGCCCAGTTCAAGGCCATATTGGGCGAGAGCCGTGCGGCCGGCTTCGTCGGCGCCACCAGAAATGGCACCCACTTCGCAAGCGGCCTTGAAGAGCACGGCGGTCTTGGCGCGGATCACTTCGGCATAGTCGGCTTCGGTGGTGGTGAGGTCGCCGGTCTTGGCGAGCTGGAACACTTCGCCTTCGGCCATGACGGCAGAGGCGGCCGAAAGCACGCCCAGTGCCTGGATGTCGCCCGTTTCGACCATCATCATGAAGGCCTGGCCGAGGAGAAAGTCGCCCACGAGGATAGAGGCCTTGTTGCCCCAGACCATGCGGGCAGCGGGCTTGCCGCGGCGCATGTCGCTCTCGTCGACGACATCGTCGTGCAAGAGGGTGGCGTTGTGCATGAATTCGACGGCGGCGGCGAAATTGACTTCGTTGCCTTTGCCCTCGCCGAACAGCATGGCCGCGGCGACGGTCAGCATGGGGCGCAGGCGCTTGCCGCCGCTTTCAATGAGATAGCGAGCCAGTTCAGGGACCATGTCGACATGCGATTCCGCACGGCTCAGGATCAGTGTATTGACCTTCGCCATCTCGTCGGCGGTCGCCGCAAGCAGTTTGTCGACCGGATTGCCTGTCGGCACGTTTTTCTTCTGGGTCAGAACTGAGACCGCCATTACCGTCCTCGTTTGCCACCGGCGGCAAATCGGTTGAGCCCGCCATATCAGCGCATGTAAACTCGCGCAGAACCAGCTTTCAGGGTGCGATGTCCCTAGACCAGCCGACTGACTTTGTAAAACACCAAACCACAACGCGCGATGCCTTTTTGGCAGGCCGGATCACTCTGTCGCAACCCCGCAACGGGTTTCGGGCTGGGTCCGACAGCGTTCTGTTGGGAGCCGCCGTGCGGGCAGGGACTAAAACCCTGCTCGATCTTGGCGCCGGCGTCGGCACGGCCTCGCTTGCGGCTTTGGCTCTGGAGCGGGCAGAAACGGCGACGCTCCTGGAGCGGCACCCGGAAACGCTGGATCTGGCGCGTCAGAATATCATCGATAACGGTTTCGAAGCCCGCGCCGAGGTGCTGGCTCTCGACATTCTCGACCGCGCAGCCGCGCGGGCTGCGGCGGGGCTGAAGAGCAATCACTTCGAAGCGGTCATCGCCAACCCGCCCTATTTCGACGCGGTTCAGGGCACGTTGGCGCCGGAGGCCAGCAAGGCCGATGCGCGGCACATGGCCGAGGACAGTCTGGATGCCTGGGTCCGCTGTGCGGCGGGCTGCGCTGCCGGAGATGGCGTTTTCACCATCATCTATCCGGCAAGGGGCATGGTGTCGCTCCTAACCGCGCTCGCCCCCCGATTCGGTGCGCTCACCATCCTGCCGATTTCCCCCCGCCCTGGCGAAAACGTGACGCGTCTCCTCGTGCGGGGCGTGAAGGGCTCGCGGGTACCGCTGACGCTGCTGGCGAGCCGCGCACTTCATGGTGCCACAGGGCGCGAATATGCGCCCGAATTCGAGGCCGTTTTTCGCGGGCAGGCCGTGCTCGACTGGTAATCCGCTTGCACCATGCCTAAATCACTGGAAAATCAAGGAGAGGACATGGCTGGAACACAAGCCCGCAAGCCAAACTGGTTCGTTCGTCTGTTTCGCCGTCCCACCACCATTCCGGTCGTGCGCCTCCACGGCGTCATCGCTGCCGAGCAGCGCCCCGGCCGGCTCAATATTGAATCCGTCGAACCGCTGCTGAAGCGTGCTTTCGACATGCGCGCGGCGCCGGCCGTGGCCATCGTCATCAATTCGCCCGGTGGCTCGCCGGTGCAGAGCCGGCTGATTTCCAATCGTATTCGGCAACTGGCCGACGAGACGGGGAAGCCTGTTCTGGTTTTCGTTGAGGATGCGGCGGCCTCGGGCGGCTATTTCATTGCGGTGGCGGGTGACGAGATCATCGTCGATCCCTCGTCGATTGTCGGCTCCATCGGCGTCATTATGGCGACGTTCGGCTTTGTCGGGGCTTTGGAAAAGCTCGGCGTCGAGCGGCGTGTGCACACGGCGGGCCGGAACAAGTCGACGCTCGATCCCTTCCTGCCGGAAAAGGCCGAAGACGTCGAACGCATCAAGCGCTTCGAACTCGATATCCATCAGGTCTTCATCGACCATGTGAAGCGTCACCGCGCCGGCAAGCTCAAGGCCGAGGACGATGTGCTGTTTACCGGCGAATGGTGGCCGGGGCTGCGCGGGGTCGAACTGGGGCTGGTCGACAGTATCGGCGAACTGCATTCGACGCTGCGCGAGCGCTATGGCCGCGACATTGTCCTGAAACCCATTGCGGCGAAAAGGCCCTTCCTTGCGCTGCCGCGTCTCGGCTTTTCGGCTCAGGGCGTGGTAGATGATGTGACGACCACCATTGATGATCGCGCGCTCTGGGCGCGCCTGGGCCTCTAGATCATGTTGCTGCGTATCCTGATATTTACCGTACTGGCGTTAATGGTCTACTTCGGAATTCGCCGCATCTGGAAGGACTGGTCGCAAAAGTTCGACAGCGACGCCAGGGAAGAAAAGCGCCTGCGCCACGAACGCGATCTGGCCGAACGCCAGCGACCCGATGTGATCGATCTCAAGCGCGGCGATGACGGGACGTTCAGGCCCGGCGGACGGAATGACGACAAGCGCGGCTGATTTGCCCGCAGCCCGTTGACCGGAAAGGGGCGGGCGAATACGTTCCGCCCGCTCTTTCCTGCCGGACCTATTGCCCCGATGACCAATCGCCCCGCTCACATGGACCCGAAGAATTCCTTCCAGGGTCTGATCCTGACGCTCCAGAATTTCTGGGCCGAGCAGGGTTGTGTCATTCTCCAGCCCTATGACATGCAGATGGGCGCCGGTACCTTCCACACCGCGACGACCCTGCGCGCGCTGGGACCGAAGGCTTGGAAGGCCGCCTATGTGCAGCCTTCGCGCCGTCCCAAGGACGGGCGCTATGGCGAGAACCCCAACCGGCTCCAGCACTATTATCAGTTCCAAGTGATCCTGAAGCCTTCGCCGGACAATATCCAGCAGCTCTATCTCGACTCGCTGGCAGCTATCGGGCTTGACGCGTCGGTGCACGACATCCGCTTCGTGGAAGACGACTGGGAAAGCCCGACGCTGGGCGCCTGGGGCCTTGGCTGGGAATGCTGGTGCGACGGCATGGAAGTCAGCCAGTTCACCTATTTCCAGCAGGTGGCGGGTTTTGAGTGCTCGCCGGTGCCAGGCGAAATCACCTATGGGCTCGAACGCCTCGCCATGTATGTGCAGGGCGTCGAAAATGTCTACGACCTTAATTTCAACGGCCGCGAAGGCGACGACAAGGTCACCTATGGGGATGTGTTCCTGCAGAACGAGCAGGAGTCCTCGAAGTACAATTTTGAGGCGGCGGATACCGAAATTCTCTTCCGCCACTTCGAGGACGCGGAAAAGGAATGCCGCGCCATCCTCGCCAAGGGCGCCGAAGGCAATCGCCAGACCATGGCCATTCCGGCCTATGAACAGGTCGTCAAGGCATCGCATAATTTCAACATGCTCGATGCACGCGGCGTGATCTCGGTCACCGAGCGGCAGAGCTATATCCTGCGCATTCGCGAACTGGCCAAATCCTGCGGCGAAGCATGGCTGCAGACGGCGGGCGGCGGCGCGGAATAATCCGCGCCTCTACATCGCAGTAGGGCGCCCGCCCTCGTGGTTCGAGGCTTTGCAAAAGCAAAGCGCCTCACCATGAGGGCTACAAGGCGCCCGGCCTGGATCAGGCGATTGCCGGCGCCAGCACCGACACCACAGTCAGCTTGTGGCGCTTGTCGGCGCGGTCGCGCCAGGTGATCGACTGGCCGGCCTTGAGGCCGACAAGAGCCGTGCCGATGGGCGTCATCACCGAAATGCGGCCGGCCTCGATGTCGGCATCGGCCGGATAGACCAGCGTGACGGTCTGTTCCTTGTCGGCATTGGTGACATAGGTGATCGACGAGCCCATGCGGACAATGCCCTCGGGCAGCTTGTCATCGGCAACCACCTTGGCGCGCTCAAGCTCTTCGAGGAGCCGGTCGGCGAGATCGGGCAGGCGCTCGAGGCTGGCCAGGGCGAGGGAATTGAGCTTGGTGTGATCGGCGCGGCCAAGGGTGATGGCGGGCGCAAGGTCCCTGCGAATATCGTTCATTTAGAAAATCCTAATGGGCTCCGGCCGCAACAATGCGCGGCGTCCGAAGTGGTCTTGAATGAGGGGAATTGGGAGCCGGGTGGCGAAAGTGCCTGAACCCTAAGCAGGCTCCGGCGCGCGCATGCCTAGGGATTCTATCCTGCGAGCAGGACGGTGCAGCAATGACTTGGGCGCGAACTATTCATGGACCTAAAGCTAGGGATTGCGTCGGGGAAGTCAAGCCCGACCCCTGGCCGCCCATTGCAAGGTTTTCAGCAAACTGCCAGTGTCCCGCACGAATGCTTTGAGGGACGCGCCTATGGAATGGGTCATTCTTGCGCTGGTGGTCGTTGCCGCTGGCTATGCGATCACCATCTACAACGGCTTGGTGAAAAATCGACAGATGGTCGAGGAGGGCTGGTCGGGCATCGATGTGCAGTTGAAGCGCCGCACCGATCTCATCCCCAATCTCATGGAAACGGTGAAGGGCTATATGAGCCATGAGCGCGAGACGCTCGAGGCTGTCACCAATGCCCGCGCCGCCGCGACTGCCGCGGCCAATGGCACTCCCGAACAGCGTGCCGCGGCCGAGGGGCAATTGACCTCCGCCCTGGGGCGTTTGATTGCGACGGCCGAGGCCTATCCCGACCTCAAGGCGAACACCAATTTCCTGGAATTTCAGGAAGCGTTGCAGACAGTGGAAGACGAAATCCAGATGTCGCGCCGCTACTACAATGGCGCGGTGCGCAACCTGAATATCCAGGTCGAATCCTTCCCCTCGAACCTGATCGCCAATGCTTTCAAGTTCATCAAGGCGCAGTATTTCGAGCTTGAGAACGAGGCCGACCGCCAGGTTCCGAACGTAAAGTTCTAAAGCCCATGAATGCCTTCGGTCGACTGTTTCTTGCCCTTGCCTGCGTGCTCACTCTGGCTTTGCCAGTGGCTGCGCGCGAGGAAATCCGCGCCTTTGCCGCCGATATGACGCTGCGCGTCGATGGTTCGGTTCGGGTGGTCGAGACGGTCGATGTGCGCGCCGAGGGCAATCAGATTCGGCGGGGCATCTATCGCGATATCCCCACCGTCCTGCTGGGGCCTTCGGGCAACAAGATCAGGGTCGGGCTCGCTGTCGAAACGGTGACGCGCGAGGGCAGGCCGGAGGATTTTCGCGTCGAGCGCATGGGCAATTTCCAGCGCATCTGGATCGGTAATTCCGAACGGCTCATTGCCGTGGGCGAGCATCGCTACATCATCACCTATGTCATGGAGCGCATGGCGCGGTCTTTTGCCGACCATGACGAACTCTACTGGAACGCTACGGGCAATTACTGGGATTTTCCGATCCTGAAATCCGTGGCGCGCGTGACCTTGCCCGATGGCGCGGTGATTTCGGACCTATCCGCCTATACCGGTGTCGCCGGCTCGACCGAGCAGGCGGTGACCATCACCCGCAATTCCGACACCGAGGCGACGTTCCGTACGCAGCGCGTGCTTGCCGCCGGGGAGGGCATGAGCTTTGCGGTCTCCTTCCAGAAGGGCATCATCCAGCTGCCGCAGGGTTTTGATGCGCTTTTGCAGGAGGCTTCGGATCTTCGTGAAGTCTGGCTGCCGATTGTCGCCGTCCTGCTGCTGCTGGCCTATAATTTTGGGGCCTGGTGGCGCGTTGGGCGAGACCCGCCAAAGGGCACGATCATTCCGCTCTTTCATCCGCCCAAGGACTTTTCGCCGGCCCTGACGCACTATGTGCACAAATGGGGTTTTGCCAATTCCGGCTGGACCGCGATGACCGCGGCCATCTTCAATCTCGGCGTGCGCGGGCTCGTGACCATCGACAATCGCGGCGATGCGCTGACCGTCAAGGCGACGGGCAAAGAGCCTGACGTTGCTCTTCCGGTCGGCGAAGAGGTGCTGTTCCGCTATTTTTCCGACAAGCGCAGCGTCACCATCGACAAATCGACCGGGCCGGGGCTAGCGACCAAGCGCAACGAGTTCATGGCGGCGTTGCAGCGGGAGAACCGCAATGTCTGGTTCAACCACAATATCGGCTTTGCCGTGCTCGGTGTCGTGCTGATGATCCTGATGCTGATCGGCATGGTGGCGCTCGACGTGCTTGAGCCGGTCTGGTTAGTCGCCGCCTTCGTCGGCGGCATTTTCGCTGCGGTTATCGGTTCGATTGTCTTCAATGCGCTGCGCACCGGCGGCTGGCAGCGCTATCTGACCGGTCTGATCGTCGGCGTGTTTGCGTTCAATTTCGTCGGCGGCATGGTCGAGACGTTTTCCAGTCTCACTATCAATTCCGCTGCCATTGCCGCTGGCTCGATGGTGCTGATCACGGCCATCTTCGCAGTCCTGATGCGTGCCCCGACCGTGCAGGGCCGCAAGGTCATGGACGAGATCGATGGCTTCAAGCTCTATCTCGACACGGCGGAAAAGAACCGGCTCAACATCAGCAATGAACCGCCCATGACCGTGGAGCGTTTCGAACGCATTCTGCCCTATGCCATCGCACTCGGTGTCGAAAAACCATGGTCAGAGCATTTTGATGCCGAACTGGCGCGCAATGCCGTTGTCGATGCGCGCGAAGGCTATTCGCCCGGCTGGTATCAGGGATCGGGCCGCGGCTTTTCCTCGGGCTCGATCTCCAATGTCATTGCTGGCGCTTCATCCGGCATGGCCGCCGCCATGGTCGCCGCGCAGCCCGTACAGGCCAGCTCCTCCGGCTCCAGTAGCGGTGGCGGCGGATTTTCCGGCGGTGGCGGCGGTGGAGGCGGCGGCGGTGGCTGGTAGGCCAAAACTTCCGCTCAGCCGCCTCGTCCATGTGGACAGGCCCGCCGCGCCACGCTAATCACCCCTACGCCTTCGAAATCCGGTTGCCCCTCATGCCCGAACTCCTGCTCGAACTCTTCTCCGAGGAAATTCCCGCCCGCTTCCAGCGGCGCGCTGCCGAAGACCTCAAGAAAGCCGTCACCAATGCACTGGTCGATGCGGGTCTCGTCTATGAAGGCGCCCGCGCCTTTGCGACCCCTCGCCGCCTGGCCTTGACCGTGTCGGGCCTGCCGGTGCGCTCGCCCGATACGCGCGAAGAAAAGAAGGGCCCCAAGGTCGGTGCGCCGCAGCCGGCTATCGATGGTTTCCTGCGTTCGGCTGGGCTTGCTTCGCTGGATCAAGCCAAGGTCGAGAGCGATCCCAAGAAAGGCGATTTTTATGTCGCCGTGATCAACAAGCCGGGTGCCGATGCGGTGGAACTGCTTTCGGGCATTCTGCCGAAAATCCTGAGCGATTTCCCCTGGGCCAAATCCATGCGCTGGGGCTCGGGCAGCTTTAACTGGGTGCGCCCGCTGCGCGCCATCACTGCCACCTTCGGCACTGAGAATGATGAGCCGATTGTCGTGCCGTTTGCGACTGCCGGCATCGAGTCCGCGCAGACGACGTTCGGGCATCGTTTCCTCTCGCCCGACGCGATCCGCGTGAAGCGTTTTGATGACTATGTGACCGCGCTTGAGCGCGCCAAGGTCGTGCTCGATATCGACCGCCGCAAGGACATCATCCGCGGCGACGCTGATCAGCTCGCCTTTGCGCAGGGCCTGACCGTCATCCATGACGAAGGGCTGCTGGAAGAAGTCGCCGGTCTCGTCGAGTGGCCGAATGTGATGATGGGGTCGTTCGATCCCGAATTCCTGAAGCTCCCCGAAGAAGTCATCATCGCCACCATCCGTGCCAACCAGAAGTGCTTCTGTCTGCGCGACGCCTCAGGCAAGCTGGCGCCGAATTTTATCATTACCTCCAACATCATTCCGACCGATGGCGGTGCGGTGATCGTGGCTGGCAATGAGCGCGTCATTCGCGCGCGTCTCTCCGACGCTGCCTTCTTCTATCAAGGCGACCTCGCCATTCCGCTGGAGCATGGTCTTCCAAAACTCGAAGACATGGTGTTCCACGCCAAGCTCGGCACGCAGTTCGCCATGGTCAAGCGGCTGGTGGATCTCGCTGCCGAAATCGCGCCGCAGGTTGGTGCCGATGTCGAAAAGACCAAGCGCGCCGCCATGCTCGCCAAGGCCGATCTGGTCACCGGCATGGTCGGCGAATTCCCGGAATTGCAGGGCCTGATGGGGCGCTACTATGCGACCGCGCAGGGAGAGCCGGCAGAAATCGCCAATGCGCTTGAAATGCACTACAAGCCCGTCGGCCCCTCGGACCGTGTGCCGACCGAGCCCGTTTCCATCGCTGTGGCTTTGGCCGACAAGCTCAATGTCCTCTCGGGTTTCTGGTCGATCGACGAAAAGCCGACGGGCTCGCGCGACCCGTTTGCCTTGCGTCGCGCGGCTCTTGGCGTCATTCGCATCGTCACCGAAAATGGGCTGAAATTTCCGCTCAAGGTCGACGCCGATCTGCTGGCCTTCTTCCATGATCGCCTGAAAGTGTCGCTGCGCGATGCCGGGGCGCGGCATGACCTTGTCGACGCCGTTATCTCGGCCGACAGCAATGACATTCTGCAGGTCACCCAGCGCGCTGAAGCCCTTTCGACGCTGCTCTCCAGCGACGACGGCAAGAACCTTCTTGCCGGCTATCGCCGCGCGGCCAATATTCTGGCAGCCGAGGAGAAGAAGGACGGAAAATCCTATGCCGGTGCGGTCGATCAGGCGGCGCTGAAGCTGCCGGAAGAAGAGGCATTGGCCTTCGCTGTGGACGCCGTGCACGCCGCTGTGGCGAGCCATGTTGGCAAAGACGACTACAGGGGCGCCATGGGCGAACTGGCAACGTTGCGTGCGCCGGTCGATGCGTTCTTCACCGCCGTGCTCGTCAACGATGCCGATCCGGCCGTGCGCACCAATCGCCTGAACCTCCTCGCGCGCCTCCGCGACACCATGCATCTCGTCGCGGACTTCGGTAAAGTCGCCGGCTAAAGGACCAAAATATGAGTGTCGGCCTTCTTGCCTTGCTTGATGATGTGGCCGGCCTCGTCAAGGTTGCGGCCGCGTCGCTCGACGACGTGGCCGGTCAAGCTGCCAAGGCCGGCGCAAAGGCGGCCGGCGCCGTGATCGACGATGCGGCGGTGACCCCGAACTATGTGCAGGGTTTTACCGCCGATCGCGAATTGCCGATTGTCGGCAAGATCGCCTGGGGCTCGATCAAGAACAAGCTGCTGTTTCTGTTGCCAGCGGCGCTGCTTTTGAGCTTTTTCGCGCCCTGGCTGATCACCCCGCTCTTGATGATCGGCGGCGCCTATCTCTGCTATGAAGGCGCGGAAAAGGTGTTTCACATGCTGGCCCCGCACGAGGCTGAGCATCATGAAGCCTCGCTCGAGCCCGCGACCATCGATCCCCAGACGTTGGAGGATCAGAAGGTTGGCGGCGCCATCAAGACCGACTTCATTCTGTCGGCCGAGATCATGACCATCATCCTCGCCGCCATCGAGGTTCAGGATTTCTGGAGCCGTGCAGCGGTTCTGGCGGTGGCTGGCGTCGGCATTACGGTGGTCGTCTATGGCGCAGTGGCGTTGATCGTCAAAGGCGACGACTTTGGTGTGTTCATGGCCCGCAATGGCCGGACGTCGGTGGGGCGCGGCTTTGGGCGCGGGCTCGTGGTCGGCATGCCCTATTTCATGCAGGTGCTGAGCGTTGTCGGCACCGCGGCGATGACCTGGGTTGGCGGCTCCATCGTCGCCCACGGGCTTTATGAATTCGGACTCAACGGACCGGAAATTGTCATCGAGACTGCGGCGCATTGGGCGGAGCACACATTCCCCGCCATCGCCGGTGTTGCCGGCTGGTTCGCGACCGCCTTTGTCGACTTCTTCTTCGGCTTGATCCTCGGCGCACTGCTGATCCCGGTTGCGGGCTATGTCATCGCGCCGACCTGGAAGGCGATCAAGGGCGTGTTGCCGAAGCGCGCCAAGGCCTAGAACGGCGGCGCAAAACTCTCGGGGGCCTTTTTCCCCTTGAACGGCGCCATGCCTTCGCGGGCGAGCTCGTCGGCGCGCTCGTTGAGTTCGTCGCCGGCGTGGCCTTTTACCCAGTGCCAGGAAATCTCATGGCGCTTGGTGGCTTCATCCAGCGCCTGCCAGAGTTCGACATTCTTGACTGGCTTCTTGTCGGCGGTCTTCCAACCGTTCTTTTTCCAGCCGTGAATCCAGCCCTGGACGCCGTTTTTCACATATTGGCTGTCGGTGTGGATTTCGACCGTGCAGGGGCGGGTGAGGGCATTGAGCGCCTCGATGGCGGCGGTCAGCTCCATCTTGTTGTTCGTGGTCAGCTGTTCGCCGCCCTTCAGCTCCTTGCGGTGCTGGCCGAACTGCAAAATAGCGCCCCAGCCGCCGGGGCCGGGATTGCCCGAACAGGCGCCGTCGGTATGGATGATGACAGATTCAGCCATTGTTGGGGCGCCTCAGGATATGAAACTGGCAGGTGATGCCGAGGTGGTCAGTTGCGACATGGGTCTTTTCCATGCCGATCTTGCCGAGCACGGCGAGGGAGGGCGCGTTGCGAACATCGGCCATGCCGATGAAATGCTCGCCCTTGTTCTGGGTAAAGAACCAGTCACGTAGTCCTGCCGCCGCTTCTTTCGCATAGCCCTGCCCATGGTGTGCTTCGAGGAGCGCATAGCCTATCTCGGGTTCACCAGTGGGGGGATAAATGCCGAAACCGGCCCTGCCGACAAAGGCTCCATCGGATTTCCGGCGTAACCGTAGCTTGCCGAATTGATGCTTTTCAAAAAGCTCTATCCAGTGAGACAAGGCGGACGCTGCCTGTTCGCGCGTCCAGGGCGCGCCCGAAACGCTGAGATAGCGGGCAATGCTGGGATTGCCGTGCAGCGCCATCAGGTCGTCAAGCTGATCTTGGCGCCAGCCCGACAGGACGAGGCGCTCGGTCTCGAAGAGATCGAGATCGATCATCGCCCCGAGGCCACTTCGAGATTGCGCAGCACTTTGGGGATGTTGAAGGCGATATTCTCTTCGGCCGTGGTCTTGGTCTCGACCGAGACCTCATAGCGTGCGGCGAAAGCATCGATCACTTCTTCGACGAGGCTTTCCGGCGCCGAGGCGCCGGCGCTGACGCCGAGGGTTCTGATATCGCCATAGAGCGACCAGTCGATCTCGCTGGCGCGGTCGACGAGGGTCGCGACCTTGCAGCCGCTGCGGAGGGCAACCTCGACGAGGCGCTGCGAATTGGACGAGTGCGGCGAGCCGACGACGATCATCGCGTCCACCAGCGGCGCCACGGCCTTGATCGATTCCTGGCGATTGGTCGTGGCGTAGCAGATGTCTTCTTTGTGTGGCCCGTTGATAGCAGGGAAGCGCGCACGAAGGGCGGCGACGATTTCGCGGGTGTCATCGACGCTGAGCGTCGTCTGCGTCACGAAGGCGAGCGTGTCCGGGTTTTTCGGCGTGAAGACATTGGCGTCGGCCACGGTCTCGATGAGAGTGACGGCGCCTTCGGGAAGCTGACCCATCGTGCCGATCACTTCGGGGTGACCGGCATGGCCGATGAGAACGATTTCGTGGCCTTCCTCGAAATGGCGCGAGGCTTCCACATGCACCTTGCTGACGAGCGGGCAGGTGGCATCGAGGAAGAACATATTTCGCGACTTCGCGTCGGCCGGCACGCTTTTGGGCACGCCATGGGCCGAAAATACCACCGGGGCTTCGGTCTCGGGGATCTCGTCGAGCTCTTCGACGAACACCGCACCCTTGGCCTTAAGCCCTTCCACCACATATTTATTATGCACGATGGCATGGCGCACATAGACGGGAGCGCCGTATTTCTGCAGCGCCAGCTCCACGATCTGGATGGCGCGATCGACGCCTGCGCAGAATCCGCGCGGCGCGCATAACAGAATGTCGAGGTGTGGCCGTTTTTCCATGAGAGATCAGATGCTTTCCGCGTCGGGCCAAGTCAAGTGCTGTTGCAGCCGCACCGGAGCCTGAGGCAGTATGAGGTCACAATGATGTCAGGGACGGTTTTACGGTGAGTCTTGCGCAGGAAATGTTTGCGATTGCCCCTGCCGAGGGGAAGGCAAACCTCACCGCTGCCCAATTGAAACTGCTGGCCGGCAAGGCCCGCTGGATTTTTCGCGTTGGGGAGGCCGGTTTCCCGACGGTTCCGACCATTGCGATCACCCGCGCGGCCTGGGAAGCGCTCCAATCCGAGCGTACGCGGCTCGACACTCGACTGCGCACGCATTGGATTGCCTGTCTTTTCAAGCTCGTGGGCAAGGATGGCAAGGCGCCGATGCTGGCGGTGCGGACGTCGGCTGCCAATCACAATAGCGGTTTGCAGCCAGCACGCACCGGCATAGCGGCGCCGACCGCGCCCGAGGATTCGGTAGATCCGACGCGGCCGCTGGCCAAGGCGATCAAGCAGGCCTTTGAAAGCTATGGTTTTTCGCAGGGCGGCTGGGCCAATTTCCGTGGCGAAGATGATCGCGCCAGGCAGATCGTGCTCATTCAGGCGGCGGCAGAAGGCGAGCTCGAACAGTTTCTGACGCGGAACGCGGCGACCGGTGCGCTGGGACCGGCGCCGCTCAATGGCGCGCCGCTGCCGCGCTTGCCGGAGTCCATTGGTTCGCTGATTTCGCTGCTCGATGCCAAGGCGGGGCGGCATATGGCGTGTCTCGTCGCCATCCAGAAGGGCAAGGTGCAGTTTCTGTCGGCTCGCCCGGTGCAGGCTTCGGCGGCGGCGGAGCTTGAGGCGGCCGTGGATCGGGTGCAGAACAAGATCTGGTCGCCGCATAATGCGGTCAGCCGCGTCGATCCCAATCGCCTGCCGCAATTGCTGCATCCGCGGATCAAGTCGACCGAGGATGTTACGCCGATTGCGACCGGGCTTGGCGTTTCCCCGGGCGCCGCGAGCGGCATTATCACGTTTTCGGCGGAAGACGCTGCGCGGCTTCGGGCGCGCGGCAAGCACTGCATTTTGGTGGTCAATGAGACTGGCCCCGCCGACATCGAGGGGATGAAGGCGGCGACGGGAATTCTTACCGCGCGCGGCGGCATGACCAGCCATGCGGGCGTGATTGCGCGCATCACTGGCAAGCCTTGCGTCGCAGGCGTGCGTACGCTGTCGGTCGACACCAATGAGATGATCTGCCGCATCGGCTCGCGCGAATTGCGACCGGGCGATCGGCTGACCATCGATGGCAGCGATGGTTCGGTCTATCTCGGCACGCTGCCGCTGGCGCAGCCACATATCGGCGGGAATATCGGCACGCTGCTCGGCTGGTCGGATGCCAGCCGCTCGATTGCCGTGCGCACCAATGTGGAAACAGTGGAGTCGGCAGCGACGGCGCTGAGCTTTGGCGCGGAAGGCATTGGCCTTGCGCGGTCGGAGCACATGTTCTTTTCGCCCGAGCGCCTCGTGGCGCTGCGGCGCATGATCCTTTCCGAGGATGAGGAGGCGCGCAGCCTTGCCGTAAACGGTCTCGTCGATTTCCAGACCGGCGACTATTCGGCGCTGTTCTCGGTGATGGGCGGGTTGCCGGTGACCGTGCGGCTCTTCGATCCGCCATTGCACGAATTTTTGCCGCGCAATGACGAGGAAATCGAGGAAACGGCAGCGTCGCTCGGCGTAGCTGTTCGCGCCCTGAGATTGCGGCTGGAACGCATTGCCGAGGTCAATCCAATGCTTGGGCACCGCGGTGTGCGCTTGGCCATTACCTATCCCGAAATCCTCCAGATGCAGATGCAGGCAGTCATCGCCGGGGCGCGGGAGGCGAGCGAGCGGCTGAACAAGCCGATCCCGGTGGAAGTCATGGTGCCCTTCGTTTCGACGGCCAGTGAGGTCGCCTGGGTGCGCGAACGGACCATGGCGATCGTTGCCAATTCGGGCTTGCTGAAATCGGAGAAAGTAAAGTTCTCGTTCGGGACGATGATCGAGCTGCCGCGCGCTTGCCTCAGGGCAGGGGACATCGCCGGCATGGTCGATTTCATTTCGTTCGGAACGAACGACCTGACGCAGACGACCTTCGGCATTTCGCGTGACGACGCGCCGACCTTCCTGACCGTCTATCAGCGCAAGGGTATCTATGAGCGCGACCCATTCGTCACCATCGACGAAAAGGGGGTGGGCGAGATGATTTCCATTGCCATTCAGCGGGGCAGGGCGGCCAATTCGCGGCTGAAAATCGGCATTTGCGGGGAACATGCCGGCGATCCGGTCTCGCTGAAATTCTTCTCGGGGCTGGGGGTGGATTATGTGAGCTGCGCGCCTTATCGCGTGCCGGTGGCGCGGTTGACGCTGGCGCAGGCGGCAACCTGACGCGCCACACTTTTCCCTGAAGCCATTTCAATCGCGGGCATTGGTCACGATATAAGAACGTGACAAAAGACTAGCGAAGCAAATGGGGGGATAATGCTGGTGATTGGTATCAGGGGTTTTGCGGCGCTGACTATATTTGGCGTCATGTCCGCGGCCCCGGCTTTTGCTCAATCCGGCGCGCAATGTGCTGCCATCGGTGGCGATAGCGAGCGTCTTGCCTGCTATGACGCGCTCTTTCGTGACGGTGGGGCTGCTGCAGAAGCGTTGAGCGTCAGCTTTGAATCCGAACAGCTTATTCCCGCCAGGCCGAGCGGTCGCATGCCCGCGACCATGACCATTGTCTGCGAGGCGGGGAACCTCAGCGCTTCCTTCGCCTATGCCGGCAATACCATGTCGGCCCTGGGGCGGGACGCGGGGATTACACTGCAGGTCGATCTGCAATCGCCGCGTAGCAGGACTTTGCAGGTCAACTCGACCAACACCGCGTTGGTGATCGACAACACGGCCGATACGGTAGCCTTTCTCGATACGCTGGCGGGGGCGCAGAACTTGACGACGCGGGTCACGCCGGTCAATTCGCGGTCCCTTTCAGTGCGTTTCAGTCTCGCCGGTGTGCTTGAGCAAGTCGAACCGGTACGGGCGGCCTGTACTTAAGCGACATCGGGCAGAAAGCCGCTTCGCGCTTTCCCCTCCGATGCGCAGGGTCCTGCGACAAATCCGCCAATCATACTTCTGCCGCTTGCTTGCCGCGCTTTGACCCTTTGCGCGCCTGTTTGCCTATTTACTCGGCGCTAACCTTAATCAGAGATCATCACGATCGTCGGCATTTTAGCGTCACTTTTGCCGGTCTTGTTCGTGTTGCGTAGCGTTGAGTAGAGTTTATGGCCCATCCACACCGGCCCGTGCGTCCGCACGCGGCTAGAGCGGTTCGCCGGGGATTGCCCGTCGCCAGGACGATGGCGTTGGGCGTTGTCGCGTCCCTGGCTTATGCTGGCCTTGCCGGCGGTGCCTTTGGCCCGTCTGGCGATCTGCCCGAAATCCAGACCTCAAAACCCAACCTTGCTCTTGCAAGCCTGAGCTATTCCGGCGCCGACCCTATTATCACGGGATCGGTCGATCATCTCTTTGAGTCCATTAGCTTTATTGGCCCCAATCGGTCGGAAAAGACCGATCGCTACAAGCCGGCCGTCGATGTCGTTGCCTTCTCTAAGAATTTTGAGGAAGCCCGGGTCCGCATCGCAGCACTGCGTGATCCCGGCGGCGATCCCAATATTCTCGGCCAGTCGCGCATCGCCGAACTTGACGATGCACCGGACGAAGCCGGACCGCGCATGTCGGTCGCCTCGATCAATCCGGCAACGGCGGCAGCGCTCGACGCCATTGCCGGCATCGCGCCGCAGACGGCTTCGCTGACGCCGACCGATCCAATTCCGGCCATGGCCTCGGAACAATTGGCCTATGCGCGCGCCAATGCTCCGGTCACCGGGGCTTTTTCGACCACAGCGCCGGTAGAGGTGTCTGAGCGCGAAAAATGGTGTCTGGCGACCGCGATCTATTTCGAAGCCCGTGGCGAGGCCTATCGTGGCCAGGTGGCCGTGGCACAGGTGGTTATGAACCGGGTCAGGGATCACCGCTATCCAGATACAATCTGTGGCGTGGTTTATCAGAACCAGAACAAGCGCAATGCCTGCCAGTTCTCGTTCGCCTGCGATGGTATTCCGGAAGTCATCAATGAGCGTGAGCCCTGGGCTCAGGCCGAGGACATTGCCGAGCGCTATCTCAAGGGCGAGCTTTACCTGACCGAAGTGGGCAATGCGACGCACTACCACGCGACCTACGTGCGTCCCGCCTGGGCTCCGCGCATGGAGAAGGTCACCCAGATCGGGCTGCACGTCTTCTATAAGTTCAAGCGCGGCTGGCTGTTCGGATAAAGCTTAGCAATACCAATAGCTTGCGGTCGAGATGCAGGTGGAAGTCCGCGTCTCGCCGCGATGCGTCTTGTAGGTCGAGATCGAGACGTAGGAATTGCCGCTATAGGTCTTGAGACGGGTCCACTGGCCATTGTTCCAACTCGAAAAGCTGAATCGGTCCCGTGGGTTATCGGGTTCGATGACACCGGGATACTGCACATGGGGCGAGGCGATGCCGTCGCTCGAATAGGTGCCGGTGGATGTCCGCGTGATGGTGACATAGCTCACGCGCCCGCCCTCGATCTTTTTGATCGTATGGGTGTCGAGCGGGTCGGTGGAGACCCAATCCTCATAGCGGACGCCCTCATCGTCGCCGAGGATAAGCAGCTTGCTCGGATCGAAGCCGTCGGCGCGGGCGGGGGCGAGGGACAGCACGAGGGCGGCCGCGGTCAGGCTCAAAAGCGTGGGCAGGGTCGGCAGGTTCATGGCAGTCGTCCCATTCTGATCCAGTGCGGGCGCACACGATTAACGGATTAGTAACCATGACGATGCGGCGAAGCGACCCTTTCCTTAAGCCTTGGTTAATTCTGCCACGGGTTTAGGGGGCGGGGATAAGTTCTGCGATAGCTTCGAAACTGGCGATGAAGCGGTCATGCGCTTCGCGCGTCGGCCAGGGCTGGATCAGCCGGTCGAAATGCTCGATCTCGAAGGCTGCAACGCCCGGTTCGCCAAAGAATTTTATCGCCTCGGCGGGTTCGAAGCCGGCAAGGCTCGTGGCCTCGAAATAGGCCGCTTCCTGGTCGGCTTTCTTCATCTGTTTCTTCAAGGGGACAGACTGGGTCGCGGGCAGGGAGAAGCGTAGGTAAATCGCTGAAAGCAGGCGGTTTTCGACGTCCTTGTAGTTCCCGCCCATGGCCGTCTTGAAGGGGGAAATGATGTCGCCCATGACATATTCGGGCGCATCGTGAAGGAGGGTTTGCAGGAGGTGCGCGGGCGCGGCCTCTGGGTTCGATGCGCGGAACAGTTCGAGCACGAGGACGGAGTGCTGCGCGACGGAAAAGGGATAATCGCCAATGGTTTGGCCATTCCAGCGCGCGACGCGGGCAAGGCCATGCGCGATGTCGGAAAGCTCCACATCGACGGGGGAGGGATCGAGAATATCGAGGCGGCGACCCGACAGCATGCGCTGCCAGGCACGTGAGCTTGTGCGGGCCATAGGGGTCGAGTTCGTTAGCAGACTGTTGGCGGTGACACTAACAGATGCGGCCGATTCGAGAATGATTGGTGAAGGGGTGGGGAGGTCCACCGCGATATCCAGTCAAACCGGCACCTCCTCCCAACCTGCCCCGTCAAGGGAGAGGTGCCGCATCCAGTTTTGGGACTGGCTGCACGTCAAGATCACCGCTCGGCACCCTCCCCCTTTGCGGGGAGGGATGGGGAGGGGGATGTGCGGCAGTGAGCTATTCGGCGTCTTCGGTGACCGCTTCACCGAACTGATATGTCGCCCAGGCGGGGAGGGCGAGGGTGACGGGTTTGCCATCGACGGTCGCCGCGGTGACGTCGGTGATGCGGTCTAGGCGGAGGATGGCGACGGCTTTGCCGTCGACGACCTGGCCAATGGCGCCGGCTTCGCGGCCGCCGGCGATGACGGGCGTGCCAGCGGGGGCGGTGATGCCGGAAACGATGACGGGGCGGCGGCGGGCGGTGCCGCGGTGCTTCATGCGGGAGACGACTTCCTGGCCGACATAGCAGCCCTTGACGAAGTCGATGCCGTCGAGAATGTCCATGCCGATATCGTGGGCGAAAGTGTCGTTGGCGGGGAAGTCATTGCCCTGATGGAGGATGCCGTTGGCGATGCGGGCGGTGTGGTAGGCCGTGTCATCGGTTGGCCAGTCGGTTGTGGCTTCAACTGGCGCGATGATGCGGAAGCCGAGGGTGATGGGGCCGCGGCGGTCTTTGTGGGCAAGGTGGGAGGGCTCGCTGGCAAAGCCTAGGCGATGCGTTTCGCGGAGATCGTCGATCTCGACCTTGGCGCGGAGGCGGTACATGCGCATACGCTTATAGAAATCGTCGGCGACGGAGGTGTGGACATCGAGCCAGAGCGCGTCTTCGGCGTGAGCAGCGAGGCCTTCGGCGAGAATTTTGCCTTGAGGGGAGAGCAGGGCCCAGAGGCTGGCGGGCTCTTCGGCAGACATGGGCATGATGCCGGTGACCACATCATTGATGAGGCGGTGCGCATCGGGACCGGAGAAACGGAAGATGACGCGGTCGCTGCGCAGCACGATAGCCATATGGACACTCCATAAACAGAGGTTCCCGCGTTCGCAGGAATGACCCGGTGATGGGATGGACAGGCAAGGGCGCGAGCTTCTAGAACCGAACGCGATCAACCATCGGCGGGATTTTAGACATGGCGCAGTACGACACGATTTTCAAGAACGCGACCGTGGTCAACCATGATGGCGAGGGGCTGGCCGATATTGCGGTGAAGGGCGGCAAGATTGTTGCGCTCGGCACGATCACGGGCGATGCGACTGAAGTGGTCGATTGCAAGGGGCTGCATATCCTGCCCGGTGTCATCGATACGCAGGTGCATTTTCGAGAGCCGGGGCTGACGCATAAGGAAGATCTGGAATCGGGATCGCTTGGCGCGGTCATGGGCGGGGTGACGGGCGTGTTCGAAATGCCCAATACCAATCCGCTGACGACATCACGCGGAACCTTTGAGGCCAAGATCGCTGCCGGCACCAATCGCATGCATTGCGATTTTGCCTTCTACATTGGCGGCACACACGAGAATGTCGGCGAATTGGCTGTGCTTGAAAAGCTGCCGGGTTGTGCGGGCGTAAAGGTGTTTATGGGCTCGTCGACGGGCTCGCTGCTGGTGCAGGACGATGCGGGTGTGGAAGCCATTTTGCGCGCGATTTCGCGGCGCGCGGCCTTCCACTCGGAAGACGAATATATGCTTGAGGAGCGCAAAGGTTTGCGCGTACCGGGCGATCCGTCGAGCCATCCCGTGTGGCGCTCGCCTGAAGTGGCGATGAGCTGCACGACGCGGCTCGTGAACCTCGCGCGAAAAACCGGCAAGCGTATCCATGTGCTGCATATCTCGACCAAGGAAGAGATGGTCTATCTCGCTGAGCACAAGGATGTGGCGAGCGTGGAGGTGACGCCGCACCATCTGACGCTGGACGAGACGGCTTATACGCGGCTCGGCACCTATGCGCAGATGAACCCGCCGGTGCGCGACAAGGCGCATCGGGAAGGCATCTGGAAGGGTGTCGAGAATGGCATCGCGGATATTCTGGGCTCCGACCACGCGCCGCATACGCGCGAGGAAAAGGACCATGCTTATCCCGCGAGCCATTCGGGCATGACTGGCGTGCAGACGCTGGTGCCGACCATGCTGGACCATGTGAATGCGGGGAAACTCAGCCTGCAGCGGTTCGTGGATATGACCAGCCATGGGCCGAACCGGCTGTTTGGCATTGCCGGCAAGGGGCGCATTGCGGTGGGCTATGATGCCGACCTGACCATTGTCGACATGAAGCGGCGCGAGACCATCACCAATGAGTGGATCAGGAGCCGTGCGGGCTGGACGCCTTATGATGGGGTTGAGGTGACCGGTTGGCCGGTGGGCACGATCGTGCGCGGGCACAAGGTGATGTGGCAGGGCGAGCTGGTGACGCCGAGCAAGGGGCAGCCGATGCGGTTTTTGGAGGCTCTGCCGCCGGGGTAGAGCTTTCGTCTGCTTCTTTCGTTGGGGCGAGGGAGGCACAGTTCTCCTTCTCCCCTTGCGGGAGAAGGTGCCCGCAGGGCGGATGAGGGGTCATCGATCTCACCACTCGCTCCTTTGCGGAGGAGAGAACCCCTCACCCTGCAATTTTGCTGAACGCAAGATTGCTGTCCCTCTCCCGCAAGGGGCGAGGGGTAGTCCTGCGCACTGGGAGGAATACTGCCTCCCTTCTCCCCAGGTGGGGGAAGGCGCTCGAAGGATGAGCGGTGACGCGCTGCTGTGCCTCCCGCGCATGACAGATTCGTCAAAGACGCGCTTTCATTTAGTAAGTGGGCATATTATATGCGCGCTTATTAAATTTGGGTCCGCCCGATGAAGAGCATGGAGACAGCGCCGATATTTTATCTGATCCACGAGGTGGGGCGGGCTTTTCGCCGCCAGCTCGAGGAGCAGACGCGCGACCATGAGCTGACGCTGCCGCAGTGGCGGATCATCACCCGGCTCGGGCGCGACGACGGCATGTCGCAGGTGGAACTGGCGGCCGCGATCGATACCGACCCGATGACGCTGAGCGCGATTCTAAAGCGCCTGTCGGACCGCAAACTGGTGCGTCGCAAGCCCGATCCGCTGGACGGACGGGCCAAGATCGTGACGCTGACAGAAGAAGGCCTAACCCTCTACCGCATGGTCGAGACGCTGGGCACTGAACTCTACAAGACCGCCATTGCCGGGATGGACAAGGCGGAGACTGGGGCCCTGATCGAAGGGCTCTCAAAAATTCGAGACAATCTTGCCGGCGGCGACGCCGAAACGAAGGACCAAGTCTGATGAACGCCCATGCGCCTGAACCTAAAGCCGGCGAGGCGACCCCTGCACCGGCCGATGCAATCGTGACGACGGCTGCGCCGGAAAAGAAGAAGCGCCGCCCCGGCCGTCTTCTGCTGATGGTCAGCGTGCCTGTGCTGCTCGTTGCCGGTGGCGGCTATTTCTACCTGACCGGTGGCCGGTTCGAAGAGACCGACAATGCCTATGTGCAGCAGGCCAAGGTGGCGATTTCGGCCGACGTGGCCGGCCGTATCACCGAAGTCGATGTGTCCGAAAACATGCTGGTGCATGCCGGCGATCTGATCTTCACCATCGACCCCGAGCCCTATGAAATTGCGCTCGAACAGGCCAATGCGGCGCTGGGCACGGCGCGGGTGAATGTCGAGCAGCTCAAGGTGGCCTATGCCACGGCCGAAAAGGCGCTGAAGGCTGCCAATGACGTGCTCGCCATCCAGCAGTCGACCTTTGACCGTCAGGATAATCTCGTGAAGCAGGGCATTGCTTCGACGGCGACGCTGGACCAGCCAAAGCTGTCCTTGCAGCAGGCAGAAAACGCCGTTTCGACGGCCCAGCAGCAGGTGAACAATGCGGCGGCGGCCCTTGGCGGCAGCGCCGATATTGCGACCGACGACCATCCGGCCGTGAAGACGGCGCTGGCGCAGGTGAGTCTGGCCGAACGCAATCTTGGCAAGACCAAGGTTGTGGCGGTGACCGACGGCGTCATCAGCCAGATCGCCAGCCTCAATGTCGGCCAGTTCGTTGCCGCCGGCACGACCATTGCGAGCCTGGTTGAAACCAAGGCGAGCTGGGTTGAGGCCAATTTCAAAGAAACGCAGCTCGCCGGCATCCATGTTGGCATGCATGCCGAGGTGATGGTGGACGCCATTCCGGGCAAGGCCATCGAAGGCACGGTGACCAGCATTGGCGCGGCGACAGGTTCGGAATTTTCGCTGATCCCGGCCCAGAACGCCACCGGCAACTGGGTGAAGGTGACCCAGCGCGTGCCCGTTCGCGTCGATTTTGGTGACGACGTGCCGGCCGAATTGCTGCGTTCGGGCATGTCGGCGCTGGTCAGCGTCGATACCGGCGCCAATACGCTCGAGCGCATGACTGGCTCCGCCAAGCCGCTCTGATGTGATGGGCCCACGGGCCCATCCGCTTTTTCCATCAGGAGGCCAGCATGGCCGAAACGCTTTCCCAGCCCGCCCTTGTCGTCAGGAACAAGGGCATGCTCACCCTCGCACTGATGCTGGGCACCATCATGCAGGTGCTCGACACCACGATCGCCAATGTGGCGCTGCCGCATATGTCGTCGTCGCTCGGCGCCTCGCAGAATGAAATCACCTGGGTTCTTACGTCCTATATCGTGGCGGCTGCTATCGCGACGCCGCTGACCGGGTGGATGAGCGATCGGCTGGGACAGCGTCGGCTGTTTCTGGGGGCGGTGATCGGTTTCACCGTCGCTTCGGCGCTGTGCGGTATTGCCTCGAGCCTGCCCGAAATGGTTGTCTTTCGCGTGCTGCAGGGCATTTGCGGCGCCATGATCGCGCCTCTGGCGCAGACGGTGCTGCTCAATATCAACCCCAAGGAACGCATCGGCCAGGCCATGGCCATCTATGGCATGGGCATCATGGTGGCGCCGATTATCGGGCCGTCACTGGGTGGCTGGCTGACCGAGACTTTTGACTGGCGCTGGGTGTTTTTGGTCAACGTGCCGGTGGGGGCGCTCTGCGTCGCCATGCTGGTGTTCTTCATGCCCCAGACGGAGGTGAAGAACCGGCGTTTTGATTTCTTCGGTTTCGGCATGCTGGCCCTTGGGGTCGGGGCGCTGCAGCTGATGCTTGACCGGGGCGCGGAAAACGACTGGTTCCATTCGGTCGAAACCTGGATCGAACTGGGGATCGTCATCGCCGGGCTCTGGGTGTTCCTCGTGCACTCGCTGACCGCCAAGCAGCCCTTCGTTGACCTGAAAATGTTCAGGGACTTCAACTTCTCGCTCGCCTCGGTGCTGATGGGCGTGATGGGGATCACGCTGTTTTCGGGCCTCGCGCTGCTGCCACCGATGCTGCAGAACCTGATGGGCTATTCGGTGATCTTTACCGGGCTTCTGATGGCGCCACGCGGTGCGGCGACGCTGGTCTCGATGATGATCGTGGGGCGCACGAGCGGCAAGGTCGATCCGCGGATCATGATGCTGATCGGCGCGGTGCTGATGAGCTACTCGCTCTGGCAGATGACCAGTTTTTCGCCTGATATGGACTATTGGCCTGTGATCATCACCGGGGCGCTGCAGGGTTTTGGCATGGGCTTTTTGTTCGTGCCGCTTTCGACCATGGCTTTTGCCACCATTGCGCCGAGCATGCGTGCGGATGCTACCGCCATGTTCGCGCTAGTGCGCAATATGGGGCAGGGGATCGGTATCTCGCTGGTGTCGGTGGTGCTCTCCAACATGATGCAGGTGAACCATGCGGAACTGGCCGAGCGGCTGACGGTCGACTCCCTGGCGGTGCAGACGCAGATGCCGGGGTTGATCTCGGGCAATGCGCAGATCCTCGCTGTGATCAACGGCCTCGTGCAGAAGCAGTCGGCTATGCTCGCCTATCTCGACGATTTCTGGCTGATGCTGCTGCTGAGCCTCGCGTCCATTCCGTTGATCCTGCTGCTGCGAGGAGCGAAAAAGGACAAGAACGCGCCGCAAAAGACTAAGGAAGAGCTGGCCCTCGAACGGGCTCATGCCATGGGCGAATGAACAAGGGGCGGCCGCGAGGCCGCCCTTTTTGTTTCAGTCTGCTTCTATGCGCCGTTGTTACTGGAGAATGCGCTCGAGATTGTATTCGCCGGTGCGAATACGGTCGGGCAGCTGCGCGATGAGCTCGGCGGTGGCTTCGTCGCCATGCATGCGCACGAAGGTGGCGAGGGCAGCAAAGAGCGAGGCATGCGCCAGGGCCGCGGTTTCCAGTCCGTCTTCCTCGGCTTCGTTCCAGGCCTCGGCCAGGTATTCGAGCGCGATCTGACGCTCGGCCTGCCCCTGTTCGAACGGGCTCTGACCAGATGCCGGCGAGAAAATTGACTTGGTGGTGCTCATGCATGATCCCGTAGCACGCACCCTGTCCATTGGCGCGGCAGAAGTAAGCCGAAGGTTAACGGGAGGTAGGCAATTGCAGCTTTTTCGTTGTCCGCCTATTCGGCAAACCGCGTATGGATGGCGCGGGCGAGCTGCTGGGCCTCGAAGAGCAGGCGGCCAAGGGCTTCGCGCGAAGCGGGCGTACAATGGCGATGAAGGCGCGAAAAGCCGGTATAGCCGGTGTTGAAGGCCCCGGCGAGCCGCTGGCGGCGGTCTTCGTCGGGCTCGTCGAGCGAGATCAACTCGGCCATCTGGGCGCGCCAATCCTCGGAGCCGGTTTTGCACAGGGGCTGCAGATAGTAGAGGCTGCCCATGACCTCGGCGAGCCGCTCCATCTGCCGCTGATAGGGCGGGTCGATGGCGAGGGACGGCGAGACGGCGCAAAGCACCACGACTAGGCTGAGGATGGGGCGGAGGAAAGCGCGCATGCCGCCTCCTACCAGCTTTGGCCCAGAGTCTTAAAACACTCTTTGATGACGTCATCGAGGCGGGAGGTGGTGCGAAGCGCGATCAGCATGCCGGGATCGACCCATTTATGGTCCGAGATTTCGTCGGACGGCTTTACCGTGCCGACATAGTCGGTGGTGGTGAAGACGGCGAGGCGATAGGTGCCGTCGCGGCCGAGCGACTGGGTCATGACATGGCGCGGATTGCGCACGGTGAGGCCAAGCTCTTCCTGCACTTCGCGAATGGCGCATTGCTCGATGGTTTCAGTCGGCTCCATGCGTCCGCCTGGAAAGGTCCACAGATTCTGGTAGGGCGCGAAGGCGCGCTTGATGAGCAGGATTTTGCCGTGGCGTACGATGCCGACACTGGCGGCGTTTGGTTGGTCGGTCATGGCCGGAGCTGGTTTGCGATTCGGAACTTCTGGCACTACTTGTACGCCCAAAGAGTTTCTAATCATCCGATGACATCGCGGTCGCCGGGCGATCGAGCGAGAAAAATATGTGCGGACGCTATGCGGTGACCTTGCCGCCCGAAATGATGGCGCAGCTTTTTCAACTGCTGAACACGCTGCCGATGATGCCGCGCTATAATGTGGCGCCTACCCAGCCGGTCGCTGCCATCTGGGAAGAGGGCGGGCGGCGCGAGGGGCATTTTGCGCGCTGGGGGCTGGTGCCGCGCTGGGTGAAAGACCCGCGCGAATTTCCGCTGCTGATCAATGCGCGGGCCGAAAGCATGCGGGAAAAGCCGGCTTTTCGCGATGCGCTAAAACATGGGCGCTGCGTGCTGCCGGCGAGCGGTTATTACGAATGGCACACGGGGCCGGACAAGAAGAAGCGGCCCTACTATATCACGCGCGCCGACGGCGAGCCCATGGCGCTGGCGGGGCTTTATGCGACCTGGAGCGGGCCGGAGGGTGAAGAGGTGGATAGTGTTGCCACCATCACCGTGCCGGCCAATCGGCAGCTTTCGGTGGTGCATGATCGGATGCCGGCGATTTTGATGGGTCGGCAGCAGATCGATGATTGGCTCAATGTGCGTGAAGTGCGGGCCGAAGAAGCGGCGCAGATGGCTCTGCCGCTCGAGGATGGGGCGCTGAAATTCCATCCCGTGTCGACGCGGGTCAATTCGGCGCGGGATGATGATCCCGGGCTGATCGTGGAAGTGACCGAGGAAAAGCCGGAGCCGGTTGTGAAGGCGAAGAAGGCTGCTGGCGGTGGTGGCGGGCAGATGGATCTGTTTTAGACCAGTTTTGCCAACTCAGTCGTCATTGCCGGGCTTGTCCCGGCAATCCATCTCGCCTCCGCCAGCCATTCTTACGAATGGCTAGGGACTACCGGGACAAGCCCGGTAGTGACGATGGAGGGGATGTGGTCGTGTTCGGCGGGAAGCGCCGCGAGACTACATAATCTCGAAATAGCCCAGCGCATCGCCCATGGCTTCTTCTTCCCAGCCGAGGTGGGAGAGCAGCACGCGTTCGAGCGCGTGGTAGATTTCGCGCGCGTCGGTGTAACGGGCTTCACTGGGTTCGGCGGAGAGGGCGTTGAGCGCGTCGACGAGGCGGTCGAGCAGTTCGTGGACGACGACGTGCTCGGCCGTCAGGCGGTCGGCGATGGCTTTAAAGGCCGGGCCTTGCTGGGCGAGCACGGGGAAGAGGTGGTGGTCCTCGATCGTGTGGTGGGTATTCACGATGCCGCAGTGCTGACCGCACAGATTACCGAAGCGCCGGTAATTGGCGACCATGGCCATATTATCCGTCTCGGCGGCAATGTCTGCTGCCGTGGCCTGGCGGGCATTGGCGCGCTCGATGAGCTTTCCGAGGGTGACCATGTTGTCGCGCAGGTGATCGTGGATCATGCGCAGGTGATGACCGGGCGCACGCTGGGCCGCGGTGAGGTTTTCTAGCACGGGAACGGGCGGACGCGTGGCGTCGTCGAGGAATTTGATGTCGAGCAGCATGGCGGAGAGATGGGGCAGGCGGCGGCTCGGCGCAAGAACGCACATTGGGGGTACTGGGTAACATGGGGGCTTGGGCTGCACCTCCGCCTTTATCCCTGCGATAGACATGGTCTCACTTACACGTCCAGCTCACACCGCGTCATTCCCGCGAAAGCGGGAATCTCATTGCGACCGAAACAGAGATTCCCGCTTTCGCGGGAATGACGCCGTGGGTGTCTGACGACGCTTGGGTCCTTCGTTAGCCCAGCATCTTCCCAGGATTGAGAATCCCATTGGGATCGAGCGCTGTCTTGATGGCGCGCATCATTTCGAGCGCTACCGGGTCCTTCACCTGCTTGAGAAGATCGGTCTTGAGCTGGCCGATTCCATGTTCGGCCGAGACGGACCCGCCCAGCTTCAGGACCACCTCGTAGATCACCTCGTGCAGGGCTTCGTCATATTGGGCCATGAAGGCTTTTGAGTCCGCGCCAACGGGCTGAGAAAAATTGAAATGGATATTGCCGTCGCCCATGTGGCCGAAGGGGACGGGGCGGATGCCGTGGGCGAGGTTTTGGGCGGCCGCTGAGCCTTCGGCGATGAGGGCCGGGACGGCGGCGATGGGGACGGAGACGTCGTGCTTGATGGAAGCGCCTTCCTTGGACTGGCATTCGCTCATCTGCTCGCGGAACGCCCACATGCGGGTGCGGTCGGCGAGGGACTCGGCCATGACGGCGTCGGAGATCAGGGATTTTTCGAAGGTTGCTTCGAGGGCGGATTGCAGGGCGCCGGGTTCGGTTCCGGCCATGCGGGTGACTTCAATAAGAGCATACCAGGGGGAGGGGCTGGCGGTGGGATCGGCATCGAGCATGCCGTGGCGGAGCTGGAAATCGAGGCCGATATGGGGGATCAGCTCGAAAGCGTTGAGGCGGCTGCCGAGGCGCTGGCGCATCAGCTGGAAGACGTCGAGCGCGGCTTCGGGGGAGGCAACGTTGACGAGGGCGGTTTCGTGATCCTCGGGGAGCGGGAAGATTTTGAGGGTCGCGGCGGTGATGATGCCGAGCGTGCCTTCGGCGCCGACGAGCAGGTCTTTCAGGTCGTAGCCGGTATTGTCTTTCTTGAGCGCATTGAGGCCCTGATAGAGCCTGCCATCGGCGAGCACGGCTTCGACGCCCATGGTGAGTTCCCTAGCATTGCCATAGGCGAGGACGTTGACGCCGCCGGCATTGGACGAGAGTACACCGCCGATGCGGGCGGAGCCTTGCGAGGCGAGCCAGAGGGGGAACATGGCGCCTTGGGCTTCGGCGGTGCGATGGGCGTTTTCGAGGATGACGCCGGCTTCGGCGGTCATGACTCCGGCGGCGGTGTCGATTGAGCGGATGCGATCGAGGCGGGCGAGGCTGACGATCACCTCGGTGCCGAAGAGCGGCACCTGAGCGCCGACGAGGCCGGTATTGCCGGCTTGGGGGATCAGGCCGACACGGTTTTCGTTGGCCCAGCGGACGACGGCTTGTAGGGCCTCGACGCTGGGGGGGGTGACGACGGCGGCGGCGGGTTTGTGGAAGCGCTTTCGGGGTTCGTTGAGGTAAGCGCCCATCTTGGCCGTGTCGCTGATGACGGCATCGGCGCCGACGATGGTGGCGAGTGCGGAGGCGATTTCGGCTGATGAGAGCGGCATGGGAACCTCGAAAAGGCTGGTGCACTCATGTGCCACAAGCGGAGGGGAGGTTCCAGACCAAGGCTTTGACACATGGCTGCTTTCCGCCTCTGCCCTCTGGTATCCCGAGCGAAATTGGTTAGGGTAGCCGCGTTCATTTTTCCTAGATGAAGGTCGCGCCGCGATGGCGCGTTTATGCCCATGACTGCCCTCGATTGGCCGGACTTTTACTTCGCTCGCCACGGTGAAACCGACTGGAACCGCGAACAGCGCTATCAGGGTAGCCGGGATATTCCGCTCAACCGCAAGGGGCAGATGCAGGCGGATTCCAACGGCGTTTTGCTGCGCGAAATGCTGGAGCGCGACGGGGTCGATCCAACTTCGCTCAACTGGTTTGCCTCGCCGCTGAGCCGGGCGTCGGAGACGATGGACCGGATGCGGGCGGCGTTCGACGTGGAACTACCGCCGGTGGTCCATGACAAGCGGCTCATTGAAATTTCCTTCGGGGCCTTCGAGGGACGGCTGCATGCCGAAATCGCCCGCGAACAGACGGCGCTGGCGCCGGGCGAGCGCGACGAAAGCTATTGGCATTTCCGCCCGCAGGACGGCGAGAACTATGACGACGTGGCGGTGCGCCTGCTCGATTTTGCACGGGAGCTTACTCACCACGCGGTGGTGGTGGCGCATGGCGGCGTGTTGCGCGTACTCTGGCACCTCGTGGAAGGGACATCGCGCAAAGAGGTGATGAACTGGCCGCCTCCTCAGGGTGTCATCGCCCATTTCGTCGGCGGCAAGATGGCGCTGCACAAGGCGAAGAACACTTGGGACGCGCCGGTCGATTGACCTTATGCCTCGCTCTGCCTAGAACCGCAGCCAACAAAGGGCGGCGCCATGTCTTTCAATACGTTTGGGCATCTTTTCCGTTTCACCACCTGGGGCGAAAGCCACGGGCCGGCGCTTGGCGTGGTGGTCGATGGCTGCCCGCCGGGTATTGCGCTGACCCCGGAAATCATCCAGCGCGATCTGGATCGGCGTAAGCCCGGGCAGAGCAAATACACGACGCAGCGCCGCGAGGACGATGCGGTGAAAATCCTGTCGGGCGTGTTCGAGGATGAGCGCACCCAAGGGCCGCGCACGACCGGCACGCCGATTTCGCTGCTGATCGAGAATACCGACCAGCGCTCGAAGGACTATTCGGAAATCCGCGACAAGTACCGTCCGGGGCATGCCGATTTCACCTATGACCAGAAGTATGGCATTCGCGACTATCGCGGGGGCGGGCGCACTTCGGCGCGCGAGACGGCGGCGCGTGTTGCTGCGGGCGCGGTGGCGCGGCAGGTGTTGGCGGGGGTGACCATTCGGGCGAGCCTCGTGCAGGTTGGGCCGCACAAGATCGACTACAACAATTTCGATTGGGATCAGGTCGGAGAAAACCCGTTCTTCTGCGCCGATGCCAAGGCGGCGGAATTCTGGGCCGACTATCTCGATGGTGTCCGCAAGGATGGTAATTCGGTTGGGGCGGTGATCGAGGTCGTGGCTGAAGGCGTGCCGGCGGGCTGGGGTGCGCCGGTTTATGGCAAGCTAAGCGCGGACCTCGCTTCGGCCATGATGAGCATCAATGCGGTTAAGGCCGTGGAAATTGGTGATGGTTTTGGGGCGGCGGCGCTGACGGGCGTGGAAAATGCCGATCAGATTCGGGCCGGGGCGGACAGGCCGTATTTCCTATCCAATCATGCCGGCGGGATTTTGGGCGGGATTTCCAATGGCGATCCCATCGTGTGCCGCTTTGCGGTGAAGCCGACGTCGTCGATCATCACGCCGCGTCAGACGGTGACGACGGGGAATGAGGATGTCGATATCATCACCAAGGGTCGGCATGATCCGTGTGTTGGTATCCG
The DNA here is from genome assembly GCF_017744655.1 of Devosia sp. Classification (GTDB taxonomy): domain Bacteria; phylum Pseudomonadota; class Alphaproteobacteria; order Rhizobiales; family Devosiaceae; genus Devosia. The sequence continues at coordinate 35,631 of NZ_JAGIAW010000005.1, read as the reverse complement.
CGCCGTACCGGTGGGCGAGGCGATGATGGCGCTGGTGCTGGCCGATCATATGCTGCGGCATCGTGGGCAGACCGGGCGCGAAGGCGCTGTTGGGTTCCAGCGGAACTGATCTTCTCCCCTTGTGGGAGAAGGTGCCCCGAAGGGGCGGATGAGGGGTATTCTTGTGGTGCCTCTCGCAAGCTCCTCTGCGGAGGAGAGAATACCCCTCACCCTGATTTTCTGCTGAACGCAGAAAATCTGTCCCTCTCCCGCAAGGGGCGAGGGGAGCGCCGGCGCGCGGGGCTCAGGCCAGCGCCAATCGTATTCCAAAAATACCGCGGCTGACTTTTAGAGCGCCGCGCTCTTCCAGATATTCGACATGTGCCTGCATGGTCATCCTTGCGGCCATGCGGATTTTCGTCGGCTGGGTCGGGTAGATTGTCTTCACCACCGCGCCGAGGGTTTTGGCGCCGTTTTCTACGGCAGCTAGAAGCTGATCGTTGCGCATTTGGCGGTGAGCCTTGAGGGCTGCAGCATGCGCGGGGCCGTCCGCTATCGGGCCGCCATGCGCGGGGTGGTAGTGCCGGTAGGGCAGGGCGATCGCCTTGTCGAGCGAGGCGACGTAGTCGGCCATGGAGCCGTCGGGGACGGCGACGAGGGTGGAATTCCAGCCCATGACGTGATCGCCAGATAGCAGGATGTCGGCGTCGGGTAGGCCGAAGGCGAGGTGATTGGCGCAGTGGCCGGGTGTGGTGTGGACCATGACGGCCATGTCGCCGGCGGTGATGGTCTCACCATCCAAGAGCGTGCGGTCGGGGATGAGATCCCAGTCGCAGGAGCGTTTTATCGGGTTGCGTTCGAAGCGGCGGAGGGGGCGGGAGAGGCGGTGTTGGCCGCCGAACCAGAGCGGGACGCTATAGCGCTGGGCGAGATCAGCGGCGGCGGCGCTGTGGTCGCGGTGGGTGTGGGTGAGGAGAATTGCGGTCAGGGGGCGGCCGTCGATGGCGCGGTGGAGCGATTCGAGGTGGGTGGTGTCATCTGGGCCTGGATCGACGAGCGCCAATCTATCCTGGCCGATGAGGAAACTGTTGGTGCCGGTAAAAGTGTATGGGGAGGCGTTGGGCGCCGTGATCCGCGCGAGACCGGGGGCCAGATCGACACGGACGCCGATGTCTGGGCGAAAGCTGGTATCGGAGGTCAGGGTGGAAAGCGGAGCCATTGCGCCAACAAAAATGACAGACTAGAACATGTCGACCGAACACGGCGCGCTGGATAGCGCAACTGTGTCTTCTGCAAGAAAGGTATGAAATGGCTGTCACTTTGACCACGCCCAATACGCTGCTCGGCACCTTCCAGCCCAAGTCCGATGCGGCAAAGCTCGCGACCAACCTCGCGACTGTGGTGCTCGGCACTCTGGTGATCACGATTGCTGCCAAGATCAACGTGCCGGTCTGGCCGGTTCCGGTGACCCTGCAGAGCCTTGCCATTGCCGCTCTTGCTGCTGCCTTCGGCGCGCGCATCGGCGTTGCGACCGTCGCTCTTTACCTGGCGCAGGGCGCCATGGGTCTCCCGGTTTTCGCCACTGGCGGCGGCCTTCCCTATCTAATGGGCCCGACCGGCGGCTTCCTTCTCGGCTTCCTTTTCATGGCCGGTATCATCGGCTTTGCCGCCGATCGCGGCGCATCGGCCAAACCGATGACGCTGTTCGGCGCCATGCTGGTTGGTGAAGCCGTGCTGCTGGCGCTGGGCTTTGCCTGGCTGCTGCTGCTCTCGGGCCAGGCCCAGTGGATCGATCAGACCAATGTCGTCGCTTCGGCTTGGGCCGGCGCCGTGCAGCCCTTCCTCATCTGGGACGTGCTGAAGATGGCTCTCGCCGCGCTGACCGTGACCGGCGCCTGGAGCCTGATGGGCAAGAAGCGCTAAGCGCTTCGACCAAGGAAAATTTTAGGGCTGGCCTTCGGGCCGGCCCTTTTGTTTCAGTGATTGAGGCGCTTCAGGAATGCGAGAGTGGCCCGCTCGTCCTGATCAAGGCCTTCGATCGGGCCTGGGCGCCGGGCGAGCTTCAGGTCGCCTGCCTGCCAGTTTTCAAACACGGCCGGGTGGATATAGCTCTGGCGGCAGACGGCGCGGGTATTGCCGAGCCGATTGGCGACCACATCGACGATGCCGGTAAGCACCTTGGCCTGAGCGCGTTGGCTTTCGGGCACCGGCTGGCCGGCGAGGAGGCCATAGGCCCGCACCGTACCGGCCCAGGTGCGAAAATGCTTTGAGCTGAAATCGGGGCCGGCATGTTCGCCGATATAGTCGTTGATATCGCGCGAGGTGATGGTTCGGTAGCCGGTCTCGTCCTCATATTGGAAGAGGTGCTGGCCGGGCAGGTCCTGCAAGGATTTGACGATGCGCGACATGCGGCGATCGACGAGCTGCAGGTTCCACTCCTTGCCCGACTTGCCCTTGAAGCGGAATTTTAGTGTCTGGCCGGAAATGGCGACATGGCGATTGCGCAGCGTCGTTAGCCCGAAACTCTTGTTCTCGCGCGCATAGGTTGGATTGCCGATGCGAATGAGGCTGTTATCGAGCAGCCAGACGACTGACGCGGCGACGCGATCAAGTCCAAAAGTACGGCGGCGGAGGTCGCCTTCGACCTGTTGCCGTAGGCTCGGCAGTTTCTCGGCAAAGAGCACCAGATTGCCGAACTTGGTATTGGCGCGCGAGGCGGTCCAGTCCGGGTGGTAGCGATATTGCTTGCGCCCGCGTTCGTCGCGCCCCGTCGCCTGAATATGGCCCTGCGGATCGCCGCAGATCCACACATCGCTCCAGGCGGGTGGGATAACCAGCGCCTCGATCTGGCGGCGTCTTTCGGCGGGGGCAGCATGCCCTTTGTCGTCGATATAGGAGAATCCCTTGCCGCGGCGCTGGCGGTGCCAGCCGGTATCGCAATCGGACGAGTAGTGGAGGCCCTGCGGCACGCCGACGATTTCGTCTGCCCGCATCCGATCCCAAACAACACTGTGCCTCAACATGGCGGCCTCCTGTCGCGTGTGCAGGAAATGCGAAAGAGAGGGTGTGGTTCCGACACGATAATCTGAACCGGTCTCAGGGCTCCATGCCATCGGTCATGGAGAAGAGGAGCCAGGTCAGAAATGCCGCTCCGGCGGCCGCCCCCAACAGATACATCTCGGTCATCTCGCTCTCCTTGGTGGAGCGATAACGCGTTAACCTCCTGTTAGGATGCGGGCGTTCGGTGCAGAAACAGCCAGAGGCACAATTCTGCGGTGGACCCGGCCAGGCGCCTCCAGGATGCCACCGACGAAACAAAAATGTTGAGTTTTTTGATGGCCGTGTGTATCCATACACATGACCATCGCTGAAGTAATAAAACGGCTCAATGCCGCAGGATGGTTCGAGGTGGCGCGCAAGGGAAGCCACGCGAAGTTCAAGCATGCCACGTCTCCGGGCCGCGTAACTGTTCCTCACCCAAAGCGCGACTTACCCATCGGAACGCTTCTAAGCATTGAGAAGCAGTCCGGCGTTCGCATGAGGTGAATGCGATGAACCACTATATCGGATTGATCCACAAGGAAGCTGCTAGCGATTTCGGCGTTTCGTTTCCTGACTTTCCGGGCGTCGTTACGGCCGGAACCGACCTGGACGATGCACGGGCGATGGCAGACGAAGCGCTGTCTTTCCACATTGAGGGCTTGGTTGAGGATGGGGAAGCTGTTCCCGAACCTTCGAGCTTGGAAGCGGTTATGGCGGATCCTGCCAACAGGGATGCCGTGGCCATCCTTGTTTCTGTGAAAACAGATGCGAAGAAAGCCGTTCGAGTGAACGTCACTTTTCTAGAAGACGTTTTGAAGCAGATCGACGCCTTTGCCGAGGCCCATGGCTTCACCCGGTCAGGTTTCCTTGCCAAGGCTGCAACGCAGGTAATCGAGCACGAGATGGAAAAGGCATAGGCCAGCGCCGAGCCAACCCTGTCGCCAACAAAAAACCGGGCGCCTCAGGAAAACCCGAGACGCCCGGTTTGATTGGTCGGAGTAGAGTGATTCGAACACTCGACCCCCTGCTCCCGAAGCAGGTGCGCTACCAGGCTGCGCTATACTCCGTCAGGTGTCGCTCGGGATGCGCTGGTGAGCCAGTGCGATGCGCGACGAGCGGCGTTATAGCTGGCGATGCCGGTGGGTTCAAGCGCCTCGCACAAGCTTTTCTTCGTTATGATGACAGGTGTGAAAAACTCTGGAAATTCTTGGCGGTAAAGGAAGGCACGGTGCGGTGGCGATGCCTCGATCTCAAGTGAGCACTTTCTGACGCGTCTCGGTATCGACGAACGTGGCGGCCACTGCACCGAGGACCAGCAGGCCCGCGAAAAGCCCAATGGCGAGGGTGAAATTCTGCACGAAGACCAGGGTCATGACCGAGGGGGCGAATAAGCCGCCGAGGCGGGCCATGGCACCCGCTGCGCCCATGCCCGTGGCGCGGGAGACGGTGGGATAGAGCTCGGGCGTGAAGGCGTAGAGCGCGCCCCAGGTGCCGAGGAGCGCAAAGCTCATCAGGAGGATGGCCGCGCCCACCACATAGGCATCGCTGGCAAGAAGGAAGAGAATGCAGCCGGCCGCGCTGAGGAAGAGGAAACTGACGAGGGTCGGCTTGCGGCCAATGGCTTCGACGCCCCAGGCGGCAAGGGCATAGCCGGGAAGCTGAGCGAGGGCGACGAGGACCAGGAAGCCATAGCCGCGCACATAGCCAAAGCCGTCCTGCGCGAGGCGGGCGGGCAGCCAGGTGAAGATGCCATAATAGGAAATCGACACCAGGAACCACACTGCGAGAATGGAAATGGTGCGGCGGCGCAGGGTCGGGGTGAAAATACCCTGGACGGGTTCCGATGGCGACGGCGTGATGGCTGCGTCAGGCGGCAACTCGGGTTTGCCATTGGTGCGGAGGATCGTGTTGAGGACGGATTTGAGCTCGTCAGGGCGATTGCGGCGCTGCAGATAGAGTGGCGATTCGGGAACCCAGAGGCGCAGCCAGATCCCGATCAGCGCGGGCAGGGCCGTGACGGCGAAAATCCAGCGCCAGGCATCGGTCTCAACATGGAGGCTCGCGACCCAGGCAGCGAGGGCGACGGCGACGGTGCCGACGGCCCAAAAACCTTCGAGGATGACGAGCCAGCGGCCACGGTTTTTCGCAGGGAGAAACTCGGCCATCATGGCGTAGTCGACCGGCAATGTGCCGCCGACGGCGACGCCGGTGAGGAAGCGCAGCGCGAAGAGCATGAAGAGGTTGGGCGCGAAAACCGACAGCAGCCCGAAGACGGCGTCGCAGGCGACGGTGATGAGCAGCACGCGGCGGCGGCCAAAACGGTCGGCGAGGCGACCGAAGAGGCTGGCGCCGATCAGCATGCCGAGAAAAAAGACCGTGCCGATCTGCAGGGCCTCGGGCAGGGAAATGCCGAAACTTGCGGCGATGGAGGCGCTGGTGAAGCCGACTGCGAGAACCTGCATGGCATCGGCGGCCCAGACGAGGCCGAAAATGCCGAGGAGGCGCCGCTGGAAACGGCCGGCACCGGCCTCGTCCAAAACCCGGTCAACCGAATAGGCCATGCTTATCCCTCTGCCTTTTAGGCGGTTTACAGCCATGCGAGGAGCGAGAACAGCCCAGGCGGGCCGATATCGGTTCGGCTGGTCCGACAGGAGCACCGATTTAGCCGCGAATGACCGCCAGGTTGAACTGCGGTCCACCCAGTTTTTTCTCAAGGCTCATCCAAAGCGGAATGAGCTGTTCCATGGCGCGGCAGGCGCTGAGATTGCCGAGGTCAATGATGTCCTGCCAGCCAAAGCTTTCGAGAAGGGCGGTTACCTCGCGCTTGGCCGCCTCGTCATTGGACGCGATGAAGACCGAGTGCTTTTGCTGCAGATTGGCCGGATCGACCATGAGATGGGCGCTGACGCTGTTGAGCGTCTTGACGACGCGCGTCTCGGGATGGGCTTCCTGAATGGCCTCGCCGAGGGGTACGGCAATGGGCTGGTCCACGGCGCTGTCATAGTTGCCGATATCGATGAGGATTTTTCCGGCAATGTCGCATTGGCCGAGGACGCGCAACGAGGTTTCGCCGGGCAGGGCATTGACGACCCACTCGCCATGGGCAGCCGCTTCCGTCGCCGTGCCCAGCTTTATGCCGGGGAAATCGGCGGCTTTGTCGGGGGCGCTGCGTGACCCCATCATGACGTCGTGGCCGAGCGAAGCGAGCTTTCGCGCTATGCCACCGCCAACCTGACCACTGCCCAAAACGCCAATCCGCATTATCTCTCTCCCTCGTTTCTAGCTGAGCTTGCCCTTGAGGCTTTGCTTGATCTCAAAATAGTCCGGCCAGGGGTTTTCGTCCCGGGCGCGGGCGGCGGCGGCTTCGAGCGAAAAGAGATTGGCCGCCTTGATGGTTTTTGCTTCATCCCAGGAAATCGGCACGGCGACCGGGGCGCCCTGGCGCGAGCGCGCGGACCAGGGGCAAATGGCGGTGGAGCCACGCTCGTTGCGCAGATAGTCGATAAAGAGCCGGCCCTTGCGCTGGGCCTTGGACAGATTGGCGGTGAAGCGTTCGGGCTCGTCATCGGCCAGGGCCTGGGCGAAGCTCTTGCAGAAGGCCTTGGCGTCGGGCCACTCGATATCGGGTTTCAGGGGCACGACGACATGAATGCCCTTGCCGCCCGAGACCATGGGATAGCTCTTGAGCTTCATGGCCGTGAGTTTTGCGCCGATATCGCGGGCCGCGCTGGTGACGGCGGAAAAATCGAGGCCTTCATCGGGGTCGATATCGAAGACGAGACGATCGGGCTTTTCCACGCTTTGGCGGCGCGAGCCCCAGATGTGCCATTCGAGCGTATTCATCTGCGTGCCGGCGATGATGCCGGCAAGGTCGGTGACGTAAAAGTAGTTTTGGCTGTCGCCGTCCTTTTCGACGATCTCGGTGGACTTGATCTCGTCGGGAAAGCCGCCGGTATCGTGCTTCTGGAAGAAGCAGGCCTTGGCCCGGCCTTGCGGGCAACGCACCAGGCTAAGGGGGCGGTCCTTGATATGGGGCAGCATGACCTCGGCCACCGCCTCGTAGTAGGAAACGAGATCGGCCTTGGTAATCCCCTGGTCGGGAAAAACCACGCGATCGGGCGAAGTGAGGCGAACGCCGAGGCGCTCGGCGACGTCTTCGCCGTCATGGTCGAGAGATTGGGCCTTTTCCATTCTCACCTCCTTGGCCGGCTTGTCGCCGCGCAGTCCGATAAAGCTGGGATGACGCAGAATGTCGCCTTCGGTCAGTTCGGTATAGGCAATTTCGGCGACAAGCTCGGGCTCGACCCAATGAACGCCGCGGGCCCGCTCCCTCGGGACCGCCTCGAAGGGATTGGTTTTTCGCGAGAGCCCAGCGAGTTTTTCGTCCAGTTCCGCCAGCAGGTCTTGCGAAAAGCCGGTGCCGACGCGACCGCGATAGAGCAGTTTCTTGCCCTCCCAGGTGCCGAGGAGGAGCGAGGCAAAGCCGCGGCGCTTGGTCGAAGGTGACCAGCCGCCGATGACGAATTCCTGGCGCTTGAGGCACTTTATTTTCAGCCAGCTTCGCGTGCGCTCGCCGCGATAGGGCGCATCGGCCTCTTTGGCGATGACGCCTTCATGGCCGTCGCGGCAAAGCGCATCGAGCACCTTTTGGCCATGGCCGCGGACATGGGACGAATATTGCACCGGGTCTTGTCGGGCCGCGGTCTTGAGGAGCTTTTCGAGACGCGCCTTGCGCTCGATGAGGGGGAGTTTCGTGAGATCCTTCCCATCGGTTTCGAGGAGGTCGAAGGCGAAATATTCGAGCCTGCCGCCATCGGAGAGGACATTCTTGAGAGTGGAAAAATCGGTGCGCCCCTTGCCATCGAAGGCACAGATTTCGCCGTCGATGAGGGCCGAACCGATCTTCAGTTTTTGCAGGGGCTCGATGAGGGCGCCGAATTTCTCGGTCCAATCGAGGCCATTGCGGGTGAAGAGGCGCACGTTGTCGCCGGCAATCGCCGCGAGGCAGCGATAGCCGTCATATTTCATCTCGAAGAGCCAATCCCGGCCGGCGGGGACCGTATCGACCAGTGTGGCGAGCTGGACGGGACGGAAGGCGGGCGTTTTCCCCGATTTGGCGGTGGCGAGAATGCGCGTTTTCTGGTCGGCCTTTTCGGCTTCCTCCGGGTCGGAATGCCAGACGGCGTCGTCTTTGACCTTGCTTTCCTTTTTGGTCGGAGCGCCGCTGGCGATCTGCTTGAGATCGCGGCCGGTGGCGACGGAGCGGGTGAAGCGGGTGGTCAGCGTGTCCTTGTCGCGCGCGTAGGAATCGCGGTGCTTTATCAAGAGCCAGTTTTCGCGCGGTGGACCGGAGCGGCGTTTGGTATCGCGACCCTTCATGTGCACCAGTACATATTCGCCCTTCAGGCGCTCGCCGAAGATGCGCATCTTGAGGTCGCCGCTTTCGAGCCCTGCATGGGGATCGCCGATGGGCTCCCAGGTGCCGCGATCCCAGAGCATGACAGTGCCGCCGCCATATTCGCCTTCGGGAATCGTACCTTCGAAGGTGCCATATTCGAGCGGGTGATCTTCGACGCGGACGGCGAGGCGCTTGTCCTCGGGATTGTTGGACGGTCCCCTGGTGACCGCCCAGCTTTTGAGGACCCCGTCTAGCTCGATGCGGAAATCATAGTGGAGGCGCGTCGCGTCGTGCTTCTGGATCAGGAAGCTGCCGCGCGCGGATTTTTTGTCCTTTGGTGTATCGCCGGAAGGCTCCTGGGTCTTGGCGAAATTGCGCTTGGCTTTGTAGTCCTTGAGGAGGTCCTGCGCCTTGGCAACCATGGTCAGCCCGCCTTCTTGCGCGAGGACGCTGCAGGCTTTTTAGTCGCCGGCTTTGCTGTTTCGGCCTTGGCGACAGATTTGCGGCGAGCACTGGTCTTGCCGCCGCCTTCAAGGCTTTCCTTGAGCGCCGACATCAGATCGACCACGTTCGAGCCGGAGGGACGGGCGGGTTCTTCATCTTCGTCGGCGGTGATCTTGCGGCCTTTGTTCTTCATCTTGCGTTTGATGAGTTCGCGCAGGGCGGCCTGATAGTGGTCCTTGAAGGCGTCGGCCTCGAAGGGGGCGGTCTTTTTCTCGATCAGAGCTTCGGCCACTTCGAGCAGATCAGCCTCGGCCTTTTTCGAGGAGATTTGCGAGAAGAAAGGGTCGGCCTTGCGAATTTCGTCTTCGTAGTGAAGCGTTTCGAGGATGAGGCCGGTGCCGCTGGGCTTGATCGCCGCCAGATATTCCTTGCCGCGCATGGCCAATTGGCCGAGCCCGACCTTTTGGGTTTTGCGCAGGGCATCGCGGATGACCCGAAAGGCGTCTTCGGCCAAGTCGTCGGTGGGGACGACGAAATAGGATTTATCGTAGTAGATCGGGTCGATTTCGCAGGCGCCGACAAACTGGGTCAGCTCCAGCGTCTTGCGCGTTTCGAGTTTGACCGCGTCGATCTCATCCTCGGTGAGGAGGACATAGTCGCCCTTCTCATATTCAAAGCCCTTGATGATCTCATCCTTGTCGACCGGGCCGACGCCGGCGACGACCTTTTCATAGTGGATCGGCTTGCCGGTGGGTTCGTGGATCTGGCGGAAGCTGGGCTTGGCGCCGGTGCGGGCGGCGCTGAACAGTTCGACGGGAATGGAAACCAGCGAAAGTCTGATCTGGCCTTTCCAGATGGGGCGGGAGGCAGGCATGGGCGCGTCCTGACAGGTTGGCTTTGCCCGATTCAACGTCGCCGGCCCCGCTGCGTTCCGGCCGATAAAGGCCGTTGACAATCGGCATTCTTCGGTAAAAATTTGATCGTCTGGTCAAATTTATTGGCCGAAGGGAACGTGGGGACGGGACTATGGAATTCGGCATTACCTTCAAGGGGTTCATCGAGGCGGAGCGGGCGCGCTATCTGGTGCGGGCGGCCGAGTATGCAGGCTTCGATTATTGCTGGTTCTATGACTCGCACATTCTCTGGCGCGATTGCTATGCGGCGATCGCCATGTGCATGGAGCACACGGAGAAGCTCCGCTTCGGGCCGCTGGTGACCAATCCCGATGTGCGCGACTGGTCGGTGGCGGCGTCCATTTTCGGATCGCTGAGCAAGCAGAGCGGTGGGCGGTTTGATCTGGCGGTGGGGCGCGGCGACAGTTCCATGCGCGTCATGGGCAAGAAGCCGGCGACCTTGGCGCGGGTGGCCGAATTCATCGACAAGACCAAGGCCATGGTGCGTGGCGAGGAAGTAACGTACGGCGAAATCCCCGCGCCGGTGAAATTTCCCTGGGCCGTGGGCCATGAAATGCCGAGCTGGATTGCCGCCTATGGTCCCCTGGCGCTGAAGACGGCGGGCGAGAGCGCCGACGGCGTGGTGCTGCAGATTGCTGACCCTGGCCTTTGCAAGTGGTTCACCGACCAGTGCATCGAGGCGGGCACGGCGGCAGGCAAGGATATGTCGAACTATCGTTCGATGGCGGCGGCGCCGGCCTATTTTGGCGACAAGAAGCGTGCGATCGAGCACGTAAAGTGGTTCCCGGCCATGGTGGGAAACCATGTGGCCGATATCGTCGAGAAGTATGGCACCGAGAGCGGCAAGGTGCCGGCGAGCCTGACGAGCTATATCGAGAAGCGCCGGGGCTATGACTATTCCAAGCACGGGCAGGCGGATAATCCGTTTCTCGATTTCATCACTGACGATGTGGTGGAGAGTTTTTGCGTCCTGGGCGAGCCGGACGAGCATGTCGCGAAAATCCGCGACCTCGAGGCGGCGGGCGTGACGCAGTTCAATATCTATCTCGATAGCGGCGACGAGGAAGAAATCATTGCCGGCTATGGAAGGCATGTGATCCCGGCGTTTCGCTGAGAAACGTCCCCTCCCACGGTGTCATTCCCGCGAAAGCGGGAATCTCTGACTGGGAGAAAGATCCCCACTTTTGCGGGGATGACGCGGTGGGTTGAGGAATGGCACCGAGATGGTTGGGACGTCCCGGGAGGAGACCAAAATAATGCGCTTCGGGTATAAGGCTTCGGCGGAACAGTTTGGACCGAGCAAGCTGCTGCAGTTTGCAGTGGAGGCGGAGCAGGGCGGGTTCGACTCGGTTTTTGTCAGCGATCATTTTCAGCCGTGGAAGCACACGGATGGGCATGCGCCGTTTGCGCCGGCCTGGATGGCGGCAGTGCTGGCGAAAACGGAAAGGATCATTCTCGGGACATCGGTGCTGACGCCGACGTTCCGGCTGCATCCGTCGGTCGTGGCGCATGCCTTTGGCACGCTGGGAGCGATGTTTCCGGGGCGCGTCATTTTGGGTGTCGGGACGGGCGAGGGGCTGAATGAGGTTCCAGCCACCGGTATTGAATGGCCGGAGCTGAAGGAGCGGTCGGCGCGGCTGCGCGAGGCCATCAAATTGATCCGGCAGCTCTGGAGCGAGGATCGGGTCAGTTTCGAGGGGCAGTATTACAAGACTGTCAACGCCACGATCTATGATCGGCCCGCGGAAATGGTGCCGATCTATATTGCGGCGGGTGGGCCGCTGAATGCGAAATTTGCCGGACGCGAGGGGGATGGTTTCATCTGTACCTCGGGCAAGGGTGCTTCGCTTTATGTCGATGAACTGCTGCCGAATGTGGCCGTGGGCCGGCAAGAGTCGGCGCGGGCGGGAAAGCCCTATGAGCGGATGATCGAAGTGAAGGTCTCGTTCGATACCGATGCTGAGCGGGCGCTTGAGGATACGCGCAACTGGGCGGCGCTGGCGCTGTCGGCGGAGGAGAAGCACTCGGTGCAGGATGCCGAGGAGATGGAAAAGCTCGCGGCGGCGCTGCCGATCGAGCGGGTGGCAAAGCGCTGGATCGTGTCGAGCGATCCGGACGAGCATGTCGCTCAGATAAAAACCTATATCGATTATGGGTTCGACCATCTGGTGTTCCATGCGCCGGGCACGGACCAGAGCCGGTTCCTGGCGCTCTATGCCAAGGAAATCCTGCCGCGCCTTCGGGCCCTGGGCTGAGGAGAGGAAGATGTCGGTGCCGACATTCAGCGTTTGGGGTGTGACCGGCATTCCGGAAATTGCGGCGGGCGATGATCTCGTGGCGCTGATCTCAGCGGCGATTGCAGGCATGGGACCGGAGCATGCGCTGGTTGAGGGCGATATTCTGGTGGTGACCAGCAAGATCGTCTCCAAGGCCGAGGGCCGACAGGTGCCAGCCGCGGATCGGGAAAAGGCCATTGCTGACGACACGGTTCGTGTTGTCGCCGAGCGGGTGCATCCGGGCGGGGTGACACGCATCGTCGAGACCAAGCAGGGCATGATCATGGCGGCGGCTGGCCTCGACATGTCCAATGTGCCGGAGGGCTTTGCGCTGAAATTGCCGGAGGACCCGGATCGATCGGCGCGGGCGCTGTGCGAAGGGTTGCGGGAGCGGTTTGGCGTGCGGCTCGGGATTGTCGTGACCGATACGGTCGGGCGGCCTTGGCGCGTGGGGCAGACCGATCTGGCGATTGGTGCGGCTGGACTGCAACTGACCGACGATCTGCGCGGGGCCAATGACGCCAATGGGCGGCCGTTGCATGTGACCATGGCGGTGGTTGCTGACGAACTGGCCGGGGCGGCTGATCTCGTGAAGGGCAAGACATCGGGCATTCCGGTCGCGGTGGTTCGCGGCATGGAGCGGCTGGTGCAGGGGCTCGATGCGCCGGGGGCGCGCAGCCTCGTGCGGACCGGCGACGACGATATGTTCCGCTTCGGTTCGGCCGAGGCCTATCGGCTCGGCTATGAGGCCGCCATGGCGGACATGAAAGATACTTCCAAGGCACGCCCCAAGGGGCAGAAGCAGGACTGAACCATGCGTCATTCTCTTTCTCTTCTCGCTGCCCTCGCGGCGGGCTTGCTCACCGTGCCCGCAATGGCGACGGATTATCCATTGAGCCTCGACAATTGCGGCTTTGCGCTCGATATCGCGGCGGCGCCGCAGCGCGTCGTGGCCGTCAAGTCGACGGCGGCGGAATTGCTGCTCTCGCTCGGGCTTGAGAAGCAATTGGTGGGGCTGGCTTTTTTGGATGGGCCGCTGCCTGAGGCCCTGGCCGGAGCGGCCGCGGGTATTCCCGTGCTCTCGGAAAAGCTGCCGTCGCAGGAAGTGGTGCTCGAGGTCGAGCCGGACTTTGTTTATGGCGGCTGGGAAAGCAATTTTGCGGCGGATGGGGCCGGCGAGCGGCCGACTTTGCAGCAATTGGGTGTGACCTCCTATGTGGCGCCGGCGGCGTGCCGCTCGGTAAAGCCGGTCAAGCTGAGCTTTGATCAGCTCTTTGCGGAAATCGCCGAAATGGGGGCGGTTTTCGACGTCGAGGACAGGGCCGATGCGCTTGTGGCCGAGCAGAAGGCGGTTCTGGCGGGCGTGACCGCTGATACGCGCGGGCTGACGGCGGTGTGGTATTCCTCGGGCACCAAGGCGCCCTATGTGGGTGCGGGCAGCAATGCGCCGGCCATGATCATGGATGCGCTGGGCCTCGCGAACATCTTTGCCGATGTGGACGAAGGCTGGACGGCGGCGAGCTGGGAAGCGGTGGTGGATGCCAATCCCGATGTGATCGTGCTGGTGGATGCGGCGTGGAATTCGGCTGAGGCGAAGAAGAAGCTCTTGGCGGAGAACCCGATCACGTCGAAGCTCGATGCTGTGGTCAACCAGCGGTATCTCGTTATTCCGTTCCCGGCTTCGGAGGCGGGCATTCGCAATGTGCCGGCGACGGTGGATATGGCTGGGCAACTGGCTGGGTTGAGTTTTTAGGGTCGGTGGGCCCGATGGCCGCAACTGTTCTCGGTGTCATTCCCGCGGCAAACGCCTGCGTTTGCGCGGCGAAAGCGGGAACTCCTGTTCTGAAACGGAGGTCCCCGCTTTCGCGGGGATGACATCGTGCGAGGTAAAAAGCCTGGCGGAAGAAGGCTGCATTTTCTGGCGCTCGTAGCCCTCTCGCTCCTGCTTCTCGCGAGCGCGACCATTGCCGTGACTTTCGGGCCGGCCGACATCAGCCCGACCGAAGTCTGGACCACGATCCTCCATCATCTCGGGCTGGTGCCCGAAAGCCCTGTGTCGCGTCTGCGCGATGCCATTGTCTGGGACCTGCGGCTGCCGCGGGTGATCGCGGCCATGGGCGTTGGGGCGGGTCTGGCGCTGGCCGGGGCGGTGATGCAGGCGCTGACGCGCAATCCGCTGGCTGATCCATATCTGCTCGGCCTGTCGTCGGGGGCGGCGCTCGGGGCAGTGACGCTGGTGGTGATGGGGTTTGCCCTGCTGGTGCCGGTGGGGGCGTTTCTGGGGTCGCTGGCGGCTTTGGGACTGGCGTTGTTGATCGCGCAACTGCTCGGTGGGGCGACGCCGGTGCGAGCGATACTGGCCGGCATTTCCATTTCGGCGCTGGCTTCGGCCATGACGTCCTTCATCATCTTCTGGTCGGCGACGGGGGATTCCTATCGCGAAATTCTCTCTTGGCTCATGGGGTCGTTGAGCGGGTCAGGATGGGTCGATGCGGGGCTGGTGGCGGTGAGTCTCCTTGTTTGCGCGCCGATCGTGCTGGTTTCGGCACGGGGGCTTGATGCCTTTGCCTTTGGCGACAAGTCGGCGGCGAGCCTGGGGGTGGATGTAGCGCGGTTGCGCTGGACCCTGCTTGGGGCTTCGGCGCTGTTGACCGGCGTTATGGTCGCCATTGGTGGGGCCATCGGCTTTGTCGGGCTGGTGGTGCCGCATGCGGTGCGGCTGGCGGTGGGGTCGCGGCATGGAAAACTCTTGCCGCTGTCCATGCTAGTGGGGGCCATTTTTATGCTCTGGGCAGACACCATGGCACGGACGCTGTTCGATCCGCGGGAATTGCCGGTGGGCATTGTCACGGCGCTGGTCGGCGCGCCCGCCTTCCTTCTTATTCTCATGCGCTTCAGGCGGGTGACGTGATGGAGGGGCTCAGGGTTGCAGGTGTGAACATCCGGCGGGGTGGCAGGAAGATTGTCGCCGATGCAAAATTTTCTGCGCCTGTGGGCAAAGTGACGGGGCTGGTCGGGCCCAATGGGGCGGGAAAGTCGACGCTAATCTCGGCCATTGTCGGGATTGAGCGGCCGGAGGCGGGCGAGCTGACATTCGAGGGGGCGAACCTTGTCGCCATGGGGCGACGGGAGCGCGCTGGCATCTGCGCCTATGTCGAGCAATCGGCCAGCACGGAAGAGCGGTTGAGCGTTGCCGATGTCGTGGCACTCGGGCGCATTCCGCATCTGCCAGCCTGGGCCGTCGAACTGGGCAGCGATGATGAGACAGTCGTAGCCGGTGCGCTGGAGAAGGTCGGCATGGCCGGATTTGCCGGACGGCAGTTCAATACGCTGTCGGGTGGCGAGCAGCAGCGCGTGCATATTGCCCGGGCGCTGGCGCAGGAACCAAAACTGCTGGTGCTCGATGAGCCGACGAGCCATCTCGATATTCGGGCGCAATTGCAGGTGCTGCATTTGTTGGATGGTTTGGCCAAGGCGGGTGGTACCGTGCTGCTGGCGCTGCACGATCTCAATCTGGCGCTGCACTTTTGCGACTGGCTGGTGGTGCTCGATGCGGGGCGGGTGGTGGCCGAAGGGCCGCCGGCCGAGGTTTTGCGGGAGGACCTCCTAGCGTCGGTTTATGGTGTGCATGCTCGGCTGATCGAGGGGCCGAGCGGGCCGGTGATCGCCTATGAGGGAACGGTTTGAAAGCCCTGCTTTACCGGGCGTTCAGCATTATGATGGAAGGCCGTCCCGCGTAACAAATCCGTAAGTGCGGCCCCAATAGGTTCTAATCCGTATTTTTCCGGATGTGTGCTGTGTTTGCCGTACTCGACTTCTTTTTCCGCGGTCACGACCTCGGTTTCGTGGCGCTCGCTGCTCTAGTTTGTCTGCTTTCGGCCTATGCCTGCGTCAGCCTGTTGCGCCACGCTATGCGAATGGAGAAACGGGCGCGGCTCATCTGGGCGACGGTTTCGGCCCTTTCGGTGGGGCTCGGCATATGGTCGACGCATTTCGTCGCCATGCTGGCCTTCCGGCCCGGCTTTGCGCTGCAATATGACATCCTGCTCACCGGCGTTTCGCTGCTGCTGGCCATCGGCATTTGTGGCGCGGGCCTTGCCATGGCGACCCGGGCGACCGGGACGACCGATCGGTTCCTCGGCGGCGCGGTGATCGGCGTCGGCATTTCCTCCATGCACTATGTCGGCATCGCGGCGCTGCTGCTCGACGGACAATTGCTCTGGAGCAACGGGCTTGTCGGCCTCTCGATCGTGGCCGGCATCGTGCTGTCGGGCCTGGCCGTGGTGACGGCTATGGGCCAGGGCAAGGCGCGACTGTTTGGCGGGGCCGGTCTGTTGACCCTCGCGATATGCGCCATGCATTTCACCGCCATGGGCGCGGCGGACTTCAGCAATTGCCTGCCTTTGTCCGGCATGAGCGGCGAAATCGACGGCAGCGTGATGTCCGTTATCGTCGCCCTGATTACGCTTTTCATTCTGAGCGCGGCGCTGGGCAGTATCGTGCTCGATGAAGCCGATCGCCGCCGGACCGAGCGCGAGGATTCGCGCCAGAAGGCCGATGCGGAGCGGATCGCCGCAGTCAGCCAGAAGCTCGAGCTGGCGCTGACCCATATGGGGCAGGGGCTGGCGCTGTTCTCGGCCGAGGGCCGGGTGATGCTCCACAATGAACGGTTGATCGAACTGCTCGGCCTGCCGCATGGCGCCATTGTCGAAGGCCGGACGCTGGAAGACGTCTGCGTTGTCGCGACCAATCAACTGGCCGATCTCGCCAAGCGAAATGAGATGGCGCGGGACCTCGCCGACCAGCATCGCCTGCTTGCCGTTCAGGGCGGACAGGCCGTGCATAGCTTTGACGGCGAACGCTTCCTGCGCGTGCAGCACAATCCGATCGGCGATGGCCGCTGGGTGACGCTGATGGAGGACATTTCCGACAGCAAGCGCAATGAAGCGGCCATTGCCCACCTTGCCAAGCACGACACGCTGACCGGCCTGCCCAACCGCGCGCGCTTCGAGGAAGTCTTTGCCATGGCTTTGGTCGATGCCGAGGCCAAGGGGACCCAGATCGGCGTCGTCGCCATCGACCTCGACAATTTCAAGGATATCAACGACGGCTATGGTCACGCCACCGGCGACCAGGTGTTGCGGGTTCTCTCGGAGCGCCTCAGCGATCTGCTGAAACCCGGCGAAGTCGTCGCCCGGCTCGGCGGCGACGAGTTTGTCGCCATCAAGCAGTTTTCGGTCATCGAGAGCCTGCGCGATTTCCTCGATCGTATCGAGGGCGTGCTGTTCGGATCGGTGCAGTACCAGGACGTGATCGTGGCGACGAGCGGCAGTATCGGCGTTGCCATCTATCCGCAGGACGGCAAGGAGCATTCGAAGCTCCTGAGCAATGCCGATCTCGCGCTTTATCGGGCCAAGGCCGAGTTCGACACGCGGGTCTGCTACTACGAGAGCGAGATGGACGAGCACGCGCGCCAGCGCCGCGCCATGTCCATCGACCTCTGGCACGCGCTCGAGACGGATGCGTTCAACCTCGTTTATCAGGTGCAGAAATCGGTCTCGTCGGGTGAAATCACCGGCTATGAAGTGCTGCTGCGCTGGGATCGTCCCGGCTATGGCGCGGTCTCGCCGGCAGAGTTCATCCCCGTGGCCGAGGAATGTGGAGCTATCAGCGCCATCGGCGCCTGGGTGCTGAAGACCGCCTGTATCGAGGCTGCTAGCTGGCCCGAGCCGCACAAGATTGCCGTCAATGTTTCGGGACTGCAGCTTTCGCAGGTGGAACTGGTGGACCTTGTGAAGATGGTGCTGTTCCAGTCGGGCCTCGCTCCGGAGCGGCTGGAGCTGGAAGTCACCGAGACGGCCATTATCACCGATAAGAAGCGCGCGCTGAACATCCTGCGCCAGATCCGCGAACTCGGCGTATCCATTGCCATCGACGATTTCGGCACCGGCTATTCGTCGCTGGCGACGCTGCGCAGCTTCCCCTTCGACAAGATCAAGCTCGATCGCTCGTTCATGAACGAGGTGGAGCATTCCGAGGAATCCAAAGCCATCGTGCGCGCCATCCTGGCACTTGGGAAAAGCCTCTCAGTGCCTGTGCTGGCCGAAGGCGTTGAAACGGTTGAGCAGCTCAATGTGCTGCGCGTAGAAGGTTGTACCGAGGCGCAGGGGTTCCTGCTTGGCCGTCCGGCAGCGATGGACTGGACCGAAGAGCCCGAACGGGCAATCGCATAGGGCAAATCACCCTAGGGATGAAACGACAAAGGGCGCCGCAAGGCGCCCTTTGCATTTTCGACGTTGAGCGCGTCGACGATCAGAACGGGCTGGCCGGATCGAGGAATTCGGCAGCGTTGTCCTTGGTGATCAGGGTCGAGTCGAGGATGTAGCGGCCGTCGACATGGATGCCACCGACAAGGTGCGAGGTGGTCAGCTCGATGGCCGTGGCGATCATGGCCGGGCTGTAGGAGACGTCGACCGGGGTCAGGGCAGAGCCATCGGCAACGGCCTGCAGGATCTGCTGCATGCCGGCGCCGCCGACGATGAACATTTCGCCTTCACGACCGGCCTGCTTGATCGCCTCGATGGCGCCGAGCGAGATGTCGTCGTCCTGGGTCCACACCGCCTTGATGTCGGGGAAGCGGGTCAGGAAATCCTGCATCACCTTAAAGCCGTCATCGCGGTTCCAGTTGGCGAACTCGTCGTCGAGAACCTTGATGTTGGAGCCTTCGATGCCGGACATGAAGCCATCGAAACGCTGCTGGTCGATCGGGATCGGCAGGCCGCGCAGGATGACGATATTGCCGCCTTCCGGGAGCTGTTCCTTGATATAGGCAGCGGCATTGGCGCCGAGGCCCGGATTGTCGCCGGCGACATAGAGGTCTTCCACGCCATCGATCGAGAGCTGGCGGTCGACGACGGTGACGAACTTGCCGCCGTCCTTGACCTGCTTGATGGCCGAGGTCATCGCGTCCGGATCACCCGGCAGGATGACGAGGGCGTCGATGCCGCGCGTGGACACCATGTCTTCGATATCGGCGATCTGCTTGGGCGCATCAGGGGCCGAAGCGAAGACGAACTCGACATTGGGATAGGTGGTGCTGAGGCGGGTGATGGCCTGCTGGGCGAAGTAGTTGACACCACCGGTCCAGCCATGGTCGGCCGCCGGCACGGAAACGCCGATGGTCACCTTGTCCTGGGCGAACACCGAGCCCATGAGGCCACCGGCGATAACCGCCGAAGCCAGAAGGGTTTTTGCCAGTTTCATATTGTAGTCCTCCCGAAATGCCCGTTTTGGGCGATGTAAACTGTGTGGTCAGGCGTTCTTGCGGCCGCGTTGCAGCAGCACGGCGAGAATGATGATGACGCCCTGGAAGGCCCCGTTGAGATAGGGACTGATCAGGCTCTGAAGATTGAGGATATTGCCGATGAGGCCGAGGATGACGACGCCGACCACGGTGCCCCAGATCCGGCCATAGCCGCCCTTGAGGGTGGTGCCGCCGATGATCACGCCGGCAATGGCTTCCAGTTCCCAGAGGACGCCCGTGGTGCTGGAGGCCGAGCCGAGGCGCGGCACGTAGAGCAGCACGGCGACGCCGACAAGCACGCCCTGCAGGATGTAGGTCATCAGCCGGACGTTATCGACATTGATCGAGGAATAGCGGGCGACCTGCTCATTGGAGCCGATGGCGGCGCAATAGCGGCCGAAGGCGGTATAGCGCATGACCACTTCGCCGCCGATGGCAACGAGGGCAAAGACGATGATCGGCCACGGCACGCCAAGGAGGCCGGCGTAATAGACCGGGCGATAGACGTCGGCGACCTGGAAATTGAGCGACAGCGTGCCACCGTCGGCAAGGAAGGTGACGAGCGAGCGGAAAATGCCCATTGTGCCGAGGGTGACGATGAAGGCTTCGATGCGCCCTCGCGTGATCATGGTGCCGTTGAAGACGCCCGCGACGCCGCCGAGCAGAATGCCCGTCGCCATGCCGGCGATGACCACCCCCCAACCGATGCCCATGGTGGGAATCAACCAGTTCATCACCATGATCATGACGCCGGCAATGACCGCGGCCATGGAGCCGACGGAGAGGTCGAGCCCGCCGGCGGTGATGACGAAAGTCGCACCGATGGCGATGATGCCGATGAAGGACGAACGTGCCAAGACGTTGGTCAGGTTGTTGTAGCTCAGGAAATTCTCGTTGAGCGAGATGCCGAGCAGGACCAGGAGGGCGAGCGCCAAAAGCGGCCCCACGGTCTTGAGGTCAAGGCGGAAACCGCGCTTGGGTTTTGCCGGAATATCAGGCGCTGATACGCTCATCGTTTCCACTCTTGATGCCAGCGGCGTACCGCATGATTTCTGCTTCGGTAATTTCTGCGCCTTCGAGCACGCCCGTCAGGCGCCCCTCGCGCATCACCACCACGCGGTGGCTGAGGCCGATCACTTCCTGCATTTCCGAGGAGATGAGGATGATCGATTTTCCTTCGGCGGCCAGGGCCGCGATGATGTGATAGATCTGCTGCTTGGTGCCGACATCGATGCCGCGGGTCGGCTCATCCATGATGATGATGTCCGGCTCGCTCTCCATGGTCTTGCCCAGCATGAGCTTCTGCTGATTGCCGCCGGAGAGGCGACCGACGGCGACGGAGGCGTCGCGGGCGCGGATATCGAAGCGGCGCACGGCGCGTTCGAGGGCGCGCTCTTCGCTGGAGCTGTCGAGGAATCCGGCCTTGATGTGCTTGTTTAGCGTGAGAAGGGTCAGGTTGGGGCGGAGGCCCATGTTCAGCAGGAGGCCTTTGCCCTTGCGGTCCTTGGTCATGTAGGCAAGGCCGGCATCGACCGATTGTGCGACCTGGGTGAAATTGACCGGTTTGCCATCGAGCGTGATGTCGCCGCCGGTGCGGTGGCTGAGGCCGACAATGGCTTCGGCGACGGCGGTGCGGCCCGAACCGATCAGGCCGGCAAAGCCGAGGATTTCGCCCCTCTTCAGATCGAAGGAGATATCTTTGACACCCTTGGCGGTGAGATTGCGCACGCCGAGGACAACCGGCGCGTCAACATCGGGCTCGTGCTTGGGCGGATAGAGATTGGAGAGCTCGCGGCCGACCATCATCTGGGCGATGGAGTCGGGGGTCAGGGACTCGGTGCCGACGGTGGCGATCAATTGGCCATCACGCAGGACGGTGACACGATCGGCCAGCTCCATGATCTCATCGAGCTTGTGCGAGATGAAGATGACGGCGACGCCGCGGGCGGTAAGGCGGCGGATCTGTTCGAAAAGCGTCTGGGTTTCGCTGACTGAAAGCACGGCGGTCGGCTCGTCCATGATCAGCACGCGCGCATCGCGGCTGATGGCCTTGGCGATTTCGACCATCTGCTTGTCGGCGACCGAGAGGGTGCCGATGCGGTCGTCGGGATCGACGCGGACATGCAATGTGTCCATCAGTTCGGCGGCCTTGCTGCGCATGGCGCCGAGGTCGAGGAAGCCGAAGCGTTTGAGTTCGCGGCCGAGGAAAATGGATTCGGAGGCCGTGAGGTGTTCGGCGAGATTCAATTCCTGGTGGATGAGCACGATGCCCATCGCTTCCGCCTTGCCATCCGGCGGCAGGGTGACGGTTTCGCCGTCATAGGTGATCGAGCCCGAAGTCGGCTGCTCGATGCCCGAGAGAATCTTGATGAGGGTGGATTTGCCTGCGCCGTTTTCGCCGATGATGGCGTGCACTTCGCCGGGTTTGATGTCGAAATCGATGCTGAAAAGCACCGGGATCTCGCCAAAGGATTTGGAAATGCGATTGGCCGACAGAACGGCAGGCGCAGTTGTGCCTTCGGCTGATGACATCGCGAAACCCCTCCCCAATGGACGCGGCGGTTGACCCGGCTCTTCGTCCCTGATGTGATGATGTAAAGGTTTTCATGAATGGTGTAAAGGTTTACATAGAGGCAAAAGAGGGTAAGCCTCTTGGGAGGGTCTGGCGCAACGCGTTGCATCTGCTAGAGGCAGGGAAACGGGCGCCAGTGGGTGTGCGGGGCTTTGCGAGTGCAGCACCAGAAACTGGCTACGATTGAAGACGTCGCGGCGCTTGCCGGCGTGTCCATCGCCACGGTCAGTCGGGCCATCAACGAGCCAACCAAGGTCGCCGACGAAACCCGCCGCAAGGTGACCGAGGCCATCGCCCGCACCGGCTACACCACCAATGCCATGGCCCGATCGCTGCGCATGCGGCGCTCGAACATGATTCTCATCCTCGCGCCGGATGTGGGCGATCCGAATTTTTCCAATATTCTGGTCGGGCTCGAAACCGAGGCGAGCAAGCGCGGCTATGGCGTGCTCATCGGCAATACCCAGAACGATCCAGCGCGCGAGACGGATTATCTGCGGTTCATCAGCTCCAATCAGGCGGATGGGTTGATTCTGTTCACGGGGCATCTGCCTTATGGTTTTGGGCAGGATGGCACCGAGGGGCGGCTGCCACCCATGGTGGCGGTCAATGAGCCGGTGCCCAATGCCGAAGTGCCCTTTGTCGGCGTCGACAATTTTGAGGGCGCGCGCATCGCGACCGAGCACCTGATTTCACAGGGGCACAGGCGGATTGCCTTTGTCGGGCGCTCGAGCGCGCGCGAGGTCAATCGGCTGCGAGAAGAAGGCTATCGCAGGGCGCTGGCGGGAGCGGGGATAGCGATTGATCCGCGCATGATCATCGATGGCGATGGCACGACGGAGAGCGGACGGGCGGCGGCGGAATTGATGTTCGTCCGCGATGCGCTGCCGACGGCCTTTTTCTGCGTCAATGACGCGACGGCGCTCGGCGTCATCATCTCGCTCAATGCGCGGCACTATGACCTGCCGCGGCAATTCTCCATCATGGGTTTTGACGACATCTCGTTTTCGAGTTTCGTCACGCCCTCGCTGACGACGATGAAACAGCCGCGGCACCGGATCGGCGAGGCGGCGATGGAATTGTTGCTTGAGCTTCTGGCGGGCGAGAAACCGCATGAGCAGCAGGTGCTGCTCAGGGCCGAGTTGATCGTGCGGAACTCTGTGACGCGGGTAGGCTAGGTTCTCTACCGGTTGTCGTCCCGGCTAAGGCCGGGACCCATATCGAGATCTCAGGTTGGGCCCCGGGCCTTCGCCGGAGTGACAATCGAGTTCCCTGGCTTCTTTTGGCTAGTAGCCCTTGGCCTTGAGCCACTCTTCCATCCAGGCGATTTCGCTTTCCTGGGCGGCGATGACGCCTTCGGCCAGCTTGCGGACCTCGGGGTCTTTGCCGTGTTCGAGCACGATTTTCGCCATGGCAACGGCGCCCTGGTGATGGGGGATCATGCCGCGGATGAAATCGACATCGGCATCGCCGGAATATTCAATCGCCATGTCAGCATGCATCTGCTGGTTGGCCTCGGTGTATGCCGTGGTCGCAGGTGAATCGCTCATTGCGCCACCATGACCGGCATGGGCGTCCTGCGCATAGGCGGGAAGGGCGAAAAGGGCGAAGGCGAGAGCGAGGGAAGCGGTTTTCATTGGGGCTACCTTTTGGTTATGCCCCACCCAATTGCGGGCTTGCCAGATGGCAAGGTCAAGTGCCGTTGACAGGCGGTTGGCGGAATTGTTACTTAATTTCATGCTTAACCAAAATCCCAAGCTCGACCTGATGTTTCAGGCGCTGGCCGACCCGACGCGCCGGGCGATGATCGATCGCCTCAGCCGTGGTCCGGCCTCGGTCAGTGAACTCGCCAAACCCTTCGATATGTCGCTGCCGGCAGTGGTGCAGCACCTGCAGGCGCTGGAGGCGAGCGGGCTCGTGTCATCGCAGAAAGTGGGGCGCGTGCGGACCTGCCAGATCGAGCCGGAGGCCCTAAGTCAAGCCGAACAGTGGCTCAATGAACGGCGGACACTGTGGGTGCAGCGGCTCGATCGATTAGGGGAATATCTCGCGGCGACGGAAGATGAGGAAGAGGGCAAATGACCGAAAAGAAGCGCAGCGTCAGCCACGCGACCTTTGTGCTGGAGCGCCGCTACAAGGCGAGCGCGGCGCGGGTCTATCGTGCTTTGTCCGAGCCTGGGGCCAAGGCCCAATGGTTCACGCCGCCTGAGACCTGGGGCAAGGACGAGCAGACCATGGATTTCCGCATTGGCGGGGTGGAGACCAGCATTGGCGGCCCCATAGGTGGGCCGGTGCATGCGTTTCGCGCGGTCTATCAGGATATCGTGCCCAATGAGCGGATCGTCTATTCCTATTTCATGACACTGGACGATGTGCGGATTTCGGTGTCGGTCTCGACGTTTGAGCTGACCGCGGATGGCGATCATACCAGGCTGAAGATGACCGAGATGGGCGCCTATCTCGATGGGTTCGACGATGGCGGACGGCTGCGGGAAGAGGGCACGAATGTGCTGCTTGATAATCTCGGGCGGTTTGTGGAGGGGGATTGGGAGTAGGGGCTTAGCCAAACTCGATGCGGCACCCTCCCCTTGACGGGAGGGTTGGGGAGGGGTGTTCACGCGCTCAGAAATCGTGGCTCCCGCACCCCCTCCCATCCTCCCCCGTCAAGGGGGAGGTGTTGCTGTGCTGGGTGGGGAAGCTACGCCGCCTCAGGCGTATAGCCTGCTTCCTTGATCGCTTCTTCGCCCTTGGCGCGGTCGCCCGTGAAACTCACCTTGTGGGTGGCGAGATCGGCGCTGATTTCTGCGCCCGGTAGCGCTTCTTCGAGGGCCTTGCGGACCGTGCCGACGCAGTGGCTGCAGGTCATGTCGTTGACGGTGAAAATGGTCTTGTCGGCCATGTCAGTGTCCTTTGGTCTTTGAATGGGTCCCGGCGAGATCGTCGAGAATGGGGCAATCGGGGCGGTTGTCGCCCTGGCAGCAATGGACGAGATGCTTGAGTGTCCCGACCATGGATTCCAATTCGGCGATCTTGGTTTCGAGCGCCGATATATGCTCCGAGGCGATGTCACGCACTTCGCCGCTGGCGCGGGTCTTGTCCTGCCAGAGAGCGAGGAGGGCGCCGGTTTCCTCGATGGAAAAACCGAGGGTGCGCGAGCGGCGGATGAAGCGCAGCACATGCACTTCATCGCTGCCATAGACGCGGTAATTGCTGTCCGTGCGCGTCGGCGGGCGGATGAGGCCGATCTGTTCGTAGTAGCGGATCATTTTCGCGGAGACGCCGGAAGCGTCGGCGGCCTGGCCGATGTTCATGCCTTTTCTCCCTTGATGGCGCGCAGGCGCTGGGCATTGCCGACGACGAAGACCGAGGAGAGGGCCATGGCCCCGGCGCCGAGCATGGGCGAGAGCAGGATGCCGAAGGCGGGATAGAGAACGCCGGCGGCAACCGGGATAAGCAGGGCATTGTACCCAAAAGCCCAGAAGAGGTTCTCCCTGATGTTCTTCATTGTGGCGCGGCTGACCGTCAGGGCATTGAGCACGCCCTGCAGATTGCCGCCGAGGAGGACGACATCGGCGCTTTCGATGGCGGCATCGGTGCCTGTGCCGACGGCGATGCCGATATCGGCCTCGGCAAGGGCCGGGGCGTCGTTGATGCCGTCGCCGACATAGGCGACGACGCGGCCGCCCTGGCGCAGGGCCTTGATGGCAGCGACCTTGTCGGCGGGCAGCACTTCGGCCTGCACTTCGTCGATGCCGAGCTGGGCGGCGATGGCCGCGGCGGTGCGCTTGTTATCGCCCGAGATCATTGCCGTCTTAAGGCCCATCGCATGGAGGCGGGCAATGACGGCCTTGCTGGTCGGCTTGACCACATCGGCTACGACGATGGCGGCGGCGATCTTTCCGTCCACGGCGGCAAAGACCGGCGTCTTGCCCTCGTCTGCGAGCCGCTGAAGCGCCTGCTCAAAGTCGGACAGGTCGAGACCTTCCATCATGCGAGCGGAGCCGACCTGTACCTTGCGACCGCCGATGTTGGCGATGACGCCGTGGCCGGGGTCGGAGTCGAAGTGTTCAACCGCTGGTAGGGTCAGGCCGGCCTTTTCGGCGGCGGCAACGATGGCCAAGGCAATCGGGTGTTCCGAGCGGCTTTCGGCGGCGGCAACGAGTGACAAGACTTCGTCGTGGTCGAAATCGTCGTCGAGGATCAGGTCCGTAAGAACGGGCTTGCCTTCGGTGAGCGTGCCGGTCTTGTCGAAGGCGACGACATCGGCGTCGCGCAGGCGTTGCAGGGCTTCACTCTTGCGGAAGAGCACGCCGAGTTCGGCGGCGCGGCCGGTGCCGACCATGATGGAAGTCGGCGTGGCGAGACCCATGGCGCAGGGGCAGGCGATGATCAGCACGGCGACGGCATTGACGAAGCCGAAGGTGATCGCGGGATCGGGACCCCAGACGAGCCAGACCACGAAGGTGAGCGCGGCGAGGGCCATGACGGCGGGCACGAACCAGGCGGTGATCAGGTCGACGGTGCGCTGGATCGGCAATTTGCCGCCCTGGGCCTCTTCGACCATGCGGATGATCTGGGCCAGCATGGTATCGCCGCCGACCTTGGTGGCGCGGAAACGGAAGCTGCCCGAGGTGTTGAGCGTGCCGCCGATGACCGTGTCGCCTGCCTGCTTGGAGACAGGCAGGGGTTCGCCGGAGATCATGGATTCGTTGACATGGCTGGTGCCATCGACGAGTTCGCCATCGACGGCGATCTTTTCGCCGGGGCGGACGACGACGATGTCGCCGACCTTCACCTGTTCGATCGGCATTTCATGGGTCATGCCATTGTGCTCGACGCGAGCGGTCTTGGCCTGTTCACGCACGAGGCGTTGGACGGCTTCGCCGGTGCGGCCCTTGGCGATGGCTTCGAGCCAGCGGCCGACGAGGATCAAGAGAACAATGACGGCGGCGGCTTCGAAATAGACGTAGCGCGTTTCGGCCGGCACGAGCTGGGGGGCGAAGGTGACGACCGTGGAGAAGAGCCAGGCGGCACCGGCGCCGAGGGCGACGAGCGAGTTCATTTCCGGCGCGCCGCCCAGCAAAGCGGGAATACCGACCTTGAAGAAGCGGAGGCCCGGGACGAAGAGCACGAAAGTCGCGAGGATAAAATAGGTTGTGTAGAGGACGTCCATCGAGACGACGGACATCAGCCACATGTGGAAGGGCATGTAGAGGTGGCCGAGCATTTCGACCGCAAAGAGCGGAATGGTCGGGATGGCGGCGATGATGACGTCACGGCGGAGGATCGCCGCGTCTTCGTCGTGGTGGTGATGGGCGTGGTCGTGACCGGAATGTGTCGGCTGGCGGACACTGCCCTTGTAGCCGACCTTTTCGACGGCCTTGATGAGCGCTGCAGTATCGCCGCCGGTTACGGTGGCGCGTTCAGTCGCAAGGTTCACCGAGGCCGTTTCGACACCGGGAACTTTTAGCAGCGCCTTTTCCACCCGCGACACGCAGGACGCGCAGGTCATGCCTTCGATATCGAGGGCCACGGGGGTAGGCGAATGGGTGTGGTGGACGTGTTCTGTCATGGGTTCTACTCCGTCCTCATGTAGATAGACCTTCCCATCATGGTAAGGTCAAGGGTGAAATCTACTTTTGTTTTTTCGCGATGCGACCTGTTGGCACAGCGACAAATCTGCTGATTATATTCCAAGCGCCGCCGGCCTATTTCATGCGCTGTCAGGAGCTTGATCCATGCAGACGGTTCGCAAAGACATCCACAATTCGGAATTGCCGGTCCTGTGCCAAAGCTGCGAGGCGCGGCATCAGGGCATTTGTGGTGCAATGACCGCAGAGCAATTGCTCGCCATATCCAAGCATACACGCCGCGTGCGCCGCGAGCCGGGGCAGGAGATCATGGCCGATGCCATGCCGATTGCCGCCTATGCCAATGTGCTCAAGGGCGTGGTCAAGCTCACCAAGGTGCTCGAGGACGGTCGGCAGCAGGTGGTGGGGCTGCAGTTTGCCCCGGACCTGCTGGGCCGGCCCTTTGCCAGCGAGAGCCGGGTGACGGCGGAGACGGCTTCGGATGTCGAACTTTGTATGATCCCCAAGACGGCGCTCGAGGCGATGATGTCAGCGGGTGGGCCGGTAGAACACCGGATCATGATGCAGGCACTGCGCGAACTCGACGAGGCGCGCGACTGGATGGTAACGCTGGGGCGCAAGACGGCGGCGGAAAAGGTCGCGAGTTTTTTGTATTTGCTCGCGACGCATATCGATCCGACGGAAGAAACGGCGCTGCAGACTTTTGACCTGCCGCTGAGCCGGGCGGATATTGCCGATTTCCTCGGGCTGACCATCGAGACGGTGAGCCGGCAGCTTACAAAACTCAAGGCCGAGAAGGTGATCGAGATCGCCAATTACCGGCATGTCAGTATCAAGGATCTGACGCAGTTGCGACTGCGCTGCGGGTGAGGCCTTTCGCGAGGATCGTGGCTCACATCATCCCCTCCCATCCTCCCCCATCAAGGGGTAGGTGTTGCATCGAGCTTGAGGCACGATGCCCGCCAAAACCGCCAGCCCTGCACCTCCCCCTTGATGGGGGAGGATGGGAGGGGGTGATGGCAAGCGCGGTGACGCCGAGCTAGCCCGACAACCTGCCATTCCGGATTTCTAGAACGCGATCCACTGTGCCCTCAGGAATGGCGGCGTGGGTGACCATTATCAGCGTGCGGCCCTTGGTGGCTCCGGCGAGGGTTTCGAAGAAACTGAGTTCGCTGGCGCGGTCGAGCGCATTGGTTGGCTCGTCGAGAAGGATGATCGGCGCGTCCGAGAGCAGCGTGCGGGCAAGGCACAGGCGGCGCATCTGGCCGACCGAGAGGGTGCGGCCGGATTCGCCGAGGACCGTGTCGAGACCTTCGGGGAGGGTGGCGACGAATTTTTCGAGTTTCGCTGCTCCGAGCGCGGCCCAGATGGCTTCGTCATCGGCGAGGGGGCGGGCGATGCGCAGGTTGTTGCGGATCGTGTCGATGAAGACGGGGCTATCCTGGCTGAGGAGCGCTGTGTGGGCGTGGACCTGCGCAGCGGCAATGTCGTGGAGGGCTGTGGTGCCGATGCGGATATCGCCGCATTGCGGTTCGTTGAGGCGCAGGAGAAGGCGGAGCAGGGTGGATTTGCCGCCGCCGCTGGGGCCGGTGATGGCGATGCGTTCGCCGGGGGCGATGCTGAGGGTGACGCCGTTGAGGACGGGCGCGCCGCTATCGTAGGAAAAATGCACGTCGGAGAACGCCATCTTCTGGCCTTCGGGGAAGGGCAGGGGCTGCGCGGGGTCGATGATGGCGGGTGGCAGATTGGCGAGAGCGGTGAGGCGCTCGGCGGCGGCGAGGGCAGCGGTCGATTTGCCAACGCTCCGGACGATGACGGCGGTGGCTTCGAAACTGCCGAGCACGGCGAGGACAAGGCCGACGAAGACGGCAGGGTCGAGGGCGCCGGCTTGATGGGCGATAAGGCCGGTCCAGAGCGTGCCGACCAAAGCCACCGCGGCGAGCACCTGAACCGCCATGGCGGCAGCGCCGGTGAGGGCGGCGAGCGCGAGGCGGCGCTCGGAGAGGTGGCGAGCAAAGGCGGAGAAACGGGCTTTTGCGGTGCCAAGCACGCCGAGGATCGTGAGATCGGCGTGGCCGCTGATGGCGTCGTAGACGGCGATGCGCGTGTCGGCGGCGGCGCTGACGACGTCTCGGCCGACCTTGCGCGCGGAGATGACGAGGGTGGCGGGGACTACGAAGATGGCACCGGCAACGGCGAGGGCGTAGACGAGGGCGGCAGAGGGCAGGAAGACGACCAGGACGCCGGTGACGGCCACGCCCATGAGCAGGGCGCCGAGCATGGGGCCAATGGCGACGAGAAAGGCAACGTCGAGCGCATCGACATCGGCGGTTAGGCGGCTGACGAGGTCACCGTGGCGGATCGAGCGATCGGAAAGCGGTAGGCGAGGGAAGAGCGCAGAAAAGAGCCAGCCGCGCAGGTCCGAGAGGAGGCGCAGGGTGGCGTTGTGGCCGACGAAGCGCTCGCCATAGCGGGCGAGGATGCGGATGAAGGAGAAGGCGCGGACCAGCGAGGACGGTACGAAAAGATTGAAGCCGAGGCCGAGCGTCGTCAGCGCCGTGGCGGTGATGAACCAGCCGGAGGTGCCCAGAAGGGCTATGCCGGCGGCAAGAGCGATGGAGGAGAGCAGCAGCGCCAGGGTGAGGGCGCCGAGGCGGCGGCGGAAGAGCGGGGCGAGCATGGCAAAGACACTCATGCGACACCTTTCTTATGCGCGGGCAGGGCGACCGGAAGCAGGGATTCTCCGGCAATGCGCCAGGCCTTGTCGAGGCGTGCGGCGACGGCATGGGAATGGGTCGCGACGATGAGGGTACGGCCCTTGGCATAGTCTAGAATGGCCGAGATGATTTCGGCTTCGAGTTCGGCATCGAGATGGGCGGTGGGCTCATCGAGGAGGATGAGACCGGCCTCGCGGAGGAAGAGGCGCGCGAGGGCGACGCGCTGGGCTTGGCCGCCGGATAGGCCGATGCCGTCTTCGCCGATGACGGTGTCGAGGCCTTGCGGCATGGCAGCGGCGAACTGGGCGACGCCGGCGTGCTCTGCGGCAAGTTCGATATCGGCGCGGCTCGCGTCATGGCCGGCGAGGGCGATGTTCTCGGCAATGCTGGCGTGGAGGAGGCGCGGCTTTTGGGTGAGGAGGAAGGTGCGGGCGCGCAGGTCTTCCTCGGGCCAGCTTTCAAGCGCGCGACCATCGAGCATGATGTCGCCTTCGGCGGCGCGGAGGCCGATAAGGGCTTCGAGGAGGGTCGACTTGCCCTGGCCGCTGGGGCCGAGAATGGCGACGTGCTGGCCGGCGGGGATTTTGAGCGCGGTGTCTGCAAGAACGACGCGCTGGCGGTCGGGTGTGCGTAAGGTAACGCCGGTCAGGTCGAGCGCGATGGCTTCACCGCCGCGGGGCGCGATGTCGCTGAGAGGCGTCGGCTCGGAGGGCAGTTCGCCGAGCTGGCGTTCGATCTCGACGAGGGCGGCCTTGGCGGAGGCGCGGTCATGATAGTGCGCGGCGAGGAGCCGGAGGGGATTGTAGACCTCGGGCGCCATCAGCAGCAGGAACAGGGCCAGCTCTAGCGTCAACGGCGAGGAGCGCAGGTGCAGGTAGTCGATGAAGGTGAGGCCCAGATAAAGGGCGACACCGGCAACGCCGAGGGCGGCGAAGAATTCGAGCACGGCCGAGGAGAGGAAGGCGATGGCGAGGACGCTGAGCGTGCGGCGGCGCAGGGATTCGCTGGCGGAGACGATGCCATGAACCTCGGCGGCTTCGCGGCCGAAGAGTTTTAGGGTGAGAAGCCCACGCAAGCGATCGGCGAAACGGCCGGAAAGGCGGGTGAGGGCCTGAGCCTGACGATCGGTCGCTGCCTGGGCGCCCCAGCCGACGAGGGCCATGAAAAGCGGAATGAGCGGGGCTGAGACGAGGAACAGGAGACCGGCCACCCAATCGAGCGGCAGGATGATGGCGCCGAACACGATTGGCAGGAGAGCCGCCTGAGCCGAGGCAGGGAGATAGCGCGCGAAAAAGCCATCCAGGGCTTCGACCTGATCGACGATGGCCGTGACGGCGGCGCCGGAGGCCGGTTGATCCTGACGGCGCGGCGAGCGGGCGAGGAGCGAGGAAAACAGGGAATCGCGAAGATCGCGTTTGATGTTTTCGGCGGCGAGCGTGCCGAGCCCATCGCCCAAGGCGGACAGACCGGCACGAAAAACGAGAAGCGCGAGGATGAGCCCGACCGTCGGCAGGAGTGCGTCGACCGTCTCGCCGCCCTCGATGGCGCGACCGATGACGCTGGCAAGGCTCCATGCCTGCCAGACGAGCAGGCCACCCGAAACCAACGGTAGAGCTATCGCCAGCCATAGGGCCGAGCGGCCGTGACGTTGCAATCGCGATAGGGCCTTGCCGGCAGCTTTTTCTTGCGGGGTCACGTGGTTTTTGCTTGGCTAGGGTACGAGGCTCGGCGGCCTCGGTCTTTATTGGTTCGTTAGGATGATGTCGTGCAACGCACCTTGATCTAGGTCAAGGCGCGTATTGCCGCGTTGCGCGATGGGAGAGGCAGAGGCAGTCCGCTGATGGCTGCCCATAGCAGCAGCAAGGCAGGACCTGCCATGATCGACATGACTGTCGTTGAACTCTCGCGATGGCAATTCGCCGCCACCGCAATGTACCACTTCATATTCGTGCCACTGACGCTCGGCCTCTCCATGCTGATGGCCATCATGGAAAGCGTCTATGTGATGACGGGCCGCGAAATCTGGCGCAAAGCCACGATTTTCTGGGGCACGCTTTTCGGCGTCAATTTCGCCATGGGTGTCGCCACCGGCATCGTCATGGAATTCCAGTTCGGCATGAACTGGAGCTATTACAGCCACTATGTCGGCGACGTGTTTGGTGCGCCGCTGGCTATCGAAGGGCTGATGGCTTTCTTCCTTGAGGCCACCTTTGTCGGTCTCTTCTTCTTCGGCTGGGATCGGATGAGCAAGGTGAGCCATCTGGTGGTCACCTGGCTCGTGGCACTCGGCACCAACCTTTCGGCGCTCTGGATCCTCATCGCCAATGGATGGATGCAGAACCCGGTGGGGTCGAAGTTCAATCCAGACACCATGCGCATGGAAGTCACCGACTTCATGGCCGTGCTGTTCAACTCGGTCGCACAGGCGAAGTTCGTGCACACGGTCAGCGCCGGCTATGTCTGCGGCGCTGTCTTCATCTTTGCCATCTCGGCCTTTTATCTCGCGCGCGGCAAGCATGTGGAAATCGCCAAGCGCTCGATGGTGGTGGCGGCGAGCTTCGGTCTTGCCGGTGCGCTCTCGGTCGTCGTGCTGGGTGACGAAAGCGGCTACGTCGCAACCGAACACCAGAAGATGAAGATCGCGGCGCTTGAAGCGAGCTACCACACCGAGGAGGCTCCGGCCCCCTGGACGGTCATCGCTATCCCCGGCGAGGACGGTGGTGAGCCTGATTTCTCGATCCAGGTTCCCTGGGTTGGCGGTCTGATCACGACACGGTCGCTGGACGAGGAACTGGAGGGTATCGAGGAACTGACCGCGCATGCGCAAGTGCGTATCCGCTCGGGCATGATCGCCTATGATGCGCTGCAGGCTATTCGCGCCGACGGCACGGATCAGGCAGCGCGGGCGACCTTTGACGAGCACTGGGCAGATCTGGGCTATGGCCTGCTGCTCAAGAAGTATCGCGAGGATGTCGGCAATGCCACGGACGAGGAAATCGCCATGGCAGCCGAGGACACGGTGCCCGATGTCTGGCCGCTGTTCTGGACCTTCCGCATCATGATGGGTCTGGGGTTCTTCTTCATTGCCTTCTTCGCCTTCTGGTTCTGGAAGGCCTCCACCGGAAAACTCGACAGCAACAAGAACCTGCTCTGGCTGAGCTTCTTCCTGTTGCCCACGCCATGGATTGCCATCGAGGCGGGTTGGTTCATCGCCGAATTCGGCCGTCAGCCCTGGGTGGTGGAAGGCGTGCTGCCGACCTTCTATGCGGCTTCGGGGCTCAATTTCTGGGACCTCGTGATCTCGCTCAGCTTCTTCACGCTGCTCTACACGGTGCTTTTCGTCATAATGATTATGCTGATGGTGAAAATCGTGAAGGCCGGGCCGAAGGACTTTGCTTTCGTCGATAGCCCGGACGCCGATGACTTCGTCGTTGCCGCCCTGCCTGCCACTCCCGCTACCAAGGAGCTCGGATCGTGAGCACCATTCCACTCGACTATGAAACCCTGCGGCTTATCTGGTGGCTGCTGCTGGGGGTGCTGCTGATCGGCTTCGCCATCATGGGTGGACGCGATCTCGGCGTCGGCGCGCTGCTGCCCTTTGCGGCGCGCACCGACGAGGAGCGCCGCGTGCTGCTCAATGTTGTCGGCCCCACATGGGAAGGCAATCAGGTCTGGCTCGTGCTGGGTGGCGGCGCCATCTTCGCCGCCTTCCCGCCGCTCTACGCCGTGAGCTTTTCGGGCTTTTACCTCGCCATGATCGTGATCCTCCTGGCCCTGATCCTGCGACCAGTTGGGTTCAAGTTCCGCGGCAAGATCGCCGATACCCGCTGGCGAGCGACCTGGGACTGGGCGCTGTTCATCGGCGGGGCTGTCCCCTCGCTGATCTTCGGCGTGGCAGTGGGCAATGTCATCCTTGGTGCACCGTTCCACTTCGACGATACGATGCGAGCCTTTTATACCGGCAACTTCTTCCTGCTGCTGATGCCCTTTGCGCTGCTCTGTGGGCTCGTGAGCCTGGGGATGCTGGTCACGCAGGGCGCTTCGGTGATTGTGGGTCGAACGGACGGACTGCTGGCCGAACGCGCAAGAACCATCGGTATCTGGGCCGGGCTTGGTACCATCGTGCTCTTTGCCCTCGGCGGCGTCTGGGTGGCCTTCGGTATCGATGGCCATGTCATCACCAGCACCGTCGATCCCAACGCACCGATCAACCCGCTCGCCAAGACGGTTGAACTGGTGCGCGGCGGGTGGATGAGCAATTACGGTGCCTATCCCTGGATGATCGCGGCACCGGTAATCGGCTTTGCCGGCCTGGCGCTGGCGGTTATGGGTTTCAACGCTCGGTGGAAGCTCATTCCGCTCCTGGCGAACAGCGCCGGTATTTTCGGCATCATTTCCACCGCCGGCCTGTCGCTGTTCCCGTTCCTGCTGCCGTCCTCGACGGTTCCGCAGGCCGGGCTGACGCTGTGGGACGCCTCGTCGAGCCACATGACGCTGTTCATCATGCTGCTGGTGACCGCGTTTTTCCTGCCGATCATCCTGCTTTACACTGGCTATGTGTTCCGGGTGATGCGCGGTCCGGTGACGACGACCAGCCTCAACAAGAACCCCAACGCCTACTAGGAGAGAGACAATGTGGTATTTTTCCTGGATTCTTGGCCTCGGCCTTGCCTGCACTTTCGGCATTCTCAATGCCATGTGGTTCGAAATGCGCGAGGACAGACGCATAGCGCGCGAAGAAGGGCGGGAGCCGACCAGCCGTTAACGCATGGGTCCTGACCATCTGGTCAAAAATCTAAAAACCGGACTTTGCAACTGCGAAGCCCGGTTTTCTTTTTATATTTCAATGTTTTGACGGCTCCGCGCAGGACGGGTCGGGAAGATCGACAGGGAATTCACCTAAACCGAATATGAACCATATGCCTCATTTCTGTGCGCTGAGTGCATAACGGATGTGCAGAAGGTCCATCTACTAATCACGACCCCCTCCGGTCTACATAGAGGTCATCAAACGAAGGGGAACCAAAATGAACATTGCCAAGAAGATCGCCGATTTCGCCCGTTACCAGCGCACCCTGCGCGAGCTCAACTCGCTCGACAGCCGCCAGCTTAACGACCTGGGTATCACCCGCTCCGACATCAAGTCGATTGCTCGCGGTACCTACACTGCCTAAGTTCTAGGCAAAATCGGTAAGTAAGATGAAGGCGTCCAATCGGGCGCCTTTTGTCTTTTCTGGATCTGCATTCTCAGGGGCGAGGTGTTGAGCATCTGGCTCCACCCCCTCCCATCCTCCCCCATCAAGGGGGAGGTGTCGCATCGAGTGTGTTACTGGATCGAGCCAAATTCACTGGCCTGCACCTCCCCCTTGATGGGGGAGGATGGGAGGGGGTGACT
>NZ_JAGIAW010000004.1 GCF_017744655.1 Devosia sp. | reverse complement strand
CCAGACCGCGACCCTCGAGATTACCCGCAACCAGGTGCAGCTCACCGCCAATGCCGACATTTTTGCCGGCACCCCCTGGGATGACGACATCGATGCCCTCTCCGGCGACGACATCATCGACGCCCGCGCCGGCAATGACAGCGTCACCGGCGGCCTTGGCGCCGACCACATCAATGGCGGGGACGGCGACGACACCCTCTTCGGCAATGACGGCAATGACATCATCTTCGGTGGCAATGGCAACGACCTCATCTCCGGCGGAACTGGCAATGACCGCCTCTATGGCGAAGCCGGAAACGACATCATCCATGGCGACGACGGCGACGACACCATCTCCGGCGGCACCGGCGACGACATCATCGACGGCGGCACCGGCAACGACACCATCCAGGGCGACGAAGGCAATGACACCATCATCGCCGGACAAGGAAACGACACCGTCTCCGGAGGCACCGGCGACGACGTCATCTATGGAAACGACGGAAACGACACTATCGCAGGCAATCAAGGCAACGACATCATCAATGGGGGTCAAGGCGATGACACCATCGACGGCAACGAAGGCAATGACGTCATCGAGGGCGGTGACGGCAATGACACCATCGACAGCGGCGAAGGCGATGACGAGGTCAATGCTGGCGCTGGCGACGACAGGATCGCCGGCAATGCCGGCAATGATCGTGTGGATGGCGGCGAAGGCCGCGATACGCTCGACTATTCAACCTTCACGGCCGACATCCACCTCGACCTTGCCGCCGGCATCGCCACAAGCGACGAAATCGGCGAAGACCTCTTCAAGAACATCGAGGAATTTATCGGTGGCGACGGCAATGACACCTTCGTCTTCGGCGCCACCGGCGCCGTCGTCACCGGCGGGCGTGGCGACGATCTCTTCATCTTCACCGTTTCCGATGAACGCCCGACACTCAGCCACCAGCTTGTCTATGGCATTCTCGACTTCGTCGTCGGCGACCGCATTCACGTTGCCGATTATGAAATATCGCGAAGAGCGGAGCGACTCGAAGAGGAGCGCTTTGGCGACGTTTACGACGCCATCGACGATGGCTTCGAGGAAGGCCTGCCGATCCGCATCACCTATGCCCACTACGACGACATGGACCACACGATCATCGAGGCCGATGTCGATCGCAACGACTTCTACGAAATCTCCATAACCCTTGATGGCGTCCATCTGCCTTTGGCCGTCGGCAATCATGTCGCCTGATCGGCGACCAGGAGTGAACAGATGACGACCATGGATATGTCGGCCCCCTATGCGCGCGCCGATCTCAGCCGCAGCAAGGTAAAAAGCTCCGATTTCTCCCTGCGCGGCCGCGTGATGACCGGCAGCATCGCGGCCATCCTGCTGCTCGGCGGCATTGGCGGCTGGGCTGCCACCGCCAAGCTTTCCGGTGCGGTTATTTCGAGCGGCACCGTGCTCGTCGCCGAGAATGTCAAAGTCATCCAGCACCCCGATGGCGGCGTGGTCCAGGCGATCAACGTCCACAAAGGCCAGCACGTCACCTCCGGTGAGGTCCTGCTTCGCCTCGACGATGTTCAGATCCGCGCCGAGCGCTCGATCCTGATGGGCCAGCTCGCCGAACTCATCGCCCGGCAATCAAGATTGATCGCCGAGCGCGACGCGGCCAAGGAAATCTCGTTTCCGCTGGATTTCCTCGCCACCTATCCCGATGCCATCCTGATCCTTCACGGCGAGCAGCAATTGTTCGAAAGCACGACGAGGAACCGCGAGTCCCAGCGCGAGCAACTGCAATTGCAGGTTTCCCAGCTCGAAGAAGAAATCGGCGGCCTGCAATTCCAGGCGACCGCCCTCGCCGACGAACTGACCCTGGCGCGCGAAGAACGCGACCGCATGGGCTCGCTTTCCGAAAAGGGCCTCATCGAGACCACCCGCCTCAATGTCGCCGATCGAGAACTGGCCCGCATGCTCGGTTCCCAGGGCGAACTGACCGCCAGCATTGCCCGCTCCAATGCCCGCATCAGCGAAATCAAGCTGCAGATCCTCGCCATCGACGATGTCGCCTATACCGAGGCCCAGCGCGAGCTGCGCGCCGTCACGGCCAATATCGCCGAGCTGAACGATCGTCTGGTGGCCGTGGAAGACCGCCTCGAGCGAACCCTCATCCGCGCACCGGTAAGCGGTTCGGTCAACGAACTCGCCGTCACGACCCTGGGCGGCGTCGTGGGCTCGGCCGAGCGCCTCCTCACCATCGTGCCCGACAATGCCGATCTCTCCATCGAGTTCCGCGTCGCCATCAACGATATCGACCAGATCCTGCCCGGCCAGGAAGTCAAACTCCGCTTCAGCGCCTTTGACCAGCGTACGACCCCGGAAATCCCGGCCGTCGTCTCGCGCATTTCGGCCGCAGCCACCAGCGACCCGCAGAGCGGCCAGAGTTTTTATGTGGCCGAAGCCAGCGTCACCGGCGATCTCTCGGTTCTGGGCAATCGCGGCCTCATTCCCGGCATGCCCGTGGAAGTCTTCGTCCAGACCCAGGAGCAGGTCGCCATTGCCTATTTCGTCAAGCCTTTCACCGATCAGATCTCCCGCGCTTTCCGAGAACAGTAAGTACTGCTGACATTCGGGTTAATCACATTTGCAAACTCCCAAATAAAGGGAATTTACCGATCCTTAATTAAGTCGTAGGCTTCAAAGTGCAAGGAAAAGTGGGGTCGCAGGCAAGTACTGCTAGTGCGCAATGAGGAAACCTATCAGAGTTGCAATCGCTGACGACCATCCGGTTTTACTTGCCGGAATGGTGTCGCTTTTCGCCGGAAGCGACCGGCACGAGATCGTGGGGCAGGCTGACAGCGCCGATGCCAGCATGGAGTTGGTCCGGACCCTCGCCCCCGACGTCATCATCATGGATCTGAGCATGCCGGGCGATGTTTTCCGGACCATTGCCCAGATCGGGGCGACCGCCCCGGATACCAAGATCGTCGTTTTCACCGCCTATTGCAGCATCGAATCCGCGCTTAAGGCGCTCGATGCCGGCGCCACCGGCTTTGCCCTCAAGGGCAGCCCATCTTCCGAACTTCTCGAAGCCATCGATACGGTCATGGCCGACCAGATGTTCGTCACCCGGCAATATGCCAGCCAGGTCATGAATGGCCTGCGCGATCGCGCCCGCCGCCAGGCGCTCGACGAAGCCGTGCGCCTCAATGTCCGCGAAAAGCAGATCGTCGGCCACCTCATGCAAGCCCGCACCAATCGCGAGATCGCGGCGGCCCTGCACATCAGCGAAAAGACCGTAAAGCACTACATGACCGGTCTCATGCTCAAGCTCAAGGCCCGCAACCGCGTGGAAGTCGTCATCGCCTCGCGCCTCAGCCAGGAACAGGCCGACGCCCGCTCCTGAGGGGCAGGTGCCTGTTCCCAACACACCGGGCAAGGCCTCCTGGACCAACGCGACTTTCCAAAACCACGGCGTCATTCCCGCGAAAGCGGGAATCTCCTGGCGCTGAAACAGGGAGCCCACCGTCCCGCTTTCGCGGGAATGACATGGCGCGCGCCCGCACACTCAGCGACAAATGCCCAAAAACCTCAGCGATTGCGCAGCATCAAATGCCGTTCCCAGGCGAAAGCCGTATCGACAATCGTATAGAGATCATTGAGCCGCGGCACCCAGCCCAAGAGCATGCGCGCCTTCTGCCCGGTCGCCGTTACCGAAGCCGGATCGCCCGCCCGGCGCGGCGCTTCGTTGACGCGGAATGGCACACCGGAAATCTCGCGCACCGCCTCGATCACCTGCCGCACGGAATAGCCCTGGCCATAGGCGCAGTTGATGGTGCTGCTTTCCATCCCGGCCCGCAAATGCTTTAGCAACAAGGCATGCGCGGCGATGAGATCGGTGACGTGGATATAGTCGCGCACCCCGGTTCCATCCGGCGTATCGAAATCGGTCCCATAGATATCGATATGATCCCGCTGCCCGAGCGCGGTCTGACAAGCCACCTTGATCAGGTGGCTCGCATGCGGCGTCGATTGCCCCGTGCGCATGCCGGGATCGCCTCCCGCCACGTTGAAATAGCGCAGCACACCGAAAGTCATGGGATGGGCAGCCGCCACATCGGCGAGCATCCATTCCGTCATCAGCTTCGAGCGTCCATAGGGCGACATGGGATTGAGCGGGCTCGTCTCGACCACCGGTTCGAGCCCGGTCATGCCATAGACCGCCGCCGTAGAAGAGAAGATGAAATGCCTGATCCCGCCGCGCACCGCCGCATCGATCAGATTGCGCGAGGTTGCGGTATTGTTGGCGTAATATTTGAGCGGATCGACCACCGATTCCGGCACCACGATAGAGCCGGCAAAGTGTACGATTTCCGATATCTCGTATTCTTCGATCAACCGTGCGACCAGCGCGATATCGCCGGCATCGCCCCGCACGAAAATCGCCCTGCTGTCGATCGCCCAATCAAAACCGGTCACCAGGTTGTCGAGCACGACAACCGTCTCGCCGGCATCGGCGAGATTGAGCACCATGTGGCTCCCGATATATCCGGCCCCGCCGGTGACGAGTATCGCCATATCGACCTCCTGAAGCATGCCTTGTGAATGCCAACTATTCGGCCGCGACAACCGTGCCCGTGGCACTCTCGGCCCGACGTGCCCCATCGCTGCCTCGCCACGCGGCCGACACCACTGGCCCCGCCAGCTTCTTGCCACCGCGGCTGCGAACCATTTCACGAAGATAGTCCTCGTCCTGACGCGAGATCGCGATCAGGTCGGCACGCTTCAGGATACGGAAATTTGCACTATTGATGACGGCTATGGTGCCCCGCCGAACCAGGGCCTGAATGGAGCGGCTGACGCTTTCTTCGGTCGTCGCGAGATAGGCGGCAAAGTCGCGCCGGTTGATCGGCACATGCACGACCCCAGCCTTGCGATCCTCATCCGACCCGGCCAGGAGTTTTAGCACCATGAAGGTCGACACCCGCTCGATGACGCTGGTGCAGGCGAGAACCAGAATACGCTCATGCGCCTCATCGAGTTGATGCAGGTTTTCCATGTGGATGAAACGTTCGAGCTCGGGATCGGCCACCAATTGCGCCTCGAAGGCCGAGCGCTCGAAGCAAGCAACGATGACATTACTGGCCGCCTCGATGGTAAATTCGGTAGCCACGCCAAAGATGCGTCCGAAAAAACCCGGCGCCTCGATGACCCCGATAATATTGGATCGGCCATCGGGCAGAAACGTCACGAGCTTCACTGCCCCGGACACGACATAGCCGACGATATCTTTCATGCCGGATTCGTAAATCGTCTCCCCTTGAGAGAATTCGCGCATCCGCCCTGAGGCAATCGACCGATCCGCCAATCTTTTCAATGACGAAGGAAAGTCGCTTCGATGGATAAACTGATTCGTCATTTCACTCTCCTTGCCCCCTCAAGTGCAATTAGAGCCGAGCCAGTCGAAGCGTTCTATTCACGATGGTCGCATCAATATTCAGACAAAGGCACCGCCTGAAAAATGACGTTGGTCGCGTGCCGATCAGACCTTGGTCCCATCCGAAGGAAAAAGCTCAATTCGAAATCGATACAAATGCCCAAACTGCTGACATGACGGGAATTTGAGCGCCTCGGATGTTAATCATTCTCACTATTTTGTGTCTTCAGTTTCCCCGGGGCCCGGCGGCCCCAAGCAACGCATGTCGGAATAGAAACGGACATCGAGAGTCAGCCTTACGCGGTCTCCTGCGCGATCAGCAGGGCGCCAATCAGCCCGCTATCATGGGTCAATTCGGCAGGCACGACCTCGGGCCGGAAAAGCGCCGGTTCATCCTGCAAATGCCCGAGCACACGTGCCAGATAGCCCGGCGCCAAGCCGATACTCCCGCCGATGGCCACACGATCAAGGCCAAGGATCGCGGTCAGATCCCCGATCAGCCCGGCGATCGCCGCCGCAGAGCGGTCGATGATCGGCTCAAAGCCGCCATGTTCGAAAACCGAGCGGGCATCGTGCAATCCGGCCGCGGCAGCAATCGCCCTCCCGCCGGCAACGCTCTCGACGGTTCCAATACGGCCCGAACCACACCGTTGGTCGCCGAGGCGGCTCCCCGCAAAGCCCACATGACCGGCAAGGCCATTGCCGCTATCGATCAGTCTGCCGCCCAGAACCAGCCCTCCCCCCACGCCGGTGGAGACTGTCAGATAGGCAAAATTGTAGGCGCCCCGCCCGGCCCCCAGCCGCGCCTCGGCCAGGGCGGCCGCGGCAGCATCGTTGGCGCAATGCGCCCGCGCACCGAACTGTGCCCGTAGCGTCGCCCCCAATGGCGCAGCACTGATCCCGCGCAGCGTGCCGGTATTGATCGCGTGCCAGTCTCCATGCCGGTCGACACGCCCCGTGACGGCAACCCCCAGCGGCTCGCCATGCGCATAGCCCAGTTCCGCCAGGAGGTCTGCAATCACCCCGACCTGCACGTCCAGACCCGCGCCGGCATCGGTCGCTTTCTGCAGTCGGGCCGCGACCTGCCCATCCTCGATACGCGCCGCCGCCGTCTTGGTGCCGCCGAGATCAACCGCAAAACCCGAAACGCTCATCTGGCACTCCGCACGGCCGAGGCAAACCACCCAGTCACATGTTCAAGCCGCGTCAGCGCGCTCCCGACGGTAACCGCATCGGCACCCGCCGCGATCGCCCGAGCCGCCAGCTCCGGCGTGTTGATCCGCCCCTCGGCCATCACGAAGCCGCCCAG
This sequence comes from Devosia sp., assembly GCF_017744655.1. Taxonomy (GTDB): domain Bacteria; phylum Pseudomonadota; class Alphaproteobacteria; order Rhizobiales; family Devosiaceae; genus Devosia. The sequence continues at coordinate 296,074 of NZ_JAGIAW010000004.1, read as the reverse complement.
CGCCCGGAAGGCCGCAATCAGCTCAAAATCCGGCCCCTCATGCCGCCCCTCAGTCTCGGCCGTATAACCCGACAAGGTCGAGCCAATCACAGCCGCACCACCGGCAACGGCAACTCGCCCATCCTCAAGCCTAGCGCAATCAGCCATAGCCAATCGCCCCCGCCCCAGAATGGCCGCCAGCACATCTTCCCGCGAACTGGGCCGCCCGCGCGGCGTCGCGTCATAGGCGATGATATCAGCGCCGGCATCGACCAGCGCCAACGCATCCTCCACCGTCACCGTAATCCGCACCGGGCTATCCGGCAGGTCCGTCTTGACGATACCAATGATCGGCACATCAACCACTGGCCGCACCGCGCGGAGGTTATCCACGCCCTCGATCCGCAGCCCCACCGCACCGCCCGCCACAGCCGCCTGGGCCATGGCCGCAACGATCTCCGGCCGATCCATCGGACCATCATCCACGGGTTGGCACGAGGCGACGAGGCCGCCTTTGAGCCGTTGCAGCACACTCATCCCAACGCCTCTCACGCAGCTCGATTCTTGAGGCCGACATCCTTCACGATGGCGCGAATCTTGTCGATGGTTGCACCATCAAGAGGCTTGATCGGCGCCGTCATCGTCGCCGAACTCAAGAGCCCCACCTCGGCCATAGCCGCCTTGAAGGCCCCAACACCAGCCGCATCGCCCGAGCGCCCCGTCGAGCAGAAGACGATTTCAAACAGGCGATTGAGATAGTCCTGTTCGGCCATCGCCTCGTCGATCCTGCCCGCCTTTGCCGCAGCCCAGAGCCGCACATAGGCCCCGGCATCGACATTGGCGAGACCCGGCACCGCACCGTCCGCCCCGATCAAGGCCATCGCGTCCACCACCACTTCGTGGCCGGTAAACAGCGCCAGCGGATGCCCCGCCGCCTCATTCATGGCAATCAGCCGCCGGAAGCCAACATCGTCGCCCGAGGAATCCTTCACCCCGACAATGACGCCTTCCTTCCCGAGCTCGACCAGCAGCTTCGCCGACAGCTTGCGATGCACGCGCACCGGAATGTCATAGGCAAAAAGCGGCACATCGATCCCGGCTCGGATCAGCCGGAAGTGGTCAGCAACCTCCGCCTCATCATTGATCGTGTAGACCGGCGCCGTCGCGACAATGGCATCAGCCCCCGCCGCCACCAGCGCCCGGGCGCCCTCGGCAATCCGCGCCGCCGTCAGGTCGATCGCCCCGGCAATCACCGGCACCCGCCCCGCCGCCGTCTTGCTGACAGCCTTCACGATCTCAACGCGATCTGCATCGGTGAGATAGGCCACCTGCCCCGTCGACCCCAGCGCGAAAATACCATCGACGCCCGAGACGATCAGGTGCTCGACGAGCTTTTCGAGGTCTCCATAATTGATGCTGCCATTGGCATTAAGCGGCGTGACGATGGGCGGAATAATGCCCTGATAGGTATGCTTGGTCATGATGAAGTCTCAGATCGTAAGGGATGAGGGAGTTGGTTTCTGCGCCTGCAACAGGCTCGGCGCCGCTTGGAGAAGCGTGCGCGTATAGTCCTGCGAGGGATTGGATAGGACCTGGCTACCAAGCCCGAATTCGACGACCTTGCCGTGCCGCATCACCGCAATATCGTCGGCGATGTAGCGCACGGTCTGGATGTCATGGGAGATGAACACCATGCCCAGCCCCAGCTCGCGCTTGAGGTCCTGCAGGAGGTTGAGGATCTGCGCCCGCACCGAAACGTCGAGCGCCGAAGTCGGTTCGTCGGCGACGATCACCTCAGGCTCCAGCGCCAGTGCTCGGGCAATCGCAACACGCTGCCGCTGACCACCCGAAAGCTGCGCCGGAATGGCATCGAGCACCGATTGCGGTAGGCCCACGAGCCCGACCAGCTCCGCCACCCGCGCCCGCCGGCTCGCTGCATCGCCAATGCCATGCACCTCCAGCGGATCAGTCAGCGCATCGCGCACCAGCATGCGCCCATTGAGCGCCGTCGCCGGGTCCTGAAACACCACCGACACCACCCGGCCAATCCGCTTCCGCGTCGCCGCATCAAAGCGCCTGACAACTTCACCGCCAAACATCACCTGCCCGGCACTCGGCTCAATCAACCCGACCAGCACCTTCGCCGCCGTCGACTTGCCTGACCCGGACTCGCCGACAATGCCCAGCGTCTGCCCCCGGCGCACCGAGAGCGAAACCGTATCCACCCCGCGCAAAACCTGCGGCCTGAACAAGGACGAGCGCGTGCGGAAATCCACCGAAACGTCGCGCAGTTCAATAACGGGCGTGCTCATTTGCCAGCCTCCAGCGCCGCAACAGCTTCGTCTTCAGGATGGGCAGCGTAAAAATGCGACGTCCCCGCCACCTGCCGCATCACCGGCACAACCCCGGCATTGCGGCTGGGATCAGCCGAACGCGGCGCAAAGCGATCGCCCTTGGGGAACTCCCGCGGCGAAGGCACCGCACCCTTGATCTGATGCAGCCGCGACGCACCGGCCTCGATGCTGAGCACAGCGCCAAGCAGGCCTCGTGTATATTCGTGGATCGGCTGGGTGAGCACTTCCCGGCTACTGCCCTGCTCCACCAGTTGCCCCGCATACATCACCGCAATGCGGTGCGAGATTTCGGCCACCAGCGCCAGGTCATGCGACACGAACAGCATGGCAAAGCCCAGTTCCTCGCGCAGCCGGTTGAGCAGTTCCACCACCTGCTTCTGCACCGTCACGTCGAGCGCCGTCGTCGGTTCATCGGCAATGACAAGCTTCGGATTGCGCGTCAGCGCCATGGCAATCAGCACACGCTGCCGCTGCCCACCCGAAAGCTCATGCGGGTACGAATTCAGCGTCCGCTTGGGATCGAGCCCCACCAGCTCCAGCAAGTCCTCGGCACTGCGCGTCCCGCCGCGCGAGGTCAACTGCTTCATCTGCGAGCGGATCAGCATGGCCGGGTTCAGCGACGACAGCGCGTCCTGATAGATCATGGCAATGCCCTTGCCCCGCAGCCCATTGCGCTGCCGCTCGGTCATGGTGAGAAGGTTCTGCCCTTCGAACAGGATCTCGCCCGAAATCTTCGCTCGCGGGTCCAGCAGCCCCATGATGGCAAGCGAGGTAATCGACTTGCCGCAACCGGACTCGCCCACCAGCGCCATGGTCTCGCCCGGCCGCACGCTGAACGAAACATCGTCCACCACATTGACCGACCCGTGCCGCGGAAAGGCGATGCTGAGATTGCGCACTTCGAGCAGCGGCGCCGCGCCACCGGCATAGACCAGCCGACCTCCACGAGCCTGTTCCACCTGACGCAACTGCGCTAGCCGCTCATGCAGCGACACCACTTCGGTCGAAACGGCAGCCTTCGGCGCCTCCGCCCGCTCAATCGCGGCTTCCACCGCGGCCGCATTGACCTGCGTTCGGCTACGCGGCGCCGCCATGGCGTCCGTCATACCCTCGGCCAGAATATTCAGTGCAAGCACCGTCGTCGTGATCAGCGCCCCGGCAAACAGCGTCGGCCACCAGCCACCCGACATCACCAATTGCCGACCGGCCGCCATCACATTGCCCCAAGACGGCTCGGGATCAGGCACACCGGCCTGAATGAACGACAGCGACGCTTCAAAGACGATCGCATCGGCCACCAGCACCGTGGCAAAGACCAGGATCGGCGCGAGGCAATTGCGCGCCACATGCCGGATCAGGATGCGCGGCGTCGAAGCGCCCATCACCCGCACGGCCGCGACATAGTCCTCGCCGAACTGCCCGATGATATTGGCCCGAATGACCCGCGTAAGCTGCGGCGTATAGAGAAAGGCAATGGTCAGGACGAGCACCGGCAACGACTGCCCGAACACCGTCACCAGCATCACCGCCAGCGCAATGCCCGGAAACGACATGACCATGTCGAGCCCGCGCATCATCACCTCGGCGACCCATTTATGCGCCGTCGCCGTAATCGCCCCCAGCACCGAAGCCGCCAGCAGCGCCACCGCGGTAGCGGCAAGTCCGATCACCAGCGACGATCCCGCGCCATGCACGAGGCGAGAAAACACATCGCGCCCCTGCCGGTCAGTGCCAAACCAGTGCACCGCATCCGGCGCCGCCGGGCCACGCGTCAGCCCGGTCGCCAGCGGATCGAACGGCGCAATCAGAGGCGCGAACACCGCCATCAGCGCAACCGCGACCAGCAGGCCCAACGCAATCTTGGACGTCATCGGCAGATGCCGCAGGCCCGCAAGCCGCATGCCCGGCGCGGAGAGTTTTTGAGTAGTCTCGGTCCTGATCATCAGATTGTCCTGATGCGCGGGTTGACCAGCACATAGAGCAGGTCGACGACGACATTGATCACGACAAAGGCGAGGGCCACGGTGAGGGTCACGCCCTGCACCAAATTGGGCTCGTTATTCGTCACGCCGTTCATGATCAGCATGCCCATCCCGTTGATATTGAAGATGATCTCGATCACCACCGCGCCACCCATGAGGTAGCCGATGCGAAGGCCGAGAACGGTGATCGGGGTAATCAGCGCATTGCGCAGCACATTGCGCCCAACGACGACATGCCGCGGAATGCCCGCCCCTAGCGCCGTGCGCACATAGTCCCGGTCCAGCTCTTCAACGACCGCCGTACGAACGACCCGCGAAAGCTGCCCGATAACCGGCACCGCCAGCGCCACCGCCGGCAACAGCATGCGATAAAGCCAGCCGCCAAAATCCTCGGTGAGCACCGGCAGCTTTCCCGAGGTCGGCAACATCGAAAAGATCCCGACCTTGTTGCCCAAAAGCTGGATCAACAGCACGGCCAGCCAGAAAGACGGCGTCGAAAGCGAAGCAATCGAGAGCACGCGGATCACCTGGTCCGGCCAGCGATCCCGGTAGATCGCCGCGACAACGCCGAGTACCAGCGACCCCGCCACCGCAAAGATCAGCCCCAGAAACGTCAGCTGCAGCGTTATCGGGAAAGCCCGCAAAACCTCGTCGATGACGGGCAATTGCCGCGCCGAATAAGTCCCGAGATCAAGGTGCGCCAGCCCCGACACAAAGCGCACATAGCGGGTGAGCAGCGGATCATCGAGCCCATGCTCGAGCCGGTATTCCTGCCGCGCCTCGATAGACGCCCCCTCGCCCAGAGCCGTGATGGCCGGGTCGATCTTCGAAAACGACATGACGAAGAAAACGAGGAAGGTGATCCCGAGGATCATGATCGGCAATTGCACCAGCCGGCGCGCGATCAGGTTCAGCACTTTTGACATTTTGGGGCTCGCTCACAAAAGCATGTCTCCCGAAAGTGGACACCGGTTTCGGGCCAAAGACATGCGTTGCAGAAGAGGCCACCCGGGCGCCGCGGGAGAACAACCGGCGCCCAGGCAGTTCAGCGTCTATTCTTTGACGCCGACACCGAGGAAGGAAAGGCCCGTGGTCGGTACCGGCGCAAAGCCCTCAAGCTCGTCGGCATTCCACGCCGTCGGCAGCTGGCGGTGCAGCAGCGGATAGAGCGGCACTTCTTCCGAGAGGAGGTCAAAGGCTTCGTTCCACTTGGCCTGCTGCTCGTCACCCGAGAGGCGCTGTGCCTCTTCGAGCAGCGCCGTCAGCGCCTTGTAGCCTTCGCTTTCAGCCCAGCGATAACGGGTCTTGGGCCAGACATTGTCGCCAAACCACCACTGCATCAGGATGTCGGGGTCGTTGCCGAAAACCGACGGATCGCCCGGGGCAATCATCACCTGCATTTCGCCGGCATCGACCTTGCCATATTGGCCACCCGACTGCCCGATATCGAGCGTCGTATTGAACCCAACCTGATCAAGGGATTCCTTGATGATCGGCGCCACGTCCTTCACCCAGCCATGGTCCGTGCTCATCAGCGTGATGTCGAGCGTCGGTGTACCGGCCTCGGCGAGCAGTGCCTTGGCCTTTTCCGGGTCGTAGTCATAGACCACCGCCGCTTCATGATAGTTCGGATGCGTCGCCGGCAGGAAAGAGGTCGCAGCGACGGCATTGTCGAGCATGCCGGTACCGATGATCTTGTCCATGTCGAGCGCATAGAAGAATGCCTGGCGCACGCGAACGTCGTCGAACGGCTCAGCCTGCGTGTTGAACATCGCAAACAGCAACCCGAAGGACTGTGCCTTTTCGAGCGTCGAGGTGGCTGCGACGGCATCGACGTCGATATAGGGCACGTCCTCGATGGCCATCACCGTGCCCGAGGACAGCGCATTGACGCGGGCTGAGGGGTCGGCAATCAGGTTCCAGACCATGTCCTTGGCCAGCGCCGGGCGCGGGCCGGTATAGGCATCATTGCGCTCGAAAACGATCTGCGCTTCCGGCGTCGCCGAAATCAGCTTGTACGGCCCCGTACCGATCGGCTGCGTACCAAATGCCTCGGCATCAGCTTCAACCGCGGCCTTCGGCACGATCTTCACCGAACCGAGGCGCTGGTTGAACAGCGAGAACGGATACTTCGTCGTGATCTTCACCGTGTCAGCCGACACCGCCTCGACCGTGTCCACAAAGGCCACGAACGAGCGGAACAGCGACTTGGATTCCGGATCGAGCACGCGCTCGAACGAGAACACCACATCATCCGCCGTCACCGGCGTGCCATCGTGGAAAACCGCGCCCTCACGCAGCTTGATCGTGTAGGTCAGCCCATCTTCGCTGACCGGCATTTCCGCTGCGAGCGCCGCATAGGGCTCGCGCGTCACCGGATCGAGGTCCACGAGACCTTCGAACAGGTGCCAGTTGACCGCGACGGTAACGGCGCCCGAAGCGCTCATCGGATCAAACGTACCATTCAACCCATAGGCAATTGCCGCCTGGATCGTCGCATCGGGATCAATGCCTTCCGGCACGTCCTGAGCATAAGCACCGGCTCCCAGCATCCACATGGACGCAAAGGCACCTGCCGCAAGGCACAGCGCACGCCGAGAAATTCCAAAACCCTTATCACGCATGAATACGAACCCTCCAGTTGACATCAGACGTCTGATGTCTTCTAGAGATTAACGAGGGCCGGCGCAACCCCTCTTGTTTCGCCCGGCCAAACTGCCAAAACTGCGGCCCAGCCCGCGGGGCGACCAACAAAGGGAATCGGGGATGAACGGTCCTGCTGAGCTGACCAGCAATGAATCTCGGATGCGTCGCAGCACGACTGCGGAAGAGATCAAGCGCCTGATTCTACTGCGGGGTCTGCATCCGGGCGACCCCATCCCGACCGAAACCGAGCTCTGCCAGGAGCTGGGCGTCTCCCGCTCATCGGTTCGCGAAGCCATCCGCACGCTCGCGACCCTCGACATCGTCGAAGTCCGCCACGGCACCGGCACCGTCGTCGGTCAGATGAGCCTTGCTCCGCTTGTGGAAACTCTGGTTTTCCGGGGCGTCCTCTCCCCAGGCGACGACCTTGCGGCCCTGCGTGACGTCGTCGACCTGCGCCGCTCGCTCGACCTCGCGCTGACCGATGATGTCGTCGCTGCCCATTCCGGTCACGTCGACGAAGAAATCCCCCGCCTCGTCGATCAGATGCTGACCAGCGCCGAAAACGGCAAAGCCTTTCTCTACGAAGACCGCCAGTTCCACACGAGGCTGCTCGCTCCCCTCAGGAACCAGCTCGCCGGCCAGCTCGTCGCCGCCTTCTGGGACATTCACACCGCCGTGCTGCCCCGGCTCGACCTGGCTTTACCCGCCGATCTTCGCCAAACCGCCAAGGCTCATAGCGATATGTACACGGCCGCCCGATCAGGCGACGGCGATGCTTATCGCAAGGCAGTCGTGGACCACTACGAACCCCTCTTGCGCATGCTGAAAAGCCGATCTGAAGGTGGGCACGGGTAGCGCTTTTCAGAGCCGCCAGCCGCTAAATCTCCACCTCGACCACCTGGTCTAGCTGCCAGAGCACCCCATCCTCGGCAGCGTCGGCTTTCCACATGATCATGCCGAACTGCGCCGGTTGATCGAGAACGGTCAGCCCCGCATGCCACACATCCCTTCCGATGCAGATCGCGTCTTCAGGCCCGGCGACAAAGGCGAGCGCGCCATCCATGTCAGGCGCACCGTCAACTGTCTTCGGCGCCACAAGAATGAGCCAGCGCCCCGCCTTGATCGGCACAAAGCTCTGCGTCGAATGCGGATGCCGCTCCAGCGCGGCAACACGCACAACGCCATCCGCGGGTTTCGGACAGAGAATAGTGAAGGCGTGCGCCCCTGCCACATCGTCCTTTTCCATCACTTCGGGAAATGCCCGCGCCTTCCCATCGGCCGCGCTGAGCACTGTTGCATAGGGAGCGAGCGCCGCGGCATCCACCGGCCGGGCCTTGAGAACGAGAGTCATAAGAGGTCCTAGTTGAGACGTTTGAAACCGGCATGGCAGACAGGGCCACGCAAGAGCGAGCCGACATCCCGTCCCGCCTCGCACTCAGCAATGAGCGCAAAGACGGGATCGAGTGCGTCGAAATAGCCATCGATGATCTCGGGCGTATGGGCGAGAGAGGTGTAGACGCTGGTTGCGGCCAGATAGCCCTTGTCGAGCATCTCCTGACTGATCAGCGTCTTGTAGGCAGCAGCATTCGGCCCCTTGAAGCCAAAACCGGTCAACGCCGGCAGGCCCGACGTCGCAATCCCGAGCTCATGTTTTGCCGCCAGTTCCTGCCAGCGCCGCGTGATGTCCCGGCCAATCGCTGAAATCACCTCCCAGGACTGGGTCTGCGCCATCACATCGAGCGTTGCCAGCGCCGCCGCCGAACCGATCCGCTCGGTCCAGAAGGTTGAACTGATAAAACTGTTCTGCGCCGCTTCCATCACCTCGCGACGGCCAATCACGGCAGTCACCGCATAGCCATTGCCCAGCGCCTTGCCGAACACGGCCATGTCGGGCTCGACGCCATAAAGCTTGTGCAGCCCGCCAAAACTCTGGCGAAAGCCGGACGTGCACTCGTCAAAGATCAGCACGATGCCATTGGCCGTTGCCAGCTCGCGCACCTTCTTCAGGAAATCCGGCGACGGATCAAACGTCCGCGCCACCTCCATCATGATCACACCGATCTTCCCGGTCGCGATCAGCGCCTCAAGCGCCGCAATATCGTTGAAGCCGAACGGAAAGACGGTCCCGCGTAGGTTCCGCGGCACGCCCTGCGGATCGAGCCCCGGCAAGAGATGTCCGGCAAGGCTATCGTCCTCCCCGAGATTGGACGCCAGATACCAATCGTGCCAGCCATGATAGCCACAAATGGCAACGCCATCCCGCCCCGAAGCCGCCCGCGCTATGCGAATAGCGACTGCATTTGCTTCGCCGCCCGTCCGCGCAAAGCGCGCCATGTCGGCCCATGGATGCAGTTCTACCAGCCGCTCGGCCAGTTCCACCTCTTCGGGAGCATTGAGCGTCGACATATTGCCCCGCACCACCGTCGTGACCACCGCCGCGTCGACCCGCTCGTCGCCATAGCCGAGCGTATTGGCGCCGACGCCCATGATCGTCATGTCGATCAGTTCTCGCCCGTCGAGATCCCAGATCCGGCAGCCCTTGGCCTTGCTGAAATAGGCCGGCCATTGCTCGGGCAGGAACATTTCCGGGCGCTTGGACAGCAGCATATTTCCGCCCGGTATCAACCGTTTGGCCTTGTTCCAGAGTTCCTGTCCCGCCCCCACGAAATCCTCCCTTGCGCTTTAGTTATATTGTTATCAGTGTAACATGATAGTTCAAGGCAAAAGGGGAGCACCGCCATGTACGATTTCACGCCCACCGATCTCGACCAGCGCATCTGGGCGGAGGAGCTGGAGGACTTCGTCCCAGGTCGCGTCTTCGACGTGCACACCCACATCTATCGCTGGGCCTTCAACCTCAATCCCGACAAGGAAACCGGCCCTTATGCCCCCAGCATTGGCCGCTACTTCCCCGAGGTGACGACCAAACTGGCCCACGAAATAGACGCCGCCCTCCTGCCCGGCCGACAGGTCGAACGCCTGGCATTCCCGTTCCCCTTTGCCGGCCGATGCGACTTCGAAGCTTCGAACATCTATGTCGCCAATGAAGCCACCAAGAGCGCCGATTCCGCCGCCCTGATGCTGGTCCATCCAAGCATGAGCGAGGCCGAAATCCTCGCGACCCTGAAACGCACCGGCGCCATCGGCCTGAAACCCTATCTGGTCTACGCCACGAGTGCCGACCGCGCCGAAGCCTCGATTACCGACTTCCTCCCCGAGCATCAGATCGCCCTCGCCGATCGCCTCGGCCTCATCGTCATGATGCACCTCTCCAAACGCCGGGCGATTTCGGACCCCGACAACATCTCGGAAATGCTGCGGCTGAGCGAAAAATACCCGCGCGTCCGCTGGATTCTCGCCCATTGCGCCCGCTCCTATTCCGCCTGGGCCATCGAAAAAGCCGCCGCAAGCCTCAGCGGTCTGCCCAATGTCTGGTATGACACCTCAACCGTCTGCGAAGCCGATGCCCTCGACGCGCTCTACAATGGCGTCGGCGTCGATCGCGTCATGTACGGCAGCGACGACATGATCGGCCCGATGCGCGGCAAATACATCGCCTTCGGCTTTGCCTGGGCCTTTCTCTCCGAAACCAATCACCAGCTTTCGCTCGGCCATTGCGATGGCCGCATGACCTATATCCGCTACGAACAATTGCGCGCCATGAAGCGCGGCGCCCGCCAATTGGGTCTCAGCCCCGCACAGCGCGAAGCCCTATTCCACGACACGGCCCGTAGCCTCGTCGATGCGGCGCGAACTGACGTCCGCGCCGCTGTCGCCTAGATTGCGTCCAGGAAATTGACGCCCGTCAGGCCGCGTTCCGTTTTGAAAGCACGGAACTCGTCCTTGAGCTTTTCTTCCTGGGCCTCGCTGTAGAAATTGCCGAACGGCTTGCGGCAATAGCCGGCATCCGCCCCCTGCCAGGCCATGGCCCGCTTGATCGCCGCAATCGGATTGCGCGCCAGGGTGAAGAAGATCACGGCATTGCCCACTTCCTGCAGCGCCTTGGCCTTTTCCATATCCCCCGCCGCCACCGCCGCATTCAGCGCCAGATAGATCTCGGGGATGCAATTGTAAAAGCTGCCGATAATGCCATCGGCGCCAAAGGCGAGGCCCGACATGGCCATCTCGTCGGCACCCGAATAGATGATGAAATCCGACCCGATCTCGGCCTTGATCCGCATGATCTCGTGATGTGTCGACGCGGTATACTTGATACCCTCGACGCCCGGAATATCGGCCAGTTTCTTGATCAGATCGAAGCCAAACAGCCCCGCCAGCGGCACATTATAGGCGCACATCGGCAGCCCGGTCGAAGCCGTGATGTCGGCATAGTAGGAAACGATCTGGTCCTGCGAGAAACCCCAATAGAAAGGCGGCACCGAAGAGAGCGCATCCGCCCCCACCTTCTCGGCATGCTTGGCCAGATCAATCGACAGATGCGTACTGATCGCCCCGATATGGGCGATCACCGGCACCCGGCCCTTGACCTCATCCGTCACCACCTCGAGCGCCCGCTTGCGCTCTTCGGGCGACATCATGAAGGCTTCGCCTGTGCTGCCGGTCACATAGAGCCCGTCGACACCGCGGTTGATGAGAAAATCAACAACGGCGCGCATACGCCCCTCGTCAAAATTCTCGTTCTCGTCGAACGGGGTAACAAGCGCGGGCAACACGCCTTTGATCTTGGAAAGTGCGGACAATTCCGTCTCCGGGTTGAAAGGTCAGGCCGAAAGGACGACGGGCTCTTCCGTCGCTTCCGGCAAATCGATGAGATGGCAGGCGGCAAAATGCTCGTGCCCGCCGGTGCGATAGCGCTTGAGCGGCGGTACCACGGACTTGCAGACATCCTTGGCGTAGCGGCAACGCGGATGGAACGGACACCCCGAGGGTGGATTGACCGGGCTCGGCACGTCGCCCTGCAGGACAATGCGCTCGCTCTTCTTGTCGAGATCGGCCACCGGAATGGCCGAGAGCAGCGCCTCGGTATAGGGGTGCAGGTTATTGGCAAAAAGATCCTCGGAGCGACAGAGCTCCACGACCTTCCCCAGATACATCACCGCCACCCGGTCACAGATATATTCGGTGACCGAGAGGTCATGCGTGATGAAGATATAGGTGAGCTTCCGCTCCTCCTTGAGCTTCATAAGAAGCTGCAACACCTGCGCCTGGATCGACACATCGAGCGCCGACACCGCCTCATCGCAGACGATCAGCTCCGGCTCGATGCTCAGTGCCCGGGCAATACCGATGCGCTGCCGCTGCCCACCGGAAAACTCATGCGGATAGCGATCCATATATTCGCGCCGCATATTCACCGCTTCGAGCAGATCGCCGATGATTTTTCGGCGTTCCTCCCGCGATTTCACGCCATACTTCTTCAGCGGATCTTCCAGCGATCCAAAGATCGTAAAAGCCGGATTGAGCGAGGAATGCGGGTCCTGAAAGACGATCTGCAAGCGCTTCCGAAACGGCACCAACCCCGCATTGTCGAGTTTGGTCAGGTCCGATTCCTCGTCCTGCGGCGAGCGATAGACGATCTCGCCCTCGGTCGAGCGCACCAGCTGCAAAATGGTCTTGCCCAGCGTGGTCTTGCCACAGCCGCTCTCACCCACAAGCCCCAGCACTTCCCCGCGATAGACGTCGATATCGACGCCATCGACGGCCCGCACGTGGCCCACCGTGCGCTTGAACACGCCCGCCTTGACCGGGAAATGCGCCTTCACCCCGCGCAGCCGCAGGATAACGTCCTTGTTCTCAGCCATTGGGGACCAGCTCCTTGTAGCGCCAGCACATGACCCGATGGGTCGGCGTAATATGGGTTTCTTCGGGCATGGTCTGGCACTGCGCCGTTGCGAAATCGCAGCGGTCGGCAAACTGGCAGCCCTTGGGGCGATTGAGCGGATCGGGCGTCGAGCCGCGAATAGCCTTGATGTCCTGGTTCTTGCCCTTGCCGAGCACCGGCACCGAGGCGAGCAGCGCCTTGGTATAGGGATGGGTCGGCTGGCGCAGCACCTCGTCCACCGTCCCCGCCTCGACAATATTGCCCATATACATCACGGCCACATCGTCAGCGAGTTCAGCCACGACGCCCATGTCATGGGTGATCAGCATGATCCCCGTGCCATGCTCGCGCTTGAGCTTGTCCATCAGCTCGAAGATCTGCGCCTGAATGGTCACGTCGAGCGCCGTCGTCGGCTCGTCGGCAATCAGCACCTTCGGGTTGCAGGCCATGGCCATGGCGATCATGGCGCGCTGCCGCATACCGCCCGAATAGCGGTGCGGAAAATCGTTCACCCGCTTTTCCGGTAGGGCAATGCCCATCTCCTTGAGCAGCGAAATGGCTTTCTGATGCGCTGCCCGCCCCACCATCTTCATGTGGTATCTGAGGCTTTCCTTGATCTGGAAACCCACCGAATAGACCGGGTTCAGCGCCGTCATCGGGTCCTGGAAGATCATGGCGATCTCAGCCCCGCGAATGCGCCGCATGTGCCGCCCATTCTTTTCGAGCGCATGGAGCGGAATGTCGCCCCGGTCGGCGTGATAGATGATCTCGCCCTGCTCGATCCGCGACAGTGTCGGCAAAAGCTGCATGATCGAGGCGGCGGTCACGGATTTCCCGCAGCCGCTCTCCCCCACGATGCACAGCGTCTTGCCCTTCTTGATATCGAAGGACACCCCGTTGAGCGCCTTGTTGCAGCGGTTGTTCGTATAGAAGAACGTCTTCAGATCACGCACGCTGATGGCGATGTCTTGAGTAGCGGTCATCGCATCACCCCTGCTGGCTCGGATCGGTCGCATCGCGCAGACCGTCGCCAATGAAATTGACGCTCAGCACGAAGAGCGAAATCACCACGCCCACCGGCAGCCAAATCCACCAATTGGTCTGCAGCACGCGAATATCCTGCGCCACATTGAGAATATTGCCCCAGGTCGGAATAGAGAGCGGCACACCAAGCCCCAGAAAGCTCAGCCCCGCCTCCTGCAAGATGAAGGCCGCCGTCGAGAGCGTGATATTGACCATGATCGGTCCCAGCGCATTGGGCAGCATGTGCTTGTAGGCGATCAGCGGCCGGCTGAGCCCAAAACTGCGCAGCGCCAGCACATATTCTTCCTCACGCAGGCTCAGCATGCGCGCCCGCGCCATGCGGTAAATGCCGCCCCAGCCGGTAAGCGTAAAAATCAGCATCAGGTTGAGCAGCGACTGGCCCAGAATGGAGACCAGCATCAGGACGAGAATGATCTGCGGAAACGACATGAAGATTTCCGAGACACGCATGGCCAGCGCATCGAGCCACCCGCCGACATAGCCGGTATAGACGCCGATCAACACGCCGATGATGGCGGCGAGGACTGCGCTGCCGAGACCGACCAGAATGGATATGCGGCCGCCATAGAGCACACGCGCAAAGAGGTCGCGCCCCGTCCGATCTGTGCCGAACCAATGCTCCCAGCTCGGCGCCTGCAACATGCCGCGCAGGTCGATCTTGTTTGGATCATAAGGCGTCAGCAGTGGCGCGAAGACCGATGCGAAAATGATGATGGCAAAGACAACGAGCCCAAAGACGGCGAGCCGATTGTTGAGGAATTTCTTGACCGCACGCGAGCCACCGCCGGACTTGGCGAGGCCAGCCTCTTCACGGGCGCGAATACGGTCAAACTGCGCATCCAGCCGGGTGCGACGGCGTGTGGTGGGATAGTTGGGGCCTGACATGAACTATTCTCCCAGGCGCACGCGCGGATCGATCACCGCGGTCAGAATATCGACGATGAGGCTGGCGACGAGCACCGCCATGACCGAGAGCAGTGCAATGGTCATCACCACCGGATAGTCCTGCGAACGGACGGCCGAGATGAATTCATTGCCGATCCCCGGCCACTGAAACACCTGCTCGATGATCACCGAACCGCCGATGAGAACCGGCAGGCGGAAGCCGATCAAAACCACGACAGGCGTCAGCGCGACGCGAAAGCCGTGCAGCAGATTGACCCGCCATTCCGGCAGGCCCTTGGAGCGGGCTGTCTTGATGAAGTCGCGACTCAAGGCATCGAGCATGGACGAACGCGCATAGCGCATCACACCCGCCGTCAGCATGATCGAGAGAACCATGGCCGGCATGACCATATGCGGTAGCCGGTCCCAGAGCGTCAGATAGCCGGGCATGGAGCGCCCACCGACCGGAAACCATCCGAGGTTGAGCGCAAAGATCGAAATGGCCACGAGACCGAAGAAGAATTCGGGGATCGACACGCCGAGCATGCCGATCACGGTCAGCGCGCTGTCGGTCTTGCTACCGCGCTTGAGGGCACTGACGACGCCGAGGAGGCTGCCGATGACAGTCGAAAACACCAGCGCCACCGCGGCCAGTTCCAGCGTAGCCGGCAGGCGCGTCGCAATGATATTGGCAATGGGCACCCCGCCACTCATCGAGTAGCCGAAATTGCCTTGCAGGAGGTTGGTGAACCACGACCAGAACCGCACATGAAACGGCTGCCCGAGCCCCAGCGATTGACGCAGGGCCTCGAGTTGGGCCGGATTCATGCTGCCCGCGGCATCGGGATTGATCATGTGGGAGACAGCGTCTCCCGGCGTGAGTTCAAGTCCCAGATAGACCAGGAAGCAGATGACAAAAGCCATCGGGATCAGGATCAGGACGCGCCTGATGATGTAGGTCAGCATGGTGTCTGGCCAATCCCCGTCGATAAAAGGAAAAAAGCCGTGGGAGCATCGGCATTGCTGCCAATGCCCCCACAGTCAGGGTCAGTTCGTCGGATGCGGGAACTGGTTGATCCAGAGCATACGGGTATAGGGAATGTCGATCGGGTGGACATTCATATAGTCGAGGGCTTCGAGCCCCGGCACGTCGCCCGCCGCCTTGGTGTAGCCGAAGTCGGCCTTCTGGGCCTGGGCATTGACCAGGAGGTTGCCGTCATTGTCGCTCGAAGGACGGGCGATGATCTGTTCGATCTTCGGCGTACCCTTGTGATAGCCCTCGAAGGGAACGAGCGTGGTGTAGTCGTTCATCACCACTTCGTCGATCTTGAACGGGCCCGAGCCGATCGGCTTCTGCCAATAGGGCGCCTGCTGCAGCGTCACCGGGTCCACGCCTTCGAAATACTTGGCAGGGAGCGGTGCGAACTGGCTGAAGCTCAGGAGCACATTGGGGTCGAGCGTCGCGAACTTCACCGTCACGGTGTTGCCCTCGGCACTGACGCCGGCCAGAGTATCGGCCTCGCCCTTGATGAAGGCATCGGCGCCTTCGATCTTCTTCAGCGTCGACTGCACCACCGGATGGGTAACCGGGAACTTGGCTGCCGCGCCGATCGACCAGACGACATCATCAGCCGTGATCGGCTCGCCATCATGCCAGGTCAGGCCATCCTTGAGCGTGAAGGTGAAGGTCAGACCGTCTTCGCTGATCTCATAGGTATCGGCCATTTCGCCGCCGATCGGGGTGAGCGAACCATCGGCTTCGAGCACGGTGTCGAAGGCGAACTTGTTGGCCACCCAGATACCGAGGTTCTGCCACGGCACTTCGAAGAACTGCGCGGGACCGGCATTGGTATACATCACCGCCTTGCCCGACGCGTCGGGATCAATGGTCCAGTTCTCGACGCCCCAGTTGTAATTGTACTGCTCGTTGCCATAAGGCGCATCGTTGCGGTGCAGACGATCGCTCTCATAGGTATAGAGCTGCTGGTAATAGAGCGGGATTTGGGTGACGTTCTCGTTGATATAGTGTTCCATCTCGAAGTAGCCCTCACGCTGCACTTCGGGATCGGTCGTGCCGTTGACCTTGGCGACCAGCTCGTTCATCCGCGGAATGTTCGGGATCATCGGCTTGAGGCCATAGGCGTATCGGTTGAAATATTCCTGCAGGGCCAGGGCGGCACGGGCGCCATAGAGGAAGTCCCAGGTCACCTTGGACGGGCCGTTCACCGGATCATCCGGCACGACGGAAATCTGCGAAGCGACATCGCCCTCGACAAGGCGATAGTTCACGATGATGCCGACATCGGCAAGATAGGCCTGGAGTGCGGCCATGAGGTCGGCGGTCGCCTGGTCGGTATAATAGTAGACCATGTCGAGCTCACGGCTCGAATCCCAGCCAGCCTCGGCGAGCAGCGCACGGGCCTTGTCCGGATCATAGTCATAGTGGATCAGGTCGGTGGGCTTGTTCGGGCCATCCGGAAGCATGCCGATGGCGCGAACCGCCTGGCCTTCGAAGATGGTCTCGATGATTGTGTCCATGTCGATGGCATAGGCAATGGCCTTGCGCACGCGCGGATCGGACAATGGATTTTCATTGATCGGCTGCGCGAGGGCATGACCGATCGCGGTCGTCGACATCAGCGCGGCAAGGCCGACGGCGATGAGTTTCTTGAATTGCATCTGCGTTCCCCTGTTATGAAACTTGTTCAATGGGTCCGGGCCGAATCCCCACTCGGTGACGCCGGACGATCGCGGTCTCCACACCGCTTGTAGTCAGTCGTTCTGCTTCAAACCTCCGGGTCCTCGTTGCTGTCCTCGAGTGGGGTCAGCACGTGATTGACGTAGATCGCGTAATTACGCGTCAGGTGTTTCGTCAGGATGGTGACAGCGGCCTCCGCGTCATGCGCGATGATGGCCTGGACCACGCCCTTGTGTTCGTCATTGCTGCGCCGGTTGTGGCTCACGACATCCTTCGGACCCGGCCGCGACATCATCAGCCCGCCCACGAACGCATCGTGCAGCGCAACGAAGATCGGATTGCCCGGCACCTCGGCCAGCGCCCGGTGAAATTCCACATCGGCAATCCGGAAGGCCGGCAAGTCGTCGAGCGCCTTGTCACCCTTCTCGATAGCCGCAACCATCTTGCCGATCTGGGCCGGCGTCGCCGATTGCGCCGCATAGCGCGCAAGGCTCGTTTCGAGAAAGAGCCGCGCCTGCTCCATATGCGCGCCGCCCTCGGTGCCCCGGAAGAACAGCCCGGACGCCGCCGAAATGCTACCCATCAATTGCGTAAGCGTCGGATAGGCAACACGCGGCCGATATCCCTTGCGCAGTTCCACCAGTCGCATAGCCTCGAGACGCTTCACCGCCTCGCGGATTGTCGTCCGGCCCACACCAAAGCGATCGCACAGGTCACGCTCGGAAGGGAGCATGGCGCCCACTTCGAGAATGCCCCCATGCACTTCCTCCGCGAGCATGCCGGCAATGTCAGCCGCACCAAAAGTCACTGCGTCCCCCTCCTGATCGCGCTTTACACGCAACCACGAAGCTGAGTTTGGTGTCAAATTTTCTGACTTTGGTCGACCAAAACGACTAGATACGTTGAAAGAATTGAACTTTGAGACTTCAGGAGCAGCTATTTTCGACATTTATGATCGCCCTCCTGAAAAATTTGTTTCACGAAATCGCACAGAAATTCAATTTCACGAAAGATAATTCTATGAAACTCGGAATTAGCAGCCAAACTCCCTCGTTAAACCGCAAAAACCGTTGTTGACAGCTTAAGCTATCTCATTAACATAACAACATAGTTTTTTGGAGTGTCAAGCGGCATTCGAAAATTGCGCTTGATCCGAGGGATGGGGATCGAATGACGAGGGTTCTGATTATCGGCAGCGGCGGCATTGGCCGCCGCCACCTGCGCGGCTATGCGGCAACAGGGCGCGCAAGCCTCGCTATCGTCGAGCCGCACCCCGAGCGGCGCGCCGAGGCCGAAGCGATGTTTTCGCTCGTCGGCAGCTATGCCGATCTCGACGAAGCCGACCTTTCGGCCTTCGACCTCGCCGTCATCTGTGCTCCGGCCCATCTGCATGTACCACTCATGCTTAAGTGCGCCGCGGCAAAGCTCCCCTTCATGGTCGAAAAGCCCCTCGCCGTGACCATGGATGGCGTCGACGCCGCGCTCGAAGCCGTGGAGGAATCCGGCATCCTTGCCCGCGTTGGCTATATCCGCCGCATCGCCCCCGAAGTGCTAGCAGTCCGTCAACAAATCCACGACGGAAAGATCGGGGCGCTAAAGCTCGCCTACGTCAATTCCTCGCAGGAATTTCCCAAATACCGCCCCGACTTCCAGCGCACCTATTATGCCCGCCCGGAGATGGGCGGCGGGGCCATTCTCGATGCCGCCAGCCACACATTCGATATGCTGATCTGGCTCATGGGCCAGCCCGTCGCCGTCGGCGCCATGTATGATCGGCTGGTCCTCGAAGGCACCGAAACCGAGGACACCTGCCTCGTAAATATTTGTTTCGAAAACGGCGCCATGGCCAATGTGACCATCAACCAGTTCCAGAAACCCAATATAAATCAAGCCTCTTTCATCGGCACATCAGGCAATCTCTTCCTAGAACATTCCGTCCTCAGCTTTGCCGATGACGACAGCGGCCGGTGGAAAGACCGCCACGATTACATGGACGGTCTCGTCCCGACCGAAGCCCATCAGGCCCGCTTCACCATTCAGGCCAATGCCATGCTCGACGCGCTCGAAGGCAAACCCTGCCATCTCGCGACCCTGGGCGAAGCCCGCCAGAACCTCCAGATTGCCCTTGCCGCCAAAAAGTCCTGGCAAGACCGCGTCATCGTCTCGATAACCCGCTGAGGCCAAACATGTTTTCTCTTGAAGGCCGCAGCGTCCTCGTCGCCGGCGGCGCCGGCTATCTCGGCACTCCCGTCTGCCTGCTGCTCAAGGCCCAGGGTGCCAATGTCATCATCGCCGACCGCGACATCGAGCGTCTCGAAATCGCCCGCACCACCGTCGCCAACGCTCCAGGCAACGGCGGCGTCGCCACCCTGCCCCTCGACATGGCCGACGAAGCCTCGATCCTCGCCTGCGTCGACGGCGCCACCATGGCCTTCGGCAATCTCTCCGGCCTCATCGCCGCCACCGCCTTCAATTCCGGCAAGACTTTTGATGCCCTCGACGCCGATACCTTCGACCTCGCCAACCGCATCAACCTGACCGGCACCTTCCTCCTCGCCCGCGCCGCGGCGAGCAAGATGGCTCCCGGCGGCGCGATGGTGCTCTACTCTTCCATGTATGGCGTCGTCTCGCCCGATCCGAAGAACTATCCCGGCAAGATGGCGCCCAACGCCATCGAATATGGCGTAGGCAAAGCCGGCCTCAACCAGATGGTCCGCTACATGGCCGGTCACTACGGCCCGAAAAATATCCGCGTCAACGCGCTTTATCCCGGTCCCTTCCCGCATGCTGCAGTGCAGGAAACCCATCCTGATTTCATCGCCAATCTCGAAGCCGAAACCATGCTGGGCCGCATCGGCCGCCAGCATGAAACCGCCGGCGCCGCCGTATTCCTCGTTTCCGATGCCGCCTCCTACATTACCGGCCAGGTGCTCGGCGTAGATGGTGGCTGGACCGCCTGGTGACCTCAATGACCTTTCCCTTCGCCGACCGCCCCATCCGTCTCGCCATGCTCGGCATGGTCGAGGGCAATGGCCACCCCTTTTCCTGGTCGATGATCATCAACGGCCGCTATGACGCCGAAGCGCTAAAGACCTGCCCATATCCGGCGATCATCAACTATATCGGCAAACAGCCCCCCGAAACGCTGGGCATTCCCGGCGTCGAAGTCACCCATGTCTGGACCGACAACCCTGCCGAAGCCCCGCAGGTCGCCGCAGTCGCCAAGATCGCCAATGTCGTCACCCGCGCCGAAGACGTCATCGGCCAGGTCGACGCGGTCATCGTCGCCACCGATAAGGGTTTTGAACATGTCGAGCGCGCTCGCCCCTTCGTCGAGGCCGGCCTTCCCGTCTTCATCGACAAGCCGCTCTGCGACAACCGCGCCGACCTCGAAACCTTCTCCAATTGGATCGCCGAAGGCAAGCCGATCATCTCCTCCTCGGGCATGCGCTTTGCCAAGGAATTCGCGCCCTATCACGGCGCCACCTACGAATTCGGCCCCCTGCGCACGGTCTTCGCCACCATGGCCAAGAAGTGGGAGACCTACGGCATCCATGCCCTCGAGTCGATCTACCCTATTACCGGCCCCGGCTTCGTCTCCGTCCGCAATACCGGCACCTATGAGCGCAACGTCGTGCACCTGAAACACTCCAAGGGCATCGACGTCGTTATCACCGTGACCGCAGACCAGATCGGCGGCTCAGGCTTCATTACCCTCGCCGGCACCGAGGGCGGCGTGACCCTGCGCAGCCAGGACACCTACACCGCCTTCAAGGTGCAGCTCGAAAGCTATGTCGGGTTCCTGCGCACCGGCGTGCCACCCGTCCCCTTCGCCCAGACGCGTGAATTGATGCAACTGGTCATCGCCGGCATCGAAAGCCGCGAGGCCGGCGGCGCTGAAATCCTGCTTTCCAGCTTCGGAGCCTGATCCATGGGCGTTCTCGACACTTTTTCATTGAAGGGCAAAGTTGCTCTCTGCACGGGTGGCGCGGGTCTCTATGGCCGCCAGATCGTCGCCGCCCTCGCCGGAGCCGGCGCTACGACCTATCTCGCTGCCCGCGACCAGACCAAGCTCGAAGCCGTTGCCGCCGAAGAACGCGCAGCCGGCAATGACGTCACCGCCCTCTCGCTCGACCTCAGCTCCGACGCCTCCATCGAGGCCCTGCACAAAACCATTTTCGAGCGTAGCGGCCGCTGCGACGTGCTGGTCAACAATGCCGTGACCCGCTCGGCCACCGATGGCTGGGACCACGATCTCGAAGCCTATGACCGGAGCCTCCGCGTCAACGCCTCGGCGCTGTTCAAGATCACCTCGCTCTTCGGCAAGTCCATGGCCGCCAACAAATCCGGCTCGATCATCAATATCGGCTCGATGATGGGCATGGTTGGCGTCGAAATGGGCAATTATGCCGGCACCGACATGAACCCCAATCCCTCGCCCATCTACTTCTACGAAAAGGGCGGCATGATCAATTTCACCCGCTGGGCCGCCAGCATTCTGGGCAAGGACAATGTCCGGGTGAACTGCCTCTCGCCCGGCGGGCTCTTTTCCAACCAGCCCGCGCCCTTCGTGCAGAACTATTCCGATCGCACCCAGCTCGGCCGCATGGCCAATGAGACCGATCTCATGGGCGTTATCGTCTTCCTCGCTTCCGATGCCTCTGCCTACATCACCGGCACCAATATCCCGGTCGATGGCGGCTACACCGCAAAGTAACAGCCATGACCGAAAAGCAGCTCTATTCCGCCACCCCCGCCACCCAGCACCGCATGCGCAAGAGCCGCGTTTTGCGCACCATCGCCGCTGGCGGCGTTGCGCGCGTGCTGAAGCTAAACACTTTTGACGCCAAGGTCGCCGAAATCTTCGCCCAGGCCCAGCCTGACGCGCTCTGGCTCTGCCAGGAGCACACCTCGGCCAGCATCGAGGCCATCGAGCACCAGATCCGAGCCGCCAAGATTTACGACGTCGATAGCCTCGTCCGCGTCGCCCGCGGCAGCTATTCCGACTATATCCGCCCGCTTGAAGCCGATGCCACCGGCCTTATCGTCCCGCACGTCATGGGCGCGACCGACGCCCGCGCCGTGCGCGACATGACCAAGTTCGCCCCGCTCGGCCGCCGCGCCGTCGATGGGGGCAATAACGACGGCATGTTCACGCGGGTCGGCTTTCTCGACTATCTCGAAACCGCCAACAAGGAACGCTTCGTCTGCCACCAGATCGAGGACCCCGAGGCGCTGGATGAAATCGAAGCCATCGCCGAAATCGACGGCGTCGACGCCCTCTTCTTCGGCCCCGGCGATTATTCCGTTCGCCTCGGCATTCCTGGCCAGATTCAGGCGCCCGAAATCATCAAGGTGCGCGAGCGCGTCGCCGAAGTCGCCCGCAAGCACGGCAAGATCGCGGCCACCGTCGCCGGCAAGGTCAATGTGAAGGACTATGTCTCGATGGGCTACAACCTCCTCAGCGTTGGCGCCGACGTGGTGGCCCTCGCCACCTATGCCGACGACGTCCTTTCCGCATTCGACGCGATCTAGGACGGAAAGATGAACCTCGAGGCGCTGCAGAAAACCCTGCTCGACGGCCGCACCAAGGGCATCCCCGCGACAGCCGAACCCTTCGCACTGAAGGACATTGCCGGCAAAGGCTGGAACGTCCTCCGCGAAGACTTGCCCATGCCGCTGATGCTCCTGAAACGCAGCGCGCTCGACCACAATGCCAGTGTCTTCGGGCAATATCTGACAAGCCACAACCTGTCCCTCGCGCCCCATGGCAAGACCACCATGAGCCCGCAAATCTTCGCCGAGCAACTTTCCGGCGGCGCCTGGGGCATGACGGCTGCTACGGTCAATCAGGTGCAGGTCATGCACCACTATGGCGTCAAGCGCGTCCTCCTTGCCAACCAACTCATCGGGAAGGCGCACCTCGCCGGCATCGCCGCACTCATCGACAGCGACCCAGAGTTCGATTTTCTGTGCTTTCTCGATTCCGCCGCCCAGCTCGACAATATGCTCACGCATCTGCGTGAGCTTGCTCCGATCCGCCCAATCAAGGTCCTGCTCGAAATCGGCGCCAAGGGCGGCCGCACCGGTCTCCGCACGGAAGCCGAAGCGCTCGCCCTCGCCGACAAACTGGCATCGAGCGACCAGAACCTTGTCCGCTTCGCCGGCCTCGCCACCTTCGAAGGCGTCGTGCCGGGCATCGACAAGGACCCGATGCTCGTCGAACCCTTTGCCCAAGGCATCGTCGACATCGCCCGCGCCCTGCCCAAAAACCTCTATGCCGGCCTCGACGAATTCATCCTCTCGGGCGGCGGCTCCTCCTATTTCGATATCGTCGCCGACCGTTTCTCGACCCTAGACCTGCCGCTTCCCGTCCGCGTGCTACTGCGCTCGGGCTGCTACGTCACCAACGATTCCGGCGCCTACAAGAAGGCCCAGGACGAAGCCAAGGCCGATCCGCGCCGCTCGTGGAAATCCGATCTGCAACCGGCCCTCGAAGCCTGGGCCTATGTCCAGTCCATGCCCGAACCCGGCCTCGCCTTCCTCTCCATGGGCAAGCGCGACGTGCCCTACGATTCAGGCCTGCCTATCCCGTTCAAGCGCTACCGTCCCGGCACCGGCTTCCTGCCTGTCGGCGAAGCGACGATCTTCGCCACCAACGACCAGCACGCCTATGTCCGCCTCGGCCCCGACACCGACTGGCAGGTAGGCGACCTCGTCGCCTCTGGCGTCTCCCACCCCTGCACCGCCTTCGACAAATGGCGGTTCCTCCCCATCGTCGACGACGACTACACCGTTATCGACGGCGTTCTAACCTTCTTCTGACCAGGGACTGCGCCATGTCCAAGACCATACTTTTCGGCGGCCTCTACCACGAGACCCACACCTTCCTCGCCGACAAGACCGGCATGGCCCAGTTCGAGGATGGCGGCATCCGCATCGGTCAGGCCGCCGTGGACCAGAACCGCGGCAATGGCTCGCCCAGCGCCGGCTTCATCGACTACGCTGAAAAGGCAGGCTGGCGCATCCTCCCCACCATCCAGATGGCGGCCCAACCGGCCGGCAAGGTGACCGACGACATCGTCGAGCTCTTTTTCGAGCACTTCCTCGCCGGTCTCGACCGCCACATCAATGAGATCGACGGCATCTTCCTCGTCCTCCACGGCGCCATGGTCAGCGAGGGCTCCGACGACGTCGAAGGCCTCGTCATCAAGACCATTCGCAACCGCCTGAAAGCTGCCGGCCGCGGCGATCTGCCGGTGGGTGCCGTCCTCGACCTCCACGGCAACATTTCGCAAGTCATGGTCGAAAACTCGACGATCCTCCGCGCCTATCGCGAAAACCCGCACACCGACGCCTATGAATCAGCCGTCGCCGCTGCCGAACTGCTGGACCGCGCCCTCAGCGAACCCAATATCAAGGCGCTGCACCGGTCGACCAAATACATCGTCTCGCCCGTCGGTGTCGGCTCCGCCAATGACCCGATGAAGAGCGTCCTCGCCGCCGCCCGCGCCATCGAGGCCAGCGATCCTGATATCCAGACCGTCAACGTCATGGCCGGCTACGCCTATTCCGACATTCCCGATTGCGGCTTCAGCCTCAATCTTGTCACCAAGGGTCCGGTCGCTGCCGCCGAAAAACACCTCGACACGCTGGTCAGCGTCCTCGAAGCCAATATCGAAGCCGGCTACCCGCACGAAGACGATCTCGCCACCGCCCTCACCAAAGCCGACTCCCTGCCGCCGGGCACTGGCCCGATCCTCCTCATCGAGCCCGCCGACAATATCGGCGGTGGCACGCCGGGCGATGCTACGGGTCTCCTCGGCCCCCTCCTCGAAACCGGCCGCAAAAACATCCTCGCCGCCCTTGCCGACCGCGAAGCCGTGGCCAAATGCTTCACCGCCGGAGCGGGCGCAAAAGTCTCGCTGCTGATCGGCGGCAAGACCGACGCCCATCACGGCGCGCCGATCCCCTTCACCGGCACCGTCGAAAACCTCAGCGACGGCGTCTTCCAGCTCGAAAACCCGAAATCGCACCTCGCCTCCATGGGCGGCACGACTATCCGCATGGGCCGCTGCGCCGTGATCGCCAATAATCAGGCCAAAATCCTGCTCTCTGAGCGCAAGACGGCGCCCATGGATCTCGGTCAATACCATTCGCAGGGTCTGCGCCCCGAAGACGCCACCTATGTCGTCATCAAGGCCGCCGTCTCGCATCGCGCCGCCTATGACTCGATCCAGCGCGCCAGTTTTTATGTCGACAGCCCCGGCCTCTGCACCAGCGACCTGCGCCGCCTGCCCTTCACCAAGCTTCAGGGCAAGGTGATTTCATTGAGCTGAACATGCCAAGACCGCCGCAAGATCGAAGAGGTTTGCGGCGGAGCCCCATTGGGCCCCGCCATCGCCATTCAGATCTTGCCGGCGGCCCGAAGATCGGCCTGGAGCTTGGCCTGATAAGCCGCCCGCGCCTCCTCATCCACCTTGGCGCTTTCGCCAAAATAGACAAAGCCCAGCGCCCGCCGCGCCCGCGTCGGAGAGGTATTCGGCCCCGCCCAGTGAATGGTCTTGGAATGGTGCATCAGGAAGGTGCCCGCGTCGCCCGGAAAGGCCACGGTATTAGCCTTGTCGTCCGCAGTGCCGAAATCGGTAATTCCCTGCGAAAAGCCAAGGATTTCCGATCGCCCATGCGGTCGATAGCCTTCGTTCTTATGCGACCCACGCACATAGTGGATGCAGCCATTTTCCGGATCGACCCGCTCCAGCGCCAGCCATCCGGTAACCGCGGCTGGCGGGTTGAAATGGAAATAATACCCGTCCTGATGCGGTGGCGTTGGCTTGCCGATGCCGGCAGGCTTGTTGAAATATTCAAGGTTCACCGCCCGCGCTTTTTCGCCCAGCATGCCCTCGGCCAGTTCGCGGATCGTGTCGATCTCGAGCAGATCGCGAAAATACGCATCATAGTGCTGCATGTTCTGCATCTGCTTGAGTGTGCCCCTGGCGCCCTTCTCCTCGTAGAATACTTCCGTGTCCTTCATCTCAGGCACGCAGCTTTCGACATAGCGGTCGAATTCGCGATTGATCTCCGCCATCTTGCTGGCGTCGAAAAGCGGCTTGATGGCGATAAAACCATCCCGGTCAAAATCGCTCTTGAGGTTGGTGGGCGGTTCCTGCATGGCCACGGACATCGGCTTTCTCCTTCTGGGTTCCCTCTGCCACCATCAGAGACCAAGCGCCTGTCGCCGTCTGTTGAGCAGTGCGGCAGCAAACTAGGAATTCCGATTGCGCCTGCCACACATCAGTGGCGGCGCACCCCGCTTCATGGTGCTGTGCTGGCATGACCCAGAGCATCGACCCCGATAGCATCATTCTGCGCGAGCACCGCCTCGGTCGCTTCGATCGGCGCATGCCCATTGGCCCGGCGCAGTGGGATTTTCATGACCTGCTGTGGATCCACGAAGGCAGCGTGCGCCTCAGTATCGGCGGCGACAACATCGCCCTCAGCGCCCCCGGCGGTATCCTGATCCTCCCGAACACCCCCTTCTCGGGCACCACCATCGGCGGCTTCGCCACCGCCTCGATCTGCCACTTCACTTTGGTCAGCGCACAAACCAGCGACCCTGGCTATCTTCTCCCACGCCCCGGCGAAGCCATGCACGTTCAATCCATGCTGCGCCTGAGCCTCGATCTCGCCGGCGCGACCACTGAGGCGGACCTGCAACGCCGCCGTCGGCTCCTCCTCGCCATGCTCGACTGTTTCGATCACCCCACCGCCACCCATAACGAGCCCGCACCCAGCGATGACGGTCTCGACATGGCCTGGGGCCAGGCAACAAAATCCCTCCACAAGATGCGCACCCTCAGTGACGTCGCTGCCGTGATGGGCGTCCATGAAAGCGCCCTGCGCGCCCGCCACCGCCGCCAATACCGCACCTCGGCCGGCAGCCACTTGCGCGAAATGCGCCTGCGCCGCGCCGAAGACCTGCTCTCGACCACCCGCTACACGCTCGGCGAAATCGCCCGCCTCGTCGGCTATGGCCACGCGGAAACCTTCATCGCCGCCTTTCACCGCAGCCGCGGCTGCACCCCCGGCGAATTCCGCCACCGCTCCAATCCCTTTGCCTGAGAGCCCCAATGCAGCTCCTTAAAACCGGCACACTCTACGCCAATCCCGACCCGCTTCTCGTCAGCCGCCAGGCCGCCTTTCCCGGCCTCGCCCGCCTGGCCAATGGCGACATCGTCGCGCTTTTCTCCATCGGCCAGGCCTTCGACGCCGCCGACATGCGGGCCTATGTCAGCCGCAGCACCGACAACGGCCACACCTGGAGCACCCCCGCGCCGCTCCACACCCAAACCTTCACCCCCGAAGAATCCGAAACCTTCAAACCGGCTGCCCTCGCTGACGGCTCCCTCCTCGCCACCGGCTATGTCTTCCTCCGCCCCACCCCGCTCACACCCGTCGTCGATCCCGAAACCAACGAACTCCTGCCACTCCACAACAAGCTGTCCCGCTCCCACGACGGCGGCCAAACCTGGACCGTGCCGGAGCGCTTCACCGTCGAAGATGCCGGCCTCGAAATCTCCGGCCCCGTGATCCAGCGCGCCTCGGGCGAACTCCTCGGCTCGGGCGCCCCATTCCATCTCGGTCCCGACAATCACGAAGGCTGGCTGATTTCCAGCGGTGACAATGGAAAAACCTGGCAGAAAAAATCTATCTTCTTCCGCGCTGAACCCAGCACCATCGCCCCCTGGGAAAGCCGCCTGATCGACTTCGGCGGCGAGCGTATCGGCGTCCTCTTCTGGGCCTTCGACATCGCCGCCGGCCGCAACCTGACCAATCGCCTCGCCCTCTCCGAGGATGGCGGCAAGACCTTCCGCACCCTCGACACTGGCATCCCCGCCCAGGCCTCCAACGGCCTCGCCCTCGATCACAGCGAAATGCTCACCATTCACGCCCACCGCGAATCCCCCGTCGGCCTCAATATCTATCGCTCCCGCCTCCACCATGATCGTCTGGAGGTGCTGGACACGCTTGCTCTTTTCGCCGACGAAAGATTGGGGCAAAGGACGGGGAAGGCCGATCCCTTCGCCAGCCTGCGCTTCGGCCAGCCGAGCCTGCTTACGCTCGGCAATGGCGAATACCTCGCCTGCTGCTGGCAGGTCGAAAACGGCCAGCATGTCATCAAAACTTTCCGCATCCGGCTCTGAGGCCATTGTGTCGACGACACCAGAACTGACCGACTACGCCAAGCTGAGAAAAATGCCGTTCTACTACGGCTATTCCGTACTCACCGGCACCGCCGTACTCTGCACCGTCGGCGCGCCGCTGGTGCTTTTCTCAGCCGAACTCGGCATCGACAAAGACCGCATCGGCCTCATCGGCGGCATCCTGCCCTTCTTCCAGGTTCTCGGCATCGCCGCGCTGCCGGTTATCCTGCACTTCGGCACCAAACGCGTCGCTGCCCTCGCGCTCATCGCTCGCTACCTCTTCCTGTTGCCGCTTTTCATCGCCCCCCTCTTTATCGTCACGCCCAACATCGCCTTCGCCCTGATCTTCGGCGCCATCATCTGCTTCGCCATCTGCCGTACCCTCTCCGAAGCTGCCGTCGTCCCCTGGTCGCAGGAAATCATCCCCCGCCTCGTGCGCGGTCAGGTCAGCGGCAAGAACGCTCTGGCCTATCTACCCACCGCCCTCATCGGCTCTTTCCTCATCCAGCTCTGGCTCGATGGACAAGACGGCATCGAGCGCTTCTATCCCGTCTTCGCCATCGGCATCGTCATCGGCATTGTCGGCGGCCTCTTCCTCTTCGGCCTCGGCGGCGGCGGCCCGCGCACCTCCTCCCGCAGCAGTCTCGACGCCATTCGCCAATTGCGCGTCCCCCTGCGCGATCGCAATTTCCTCGCCTTCCTCTATTCGTCCGGCAGCCAATATCTTGTCTTCGCGGCGCTCAATATCTTCCTTCTGCTGTTCTTCCGCGAGCGCCTCGGCATTTCGAGCGGCCAGATCGTGCTCATGGCCGCGCTCGTCCCGGTCGGCTCTGCCGCCGGCAGTTATGCCGCCGGCTGGTTCATCGACCGCCACGGCACCCGCGCCATCCGTATCACCCTGCAGACCCTGCAGGTCGCCATGCTCCTCGCCCTGCCCTTCCTCCATGACGGCATTCCCGGCGTCGAGCTGCTCGTCGGCCTCGTCTTCTTCCTCTTTGGCTTCCTCGTTCAGGGCGCCATGGTCGGCGGCAGCGTCTATATGCTCAACTATGTGCCGCCCACCGAGCGCGAGAGCTACATGGCCCTCGCCTATTCGAGCGACGGCATCTTTGGCGGCGGCCTCACCGTTCTCGCGGGCGTCTTGGTGCAATATTTCGAGCACAACGGCACCAATCTCGGCTCGGCCCATATCGGCGGCTACGAGGTTCTCTTCCTCGTCGCCGCCCTCGTCACCGCCAGCTCCGCCGCCGTCTTCGCGCTCCTCAAGGAAGAAGGCGCCACCGGCGTCCGCGATTTTCTCGGGCAATTCTCCACCGGCAATCCCCTGCGTGCCCTCTGGGGCATCCAGCGTTTTTCCAGCTTTACCTCGGAACAACGCCGCCGCGACCTTGCCTACAGCTTTGGCGGCACCGGCAGCACGCTCGCCAAGGACGAACTGATCTCAGCCCTTTCAGACCCCAGTTTCGATGTCCGCCACGAAGCCATCCGCGCCCTCGGCCGCCTCCCGCCGACGCGCAAGGCCATCCACGCGCTCGAAGAGATCCTCACCTATGACGGCCTGATTGAGCTGCAATATGCCGCGCTCGATTCCCTCGGCCAGCTTCAGTCCCGCTCCAGCGCCGCAAAAATTGCCCGCTTCCTCGACGACGGCAATCGTCTCCTGCGCTCCCGGGCCGCCCGCTCGCTCGGCGACATCCGCGCCGAGACCTATCTGCCTGCGCTGAGAAAAATGCTCGCGGAAGATGCCGACATCGACTGCCGCCTCGCCGCCGCTTCGGCTCTCGGCAAATTCGGCGACCGGCAAAGCGTACCCGCCCTTGTCGCGATCTATGTCGACCAGGCCGGCGACGAAAACCCGATCAGCGAACCGCGCAGCAAGGTCGTGCTGCTGGCCATTTCCAAAATCCTCGGCCTCGAAGAACAGTTCGCCCGCAATTGGCGCCGCGAACAACGCATGCCCGGCTACTGCCTGCCGGCCCTGCTGAGCCGATTGGCCAAATCGCTCGACGCAAAGGACAAACGCACCGAGAGCGTCCGCGCCAACTTGCAGCAAGCCGCTGCCGGCCTCGGCACCGGCCCGACCGCCGAAAGCTTCGCCGCCCTCCGCGCCCTGCGCCCGCTCATCGCCGCCTCGCCCCACAGCGAAGCGCTACCAGTTGTGGAATTGATCGACGGAACCCAAGACATCACCGAGGCCCACCCGGCTCTAATGGTCCTTCTCGCCGTAGCCGCCCGCCACGTCCTCCGGCCGCCAAAGGACTAGGTCGCAGCCTTCTTGCCCGGCCACCCCATCAAGAGCTGCACCGACTTCTCCGCCTCTTTCGCCTTTTCCACGTCCTTGAAGATGCGCATGACGCAGCGCGGCTCGGTGCGGCTGATGACGTCATAGACGAGGTGATAGCCGGTCTTGTCCATGATCGGCCCGATCCATCCGGCGCAATGGTCGCAATAGCGTGTCATCGGCGCGGCATCGTTGTCCATCACCTTGGCAAGGCTCGGACAGCCGTGCATGTGCAGCTCAAGATGCTCGTCATCGACCATCAGGTCGAGCTCGCAATTTTCCTCTTCTTCGATCACCGACCAATATTCGTACATGCCCTGCAGGCCCTTGGTCCTGATCAGGTCAAGAATATGCTTTTCCTGGTTCTTGCTGATTTCGAGCCAGTAGAGGTCGAGGTCCTCCTGCCCCTTGCTTTCGAGGAACTTGAACACCTCGTTATAGAAGCGGGTGAAATGGTCGCTCGGGATCATGCGCGCCTCCGGATGATCTGCCGGCACGCGCCCGGCCCGGTAATCTCAGTATCAATCCGATAAGGCGTGCCCTCGGCGATCGCCTCGTTCACCTTGGTCGTCTGGTCGCAGAAATGCGCCGAAACCGATGGCGAGATCTTCGCGACATGGTGATAGGCCGTGCAGCGGCGCACGGTAAGCACGATCTCGTCCTCGCTGACGGCAATGTCATAGTCGGCATTTTCGCGGGCAAAAAAATGCCGCCAATGCCGCACCATCTCTTCGGGATGCCCCTCCAGCATATGCCGCCGCAGGTCGACATAAACATCCCTGCCCACCTTGGCGAAAATCTCATGCAACACCTCGACGCCGTAGCGCTCGACGATGAAGTCGATGGTCGTGTTCACCGCACCATGAAAATCGAGGTGAACATTGCCCTCTTCCTGATAACGCAGCGGTGTTTCAGGCAGCTTTTGCATGGTCGCGCCTAAAGTAGGATTTGCCACCGATAATGGTCTCCTCAACCGACAAGTCCACTGCATCGAGCAGCACGAAGTCGGCCAGCTTCCCCGCTTCGATACTGCCGAGGTCCGCCTCCCGCCCGACAACCCGCGCCGGCACCAGGCTCGCCGCATGTGCCGCCTGCACCAGATCCGCGCCCGCCATCGACACATAGTTTCGCATGGCCTCGTCCGAGGTCAACGACGAACCGCAGAGCCCGCCATTGCGATCCCGCACCGCCTTGCCCGGCGCACTGGTCACGAAATATCCGGGATAAAACTCGAACTCCGTCCCCGGCAGGCCCGCATATTTCATCGAGTCCGTTTCGAGAAACACCCGATCCGCCGGCAATTGCGCCAGAATACGAAGGAGCTTGGGATGCGCATGAATGCCATCGGCCACGACGCCCAGCGCCAGGTGCCGCTCCGCCAGCAGCGCATCGGGCAGCGAAAACACATGCACGCCCGAATTATCCGGCGGGATCGTCCGCATCACGTCATACATATGCGTCACCGCGTCGATCCCCCAGCCAACATAGCGCGAGACATCGTCCGGCGCCGCCTGGCTGTGCCCGAAATGGATCGAAACATCAGCCGCCTTCATCGCACGGATAAACTGCTCCGCCCCCGGCAATTCCGGCGCAATAGTCACCGCCGCCAACCGACCCTGCGTCCTGTCAAGCATCATCGCTGCCAGCTCAGCCGATGGCAGTTGCAGGTTCTGCGGGTTATGCGCCCCCGGCGAATTGAAGCATGGCCCCTCGCTGTGAATGCCCAGCGCCCGCGCCCCTTCGGCGCGTCCACAAGCCTCGGCCAGCCGCGACAGCACTGACCCGAATTCCGTCGGCGGCTGGCAGCCGATAGACGGCAGAAACGCCGTCACCCCACGCGCCGGCAACTTGGCGGCAGAGTCCGCCACCCCGTTCGGCGTCGCATCGGAATAGAGATTGATATCGAACCCATGCTGCAAAAGGTCGATCATGCCCGGAAACAGCAGTTTCCCGCTGGCATCCAGCACCAGCCAATCGGTCCCGACCGCCGTTTCCGGTGCGACAATGCCCAGAATCCGGCCGTCTTCCACCAACAGGTCATGACGCAGAATCCCCGTGGGTGTCACCACCAGACCCCCTGCCCACTTCTGCTTGACACCCATTGGGGAACCTCTATTAGCATGTTATTATGCTAATGAGTTAACTCACTTCGTTTCGGGTGTAAATATGGATCGCCGCACCGTCTGCATCACCGGCTCCACGCAAGGCATAGGCTACGGAATTGCCAAGGCTTTTGCCGCTGACGGCCATCGCGTGATCCTCAATTCTCACATTCGCGACGACCGGGCGGAAGAGGCCATCGGCGAACTTTCTGCCCTCACGGAAGTGCACTTCGTACAATCCGATGTCTCAAAGCCCGGCGGCGCAGAACAGCTTGTCGCAAACGCCCACGCACGCTGGGGAGTACTCGATACGTTCGTCAACAATGCCGGCACTTTCCTCGATGCCCCCTTCGGCCAGCTTACCGAGGATATTTTCGACCGCACCTTCGCCCTCAATGTGCGCGCCTATCTCTTTGCGAGCCAGGCCTTTGCCAACCGCGTCAAGTCCGAACAGGTCGGCGCCAGCATCATCTGCGTCGGCTCGACCAATTCCATGGCTGCCGAACGCGATAGCGTCGCCTACGACACGTCCAAGGGCGCCGTGCTCATGCTGGTCAAATCCCTCGCGGTAACCCTCGCCAGCCGCGGCATCCGCGTAAACGGTCTCGGTCCCGGCCTCGTCCGCACCCCACTCACTGCCGCTGCCCTCGCCTCCGAGGATTTGAGAAAAGCCCTGGCTCGACAGATTCCACTCGGCCGTATCGCCGAACCCGAAGATATCGGTGGAGCCGCAGTCTTTCTTGCTTCCGATGAGGCGCGTTATATTACAGGACAGATGTTGTTCATCGATGGCGGGATTCTTGCCAACCAACTGTCCTGGGGTGTCGAACCGTGAATGTTGAACTGACACCGCGCCACCTGCAATTGCGGGACCTCTTGTTCCGCCGCTGGAAAACGGCCGGTCTCAAGGCGGGGGACAAGATCGAGTCGCAGAACGAGATCACCAAATTCTGCGATTTCTCGCTGATCACTGTCATCAAGACCCTCAAGGACCTCGAAGCCGAAGGCGTCATCCGCCGTCAGGTCGGCCGCGGCTCCTTCCTCGAAAAGGCCCCTTGGGCCGAAGCCCACCACCGCGTCGGTTTCTTCTATAACCGCAACATCGTCGGCGGCGGCATCTTCAACAACGAGTTCTATACCCGCCTCGTCATCGCGCTCGAACGCGGCATTGTCTCGGATGGCCATGAATTCGTCATGGGCAGTTTCACCCACGACAAGATGCCGGTCACCTTCTGGGACCGTCTCGACATGGTCGTCCTCGCCGGTATCACCGACGAAACCGATATTTCCGCCCTCGGCCAGACCACGAGCCAGGTCAGCGTCCTGGACGCCACGCTCGACCTGCCAGGCATCCACAGCTATGGCCTGGACTATGGCCCGGCCTTCGAGGAAATGTTCGCCCGGCTCGGCAACAGACCCAATCGCGTCCTCTATCTCGACACGGTCCACCTCTCCTCCGAACAGGCCTCACGTCTCGAAAAATTCAAAGCCGCCTGTGCCGCGAGCGAAGCGGTCCAGATTCTGCGCATCGCCGAAGTGAATCAGGAAGACCAGACGGCCGACATTGTGCCGCTCGAAGAGACCATCGCCGAATTCCAGCCCGACCTCATCTGCGGCTATATGCACCACCGCTGGCACGCCCGCATGGCCGAAGCGCTCGCCAAGCCGGTGCGCATCTATCCCTATGGGCTCGATTCCCACCGCCCCGGCTTCGTCGTCGAAAGCGGTGCTTGGCTCAAGACGGTGCTGCCGACCATCTACCAGAACCTTGATGACCGGCCCGGCGAAGGCGGTGTCCACACTTTCCCGGCCCATTTCGTTTACTGATCAGGACTTTTATTCATGCTCAAGCTCGTCGATAGCGGCGCCCGCTCGCACCTGCCGTTCAGCCCCGCCTTCATCGCTGGCGACCTGATGTTCGTCTCTGGCCAAGCCTCGGTCGACAGCGCCAGCGGCGCCATCATCACCGACACGTTTGAAGGCGAAATGCGCCGTTCGATCGAAAACCTGCGCGCTATCCTCGAAGCCGGCGGCCTCAGCCTCGATCACGTCGTCAACGTCAAGTCCTACGTCGCCGACGAAGCCGACCTCGCCCTCTACAACCAGATTTATCCCGAATATTTCAGCGAACCCCGACCCAGCCGCAGCACCATCGTCGGCGTCCTCGGCACCAAGCTGAAATTCGAACTCGACTGCGTCGCCTATGCCAAGGCCACCCGCCAAGAGGCGGAACGCATCGGCTAAGCCTGGTTCAGCCCCAGCGGATCATCATCCAGCGGCCAGATCGGCCGCTGCAACCGCTCGAAAGGCAGGGCCTTCCAGTCGGGATTGCTGGTGCCCGGCGTCGCCACGAACAGTTGTTTTCGCGATATCGGCGCAAACAGGTCCTTCTGCTTGTAGAGATTCTTGATCGAAACCACCTGCTTGGTTTCGTAGACAATGCCGTGACGGCTCATCAGATCAAGCGAATAGAGATTGGTCCGCAAGGTCGTCAGCAATACCTCAATGCCGTCGACCCGCACCACGGCCACATCGCCAATGCGGATTTTCTCGTCCCCGATATGCCCCTGCCACGAATCCGCCGCGAGGTGCAAAACCTCTGCCTCCACATCGAGCGCTGGGCCCGAATGCGGTTCATACTTGCCACCAATCCTGAGTTTTAGTCGCGCGCCGACGCCCACCTGAAAACAGATTTTTACCGCCAGTGGATCCCAGAGCGGCACCACCGCCGCATTGCGAATGCCCGCTTCGATGAAAGCCCTCAATACATAGGTTGTATCACCCGGCGCCCCGCTGCCGATCTGGTCGGCAGTATCGGCGATGACCAGCGGCATGTCGCCAGCAATACCGGCCTCGGCAATCGCTTCCTCGAAAGGTGTAAAGGGTAGCGTCGCTTCCTTCCGGATTGCATAAAACCTCCGGCCAAAATCGACCGCCACACTCTCGGCGAGCGCCGCATCCCCGTCCACCACCGCCAGCATCTTCACCCCCGCCTGCGGCAGGTCGGCCCATGGAAACCCATGATTGAGCGATAGCGACAGCACGCCGCCCTTCCCCTCTGCCGCTTCCATCTCCGCACAGAATCCGGGCATAGGCCCTTCCATCGTCGTCGGAAACAGGCCGATGCTGCGGCAATCGAACAGCGCCATCTCAGGCGCAATCTCGCCCGCCAGCGTCCGCTTCATGAGATCAAAAACCTCATGCGCCCGCTCATTGTGGTCGATATGCGGATAGGTCTTGTAGAAGA
The DNA here is from genome assembly GCF_017744655.1 of Devosia sp. Taxonomy (GTDB): domain Bacteria; phylum Pseudomonadota; class Alphaproteobacteria; order Rhizobiales; family Devosiaceae; genus Devosia. The sequence continues at coordinate 259,870 of NZ_JAGIAW010000004.1, read as the reverse complement.
CGATGATATCGGCCGCTGCGACCAGCACATCATCGATATGCGCGTGCAGGTCGAGCTCGAGCCCGATCCTGACCTCCGGCCCGACAATGGCGCGCATCCGCGTTACAAGATCGGCCTCGCAGTCGTCATAACCGTCCGCGATCATCGCGCCGTGAAGGAACATCAGCACCGCATCGACCGGTCCAGCCGCTTTCAGGTCGCCGAGGATGCGATCGCGCATGCTCTCATAGGCCGGCCTCGTCGTCGGCCCCGCCGGATTGGCAAAGGCAAAAAGGCTCTGCACCACTTCCCAGCCTTCCGCCTCGGCGCGCTTCAGCCAGGTCTGCCCCGGCCCGCTCCACGGTGACGGTATGGCGCTCGCAATATCGCCCTCATTCCAGAAACAGTCATAGAAATCGTCGATCCCCGTGGGAAAGGACGCGAAGGTATTGGTCTCGGTGCCAAGCGTGGCAATGAAGATGCGCATGGAAAAATCCCGCTAAATATCGAGAAGACGGCTGTGCTGATCGAGCCAGGTTCCGGGCACCAGCACCGCTTTACGCGCCCGCTCGTCCTCCGCAATCACTTCAGGCGTATAGACCGGCGCATTCCCATCCTGCGGCTCGTAGCCGAGGACCCGCCGTGCCGGCTCAATGTCCCAACGCATGCCCGGATTGGCGGAAACGAGATTGAAGATGCCGAACCCCACCTTCGATGCCGCCACCGCGCCATCCATCGCTTGGAGGAAATCCCGATTGGAGAGCCACATCTCTTGACCCCAGCTACCAATTCCGAGATCTGGCCCCGGCAGGTTTTCGCCCGGCCAGATATTGCCGATACGGAAAACAATGAAATCCGCCCCCGTCTCCGCCGCAAAGGCCCGGCCCATTTCCTCGCCAGTCAGCTTTGACACCGCATAGGGATTGAGCGGCAGCGGCGGGGAGTCCGAACGAATTTGCTCTGTCCGAAACCGATAGCCCCCCATGACCTGATTGGTGCTGGCAAACACCACGCGCGGCACGCCCGCCTCCCGCGCCGCTCGCAACACATTGGCGGTACCGACGATATTGGCCGGCTGCACCTGCTCCCATTTCGACGCCGGCGAAATCTGGCCCGCGAGATGAACGACCACCTCAACGCCAGAGAAACGCTCGACCCAACTGGACTCGAATTTACTGATATCGGCCCCGATCACATCGGCTCCACCGGCCCGGTCGAGCAGGACAAGCTCATGGATCCCGTTCGTCCGCCAATGCGCAACCAGCTTGCCGCCCAGATTGCCGGCAGCGCCGGTGATAAGCACACGCGCCATCGCTAAAGCTCCCGCGCCAGATTTTGGAAGATCAGCCCCTTGAGCCCGCTTTCGCTCGCTGCCTCGACAATCTGACCCAGTGTCGTCGGGTCAATTGGGATGCCCTCATCCATCCGTTGGCGCCGTACCGCCTGTTCCGGCTGCCCCGGCAGCAATACCTGCCCAGGCTTTTCCGCATTTTCCGACTGCACCCAGGCCAGCACCTGCGCCATCTCGCTACCAAATACATCGAGCGTCCCGATCCGCTCGGGCGACACGAGTATGGACAGCATGGAATTGATCACTGCCGGATCGCTCGCCCCATCATGCTGGGTCTCCCCACCCAGCAGCGCCGCCCCTAGCAGTTCGCAGGCCAGAGCCAGCCCCCAGCCCTTGTGCTCGCCAAACGGCACGAGGACACCCGGCGGTTCGGCGAAAAGATCATCGGGATTATTGGTCGGCAGCCCATCGGCCGTCAGCAGCGCATTGTCCGGCAGCTTCTTGCCCTGATTGCGATAGACCCGGATCTTGCCCATGGCCAGGCGGCTCGTTGCAAAATCGACCACGACGGGTTCCGCCCCCGCCCGCGGAAATCCCGCCGCGAAGGGATTGGTCCCCAGCCGCGCCTTGGTCCCGCCAAAAGGCGCCACGATAGGCCCCGCAACCACATTGACGAAATGTATCGAAACGAGCCCCGCAGCCGCACATTGCTCGGCCCAGTGTCCGATCCGGCCCAGATGATGGCTATTGCGCAGGCCGACAATGGCGCTGCCCTGCGCCTGCGCCAGTTCGATCCCGGCCTCCATGGCGCGATGCCCCATGACTTGGCCCACGCCACGCCCGGCATCGAAGATCACCATGCCGCCACTGTCGACGACAGGTTTGAGCGTCTGGTTCAAGACCATGCCGCCCGCCGAAATGCTTTTAAGATAAAGCGGCACCACCCCAACCCCATGGGAATCGTGACCACGCAGATTGGCCTCGATCAAATGGCCGGCTATCAGCCTGGCATTTTCCGCAGTCGCCCCGGCCACCTCGAACAATTCGACAACCGCGCGCCGCAGCAGTTCCGGCTCAACCGGTAAGGCCACCATTGCTCTCTCCAGCCCAAAAGGATGAAACGAGCCTATGTCAGTGCCAAAGGGGCAGTAAGAGAGCCGCGTTTCGTTGCAAGAAACGCTGGCGGGTTTCTCCGCCTAAACGTGCAGCGAAATCGGCGGCAGTGAAGCAGTGATACGCCGAGCCGCATCCTGCAACGCTCCTGCGGCACGATCGACCATCGCTTTCATTCGATTATCCGGCGCAGACAGGCTGACGGCAGCGATGGGATAGCCTTTCCCATCGAGAATGGGCACGCCGATGCATGTCACGCCATCTTCGTTCTCGCCGGTCTCCATGGCAAAGCCGCGCCGCCGCGCTTCCTCGACATGCCGGCGGAATGTCCGCGCGTCAGTCAGTGTGCGATAGGTGCGCTGCTCATATTCGGGCCGCACCAGACGTTCGACCGTCTCAGCCGGCAAAAAGGCCGCCATGGCCTTGCCCAACGAAGTCGAATGCACGGGATGCCGATGGCCGATGCGCGCCTGAAATCTCTGCGACCGCGTCGCCTCGCGAATATCGACATAGACGACTTCATCGTCCGCCAGAACTGCCAAGTTTACCGTCTCGCGAAACCCGCCGACCAGCCCATCGAGTTCGCCCTGCGCCGTGCTGCGAAGGCTGTGATAGATCGCGTCAGTCCGCGCCAGCTCGCGAAATCTCTCTCCCACCCCATAGCGGTCCTGCACGATGTCGTGAGCAAAAAGACCGGCAGCAGAGAGTGTCTGCAGATAACGAAACACGGTGGTCTTGGGCATGCCGAGCGCCTGCACCACCTCGGTCAGCGTGACGTCATGCGCCTGGCTCGCGACATAGGCAAACACCTGCATCGCCTTGGCAACCGGCAAAACCGAATAGGGGTCGCTACCCTTGGTCACTCTATCCTCCGAAGACCTGTCGGCACGAATAGAGAATGATGCCGTCCACACTGTCAACAGACTGACATTTTGCACATCTCGTGAGCAGCAGACCCTCGCTTATTTCGTAAAGCGAAACACGGCACGATTTACAGGCAAACCGCTCCAGTGCCTCCTTACGCCACATGCGTGCCAAAGGGGCCCGGTTCCGCCGGGTGGCGCGCCAGGGACGCAAAATCAAGGGAACGACCATGACGCAGACCATTCTCAAGTCTTTCCGGCTGGGCCTCACCATGCTGACCGCCACAGCGGCCATCATGGCAGCTGTTCCGGGTGTGGCGCTGGCGGCATCGCCGCGCGCCGAAGAAGGCAAGATGATCCTCGTCGCCCGTCAGGATCCGGGCACGCTGGACTATACCAAGAGCAATCTGACGGCACTGCGCCTCTGGATTCCGGCCAATGTCGTCGAGCCGCTCGTCTACTTCAACAAGGATGGCAGCGTCGCACCCGGCGTCGCCGAGGCCTGGGAAATCAGCGAAGACAAGCTGACTTACACCTTCACCATCCGCGAGGCCAAATTCTCCAATGGCGAAGCGCTGACCGTCGAAGACGTCATCTATTCGCTCAACGCCATGAAGGCGAGCCCGGTCTCCCAGAACTCGTCGGCGTACCAGGCCGTGACCGCCATCGAAAAGGTCGACAACCGTACCGTGAAGGTCACCCTCGATCGCCCGAGCCAAAATTTCTGGAAGGGCATGGGCTCCACCGCCGGCCTCATCCAGCCCGAAGCCGCGGCCGAAACCATCGCCACCAATCCGATCGGCACCGGCCCCTACAAGCTCGTCAACTATACGTCCAATTCCAGCTTCGAATTCACTGCCAACGAGAACTATTGGGGCGAAGCGCCTGCCATCAAGGACGTGACCGTCCGCATCATCACCGATGGCACGGCCGGCCTCAACGCGCTCGAAGCCGGTGAAGTGGACTCCCTCCCGGTCATCACCATCGACCTCTGGGAACAGCTGATGGCCCGCGGCCTCGACAAGAACTTCTCCATGGTCACCTACCCGCAGATCGGCGAGCCGACCTATGCGGTGATCAACCAGAAGCTCGATCCCGAACTGCGCCAGGCCCTGGCCATGACCATCGACCGTCAGGCCTATAACGACGCCTTCGGCGCCTCCTGGGGTGCCGAAAACACCTGCACCTTCGCCCTGCCCAACCAGGCCTGGTATTCCCCGGAAAGCGCCGAAACCTGCCCCTATCCCTATGACATCGAAGGCGTCATGGCCCTCGTTGCCGAGAAGGGCTATGCCGCGACACCGCTCGAATATGCATCGCTCAGCGACGTGCCGGACCTCTCATTGCCCGCCGACATCATGGTGCCGACCATGCAGGCGGCCGGTTTCAACATGACCCGCAATGCCATCGACCTCGCGCGCTATTCCCAGCTCATCTTCCAGGGCCGCCCGCCCCAGTTCGACGTCACGGTCATGTCCGGCGATGCCGACCCGACCCAATGGGCTTGCGCCGATGAAGCCAGCGCCGGCTGGAGCACCTATTGTTCCGCCGAATATACCCAGGCCTTGGCCGATGCCGACGAAGCGCTCACCGACGAGGACTATCTCGCCCTGATGCAGAAGTCGGCCGATATCCTGCGCAAGGATGCCGTGATTGTGCCAATCATCGCCAAGAAGGGCGTCGGTCTCTTCGACCCCGACCTCAAGGGCTTTGTCGAACCGCGCGTCGCCGTGGCCCTCGAATTCGCCCCGCTGCACTGGTAATTTAGCACCGGGGGCCGGCTCCGTGGCCGGCCCCCGGCCGCCCTCTGTCAGTTGAGGAGACGTCGCGCCCGATGCCGGTCTATATCGCCCGCAAGCTGGCCTTTTTCCTGTTGGCGGTCCTGGCCGCCTCCATCGCCATTTTCCTGCTCATCCGCGGCGCGGGCGGCAATGTCGCCGCCGTCATTCTCGGCAAGGACGCCACCGCCGAAGCCATCAATGCGCTCGCCCAGCAATACGGGCTAGATCGCCCCCTCTTCGTTCAATATTTCGACTGGATCGGCAATCTCCTCCAGGGCGACCTCGGGCGCTCCTTCCGCACCAATGAGCCCGTCACCGATCTCGTCGTCTCGCGCCTTTCCATCTCCATTCCGCTCTGCGTGTCCGGCCTCATCCTGGGCCTCGTGATCGCCATCCCTGCCGGCACCTATTCAGCTCTCAATTCCGACAAGCCGCTCGGCGCCGTCATCGCGCTTCTAAGTCAAGTCGGTATCGCCGTTCCCGTCTTCTGGGCTGGCATTCTTCTTTCGCTGCTCTTCGGTGTCCGGCTAGGCTGGCTGCCCACGGGCGGCTGGACCAATTGGGATGTCAGTTTCTGGGGCGCCGTACGCTCGCTCGTGCTTCCTGTCATTTCGCTCGGCCTCATCCTCGGCGCCTCGCTCACCCGCTATGTGCGCTCGGCCGTCCTCGACGTGATGAACCAGGACTATGTCCGCACCGCTCGCGCCACTGGCATGACGCGGATGCAGGCGCTGCTCCAGGTCGGCCTGCGCAATGCCGCCCTGCCTATCGCCACCGTCGTCGGCCTACAGATCGCCGAACTCATCGGCGGCACCGTCATCATCGAGACCGTCTTCTCCCTGCCCGGCCTCAGCCGCATGATCCTCGCCAATGTCGCCGCCCGCGAAGTTATCGTGGTGCAGTCGACCGTCATGCTGATCATCATCTTCGTCATGTTCATCAATCTCATCGTCGATCTTCTCTACGGCGTTCTCGATCCGCGCGTGAGGCTGGCCCGATGACCCTCGCCCCAACCGCCACGCCGGCTAAACCCAAACGCCGGCGCCGCCGCCGCAATCTCACGCTCACCATCGGCATCGTCATAACCGTCGCCTTCATCGCCATGGCCATGGCCTCGTTCTTCTACCTGCCGCACAATCCCAATCTGCCGCGCATCCCCGACCGCCTCCTGCCCGCCGGCTCGCCGGGCTACCTCCTCGGCACGGATGCGCTCGGCCGCGATATCTTTTCCCAGCTCATGGTCGGCGCCCGCACCTCGCTCATGGTCGGAGCCGGCGGCGCGCTGATCAGCCTTGTCATCGGCACCATTGCTGGCCTCTCGGCCGCCGCCTTCGGGCGCATGGCAGATGAAACCATCTCCCGCGGCGCCGATATCATGCTCTCCATTCCCGGCATGGTGACCGCGCTCGTTTTGGCCGCCACCATCGGCTCGGGTGCCCTGACCACCATCCTGGCGCTATCGGCCTTCTTCACCCCCTCCTTTACGCGCGTCATCCGCTCAGCAGCCCTCTCGGTCATGCAGGAAGATTTCATCACTGCGGCGCGCCTCTATGACCGTCCCACCTGGTTCATCCTCCTCCGCCATGTCCTGCCAAATGTCGCCGGCGTCATGATCGTCCAGTTCACGCTCTATTTCGCTGCCGGCATTCTCACCGAGGCAGGCCTTTCCTATCTCGGCGTCGGCGTCACGCGTCCATCGATCTCCTGGGGCATGATGCTCAACGAGGCCCAGCAGCAGGTCGGCATTTCCTCGCCCCTCGCCATGTGGCCGGGCCTTGCCATCGTCATCGTCGTGCTTGGCCTCAACCTTCTCGGCGATGGGTTGCGCGACGTGCTCGATCCCAAACTGGCACGGAGGGCATGATGACCACACCTCCCGCAATCGAGGTAAAAAACCTCACCGTCGGCTATGAAGACCTCAACGCCGTGCGCGGCGTCTCCTTCACCCTGCCGGCCGGTGGCCGCATGGGTCTCGTCGGTGAATCCGGCTCGGGCAAGAGCATGACCGCCCTCGCGCTCATGGGCCTGCTCCCCGCCGGTTGGGAGGCCCATGGCGAAGTGCTGCATGACGGCGTCAATCTCGTCACTGAGACGGACAAGGCCCTATCCTCCCGCCGCGGCCGAACCATTTCCATGGTGTTCCAGGATCCCATGTCCTCGCTCAATCCGGTGCGCCGTGTCGGCGACCAGATCGCCGATGTCATCCACCGCCACAACAAGGTGAGCCGCCGCGACGCCATGCGGCAGGCCGTGGACCTCATGGTGCAGATGAACCTGCCCCGCCCCGACCAGCTCGCCCGCTCCTACCCGCATCAGATTTCCGGCGGCCAGAAGCAGCGCATCATGATCGCCATGGCGCTGGCCTGCTATCCGCAATTGATCATCGCCGACGAGCCCACCACGGCCCTCGACGTCACCGTCCAGAAGCAGGTGCTGCGCCTTCTCAACGCGGCAACGCGCGAGCGCAACAGCGCCCTCCTGATGATCACCCATGACCTGCCCGTCATTGCCGCCATGTGCGACACCGTCGCCGTCATGTATGCTGGCCGCATCGTCGAATATGGCCCGGTGCAGGATGTCTTCCGCAATCCGCGCCACCATTACACGCGCGGCCTTCTCGACTCCCAGCCGACCATGGACAATATCGCCCTCGACGGCTCCTCGCGCCTCGTTTCCATTCCTGGCATGGTTCCGCCGTTGCAACGCCTGCCCTCCGGTTGCGCCTTCAATCCGCGTTGCCCCGCCGCCACCGAAAAGTGCCGCACCGAAATGCCCGAACTCGGTCCGAATGGCGCTGCCTGCTGGCACCCCGTCGGCGCAGTGCAAGTAGTGGAGGCCTGACCATGTCCGAGCGCCGCCCGCTTCTCGCCATGCAGCAGGTCACCCAGGCCTATAGTCTGCCGCGCACCGCCCTCTTCTCCCCGCCCGGCAGCTTCACCGTGCTGGAAAACATCGACTTCGACGTCTGTGCCGGCGAAGCCGTCGGTCTCGTCGGCGAAAGCGGCGCCGGCAAAACCACCCTCACCCGCATCCTCACCGGCATGGAGCGTCCGCAATCGGGTCACGTCCTGTTCGACGGCACCGATATCTGGTCCGCCGACCAGACCCAGCGCGCCAATTTCCGCCGCTCCGTTCAAATGGTGCTGCAAAACCCGCGCAGCTCGCTCGATCCGCGCATGCGCGTCGGCACCGCCCTGCTCGAACCCATGCGCAGCCTTCGCATCGAGGGCGATCACGTCAAACGCCTTCACGAAGTGCTCGACCAGGTCGGCCTCGACCGCTCGGCACTGGAGCGCTTCCCGCATGAATTCTCCGGCGGTCAGTTGCAGCGCATCGCCATCGCCCGCGCCCTCATGCCCAATCCACGCGTGCTGGTCGCCGACGAACCGGTCTCGGCCCTCGACGTCTCCATCCAGGCGCAGGTGCTGAACCTCCTCAAAGACCTCGTCCGCGATCTCAATCTGGGCCTCGTTTTCATCGCCCATGACCTCTCGGTCGTGGCCTACACGACGAGCCGCGTCTCGGTCATCGCGTCCGGCCGCATCGTCGAAGTCGGGCAGCCCGTCGAGCTGTTCACCCGGCCCAGTGCTCCCCAGACGAAAAATCTCGTCGATGCCGTACTGACGGTTGAGTCAGGCCTTTCCGGCACCGCGCTCTAGAACTTCCTCAAACTATTCCGCACCACGAAATGCCCCGGCGTTTACCTCGGCGGCCTCGTGGTGTGTTTTCAGACAAACAATTCGAGGAGCAGCGAATGCTGAAGTTCGACGAGTCCGCACGCATCATCGCGTCCGAGTCTCGCTATGTGGCCGGCGGCGTAAACAGCAATTTCCGCCTGGGCATGGGCCACGGCCCGCTCGTGTTCACCCACGGCGAGGGCGCCTATTTGCATGATGTCGATGGCAACAAGATCATCGACTATTATTGCGGTATGGGCGCCATGGTCCTGGGCCACAGCCCCAAAGGCGTACAGGCAGCCGTCAAACAACAGGTCGAAAAGGGCATCCTTTTCGCCGGCCAGTCGCCCGTCGAATACGAAGCTGCCCGCATCATCTGCGAGCGCATCCCGAGTGCCGAACGCCTGCGCTTCGGCTCCTCCGGCTCCGAAGTCGCCCAGGCCGCCATGCGCCTCACCCGCGCCGCCACCGGCCGACGCACCATCGTGAAATTCGAAGGCCACTATCACGGCTGGTTCGACAACATCCTCTGGTCGACCGCCCCCTCGCTGGCCGATGCCGGCCCCGCCGAAGACCCCAATCTCGTCATCGGCAGCAAGGGCCAGAGCATGGCCGATGCCGAAGGCCTCGACGTGCTGCAGTGGAACGATCTCGCCGCCGTCGAAGCGCGCCTCTCGCGCGGCGACGTTGCCGCCGTCCTCATGGAAGCTGCCATGTGCAATCAGGGCGCTATCTCGCCCATGCCAGGCTATCTAGAAGGCGTGCAGGCCGCCTGCCGCAAATATGGCACCATCCTGATCTTCGACGAAGTCATCACCGGCTTCCGCCTCGGCCAGAAGGGCGCTCAGGGCCGCTTCAACGTCACGCCCGATCTTTCGATCTTCGCCAAGGCCATCGCCAACGGCTTTCCGGTCGCCGCCATTGTCGGCCGGGCCGACCTCATGGACATGTTCGCCACCGGCGGCGTGCTGCATGGCGGCACCTTCAACTCCCAGCCCGTCCCCATGGCCGCCATGGTGGCGACGCAACAGGCCCTCACGCCCGAGCACTACGAACAGACGTCGGTCTATGGCACCCGCCTTCGCGAGGGCATCAAGTCGATCTTTGCCGAAACCGGCATCAAGGCCCAGGTCACCGGCTACGAACTGATGTTCCATATCGGCTTCGGCCTCGACGCCCCGGCCCGCAACTATCGCGACCTCGCCCGCGCCGACAAGGCCGGCTATGCCCGCTTCGCCCAGGCCCTCCTTCGGCAGGGCGTACGCGTCCTCGAACGCGGCGCCTGGTTCGTCTCCTCCGAGCACAATGACGAGGTCGTGGACAAGACCCTCGAAGCCGTCCGCACCGCCGCCCGCGAAGTTGCTCCGACCCTGCCAAGCTGAGGCACCGGCGAGCCGGCGCAATGCACCCGCGCCGGCTCCCGCCGTTGATCCGATCACTGATCCGCTGTTAGGAGTTCCCCACTTCTTTTGCGGATTGCCAAATGACCACCACCAGCCTTCGCGCCGAGATCGAGAGTTTTCCGATCGCCGGCCGCTTCACCATTTCCCGCGGCAGCAAGACCGAAGCCCGCGTCATCCGCGTGGAACTGGAGCAGGACGGCATCGTCGGCCAAGGCGAGTGCGTCCCCTATGCCCGCTATGGCGAAACGCTCGAAGCCACAATCGAAACCATTTTGAGCCTAGCCCCGCAACTCGCCGCCGGCCTCGACCGCACCGCCCTCCAGACCGCCCTGCCCCCCGGCGCCGCCCGCAACGCCATCGACTGCGCCTTCTGGGACCTCGAAGCCAAACGCGCCGGCACCGACGTCGCCACCCTCGCCCACATCCAGCCTCCGGCCCGCATCGAAACCGCCTACACCATCAGCCTCGACAGTGCCGAAGCCATGGCCGAAGCCGCCGCGCGCCACGCCCACATGCCGCTGCTGAAACTCAAACTCGGCGCCCCAGACGACGCCGAGCGCATCGCCGCCATCCGCGCAGCCGTACCGAACACCCGCCTCGTCGTCGACGCCAACGAGGGCTGGCAACCAAGCGAACTGCAAGCGCTCCTCCGCGCCGCCCACGACGCCCGCATCGAGCTCGTCGAACAGCCCCTGCCCGCCGGAAATGACGCGCTGCTCGCCGGAATCGAGCATACCGTCCCCATCTGCGCCGACGAAAGCGCCCACGCCCTCGCCGGCCTCGACCAACTCGTCGGTTGCTACGACGCCATCAACGTCAAACTCGACAAAACCGGCGGCCTGACCGAAGCCCTTGCCGTGGCCCAACGGGCCAAAGAGCTGAACCTCGCCATCATGGTCGGCTGCATGGTCAGCACCTCGCTCTCCATGGCCCCCGCCTCCCTCCTCGCCCCCTTCGCCCGTTGGGTCGACCTCGACGGCCCCCTGCTCTTGGCGTCCGACCGCCCCAACGGCCTCGCCTACACCGACGGCGCCATCGACCCTTCGGTCGGCAAAATTTGGGGCCGCTACGCCTGAAGCATTCCAACCAGTCAATGCTCCCACCCCCCTCGGTTGTCACCCCGGCGAAGGCCGGGGCCCATCTTGAGATTTCAGGTTGGATCCCGGCTCAAGGCCGGGATGACAGCCAGTGGATACGGAAGCATGCGACCCTACCGAGGATGCGTCACATCACGCGTGCGCTGCAACGCATCCACCGTCTGCTCGTACCTTTGGTTCGCCACCCCCAAAAACAAGCAATCAACAATGGCCAACTGCGCAATGCGGCTAACCATAGCCCCCGCCCGCAACCTACTCTCCCGCGCCCGGCTCACGAGACACTCCTCCGCCGCCTTCGCCAGCGGTGATTCCGGCGACCCCGTCAGCGCAATCGTCAGCGCCCCCGCCTGCCGCGCGATCTCGATATAGCGCACCGTATCGGCCGTTTCCCCGGAATGCGAAAACCCGAAAGCCACCGTCCCCGGCGGCGACAGCAGTGCCGCCGTCCAGGCCTCATGCGGATCGGCCAGAAGAAACGCATTTCGCCCGATGCGAAACAGCTTGTGATGCAGATCCTGCGCCACGAACTGGCTGGCCCCGATGCCGAACAGCAGGATTCGCTGCGCCTTGTCGAGCGCCGCCACCACCCGCTCCAGCGCCTCATAGTCGAGCCCCGAAACCGTCTCGTCGATCGCCAGCATTTCCAGCGAAGCAACCTTCGACGCCATCTCCCGCAGCGTATCGGACTTGGCGATCTCCGCCCCAAGGATCAGGTTGCCGCCATATTGCGCGGTCTCTTTCCCCAGCTCCGTCGCCAGCGACATGCGCAATTGCGCATAGCCCGAAAGCCCCAGCGCCTGGCAAAACCGCACTACCGAAGCCACCGACGTCTCACAGGTTTCCGCCAGCTCATAGATCGTCTTGTTGAGCACCAGGCTCGGCGTATCGCGAATGGCCGTCGCCACCCGCTGCATGGCCGGGGTGAACTTTGCCGACGAGGCCTCGATGCTCGACTGAATACCCAATTCCACCCTCCGGGCCGATCACAGCCCCACCAATCTACCGCAGATCCACCCACCTCTGAAACAATATTTCACAAAATGGCAATCTAGTGAAACTCGTTGACACAGACTGCCGTGAATTCATAGGCTTGTCATGAACCACTACCGCCGACAGGGACGATCCCGAGGGATCGGAGCGGCAGTGCAGTTTGGAATTTCCGGCCCCCGCGTGGCGGCCGTCAGCAAGGAGGGAATTAAGATGAACTGGATCAACCACCGCAAGCTCATGACCGGGCTCGCCATCGCCACGGCGCTGTCCACGGCCGCCGTCGCCCTGCCGGTTCAGGCGGCGACGTTGCGCATGGCCTGGAGCCAGGACGCGACGGGCCTCGACCCGCACAAGCAGACCGCCTTCCCGTCCATTCGCCTGCTCGAACTGGTCTATGAGCCGCTGGTCCGCCTCGATGCCGATCTCAACGTCATCCCCGCCATCGCCACGAGCTGGGAATTCGCCCCCGACGCCAAGACGCTGACCTTCAAGCTCGATCCCAACGCCAAGTTCACCAATGGGGCGCAGGTCACCCCGGCCGACGTAAAAGCTTCCTTCGAGCGCATCCTCAACGAGGAAACCGCCGCCGCCGCGCGCTCGAATTTCCTCTCCATCGACACCATCGACACGCCCGACGCCGAAACCGTTGTTTTCAACCTCAAGACCGCCGACGTGCCGATCCTCGTCGCCATGGCCACCATCAATGCCGCCGTGGTCCCGGCCAGCGAAATCGAGGCCGGCACCATCGGCACCGAAGCCATCGGGTCCGGACCCTTCAAGCTCGATAGCTGGGAACCCAATTCCCGCGAAGTCCTGAGCGCCAATGCCGATTGGGCTGGTGGCGACGTCAAAGTCGACGGCATCACCATCTCCGTCCTGCCCGACGAAACCGCGATCCTCGCTTCGCTCCGCGCCGGCCAGACCGATTTCGCCCTGCTCAACGATCCGCTCGTTGCCACTATGGTGCCCAACGAAGCCAATCTGCAGCTCAACCGCGCACCCGTGCTGGCCTATAACGTTCTGCAACTCAATCCTTCGCGTCCGCCCATGGATAACCTGAAGGTCCGCCAGGCCATGTCCTGTGCCATCAACCGCCAGGAAATCGTCGATGCGGCCCTCGCTGGCGAAGGCAAGGTCACCGGCCCGCTGACCATGCCGGCCTTCGCGCAAGACCCGAGCACCCTCTTCTGCTACGAACAGGACCTCGAAAAGGCCAAGGCGCTCATGGCTGAATCGGGCGTTTCCGGCTTCACCGCCAAGGTCATCGGCGCCACCGGCGAACCCCCGGTTGCCGCCTCCGAAGCCCAGGTGCTTCAGGCCCAGCTCGCCGAAATCGGCATCAATCTCGAAATCGAGATGATGGAACTCAACGTCTATGTCGACACCTGGCTCGCTGGCAATTTCGACATGGCCGTGGCCCAGAATGGCGGCCGTCCTGACCCCTATCCGATGTACAACCGCTACTTCACCAAGGACGGCAACCTCCTGAAGGTTTCCAACTTCGTGGATGACACGCTCGATACCCTGATGCGTGAAGGCCAGGCCGAAACCGATCCGGCCAAGCGCGTCGAAATCTTCCACAAGTTCGAAAATCACCTCGTCGAACAGGCACCGTGGCTCTGGCTCTCGACGGGCTATGGCTACACCGCCCAGCTCAAGACGGTTTCGGGCTTCGTCCCCTCGCCGACCGGCACGCTGTTCGGCCTCACCGAAGTTTCAATCCAGTAATTTTGTATTACGTTCGGGACAGGCCCATGGGCCTGTCCCTTTTTATCCAGGAGACGGCGTTCGATGAATTATGTGGTGCAACGCCTCCTGACGTTCCCACTGATCCTGCTCGGGGTTTCGGTTCTCGTCTTCGTCTCGATCCGCCTCGTGCCCGGCGACGCCATCACCGCCATGCTCGGCACCGAAGCGGGCCTTCTCACCCCGGATCAACGCGCCGCCCTCGCCGCCTATTTCGGCATCGATCAGCCCATCTGGTCGCAATATTTGCGCTGGCTCACCGGCCTCTTCCAAGGCGATCTCGGCATTTCGTCGGTCTATGGCAAGCCGGTCCTCGCCATCATTCTCGAGCGCTTCCCGCTGACCCTGCAACTGGCGCTGATGTCGATGGTCATCTCGCTCAGCGTCGGCATCCCCCTCGGCGTCTTCGCCGCCACCCGCAACGAAAAGCCCAGCGACCTGATCGTCCGCATGCTCGCCATGCTCGGCCAATCGACGCCCAGCTTCGTCATCGGCGTCCTCATCATCTATGTCCTGTCGGTCTTCTTCGGCATGGTCCCCGCCATGGGCACCTTCACGCCGCTCTTCGTCGATCCCCTCGCAAGCATCGGCCAGTTGATCTTCCCGGCCATCACCCTCGGCTTCGCCTTCGCCGCCTCGGTCACCCGCATTTCCCGCTCGGCCATGCTCGATGTCCTGAGCGACGATTACATCCGCACCGCCCGCTCCAAGGGCGCCTCGCAGCGCAGCGTCGTCTGGCGCCACGCCTTGCCCAATGCGCTCATCCCCGTCGTCACCCTTGCCGGCGTCGAATTCGGCTATCTCCTCGGCGGCGCCGTCATTGTCGAACAGATCTTCGCCCTGCCCGGCCTCGGCCGCCTCGTTCTCGATGCCATCACCCAGCGCGATTACGCGCTCGTCCAGGGCACCGTCCTCTTCATCGCCTTCAACTTCCTCCTGGTGAACTTGCTCGTCGACCTCGCCTATGTCGCGCTCGATCCGCGCATCCGGATCGGGAGCCGCTGATGCAAAAACTCTTCCGCGCCTTCCTGCGTCACCCCTCCGGGCGCATCGGCCTCGCCATCATCTCGCTCTACCTGATCGCGGCCCTGCTCGGCATTCTGGGCATCACCCCGCACGACCCGCTAAAACTCTTCGCCATCGACCGGCTGAAACCGCCGAACGCCACCTATTGGTTCGGCACCGACCTCCTCGGCCGCGACACTTTTAGCCGCCTCATGGTCGGCATCAAGCAGTCGATGATCATCGCCTTCTCCTCGGTTGCTCTCGCAACCCTCTTCGGCACCATCATCGGCCTCCTCGCCGCCTGGTGGGGCACGCTGTGGGATGGCATCCTCATGCGCATCATGGACGTGCTGCTGGCCTTCCCGGCCATCCTCCTCGCCCTTCTCATCATCGCCATCGTCGGTCCCGGCACCGGCACCAGCGTCGCCGCCATCGCCATCGTCTATACGCCCATCTTCGCCCGCGTCGTCCGCGGCCCGGCTCTGTCGCTGAAACAACGCGATTTCGTCGACGCCGCCCGCACATTCGGTAGCTCCCAGCCCTATATCCTCAGCCGCCACCTGCTGCTCAATCTCGTCGCCCCGCTCGCCGTGCAGGTCACCCTCGCTCTCGCCTGGGCCCTTCTCACCGAGGCCGGCCTCTCTTTCCTCGGCCTCGGCACCCAGCCGCCGACCCCATCGCTCGGCCTCATGCTGGCCGAAAGCAAGAACCTCATGACCCAGGCTCCCTGGCTGATGATCTTCCCGGCCCTGACCATCATGCTCGGCATTCTCGGCTTCAACCTCACCGGCGACGCCCTGCGCGATATTCTCGATCCCCGCATGGAGAGGAGAGAAGCATGACCCCTCTCCTTTCCGTTCGCGACCTCCGCGTCGGCTTCGGCCAGAACCCTGCCGCTAATGAAGTGGTCAAGGGCGTCAGCTTCGACCTCGCACCCGGCGAAACCCTCGCCATCGTCGGCGAAAGCGGCTCGGGCAAATCCGTCACCGCCCTTTCGGTCAATCGCCTCGTCGATTTCGGCGGCGGCCGCATCACCAGTGGCTCCATTCTCCTGCAACGCAGCGATGGCTCGACCCTCGATGTCGCCAAGGCCGACGAGAAGGTCCTCCGCACCATTCGCGGCCGCGATGTCGGCATGATCTTTCAGGAGCCGATGACCTCGCTCAATCCGGTGCACACCGTCGGCGCCCAGATCGAGGAAGCGTTCCGCCTCAATCGCGGCCTCCACGGCGCCGAAGCCGAGCGCGCCGCATTGGAAGTGCTCGAACGCGTCCGCATCCCCGACGCGAAGTCGCGCCTCGCCTATTACCCGCACCAGCTTTCCGGCGGCATGCGCCAGCGCGTCATGATCGCCATGGCCCTCGCCAGCAGCCCGCGCCTCCTCATCGCCGACGAGCCGACCACCGCGCTCGACGTCACCGTGCAGGCCCAGATCATGGCGCTCCTTGCCGAGCTGCGCGCCGAAACCGGCATGTCGATGATCTTCATCACCCACGACATCGGCCTCGTCGCCGGCATTGCCGACCGCATCATGGTCATGCAGCACGGCCTAGCGGTCGAGCAGAACACCACCGATGCCGTGCTCGACAATCCGCAGCACGACTACACCAAGCACCTCCTCAACGCCGTCCCCCACTTCACCTCCGGCAAGGCCGTCCGCGCCGACAACGAGCGCACCACCACCAGCGAACCCATCATTAGGGTAGACGACCTCGTCGTCCGCTTCCCGGTAAAGAAGGGTCTCTTTAAGCCCAAGGGCGCCATCCACGCCGTCGACGGCGTCAGCTTCGACCTCATGCCCGGCGAAACTCTCGCCATCGTCGGCGAAAGCGGCTCCGGCAAATCCACCACCGCCCGCGCCATCCTCGGCCTGAATGAAAAGCATCGCGGCGCCATCGCCGCCAAGGCCGGCCGCTCGCGCCGCCCCATTCAGATGGTGTTCCAGGACCCCTTCGCCTCGCTCAATCCGCGCCTCAACGTCGAAGCCCTGATGGCTGAGCCCGCCATCGCCAATGGCCAAAAGCTCGACGACGCCCTGCGCGATCGCATGCGGTTCCTCCTCGATCGCGTCGGCCTCCCCGCAGACGTGCTCAACCGCTATCCCCACCAATTCTCTGGCGGCCAGCGCCAGCGCCTCTGTATCGCCCGCGTGCTGATGCTCAATCCCGACGTCGTCGTACTCGACGAAGCCGTTTCCGCCCTCGACGTTTCGGTCCAGGCCCGCGTCCTTGATCTCCTCGTCGATCTCCAGCGCGAATTCAGCCTCGCCTATCTCTTCATCTCGCACGACATGGCCGTCGTCGAACGCATCGCCCATCGCATCGCCGTCATGTATGCCGGCCAGATCGTCGAGATCGGCGAAGCCCGTTCCGTGCTCTCCGACCCGCAGCACAGCTACACCAAGCGCCTGATCTCAGCCGTTCCCGCCGTCGAGCGCCGTCGCCAGCACTTTGCCGTCGATGCCACCCAGGTTCCCTCCCTCGTCCGTCCCGCCGGCTACGAACCGCCACCTGCCAATTGGCGTGAAGCCGGCCACGACCACCGCGTCCGCATCGAAGAAATCAAATGAGCAAGCCGCAAGACATGCTGGAGCGGGCCTTCCCCGCCCTTGAACAAGCCATCGCTTCCGGCCGCATTCCCGGCGGCGTCCTCGGCGTCATCGACCGCGACGGCAACCGCGCCACCCGCGCCATTGGCTCTGCGCAAACGGTTCCCACTAGCCGGCCGATGACGGAAGACACCTGGTTCGACCTCGCCTCGATCAGCAAGGTCGCCTTCACCACCGAGCGTATCCTAGCCCTCGCCGAAGCCGGCACCATCGACCTCGATGCGCCGCTGACGACCATCCTGCCCGACTACCGCCACTACAATCTCGACAATTGGGAGCGGAAGATCACCTTCCGTCAGTGCCTCGGCCACCAGACGCCCTTCCCGGCCGTCTTCCCGCTCTATACCTATGGCCGCGACCCGGACCTGTTGCGCACCTTCTTGCTTCAGTACGAATTCCCCGCCGGCCCCGCCGTCTATTCCGACATCAATTTCATCCTCCTCGGTTTCGCCCTCGAACGCATCCACGGCAAATGGCTGCGCGAGCAGGACCCCGGTCCCGGTTTTGCCTGGTCCGCCGATCCGCAAAACGCCGCCGCCACCGAACTCTGCTACTGGCGCCACCGCGTCCTCGTCGGCGAAGTCCACGACGACAATTGCTCGGCCCTCCAAGGCGCCGGCAATGCCGGCCTCTTCGGCACCGTCCATTCCATGCTCGACTTCGCGGGCGAGAAGCTCGCCAAAGCCGGCCCCGACGCCCTGATCCGCACGCCCCTCAGCGCCCGCCGCACTCATGGCTGGGAGCGCCCCTATGACGGCTGGTCCGGCGGCGACAATTGCACCGCCGAAACCATCGGCCACACCGGCTTCACCGGCACCGGCATCTGGATCGATTTCGCCCGCGGTCACGCCTGGACCCTTCTTACCAATCGCGTCCACCCCACCCGCCATTTCGACAGCGGCATTTTTGCGCTGCGCCGGGCCGTGGGCGACCGCATCAACGCCGAGTAAATCAGATGACCTTTGAACCAATCTGGGCCGTGGGCCTCATGACCGGCACGGTGCTCGACGGCAATATCGACGTCGCCCTCCTCCGCACGGACGGCGAGACCGTCGAAAGTTTCGGCGCCTATACCCTCGCGCCCTATCCCCAGTCGATCCGCGACCAGCTCGAAGAAACCCTCGCCCAAGCCCGCACCTGGGCCTTCGAAGGCCCCGAGCCCGCCATTTTCGCTGAAGCCGAAGACGCCCTAACCCGCGCCCAATCCGCCGCCGTCGCCGCCCTCGTGAAAGACGCCGGTCTCAAAAACGAAGACATCGGCGTCGTCGGCTTCCACGGCCAGTCCGTCCTCCATCGCGCCCCCCAGCCCGGCCGCATCGGCGCCACCCGCCAACTCGGCAATGGCAAGCTGATGCATGACCTCCTCGGCATTCCCGTCGCCTATGATTTCCGCTCCGCCGACGTCCGCGCCGGCGGTCAGGGCGCGCCCCTCGCCGCCCTCTACCACCAGGCGCTCCTCAAGAAGATCGGCGCGACGGATGGCAAGACCGCCGTTCTCAATCTCGGCGGCGTCGCCAATGTCACCTTCTGGGACGGTGAAGACCAGCTCATCGCCTTCGACACCGGCCCCGCCAACGCCCCGATCAACGACTTCGTAAAGGGTCTCGGCCTCGGCGACATGGACCACAATGGCGAGATGGCCCTGCGCGGCAAGGTCGACGAAGAGCGCCTGGCAAAGCTCCTCACACACCGCTACCTCAGCGCCGCCTATCCCAAATCCCTCGACCGCTTCGACTTCCTCTCCACCATGGCCGATGGTCTCGGCGCCGATGATGGTGCGGCAACCCTCACCGCCTTCACCTGCGGCGCCGTCGGCAAGGCGCTCGACCTCCTGCCCCAGCGCCCCGAAAAGCTCGTCGTCTGCGGCGGCGGCCGGCACAATCCGGCCATCATGGCCATGCTCAAAACCCGCGCAGGCGTCGAAGCCGTCCCGGCCGAAACCGTCGGCTGGCGCGGCGATGCTATCGAAGCTGAATGCTTCGCCTTCCTCGCCGTCCGCGTCCTCCGCGGCCTGCCCATCAGCTTCCCCACCACCACCGGCGCCCCCCATCCGCTGACCGGTGGCGTCTTGGCGACATGACCATGTCCATCCTCTCCATGGAGGTCACGGAAACCCCTGCCGCCAGTGATCTCGACAGGATCGGCAAGGGCCTGACAAGTTTCAACGAGGCCGATGTCGGCCCCGCCGAGCGCCGCCCGCTGGCGGTCCTCGTGCATGACAGCAATGGCGAACTCGTCGCCGGCATTTCCGGCTACACCGCCTGGGGTTGGCTTTATGTGCAATGGCTCTGGATCGAAGAAGACCAGCGCGGCCAAAGCCTCGCCGGTCAAATGCTGGAAAACGCCGAACAGGAGGCCCGCCGACGCGGCTGCCACGGCGCCTATATCGACACCTTCAATCCCCACGCCCTGCACGTCTACCAAAAGGCCGGCTACACGGTTTTTGGCACGCTCCCGAACTTCCCCCCGAGCCGCACCCGCAGCTTTCTCTCAAAGGACCTCTAGGTGAAATCCCTCAGCGGCATGCTCTTCTGCGCCTCCGGCATCGTCCTGATGTGCTGCATGGATGCGGTCGCTAAAGCCCTTGGCGCCGATCTCACCACCTTTCAGGTCGTCTTCCTCCGCTATCTCGGCTCCGCCATCTGGCTCACGCTCTGGATCGCCCTCACCGGCGCCTCCTGGCCCAAAAAGGCAGACCTCGGCCGCCAGGCCCAGCGCGCCGCACTCCTCGTCGTCACGGCGTCGCTCTTCTTCTACGCCGTCACCCACCTGCCCCTCGCCGTCGTCGCCGCCCTCGGCATGACCGCCCCGGTCTACGTCACCCTCCTCGGCGCCATTTTCTTCCACGAAAAGATCGGCCCCGGCGCCTGGCTCGCCCTCGGCCTCGGCGCCGCGGGCTCAGCGATCATCATCTTTGCCGGCGAGACCAATCCCTTCGGCTCCATCAATGGCGACGCCATCGCCTGGGCTGCCGCGCTCCTCGCCCCGCTCACCTATGCGATCGTGGTCGCGCTCCTAAAGCACCATTCCGGCCGCGAAGACCCCGCCGCCATGACCATGGGCCAATCCCTCCTTGCGGCGATCTTCGCCTTTCCGCTCGCCCTTGGCGCCTGGCCCGAAATCACGCCAAAAATCGCCGGCCTCGGCACCCTGATCGGCCTCCTCGGCGCTGTCGGTTTTTTGCTCCTGATCAACGGCCTCCGTCGTCTCCCCGTCAGCGTCTTCGCCGTCCTCGATTACACCGCCCTCATCTGGGCCGGTCTTTTGGGCTTTTTCTTCTTTTCCGAAATCCCAGGCCCCCAGCTCTGGATCGGCGGCAGCCTCATCATCGCCGCCTGCGCCCTCAACTCCCGCCGCGCCGCCCAACCGCAAACGGCAAGCTGAAACAATTCGGGCGTCGGCCAAGCCGACGCCCGTTTCATGTCCTTGAAAGCTGACGCTTACTGCGCCGCTTCCAGCGCCCGACCGTTGAGGTCTGCCAGCGCCCGAGCCAAACGCAGGCTTTCCGGCTGCTCGGCGCGATAGCGATGACCGACTTCCATCATCAGCACGGTATCGGGCAGGAAGGTCAGTTCTGAGAAAATCCGATCCCAGTCGATATCGCCCCAGCCGAGCGGCATGTGCAGGTCGCCGATACCCATGGCAGTGTTTTCCTGCGGGTGGAACGGCTTATAAAAGCCCTGGGGACGGCCAAAGCTGTCATGGACATGCAGATGCCCCGCAACCGGCGCCATCGCTGCAATCTCGCTGAAGAAATCGAGGCCACGATAGGTCGATTCAATATAGGCGTGGCTGAAGTCGATCAGCGCCACGATCTGCGAGTGATCGACCGCCTTGACCGTCTCGGCCACCTCTTTCGGCGTCTGGCGATACTGGCCGAGCTCCGTCGTAAAAATGTTCTCGAGCGCAATGCGCACGCCATAGGGGCGAGCGAAATCACCGAGCTCAACCAGCGCTTCGCGTTCGCGCTCGTCAGCGCCGTTGCGTTCGGCGATCTGGTCGGCGCGCAGGCACCCGCCATGCTGCACCAGCACGCGTGCATTGACGCGGTCACACACTTCCACCAGAGCCTTGGCAGCGTCCATCTGGTAGCGCTGCGTCACCGGGTCCATGAAGTTGGACGAAACCAGGCCATGCACCGTATAGCGGAAATCGAACTGGCTGGTGATGGCAACGAGCCGCTCGGCGCGCTCGGGAATGATGCGGCCGCCCGAAATCAGATCGAGGCTGGTCAGCCCCAGCTCGACCGTATCGACGCCCATCTCGGCCAGGGCACGCAGATCGTCGTGAAAGCTCTGGAATTCGCCGTCGGTAGAGCCGACATTGAAGCCGGTGCCGATGATATTGCCCATTGGGGCCTCCTCAAAAAAGGTCAGGCAGAAACGCTGTCAGTGGCGCGAACCGGACGACCCGCATGGTCGGCGCGGCGGCCCGTCGTGTGATCGAAGACGTGGATGTCGCTCTCGCTCATGGCGAAATGCACCGGCATGCCGGTGCCAAGCGCATTATTGCCATCATCTACGGCGATGATCGGGCTGCCATCGACGCGGGCATAGACGAGACGGGAGGCACCGAGTTCCTCGGTATAGTCGACCACGGCCGCGATGGCGTCCTTGTGACTGGCATCGACGCGGCGAACCAGTTCGGGGCGAATGCCGATGGACACTTCCCGGCTGAGATGCGCCTTGGCGAGATCAGGCAGGTTGAGCATGCCGCCCTTGCCATGACGGAAATAGCCGTCTTCTCCGAAGAAGCCGCGCACCAGGTTCATTGCCGGAGAGCCGATGAAGTCAGCAACAAACAGGCTCGCCGGATGATGATAGACCTCTGAAGGCCTGCCCACCTGTTCGACATAGCCCGAATTCATCACGATCAGCCGGTCGGCCAGCGTCATGGCCTCGGTCTGGTCGTGCGTCACGAAAACCGAGGTGACCCCAAGGCTGCGATGCAGGTTCCGAACCTCGGCGCGCATGGCAACACGCAGCTTCGCATCGAGATTAGAAAAGGGTTCGTCGAAGAGAAACACCTTGGGCTCACGCACCATGGCGCGGGCCATGGCAACGCGCTGGCGCTGGCCACCGGAGAGTTCGGCCGGACGGCGATCGAGATAGGGCTCGAGCGACACTGCCTGGGCAACCTTCAAGACGCGCGCCTCGCGCTCGGCCTTGGGCACGCGAGCGACCTTGAGGGCATAGCCGATATTCTGGCGCACCGTCATATGCGGATAAAGCGCGTAGTTCTGGAACACCATGGCGCAGCCGCGCTCGCGCGGTTCGAGCTGGTTGACGACCTTGCCGCCGATAGCGATCTCGCCGCCCGAAATATCTTCGAGCCCGGCAATCATGCGCAGCAGCGTGGACTTGCCGCAACCGGAGGGGCCGAGGATGACGACGAACTCACCCGCTTCGATCTCGACGTCGACGCCGTGGATGACCTCGGTCTTCTGGAAGACCTTCTTTACGGCCTTGATGGAAATCTGGGACATCGGTTTTCTCCGATCACTTATCGCGGGAAATGAGGCCACGCACGAACCAGCGCTGCATGAGGGCAACGACGAGCAGCGGTGGAAGCATGATGATGAGGGCGCCGGCCATGGTGACGTTCCAGTCTGGCGTGCCATTCATGGTGGGGATGAGGAAGCGCAGCTGCATCACGGCCGTGCCGAAATTGGCGCGATCGGTGGTGATGAGCAGCGGCCAGAGGTACTGGTTCCAGCTCGACACGAACATGATGGTGGCAAGCGCCAGCATATTGGTGCGCGAGAGCGGGATCAGCACGTCCCAGAAGAACCGCATGGCGCTGGCGCCATCCATCTTGGAAGCCTCGGCCAATTCGTCAGGAATAGTCATGAAGAACTGGCGATAGAGGAAGGTGCCGGTGGCGGTCGCCACAAGCGGCAGGATGAGGCCGGTATAGGAATTGAGGAGGTTCCAGTTGAGCGCGATCTGGAAACCCGACACCTGCTGCACGAGCCAGGTGATGCCCACGGTATCCAGAATGGTCTGGAACGGCAGCAGCGCATTGGCCGCGATGGCATAGGTGGGCACGATACGCACTTCGAGCGGCAGCATCAGGGTGATGAAGATCAGCCAGAAGCAGACCATCCGCGCCCTGAAGGTGAAGAAGACGATGGCAAAGGCCGACATGGCCGCCAGCGTGATCTTGCCCACGGTGACGCCGACCGCGACGATGAAGCTGTTCGTCATCTTGGTGCCAAGCCCGCCGCGATCCCAGGCCTCTGCGAGGTTGACCCAGAGCTGGTCGGACGGCCAGAGCGCAATCGGCACGCGGCTGACCTCGTGCAGCGATTGCGAGGCGGCGACGATGACCACCCAGAACGGGAAGATCACCATGGCGAGCCCGATGATCATCACCGCATAGGTGACGGCGTCGAAGAAGGGGGAACGTTCGATCATGAACCGGTCCTCAATTGTAGTGCACGCGACGTTCCACCCATTTGAACTGGATGAACGTGAGGCCGATGACGAGAAGCATGAGGACGATCGACTGGGCGGCAGCGCCGGAATAGTCGAGGCCTTTGAAGCCATCGACGTAGATCTTGTAGACCATCACCTCTGTCTGCCCGACCGGACCGCCCTCGGTCATGGTGTCGATCAGGCCGAAACTATCGGTGAAGCTCGAGATGATGTTCATGATGAGCAGGAAGAACGCGGTCGGCGCGATCAGCGGCAGTTGCAGGTCGAACATGCGCTGCAGGGGGCGCGCACCATCCATGGCGCCGGCTTCGCTGATCGAACGCGGGATCATTTGCAACGCGGCGAGGAAGAACACGAAATTATAGCCGATGCCGAGCCAGGCATGGCAGATGATGACCATGCCAAGCGCCTGGATGCCATTGGTGGATGGGTCCCAGATGCCGGGCCAGATCTCGTTGATGCCGCCCACCAGGCCCGCCTCTGGCGAGAAGATGAAGCGGAAGGCGACGCCTGCCGCAGGGGCCGCGATCGCATAGGGCCAGATGAACACCGACTGGAAGATCTTGGTGCCCTTGAGCGCGCGGTCGACGAAGCTCGCCAGCGTCAGGGCGACCAGCATCGATAGACCGGTCGTGCACATCGCGTAGAAGGCCGAGCGGAGCACGGTGCCCCAGTAGCGATTGTCGCGGAAGATATAGAGGAAGTTGTCGAGGCCCGCCCACAGATTGCCGCCGCCCCAGGGTTGCTCGAGCGTGAAGGCCCAATAGAGCGCCTGCGACGTGGGCCAGTAGAAAAAGACCAGCACGAGGATGAGCTGCGGACCAAGCAGCATCCAGGGCAGCACCTTGTTGCGGTAGACCGCGCGACGTTCCATGGACAGGAATCCTTTCGTCAGAAACAGTTCGCCCGGGCAATTTGCCCGGGCGTTGGTCGTGATCGTGAGATCAGGGGAGCTTCTGACCAGCGTAGGTCTGCTCGAACTTGCGCAGGATTTCGTTCGAACGGGCAGCGGCTTCATCGAGAGCGGCCTGCGGATCGGCATTGTCGAAGATCACCGACTGCATGGCCTTGATGACTTCCTGACGGACGGCGCCGAAGTTACCGAGGCGCACGCCACGGGTGTATTCGCCGGCCGGGGTGTAGAGCAGGGATTCGATGGCCAGTTCACGGCCCTTATAGGGAGCCTTGTCGTAGAAACCGGCAGCCTTCATGGCTTCGAAGCCCGACACGGTGACGGGGATGTAGCCAGTGATGGTCGACCAGTGCTGAGCCTGTTCGGGCTGAGCGATGAAGTTGTAGAACGCAGCAGCGCCCTTGTATTCTTCAGCCGACTTGCCCTTGAGGGTCCAGAGAGCAGCGCCACCGACGAGCGAGTTCTGACGAACGGTGCCTTCCCAGATCGGGAGCATGGCGACCTGCCAGTTGCCCTTCTTCTGGGTGCTGAACGTGCCGTGGTCGGCGATCGAGGACGACGTCATGTTGCAATCGCCAGCGATGAAGGCTTCGTTGGCGGTCTGGCCGGCGGCCTTGGACTTGTGGACCATCAGGCCTTCGTCGAACATGCGCTTGTAGAACGCGAGCTGGTCGACGAACTTGCCCTGGTTGAACAGGACTTCGGCGTCAAGACCGCCGTAGCCGTTGCCGTTCGAAGCGATCGGCACGTTGTGGATGGCCGAGAACTGTTCCCACCACTGCCAGTTGCCGGTCGGGTCCATGGCGATCGGGCAGGAGTAGCCGGCTTCCTTGAGCTTGCGAGCAGCGTCTTCGACCTGTTCCCAGGTTTCCGGCACGCCTTCGAAGCCGACAGCGGCGAGCGCGTCGGTGTCGTAGTAGAACATGGCGGTCGAGTTGTTGAACGGCATGGCGAGCAGTTCGCCGGTCGAGGTCGAGAAGTACGAAGCGACGCCCGAATTGTAGTTCGACCAGTCGATGTTATAGCCGTTGTCTTCCATCAGCTGCTTGACGGGCAGGAAGGCGCCGGAAAGCATCAGGTCGACGACGCCGCCGTCCGAAATCTGGGTAACGGTCGGCTGCTTGTTGGCGCGGAAGGCAGCGATCGTGTTCTGCAGGTTGTTTTCGTAGTTTTCCTGGCTGACGCACACGATCTCATAATCGGCCTGAGACGCGTTGAAGCGCGAGCACATTTCCTGAACTTTTTCGGAAAGGTCGCCGGAAAGGCCATACCAGAATTCGAACTTGGTCTGGGCCATGGCAGGTGCAGCAGCTGCGAGGGAAAGCACTGCGATCGTGGACGCTGCACTGAGCAGCTGGGTGCGGTTCATTTTAGCCTGTCTCCGAATTTAAGGCCGTTTGGCGGCCGGACTCCTAGGCGCCCCGCATGACAGGTCATTCTCAAAGCCATGGCGCTTTGACCAAGACTCCGTGACGGAACGACGAAGGCTCGGAGGAGGATCGATGACAGGGCCCACCGCACACGGTGTCACAGGCCCAAAGCCATCACCGGGCGCACTCCGGCAAGCATCGGAAATTACGAAGATTTCGGCTCTCTTCCACGTCAGACGGAGAGGAAACCACCATCGATCGGAAGCACCGCGCCGGAGACCATGGCGCTATCATCGGAGAGTAACATTGCAACGCTGTGCGCCACTTCTTCGGCCAGCGCAAACCGTTGCAGCGGATGACGAACCATCATCGGCTCGCTCTTCTTCGGATCGCTCCAGGCCACTGCAGCGAGCTCGGTCAGAGTGATCGTCGGCGCCACGCAATTGACCCGAATACCATGCGGCCCCAGCTCCTTGGCAAGCACCCGGCTTGCGCCTTCAAGCCCCGCCTTCGACGCCGCATAGGCCAGGTGATCCTGAAACCCGCGATGCCCGGCAATGGAGGTGATGTTGACGATCGCGCCACCACCACCCGCCTCGACGCGCCGTCGTGCAAATTCCTGGCAGGTGATCAGCGCGGCGCGGAGGTTAATCCCCATCACCGCCTCATAGCCCGCCTCGGTCATGTCGAGCACGCTTTCGAGCACATTGATCCCGGCGCTGTTGACGAGGAAATCGCAGGTCCCCGCCTCCGCCATCGCCGCCCGCGCCGCCTTGGGATCGATGAGATCGACTACCACCGTCCGGCATCCGATCTCCGTACGCAGGCTTTCAAGATCAGCCGCCGTCCGGCTCAGCGCCACGACTTCCGCGCCGCGCGCTGCCAAGACCTGCGCGCAGGCCCGGCCAATCCCCTTACCCGCGCCTGTGACGATAACCGTCTTGCCCGCAAACGACATCCCGGCCCTCTCAGACACGATCAAAGTTGCTCGGCAGCACGATCATGTCGCGGATCGTCACGGTACGCTTGCGCGTCAGCATATAGACGATCGCATCGGCCACTTCCTCGGGGTCCATCAGGCTCCCGCTTTCCTTGGCCTTGCGCAGGTTCTCCTCCGGCCAATCAGCCAGTAGCGCCGAAACCACCGGCCCCGGCGACACCTGCGCCACACGCACCCCATGCGGGATCATCTGCCGGCGCATGCCCTGGACGAAGCTGGTGATCGCCCATTTCGAGCCCGAATAGACCGGCTCCCAATAGGTCGGGAAATGCCCGGCAATCGAGCAGGTCACGACGATATCGCCGGTCTTGCGCGCGATCATGTGCGGGGAGACCGCATGCACGTTCTTCATCACCGCATTGACGTTGAGATTGAGCATCCGGTCGATCGCTTCCGGCGTCGTCTCGGTCAGGTCGCCGCCGATATAGGTCCCTGCATTGCAGTAGAGAATGTCGATATGCGGCACCTTCTGGAGAATTTCCGGCACCATCGCATTGCAGCTCTCCGCATCAAGCAGGTTCGTCACCTGCGGAATGGCCCGCTCCCCAAGACTTGCCGCAAGCTGCTCCAGCCCCTCCCTGTTCCAGTCGACCATCAACACCGTCGCACCCTCCGCGATCAGCGCTTTGGTGCTCGCCAGCCCGATGCCCGATGCTGCACCAGTGATGACAGCAATCTTGCCTTCCAGGGATTCAGCCACAATTTCCTCCAAACTATACGGCCTTACACCGCTCTTAGCTTCTCGCGAATGATCGCGCTGGCAACGACCGGATCAGGCGGCAGCACCGCGCTCCTCAGGGCACGGGAATATTCGTGGCTTGGATTGCCGAGCACCTCCTCGGCACGCCCAGCCTCCACCACATCCCCTTTGTGCATGATTATGACGCGATCCGAAATATAATAGGCCGTCGAAAGATCGTGCGTGATGTAGATGATCGACACGCCAAGCGTATCGCGCAGTTCCCGGAACAGGTTGACGATCGACATGCGCAGCGACGCATCGACCATCGATACCGGCTCA
Organism: Devosia sp.; assembly: GCF_017744655.1. Classification (GTDB taxonomy): domain Bacteria; phylum Pseudomonadota; class Alphaproteobacteria; order Rhizobiales; family Devosiaceae; genus Devosia. The sequence goes on along the minus strand of NZ_JAGIAW010000004.1, from coordinate 231,576 downwards.
TCCGCCACGATCAGCTTCGGTCCCGGGATCAACGCCCGTGCCACCGCGATACGCTGCAACTGCCCGCCCGAAAGCTCATGCGAATAGCGCCCGCGCACTTCGGCCAGCGACAGCCCCACATGCTGCAGCGCCTTGTCGGTCGCCGCATCCACCGCCACCTTGTCCTTGAGCCCCAGAAACCGCTTGGCCGTCGAAAACAGATAATAGTCGAGCGTCGTCAGCGGATTGAAGGCTTCAAACGGGTTCTGGAAGATCGGCTGCACCCGCGCCATGAATTCGAGCCGCTCCTGCCGCGTCCGTATCTGGGCAATATCCTTGCCCATGAAGCGCAAGGTCCCGCTCGTCGGCACCTCATTGCCAAGGATCATGCGGGCCGTCGTCGTCTTGCCGCTGCCTGACTCCCCCACCACGGTGAAGATTTCGGGCTTTTCGGCATCGAGCGTAAAGCTCACATGCTTGACGGCGTGCAGCGTCGAGCGGTCGAGAAACCCGCCGACGCGATAGTCCTTGTTGACGTCCTGAAGTTCGAGCAACGCGGTCATGCGGCCTCCACCTCCCCAGCGCGCCAGCAAGCAACCCGGCCACTATTGCGCGGCAGCAGCGCCGGATTCTCGCTCTTGCATTTGTCGACAGCCAGCGGACAGCGCGGATGGAAACGACACCCGCTCGGCGGATCTGCCAGGTTCGGTGGCTTGCCACCCAGTGCCACGCGCTTCCGCGTATCGCCAATGCGCGGCAGGCTGGCGATCAGATGCGCCGTATAGGGATGCTGCGGCCGCTGGAACACATCGAGCGTCGGCCCCTCTTCGACAAGCCGCCCCGCATAGACAATCCCGATCCGATCGGCGATCGCCGCATGCACCGTCATGTCATGGGTCACGAAAATGATCGACGAGCCCATGCGCTGCTGCACGCCCTTGATCAGCGCCAGCACATCCTGCTGCACCAGCACGTCGAGGGCGGTCGTCGGCTCGTCGGCAATGATGAATTCCGGCTCACACACTGTCGCCAAGCCAATGGTCAGCCGCTGTCGCATGCCTCCCGAAAGCTGGTGCGGGTAGGATTCCAGCACCCGCGGATCAAGCCCGATGCGCTGCAGATGGCTCTCCACCCGCGCCCGGAACTCGCCTTCCGAAAGCCCCATATGCTTGAAGGCAAAGTCATGAAAGGCATGCTTCACCTTGCGCACCGGGTTCAGCACATTCATCGAACCCTGCATCACATAGGAAAGATGCTTCCACCGCGCCGCCTTCATCGCCGGGCGCTGGGCATAGACGTCCAGCTCCTTGCCCCCGAAATCGAATTTGACCGAGCCTTCCACCACCCGCAGCGGCGGCGTGATCGCCCCCGCAATGGTCTTGATCAGCGAGGATTTTCCCGAGGACGACTCCCCGGCAATCCCGTAGATTTCATTGCGCTTGATGGTCAGGGAAACATCATCGACGGCCCGCACTTCGCGGCGCACGCCAAAATAGTTCATCTGATAGTAGGCCTTGAGGCCTTCCACCCGCAGCACCGGCTTGGCTTCAACGCTGGCAGACTTGTTTTCGACTGCGGCAAGCATGGCTACGCTCCCATCCGGCTAAGGCGACTGCGGGGGTCGATATATTCGTTGACCGAAATGGCGAGCAGGAAGAGCCCGAGAAACAGCAGCACCACGGCAATGATCGGGAAGGCGATCCACCACCAGATGCCGGCAATGATCGCCTGGTGCTGGTTGGCCCAATAGATCATCCCGCCAATGGTCGGCCTGTTGATGTCCGAGAACCCGAGCACCGACAGCGTCACCTCAAGCCCGATGGCCCAGATGAGATTGTTCATCGCCGTAAAGAAGATGACCGGCATCACATAAGGCAGATGCTGGCGCACCAGGATTTGCGGCACGCTCATCCCGGCAAACACAGCATGCCGGGTAAACTCGCGATTCCTCAGGCTCAGCGTCACCGAACGAATGAGCCGCGCATCATAGTTCCAGCCGAGCAGTGCCGCGGTCAGCGCCAGCACCGGCCAACTCATCTGGTCGCGCATGACGAAGTAGACCAAGAGCAGAATGGGAATGTTCGGCAGCGCGATCATCGTGTCGTTGATCGTCATCAGGAACTCGTCCCACTTGCCCCCGAGATAGCCCGAGATCATGCCCACCGCGACGGCGAACAAGCGGCTCAGAATAGTGACGCTCAGCCCGAACAGCATGGTGTTCCAGATGGCCGAACTCATCTGCCAGAGCACGTCCTGCCCGCGCGATGTCGTGCCGAACCAGTATTCGGCCGAAGGCGGCATATCGGGCGGCAGGAGATAGATGGCCGTGTCCGGCATTGGCGCCCAGAAATGCGCCAGCGCGAAGAGGAAGATGGCCAGCGTCAGGATAAAGCCGATGGTGAATTCGATATTGTAGCGTAGCAGGTCGCGCAGAATCTTGAACATGGTCAGCCCAGCCTCACGCGCGGATCGATGAGCGGATAGAGAAGGTCGATGATGAATACCGCGACCGCCACCGAGATGATCGACATGGTCGTCACCCCCAGCACCAGCGAATAGTCCCCGCGATAAATGCCCTGGATCAGCAGTCGCCCCACACCGGGATAGTTGAACAGGAACTCGGTGATGACAGCGCCGCCGAACACATTGCCAAGGCTCAGCGCCAGGCCAGTCAACTGCGGCAGCAGCGCATTGCGCGCCACATACTGGGAAAAGATCTTGCTCGAATTGACCCCACCCAGCTCGGCATAGACGACGTGGTCATCGGTCACGATATTGGACACCAGCGAGCGCATGGAAATGAACCAACTGCCGATACCGACCAGCACCAGCGTCAGCGCCGGCAGCGTGCCGTGGAGGATCAGCGAGCGGATGTATTCGAAGGTGAAACCGGGCTGCAGGTTCATCTGCGCGCCACCCGAAATCGGCAGCACCGGCCAGATGAAGCCAAAAGCCAGGAGCAGCACGAGGCCGATGATATAGGCCGGCACCGGATGGAGAGCCATCACCGCCGCGCCCGACAGTTTCAGCAGCACATTGGAGCGATAGTAGCCCGCCAAGGCCCCGAGCAGATTGCCCAGCGACCAGGTGATAATGAGTGCCAACGTGAGCAGCCCGATCGTCCAGGGCAGCGCCCCCATGATCAGCGACATCACCGGCGTTGGGAAGGCCGAGAGCGACGGCCCGAAATCGCCGCGCAACACACGCCCCCAGAACGAGAGATATTGGTCGAGCATAGTTCCCTGAAGCCCATAAAGCTCTTCGAGCGCCGAACGCATCAGTTCCACCGAGCGCGGATCGGTGGCGCCGAAACTGGTCATCAACGAAACCGACTGCTCCACCGGATCGACCGGGGAGAGGTTGGTGATGAGGAAGGCCAGCGAAACGCCCAGGAAGATCACAAGGAAAAACTGGAAGAAGCGCCGGACGAGATATTTGGCAAAGCCGTCCATCTGGGGCCCGTTCTCGAACAATAAGTGTCGGAAGGTGCGGGCGGGGCCGAAACCCCGCCCGCCTTTAGGCTTACTGCGCAGCCGGCGCGTTCGGGTTGGCTTCCAGCGCCACGATCATGTAGCGCAGGTTGCTCCAGTTTGGACCCGAAGCGGCATAGGGGTTCGCAGCGCTCGGGTAACCCGTCCAATAGGTCGTGTCGAAGGGCGCGAACTTGTTGTAGGCCATCAGCGGAATGAACGGCATCTCCTCGACGGCGAGCTTGAGATAGTCCATCCCGAGCTCGACCACCTTGGGATCATCGAAGCCCACGGTACGGTTGGCTTCGATGATCTGGTCGAGGCGTTCATCCTGCCAGCGCGTCAGGTTACGCGGCGGCTGCACTTCACCCTTGGGCTTGATGAAGTCCGAGTGGTAGCTTTCAAGGAAGAACGAGAGGTCGGGGTGACCGCCCCAGGTCTCGACAGTCCAATAGATCGCCGCTTCATAGTCACCACCGCCGAGGCGCTGGCCATTGGTCGGGCCGGCCACATCCACCGTCGTCTGGATGCCTTCCATAGACCACTGCTGGGCGATGATCGTACCGGCGCGCGCCAGCGTCGGAATGGCGTCGCCTTCAACCATCAGCTTGATGGTGAACGGGGTGCCATCAGGCTTCAGCCACTGGTTGCCGTTCTTGGTGAACCCGGCCTTCTGCAGCAGTTCGGCCGCGGCAGCGAGATCCTGCTTCCACCAGCCTTCGCCGAACATGGCCTTCAGCTGGGTCGGATCGGACGGGATCTGGTCACCCCACTGGGGTTTTACGAGCGCCGCAATCTGCTCGGCCGTCGTCGGGTCATAGGGCTTGATCGTCCGCGTGCCGGTATTGACCTCGTAATTGGTCAACCATTCCTGCATCGGCTGATAATAGTCGGTGATCGCCGAACCCGTGGGCGGGGTCGAAAGCGCAGCAAGGTTCGCCGCACCGCGATAGGAGCCCATGGCGACCGAACGAATGTCGATCATCAGTGCCAGCGCCCAGCGCACGTCCTTGTTGCTGAACGGTTCGACCTGGTGGTTGAACAGCACCGACGGCAGCGTCGGATCAGGATGCGCAAACGGGAAGCCCGGGAACCAATAGGCCGTCGAGTCAGCCGCATCGCGGGCAATGGTGAACATGCCTTCTGGCGCGATGTCGTTGATCACGTCGAGGTTGTGGTTCATCTGCTCGATGACGCGCGCATCCGGGTTACCGGCATTGCGATAGACCACATACTTCACATCCGGCGCCTCGGTCAGGCCCTGGCCAATGGACGTCCGCTGCCAATCGTCGCGCAACTTCCAGATCACCCAGTTGCCGGCGGTGTCATAGCTATGGAGCACATAGGCCGAGAGCGAAACCGGCGGATTGGCCGCATAAGTCAGCGGATCATCGACCGTCTCGAACACATGCTTTGGCATGATCCAGGCCGCATTCCAGCGCACCGTGAAAAGCGTATGGAAGCGCGAATTCGGCGCCTTGAGGTTAAAGACCACCGTATTGCGATCCGGCACCTCGACACTTTCGACGTTCACCGTAAACGGCGCGCTCCAGCCCATGCCGGGATGCGCGATCTGCGTATCGACCGTATATTTGACGTCATCGGCAGTGAACTCGACGCCATCGCTCCAGAAGATGCCCTCCTTGAGCTTCACCGTCATCACAGTGAAATCGTCATTATAGACCGGCTTGTCCGCCGCCAGCGCATTGGTCCAGGCCGCATCGCCCGTACCTTCGGGGTTGATCCACCAGAGCGTATCGGCCGTCAGCTGCTGATTGCCATTGGTGGTGGCACCACCGCCCGGCGCCCAGAGATTGAACCATTCGGCATTCTGCGCCGCCGGTCCCTGGATGATCAGCGCCTCGTTGCGGGGGATACCCGCAATAAAATCCTGGGCAGCAACCGGCATCGCCATAGCGGCGATGGCAAGAGCGGCTGCAGCCAGCTTCTTGAATAGCATGGTCGTTCCTCCTGATGCCCGCAAAAGCGGACAGCGACCCCGCTGAGCCCACAGGGCTCGGCACGTCGCCTCCCTCGTCTCGTAACCGCGCCGCGCATAGTCCTCCCGCGGCACCGTCCGGCATCTTTATCGACAATTTTCAAACCGAGAGCAACAGGATTATCGACAAAATATCCAGTCAATTCGCATTTTCAGCCGGATTTCCGCATTTTACCCATTCAAAAGCACTCATATTATTGACAACACGACGTGGATTGATAGGTTGATATCGACAACGGCGGCAGAGGACCGCAGTTCATTTCGTGAAGCTGATCAGGGTGGAGAGAAGACGATGACAGCGACTTATGACGTCCGCATCGACGTGGACGCGGGCGCGAGCCGCGGTGTATACCGGCCATTGTGGAACTGGTTCGGCTATGACGAGCCGAATTACACCTACACCGCCAATGGCAAGAAGCTGCTCAACGCGCTCACCGAGCTCAGCCCCGAAGCCCCGCGCGTACGCACGCACAATCTTCTCACCTCAGGCGACGGCAAATATGCCCTCAAATGGGGCTCGACCAATGCCTATACAGAAGACGCCAATGGCAACCCGGTCTATGACTGGACCATCATGGACCAGATTTTCGACGCCTATGTCGAAGCCGGCAATATCCCGCTGATCCAGGTCGGCTTCATGCCCGAAGCCCTCTCCAACGATCCCGGCGAGTATCGCCACCACTGGGCGCCCGAGGATAAGTACGCCACCATCATGACCGGCTGGGCCATGCCGCCCAACAACCTGAAAAAGTGGAGCGACCTCGTCCACGCCTGGGCCCGGCACCTCGCCGATCGCTATGGCGAGGAAAAAGTCCTCACCTGGCCCTGGGAAGTCTGGAACGAGCCCGATGGCCTCTACTGGAAGGGCACCATTCCCGAATTCTGCGAGATGTACGACGTCACCGCTCGCGCCATCAAAGCCGCCCTCCCCGGCGCCCGCGTCGGCGGCCCGCACACCTGCGGCGCCTTCAACAATCCCAAGGCGCAGAAATTCCTCCGCGAGTTCCTGCAATATGTCGTCGACCACAATTCGCCGATCGACTTCATCGCCTTCCACGCCAAGGGCAATCCTGTGATCTGGAAGGACCATGTCCGCATGGGCCTCCACAAGCAACTGCGCGACATCGAGGCCAACCTCGCCATCGTCAACGAATTCCCCACCCTGCGCCACCTGCCTACGGTCATCGGCGAATCCGACCCCGAAGGCTGCGCCGCATGTTCGGCCCGCGTGCACCCGCAAAACGGCTATCGCAACGGCCCCCTCTACGGCGCCTATGTCGTCGAAAGCATGATCCGCACCTATGAACTGAGCAAACGCGCCGGCGTCGAGATCGAAGGCGCCGTCACCTGGGCCTTCCTCTTCGAAGACCAGCCCTGGTACGACGGATTCCGCGATCTCGCGACCAATGGGGTCGACAAGGCGGTGCTCAATGGCTTCCGCATGCTTGGCAAATTAAAGGGCGAATGGGTCACCGCCAAATCCGACCACGCCATCTCCATCGAGAACATCATGGAACACGGCGTCCGCGACCAGCCCGACGTCAACGCCGTCGCCACCCGCGACGACACCGGCGTCTCGATCCTCGTCTGGAACTACCATGACGACGATGTCGAAGACGGCGCCGCCAACGTCACCCTGGCCCTCAAGAACATCAAGCCGGGCAGCCACAAGCTGACCCACTACCGTATGGACAAGGACCACTCCAACTCCTTCGGCGTCTGGAAAGCCATGGGCTCGCCCCAGTCCGTCACCGGCGACGACTACAAAAAACTGGAAGCCTCAGGCCAACTCGCCGTCCTCGAAACAGGAACCGCGAACGCCCCCTCCGGCACCGTCACCCTGACCACCAACCTCCCCCGCCAGGGCGTCTCCCTCCTCCGCATCGACTACTAACCGAGCCCGATGCGACAGCACCCCGCCAGACCTCCCAAGGGGCGGGGTGCTTTTTTTCGCCCCCGCTTCATGGATGCGAGCTTCCCACCTCCACGGCGTCATCCCCGCGAAAGCGGGGATCTCTTTTTCAGGTAAAGAAGGGGCATTCCTGCCTCCGCGGGAATGCCGTTGTGGTTGAGAGAAATAGCGAAGCACCCCCTCATCCGGCGCTTCGCGCCACCTTCTCCCCAATGGGGAGAAGAACAGACCGGCGATCACCTCTTATTCCTCGCCCCATCGGGGAGAGGGTGGATCGCGCAAAGCGCGAGACGGGTGAGGGGGAGCCATCCGGCCTTCATAGCCAGTGGAGGCAACCAGCCCTTAGCCTCACTCCACCAACCCAATATACCGTCTCTTCGACGGCTGCAGATGATCCACGCACAACTGGGCAAGCAGCCAATTATCCCGCCCGCTCAGCATCTCGATCATCAACCGATGCTGGCTATGCGAAATGTCCAGCGCTGCCCGATCCGCCATCGAGTTGGCCCGCACCGGCAGGCTGTAGCGCATATAGAGCTCGATGGTCTGAACCAGATACTTGTTCCCGCACGCCCGAAACAGCGTCAGGTGAAACCGGTCATTGGTCTCGTGCACGCCGCGCAGATAGCCGCTTTCGATATGCTCGCCATGCTCCTCATGGATTTCGAGCAATTCATCAATAAGCCCCTGCGGCGCCGGTAGCGGAATAAGCAGCGCCGCCTGCCGTTGCACCAGTTCGCGCACGGCATAAATCTGTCGCACCTCGTCCGGCGTCAGCGTGCGCACCATGGCGCCCTTGTTCCGCTCGCGCACGACGATGCCCATCTGCTCGAGCTGCACCAGCGCCTGCCGCACAAAGTGCCGCGTCACCGGAAAGCGTGAGAGCAGAGAATCCTCGGTCAACCGCGCCCCCGGCGCCAATCGACCGAAAATGATGTCCTCTTCGAGCGCCCGCGCAATGCCCTCATGATCGAGGTCGGTATTTTCGTTTTCGTCAGCCATCAAAGAGCCCCGCAGGCAGTCTGCTTCGTCTTCTATCAGATAGTCGCAGCCGGTTTAAATCCGCTCAGTTGATAGGCCGCCTCGACCAACCGCAGTGTTTCCAAATTATCCACCGCGCTCGTTTCAAACCCCTGCCCGCGCGTTAGCGACGATACAAAATGCGCAATCGCCCCATCATAGGCAGCCTGATAGCTCACGCCGGGATCAAACGTCACCTCTCGCGGCCGCGGCCCAAACAGCCGCAGCACCGACCCATCGAGATGCACCGTCCCCTCGGAGCCAAAAATCCCGAGCTGGTCCGTCGGCGCCGGCGCCGCTCCATGCACCGCCAGATTACCCGACACATCCAGCGGCACGCCGTCCCCGCGCCGCCGCAAGCCCAATATGGCACTATCTTCACCGAGGATTTCGTCATTGCTCCGCTTGAGCCGCGCCGAATGAAGATCGAACTCCCCAAACAGTGAGCGCAACGTATCGAGGTGATGAATCAGCACCTCCATCACCAGCAGCCGCTGCTCAGTCCTGAAAAACGGCTGCCGCACCAAAGCCGGCCGCTGCCCATCCGCCCCGGCGATCATGCCGCTCGAATGAAAATCGAGCCGGATAGAAGTGATGTTGCCAACGACACCAGCCTCAAGCCACCCGCGCAATTCCCGATAGTAGGGCCGAAACCGCCAGTTCTCATGCACCATCAGCGGCACGCCATCCCCGACGTCCGCCACCAGCGCCTCAGCCTCGGCGAGATCGACGCCCAACGGCTTCTGGCACAGCATAGGCAGCCCCGCCGCAGCGCCTGTCCTCACATTATCAGCATGAAACCGCCGCGGTGTCGCAATATCGAGCGCATCGAGTTTTTCGCCCGCGAGCATTGCCTCGAAACTCGAATAGCGCCCGGCAATCCCGAAGCCATCCGCCCGCGCCTTCAGCGCCACCGGATCGGGATCGCATATCGCCACCACCTCGGCGCCATCCACCTTCGCCCAGGCCGGCAGATGATATTGCGTCACCCACCCGGCCCCTACCAAACCAATGCGCACCACGACCCTCTTATCAATAATATCACCAGACACCGTCCATATCGGATTGTCGGTGATTACAGTGATTTCCCTGACTTTATGCGCATTTCGGCTTCCCGTACACCCACTTCTCGCAATTCGTCACCGCACATTATTGACAATAATTCAAATGACTGTAGGAATGGCCACAAGATGCCGCGCGGTTACGCGGCCGGGAGGATTATGGTGACGCGCGGGCTTCGCAGACGTTTGACGAGCTATGGCGACCAGGATTTTTCCCTGTTTCTCCGCAAGGCTTTCATCAAGGCCATGGGCTATTCCGACGACGCGCTCGATCGCCCCATCGTCGGCATTGCCAATACCTATTCCGACTACAATCCTTGCCACGGCAACGTGCCGCAACTGATCGAAGCCGCCAAGCGCGGCGTGATGCTCGCCGGCGGCATGCCCATGGTTTTCCCGACCATGTCGATCCACGAGAGCTTTGCCGCGCCCACCTCGATGTTCCTGCGCAATCTCATGGCCATGGAAACCGAGGAAATGGTGCGCGCCCAGCCCATGGATTCGGTCATTCTCATCGGCGGCTGCGACAAGACCATTCCGGCTCAGGTCATGGCCGCCGCGTCGAGCGAAGTGCCAGCCATCGTGCTGCCCACCGGCCCAATGGATACCGGCAATCATCGCGGCGAGCGTCTCGGCGCCTGCACCGATTGCCGCCGCCTCTGGGCCCAGTTCCGCGCGGACACTATCGACGAAGCCGAAATCAACGAGATCAACGGGCGCCTGGCTAGTTCCGTCGGCACCTGCACCGTCATGGGCACCGCGTCCACCATGGCGGCTCTCGTCGAAGCCATGGGCCTTGCCCTCCCCATGTCCGGCTCCGCCCCCGCCACTTCGTCCGAGCGTTTCCGCCTCGCCGAAGAAACCGGCCGCGCCGCCGTCGCCATGACCGAAACCGGTCTCACCACCGCCGAAGTGCTCACACCGCAAGCATTGCGCAATGGCCTCGTCACCCTGCAGGCCCTCGGCGGCTCCACCAATGCCGTCGTCCACCTCGCCGCCATTTATGGGCGCCTGGGTAAGAAGCTCGACATGGCCGAGTTCGACGCCATCGGCAAACAAGTCCCGGTCCTTGTCGACCTCAAGCCATCCGGCAGCGGCTACATGGGCGAATTCCACGCCGCCGGCGGCGTCCCGCGCCTGCTCTCGGAATTGACCGACCTCCTCGACCTCACCGCCCCCCGCGCCTTCGGCGGCACATTGGGCGATGCCGTCGGCAACCTGCCCTCGCGTTACGAAGCCCAGATCATCCGCCCGCGCGAAAATCCCATTTCCGCCTCCGGCGCCATCGCGGTTCTCTCGGGCAATCTTGCCCCCCGCGGCGCCGTCATAAAACATTCGGCAGCCGATCCGAAACTGCAGATCCACGAAGGCCGCGCCGTCGTCTTTGACTCCGTGCAAGACATGACAGAGCGCCTCGAAGACCCCAGCATCACTGCCGACGACGTCCTCGTCCTCCGCAATGCCGGCCCCAAAGGCGCCCCCGGCATGCCCGAGGCCGGATACATCCCCATTCCGCGCCACCTTGCCCGCCAGGGTGTGAAAGACATGGTGCGCCTGTCCGATGCCCGCATGAGCGGCACCGCGTTCGGCACCGTCGTCCTCCACATCACCCCGGAATCCGCCGATGGTGGCCCCCTCGCTGCCGTCCGCACCGGCGACCGCATCCGCCTCGACGTTCCCGGTCGACGTCTCGAACTGCTCATCACCCCGGCCGAACTCGACGCCCGCATGGCCGCACTGCCCCCGCCGCCGCCATCGCCGCCGCGCGGCTACGCGCAGCTCTATGATCGCCACGTCACCCAGGCCGATGACGGTCTCGACTTCGATTTCCTGATGGCCGCCCAAGAAAATGGCTGACGTGCTCGACGCCCCGCTCTGCCTGCCGCCGCGCCCGCTGCGCAATCCGGCAAACCTGCGCGTACCGCAAAACACCTGCGACGCGCACTTTCATGTTTTTGCCCGCGAAGCACCCCTGGCCAGCCCTCGCAGCTACACGCCGCAAATGCTGACCATCGAAAACTGGCTCACCCTCGCCGACACTTTTGGCATCGCCCGCGGCGTCCTCGTGCAGCCCAGCGTCTATGGCCTCGACAACCGCGTCCTCCTCACCGCCCTCGCCGGCCACAGTGAGCGCCTCCGCGGCATCGTCGTCATCCCACCCGAAACCAGCGACGCCGACTTCCGTCGCCTGGACACCCTCGGCGTCCGCGGCGTACGCTTTAACCTCCGCAACAAATCCGGCATCGGCTTCGACGCCTTTACCGAACTCGCCCCCCGCATTCGCGCCCTCGGCTGGCACGCCCAGTTCCAGGTCGGCCCCGAAGCCATCGCCACCGTCGCCGAGCTGACCGCGCGCCATGACATCACGGGCGTCATCGATCACCTGGCTTTCATCCCGCTCGACACCCCCGGCACAGCGCTCGACGACCTCGCCCGCGCCCTCGAAACCGGACGGGTCTACACCAAGATCTCGGCGCCCTATCGCCTCCGTGACACCAAGAGTCACCAATTCTATCGTGCGGCACTCTCAATGCTAACAGTCTGCTACCCAACGCGCCTCCTATGGGGCACCGATTGGCCACATACCGAACTCTTCGAAACCATGCCCGAAGACGACGACCTGATCGCCCTCAGCCTCGACGCTTTGCCCGCCGAAAGCCATGCTGCGATCTTCGCCGACAACGCCCAAAACCTCTATTTCCAGCACTAATTCTCTGACCGGAGCCGCCCGATGCCCTTGCTGACCGAAGCCGCCAAAGGCGTCTATGTCATTGCCGTCACACCCTTTTTGGACAATGGCGACATCGATTGGACCAGCGTCGACCGCATGGTCGACTTCTACGAGGAAAAAGGCGTCACCGGCATGACCATCCTCGGTCTCCTCGGCGAAGCGCCCAAAATGACCTCGGAAGAGTCCAAAGCCATCGCCAAGCGCGTCATCGGCCGTGCCAAGGTTCCGGTTGTCGTCGGCGTCACCGCCCCCGGCCTCGCCGCCATGCACGAACTCGCTGATTCCGTTATGGAAATGGGCGCCGCTGGCGTCATGGTCGCCCCGCCTTGGACCACCAAAACCGACGATCAAGCCTACGCGTTCTACACCTCCGTCGGCGACGCCCTCGGCAAAACCCCCTGGGTCCTCCAGGACTACCCGCTGACCACCAACGTCACCATCGCCCCAAAAGTCATCGACCGCATCGTAAAAGACGTCCCCACCTGCGTCATGCTCAAGCACGAAGATTGGCCGGGACTCTCAAAGATCACCGCCCTCCGCGCCTCCAGCGACAAGGGCGAAACACGAAGAATTTCAATCCTTTGCGGCAATGGCGGCCTCTTCCTTCCCGAGGAAATGGGCCGCGGCGCCGATGGCGCTATGACCGGTTTCTGCTACCCCGAGATGATGGTCGGCGTCGTCGCCAACTATGCCAAGGGCGACGTCGAGCGCGCCCACGACATTTTTGACGCTTACCTCCCCCTCGTGCGCTACGAACAGCAGCAAGGCATCGGTTTGGCTGCAAGAAAATACGTTCTGGCCAAGCGCGGTATCATCTCCTCCGCCGCCCTCCGCAAGCCCGGCGGCGCCCTTTCCGCCAAAGACGTCGCCGACGTCGAACGCCTCCTCGCCCGTCAGGCCAAGCGCCTCGCGGAGATCGGCGCATGAAACTCGGTCTCGAAGGCAAGCGCGCCGTTGTCCTGGGCGCCAGCAAGGGCCTTGGCGCCGCCATCGCCCAAACGCTCGCCACCGAAGGCGCCACCGTCATCGGCGGCGCACGCACGGTGGAAGCCATTGAAAAACTTGGTCAAAACATAAAGGGTCTGCCGCTCGACCTCGCCAACCCAGCCTCGGTCCAAACCTTCATCGACGCCGTCCTCGCCGACGGCGGCGCCGATATCGTCGTCAACAATTCCGGCGGCCCGGCCCCAGGCGAAGCCTCGGCCCTCCCCGCAAGCGACTACGCAACGGCCTTCAACACCATGGTCGCTCCGCTGATCTCCATCACCCAGGCTTTTCTCCCCGGCATGCGCACCAAAAAATGGGGCCGCATCGTCACCCTGACCTCATCGGGCGTGGAATCCCCAATCCCCCGGCTCGCCATCTCCAACACCTTGCGGCAGTCACTTGTCGGCTGGAGCAAGACTCTCGCCAGCGAAGTCGCTGCCGACGGCATCACGGCAAATGTCATCGTCCAGGGCCGCATCCACACGACGCGCGTCGACGAACTCGACGAAGCCGCAGCCAAGCGCCTCGGCAAAAGCGTCGAGGACATAAAGGCCCAATCCATCTCGACAATTCCGGCTGCCCGCTATGGTCGCATCGAAGAATTGGCCGACGTTGTCGCCTTCATCGCCAGCGAGCGCGCATCCTATGTCACCGGCAGCCTCGTTCGGGTGGATGGCGGCATGATCCGCTCGATCTAGTCCAATAAAGTTCGACCTTGTTTGAGAGACGACAAAGAAGAATAGTGGGATAATTCAGCAGTTAAGGGGACGAAATGACTTGCTGCAAGAACGCCAGGTACTGGGCAGCAGTTCATTGAGCAGCGTGGTTTCCGACACAACCGGAGACCAGACAAGGCGTCACCTCTCGCCACACATGATCATGCTGTGTGTTCTGGCAATCTCTATTGCCGCAACGGCACTGACGATTGCGCTCGCATCGTCTCGGCCTTGGCTTGGGCTCGAACTTTCCAATTCCGCAGAGAACACCGTCATCATTGCCCATGTCGTGTCCGACGGACCGGCGCGAGACACTGACGCAGCGGCGGGCTTCCGACTGACGGCGATCAGCCAGACCGGCGACGCATCGAACTTTTCGACATTTCCGATCTATGGAAGCGATCTCGTTGAAGAGCCCGATGGCCTCGAAACCTATGCTGCAATCGCCGATGTCCTCGACCGCCAAACCATATTAGCCGATCTTCTCGCGCAGCCTGTCGTTCGCCTGCACCTCGCGGAAACCGCAAACGCAGAAGCCCGGGTCGTGGACGTCGCCCCGCGCGATCGGCCGTTTTGGGCCTTGCCCGCGGTCTTCTGGGTGCAGTTATTTTCCGGCCTTGCCGGCTTTGCCATCGGAGCGTGGGTCTGGGCCATCCGTGGCAAGGACATAGCGGCCTGCATGTTCGCGCTATCGGGCCTGGGCCTGATGATTTCGGCCCTCTCCGCCGCTGTTTACAGCACCCGTGAACTGGCAATTCCGGGAGATCTCTTTGCTCTGTTGAGCGCCCTCAACCATCTCGGCGTCCATCTCTTCGGCGGCGCCATCGTGGCGCTGTTCCTCAGCTATCCGCGGCGGCTGGTTCGTCCGGTCTGGCTGCTGCTGATCCCCGTTGTGCTGGTGCCCTGGCTCTGGGCCGACATTGCCCGGCTGATGCCTGATCCAGCCACCGGCATGTATGTGCCCATGCTGGCCGAGATGCTGCTGATCGTCGCCCTGGTGATGATCCAATGGCGGCTGGCAAGGCGCGATCCAGCGACGCGCGCTGCCCTGAGGTGGCTTGGCCTATCTGTCGTCGTCGGGGCCGGCGCCTTCGTGGTGGGCATAGGCGTGCCTTCGCTGCTCGGCGCCGAACCGGCCATCAGCCAGGGCTACGCCTTCGCCTTCTTCCTCATCGTTTATGGCGGCATCGCGCTGGGCATCCACCGCTACAAGCTGTTCGAGCTGGGCGATTGGGCTTTTCGCATCCTCTTCTATGCTGGTGGTGCAACGCTGTTGCTGGGCCTTGATGCCGCGCTGATCTGGCTGCTCAATATCGAGCGAGGGCCGGCCTTGGGTGCCTCCCTGCTGCTGGTCGGCTTTGCCTATCTGCCGCTACGCGATGTGCTCTGGCGGCGCATGCGCGGCAAGCCCGTGCTGGCCGAACACGAACTGTTCGAGGCGGCGATGGACGTGGCTTTCGGCCCCACCTCGACCGCGCGCGCCGAGCGCTGGCGTCGCCTGCTGGCCCAGCTCTATGACCCGCTGGAAACACTGCCCGCCACGGACGTGAATGAAGTGATAGCCACCACGAATGGTCTTGAACTGCTGCTGCCCGCCGTTGCCGGCGAAACGGCACTGCGCTTGCGCTATCCGCTTGGGGGCAAGGGGCTTTTCGGTCCGCGCGACAAGCGATTGGCAGGCCAACTCATAGGCCTCATCGCGCGCGCCGAAGCGAGCCGTGATGCCTATGAGCGCGGTGCCATTGAAGAGCGGCAGCGTATTGCGCGGGATCTCCATGACGATGTCGGCGCGCGACTGCTCACCGGCCTCCACAGTGGAGATGGGCAGGTGCGGCCCATTTTGCAGGCGGCTTTGTCGGATATCCGCGCCATTGTCAGCGGCCTCAATGGCGAGACGACGACGCTGGATGTGGTGCTGGCCGAAGCCCGGCACGAGGCGGCGCGGCGGCTCGAAGCCGCGCGGATCGAGCTTGATTGGCCAGCGCCCGAACAAGGCGCCGAGCAGATCAGCCTCGACTACCGGCAAAGCAAAGCCTTGCTCTCTTCGGTGCGCGAAATCGTCAGCAATATCGTCCGCCACGCCGGTGCCACACGGGTGAAAGCCGAGATCATCGTGACGGATATTTCTGCCCTGGTTCGCATCTCCGACAATGGCCGCGGCCTGCCCGCACAGCAGGACGTTTCGGGCTATGGCCTCAACAATATTCGCCAAAGGGTGCACGCCATTGGCGGGACCACGCTTGTCGATTCCAGTGCGGCAGGCACAGCGATCGAGATCGTCGTGCCCTTGGCGAATGACCCAACCAATATAGCCGCGACCCTGCAGGAAAGGCCGATCCGAACCAGCGATGATAGGGAGACAGCCCCCGCCGCCATGACCGATGCCGCCCGCTAGGATTTATTACTCGTCGATACTGAGCCGCACCACGCTGCCGGGAGAAATCGTCAGGCGTTGATAGGCTTCGCCGCCACCCAATTCCCCGCCGCCGACATCCCAGCATCCGGCCGAAAGCGTGAAACTGACCTTCTCGCCGGGCGCGACATAGGCGCCATCGGCGAGCCGGTTGAAACCATAGCTCATGGCGTCGCAATCGGAGATGACCACCGCGTCGAGATCGCCATAGGTATTGTTGTAGACGATCAGCGTGCCCGTCGGCTCGCCCGGTCTTACCAATGCGCCGCCTGTCAGTGTGTCGCATCCGGCAAGGGTCGCCAGGCAAAGTGCCGCGCCCATTGCTGGAAGAAGTTTGTTCATGCCCACTCTTTTTCCCTCCACGCGCCCGCCCGCTCCAAGGGTCGGCTGCCAAGCCCATGAGCGGATTTCTAGAGGGAGGTACCCTGCGCTTCAGCCCCTGTTTCGGGGTAGGCTCAAGGGAAGAGCAACTCGCAGATGCCACCCCCGATCGGGGGATGCTTCTTGCCGCGATGAGGTGCATCTTGGTTTCAAATGGAGGCGCGCAGATGAACCGCCCGATCCGTGACTGCTTGTTGGTCGAAGACATCCCGGCAACGCGCACCTGGCTGGAAACGGCCCTCGCAACCGCATTCCCCGGCATCGCCATCAAGAGCTGCGGCACCATCCGGGCCGCGCAAAAACTTCTCGACCACCGAACGGCGCCCTTCTCCATCGCGCTTGTCGATCTCGGCCTGCCCGATGGCAGCGGGCTGGATCTCCTGCGCCGGCTAACGCTCGAAATGCCCGAAACCCTGGCCATTGTCGCCACCATATATGACGACGACACGCATCTGTTCGACGCGATCATGGCCGGAGCGCAGGGCTATGTGCTCAAGGACGAGGATACCGACCTGATTGGCAGCCTGCTTGCCCGGATCGGGCACGGAGAACCACCTTTGTCCCCCTCGATAGCTCGGCGCGTCCTCGCCCATTTTCGCGCCAGCGCTGTCGCTTCTGAGCCAGACGAAGCCGGATTGACCGCCCGGGAAACCGAAGTATTGACGCTGATCGCCAAAGGCATGACCGTCGCCGAAACCGCCCGGCTCATTGCTCTCAAACCGCAGACGGTGGCGAGCTACGTCAAAACCATCTATTCCAAGCTCAACATCTCGACCCGTTCGGAAGCGACGCTGGAAGCAGTCCGCCGCGGCCTCGCCTGAAGCCTGCCGTCTCGACTAAGGCAGCGCTGGAACTGTCTGGTCTGCCATCCCCGTCATCGCCCCACCCCACCTGCGCAACCTCGCCAATGGCGCCCCGCCAAAGCCGGAAGAAGCATCGCAGAATCCAAACGGGCAATTGGCCCAAAGACCCATTGCGCCTTCCTGGTGCCGCGACCGCGGCCGACGCCTCGCTCATCGACGGCGTCCACCTCGGCTCCCGATCCACGATTGCACTTAGCCAGGGCGATCGGTAAAAAAGTCGCGGACATGCTGTCGGTCCCGTCCGCAAACTAGCTCGCAGACGAAGCGTTCAGTTGCTCTGCCAACAAAAATACCTGAAAAGAAATGGCGCGCCCGAAGAGATTCGAACTCCTGACCCCCAGATTCGTAGTCTGGGGTTAAGGCTCGCGAAATATAGCATCTCGACGGCCATGTGCCATCTATGTGCCATCACCACTTTAGCCGAGCAAGGATTTCTCCGCCGCAGCGAGCAGGTCGGCATGATCATCAGCAGGGAAGAGATGGCCGTAAGTGTCCATCGTCATGCCGATCGTCGAGTGCCCCATGCGCTCCTGAACGACCTTCGGCGACAGCCCCTGCCCTCCTGCCGAAACCGGATTGATGCACCAAGACGCATAGAAGTGCCGAAGCGCATGCATGCCCGTATATCTGGCCGCCAGAACTGGCTTGCCATCCTTGTCGAGTTTGTCGGTGGGCACCGTGACGCCAGCGGCGATCATCGTCGGGATCAAGCCGCGCTTGGAAATGTTTCCCTTGTTCTCGATGTTGCCCTGCCCGTTCGGAAAGACCAGGTACAATTCTCGGATGGCCTCGCCCTGCGCATCTTTCCGCCCGCTATCCCGACGCGGGCAAGACAGCTTCCACTCGCGCAGCGTATTCGCCACGATTGGAGGAATCGGGATTGAGCGGTCACCTGCTTCGCTCTTCGGTCGGCCAACATCGTTGAAGGCGTCCGCACGCTCGCGCACATGGATCATCTTCGAATCGAGATCCACGGCCGCCCACGTGAGCGCCCGCAGCTCCGAAGAGCGCATGCCGGTGAACACGGCCGTCATCAGCAGAGGGCGCCACCGCCCCTCCGCAGCGCCAATCAGCGCCTTGACCTCGTGCGGCGCCGGAATATCAACCCCCACCTGAAGACGTGCCTTCGCCCGCTTCTCGCTCGACCGAGCGGTGGAGCGCGCCCGCGATCGTTCGTGAACGGGATTGCGGACGGTAAGGCCCCTGTCCTGCGCATCGGCGAAGATGCTGCCCAGCGACACTGTCACGATCTTCACCATGGCCGGTGACCGGCCCTCGTCGCGCAATTTCTCCTGAAAGCTCCGCACCCAGGGAACAGTGCCCTTGTTCAACCGGACGGCTCCGACGAACGGGACGATGTGCAGGTCAAGGTGCTGCCGGCGCTGGACGATTGTCCCGCGCTCGAGCCCTGCCGCCTCCCCCGATTTAATCCAGAGCTTTCCCGCCTCTTCCACCGTGATGGTGTCCGCGTCCGGCACATGCACGCCGTCACGCACTTCGGACTGAGCCTTGAGCAGAAAAGTCTCGGCTTCCTTCTTCAGGCGGAATGTCTGGCGCTGGCGCTTACCGTTGGCATCTTTGTAGTCGGCGACCCAGCCGGATTTCTCGACACCGTTGGTCGTCCAGGTGCGCTTGCGGACACTCATTCGTCCTCGCCCTTCTGGGGTTCAGTGCTGTAGCCTCTTGCAATCAAGCGGTCCCGGATTTTGTTGCGCTGGATCTCTATCTGGCGAGAGAAGTGTTCGATGTTCGAATTCATTGTCGAACGCTGCGCCTTGATCTGCTCGACGGCATGAGCCTGCTCTTGAACATTGAGCCTCAAATACTCGACCTGATCCAATAGCTCCATCAGTTGGTCGACCGACAAGAGGAAAGCCCGCTTCAGGTCGGGATTGTCCTGACGGCCCTCGTCTCTAATGTTTGCGTATAGATCGATCTGCTCTTCGGCGAAGACCTCGAGCTGATCAATAAGGCTATGAAGGTGCGACAGCACGTCTGGAAGTATCGCTTCTTCCGCGCCAATACCGATGGAACATAGCCGACGAATGGCTTCGGCTCGGGACCGAACGCGGTTCTTGAACATCCAGTCGTCGAGATCTCGCGCCTCGGCCGGCGACATCATCATCTGAAATTTTAAGGTCTTTTTGTCGTCAGCCATTGGGTGCTCCTGCCCCCGCAATATCCAAAAAACTCCATATGTACGTCAATAGACGGAAGTTCAGTTAGTTTGCACTTGACGAACGAATGGTCAATGGCCATGGTTAACCCGTTACTGACGGAACTAACGGAGGTTTTGAATGGCGGAGGCCAAGTCCACGAAAATTCAGCTCATGATCGAGCCGAGCCTGATCGACCGCTTGGATAACTGGCGGTTCGCAAACCGTATCGGCTCGCGGGCTGCAGCGATGAGAAGCCTCATCAATCGCGGTCTAGCATCTGAGAATGAAAAAGGCCCGGCAAGCGTTGGCGCGCTTCCGGACCCGGAACAACTGACCCACCCCTAGCAAGGATTAGATCAATGAACTCGAAAGAGAATAGCACCGGCTCGGCCGGAGATGCAAGCACGTCTGGTCGCAACTACTCGGCCATGAGTGTCTACGACATCTACTTGGCCCTGACGACACTGGTCGGCATCAAGCAATTCTACAACCTCACCTGTATGGGCCAGGCCGATGGCTTCACCGCAGTCTTCGAGTGGGCCGAGGCTCGCGAGGAAGAAGTGGACGCCGAAATGCTGGCCATGTCCAAGAACCTCACCTCCCGCATGGGCCTCAGCCGCGACGACGAAGACCTTCGCGACTTGGCTTTCGCTCGCATCGACGGCTACGTGCCTTCCGGTATCTGGCTCGACGGCCGCATCGAGAGGATGCGGTCAGTTGCTGACATCACACGGCGTCCGCAGGTGTCGCCATGACTGAGCAAGACTTCGCCCACGCCGACGGCTGCGCCTATCGGTTGGCCGCGTTGCTCCGCACCATGGAAGAAGGCGCGCGCAGTCTCAGCGAGACGAACGAAGCCTACGATCATCGTCTCCGCTGCAATGATATGGCCCAGCTCTGCGAGCTTGCCAGCGGCCTCACCGAAACCATCCATGACATGATGCAGCTGCTGCATCAGGCGGTGTCTCGTGACAGCCACTAGTCCTGAACCACTCGACCTCATCTGGGGCGCAGAAGCCATCGGCAAGGTGCTCGGTCTGACGGAGGGTCAAGCGAAATACGCCCTCACCAAGGGCGAACTACCCGGCCGAAAGGTCAATGGGCGGTGGGTGGCCTCGCGCCAGCGTCTGGTGGCTTATTTCGAGGAGCGCGCGGCATGAGCGCATCAGGCATCAGACGAGCCAAACGCTTTCCAAGCGATTTCTACACAAAGATCATGCTCCGGCTTCCGGGTGACCTCGCTGCCAGAGTGAAAGGCCACGCCAGCATCAACAGGCAGTCGATCAATTCGACAATTGTGATCGCACTAGAGGCAGCCTACCCCGCACCGGTAGAGCCAGAATCGGTCAATCAGCGGCTTTTGGAATCCGCGTTGATCCTCGCCGGCCAATGGAGCGCGGCGCTTGAAAGCATGGGTGTAGATCCGGCTCAGCACCCTGCCCTTCAGAAGTTCTTCAAGGACGCCGACGAGGCGGTGCATGGCCGCGAGGAGGTCGCGGAATGACCGACCAGGATCAAACATTCCTGCGCGTCTCCGTCGTGCTTCTGGACGAGGGTTACGCCGTCCTCGGTTTCACCCGAGGGCCGGTTATGCAGCGTATCGGCGACTATCACGCTACCCAAGAGGCGGCGATGGCAGCGGCCCGCCAGGTCAACAGGAAGCACGACTTCGTCGGGTTCCGCGACGTGAGGGAGCTGTCATGACCGACGACCTCGACGAAATGGAGCAGAAGCTGCGCGACCTCTGGGCGGTGACCCTGCCCAAGTCTGCGCTGGCAAATGAAGATCGGGCGGTGGCAGTCAAGCTACTGGGCGCCGATGGTGCCCGACGCCTCGCCGCTACCAAGCGCGGAGATCGGTACCGGTACCGGCCTCAGGCTATCCAGAAGATCGAATACCACTTCGTGCCCGCCGGCGACGACAAGCCGGCCTATGAAATGGGGTGGACGATCGAGGCAACGCAGAACCACGTTCGGCGCATCCTTGGCCGGCTGCTGACCCATGAGCGGTGCGGCTTCATCGTCAAGGAACTGACCAAGCGCGGGTATCGCGTTGATCTCGTCATCACCGAGCCCATGAAGCGCTGCCGCGTCCTCGGCATTCCTCGCGAATACGAGCAGCGCGGCCCCAGCCCTCAAGAGCGCCGCGAGCCCTCCAAGCGGTTCGCCATACTCGACCAATTGAGGGGCTTCCGCCTATGAGCCGCTGGTTCCGCCATTACACCGGAATGATGCGTGACGAGAAGCTGGTATCGGCCGCCGTGAAGTCGCGTCAGCCGGTAGAGCGCGTGGTGTGGGTTTGGGGAGCGATCCTTGAAAGTGCATCGGAGATTGATGATGCCGGACGATACGACTTCGACGCAACCGAAGCCGCTTATTTTCTCCGAGCGGATGAAGCTGACATATGCGCTGTACTCGATGCGCTTGCCAATGCCGGGCGTGTGGCTGATGGCCGTGTGGTCAAGTGGGGCGACCGTCAGTACCAGTCGGACAAATCCTCTGAGCGTCAGGCTCGATATCGCGAGCGGAAACGGCAAGCGGTCGCTGGCAGTGACGGTAAGCAGGCCCTTGGTGACGTAACTCCAACGTCACGTGACGGCAAACTGACGCCCCCAGATACAGAGACAGATACAGATAGAAAAGAAGAACCTATCGGTTCTTCCAAAAGCCGTGGGACACGTCTCCCTAGCGATTTTGAGCCTGATCTCGCCTGGGCTGTCAGCGCAGGGCTTTCGCTCTCGGTCGTCGAAATCGAGAAAGCGAGTTTCAGGGACTATTGGATTTCACAGCCTGGCGCCAAAGGGGTCAAGCTTGATTGGGATGCCACGTGGCGGAATTGGGTCCGACGGGCCATTGAGCGCCAACCGAAGGCACGTGGGTCGCCACCCGGGCGTCAGCAGCAACAGCGTCATGACCCCTTCAAGTCCCTTGCCGAAAGACTGACCAATGAACCAGATCGAAGCCGCCCAAGCCACGACCATCATCGGGATGATGCTCAAGGCGTTCCCTTCCTCACAATCGACCATGACCGACGATAGTGCGATGGCATACCTGTTCGCCGTCGAGGACTATTCGCTCGCCGCAGTCACCCGCGCCTGCCGTGATTTCATAAAAGGCAAGGTGCCCGACCGGAACAAGGATTTTGCCCCCTCTGCTCCCGCCCTGGCAGAGCGCTGCGAGATTGCCGAAGGTGCCCTGAAGGTTGAGGCCTACGAGGCCGCCCGAATTTTCATCGAGGCCGACAGCGAGCTCTGGCGCAAGATGGAAATCGTCAAGGGCAACCATAGCCTCGTGAGCTGCACGCGCCATGGCAAGCGCGGCTGGTTCTTCCTGCCCGAAGAGGTCGCAAAAGCCGAGCAGGTAGCTCTGCCGCCACCGGTGTCTGAGGCCGAACGGCTGGCGAGCATGGCCCGCCTCTCCGTCATCTTGGGCAACTTCACCGAAACGACTGAGGTGAACATAGAGCCTCGCGCGGGTGCACGCGTATGCGCGTGCGAGGGCGACTGCCAATGTGAACCGGAGGAAACCGAATGACTGTGATCAGCATGCCGGTGCGTACCGGAGACGGCGCGGAGAGCGTCAACCTGGCAGTGTTCTTCCACCGCACCGATGCGGCCATGCAGCAGGTCACCAGCACGATTTCGGGAATGCTCGAAAGCCTGACGGTGGATCAGCTCTTGACGGTCGAGGAGCGCATTCACGACCGCTACGGCTACGGCCCTGCCGCCACCAACCTTTGCGACATAGTCGATGAAGAAATCTGCCGGCGCCACATCGTCAAATCCCCAGATGGAGCGGCGTGATGACCGAGACAGATTTTCGCGATCCGGGTGAGCTACCCGTCATCGACTGGCTCGACAAGAACCAGATCGACATCGACCCGACCTATCAGCGCGGCCTCGACCGTCACCGCGTGAACAAGATCCTGCACGGCTTTGAATGGGCCAGCTTCGGCGCGGTGGTGGTCGCTAAGACCGATGCAGGTCGATACCACTGCACCGACGGCCAGCACCGCCTCGAGGCGGCAAAGCTGCACCCGCTGATCGAACTGGTACCGGCCATCATCGTGGCCGTCACCGGGACTAAGGGCGAAGCGGCCAACTTCATCGCCCTCAACCGCGACCGTAAGAACATTTCCAAGCTGGATCGCTATTGGGCAGAACTGGCGGCCGAAGACGAAGATGCGCAAACCATCGACCAGGTGGTACAGCGCGCCGGTGTGACGATCATGCGACATCCCGGCCCTGCCTATGCGCCTCGGCAGACGATCGCCATCAGCGCCATTCGGGCGGTCGTGGAAGGCCGTGGCGTCATTCGTGCAAGGGAAATCCTTCAGGTGCTGGCCAAAGCCGAACTGGCGCCGATCAAGGGCGAGCACGTCAAGGCCTGCGAAATCCTGCTGACCGACGAAGAGTTCCGGCACGACGTCGAAGGTGAAGCGCTGGCAGAGGCCATGTTCGGCAACGACGAGCAAATGGCGATCGATGCCAAAGCATTCGCCAAGACCCACCGCATGGCGGCAGGCAGGGCGCTGGCCTCGGTCTGGTTCCGCAAGACACGGAAGAAGAGGAAAGCGGCATGAGCGAGGATAGGAAGTGGCTTTGGATGGCCAGGCTGATGTTCGTGCTCTCAACCATCGCGGTTTTTGCTGAGGTGTCCGAAATCCGGATAGCTGCGGCATATCTAGTCACCGCGATCATGTACTCGACTTCAGCGATCCTGAAAACGTGCAGGGGAGCAGCATAATGCGAGCAGTGCTTACATCGAAAAAGCCGCGATGGATCGAACCACGCATCATCCAGCCGCAGCTCGTGCCCGACCCGGCTATGACGGACGCTGAGTATTTCCACCAGCGCCAGACCAACAAGGGCGAGCACGTCGGAAAGGTGGGCGTGGCCATGAACATGCTCGAAAAGATCGGAGGCCTCGCCCGCTTCAGCGACGAGGAAAAGACCGAGCCTCGCATTGCGGCCGCGGCCAAGTTCCGCTCACTGTACGAGCGTGCCCAGCTCGGCGGCGCGAGGGCGACCGATTACGCAGCCGTTCGGGTGGACACCTCAGGACAGTCACCGAATGCCAACGCTGACTTTGGCGAGGATGCCCGCAGGGAATACCGCTTCGCTTCGCAGCACCTGGGCATGGTGTCATCGAGCATCGTCGAGCGTGTGGTGATCTATGACCAGTCGATTTCGGCGATCGCGGGCGGCGGTTCTCGCGCACGTGCGCGTGCGACCCGGCAGCTGATGGATGGTCTCGACGCGTTGGCCGTGCATTTCAAGTTGGCGGCACTGCCGACGCAGAGCAGGGATGGGGGCAGATAGCCGCCCCCATCGATTAGCCTGTTACGCCACGCGGCGCCATGTGGGAGATGCCATCACATTCGCAAGCATCTGAGGGTCAGCGACCCCTATCTGCGCGAACAGATGTGTGGACAAGTCGAGGATCATGACCATGTCCCGTCCGTCGAGGTGGATTGAGGATCTTGCCTTTACGGCTGCCAGCAGTTCGCCCACCGTATTGGGATGATGGAATAGGAAGCTGGCAGTGCCCTGATCCCATCGACGTGGCGCGATCTCGGCAATGACGTCATTCAGCGATTGCCAGCGACGATCATAGCCCGCGTCAAAGTTGAGGCGGAAGAGAAGCAGTTTTACGGAGTCCATTGGCTTTACCTTTAGTGTTGCCAGATGGCCCCGACGCACGCTACACCCAAGCTTGTCAGAGGATGGGATGACGCTTTTTCTTCGTAACGCGAAGTTGTCGCGCCCGAATCATCGGGGATGACCAGTCAAGGTCATCCCCAGTTTTATTTCGATTCCTCAAATTCACAAAACCCCTCGCCTCGAAAGCCCACAGGCCATTTGTTGTTCTCGTTATGTCCAGCGTGGACTATTGACGAGCGGGGCAACGCAGAGCATAAATCCGATAGGTTGGCGATTTGCGCCTGACCTCCAAGGGCTCGCTTCGGCGGGGCCTTTTCTTTTCGGTTAGGGCTTTGCTGGCTTGATCAGGCTCACCGCGCTCACAGCCGAATATGCGAACACAGCCGTGATCGCCGGAGTGACGACCTCGAATGCTCCGGTGCCCTGTGTCAATTCTGCGTCTTCGCCGCGAAAGGTAAATGGCTCGTCCGACCCAGCCGTGTAAATGCGCACTACAAGACCTTGCTCCTTGGCGCGACTGAACTGGGTAAGGATCATTACCTCAAGCGTCAGTTCCTTCCGAAATGTCATAATCGGTCCTTCTCGTAAACTCCTGATAGCATAGCGCAAATGCCATCAAAGCCCAAGCGCCACCATGCACCTGGTGCATTGACGAAGCGGGCCTCCCTTCAGCGCGTGCACGATGCGCCCAAGCAGACCACGACCGAGCGCGGCTATGGTTGGCAATGGCAGAAGCTGAGGAAGCGGGTTCTTTCAGAAGAGCCGTTGTGCCGAGCTTGCGCCGAAGAAGGGCTGGTTACGACGGCCGCTGAAATCGACCACATCGACGGTAACTCTCACAACAATGCCAGGGATAACCTGAGGCCATTGTGTCGGCCCTGCCACCTTCAGCGCACAGCCAAGGATCAGGCCTTCGGCAAGATGCAATGGCGGCCCGAGTGGCTGAGGCATTCGACCATACCGCTCACCATCGTGTGCGGACCGCCTGCCTCGGGTAAGAGTTCGTATGTGGCCAAGCATGCACAGCCCGGCGACCTGGTCATTGACCTCGATGTCATCGCCTCACATCTCTCGGGCCAGTCGCTGCATGGATGGGATCGAGGCCAGTGGCTAGTGCCGGCCATCCGTACACGCAATGAGATGCTCGGCGATATAGGTCGTCCGACACGGCAATGGGCAAGAGCATGGCTCATCGTGTCGGAGGCCAAGGCAGAGCTTCGGCAATGGTGGGCTGACAAGCTGGCCCCTCAAAAGATCGTCGTGCTTGAGACCCCGGCATCTGTCTGCATCGAGCGCGTGCGGCAGGACGCCGAGCGCAAGCGCGACAGCAACTTCGAAACGATAGCCCGATGGTGGGAAGCCTACACGCGTCGAGACGGTGACGTGGTCGTCCGATGACGCCCTCGCCCGCCACCGGGCCGTGCTGGCCACCGGGGGGGTGTTTGCGACCTTTTGGTCGATGCTTTCCTGACCGGCGGCTCCCATCACGCTTACGCGCGTGCAAAATGGAGACATTTTTTGGCGGCAGGACGAAAGCGGAAGCCAGACCACCTCAAGGTGGTTTCTGGAACGGACCAGCCGAGCCGTATGAACCCCAATGCGCCCAAGGCTTCACAGGAGGTTCCGGACGCGCCGCACTGGCTGTCGGCCCGCGCCGCCGAAATCTTCGAGCAGCTGGTGGCGATCATCAGCGGCATGGGTATCGCCTCGGCGTCGGACACGGCGATGCTGTCGATGGTGGCGTCTCGACTTGAGGAAGTCGAAATCTGCACGGCCATGATTGAGGACGCCGGCCGAACCTTCGTCAGCAACGTCGAGATGGACGACAAGGGCAACATCATCAGCCGGCAGATAAAGGGCCATCCTGCTGTCGCGCAGCGCAGTGAAGCGATGCGTCATGCTCAATCGCTCCTGGCAGAATTCGGCCTGTCGCCGGCAGCACGCTCAAAGGTATCGGCGACTACACCAAATGAAGAGAACCCTTTCGGCGCCCTCGGCTAAGTCGACCCCGCATGTCGACGCCGCGAACCGGTATGCCAAGGGGGTTGTGTCGGGGAAGATCCCGGCAAACAAGTGGGTCAAGCTGGCATGCAAGCGCCATCTCGACGACATGGCCAGGCAGAAGGATCGGGCGTTCGCCTACCGGTTCGATGCCAACGCCGCTGAGAAGTGGTGCAAGTTCATCGAGCTGCTGCCGCACATCAAAGGCGAATGGGCCCGCAAGGCTCAGAACCTGACGCTCGAGCCGTGGCAGTGCTTCAAGACCATCTGCATTTTCGGCTGGCTCCGGAAAGATGATGGTCTGCGGCGATTCCGCAAGGCCTTGATCCTTGAGCCCCGCAAGAACGCGAAGTCGACGTGGGCCGCCGCCATCGGGCTCGGCATGCTGACGATCGACAATGAACACGGCGCCGAAATCTACTCGGGCGCCACTACCGAAAAACAGGCGTGGGAAGTCTTCAAGCCCGCAAGGCTGATGGCGATCAAGCGCCCCCAGCTGCTGCAGCACTTCGGCGTGACGGTGAATGCCTCCAACATTCACATTCTCGGCGACGGCTCCAAATTTGAGCCGATGATCGGCAACCCGGGCGACGGCGCGTCTCCATCCTGCGCGATCGTGGACGAATACCACGAGCACGACACCGACGTGATGGTCGACACGATGGAAACCGGCATGGGCGCTCGCGAGCAGCCCTTACTGCTGATCATCACGACGGCCGGCGATAACCTTGCCGGTCCCTGCTATGCGGCGGTGCAAGAGGCGGAGAAGGTTCTCGACGGCATCATCGAGAACGATGAGCTGTTCGCCCTGATCTACGGCGTCGATAAGGACGACGACTGGACCAGCGATCTCGCGCTGCGCAAGGCCAACCCGAATTATGACATCTCGGTCAAAGGTGAATTCCTTCGGGCTCGCCAGCGAGACGCAATCCAGAACGCCCGTAAGGTCGGCGTCTTCAAGACGAAGCACCTCAACATGTGGGTGCAGGCGCGGGATGCGTATTTCAACATCCAGCGTTGGCAGGAGAGCGCCGACACCGGCCTGAAGCTGGAAGATTTCAAGGGCAAGCCTTGCCGCATCGGCGTGGACTTGGCCTCGACGGTGGACATTGCCGCCATCGAACTGACGTTCGAACATGGCGACGGGTTCGCCCGCTTCGGTCGATATTACCTTCCGGAAGCGACTATCGAGCTGCCCGAGAACGAACACTATCGCGGGTGGCGTGATGCTCCTGAGAAGTGGATCACTCAGACCGACGGCGACATGATCGACTATGTCACCATCCGCGATGACCTTCTGCAGCTTCGCGATGACGGCTTCATGATTGCCGAAGTCGCATTCGACCCGCACCAGGCGATGATGATGATGGCCGAGTTGCAGGCCGAGGGATACGAGACCGTCGAGGTTCGGCCTCTGACGCTGAATTTCTCGCCGGCGATGAAGCAGATGGACGGCCTGATCCGCTCGCGGAAGATCGTTCACAACGGCGACCCTGTGTTCACCTGGATGCTTTCGAACGTCGTGGCCAAGCCCGACGCGAAGGACAACGTCTACCCGCGCAAGAACCGGCCGGAGAACAAGATCGACGGCCCGGTGGCGCATATGATGGCGCTGGCGCGCTGGATGGCCGTCCAAGAGGCGACCCCTGAGTACCAGATGCTCATCCTCTGACCTGAAGGAATCTCACATGAAGTCCCGGGCCTATTCGCTCCTGACCGTGAAATCGGTCGAGGAAGGGAAACGTATTATCCGCGGCGTGGCCACGTCCCCGACCGTTGACCGCGTCGGCGACATCGTGGAGCCGATGGGGGTGACGTTCAAGAACCCGCTGCCGCTTCTCTGGCAGCACATGCATGACAAGCCGATCGGCACCGTCGTGTTCGATGAGCCGACCGAGGAGGGCATCACCTTCACCGCCGAGTTGCCGATCATCGAAGAGGCAGGCGCATTGCGCGACCGCATCGAAGAGGCTTGGCAGTCGATCAAGGCCAATCTCGTCCGTGCGGTGTCCATCGGCTTCCGCGCCATCGAATATGCGTGGATCGACGACGGCGGCATTCGCTTCATCAAGACCGAAGTTTACGAGCTCAGCGCGGTGACCATCCCGGCGCAGCCCGACGCGGTCATCACCAGCCTCAAGAACCTCGACGCCGCTGGCCTCGAGCTCATCAAGAAATTCGACACGAACGCTCCGGCCGCGTCTGGCCGCCCCGAGCGTCCGTCGAATACCGCCCCCGGCGCCTCGGGGAAAACGCACAAACCCGTTGATTTGCGCCCCAAGGAGGGCACCACAATGAAGACCATCGCTGAGCAGATCACTGCTCTTGAGGCTTCTCGCGCGACCAAGGCGGCCCGAATGGCCACCGTGATGCAGAAGTCCATCGACGAAAACCGTTCCACGGACGAATCCGAACAGCAGGAATTCGACACCCTCGAACAGGAAGTCGTTGCCATCGACGCCGACATCAAGCGTCTGAAGTCCCTGCAGAAGGCTCAGGCCGCTACTGCTACCCCGGCTCAGGGCAACAACACCGTTGAAGCAACCAGTGCCCGCGCCGGCGTCGTTGTGAAGGCGGCAAAGCCCGAACCCGGCATCCGCTTCGCCCGCTATGCCCGCTGCCTTGGTCTCGCTCGCAAGACCGGGCAGGATCTTATGGGCGTGGTGGAGCAGCACTACGGCACCCGCGACCCTGACCTCGTCGGCATCGTCAAGGCGGCCGTGACGGCCATCAACACCACGACCGACACTGCACTGATCGGCAACGAAGGCGGCTTTGCTGATTTCGTTGAATTCCTCCGGCCGATGACGATCGTTGGGCGCTTTGGCCAGGGCGGTATTCCTTCCCTTCGCCGCGTGCCCTTCCGTGTTCCGCTGATCCGTCAGACCGGCGGCGCCACCGGCTACTGGGTCGGGGAAGGTAAGCCCAAGCCGCTGACCAAGCCGTCTTGGAGCCGTACCGAGCTCAATCCACTCAAGGCCGCCAACATCGCAGTCGCCACGATGGAAGCCCTGCGGGACAGCTCGCCGTCGGCTGAAATGCTGCTTCGTGACGACCTGGCAGCGGCTATCGTCGCCGCGATCGACACCGCCTATATCGATCCGGCGAATGCTGGCTCCGCCGGCGTAAAGCCTGCCTCGATCACCAATGGCATCACCGCTATTCCGTCGAGCGGCAATGACGCTGCGGCAATCCGTGAGGATGCGCGCAAGGCAATGTCGGTGTTTGTGGCGGCCGAGAACCCGCTCACCTCTGGCGTGTGGATCATGTCGACGATCGTCGCCCTGTCGCTCTCGTTGATGCGTACGGCGCTTGACCAGCCGGAATTCCCCGGCATCACCATCAATGGCGGTACCTTCATGGGCCTCCCGGTGATTACGTCCAGCTATGCCGGCACCAACGTGACGCTGCAGAACGCCCAGGACGTGTGGTTCGGTGACGATGGCGAAGTTGCTGTCGACATGTCCACCGAAGCTTCGCTGCAGATGATGGACAACCCGACCAACGACAGCGTGACGCCGACGGCGACGGACCTTGTGTCGATGTTCCAGACCAACAGCGTGGCTTTCCGCGCTGAGCGCACTGTGAACTGGCTCCGCCGCCGCGATACCGGCGTCGCCGTCATCAGTGGCGTGGAATGGGGCCAGCCTGACGAAGAGCCGTAAGGCGACCATGAGGGGCGGCAGAAGCCGCCCCTTCTTCCCCTCGTGAAACCGGAGCCGGCGAAATGAAAGAGCTGATCGCAGCGAAATCGATGACCTACGCCACGCGGCGCCTTTCCGCCGGCGACCTATTTACGGCATCCAACCGGGACGCACGAATTCTCACCGCTTTGAAGCGGGCTCGCCATGCTGAAGCCGTCGCCATTCCTGAGACGTGGGAAACCCTGCCGTGGCCCCAGCTGCGGTCGCTTGCGAGCGAATTCAGCGATGCGCCGATCAAGAACAAGGCCGAAGCTATTGCGGCCATCCAGGCGGAGATTGCGAAGCGTGGGGCTGCTGCCTGATGGATAAGCCCCGGTACCGCATCGGCGCCGACGGCAGCAACGCGCGCCAGGTCGAGGCCAAGTCCCTTTCGCAGGTTCCAGCCAACAGTGGTTGGTTTCCCGTCATTGGCGAGAGCTTCCCCGGCGCATGGCAGCGCAATGTCGAAGTAAAATTCGAAACAGCCATGCAGTTCAATGCGGTCTTCGCCTGCCAGACCCTTATCGCCTCGGACATCTCCAAGCTGCGCGTGAAGCTGGTCGAGCAGGACGTCGAAGGCATCTGGAGCGAGACGCGAAACAGTGCGTATTCGCCCGTCCTGCGCAAGCCGAACCACTATCAGAACCGCATCCAGTTCTTCGAAAGCTGGGTGCTGTCGAAGCTTGCGCGCGGCAACACCTATGTCCTGAAATCGCGCGACGGCCGCGGTGTCGTCCAGAAGCTATTCGTGCTCGATCCGACGCGTACCCGGCCGCTCGTTTCGACAACGGGCGACGTCTACTATGAGATCAGCACCGATCACCTGATGGGGATCACCGACAACAAGGTCGTCGTTCCCGCGAGCGAAATCATCCACGACAGGTTTAATTGCCTGTTTCATCCGCTCGTCGGGCTGTCGCCCATATACGCGTCCGGCCTCGCGTCGATGAATGGGCAGGCCATCCAAAACAGCGCCGCCTTGTTCTTCCAGAACGGTTCTCAGCCAGGCGGCATCATCACGGTACCGACCCGCATCGATGACGCGACGGCAGCGAGGATGAAGGCCGACTGGGAAGAGAAGTTTTCGGGAAAGAACCGTGGCAAGGTTGCGGTGCTGGGCGACGGGATGAAGTTCGAAAGCTCTACCGTAAAGGCGGTGGACGCCCAGATGGTCGAGCACTTGAAGCTGTCGGCAGAAATCGTCTGCTCGGTCTACCATGTGCCGCCGTACAAGGTGGGCGTTGGCGCGATGCCTTCAGCCAACAATCTGCAATCGCTCAACGTCGAGTATTACAGCCAGTGCCTTCAGATTCTCCTGGAGAGCATCGAGCTCTGCCTCGACGAGGGTCTTGCTACCGGGGACAAGATCGGCACCGAGTTCGATACCGACCAGCTGCTCAGGATGGATTCTGTCGCGCAGATGGACGTGCTCGAAAAGGGCAAGAGTGTCATGACTCTCGACGAGAGACGGCGGCGGCTGGACCTTCGGAAGATGCCGAAGGGAGGTGCCACGGTCTACATGCAGCAGCAGGACCATTCGCTCGAGGCGATTGCGGCCCGAGATGCACAGCTCATCGAGCAGGCGCAGACCCCGCAGCCAGTCGTCGCTCCCGCCGCACCAGTGGTGGAAGAGCCCGACCTCGACCCGACAACAGCAGAACGTCTATTCGCCGTCAGTGAGGCCGCCTGATGAAATTCCAAGAGGCGTTTGACCGTGGCTTCGGCGCGGTGAAATCTTATGTCGACAAGGCCGTGGCAGACGCCGTCAAGCGCATCTCCGCTTTGGAGACGAAAGCGGCTCCTGTTTCGGTGGCCTCCGCGCTGATCGATCGAGACGGCCAGTTGGTGCTGACCTATTCCGATGGCTCCACCAAAGAGCTCGGCGTTGTGGTCGGCAAAGATGCCGAGGGCAAGCCAGGTGCCGATGGTTTCGGCTTCGACGACCTTGACGTCATCCACGATGGCGAACGCGGCTTCACGTTCCGCTTTGCCAAAGGGGAACGGGTCAAGGAATTCGCTTTTGTCTTGCCGGTGGTCATCGATCGAGGCGTCTGGGTCGAGGCCAAAGAAGGCGGCTATGCCAAGGGCGACGGCGTCACTTGGGGAGGTTCGTTCTGGATTTCCCAGAAGGACGAGAATGGTGACAAGCCCGATGGCGGCGATGGCTGGCGGCTGTCCGTCAAGCGTGGCCGTGATGCGAAGTCGGTCAAGGTCGGTGTGGGAGCATAGCGCATGCCTGACCTGATCACTT
This sequence comes from Devosia sp., assembly GCF_017744655.1. Lineage (GTDB taxonomy): Bacteria > Pseudomonadota > Alphaproteobacteria > Rhizobiales > Devosiaceae > Devosia. The sequence continues at coordinate 198,288 of NZ_JAGIAW010000004.1, read as the reverse complement.
TGGAACAGGCCTTGCGCCACCTTCGGCTCGTCGTGGGCGATTTGCCCGATCCCGAGGACCATCCTCAGGCCGCCGACGTGCAGTTCAAGCTCGCCCAGGCCACAGGCATCGTCCTCGACTTCGTCAAAGATCCGGATGGCTCGATCAACAACTGGACCCCGGACGACTGTCCCGGCGCCGTGCAGGCCGCTACGGCCATTGTCCTCTCCGATCTCTGGGAAAACCGGGCCGGCAGCGCCGACGATGACGTGTTCCTATCCTTCGCCACCCGGGCTTTGCTCGAAAAGTACCGGAAGCCGACCCTCGCATGAACCTGCGCCCGCGAAACAACCGTGACCGCGTGACGGCTGGCGTGCGCGATCGCGTCATCCGCCTCGAGCGCTACGGCGTGACGAAAGACGAATTCAACCAGCCGACTACTACCTGGTCGCTTCTGGCTGATCGCTGGGCATCGAAGGAAGATGTCAGCGACGGTGAAAAGGTGCGCGCGTCGCAGGTTGGCTCATCGCTGACCACTCGCTTCCGCGTGGACTATGATGAACAGACGGCCAGCCTCACCACTGCCGACCGGCTGCTGCACGAAGGCAAGACCTACGACATCAGCGGCGTCAAAGAGATCGGAACCCGCGAGGGTATCGAGATCACGGCGTCACTGCCGGGCCCAGTGCTCGCAGCGGAGCCGGCGCCGTGAAGGTCACGGTAAAGGTTGATGGGTTGACCGCCATCGATGCGGCGCTGGATCAGTTCACTCCGACCAAGCGCCGCGCCATTGGTCGCAAAGCCCTCGACAATGCTGGACAGATCCTTGCACGGTCGATGCGCGACAAGGCGCCGGAGGGGAAGGGCTATCTCAAAGAGAGCATCGACGTTGGCGGTGTCCTCGCACCCGGCCCAAAGTCGGCACACCCGAAGGTGGCAGAGCAGGAACGCTATGTCGGCCCTGACAGCCGGCCGCAGGCGGTGCAGCAGGAATTCGGCAACGAGAACCATCCGCCCCAGCCATTCGCTCGCCCGGCATGGGACGAGACGCAAAAGGAAGTGCTCGATCGCATTGGAGACGAGCTGTGGCTCGGCATCGAGCGGGCGGCAACGGCTGCGGCGCGCAAAGCGGCAAAGGGCAAGTGATGCAAAAGGTCTTGGCAAATCTGCTGCTTGAGCATGCGCCGCTCGCCGCCCTGATCGATGATCATCTGCATTGGGACGTGATGCTGCCCGGCGCCCCGTTTCCGAACGTCGTCATGTTCGTGATCAGCGGTGTGACCAACTACACTTATTCCGGCCCTGACAGGACGCAACAGAACCGCATCCAGTTCGACAGCCGCGGCAGCACGGCGGCAGATGCTCGCGCTGTTGCTGATGCGTTGACTGAACGGCTCTCGGGCTTCCGTGGGGAGTTTCAGGGCACGAAGTTCAAGGGCTGCTTTGCCTCTGGGCAGCGCACCCGGCACGAGAAGGTCGACGGCTTGGAATGGTTCGTCGATAGCCGCGACTTCAACATCTTTTGGGCTCCGGCCTGATCCTGCCCTAGCGCGCCGTGGGCTGGCGCACCTCTTTTCAATTCCCTCAGGAGAATGAAATGGCTGATTCCGAAGCCGAGATTGGCTATGGCAGCGTCTTCGAAATGGCCGACCAGGACACGCCGACCGTGTTCATCGCGCTCGGCGAAGTGACCAATGTTGACCCGGGCGACGACCAGCAGGCGCGCGTGGAAGTCACGCACTATCAGAGCCCCGGCCGCACCCGCGAATATATCCCGGGCATGATCGAGCCGGGCAGCGCCACGGTCGAAATGAACTATGTGCCGGGCTCCGCCACCGACCTCGCCATTCTCGCCATGGTCGGCAAGAAGAACATCGGTCGCATCACCTTGCCGAACGGCGTGCGCAAGACGTTCCCTATCATCCGCGACACCTATGCCACGGCCATCCCGATCGACGACCGCATGACGGCAACGCTGACGCTGCACCGCGCCGGCGCGACCACGACCGACAGCGCCGAGGCTCCGGTCAACGGTCTGATCCCTTCCATCGCCGGCATTGCGCAGGTTGACGAGGTTCTGACTGCGGTACCCGGTGTCTGGGCACCCTTCGCGACATTCACCTACCAGTGGAAGAACGAGGGTGTGAATATTCCGGGCGCGACGGGCCCGACCTATACGCCGGTCGTCGGCGACGTGGGCGACAACCTCACCGTCGAAGTCACCGCCACCAATGGTGCTGGCGCAGCCTCGGCAACGTCTGCAGAAACCGCGCCTGTTCTCGCGGCGTAAGGAAGGCCCATGGGAAACCCAATCCGCGGTGAAGTTACCGTTGTTGCCGATGGCGTCAGTTACACGCTGCGCCTCGGCATGAACGCCATTGTCGAGATAGAAACGGCTCTCGACATCGGCATCGCCCAAGTAACTGAGCTATTTCAGGGAGAGGGCCTCAAGGTCGGGAATATGCGCCTGGTGCTCTGGGCGGCCCTGCGCGAGCGGCATACGGATCTCACGCTTGAGGATGCCGGCGACATCATGGGCCAGATCGGCCTCGCCGAAACTATCGCCAAACTGGGCGAGGCCATGCAGGCCGCGTTCCCTGAACCAGCGGCGGGTAAGAAGCCCTCGCGCCCTCAGAAGAAGTCTGGGACTGGCAAGGCCTCCTGACCGAGTTCCTGTCCTTCAACGACGACATGGCACGCTTCTGGGCAATGACACCGCGCGAGCTGGGTCTCTTCCTGGAAGCGCAGCGCCGCAGACTGATCCGCCAGTTCGATGCCGACGCTCGTGTGGCGTGGTTGACCGCGAAGCTGACCGCCTATGCTCCGGAAAAGGGCACGCGGTTCGTGAAGCTCGAGCGCCTCCTGCACCACGAGAAGAAGGTCGAGAAGATGGACTGGCGTCAGCAGGCCGCGATCCTCGACAGCTGGTGACTTTACACCCCGGCAATTCCTGTGCAGCGTGCGCCCTCGAAAATGGAGGATCGCATGCTGCTGAGAGTTTTGACCCTGACCCTGGCGCTCACCGGTGCCGCGGTCGCACAAGTTGCGCCAGATGACTTGGCGGAAGCCATCTCTGACAAAGCCCAAGGCTGCTGGTCGCTACTGCCATCGGACTATTCGCCGGAGAACGTCTTTGAACTCGACGTTCCGGTAAGCGCCGGCGGGGTGGTGAAGGGTATGCCAGAGGTGGTCAGCGGTGTTTCCACAATTGCACAAGGGGCGATCAGCAGAGCCGCCCAGCGCGCGGTGGTGCAATGCTCGCCATACCCCGAGGCGCGAGACTTCACTGGCGTCGTTCGAATAACGATGTCGCCTAAACTGTAAATCATCAGCCCGCCTCAATGGCGGGCTTTTTGTTTGGAGCTACGCATGTCTGGTTCTGCTCGCATTGGTGCCTTGCATGTGATGCTCGGCCTGGACTCGGCGCAGTTCACGGCGGGACTTGCGAAGGCACAAAACGGCATGGCGAAATTCGCCAAGGCGGCTGGTGTTGGGATGGCTGCCGTCGCTGCCGCAGGAACCGCCGCTGCCACAGCTTTCGCCTTCGCCATAAAGGGGGCCATCGACAACGCTGACCGCATGGGTGAAATCGCTCAGTCTCTCGGCATTACCGTCGAGGCACTGAGCAGCCTTGGCTACGTGGCCAAGATGTCGGGCACCGACGTTGAGACGCTGTCCGTCGGCCTGAAGAAGCTGTCCCAGAACATGCTGGCTGTTGCCGAAGGCGCGGGCGGTACGGCCGGTTCTGCTTTCCAGATGCTAGGCGTGAAGGTGAAGGACGCAGAGGGCAATCTCCGATCATCTGATCAAGTTCTCATCGACATCGCCGAGAAGTTTGCTGGCATGGAAGCGGGGGCATTGAAGACGGCGACTGCTATCCGTCTATTCGGCAAGTCAGGCGCAGACCTTATCCCCCTGCTGGACCAGGGCCGCGACGGTATTGCTGCCCTGACAGCAGAAGCTGACCGGCTTGGCATTACCATCTCCGGCGCGACCGCGGCCGCTGCGGGTCGCTTTAACGACGCTCTCGACCGTATGCAGAGCATTGCGGACGGCTTCACCAACAAGGTCATGGCTGGGGTGGTGCCTGCGCTGGATAAACTCGCCACGAAGCTCGCGGAATCGGCCACCAGTTTCGGCGGGCTTCAGGTGGCCGTCGATGTGTCGATTTGGCTGTTTAAACAGTTCCTGCAGTTCGTGGCTGAGGCAGAGGCCAACCTGAATTCTATGGCCCAGACCATCTACCTGCTGGGACGTGCCTTCGAATTCATCAAGCTCGGAAACATGCAAGGGGCCCTTGAGCAGCTCGGCGACATCGGCGTGGTCAACGATCAGATTTTCAAAGACCTGAAGGTGACGATCGACGACATCTGGAGTGGCGCAGACGGAGGCGGTGAAGGAACTGGAACGGGCTTTACCCCGCTAATTCCTGATATCGCCGAAATCAAAGCCGCTCAGAACGAGATGAAGAAGCTGGCCGACGAAGGCAAGCGCGTCTTCGAAGCCACCCGCACGCCGGCGGAAAAGATGTCACTGGAAATCGATCGGCTCAACAAGCTGCTCGACGCCGGCGCCATCGACTGGGACACCTACAATCGGGCTATGAAGCAGGCGCAGGATGACTTCGCCGAAGCCGAGCTGGCAGGTAACAAGTTCGCATCGACCATTGCCGACGGCCTCGCCAATATCTTCGGCCAGGTGATCGATGGCTCCAAGAGTGCGGTGGACGCGGTCGCCGAGCTTACCAAGCAGCTGGGCATGATGACACTGCAAGAAGGCTTCCGCGGCCTCATGGGCGGTCTGCTGAGCGGCGTGAGCGGCGGCGGAGGTATCGGCGGCATCTTCTCCGGCCTGTTCGGCGGCGGTGGTCTCAAGCTGGGCTATAACCTGCCTTCGTTCGACGGCGGCGGCAGCACTGGCTCCGGTTCTCGCGCTGGTGGTCTGGACGGCCGCGGGGGCTTCCTCGCGATGCTCCATCCCGACGAGACCGTCTTTGATCATACCTCATCGCGCAGCGGCGGCACTCAGGGCGGCGACACCTACAATATCGATGCGCGTGGCGCTCAGAAGGGTGTCGGTGCAGAGATCGCACAGGCGCTTGCCGACTTCTCGAAAAACACCCTGCCGTCGCGGGTCCAGCAGATCCAGCGCAATCCCCACCGGAGATAGCCGAGCATGGCACTTCCCGACACGCTGGGCCGCGACCAGTTCGCGGACCTGTTGCGCACGGCTGACATCAAGCTTGTGCAGGCGTTTCAGCAGCAGCGCTCGATGACGGGCGGCGGGGAAACCCGCTACGCCGATAGGGCGCCATCGCTTTATCGCGCGGACATTCGCCTTGCCACCATGGAGAACGCCGAGGCCGAAGGCATCATGGCGCTGATCAACAGTCGTGGTGGCGGGCTCAAGACGGTGTTGCTGTTCAACAGCCGAATGCCGTTCCCTGCCTCCGACCCTGATGGCTCCATCATCGGTGCCACCGTGCCCAAGCTCGGTGCCATCACTGATCGGTTGCATGTGGCCTTCACCGGCTTCCCTGCCGGCTATGTGCTGCCTCGCGGCATGTTCTTCGGAATCGTGTTCGACACCAGCCGGCACTATCTTGGCCAAATCGTTGAGCCGAAGGTGGCAAGCGGCGCTGGTGCTGTGACGGCCACTGAAATCTGGCCGCCTCTGCCCGCTTCGATCGCTGGCACGCCTGATGTCGTCGTGGCCAAGCCTGTCGGTAAATTCCGCATCGAGCCCGGCAGCGCCTTCGCGCCTTCCGTCGACCAGGTGAATGCGACCGTGCAGTTCACTGCCGAACAGACATACAGCCGGTAGGTTGCCATGTACGATCCAGAGACCATTGACGCTCTCGCGAGCGGCCAGATCGTCGTGCGCGACTTCTTCACGGTGAATGGCAAGACGCTCGGCGGTGCCGCGGCTCATTTCGCCTACTGGACGGGCGAGGATAATGTCGCCGTCAACGTCATTCCCGCCGGCGGTGGCTCGGTGGTAAGCCGAAACTTCGTCGGGGGCGGCACGCTCCTCGATGTGCCGGCCGTGGTCGATGCGATCGGCTTCGATGCGAACACGATTGCGATTGGCCTCGACCATATTTCCAAGGCCGTCGGTTCGCCGATGGACATGGTCTACGGCAACAATGTTCGCGTGGGTCGCGTCGAGCTGCACCGCGGCCTCTTCGATCCCGCAACGTGGAACCTCGTCTCAACGCCACACCTGCTGTTCGCTGGTCGCGTGGATCAACCATCTATCGACGATGCGGCTGCCGGCGGCGAAGGCGGGTTGACGCTTTCGGTCATCAGCAGCGCCATCGACCTCACCAAGACCAATCCAGCCATGGAATCCGACGAGCATCAGAAGCTGCGCGGTGATCGCTTTCGCCGGTGGGGCGACAGCGCCGCGACCGTCGAAACGTGGTGGGGTCAGGCAAAGGGCTCCTAAGTGTTTGATCCTTTCAGCATTCTGATCAACCTCATCCTTGGGGTTGTTCTCAGCGTTGCCGGCACTCTGCTGCAACAGGCCTTCGGCTCGAAAGAAGAGCAGGAGCGCCGCACCGGGACGCGCGGCTCTACCCAGATCGGCGGCAAGGTTCCGCAGTACTTCCTCGTCGGCACAGTAGGCGAGCCGGGCAAGCTGGAATACCAGAACGCCTGGGGAAATGACGGGCAGGTGCCGAACGCTTACCTGACGAGTGTGACTTCCTTCGGCGACCTGCCAGTGACGGCCATGTCGGGCCTTTACGTCAACGGTGTGCGCGTGACGTTGTCAGGTGCTGGCGCCGTGCCGCAGGGCTATCCGGTGCCGGAGCTGTCCAACAAGTTTTGGTGGAAGTTCTTCGACGGCCGGCAGCTCGTGGCCGATGGCTACCTGATCGACAAGTTCGGCGGCGATGCTGACCGCGCCTGGGCATCGGACATGGTCGGCATTGGTGTGCCGTACCTGATCACCACGGCACTCTGGGACGAGAACCTCTGGACCTCATTCCCGTCCGTGCTTGGCGAGTTTCAGGGCATCCCGCTTTATGACCCTCGCAAGGACAGCACTGCGGGCGGCGTAGGTGCGCAGCGCTGGGCCAATCCGGCGACATGGGCGTTCTCCGACAACAATGCCGTCATCATCTACAACATCGAGCGCGGCATATATTACAACGGCGCGCACGTCTGGGGCGGTAAGAAGACCGCTGCCGAAATGCCTTATGCCGTATGGGCTGCTGCCATGGATGCCTGCGACGAGGCGGTCGCGCTCGACGCTGGCGGTACCGAGAAGCGCTTCCGCGCCGGCCGCCGCATCAACCTCAACGAGCGCCCGGCCGATGTCATCAAGGAACTGCTGATCGGGTGCAATGGCCGCATCAGCCATGCCAGCGATGGTCTGGTCTTTATCCTTGTCGGCGTGCCAGCAGTCGCTGATGGCGCCTTCTCAGATGCCGACGTGCTGGCGACTGAGCCGCTCGGCTCGATCCCGTGGCCGAACCTCGACGAGATCATCAACGGAGCGACAGCGACCTATCGCGAGCCCCTGCAGGCGTGGGAAGACAAAGAGACCGCGCCTTACCTCCGCTCCGACCTGGTCGAGGCAGACGACGGCCGCGAGAACATCGAGGGCCTCGACCTCGGCACGACGTTCTCAGGCACCCAGGCGCAACGCGTCATCAAGGCGGTGATTGAGGAGGGCCGGCGCTTCGATACACACGTCGTGGCGCTGCCTCCGGAGTTTGCCCAGTTCCGGCCGTTGCAGGTGCTGGCATGGACCTCGGATCGCTTCGGCTATTCCGCCAAGCTGTTCCTCATCACGGCCCGCACGCGCGAACCGTTCGGCAATGTCGTCTTCGGCTTGCAGGAGATCGACCCGACCGACCATGACTGGAACCCCAGCACTGACGAAAAGCCGCTGAGCTTTGCGCCTGTCGTGACGAACCGGCCGGCGCCGCAGGAGGTGTCTGGCTTCTTCGTAGAGCCGGCCATTGCCTATGACAGCGAAGGGCGGCCACGTCGCCCCGCTATCGATGTGTTCTGGTCGGGCGCATCCGTCACGGTGGACGTAAGGGCTGTTCGCATCACCGTCGCGTTGCCCGATGAAGCCGATGAGGACGAACCGGGCACACTGGTCTGGGATAGTGAGGCGCCGAGGCCTGAACTCGGCTCAGCCCGCCTCGTTGAGGCGTTGCTGCCGAACCAGGCGTATTTGGTGCAAATCCAGTACACGCCTCACTCCGGCCGGGCGACTGTCGAAAGCGGGTGGTTGGCCGTCACGACGCCAGACGTACGATACACCTCGCTCGATATCGAAATCGACGAGATCCGCGACGAGGTTCTGGAAAGCGTCGGCGAGCTCGACCGAGAAACCCGCATCAACGTCCGCGATCTGATCGAGGACAAGCGTTCGCAAATCCTGCTGGCCGTGCAAGGGCAGCTTGCAGACTACAGCGATCGTCAGCTTATCCGTCGTGCTCTCGTCGCACAGGACGGGGCGAACCGGGCAGAGTACAAGGAGGATATCCTTGTTGCGACCGGACCGGGCTCCGCGATCGTCACGCGCATCGAGGAACTGCGCGCCGAAGTATTCGATCCAGATACCGGTCTGCCAGCGACCGCGGAGGCTGTCAGCCTCCTTTCGGCTGAGGTCCACAATCCCGATACGGGTTTGGAAGCCTTGGCCAACATGGTCGACCTGCTTTCAGTCAGCTATGGCGATGTATCGGCGGACGGCTTGCTTTCGGTCGAGGTCGGCATTGCGCCGTCCGGCGTGTCATCGCGGGCTATCCTGTCCACCAGGGCAACAGCGGGGGGCGCCGTGGCCTCCGCCGCCATGATGCTCGACAGCCGCATCATCAGCGGAACGCTGACTTCTGAAGTGCTATTGGTCGGCGGCCGGATTTCTCTGGTCGCATCGACCAGCCCAACGGCAACCAAGCGCGGCATGCTCGTGGTGGATGGCGACAATGTCTACATCGACAATGCTCGCATTCGGAGCCTGACCGCCGTCAACATCGCAACGAACAGCCTCGATGCGACCGTGATCAACGTGGCCAGCATCTTCGCCCAGAATGCAGCGATCGCCGGTCAATTGACGGTCGGCGCGTCAATCCTGATCGACGGGCCCAACGGGCGTATACTGGTGAGTGACTGATGGCCAGAAGGGTTGTTTTGGGTGCCCTTCCAGGTGGCGGAATGGGGCTGCGCGTGTCGCGGCCGGGGTTCGATGTTCTTGATCCAGCATTGGCCGGTCAGCAGTTGGCGTTCGACAGTCGCTGGCCGACTGCTGCGCGTCTTCATATGGAAGGATCAGTCGTCTGCGCGGCCGCTGGTAACCTCACGACGTACACCACCGTCGGCTTCGGCGTTGACTTCGGCGTGTTGCCACCTGTCCTCGTGCAGATGAACAATGGGAATGGATGGCAGAGCACTGACTGGAACTACAACGGCGGGAGCTGGCAAGCGGCTGGCGGGGCAATCGAGGCTTGCCGCATCTTCTCGAGCTACATGCAGTTCTGGCACCCGGTAGTGGCGCCAACCAGAACGTATCGATATCTGGTGATGAGACCATGGTAGGTCGTGTCGCAACAGGCTTCAGGCTTGGAGCTTATGGCATCTGGGTTTCAAAGCCCGGCATCGAGGTGCTGACAGCCGGAGACGCCGACTTGTTGCTGAGCAGCGACAGGAAGTCAGCTCAGGTCGTTGCGTCAGGGATCATCGCAGCAGCGACAAATGGCACTTATGTCATTTCCTGGCCCAGTACCGGCTTCACCCCGGTGGTCGTGGCCGGTTCGGCACGCTTTCCAGAAGCTCGGGCCGTCGTCACTGGCGTCAACACTGCGAATATTCTCGCGGGCATCGCTCAGGGCTTCTCCAGTTGGACTGGCGGAAACACCCCGATCTCTCCATTCACGATCAGTTGGATCGTGCTGAACATTCCGGGGTAACTGATGGTCAGACGAGTGTTGCTGAATTCGAGTGGCCTAAAAGTGTCCGTTCCGGGCGTCGATGTGCTGGCTGCAGGGAATAACCAGCTTCAGTTTTCCTCTGACTTTTCGGCGCTGTCTTTATTCACACAAGGCTATCATTCCTTGGCATGGAGCAGTGGCGGCAACGTCGCGGATCACGCGGCCTTCATCCCATTTGGGAAGACGTTCGCCTCGCCCCCGCTGGTGTGGTTTTTTCAGTACATGGGGAGCTACCTCATCCCTTTGGGAAACGCATATGGCGTAGCGTACAGCATTCAGGACGGCAGCCTTCCGGGCCAGCCCCGCAATTTCTATGTCAATTGCACTGTACTCACCAACGGCATCGATGTTCGGGCTTTCTACAACAAGCAGACGACCGGCTGGCCGCAGCCGAGCATGACCATCGCCTACTTCGTGTTCGAATATAATCTCTAGGGCTGGCAACCGCCGTCCGGAATGTGAGGATCAATGTCGACCCAGATAGCCCCTATCTCAGCTGCTGCGCACTACTCGACCAGCGCCGCATTCTGGGAGAACCACGCCAAGATATTGCAACACCAGCTTGACCGGGCGCTGACCCGCATTGCCGAGTTGGAGAAGGTCGAGCAACCACCTCCGCCCGCCGATGTCGGCAACACCGAAACCCGCTCTTGATCCAGCCGCCTCCGGGCGGTTTTTCTTTGCCTGAGGAAACCATGGCGATCGACATCACCATCAGCCACTACAGCGACGGGACAGCCACCGTTGCCGGCGTCAATGTCACCGGACAGGGCACGACATGGAGCCTCCTGCGTCCGGGGGATCAGTACGGCACTCATCGCGGCTTCGGCGTTCGCATTGCCGAGGTCATCGACGACACGCATCTGACGCTCGCCTATGATGTGCCGGCGCTCTACCAGACCGAAGCCGACTATGAAATCCAGCGCACGCCTTACGAGCTCGGCTACATGCAGGGCATTCAAGACCTGCTGCTGAAACTCGGCAACGGCAATCTCGATTCCTTCGCTGGTCTCAATGGCCTTGCCGACAAGCTGCCGATGTTCACCGGCCCGGGCGAACTGGCGCTGGTATCGAAGATCGATCTCGTCTCGGGCGTCAATTTCAACGTGCAGGTCGATGATCTGGCTGGCCGTGCCGCTTACGACAATGAGGCAACGGGCTTTGCAGTGCTAGTGGCCAATGTTGGCGATGGTCGCTCTGCCATCTATGCCAAGCGCAGCGGTGCAGCTGCAGACTGGTCGGACCCGGCCTATCTGACTGGTCCAGCCGTCACGCTCGAGGTGACGGAAGTCGACGAGGTGCCATATGGTTCACCGCCAGATGTCGTTCTCACCCCTGTCGCGGGCGGCTACAATTTGGCGTTCGAAATTCCCCGCGGGATGATGATCGAGCCTGGAACGACGACGACGTTGCCCCCTGGTTCTGACGCGATTGTAGATTTCGTCCCTGTAACAGGTGGCTATCGCCTCGACATATCTCTGCCGAAGGGAGACACAGGCGATATCGACGGCGTGACACCCTTCTGGATCACGCGGATCACAACAGATGTCGATGCCTCAGCAGCGCTCACCGGACTTGGCTTTACGGCGTTCTCGAAAGCCTTGATCGGCGACGCCGATTCGACAGCCGCTCGGACAACGCTTGGCGCGGTGGGGGCACCTGGAAGTGCCACGAATAACCACATCGCCGTATTCGACACCGACGGGAACCTTCTCAAAGACGGCGGAAAGACAATTGACGAGCTCGTCCCGGGCGACAACAGCATCACCAATGCCATTCTCGCCAATATGGCAACGGCGACATTTAAGGCGCGGGCGACAGCGGGCACGGGTGATCCAGAAGACTTGACCGCAGAACAAGCCCGCGTTGTTCTAGGCTTGGAATATGGCTTCCCATTGCTTCACGTGAGGGACGCTAAAGCGGTAGGTGTTGGGGGTGGCACCAACGTTGCTGGTGCTAATATCCGCGTCTTGAATACCGTTATTACAAACGATTTTGGTGCAACTCTTTCTAGTAACCGCGTGACGCTACCAGCGGGCACCTATTTTCTGGAGGCGTCCGCCCCTGGGCATGGTGTCGCCCGACATCAAGTATATATCGTTAACGTGACAGCCGGGGTAGACGTTATATTCGGGGTCAATGAGTATTCCAATAACACGGCACTACAACAAGTAAACGCTTCTATATCAGGCAGGTTCACACTTGCTTCGTCTTCCATGATTGAACTCAGACACTATATGCAGGTTGTTACGGCAGATGTTGGTCTAGGCGTTCCTAAAAGTGTCACGGGATATCCAGAAGTTTATGCCGATATGAAAATCTGGAAGCTAAAATGACCAACTTCGTCAAGATATCGAATGGTGTCGTCGTACAAGTCCAGCCGTACATCGAGGAGGGTTTTGTCGAAGCCCCGGATGATGTGGTTTGTGAAATGATCTGGGATGGCCATGCGTTTATTGACCCTCCCCCGTCTCCGGTCAGCGTGGAAGCCGCTAAGGCAGAGTTTCCCAACCTTGAGCCGGATCAGTTCTGGTTTGTGGTGCGGGTCACCGGTCACGAGCAGGAGCTTCGCGACTGGGTGGCAGGGCTCAACGATCCTGAAAGCCCGACTTACGATCCGATGGCTTGGGCCGTCGCATCGGCAAAGCTCGACTTCGCCAAGTTTTTCGAGCGTGATCATCCGCTAGTCGAGGCGGCTCAACAAGCGCTTGGCATGACGGCACAGCAGCTTGACGACCTCTGGAAATACGCTGCCGTCGGGTCAAGTTAACCCGTCCTAACGCCGCGCCACCGAGCGGGGCTTTTCATTTCCAACATCAGGAGAGCCTTATGGCCACGCTACTGAAGCGGGGGTCGCGCGGTGCTGCCGTGCGTGCCCTGCAGGATCTGCTCAACCGTGCCAATCACGGCGCCGGCTTCACGCCTCTTCCGCTGAAGATCGACGGCGACTTCGGCGAAGCTACCGACAAGGCCGTCAGAGTCGCTCAGGAACGCCTTGGACTGGTGGTTGATGGGAAGGTCGGGAAACAGACCAGCACCGCCCTGAAGCGCGCCGCGGAGGACGTGAAGCCGGGACGCGTCGAGCCCGACAAGTCGGCTATGCTCACCCCGCCACCGGCGACGGCAACCGGTGGCGACTTGGCCGTGCCGCCGCCGAACGTCGACAGCCTCGACCTTCTGGACACCGCTCGGGCGATCTCTGAAATCATCGTCCACTGCACGGCCACGCCCGAGGGAAAGGACTTCACCGTGGCCGACGTGCGTGCCTGGCATAAGGCTCGCGGCTTCTCCGACATCGGCTACCACTACCTGATCTATCCCGATGGCCGGATAATGCTGGGTCGCCCCATCGGCCAAGTCGGCGCTCATGTTCAGGGACACAACACCGGCACGATTGGCATCAGCTACTTCGGCGGCGTCTCTGCCGACGGAAAGTCCGCCAAGGACACGCGGACGCACCGCCAGCGGTCGTCGCTGCTCTGGCTGGTTCAGGCCCTCATCGCCAAGCACAAGGGCGTCCGCAAGGTCACCGGCCACAACCAATACGCGAACAAAGCCTGTCCCTCCTTCGATGTGCGCAAAGATCCGCTCGGAGCGCTCGCCGCCTGACCCCCAAATGGTATGTGCATGACGCACATGCCCTCAGGGTGTGGTCATGATGACCATACCTTTCACCACCACCCCTTAAAATGATCGGAAATGCCATGAAGCTGCCCAAGCAGTTTGCGGGCCTTGCTGTGCTCGCTCTCGTCACCCTCGTCATCTGGCCCATTGCCGTCTTCGCCCAAGAAGGCGCCGGTGTAGTTGCCGCCGAACCGACCTTCCTGCAGCAGCTTCTGGTGGCCGTTCTGCCAGCGCTGGGTCTCGCTATCACCGCCGTGCTCACCTGGGCGGCGAACGAGCTGCACAAGCGTACCGGAATCGACATCGAGGCCCGGCATCGTGAAGCCTTGCAATCGGCGCTCCTCAATGGCGTGAAATTCGCACTTCAGAAAGCGGGATGGCTGCCCAATACTCCGCTGCCGGCTAACCTGCTCGGCTTCGCCAGTAGTTATGTCAGCAGCTCGGTACCGGACGCCCTCAAGCACTTCAACATTGACCCGTCGGTGCCGCAGGGAATTGCTGTGCTCGAGCGCCTCATCACCCCGCACTTGCCGTTGCCGCTTGGCACTGTTCTGCCGAACGGCGACATGCTGGTTGGTCAGGTCCAGTGACCGGCGGGCGCCTACCTTACACAGGCCCGGCCCTATGGGTGTCCATCACCCATAGGTTCGGCCCCCGCATGCCGGAGTGGTTCATGGCTGGCCATATCCTGCTCTTCGGCGTCGTGCTGCTCGTGGCCCAAGGGCTCTTCATGCAACCGACGTGGTCAGGCTTCCGCAATCTGTTTGCCTTCACCGGTGCGGATGGCGGCTCAATCCAATTCTGGATGGGTGTGGCCATGGTCCTGACTGGCCTCGCGCGCTTCGGTGGCCTCATCGTCAACGGCGCCCGCAAACACGTCACCCCGCGCATCCGCCAATTCTCGGCCGGCGTGGGGTGCCTCATCTGGTTCGGCATAGTCTATGGGTTCGCCTCTTCCGACGTGTTGAGCACCTGGCTCGCCATCTATCCGCTCTTTGGCGTCAATGAGCTGGTCAACATCCACCGTGCCGCGCACGACGAAGGGGAAACGCGGAATGGCCGAACTGGCTGAATTACTGCAGTCGCTGCCAACGCCGGCGCTGATCGTCTTTGCCGCCGTCCTCGCCTTAATCTTTGGCGTTCGCCACCTCGGGCTGCTTCAAGGGCTCAAGGCGCCGGCGGCGGCGTCTGAAACCAAGGCACAGGTTGCGGCGGTCATCGTCGATCCCACCGCGCTTGTCGCCGCGTCTGCTGAAGTGTCTGGGCTTGCGGTGGCAGTGACGGAAGGAACTGTCGCGCTGAAGAAGCACACCGCAGCTATGGAGCGACAGGGCGAGCGTCTCGATGCGCTTGCCGATGGCATGGACAAGCTCCGCACCGAACTGATCCGCGCCGCGGCTAAAATGGAGTAGCCCTCAGTTTTGAGGAGATGTCATGTGCCATGCCATGTGCCACGTCGGCGCTTTACGTGGTTTGATGACCGTTGATTTACAACGACTTAGCTGGACGGCACATGGTGGCACATGGGGGTTCCCTCACGCTTAGGAAACCTGCGCCAAACACTTGATTTCATTGAGAGAAAAATGGCGCGCCCGAAGAGATTCGAACTCCTGACCCCCAGATTCGTAGTCTGGTGCTCTATCCAGCTGAGCTACGGGCGCGCATACCGCTAAGTCGCGGCGGGCATTTCGGGGCGGAGCTGATTGCTCGTCCGAAAGCGAGGCAACCCATATAGCGGTGTTCGCCGCATTGCAAGCGTGTGACAAAAGCTTTTTGTGTTTGCACTCAAAGGCTGTGAATATCTTTTGGCAGGGTCAGCGTGAAGCGCGTGCCCGGCTCTTCCATATCGACATGGCGCAACGTGCCGCCATTGGCCTCGGTCAATTCGCGGGCAATGGCGAGCCCCAACCCGGTGCCGCCAGCGCGGGCGGAGCCTTCAAAGGCAACGAAAAGATTGTCCCGCGCCCGCGGCGGCAGTCCTGGTCCATTGTCGGTGACGCTGAGCGTTGCCACCGCCCCTTCCGCGCCGGCTGTCACATCGATGCGGTGTTCGCCGGGCTTCTGGCTGGCCTCGAGCGCCTCGCGCGCATTTTTCAGCAGATTAACGAGAACACGCGTCATTTGCCCCGCGTCGACATAGACGAAAAGGTCTTCTGGAACAGACGCAGAGAAGGCAACGGTGGGATGACCGACGAGATGGGCTTCGAAAGCCGCGTCGTCGACCAGCGCCTTGAGGCTCACCTGCGTCGGCTGCGGTACGCTGGCGGCTTCGCGACCATAGTCGAGCACCGATTGGGCAAAACCGATGGCCCGGTCGAGCGTCGTCACGAGGCGGGGGGCCAGACGCTGCACTTTTGGATCGTCAAGCGTTGCCACTTGGTCGGAAAGCAATTGCGCCGAAGTCAGCGTATTTCTGAGGTCATGATTGATCTTGGCGACGGCAAGCCCGAGATCGGCGAGGTGCCGCTGCTGGCGCAGCATGGCAAAAAGCTCACTCTCCATGGCGGCAAGTTCGCGCTCCAAAACGCCGATCTCGTCGGCCCGCTGCGTCGGCGCCAGAATCAGGGTGGCGTTCTCCGGCGCCTTGCGGAAACGCAGGATATTGGTGGTCAGCCTTTGCACCGGCAGGATGAAAAGCCGGCTGACGAGCATGTAGAGTGCGAAAGCCGTGACGGCTGCGATCCCCAACGAAGCCAGCACGATGTTGCGCGAATAGTCGATCATATCGCTGCGCAGGGGGCGCTCGGGCATGAGAATTTCGACGAGGCTTTCGTCGAGGTCACCTTCGCCCACGATACGCAGGGTTCGTCCGGGTCCGGCAAAGAGCGTATCGAGCGCACCGACGATAAGGCTCGGCAGGTCGCGCTGGCGCATGTCGGCTGTGACAACCCGTTCGGGCGTCACAGGATCGGCAAGCTCGATAAGCTGGCTCTGCCCGGCGCGGCGATAGACGATTGCATACGCCCCGGCCGAGGTCAGCAGACGGTCGGTCAGATTGCGCGGCAGAGCCATGACATCGGGTACGGCATCGAGCACGCGGGCCGCAACAATGCCTACGCGCAGGCGATCGTCGAGCCAGGAAGCGCGAAAGGTGGCGAGAGAGGGGAGATAGACGATGATCTCAACGAGCAAAATTACCGCGATAATGGCGGCAATCAGCTTGTTCGAAAGGCCGGAGAACCGGCCCGGTGTGACATTGGATTCGTCTGTCATCGCGACTCGATCATAGGAGATGACAGGCCTGGGCGTCAGCCCCTCGACCTAAAGCCTCAGCCAGCGCCGAAGCGCCCGGCCACCCTGCCCTTTAGTGGATACGTTTTGAGCAGCCAGATAGTTCTCCCCGAGGCGGGAAAAAATCTCAAAGAGACTGGGACGAGGCAGCGCCAGATCGGCTAGATCGGCAAGCCCCACCTTGCGGTTCATGGCCAGGGCCAGGGTTCCCGCAAGCTCCGCAGCGAAGGGATCGACTAGGCTCGCACGCTGGATCTGGCCTCTCCCGTCAAGCGCCAGCTTGACCAACCCGCGCTCGCTGCCCATTGCGGCGGCGCGATCGTTTTCAGCCATATTTTCCCGCAGGATCGTATCACCGGTGCGAGCTTTTTCTGCACGCGGAGCCAGTGGCCCGATCTGGGCAATCGCCGGTTCGGTTTCAACAAGACGAGGAACCAGGAATTGGCCATTGCCTCGCCGCCGTCCCAGCAAGGCGTCGACCACAGCGCGTCCATGTGCCCGCGCGACATTCCACTCTTCATGGCCCGCAGCAGTGCCGGCAGGCCGAATGGTGCGGGAGGCATTGGTCCCCGGTCTCAACCGTGCTTTGGCAATATCGAGTTCATCAAGATCGACCTTCCGACCAGCAGATACCAGCACATGGGAGGCATCGAGCGTTTCACGAACGCCGCCTTCAGCCTCGATTTCGACACCGATTCCCTGCGAACGCCGATTGATGGCAACAACTTGCGCGCCGGTTCGAACCGAAATGCCTTCTTCGGCAAAGGTACTGAGCAGCAGGGAAACGGCTTCGGGATCGAAATCGGACAATAGCGGACCATGTGGCACTAGCGTCACTGCCGCGCCCAGCCGGCGCTGCAATTGCGCCTGCTCGACCGCGGCAGCGTCCGAACCGACGATGACAAGGTGGGTCAGCTTACGCTGGTTCTCGAGGATCGAATCCACGGTAAAGGCATCGATATCGCCGAGACCCGGAATATCGGGAACAGCGGGCACCCCACCGATGGCAATGATAACCTTGCCCGGCTTGATGGTGATGTCCCCGACCAGCACGGATCGGCCATCGACGAAACTGACCGCGCCCCGCATCACCGTCACGCCCTGCGCCGTAAGAACTTCTGGTGATGTCGCTCGGATGCGATTCTCGACCAGCCGATTGGCCCGCTCTGCCACCTGCTTGGCGGAAAGCTTGAACTCGGAGGCACCCACGCCCAATTCCGGTGCGCGCCGCATGTCCTGGGCCCGCTTGGCGCTCTGCACCAGCGAGGCCATGCGTAGCGCCTGTTGCACGGCATCGCCCGGCTCGGGTCGGTCCCGATCGGCCAGGACGACGCTGGCGCCGAGACGCCGCGCATAAAGGGCCAGATCGACACCGAGCGTCCCGGCACCGATTATGCAAAGGTCAGGAGATGTGGACACGAGCCAGATTCCGCGGCGGGCTAAACAATGGTCCACTTATGCGGTCATATAGGGAGCCTGACAACAGGCTGGAAAGCACAAGCTTGAGGCCCATCGCGCGTTGACTTGGCCCATGCTTTTCCCTATAGACGCCACGAACAAAGCTGGCGCGCCCTGCCCGTCGGCCGGACAAGTTTATGCGCATATGCGCCAGAAATAGAGGAACCGTGCTTAAGCGCGGTTGAAAGTCATGAAGCGTACTTATCAGCCCAGCAAGCTCGTGCGTGCTCGTCGTCACGGTTTCCGCGCCCGTATGGCCACCAAGGACGGCCGTGCGATTCTGAACCGTCGTCGTCGCGACGGCCGCAAGAAGCTCTCGGCCTAAGGCTGTTGGCCGGATGACGGCCGACGCGCAAAAGGTCGCGACATTGCGCCGTCTCCGGCGGCGCTCGCAGTTTTTGAGGGCAGCCCGGGGCAATCGCGCCGGGCGCTCTGCGTTTGGGCTACAGGTTGTTGCCGCCGAAGACGAATTGCCCGGGGTGGGCTTCACCGTCACCAAGAAGGTGGGCAATTCGCCGGAGCGCAACCGCATGAAGCGTCGTCTGCGCGCGGCTGCGGCAGCATGTGCCGATGACTTTCTGCCCGGCCATGACTATGTGCTGTTGGCAAGGCGCGAGGCCCTGAGCCGCCCGTTTGCCAAAATGATCAAAGACCTCAACGGTCTTATCGCCAAAGTCCATGACACAAATGTGCATGACACAAAGGCGGATGATAATCGGAGAGGGGCCGGGCATGGCCCACGGAACACGACACCATGAATTTAGATAATCGCAATGTGATTCTCGCCGTCGTGCTGAGCATGCTCGTGCTGTTCGGCTGGCAGTTCTTCGTTGCCGGGCCGCAGCTGGAGCGCCAGCAGCGCCAGAACGAAATCGTCGCCCAGCAGCAAGCCGAACAGGCTGCCCTTGCCGTGCCCGCAACCACTGCCGATGGTACGCAGGCGGCCGCAACCGACCAGCCGCTCTCGTCGCAGACCTTTGCCGACCGTGCCACTGCCATTGCCGCGTCGAACCGCGTCGCCATCGACACCGAGGATCTCGCCGGCTCGATCAACCTGACCGGCGCTCGTATCGACGACCTGCGTCTCGAAAAATACCGCGAAACGGTCGACCCCAATTCGCCGATCATCACGCTTCTGAGTCCCTCGGGCGCTCCGGGTGGCTACTATGTCGAACACGGCTGGGCTCCAGCCGCCGGCGCCACCATCGCCCTGCCCGATGCCAATTCGGTCTGGACGCTTGAAGGCGACGCGACGACCCTGACCGCCGCCACCCCGGTGACGCTGCGCTACGACAATGGCCAGGGCCTGATCTTCCGCCGCACCATTGCGCTCGACGAGCACTATCTCTTCACCATCACCCAGACCGTGGAAAATACCGGTTCGGGCGATGTGGCCCTCTTCCCCTATGCCCGCGTCGTTCGCCAGGGCACCCCGCCGGTCCAGAATTTCTTCATCCAGCATGAAGGCCCGATCGGCGTTCTCGGCTCCAACAACTATGTTGCGCGCAAGTATCACGACCTCCAGAACGAGCGTCAGGTCGATTTCCCCTCGACCAGCGGCTGGCTCGGCATTGCCGACAAATATTGGGCGACCGCCGTGCTGCCCAAGCCCGAAGCCAGCATCAATGCCCGCTTCGCCTATACGAGCCAGGGCACGACGCCGATCTACCAGACCAATTATGTCGAAACCCAGCCGGTCATCGTTCCGGCCGGCGGCACGGCGAGCGTCGAAAGCTTCGTCTTTGCCGGCGCCAAGGAAGACCGCGTCATCACCGCCTACCAAACCGAGCACGGCTTTGACCGTCTCGAACTCCTGATCGACTGGGGCTGGTTCCACTTCCTCACCAAGCCGATGCACTGGCTTCTGGTGACGCTCTATGGCCTCCTGGGCAATTTCGGCCTCGCGGTTCTCGCCGTGACCGTTATCGTCAAGGCGATCTTCTTCCCGCTTGCCAACCGCTCCTACGCGTCCATGGCCGCCATGCGCCGCGTGCAGCCGGAAATGAAGGCTATCCAGGAACGCCTCAAGGACGACCGTCCGGCCCAGCAGCAGGCCATGATGGAGCTATACAAGAAGGAAAAGATCAATCCGCTCTCGGGTTGCTGGCCGATCCTTATCCAGATCCCGGTCTTCTTCGCGCTCTATACGGTTATCTTCATCTCCATCGAGATGCGCCATGCGCCGTTCTTTGGCTGGATTCAGGATCTTGCCGCGCCCGATCCGACCAATATCTTCACCCTGTTCGGCCTAATCCCGTGGAATCCCACGACCCTGCCGCTCATCGGTTCGTTCCTGCATCTCGGCATCTGGCCGGTGATCATGGGCATCACCATGTGGGTGCAGATGAAGCTCAACCCGCCGCCGCCGGATCCGACCCAGGCGATGATCTTCAACTGGATGCCGATCATCTTCACCTTCATGCTCGGCGCTTTCCCCGCCGGTCTCGTGATCTACTGGGCCTGGAACAATACGCTCTCGGTAACCCAGCAGTGGGTGATCATGAAGCGCCACGGCGCCGAGGTGAACCTCTTCGGCAATATCCTGGACACCTTCCGCAGGAAGCCCAAGCCAGCAGAAAATTCAAAGAGCTAACCGACATTCCCGCACCATTCGGGGCCCGCTGGAAAATCCAGCGGGCCCCAGTCTTTGAGGCCGAGCACCGCATGACCGAAATCAATTATCCAACCGACCTCATCGAACGCGGCCGCCTGATGTTTGCGCGCCCCATCGTCTTCACCAAGGGCTGCGTCAGCCTTGCCGACCTGCCGCCGATGGATCGCGTCGAAATCGCCTTTGCCGGCCGCTCCAATGTCGGCAAATCGAGCCTGATCAACGCGCTCTGCGGCACGTCCAATCTGGCGCGTACGTCCAACACGCCGGGCCGCACCCAGGAACTCAATATCTTCGAGAGCCAGAGCGAAAACCTGCGCATCGTCGACATGCCCGGCTATGGCTATGCCAAGGCGCCGGAGCCGAAGGTGAAGGCCTGGACCAAGCTGGTGCACCAGTACCTGGTGGGCCGCGCTACCCTCCGCCGCGTCTACGTCCTCATCGACAGCCGCCATGGCCCCAAGGACAATGACGTCAGCGTCATGAACGAGCTGGACCACGCGGCCGTGAGTTATCAGGTCGTC
Organism: Devosia sp.; assembly: GCF_017744655.1. Lineage (GTDB taxonomy): Bacteria > Pseudomonadota > Alphaproteobacteria > Rhizobiales > Devosiaceae > Devosia. Next base: position 176,912 of record NZ_JAGIAW010000004.1, on the reverse strand, counting down.
TTGACCAAGGCCGACAAGCCCAATTCGGAAGATGTCGAAAAGGCACTTGCGGCGACCCGCTGGAGCATCGCCAAGCGCCCCGCTGCGCACCCGCATGTTCTCCTCACATCGAGCGAGAAGGGCACTGGAATCAAGGATCTCCGAACCGAAATCGCCATGCTGCTCGAAAGCAGCGGCGCATAAGAAAAGGCGCATCCCGCAGGATGCGCCTTTCTCGTCTTTCTTGTCTGATTAAGCGGCGTAGCGCGCCGCAACCCGGGCATTGCCCAGTTCGAACACAGCGACGATTTCGTCGAGTTCGGCAGCCTGATTTTCCGTCTGCTCGATGGCAGCATTGGTTTCTTCCACGAGTGCCGCATTGTGCTGGGTGATTTCATCCATCTGCCGCACTGCGGTGCTGACTTCCCCGATGGCGACAGCCTGCGAACGGCTGGCCTCGGCAATCTCGCCAATGAGCTTGGCACTCTCGCGCACCGAGAGGTTGAGCGTCGAAATCTGCTCGGCGATCTGCATCACCACCTGCGTACCGGCCTGCACCTCACCGGCCGAAATCTCGATGAGCTGCTTGATCTCAGCCGAGGCTTCCGCCGCCGACTGCGCCAGGCGCCGCACTTCCACCGCGACCACGGCAAAGCCCTTGCCGGCCTCACCTGCGCGCGCTGCTTCCACCGAGGCGTTGAGCGCTAAAAGGTTGGTCTGGAAGGCGATGTCGTCGATCATGCCGATGATGCTTGAGATCTTCGCGGACGAGGTCGAGATCTGCTCCATCGCCTTGTTGGCCGCATCCATGGCCGACCCGCTTTCGACGGCGATGCGCGAGGCATTGCCAACCGAACGATCGGCTTCCTGGGCACGCTTGGCGTTTTCAGTCACGGTGCTGGAGAGGCCCGACACTGTTGATGTCGTTTGCTGCACCATGGCCGCCTGACGGCTGGTGCGTTCAGCGAGATCATTGGAGCCCGCAAGGATTTCTCCGGTCGCCGTCTTGAGACGATGCGAGGTCTCTTGCAGGCGGCCCATGACCTCGGTCAGCCGGTCCGCCACGGCATTGGTATTGTCTTGCAGCTCGGCAAAGGCACCCTGGAATTTTCCGCTCACGCGCTGGCTGAGATCGGCTTTGGCCAGAGCCGAAAGCACACGCCCCGTCCCGGTAAGGCCTTTGTCGACCGCGTCGAGCAAGGCGTTGACTTCGCCCGCGAGGCTCTTGAGTTCGTCCTGCGAATAATCGGCCGCAACGCGACGACTCAACTGACCGGCCATCACGGCGTGGATCGTGTCCTTGAGATCGTCGGTCAGCCTATCTGAAGCGCGACGGCGCTGGCCACTTTCGGCATTGCGCTGCTTGTCGGCGTTCTCCAGGGCCGCCTGCTCAACCAGCGCGCCGCGGAAGCTGGTGAAGGCATCGAACATAACGGTCAACTCGTCCTGCACCTTCTGGGCCGGAACATCGACTTCGGTATTGCCCTTGGCCAGTTCGCCGGTGATCTTCACGAGCTGATCCAGCCGCGCCGAGACGACCTTGCGGAAGAACAGGAACACGGTGAAACAACCGGAGGCGGCGCCAATGCCGGCAAGGATCAGCGTGATGATGGCAAAGCTCTGTGCGCCGGTTAGCCGCGTCAGGCCCTGCTGCATGTCGTCAAAGACCGATTTCTCGAGCGCCGTCGCCTCGACGATGACGCTGTCATAAGCGGCGTCGAACGCCGCATCTGCGGCAGAACCGGCGCCTTCGTCGCCCTTGCCGAGATTGGCATAGCGCTGTTCGGCCGCGGCGCGGAAATCAGTAAGCGCCTGCAAGACCTTAGGGCCTGCCGCCTGTACGCTGGGATTTTCGGAGGCAAAATAGACCGCACCCTCAATATCGTCGCCGTTCTGAATAGCAGCGAGATAGGCCTTGGCCGCGTCGAGGTGAGCCCAGACATTGGTGACATCTTCGCTGGCATCGCCCATCATGATTTCTTCGAAATAGAGATGGGCTGTGGTCGCGTTGAGCTTGATCTCCATCGCCGCCTTGACGTGCGGCGAGAGCAGCGCCCCGACCTCGTTGCCGCGATCCCCGAGGGATTTCGCGGCCAGCAGCGCGAGGCCGCCGAGTGCCGCGACCACGACACCGAAACCGAGAAAGACGATGACAAGTTTTTTGGTGATCGAGAACCGGCTGAAGCGGAACATTTTGTGAGTCCTGGGGCAGGATTTATTGCCCACAGCCTCGCCGATCTTGGTTAATGCCGCCTTGATTCCCGCGGGTTACGCGGTGTTTCCGCGAAAGAACTTGCCGATATAGTCGGCCATCCGAGCGCTGTCAGAGTTTTGCGCAAAAGAGGCTACGCCCTGCTCGACAACCTCTTCGGGCGCGCGGCCGCGGCGCAGTTCTACCAGCGCCATGGCGTAGTCGTCGAGGAATTCTGGATGCGGCTGGAAGCTTAAAGCCTTGCCGGACTTATAGAAAAGCCCGGCATTGGGCGTGAAGTCAGAGGCAAGGATCACCTCGGCTTCGGCGGGCGGTACGATGACCTGATCCTGATGCGAGCAGGCTATCGCCAGTGTTTCCGGCGCATCGGCCATGAAATCGGGGCGGCCGGCGACGCGGTAGGCGTGACGGCCGAGACCCCAGCCTTTCTCGGATTTCCGGACGTCTCCGCCCAGCGCATCGGCCATGATCTGGTGACCGAAGCAGACGCCGAGCATGGGGGTTTTGGCCGAATAGGCGCGACGAATGAACTCGCGCAGGGGCGGCAGCCAGTCGTGATCCTCGTAGACGCCGGCCGGCGAACCGGTGATGACGATCCCCTCTATGCGTGAGGGATCGGGTAACAGACTGTTCCCTTCGACATCAACCACCTCATAGCTAAAGCCATTTTCGGTCGCGTCGAACATGCGCTCGAACATCGAATGGTATGGACCGAAATTGTCGCGAAGCGGTTCGGGGACTTCCCCGGTCTGGATGATGGTGAGGCGCATGTGAATCTGATGCTCGAGAGGTCAGTCACACCTATCGAAGTTCAGGGGCGAAGATCAACACCATGCGCCTCAACGCAGCCATGCCTTCAGGCGGCGACGAAGCTGAGCGACACACCGTTGATGCAGTAGCGCAGGCCCGTGGGGGCCGGACCATCGTTGAAGACGTGCCCCTGGTGGCCACCGCAATTGCTGCAATGCACTTCGGTGCGAACCATACCCAGCGTTGTATCCTCGGTCGAGCCGATGGCGCCCGGAACGAAATCCCAGAAGCTGGGCCAGCCGGTGCCGCTGTCGAATTTCTTCTCCGACTCGAAGAGGATCTGGTCGCAGCCGGCGCAATGGAATTTGCCGACCCTGTGCTCGTCATTGAGCGGCGAGGTGAAGGGGCGTTCGGTGTCTTCGTGGCGAAGGACATTGTAGGCGGCCGGATCGAGCTTAGCCTTCCATTCCTCATCGCTGAGCTTGAACGGAAAATCGCCCTCGGCTGCCCGCGGCTGGCTTGTCGAGCGCCAGAGCGAAAAGACCGAGAGGGCGGCCACGGCCGAACTACCCAAGAGAACTGCGCGTCGTGTGAGCTGCATTGTCATCGTCTCCCTGCCCCTAGCATAGACCAATCCGGATCGAACTTTCCTCAAGAATGCGAGAGGCCCCGCCCGGGGGGAAGCGGAGCCTCATGACCTCATTCGGCGGGATGCCGAAGAAGGTTACATCTTCGGGGTCAACACCGCGTCGATGACATGGATGACGCCGTTGGACTGGATCACGTCGGCAATGGTGACATTGGCGACAGTGCCGTTTTCGTCGGTAATGGTCACCTTGCCGTCAGCAGCCTTGAGGGTGAGCTTGCAGCCACCGACGGTGTCAGCGACATGTTCGCCGCCATCGGCTTCAACCATGCTGACGATGTCGGTCGACAGCGCCTTGGCCGCGATGACATGGCACGTCAGGATCTTGGTCAGCATATCCTTGTTTTCCGGCTTCAAGAGGTTTTCGACGGTACCGGCGGGCAGGGCGGCGAAAGCTTCATTGGTCGGGGCAAGGACAGTGAACGGGCCAGGGCCGGAAAGGGTGTCGACAAGGCCAGCTGCCTTGACGGCGGCAACCAGCGTCGTGTGATCGGCGGAATTGACGGCATTCTCAACGATGTTCTTGTCGGCAAACATGGCAGCGCCGCCAACCATCGGATTGTCCTGGGCAAATACGGAGCCGGTCAGGGCACCAAAGGACAGAATGGCGGCGACGGATACAGCGCGCAGGGAAATGTTCATTTGAGAGTTCCTTCCTGTTTAATTCTGTTCCCGATCAGTGTCGGGACATGAGTAAGAACGGACGGATTTCAGCTGCAGTTTTTGCTGGTTCAGCGTTTTCTCGAGAAAAAAGCTGAAACTTTTTCGGGTCAGTTTCGTACGCGAGCGGCACTGTCCGGCGCACATGAGAACCCGCAAAAATAAAGGTGCGCCGGCCTTGGCCAGCGCACCGATTATGAAAAGCAGACTTGTTGGCTAGATCTTGGTAACAGCGCCCTGGGCCACAACCGGGCCCGTGGGAACACCCGCAGGAGCACCGCCCTTGGGTTCGAGGGTGACCGCAAGAACGGAGCCTTCGCCCCAGCCGGCGCGCACAGTGTCCGAGAGTTCAACCGTGCTGCGCGCATTGATCGGCACCACGCCCATGGAGATAGGTGATCCACCGCCCTGGATAGCCCAGAGTTCATAGTCATTATTTGGCATGGTCTCGCCCGAGAGTGCCGTCAGTCGCACAGCACCTGTACCATCGTAAAGTGCGAGGAATTGTACATCGCTGCCTTCGGCCTGAAGCGCCGCCACAAGCTGGGTCGCAAGAGCCGAAGAATCAGGGCTCGGCTGCATGACCGAAAAGCCGACAGCGGCCACCGCAACAGCAAGCGCGCCTGCCGCGACCGAGCGCCAGAGAGCCAGGCTATCCCACCAGGACGCGCGCTTCTCCGTTCCGAAAAGTCTGGACTCGATTTTCGGCAGGATATGAGCGGGTGGGGCGACGGGCTCAAACTGATCGTCGAGACCGGAAAAATGGTTGGCCCAAAAATCATGCTCGCGCTGCAAGGCCGTGTCGCCGGCAATACGCTTGCCCACAGCTTCATGCGTTTGCACGTCGAGCAGGCCAAGGACGTATTCCGCCACCAATGCGCGGTTTCCGTCTTTCTCTTGTTTATCTTGGTCGCTCATGACGTCAGGCAATCTTTCAACTTGGCCAGGCTCCGGCGTAGCCATGTCCGCATCGTGTTGAGCGGCACGGCATGGCGTTGGGCCAATTCTTCGTAGCTGAAACCATCGAGATAAGCGCCCCGCACTGCCTCGGCGCGATCGGGCTCAAGCGTACCGAGGCAATGCGCAATGCGCGCGCTGTCTTCGGACTGCTCTACCTGTCGCTCGGGACTGGGACCCATATCGGCGATATCGAGGGCGGTATCGATGTCTTCGCTGACCGGTCGTTTGACCCGCACCTTGTCGAGTGCATGATTGCGGGCAACGGCCACAAGCCAGCTGATCGGGCTGTACTGACCGGCCACATAACGGTCGGCCTTTTGCCAGATCTTGACGTAGATTTCCTGTATCGCTTCCTCGGTTTCGGCTCTGTCCTTCAAGATACGCAGGGCCACGCCGAAAAGTTTCGCGCTGGTGCGCTCGTAAAGCTGCCGAAATGCGGCCCTGTCTCGCAGGGCGCAACGGGCGATCAGGTCCGCAATGGCGCCGACATCAGCTTGCGTTGACATGTGTTTGGATATGCCTCCCGGCCCCCTCAGGCATGCATACTTGAACTTGCCTGCCACTCTTGCAACGCAAATCGGGGAGAAATGGATCAATGGCCATGATTTTGTCGTTCAGGATGATTTAAACCCAGTCCAAAATGCACTAGACCCTTGGCCCGTTCGCAGGTCTTCTTGAGGAAACCACACCGCCCATGTCTGACCAAGAAACGACGACCGACCGCTTCAGCCACGATGCCGGCATCCTCGCCCAGGCCCTGCCCTATATGCAGCGCTACGAAGGCAAGACCGTCGTCGTGAAATACGGCGGCCATGCCATGGGCGATCTCAAGCTCGGCCAGGCCTTTGCCCGCGATATCGCGCTTCTGAAGCAATCCAAGGTCAACCCGATCGTCGTGCATGGCGGCGGGCCACAGATTGCCTCGATGCTGAAAAACCTCGGCATCGAATCCAAGTTCGAAGGCGGCCTTCGCGTTACCGACGCGCGGACCATGGAAGTGGTCGAGATGGTCCTCGCCGGCTCGATCAACAAGGAAATCGTCGCGCTGATCAATGCCGAAGGCGAATGGGCCATCGGTCTTTGCGGCAAGGACGGCAACATGGTCTTTGCCAAGAAGGCAGAGAAGAAGGTCAAGGATCCCGGCTCGAACATCGAACGCGTGCTCGATCTCGGCTTTGTCGGCGAACCCGTCGAAGTCGACCGGACCCTCCTCGACCTCCTCGCCCGTTCGGAAATGATTCCGGTCATCGCTCCGGTCGCCCCGGGCCGCGACGGCAATACGTACAATATCAATGCCGATACCTTTGCCGGCGCCATTGCCGGCTCGCTCGGCGCCAAGCGCCTGCTGTTCCTCACCGACGTGCCGGGCGTGCTCGACAAGAACGGCAAGCTTATTCCCGAGCTGAGCGTCTCCGATGCCAAGGCACTGATTGCCGATGGCACGATTTCGGGCGGCATGATCCCCAAGGTCGAAACCTGCCTCGAAGCTCTCGACAGCGGCGTCGAAGGCGTCGTCATTCTCAACGGCAAGCAGCCGCATGTGGTGCTGGTGGAACTCTTCACCGAATTCGGTGCCGGCACACTGATCGTCCGCTGACCCCGGCGCACTACTCTGTCTCAGGGCCGGAACCCGTTCACGACGAACGGTGTTTCGGCCCTTTGTGTTCTAGACTGTGGAGGCGTCTTGGGCTCTGAGTTCTTCATTTTCCTCGTGGTGGGCTTTCTCGCCCAGATCGTCGACGGCGCCCTGGGCATGGCCTATGGCGTTGTCAGCTCGACGATGCTGCTCTCCTTCGGCGTGCCGCCGGCTGCCGCCTCGGCCAGCGTTCACGCGGCCGAAATGTTCACCACCGCAGCTTCGGCCACGAGCCATGTCCGCAACCACAACGTCAATTGGCGCCTGTTCTGGCGTCTGGCGCCGGCCGGGATCGTCGGCGGCGTGCTCGGCACCTATGTGCTGACCGCCATAGACGGCGCCATGCTCCGCCCCTTTGTCACGGTCTATCTGGGGCTTTTGGGTGTCTACATTCTCTATCGGGCGTTTCGGGCCCGCGGGCCCTATCATGAGCCCAAGACGCAGATCGTGCTGCCGCTTGGCGTCGCAGGCGGCTTTGTCGACGCGGCCGGTGGCGGCGGCTGGGGGCCGATCGTGACCTCGAGCCTCATCGGTTCGGGCGGCGCGCCGCGCTACGTGGTTGGCACGGTCAATACGGTGGAATTCTTTGTGACGACGGCCGTCTCAGTCGCCTTCATCACGGCGCTGCTGACCGGGCACTGGGCGGACGCCGAGGGGATCGACCAGCACCTGTGGTCCGTCGCCGGGCTCGTGGCCGGCGGCATATTGGCGGCGCCCCTCGCCGGTTTCGTCGTGCGCATCCTGCCGGCAAAGCGGCTGATGCTGCTGGTGGGCACCCTGGTGATTGCCCTTGCCGGCTACCAAACCTGGGAACTGCTGTTCAAGGCAGCATAAAAAAGGGCCGCGCATTGCGCGGCCCTTCCTGTTAGGCTTCCACCAGCACCGGCTGCGGTGCGCCGCCCGGCTTCTGTCCGCCCGAAGGCTTGAAGGCGAAGGCGAGGAAGAAGATAAGGCCGAAACTCACCACCTGGTACCAGAGTGCCAGCGAGGCAGACTCGGCAAAGGCTGCCGTGGCCGCGCTGCCACCGGTAAAGGCGCCGCTGAGATGGGTGAAGAAGATTTCGCCGATCAGCGCCACGCCGAGCGCGCCGCCCACCTGCTGGAAGGCCTGGAGGGCGCCCGAACCCGCACCGGCATCGCGCGGCGGCACATTGCGCAGGACGAGCTGGAAAAGCGAGGAGAACCCGGTGCCAAGGCCGATACCGGCGATCAGCAGCGGCACGAAGAAGCTCCAGCTATTGATGGTATCGCCGGCTGCGCCGATGATGAGATGCAGCGAGCCGATACCGCCGGCCAGCATCAGGCCGGCAGCGCCGAGGCGGGCCCGCAGATAGTTGGAACCGAAGCGACCGGCGATCAGCGAAGCGATCAGCACGCCCACCGAGAAGGGCGTATTGGTGAGCCCCGATTGCAGCGGCGTCATGCCGAAGCCGCTCTGCAGCAGCAACGAGATGATCATGAACATGCCCGGAATGCCCGAGGCATAGATGGTGACCACAAAGGCGCCGAACATGAAGTCGCGGTTCTTCAAGAGGTCATAGTTGAGGAGCTGCGGCAGACCCGCATCGGCGCGGCGCTTGGTCCAGAGGACGAAGAGACCGATCAGCACGAGACCCGCAGCAATGAGCCCAAAGGCCCAGAGTGGCCAGCCATAGGCGCGGCCTTCGACGATGGGGAAGACCACTGCGACAATGCCGAGGCCGAAAAGGCCGATGCCGATAAAATCGTTCTTGAGGTCCGGATGGCCCGGCAGGCGCGGAATGAGGAACCAGCCGGCGACCACGGCAGCAATGCCGACCGGCACGTTGACGAGGAAGATCGGCTCCCAATCCAAGCCGAAGATGTGGGCTTCGATGAGAAGGCCGCCAAGAATCGGGCCGCAGACCGAGGCAAGGCCGGCGGTGAGGCCGAAGAGCGAGAAGGCCTGGCCGCGCTCATGTGGCGGGAAGGTAACCGTGGCGATAGCGAGGACCTGCGGGGTCATCATGGCGCCGGCGAGACCCTGGATGATGCGGGCGACGATCAGCATTTCGATCGAAGAGGACATGCCGCAAAGCGCCGAGGCGGCGGTGAAGGCAGCAACGCCCCAGAGAAAGAGGCGGGTGCGGCCCAAAATGTCTCCGAGGCGGCCGAAGGGCAGCAAACCAAGTGCGAAGGCAAGGACATAGGCGGCGACGACCCATTCGATCTGGTTGTCGGTGGCGCCGAGGTTTTCGCGCATGGAAGGGAGAGCGACGTTGACGATGGTGACGTCGATCAGATTCATGAAATTGGCGATCAGCAGCACGAAAAGGCCGATCCAGCGGCGCGGATCGGGTGGTGCGTCAGCCGCATGGGCGTGAGGAGAAGACATGGGTTCTAGCCTTGATTGGAAACGGGGAGGAAAAAGGCGCGCTCGAGCTCGGCAATGACCGGTTCGAGCGAAGGGCGGCGATGGGGACGCCAGCAATCGGATAGAGCGGCGGTGACGATGATAGCAGCGCCGGCCGGATCGATGTCGGGCCGGAAGGAGCCATCCTCGATGCCGGTGCGGAAGATTTTGGTGAACTGGCCGGTCCAATATGCCTGCATGGGCAGGATGATTTCGGCGATGGTGGGATCGCGGCGGGAGAGATCGACCAGTTCGCTGAGAACCCCGATCAGCTCCGGCATTTCAGCGACGATTTCGCGGAATTCGTTGAACTCCTGGCGGAGCTGTGCGCCGGCATCAAGGCCTTCCTTGGGATGGCGCAGGGCCTGAGCCTTGAAATCGTCGCGGAGGGACGCGGCGACGAGCGCCACCAGCGCTTCCTTGCTCGGCACATGATAGTGGAGCGTGGCGATATTGATGCCGACGCGCTCGGCAATATCGCGCGTGCGCAGCCCTTCAAGGCCCTTTTCAATGATGAGGGCACGGGCGGCATGCGCAATGGCAATGCGCCGCTCATCACCGCTTTCGCGCCTAGGTATATGGGCCTGTTCGGGACACATGGGAGGTTCGGGATTTGATTGGACGGCGCTTCAATACACCCGGCAAAATCATCAATCAATCATTTGATTGAGAAAATGTGCCATGCCGGAAATGCATGCAGCATTGCTATGACCGGCCGTTGACATTTGCTGTCAGCAGGCGTCCATCACCCCCATATTCTGGAAGGCCGTGCCATGACCGACTATGTGCGAAAAATCCTGACTTCAGCGGTTTACGAGGTTGCAGAGGAGACCGCGCTCGATCCGATGCGCCTGCTCTCGACCAAGTTGGGCCAGGAGATTTTGCTCAAGCGCGAGGACCTGCAGCCGGTCTTTTCATTCAAGATCCGCGGCGCGCATAATCGCATGAGCCAGCTGACGGCGGAAGAGCGGGCGCGCGGCGTGATCTGTGCCTCGGCCGGCAATCACGCACAGGGCGTGGCGCTGTCAGCAACGCGGCTCGGGGTACGCTCGATCATCGTCATGCCGACGACGACACCGGGGATCAAGGTCGATGCGGTGCGCCGTCTCGGTGGCGAGGTCGTGCTGTTCGGCGATGGTTTTGACGCGGCGCGGGCCCATGCTTCGGGTCTGGCGGAGCGGCATGGCTATGTGTTCGTGCATCCCTTCGATGATCCCGATGTCATTGCCGGCCAGGGCACGATCGGCATGGAACTGCTGCGCCAGCATCCGGGCGAAATCGGCGCCATCTATGTGCCCATCGGCGGAGGTGGCCTCGCGGCGGGTATTGCCGCCTTCGTCAAATTCCTGCGGCCCGAGATCAAGGTGATCGGCGTCGAGCCCGAAGAAGCGGCCAGCATGAAGGCGGCGATCGCGGCTGGTGGGCCGGTGACGCTCAACGAAGTCGGACTCTTTGCCGATGGCGTCGCCGTGCGTCAGGTGGGCGACGAGACGTTCCGGCTCTGCCGCGACCTGCTCGATGATATCATCACCGTCAGCAATGACGAGATCTGCGCTGCCATCAAGGATATCTTCGACGACATGCGCGCCATTGCCGAACCGGCCGGCGCATTGGCCCTCGCGGGCCTCCGCCGTCATATCGAGATGGGTGCGGCACCCAAGGGCGCGCTGATCGCCATCAATTCCGGCGCCAATGTCAATTTTGACCGGCTGCGCTATGTCTCCGAACGCGCCGAAATCGGCGAACGGGCTGAGGCACTGTTGGCAGTGACCATCCCCGAAGCGCCGGGCAGCTATCGCGCCTTCATGCGCCTCCTCGGCCGCCGCGCCATCACCGAATTCAACTATCGCTATGCCCATGCCAGCGCCGCCCACATCTTTGTCGGCGTCAAACTCTCGCAGGGCGACAAGGAAAAGCGCGAGATCATCGATCTCCTCACCGCCAATGGTCTCGGCGTCACCGACATGACCGACAACGAGGTCGCAAAGCTGCATGTGCGCTACATGGTGGGTGGGCGCGTCGCGGGCCTAACTGATGAAATGTTGTTCCGCTTCCAGTTCCCCGAACGGCCCGGCGCTCTCCTGACCTTCCTCGAAGGGCTCAATGACGCCTGGAATATTTCCCTTTTCCACTACCGCAATCATGGTTCGGATTATGGCAGGGTGCTCGTTGGTGTAGAGGTGCCCATCGACACGCGCGCTGACTTTTACGCCCATATCGACGCCATCGGCTTTCCCTATTGGAACGAAACGGAAAATCCGGCCTATCGGCAATTTCTTGAAACAAATTGAACCGTTTTCCTTAGGCTGAGTTCGACATGCAGGCGAAATAAAGCGTCACTATAAGCGTTGACGCAATTCTGCCGCACATCGACTGCAATTCACTGCCCAAGGGGCAATCAAACCGGGGGACAGCGCGGGGGTTGGACAGTACAACCGCGCCCTTCACAACATCGAGGAAGACGCAGACCATGATGAGAATCAACAAGATCCAGGGCCTGATGCTGGCATCTGGCATGGCCACGCTCGCGCTGATGCAGCCGGCCATGGCGCTCGACGCACAGACGTTCGTCGATCGTATCGCTGCGGTCTACAAGATTGGCGGCTATGACATACAGTTTGGCGCTGCGACGCTTGATGGCGACACCATCACCGTCGATGGTGCGACCGTTGGTGTGACCGGTGTTGAAGAACCCTGGACCGTGGACACCACGCTGACCTTTACCGGCGTTGCCGAAGGCGATGATGGCAGCTTCACTGCCGACGCCCTGACCATTCCTGATATCGACACCGAATTCGCCCAGGATCCGGTCGGCCACGTCTCGCTGATCGATATTTCGGCGACCAACATCTACCTGCCGCCCGAAGACAAGGTGAATGTCACCGCGCTCCTCGAATCCGTCGGTAGCCTGACCACCGGCCCGCTGTCGGTGACCCGCGATGGCACCGAGGTGATTTCCTACGAGTCCATCGAGGCCGTGAACGAATTTTCCTATGACGATGCCAATGCGCTGACCGACATTGCCTCGACCTTCTCCGTCAACGGCATCTGGGCAGACCTCTCCACCGTCTCCGAAGAAGATGCGGAAGCCGGTGCGGTCATCCAGGCCCTCGGCCTGACCGAGATCAACGGCAATATCAGCCAGACCATGACCTGGGGCATGACCGATGGCCATCTGGTGATCGAAGACTTCCTCTTCGATTTCGCCGATATCGGCGCCATCAACTTCAAGGCCGACATTTCCGGCCTGACCCCGGCCGTGCTCGAAAAGATCTATGCCATGGACGCCGCCTCGACCGGTTCGACGCCGGAAGAGCAGCAGGCCCAGCAGATGATGGTGGGTATGGAACTGCTTCAGGCTCTGACCCTGACCGGTTCGAGCCTGCGCTATGACGATGCCGGCCTTGCGCCAAAACTGCTCGACATGTTCGCCGCCCAGTCGGGTGCCGACCGCGCCACCTTCGTTGAAGGTCTCAAGGCCATGGTGCCCGCGCTCGTCGGCCAGGCCGGCATTCCGGCCCTGACGGATCTCGTCACTCCGGCTGCCAATGCCTTCCTCGACGATCCCAAGAGCATCGAAGTCGCCGTGCGTCCGGCAACCCCGACCACGCTCCTCGTGCTCAGCGCCGCTGCCGCCAACCCGGCCGGCCTGATCTCGGCCCTGGGCCTGGCTGTGACGGCCAACCAGCCTTCTGCCGAATAACACTTCCTGCGAGCCTCCCACGGGAGGCTCGCATCCCCGGATGCAGTTTCAATCTCTCTGTGGCACACTGCAGCTATGACCACTGCTGCCCCAAAAAGCCTCAACCACATCACCGACTGGGTCTTTGACCTCGACAACACACTCTATCCGCGCGAGTGCAATCTCTTCGCGCAGATCGATGTGCGCATTACCCATTATGTGATGGACGTCACCCAGCTCGATTTCGACGCGGCCCGCACGCTGCAGAAGAGCTATTATCGCGATTTCGGCACGACGCTGAACGGACTGATGAACCGCCACGCGATCGACCCCGACCACTTTCTCAATACCGTCCATGCCATCGACTATACGCCGGTCGATCCGCATCCGCTGCTGATTGAAGCCATTCGCGCCCTGCCCGGCCGAAAATTCATCCTGACCAATGGCGATACCGGCCACGCCAGATCGGTGCTCGGCCGGCTTGGTGATCCCGACCTTTTCGAAGATGTCTATGACATCCGGGCCATGACCTATGTGCCAAAGCCGCATCGCGAGGCCTATGACGGGTTTCTCAATCGCCACGGGATCGATCCCGCCAAGGCGGCGATGTTCGACGATCTCGAAAAGAACCTCGTCGTGCCGCACGAGATCGGCATGTCGACGGTGCAGGTCGTTGCCGGAGAAGGCTTCGCCCATGAACAGGTGGAAGCCTGGGAACTGGGGCAATCGACGGGACCGCATGTGCATCACGTCACTGGCGACCTGGCCGGATTCCTCCGCAGTCTGCGCTAGAGCCTGTCACATATTGTTCAGGTGCAGGATATTGCCGTCGGGGTCCTTGAACCAGACCATGGCGTATTCGCCGTCGCGGTGAATGCCGTTGGCATAGTCCATGCCTTCGTATTGCTCGAAGCTGACACCTTTCTCGGCCAATCTGGCCGTTATCGCTTCGATCTCCGTGCCGACGCCCCAGACCACCGCATTGGCCTTGTTGGTGCCGGCAAAGTCGGAGAGATAAACGATGAGCGAGGTCGTGCCGGTCCGGAATTCAAGAACCTGCTCGTTTTCCTGAGTCAGTTCGAGTTCGAGCACATCCTCGTAAAACGCCCGCGCCCGTTGCAGATCCGCGACCGCGACGATGGCCGAACTGTCCTTATTCTTGAGCATCGCTCTCTCCCTTTCCCGATGGACGGAAACGCCGCACCGCTCACTCGGTTGCGAGCAATTTCCTTGTCGCTGAGAACGCACTAGAAGAGCGGAACATTCTTGGAGAACCGCCTTGAAGACCCTTTTGGACGACGTCGCCGGCTTCCACCGCGCCTGTGATCTTCCCGTGCTCGCAAAACCGCAATTCGTGCGCGAGCGCGCGGCGCTACGGTCGGCGCTGCTTGCCGAAGAATGCCAGGAAACCGTGGAAGCGCTTGAGCGAGGCGACATGGAGAAAATCGCGGATGGCCTCGCCGACGTGATCTATGTCGCTATAGGCGCGGCGCTCGAATTCGGCATTCCGCTCGACCGCGTCTGGGCCGAGGTGCATCGCTCGAACATGGCCAAGGTCGATCCGGCAACGGGCAAGGTGATCAAGCGGGCTGACGGCAAGGTGCTGAAACCCGAGGGCTGGACGCCGCCCGATGTGGCAGGCGTGCTCGCCCGCGAGGCTTGAGAGCCAAAACATTACCAAGTCTTATATTTGCGCGGCGCTTTGGCGGCGCTATCATCACACCATGACCGACCTTCCCGGGCGGCGGCCCCCGCCCATCTCCGAACAGACCCCGACCCTAAAACAGCGCCTCGACAATCTCCGCCATCTCGGACGGCTGATTGCGCAGATCTGGCGCACCAGCCGTCCCATGACCGCGGCCAGCATTGGCCTCAGGCTCATCGCGGCACTGCAGCCGATTGCCGTGCTTTATGCCGCAAAGCTGATCGTCGACGAGGTTGTCCACCTCACCTCCGTCGCCTCGCCGGGCCCGAGCCCCCTCGACTGGTGGAATGCGGGCCTGTTGACGCCGGTTCTGACCTATCTGGCGCTGGAAATGGCGCTGGTGCTGGCCAATGACGCGATCGGCCGCGCCACCGGTCTTGTCGATTCCATCCTGTCCGAGCTGCACTCTAATCAGGTCAGCACCGAACTGATGGCGCATGCCGCCCGGCTGGACCTGATGCATTTTGAATCGGCCGAATATCAGGATCGGTTGGAGCGCGCCCGGCGCCAGGCGGCGGGGCGCAATGCGCTCTTAAGCCAGCTTTTTGGCCAGGCGCAGGACATCATTACAGTGCTGACGTTGGCTGCAGGCCTCTTCGTCTTTGCTCCCTGGCTGATCCTGCTGCTGCCGCTCAGTTTCATCCCCTCGATCTGGGGCGAAACGCGCTTCAACACCATGGCCTATATGGTGAGCCGCTGGCGCACGCCGGAGCGGCGGGAGCTGGAATATCTGCGCTATGTCGGGGCCAGCGCCGAGACGGCCAAGGAGATCAAACTTTTTGGGCTCGGCGGCTTTCTGATCGAGCGGTTCAAGCTGCTGGCGCACGGCATTTTCCTCGAGAACCGCCGCATTTCGATCCTGCGGGCGGGCTGGGGCACGGTTTTTGCCACCATCTCAACCCTCGCCTACTATGCCGCCTATGCCTTCATCGTCTGGCGCACCATTACCGGCGAATTCTCTATCGGCGATCTCGCCTTTCTCTCGGGCTCGTTCCTGCGGCTCAATGGCCTGTTCCAGAAAATTCTGCTCGGCTTTACGCAGATCGCCGGGCAGTCCATGTTCCTCGACGATCTCTTTTCCTTCTTCGAGATCGAGCCGACCGTGCTGCCGCCGGCCCATCCAAAAGCCTTTCCGGTGCCGATCAGGGAAGGCATTCGCTTCGAGAATGTCGGCTTCCGCTATCCCGAAACCGAGAACTGGGTAATCCGGAACCTGTCGTTCACGCTACGGGCTGGCGAAACGCTGGCGTTGGTCGGCGAGAACGGGGCGGGCAAGACCACCATCGTCAAGCTTTTAGCGCGGCTTTATGACCCGAGCGAAGGCCGCATCAGCGTCGATGGCGTCGACCTCAAGGACATGGCGCCGGCTGAAATCCACGCGCATCTCGGGGTCATTTTCCAGGATTTCATCCGCTACAGTTTTACGGCGCGCGACAATATCGGGGTTGGCCGCGTGGAGGAGAAGAGCAACCAGCTCCGCATCGATCAGGCGGCCGAACAGAGCCTGGCCGATGCCGTCATTGCGAAACTTCCCAAAGGGTATGACCAGCAGCTTGGGCGGCTGTTCAAGCAGGGGCGCGACCTGTCGGGGGGCGAATGGCAGAAAGTCGCCATTGCGCGTTCCTATATGCGCGATGCCGAGCTGATCATTCTCGACGAACCGACCGCGGCGCTCGACGCCAAGGCGGAGGCCGAGGTGTTTGCGCGCTTCAAGGGGCTTGCGAGCGGCAAGACGGCGGTCATCATCTCGCACCGCTTTTCCACCGTACGCATGGCCGACCGCATTCTGGTGCTCGAGCACGGCGCCATTCTCGAAGCCGGCGCGCATGAGGAATTGCTGGCCAAGGGCGGGCGCTATGCCGAACTCTTTGAGCTGCAGGCTGCCGGCTATCGCTGAACTTTGAGGTAGTCCAGCAGCCCCTCGGCAGCGGCGCGACCGGTGGCGAAACAGGCCGTGAGCAGATAGCCGCCGGTGGGTGCTTCCCAATCGAGCATTTCGCCGGCGACGAAGACGCTCGGCAGGGTTTTGAGCATGAAGTTTTCGTCCATGCCGGAAAAGGCGATGCCGCCGGCCGAGGAGATGGCTTCGGCAATGGGCCGGGGGCGCTGCGGGCGGATCGGCACGGATTTGATGGCGGCTGCCAGCGCGTCGGGATCGAGCGTATTTGCATCGGGGCGACATTCGCGCAGCAGCGCGGCTTTGACCGGATCGAGCCCCGCGCCCTTTCGGAGGCGATTGGAAAGGCTCAATTTTGCGGGCTGGCGCGCGAGGTCTTTGGCAAGGCGTTCGCGCGAGCGGCCTGGCATCAGGTCCACCTCCAGCACGGCGGGCTCTCCGGCGAGGAGCGCATCGCGCAGGGCAGCGGAATGGGCATAGACGAGGCTGCCTTCGATACCCCAGCGGTTGACGACGAACTCGCCGGGAATTGTGCCCGCGGCGCTGGTGGCCGTCACCGATTTCAAAGGCGTTCCGGCAAAGCGTTCGACAAAACTCTCGCTCCAGTCGATCTCAAAACCGCAATTGGCAGGTTGGAATTGTTCGACGGCGACACTCTTCTCAACCAGCCAAGGGATCCACGCCGCGTCCGAGCCAAGCTTGGGCCAACTGGCCCCACCAAGGGCCAGGAGGACAGCGTCGAAAGCCAAGACCTTTTCGCCATCGAGGGTTTCGAAGCGCAGTTTTGTGCCGTCGAAACCAGTCCAGCGATGGCGGGTGTGGATGAGAACACCCTTCTCGTTGAGCCGGCCGAGCCAGGCGCGGAGCAGAGGCGAGGCCTTCATGGCTTTGGGAAAGACGCGGCCGGAGGAGCCGACGAAGGTTTCGATGCCGAGGCCGGCGCACCAGTTGCGCAGGTCTTCAGCCGCAAAGGCATCGAGCGCCTTTTGCAGGCGCGGGCGCGCCGCGCCATAGCGCGTGAGGAGCGCAGCGTGGTCTTCGGAATGGGTGATGTTGAGACCGGATTTGCCGGCCATAAGAAACTTCCGGCCTACCGTTGGCATGGCTTCGAACAGCGTCACGGCAAGACCGGCATCGGCCAGCACTTCTGCTGCCATGAGGCCAGCCGGGCCGCCGCCAATGATCGCCACCTGGCTCACGCTTTGTCCTTCCATACGGGGAAGGCGATCCTTAGCCAGTTTCCCTGCGGCCGCGCAAGGTGAGCGCATGTGGGAAAGCCGCCGCCCACCGCTGGCCCCGCCTGCGGCTAGCCGCTAGTGTCGAACCAATAGAGAGAACAAGACTTTCCATGATCACCTGCTTCGATATTGGCGGCACAACGATCAAGGGCGCCACCGCCACGGCCCCCGACAACCTGATTGCCCTCGGCCGCGTGCCGACGCCGCGCGATGATTTTCCCGCCTTCGTCGCCGCCGTTTCCGGCCTCATCGCGCAAGGCGCGGCGCCGGCCGGTGCGCCCATCGCCATTTCGGTGACGGGCGTGGTCGATCCGGCGAGCGGCCATGTCACCTGCGCCAATATTCCCTGCATCGATGGACGGCATCTGGCGCAGGAACTGGAAGGGCTGCTGGGCCGAAAGGTTTTCGTCGCCAATGATGCCGACTGCTTCGTGCTGGCCGAAGCGACGGCCGGCGCCGGGCGCGAGCACCGCGTAGTCTTTGGGGCCATCATGGGCACGGGCGTCGGTGGCGGTATCGTGGTGGACAAGCGCCTCCATCCCGGCGCTGCCGGCCTCGGCGGCGAATGGGGCCATGGCACCATCGTTGCGACCAAGGTCAGCGTGCCGCCCTACGATCTCCCGCATTTCCCCTGCGGCTGCGGGCTTTCGGGCTGCCTCGACACGGTTGGCGGCGCACGCGGAATTGAAAGGTTGCACCGGCATCTGCACGGTACAGATCTGGCGAGCACCGCAATCGTCTCCGAATGGCTGGCCGGTGATACCAAGGCGGCAGGCACCGTGGAACTCTTCATCGAGCTCGTGGCCCAGCCCCTGGCGCTGGTGGTCAATATCGTCGGCCCCGATATCATCGCCGTGGGCGGCGGCCTCGGAAACAGTCACGAACTGATCGCCCGGCTCGATGCAGCGGTGCGCCCGCGTATTCTCAGAAAACTCGACCGTCCGCTCGTGGTGCCGGCGCAATTGACGGCCGACGCCGGACTGATCGGCGCGGCGGCGCTCGGCCTGGCCGGAGGCGCGGCATGACTCTCCTCGAAATCTGCGTCGATACCGCTGCCGGATTGCGCGCCGCTCATGCGGGCGGGGCCGACCGCATCGAGCTTTGCGCAGCCCTGGAACTGGGTGGAACCACGCCGACTTCCGGCCTGATGGCGCTGGCGGCCGAGATGGGCGTCACCGCCCGCGTCATGATCCGCCCGCGCGCCGGCGATTTCGTTTTCACCTCGGACGATCTCGACATGATGCGCGCCGACATCGCAGCGGTGCGCCGCCTTGGGCTTGAGGGCGTCGTGCTCGGTGCCAATCGTCCCGATGGTAGCCTCGATGTCGAGATGCTCAAAACCCTGGTTGCCGAAAGCCAGGGGCTCCGGAAAACCCTGCACCGCGCCTTCGATCTCGTGCCCGATATTGCCCAGGCCGTCGAAGAGGCCGTGGCGCTGGGCTTTGACACGATCCTGACCTCGGGCCGCGCCACTTCGGCGCCGGCGGGTCTCGATGACCTGATCCTGGCCCAGCGCATTGCGGCGGGCCGCATCACCATCATGGCCGGCGCGGGGATCAGCGCAGACAATGTCGGCGCCATCCTTGCCGCGGCGCCGCTGGGCGCCATCCACGGCTCCTGCTCGGCCCCGATCGAGGGCGACAGCGCCCCCGCGCAACGCCTCGGCTTTGTCAGCCCCGGCCGACGCCGGACCGACGGCACGCGCGTTGCTGCTCTCAAAACTGCCATTGGCCAAGCAAAGGCCGCTTCTGCAAGTGTTTGACCTGCCTATGATTTAGGCAAGTTCATAAGTGCTTCACCATACATTAAGAGGAAAACAGCTACATTACTTGGACAGGCCGCCCACTTCGAGATCAGAACGTGCATTGTCACACAACTGAAATAAAGCGGCAGCACATCCAGGCCGTGCGCGCACGGCGTAGACTGAAAGGTATTGTCGCATGCGCATTCGCGGCAAGGTATTGTCTATCGTCGGCATCATGGGCGTGGTCGCCGCGCTGATCACCGGCATCGGCCTCTATGTCGTGGCCGAATATGATCATCAGATTCAGCGGCTCGACAATTCGTCTAAACGCGCGCTCTACGGTGAAACCATGAACCGGCTCGTCACGGCCGTTGTCATGGAATCGCGCGGCATCTATGCCGCGGCGAACACCGAAAAGGCAGCTCCCTTCGCGGAGGGCATCATCACCCAGCTCGGCCGCATCGACGAGGTCATCGCCACCTGGCGTCCGCTCGTCGAGCAGAGCGAGATCGCAACATTCGAGAACATGATCGCCCGCTCCGCCGAGTTCAAAGAATTCCGCACGGAAATCGCCCGCCTTGGTCGCGATGTCGATCCCGCCGAAGCCAACGTGCAGGGCAATAACGAAACCAACCGCGCCAACCGCAAAGCCTTCCAAGCCGAAATCGACACCATCGTCGCGGCAGACCTTGAGACCTACAAGGTCATCCAGGGCGAAATCGCCGGCTTCCAGGGCACCATGCGCACGCTGCTGCTGGTCACCGCCGGCCTCGGCATTCTCGCTGGCACCGCCGCGGCGCTCTACCTCGGCACCGCCCAGCTCGGCCGCCCCATCGGCAACCTGACTCTTGCCATGCGCGACCTCTCCGCAGGCAAGTTCGAGACCGAAGTTCCGGGCCTCAATCGCGCCGACGAAATCGGCGAAATGGCCGAAGCCGTACAGGTCTTCAAGGACAACGGCATCAAGATGGCGTCCATGACGGCCGAGGAACAGGCCGCTGCCCTGCGCGCCGCGGCCCGCACCAAGACCATGGAGACCTTCCAGGGCGAATTCGACGACGTGGTGGAAGCCGCCATGGCCGGCGACTTCAGCCGCGCGATCACAACCAAGTTTGATGACGACGACATCACCCGTATCGCCCATAATTTCAACGCCATGGTGTCGAGCGTCCGCGTTGGCCTTGCTGATGCCGGTTCCGTGCTGGCCGCCCTTGCCGATACCGACCTGACGCAGCGCATGACCGGCTCGCACCAGGGCGCATTCCTTGAACTGCAGACCGACATGAACCGGGTGGCCGATACGCTGACCGACGTCGTTACCCGTCTCCGCACCACCTCGCGCGGCGTAAAGGTCGCGACCGGCGAAATTCTTGCCGGCGCCAATGACCTCAGCGAACGCACGACGCGCCAGGCCGCAACCATCGAGGAAACCTCCGCGACGATGGAGCAGCTCGCCGCCGCCGTAAGCGAAAATGCCAAGCGCGCCCAGCGTGGCAGCACCGCGGCGGAAGCTGTAACGCAATCGGCAGTGCAGAGCGGCCAGGTAATGGACCAGGCGACCGCGGCCATGGGCCGCATCACCACGGCCTCGGAAAAGATCTCCAACATCATCGGCATGATCGACGACATCGCCTTCCAGACCAACTTGCTTGCCCTCAACGCCTCGGTGGAAGCAGCGCGGGCCGGTGAAGCTGGCAAGGGCTTTGCCGTGGTCGCCGTGGAAGTGCGCCGCCTCGCCCAGTCCGCCGCCGAAGCCTCCTCGGACGTCAAGGCACTGATCGAGGAAAGCGCGCGGGAAGTCGACGGCGGCGCCAAGCTGGTGTCCGATGCCGCCGGCAAGCTCGGCTCCATGCTGGACGCCATGCGCGGCAATAGCGCCATGATGGCGGAAATCGCCCGCGAGAGCAGCCAGCAGGCCCAGGCCATCGACGAGATCAACGTCGCCGTGC
The DNA here is from genome assembly GCF_017744655.1 of Devosia sp. Taxonomy (GTDB): domain Bacteria; phylum Pseudomonadota; class Alphaproteobacteria; order Rhizobiales; family Devosiaceae; genus Devosia. Next base: position 155,483 of record NZ_JAGIAW010000004.1, on the reverse strand, counting down.
GCCAGATGGACGAAATGACCCAGCACAATGCGGCGCTGGTGGAAGAGACCAATGCCGCCATCGAGCAGACCGAAGCCCGCGCCAACGAACTCGACACCATTGTCGATGTCTTCCATATCGCCCCCGGCACCCAGATCGTCGAGAAGCCCCAGCCGCGGCGTGCCGCGCCTGCCGCCAAGGCGAAGCCGGCCCAGAGCCAATATCTGAGCCAGGGCAATGCGGCCGTGGCGAACGACTGGGACGAGTTCTGATCGCTCGGATCAGCACTGCAAAGACAGAACGGCGCCCTCACCCGAGCGGCGCCGTTTTCTTTTGCTGAGAGATATTTGGGAGCCTGACGAGAGCACAATTGTGCGTTGCAACCCTACGCCTCCAAACCCGGTGGGCCTATCGTAAAAAATCCGTAAATACCCCTATGGCACGTCAATTAATCCGCATTGACCCGAGCCCGGTTCAGCCGAAGACTTGAGCTCTCTTCAGGCTGCGGGGACACGAAAATGTCGGAAGAGCATAAGGGCGAAGCCTTGCCTTTGGCGGGGGCGAACCCGGACCATCACACGGCTGGAACGGCAAAACCGGGCTTTTCGCTCACGGGCAAAACCATCTGGATCGCCGGCCATACTGGCATGGTCGGACAGGCGCTGCTGCGGCGCCTCGGGGGTGAGGCCTGCACGCTGCTGACCGCCGGGCGGCGCGAGCTGGACTTGACGCGCCAGACAGAGGTTGAGGGTTTTGTCGGGGAAACACGACCCGATGCCATCATCATCGCGGCGGCAAGGGTTGGTGGCATTCTGGCCAATAGCCGGGATCCGGTCGGGTTTCTGACCGACAACCTCGCCATCAATCTCAATATCGCCAAGGCGGCGCATGGGGCGGATATCGATCGCGTCCTGTTTTTGGGTTCAAGCTGCATCTATCCCAAATTCGCGCCGCAGCCGATCAGCGAGGAGGCGCTTCTTACCGGGCCCCTCGAGCCGACCAACCAATGGTATGCGCTTGCCAAGATCGCTGCGCTCAAGCTGGCGGAAGCCTATCGCACCCAGTTCGGCCGCAACTATATTGCCGCCATGCCGACCAATCTTTATGGACCTGGCGACAATTTCGATCTCGAGCGCGGCCATGTACTGCCCGCTTTGCTGCGCAAGGCGCACGACGCCAAGAGCCGCGGCGCCAAACAATTCGAACTCTGGGGCACCGGCACGGCAAGGCGGGAATTTCTGCATGTGGATGATTGCGCCGATGCGCTGGTCCTGCTGCTCAAGACCTATTCCGGGGCTGACCCGGTCAATATCGGCTCTGGCGAGGACATCGCGCTTATCGATCTGGCGCATCTCATCTGCCGCACGGTGGGCTACGAGGGCGCTATTGCCCTCGACCCCGCCAAGCCCGATGGCACGCCCAAGAAGCTGCTCGATACCAGCCGCCTGCGGCAGATGGGGTGGCGACCGAAGATAGCGCTCGAGGATGGGTTGGCAGAGACCTATGCCTGGTATCAGGCGCAATTGGCGCGCGGGGCGGCGGCATGAAAATCCTGCTGCTGGGCCTCAATTATGCACCCGAACTCATCGGCACGGGGCCCTATACGACGGGGCTGGTCGAGGCACTGGCTCAGCGGGGTCACGAGGTTCGCGCGGTCGTTGGCCAGCCCTACTATCCCGGATGGCGCCCACGCCCGGGACATCGGGGCTGGAGCCGGGAAGATCTGGGCCGGGCCCGCATCTATCGCGTGCCGCATTTTATTCCCTCTCGCCCCAGCGGCGTGCTGCGCCTGGTGCATCAGGCCAGTTTTGCGCTGGCCGCCACGCCGATCATGCTGGCCGAGGCGCTTCTCTGGCGCCCCGAGCGGGTCATCACCATTGCCCCGAGCCTCCTCGCGGCGCCTCTGGGATTGCTGGCCTCCCGGCTTTCGGGCGCAGGCTCCTGGCTGCACTTGCAGGATTTTGAACTTGAAGCGGCCCTCGCAACCGGCCTCGTCTCGACCAATCACACAATCATAAAACTGCTCGCTGCGGCAGAGCGGCGGATTTTGCGCAGATTTGACCGGGTCAGCAGCATCTCGCCCGCCATGTGCCGCCGACTTGTCGAGAAAGGTGTTTCGCGCGAGCGCGTGGCCGAACACCGGAACTGGGGCGATCTTACCCAAGTCATGCCCCTCGGCCGCCCCTCCGCCTTTCGACAAAAATGGAACATCACGACGCCGCATATCGCGCTCTATTCGGGGGCTTTGGGACGCAAGCAGGGGCTCGATCTCGTCATCGCGGCGGCACGTAGCCTCTCTGATTGTGACGACATCACCTTCGTGATCTGCGGCAATGGTCCCTATCGCGCCGAACTCGAAGCCATGGCGGGGGATCTCGGCAATATGAGGTTCTTCGACCTGCAACCGCGGGAGCAATTAAGCGAGCTTTTGGGACTCGCCACCATGCACCTGTTGCCGCAGATCGCCGGGGCCGCCGATCTCGTTTTGCCCAGCAAGCTTGCCAATATGCTGGCCTCCGGCCGTCCTGTCATTGCGACGGCGGCATCGGGCACCGGAATTTTCGAGGAGATCGAGGGCTGCGGCCTTGCCGTCGAGCCGGGTGATGCGGCGGCGCTTTCGGCGGCGATCGAGCGGCTTTGCGATGATCCCGCTTTGGCTGAAAACCTTGGCGCCACAGCGCGGCGCCGAGCAGAGCGGCGCTGGCATCGCGAAACCATTCTGGCCCATTTTGTCGGCGCCATCGAGGCCGCGGATAGAAACCCGAGCTTGGCCCCAGTCGCGGAAAGCCAGCACCGATGATCCTCGCACTGATTGCTGCAAGCCTTTTGGGTCTGCTGTTCGCCCTGCGTCACGGTCGCCCCGGCCTGTTCCTCCTCGGCATCGCCATCCTGCTCTTTCATGCCCTGCCACTGGCCCTGCTCGATCCAGACGCCATGTCCGCGACCCTGCAAGCGCAGATCGGCACTGCGACTACCATTGCCGGGCTTTCGAGCCTTGCCTGGTACGCTGGCTACTGGCTGTTTTCGCGGTCCTCGGCAGAGAGCGCTCCGCTGGAAGGAGGCGTCTCCGCCGGGCCAAAACTGTTTCATGCCTTGGTGTTGTTCACCTTGCTTGGCCTGATCGCCGCCGCGCCCGGGGGCCTCTTCGGCTTTGCCCAGACCGGTTTTCTACGTCTGCCCGTGGACAGTTTCCTCTTTTCGCTGACCTATGCCTGTGCCTGCCTCGCCGCTTTCACCGCCGCGCTTCTCTGCGCCCACGCAGCATCGGCCCGAACGGCACAGCCGTGGCTGTCGATGGCTCTGGTCCTGCTGGTCTTCTGGCTGCTCGGTGGCCGAACCCAATTTGCCATTACGGGCATCGCCTTCGGCCTTATCCTCCTAGCCCATCGTCGCATCGGCCTGAGTGGCCTCGTCCTGCCCGCTATTGTAGCGGCAGTTCTTCTTGCGCTGACACTGAGCTTCCGGCTCACCTTGCAGGGCGAAGCGACCGATTTTTTCGAAGCCGCGCGGCTGACCCTGTCCCAGCTGTCGCTGCTCGAAAGCTACGCCCTTGCCGCCCGCCTCGTCGAAGAGGCTGGTTATCAGGCCGGGCACTATTGGCAGGTGCTGCAACAGCTTTTCCCACGGGCGCTTTTCCCTGAAAAGCCGCTGCAATTGAGCCGGGCACTGCGCCTGATGGAAGCGCGGGACGGCCTGGGCGGCCTGACGCCGGGTCTTGCCGGCGAGGCCTTTGCGGCAGGCGGCTTCATCGGCGTCGTGGCAATTGGCATCGCTTTCGGTGGCACGCTGGCGCTGCTCGACAATGCCTATCGCGCCTTTGTCCGCTGGCAACCGCTCATGCAGGCACTCGTCGTCAGCCTGATCCCGCTTCTCGCCATTTTCACCCTGCGCGGCGGCTTTGACACCACCATCTTCCGCCTGACCATTATCCTCCTCGCCGCGGCTATCGGCAGCCTTTGGCGCACCATCCACGCGCCCCGCATGCCCAAGGTGCTGTCATGAGCAGGCGTAGTTTTTCGCGCTATGCCACCAGGGCCATCGACCTCGTGGCACGCGTGGCGCGCGGGGTCTGGTATCGCCATGTCTATCTCTCCTGGATCCGTTTTGGCCGGCATGTCACCTTTGCCGGGCCGATCCGCTGCGCCGGCGTCACCGGCACGATCGAGGTGGGCGATCGAACCTTCCTTGGCCCGAATATCAGCCTCGCCGTCGCCGAGGGTGGTCACCTGCGGCTCGGCCACGACGTGTCGGTCAATCAAGGCACGATCCTCTCCGCGCGCCAGTCGGTTGCGATCGGCCAAGGCACACGCATCGGTGAAAACTGTTCCATCCGCGACAGCGACCACAGGCTCGACGCCGAACGACCCATCCTCGAAAGCGGTTTTCTGGTCGGGCCAGTGACCATTGGCAACAATGTCTGGATCGGCCGTCACGTCACCATCCTGCCGGGCGTCACCATCGGCGATAGCGCGGTCATCGGTGCGCATAGCCTCGTCAATCGCGATATTCCCGCCCACGCCGTAGCCTTCGGCACACCGGCCCGTGTCCAAAGGGTGCTGGCATGAGGGTTGCGGGACATATTGCCGGGCTTGCCCTGGCTGCGACGCCGCCAGGAGCCTTGTTCCTCGCTCAAAGCTGGCTCGTGGCCACCGGACAAACCGATGCTGTTCTCTCGCTCGCCAAATATGCTGGCCTTCTAGGCCTGATCTTTTTTGCCTTCGACGGCAGTTCCGGACTGATCCCGGCCATGCTCAGGCTGCGGCACAGCGATGCCGTTATGCGGTCCGCCTATCTCGTCTATCGGGCGGGCATTGCCGCACTCGGCCTTGCGATGATTCCAATCGCCTTGCATTTCGCACCAGCCGATACCGCGACCTTGCTGCCTTTCCTCACCACGGCATTGCTGCTGCGGTTTCCCCTTCTCGACGCCGAGCTTGACCGCCGCGGTTTCCAGCACTGGGCTATGTTGCTACAGAATGGTTGGATGCTGCCGCTCTGTTTCGGCGCGGTTCTCAACCCCGAAATCTCGGCCGAAACGGCGGGGCATGCGGCATTTTGGAGCACCGTCGTGCTCGCAACGGCGCATGTGTTTCTCGCGGGCCCTTACCAAAGATCGACAAAGGCGAACTTTGGTGCCGCCCTCATCGAGATCGTCACCGTCATGGGCGCGCAGGGGATCGGCCAGCTCTATGGTCGCGCCGTGCTCTTCGTGCTTGGCGCAAGTTTTTCCGGCCCCCTGCCGGCGCTGATCATCTATGCCAAGCAGGCTTTCAACGCCGCCGGTCTGCTCGTCACCTATCTCAGACGGGTCGAGCTGGCGCGGCGCCGGCCGAGCATGGGCCTCAGCCTCACCGGCCAGGCGGCCATCGCGCTGGTATCGTCCATCCTGGTCGCCTTGGCAGCGCCGATGCTGGGCCTGCCCCATGGCTTCGTTCTCGTGCTCATTGCCTGGCAAAGCCTCGAAAAACTCTCCGCCACCGCCGTCTACGACTTCCAGCTCCAAAATCGGCACCGCCTTGCCCTGGCGGGTCTATGCAACACCTGTGTTCTAGGCCTCGCAGGGCTGGCGCTCGCCTTGGGGAAAACCGCGCCGATCCTCTTCGTTACGCTGGAAACGCTCGGCTATTGCGTCGTGCTATTGCTTTGGTTCGCGACGAACAGGAGCCGTCGCGCGGCCGAGAGAGCAGCCCGGCCATGAGAATCGTCCACTATTCCACCCGCCTCGGGCGCTCGGCCGGTGGGCTCTATCATTCGGTTTCGGGCCTCGCGCGCGCCATGGCAGGTCTTGGCGCCGAGGTGATCGTGGCGGGCGGTTACGAAAATGGCTTTGCGGATGAAAAACAAGTCTGGGGCAAACTGCCGCTATTGACCCATCCCCTCGGCCGCAGCCGCTATGGCTTTTCCCTCGCCATGCAGGCCGAGATGGCGCGGCTGAAGCCCGATATTCTCCATATTCATGGCATCTGGTCGGCCGGCTCCATCCATGGCCGCTTCGCTCCGAAAGAGACAAGGGTGATCGTATCGCCCCGCGGCATGCTCGATCCCTGGATATTGGCCCGAAAACCCTGGCTCAAGCGCCCACATGCGAGCCTGTTCGAGCGGCCCATGCTCGCCCGCGCCCACCTTCACGCGCTCTCCGAGCACGAAGCAGCTACGGCCCTCGACTACATGCCCGCGCTCGCAGGCCGCGTCTTTACCGTGCCGAATGGCGTAGAACCGGCAGCGGAAACCAAAACCCCAGAGCGTAACGGCGCGCTTTATCTCGGCCGGCTACATGAGAAAAAACAGGTTCTGCCGCTCATCGACGCCTGGGAACATCAAGCAAAACGCATGGTGCTGACCATAGCGGGCTGGGGCGACCCCGCCTATGAAGCGGCTGTCGCGGCGCGCTGCAAAAACAAAAGGCGCGTCCGCTTCGTCGGTGCGCTGGGCGGCGATGCCAAGGCGCAAGCCTTGTCGGCAGCCGGCTTTTTCATTCTCCCTTCGCTGAGCGAAGGCCTGCCCATGGCAGCGCTGGAAGCCCTGAGCCATGGCTGCATTCCCATCCTGACCGAGGCTTGCCATCTGCCACAACTCTTTTCCGATGACGTGGCGTTGCGAATGGAGCCGGATTTTTCGGACTTTTCCGTCGTTCTCTCCCGGGTGGACGCCATGAGTGCAGAAGAAAAGGCCATGCGCTCGGCCCGCGCCCGAGGAGCGGCCCGGCCGTTCTTCTGGCCCGATATTGCCCGTTCGATGCTGGACCACTATGCGCGCATTCTGGCGGAGCCACGGCGATGACCCGCCTCGCCGATCGGCATTTTTCGTGGGACCATCGGATGTACCGCGCTTGGTGGACGATCTGCTGGGCCCTTTTTGCCGCCTGGACGCCACCGCCTCTGCATGGCTGGCGTTGCGCCATTCTGCGCCTTTTCGGCGCCAGAGTGGGGCGCGACGTGCGTGTCTATGCCAGCGCCAAGATCTGGTATCCGCCCTTTCTCACGCTTGAGGACGGTGCGGTGATCGGTTGGCAGACGGTAATTTATTGTCAGGCCCCGATCCATATCGGCCGGAATGCCATCGTCTCTCAATATGCCCATCTGATTGCCGGCAGCCACGATATCGATGCGCCGGATTTTCCGCTCGTGGCGCGGCCCATAGCGATAGGGGCCGATGCCTGGGTCGCCGCCCGGGCCATTGTCGGTCCGGGCGTGACGCTGGGCGCGGGCGCCGTGCTGGGAGCGGGCGGAGTTGCCTTTTCGGACATTCGCGACGGGGCTATCCATGTCGGCAATCCCGCCCGCTTCCTCCGGATGCGTGGGTCCGGTGCTAAAACCCCTTTGCCATATGCGCCGCATAAAATGCCTGTGCCACGAGGGCATAGCCGGCATCGTTGAGATGCAGATGATCAGAGCGCAGCGAACGCGGCACAAAGCCGGCCGCCACATCGCTGCTGTCTTCACCGGAGCCATTGGCAGCAGCGGCAAGGACGGCCAACAGGTTCACGAAGCGATCGCCATAGGCGGCGGCTAGCTGTCCGTTGAGCGTGGTCAATTGCGCCAGTCCGGCGCCGCTATCGGCCGTGCTCGGCAGGATGCCGCCGATGAGATAGCGACCGTGGCCAAGCGAGGCGACCGCGGCCGCAATATCGCCAAGCACACTGCGCCCCGCCTGAGCGCCATTGCGCCCCAACCACAACCACGCCGCATATCCCCGCAGATATTGCCCCCAAGCGCAGATGAAGCGCGTGTCTACGGACACCGGGACGCTCGCGCCTGCGACGCTGCGCACAAAACTCCAATTGCCCGAGCCGTCCGTCGACATCGTGCCTGCGACCCCGGCCAGCCAACCCTTCAGGCTCCCCGTAAAGCCGCCCGAGCCGGTCAGCACATTGACCGACTTGTCGGTGATGGCTACCGGGCCGGAAGCCGGAATGGCGCCGCCCGCCACGGTGACGAGAATGGGCACGGCGTTCATCCGCGCCGCGATCTGGGTCGAAGTCTGTCCGCCCACGCCCTGCCGCACGACGGCCCGGCGTGGAGAAAAGAGGGTCTGCGCCACGGCCGGATAGGTAGCGTTACCAGTGCTGCCGCCGGTCGCGCCTGCGCTGGCCGTCAGGCTATCGCCCCAAGCGACGACGCCCGAACCAGCCACGAGGGCGGCAAACTGCTCTTCGCTCATGGGTTCGGAGAAAAGCCGCAGCCGCTTGATGCTGCCGCTCCAGAGGCCGGAAACGTTCGACCGCCCGCGGCCAAGCCGCAGCGCCGCCAGCCCGGGAAAAGTGCCCGAAAGCGCCTGTTGCACCGGCTGGCCCATCAGGGCCGCGCGATATTCGCCATCCTTGGCCGTAAATCCGACCGCAAAGGCGCTACCCGCCGCGACGACCCCGAGGTCGAGATTGACCTGTTCGACCTGCGTGCCGCTGCCGCCGAAGGACACGACGAAACGCAGGTGCTGGCTTGCATCCCAGATGAGGCGGATGAAATTGCGCTCGAACCAGTTGGCATTGAATTCGGCATTGTCATCGGCCTGAAACACCACGCCTCCGGTTCCGCCGCTGGCAGGCGTCGTCGCCTCGACCACCCCGCACAGGGCCCCTGCCCGAAACCCGACGCAGGGCAAGGCCTCGCGTAGCGAGAGATTGTCGGCCCAATAGATACCCGTTGAAGGATTGGTCAGGTTGCGCAGCGCAATCGAGGCTGTCGTGGGATTGAACCCGCCGCAATAGAGCGCGGCCTGGATCGGTGTCGTGACGGTCAGATTGGCCGTCTGCGCATAGTTTGCCGTGCCACCGCCACCGGCGCCAAAGCCCAGCGTCACATTGGACGAGGTCTCGCGCCACACATCGCCCGTGAGGCGATAGGCCCGGCCGGAGGCCTGGACCAAGCTGGCAATGGTGCGATAGGCGCCCGAACCATTGCCGCCGCTGCCCGTCACGCGCAGGGCACCGGACGCGACGGCGATCGAACTGCCAACGCTGCTCCAATCCCCGGCGCTACCACTGGCAAAATTGCCGTCGGACAACAGTTCCGGCGCCGCTTCGGCGACATAGGGCCCGATGATCAGATGGCCGCTGGCCGGCGCAGTTCCGCCCACTGCCAGACGGAATTGGCTTTCATTGGCCAGCACCCTGCCGGCGAAGCGATAGCGGCCGCGGGCAAAATCCGCATCGAGCCATGCCCCGCCCGCGTCCACCGGCATGGAACCGGGGAAATAGCCAAGCCCGAGCGCGGGCCCCGCAGTGCCGCTCATCAGTAAAGCCCGACGATAAAGCCAGCGGTTGTGCCGCTCAGCACGCGACGCACGCGGACCGGCAGTATGGAGCCGCCAGGCACGCCCTCGAAGGTGACGGTGCCGCCCCAGAGCATTTCGGCCTGGATGGTGCCCGCGGCGCCGACATAAAGCGCGCGTGTCGGCTGGTCGAAAATAGTGCCATCGCTAGGCGTGATGGCAAAGGCGCCGGCGGCGGGTGCCGCCACGTCGATATTATGCGAAGAGAATATGTCGGCCATGATCGGCTCCGCTGACAAAGGAGCCTCAAGTCTAGGCGCGACCCAAAGGGCGGGGACAAATCGGCCGGCGAAAGCGGCCAGGGCAGATAAATAACGGCATTTTCAGGAGTTTTGCGCTATCGGATGGCAAGTATGCGCGGGGATAGAATGAAGATCTTCATAACCGGCTCAGCCGGGTTCATCGGCTATCACCTGGCCCGGCGCCTGCTCGACGACGGTCATCGCGTCCATGGCTATGATGGCATGACCGCCTATTACGATGTCTCGCTCAAGCGGGCCCGCCTCGCGCTGCTGACACCGTCGAACAGCTTTTCTTTCACCGAAGCCCTGCTCGAAGATCACGCCGCCCTCGAAACGGCAGTTGCAGAATTTGCGCCCGACATCGTCATTCACCTCGCCGCCCAGGCAGGGGTTCGCTACAGCATCGAGGCGCCGCGGACCTATCACGACGCCAATCTCACGGGCACCTTCAACCTGCTCGAAGTACTGCGCGGCACCGGCACCAGGCACCTGCTCCTCGCCTCGACGTCCTCGGTCTATGGTGGCAACGAAGCCATGCCATTCCGCGAAACCGACCGCACCGACTTCCCGATATCGCTCTATGCCGCGACCAAGAAGGCTGGGGAGGCGATGAGCCATGCCTATGCCCATCTCTACGGCCTGCCGACCACCTGCTTCCGCTTCTTTACCGTCTATGGCCCCTGGGGCCGACCGGACATGGCACTGTTCAAATTCGTCTCGGCGATCGAGCGTGACGAGCCAATTGAAGTCTACGGCGAAGGCCATATGCGGCGCGACTTTACCTATATCGCAGATCTCGTCGAGGTGCTCACCCGGCTGATCCTGCTGCCGCCAGTGAAAGGCCAGGCCATAGATGTGCCGGGCAGCGCGGATTCCCTCTCGCCGGTCGCGCCCTGGCGCAGCGTCAATATCGGCGGCGGGCAGCCTGTAGGCCTCCTGTCCTTCATCGACACCGTCGAAATGGCGCTGGGCAAGAAGGCGCTCCGAAATCTGCTGCCCATGCAACAGGGCGATGTCGAGCAAACCCATGCCGCACCGGCCTTGCTGAAGGCCCTGACCGGCTTTTCACCGGAGACGAATGTCGAGACCGGCGTCGCTGCCTTCGTCGAGTGGTATTTTAGCTATTACGGCAGGCCGGCAGGCTAACGCGACGAATAGCCCGGTTCGTAGCGCGGTGCCGGCCAGCGGAGGACATTGGGCTGCAGCGCCAAAACCGGCACCAGCGGCACCGGCAGGGGATGGGCCTGCCTGATGGCCACCAACGCCTCGCGCAGCTTGGCCCGCTCGGTCTTGCCCCAGCTCGCCACAAGCACCACGGCATCGGCATGGGGCAGGATATAGGCCGCTTCCGCCGACCAATGGAGCGAGGGCATGTCGACAATGGTAATGTCATAGCTGGCCCTTACGCCCCTCAGCACATTGGCAAAGGTCGGGCCGCCAAAAAGCACTTCCGCGGGAACCACGCTGCGGTCGGAATTGACCAGCACCGAGAGGTTTGAGAGCGGGTCCTTGCGCACCATGCTCGCGAGCTGGCGAATGTCGACATCGCCAGCCAGAACCTGTTCAAAGCCGCCCGCCAGGGGCACATCGACATGCCGATGCAGTGCCGCCGAGCGCACATCGGCATCGAGCAGCAGAACGCTGCGCCCCGCCGCATCGAAGGCACGCGCCAGACCCAGTGCCGTCGTCGTCTTGCCCTCCCCATCGCCCGCCGAAAGCACGAAGACGACCTGCCCGCCCGGTTCCGATACCAGGCTCCGCTGCAAATTGACCTGCAAGGTCCGCATGCCTTCCGAAAAAGGCGAGAGCGGCGCGGTGATGACGTTATCGGCATGGCTGGTGCCATCGAAGCGGCTGGCACTGAGCCGCGGCATGGCGACGGCCGCGGGCACGCCGATGGCCTCGGCCAGTTCGTCCGTGCTGCGCACCCCGCTCGCGAGGCCATCGAAGGTGAAGGCCAGCGCCAGGGCCACCACGACCCCCAGCAGGGCCGCGACAGTCAGCGTCGTCTTCATGTCCGGAAAACCGGCATCGGATGGCGGCGAGGCTGGCGCCACAAGGCGCGCATCGGGCAATTGCAGCTCCGCCTGTTCCTCAAGCTCGCCCGATCGCTGCAGGAGCCGCTGATACTGGTTTCGCGCCAGTTCGAGACTCTGCGCGGTCGCGACGATCTGCGACTGAAAGTCCACCGATATCCCGCTCGGCGCCGTGGCGCTTGCGCCCTTGAGACTCCCCAGCGCCGCGCTCAGCGCCAGCACGTGACCGCGCGCCGTTTCGACCTGCCCCTCGATCAGATCGCGCGCCTTCCTCAGATTTTCAGATTTAGCCGCAACCTCAAGCGCGATATGGGCTTCGCCCAGGGCATTGGCGAGGCGGGCGGCAAATTCCGGCGAGGTCGCATTGGCGCGGATGGCGATAATGGGGGTCAGGCCACGGCGGTTGATCGAAACGGAATTGCGCATGAGCCCGAGCACCTGCGCCCGCCCCGCCTCTCCCTCCGCAAGGGGTTCGGCGGCGATGCGGAAAAAGCCCAGGAACATCGGCTGCAGATCAAAGCCCGACGAAAAATCGGCTAGTTCGAAGGGAGAGGCCAGTTCCATGGCCCGCAGCATCACCGGATCGGACCGCATGATCTCGACCATGCCGTCTACGGCGCCACTATTGGGCGTCTCCCCCAGCGGCCCGCTGCCGGAGGCGAGCAGGTTATTGGGGGCCGGTTCAACCACGAGCAGCGCCGTCGCGGTATAGATTGGCCGCAATGCGCTCGTCGCAAACAATGCGCCCAGTATGGCGACCAAGGTGATGAAAACGATCAGCCGGCCATGGCGCACCAATACACCAAGAAAGGCCTCGGCCTCGGCGCGCGGAATGATCAGAACAACCTCCCCAGCCACCGCAAAATAGAATTACATTTATCTATTTTTGGCAACCGCCATTCGAGCGCAGCGGTCTGTCAAATCCATGCGCATAACCAGTGTTCGGCGCTGGACACCACGCCCTCGACCTGTTGATTATGGCTAATGAAACGTTAAACGAACCTAGAGCACTGGGCGGCTTCAATGAAGCGGACGTTTACTCGTGTTGATCGCAAGACCAGCGGTTCGACGGCGGCGCATTTTTCTCGCAGCCCAGCCGAGCATGACTTTCCCGCAACAACCTACATACCGCGCGCCTTGACCCGCGCGCAGAGCGGCCTCGCTGTGCACTGGCGGCAGGGCCGTCCCATCGGCCCGGCGGCGACCCGGACCCGGTCGATCTCGCTGGCGGTCAAACGCGCTACCGATATTTTATGCGCGGCACTCGGTCTTCTCCTACTCTCGCCGCTCTTCTTGCTCATTGCCATCCGGATCAGGCAGGCAGACGGGGGGCCGGCCCTTTTCCGGCAATGGCGCCTCGGCCGCGACGGCAGGCTCTTCGCCCTGCTCAAATTCCGCTCCATGTATACCAATCGCTGCGATGCGGCGGGCATCAGCCAGGCGACCGCCAACGACAATCGCGTCACCCGCATTGGTGCCTTCCTCCGCCGCACGAGCCTTGATGAGTTGCCCCAGTTGATCAATGTACTGCGCGGCGACATGTCCCTGGTTGGTCCGCGACCGCATGTGCCGGGCATGCAGGCGGCAGGCATGGACTATGAAGAACTGGTGCCGCACTACGCCTTTCGCCAGTCCATGCGGCCCGGCCTGACGGGCTGGGCCCAGTGCCAGGGCCTACGCGGCCCGACCACGGATCAGATCAAGGCCTTGCGACGCGTCGGGCACGATTTTGCCTATGTGCAGAATTTTTCGCTCTGGCTGGACCTCAAAATCATCTTGAAGACCTTCGGAGAGCTCAGACGGTCTTCGGGCCGTGATGTGAACGCCGGAGGCACTGGGGCGGGTGACAAAGCGGCGCGGAACCTGTAGGCCGATAGGACCCTTCCCGCCTGCCAGCCTTCCGCTATGCCCCTGCCCCAGCCGAAGAATTTTCTCGTCCTGCTTTTGACGCTGGCGATTTCCGCCACGGGTGGCGGCATCGCGAGCCTGCTTGGACTTCCGGCCGGCTGGCTGATGGGTGGCGCCCTCGCCGTCACTGTGGCCGCCATGGCCGGCGTGCCGGTCGCCTTGCCCGATTGGCTGCGTACGGTGGTTTTCGTTCTCATCGGCATGTCGATGGGCGCGAGTGTAGCGCCGGACAGTCTTTCGCTGATCGCCAGTTGGCCGATCAGCCTCGCCGCCCTCGCCATCGAACTGGTCATCATCGTGGCGACCACGGGCTGGATGCTGAGCCGGGTTTTCGGACTTGATGCCGGCACGGCCTATCTCAGCTCCTTTCCCGGCCACCTCTCCTTCGTCATGGGCATAGCCGCAACCGGGGTCGGCAATTCCCGGCAGATCGTCATCATCCAGGTCATCCGCATCCTGATGCTGACCATCGCCGTGCCGATCGGCGCGACCTTTCTGCCCATCGATCATTTCGAGGTGGCCACAGCCAGCGCCTTCCTCTCGCCGCTGCAATTGATCCTGCTGGCACTCGCCTGCGTCATAGGCGGCTGGATTTTCGAGCGGCTCAGAATTCCCGCCGGCATGGTGCTCGGCGCCATGGCAGCCGCCACCGCCGCCAAGCTCGGTGGGCTCTATTCCGAAGCCATGCCCACGCCGCTCGTCATTCTCACCTTCATCCTGACCGGCGCCATGATCGGCGCCCGCTTCGTGGGCATTACGCGGCAGGAATTCATGGCGGCCGCCAAGGGCGGGCTGATCGCCACCGCCATGACCGTCGGCATCGTCACCCTGATGACGCTGGGCGTCGCACAACTGGTCGACATGCCTTTTGGCCAGCTCTGGCTCGGCCTTTCGCCCGGCGCCCTCGAAGGCATGGGCGCCCTCGGCATTGCGCTCGGCTATGACACGGCCTTTATCGCCGCCCACCACGTTATCCGACTGCTCATGCTCAGCTTTGCCATCCCCGCCGTCGTCGTTATTATTCGCTGGCAGGAGCGCCGATCGGCGCAGCAGCGCCACAATTGACGTTCAAACAGCTTCTGACTCAGGAGATTTGAGATGATCCGCCCCTTCGTTACCGCACTCGGCTTTGTCGTCCTGCTGACCGGAAGCACCATGGCAGCGCCCTTCTGCGACGGCGCATTCGAGAGCGGCATTGTAGAGTTCGGTTTTTCGATCGGCGGCAAAATGTCGGCGGAAGACCGCGACAATTTTGACCTGATGCATCTGCGCCAGCGTGGCGTCGACGCGACCCGCGTCGAGCGCTGGAATGGCTGCATCCGGGCTTTCGTTCGCAAGCTTGGAGGTGGGGAAGAAATGCAGTTCTTCGAACCCGGCACCTACCGGCCCGTCTATTAACGCTCCACCAGCGCCGCCAATTGCGCGGCGACGGTGCCCCAGCCGTCAAAGAAGCCCATTTCCTCATGCCAGGCGCGCGTTTCCGCGTCCTTGTGGAGGACATGGGCCCGATAGGCCGTGCCCTGGTCGTGATCGTCGAGCGTGATGATTGCAGTCATGAAGGGGCTCGCTGCCGGACGCCAGCCAGCGCTCAGCGCATTGGTCAGAACGATTTTTCTGCCCTCCTCGACGGCAAGATAGCAGGCATCCATATGCGGCCCGAAGGCGCCGCCGTCCTCACTCATCTCCGTGAGCAGCGCGCCACCCGGCCGCACATCCATCTCAACGACACGGCAGAGGGCCGGCGCCGGAATCCACCACTGCGCAAACTCATCGGGATTGGTCCAGGCCTGCCATACCGCATTGCGCGGCGCCTTGATAAGGCGGGTGATTTCGAGATCCGTCTCGGGGCGAAAATTCATCTTTCCTGCTCCTTCTGCTTTTCGACAACAAACCGCTCGAGCCGATCGGTGCGGCTTTCCCAGATGGCGCGCTGTTCTTCGAGCCACGAACCAACGGCAGCCAGCCGCGCCTCGTCGATCTCGCAATAGCGCACCCGCCCTTCCTTGCGCGTATGGATCAATCCTGCCGCCTCAAGCACATGCACGTGCTTCATGAACGAAGGCAGCGCCATATCGAACGGCGCCGCCAGATCGCCCACACTCGCCGCGCCTCTTCCCAACCGACCAATGACCGCCCGGCGAGTCGGGTCGGCAAGAGCCTGAAAGAGTGTATCGAGCGAATACTGATCCATAAGGCTAAGTATCATGATGCAAAACTTAGTGCAATGGCTAAGTTTTTTTGTCGGATAAGACGCTGCGCTGATTGTGGGCACAGTTTCGTCCGGCGGGCCAAGCGTCTTGTACGCGGGCGTGAACTACAGCTTTCAACGCAGGCGGTAGCACTGCGGGGTGGTTTCCAGACGGACGACCTATGGCAGCAATAATCTGATTGTTGCCGCACAGACGTCGAGTTGACGGACTTTCCTCAGCGCCGTAACAATTGACGCATGATGATCGAAAACGGCATGGTCGTGGTAGGCGCGCGCATGGGCACGGCAGCATAGCTGCCCGGCGAAATGCACCCATGCGCGGATAAATCGGCCCCTCACAGGGGCTTTTTTATTGCCTCGTTTCCCACACAAGCAATTGGCTTTGATCATGCCAGGTTCATCGGCTTCTCCTCGCCTGTCTACGTTGGTTCTTCTGTCGGCACTTGCCATCCTGCCGATCAATTTTTTCCTTCCGTCTCTCCCCCGAATGGCTGCCGAATTTGGCGTGGATTATGGGATAGTCGGGCTTTCGCTGGCGGCCTATGCAATTGTGTCAGCATGCCTTCAACTGGTTCTGGGCCCGCTCTCGGACCGT
Organism: Devosia sp.; assembly: GCF_017744655.1. Lineage (GTDB taxonomy): Bacteria > Pseudomonadota > Alphaproteobacteria > Rhizobiales > Devosiaceae > Devosia. The sequence goes on along the minus strand of NZ_JAGIAW010000004.1, from coordinate 139,244 downwards.
TTTGGTCGCCGGCCTGTCATCCTCTGGGCCCTGGCGATCTTTATCGTTGCAACACTCGGTTGTGCCGTAGCGCCTGATACCTGGACTTTCTTGGCCTGCCGAATGGCGCAGGCCGTGATCGCGCCAACCTACGGGGTGTCGCTCGCGGTGATCCGTGACACGACCGATAGAGAACAGGCGGCAGGTCGGTTCGGCTACCTGGCCATGGCGTGGGCTATTGCACCCATGCTCGGCCCCACCGCAGGCGGGCTGCTTGACCAGGCATTTGGCTGGAGGGCCAGCTTCTACGTTTTGGCCCTTCTTGGCATCGCGGTCCTGGCGTTGTGTCGAACCGACCTGTGCGAAACGAACACTTCGCGATCCAAGACGATGCTGGAGCAATACAAAGCCTATCCCGAACTGCTCGGCTCCAAGCGCTTTTGGGCCTATTGCCTATGCATGGCCTTCTCGGTCGGCGCCTTCTATGCCTTCCTGGCTGGCGCCCCACTGGCCGCGTCAGCCTTCGATCTATCGCCAACAGTTCTGGGTCTCTATATGGGCTCGATCACCGGCGGCTTCATGCTTGGCAGTTTTCTGGCCGGGCGGCTCGCCGGCAATCTCCCGCAGGCTACCCTGCTGATTGCAGGAAGGATTGTTGCCTGCGCGGGTCTCTTGTTCGGCATCGTCCTCTACTTTGCCGGCGTCAATCATGTGGTGGCATTGTTCGGGCCGTGCCTTTTCGTCGGAGTATCGAACGGTCTGACACAGCCGAGCGCCAATGCCGCGGCAATTTCGGTTCGTGCAACGCAGACGGGAAGCGCCGCCGGTCTCGCCGGCGCAATCACTGTTGCGGGTGCTTCCATTATGGCCGCGATCGCAGGTGCCGTTTTGACGGAAGAGAATGCCCGGTCTGGCCTACTGATGGTGATGCTGGCTTCCGCGATCATCGCCCTGAGTGCAGCCCTGTTCGCTCGTCGGCTCGAAATTAATGCGCCTCAAACGACATGATCAACGGAGAACGCGCGACGTCCGCTTTCGGCGAGGCGAAACGTTGCCCTTAATTCCGCGATGGCTCGGATGGACCAAGCCAATGCAGCGGTGTCGGATGCAATCTAAGTGGCATCTGCGCCTCAGCAACGCCGTTCAGTTTGGTTTGCGCCCTGGCCAGGCTGCCAGAGCCAAGTCGGCAAGCTGCGTGAGTGTTGCTGCACAGAGCCCGTTACAGGCCTGCGCCGACATGCCCTGCACCACCGCCACATAGAAATGCGCCAGGGCCCAGGTGTCGGTGCCGTCGGGCAATTCGCCGTCGCTGATCGCCCGGTCGAGGCGGATCTTGATGATCCTGGTCGTTGCCGTGCGGCGCGCGACGACCGACTCGGCGATCCCGTCGTTTTCCCTGGCGTGCTGCAGCACGGCGTTGGAGACCATGCAGCCGCGTGGCTTGGCCGGATTGGTGAACTCGCGCGCCACATCGTGGAGGTAGAAAGACAGCGCCTCATAGGCCGGGACATCGCTGTTGAGAAGGTCGAGCCGATGCTTGTTTTCGCGCTCGGCATTGTATTCGAGCGCTTGCTGGTAGAGCTGCAGGGTGCACCGCTGCCGCTGGCGGGGCTTTATTATCTGACCAGCCTTGCCGGTCCCCTCGTCGGATACCTGATCGGCCGGTACTCGGACCGCACCGGCAATCGACTCAATCTCTTCCGACTCTGTGCGCTGGCTGGCTTCGTTGGCTGGGCGACCATGGCTCTCGCCAGCGAGGTCTGGGTGCGCTTTGTGATGGGCGCCGTCATGCTGGCCTTTTCCAGCGCCACTTTTTCCCAACTCTTCGCCGCCATTCACGATGAGCAGAGCGCCAACCCGGCAGAAAAGAACGACAGCGTCGTCGCCATCATCCGCATGGCCAATACGGCTGGCTGGATCATCGGCCCGGTGATCCGTGCCTGGGTCGCGGCCACCTATGGCCTGCGCCCGATGATCTGGCTCACCGCGATCTGCTTTCTGGCCCAGATCCTTGCGCTGGGCTGCCTCCGCGATCGGGGCCAGGTGCGCGTCGACGGCGCCGAACCACGAGCGGCTGCCAGCGCTGCCACGCTCAGGGAAATGCTCCCGCTTCTCGCCTTCACGGGGCTTTTTGTCCTCGTCTATGCAGGGGAAGCCATCAAATACGGCTTCCTCCTGATCTACATGGAAGAGCAACTGGGAATCGATCCCACCCTGCGCGGTGCGGTCATTGGCATTCAACCCCTGATCGAGCTGATCATCATGCCGTTCAGCGTCGTACTCGGCCGCCGCATCGGCATTCTCTGGCTTATGTGCATCGGCGCTGCGCTCGGTCTTGGCGCCAACCTGTGCTTTGCGCTCTGGGGCGATGCCGTGGGCATGTTCGTCGGCCAGATCTTGATGGGCGGCGTCTGGGGATTCTTCATGGTCCTCGGCATCATCATTGCCCAGCGGCTCCTGCCCAGTGCGGTCGCGACCGCCTCCGCCATCTTCATGTCCGCTTCGGCACTGAGCATGGCGCTGGGTGGCGTGGCCGGCGGTCTCGGCGTAGCCGCATTCGGCCTGCCAAATGTTTTCTTCATTCCCGCGCTCTGCTCACTGGCCGCGGTGATTGGCCTTGCAGCCATGGCCCGTCTCTACGATTTTAGGTGAGCAGGGTCACTGGGCTAGATTACGATCCAGACCGGGGCATGGTCGCTGGCGCCTTCTTCCCCGCGCACTTCTTTGTCGACCCCGGCCCGCTTGAGTTTGGGGACCAGGGAGCGGCTCAGGAGAAAATGGTCCAGGCGCAGCCCGGCGTCCCGCTGCCAGCGGTTCCGCATGTAGTCCCAAAACGTGTAGATCGTCGCGTCGGGATATTTTCGGCGGATCGCGTCCGTCCAGCCTTGCGCCAGCAATTGCTGGAACAGCGCGCGGCTCTCGGGCTGGACGAGCGCGTTGTCCTTGTAGGATGTGGTCTCGTAGATGTCCCGTGGCTCGGGGACGATGTTGAAATCACCCGCCAGAACGACGGGCAAATCGCTCGACCAAAGCTCTTGGGCGTGGTTGATCAAGCGTTGCGTCCAGGCGAGCTTGTAGTCGAATTTCGGACCGGGCCTGGGATTGCCGTTGGGCGCATAGAGGCAGCCGATGATGACGCCGTTGCAGGCCGCCTCGATATAGCGGGCCTGATGGTCGTCGGGAGCACCGGGCAGGCTGTCGCGGGTCAATATTGGAGGATTGCCGCGGGTGAGGATCGCAACGCCGTTCCAGCCCGGCTCACCTTTCCAGACTGCGTGATACCCCGCATCGGCAAGGGCAGTCGCCGGAAATTGCCGGTCCGCGGCCTTGAGCTCCTGCAGGCAGATAGTGTCGGGTGCAGCTTCGGCAAGCCAAGCCATCAGGTTGGGCAGGCGCCTGTTGATGCCGTTGATATTGAAGGTCGCAATCTTCACGGCGCGATGCGCTGTACCCAGCCTGAAACATGCTCGGCCACGCTTTGGAGGTGACCCGCAGTGGTGAAGCCCGAGATCGCCTTGCGCGGTTTCAGATCGTGGTCGCCATCTTCGAGCCAGAACAACTCGATCTCATCGGAGAGGCCGAATTCTCCCACTTCGTGTCGATCGCCAAACTCGTCGCGGGTGCCCTGACAGATCAGTGCAGGCGTCTTGAGGTCGATGAGGTGGGCAGTGCGCAATTGTTGAGGCCGGCCGGGCGGATGAAACGGATAGCCGAGGCACAAGAGGCCTGCGATGCGGTTGGCGTCGAACAGGGCATCTGCCACCATGCTGGCAACGCGCCCGCCCATGGATTTGCCGCCAATGATCAGCGGGCCATTGGTTGGGCCAAGATCATCAACGGCGGCGAGGTATTCCGGCATGACGGTTTCCGCCTTGGGCGGAGGCTTCTTCCCTGCCGACGTTCTTCGGCTCGCCATGTAGCCAAACTCGAAGCGCGCCACGCGAAAACCTTCTGCGGCCAAGACCTTGGTGGTCGCGTTCATCGAGGCGGAGTCCATCGGGGCGCCGGCGCCATGCGCCAGCAATAGCGTGACACGGGCGTCCTCGGGTCCGTCGAACAGAAACTGCGTCGTCATCCAGCCTGGCTCCGGGTCGTCTGGGACACAAGGGTAATACCGGCACGGGCCCGGCGGGCCCAATCCGAGTTTTCGTCGAGTTCAAGATAGCGACGCCAGCCGGCAACCGCCTCTTCGAGATTACCCATCTCATAGTCGAGGGCCGCCAGGTTGTAGACGGCATCGGCATAGAGTGGATCGATGGCGATGGCGCGTTGCAAATGCGCGCGGGCGGCCTCAAGGCGCCCCAACTGACGCAGCACGTCAGCGCAGTTGAACCAGGATTCGACGAAGGCCGGATCTCGTTTCAGGCTTGCGGCATAGGCAAGCTGCGCGGCATCGAGGTCGCCCGCCTCGCGCAGGCAATTGCCCTGATTGAAGGGGGCTGTCGCGTCACTCGGGTCGACCGCGGCGCAATGGCCATAGAGCACCGCCGCCTCGGCAAAGAGGCCGGCCTGCTCGGCCGTCTCGGCATGGGTAAAATAGTCTTCGGCGGCATCTGCCTGCTCGTCGAGCGGCAGCAGACGCTGGCCATCGAGTTCGGCCAGAGAAAATGCGTCTTCCGCAACGATCCTGTCGCCGCTCGCCTGCAGCGTCAGCGCTGTCAGGGAGCCGACGGGCCCCACGCCGTGCAGGGATTTGGCGATGTCGTGCCAGGCGGCGCCGGATTTTTCCAGCCCAGCATATTTCTTGGCAAGGATCAGGTCGCGAAAGGAAAAGGGCTCGGTGTCGTGTTCGAAGGCGTCGAACAAAATGAGCAGATCGAGGGTCTTGGTGCCAAGGCCCGACTGATCCAGAAGCGACTGACGCGGCATGCCCCCGGCGGCTGGCTTGGGAAGAAGGCCCATCAGGCGCATCAAGCCATTTTCGCTGCGCACGCTGCCCACATCGGCGCGAGCCTGCTCAACACGGCTTTCGATCGTCGGAGCATCAAGACGGGAAAGCAACGAGCGGCTGAACACGGCCATGGTGGTACCACGCGGTAGTCCACGATGGAGGCGTCCACCGCCTTGCGATATCCGCCGCGCCGCGGACCTCAGCGGGAAAGCCCTGAGCGCCCCGACGACGCCAATACTGGCCCCGCTGAACTCCATGCCGGACTACGCCTTCTTTCGTGGAGCCGCCTTCGGCTTAGCCGTTTTGCTGGCCTCGAGGGCTTCCTTGAGCGAAACCTTGGTGGCACTTTCCTTGACCGGAGCGGCCGGCGCCTTGGCTCGGCTCTTGGCGGCGGGCTTGGCTTCGCCAAGGCTCGCCTTGAGCGCATCCATCAGATTGATGACATTGCCGCGGTCCGGTGCAGAAGCCACGATCGGCTTGTGGCCCTTGAGCTTTTCCTTGATCATGCCCATCAGGGCGATCTCATAGCGATCCTCATAGGCCTTGGGATCGAAGCTCGTCACCTTCTGCTCGATGAGCTTTTCCGCGAGGTCGAGCATTTCCGCGTCCGGATTGCCGACGGGAATATTGTCGAAATATTCGGCCGTGCCGCGCACTTCGTTGGGGTTGCGCAGGGTGGTGATGAACATGCCATTTTCGCGCGCGCCGATGGTCACGATGCGCTCGCGGCTCGAGAGGACAAGCCTGGCAATGGCCACCTTGCCGCTACGCCGCATGGCCTCGCGCAAAACGACGAAGGTTTCCTCGGCCATGGCGCCATCGGGGGCCAGATAATAGGGCGCATCCTGATAGAGGACGTCGATCTCGTCCTCATCGACGAAGGCTTCGATATTGAGCGTGTGGCTGGATTCGATACGCACGGCCTCAAGATCGGCGTCGTCGATGATCACATATTGCTTGGGCTCATATTCGTAGCCCTTCACCAGATCCGCGCGCTCGACGAGCCCCAGTTCGGGATCGACCGGCTTCATGTTGATCCGGTTGTGCGTGTCCTTGTGGAGTTGGTTGAAGCTGATGCGCTCCGACGTGCTGGTCGCGGGATACATCTTGACCGCACATGACACCAGGCTCAGCCGCAGATGTCCCTTCCAACTGGCCCGTGGAGCCATAGTCGCCTCCTACTCAAACACAATCACCAATAACTATGCCGGGAGGTCTCGCGAAGACTCGTTAATATCTGCCCACGGGTCGCCGGACATCGTTAATAATCTCGGAAGGGTAGAGTAATTGAGGTCCTGAGGAGAGTCGATAGACTCAAGGTCCCGCCACTCTATTGGCGTCGATGCAGGCAGATGGGTGCGCGCCCGAAGCGAGTAGGCAGCGACCGCTGTCGCGCTGCGCGCATTTCGAAAATAGTCGATGAAGATGCGGCGCTTACGGTTCTCTGCGCCCATCACGGTGACGAAGGTGTCGGGGCCGGTGGCAGCGAGCTTCTCGGCGAGACGGCCACTGGCGGCGTGCGAGGCTTTCCAGTCGAGTTTTCGCGATGTCGGCACGACGATATGGACGCCCTTGCCTCCGGAGGTTTTGACGAAGGGCACGAGGCCCATCCCCTGCAGTTCGTCGCGCAGATGCACCGCGGCATTGACGACATCGCGCCAGGCGACCCCCTCGCCCGGGTCGAGATCGAAGATGATGCGGTCGGGCTTGTCGAGATGGTCGATATGAGTGCCCCAGGAGTGGAACTCGACGGCCCCGAACTGGGCCAGCGCCAGATAGGCCTTGGTGTCGGTGACGGCGATGAAGGTTTTCTTCTCGCCCTCGGAATTGGCAGTCTCGATCCGGGCGATGCTCTCGGGCATGCCGGTAAAGGGGTGGCGCTGGAAGAAGCAGTCCGCCGACTTGCCGGTAGGGCAGCGGAACAGTGACACGGGCCGGTTGAGGAGGTGCGGCAGCATGAAATCGCCGACGCTTGCGTAATAGACGGCGATATCGAGCTTGGTGGGACCGTTGGAGCAGAAGAGTCGACGGGTCGGATTGGTGACCCAGATGCTGGCGAGGTCGGCGTCGGTCACCAGCCTTTTGCGTGATCGCTGGCTGCCGCCCGAAAGGCTCGCTTCGCGCAAGCCCCTGAAAACAGCATGGCGCAACATGCCGTCGCTGGTGATGGCGGCATAGCGAATGCGGGCGGTCAGTTGGGGTTTGACGGCGATGACCTCTTTGGGAAAGCCGGCTAGCCGATCGCCACCTTCGAGAGCCTCGAGACGTTCGAGAAGACTTGCCATATCGGCGGCATCAAAGCCGGTGCCGACCTTGCCGCGATAGATGAGATCGTCCCCCACCCATTCTGCAACGGCGATGGCGCCGATGCCGCCGGCTTCGGGCGATGCCGTATATCCGGCGATGACGAAATAGCCGGTTTTCGGCGCCTTGATCTTGAGCCAGGTGCCCGACCGGCTGCCGCTATAGATGCTGTCCGCGCGCTTGGAAACGAGCCCCTCAAGGCCACGATCGATGGCTTGATCGAAGAGGGCCTCGCCCTGCCCTTCCACATGATCGCTAAACTGAATTGCCGATGGCACATCCGCAAGAAGAGCCTTGAGCAGCGCCTTCCTGTCGCGCAATCCGACCCCGCGCAGGTCCCACCCATCGAGGTATAGAAGGTCGAAGGCGAAAAACAGCAGGTTGCGTGGGCGACCTTCCGAAAGCTCCTCCTGCAAGCGCCCAAAATTGCTGACGCCCTGTGCGTCGAGCACCACGATTTCGCCATCGATCACCGCCTGCCGGCACGGCAGGGTCGCGAGTACATCAGGCAGATCGCCATAGCGGCGCGTCCAATCGAGACCGCCCCGGGTGATGAGACGGGCCGTTTTGTTATCGAGGCGGGCAAGGGTGCGATAGCCGTCGAACTTGATCTCGTGCAACCAGGTGATGGTCTTGCTGTCCGCAGGCAGCGCGGCGGCCGCGGTTGCGAGCTGGAGAGATGACTTGGCCGGCATGGCCGACGCCACGGCACCCTTGAGCTTGTCCGGCTTCAACGACGCGCGGCGCTTGCGCGGCGGGCGAACCGCCGGCGCCAGCAATTCCTCGATACGCCGGCCGGTCTTGACGCTTTCCGGGCGGGTTTGCAGGATATCGTTCGCCGTATCCATAGCCTGGTCGTGTTCCTTGAACAGCAGCCAGTTGACCTTCCCCTTGTCCTCGGGTCGGTTCTTGAGTTGGGTCAGCATCCAGCCGCCATTGAGCTTTTCGCCGGCCAGCCGGAACTTGAAGGCACCCTTGGCGATATCGGCCTCTGGGTCTCCCATTGGCGCCCAGGTGCCGGTATCCCAAACGATCATCGGCCCGCCGCCATACTCCCCGGCCGGGATGACGCCCTCGAAATCCAGATAGTCCACTGGATGATCCTCGGTAGCCACTGCGAGCCGCTTGTCAGCCGGATTAAGCGAAGGACCTTTGGGCACGGCCCAACTCTTGAGGACGCCGCCCAGTTCAAGCCGGAGATCATAGTGATCGGCGGTGGCATGATGTTTGTGGACGACAAAACGAAATGAATCCGCGCCATCCGTCCCGAACGGCTCCGCCGTGCGCGCGAAGTCACGCTTGTCGCGATAGAGCTTTAGGCGGTTTTCACTCATACCGCGATGTTAGGCACACAAAGTGAAACGGGGAACCATTTTTCTGGTTGAAGTGTGGCTCGCCAGGAGCCCCTAGGCACCTCAGCCCAGATGGCCCGAGCCGACCTATACCCTATGGTCGCGCCTGGGAGGACGAACTACCGCCACCCGTTTCGAACTTCAGCCCTCGCGCCATTTCCATCTCGAACCATCGCCGCACCGTTTGCATCATGCGGTTGGGGCGATCTTCTCTCCAGGCGAGGAACCAGTAGCCCGAACGCGTCACCATGCCGAGCGGAGCAATCAGCCGATTCTGCTCCAGCGCGTCCCAGATTGCGGGGCCCGGGCCGATGGCGACGCCCTGGCCGGCTTCGGCTGCCTGTACGCTGAAAGAGAGGCTATCATACCAGACGCTTTCGCGTTGCGGCAGGACAATGCCAGCTTCGCGGGCCCAGTTGGTCCACATGTCCGGAGGCCAGCGAATGTCGAGCCGCGGCATTTGCCAGATGGCTGCGGCATCGATTGTCCGGCCCCGCACGATCATGGGGCTGATCACCGGCCCGAAGGTTTCGGGCGCGACTGGGCTGACGATCATGCCCGGAATGTCGAGCGGTTTGCCGACGCCCACATAAATATCGATAGACCGATCGGCCGGATTGATCTCGCGCGTCCAGGTGGTGATGCGGACGGACACGCCGCCCAGCGCCTTTTCAAGGCCCTGCAGGCGCGGCACGAGCCAGCGCAGGAGGAATGTGTCAGGCGCGGTCAGCATGATGGTGGACTGGTCGTGGAGGGCCCTCAGATGTTCGGTGCCACGGTTGATCGAAGCCAGGGCCTCGGTGAGCGTGGCGGCAAAGGTCGCGGCCGCCGGGGTCAGTTTGAGGGAGCGATTGCCGCGCTCGAAAAGCGGCACCCCAAGCTCGTCCTCGAGGTTCTTGATATGGCGGCTGACAGCCCCGTCCGAGACGCGCAACTCCTCGGCCGCGCGCCGGATGCTGCCGAGACGGGCCGCGACCTCGAAGGCACGCATGGCATTGAGCAGGTGCAGCACGATTTGCCTCAGTAAAAGTCAATCGAAGCGCAAAATAGTCTGCTGTCGTCCTTCTGTCATCTGCCCTAGCGTCAGCAGAACTTTTAAAGGCAAAACCTGGCCAATCCATCGTGATCGGGGTGGCCAAAAAAGCCTCAGCAAAACTGCGTTATGAAAGAGTCTGCCGTTTTGATTGACATGCACCGTATCATCATCGACTGCGATCCCGGCCATGACGACATGGCGGCCATCCTCCTCGCCGCCTGGCATCCCTCGATCCGGCTTGAAGCCATAACCGCCGTCTGCGGGAATGCGCCGCTCCACCATACCACCAACAATGCCCTGCGCATCGTCGACGCCTTTGGGCTCGATGTTCCGGTCTATGCCGGGGCCGAATTGCCGCTGCTGCATCGCTATGCCTTTCCCGCCGAGTTTCATGGGCCGAGCGGCCTCGACAGCGCGGGCGAAGAGCTGCCCCCGGCGCGCAGCAAGGCGCAGCCGCAACATGCCGTCGACGCCATCATCGAGCGGGTCGAGGCAGCGCCGGGCGAAATCACCCTCGTGGTGGTCGGCCCCATGACCAATATCGCACTGGCCCTGGCACTGCGGCCTGGCCTCGCGCAAAAGATCAAGCAGGTCGTCTTCATGGGCGGCTCGGCCGGCGAAGGCAATGTCACTCCGGCGGCGGAATTCAATATCTGGGCCGATGCCGAAGCGGCGCGCATGGTGTTCCGGTCCGGCGTAAAACTGGTGATGTTCGGTCTCAATGTGACCCATCAGACGCTGATGCGCCGCGAGGATGTCGCCCAGATCCGTGCAGCCCGCGCCGGCAGCAATCCGGTGGCCGATATCATGGATTTCTACTGCGGCACCTATTACAGCTTCGCCGGGGCCGACAAGCCGGGCGCCCCGATGCACGACCCGTGCGCCGTGGCCTATCTCATCGATCCTTCCATCTTCGAGCTCACCGCCTATCCCGGCGAGGTTCTGGTGGGTGCCGATGGCGGCTATGGCCAGACCCTGATCGACCTGCGGCCGCAGGATGCTGCCCATGACCAGAGGGTCAAGAATGTCACCGTCGCCATGAAGGCTGATCCGCAACGTTTTGCCGCGCTGGTTACCCAGGCCCTGAGCTGGGCGGCCGGCCGAATTTCCTCAACCAAGTAAAGGGTGCCCAGGATGAAGACCATCACGTTTGCCATCGCCGGCCTTGCTGCCAGCCTTCTCGCCGGCACCGCGCTGGCCCAGGACAAGACGCTCAACATGATCGTCATCGAGGGCGGCGACACCGCGGCCATGCAGGCCGTGGTCGATGCCTACAAGGCCGACCATCCGGGCATCGCCATCAATCTCCAACCCTATCCCTTTGCCCAATTCTTCCAGGTCGCCGAACTGCGCCTGCGTTCGGCCGATGCCGGCATCGACCTCGTCTATGTCGATGCGCCGCTCCTTGCGAGCTACGCGTCCCGCGGCTTCCTCTCGCCCATCGATGCGGGGATCGACACCAGCGCGCTGGTGCCGGCCGCTGTCGAAGCCGGTCAGTATGAAGGCACCCAATATGCCCTGCCGATCAACAATTCGGCGCAGGTGCTCTATGTCAACAATGCGCTCTTCGAGGCTGCCGGCATTACCCCGCCGGCTGGACTGACCAAGGGCGAAACCGCAACGCAGGCCGATATCGACACGCTGGCTTCGAGCGAACGCTGGACATGGGAACAGGTCGCCGATGCGGCCCGCAAGCTGACCGTGACCGACAATGGTCGCACCACGACCTACGGCTTTACCGTCGAGCAGTTCGGCGAACTCTATCAGCTCCAGCCCTTCGGCGAATCCCTCGGAAGCCCCGTCATCGGCCCGGATGGCTATACCGCCAAGGGCTATCTCGACAGCGAGGCTTGGACCAAGGGGGCTACCTATTGGAGCGACCTCTACAACGCCTGGGCGGTGAGCCCGAAGAGTCTTGGCTATGGCGAGGCCGCTTCGCTCTTCGGCAATGGCCAGCTTGCCATGTTCGCCGGCGGCACCTGGAACCTGCCGATCCTTTCGGCCACCGATATCGACTTCAGCGTCGCGCCTTATCCCTATTTCGAGGGTGGCTCGGTGGTGACGCCCACCGGCTCCTGGTATGTCGGGGTCAATGCCGCCTCCGCCAACCAGGCCGAAGCCATGGATTTTGCCGGCTACCTGACCACCAGCGATGCCGGCACCAAGGTCTGGTTCGACAGCCTCCAGCAATTGCCCACCTATAAGCCCCTGCTCGACACCATCAGCACCGCGCCGGAATACGACGCCTTCCCGCAAAACGTCTTCCGTCTCGGGGTCTATGACTCGCTGAACACGGCCAAGGCCCGCCCGGTAACGGCCGCCTATGGCCAATTGCAGGATGCCTTCCGCACGGCCTTTGTCGACATCGCCAATGGCGTGCCGGTTGCCGATGCCCTGGCCAGCGCCGTACAAAAATTCGAGTCCGCCGCGTCTCGCGTCGCGCAGTAAACGTCAAAGGGCGCCCGACCTCCCGCGGGCGCCCGAGGGAAACGACAATGTTCCGATCGCGCACTCCGGTTTTGCTGATTGCAGCCCTTCTGGCTCCGGCGCTGATCGGGCTTGTCGTTTTCCGCCTTTATCCGGTGGCCCTCGCGGTCAGCGATAGCTTCTTCAACATGGTGCGCGGGCAGCAACTCTTTGTCGGCTTCGACAATTACCTCTCGCTGCTTTCCGACCGCACCTTCTGGAAATCCATGCAGGTGACCTTCTGGTTCAACCTGCTGATCAACCCCATCCAGATCGCCCTCGCGCTGGGCCTCGCTCTACTCTATGTCCAGCAGTTTCGGGGCGTCACGCTCTACCGCGTGCTCTTTCTCATCCCTATTGGCGTGTCACTGCCCACGGCCGTGATCATCTGGCGCATCATGCTCACACAGGATGGTCTGGTGAACGGGCTGATCGGCATTGCCGGCGTGCCCGCCCAGCCCTGGCTGACCTCGGAGAGCCTCGCGCTCTATTCGATCATCGCCATCGCCACCTGGAAGGGCATTTCCTATTGGATGATCTTCATCATCGGCGGTTTGCAGACCATCTCGCCCGAAATCTACGACGCCGCGCGCCTCGATGGCGTCAAACCTTGGCAGCGCCTGATCTTCATAACCATACCGCTCTTGCGGCCCACCCTGCTTTTCGTGCTGGTCGCCGATGTCTCGATCAATTTCCTGCTCTTTGCACCGATCTTCATGCTGACCCAGGGCGGTCCGGCCGACAGCACCAATGTGCTGATGTACGAGGCCTATAAATCGGGCTTCATCTTCGGCGACATGGGCCGGGCCATGGCCATCATCGTCGTCGTGGTCGCCATTCTGCTCATCATCGTTGCTGCGCAGTTCAAATTGCTTTCGGGCCGGGAGGCACGCCAATGAGTGCTCGCAGTGGCCAGCCGGGCAAGGCTCTGAGCCTTGGCCTCAAGCATCTTGCCTATCTCATCATCGCCTTTATCTTCGTGCTGCCTTTGTGGTGGGCGATCGTGTCGTCGCTGCGCCCCAATAGCGCGATCTTTGCCGATATTTTTCCGTTCACGCCCAAGGCGCTTTTGCCGGCGCCCTTCACCCTCGAAGCCTATACCGGCATTTTCGAGCGCGGCTTCGGGCTCATCATCGCCAACACCATGCTGGTGGCCCTGGTGACCATGGCGGCGGGGCTGATCGTCAACGGCGCGGCGGGATTTGCCTTTGCCATGTTCGACTTCAAGGGCAAGAAGTTCATCCTCTCGGCCATCATCATCAGCTTCATGCTGCCCTTTGAAGCCATCGCCCTGCCGCTCTATACGGTCACCCAGCAATTGGGGTGGCTCGACAATATTGCGGCTCTGATCGTGCCCAGCGTCGCCAATGGCCTTGCCGTCTTCCTCTTCTATCAGTTCTTCAGCCAGGTGCCGAAGGACTATGCCGAAGCGGCCCGGCTCGATGGGGTGAGCTGGATCGACATCCTGCTGCGCATCTATGTGCCGTTGTCGCTTCCCACCTGCATCAGCGCGGCACTTCTGCTGTTCATCTTCCAGTGGGAGGCTTTTCTCTGGCCGCTGCTGGCCATGCCCAGCCAGCAGTTCAAGGTCATCCAGGTCGGCATGGCCGCCTTCCAGCAACAATATCAAACCATCTGGAACCAGCTTTTTGCGGTTTCGGTCATCACCGCTTTGATCCCCATCGCCCTGCTTTTGCCTCTGCAGCGTTACTACGTGCAGGGCCTGGCCGGGGCCGGCATCAAGGGCTGAAGGAGTTTTCCGTGGCAAGCCTGTCGCTTTCCAAAGTCCGCAAGTCTTTCGGCGAAACCCATATCATCCATGGCGTCGACCTCGAGATTGGGAACGGCGAATTCGTCGTCTTTGTCGGCCCGTCCGGCTGTGGCAAGTCGACCCTGTTGCGCATGATTGCCGGGCTCGAAAGCGTCAGCGACGGCACCATCACTATTGGCGGGCGCGATGTGACAACACTCGACCCGTCCGAGCGGGGCGTCGCCATGGTCTTTCAGTCCTATGCGCTCTACCCGCATATGAGCGTCCGCGACAATATCGGCTTTGGCCTCAGGATGAACGGCATGCCGCGCGCCGAAGTCGAGCGCAAGGTTGCCGAAGCGGCGAGCGCACTGCACCTGACCGAATTGCTCGACCGCAAGCCAAAACAACTTTCCGGCGGCCAGCGCCAGCGCGTAGCCATCGGCCGGGCCATCGTCCGTCAGCCGGATGTCTTTCTCTTCGACGAGCCGCTGAGCAATCTCGACGCCGAATTGCGCGTGCAGATGCGGCTCGAAATTGCCCGGCTGCACGCCGAACTGGCGGCGACCATGATCTATGTCACCCACGACCAGGTCGAAGCCATGACGCTGGCCGACAAGATCGTGGTGCTGCGCGCCGGCCGCGTCGAACAGTCCGGGACGCCCCTTTCTCTCTACGATGATCCCGCCAATCTTTTCGTCGCCGGCTTTATCGGCTCTCCGCGCATGAATTTTATGCGCGCCCGGCAGGACGAAAACGGGGTGATCCGACTGACCGATTACGGCAATGCGGAAGTTTCGCTATCGCTGGGCTCAAGCCCGCAGCTGGGCCGAGACCTGCTACTCGGCATTCGGCCCGAGCATTTCGGTCCCAACCTGCCGGTACGCCTGAGCGTCATGGTCGATCTCGTCGAGCATCTGGGCGGCGCGTCCTACGCCTATGCCGGCTCGGGTAGCCCCCACCCCCTGACGCTCGAAATGCGCGAGGGCAGGAACGTTGCGCGCGGTACGGTTCTTGAAACCGGCTTCGATCCAGCGCGCGCCTTTCTCTTCGACGCTACGAGCGGGGAAAGGATACGGTAAGACCCTCCGTCGGGAAGACGAGGCGCAGCATGGCCCCGTCCGCTACGCCGTTGCCGCCTGTCGTACTCTTTCGTCGGCCAGATGACCCGCGCGTTGTGCGATAACAGCGCAGACAAAAAGCTGAATCTGATGGAAGAGCATCAGGGGCAAGATGATCATGCTGACGGCCTGCCCTGCGAACAGGATATTGGCCATGGGCAGGCCGCTGGCGAGGCTCTTCTTTGAGCCGCAGAACAGCAGCGTCAGCCGATCGGCGTGGTCAAGCCCGGCGACGCGTCCCACCCACCACGTGCTCACCATGACAAAGGCAAGCAGCAGCACGTCGGCGGCGATGATGATCGAGAGGCTGCCGAGGCCGACTTCCTCCCAGATACCGGCGATCACGCCGGCGCTGAAGGCCGAGTAGACGATGATGAGAATGGAGCCGCGATCGACCACCTGCGTCAGGAGCGTGTGCCGGCTGATGAAGCCGCCGACGAGCGGCCGAAGCAACTGGCCAAGGATGAAAGGTGCCAGGATCTGCAGCCCGATATCCATAATGGATTGAAGCGATATCCCTTCGCCCGAGGAGTGGAGAAGCAGGGCAACCAGGGCCGGGGTGAGGAAAACACCGAGAATATTGGACGTCGAGGCGGCGCAGACCGCGGCAGGAACATTACCGCGCGCTATCGAGGTGAAGGCGATGGACGATTGCACGGTAGACGGCAGGACGGAAAGATAGACGATACCGATCGCCAGCTCTTCCTCAATCCACGGCGACAGCGCGGCCGCCAGTGCAAGGCCGCAGAGCGGAAACAGCAGGTAGGTGAATCCGAAGACCAGTCCTTGCAGCCGCCAGTTGGTGATCCCCGCCACGATGGCGCTGGTATTGAGCTTGGCGCCGTAAAGGAAGAACAGCAAGGCGACGGCGAAATAGGCGACCTGATCGACGATCTCCGCCCCGATACCGGACGCAGGCAAGAACGTAGCCAGCGCCACGGTACCGAGCAGCAGAAACAGGTAATAATCGAGACCGAAGCGTTTCAGGCGTTTAGCGAGTGACATTGTGCTGTGCCGGATCAATCAGAGAGAGGTTGCAGAATAGAGGAATGGGGCAATGCTCATTGTCACCATTCGCGATTGGAATTTGTTGGCGAGCGCTTGGCCGCTCATAGGGACCCGACAACCATTTTCGGAACTACCATGATCCCCGCTGGCGCAGCCAGCTCGTTGACCGTTCGAGCCCCCCGAATGGAAATACGTGCATCTGCACGATTGCCGGTCGCGCCGAAATGGATAATTGCTCCTCGATTGTCGTGACAAAGGCTTCCGGCACATAGCCGGTCGTGAGCGACAAAAGACTGACCCCGCTTCTCCTGAACATCGAGAGTGAGTTTCCGACACCGCAAAGCCTTGCATATTTGAGCAGCGTGGAGACGGTTGCTGGACCCGCGACGCCGATATGCACCGGAGTATCGATACCAATTTTTGCAAGGGCCTCCGCCCATGTCACGGCACGCATGGGGTCAAAGCCGAATTGGGTGACGATACGCAAGCGCGCGCCGCTTCGGTCGGCAAAATCCTTCTTCTGCCGAAGAGCGTCGATTGCAAATGTCTCGGCAAAATCTAGACTGCCTTCGGGATGACCTGCGACGGCTATGTCCTTGATACCGAACCGATCGAAAATGCCGGTATCCAGGATATCCATGGCACTGGCATAGGGGCCCATGGGCGTAGCGACGCCGCCGCCAACCACAAGAACATCATCGACGCCGGCATGCTCGGCAAGTTGCCCCAAGCGTCTCTCCAAGGCCCGTTGGTTTGCGATACGCCGCGCCGCCAGATGCGGCACGGGGATGCAGCCGATATCCTTCACACGTCGAGCCGCCTGAAGCATTTCCACTTCAGAGTTGGGGCCACCGATGTCGGCCATGTAGACCCGCGTTCCCGCAGGCAGCAATACCGCGAGGTGATCATTTGCCGGGACCTGTCTGGGCAGGATTTCGATTGAAGCGGGGAGCGGACGGCCAATGACTGGTTCCGGGGCGAACATGTGAAAACTCTGGAAAGCCTAGCCGCGGAGATAACGGCGCATGCAATAGAGCAGTGTTGCCCGCTCCTCATTCTCTCGAATGTCGATCACGCGCCCGAAAAGGACACGGTGCGTTGCTTCGTCGACCGCATTGGTCAGCTCGCATTCAAAACTCACCGAAGCATTCGCCAGCACGGGGACACCCGTAAGGCCGTCGCCCCATTCGCCATGCGCAAACCGGTCACTACTCGGCATTCTCCCACCAAAGACGTCCGATATCTCTTCCTGACCCGGCATCAGCGTGTTGACGCAGAAATAGCGCGAACCCTCAAAAGCCGGAAAAGATGAACTCCCGCGATTGATGCAGACAAGCAGTGTTGCGGGCGTATCGCTGACGCTGCAGACGGCCGACGCGGTAAAGCCGTAGCGCTTGCCGCCAGACAGGGTGGTGACGACGCTGACTGAGGTGCCGAGGCGCGACATGCCGTTGCGATACGTGGCTTGGTCCACAATGTCGAAACGGTGATCCACCATGTTCATGTTGGTCTCTCTGATGCGCTGAGATGAACAAAAGCGAGGCGCACGGTGCGCGCCCTGCTCGTATTGGGTCGGCCGATCATGCCGAAGACGTCGGCACGGTCGACTGGATGGAGCCCCGCAGGCACTAGGCCGAGAGTTCCTTGCGGAGGATTTCAGCGCCTGCGCTCAAGGCATTGAGCTTGCCCGTCGCCACCGCGCGAGACAGCGGAGCCATGCCGCAATTGGTGCTGGGGTAAAGCTTGTCCGCATCGACAAACTTCAAGGCCTTTCGCAGCGTATCGGCGACTTCTTCCGGCGTCTCGATGGTGTTCGATGCCACGTCGATAGCCCCGACCATGACCTTCTTGCCGCGAATGAGCTCGATCAGATCCATCGGAACGTGCGAGTTGTGGCACTCGAGCGAAATCAGGTCGATATTGGACTTTTGGAGCTTCGGGAACGTCCGCTCATACTGGCGCCATTCATCCCCGAGCGTCTTCTTCCAGTCCGTATTGGCCTTGATGCCATAGCCATAGCAGATATGGACCGCAGTCTCGCACTTGAGACCTTCGATGGCCCTTTCAAGCGTCGCCACGCCCCAGTCGTTCACCTCATCGAAGAAGACGTTGAACGCCGGCTCGTCGAACTGGATGATATCGACACCCGCCGCTTCCAGTTCCCTGGCTTCCTCGTTGACGATCTTGGCGAACTCCCAGGCCAGTTTCTCGCGGCTCTTGTAGTGGGCGTCATAGAGCGTATCGATCATGGTCATCGGACCCGGCAGGGCCCATTTGATCGGTTGGCTGGTCTGTTGACGCAGGAATTTGGCGTCTTCCACGAAAACCGATTTGGGGCGCGAGACGGCGCCAACGACCGTCGGCACGCTCGCATCGTAGCGATCGCGAATTCTGACGGTCTCGCGCTTTTCGAAATCGACGCCGTCGAGATGCTCGATGAACGTGGTGACGAAATGCTGGCGCGTCTGTTCGCCGTCGCTGACGATATCAATACCTGCCTGCCGTTGATCGGCGAGGGTGACGCGCAGGGCATCCTGCTTACCCTCGATCAATTCCTCGCCCTGCAATTTCCAGGGCGACCAGAGTTTTTCGGGCTGAGCAAGCCAGGAGGGCTTGGGAAGGCTGCCGGCAGTGGAGGTTGGCAAAAGTCTTTTCATGATAGGCGACCTTGTCGTCTTGGTTATCTTAGGCGGCGTAATTGGCGGACCACTGATCAAGCACGGACTTGTAGGGCTTGATGAAATGTTCCTCGGCGAACTTGCCCTGCTCGACGGCCAACCGGCTTCGTTCTTCCCGGTCATAGACGACGCGAGTGAGCGAATAATCCTGGTGCTTCAGATCCGGCTGATAGATCGCCCCTGCCGCCGAATTGGCATTGTAGATTTCTGGCCGGTAGATCTTCTGGAACGTCTCCATCGTGCTGATGGTGCTGATCAGCTCGAGATTGGTGTAGTCGCCCAGCAGGTCACCGATGAAGTAAAAGGCCAATGGGGCCACGCTGTTCGGCGGCATGAAGTAGCGAACCTGCATCCCCATTTTCGCAAAATACTGATCGGTCGATGAAAAATCGTCCTGCCTGTATTCAATGCCCATGACGGGGTGCTGATTTTCAGTCCGCTGATACGTCTTGCTGCTCGACGCGCTGATGCAAATAACAGGCAGCTTGCTGAAGTTCGCCTTGTAGGCATCCGACTTCAGGAAAGCCTTGAACAGGTTTCCATGCAGATTGCCAAAATGATCCGGGATGCTGAATTTGGGCTGGTTCTTGTTGTACTCGGGAAGCACCACGCTGAAATCATAGTCGCGCACATAAGACGAGAAATTGTTGCCAACGATGCCTTCGAAGCGCTCGTTCGTCTTCTTGTCGACGATGTTGGTCTTCAGGATTTCAATCAGCGGAAAGGCGTCGCCAGTGCCCTCGGCGCCAAAACTCAGTTCGACCGAGATGATATCCAGTTCAACCGAGTAGCGATCGCCCTTGGGGTTGTCCCAATGCGCCAGGGCATTGAAGCGATTGTCGATCATCCTCAAGGCATTGCGCAGATTTTCCTGCCGACTCTCCCCCCTCGCGAGGTTGGCAAAATTGGTCGTGATCCGCGTGCCGTCCGAGGGCTGATAGTTCTCGTCGAAGGAAACGCTCTTGATTGCGAATTTCAGGTCTTTGGTCATCGTGATCTCGCGTCTCTGTTGGTCGTTCCTGGCGTCTCGGCCAGCGGTCGTGGCATTGCAGCGGCTGAGCAGCGCATGCTCATCGCCCCGGCACCCCAGGTGCCGTCCTGAATTTTGTTTTGAGACATGTTTGCCCCAATGTGTTGGGGGCAAGAGTCGGTGAACGCATAGCAGGCCAGGCCGCAAAGCAGCCTATGCTACCGCACACCAGGACACCCCGCCCGTGGACGTTATTTCGCCTAAGGCAGGTCTCCTGGCTCACGGGTCGTCGCCTCTGTCCGTCTTCCCAGGGCTTTCACCCCAGTGACATGCTGGACATCAGCTCGCCGCTTACAGTTGCGGGGGCAGCGCCGGCTTTCCCGAACGAGACGGGGCACCGACTTCCCTCTTAGCCCCAGCACGTTGCAACGCAACGACCGGGGAACCTAGGCAGACATACTTTCCCGCACCTGCCACACGGAGTCAATAGCACATAAAGATATCTTTATATCTTTACATCGCTGGGGACGGCGCCGGTCTTCTGAAGGCTTCTGTTGCTCGCGGTGGTGATGCCGTCGGTGACCGCACCGACCTGCTATTCGGCATGCATGGCCCGATGGCCAGCCATCTGGTGCGGCGCATCATGGCCGCGCCGGCCCTCAGGGCCATCACCGAAACCGAAATGCCTCCTTCGGCGGAAGCGCAAAGCGACGGTGAGCTATTGGATTATTTCCGCGCCAATAGCGGGTCGATCTATCACCTATGCGGTACGGCAAGGATGGGGCCCGGCGCGGGCGACAGCGTTGTAGACCCCGCTACTGCGCGTCCATGGCATTGTTGGCCTGCGCGTCATCGACGCGTCGGTCTTCCCCAGTATCACCGCCGGAAACATCCACGCCCCGACGATGATGGTCGCAGAACGTGGCGCCGAGCTTGTTCGTCGACGTTGAAGCTGACCATTGCTGTCTCCGGCTCCGGCCCACGTCCATCCCCCGCGTTGCGAGTATCTTACCAAAAACCCATCTAGCCACCCAGGCCGGCAAAGAATTTGCGGATGTCTTCGACGAGTAGCTCCGGGCTTTCCGATGCTGCAAAGTGCCCGCCGCTCGGCATCTCGGTCCAGTGGACGATATTGTTCGAGCGCTCTGCAAAGCTGCGGACAGATCGGAAATCCTCGGGGAAAACGGCGACCCCGGTGGGCGTGGGGTTGGGGATTTCCCGATAGCCGCTGCCCGTCTGGGTGTCTTCATAGTAGACATTGGCGGCCGATCCGCTGGTGGCGGTGAACCAATAGATGGCATTGGTGGTGAGATAGAGGTCGCGATCGACATGCGCCGCGCCGCCGCCTTCAAAACCGAACCAGAGTTCGGCATTCCAGGCGAGCTGGCCGACCGGCGAGTCGACAAGCCCGTAGGCGAGCGTGCCTGGACGCTTGGATTGAATAGCCTGATAACCGCCATATTTCTCGAAATTGGCAAGGTTGGCCATGCCTTCCATCTCGAAGGGCGAAAGCTTTTCCATTTCGTCGGGCTGACCGGATGGGAAGGCGAAAATCTGCAGCAGATGGGTGCCAACCAGACCCTCGGGCGCCAGAATGCCAAGCTCGCGCCCCACCAATGCCCCGGCATCGCCGCCATGGGCACCATAACGTTCATAGCCCAGCCCCTTCATCAGCGTGTCCCATGCCTTGGCGGTACGGGCACTGTCCCATCCGGTTGCGGCCAGGGGACTCGAAAACCCAAATCCCGGCAGCGAGGGGATGACGACGTCGAAGGCGATGGAGCCATCGAGCCCATGCGCCGTGGGATCGGTCAAAGGTCCGACAAGACCGAGATATTCGACAAAACTGCCCGGCCAGCCATGCGTAAGGATCAGCGGCAAGGCGTTCGGTTCCGGCGATCTGACATGCACGAAATGAATGGGCTGGCCGTCGATCTCGGTGATGAACTGGGGATAGCGATTGAGCTCCTGCTCCTGCTCGCGCCAGTCATAATTGTTGAGCCACTGATCCGTCAGTTCCTTGACGAGGCTCAGAGGCTGGCCGCGCGACCAGTCTTGGGTGATGGCGGCGGGGAACCGGGCGCGACCGAGACGCTCCCGGAGATCGGCTAGGTCAGCATCGGAAATGTCGATCTTGAATGGGGTAATGGTAAGCATGTCTTCTTTCTCCCTGGTTTGTGCAAAGGCGGAAGGCGTGGCGAGGACGGCCGCAAACGAGAGCATGGCCGTGTTGAAGCTGCGGCGACTGAGGGTCATGATAGGGTCCTTGGTTGAGACGAGCGGGCTCACGCCCGACCGGGTGGTCGTTCGAGGTTGGATGCGAAATCACGAGTGATGACGTGGCGAGACGGGGCTAGAGCGAGATGGCGCCCCGCATGACCACGACGCCGGCGCCCGAAATTTCCGGCACCGGACCGGAATGGACATGGATGATGCTGCGCCGTCCCATCCGCGTCCCCTGCTCGACCACGAGGCTATCGGCGATCAGGCCTCGACTGGCGAGATAGCCAGCCAGCGGGCCGGCGGCAGTGCCGGTTGCCGCGTCTTCCCAGAGGCCGACAGTGGGATTGAAAAAGCGCGCATAGGCGTGGCCCGGCCTTTCGGGGTCGAGCGCATAGACGTAGCACCCTTCGGCGGCAGCCCCGGCCAAGACCTTGAGGAGCCCCTTGGCCGATGGTTCTGCCCGATCCACCGTCGATGCATCGCCAAGGCATACCAGCAGGTGGGCGACGCCCGTGTCGGCGACCCGCGGCGCCAGGTCGTCGTCGAGATCATCGGGAGAGAGCCCCAGGGCCGCCGCCAGCGGCACGACATCGTGCAGCACCGGCCCCAGTGTCAGGACGGACTGACTCATGTGGCCGAAAATCCGCCCCTTGGTCGCACGCAGCTCGACGCCAAGCACTTCGTTGCCAATTTCCTGGCGAAACCGATGCGTACCGAGGAGTTGCCCGAGCCGTCCACTCTCGGCCAGCCACAACCAGGCGCCCAGGGCATTGTGGCCAGCGCCGGCCACTTCCGCGCCCGCGGCAGTAAACGAGCGCAGCTTGAAGTCGGCCCGATCGCTTTTCATGATGAAGGTGGTTTCAGCCTGATTGAACTCCCGGGCTATGCCGCGCATCTGCGCCTCGGAGAGATTGTCGGCATCTTCCACCACGGCCAGCGGATTGCCGCTCAATGAGGTTTCGGCGAAGACATCGATGAGGCCGACCGTCAAAACCGGATTGGTCGATTGCGATGTCATTGCGGAGCTCCTATCGTTCTGATGGAAGCGAGTGTGCACCGGCGCGATGGCACGGCAAAACGCGCATTCTTTGTCCATATGACAAGGAGAACTTACCATTCGGCCGTCGCTTGAATCGCTGCGCATTTTCGAAGTGTGCGTCAGTGCGGGCAGCTTTGCCGCCGCAGCCGACCGGCTGGCACTGACCCCAGCGGCCGTCAGTCTTCGTATCCGGACGCTCGAAACGGAGCTGGGTCAGCAACTCTTTACCCGCGTCGGCCGACGCGTAGTGCCGACGCCCGGGGCCGCAACGCTGGCAAGCCGGATTCGCCAGGCGCTTGAAGGCATCACCGAAGCCATTGGCGAGTTTCAGGCAGCGGCCGCGCCATTGCGGGTGACCGTGCCACCCACTTTCGCCGGTCGCTGGCTGGCACCGCGACTGTCGAATTTCGAAGCGCCTGGCGACGCCGCTATCGAACTCGACATCTCCTCGGACCTCCGCGATCCCGTCGCCTTCGATGTCGCCATCCGCACCGGCCGCGGCGGGTGGGACGGTCTTGAGGAATTTCCCCTCATGCCGGTGGATGTGACGCCGATGATCGCGCCTGCACTTCTGGGCGCGCGTCGTCTGGCTACGCCGGAAGATCTCGCCGGCTTCGATCTTCTGCCCCACCCCGATTGGGGCAAGTGGTTTGCACGCGCGGGTCTCAATATGCCCGCCAATCTGCGCTTTGCTGGCGTCGACTATTCGATCTTCGAGCTGATCGCCAATGCGGCCGTGGCCGAGCTGGGCGTTGCGCTGCTATCGCCCACGCTATTCCACCCACTCCTCAAGAGCGGCCAATTGGTGGCGCCGCTCGAAACCGTCCTCAAGGGGCCGGACTGGTATTTTGCGCTCATTCGGGAAGACGACAACCGCCCTGCCACGCGTGGCTTTTGCGAGTGGCTGCAAAAGCAGGTAAGCATGAAATAGATTACCCGACGCGTAGACTGTCGGCCAGGCGGCTAGCAACCAGCGAAAGACACAATCGCGGGGTTTTGCGCCGCGGGCGTCTGCGCTACAAGCTTTCGATCATATCAGGCTCCCACTTTGGCTCGCCCCACGACCCCACCCCCCGGCCTCTTCACGACGCGTGACGTTGCCCTCGCTTCGGCTCTGTCGCCGCGCGAGTTTTCGCTGTTGCTCGCCAGGGGCGTGGCGCCCGAGCCGCTCAAGGAAGTGCCGGGGCGCGGTGGCCATCGGCTCTTTTGCAGCGATGGGCTCAGCCATGCCGCCGTGATCAGCGGCATTCATCACGCCGGGCTCGAACTGCTGGTGGCCGCCCGCCTGGCCGCCATGCTGGTCGACCACTACAATCTCGGCCAGAACGGCAATCTCGCCAATTTTCCCGATGTCGAAGAAGCCTCCGGTCTCTATGAGGCGCATGCCTATCTCTACGCTAGGCCCGATCTCTACTCGCCCGGCCGGTCGCGCCAGGGTGATATCCTGATCGAAATCGAAAATGGCCAGACCCTTTCGACCGGCCTCCTCGACTTTGAGGCGCGCGCCTATTTCGACCGGGGCGTTGTGCTGAGCCTCGATGGCCTGGGCTTTCCGCCCCATGAGCATGGCACGCAGGAAAAGACCGACCCGGTCAGCCTGGTTTTCTTCAACCTGTCGCTTGCCGTGCGCAATGCCTTTGATCGCATGCTGCAGGCAAAGCAGGGCGCGCAGGCCGCTTCAGCTTTCTAGCGGGTGCACGGTCCCCGTGATCTCGACCTGCACCGCTTGCCCGACCTCCAGACCATGCGTGGAGACGTCGTCGAAGCTGATCATCACCCGATCACCGCGATAAACCCGCTCGATGGTCACGGCGCTCTTGTTGCCGCGGTCCAAAGCCGAAACGACACGCCACTCGGCTTCCGGTGCGACCGCGATATTCAACTGCTCGGGGCGGACAAGCACTTTGCCGGCGCCCTCTGCGGCATCGTCCTCGGCAATAAGGAGCGCGCCCAAGGCGCATTCGGCTGTCCGGCCGGAGAAATCTGCGGGCAGGATGATCGCCGCGCCAAGGAAAGCCGCGGTAGTTGCATTGACGGGTCGACGATAGAGGGATTTGGGACTGCCGGCCTGGACCAGCCGGCCATCGCGCAAAATCACCAATTGATCGGCAAAGCCCATGGCCTCGTCGCGGTCATGTGTGACCAGCACGGTTGCAACGCCGGCCTGTGCCAGGATGTTTGCTGTCGCGTCGCGCATCTGTTCGCGGAGGCCTGCATCAAGGGCCGAGAATGGCTCGTCGAGCAGCATGAGGCGGGGTTGCCGCGCCAGGGCACGAGCCAGTGCTACGCGCTGCTGTTGTCCGCCCGAGAGTTGGTGCGGCTGGCGTTGCGCCATGCCGCGGTCGAGTTCGGCCAGGTCCATCAGGGCCAGAGCGCGCTTGGAGGCATCCGCCTCGGAGCGGATACCGAAGCAGATATTGTCGAGCACGCTCAGGTGAGGAAACAGCGCGCCTTCCTGCATGACAAGGCCAATATTGCGCCGATGGGCGGGGACGCCGACCTCCCGGTCCGCGATCAATTCACCATTGAGTTCGATCTTGCCAGCGTCCGGAGTTTCAAAGCCCGCGATCAGGCGCAGAAGCGTAGTCTTGCCCGAGCCCGATGGGCCGACGATCACGGTGCGGGAGCCCATGGCGACATCGAGGTTTATGCCGGCAAGCGCAGTCGTCGTGCCGTAAGTCTTGCCCAGATTAGCGATGTGAAGAACGGTCAAGACGAACGGGCTCCGGTGGCCTGGCTATGAAGGATGACGCAGAGCGGCAGGGAGAGGATCACCATGGCGAGGGCGAAGGGGGCCGCCCCGACATGGTCGAATTCGCCAGTGCGGGCCCAGAACTGAGTGGCCAGCGTTTCCGTGCCAATGGGGCTCAACATCAGCGTCGCGGTGAGTTCAGTGGTGATGCCCATGGCGACCAGCGCCATGCCGGCGGCAATGCCGGGAAAAGCGAGACGCAGGGTGACGCCGACAAGGACTATAAGCGGCGGCCGGCCCAGCGCGGTCGCCGCGCGTTCAAGCTCAACCGGCACCTGCGCGAGACTGGCGCGCACCGAAACGATGGCGCGCGGCAGGTAGAGCAGAACATAGGCGAGAAGAAGCGTCGCAACAGTCTGGTAGAGCGGCAGCGCCACCCGCACCGTGACGGCAACCAGCGCCAGAGCGACGATGACGCCCGGAAGCGCGCCGACCTGGAAATGAATATTTTCGAGCGTCTTCTGCAATGGACCGGGCGCCCGGGCGGCAAGCCAGGCAATGGGCAGGGCCATGATGCAGACCGTAACGGCACCGGCCAGGGCGTAACCGGCCGTTTGCCAGGTCGCGACGGCAAGTTGGGGCAGATGCCAGGCTTCGACTCCACCAATCAGCAGCCAGCGGAGCAGTGTCACGACGGGCAGCCCGATAGCGAGCACCGTGACGAGAAGAGGAAGCGCCATGAAGAGTGGCCACCAGGCACCCAGCTTGGCGAGAGCAACCTGCCGCGCCGCGCCGCCACCGACCCGGGCATAGCGCCGCTCGCCCCGCATCCAGGCTTCGGCTGCAAGGAAAACCACGGCAAGAAAGACGAGCACGATGCCCATCAGATTGGCCGCCGGACCGTCATAGACGGCCTGAAACTGGCTGACGATGGCGACGGTCAGCGTGTCATAGCGGATCAGCACATAGAGCCCGTATTCGGAGAGAAGATGCAGCGCGATCAACAATGCGCCGCCCGAAATGGCCAGCCGCAATTGCGGCAGCACGACCCGCAGAAAAACCGCAAGAGGCCTCGTGCCGAGCGTTGCCGCGACATCCTCCATAGCCGGATCGAGCCGGCGCAATTGTGCAATAACCGGCAGATAGACCAGCGGAAAATAGGCAAGGACGGAGACAAGCACGGCCGGCCACAGGCCACGCAGCACCGGGATGGCACTATCCCAGGCATAGGCCTGGACGAAGGCGGGAATGGCCAGCGGCGCCACGGCCAGCCAGCGCCAGAGCGCTCGCCACTTTAGGTCGCTACGCTCCGTGAGCCAGGCAAGGGCCAGCGCCAGTACGATGCTCAGCGGCACGGCCAGCACTTCGAGCAGCATCGTATTAATGAGCAATTCGCCGATGCGCGGGCGAAACAGCAGCGCGCTCGCCGTGCCCCAACCGGATTGGACCAGCACGACCAGAACGAAGCCGACAGGCAGCAAGGACAGCGCCGCAACGGCTATCGCGGCAGCAAGCACAAGGGGCCACGCCCCGCGGCGGCGATGCCGATAGAGACGCATTGGCACGCCAGCGCGGCCCTTACTCGGCAATGCCTGGTGCATGGGCAGTCAGATCACCCCGGCCGCGGTCATCAACCGCACCACGTCCTGCGCATTGAGCAGCGAGGGGTCGATATCGGGGCTGTCGATGCTCGAAAGCGGGGGCAGCGCTGGATTGGGCTCGATGCCGCTGGCAATCGCATATTCATAGCTATGCCCGTCGCGCAGGATTGCCTGACCCTCGGGGCCGGTGACAAAGGCAAGAAACTGCTGTGCGGCTTCCGGATTGTCCGAAGCTTTCAACACGCCGCCACCCGAAACCGAAATAAAGGCGCCGGGATCCTTGTTGGCGAAGTAATGCACTTTCAGCTTGTCCGAGCTTTCGCCGGTGCCGGCCTGATCGCCGAAATAGTAGTAGTTGTAGATCAGCGCCGCTGCCACTTCCCCGACATTGGCGCCGCGCATGGCTTCGAAATTACCGCGATAGGGCAGCGCGTTCTGCTTGAGCCCGACGAGCCAGTTCGCCGTCTCCTCGGTCCCGCGCAATTCCAAGAGCGCCGAAACGATCGCCTGGAAATCGGCGCCGGCCGGTGCCGCGCCCCAACGGCCCTGCCATTCGGGCTTGGCGAGGTCGAGCATGGAGACGGGCAGTTCGTCCTCGCTGATCATCTCGGTATTATAGACGAGCATGGTCGTGCGCGCGGCAATGCCGGTCCACATGCCGCTCTGCGGCCGAAACTGCTCGGGCGTATTGGCCAGCGTTTCCGGCGCCACCGGCAGGAAGAGGTCGGCATCCTGCACCATCATCATGGCCGGCGAATTCTCGGTGAGGAAAATATCCGCCGGGGAATTGAGCCCTTCCTGCACGATCTGATTGGCCATCAAGACGTCGGTGCCCTTGCGGATAGCCACTGGAATGCCGGTCTTGGCGGTAAAGGCATCGGCCCATTCCTGCGTCAAAGCCTGGTGCTGCGAGGTATAGACCGTCAGCCCATGGTCCTGCGCCAGCGCTGAAGTGGCGAGGGTTAGCGTCAATGCGAGCGTCGCGAGAAAAGTCCTTGTCATGCGATTGTTCCCTTACGATTCCACCCACAGGCGCTTGAGATTGGCGCTGCTTTTATTGATCAGCTCGAATTCCTCGGTCTTGCCGTCGCGCTCGAAAATCGAGCGGGCGACACGATCGAGATCGAAGAGGATTTCCCGTTCGTCGGCGCGCCGCACCAGGCTCTGCGCCCACGTGACGGCCACTTCGCGGCGACCGCGCGTTACGGGCTCTACGCGATGCAGGACCGTCGTCGGATAGACAATGGCCGAACCGGCAGCGAGCTTGTAAGCCGCCTCCCCGCCGGTCGTTTCCATCACCAGTTCGCCGCCGTCATAGGTGTCGGGTTCGACAAGAAAAATCGTCACCGAGATATCGGCCCGCATGTGGTCGGGGCCCATCAAGGGATTGTCCATATGGGTGCCGAACTGCATGCCCGGCTCGTAACGCGCAAACAGCGGCGGCGCGAAACGGCGAGGCAATACCGCGCCAGTAAAGACCGGATTGGCTTTCAGCGCTGCGATGACCTTGTCCTGCGCCGCGGCGAGCGCTGGCCCTGCCCCGAGCTGCTCGTTGTTCTTGACCAGCCGCGATGCCCAGCCCGAGCTCAGCACGCCATCGACGAAAACGCCTGACCCAACCGTGTCGCGCAGATCGGCCACGGCATCGCGATCAAGCACGTCGCCGATACACAGGATCATGCTACAGCCCCCTCGCAGGCAAAAGTTGACAATCAGTGTCAGTTACATAGTTGACACTAACTGTCAGTTTATCTACCCCTTGGCTCGGCGGTCCGCAAGCCGCCAAAAACGGGGTCTGGAGGGTTTCTCGTGGAGCGTCGCACGCGGATTTGGATGGGTCTGGGAACCGCCTTGCTGGTGGGTGGCGCAGGTGCAAATTCGCCCGCCATTGCCCGCCAGAATCCCGGCCTCGAATCCGAAGTTCAGCAGACGCCCGCCCCGCAGCCGACGCGTCCGCGCGTGCTTGTCGCTCAGGCCGAGGCAGCCGGTGAAGGTGGTCCGGGCGAAGGCGGCGGGGCCGTGCTTGGGACCATCACCGAGTTCCGCCTCTCGACCAATGACCCCTCGGCGTTTTCCTACGATGCCAAGAGCCAGGTATCGGCCTATGCGGCGTTGGTCTACGACACCTATGTCGCGACCAATGCAGCGGCGACAGCGCTCAACGATGCTGTAGCGGCCCTGCAAGCGACGCCCTCGGACGAGACACTGACCGCTGCTCGTGCAGCCTGGCTTGCAGCGCGCGAAACCTATCTCAAGACCGAGGCCCATCAGTTTTATGCCGGCCCGGTGGACATTCCCACCATCTCTGCCGACGCTCCGGGCGGCCCGATAGCGCGCCTCAATGGCTGGCCGGTCAATCCCGCCACTATCGACGCCGTCCTCGCCGACACGGCCCAATCACTCAATTTCCGCGCCATCGCCCGGCTCAACACAGTCGAGCCGACGGTCAACATCACCACCGGCCTCCATGTCGCCGAATACCTGCTCTGGGGCACGGATGGCGCGCTATCGGCGTCAGCCTTTGAGGGTGAAGCTGGCGCACGCCGCGGCGAATACCTCGCCTCGGTGGCCCGGCTCTTCATCAACGATACCGGCACGCTTGTCGCCGCCTGGGCGCCTGACGTCGGCAACAATTATCGCGCCTCGGTCGAAAGCATGGATCAGCGCAATGCGCTTGGCCGCGCGTTCAACGGCATGACGGTACTGATCGGCTACGAAATCCCGCTGCGCCGCATCGGTGCCGCGCTCTTCCCGGCCAACAAGAACTTCCAGGCCTCTCCTTTCAGCGGCACATCCGAAGTCGACAATGCCGCCTCCTTCGCCGGAGCACGCGCAGTTTATTTCGAGAGCGGTCTAGACGCCCTGGTCAAGGCCACCAATGCCGACCTCGCAGCCAAGATCGATGCAGGCTTTGCCCGCGCCTCCAAGGCTCTCGGCGCCATGGACGCGCCCTATGCCAGGTTCCTCGCCCCCGCTTCGGACAGCCCCGAACGCGCCGCAGGCGAGGAAGCGGCCCGCGCCCTGACCGATCTGGCGCGCGACCTGCGCCAGGCCGCCAATCAGCTTGGCGTGCTCGTCGTCGTACCCGGCATGTAGCCGGAAGAACAGATTTCGACCGTCGGGCAATGGCCCGCCGGAGAAAACACAGGCCCGGATGCACCAGATCGCCTTCCCGGCTCAATTGGAGGACTTCAATGCTTACCCGTAGCCTCATCATCCTTGGCACCGCGCTGATGGCCAGCACCGCCATGGCGCAGGACATCACCTCTTCGGTCGATTTCACCACCAACAAGGCCAATGACTTCCGCGGCCTCGCCTATGGCGCCGATGGCAAGATCTATGTCTCGGGCCATGTCGGCAATCCGAGCGCCGAAACCAATCCTGCCTCGCATGTGATCGTCGGCCGCTTCAATGCCGATGGCACGCCCGATACCGCTTTCGGCGAAGACGGCTTTGCTGAAGTCGACCTGCCGGGCGGCACCATCGAGCAGTCCCTCGCCGTGGCTCCGCTCGCCAATGGCGACGTGGTTGCTGCGATCAATGCCACCGAAGAAGACGGTGGTATCTCCGTCTATCTCGTGCGCTTCGACGCCACCGGCAAGCAGGTGACCGGCGATGCCTGGGGCGGCGAAACCGGAGCCCTCGAAGTCGTCTTCGGCTGGCCCAATGCCAATAACGACGCCTTCCCTGGCGTCGAAAACCCGCCGCAGGATACCGCCTGGGATCTCAAGGTCGACAATTCGAGCGGCGAAGAAAAGCTCGTCGTCGCCGGCCACGGTTCGGCCGCCGAAGGCTCGGGCCGCACCGATGCCGACCGCTATGTGGTTCGTCTCCTCGCCGCCGATGGCTCGGTCGATGCCTCCTTCAATGGCGGCAAGCCCTTCACCTATCAGTCGGCCCAGACCTTTAACGAAGGCGGCCGCCGCGTGACCCTTGGCGCCGATGGCTCGATCATGAGCGCCGGCTATACCAATCTGGGTGAGGCGCTGCGCAACCACATCATCCTGATCCATCTCAATCCCGATGGCTCGCTCGACGAGAACTTTGGCGGCTTCGTGTCCCCGCAGTCCTCGGCTGAAGCCGTTGGCCTCGCAGCGACCCCCGGCATTGCCATTTTCAATCCTCTGGTGGCCGATGGCGGCTTTGCCGAAGGCTATGCCGCCGTTCAGCTCTCCGATGGCAGCTGGGTGACGACCGGCTACGGTGGCGCCACCGCCGAAGCCACGCCCTCGACCCTGGGCTTCAAGACCACCGAAGCGCCCGATCTCGTTTCCTTCCGCGTCAAGGGCAAGGAACTCGACACCACCTGGGGCAGCAACGGTTCCGCGGTCGTGCAGTCCGAAGGCCTGACCGGCCTCAAGTCCGCCGAAGAACGCGGCCGTTTGCTCGTCGGCCTCCCCAATGACCGCACCCTGCATGTCGGCTATTTCGGCGGCATCCCGTCTGCCGTCGTGCTCGATAGCGCCGGCAAGCTCGATACATCAGTGAGCGAAGACGGCATCCTGGCTCTCCCCAACGACACCGTTTCCGCCCAGTTCTTCGGCGCCGCCGTGTCGCCCGATGGCAAGCACGTGGCTCTTTCCACCAACAACAATGCCGGTGGCGCGCGCCTCGTGGTCCTCGACCTGCAGGAATAGACCAATCAAATCTGACGAGGTGGGCGGCCATTGGCCGCCCATTTCATATTTGCGCGAGAGAACATGAAGACATATCAGCGCCTGGCCGTGGTCCTTGCCACTCTCCTCGCCCCGGCACTGCCGGGTTTTGCCGAGGACACGGCCCCGTCCACCCCGACATCGCTCGCCGAAACCATTGTCCTTGGCGAACCGATCTATGTCCGCCGCTGCCAGGAATGCCATGGCGCCAAAGGCGGCGGCTTTGTCGGCCCAAAACTCTCGGGCAATCAGCGCCTCGCCAATGCCGAATTCGTCATCCGCCAGATCACCAATGGCAGCGCCGACATGCCCGCCTTCGGCAAGCGCCTGACGCCGGAAGAGCTGCTCGCCGTCGGCACCTATGTCCGCAATTCCTGGGACAACAGCTTCGGCGCGTTCACCGAGTAAAGCGCGCCATGGACAACGAAACCGCGATGGTCTAAATGCCATATCGACGGCTCCCTAGCCGTCACCGACAGGGACGGCCCTGACATTCGGTTCTATTGATCGGGGACGACCCTGAGGAGATAGCAACCCGTGTCCTTCCTCCGCGAACACCTCCCCAAAGCCACCATCGCCAAATTGCTCGTGGCCTGGGGCGTCGTGATCATCTTCCTCATTGGCGGTCCGACTTGGCTGCACGAGCCGATCGCCCCCTTCGTCGCCGTCATCTCTTTCGTCGTCATCTTCGCGACCATCCTGCTGGCCGCCTTCGGTGTGGTGCACGAGGCCGATTACCTCGCCCATCAACTGGGCGAACCCTATGGCACGCTGATCCTGACGCTCTCCATCGTCATGATCGAAGTCATCCTCATCGCCGCCGTCCTGCTTGGCCCGGGTGACAATCCCACCATCGGCCGCGATTCCATTTTCGCGGTGATGATGATCATCCTCAACCTCGTCATGGGCATCTGCCTGATCCTGGGCGGACGCCGCTTCGGCGAGCAGGAATATAATTCACAGGGCGCCATGGCCTATGTGTCGATGACCCTGCTTCTGGCCGGTATCGGCCTGATTCTGCCCAATACGCTCAGCACCGGAAACGGCACCTTCTGGCCCATGCAGGCCGCAGCCTTCGCCATTCTCACCACGGTGCTCTATGGCGTTTTCCTTTTGATGCAGACCCGCGGCTACAAGCGCTTCTTCATCCAGCCCGATATTGGGCAGCTCGTCGTCCCCATCCGCCCTTCCATGACCGGTTCTCCGGCGGAGCCCGCCCGCGATCTCGACAAGCGCGCCATCATCATGCGCTCTATACTGCTCGTGGCGCTCATGCTGCCCATCGTGCTGCTCGCCCATGACCTGGCGCTGGTTATCGATTTCGGCATTGGCGCGGTCGGCGCCCCGGTCGCCCTGGGCGGCGCGCTGATCGCCATCATCGTCTTCACCCCAGAGTCGATCACCGCCATCCGGGCCGCCGTCGACAATCAGTTGCAGCGCTCGGTCAATCTCTGCCTCGGCGCCTTCGTCTCGACGGTCGGCCTCACCGTGCCCGCCGTCCTCCTCGTCGGCCTCTTCACCGGCAAGACGGTGATCATGGGCGTGACGCCGACCGAAACCGTCCTGCTGCTGCTCACCATTGGTCTCACGACCCTGACCTTTCTCGGCCAGCGCGCCTCGGCCCTCCAAGGCGCGCTGCACCTCACGCTCTTTGCCGTCTACGGCGTGCTGCTCTTTCTGACCTGACGCCAAGGCCCGCCATCGGGACGACCTGATGGCATGGGGCGAAGCGGGGACGACCCCTTTTCGAGGTGTCCCATGTCCAATCCGCTCAACGTCATCGTGCTTATCGGCTGCCTCATCGGCTATCTCGCCGCCGACATTCTTACCGGCATGGGCGCCGTCCAAGGCACGGCCGGCTCAATCATCACCAGCCTCCTGCCCTCCGCCTTCGGCCTCGCCGTGGGCCTCGTGGCGCTGCGGCTGACCAAATAACCGCCATTCAAGGACAAGCCATGGCCAATGACCCCATCCATCAGTTCGTCGTCGAGCCGATCTTCCCCCTCAACCCAATCGCCGGACACGACTTCAGCTTCACCAATGCCTCGGCCTATATGCTCCTTACGGTGGTGATCGCCGGCGGCTTCATGGTGCTGGCGGGACGCAAAAAGGCATTGCTACCCGACCGCCTGCAGGTGGCGGGCGAGATGCTTTACAAGGCCATCGAAAGCCTCGTCGTCTCGATCACCGGCAAGGAGGGCATGCGGTTTTTCCCGCTCGTCTTCTCGCTCTTCAGCTTCATCCTCGTCGCCAATATGATCGGCATGTTTCCATATGCCTTCACCGTCACCGCACAGATCGTCGTCACCGCCGCCCTGGCCCTCTTCGTCTTTGCTGTCGTCACCCTCTATGGCCTTTTGAAGCATGGCCCAAAATTCTTCGGCCTCTTCATGCCCAGCGGCCTGCCCCTCTATCTGGCGCCCGTCATCGTCCCCATCGAGATCATCTCCTATATCTCGCGCCCCATCAGTCATTCGGTGCGTCTTTTCGCGGTCATGCTCGCCGGCCATATCACCCTAAAAGTATTCGCCGGCTTCGTTGTCGATCTCTCGGCGCTCGGCCCCTTCGGCATTGCCTTATCCGTGGCTCCCATGATCATGACCGTGGCCATCACGGCGCTCGAACTCCTGATGTCGGTGATCCAGGCCTATGTCTTCACGCTTCTCACCTGCATGTATCTCAACGACGCCATGCACCCCTCCCACTAGCGTCGGACTGGCCTCGAAGGACGGCGAAGAATTTTCTCCGTCCTCCATCATTGCCGAAAAGCGGCTGCGGATTCGGCACTCAAAACGCAATCGACAATGTCTATAAATTGAATAGGGTTTCACCTCCTAACCGAGGTGATCCCCATGGCAGCCATAGAATTCATCGGCCATACCTCCAATCGCGAGGGATCCGACATTGTGCCCACGACGAGTCCCGTCATCGACAAGACCTATATTCGCAACCACGTGCAGGCGGCGGAGGCAGCAGGCATCGATCGCCTGCTGATCGGTCAATTCGCCCAGTGGCCGGACAATAACCAGATCGCCGCCTATGTCTTCGGCCAGACCGAGCGCATCGGCGCCCTCCTTGCCCACCGCCCTGGCCTGATGGCGCCCACCCTTGGCGCAAGACAATTGGCAACGCTCGATCAGTTCTCCGAAGGCCGCGTCTGGGTCCACATCATCACCGGCGGCTCCGATATCGATCAGGCCCGCGATGGTGACTTCGAGGACCATGACACCCGCTATGCCCGCACCGACGAATATATCGAGGTGCTGAAAAAGGTCTGGGAGAGCGACGCACCTTTCGACCACGAAGGGCGCTTCTACAAATTCAAGGGCGCCTTCAGCCAGGTAAAGCCGTTCCAGAAGCCGCGCATTCCCATTTCCTTCGGCGGCTCCTCGGATGCGGCAATTGCTGTCGCCGGCAAGCATGCCGATATCTATGCGCTCTGGGGCGAACCGCTCGACGGCACCCGCGAAACCATCGCCAAGGTCCGCGCCGCCGCCGCTGCGAACGGCCGCGACCCCTCCGAAATCCGCTTCACCCTCGCCTTCCGCACCATCGTTGCCGATACCGAAGACGAGGCATGGTCCAACGCCGCCGAAATCCTTGAAAAGGTGAAGGCTGGCGTCGCGCGTCAGGCCGGCGGCAATGGCGAAAAGCTGCCGAGCAATGTCGGCTCGGTGCGTCTGCGCGAAGCCGCCAAGCGCGGAAAGGTGCTCGACAAGCGCCTTTGGACCGAAGTGGCCGAAGCCAGCGGCGCCGGCGGCAATTCCACCGCGCTGGTCGGCACGCCTGAACAGGTCGCCGAAGCCATCCTCGATTATTACGACGCCGGCATTTCCAATTTCCTCGTCCGCGGTTTCTACCCCACGGCAGACACCGTCACCTATGGCCGCGATGTCGTGCCGCTGGTCAAGGCCGGCATTGCCGAACGCGAAGCCCGCAAGGTTGCAGCAGAATGAGCGCTCCCCTCGATATCGTCGACATCCACACCCATCTCTGGCCGCCCGCTTGGGGTCCGGGCGGTAAATTCGCAAAACCTGCCGGTAGCTTCTCGCCCGAAATCTACCGCAAGATTACGACACCATCCGCGCTCGTCGATGAATTCAAATCCGCCGGTGTTTCGCTCGCCGTGGTCACCGCCACCGTTGAAAGCCTTTTTGGCGCCGAGGGCCCGGTGGATTCGGCGGGTCTCCGCGAAGCCAATGACTGGCTGGCAAGCCTCGTTGCTGCCGAGCCATCACTGGCCGCTTTCGCCGTCACCGACGTTTTTGCGGGTGAAGAAGGCGCGGCGGAAGCCGAACGCGCGATAGTGGACCTCGGCCTTTCCGGCCTCGTCATCGACTCCTCGCGTAATGGAAAATTCCTCGCCGATCCTTCGGCCCGACCAACCCTTGAAGTCGCCGCCCGCCATCGCGTCCCGGTCTTCGTCCATCCGGTCGCCCATCCCAATTCCGAGGTGCTGATCGCAGGCGCCGGCATGCTGGGCAATTCGCTCGGCCGCGGCTTGATGAATGGCGTCGCGTTCCTATCCATCATCCAGTCCAGCATTCTCGATGACCTGCCGGACCTGCACCTGATCTTCGCCACCCTCGGCCTCGGCGGCATCGTCCAGGCCGCACGCGGCGGCATTTATGGCCGCGCCGAACGCCAAAAACGACCCCGCCCGAACATCTATTTCGACACCATGGGCGCCGATCCCGCCATCGTCCGCACCCTCACCGGCTTTTTCGGCGCCGAACGCGTTTTGGCCGGCACCGACTGGCCGATCCTGCCGGCGCTGCAGGCCGAAAGCCTCGCTGCCAGCCTCGCCGAAGCCGGGCTCAGCGAGGCCGAGCGACGTCTGGTGGCGGGCGGCAATGCGCGTCGCCTGCTCTCTTTGCGCGCGGCAAAAGCCGAAGCCGCGGAATAGCTCCGCGGCTTGTCTGCCGGACGAATTGACTGTAAACTTTACGCATGAACTACAATTCGTCCGCCACCACCGACGCATTGAGCGAAGTCCTGCAGGATTTTCGCTTGAGCGGCGTCAATTATGGCCGCTGCGAACTGCGCCATCCCTGGAGCATCAGCTTTCCAAAGCAGCCGCTACTGCGCTTCCATTTCGTCAGCAAGGGCCCCTGCTGGGTGCATACGGAGGCCGAGGGCTGGCAGGAGCTCGCCGCGGGCGATCTGATCCTCCTTCCACAGGGCGTCGAGCATCGTCTCGCGAGCTCCCCCAGCGTCACCGAAAATTCCCTGTCGGCCTGTCAGGTGACCGGACACGGCGGCAATGTTTGCGAAGTGGTACAGCAGGGCGATGGCGATATCAGCATGATCTTCTGCGGCTCCATGGCGCTCGGCGCCTATGCGCTGCACCCACTGATCAGCCTCATGCCCTCCATCATCCGCGGCTGCGACGTCGCAACCCACGACCCCATGGTCAATCCCTTGCTCGAAGCCATGGCCATTGAAGCCAGCCAACCGCGCATGGGCAGCGCCACAATCCTGTCGCGCATGGCCGACCTGCTCACCGCCCGGCTCATCCGCTGCTGGGTGAAAAGCCACGACACCTCACCGACCGGCTGGCTCGCCGCCATTCGCGATCCCCATATCGGCGGCGCCCTCGTCGCCATGCACCGCGACCCCGGCGCCAACTGGACGCTGGAAACTCTTGCCGGCACCGCCGGGCAATCGCGCTCGATCTTCGCGGAGCGTTTCAGCGCCATTTTAGGCGAAGGCGCCGCCCGCTATCTCACCCGCCTTCGCATGCAATTGGCGCAGGAATGGCTGGGGCAGAGCGGCATGCCCATCGCCGAAGTGGCGTCCAAACTGGGCTATGAATCCGAAGCCAGTTTTGCCCGCGCCTTCAAGCGCGTCACCAGCGCCTCGCCCGGCGCGGTGCGTCGCAGCGCTTCCGGACGAATTG
This sequence comes from Devosia sp., assembly GCF_017744655.1. Lineage (GTDB taxonomy): Bacteria > Pseudomonadota > Alphaproteobacteria > Rhizobiales > Devosiaceae > Devosia. Next base: position 101,580 of record NZ_JAGIAW010000004.1, on the reverse strand, counting down.
ATATGGAATTCGGATTTTAGGACACATATCGTCTTTTCGATCCTGTCTATGAACGTCTCCCGATTTGGAGACCTCTTCATGACTGACACTTCGATTTCAGCGGGCCTTGCCGCCGACACATCCGTCTCGACCGGCTGGAGCGCCAAGACCTGGCTCGCCATGCTCGGCATGCTCGCCACCAGTTTTGCGCTGGTCTCGGCCGAGTTCTTGCCCGCCGGCCTTCTCACCCCCATGGCCCGCGACCTCGGCATCAGCGAGGGGACGGCTGGCCAGGTGGTCACCGTCACCGCCATGGTCGGCGCCCTCGCCGCCCTCTTCAGCAATGTCCTCATCGGCCGGATCAACCGCAAGGCGGTGCTGGTCGGCCTTAGCGCCCTCGCCATTGCCTCCAATCTCCTCGCCACCTTCGCCACCGATTTCTGGGTGCTGCTGGTCGGCCGCGCCGGCCTCGGTATTGCACTCAGCGCCTTCTGGGCCCTGTCCGTTGCCGTTGTCGCCCGACTCGTCGGCACCGGCGCCATTGGGCGCGGCACCGCCATGGTCAGCCTTGGCGTTTCCCTTGCCACCATCGCCGCCCCATCCATGGGCGCCCTGATCGGCGATTGGCTCGGCTGGCGCAGCGCCATGGGTCTCACCGCCGCGCTCTCTGGCCTCGCCCTCGTCCTGCAGCTTATCGGCCTCCCCAGCATGCCCGCCTCAGCCGGCAACAGCATGGGCGACATGGTGCGTCTGCTAAAACGCCGCGGCGTGCAACTCGGCATGCTCGCCATCATCCTGCTCATGGCCGGCCACATGACCGGCTCGGTCTACGTCCGCCCCTTCCTCGAACAGGTGACGGGCCTTGAGACCGGCATGATCGCCCTCGTGCTCGCCGGCTTCGGCGCCGCCGCCGTTCTGGGCACGGTTGCCGGCGGCAAACTGGCAGATATCGACGCCAGCCGCGCCCTCGCCACCACGGGCGGCATCATGGCTCTCGCGGCAATCGCGCTCGTGCTCTGGGGCAGCCAGATCGCCGCCGCCTTCACCTTCGCCGCGCTCTGGGGCTTTGCTTTCGGCATGGCGCCCGTGGTCTTGCAGGCCAACCTCTCACGCTCGGCCACCGACGCGCTCGAAACTTCGGGCAGCCTGATGGTGGTCTCCTTCCAGGTCGCCATCATGACCGGCGCTCTGGTGGGCGGGTACATCGTCGACACCTATTCGGCTGTTACCAACCTCATGGTCACGACGCTCCTGGCCGGGCTCACGCTGGTCCTGGCGCTGCTCCAGCCCAAGCCGTCCCTCACCCGATAAATCGTAAAAAGGGCCGGCCTCACCTCGAAAGAATTTACCGCCTCAAAACCCAGAAAAATTGCATGAGCGGCCCCAAGGATTTAGTCACCTGAAGCGTCTTCTTAAAAGAAGTGAGCGTGATTCTTGGGGCGGAAGCGGCGGGTTTTCGGACCGTTTCCGGACCCGTGAGGTTGCCGATCGGGCGCACAGCGCCCAGTCGCGGTTTTGATATTCAGGGTTTCGATGAATTTTTCCAGGTTAGCTTTTTGTGTTGCCGCATTTGGATTGACCCTATCCATCCCCGCCATGGGACAACAGGTGCTGGGGGCGCTCGATGGGGTCGTAGACAGCCAGTTGCAGCGTGGCTGGTTCGGTGGGGAGCAGGATGGCTGGTTCGTGCTGCGCAACGACGCACTGGAAGAATCCGAACAGACCCTGACCATCAAGGCTGGCCCGCCCGGCACCAATGGCCGGCACACTTCCGTCAATGTCACCCTCAATTCAAGCCAGCCCAAGGCCGCGATTGGCGTGGTCGTGCGCAACGACTCCAACAAGGGCACCTGCGTGGCCGAACTGACTGCGGAAGCCGATGCCAACCTCTTCTGCGTCATCGACGGACAGTTTGAATCGATCGGCTCCCTCGCCAATGCCGCCAAGCTCGACGGCAGCGACACCATCGAACTGGTTGAAGCACCAGGAACCGCCCGTTTTATCGTCAATGGCAAGACATTGGGCGATGTGACCAATGGCGCCGCGCTTAGCGACGAAATCGGCATCATGGCCTATGAACGTGGGACCTTTGGCGTCGCCGATTTCATCGTCACCGATGTTCCCGGCGACAATACCAGCGCCCAGACGCAAGGCTCAGGCCTGCCGCCCCGCGGCGGCTCTGGCGCCAGCGCCTCAGTCGAAGAGCCGGCAACAGGCGACGGCAGCGACACCGCCTCGCGCATGGCCGCAATCATGGGTCCCCTGGCCGGTGCCATCCTCGGAACGGACGCAAAGGATGGCTGGGACGTCTTCTTCGAGAGCGACTGGATGGTGCTGGTCAACGGCACTACGGCCAGCAGCGAAAATTTCTTCACCATCCCCACCGGTGGTCCGGTCCGGTCCGGCGAGCGCGTGGTGAGCGTCAGCGTCGGCATCAAGCCACCCGAAGGCAGCTCTGCTGAAGACTTCAAACTCTCCGCAGCCGGGATCATCGTCGAAAGCACCAGCAGCAAGGATTCATGCCTCGGTGAAATCACGCTGGGCGGGGACGGTGTGGTGCTGTGCTTCGGCGACGATGGCAAGGGCGAGGAAATCGGTCGCCTGCCCGGCGCCGCAAAGGGCGATGGCAGCGACTTCCTCGAATGGGTCGAACAGCCTGGCGTTGCCGGCTTTTTCCTCAATGGCGAACTCATCGCCCAGGTGAACGATCATCCCGTGCTCGGCGGCGAGGTCGGCGTGCTCGCCTATGAGCGCGGCGATTTTTACTTCCGCGACTTCACCGTGTCGGACACGGGCACTGCCGCGACCGGCGGCAAGGCCAAGGGCTCCGCCCCGACCGCCTCCACCAGCGCGAGCGACGAGGAAATCCCCTTCCTCAACAGCCACGAATCCCGGCTGATCGGCGCCTATCTCGGCGTCACCAACGGCATTTTTATGCACGAATTTGGCCATGCGCTGATCGGCGAATTGCAGGTGCCCTCGACCGGCCCCGAAGAGGACGCCGTCGACATCTTCTCGGCCCTGCGCGTCGTCGAACCGACCATGTATCCCTCTGGCGACGAGGCCATCGACCTGATCGGCCGGGAAGTTGCGGTCTACTCCGTCCTCCCCTGGTACTATGGCGGCATGATCAATGCCGATAGCGGTCAGGAACTTCCCTGGCAGGATGAGCACACCGGCGACCTCCGTCGTTTCCGCAACACCTTCTGTGTCATCTATGGCGGCAATCCCGGCCTTTATGGCGATATTGCCGCGCAGGTGGGGCTCGAAGAGCGCACGCTGTCGCGCTGCGAAGAAGAGTTCAACCGGCAGAACCGTGCCTGGCGCACCATCCTTGCCCCGCATACCCGCCTCAGCGCCTGGCACCCCGATGGACACCTGACCGCCGATGCCCCTGGCGCAACGATCACGGTGACCTTCGAAGAGCCGACGACGCCGATGAGCCGGTTCCTCGTCGAAACCTTTGGCGATGGCCTCCGCGGCTTTGCCGATGATCTCGCGAAGACCTATGCCCTGCCCCGCGACCTGACGGTCACCTATCGCCAGTGCGGCGAGCTCAATGCCTGGTACAGCCCCAATGAGGGCAGCATCACCATGTGCTACGACCTGATCGAATATCTGGTCGAGATGATCGCCGATGTCGAACTGGGTGGATCGGGCGCCGCCACGCCGCAGGCGGAAAGCGTGCCGGTGAAGTCGGAAATGATGGCGACGGCCGGTGCGCTCAACGAACTGGCCGACTATGGCGTGCCTGCGACCAACGTGCTCTTCCCCGCACCCTATCGCGGCCCCACGCCGGCGGGCCATACGAGAGCACAAGTGCTGACCACCGAGAGCATGGTCGATCTCGTGACCGGCAGCGACAACTGGCTGCTGATCGACACAAGCGGCGGAGCAGAAACCCTGCCGGGCGCCTTTGCCGTGACCGATGCGGGACGCGACGGCAGCCTCACAGACCGCTTCCAGGGCCTCGTCAATGACTGGCTGACCGACGAAACCGGCGGCGACAAGACGGTCCCGGTGATCTTCTTCGGCTGGGGCATGCAGGACCGCTCCTCCTACAATGCCGCGCTCCGCGCCGGCATGGGCGGCTGGAACGCTTACTGGTATCGCGGCGGTATCGAAGCCTGGCAAGCCAATGGCCTGCCGATGGCCGATCAGACTGAATAGCAAAAGGCCCGGCATTACTGCCGGGCCTTTTGCTTTACATCAGGTCGCGCGGGAAGGACTGATCCCAGTTCCGCTCGGCCCGCAAGAGCCCGTTCTCTTCCACCGACAGTTCGCCGGTTAGGTAGAAAGTGTCGCGGTCGGAACGCATCCTCGTGACGCTGTCGATACGGATGCGCCAGCCGTCTCGGCCCATCTCATAGCTCTGTGTAAGCACATACTCCGCCGAGGTCGGATCGTTGTCTGCAATGGTCAGCTCGCGCTTCAGGCTGTGGCTGAGTTCGGTACCGATATCGTCGAAGCGCAAGATGCCTTCGCCGAAGAGACCGCCAATACCTTCGGTGACATAGGTCGTGGTTCCAGCGACGTGGTCTTGGCTGGAGTAGCGGCGCACTGTGCCCGGATCGAGCTGGGTGATCGGCGTTGCCGGACCGTGCGCGGGCGGCGGCAACTGTACCGCGCCAGCATCGGCCTTGCGCACCGGGAGGGACAGCGAGCTGTTCGCCGTGTCGACCGTCAGCGTCGCCAGTTCCGGCGATGGCCAGACCATCGGCCAATAGGACGTGCCGATGGCAATGCGGATGGCATGGCCGGCCGCAAAGCGATGTCCGCAATCGTTGAGTTTGAGCGTCACGTCGTAGAACTGGCCCGGCACCAGTGCTGCCGGCTGCTCATGGCTGTCGCGATGCGTCAGGTTGAGCACCTGATAGCTGACACGGGTCACGGTGCCATCGGGCCGCACATCCGAGAGACGGACGGAAACCTGCGCGACTGGCTTGTCCGAAGCCACACGGAGTTTCAGCACCGGCGCGCCGAGGACGTCAAAACTCTCTGTCTGCACAAGGGAGTCAAAGACGAGAGCGCTGCCGTCATCGAGACGCTGGTCGGTCGGGTGTTCGCCGACGCAGCCGGTACCCATCCATTCGCCGCCGGCCTTGCCATGGCTCTGCGGTGAGCAAATGGGCAGCATGCCGGCAGGCGAACTACCAGTATGAAGGCCATGGTCACCGCCGAGCTGGAAAAGTTTCGGGGCAATGGACGCAGACGGCCAGTTCGCCTCCCCGACCCAGCGACCGGGTGCATCGGTGCGGGTGCCGGTGGGGGCGACACTGTCATTGATATAGGCGCGAAGATCCGGCTCGTTCATGACGCCGGTGTCCTTGCCCTTGAGCCAATGGTCCCACCAGCGCACGGCTTCCTGAAGGAAGCCGATGGCCGGACCGGGAACACCGTCCTGCGGATAGATATGGCCCCATGGGCCAATGATAGCCTTGCGCGGCGTCTTGAGTCCTTCGAGCAGACGCGGCACGGCATTGGTATAGCTATCGGCCCAGCCACCAATGGCGAGCACGGGCACTTCGATATCGGAAAAATCCTCGCAGACCGAACCGTGCTTCCAATAGCCGTCGTACCGCTGGTGTTCGAGCCAGAGCGCCGGGAAGAACGGCATGTCTTCCACGCGTTTCAGCCAAGCCTCGCGCCAGCCTTCGCCGACAATCTCAGGGTCGAGCGGGCGGGCCTGATAGGCCAGCATGATCGTACCCCACCAGAGATTATCATTGAGCAGCAGGCCGCCCATATAGTGGATATCGTCGGTATAGCGGTTGTCGGTCGAGTAGGCCGTGATGATGGCTTTCAGCGCCGGCGGCCGACGCGCAGCGACCTGCAACCCGTTAAAGCCGCCCCAGCTCTTGCCCATCATGCCGACATTGCCGTCGCACCAGGGCTGCGCGGCAATCCAGGCAATGACTTCGAGCGCGTCATCCTGCTCCTGCTTCAGATACTCGTCGGCCATGTGGCCGTCACTCTCGCCCGTGCCGCGCATGTCGACGCGGATGGCTGCATAGCCATTTTCGGCAAAGAAGCCGTGCATGGGCTCGTCGCGGCCGCGCGTCCCGTCGCGCTTGCGATAGGGGATGTATTCGAGGATCGCCGGGACTTTTGCATCGTCCTCGGGCAGGAACAGCCGCGCGCCGAGGCGCGTGCCGTCGCTCATGGGAATCCAGATATGTTCGGTGATACGGATCGACATGGGATAGTCCAGTTCTAGGCGGTCGCCTGCTGGCGCTTGGCCAGCACGGTATCGAGCCAGTCGCGGCGCAGTTCGGGCACCGAGGTCACCAGCTCTTCGGTATAGGGGTGGAATGGCGGCTGGAAGATTTCCACCGTCGGCCCCTGCTCCACGATCTTGCCGCGCTGCATGACGAGCGTGCGGTCGGCCAGGCGCCGAACGACGCCGAGATCATGGGTGATGAAGAGGTAGGACAGACCCAGTTCCTGCTGCAGGCTTTTGAGCAGTTTGAGGATGTCTTCCGCCACCAGCGGATCGAGCGCCGACGTGACCTCGTCGCAGATGATGAGGTCGGGCTTTGCGGCGAGTGCACGGGCAATGCAGACACGCTGCTTCTGGCCGCCCGAGAGCGCACCCGGCAGGCGCGTCGCAAAATCCTGCGGCAGGCCGATGAGATCGAGGAGCCGCGCGACTTCCTTCTGCTTGGGCACATCATGCATGCCGAAGTAGAATTTCATCGGCCGCCCGATAATTTCGCCCACCGTCTGACGCGGATTGAGCGCCACGTCGGGCAACTGATAGACAAGCTGAATACGCCGCAATTCCTCGCGGCTGCGGTTCTTGTAGGAGCGGTCGAGCCGCCGCCCATCAAAGCTGATCATACCGGCCGACGTCGGCAGGAGACCTGCAATGGCGCGGGCCAGGGTCGACTTGCCCGAACCGGATTCACCAACCACTGCCAGCGTTTCACCCCGGCGCAGATTGCACGAGATGTCGTCGAGCACCGGCGTCTTGCCATAGTAGGCGTGCACGCCGCTGACATCGAGCAGCACGTCGCCGATCTGGCGGTTCGCAGTCTCGCCAACAAGATTACCCTGCCGCTCGGCAACGAGCATGCGGGTATATTCCTCGCGCGGGGCCTCGAGTACCTGCTCGGCAGTCCCCTCTTCGACCATCTTGCCGTGACGCAGCACCATGATGCGATTGGCGATCTGGGCCACGACTGCAAGGTCATGGGTGATGTAAAGGGCCGATGTGTTGTAGCGCTGGATCAGGCTACGCAGCAGAGCCAGCACCTCGATCTGCGTCGTCACGTCGAGCGCCGTGGTCGGCTCGTCGAGGACGATGATATCGGGGCGGCAGGACATGGCCATGGCGACCATGGCGCGCTGCAGCTGGCCACCGGACACCTGATGCGGATAGCGATCCCCAAAACTTTCGGGGTTCGGCAGCTGCAGGGTTTTCAGCAGCTCCAGCTTCCAGGCTTCCGCCTCGGGCCGCGTCATCTTGCCGTGGTAGAGCGCGCCCTCGACGATCTGCTCGCCGATGCGGATGGCCGGATTGAAAGCCGCTGCGGCCGATTGCGCCACATAGGCAATCCGTGCACCGCGCATGTTTTCGCGGGTCGCGCGATTGCCTTCCATCAGCGACGTGCCGCCAATGTTGATAGTGCCGCCAACAATGCGGCAGCCGCCACGGCCATAGCCCATGGCCGCAAGTCCGATGGTCGACTTGCCGGCGCCGGATTCACCGATCAGCCCCAGCACTTCGCCGGGCGCGAGATCGAGATCGATCCCATCGACCAGGAGATTGCCATTGGGCGCCGCGACTTTCAGGCCGCGAATAGTGAGAACATTGCTCATCGATCGGCTCCCTGTGTTGCAGCACCGGAATTGAGCAGCCAGTCGACCACGAGATTGACCCCGATGGTCAGCAGCGCAATCGCGGCAGCCGGGAAGAGCGGCGCATAGAGGCCGTAGAGAATTGCCTGCTGGTTGTCCTTCACCATGCCACCCCAATCCGCAAAGGGAGGCTGGATGCCGAGGCCGAGGAAGGAAAGGCCGGCGACAAAGAGGAAGGTAAAGCAGAAGCGCATGCCGAATTCAGCAATCAGCGGCGGCAGCGCATTGGGCAGGATTTCGCGGGTGATCAACCAGCCAAGGCTCTCACCACGCAGACGCGCGGTTTCGGCATATTCAAGCACCGAAATACCCTGCGCCACGACACGGGCCAGACGGAACACGCGGGTGCTATCGAGAAGAGCGATAGTGAAGATCAGCACCGGCACCGATGAGCCCAGCGCCTGCAGCACCACCAGCGCCGAAATCAGCACCGGAATGCACATGACGGTGTCGACGATACGCGACAGCACGGTATCGACCCAGCCACCAAACAGCGCCGCCACGAACCCCAGCGGAATGCCGATGGAAAACGAAATCAGCGACGCGGCCAGCGACACACCGATAGACATCTGTGCCCCGGCCAGAAGCCGCGAGAACATGTCGCGGCCATTCTGGTCGAGACCGAACCAGAACTGGCTCGACGGCGGATCGAAGGGCGCGCCGACGATCTCGTTCATGCCATAGGGCGCCAGCATGGGTCCAAAAACGAAGACCAGAAGGTTGAGCGTCACGATGGTGAGCCCGAGCCAGGCGGAAATGGGAATTGCCTTAAGCTTGCTGGTCATCGCGGATGCCTCAGACGGGGATTGAGGGCGATGGCGGCGATATCGGCAACGGAATTGAGGATGACATAGGCCGCCCCGAAAACCATGGCCGCAGCCTGCACCAGCGGCAGGTCGCGCTTGGCGACGGCATCGACCATGAAGCGCCCGAGCCCGTTATAATTGAAGATCGCTTCGACGAGCACGACGCCGGTGATGAGATAGGCGATGTTGAACGCCACCACATTGACGATGGGCGCAGCAGCATTGGGCAGCGCATGGCGGAGAACGACGCGCTTGGTCCTCAGACCTTTCAGGAACGCGGTTTCCACATAGGCCTGATCCATGACCGACAGCACAGCCGTGCGTGTCATGCGCATCATCTGCGCGACGGTGACGAGCACCAGGGTCAAAGCCGGCAGGGTCGTTGCCCGCAGCCAATCGCCAAAGTTCATGCCCGAATAGGTATCGGCAAGGCTCGGGAGCAGGTTGAACTGCACCGACAGGAACAGAATGAGCAGCAGCCCGAGGAAATATTCGGGCAGCGACACGAAGGCCAGCGCCACGATGTTGATGCCACGGTCGAACATGCCGCCGCGACGCACGGCCGCGGCGAGGCCCAGCAGAACGGCAATCGGCACAGAAACGATGGCCGCATAGGCGGCGAGCGCCATTGTATTGCCGAAACGCGGCCAGAGGAGATCTGCAACGGGCTGACGATTGGCGAGCGACATGCCGAGATCGCCGGTCACGAAACCATGAAGCCAGGTCAGGTAACGCTGCCAGGCGGGAAGATCGAGGCCGAGATCCTGTCGGAGAGCAGCCAGCGATTGCGGCGTTGCATTCTGTCCGAGAATTGCCGAGGCGACGTCGCCCGGCAGGAGCTGAGTGCCCGCGAAAATCAACGCGGACACCAGCAGGAGCGTCAGGATCCCAAGCGCGACACGCTTAAGGATAAGTTGGATCATTATGCTTCGAGCCAGACCTTTTCAGCGAGGCGCGCGCCCATGAAGTTGAACATCGGATGGGTGGTCACGCCGCCAAGCTTTGTCGAGACGGCGTCGAGATAGTCGCCGAACATCGGGATCATTGCACCACCGTCATCGGAAATCATCTGCTGGAGTTCAGCGTAGATTTCCTTGCGCTTGGCATTGTCGAGCAGCGCACGCGCTTCGATGAGCTTGGCGTCGAACGCCTCGTTCTTCCAGTGCGTATCGTTCTGTGCCGAAGTCGAGGAGTAAGCAATGGTAAGCATCTGGTCAGCCGTCGGACGGCCGCCCCAATAGCCCATCGAGAACGGCGCCTTCATCCACACGTTCGACCAGTAGCCATCGCTCGGTTCGCGCTTGATCGAAAGCGTGATGCCGGAAGCCGCAGCCGTGCCCTGGAAGATAGCGGCAGCGTCAACAGCACCCGAGAAGGCCGCGTCCGAAGCCGACAGCTCGATATTGAGCGCGTCGAGACCGGCTTCCTTGAGGTAGAACTTGGACTTTTCCGGATCATAGGCGCGCTGCGGCAGGTCGGCGGCATAGAACGGGTCGGTCACCGGGATCGGGTGATCGTTGCCGAGCTTGCCGTAGCCGCGCAGAGCGGTCGTTAGCAACTGCTCGCGATCGATCGCGTACTTGATGGCCATGCGGACATTGTTGTCGGCATAGACGCTCTGGGTGCAATCCATCAGGAAAGTGAAGTGCTGGCCACCGGCCGACTGCACCACTTCAAGGTTCGGATTGCGCTTGAGGAGATCGACGGTCTTGAAATCGAGCTGGTTGATGGCGTGCACCTGGCCGCTCATCATCGCATTGGTACGGGCAGCAATGTCGTTGATGACGATGACTTCGACCGCATCGACCCAAGCGGTATTGGGCTTCCAGTAGCTTTCGTTACGGGTGAAGCGCGCACGTACGCCCGGCTCATAGCTTTCGAGCACGAAGGGACCGGTGCCGATCGGCTTGGTCCAGTCTTCGAAGCCTTCGGGCACGATGAGGAAGTGATAGTCGGAGAGAATGTAGGGAAGATCGGCATTGCCGCTGTCGAGCACGATCTTGATCTCGGTGTCCGAAACCTTGACCACGTCGGTAAACTGGCCGGCCGTCGAGCGCGCTGCCGAGGTCGAAGCCTCGCCGCGGTGCAGGTTCAGCGAATAGAGGATGTCTTCGGCGGTCAGCGCCTTGCCATTGTGGAAGGTGACGCCTTGACGGATCTTGAAAGTCCATTCCTTGGCATCGGCCGACGGCTCCCAGCTTTCGAACAGCTCGGGCTGGACCATGTTGTCCTTGTCGATTTCGACGAGACCGTTGAAGGTCATGTAGGCCTGGTTGACGGGCACCCAGTCGTTGAGAACGCGCACGTCGAAATTGTCTGTGGTGGAACCGCCGCCGATGCCAAGCTTCAAGACGCCGCCGCGCTTGGGCGTCGCTTCCTGCGCGAATGCGGACGGCACGATCAAGCCGCTGGCGAGAGTTGTGAGACCGAGCCCTGCTGCACCAGCGATGAACTGGCGGCGGCTCAGGTCGAATGACGACTTGTTCTGCGACATATTCCTACCTTGCTTATTTTTGCTTACCGCGCGTCCGCAAGGGCAGCGGAGGCGGTCCCCATGGCCGGAATACTAGTGGGCAAATGATGGCATCAGGCATGATTTAAAATCATACCCCTATCAGAATCCGGCGTGCATGGTTTGATTGGTATCGAGGCTAGATGGCGTTCTGTTTGGGGAGGACAGCGCAACGCAAATCAGCGCGACTTCCCGGTTTCATAAAAGGTAATGCAGCGCCGCCCCTGGCGCGTTTAGGAGCATTTTGAGATGGAGCTTGCGACTGGCGTAGGTCTCATCGGCGCAGTAGCCTACCTGGCAGGCTATGCCTTGATTCAGATGCGCGTGCTCACAATCGATGACGGCCGCTATGCAGCACTCAACGTCCTCGGGGGCGTGGCCCTGATATACTCACTGATGTGGAATTTCAACCTTGGGTCTTTCCTGACCCAGGCTGCCTGGCTGGTTTTCACCGTCGTCGGCTATGCCCATAGCCGTCATCAGCGCCGCAAGAATGCCGCCAAACCAGCTGTCATTCAGGATGCCGCCAACGATCCGGAACCGCCGGCCGCGGCCGCCTAATCAACTGTCATGTTGACATTGTGCGCGATCAGCCAATCGCTGACTTCGCGCACAATCTTGCGCTGATGCCGGTCCGCCGGACGCATCAGATAGAACCGCCCTTCCGACTGCATCATATGTTCGTGCACAGGCACCAGAATGCCGGCATCCAACTGTTCGCGGATCAGCCAGGTCCAGCCGAGCACATAGCCCCCGCCCTGCATCGCAGCAGCAACGCAAAGCCCATAGTCGCCCAAGAGCCAGCGCCTTTGCCCTTCTGGCGGCATCAACCCGGCGCTGCGCCACCAATGCGGCCAATCCTGCCATTCGCGCATCGTATCCTCGATGCCGATGATGACTGGATCGGGCACATCCAATAGCGGAGGCAGGCCCGGCGCGGCGACCGGCACGATTTCTTCGCGCCCGAGCACGATCAGGTTGACCCCGGCCGGCCGTTCGCTGCGATAGAACACCGCCAGATCGAATTCGTCGAGGCGCAGGTGCACGATGTCATCGGTCACCTTGAGTCGCAGTTCGAGCCCAGGAATTTCCTGTTGCATGCGCGTGAGGCGCGGCATGAACCACTGGTCGGCAATGCCGCGGGAGCAGGCAATGGTGATCTGGCGCGGACCGGCCCAGCTCCGCACCCCCTCCGTCACCGCCGCCACTTCTCCGAGCACGCGCGAAATGTCGGCGGCATAAGCCTCGCCAATCTGGGTGAGGTGCACGCCGTGCACAGCGCGGGTGAAGAGCTTTGAGCCGATAAAGGCCTCGAGCTTGCTGATCTGCCGGCTGACCGCGCTCTGCGTCAGCCCAAGTTCGAGGCCCGCCCGCGAAAAACTGCCAAGGCGCGAAGCCGCCTCGAAAACGACAAGCGCATTGAGCGGCGGCAATTTCTGCAATTTGGCCATGGTGAACTTCGACGCGCCGATGACCGGCCCATGCTTCGCCATAGCTCAGCGCAAGCCCGTGCGCATCTTAATTCGCGATACCAGTCGACTAGACGGCCGAAACCTTCGCCACCTGCTCCACTTCGGCCACTGGCACCGTGCGCAGCGTCGGGGCGGTCTCCGCATCGAGCCCGATGGCGAGGCGCACATAGCGATCGGTCGGGCATATCTGCGCGTGGGGATCAAACCCTACCCAGCCAAGGCCTTCGTCAAAGGCCTCGGCCCAGGCGTGCAGCCCATCTTCGCCATCGGCAACTCGATAGCCGACGACATAGCGAGCCGGAATATCGAGCGCCCGCGCCGCGCCAATGAAGAGGTGCGCATAGTCGGCGGCCGCCGGCCGCTGTTCGCTGGCTTCACCGGTGTCTTGCACCTGCGTTTGCCCGCCATCCGCCTGCATCTGCCGCGGCACTTTCGGCTCTTCGGGCAAGCCCAGCTCTTCACCGACCCGGGCCATCAGCGCGTGGCAAATGCTCAGTCGGTTGTCCTTGCTGTGGCGGAATGGCTCATAAAGCGCCTCCGGCGCTTTGGCCGCAGCCGTGAACCGCCGATAGAGCGCCGGCACCGGCTCGCCGCTCGGTCGCCCCAACACGCCATGCGTATCGCGCGTCGTCACCTCGCCGCGCACATGGATGGTGATTTCACCCTCTGGCCGCAACTGGTTGACCAGATGCGCCGCATTGCCAAAGCCGTCGGTGAAACGCCCAGCATTGCCGATACCCGGCCCCTCGACACTCCAGCTTTCGACCGTCTGCGTCGGCCCGCTTGGCGGCGTCAGCAGCAGGTGGAACACGGCCTGGCCCGTGCCTTCCGGCAGGGTCAGGCTCAATCGATGGTCAATGGCAATGCGCATGGAGAAGGCTCAGTAGAAATTGTAGCTGGCCGACAAGGTGTCGGTCACCCGGTTATTGCCGTCAATGAAGTCATTGAGGAAGTCGTGGAGGCCTCGGGCAAAGATCTGGTCCATGTTCGTGCCCTCGACGAGCTTCAACAGATCATCCATCGCGTCATGACACGCCTCGCGCCGCCCATAGAGTTTTGCGAGGAGGTTGAGATTGTCACGCACGAAGTGCGCGCAATAGACCAGCGAGCGCGGCATCTCCGTCCGAAGGATCAGGAAGTCGGCAATGTTATGGGCCTTGTAGCGGTCATGATAGACGTGACCATAGGACCGATGCGCCGAAGCCGCGCGCAGGATCAGCGTCCACTGCTGGATGTCGATCTCGCCACCAACGAGGCTCGAACGCGGCAGCAGCACATAGTATTTCATGTCGAGAATGCGCGCCGTATTGTCGGCCCTCTCGACGAAATTGCCCGCCTGAAGAAAAGCAAAGCCATCGTCACGCAAGATGGTCCCAAGCAGCGCCCCGCGGAATTCATGGCTGCGCTGCCGCACCCATTGCAAAAGTCCCAGGAGTTTCGCCCCGCGCACATCGCGCGGCTTGATCTGCGAGAATTCGAGCCAAGCCCCGTTCATGCTCTCCCACATATCCGTGGTGATCGCGGTGCGGACCGAACGCGCATTGGTGCGAGCGGCTTGGAGGCACGAATAGACCGACGAGGGATTGGTCGGATCGAACATCATGAAATAGGCGACGGTGTCGACATCGGCGACCTCGTGCCTTTCGGCAAAAGCCTCATCCATTTCCGCTGCCTTCAGCATGGAAACGAGATGCTCGCTCGCCCCGCCCTCTCGGCGGCTGGTGAGCGACATGCGGTAGCCGACCTCAAGCAGGCGCGCCATGTTCTCGGCGCGCTCCACATAGCGTGAAAGCCAGAAAAGGTTTTGTGCGGTACGTCCCAGCATTCTCATGACTAGTCTTCCAGCACCCAGGTATCCTTGGTCCCGCCGCCCTGCGACGAGTTCACCACCAAAGATCCCTTCTTCAACGCCACGCGCGTCAGCCCGCCGGGCGTGATCCGCACCTCATCGCCCACCAGCACATAGGGCCGCAAATCGACGTGCCGCGGCGCGACATCGTTGTTGATATGCGTGGGACAGGTCGAGAGCGACAGCGTCGGCTGCACGATGTAATTATCCGGCCGCGCGATGATCTTCTTCCTGAATTCCTCGTGCTGCGCCTTGGTCGAGGTCGGCCCGACCATCATGCCATAGCCGCCCGAACCATGGACTTCCTTGACCACGAGCTCCGCAATGTTTTCGAGCACCCAAGCGCGCTGGTCCACGTCAGTACAGTTATAGGTCGGCACGTTATTCAGCAGCGCCTTCTCGCCGAGATAGAATTCAATGATTTCAGGTACATAGGTGTAAACGGCCTTGTCGTCGGCAATGCCGGTTCCCGGCGCATTGACCAGCGTGACATTTCCCGCCCGATAGGCATCGAAAATACCAGGCACGCCCAGCATGGAATCCGGCCTGAAGGTCAGGGGATCAAGATAGTCGTCGTCGATGCGGCGATAGATGACATCGACGCGCTCCGGTCCCGTCGTCGTCCGCATATAGACCTTGCCGCCATCGACGAAGAGGTCCTGCCCCTCGCAAAGCTGCGCGCCCATCTGGTCGGCGAGGAACGAGTGTTCAAAGTATGCCGAGTTATAGATTCCAGGTGTTAGCACCGCGATGACCGGATTGCGCCCAGCCCCCGCCGGCGCCACGCTTTCGAGCGTCCGCCTGAGGTTTTCGGGATAGGTTTCCACCGGCGCGACCTTGCTGCGCTGGAACAGGTCCGGCGCCAGCATCATCATCGCCTCGCGGTCTTCCAGCATATAGGAGACGCCCGACGGCGTGCGGAGATTATCCTCCAGCACATAGAATTCGTCCGGCCCCACCCGCACGATATCGACGCCGATAATGTGCGCATAGACGCCCCGCGCCGGCTCCAGCCCCATCATCTGCGGACAGAAGGCCGCATTGTTGAGAATGAGCTTCTCCGGAATGCGCCCCGCCTTCAAAATCTCCTGACGGTGATAGATGTCATAGAGGAAGGCATTGAGCGCCTTGACCCGCTGCTCGATCCCCCGCGACAGCTTGCGCCACTCATTGGCGGCAATGATGCGCGGAATGACATCGAAGGGAATGACCTTCTCGGTGCCTTCTTCCGAACCATAGACGGCAAAGGTGATGCCGAGCTTGCGGAAGATCGCCTCCGCGTCGGCCTGCATCAGCGCCAGCCCCTTTTCGGGCTGTTCCGCCAGCCATTCGCTGAGGGCGCGGTAAGGTTCGCGGACAGATCCATCCGCATTGTACATTTCGTCAAACGGCGTGTTTTCGCCCATTACTCTTCGCAGGTTTGATACGGCTTTCCCATCGCCAAACCATTGCTACACAATTGGCCGCTGCCGTCCAGACGATCAAAGCCGCCGCTTGCCGCTTTTTAGTGCAGGTCAGCCTTGCGCAAAGCCCGCACAAAATGCTCTCATTCGCGCGGGACGATTTGTGCTCATCCCGCCTTGCCTCCTTGGCCTCAGTCGTTAGTCTCTCAGGCCAAGAGAGGAACTTCCCATGACCATCGAGATTCTGCAGACCGGGCCCCTGCTAGCCTCCTGCGAAAAGGCCCTGGCCGAGCGCTACACCGTCCACAAGCTGCATGAGATTGCCGACAAGGATGGCTGGCTCGCCGAAAATGGCGCTCGCATCCGAGCCCATGCCGGCTCGGGCGTGCAAAAACCGCTGATGGAAAAGCTGCCCAATCTCGAAATCATCGCCAGCTTTGGCGTCGGCTACGACAATATCGATACCGCCACCGCCAAGACGCGAAACATCCGCGTCACCAATACGCCCGACGTGCTCAATGATGCCGTCGCCGAAATCACCATCGGCCTGATGATTTCCCTCGCTCGCCGCATTCCGCAGGGCGACCAGTTCGTGCGCCAGGGCAAGTGGCCGGGCAACAGCTTTGGTCTTTTTTCCGAACTGACCGGCAAGACCGTCGGCATTCTCGGCCTCGGCCGCATCGGCAAGGAAATCGCCACCCGCGCTCAGGCCATGAAGATGCGCGTCGTCTATTACGGCCGCCACCAGCAGCCCTCCGTGCCTTATGTCTACTACAACAATCTAGAAGACATGGCCCGCGACAGCGATTGGCTCGTCATCATCGCCCCGGGCGGCAAGGGAACTGAGGGCATCGTCTCTAGAAAGGTTCTCGAAGCCCTCGGCCCCAAGGGCATGCTGGTCAACGTCGCCCGCGGCACACTGATCGACGAGCCTGCCATGGTCGACCTCCTGCAGAATGGCGGCCTCGGCGGCGCAGCATTGGACGTGTTCGAGAAAGAACCGCAGGTCCCCGAGGCCTTGCTCGGCCTCGACAATGTCGTCCTCTCTCCCCACCAGGGCAGCGCGACCAACCAGACCCGTGACGCCATGGGCGCCTTGCTGGTGGCCAATCTCGAACGCCATTTTGCCGGCGAACCGCTGATCTCGGCGGTGGTCTGATACCGGCCCTGCGCTCCCCGCTAGTGGAGCGCAGTACTACTGCGCCAAAAACGCCTTGGCGTAGTCGGTGACCGGCTTTAGCCCCTTCTGAACCATGTCGTAATGTGTGGTTCCGGGAATGATGGCCAACTGGTTGACGGTGGGGCGCAAGGCGCCATCGTAGCGGGCATCCCGCGTACCGCCGCCGAACAGGCGATACATTTCGGCGATATGCTCGGGATACATCATGTCGGCATCGGCGAAGATCAGAAGGGTCGGCGCCTTGATGTTTTTGACATCTGCACTCCAGTCAAATTCGCCCTGGTTCATCTCCCCGGTCTTGCGCATGATCGCTTCCCAATCGGCATCGGGATAAAGCTCCGCGAGCGGAGACTCCGCCAGTTGCGCGCCAATCGCCGGGGCCATGGACGGCATTTCCTTGAATGCCGTCAGCACCTCTGGATAATTTCCGCTGCTTTTGACGTTCATACCGATCACGATCAGCTTTCGGACCCGCTTCGGATGGCGGAGCGCCGTTTGCAGCGCCACGCCGCCACCCAGCGACCACCCCATGACGTCGACCTTCTCAAACCCCAGCGCGTCAAGAACCGCGTCGACATCGTCGGCCATCTGCTCGGTGGTCCAGGGCGTTGCCGCGTCGGAACTGAACCCATGCCCACGCATGTGGATGGCGATGACCTGATGATCTTCAGCCATGGCGGCAAGCGGCGCACCGAAAAAGTCCGCTGGATTGACGCCACCATGCAGCATGACCAGCGGCGACCCTTCGCCGTGAATTTCGTAATAGATCTCGACCCCATTGACCGAAACACGGTCTGACTTGCTCGGCACGCTCATCAACACATCTCCTTGGGCAAAGCTAGGGATAGCCACAACGAGGGCAGCAGCCAGAACCAGGCCCGCTATCACCCGCTTCAACATGACCAATCTCATTCCAGATTCTCCTGCACCATCTCGCCCGCGGCGTGAATGCAGACGATTTCCAGTCGATCGGGCCCCATATTGGTGAACTTGTGCGGCACATTGGCTGGCGCGATGGCGATGTCACCGGCCGTCAGCTCAAATGTCTCCTCCCCGGCCACGACCAGCGCCTTGCCGCGCTTGACGATCCAGGTCTCGGGATAAGGATGGACATGCAGAGCCGGCCCCTGCCCTGGCTCATTGTCGACCGAGAAAAACGAAATCGGCGTACCGTAGCTGCCGCCTTCAAAACGAATGGTACGGCTGGGCGACGCCGGCCGATCCGCAGCGCGCAAAACATAGGTCATGGTCTGTCTCCTCTTCTCATCACAACGACGAACGGGAGAGCCGCGTTTCGACAGCCTAAAGCGCGGTCACGTAAATCCCGTGCCAGACGCCGCCGACCTCGACATTTTCGGCAAGCCGCCAGCTGTCACGTTCGAACAGGTCTCGCGCCTCCGCCGTCAACGCATGAAGCCGCGCAAAACCAAGCCTCCGCGCTTCCGTCTTGGCCCGGTTGACCAGCGCCAGCCCCACGCCCTGCCGCCGCAGGTTTGGCTCCACCAGCAATCCACCCAGCCACGGCGAGCGCTCGGTTAGCCCACCGGAACTCAAGGTCAGCGCGCAAGTCCCCGCCAGCTTGCCACCGACGAAAGCGACAATTCCCAGCGGCAGCCGGTTCCGCTCCCGACGCTCGGTCAAGTCCGCCCGCGCCGAAGCCCCGCGCGGATTGTACCAATCGGCCCATTCGCTTTCGAAGAGATCGACGAGATCGCTCAACACCTCATCATGGTCGATCAGCAGGCCGGTGGTGATATCGCTCATAAGCCCTCCAGGCATGTCCGCCTTGCACCAAACGGCGTGAGACGCCGATTAACAGTTTCGCCAGAACCCGATAGCTTCAAGCTGATTTGGCCCCATGGCCCGACGAGGAGCAAGACAATGACCGAGTGGTGGCGCGGCGGAGTGATCTATCAGGTCTATCCGCGTTCGTTTCAGGACAGCAATGGCGACGGCATCGGCGACCTGCCGGGGATCATCGACCGGCTCGACCACATTGCCAGCCTCGGCGTCGACTGCATCTGGCTTTCGCCCATCACCCAATCGCCCCAGGCCGATATGGGCTATGACGTCTCTGAATATATGCAGGTCGATCCGCTTTTCGGCTCCCTGCAGGATTTTGACCAGCTGATGGAGCGGGCCCATGCGCTGGGCCTCAAAGTCATCATGGACCAGGTCGTCAGCCATACGTCCGACCAACACCCCTGGTTCCGCGAATCCTGTTTCTCCCGCGATAACGCCAAGGCAGACTGGTATGTCTGGGCCGATGCCAAGCCCGATGGCTCCCCGCCGAACAACTGGCTCTCCGTCTTCGGCGGTTCCGCCTGGGAATGGCACACCTCGCGAAAACAATACTACCTCCACAACTTCCTGACCTCGCAGCCGGACCTCAATTTCCACAATCCGGCCGTCCAGGAAGCCGTCCTTGAAGTCATGCGCTTCTGGCTCGATCGCGGTCTCGATGGCTTCCGCCTCGACACGGTCAATTACTATTTCCACGATGCGCAACTGCGCTCGAATCCGCCGCTGAAATCCCTCAAAGGCAAGCCGGCGGTGAACCCCTACGACATGCAGAGCCACAAATATTCCAAAAGCCAGCCCGAAAATGTCGGCTGGCTCAAGCGCGTGCGCAAGATGATGGATGCCTATCCCGGCGCCACCACCGTCGGGGAAGTCGGCGACGACGAGCGCGGCCTTGAACTCATGAAGCAGTACACATCCGGCAAGGACCTGCTGCACATGTGCTATTCCTTCGATTTCCTCGGGCCCAAATTCAGCGCCGACCACTTCCGCTCAAAGGTCGCGCGTTTCTTCTCGGAAGACGAAACCGGCTGGCCCTGCTGGAGTTTTTCCAACCACGACGTCATCCGTCCCATGACCCGCTGGGCCAAGTTTAGTGCCTCACCGGCCGATCTGTCGCGCCAGGCCGCGGCCCTGGTCATGACGATAAAAGGCTCGGTCGGCCTCTATCAGGGCGAAGAACTGGGCCTGCCGGAAGCCGATATTCTCTATGAGGAACTGACCGATCCACGCGGCATTCGCTTCTGGCCGGAAGACAAGGGCCGCGACGGCTGCCGCACGCCGATGCCGTGGCAACATAACCTTGCCCATGGTGGCTTTTCGACCGCCACGCCCTGGCTGCCGGTGAAGGCAGCGCATCTGGCGCTCAGCGTCGACGCGCAAAATGCCGATCCGGATTCGACGCTGAATTTCTTCCGCAAATTC
The DNA here is from genome assembly GCF_017744655.1 of Devosia sp. GTDB lineage: Bacteria > Pseudomonadota > Alphaproteobacteria > Rhizobiales > Devosiaceae > Devosia. The sequence goes on along the minus strand of NZ_JAGIAW010000004.1, from coordinate 81,294 downwards.
ATCGCCTGGCGCAAGTCGCACCCGACCCTGCTGACCGGCTCTATCGACTTTTTCAAGACCGACGAACCCGTCCTCGCCTTCCGCCGCTCGGCCGGAAACAAGGATCTCATTTGCATCTTTAACCTCTCGGCCGAAGAGCGCGTGGTAGCGGTCAGCAAGACCGGAACAACGCTCGAACCCGTCAGTCACAATGCCAATCTCGAAGGCAAGGCGCTGACACTGGGGCCGAATGGCTTTGCCATCGTCGAAGCCCCAGCGGGCGAGGGAAAGGTTCGCTACAAGGCGGGCTGAAGAGAACGCCCAATCCACGGCCTCAGTAGCCCTCATGGTGAGGTGCGCAGCGAAGCGAAGCCTCGAACCACGGGGGCGTGGCGCCGGATATCCGGGCACGTCCTCGCCCTTCGAGGCTCGCCTCTGGCGAGCATCTCAGGGTGAGGACTACGGATGCCTAGCCCTTCTGCCCCTTCCACGCCAACAACCGCAGCGCATTGGCCGTGACCAGCAGCGTAGCCCCGGTATCCGCCAAAATCGCCGGCCACAATCCGGTGACGCCAATGATCGTCGTCACCAAAAACACCGCCTTCAGCCCCAGCGCGATGGTGATGTTCTGCCAGATGTTCGACATCGCCGCCCGCGAGATGCGGATCAGGTTGGCAACGTCCATCACCCGTCCATGCAGCACAGCGGCATCGGCCGTCTCCAACGCCACATCGGTGCCACCGCCCATGGCAATGCCGATATCGGCAGCCGCCAGCGCCGGCGCATCATTGATGCCATCACCGACCTTGGCGACCAGCTTCCCCTCGGCCTTGAGGCCCAGGACGATGCGCTGCTTATCCTCCGGAAGCAATTCGGCATTCACGGCGATACCGAGATCGGCCCCGATCGCCTTGGCGGTGCGGGCATTGTCACCCGTAAGCATGACCACATCGGCACCCAATGCCTTGAGCGCAGCCAGGCCGGCGCGGGCATCGTCCCTCGGCTCGTCGCGCATGGCGATAAGGCCCGCCACGTCATTGCCGGCGAGCAGAACCGAAACCGTCTTGCCCTCGTCATTGAGCGCCCCGATGCGGATCGAAAAATCCTCGCTGAGCGGCACACGAACAGCCGCCGCCTTGGGCGAACCAAGGAAAAGCTCGCCCCCATCGAGCGTACCGACCACGCCCTTGCCACCCAGCGCGCCGGCATTGCTGGCCGCAACCGGCTCAACACCAGCCGCCTTAGCCTTGGCCAAAATGGCGGTGGCCAGGGGATGGCTGGACCCGACTTCGAGACTTGCCGCCAGACGCAGCATTTCGGCCTCCGAACGTCCCACCGCGATGACGTCAGTCACCTGCGGACGGCGTTCGGTCAGCGTGCCGGTCTTGTCGAGCGCGACCATATTGATCTTGCCCAACTGTTCGAGCACCACGCCGCCCTTCATGAGCAGGCCCTGGCGGGCACCGGCCGAAAGCGCCGCGGCAATGGCAGCCGGCGTCGAAATAACCAGCGCACAGGGGCAGCCGATGAGGAGAATGGCGAGACCCTTGTAGACCCACTCATCCCATGAGGCGCCCGTCAGCAATGGCGGCAGGATGGCGACGAGGGCGCCAACCAGCAGCACGCCAGGCGTGTAATATTTGGAGAATCGATCGATGAAGCGCTCCGTCGGTGCCTTGGATTCCTGTGCGGTTTCGACGAGCGAGACAATGCGGGCAATGGTGTTGTCAGCCGCTGCGGCAGTGACGCGAACGCGCAGGGCCCCGTCCTGGTTGACGGTGCCGGCAAAGACCTGATCTTCGGGGCCCTTGTGGCGGGGCACGGATTCGCCCGTGACCGGAGCTTCGTCGACCGAGCCCTCGCCTGAAAGAACCACGCCATCGGCGGGCATGCGATCGCCGGGGCGGACAAGGACAACATCGCCAACGGCGAGATCGGCAGCGTCAATTTCGCTGACCTTGCCATCCACTTCGCGGTGGGCGCGGCGCGGCACGAGATTCGCCAATGCCTTGATGCTGGCGCGAGCGCGGCCGGTGGCGATGCCTTCGAGCAATTCGCCGACAAGGAAGAGCAAGACGACAATGGCCGCTTCCTCGGCCGCGTCGATGAAGACGGCCCCGACCGCGGCGACGGTCATCAGCGTTTCGATGGAGAACGGGCTGCCATTCATCATCCCCATGCGCGCACGGCGGAAAATGGGGAGCAGGCCGACCAGCATGGCGAGGATGAAAAGCTCGTTGTGCCACTGGGGAAAGAAGCGCTCGAGCGCGAAGGCAGCGGCGACGGCGAGGCCGCAGAAAATGGTCAACTGTGCCTTGGCGGTCTTCCACCAGGGGCCGTCTTCGGCGGCGTGGTCGTGACCGTGCATGCCTTCGAGCGCGTCGGGCTTTTTGTCATCGTGATCGTGATCATGGTCGTGATCGGCGTGGTCATGACCGTGATTGTGGCTATGATCATGCTGCTTGGCGGCCACCTTGGGCACAGCGCCGGTCAGCGGGGAAATGCGATAGCCGAGGTCGGTGACCTTCTTCTGCACTTGCGCGAGATCGGCGCCCTTGTGGCCAAGTGTGAGAGTACCGGCGACAACGGAGACGGAAACATCTTCAACGCCCGGCAAGCGCCGCACGGCGGTGTCGATCTTGCTGGCGCAGCTTGCGCAATCCATGCCTTCGACACGGAAGCGTGTGCTGGTTTCCTCGGCGCTCATCTTTCGGCTCCTTGATTTTATCTGGAACCGGCGTACATCCTCTAGTGACTAGAGGAGCAAGCGCAAAATGCAGCAGGGCATCACGATCGGCAATGTGTCGCAGGCGAGCGGGGTGAAAGTGCCCACCATTCGCTATTACGAACAGATCGGCCTCCTCCCTTCCCCGCCGCGCACGGAGGGCAATCGGCGCAGCTATGACGATCGGGATCTGGAGCGGCTGACCTTTATCCGGCACTCGCGCGAACTGGGTTTCGAGATCGACGAGATCAGGACGCTGCTGTCATTGCAGGATCAGCCGAACGTTTCCTGCGAGGACGCCGATGCGATTGCGAGCCGGCATCTGGCTGATGTGAAGCAGAAGATCGCGAGCCTGACGGCGCTGCAGCATGAGCTGGAACGAATGGTGGTGGGGTGTTCGCACGGGCGAGTGGAAACCTGCAAGGTCATCGATATTCTGGCTGACCACGGGAAGTGCAAGTATCACGGAGACTAAGTCTCCTTCCCACTTCTAGATATGGAGCACGAAGGGCTTGCTTCAAGCCCGGCAGGCTGCACTATAACCGCACTCCCACAGAGCCAAGGGAGCTTGCCATGATTTATTGCCACGGAACGCGCGCCGATCTCAAAACCGGGGATCTGCTATCGCCGGGCTATGCCTCCAACTTCGGGCGGCGCAAGCCGGCGTCGTGGATCTATTTTGCCGCGACACTGGAAGCGGCCATTTGGGGTGCGGAACTGGCCGAGGGCGAGGGACGACAGCGGATTTATGTCGTCGACCCGACGGGCGAGTTTGTCGATGACCCCAATCTTACGGACAAGAAATTTCCCGGGAATCCGACGAAGTCTTATCGGAGCCGGCAGCCGCTAAGGGTGGTTGGCGAGGTGACGGGATGGGTGGGGCATCCAGCCGAGCAGTTGCAGGCGATGAAGGATGGGGTGGAGCGGATGCGGCAGGCCGGGGTGGAGGCGATAGACTAGCCCCCGATCTTCCTTCTCCCCTTATGGGAGAAGGTGGCGCGTAGCGCCGGATGAGGGGTATTCTTACGGTGCCTATCACTTGCTCCTCTGCGGAGGAGAGATACCCCTCACCCTGGATTTTTGCTGAACGCAAAAATCCTGTCCCTCTCCCACAAGGGGCGAGGGGAAGGCCGGTGGCTATCCCGCTATCTCCCGGCTCTCCACCCGCGCTGCCTTCCCGGTCGAGTAGATAAACGCGCAGATGAAAACGACCGTCAGCAGCAGAACGATTGTCGGCGCGGGGGCGCTGTCCATGAAGAAGGACAGGTAGACGCCGAGCAGCGAGCCTACGAGGGCAATTGCGGTGGCGAGCATCAGCATGGTCGAGAAGCGGCGCGTGAGGAGGAAGGCTATTGCGCCGGGGGCGATGAGCATGGCGATGGAGAGGATGATGCCGACGGCCTGCAGGGCGCCGACGATGGTCAGGGAGATCATGGCGAGAAGGCCATAATGGAGGAGGTTTACACGCAAGCCCACGGCTCGGGCCTGACCAGGGTCGAAGGCGTGCAGTAAGAAGTCCTTCCACTTGATGCCGATGATGCCGGCAATGGCCACTGCGATCACCAGCGCCTGGATGATGTCACCCATGCTAACGCCCAGCATGTCGCCGAAAAGGATGTGGTCGAGATGCACGTCGGACTGGATCTTGACGTAGAGCACCAGCCCCAGGCCGAACATGCCGGAGAAGACTACACCCATCACCGTGTCCTGCTTGATGCGGCTATTGTCCTTGAGAAAGCCCGTGGCCACCGCCGAGAACATGCCGGCGGCGAAGGCGCCGATGGCGAGGGGGATGCCGAAAATGTAGGCGAGTACCACGCCGGGAAACACGGCATGGGAAATCGCGTCGCCCATCAGCGACCAGCCCTTTAGCACCAGGAAGCATGAGAGCAACGCCATCGGCACGGCGACCAAGGCCGAGATAACAAGCGCATTATTCATGAACTCGAACTGGAAGGGCAGGATGAGAAAATCCCAAAGGTTCATTGACCTGCCTCCAGGGCTTCGGCGGCACGACGACGGGCTGCGAGGAGCCCATGCTTGGGCGCAAAGAAGAAGGCGAGAAGGAAGATCGCCGTCTGCGACACGACGATGATGCCGCCCGTGGCGCCGTCGAGGAAGTAACTGACATATGCGCCGACAAAACTCGTGATCGTGCCGATGGCCACGGCAATGATCAGCAGCCGCGGAAAACGGTCCGTAAGGAGATAAGCCGTGGCACCAGGGGTGACGACAAGGCAGATGACAAGGAAAGCCCCAACCGTTTGCATGGCGGCAACCGTCGATGCCGAGAGCAGCACGAAGAACACGGCCCGCAGCACCGCCGGCTTCAACCCGATGGAGCGGGCGTGGTTTTCGTCAAAGAAAGTGACCATCAGATCCTTCCACTTGGCGAGAAGCACGGCCAGCGAGACGAAGCCGATGATGGCGAGCTGCAGAGTGTCTTCAGGGGTGATGGCGAGGATGTTTCCCAGCACAATGGTCTGGATGTTCACCGAGACCGGCGAGACCGAGACCATGAAGAGCCCCAGGCCAAAGAAGGCTGAGAAGATCAGGCCGATGATGGCGTCTTCCTTGAGCTTGGTGCGCTGATTGAGAAAAAGCATGGCCGCGGCAGCGAGGCCACCGGAGAAGAAGGCCCCGAGGGCAAAGGGCAGGCCCAGCATATAGGCGCCGGCAACGCCGGGAACGATGGAGTGGCTCAGCGCATCGCCGATCAGCGACCAGCCTTTTAGCATCAGATAGCAGGAGAGAAAGGCGCAGACCCCGCCGACAAGGGCCGAGACCCACATGGCATTGGTCATATAACCGTAGGAAAAGGGTTCGAGCAGCAGTTCCATTTACGGCTGCTCCTCCGGCTTTTCGTCGGGCGAATGGCGCCGCGCCTTGCCGCCTTCAAAGAGCAGCGGGCGTTCGTCATCGGTAAAGACGCCGACACCGGAATGCTCGCCATTGGGGGCGTGATTGATGACGAAGTGGCGGAGCACGCCGCCAAAGGCTTTTTCGAGGTTTTCCTGCGTAAAAGTGTCCTCGGTCGGCCCATAGGCCAGCACCGTACCCTTGATAAGAATGGTGCGATCGCAGAACTCGGGGACGGAGCCGAGATTGTGCGTGGACACCAGCATCACCCTGCCCTCGTCGCGCAGTTCGCGCAGAAGGGTGATGATCTGGTCCTCGGTCTTCACATCGACGCCGGTAAACGGCTCGTCGAGAAGGATAACCCGCCCATCCTGCGCCAAAGCGCGGGCGAGAAAGACGCGCTTCTTCTGCCCGCCCGACAATTCGCCGATCTGGCGCTTGCGGAATTCGCTCATATTGACGCGCTTCAGCGCCGCATCCACCGCATCGTGGTCGGCCTTTTTGGGAAGGCGCAGCATGCCCATATGGCCATAGCGCCCCATCATCACGACATCTTCGACCAGAACCGGGAAATTCCAGTCGACCTCTTCGGACTGCGGCACATAAGCGACGAGATTTTTCCTCAGCGCCTGCGCCACCGGCATGCCCAGTACGGAAATCTCGCCGCGAGCGAGTCGCACAAAACCCATGATGGCCTTGAACAGCGTCGACTTGCCCGAGCCATTCACACCCACCAGCGCCGCTATGGTGCCTGTGGGAATGGCAAAACTCGCATCGCGAATGGCGGTCAGGCCATTGCGATAGGTAACGGTAGCGCCGTTGACGGCGATGCCAGTGCCGGTCTCAACCTCGGCATGGCGCAGGGGGGCATTCATTCCGTAAGGCCTTTGGCAATGGTTTCAGAGGTAACGCGGAGGAGGTCGATATAGGTTGGCACGGGGCCATCGGCTTCCGTCAAGGAGTCCACATAGAGCACGCCGCCATATTTGGCGCCGGTCTCGCGGGCGACCTGCTCGGCCGGTGCCGGAGAAATGGTGCTTTCCGAGAAGATGACGCCGATGGAATGCTCACGCATGGCATCGATCACCTTTCGCACCTGTTGCGGCGTGCCTTGCTGATCGGCATTGATCGGCCACAGGTAAAGCTCCTTCAAACCGAAATCGCGCGCGAGATATGAAAACGCGCCTTCCGAGGTAACGAGCCAGCGCTTGTTCTCGGGCACGGCGGCCAGTTCAGCCTGGATCGGTTCGATCATGGCCGAAATCTTGGCTTTGTAAGCCTCGGCATTGGCCTTGTAGGTCTCGGCATTGGCCGGATCGTGCTCGACGAAGGCGTCGCGGATATTGTCGACATAGATCATGGCAATACTGGGCGACATCCAGGCATGGGGGTTCGGCTTGCCCTGATAGGGGCCTTCGGCAATGCCCATGGGCTCGATGCCGTCGGAAACCACGACGCTCGGCACATCGCGCAGGTTGGCGAAGAAACGCTCGAACCAGAGTTCGAGATTGAGCCCGTTATAGAGAACGAGATCGGCACCCTGGGCGCGCTGGATGTCGCCGGGGGTGGGTTGGTAATTGTGGATCTCGGCGCCAGCCTTGGTGATGGATTCAACCACCGCAGCGTCGCCCGCAACATTCTGGGCGATATCGGCAATGACGGTGAAGCTCGTGACGGCCTTGAACTTATCCTGGGCGAGAGCGGGAATTGCGGGAAGCGCGACCGACAGTCCCATAGCAAGCAGCGTCCCAAGGGCCTGGCGTCGTGTACCGAAAAGCATAGAGCAATCCTTGTTGCGAATGATTTGCATTTTCACTCAATGTATAGAGGCGCCGAAAAGTTGCAAGTAGGAATGGTTTGCAAAAAGCATGGTTGGGAAGAGGCACTTTGCGGCAGTTAACAAAGTGTGTTTGACGGGGACAAAACCCCTCCCTGGCCTATGTCCCTATATCTCCACGACGAATCCCTTTTGACCGTCACGGGCATCCCCAGCATTTTCCACAAGAGCAAAATTTGAACGATTTTTGACACGGGGGGCGTGCGCTCAGACCCGCGAATCTGACAGGCTTAAAAAACGCTAAATTCCGGCATTTTTCGATCACAATTGGTCTGTCAAGCCATTGATGACAGGACTGACACAAACCATATACCTTGCAGTAAGGATTGGTGCCGCATACTACATATAGCGTTCAGGGCTTGTTCGATTCGAAAGAGTGGAATGGAGCCCAAGGCCGGTCAAAACCGTTATATATGGCGATGGACCGGCGCGCGTTTGCAGTTGTTTTAAAGCGTTGAACCCCGTTTTTAGAACCATCCCTCGTGAGGATCCGATGACTATCACCGTCTATTCCAAGCCTGCCTGCGTCCAGTGCACCGCAACCACGCGCGCGCTCGACCGAAAGGGCATTGATTACACGGTGGTCGACATCTCCGAAGACGCCGACGCTTATGCGCGCGTCGAGGAAATGGGCTACCGTCAGGTTCCGGTCGTGGTCGCCGGTGATCAGCACTGGGCTGGTTTCCGCCCCGACATGATCGGCGGCCTCGCCTGATTTAGGACGTCGCGCGGTTCACTGCGCGACAGGAACGAGGTGCAGGCATGAGCCAGATCGTTTATTATTCCAGCACCTCGGAAAATACCCACCGTTTCGTCACGAAACTGGGACTTGCAAGCGTAAGGCTGCCGGTGGACGCCGGCAGCGAGCCACCGCAGGTGGATGAACCCTATGTTCTGGTGGTTCCCACTTATGGCGGCGCCAATGGCAAGGGTACCGTGCCCAAGCCGGTCATTCACTTTTTGAACAATCCAGCCAATCGCAGCCTCATTCGAGGCGTGATTGCTGCCGGAAACACCAATTTTGGCGCAGCTTATGGCGAGGCGGGTAAGATCGTCAGCCAGAAATGCGCCGTGCCTCTCCTCTACCGCTTCGAGCTTCTCGGCACGGCAGAGGACGTAGAAAACGTCAAGCAAGGACTCGAACGGTTTTGGACACGCTCACACTAGACCGCACGGAAGATCGCCCGGCCTCCAAGGGTCAGGTCCAGGATCAGAGCCTGGACTATCACGCGCTCAACGCGATGCTGAACCTCTATGACGAGGCCGGCAAGATTCAGTTCGACAAGGACAAGCAGGCTGCGCACCAGTATTTCCTGCAGCATGTGAACCAGAACACCGTCTTCTTCCACAATCTGCGGGAGAAGCTCGAATATTTGTCCGTTGAAGGTTACTATGAGCGCAGCGTGCTCGATCAGTATTCCTTCAACTTCATTCGCGATCTCTACGATCACGCCTATGACAAGAAGTTCCGCTTCCCGACCTTCCTCGGCGCGTTCAAATATTACACCAGCTACACGCTAAAAACCTTCGACGGTAAGCGCTATCTCGAGCGCTACGAAGATCGCGTCTGCATGGTGGCCATGACCCTCGCCCGCGGCAACGAACAGCTTGCCCGCGATCTCGTCGACGAAATCATGGCTGGCCGTTTCCAGCCCGCGACCCCGACCTTCCTCAATGCCGGCAAGGCCCAGCGCGGCGAGCTCGTCTCGTGCTTCCTCTTGCGCATCGAAGACAATATGGAGTCGATCGGCCGCTCGATTAACTCGGCCCTGCAGCTTAGTAAGCGCGGCGGCGGCGTGGCCCTGAGCCTGACCAATCTTCGCGAAATGGGCGCGCCCATCAAGCATATCGAGAACCAGTCCTCTGGTGTCATCCCGGTGATGAAGCTGCTCGAAGACTCCTTCTCCTATGCCAACCAGCTTGGCGCGCGTCAGGGCGCAGGTGCGGTCTATCTCAACGCCCACCACCCCGACATCATGCGCTTCCTCGACACCAAGCGCGAAAACGCCGACGAAAAGGTCCGCATCAAGACCCTCTCGCTTGGCGTCGTGATCCCCGACATCACCTTCGAATTGGCCAAGAACAACGAGGACATGTACCTGTTCTCGCCCTATGACGTGCAGAACGTCTATGGCGTGCCGTTCAGCGAAATCTCGGTCACCGAAAAGTACCGCGAAATGGTCGCCGACGGCCGTATTCGCAAGAAGAAGATCAAGGCCCGCGAATTCTTCCAGGTGATCGCCGAGATCCAGTTCGAGTCCGGCTACCCCTACATCATGTTCGAAGACACGGTGAACAAGGCCAACCCGATCGACGGCCGCATCACCATGTCGAACCTCTGCTCGGAAATCCTGCAGGTCAGCGAAGCCAGCGAGTTCAGCGAAGACCTGAGCTACACCAAGATGGGCAAGGACATTTCCTGCAATCTCGGCTCGCTCAACATCGCCGCCGCCATGGACTCTTCCGATTTTGGCAAGACCATCGAGACTTCGATCCGTGCCCTGACTGCCGTGTCGGACATGAGCAATATCTCGTCCGTCCCCTCCATCGCCAAGGGCAATGACGACAGCCATGCCATCGGCCTCGGCGCGATGAACCTGCACGGTTATCTCGCCCGCGAACGCATCTTCTACGGTTCGGAAGAAGGCGTCGATTTCACCAATATGTACTTCTACACGGTGACCTATCACGCCATCCGCGCCAGCAACCTGATCGCCACCGAGCGCAATCAGTCCTTCAAGGGCTTTGAAAAGTCGAAATACGCCAGCGGCGAATATTTCGACAAGTACATCCAGCAGGAATGGGCACCGGCGACCGACAAGGTCCGGGGTCTGTTCGAAACCGCCGGTATCCACATCCCAACCCGCGAAGACTGGCTGGAACTCAAGGATCTGGTCATGGCTCACGGCATGTACAACCAGAACCTGCAGGCCGTGCCGCCGACCGGCTCGATCTCCTACATCAACCACTCGACCTCCTCGATCCACCCGATCGTGTCCAAGATCGAGATCCGCAAGGAAGGCAAGATCGGCCGCGTCTACTACCCGGCCGCCTTCATGAACAATGACAACCTGGATTATTACCAGGATGCCTATGAGATCGGTCCCGAAAAGATCATCGACACCTATGCGGCGGCGACCCAGCACGTCGATCAGGGCCTGTCGCTGACCCTGTTCTTCCGCGATACCGCGACCACCCGCGATATCAACAAGGCGCAGATCTACGCCTGGAAGAAGGGCATCAAGACCATCTATTACATCCGCCTGCGTCAGATGGCCCTTGAGGGCACTGAAGTGCAGGGCTGCGTCTCCTGCGCGCTGTGACCAAGGGCAAGCCAAACATGAACGTTCACGTAAAGCCCTTGAGCCGCATTCGTGCGATCAATTGGAACCGCATTCAGGACGAAAAAGACCTCGAAGTCTGGAACCGGCTGACCTCCAACTTTTGGCTGCCTGAAAAGGTGCCGCTCAGCAACGACATCCCGTCCTGGGCGACGCTGACCCCGAACGAACAGAAGCTGACCATCCGTGTCTTCACCGGTCTAACCCTGCTCGACACCATCCAGAATGGCGTTGGCGCCGTTCGCCTGATGAGTGATGCACAGACCCCGCATGAAGAAGCCGTTCTCTCGAACATCTCCTTCATGGAAGCGGTACATGCCCGTTCCTATTCGTCGATCTTTTCGACCCTGTGCCTGACGCCGGACGTCGACGACGCCTATCGCTGGTCGGAAGAAAACGAGTTCCTGCAGCAAAAAGCCCGGCTGATCATGGAACAGTATGACGGCGCCGACCCCTTGAAAAAGAAGGTCGCCTCCGTCTTCCTTGAAAGCTTCCTGTTCTATTCCGGCTTCTACCTGCCCATGTATTGGTCGAGCCGCGCCAAGCTGACCAATACCGCCGACCTCATCCGCCTCATCATCAAGGACGAGGCCGTGCACGGCTACTATATCGGCTACAAGTTCCAGCGCGAGCTGGAGCGCCTGACCGAGGCCCGCAAGCAGGAAATCAAGGACTTTGCCTTCGATTTCCTCCTCGAACTCTACGACAACGAAGCGCGCTACACCGAAGACCTCTATGACGGGGTTGGCCTCGCCGAAGACGTCAAGAAGTTCCTCCACTACAACGCCAACAAGGCGCTGATGAACCTCGGCTACGAAGCCCTCTTCCCCCCCGAAGCCTGCAAGGTCAACGCCGCCATTCTCTCGGCCCTCTCGCCCAACGCCGACGAAAACCACGACTTCTTCTCGGGCTCGGGTTCGAGCTACGTCATCGGCAAGGCGATTGCGACCGAAGACGAAGATTGGAATTTTTGATTCAAGTTCAATGAAGAAGGGGGTGGCGCCGCAGTGCCACTCCTATACTCCAGATAGGTCGCGCCTTAGACGAATATAGTTCCACTAGCGCAAGGAGATTGCGTTGAACTACATCGAACAAGCCGTCATCCGCCTCCGCGTCGACTTGGGAATCCCCAACGATCTGCGCCCGGATCTACTAGATACCCTCCGCAGGCTGCGCATAGCAGGGGTCATTCGAGGTTTTGGCCCGAAGATTGGCGCCGTGTCGTCAGACATAGCCGCTCGCTGGGACCCCGCAGAAAAGTGGATTTTTCTGTCCGATGCCGTTTGGGACCAAGTTGTCCTTGGCGAAGAAGACCCAGAGCTACGCTTTACAATCTTGCACGAGATTGGTCATGCTGCGCTCCGGCACTCGGCCAGAAATCGCAAGGTTGGTAACATTTACCAACACGGTCGTTCCGTTGAACGCGAAGAAGAAGAGGCAGACGATTTTGCGCGAGCCTTCGCCATCCCACTTAATTTTATTTCGAATTTAGATATCCGCGATGCTACTGCGCTCTCGGAACGGTTTGGCTTGTCCCGTGAGGCAACTGAAAAGCGCATGGTCGATCTTCAGCGACACGCACGAACTTACGTCGCAGGCGCTGCAGACGAGCCAGAAGACAACTATGCGGAGGCAATGACTGTCATGTCTCACAACGCCCGCAACTGGAACTTATAGACGGAGAGCCGGGAGAGCGGCGCCAGATCTCTTCTGACTCGAACTTTTGTGTCGTTCTAGACCTGCGCTAATAGACCCACCAAACGCAGGTGACGCGGGCCAAAAATTTCCAGCACGCGTGGCCCCTCTGCAAAAAGCCCCAACTCATCCTTGCGAATGATCGCCTTAAGCCGCGCATCGACCCTCTTGCGCAGGGCCGGATATTCGATGCTCACCGCAATATCGTCCGGCTGCATCAGCGGCACGAAGACCAGCAGGTCGAGCCGCGCCAGCGCTTTCTCGATTTTCGAAAGAAGCTTGCCCGTGGGAAACCACTCAAAGCCCTCATCCTCGCTGATCACCTCAAGATAGGCGAGAAAGTCGATCGGGCTGCGATCGAAGACGATCAGGCTCTCCTCAGCCTCCGACAGGATCAGTGCGCAGCTTCTCTCCAGTTGCAGTTCCAGATCGGCACTGGTCGGCCCATCGGCAAACGGCACCCCCTCCTCGGCCATGAGCCAATAGGGTTCCGGCACCAGCAGAGCGTCACGCCGCGCCGCCACAAGATCTTCCACCAGCGTGGTCTTGCCCACGCCATGCGTTCCCGTCACGGCAATCCGCATGCTTTGCCCTCCCCGAAGCGTTCACTCTTGAAATCCAGATTGCCACGGTGCGGCCGAAAATCCGGCAAGGCACCATCTCCACTTTTCTGTCGACACATTGATGCCATTTGGGGCAAAGTCCGACGCAAAGGAATAAAAACATAAAAATCTGTTGACAGAAACTGCCGGGAGAGCTTCGCATGGCCGAATTCAAGCCCAAGAAATCCGTAGCCCTGTCGGGCGTCGTCGCCGGCAACACGGCGCTTTGCACCGTCGGCCGCAGCGGCAATGACCTCCATTATCGCGGCTACGATATTCTGGACCTGGCGCGCAATTGCGAATTCGAGGAAGTCGCCCATCTCCTCGTCCATGGCGCCCTGCCCACTCGCCCCGAACTCGCCGCTTACAAAGCCAAACTAAGATCCCTCCGCGGCCTCCCCGCGGCCGTCCGCCAGTCGCTCGAACTTTTGCCCGCCGCCACCCATCCCATGGATGTGCTGCGCACTGGCGTCTCGGCCCTCGGCTGCATCCTCCCCGAAGCGCACGATCACAACCATGCCGCCGCCCGCGACATTGCCGATCGCCTGATCGCCAGCCAGGGCTCCATGCTGCTCTATTGGTACCATTTCTCCCAGAACGGCCGCCGCATCGAGGTCGAAACCGAAGACGATTCCGTCGGCGGCCACTTCCTGCATCTGCTGCACGGCAAGGCGCCAAGCCCGAGCCACGTAAAGGCCATGCACGTCTCGTTGATCCTCTACGCCGAGCACGAATTCAACGCGTCCACCTTCACCGCCCGTGTCATCGCCGGCACCGGCTCGGACATCTACTCCGCCCTCGCCGGCGCTATCGGCGCGTTGCGCGGCCCAAAGCATGGCGGGGCTAATGAAGTCGCCTTCGACATCCAGAAGCGCTACGCCAATCCCGACCAAGCCGAAGCCGACATTCGCCAACGCGTCGAGAACAAGGAAGTCATCATCGGCTTCGGCCACCCGGTCTACACCGTGTCCGACCCGCGCAACGAGGTCATCAAGACCGTCTCGGCGGAACTCTCCAAGGAAGCCGGCTCGACAAAAATGTACGACATCGCCGAGCGCATCGAATCCACCATGATGGATGCGAAAAAGATGTTCCCCAATCTCGATTGGTTCAGCGCCGTCTCCTACCACATGATGGGCGTACCCACTGCCATGTTCACGCCCCTCTTCGTCATCGCGCGCACCTCGGGCTGGTCGGCCCATGTCATCGAGCAGCGCCAGGACAACAAGATCATCCGGCCCTCGGCCAATTATACCGGCCCCGACGATCTGGCTTTCGTGCCGATCGATCAGCGCTAAACCCAAGGACTTTTCGCCATGCCCTATCTTCTCTCCTCGGACCTGCCGAACGAGCCCGCGGGCCTCCGCTTCCGCGCACTGATCGAACGCGGCGGCATTCTGCGCCTGCCCGGCGCGCACAATGGCATGGCCTCGCTTCAAGCCAAGGCCGCCGGCTTTGAAGCGCTCTATCTCTCGGGCGCCGCCATGACCGCCTCCATGGGCCTGCCAGATCTCGGCATTATCACCGTCGATGAAGTCTCCTTCTTCATCAAACAGGTGGCCCGCGCCTCGGGCCTGCCGGTGCTGGTCGATGGGGATACCGGCTATGGCGAAGCGCTCAATGTCATGCACATGGTCCGCGCCTTCGAAGAAGCCGGCGCTGGCGCCGTGCATCTTGAAGACCAGCTCCTCCCCAAGAAGTGCGGCCACCTCAACGACAAGAAGCTGGCGACCGCCCACGACATGGCCGCCAAGGTCAACGCCGCCGCCAAGGCCCGCAGAAACCTTTACATCATCGCCCGCACCGACGCCGCCGCCAGCGAAGGCATCGACGGCGCTGTCGCCCGCGCCAAAATGTATATGGAAGCCGGCGCCGACGCGATTTTCCCCGAGGCGCTGAACACCGCCGAAATGTTCCGCGAATTCGCTTCCCGCATGCCCGGCGTACCGCTCCTCGCCAATATGACCGAATTCGGCAAGACCCCCTTCTTCACCGCCTCCGAATTCGAAGACATGGGCTACCGCATGGTTATCTGGCCGGTCTCCTCGCTTCGCGTCGCTAACAAGGCCCAGGAAAAGCTCTACGCCACCCTTGCCGCCGATGGCTCGACCAAGGCCATGGTGCCGGAAATGCAGACCCGCGCAGAGCTCTACGCCACGATTGGGCTGGCCGATTACGAAGCTCTCGATGCCTCCATCGTGGCGACGATTGTACCCGAGCCGATCTGAGGGATAGGCGCAGCCTCACCTCTCCCTCGGGGGAGAGGTCGACGCGAAGCGTCACCGAATTCGCTTTGGCGAATTCGGTTGGGTGAGGGGGCCTTCGGCAAACACTGAGCAATAGGAAGGCCCCCCTCACCCGGCCCTGCGGGCCGACCTCTCCCCCAGAGGGAGAGGTGGGTGCGAGACCTAAAGGCAGTGAATATGCCCGCTCTCGAAAAACTGGAAATCCCACCCAGCTTTTGCTATTCACCCGCCCATGAGCGAAGAATTTGAACGTCCCGTCCTGACGCCCCCCACCGGCGAGAAGAAAGTGCTGCTCCATTCCTGCTGCGCCCCCTGTTCGGGCGAGGTGATGGAGGCAATGCTGGCCTCGGGCGTCGAATATACGATCTTCTTCTACAATCCCAACATTCACCCCAAGCGCGAATATCTCCTGCGCAAGGACGAGAATGTGCGCTTTGCCGAGAAGAACAACGTGCCGTTCATCGACGCCGATTATGACCGCGACAATTGGTTTGCGCGCGCCAAAGGCATGGAGCACGAGCCCGAGCGCGGCATTCGCTGCACCATGTGCTTCGACATGCGCTTCGAGCGCACCGCGCTCTACGCTCATGAACACGGTTTTCCGGTGATGACGAGCTCGCTCGGCATTTCGCGCTGGAAAAACATGGCCCAGATCAACGAGAGCGGCAAACGCGCCGTCGCGCCCTATGAGGGTCTCTCCTATTGGGACTACAACTGGCGCAAGGGCGGCGGCTCGGCCCGCATGATCGAGATTTCCAAACGCGAAGAATTCTATCAGCAGGAATATTGCGGCTGCGTCTATTCCCTGCGCGATACCAACGAGCACCGCGTCTCCACCGGCCGCGAACGCATCGTCCTGGGCCAGAACTACTATGGCAAGGACACGACGTCCGAATAGTAGCGCCGTCGGCAAGTCAATAATTGTGGCCAAAAGATGTTCCGCAGTGAAACACTGCGGATATGCACCATTAATTCACCCTTCGGACATTTGACCGAAAATGTTACCGGACTTGGTGAATTAACAAGGTATGAAATTAGGTTTTCGTTAACCCTGTATTGCCTAGCTTGGTGATCGCTAATCAGCAGGCCGAGGGCCGTTGCTAGCGTTTCTGGGCTAGAATCGGGTTTGACGTGACATGCGGGACACTAAAAAGCTTTGGCGCGCAGCCGGCTACCTGCTGCGAAACGGCATGCTTGCCGGCCTTTCGGCGTGTCTCCTTGCCGCCTGTTCCACCACCAGCGACATGCCGGCTTCCGAAGCCCAGATCGTCCGCGCCTCCTCCGCCTTCATCCTGCCCCCGCCCGGCGGCCCGGCCATCGTCACCGTGGTCGAAACGCGTTTCCCCAATGCCATCCGGCAGGACGTTTCGCTCGCGACGGAAGCGCGTAGCGTCGGCGAAAACAAGATCAGCATCATCCGCTTCACCGGGCGGGGTGGCGATGGCAGCGACGCCGCGCTCAAGGATATTCCCTTCACCCAGGTCAACCTGACCGAAGAAGCCCTGGCCGCCTGGCCCAATTCGGGAATGGCCGTCTCGCCCTATTATGTGCAAAACGCCTATGGCCCCTTCGGCTATGCCATTGCAAAGCCGCCAAACGGCGATAGTTGCCTCTATGCCTGGCAGCGCATCGAGCCGGCCCTGAAACCCTCCGGCGCTGTCGATCGCGGCGCCATCATCATCCGCCTGCAACTCTGCCGTCGCGGCGTCTCCGAAGAAATGCTGCTGAGCACCATGTATAATCTGCGCCTCAACATAGAGGTCTTCCCCGCCCTCCGCGCCCCCGCCGCCATCGGCCGGATCGCGGCCCCGATAAAGCCCATCGGCGCCGCCGGCTTTGCCGAAGTCATCCCCACGAGCCAGCCCGCGCCCCGCCCCGCGGCCGCCCAGCCGCGCCCGGCCCCGGTCGCAACGCCCGCCGTCACCACTATTCCCGTGCCGCCACCCGGCGCGCCCATCGTCCCCGGCCCAACGGGCACCGGCGGCCAGACCGGTGCAGTCGTGCCGCGCCCGCCCGCCACGTCCGTCATTGTTCCCTCGCCGAGCGCGAGCGGAAACTGACGCCCAGAGGAGCCCAGGATGAACAAGGCGCTCACCGTCGTCATCTGGATCGCCATCTCGGCGATCGTCCTGCTCCTTGTCACCATACCCGTGAGCCTTCAGGCGCATCTTGTGATGGGCGCCATCCTGCTCGGCGCCATGCTGGTCATCAAAATCCTCCGGCTCGACGGCAATTGGCGCCTGCTGCTCCTCACCTTCGGTACCATCATCGTGCTGCGCTATGCCTTCTGGCGCACCACCAGCACGCTGCCGCCCGTCGAGCAATGGATGGACTTCATCCCCGGCCTGATCCTCTATCTGGCCGAGATGTACTGCATTCTCATGCTCTTCCTCAGCCTCTTCGTGGTCGTGCGGCCCATGCCCAGCCACGTCTCGATCCGCCTGCCCCGGGACGAGCCGGTGCCGACGGTGGATGTCTTCATCCCAAGCTATAACGAAGACTATGAACTCCTCGCCGGCACCCTCGCCGCTGCTCGCGGCATGGACTATCCCGAGGATCGCTTCACCGTCTGGCTGCTCGATGATGGCTCGACCGAAGCCAAGCGCGACCACCCGGATCCCGAACAGGCCGCATCAGCCCAGGAGCGGCATGAACAGCTCCAACAGCTCTGCGAAGAGCTCGGCTGCCGCTACTTGACCCGCGCCCGCAACGAACACGCCAAGGCCGGCAATCTCAACAATGGCCTCGCCAATTCAACGGGCGAATTCGTCGCCGTCTTCGACGCCGACCACGCCCCGGCCCGCGATTTCCTCCAGGAAACAGTTCCCCACTTCGCTCGCGACAACCAGCTCTTCCTCGTCCAGACCCCGCACTTCTTCCTCAATCCCGACCCGCTCGAGAGGAACCTCCGCACCTTCGAGGTCATGCCGTCGGAAAACGAGATGTTCTACGGCATCATCCAGCGCGGGCTCGATCGCTGGAACGCCGCCTTCTTCTGCGGCTCCGCCGCCCTCCTCCGCCGCGAGGCCCTTGCCACCAACAATGGCTTTTCCGGCAAGAGCATCACCGAGGACTGCGAAACCGCCATCGAGCTCCATAGCCGGGGCTGGAACTCCATCTATATCGACAAGCCCCTCGTTGCCGGCCTCCAGCCTGTCACCTTTGCCAGCTTCATCGGCCAGCGCACCCGCTGGGCCCAGGGCATGATGCAGATCCTCTTGTTCAGCTTCCCGCTGTTCAAGTCCGGCCTCAGCCTCCCCCAGCGCCTCTGCTATCTCTCCTCGACGTTGTTCTGGCTCTTCCCGCTGCCGCGCATGATCTTTCTCTTTGCGCCCTTCTTCTACCTCTTCCTCGATCTCCAGATCTTCACCGCCTCGGCCGGCGAGTTCGCCGCCTATACCCTCACCTATGTGGTGGTGAATCTCGTCATGCAGAACTCGCTCTTCGGGCGCTGGCGCTGGCCGTGGATTTCCGAGCTCTACGAATATATCCAGTCGGTGCACCTCTTGGGCGCGCTCTTTTCAGTCGCGAGAAATCCCTACAAACCGAGCTTCAAGGTCACCGCCAAGGACGAGAGCGTCGAAACCGCGCGCCTCTCCGAACTCGCCCGGCCCTTTTACCTCATCTTCCTGCTCCTGATCCTTGCCGTCGCCATGACCATCTACAAGATCGGCGCCGAGCCCTATCAGGCCGAGGTGACCATGGTCGTCGGCGGCTGGAACATTTTTAATCTCATCCTCGCCGGTTGCGCCCTCGGCGTCGTCTCCGAGCGCCGCGAGGGCTGGGGCAGCCGCCGCGTCGCCGTCGAACGACGCTGCGAAGTGCGCGGCGCCGATGGCAACTGGGTCAAGGCCGGCTTCGTCAATGTCTCGAGCGGCGGCGTCGCCGTGCGCCTGCCCAATGGCGCCGCAGGCCTCGGCCGCGGCATGCCTACCACCGTCCGCTTCACCCCGCTCTCCGACACTATCGGCATCGACGAAATGCCCGTCTTCATCCGCTCCGTCACCCAGGAGAGCAAGGGCGTCATCTTCGGCTGCCGCTATATGCCCGAGCGCGGCCAGCACTACCGCCTGATTGCCGATCTCATCTATGCCAATTCCGGCAACTGGCAGGCGCGCCAGAGCGCTCGCCAGGTCAATATCGGCATTATCCGCGGCACCATTCGCTTCCTCGGCATCGCGCTCTACCAGACGGGCCGTGGTTTGGGCTACCTGCTCCGTTTCGGTTCTGGAAGGGTGCTCGGCAAATGATGCGCCGCACTCTTCTTACCTCTATCGCGCTCCTCACGACGCTCGGACCTACCTTGGCCCAGCCCGCCCCCTTCGACATGTCGCCCGAAAGCGACCGCGTAGTTGTCCCCGCGCCATCAGTATCAGACGAAACCATTCCGGCGCCGGTTGAAGAGGTCGCGCCGCTCACCTTCTCGCGCTTTCTCGTGCCCGGCACCAATCTGCGCCTCGTGGGCGAAGAGGCGAGGCAGGGCGTCGTCGTTTACCTGACCGACGCCCAGGCCGCTGCCCCCGCCACCCTCAATTTCTCGCTCCTCAATGCGCTCGTCGTCGCGCCCGAAATTTCGAACCTGCGCGTCCGCATCAACCAGACCGAGATCGCGGCTACGCCCATCGCCTCCTCGTCCGGCGCTACCCCCATCAGCATCGCCGTTCCCGCGGGCGTGCTCCGCCCCGGCGCCAATATCGTCGAATTCCGGGCCACCCAGCGTCATCGCACCGATTGCACGGTGGAATCGACCTATCAGCTCTGGACCGAAATAGCCGGCAGCAGCGCCCAACTCGTCTTCGAGGGCGAAAACCTCGAACGCATCACGCAACTGACCGATATCGGTGCCGTCGGCGTCGATGAAACCGGCAATACCACCCTGCGCCTCATCGCCCCGGACATGACCGACCCCGCGGCGCAGGCAGCAGCGCTACATCTGGTCCAGCAGATCGGCCTCGCTTTGCGCACGCCAAAACTCAGCGTGATCCTCGCCGACGCTCCCGCCGAGGAGCGCCTTCCCGGCGTCCTCGATGTCGCCATCATGCCCGCAGCAGAACTGCCGCCCGCCTTTGAGGCGGCGCAGGCCCAGGCCAGCGCCGGCCCGCTCGCCGCCATGCTGCCCATGCCCTCCGGCGCCGATACGCTCGTGGTCTCGGGCCCGACCTGGGATACCATCGTGCGCGCCGGCGACGCCCTCCTCACGGCCGCTCCCGTCTCGCCGGAGCGGCCGCGCTTCGACCTGCCCAATCCCCTGCCTCTCTTGCAAGGCGGCGCCACGGCGACCCTTGCCAGCCTCGGCATCGACCGGCTCGAATTCAACGGCCGGCGCTTTACCACCCAGTTGCAGTTCGAACTGCCCTCCGATTTCTACGCCTATCGCTATGGCGAACTCGAATTGGTGCTCGATGCGGCCTATTCGAGCGACGTGCTGCCCGGCAGCGAAATCGACATCTACACCAATGGCGAGATTGCCTCGGCAACGCCCCTGCTGCGCACCGATGGCGGCACACTCAAGGATACGCGCATCCGTATCCCCATGACCAATCTGCGCCCCGGCCGCAATGAGGCAACGCTGGCCGTCAACCTGCAGACCCGGTCCGACGCGGTCTGCAGTCCCGGCTGGACCGGCGCCGCGCCCGCCCGCTTCGTTCTCTCCAGCAACAGCTATCTGCGCCTGCCCGATTACGCCCGCGCCACCGCCGTACCCGATCTTCAGGTGCTCACCGGTTCGGCCTGGCCCTATGCCGATGATGAAGCCGTGCCCCTGGCCCTCAGCCAGGACCAGGATTCGCTCGTCGCAGCCATGATGTTCGCCGCCCGCATCGCCACCGCGTCGGGCCGGGTCATCACCTTCGATATCGTGCCGCAGGACAATCTGGCCCCCGAGGCCAATGCCATCCTCGTCATGCCCACCACAGCTCTGTCGCCGCTCAATCTGGGCCGCACCGGCATAGGCACCGCCTCCTCGGGTCAGGGCAGCGACGATACCCTGCTCGACCAGTTCGGCAATAGCCGACCCGAAGGTCCGCTTTCCGGCATTTCCAACTGGCTCCAGCAGACCGTGGGACTGGACCTCGCCGATCTCAGGCTTGTCCCCGCCCCCGACCTGCCCTATGCCCCGGCCGCCGACGCGCTCGTCGTCTCGCAGGTCCGCCAGCCCGAAGGCGGCATCTGGACGGTCCTGACCTCCACCACCGCTCCGGCTCTTCACGCCGGCACCGAAAGACTGATCGATACGCCCAAATGGCGCAGCATTGCCGGCCGCGTCAGCGCCCTGGCGCCGGGCGAGGACGACATCGCCGTCGTTCCTGCCAATGCGGTGTCCATCGTCACGCCGGAATCCGTCTCCCCCTTCAACCTGCGCCGCGTCGCCGCCAACTGGTTCTCGGGCAATATTTTGTACTTTGCCCTCGCCATCGTGGTCGGCGCCGTACTCCTGATGCTGATCACCTCTCGCGTCCTGACCAAGATCGGGAGACCCTCGCCATGAAGCGCCTGGCAACGCTCCTCCTGGGAGGAATCATGACGGTTCCCGCCTGTGCCGCGCCCGCCATCACGCCGGAAGAATGGCAAAGCTATCTCGACGCCTTCGTGAGCCCCGAAGGCCGCGTCATCGACACCGCCAATGGCAATATCAGCCATAGCGAAAGCCAGGGCTATGGTCTCGTCCTTGCCGCACTGGCGGAAGACCGGTCCGGTTTCGAGCGCATCCTCAATTTCACCAAAACCGAGCTCATGATCCGCGACGATGGCCTTGCCGCCTGGCGCTGGGAGCCGGATGCCGACCCGCACGTCACCGACACGAACAATGCCACCGACGGCGATATGCTCATTGCCTATGGCCTGCTGCTCGCCAGTGACCTCTGGGGCGAGACTACATTCTTCACCGAGGCCGCCGCCATGGTCGCGACCATGGGCCGCAATCTTCTCGTCTCCGCCGATGGCCTGCCGGCCATTCTTCCCGGCACCGAGGGCTTTGCCGGCAACGACGCGACCGCCGGACAGCCCATCCTCAATCCCTCCTACTGGATTTTCGAAACCCTGCCGCGTTTCGACAGCCTCGATCCGGTCATCGACTGGAACGCCGTAACCGAAACCGGGCTGGAACTCCTCCGTCGCGCCTCCACGACACCCGCCGGCATTCCCGGCGACTGGGTGGTCATGGCCGGCGGCGCCATCGGCCCCGCCCCCGATTTTCCGGCCGAGTTCGGCTATAACGGCATTCGCATTCCGCTCTATCTGATGCGCGCCGGGCTTGATCCCGCTTTTCTCGAACCTTTTCGCGCCAAGGCCTCCTCGGCTGGCCTCTTCAAGATCGATCTCGCGACCGGCAATGCCATGGAGCCCATTGACGAACCGGGCTATCGTCTCATTCAGGCCGGCATGGAATGTGTCGCCACCGGCCAGCCCGTACCCGAGGAGCTGCGCACCCTGCAAACCACCAGCTACTACGCCGCGACCCTGCAATTGCTGATGCTGGACCACCTGCGCCGCCAGCGTCCCAACTGTCTTGGCCTTGAGGCGCAATCATGAAGCGCTTCGCCCTGACCCTCTGCCTCATCGGCATCTCGCTGCCCGCCATGGCCCAGGCCATTGCCCCCTTCGGCGTCGATCCCATGACCGTCTCGGAAACCGGTCCCGCGCCGTCTGCCAGCCCCCAGCCTGCCCCCTTTGCCGCGGAAATGCCGGTGCAGACCGAGATAGGCATAACCCTTCCCGACCCCATCCTCACCGCCCAGGCGCCGCCGCAGACCTCGGCCTCCGGCGCACCGGACGAAACCGCCCTGCGCTATTTCGCCCAGCAGGGCGATACCGTCCGCCTGCAGCGCGAAATCGAGCGCCTCCGCGCGCTCTATCCCAATTGGCAACCGCCCGCCGATCCGCTGACCACCGATTTCGTGCCCGACCAGTCCATCGTGCGCATCTGGGATCTCGTCACCGCCGGCGACTATGCCGGCGCCCGCGCCGCCATCGCCGAGAAAAAGGCCGCCGATCCCGGCTTCGTGCCCACGGCCGATCTCACCGAAACCATCGAGCGCGGCGAAGCCGGCACGCGCCTCCGCGCCGCTTCCGATGCCAGCCAATTTGACGAAGTCGTCTCCATCGCCGCCAATGCGCCGCAGCTCCTGACCTGCTCCAGCGTCGACAATCTCTGGCGCCTCGCCGAAGCCTTCATCAAGACCGGCGCCCAACAACGCGGCTCCGACGCCTATTCCTATATCCTCACCAATTGCACAGACCCCGGCGAGCGTTTTGCCACCATGCAAAAGGCCATCGACCTGCTCGACCGCACGGCGCTGACCCCCCTCCTCGCGCTCGAAAAAGACGGGGAATTCTCCCCCCTCCGCCTCGATCTCGCCCGCCGCGCCGTCGCTGCCGCCCTCGATGAAGGCGGTGCCGCTCCTGCGACCGACGATGTCGATCTCCTCGCCAAAGCCGCCATGGCCGACAAGAATGCCGAGGACCTGCGCCTCCTCGGCTATTTCGAACTCGATCGCAATCGCCCGACCGAAGCCCGCCGCTTCTTCGAAGCCGCCAATTCCGCCGTCCCCTCGGCCGAGTCTGCGCAAGGCCTCGGCGTCGCCCTCGTGCAACTGAACGACCCTGCCGCCGCCGAAGCGGCCCTCGCCGAATATCGCGACGACAACGAAGACATCGCCAAAGTCTATCGCGACGCCGCCGCCGCCACCCTCGCCCGCGAACCGCGCCTTGCCGTCTCCGAAACCATTCTGGGCCGCATCGTCGAAACCACGATCGCCACCCGCGACGCGGGCCTCGCCCAGGAACTTGGCTGGTACGCCTATGCCTTCAACCAGCCCCAGACCGCGCTCGAATGGTTTCAAACCGCCCTCGGCTGGCAGGCCGATCTCGAACCCGCCGCCTATGGCCTGATGGTCTCCGCCAATGCCCTTGGTGACACTGCCCGCGTCGAGGAAATCCGCCGCACCTGGGGCGGCCGCTCTGTCCGCATCGCCCAGTTCGGCAACCTGACTTCGCTCACCTCACCCTCTTCCGTCGTGCCGCTGCCAAAACCGCGGCCGGCCCACCTCACCCAGGTCCAAACCGTCCGCGTGGCCCAGCAACAGGCACCAAGGCAAGTCCAGCAAGCCGAAGCCTCCTCCAGCGGAGGCAGGGGTGGCGGTGGCGGATGCCAGACCTTCCGCCCGCCAAACTCCCTCTCGCCCGGCGGCGCTCTCTCCCATGCCTGGTGTCTGATGGATCTCAACCGCCCCGCCCAGGCGGTTGATCATTTTGGTCGGGCCCTCGACTCGGCCAATGAGGCGACCCGCAGCGACGCCGCCTATGGCCGCGCCCTCGCCTTCATCCGCCTCGGCCTCCCCGACGAGGCCGCCGTCGCCGCCGCTGCCGCCCCCCTTTCGGACAAGCGCGTGGTCGAACTCCAGACCGCCATCCTGACCCTCAAGGCCACCAGCGCCTACAATATCGGCGAATATCAGCTCGCCCTCGCCATGCTCGACGCGCGCGCCCAATACGCGGCCGAGCGCAACGATCTCCTGACCCTGCGCGCCTGGAGCTATTATCACCTGCGCCGCTATGCCGAAGCCGAGCGCATCTTCGAAGCCGTCGCCGCCACCGGCTATGGCGATGCCGTCTCCGGTCTCGATGCCGCCCGCGCCTCGCTCCGCAGCGCCCAAAGCCAGTAAAAATCAGCCAAACGGCCGCCGCGCCTTTTCGAACGCCACCGCCCCCGTCAGCGTCTTGCCCAGCGCCTGCCGCCACCCCTTGAGCTTGGCCTTGCGCCTGGCCGGCGCCATGCGCGGTAAAAACTCCTGGTGAAAATCCCGCCGCGCCCCGAAGCGATCCGCCTCCGGCCAAAGCCCTTTCTTCCACGCCGTCAGCCAGGCCGTCCCCAACGCCGTCACCTCCGGCACCCGCGTACAATCGACCGGCAGATCCAGAATATCGGCCAAAAACTGCATGGTCCAATCCGAGGCCACCATGCCGCCATCGACGCGCAGCACCATGGCCTCTTCGAGCTTCAAATCGCGCCGCATCGCCTCGAACATGTCGCGCGACTGAAACCCCACCGCCTCCAGCGCCGCCCGCACCAGCTCCGCCCGCCGGCTATTGCGCGTGAGCCCCGTCACGATCCCGCGCGCCTCATTGTCCCACCACGGCGCCCCGAGCCCTGAAAAGGCCGGCACGAGATAAACCGCTTCATCAGGATCGGAAGCCGCCGCCAGCGCATCCGCCTCCGGCCAATCCCTGATGATCCCCAGATCGTCGCGCAGCCATTGCAACGCCCCGCCAATGGTAAAAATCACCCCTTCGAGCGCATAGGTGGTCTTGCCCGCCAACCGATAGGCCACCGTGGTCAGCAACCGATGCCGCGATTTGACGCAAACGCTCCCGGTATTGAGGAGGGCAAAACAACTCGTCCCATAGGTCGATTTGGCCATGCCCGGCGCAAAACACCCCTGCCCGATCAGCGCCGCCTGCTGGTCCCCGACAACCCCATGGATGGGCACCGCCGCCCCGAGCACACCCGGATCGGTCAGCCCGAAATCATCAGCGCTGTCCAACACGCGCGGCAGCATGGACCGAGGCACATCGAAGAGATCGACGAGATCCTCATGCCAGTCGCCCGATTTCAGATCATAAAACAGCGTTCGACTGGCATTGGTGGCATCGGTCGCATGCACCCTGCCCCCGGTCAGCCGCCAGATCAACCAGCTGTCCACCGTGCCAAAAGCTAGCTCGCCCCGCCGCGCCCGTTGCCGCGCCCCCTTCACATGGTCGAGGATCCACTTGACCTTCGGTCCCGAAAAATACGGCGCCAACATCAGCCCGGTGCGCCGCCGCACCAGCTTGTCCGCCTCCGGCCGGCTCTGGCGCAGGCGCTGGCACGTCTCGGCCGCCCTAATGTCCCGCCACACCACCGCATTATGGATCGCCATGCCGGTCTTTCGGTCCCAGACAATGGTGGTCTCGCGCTGATTGGTAATGCCGATCCCGGCAAGGTCGGCGGCGCTAATCCCCGCCTTGCGCAGCGCCGTCTTGCTGGCCCAGAGACACGTGGCCCAGATTTCCTCGGGCACATGCTCAACCCAGCCGGGCGCGGGCTGGTGCTGGGTAAAGTCCATGCGCCCCATGCCCACGATATTCTGTGCGGCGTCGAAAATCACGGCCCGGCTAGACGTCGTGCCCTGGTCGATGACCAGAATATAGGCTCCCATGCCGCCGCCCGCCCCTATACTTGCCCATTTCAAGTAGAGCGCCAAAAAACCACTTTGGGCAATCGCTTCATCTCGTGCAGGGCGCCGGGAAATGCTAGATTTGATCGCCCCTGCGAAAGCACACGTTCATGGTGAAGTCCGAGCGTCGTCTGGTTCCCATAGTTTCGGTCGATGTCGTCGGCTTCTCCCGGCTCGTCCAGCACGATGAACCCAAGACGGTGCGCCTCGTCCGCCAGACCTATGGCCACTTCACCAAGGACATTGCTGAACGCGGCGGCACTATCTTCAAGACCATGGGCGATGGCTTCCTCGCCGAGTTCAGCAGTGCCCTCACCGCGCTCGATTGGGTCGCCGATGCCCAGCGCGAATTGCACCAGCGCCAGATCAAGGCGCCGGGCGGAGAAATTCTGCAGGTGCGCGCCGGCATCGTCATGGCCGATGTGCTGGTGCATGGCGACGATCTCTTCGGCAATGGCGTCAATCTCGCCGTGCGCGTGCAGGGGGTTTCTCCGCCCGGCGGCATGGCTGTCACCAAATGGATGCATGCCTATCTCGGCGCCGAGACCGATCTCGCCTTCACCGATATCGGCCCCACCATTCTCAAAAATATCCCGCGCACCGTGCATCTCTATGTCTGGCACCCGAGCGGCGCAGCAAAAGCCCTGCCCAAGAAGGACGAGACACCCATCGTCGCGCCGTCGAGCCGCCCGTCGGTCGTGGTCCTCCCCTTCGACAATCTCTCCGGCGAAGCCGACCAGGCCTATTTCGCCGATGCCGTGGTCGAAGAAATCACCGCCACCCTGGCGCGCATTCGCGATTTCTTCGTCATCGCCCGCAATTCCGCCTTTTCCTACAAGGGCCGCTCGCTCGACGTGCGCCAGGTCGGCCGCGAACTGGGCGTACGCTATGCCGTGGAAGGCAGCGTGCGCCGCGTCGGCCACAAGGTGCGGATAACAGCCCAATTGGTCGAAACCGAAAGCGGCAACCACATCTGGTCCGACAAGGTCAATGGCACGGTGGAAGACCTCTTCGACCTGCAGGACACCATGGCAGCGCTCGTTGCCAGCGCCATCCAGCCCTCCATCCGCCAGGCCGAAATCGAACGCGCCCTCTCAAAGCGCCCCGATACGCTCGCCGCCTACGATCTCGTCATGCGCGCCATGCCCCAGCTCTGGGCCCATCAACCCGCCGCCAATCGCGAAGCCATCGCGCTCCTGCAACAGGCGCTGGCGCTCGAACCCAATTATGGCCTTGCCGCGGCCCTTGTCGGTTGGGCCCATGGCCAGCAGATCGCCTACAATTGGACCGACGACATTCCCGGCGAGCGCGCCGAAGCGCAAAAAGCCATCGACCGCGCCTCTGAATCCGCCATCGGCAACCCCACCGCCATGGCCGCTCTCGCCTCCGCCATCATGCAGACCGGCGGCGATGTCGCCCGCGCCAGAGACCTTGCCGAGCGTGCCCTGGTGCTCGACCCCAACCACGCCTGGGCCTGGCTCAGAAAGGCTTTTGGTCTTGTCTATCTTGGCCAGCCCGACGAGGCGATCGAGGCGTTCCAGGCCTCGCTGCGCCTCAGCCCCATGGACCCCTTCGCCTTCAACATGCTGCTGGGCACGGCCCTCGCCCATTTCGCTGCCGGCCGCTCGCAGGAGGCCGTGGATTTCGCCAGCCGGGCGCTTGCCGAACGGCCCAACCTCAACTGGCCCTTCCGGGACTTGGCGAGCTACTACGCTGCTCTCGGCGACCTGACCGCCGCCACCGCCGCCCTCGAAAAATTCCGCGCCGCCCGCCCCGGCATAGACCTCGCCACCATCCGCGACAGCCTGCGCTTCATGCACCCGGATTTGCTGGAAAAGTATATGGCGGGCCTCGCCAAAGCTGGGCTGAAGGAAAAGGCGGAAGTGGTTTCATTGTAGGTTGGGGCTCCCACACCCTCCCAGCCTCCCCCATCAAGGGGGAGGTGCCGCATCGAGTTTGCGGTACGATGTTGCCCCACCCTCAGTCCCTTCACCTCCCCCTTTGATGGGGGAGGCTGGGAGGGGGTGGGGCCCCAGGCGCAAACAGGAAAGGCTACCCCTCTGCGAGCAACTTCCGCAGCTTGGCCAGGGCCGTCGCGCTATCCTCGCGATAGGCGATGGTCCCCTCGAAATTCCCCTCGCTATTGAGCAGGAAAATCGAGGCCGTATGGTCCATCGTATAGTCGCCGTCTTCGAGCGGCACCTTCTGGTAGTAGATCGCCCAGGCCTTTGCCGCCTTCTCGATCTCTTCCGGCGTGCCGGTCACCCCGGTGACATGCCCCGTCCAGGCGACATAATCGCCGATGATATCGGCCGTATCGCGCTCCGGATCGACCGTCACGAAATAGGCCTTGAGGTCCTTGGCCTCGTCGCCGAGCGCCTCGTACCACGAGGTCATTTCAGCGAGCGATGTCGGGCACACTTCCGGGCAATGGGTAAAGCCGAAGAACAGCATGGAGGGCGCGCCGGCAAAACTCTGCCGGTTGAACGCTTCCCCACTCGCCGTCACCAGCTGGTAGTCGCCATCACCGAGGTTCTGGGCGACGCTGGGGCGCGTCGCCGTATAGGTGTAGAGCCCGACAGCACCAAGCCCTGCCACCGCAACCAGCGTCCAGAGAACGGCACGCAGGCGCCCGAGATTACTCATGGCTCGCCTTGTCCCCATGCTCGCAACCGGCCGGCGCATCGGCGGAAGCCGCGCCCGCCACCAGTTCCACGACCACCGTGCCGGCCTTTTCGAAGGTCAGCGTAACGGGAACGACATCGCCTTCCTTGATCGTGCCATTGAGGCCCATGAACATCAGGTGGAAGCCACCCGGCTCCAGGGCGACAGTTTCGCCGGCGGGGATTTCGAGCCCATCCTTGAGCTGCCGCATCTTCATGACATCGCCTTCCATGGCCATTTCATGAATCTGGGCCTCTTTGGCAATGTCGGTAGTGACCGAAACCAGCCGATCAGCTTCCGTGCCGGTATTGGTAACGGTGAAGAAGCCACCGCCCACAGGCGCGTTGGGCAGCGTGGCGCGGGTGAATGCACCGCTGATTTCAAGCGCGCCGAGCTTTACGGCAGCGCCGGCATGCTCGGCGGCTTCCGTAGCATCATGGCTATGGCCCTCATGGGCAAAGACCGGCAGGGCGGAAGAAAAAGCAGCAAGAAAGGCCATGGCAATGGCGGAACGACGAAGCGTCATGTGATCCTCGAAGGAAACAGGAATTGGCCGCAAGGCAGCCGGAAAAGCGAAAACCGTGGATCAGGCGGTTTGAGGCGGCCCGCGCGGTTGCCCCGGATGCTCCATCGGCCTTGCCGGACCGGAATGGGCAGTGGCTTCAAAATGAACGGGATCGGCATCCCGCACCACTGGCGGCTGGACCACCGGAGGCAACACCGCCACAAACTGGGATTTGCCAACGCCGGTCAGCGGGCACTTTGCCGCCGTCGGCGTGTCGCTGTCGCCCCGCTCGGGATTGGCCACGGACGTACAGACCGACCAGGAGACGCTGGATTCAAAACCGAGCCGCGCCAGTTCGCGCTGCAGCCCTGCCGACTGGTGCAGCGGCGCCAGCAGCACGAGCATATAGAGCGCCAGAACCGCAATGGCGGCGCCCACTTCTCGTCCAATATGGCGCATGCTTTTGGGCATGACGTCTCCCCGATATGGGATTTCTGCTACGCTTTGCCCGCAAAAGAAGCAAGGCGCGCAGTGTCGCAGAGCTAAATTCTAGGCCGTTCGGGCAAGCTCTGCCTGATTGACATGAAACAGCGCCGCCACCACGTCCGATTGCGTCACCATGCCGGCCAGCTTGCCGGCCACGTCCACCACCGGCACATGGTGGTGCCCGGTCTCGGCCATTACCTGCACCACCCGCGCAATCGGCGTCGACACCGGTACCGAGCGCACATCGCTTGTCATCACGTCCCGCACCTTGCCCCGCAACGGCCGGTCCGAATTGCCGATGGACCGCAGCCGCCAGCCCAGACCCGAGCCCGTCGCCGAAGGCCCCCAATCCGCCTTGTCCAAAAGATCGGTCTGCGTGACGATCCCCACCACGCGTCGCTCCGCATCCACCACCGGCAGCGCCTTGACCCCATTGGTCCTGAGCAGTTTGAGCGCAATCCGCAGCGACGTGCCCGGCATGACGCTGGCCACCTTCTGCGACATCACCGCCGAAGCAATCACGCCACCCGAACGCCGGTTGAAGGCCAGCACCTCGGCCCGCTGCAACACCTCTTCGAGATCATCCGGATCGACCGGCACCACCTCGTCGCGCTCGCGAATGGCCGTTGTTAGATCGTCCACCGTCACCCCGAGCCCACCCGTCTTGCTGGCCGAAACCACCGGCGCATGCACCTGCACGCGGTGCGGATAGACCTTGCCGGTCAACCGATTGTAGCCAATGGCCGCCATAAGCAACGCCAGCGATCCCGTCAGCACCGGCCAGAGCACATAGAAAAATCCCAGATCGTGAATGGCCGGTCCACCCAGCACTGCCGTCAGCGCCACCGCTCCGCTCGGCGGATGCAGACACTTGAACGTCAGCAAGAGGCCAATGCTGACCCCCAGCGCCAGCGCCGCCGCCACGCTCTGGTCCGGCACCAGCATGGCCGCCATGACCCCAACCACGGCCGCGATGCCATTACCCCCGATGATCGACCAGGGCTGCGCCAGGGGACTTGCCGGCACAGCAAAGAGCAAAACCGCCGAGGCTCCCAGCGGCGCAATCAAGAGCGGCGCCGCCGCAGCCGGCAAAGCCAGCCGCCCGATGATCCCGACCACCAGAATGCCGAGGCACGCCCCCATAGCCGCGCGCACACGCTCAAGCGGACTGACGGCAACGAGATGCGGAACGAGGTGGGAGAACAGGGCTGGAATTTTCATGGCCCCGCTTCCTAAAGCGAGTGCCCGCCGCAGCCAAGGCATGCCCAACCAAATGCATCGGCAAAACTAAAACGGCCTTCTTCTTTCACCGACCAGCCGCCGATGCGGCACTCAACGTTACCAGTCTGCTAACCAACTCGCATCCGAACCGGCCCCAATCCCCACGCTTTGATCCCGAGCAAAGCACGGCTGAAACAATCGGCTAGCGTCCCCCGAAAATTCCGCAAGGGCACCATCATGAGCGCGCCGATTGAAGCCTTGAACCGCCGCTACGCCGATCTGCTCGGCATCTGCGACCAGCTAGAAGCGGTCGCAGACAGCCTGCCCAACAATGTCTCCACCAGCCAATGCGGCCGGCTTGCGATTGAAATCGTTGATCTTTTGGCTCTCACGCATCGCGAAGAAGAAACCACCCTGCTCCCCCTCCTCGCGGCCTCGCCCCGCCCCGAACTGCGCCAGCTCGCCCGCCGCCTTCGCGAGGAACACGACTATGACGACGACGCCGTGATCGAAGTCCGCGAAACCCTTCTCGCCCTCGCCGCGTACCATCCCCTCCAGTCCGCCGACGCCACCGGCTACCTCCTCCGCTCCTTCTTCGAAAGCCTCCGCCGCCACGTCCGGGCCGACAAAGATCTCCTCGCCATCATCTCCAACCTTACGCCTTAGCCTTTGCCACATAAGGGAAATTTACACCGTATTTAACAAAGGTCTCCCGCGATCACGCAGAAATGCCGGGGTCGGATAAACCAATTCGTCACTTCGCTGGTGCATATCTGAATGAATCAGAGGCAGCACCCATGACGCTTTCGCCTTCTCCTGAGGGCCATTCCGTTTCTGCACAAATCGTCTGGGCCGCTGTGGTTCTGGCGATCTGCCTCGCTGTCGTAGCCGTGGTCTCGGTCTCCTGGGCCATGGGCCGCATCGACGACCGCGCCCTCGACGAGCAAAAGCAAACCATTGAAGTTGCTCTATTTGAGGCGCGCGCCCGGCTCGCCGCCGACCAGGCCGCAACCACCGTCACCCTTGAAGAAGTTGCTTCCGAAACGGACGAGCTCGACCGCCGCCTGACGACGGCGCTGGGGCACGACCGCGCCTATATCCTGGCGCCCGATGGCAAGGTCCTCCGTGCCTCGGTCGATGGCCACTACGCCGGCAGGATATTTACCCTCGCCGATTCCTTCGTCCTGCAACCGATCATCGACCGCCTGCGCCTGCGGATCGCCAGGGCCGCCTTCGACGACCCCAGCCTGCGCTCCAACGATGCCGCGGGCATCCTGGCGCTGAGAACGGTGGGATTTGCTGATAGCGGCCAAGGCTTTGTCAGCATTCGCCCCATGACGTCCCTCAGCGACGACAACGCCATTGATGATCACCTGCTCATCTCGATCAAGCTGATCGACCAGACCATGTTGCAGGATATCGGCAAGCAGTTCGGCATCGCCAATATCAGGCGCGTCGCCCATCCCAACAGCGCCGGCTGGCTCCCGATACTCAATTGGGAAGGCGCTACGCTGACCTATCTCGCCTGGACACCGGCCAAGCCAGCACAGGCCCTGCTGGGCGAAGCAGCGCCGGCCCTGATCACCATGCTGGCAATGGTGGGCGTGGCCATGGCCGCCCTGCTGGTCTGGCTGCGGCGAACCTCGCTCACCATGGAAGCAAGCCGTGCCCACGCCACCTATTTCGCCCTGCACGATCCCCTGACGGGCCTCGCCAATCGCGCCCTCTTCGAAACACGCCTCAAGCAGGCTAAGGACTATGAATTCCTGGCTGAAACCAAGGTGTTGCTGATCTCAGTGGATATCGACCGCTTCAAGGAGATCAATGATTCATGGGGGCATGCCGCGGGCGATCAATTGCTGCGCGAAGTCGCCAAACGCCTGATGATCGAGATGCCCGAAGAGGCGACCGTCGCCCGCCTCGGCGGCGACGAATTCGCCATCATCCATCCCGGCATTCTGAGCGAAGGCCAGGCGCGCTGGATCTGCCAGCGGCTGGTCCAATATACGCGGACACCTCTGACCATCGGCAGCGAGCGGATCAATGTGACGCTGAGCCTGGGCGCCGCGCTCGAAAAGGGAGACGAGGTGACGCCGGAGGAAATCCTGCGCCGCGCCGATGTTGCTCTCTATGCCGCAAAACTGGCCGGGCGCGACGGTTTCGCGCTCTACAGCCCCGAGATGGACCGCGAAAAGCGCGAGCGGCGCACGCTCGAAATCGAGTTGCGCAATGCCCTCTTGACCGGAGAAGGCCTGCATCTCCTCTACCAGCCCATCCATGGCAGCCTCAGCGGCAAGATCGCGGGGGCCGAAGCGCTGATCCGCTGGATGCATCCGACGCGGGGCCTGCTCTCCCCCGACCATTTCATCGCCCTCGCCGAAGAGTGCGACATCATCGATCAACTGGGCGAATGGGTTCTGCGAGAGGCATGCCGCTTCGCAGTGTCGTCCGACCTGCCCCGCATCGCCGTAAATGTCTCGCCAGTCCAGTTTCACAATGCCCGGCTTGCCGAGCGCATCCTGGCAATCCTCGTCGAAACAGGCCTGACACCGGACCGGCTGGAAGTGGAAATTACCGAAGGCGTCTTGCTGCAAAACTCCACCCAGACCCAGGAAATCCTCGCTACGCTCCGGCAAGCGGGCGTCAGCATCGCACTCGATGATTTCGGCACGGGCTATGCATCGATCAGCTATCTGCGCAGCTATGCCGTCGACAAACTCAAGATCGACAAATCCTATTCCCAACTCGTCGGCACCGACCCGGTTGTGGGCCATATCGTTCGTCTGATCGTCGAAACGGCGCGTGCTCTGGGCATGTCCGTCACGGCGGAGGGTGTCGAAAACCAGGACCAGCGCCGCAAGCTGACATCCATGGGCTGCACCTACCTCCAGGGCTATTTCTTTGCTCGCCCACTCTCGCCTGACGACATGCGGGGCGCTCTCTCCCGGAACATGAAGAACGGCATCGACCAGAAGCTTGCCTGATCCCCATAGGGCTTCACGCAAAGGTCACGCGCAGCGCATAAGCGCTTTTCCCAAGGAAACACGATGTGGCTGGAGAGTCGGGTTGGGTTCCTTCGTCTCAGCATTATGTATAAAACGCAGCAGGTCGGGGAGCATCGCTATGCGCATCACCATGATAGGCAGTGGCTATGTCGGCCTCGTCAGCGGCGCCTGTTTTGCCGATTTCGGTCATGACGTCACCTGCGTCGATCTCAATGAACAAAAGATCGAGGCCCTTAAGGCCGGCAGAATTCCCATCTTTGAGCCCGGTCTCGAGGTGCTTGTCGCCGACAATGCCAGAGCCGGCCGCCTGACTTTTACCACCGACCTTGCCCCCGCCGTTGCCAATTCCGACGTCGTATTCATTGCCGTAGGCACGCCGTCCCGTCGCGGCGATGGCCATGCCGACCTCTCCTATGTCTACGCCGCCGCCGCCGATATCGCCCGGGCCGCCAAAGGTTTTACGGTCATCGTCACAAAATCCACCGCGCCGGTCGGCACTGGCGACGAGGTGGAACGCATCATCCGCGAGACCAATCCCGCAGCCGATGTGGTGGTCGTGACCAATCCCGAATTTTTGCGCGAGGGCTCAGCCATCGAGGATTTCAAACGGCCCGACCGCATTGTCGTCGGCCTCGAGGACGAGCGCGCCCGCGAGGTGATGACCGACGTCTATCGTCCGCTCTATCTCAATCAGGCGCCGCTCATGTTCACCGGACGCCGCACCGCCGAACTGATCAAATATGCCGGCAATGCCTTTCTCGCCATGAAGATCACCTTCATCAACGAGATCGCCGACCTTTGCGAACGCACCGGCGCCAATGTGCAGGACGTCGCCCGCGGCATCGGTATGGATAACCGCATCGGCGGCAAATTCCTCAATGCCGGCCCCGGCTATGGCGGCTCCTGCTTTCCCAAGGATACGCTGGCCCTCGTCAAGACCGGCCAGGATTTCGACACACCCCTGCGGCTCGTCGAAACCACCATCGAAGTCAACGACCGCCGCAAGCGCGCCATGGGCCGCAAGGTCATATCGGCCATGGGCGGCAATGTGCGCGGCAAGACCATCGGCGTCCTGGGCCTGACCTTCAAGCCCAATACCGACGACATGCGCGATGCCCCCTCGATCGCCATCATCCAGTCCCTGCAAGATGCCGGCGCAAAGGTCCGCGCCTATGACCCCGAAGGCATGGAAGCGGCAAAGACGTTTTTGAGCGGCGTGGACTACGCCGCAGACGTCTACGACGCGGCGTCTGGAGCCGACGCCCTGGTTTTAGTCACCGAATGGAACGCCTTCCGCTCGCTCGACCTCAAGCGAATTGCAGAGGCGATGGCCGGGAACGTCTTTATCGATCTGCGCAATGTCTATCGCCGTAAGGAAGTCGAGACGACGGGCCTAAACTATGTCAGCATCGGTCGTCCGCAGGGCGTAACAGATACGGCAGCGCAAGCGGCAGAATAGACCGGCAGGATACCGTATTTCATAAACTGTGGGGGCAGTATGAATTCGGGCAAGGTTGCTCTGATCACTGGCATTACCGGACAAGACGGCTCCTATCTCGCCGAATTTTTGCTGGAAAAGGGATATCGGGTCCACGGAATACAGCGTCGAGTTTCGGTCCCAAACGACCAGCGCATTGGCCACCTCGTCGATATTGAAGCCCCTTCATCCAGCGTCATGCTGCACTATGGCGACCTCACGGATGGCTCGGGCCTGACGCGATTGGTCCGGGATATCGCGCCCGACGAGATCTACAATCTGGGGGCGCAATCGGACGTCAAGGTGTCGTTGTGTCGTTCGATGCGCCCGAATATACCGCAGATGTCGACGGCCTCGGCACCTTGCGTCTGCTGGAGACCATCCGCCTGCTTAGGCTCGAGAACAAGACCCGCTTTTATCAGGCGTCCACCTCGGAGCTTTATGGTCTCGCCCAGGAGACGCCGCAGCGGGAGACGACGCCATTTTACCCGCGCTCACCTTATGCCGTGGCCAAGCTTTTCGCCCACTGCACCACGATCAACTATCGCGAGGCCTATGGCATCTATGCCTGCAACGGCATTCTCTTCAATCACGAGAGCCCGCGTCGCGGCGAGACTTTTGCGACGCGCAAAATTACGCGTGGCCTCTGCAATATCGCGTTTGGATTGGAACGCTGTCTCCACATGGGAAACATCGACGCGCTGCGTGACTGGGGCCATGCGAGGGACTATGTCCGCATGCAATGGCTGATGCTGCAGCAGGCGGTTCCCGAGGACTTTGTCATTGCCACCGGCAAGCAGTATGCGGTCCGCGAATTCATTCGCTGGGCCGCATCGGACCTCGGCATCACGCTGGAATTTTCCGGTTCCGGGACCAGCGAGATCGGGATAGTCGCGCAGGTAGCAGGCGACAGGGTGCCCCACGTTTCCGTGGGAGACGTGATCGTGCGCATCGACCCGCAATATTTCCGCCCGACCGAGGCCGACACCCTGCTCGGCGATCCCACCAAAGCGCGGGAAAAGCTGGGGTGGGTTCCCGAGATCAGCGCTCGGGAAATGTGCCGCGAAATGGTCGAGGCCGACTACCGTGCGGCACTGCGCCATGTCTCGAGCCAACCCAACGCTGCGCTCGTGCCGGCCTTGGGCCGGTATTCCGCGCCGACCCAGCCGGAGTAACCTACCTCGTCCAGGACCTTGAAGATATTGGCGTAATTGATCTCGCCGGTGCCCGGTTCATGGCGGCCCGGGTGGTCGGCGATCTGGACATGGGCAATGCGGGATTGCAGGCGCAGGAAGGTCGGGATCAGGTCGCCCTGAACGATCTGCATGTGATAAAAATCGTATTGCAGATAGAGGTTCTCGTGGCCGACTGCGGCGGCGACGCGCTCGTAGTCATCGGTGGAGTTGATCAGAAAGCCCGGCATGTCGCGGGTGTTGATCGGCTCTAGCAGAAGCTTGATGCCCACCTCAAAAAGGCGCGGCGCTGCATAGGCCAGGTTGGCGATAAGGGTGTTATATAGTTCGGCGCGCGCGATGCCTGTTGGGGCAATACCGGCTAGGCAGTTGACCTGGGTGCAGCCGGTTGCCTTGGCGTATTCGATTGCCGTATCGACGCTTTGGCGGAACTCGGCGACACGGTCTGGATGACAGGCGATGCCGCGCTCGCCGGCGGCCCAATTTCCGGCTGGTAGGTTGAACAGGGCCTGGCTGAGACCGTGTTGCTGCAAGAGATCCGCCAGCGCAGCGGGCGGCTGGTCGTAAGCGCCGACATATTCGACGGCCTTGAAGCCGTCTGCGGCGGCGGCGCCGAACCGCTCGAGGAAAGGCAGTTCAGGGTAGAGCATCGAAAGATTGGCGGAGAAACACGGCATATCTGAAACTTCCGAAGTGAGCGGGTAACCCGCTCACCAGAGATAGCCGAGTACGCGGACCCGGACTAGTTCAGCGCGTTCTTCACGATGCGACCGCTGGCCATGATGATGGGCATGTGGGCGCCATCATCCTGCAAGAGGGAAATGTCCGAGAGCGGGTCGCCATCGACCACCAGGAGGTCGGCAAAGGCGCCTTCGGCGACGATGCCGACCTCACCTTCGAGGCGGCAGAGTCTTGCACCGATAACAGTGGCGGAGCGGATGATTTCTTGCGGGGTGAGAACCTTGGCGAGGAGTTCGAATTCCATGCCGTGATATTTTCTGAGCTGCCCGAGAAGATCGGAGCCGAAGGCCATGGGGAGGCCGGCGTCGCGCATGATCTCGAGCGAGCGGAGGCCGCCGCCGCGGACGACATCGATCTTGGCGATTTCGGCGGCGCCGAGGCCGAGGGCTTCACCTTCGAGGGCGAGCGCGTCATAGGCGACGAGCGTGGGAACGGCGATGCAGCCCTTTTCGGCGGCTTTCTTGGCGGTGTCGGGCTCGATCAGGTTGCAGTGTTCGAGCGAGTGGACGCCGAGTTCGACGCAGCGGGCGATGGACTTGTCGGTATAGACATGGGCGGCGACGTACATGCCCGCGTTTTCGGCCTCTTCGACCATGGCGAGGATTTCGTCTCGCGAATATTGGATCGAATGGATCGGGTCATTGGGCGAGGAAACGCCACCATTGGCCATGACCTTGATGAAGTTGGCGCCTTCCTTGATCATGGTGCGGCAGGCAGCGCGGACATTGTCGACACCGTCGACGATAAGCCCCATGGATCCCAAGCGGTCGGAGAAGAGGCCCGGACGATCATCGGTGCGCTGGCGCAGGTCGGCATGGCCGCCGGTGGTGGTGAGGCCCTTGCCGCAGATGATGAGGCGGGGACCGGCGATGAGGCCTTCATTGACCGCGCGGACGAGGCCGTAATCGGCGCCGCCGAGATCGCGCAGGGTGGTGAAACCGCGCTGCAGGGCTTCTTCCATCACCCGCGCAGAGCGCAGGGCGGCGAGCGAGGCCGGAGCGATCATATTGGCCCAGAGGTCGAGCGTTTCGGCAACGACATGGACGTGGCAATCGACGAGGCCGGGCATGATGGTCTTGCCGGCGAGGTCAATGACTTCAACGCCGTCCGGACGCGCAAGACCGGTGCCGATGGCGGCGATGCGCTGGTCGGTGACAAGTACCTCAAGCCCCTGCCGCAGGATGCCTGCTTCAGCATCGAGGACATTGCCGCCGGTGAAGAGAAAAGACGTGGTCATGAAAGCAACTCAGCGGTTGTGACAGGCAACCATCTGGCCACCTTCACGGGCGGTCAGGGCGGGTTCGGTGGTCTTGCAGACGGCGGTGACGAGTGGGCAGCGCGTGTGGAAGGGACAGCCGCTCGGCTTC
Organism: Devosia sp.; assembly: GCF_017744655.1. Taxonomy (GTDB): domain Bacteria; phylum Pseudomonadota; class Alphaproteobacteria; order Rhizobiales; family Devosiaceae; genus Devosia. Next base: position 42,138 of record NZ_JAGIAW010000004.1, on the reverse strand, counting down.
TTCGTGGCGCTCGGGATGTCGTCATTGGTGGCGCTAAAACTGTGGCGCTTGCGCGGATCGCGCGAGGGCGCCGAGCGCATCAGAAGCTCGGTATAGGGGTGGCCCGGTTCGGCAAAGATGCGCGTCTTGGGGGCGATCTCGACGATCTTGCCCAGGTACATGACGGCGACGCGATGGGAGATGAATTCGACGACGCCGAGGTCGTGCGAAATCGAGAGATAGGAGACGCCGAGATCGCGCTGCAGATCGCTGAGGAGGTTGAGTATCTGCGCCTGCACCGACACGTCGAGCGCTGAAACCGGTTCGTCGCAAACGATGACGTCGGGGTTGAGGGCCAGGGCCCGGGCGATGCCGATGCGCTGGCGCTGACCGCCGGAAAACTGGTGGGCAAAATTGTCGGCCTGGTCGGGACGGAGGCCGACGCGCTCCATCAGCTCGGCAACACGCGTTTCGCGCTCGGCCGGGGTGCCGACCTTATGGATGTCGAGCGGGGCGCGGATAATGTCCTTCACCCGCTGACGCGGATTGAGCGAGGAAAACGGGTCCTGGAAGACGATCTGCATGCGGCGGCGATAGCTTTTGAGCGCCGCGCGATTGAAGCCACGGATTTCCTGCCCGTCGAACTGCACGCGGCCGCCGGTCGGCTTGACGAGGCCCATGAGGGCGAGGCCGGTGGTCGACTTGCCGCAGCCGCTTTCACCAACGAGGCTCAGGGTTTCACCGCGCTGGAGGGAGAAGCTGACGCCATCGACGGCCTTTACCGCGCCCACCTGACGCTGGAAGACGCCGGAGCGAATGGGGAAGTGGACTTCGAGGTTTTCGACCGTGAGCAGAGGAGTGCGATCAGGCTGCATCGTCGTGCTCCCAGCAGGCGGCCCAGTGGCCGGGGCGTTTTTCTTCGAATGGTGGGCGCTCTTCGAGGCACCGCGCCGAGGCATTGGCGCAGCGCGGGGCAAAGGCGCATCCCTTGGGCAGGTTCCAGAGTGGAGGGACGGTGCCGGGGATATCGGCGAGGCGATCACCGGCCTCGCTCGACGCGCCAGCACCGGGCACGGCGCCCATCAGGCCGATCGTATAGGGGTGGAAGGGACGATCGAAGAGATCGTAGATGCTCGCTTCCTCGACCTTGCGGCCCGCATACATGACGATGACGCGGTCGGCGACTTCCGAGACGACGCCGAGATCGTGGGTGATGAGGATTTGGGCGGTGCCCAAGCGCTTTTGCAGGTCCGAAATCAGGCCCAGAATCTGGGCCTGGATGGTCACGTCGAGCGCCGTGGTCGGCTCATCGGCAATGATGATTTTCGGGTCGCAGGCGAGGGCCAGGGCGATCATGGCGCGCTGGCGCATGCCGCCTGAGAGTTCGTGCGGAAACTGGCTGGCTCGGCGTTCGGGATCGGGCATCTGCACGAGGCGCAACACATCGACGGCGCGCGCATCGGCCTCGCGGCGGCTGCATTTGCGGTGCTGCCGCACGGATTCAGCGATCTGCTCGCCGATGCGCAGCACCGGATTGAGCGCGGTCAGCGGTTCCTGAAAGATCATGGCGATCTTCTCGCCACGGAAATCTTCGACCTGCCGCTGGTCCATGGCGAGGAAATCCTGGCCCTCGATGACGACCTTGCCGCCGGCAATGGTGGCGGCCTCCGGCAGGAGTCGGAGGAGCGACAGGGCGGTCATGGACTTTCCGCAGCCGCTTTCCCCGACGATGCAGAGGGTCTCCCCTGCCCTGACGGAAAAATTCATGTCGGAGACGACGGCAAAAGCGCCATTAACGCCCCTGATCTCGATATCGAGATCGGAGACTTCCAGAACCGGGACATGGGTTGCTGTGTTCATTTCGCTCATTGCCGTCGTCTCCAATGCCGGGCTTGTGGGGCACACCCGGCATGTTTTGGGTCGCTTGCGCGCGTCTCAGTCGGTGGCGCCTTCGAGGTTGCCGACCATGAAACCGTAGTCGCCGCTATGGACGAGGTTGCGGGTGAGGTGCTGCATGATCATCACGCCATTCTCGAACGGCGTCGGGATTTCTTCGAGCACTTCGAACGTGTAGGGGCTAACCACGCGGCCGAGGAGCTGGCCGCCCTTGATGACTTCGCCATTGGCCGGAGCCAGCGGTTCGAGCCAGCCGCCCTGGCTCGGACGGATGCCGGCCAATTCGTTGACGACGATCTGCTTGGGATTGGTCCACGGATCGCCCTGAATGGCGCCGATGGTTTTGAGCATGTTGAGCACGCCGTCGACGGTCTGCTTCACATAAGGAGTCTGGTCGACAATGCCGCCGCCGAGCTCGATCACGGCGACCGGGATATTGCGGGTGTCGATGGTCACCGACTTGGTGGTGCCGCCAAAGACCGTGCCTTGCTTGTTCTCGACCGGACGGTAGAGGAGTTTTGAGCCAAAGGCGCGCGACAGGCGCTCGTCGTTCCAGATGTAGACATAGTCGACGGTCGGGCGATCGGTGCCCGAATGCAGGTCGATATGCACGTCGATGACATTGAGGAACTCGTTGGTCATCGCATGGGCGAGCTGCTGGGAATAGGTGCCCTTGGGGTTGCCCGGGAACTGGCGGTTGAGGTCGACCTTGTCGATGGTGGCAAAGCGCTCGTTGACAGCGAAGGCATAGGGGTTGGCGACCGGCAGCAGCAGGATACGGCCTTTGAGGGGCTGTTCCTTGAGGGCGCGGTAGAGATCGAGAATGGCCTGGGAGCCGGTATTCTCATTGCCGTGGATGGAGGCGGAAATGCCGATGGTGGGACCATCCTCTTCGCCGACCAGCTCATGGATGAACAGCACCGCATCGCTGCCATCGGCATGCGTAGTGAACTTGGGACGAAGCTGGTTGATGGATTTGACCATTCGAATATTCCTTTAGTTACTTTGCCTTGGCGGACTTGCCGCCGCCGCGAGAGAGCTGGCGGGGGTCGAGCACATCGCGCAGACCGTCGCCGAGTAGATTGAAGCCGAGCACCGTCACCATGATGGTCGCGCCCGAGACGATGGAGAGCCACGGCGCGTCCCGCATGAAGCGGGTGCCATAGGCGAGGGTCCATCCCCAGGTCGGGGCCGGCGGCGGGAGGCCGAAGCCGAGAAAGCTCAGGGCCGATTCCGAGATGATCGCCGTACCAAGGCCGAGCGAGGCAAGGACGATGATCGGCCCGAGGGCGTTGGGCAGGATTTCCTTGAAGATGATCCGCACCGGGCTCGCGCCCAGAGCCTTGGCGGCCTGCACATAGTTCTGTTCGCGCAGCACCAGGGTCGTTGAGCGTACGACGCGGGCATATTCGGTCCAGGCGACGACGATGATGGCGAGCGCCACATTCATAATGCCCGGGCCAAGCACAGCGACGATGGCGAGGGCCAGAACGATGGCCGGGAAGCCGAGGAAGATATCGGTGATCCGCATCAAAACCTGATCGACCCAGCCACCAAAGTAGCCGGCGACGAGACCGACCACCGTGCCGATGGCAGCCGAGACGGTCACGGCGATGACGGCGATTGTCAGCGAGATGCGGGCGCCGAAGACGAGACGGGACCAGAGGTCACGACCGAAATTGTCGGTGCCGAGGATGTGCTCCATGGTCGGACCATCGAAGCGATTGCGCATGTCCATCTGCTCGATGCCATGGGTCGCGACATAGGGCGCGAAAATGGCGAGGAGGAGGATGGTCAGCGATATCAGCGCGCCGACGACGAGCGAGACATTGGTGAAGGCTTTTGGCAAACGCATGGTCATCAACCCAACCGGATACGCGGGTCGACCGCTGCGTAGAGAAGATCCACCACTAGGTTCACGAGCGCGAAGACGATGGCGAAGGTGAGCACGATGCCCTGGATCAACGGCAGGTCACGCTGCGAGATCGCGGCGATGGTGAGCTGCCCGAGGCCCGGCCAGGCAAAGATGGACTCAGTGAGCACGGCGCCGCCGAGAAGCGCACCGAAGCGGAGGCCGATGACACTGAGCACCGGGAGGAGCGCATTGCGGAGGGCATGGCGGATGACGACGCGCCCCTTGCGCAGGCCCTTGGCATAGGCGGTGCGGACAAAGTCTTCGCGCAGCACTTCGAGCATGGAGGCACGGACGAGGCGCGAGATGATGGCCGCGGAATTAGCCGCCAGCGCCAGGGCCGGCAGGGCGATGTGGCCGATGGAATCCCAGAGGACCTGCGGGCGGCCGGTGATGGCGGCGAGGAAGGCTTCGGGCAGTGGCACACCGCGTCCGATGGCGGGGAGCCAGCCGAGCTGCACGGCAAAGAGCAGCATCAGCAGGAGGCCGAGCCAATAGACCGGCATGGAGACGCCGAGCTGGGCGAAGAGCATGGTGACCGTATCGACCCACGAACCCTGACGGATGGCAGCGAGGACGCCCAGCGTCAGGCCGATGAGGGTCGCGAGGATCAGAGCAACGACGGCGAGCTCGATGGTTGCGCCGAGGCGGCCGAGGATGATTTCGGAGACCGGCTGGTTCTGGAAGATCGAGCGGCCCATATCGCCTTGCAGCAAGGCGGCAAAGTAGTCCCAGAGGCGAATGTACCAGGGGTCATTGAGCCCGAGGGTATTGCGCAGGGTTTCGATGGCTTCCGGCGTTGCGTCCTGGCCGAGGAGAACGGCGGCAGGATCGCCGGGGATGATGAGCAAGAGGCCAAAGGTGACCACCACCATGCCAATGGCCATGGGGATGAGCAGCAGGAGCCGGCGGATGACATAGGCTACCATTGGCTTTGCCTCTGCGGGACTGGATTACGCTCAGCCAAGGATCACCTCATCGAGCTTGCGGGGGTACTTGGTGAGGCTATCGGGCCCCTGTCCGGTGACGAGAACCGTATCGGCAAGGCGGAAGCCGCCGAGGCCGGGCACGTAGAGGGCGGGTTCGGAGGAGCAGACCATGTTGGAGAGGAGCACGGTATCGTCGCCCCCTTCCACCCATGGCGGCTCATGGAACATGACGCCCATGCCGTGGCCGACGCGATGGAGGCAGAATTCGCTGACACCCTGCTCCCGGATGAAACCGAGGGCGCGGTCATCGGCTGAAGAACAGGTGGCGCCGGCGATCAGGCCCATCGTGCCGATGGCCTGGGCCTGCTGGGCCAGATTGTAGAAGCGCTCCTGCTCCTTGCTGGGTTCGCCCAGAATGAAGGTGCGCTCGCTTTCGGCGGCGCGCCCACCCACCCGGCAGCCGAGAGAAAGAATCATGCTTTCTCCGCGCTGCGGGCGGTGGCCGGTCGGCATTCCGTGAGGGAAAGCGGAACGCAGGCCGGAATAGACAAGTCCACCGGCAATGCCCTGCACGAGCATGATGTCCTCGTGCTCGCGATACATGGTATCGAGGGCATGGCGGATGATGTGGGCTTCGATCTCGATTTCGGTCGGCATGGTCTTGCCGCTGCGCAGCGCCTCGTCGATGACGGCGACGCCGGCGGCAACCATGGAGTCGGAAATGCGCGCGGCTTCGCGCTGCAGCACCAGTTCTTCGGGGCGCTTGGTGAGGCGCATTTTGCCCACGATGCCCAAGGCGCGCACCTTGGCATTGGGGAAGGCTGCTTCGATCTGGCCGACGCGGGCGAGCGAGATGCCCGGCGAATGCGCCACGGTACCCTTGATGTCGCCGACAGTGCGGGCGAGCACGGCAAAGGGCCGGTCGCGGCCGGGAAATTCGAAATAGACGACGAGCTCTGCCGCGGTCTTCTGGTCGAGCGCGTGATGGCGCTCAAGCTCGGGAACCAGCAGGTAGGCGTCGGTTTGCGTCAGCGCGAAAACGACGGGGCGCTCGGTGGTGTAGTGGGAAAAGCCGGTCGTGTAGATGACGTCGTCATTGGAATCGAGCAGCAGCACGTCGACGCCGTCTTCGGCCATGCGCGCACGAATGTCGGCATGTACGGATGCGTAATAGTCGGCGCTGAGGCGCTGGGAGAAGGCCATGGCGATGTCCTTGGAGTGGGGCCACAAGGCCGGCCGGCACCGAAGCGCCGGCCGGGATAGTCACAATCAGTCGGCGTAGCCGATCAGGCCGCGGAGATTGCCGCGCGGCGTGGCCTGCACTTCGACCGGCAGGTCCTTGGCGTAGAACAGCTGATAGCCCTGGGCCGAGATGATGTAATAGGGCAGCTCTTCGGCAAGGATGGTCGCGGCCTTCTGATAGGCAGCGGCGCGGCCGGCCTGATCGAGGGTCGAACGACCTTCCTGGAGGAGTGCGTCGACTTCAGGGTTGGAATAGCCACCCCAGTTGGTCGGGCCACCGGTCGAGAGCTGGGCGAACATCAGGCGATCGGGATCGACGATATTGAGCCAGCCGAGCAGAGCGATCTGATGCTTGCCCTGCTGCACATAGTTGGTCGAGAACGACGGCCAATCGCTGATCTGGGCAGTTGCCTTGACGCCGGCGGCTTCAAAGAGTGCCTGCAGGAACTCAACGCTCTGCACGCGGTTGGTATCTTCGCTGTGGGTCGAGAGGACGACTTCAAGATCCCGCCCCTCCTTGTCCAGCACGCCGTCGGCATTGCTGTCGGTCCAGCCGAGTTCGTTGAACTGTGCCACGGCCGCTTCGATGTCGAAGGTCGGCTGCGCGATGGCATCGGAATAAGCCCAGGACGAGGGCAGGATGATCGAGTGCGCTTCCTGATCGACGCCCTGATAGATGTCGTTCACGATGGTTGCCTGATCGACGAGCTTGGCAAAAGCCTGGCGCATCTTCGGATCGGACAGCAGCGGATCCTTGACGTTGAAGTTGAGGTAATTCACGCCGAGACCTGCAGTGATGACATTGCCGAAGCGGTCATCGGCCTTGAGGCGTTCGATATCCTGCGGGGCGAGCGGGGACTGGATGACATCGAGGTCGCCGGCCTCAAAGGCCTGCGAACGGGCGGAGTTGTCGCCGATGATTTTCAGCGTGACGTTCTCGATCGTCGGCTTGCCGCGCCAGTAGTTCTCGTTGGCCGCGAGGACGATCTCGCTGCCACGGTTCCACGAGACGAGCTTCATCGGGCCTGCGCCAACCGGATTGAGCGCGATATCGGTACCGCCTTCAACCAGCGCCTTGGGCACGATGCCGATATCGAGATAGGTGAGGAGAGGCGCATAGGGCGCGGAGAGCGTGAACTTCACGGTCTGCGGATCGACGGCTTCGACGGCCGAGATCGGCGCATAGAGCGCGCGGCTCGGGGCGTTGAAGTCGGGATTGACCAGCGTCGTATAGGTATAAACGACGTCATCGGCGGTCAGCGGGCTGCCGTCCGAGAACTTCAGATCCGGACGAAGCTTGAAGATAAAAGTCTGCGGATCGGGCGTTTCCCAGCTTTCAGCAAGGTCCGGAACCGGCTCGAGGCTCGGGGTGATGTGGACGAGGCCGGAATAGATGAGGTCAGCGGCGCGCGAGGCAGTCGTGTCGCGCATCAGGCGCGGATCAAGCGTACCGGCGTCCACGTCCATCCCCACGATGAGCGTGTTGCTGTCCTGTGCGAAACCAGTCTGCACCGGCATGAGGCTCAGCGCTATCAAGGCGCTGGTCGTCAACAAAAACTTCTTCATTCCCTGTTCCCTTGCTGTGACTAATTAAGCGGATAGTCGGCCCGCTAGCTGACCACCCTTGGCGCGCCTGAGATCGGCAAGCCGCGGAGCCAGAATGGTGTCGAGAGCGCCGGTATCTGGCGCGTGGCGATATTCGAAACACTGGACGCCGGGCCGCACGAGCTGGGCCACATGATCGGCGCCCGAGGCGTAGACCACTGCGTCGGAGCCCTCGATGATCTCGCTGAGATCATCGGCGGACGACCAGGTGACGCGGATGTCGGAAATATGCGGGGCGAACTCGCGCACGCTGGGGCGCATGATCGCGATATATTCCTTGAAGTGGGTGATGGCAGCGACGCGGGCGCGGGAATCGAGACCCGCAAGGCTCTGCCGGGTGCGCTGCGACGGGATGAACCGAAGGCCCAGCACATCGCTGCCCTCGACCAACGCCCGCACTTCCGCTTCCCTGTGGCTGAAGGTGAGGACGATGTCGGCGGCAAGGCAGGCCTGCCGTTGCGGGCCGTCATTGCGAATGCTGTCGAGCGTCACCAGTTCGATCTGATCATTGCTGGCGAGGGTCGGCCGGATTTCGTCGACATAGTCGCGACCCGGACCTTCGAAGATGCAGACGAAAACGATGTTGAGACCGGTGGCGGGGCGACGCATCTGCGCACCGGCATTGATCATCGACACCAGCGCCATGGATGAGACGCCAAGCGCTTCGGCCTTGGCGAGGATGGCTTCGATATCGCCGCGCAGCGCGTTGATCGGCTGCCCGGAGGCCGCGACGGCCAGCGGATCGCGCGCCGTGAAGGCCCCGAGGCCAGCGCGCATCTCGATCAGACCCTCGTCGCGGAGCTGTTGGTAGACCTGGCTGACCGTCATCGGCGCAATGCCGAGTTCGCTCGCCAGCTGCCGGACCGATTGGAGCTTGGTGCCATAGGCCATGTCGCTGAAGGCCAGCATGTAGCTCAAAAGCCCATGCAATTGCGTCCCGACCGGGACGGGAAGCGACTTGTCGATGCTGGACGCGTCTATCGTGAACATGTGTTCTACCACGTTGATACACTGACCGTAACCACGAGTTCCCAACACTGCAATAGGGCATGCAATTTTTTTGCACACGGTTTGATTTCGCCTGACGAATGTGCACAAATGCATGAAATCAGGCGAATTTTACCGGCTTTCGCGCCGGAACATCGTCGTTTGCGCGTCTTTTTCTGCGTCTTGAGGTGTACTAATGGAATATAGCAACCTGGGCCGAACGGGCCTGAAAGTGTCGCAGCTGGCATTGGGCTGCATGACCTTCGGCTCGCCAAACTGGGCCCCATGGGTGCTGGATGAAGCGGCTTCGCGGCCGATCATCGACAAGGCAGTGGACCTCGGAATCAACTTCTTCGACCTGGCCGACATGTATTCGGCGGGAGCGAGCGAAGAGGTGGTGGGCAAGGTGCTCTCGACGCGGAAGCGCCAAAACCTTGTGCTGGCGACAAAGCTCTACAACCCGATGAGCAGCGACCCCAATGACAGGGGCCTGTCGCGAAAGCATATTTTCGAGGCCGTGGACGGCAGCCTGAAGCGGCTCGGCACCGACTATATCGACCTCTATCAGCTGCACCGTTTCGATTATGGCACCCCGCTCGAAGAGACGCTGGATGCGCTCAACGACGTGGTTCGCGCCGGCAAGGTGCGCTATCTCGGCGCGTCTTCGATGCACGCCTGGCAGTTTATGAAGGCTCTTGGGATGCAGCGCGCCAATGGTTGGGCGGCCTTCGTTTCCATGCAGCCGCACTACAACCTGATCTACCGCGAGGAAGAGCGCGAAATGCTGCCGCTCTGCCGCTCGGAAGGCATCGGCGTCATCCCCTGGAGCCCCCTCGCCCGCGGGCGCCTGGCGGCCCGCACCGACGCCGACACGACCCGCTCGCAGACTGACAAGACCGCTTCGGCGCTCTATGACCGTTCGCGCGAACAGGACGATGCGGTGGTTGCTGCGGTTCGCACAGTGGCTGAACGCCATGGCCGTCCGCCGGCCCAGATCGCTTATGCCTGGGTAGCGACGCGTCCGGGGATTACTGCCCCCATCGTCGGTATTTCGAAGCTCCATCAGTTCGATGATGCCGTGGCGGCGCTCGAGGTGAAACTCAGCGACGAGGATGTGGCGCTGATGGAAGCCCCTTACGAACCCAAGCCGGTTGCCGGTCACCAATAGGAGCTTTTGGCCATGCTGATTGGCAATGAACTGGCGGGCCTGACGGCCGGCATCGACGCGCTTTATCGCAGCACGCCGCGCAGCGACGGATTTTTGGACAAGGAGGGCCTGATCCCGGTCGCCATGGCCGAGGTCGAGCCGACAAAACTGCGCGACTATGCCGAGGCGCGGGAACGGCTCGAAGCCCTTGCAGTACGCAATGCCGGCGAGGCGGAAACGCAGCTTCGTCGTGACTATGTCGACGAAATGATCGACTCGCTTCTGGCGCTGGTGACGACTTTTGAGGAAAAGCCGATCAGCTTTGCCGACCGCGTTCGGAGGCAGATCCGGGTTGAGACGCAACTCGTGCCCGACGACGAGCTGGAAGGCTATCGCAGGACGATCCGCGAAAAGCTCGATGAGCTTGGCTATGCCGGTGGCAGCCTCACCGAGGACTTCAATCGCTGGGAAGCGCAGGCGCGCGTGCCGAAGGGGGCCGTTCTCGCTGAGTTGAAGGCACTGATCCTTGAGGGTCGCGAGCGGGTGACGGCGACCATGTATCCCATGGCGCATGAATGGATGGAGCCTGCAGGTGTCACGGCCGTGCCGTTCTCGGCCTACTGCGACTATCCCACGCGGAAAGTGCTGCTGAACCTCGATTTCCCGTATACGCGCTTTTCGCTGAAGCACCTCGCGACGCATGAAGTGTTTCCGGGGCATCTGGTGCACATGAACCTGCGCGAACGCTATGTCGCCGAGGGCAAGATGCCGCTCGATGGGGCGCAGGTGGTGACGAGTTCAGCCAGTAGCGCTCTCTTCGAAGGCATTGCCGACAATGGCATGTTCTTCCTCGATTGGGTGGATGGCCCCGAAGATGAACTGGGTGTTGCCCTGCAGCGTCTGCGGAGCGCCATGCGCTGCAATGCGGCCTGGATGATGCATGCGCAAGGGATGAGCCTTGATGAGATCGTGCCCATCATGGCCGACAAAGCGCTGCAGGACCCGGTGACGGCGCGCTCGCGTCTGGCCTTCCTCAGCCACAACCTCAGGGCGCCATTCGTCTACGCCTATTATGGGGGCGACATGGCCGTGCATGAGGTGTGGAAGACGGTTGCGCCGGAAGAACGCAAGGAATTCTGGAGCTTCCTCTACGACAACATGCACACGCCTACGACGCTGAAGAAATACTGGAAGGCATGACCAAATAGGAAAGGCCGGCGAGACCAAAAGTCTCGCCGGCCTTTCCCTTCAGGCGCCTGGAAGCGCCTTATTCTTCCGTCTGGCCGGTGAGGCTGAGGAGAAGCTGGAAGATGTTGATGAAGCTCAGATAGAGCGACAGGGCACCCATGACGGCGAGCTTCTGATTGGCTTCGGCGCCATTGTTCTCGGCGAACTGTTCCTTGATGGTCTGGGTATCCCAGGCGGTGAGGCCGAGGAAGACGAGAATGCCGACCACCGAAACGATGAACTGCAGCATGCTCGAGCCGAGGAAGATATTGACGATCGAGGCGATGGCGACGCCGATCAGGCCCATGATCAGGAACGAGCCGAACTTGGTCAGGTCCGTCTTGGTCGTATAGCCGTAGAGGCTCATCGCGCCGAACATGGCGGCCGAGATGAAGAAGGTGCGGGCAATGCTGGCGCCGGTAAAGACCAGGAAGATCGAGGCCATGGAGAGCCCCATGACGGCGCAGAAGGCCCAGAACATGGTCTGTGCGGCGCCGGCCGAGATCGAATTGACCTTGAAAGAGAAGAACATCACGAAGGCGAGCGGCGCTAACATCACCACCCATTTCAGCGGCGAGCCGAAGATCGGCACATAAAGCGCCGGGGTCGAGCCGACGAAGAAGGCGACGAGGCCGGTGATGACGAGGCCGAGGCCCATATAATTGTAGACGCGCAGCATGTGCTGGCGCAGGCCTTCGTCAAAGGCGGCACCGGACATGGTTGATGCCGGATTGCTCCAGCGCGATTGTGGCTGCAAAGCCATCGTCGGTCTCCGTCAGTATAGGGAATCGAAAAGGGAGCCGGCGGCGCGGGACACCTCGCCGGGCGGAGCGCTCGCAACGAGCGCATAGGCTATGTCGCCGAACTGCCAATAGGCAGTCGTCGTATCGTCGACATGGCGCGTGGACGGACGCTCCACGATGAACTGACCCGGACGCGCCGCAAAGAGCGACACGGCACCGAGATCGCCGGCATTGACGGCAAGCTCGACACTGGGGCCGAAATGGGAGGGATAGACCTGCACATCGGTCACTGACCAGCCGGCCGGCAGCTTGGGCATGCGGATGGCAGTCTCGGCGAGAAGTTCGGCCGGATCATAATCGGTGACGGGCGGCTGCGAATGCATGCCGGCGCGGAGGGCCGTGATGTGGTGGGCTTCGACCGCAGCGGTGACATATTCGGGTACGGCGCTCGACGCTTGGGCCGGCAGGGTACCGATCTGGCTATGCGCGATCCAGCCGGCGCTGAGGAGGAAGGACGCAGCCGCGAGCGGACGGAGGCGGCGGAAAAACTGGCCGCGCTGCAACCGGCCTTCGAGGCGCCGGGCCACATCGCTGGTGGCCGGCATGGGCGGGACTTCGTCGCCGGCAAGGGCCAGACGCAGTTCGTCGCGCATGCGGAGGTCCGTCATGACCTGCGCCGCAATATCAGGGTTCTGGGAGAGCCAGTGCTCGATTTCGATACGGCGGGAAACGTCGAGCTGGTCGTCGACATAGGCCGCCAGTTCCAGGGGGTCGACTGTTTCAATGTTCCGCATCATTCGCCTCCTTTGATCAGTCTCAGGGCCGGGCCGCTTTCCCAGCGTCGCAGGGCTTCCCGCCCACGCGAAATACGCGACATCACCGTGCCGGCAGGGACACCGAGCACTGCGGCGGCCTCCTCGTAGCTGAGGCCTTCAATGGTCACCAGATGCATGGCCTCGCGCTGCTCGTCGGGCAGCGTATCGAACGCGCGGCGCACCTGATTGAGCCGGACGCTGTCGAGCTGGTTGGGGGGCAGGGCCTCGGCGGTTTGCGCGGCATAGTCGCGATCGCGGGCCGCCGAACTCTTGCCGGAGCGGACCCGGTCGATGTGCAGGTTATGAAGGATCGACATCAGCCAACCGCGGAGATTTCCGGCGGGGTTGTAGGTGACGCTCCGCTCCATCGCCCGCACCAGCGCATCATGCACGAGATCCTCGGCATCGGTCGGATGCCGCGTCAGGCTCAGCGCATAGCGGCGCAGAGCCGGAAGCTCGTTCATGACCTCGGATTTGCGGGGTTTCGGCGGGACCATGCGCTATATACGGACGAAAGGACGCGGCTCTTCCATACGGAAAGCAAAAATCTTGGCCGCTGCACCACAACCCCACTGAGAGATTCACAGTTTGTCGTCACCACCGGGCCTGTCCCGGTGGTCCATGCCTTGGCGGGATGGATTGCCGGGACAAGCCCGGCAATGACGACGGAGGGGAGATGGTGCCCTAGGCCGACGCCAGTTGGGCCTCGGGCGTCGGTTCGCAGACGCCGGGTTCGAAGAGATCGAGCAACTGGCCGGCATAGAGGTCGAGATCGATGGTCGCGTCATGCGCCCATTGCAGGAGGCCGCTCTCGAGGGCGCCTGATATGGCCGTGGCGACGACGCCGGGATCGAAGGATTTGAAGGCGCCGCGATCCTGCCCGGCGGTCAGGGTGCCGACGAGCCAATCCTTCTGCTCGCGCCAGACGGCGAGATGGTCGGAGACTTCCGAGCCCCCTGCCCGCGTGGATGCGAGATGACGCAGAGCGAGGACTTCGGCGCGGTGTTTTCGGACATAGGTCAGATGCCCCGTGACGAAGGCAGCGACGCGCTGCCATTCATCGTCGAGCCCTTCGGCATCCTCGACAATGGCTTCCACCATGCGCTCGCGAACGCTGGCAAGGACGGCATCGAAGAGGCCGTCCTTGCTGCCGAAATAATAGCAGATGATGCCCTTGGCGACTTTTGCCTCGGACGCCACCCGCGAGAGCGAGGTGCCGGCGACGCCATCGCGCACCAGCACGGCGATCGTGCAATCGATGATGTGCCTGCGTCGCTTTGCTTCGAGGAACTTCATCTCCTGCACGCCTCGCTCAGGCGACTTTTGAGATGTCTGGAACGGCGTCCAGAAGCATTCTCGTATAATCGGCCTGCGGACTGTCGAAGATCGCGTCCGTCGGCCCGCGCTCCACAAGCACACCATTGTGCAAGACGCCGACCGAGGTCGACATCTGCCGCACGACGGCGAGGTTGTGGCTGATGAGGAGGTAAGTCAGCCCGAACTCGGACTGCAATTCGCTCATCAGGTCCAGCACCTGCGCCTGCACCGACACGTCGAGGGCCGAGGTCGGTTCGTCGCAGACGATGAACTCGGGCTGGCTCGACAGGGCCCGGGCGATGGCGATGCGCTGGCGCTGGCCGCCCGAAAATTCATGCGGGAATTTGCGCATGACGGAGGGATCGAGACGCACTTTGTTGAGCAATTCGGCGACCCGATGCTCGACTTCGGTCTTGTTGCGCGCGAGCCCGAGCGTGCGCATGGGTTCGGCGATGATGTCCTTGACCCGCCAGCGCGGATTGAGGCTGGCATAGGGGTCCTGGAAAATCATCTGCACGCGCTTGCGGCGCTCCTGATGCCCGGCGCCACCGGCCCAGATATCGTGACCATCGACGGTGATATGGCCTGCAGAGGGACGCACGAGGCCGACGATCATCTTCGCGCAGGTCGACTTGCCCGAGCCGCTTTCGCCCACGAGGCCAAAGGTCTGGCCCTTGGGGATGGAGAAGCTGACATCGCTGACCGCCCGGAACATTTCGACCTTGCCGGGGAGGAGTTTGGTAAAACTGCCGCGGCCGAGTTCGAAATCGCGGACGAGGTGCTTTACCTGCACATAGGCGGTGTCGTCATTGGCGGGTGTCGCCGTGGCGATCTGGCCTTCCTTGCGCTCGATCGTGGGGATCGAGTCGATGAGCTTGACCGTATAGGGCTCGCGCGGGCGGCGGATGATGTCGCCCACCGTGCCGGTTTCGACCACCTTGCCGTGATGCATCACCACCAGCCGATCGGCCGTCTGGGCGATGACGCCCATGTCGTGAGTGATGAGCATGACCGCTGCACCATGGTTGGTGCAGAGCTTTTTCAGCACCTTGATGATCTGGGCCTGCACCGAGACGTCGAGCGCCGAAGTTGGCTCGTCGGCAATGATCAGCTCGGGTTCGGCAGCGATGGCCAGGGCAATGACCACGCGCTGCCGCATGCCGCCCGAGAACTGGTGCGGATAGGAATCGATGCGCTCGGCTGCCTTGGGAATGCCGGCCTCGGTGAGGAGGTCGATGGCCTTCTGCCGCGCTTCCTCCTCGCTGAGGGGAAGATGGGTGCGGATGGTCTGGATGAGCTGCCGGCCCACAGTGTAGAGCGGGTTGAGGCTCGTCAGCGGGTCCTGAAAAACCATGCCGATGCGCTTGCCGCGCAGCCTGGCTTTTTCGGGTTCGCCGAGATTGTCGATGCGCTCGCCCTTGAGCAGGATTTCGCCGCTCGATATGCGGCCGGGCCGCTCGATGAGGCCGATGACGGCTGACCCCGTCATCGACTTGCCGGCGCCGGACTCTCCAACGACGCCGACGACTTCGCCCGGCATGATGTCGAAGGAGACACCGTCCACAGCGCGGAACACCTCATCGTGGAAGGGAAAATCGACGACTAGATTTTTGATGGAAAGAACAGGTGTGGTCATCAGCGCAACTTCGGATTGAGGGCGTCGCGCAGCCAGTCACCCAGGAGGTTGACCGAGAGCGCCAAGAGCACCAGCGTGATGGCGGGGAAGAGCAGAATCCACCACTCTCCAGAGAACAGGAATTGCTGGCCGATACGGATCAGTGTTCCCAGTGACGGCTGGGTCGGGGGCACGCCGACGCCGAGGTAGCTCAGCGTTGCTTCCTCGATGATGGCGAGCGCGAGGCCAATGGTGCCGATGACGAGCACCGGCCCGACGACATTGGGGAGGACGTGACGAAGGAGGATGATGAACGGATTGACGCCGAGGATGCGCGCCGCCGCCACATAGTCCTTCTGCCGCTCGACCATCGTGGCGCCGCGCACCGTGCGGGCGAACTGCGCCCAATTGGCAAGGCCGATGGCGATGATGAGCACCCAGATGGCCGCGCCTTCCTGCTGGTTGGGCGGGATGATGCCGCGGGCAACGCCGAAAATAAGAAGGGCGATGAGGATGGCCGGGAACGAGAGCTGCACGTCGGCGACGCGCATGATGACAGCGTCCCAGAGGCCGCCGACATAGCCGGCGACGAGGCCAAGACCGACGCCCATCACCATGGCGAAGAGCGTCGCCATGGCGCCGACGAAGAGCGAGACGCGCGAGCCATACATGATGGTCGAAAGCACGTCACGGCCCTGGCTATCGGTGCCGAGGGCGAAGTAGCGCCCGCCCATCGAACTCGAATTGGGCGGGGTAAAGCCGTCCATGAGATTGAGGGTGGCCGGATTGAACGGATTATAGGGCGCGAGAAGCGGGGCGAAAACCGCCATGAAGATCAGGAGGAACGCCACGATGGAGGCGACGACCGTTACCGGCGAGCGACGATAGGACCAGACGATGTCGGAGCGGAGGAAGGTTTTCCAGCGCGAGGTTTTCGGAGGGGACTGGGGCAGATCGGTCACGATGCTACCTCCCGGATTTGGCGCCGTCGCGCAGGCGCGGATCGACGATGAAATAGAGGATGTCGACGATGAGGTTGATGATCACAAAAACCAGCGCGACGAAGACGAGGTAGGCGGCCATGACGGGCACATCGACCGCGGCCACCGAATTGACGAAGAGCGAACCGACGCCCGGCCACTGGAACACCGTTTCGGTGATGATGGCGAAGGCGATGACGGAGCCAAGCTGCAGGCCGGTAATGGTGATCACCGGCACCATGGTGTTTTTCAGCGCGTGGCCGAAATTGATGGCGCGCTGCGAGAGACCCCGGGCCCGGGCGAAGCGGATATAGTCGGTGCGCAGCACTTCCATCATTTCCGCGCGCACGAGGCGCATGATGAGCGTTAGCTGAAAGAGCGACAGGGTGATGGCCGGCAGGATCAGCGAGCGCAGGCCTGACTGGGTGAGCAGACCCGTGCGCCACCAGCCGATTTGCACGACCTCGCCGCGCCCGAAGGACGGCAGCCACTTCAATTCGACGGCGAAGACATAGATGAGCCCGATGCCGATGAGGAAGGTGGGCAGCGACACGCCGATCAGCGACAGGGTCATGATGACGCCAGTCGAGAAAGCGCGCTGCTTGAGGGCGGTATAGACGCCGAGGAAGACGCCGAAGACGAGCGCGATGATCAAGGAGGCGACGGCAAGCTCGATGGTGGCCGGCAGGCGCTCGAGGATCAACTGGCTGACCGGCTGCTGCAGGCGATAGGACACGCCGAACTGGCCCTGCAGGGCGTTGACCACGAAATGATAGAACTGGACGTAGAAGGGCTGGTTGAGCCCGAGGCGTTCGCGCGCCTCCTCATAGTCGGCCATGGTCGCATCCTGACTGAGCAGGTTAGCCAGGGGATCGCCGACATAGCGGAAGACAAGGAAGGCAATAAACGCCACGACAAGCATGACGATGACGGACTGAAGCAGCCGCCGTGCGATGAAGGCGAGCATGGGCGCCCCTCAAATGGGCGGACCGCCGCGAGAGCGAGAACTCAACGCGGCGGCCCGGGATTTCAGCGCTTTACTCGAAGGTGACCGTGGTCATGTTCGGCTGGTTTTCCGGCTGAACCGGCAGCGTCACGCCCGAGCGCATGGCATAGGCCAGCACCTGGTTGTGCACCGGCAGCAGCACGCGATCGGCCTTCACCGTGTCCCAGATTTCGGCAACGGTCGCGTCACGCTTGGCCTGGTCGCTTTCGGTGCCGAGCGAAACGATCTTCGCGTCAAGCTCGGGATTGGTATAGAGGCCGACATTGTAGGTGCCGTGCGTATCGGTCTTGGAGTGCACCAGATCGTTGAACACATAGGCGCTGTCGAAGGTCGGAACGCCCCAGCCGAGGAGATAGAAGTCGCTCTCGTTGGCAAGGATGATCGGGGAATGTTCGGCAACCGGGCGCGAGGCCAGGGTCACCTGGATACCGATCTGGCCGAGCATGCCGACATAGGCGGTCGAGATCGCCTCGTCATTGACATAACGGTTGTTCGGCGTGTCGAGCGTGACGGTGAAGCCATTGGGATAGCCGGCTTCGGCCATCAAGGCCTTGGCCTTTTCAACATCGGGCGCCGGATAGGCGTCGAGCTCTTCGGTCCAGCCAGCGACGAAGGGCGGGTTGGGAATGCCCGTCGGGATCGACTGGCCACGCATCACCACCTTCTGGATGGCGTCGCGATCGAGCACCAGTTCCATGGCTTCACGCACCAGCGGATTGTTGAAGGGGTTGGAATCGGTGATGTTCGACGACTTCAGCGGCGCATCGCCGAACTTGTAGCCGAAATAGATGAAGCGGTTTTCGGGGCCCGTTTCGACCTTGAAACCTTCGGTCGAGGACAGACGCTCGATATCCTGCGGCGGCACATCCTGGACGATGTCGACTTCACCCGAGAGCAGCGCCGAGATGCGGGTCTGGGCATCGGCAATGGTCAGGTATTCGACGCCGGTCACGGCCGGAGCTTCGCCCCACCATTCCGGGTTGGACGCGAGCACGGTCTTCACGTCGACTTCACGCGACACGAGCGTATAGGGGCCGGTGCCGTTGGTGTTGAGAACGGAATAGTTGCTGGCGCCGCTGGCAAAGTCCTGGACCACGGCGAGATCGTTCTCGTCGGACCAGGTCTTGTCCATGATGAAGGTATTGGTGAGGTTGTTCGGGTAGATGAGCGAGGGACCGGCCATCTGGAACTCGACGGTATAGTCGTCGACCGCAGTCACGCCTTCCACCACGGAATGGAGCTGCTTCATGTTCGAGAATTCGCTCTTGGCGCGCTCGATCGAGTAGACCACGTCTTCGGCGGTAAAATCGTTGCCGTTGTGGAATTTGACGCCTTCACGCAGCTTGAACACCCAGACGGTGTCGTCGCCTTCCTTGAGTGCCCATTCGGTGGCGAGGCGCGGCGTCAGGGTGCCGTCATTGTCGCGACCAACCAGCGTCTCATAGATGTGGTGGGCCAGCGTGTGCGTATTGCCCTGGTTCTGCGAATGCGGGTCCAGCGTGAGCGCATCCGATGAGCGGGCCCAGCGGATGGTCTCGGCATTGGCCACACCGGCGAGCATGGTCGAAGCGACAAGCGCCGCGGCAATGCGAGTCAGTGAAGTGTGCATTAGCGTTCTCTCCGTTCCTGAATAGCGCCTTCTCGAAATAGATGTTTGGAAGGCTTGGTCCACACGAAAGCCCAATTTTATCAGGAGCGCAATTGCACAAACCCCGGAACAATAGTCACAACAGCACCACAAACCTGTTATAAACACTGAGCTGAACGCATTTTACGAAATCAGTTCGGAAACTTACTTAAAGAATCTTCCAAAAATACATGACGTGCTGTTTTGCACGTCATGTATACGGATGGAAGATAGGATTTCTTCCATGCCTGCATGAAAATTCGCGCGACGGCTAGAATTGCTCCCCGGAAACGGACGGCAGCCATCGCGCCGTTGCCCTGCCCATTTCTCGAATATCCCGCTGTAGGCTCTGGCTTTTCTCCTATGCTTGCCGCTACCTTTGCAGCGCCGGGCAACGACCTCGCGCACTATTCCGCTCCAAGAAACCCGAGCAGGGTTCGGCGGTCAGGAGAAAACTTATGAATCAGATCGACCTCAGCGGCCAAGTGGCCGTCATCACCGGCGGCGCACAGGGGCTGGGCTTTGCCATGGCCAAGCGCATCCTCGATTCCGGCGCCAAGGTCAGCCTTTGGGACCGAGACGAGAAGGCTCTGGCAAGGGCGGTTGAGGCGCTGGGCATGGGCGCATCAAGCCAGGTGGTTGATATTACCGACCTCGCCGGATTGATCGAAGCACATGCGCGGGTCGAGACGGAGATTGGTGGGGTATCGATCCTCGTCAATTCGGCGGGGATCGCGGGCAACAATGCGAGCCTTGATCAGTATGATCCGGACGAATGGCGGCACGTCGTCGAGATCAATCTCAATGGCACGTTCTATGTCAACAAGGCGGTCGTCCCCGCGATGAAGGCCCGCAATTACGGGCGCATCGTCAATATCTCCTCGGTGGCTGGCAAGGAAGGCAACCCCAATCTCTCCGCCTATTCGGCCGCGAAAGCCGGCGTGATCGGCCTGACCAAATCGCTCGGCAAGGAGTTGGCCGGCTACGACATAGCGGTCAATGCCATCACTCCGGCCACCGCCAAGACCCGCATTCTCGACACCCTGACGGATGAATTCATCCAATACATGCTGACTCGCATTCCGAGGGGACGCTTCCTCGAAGTCGACGAGGCCGCATCCATGGTGGCCTGGCTGGTTTCCAAGGAGAACAGCTTTACCACCGCCTCGGTGTTCGATCTTTCGGGCGGCCGGTGCACTTATTGATATGGAGCTTTGCGCCCGCCGTGCTCGGGCAGCAGCCGCCTAATTGAGGACAATGCCGATGGGATGGGAAGCGCTCGCATATTGGGGGAAGGATGTAACGCGCGTCGAACCGCTGACGGGCGGTAGTTCCAACGATGTCTGGAGCGTTCTGATCGACGGACGTCTTGCAGTCGCTCGTCTCGGCAATAGAAGCGACGCCGACCTCGCCTGGGAAGCCGAACTTCTCCAATATCTCGACAGCAATGGGCTAACTGTCCCGGCACCAATCCCAACCACGGACAACAGGCTGTTCGTGGGAGGCCTGGTGGTGATGAACTATATGGAGGGCGGGCCACCGCAGACGGCAAGCGACTGGCGCCGCGTGGCAGACACGCTGCGTGAGCTGCATCGATTGACGGCAGGTTGGCCGCAACGACCGGGATGGAGATCCTCCACCGATCTCCTCCATACGGACAAGGGGACGCGAATAGACCTCGCGGCGATGCCATCCGAAGCCGTCATCCGATGTCGGGCAGCCTGGAAGCGACTTGAGGGGCGCAAGACGTGTGCGGTGCACGGCAATCCCAACAACCCCGGAAACATCCGCATGAATGCCGACCGCGTCGCCCTCATCGATTGGGACGAGGCTCATGTCGACGTACCCGATCTCGATCTGGCGCTGCCTCACAATGCCGCCGGGCTGCAGGGCGCCGCTCAGGATAGCGCCGCCCAAGCCTCGGCCGCATGGGAAGCCGCCGTTTGCTGGAAGGACGACTACGCGGTCAAGCGGTTAGCCGAGGTTCGAGCCGTCTGAACTGCTAGCGATTGGGCAGGCTGAGCCGGAACGTGGCCCCCTTGTCGAGGGTACGAGCTCTATTCCAGCATCGTGCGCCTCAAGCATGGTGCGGACGATGTCGAGGCCCATACCGGTGCCGCCACTTTCGCGTCGGATCGTGAAGAGGGGCTGGAAAATACGGTCCTGTTGCCCTCCGATATGCCTTCGCCATCATCGGCGATAGTCAGGGTAACGCGCGCCTCTTCCCGGCGAACAGCGATCTCCAGATGCTTCGCACCATGCTCGGCTGACGATGCGGCCGGAAAGCTGAATGGCGGGACGGAGCAGTGGGCGATCAGGGTTGCGCATGGGTGCAAACCTGACATCGTCGCCAGCAATTTTTGTGCAGATGGACCGGAGAAAGTCAGGTTTGCCACGTCAACCCGTGTCGCTCAGTTTTTGCGCAGGCGATCCTGAACCGATGTCAGTTTGTCCGGATTGCGCGTGACATAGATGCCGAGGATCCTGCCATCCTCGATATGGAGCGCAGTCGTCTGCAACAAGGCCCCGTGCTCCCGGCTGATAAAGCCGGGCAGTCCGTCGATCCAGACCGGCTCGACCATCTCTGTCCAGCCTGCTCCATACTTGCGGAACATTCCCTCGTAGAGACGCAAGACACGTTCGCGGCCCTCGATGGGATTGATGAAAGCGAAGACCTTGCCACCGCCATCGGAATGCATGACGACGCCTTGGGCCAGGAGCGCTTCAAGCGTGCTCATGTCGCCATTATGCGCAGCGACAAAAAAGGCCTGGGCGATACGATCGCCCTCGGCGCGATCGACCGGATAGCGCGGGCGCGCCTCCTGCACATGCTTGCGGGCCCGGGAGGCCAATTGGCGAACAGAGGTAGCATCCCGGCCAAGCGTCGCTGCGATCTCGTTGAGCGGCTGGCCGAAAACTTCATGGAGGAGAAAGGCGGCTCTTTCGAGCGGAGACAGGCGTTCGAGCGCCAACATCAGCGTCATCGTCAATTCGTCGGCATCGACCTCGGGTTCCTCAGGCTCAAGCATGGGCTCGGGCAGCCATGAACCGACATAGTGCTCGCGTCGGGCGCGGGCCGACTTCATTTCATCAAGGCAGAGGCGAGTGACGATGCGCGAGAGGAAGGCCCCGACTTCGCGCACTGTCGCCTTATCGACCTGCGACCAGCGCAGCCAGGCATCCTGCACCACGTCTTCCGCCGCGGCGCGGCTGCCCAGCATGCGATAGGCAAGGCGCACCAGTCGGGACCGGTGCACCTCGAAATCATTGGCCGCCTCAGGCGGCATGTTGTGCCTCGCTGACGACCGGACGGATGCGGAAGCCGACCTGCAGCCGGTTCCATGCATTGATGGCGCCAATGGCGAGGGTCAGGTTGACCTGTTCCTCAGGCGAGAACTGGGTGGCGATTGGCGCGTAGTCTTCGTCGGCGGCGCCATTCTGCGGCAGGAGCGTCAGCGCCTCGGTCCAGGCGAGCACGGCGCGCTCCCGCTCGGAATAGATCGGGGCTTCACGCCAGGCGCTCAGCAAGTGCAGACGCATTTCGGTTTCCCCTGCCTGACGCAGATGTTCGACATGCATGTGGATACAATAAGCGCAACCATTGATCTGCGAAGCGCGCAGCTTGATCAGTCCGATCAGCGTATTGTCGAGCCCGCTGGCGGCAATGGCCGTTTCCAGCGTCATCATGGCCTTGATGGCTGCGGGCGCAAGCGAGAAGTGATTTTCGATACGGGGGTGCATGGTGGTTTCCTGATTTAGCGATTGGGACGGCTGGTTTTGAGCCAGTCGGCATAGGTCACGGTGCCAAGACGCGCGGCCCCGCGGGGTAGAAGCGAGGCTTCGTCGAGCCGGGCGCCAAAATACTTCGCTTCCGGATCGGGTTGGACTTTCCGGCTATCTTCGATGTCGCCGAGATAGCGGGCAACAAGGTCCGCTAGCCGGAATTTTTCCGGCCCAGCGATTTCAACCGTGCCGTTGATCGGCTGCGCCAGTGCCGCCTCGGCGACGAACGCCGCGACGTCATCGGAGGCGATGGGCTGGATCAGCGCCGTGCTGAGCGGGATTGCAGCGTCAGCGCCGACGGAATTGGCGATGCTGCCGAGGAATTCGAGAAACTGGGTGGCGTGAACGATCGTGTACGGCGTGGGAGAGGCCTTGATCAACCGCTCCTGCGCCCGCTTGCCTCGAAAATAACCGCTCTCCTGCAGGTCCTTGGTACCAACCACCGACAGAGCCACGTGGTGGCGAACGCCGGCGCGGGCTTCCGCGGCGAGGAGATTGGTGCCCGCGGTCACAAAGAAATCGAGCACCGCCTTGTCCTCGAACGACGGGGAATTGGCGAGATCAAGCACGACCTCGGCGCCAAGCAGGGCAGCGTCCAGACCTTCCCCGGTCATGGTATTGACCCCGGATTTGGGTGAGGCTGCGATGACTTCGTCACCTCGCTCCGAAAGCAGCCGGACGACCTTGGACCCGATGAGGCCGGTGCCGCCGATAACGACGATTTTCATGTTCCTATCCTTGCGAGTGAGCGTCGGCCGATAAACCGACCGACCGTTCTGCTGCAAAGACGAGATGGCCGTGAGCGGTGTGACATGGGCGCGAAAATTCTCGCCCGCGCCTCGCCAGCAATGTCACACAGGCATAGCCTGTCTCGTCTTCGCCGTATCACCACCCAAAGGGAGAGGCCGCATGCATGTGGGTCGGTCGTATCGCGTCGTCGAATTCGCCATGTGGTCGCGCCGCAGCGTGGTCTATATGGTCCTGCTCAGCCTCCTGGCCATAGCCCTGTTCCTGCTGCCGCCGATACAGGGTTTTGCTTTGCCCTGGCAGGTCGTCGTGATGCTGGGCACCACCGTCTCCCTCGTCGCGGGTTTCAAGAATTCGCAGGTTCTTGGCCGCAGCGCCGAAGGCTTGCAGGCCTTTGCCCAGATTGCCGCTACCAGCCGCATGCTCGCCGGGTTCTGTCGCGATTTCTGCGAGCCGCAAGTGGCGAAAATCCTCATCCATCGCCACATCGCCTGGCTCACCGCCCTGCGGTTCGGCCTGCGCCGGCCAATGCCTTGGGAATCGATGAGCCGGCGCGCCAATATCGAATATCGCCGCCGCTACCATATCCTCGAAGACACGACGACCTTGAATGCCGAGCTGGCGCGGCTCGCGCCCGAAGCGGCTAAAGTCTCGGACGGCACGCGGCCAGAGATCGACCTGTTGTCGCGCCAGGCCGAAGCCTTCAATGCCTTGTTCAAGGCCGGAAACCTGCCACCGCAGATCTATGTGGAGCTGACAAAACTCCTGCGCGATTGCCACGACCAGCAGGCGCGCTGCGACCGCATCAAGAACAATCCCTATCCCCGCCAATATGCCATTGTCAGCGCCATGCTGGTCTGGTGCTTCTGCACCTTTCTGCCCTTCGGCGTCGTGGCGCTCTTTTCCGAAATGGGCATCGGCATCTGGCTGGCCGTGCCTTTCAGCACGCTGATCGGCTGGATGTACATGTCGCTCGATCAGGTCGGCGAGAGCACGTCCAACCCATTTGAAGGCAATGCCAATGACGTGCCGATCTCGCAGATTTGCCGGGATCTCGAAATCGAGCTGCGGACCCTGTTGGGTGAGAGCGAGATTCCAAAACCCCTGCCCGCGATTAATGGCATTGCAACATAATGCAGAAGATCATTCTTGACTCCAAAATCCAGAATGACTATTTCCCCGCCATGGCCAGACCCAAGGAATTCGATCGCGACGCCGCCCTTGCCGGAGCACTGCAGGTGTTCTGGACCAAGGGCTATGAAGGCGCTTCAACCGACGACCTGCTCAAGGGTATGAATATCGGCCGGCAGTCCATGTACGACACCTTTGGCGACAAGCAGGCGCTCTTCCTTGAAAGCCTGCGCTGCTACCACAAGCTCGACAACAAGAACTTCTTCGACCATCTCGGGGACAATCCCTCGCCCCTCAAGGTGCTGCATGGCTTTCTCGCCATTTTCACCCGCCGCAGCGACGAGGAGAACGCTCGCGGCTGCATGGGCATCAATGCCACGACAGCCTTCGGCCGCAACAATCCGGAAGTGACACAACTGGCGCGCAATACCGCTACCAGCGTCGAAGACATGCTGGCCCAACTGGTCGGAGCGGCAAAAGAAGCGGGAGAAATTTCGGCCAGGGTTGATAACGCGGCGGCGGCCAGTTTCCTCTATGCCACCTTGCAAGGCCTCACCGTGCGAGCCCAAGCCGGCGCCAGCCACGATGAACTCGCCAGGGTAGCTGATTTCACCATAGAGGCGCTCAAAGCCATGCGCTAACCGCTCCCAGCCTAAACGCCAATCAGCGCACCTAATTTTGGACTATTCAGTCCAGAAAATAACTCTCCATGCCTGACGAAAGGAATCCAGCATGTCGGCATATCTCCCCCTTCTCGACAAACGCGCCGTTGTTACCGGCGGCTCACGCGGCATCGGCGCTGCCATCGTGCGAAAACTCGCCGAGCAAGGCGCGCATGTCGCCTTCACCTACGCTTCGAGCCCGGACGCGGCACAAGCGCTTGTCGATGAGGTAGTCGCCAGAGGCGGCAAGGCTTTCGCGTTGCAGGCAGACAGCGCGGACGTGACGAGCCTCCAGGCCGCCATCCGCACCGCAGCCGCAAAACTTGGCGGCATCGACATCCTCGTCAACAATGCCGGCATTATCGCCCATGCGTTGATCGACGATTTTTCCGCGAGCGATTTCGATCGGACAATTGCCGTCAATGTCCGTGCGCCATTCTTTGCCATGCAGGAAGCCGCGAGGCACATGCAGGCTGGCGGACGCGTCATCAATGTATCGAGCAACACCGCCGTCAGCGCCAGAGTGCCGGGATCGACGGTCTATGGCATGTCCAAATCCGCCGTCACGGCAATGACCCGTTCGTTGGCCCATGAATTCGCGCCCAGAGGCATCACGGTCAATGCCATTCAGCCCGGGCCCACGCGGACCGACATGACCGCGGGACGGGAAGATTACATCATCAGCATGGTGCCGGCCGGTCGCCTTGCCGACGCCTCCGAACCTGCAGCACTCGTTGCCTATCTCGCCGGTCCCGATGCCGGCTTTATCAATGGCACCGGTCTCACCATCGACGGCGCCATGACCGCCTAGCCTTGCCGACCCCGTTCCGCCTGATGATTGCGCAAATTGCCAAACCCGGTCAGATTGCCGGGGCGCAACTCGGGCGGACGGGCATGCATACTGTCGCAAAACTCGATGGCTGGTCGTCGCCGGTGGTGGAAACGGTGACACACACCACTTTCAACACCAGCGGCAGCATGCTCATGCAGCCCGACGGCTGCTGGGATTTCGTTATCCTCAAATCTGCGGCCGGTACGACCGTGCTGCGGACCGGTCTCACGACCTCAGCGGTCACGCATCACTTCGCAGAAGGCGACGAAATCCTGTCGATCGCCTTCAAGGCGAGCAGTTTCATGTCGCTGATGCCGGGCGAAAAGATGCTCGACGAGGGTGTCGTGCTCTCCAATATCGGCCGCGACCGCTTCTCGCTCGGCGGCGATATCATCGAAATACCCACCTTCGACAATGTCGACCGGTTCGTCACAAAACTCCTCAGCAATGGCATTGTCGAGGACAACAGCCTGGTCGCCTCCGTCGTTTCCGGTCATCCCATGGCCATGTCGGAGCGAACCATGCAACGGCATTTCCTGAAAACCACCGGCCTTACCTACAAGACCTTCACCCAGATCGAACGAGCGCAAAAGGCACTCACCCTATTGCAACAGGGGCGCCCGGCCGCCGATGTCGCCTTCGCACTCGGCTATGCCGACCAGCCGCACATGATCCGCTCAGTCAAGGCGATCATGGGCCAAACGCCCGGTCAGATCGCCCCACGATAAGTTGTCGGAAATCTTCAATCCCGCGACCGGCCCGCTGGCTAGAAAGGATGCACTTTCACCCAGCAAGGACGCAGCAAATGACCGACATCCGCCCCTTCAAGATCGCCATCTCGGAAGCCCAGTTGGCCGATCTCAATCAGCGCTTGGCCAATACCATTCTCGCTAGCGAGGCCCCCGGCGCCGGCTGGGCTGCCGGCCCCAACGCCGACTTCGTCACCAGCGCGATCCAGCGTCTCCGCAATGGCTATGATTGGCGCGCGCAGGAAGCCGCGATCAACCAGCACCCCCAGTTCGTCACTGAAATCGACGGTCAGACCATCCATTTCCTGCACGTCAAGGCCGCAACGCCCAATGGCACGCCGCTCCTCCTGCTGCATGGCTGGCCGGGTTCCTTCGTCGAGTTTCTCGACGCCATCGCGCCGCTCAGCAGTGCCGGTTTCGATCTGGTCATCCCGTCGCTTCCCGGTTTCGGCTTTTCCGGTCCGACCCGCGAGGCCGGCTGGAATGACAACCGCATCACCGCAGCGCTGCTCGAACTGATGTCCCGCCTTGGCTATCAGCGCTTCGGCGTACAGGGCGGCGATGCCGGCGCCGTGATTGCTCCCACCATTGCCCGTGCGGCGCCGGATCGAGTCATCGGTGTGCATGTCAACGCCGCAACCATGGGCTTCATTCCGATGGGCCCGATCGAACCCTCTGAATTCGCTAGCTTCACCGAGGCCGAAACCACGCGCCTGCAACGTCTGCAGCAGTTCATGGCCGAACGCTTCGGCTTCAACGTCCTGCAATCGAGCCGTCCGCAGACCTTAGCCTATGGGATTTCAGACTCTCCGGCCGGCCTCATCGCTTGGCTGGGCGACATGTTCGCCGGCTTTGGCGACAGTCCGGACGCCGTGGCCAAGGACAAGTTCCTGACCAATGTTCTGGTCTATTGGTTCACCGGAACAGCGGCCTCCTCGATCCGCCTCTACTACGAAAATGCACATGATCCGGAAGCGTGGTCGCCAAAGCCCAATTCGGGCGTTCCCACCGGCGTCGCTGTCTTCGCCCGCGATGAAGTCGCCATCCGCCGCTTTGCCGAAGAGGGCAATACGATCGTCCGCTGGACTGAACTCGACAGTGGCGGGCACTTCGCAGCCATGGAAGTGCCGCTGGTCTGGGCCGAAGAAGTCTCAAGCTTTTTCGCAGGCCTGAAGCGCTGAAACGGGGCCAGCAACAAGAAGCCGACCGCTCGTGAAGAGTGGTCGGCTTTCGTTCTTGCGGACGTTTTAGATCGGCAAATCCGGCAATTCAACGCGCGTCTCAAAGCTACGGTAGAATTGGCCCCAGCCGGGATCACGCAGATGCTGCTCAAGACCGGCGCGCTTGACCAGGGCCTGCGCCTCGCGATTGCCCTCGGCGAGGGCCGCAGACGTGTCGACATGGACCGGTTTGCGGTCGAGCAGAACGAAGTCACCATCGACCATGACAGTTTCCACATCGGCGCCGACCGCCTGGTGAATGAGACGGTGGACCGGGAGCCAATTGGGGGTCAGGTGCGGCTGGTTCATGTCGATGACGACGATATCGGCCTTCTTGCCGACTTCGAGCGAACCTATTTCTTTTTCCATGCCGAGGGCGCGGGCGGCGTCGATGGTGATCATTTCGAGCACTTTTCCCGGCGGGAAATAGTAGCGGTCATGGTTGCGCAGCACATGCTGGGTCGATTGGAAGGAGCGCGCGATCTGCAGCATGTCGAAATAGCGACTAGGCGCGGTACCGTCCGACGTGACAGCGACATTGACGCCGCGGGCCAGCATTTCGATGACCGGGGTGGAGCGGCCCGGCGGAGCATGGGTGACATGGGTGCCGGTTTCGGCGAGGATGTCGATTTCCTCATGAGAAATGCCCCAGCAGTGCTGGAGGTGGATATCGGGTCCAAGAAGAGCGTTTTCCTTGTCCTGGAAGGCCAGGCGGATATGGCCGGCAAAGGCATCGGAATGAATGCGGACGCTATACTTGTGCGCCAGTTCGCGAACGGCGCGGGCCTGGTCGCGATCAGCCTGGGTCAGGGAGACCGCCTGATCGGGCGTCGACATGTTTGAGGGATCGAGCGAAGGTACGATGGTGAAAGGGGTCACATAGACCTGGATGCGGCCATTGGCGCTGCCATTGATGGCTTCAATGGTGGCTTCGGTGCCCGCCATCATATCGTCGAAGGAAACGCTGCGACGCTGGGGTTCGCCGCTTTCCCAGCGGGTGACCGTGCGCGGCCAGGGAAGGCCGGCAGGACCCACGCAGATGATTTCCCGGAGGCCGATCTCGCTATAGGCGCGGGCGTGGTTGATGGCGAATTGCGGATCATCGCTGCGCGGCATGGAGGCAACGATGCTCACCGACGTGGTGACGCCGGAGGTGAGACGTTCGAGGCCGGAGACCAGGCCATCGGCATACCAGAATTCGCGCGTGACATAGTGGTAGTAGACCGGTGTGACGATCTTCATCCAGAGCGGGTTGGTGTCGACGCCGATGCTGCGGATGAGGCAGTGCCCGGCATGGCCATGGGCATCGATGAGGCCGGGGATGATGAGTTTACCGCGGCAATCGACCACGCGATCATCTGGCTCGATGCTAACTTCGGACTGCGGGCCGACGGCGGCGATACGGTCGCCAACGACGCGAACCGCGCCGTCTTCGATGATCCGCCTATCGGCATCGACCGGAACCACAGTGCCGTTGATGAAGACAGTACCTGCCATGGTTTTGCTCCTGGTCATCAACGTCAGCGCAGCGGGAAGCTGGGGCGGAAGAGGTCCTCCACGGGCGGATGTTTCCAGCTCCGCTCGGGGTATTTGGCGATAAGGCCTTCGAACTGGCGTTGCGCCTGCTCTCGTGCGGCGACGAGGTCGAAATCGTGCACCTTGCCATGGCGCATGGAAAGGTGGCCATCGACGAAGACGGCTTCGGTCACCTTGCCATTGCCGCCCATGAGCAGGGTGGTGATGGGATCGATCGTGGGCGTCATATGCGCATCGTCCAGGCGGAAGATGGCGATATCGGCCAGCGAGCCAGCGGAGAGGCGGCCGAGGTCGTTGCGACGCAGGGCCCTGGCGCCGCCAAGCGTGGCAGCGTTGAAGAAGTCGGCCGAGCTGGCAGCATTTGAATGTTCGGCAATGCGGCAGGCGATGAGACCAACCAGCATGTTCATCCACATATCCGCGGGAGCGGTATCGGTGGCCATGCCAATATTGACGCCAGCAGCGCGAAAACTGGCGAAAGACTTGAGAGCGCTGCCCATGCGGGCCGAGACCAGCGGCGAATGGGCGAGGCTGACGCCATGCTCGGCATAAAGGGCCACGTCGCGCTCGGTGGCATAGGTGCCGTGCGGGGCGATCAGGTGGTCGTTGAGGAGGCCATGGCGGGCAAGCCATTGCGGACCGGTCGCGCCATGGAGGCGATCCATCATATCGATCTCGAACTTGCCCTGGGCCATATGGATGCGGACGGGGCAATCCAGCTCTCGGGCGGCGTCCATGGTACGTTCGAGCAGTGTTTGCGTACAGGTTTCCACGCGGTCTGGCGCAAGAAGGCCATTAATGAGACCACCATGAGTACCGTGATGGCGGCGGATGAAATCGAGAGCCGTATCGAGACCAGCAAGCCCCCTGCCCTCATCGAATTGCATATGAAAGATGCCGGTACTGTCGACGATGGCGCCGCCGGAGCGATAGGCAGGGCCGAGAAAGACGCGCAGGCCGAGGGCGGCGGCGGCTTCGGCGGCAGCGCCAAACTCTTCGGTAGTTTCGGCCCATTCGCGATAATAGAGCGAAGCGATGGGCAGCGCGGTGGTGATGCCGTTGAGGAGAAGCGTCGCGAAGGCGAATTTCTTCTGGAAAGCCAGTTCCTCGGACGAATACATTTCATATGGGCCACGGGCAACATAGCTTTCGGGCCAGACGCGCCCACGCGGCCAGCCGGGCTGGTTGTCGGTGACGAGCGTATAGGTATCGAGATCGGACAAGGCGTCGAGGTCGATGAGACCCGGACTGATCAGGGCTGCTCCGAGATCGATGCGATTGGCCACTTCGCCTTCGAAGCGGCGCCCAGCATAGAGAACACGATTGCCTTCGAAGACCAGTTCGCCATTGCGAATGAGAACGTGCGTATCGTCCTCATGGGCAACAAGCCATGCGGCGGTCAGCAAGGTTTTGCCGCGCGGTCGGGCGCCCAGCGTGAGATCGTTGAGGCCGGCCATTGTCATTACCCCGTCGACAAGAAATAACCGGCGCCCCTTGGGGCGCCGGGCATTTTTGGTTACTCGCCAACCATCGTGAACCAATGGCGGGCCTTGTTGTCGGCGCGCACGTCGATGGCTTCGATGCGGCTGCCGGTAGCCCAGGCAATCGGCTGCTGGTGCAGCGGGATCATCAGCAGTTCATCTTTGGCGATGCGCAGAGCCTGCTCTTCGAGCGAGAGGCGTTCTGTCGGATCGGTCGCAGCAGCGGCCTGCTTGACCAGATCGTCGAGCGCGGGCACCGACCAGCCGCCATAGTTGGAAACGCCATAGGCACCGTCACGGGTGGCGAGCACCTGGGATAGCAGCGAGAAGGCGTCCAACGTCGGCTCATTGGCCCAGCTAATGTTGAAGACTTCGACTTCACCCTTGGAACGCTTGGGCGACTGCACGGCGCGCGGGCCCATATCGATGGTAGGAGCAAAGCCTGCGCGGGTCAGCATATTGGCAATGCCCTGGCAGAAGTCTTCTTCGTTGATGCTCTCGTCGTTCATGCAGGTATAGGTGAACTGAGCGCCTTCCTGCCCTGCTTCCTTGAGGAGGGCCTGCGCCTTGGCCGGATCGGCCGGCTCATAGGTATCGAGCGCAGCCGAGTAGCCGGCGATGTCGGGAGCGATCATCGAACCGGACGGGCGAGCAAGGCCGCGCATGATGCGCTGGTTGATCAGGTCGCGGTCGATGGCGGCTTCGAAAGCCTGGCGGACGCGGATGTCGTTGAACGGGTTCGGACGACCATCGAGCAGGGTTTCATTGCGGTTGAAGGCGACGAAGACCGTGCGCAGTTCGGTGAGGGCGATCACCGTCTTGGTCGGATCGGCCTTGAGGCGTTCGAGATCCTGGATCGGGGCGCTGTCGATCAGATCGACTTCATCGGAGAGCAGGGCGGCGATGCGGGTGGCAGCCGAAGTGATCGGGATGAATTCGAGACGATCGACATTGTGGTGCTTCTCGTCCCACCAGCCATCGTTGACGACGAGCACGGTCTTGCTGTCCGGGGCGCGGCTTTCGAGCATGAAGGGGCCGGTGCCATTGGTGTGGCTCGTGGCATAGCCTTCGATGCCCTGGGCAAAGTCGGACGGTTTTTCGGTATTGTTGTCCTTGAGCCAGCCGGCATCGAAGACGAAGATATTGGTGATGTCGTTGAGGAACAGCGACGAGGTGGTGCTGACATCGACTTCGACGGTGAAGTCGTCGATCTTCCTGATGCCCTGGTAAAGGGGCATATTGCCCTTGAGCGGCGAGGCCGGATCGGCAGCGCGCTGGAAGGAAGCAACCACGTCATCGGCGGTGAAATCAGCGCCGTCGTGGAATTTCACGCCTTCGCGCAGCTTGAAGCGCCAGAATTTGCCGTCGACCAGTTCCCACGAGGTGGCCAGGGCCGGCTCGATCTGGAAGGTCTTATCGTAGCGCACGAGGCCTTCATAGATGTGGTTGAGGAAGGCGAGGTTCGAGGTCGAGGGGATCGAGTTGGGATCGAGCGAGTATATATCGGCTCGCGAGCCCCACTTGACCGTTTCGGCCTGCGCTGCCATCGCTCCCATGGACAGCGAAACCGCCAGGGCGGCCAGCATAGTTTTTACGACAGACATCCGTTCTCTCCTGTTATGTCGTTATTCTCGGCGTTCCGGGGTTTGGGGCCCCGGAACGGGTTCGTCCCGGCCTGAGCTTTCCCTCCTCAGGCGAAGTGGCAGGCGACGCGACTGCCATCGGGTTTGTGTCGCAGCTCCGGGCGTTCGACCTTGCATTGGGCCTGGGCCAGGGGGCAGCGGGTGTGGAAGGTGCAGCCGGGCGGCGGAGCGAGCGGGCTCGGCACTTCGCCTGCGACGATCTCGCGGTCGCGATGCGGCTCGTTCACATCGGGAATAGTTTCAAGCAACAGGCGCGTATAGGGGTGCTTTGGATCGGCGAAGAGGACTTCGGTCTCCGCCTCTTCGACAATGCGGCCGAGATACATGACCGCGATGCGGTCGGACATGTGGCGCACGACGCTGAGGTCGTGGCTGATGAAGAGATAGGTCAGGCCCAGCTCGTCCTGGAGACGCCGCATCAGGTTGAGGATCTGCGCCTGCACCGACACGTCGAGCGCCGAAGTCGGCTCGTCGCAGACGAGGAATTCAGGTTCGGAGGCGAGCGCGCGGGCGATGGAAATGCGCTGGCGCTGGCCGCCGGAAAATTCATGCGGGAATTTTTCGCCATCGGCGATGTTGAGGCCGACAATGCCGAGGAGTTCGGCGACGCGCTCAGTGATCTCGGCCTCGGAATTGCGCAGTTTGAGTTCGCGCAGCGGCTCGGCGATGATGTTTTTCACCCGCCAGCGCGGATTGAGCGAGGCATAGGGGTCCTGGAAAATCATCTGCGCCGAAAGCGGCGCACCGGACTTGCCGGGTGCGAAGCGGATTTCGCCGGCGCTCGGATCGTATAGGCCGGTGACGAGGCGGGCGACGGTGGATTTGCCGCAGCCGGATTCGCCCACGAGGCTGACGCAGCCGCCCAGGGGGACGGAAAAGGTCACATCATTGACGGCATGCAGCATCTGGCGCTTGCGGCCGTAGACCAGGCGATTGAGGAAGGAGGCCGAGACGTCGAAGGTCTTGTCGAGATGGACGACCTCGAGCGCAGCGGTGTCGGAGCGGGTCATGCGACGCCTCCATTGTGAAGCCAACAGGCGGCCATGCCGGCGGGCGTAGGCGCCAGCACAGGCAGGTCCTGGCGGCAGCGCGGGCCAGCTTCGCGGCAGCGTGGATTGAAGGCGCAGCCAGGCGGAATGGCATTGAGGCGCGGCATGGCGCCATCGATCTGGTTGAGCTTTTCGACGCGGGCGCCAAGGGCCGGAATGGAGGCCATGAGGCCGCGCGTATAGGGGTGGGAGGGGTTCTTCAGCACCTGTTCCACCGGGCCGATCTCGATGAGACGGCCGGCATACATGACGGCCACGCGATCGGCGGTTTCGGCGATGACGCCCATGTCATGGGTGACCAGCATGACCGCCGTGCCGTTTTCCTTGCAGAGGCGGCGCAGGAGGCCGGTGATCTGAGCCTGGATGGAGACGTCGAGCGCCGTGGTCGGCTCGTCGGCGATGATGAGTTTGGGGCGGGCGGCGAGCGCCAGGGCAATGACGACGCGCTGGCGCATGCCGCCGGAAAACTGGTGCGGATAGTGATCGACGCGCTCATCGGGGCCGGGAATACCGACTTCGCGCAAAAGCTCGATGGCGCGGGTGCGGGCCTGAGCCTTGGAAGTATTGGGCAGGTGCTGGCGGATGGTTTCGCCAAGCTGGCTGCCCACGGTGAAGAGCGGATTGAGCGAAGTCAGCGGGTCCTGGAAAATCGCGCCGATCTCGCGGCCGCGGACTTTTTCCATTTCGTTGTCGCTGAGGCCGACAATGGAGCGGCCTTCGAGAAGGATATCGCCCGAGGCAACGCGGCCGGGGCGTTCGAGAAGGCCCAGGATGGCAAGGCCGGTCATGGACTTGCCGGCCCCGGATTCGCCGACGACACCGAGGATTTCCCCGGGCGCGATGCTGAGCGACACATCGTTGAGCGCAGTCAGCGTACCGTGACGATTGGGAAATTCGACGACGAGGTTTTGCACCTCTAGGCAAGGTCGCTTGTCGTCAGCCATGCGATTGCTCCCGTTCGGGATAGCTGGGCGGGAAGATTTCCGAAACCGGCGGATGCCCATAGGAACGGGCCGGATACTGGGCGATGAGCCGGTCGAACTGGGCCTGCGCCTGATCCCGCGCTGCGGCCATGTCGATGCCGGCGACTTCGCCATGGCGCATGGAGAGACGGCCGTCGACGAAGACGGCTTGCGTCACCTTGCCCGAGCCGCAGGTCACGAGGGTCGTGATCGGGTCGATGGAGGGAGCCATATGCATATCATCGAGGCGGAAGACGGCGATGTCGGCCTTGCTGCCCGGGGCGAGGCGTCCGATGTCGGCGCGATCAAGAGCCTTGGCGCCGCCAAGGGTGGCGGCCTCGAAGAGATCGCGACACAAAATGCGTTCGGGTGCGCCGTCATTGATGCGGCAGGCGATGAGGCCGACCAGCATGTTCATGATCATGTCGGGCGGCGTCGTGTCGGTGCCCAGCGCAATGGTGATGCCCATATCGCGGACGCGCGAGAAAGATTTTAGGGTGCCCCCGCCTCTGCCCGAAACCAGCGGACAATGAACGATGGAAACGCCGTACTCGGCATAGAGCGCTAGGTCTTCGTCGGTGGCGACGGTGGCGTGGGGGGCGATGAGGCGATTGCTGAGGAGGCCTTCGCGGGCGAGCCAGACAGGGCCCGTGGTGCCGTGCATGGATTTGACGACGTCCATCTCCATGGTGCCCTGGGCCATATGGAGGCGAACCTTGCAATCGAGAGCTTCGGCCTGTTCGAAAGTGGCGCGCAGCAATGCCGTGGTGCAGGTTTCGACGCGGTCAGGCGCGAGAAGCCCCTGAATGAGGCCCCCATAACGGCCGGACTGGCGCTCGATATAGCTGACGGCATCCGCAAGACCATCAAGGCCGCGCTGCTCGTCGAAATGCGGGCGCACATCGCCGGGGGCGTGAAGGACCATGCCGCCGGCGCGGTAAGCGGGGCTGAGATAGACACGGAGGCCGAGTTCGCCGGCGGCATCGGCCGCGGCGTCAAACTCGGCAACGGTTTCGGCCCATTCACGATAGAAGAGCGAGGCGATGGGGGCCGCGGTCGTAATACCGTTGAGGAGCAGTTGGCCGAAAGCAAAACGCTTCTGAAAGGCCAGTTCCTCGGGCGTATACATTTCGTACGGCCCTTTTTCGACATAGGTCAGCGGCAGGACGCGGCCCTTTTTCCAGCCGGGAAAATGGTCGATGCCAAGGATCGTGGTGTCGAGATCGGAGAGGGCGTCGAGATCGATGAGGCCGGGCGAGATCAGCGCGCGGCCGAAATCAATGCGGCGGGCGACGTCGCCGGCAAAACCATGGCCGGTGAAGATGACGCGGTCGCCCTCGATGACCACTTCGCCGTTCTTGAGGAGGACGGGGCCGGCCTCCTCATGGGCTAGAACCCAGGCGGCGGTGAGGAGCGTGCGCCCCTCTGGCCTTGCGCCGAGTTTGAGGGATTTTAGTGCGCTCATGGCATGTCCACGATGCAGGTGCCGTTGCGGGCAATGACGCGGCCGCCCTTGACGACCATGGGCCGCGGGGCGATCTCGACCACGGAGTGGGCCACGGTTTCGCCGACCAGCAGGGTGAAATCGGCCTTGGCGTCGACTTTTACGCCATAGTTTTCAAGCCGCATGACATCGGCGCCGCCCTGGGAGACGAGTTCGAGCATGTGTCGCAGGTCGATGTCGGAGCGCACGGCATTCTTCATGCCGATGATGCGGGCACGGTCCATCATATCGGGCTGGCCCCAGGGACCCCAGGTGTCGCGGATACCATCGCAACCGGCACCGGTGCGCACCCCGGCCTCGCGCAGGCGCTTTACCGAGGGAACAGTGGCCGAGGGCGCGCCGGTGGTGAGAATGGCGATATCGAGTTCGGCGATTTCGTCGATGAGCTTGCCGGCGCGGACGGTGTCGCTCATCCCGAGCGCAAAGGCATGGCTGATGCCGAAACGGCCCTGCATGCCATTGGCGCGAACGCGCTCGAAAATCAGTTCCATGGTGAATGCGCCGAGGTCGCCTGTTTCATGGAGGTGAATATCGACATCGACGCCATGCTTGACGGCAAGATCGAAGAGCACGTCGAGCTGACCCTTGGGGTCGCGGTCGATACCGCAGGGGTCGATGCCGCCCAGGACTTCACAGCCATTGGCAAGGGCTGCGTCGAGCAGTTCGACCGTGCCCGGACGGCCCATGACGCCCGATTGCGGGAAGGCGACGAGTTCAATGTCGATAATGCCCTTGAGGGCTTCGCGAGTGCGTTCGACGCCTTCCACCAGGGTCAGGCCATGGGTGGTGTCGATGTCGACATGGCTGCGGATATGGGTAGCGCCATTGGAAGCCAGGCCGATGGCATGGCGCATGGACTGGATATGCGGGTCCATGCCGAGGGCGATGCGGTTTTCGCGCTCGAAATCGATGCGGCTGCGCAGCACGGCTTCGCGGTTGTTTTCGTGCCAGCCCATGCCCCAGGTGGTCTTGTCGAGATGGGTATGGGCATCGATGAGGCCGGGCCAGACAATGGCATTGCCGCCATCTTCGGTGGGCATGCCGGGCTGATCGGCAACCTTGCCGATTTCGACGATCATGCCGTTCTTGATGAGAATGTCGCAGGTGGCCTCGCCGAGGGGGCGGACGTTTTTCAGGTGCAGGTCGTTCATGGCTTCCCCCGGATTATCGCAGCTTGGGATTGAGGGCATCACGCAGCCAATCGCCCAACAGGTTCACCGAAATGACCAGCAGGCAGAGCTGCGTGACGGGGAAGATGACGATCCACCACATGCCCGAGAACAGATATTGATTGCCGATGCGGATCAGCGTGCCGAGCGAAGGCTGGCCCGGCGGCATGCCGATGCCGAGAAAGGACAGTGTCGCTTCGGTGAGAATGGCCATGCCAAAGCTGAGCGTGGCGGCGACGAAAACCGGTGTCAGCGTATTGGGCAGGATATGCTTGACCATGACACGGCGAGGCGGCACGCGCAGCAAGCGTGCCGCCATGACATATTCCTTGCCGCGCTCGACAATGGTCTGAGCGCGTACCGTGCGGGCATATTGCACCCAGCCCGATAGCGTGATGGCCAGCACTAAAACCGCCGAAGCGCCGATTTCGCGCAGGTCGGGCGGCAGCATTTGGCGAACAATGGCCGAGACGAGAATGGCGATGAGAATGGTCGGGATAGAAAGGACCACGTCGCCGATACGCATAAGAAGGTTGTCGACCACGCCGCCGAAATAGCCGGCGATGAGGCCAAGGCTAAGGCCGATCAGCAGCGAGAAGGACACCGCAGCAAGCCCGATCAGCAACGAGGTGCGCGTGCCATAAAGCATCACCGAGAGCATGTCGCGGGCCTGGGTATCGGTGCCCAGGATATAGGGCCATTCGCTGCCTTCGACCCAGATGGGCGGCAGTTCGGACTTCCACATGTCAAGCTGCATCGCATCATAGGGATTTTGCGGCGCGATAAGCGGAGCGAGGAAGGCAGGGAGCACGAGCACGGTCAGCAGCACGGCGGCAAAGCGCGCCGGAACCGAGCGAGAAAAGGACCACCAGAGATCGCTGCGACGGATGCGCTCGATCAGCGAGGGACGTTGGGGCGTGGACTGGATCGACATGGTTCGCCTCCCCTACTGGGCGCCGCGCAAGCGGGGGTCGATCACCGCGTAGAGGATGTCGACCATGGTGTTGAGGAAAACGAAAATGAAGGAGACAATGCAGAGATAGGCCGCCATGACCGGGATATCGACGAAGGTCACGGCCTGGATGAACAGCATGCCCATACCCGGCCACTGGAAGACGGTTTCGGTGATCAGCGCGAAGGCGATCAGCGTGCCGATATTCATCGCCGTGAGGGTCACCACTGGCATGAGACAATTGCGCAGGGCGTGGCGGAAATAGATGCGGAAGCGCGGAATGCCGCGGGCCCGGGCGAACTTGACGAAGTCGGAGCGCATGACCTCGAGCATTTCGGCGCGGACGAGGCGCATGACCAGCGTCACCTGATAAAGCGAGAGCGAAATCGAGGGCAGGATCAGCGCGAGGAGACCGGTACGCGTGAGAAAGCCGGTCGACCACCAGCCGAGCTCGACGACATCGCCACGCCCGAAGGCGGGCAGCAGGCCGAGCGAGACGGAAAACACCAGAATAAGCAGGATGCCGACCACGAAACTCGGGAGCGACACCCCGATAATCGAGCCAAATTGCAGGATTTCTGAGTACCAGGCGCCCCGTTTTATCGCCGTCAGCACGCCAAGAGGCAGGCCGATCAGAAGCGATAGAATTGTCGCGACGATCACCAACTCCATGGTGG
Source organism: Devosia sp. (assembly GCF_017744655.1). Lineage (GTDB taxonomy): Bacteria > Pseudomonadota > Alphaproteobacteria > Rhizobiales > Devosiaceae > Devosia. Next base: position 3,014 of record NZ_JAGIAW010000004.1, on the reverse strand, counting down.
CGGGGAAACGTTCGGCGATCAGGCCCAGGACTTCCTGGCCGTTGCGATAGGAGATGCCGAAATTGCCCTGGGCCGCATTGGCTACGAAGCGGGTATATTGGACGAAGAAATTATCGTTGAGGCCAAGCTTTTCGCGCAGCAGTTCCTTGTCGGCCTGGGTCGTCTGCTCGGTGGACATCATATCCACCGGATCGCCCGCCAGGCGGAAAATCAGGAAGGCCAGAAAGGCCACTGTCAGCATCACCAGTAGAGCATTGGCTAGCTTTTTGATGATGAAGACCAGCATTGGCTATTTCCCGTTTGGCAAAGAGAGTTTTGGTACGGAGGCTGGGCGCAGGACCAGGCGCTGATCGGGACGACCGATCATTCCGTCATTTCGGGACGCGAGGGCGCTCCCGGCAAAACCCATCTTTTCCTCCATCCTCCAGCGGCCCTCTTCCAACCGCGTGACCGTCATCCTTACGGTCGAAAATGTCTTTGTCAATTCTATTGTCGACAATTATGCCAACACTATAACAGACAAAATCGCCACAAAGCTCTCGGCAATCACGTTGACGAGGCTCCTTTCGAGAGAGGCGTCAGTCCTTCTGGCGGGGGAAAGCGTAGGAATTGGCTTTGGAGGTGCGTAGCCCTGCCCCGACCAGCGCTTCGGCCGCCTTGATGGCGACAACGATGCCATCGATGACGACGACGCCAGTGGCCGCAGTCAGCGCATCGGTCATTTCCGACATGCCGGCGCAGCCCAGCACCACCGCTTCGGCGCGGTCTTCGTCACGCGCCCGTGCGATTTCGGCGAGCAGCAGATCGAAGGCACGCTCGGGCTCGGATTCGAGCGTCAGTACCGGCAGATCGATACAGCGGACGCGGCGGCAATGTTGGCTGGCGCCATAGCGCAGCACCAGATCTTCAATGGCGGGTACGGAGCGCGGCAGTGTGGTGATGATGGAAAAACGTTTTGCTACCACCATGGCGGCCTGCACGGCGGCCTGGCAGATGCCAAGCACGGGACCGGCGGCGAATTCGCGAGCAGCATCGAGTCCCGGATCGTCGAAACAGGCGATGACTGTGGCCTCGGCGCCGGCCTCCTCCGCCGCGCGAATATCGGCCAGCATGGCGGGAACGGACAGGGCTTCGTCGGAAAACCCTTCGATGCTGACCGGCGTATTCTGGCCTGTGCGCGCGTCGATCACCGTGCCAGGCGAAGCCACACGTTGCGCTGTGCGCAGGGCCTGTTCAGTCATCGAGGCGGTAGAATTGGGATTGATCAGCAGGATTTGCATGGCTTTGGCATCTACTTCTTGAGGTCGGCCAGCTTGGGGGCCTTCAGCACAAACTGCTGATCGGAGACGATGTAATTGTCGGCATGGAGCCGCGCGATCGGGTGATAAACCTCGGGGTTGACGTAGCGCTGCTGCTCGTCGAGGCAATCGGGGCGAATGTGCATATGCACCACCTCGCCCAGGACGATGACGCGGCGCGGGTATTCGATGATGCGCTCGACGCGACACTCCATGGCGCAGGGGCTGGCGGGCAAATAGACACAGTCGACCTGGGCGCCGGGCGCGGTTTCGGCCTCGGCTAAAGCCAATTCATCGGTATCGGCATCAACCGGCAGCCCACAGACCAACATGGTCTGAGCCAGTGGCATATCGACCATGTTCACCGTGAACTCATTGGTGCGCCTGATATTGGCGACGGTGTCCTTTTCCTCCCCGCCGAGCCGCGGCTGAATGCCGAGCGCCACAATGGCCGGGTCATGGGAAAAGACATTGAAGAAGCTCATGGGCGCGCCATTGCTGTGCCCGGCCGCGGAGCGCGTCGTGACCAAGGCTATGGGTCGCGGGCCCACAAAATTGGTGAGCAGACGATAGCGGTCCATCGGCTCGAGCGCAGTCAAATCGAATTCCATCGCGATACCTTCAGCCACAAGCGTCCTTATGCCGATTTACGTCGACATTATTGTCGACAATAACGCTTCTGATTTATGTGGACCAGATGGAAAAATGAGTTATGAAGTCTCAAGGCAACGCTGTCCGGTCCGCACAAATGGCACCTATAACCGTCGATGAAATCGCCGAACGCATCTGGCTCTCCATCGCCGAGCGCCGCCTGCGCCCGGGCATGCGTCTCAAAGAGGCTGAGCTTGCGGAAATTTTCGGCGTAAGCCGCGCCCGCATCCGGCAGGTGCTGACAGCCCTTGAGCGCGACGGCCTCGTCAAGACCGAAGCCAACAAAGGCGCCATCGTCGCCGAACCCAGCGCGGAAGAAGCCCGCGATATCTTCCATATCCGACGCGAAGTGGAGCAGCGGGTGCTAGCGCGGCTGATCGGCCACCTCGATGCCGAGAAATTGCTGGACCTCTTTGCGCATGTGGCCAAGGAGCGCGCAGCCAATGCCGCCAATGACCAGCGCGAGATCATAAAGCTCTCCGGCGGCTTTCACCTCATGCTGGCCGAAATGGCGGGAGCCGATTTTCTCTGGGGCATGATGCGCGACCTCGTCAGCCGCACGTCCCTCATCACCGCGGCCTTCCGCGATTCCGACAAATACAACTGCGGACCGGACGAGCACGAAGAACTGCTGATGCATCTCAAGAACGGCGACCTGCAAAAAGCGCAGCACGCAATGGTGCATCACCTCGAGCATGTCGAAAACGAGCTCAAACTCTCCGGCAACCCGGAACTCGCCCGTAGCCTCAAGGACGCGCTTTTGTAGGATCGCTACAATTTAGTATCCCGACCGCGAAAGAGTGAAGCTGTCTAGCCTTAGTTTCCTTGGGCTTTGCATTTCAAGAGCAAACCTCAGTTCGCCAGAAGACCGAAGCAACCAGAGCGATTTCGATAAAAGAGCGAACCTGCAAAAAAAGGTATGCATGCCCAACATCATAGAATGGCATGTTGATTGCCACTGAGAAGTGACCCGCTAGGCGGGACTATTTCCATCGAGATTTGACCCATGTTCCAACCGTGCCCTGGCTGTTTTCAGCGGGGGCTATGGAGTGATCGACATGGCGT
>NZ_JAGIAW010000003.1 GCF_017744655.1 Devosia sp. | reverse complement strand
TGGGGTTTTGCGGTCCAGCTTGCCGTCGGAAGCATCCGGGGATGCAACGGGGGCTCACTGCCGCTTGGCCGGTGGTCGGCATCCACGCATCCGCCTGAGCGACCTCAAGCAGCCCGTCTTCCCGCCCGGCACTTCGTCGGTGCCGCGTGTTAGCGGCGGGAACGGGCAAAGAATGGCACGGTTTTACGGGGCGGGGATAAGATGGATAGATCAGGCCGGCAGGCCCTGCACCAGCCAACCATCCTCGCGAAAACTGTCGGGATCGGAATGGGCGCGGCGGAAGGCCGAAAGGCCGGCTTCGGCATCGCCGAGCGCGCGGCGCAGCGGCTCCGGCGCGATTTCCGCGCCCGCAGGCAGGCGCAGCAGGGACCGGCTGCCGGGCTCGCGCGAGATCAGGCGATAGATATCGGCCATGAACCGCCTGATCGCGACAGCCATGAGGCCGGTGACCGGATCATTTTCGCGGCGCAGGGACAGCTCGAACTGCAACTCTTCGAGCTGTTCGCTGAGGCGCTGGTGTTCGGAAACCTGGTGGCCGGGAATGGCGCTCTTTTCAATGAAACTGGGCATGGGTGCGGCTCCTCTCTCTTGACGGAGAGTGTGCGGCCGGATTGCGCAGGCGGGGATAGATTTGGCTGCGCCTCGCCTATGCGAAGTTTTTGTGACTGGACAGCTCCGGCGAACGGGCGCAAGCTCCCCTCATGTTCAACCAACTTTAAGGAGGTGATCCAGTGTCTTTTGAGAATGCGGTACTCGATAGAGGTCTGGGATTGAAGGTGATGTCGGGGAGTGATCTCTGCTAACACCAACCTCCTAGGCCCTCGAGGCCTATGACTCAGGGAAGGGCCGCTCCATGGAGCGGCCCTTTTCCATTTTCGCGGCAGGGGACAAGATGGGCGGCGTTTGGGCTTGACGGAAATCTCCAAGCCATTGATACCGCTGGCCGACACCTTCCTCGGAGGCCCATCTTGTCCTCGGCCAATTTCGTCCTGACCCTTTCCTGCACCGACCGTCCCGGCATTGTTGCCGCCGTGACCACGGAGCTGGCGGCGCTCAACGCCAATATCGCTGAATCCAACCAGTTCTGGGACAAGGAAACCGGTCGTTTCTTCATGCGCCTCGCCTTCACCGCGCCCGAGGGCGTGGGCCGGGAGAAAATCGAAAAGGCGCTGAAGTCGCCGATCGAGCGTTTTGACATGAAGACCGCGCTCAGCGATGAAAGCCGCCGCAAGCAGATCGTTATTTTGGTCAGCAAGTTCGACCATACGCTGCTGCACCTGCTCTATCAGATCCGCGTCGGCTGGCTCGACGCCGAAGTCGCCGCGGTGATTTCCAACCACGAAGACGCCCGCAAGATTGCCGAAGATGCCGGCATTCCCTTCCACCACCTGCCGGTGACCAAGGACACCAAGGCGGCGCAGGAGGCCCAGGTGCTCGACATCGTCAAGACGGTCGGCGCCGATCTCGTCGTGCTCGCCCGCTACATGCAGGTGCTTTCAGACAACCTGTCCACGCGCCTCTTTGGCCAGGTGATCAATATTCACCACTCGTTCCTGCCCAGTTTCAAGGGCGCCAAGCCCTATCACCAGGCCCATGAGCGCGGCGTAAAAATCATCGGCGCGACGGCGCATTATGTTACGCCCGACCTCGACGAAGGTCCGATCATCGAGCAGGAAACCGCCCGCGTCACCCATGCGCTGAGCCCGGACGATCTCGTCGCCGCCGGCCGCGATATCGAAAGCCGCGTTTTGGCTCGCGCGGTAAAGCTGCACCTTGAAAGCCGGGTCATGCTCAACGGCAAGAAGACGGTGGTCTTCGGCTGAGGGGTTTCACACCCACAGTGTCATCCCCGCGATGGGAGCTGGCCTCAGGCGACTTCGTCGATCGGCAGGTCTTCGAGATTGAGAGAATCCGCAAGACTCGTGCTGTCGAGCACGGCACGGGTGGCGAGAGTTACCCGCTCGAAGACGTGGCGGATCTCGCACGAACTCTCGTCCTTGCAGTCCTCGCACTTGCGATAGGCAATCTTTGAGAGGCAGGGCAAAGGCGCGATCGGACCGTCGATCAGGCGCAGCACTTCGCCATACTTGATCTCCTCGGGCGCCTTGACCAGCTCATAGCCGCCCATGCGGCCGCGCCGGCTCGAAACCATGCCGGCGCGCTTTAATTCAAGCAGGATCTGTTCGAGGAATTTTTTCGGGATCGCCTGGTCGCGGGAAATTTCGCCGATCATGCGGCTCTCGCCCCGCCCGGCCCGGGCCAGTGCCACAAGGGCTCGTAGCGCATATTTGGCCTTTTGCGACATCATGGCGCCAGCTACTCCCTCGGCTCCGGCTTGACCACCGGCACGTCCGGCTCGGCTTTTTTGGGTTCGTCGTCCTGCGGCTCCGGCGCTGGTTCATCGGCCTCCGTGGGCGCAGGATCGGTTTCGGACGGCCCCGTATTCTCGACCGTGTCGCCTGAAACATCTGTTTCCGGCGGCGGCAGGGTTTCGACCGTTTCGGCCGCGGGCTCGGACGCCGTTTCCGGAGACTTGGCCGGCAGGACGATGATCTCGTCGATAGCAGGCGGCGCTTCGCCGATGGACGGAGTGTCCTCTGCCGCGGGCTCCTGGGTTTCGGCCGGCTCGAGCACGACCAGTTCCGCCGATGGCGTCTCGTCTGCCGCGGCGTCTACCTGATTGGTCGGTTCCAGCACGACAAGTTCGGCCGGTGGAACTTCGGCTGGCTCCGGCTCCGGGGCCGGCGGGGGCAGGTCGACGACGGCGGGCGCTTCGATGACCGCGATGGTTTCGGCAGGCTCTGGTTCCACCGGTGTTTCGACGGCGGCAGGCATGGGGATGATCGGTTCGGCGACGGCAACGATGGCAGCGGCCTGAGCCAGGATATTTTCGCTCGGCGGCAGGGGGCCGGCGGGTTCCGTCGATGCCGGCTGTGCCGGCAATTCATCGCGTAGCAGGCCCAAAATGCCCTTGCCGATTTCGCGCTCGCCACGAATGACAATGGTGGCGCCGAGGCCGCGGAGGAAGTCTTCCTCTTCCTCGGAATAGGCGCGGGCGATGATGCTGATCTCGGGATTGAGCTTTCGCCCGCTCTCGCAGACCGTGCCGGCCTCGAAAGCATTGGAAATGGCAACGACGAGGTTTTTCGCCTGGCCGAGATTGGCGAGTTTCAGCGTCGCCTGGCTTGCCGCATTGCCATAGATGACCTCGAGCCCCGCGGCGCGCGCGGCGGCGACGTCGTGGTCGGAATCCTCGATCACCACGATGGAGCGGCCGGCGGCCTTGAGCCCATCGGCAACGATGCGCCCGACCTGACCATAGCCGACCAGCACGGAATGACCCGTGACGGTGAGGGGTTCGACGACATCGTCATCCGGCCCCGGCGCCCCGCGCTCGATGGCGGCTTCGCGCGGCATGTCGGTGGTTGCCGGCCCCAATGAGGCGGCGGAAAGCCCGGCGGGCTCGACCCGGGTTTCCGGCGTCGCGACGGCGACGCGGGGGCCGAAGCGGGCTTCGACGCGCGGGCGCAAAAATTCGAGAAGGAAGAAGACGATGGGGTTGAGGACGATGGAGATCAGCGCGCCGGCGAGGATCAGGTCCTGCCCCTCTTCGGGCATGATGGCAAGGCTCACGCCCATACTGGCGAGGATGAAGGAGAATTCGCCGATCTGCGCCAGGCTCGCCGAAATGGTCAGCGCCGTGCCCGCCGGGCGGCGGAACAGCAGGACGATGGCAAAGGCGGCAAGGGACTTGCCGACGACGATGATGAAGACCGTCGCCAGCACCGGCAGCGGATCGGTGAGGATGATGGTCGGGTCGAAGAGCATGCCGACCGAGACGAAGAACAAAACCGCAAAAGCGTCGCGCAGCGGCAGCGTTTCATTGGCGGCGCGATGGCTGAGTTCGCTTTCCGAAAGGATCATGCCGGCGAAGAACGCGCCGAGCGCCAGGGATACGCCGAAAAGCACCGCCGAACCCAGGGCGACTCCAAGCGCAATCGAGAGCACGGCCAGACGGAAAAGTTCGCGGCTGCCGGTATGGGCGGTGAAATGCAGCGCCCAGGGAATGACGCGGCGCCCGACGATCAGCATGAAGCCGACAAAGGCGGCGATTTTCACCAATGTGATCGCAAGCACGCCCCAGATGCCGACATCGGCATTGAAGATGCGCTCGACGAAAGACACGAAGGGATCGTGCACGCCCGTATCGGTGCCGTTGAGCCCGGCAAAGGCGGGGATCAGAACCAGCGCCAGCACCATGGCGAGGTCTTCGACGATGAGCCAGCCGACGGCGATGCGGCCGCGCTCGCTCTCGATGAGGCGGCGATCCTGCAGCGCCTTCAAAAGCACGACGGTGGACGCGACCGAGAGGGCGAGACCAAAGAGCAGCGAGCCGCCGAGATCCCAGCCGAGCAGGGTACCAAGACCCGCGCCGAGTGCCGTCGCCACCGCGATCTGGGCGATGGCGCCGGGAATGGCGAGGGCCCGCACGCTCATCAGGTCCTTGAGCGAGAAGTGGAGACCGACGCCGAACATGAGAAGAATGACGCCGAGTTCGGCCAATTCGGCGCCCAGCGCCTGATCGGCGACGAAGCCGGGCGTATAGGGACCGGCCAAAACGCCGGCAAAGAGATAGCCGACAAGAGGGGGCAGGCGCAGCTTACTGGCCAGCATCCCGAAAATATAGGCCAGCACCAAACCCGCGACGATCGTGGTGATCAGGGGGGTATCGTGGTGCATCGGCCGTCCTCCGGGGCGAGAAACTCTAGTATGATGATGGGGTATCACCGTGTCAGGCGCAAGAAGCAAAGGCCTCGAAAGATCAATCCCTTGGCTCAGGCGCGACAGAAACTCTAGAGAGAGGGCAAACTTGGCTGAACTGTGACTTCAGCTGATGATGGTGATGCGCTCGGCGGCGCGGGTAATGCCGGTATAGAGCCAGCGCGCCCGCTCTTCGCGGAACACGAAGCTTTCGTCGAAAAGATAGACATTGTCCCACTGGCTGCCCTGCGCCTTATGGACGGTGAGGCAATAGCCGAAGGTGAACTCGTCGAACTGCCGCCGCTCGGCCCAGGCCATGCCCTCCTCTTCGCCCGCGAAGAAGGCTTTGTGAGTAAGGACCTTCGCTTCGCCCTTGCCTTCGTCATCGGCGAGGAGCAGTGACCATTTTCCGTTGGTGCGGCGCGTCGCGTCGGTGACGATCCAGATCTGGCCGTTGAGGAGCTTTTTGCGCGGATTGTTGCGCAGGCAAACCATGCGGTCGCCCACGACCGGCTCATGGAAGGGCAGGCCCTTCAGCTCGCGCAACCGGTCATTATAGGTAAGGCGCGTCTTGTTGCGGCCGACCAGAACCTGATCGGCTTCGAGCACGGCGTCGCGATCGACCTTGTCGCGGCCGACGACGATGCTCTCGCCATAGCGGCCGTGTTCGAGAAAGCCGCCTTCGCGCACGGCCATGGAGAGCTGGATGATGGGGTTGTCGGCGGCCTGGCGGTGAATTTCGGTGAGCATGACGTCGGGTTCTTCGGTGGTGAAGAACCCTGCGCCCTGTACCGGAGGCAACTGGAAGGGGTCGCCGAGAACGAGGATTTTTACGCCGAAGGAGAGGAGATCGGCACCGAGCTGTTCATCGACCATCGACACTTCGTCGATAACGATGAGATCGGCATCGGCCGCCGGGCTTTCCGGATCGAGCACGAAGCGCGGCTCGCCATCGCCTTCGGAAACCAGCGTATAGATCAGCGAGTGAATGGTCTGCGCGCCCTTGCAGCCACGTTTTCGCATGACGAGCGCGGCCTTGCCGGTAAAGGCGGCATATTTGACCGAACGGATATCCTGCGCCAGATGTACGGCGAGCGTCGACTTGCCGGTGCCGGCCCAGCCGAACAGGCGAAAGACCTGCGGACCGTTCTCGTCCTTGAGCCATTTGGACACGGCGATGAGCGCCGCATCCTGCTGTGCGGACCAGACAGGCGCCATCAGTCGATCACCGTGCGCACCGTGCCGACGCCTTCGATCCGGCCTTCGATGACGTCGCCGGGCACGACTTCGCCGACGCCGGCGGGGGTGCCGGTCATGATGATGTCGCCAGCCTTGAGATCAACGAACTGGCTGAGAAAAGCGATGGTCTCGGCAACGTTCCAGATCTGGTCGCCGAGATCGCCGCGCTGGCGTTCGGCGCCATTGACAGAAAGCGTGATTCTTCCCGTTGCCGGATGGCCGATGGCACTGGCGGGCTCGATGGTGCCGATGGGGGCGGAATGGTCAAAACCCTTGGCCATTTCCCAGGGGCGGCCGGCCTTCTTGGCAATGGCCTGAAGATCGCGCCGGGTCATGTCGAGGCCGCAGGCATAGCCATAGACGTGGTCGAGCGCATCTTCGGGGTCGATATCACTGCCGTCCTTGCCGATGGCGACGACCAGTTCCACTTCGTGCTGAAAGTCATCGGTTTTCGGCGGATAGGGGATTGCCGCGCCGCCGACCACGACCGCATCGGCGGGCTTGGCAAAGAAGAAGGGCGGGTCGCGCACGTCATTTCCCATTTCCTTGATGTGCTCGGCATAGTTGCGGCCGACGCAATAGACGCGCCGCACCGCATAGAGCCCCCCGCGGGCGATGGGGATGGACACGGGCGCATGCGGCTCGAACAGGAAATCAGCCACGCGAAAACTCCTTGGCATAGGGCCCGATGAGGTCGAGATCGACGGGGCTCAAGCGGTCCTGTGCACTAAACGACTGGTGCCAATAGGGATAGAGCAGCGGCGGGCGGCTGATATCGTCAAGGCGCTTGCGCTCCTCGGCGCTGAGCACGAAACTGGCCGCGGCGATATTGTCGCGGAACTGCGCTTCATTGCGCCCGCCGATGATGACCGAGGTAACGCCGGGCCGGCCGAGCAGCCAGGAGAGCGCCACCTGCGCGCCGGAAACGCCCCGGGCCTCGGCAATAGCCACCAGTGTATCGATGACCGAATAGAGCTTTTCCCAATCATAGACCGGCGGCTCGCGGAACCCGCCGACATGACGACCAGAATCCGGGCCTCCGTCTCGGCGATATTTGCCGGACAGCAACCCGCCGGCCAGCGGCGACCAGACCAGAATACCAAGGCCCTGGTCCTGCGAGACAGGGACGAGTTCATATTCGGCGTCGCGGCTATGCAGCGAATAGTGGATCTGCTGGGAGATGAAGCGGGCGCCGTGCCGTTTGTCGGCGGCCATCAGCGCCTTCATCATGTGCCAGCCGGAATAGTTGGAGCAGCCGATATAGCGCACATGGCCATGACGCACGAGCGTATCGAGCGCTTCCATCGTCTCGTCGATGGGCGTTTTGCCGTCCCATTCGTGCACCTGATAGAGGTCGATCACATCGGTCTTGAGGCGCTTCAGGCTCGCCTTGCACTGCTCGATGATGTGATGCCGCGAGAGGCCAATATCGTTGGGCCCGTCGCCCATCTTGAAGCGGACCTTCGTCGCGATCAGCGCTTTCTGGCGACGGCCATTTTCCTTGAGAATGTCGCCTAAAATTTCTTCCGAGACACCGGCATTGTAGACATTTGCCGTATCATAGAGGTTGATGCCGGCGTCGAGGCAGAGGTCGACCTGCCGCGCCGCGTCAGTGGGACTGGTATTGCCGATCTTCTCGCTGCCGCCAAAGGTCATCGTTCCCATGGTGAGAACCGAGACTTTGAGACCCGAGCGTCCGAGATAGCGATACTCCATCGACATTCCTCCTTTGTTCCGGCGCTTCAGGGCTAAAGAATTGCGGGATTCGGGTCAATCTTGCTCTTCGCAATTTGCTTGTCTGGAGCGCGCCGAAACGGCTAAGCAGCAGCAACGGACGAGGGAAATGAAGCATGCCGGATGCAGTCGAGGACATCATCGCCACCTGCCATTGCGGCACCGTGACGATCCGGCTCCCCAAGGCTCCCTCGGAAATCACCCACTGCAACTGCAGCCTCTGCCGCCGCTATGGCGTGCTTTGGGCCTATTACGAGATTGCCGACGTGGTGATCGCGACCAAGAGACCCACCGACACCTATGCCTGGGGCGGCAAGAATGTTGATTTCCATCGCTGTTTCGACTGCGGTTGCGTCACCCATTGGTACCCCCGCAAATCCAGTCGGACGAGTCTCGGCGTAAACGCCAGACTGCTCGATCAGAAGCTGCTCTCAGCCGCCGATGTGCGCTACAAGGATTCTGCGGGCACCGGCCTTTTCCATTGACCGCGCCCAACTGCTGAAAGCCTTCGCCTTGCGGCCCCAATCCATTCTCGTTCCCGTCCTGCTTGTCACCCTGGGCATGGTTTTTACCCAGACCGGTGCCAGCTTTGCCAAAATGCTGTTTCCGCTGGTGGGCGCCAATGGCGCGACGGCGCTGCGCCTGACCCTGGCAGCCATTGTCCTCGTCCTTGTCTTCCGGCCCTGGCGCTACAGGCTTGATCGGGCGCAATGGCGGGCCGTGTTGCTCTATGGCGCGGTGATGGGGGCGATGAACCTCTTCTTCTATGCCGCGCTCGAACACATTCCCCTGGGGATCGCCGTGGCGCTCGAATTTACCGGCCCTCTGGCCGTGGCGCTGTTCGGCGCGCGAAAGCCGCTCGATTTCATCTGGATTGCCCTGGCAGTCTGCGGCTTTGCCACGCTGCTGCCCTGGACCGGTTTTGCCGGCGACATTTCTCCGCTCGGCATTGGCCTCGCGCTCTGTGCCGGGGCGTGCTGGGCCGGCTATATCATTTTTGGACAGAAGGCTGGGACCGGTGGCGGCGCCCATATCGCTGCGCTGGGTGTGGCGACGGCGGCGCTGATTGCCCTGCCCTTCGGCATTGCCAGCGCCGGTCCGCTCTTGATCGATCCGGCCATCCTGCCGCTGGGGCTGGCCGTTGCGCTTCTCTCCAGCGCCATTCCCTATGCGCTCGATATGGTTGCCCTGCCCCATATTCCGGCGCGGGTCTTCGGCATCTTGATGAGCGGGCAGCCGGCCCTTGCGGCGCTGTCCGGGCTCGTCATCCTCGGCGAAAAACTGACGCCGGGGCAGGTGGCGGGCATGGCGGCGATCATCGTGGCCTCCATCGGCGCCACGGCGACTATTGCCCGGCCGGCAGAGGAGCCCCAGCCCTAAAGACTGGATTTTCGCGTCGCGATGGGCATAGTGCGTCCCTCGGGAGAGGAAGGTGCAACATGCTCTATGCCGTTTTGTGCTATAATGACGAGAAGGCCGTTTCCACCTGGACCAAGGAGGAAGACGATGCCTGCATGATGAGGCTCGGCCGGGTGCAGGACGAATTGCGCAGTGAAGGCCGGCTCGGCCCGGTGGTGCGCCTGCAGAATACCACGGAAGCCAAGACCCTGCGCAAGGCCAATGGCGAACACGTGGTCTTTGACGGCCCCTTTGCCGAGACCAAGGAACAGTTTCTGGGCTTTTACGTCGCCGATGTGGGCACGATAGACGAGGCCGTCGATTTCGCCAGGAAGCTGGCCATCGCCAATCCCGGCCTCGGCTCCTATGAAATCCGCCCGCTTCGCGTCTATCTGCCGAGCGCCCTGCCGAGCGAGGCCATGGTCGCCGAACCGGCGGAATAAGCAGGTTCTCCTTAACCTCGTTGGGCAATAGGCCGCGCGAAATGTCTGGTTCCGGCCTATATTTAGGCTCGGATTTCCAGAGACCGTCGGGCCCCATGTACCAATCCCTCAAACCAGACGCAGCAGCGCCGCAGCCCAGTGCTGTGCCGTTGCGCGCGGTTGAGGGCACGCCGGCCGCCACGGCGCCGAAGCGGCCGGGGCCAAACCCCTTGGCGGGCATTACCCCCTTCATGATCATCGGCTGGGTCAGGCGCTTCTGGATTGTCGTCGTCGTCCTGGCCGTGCTCGGCGCCCTTGCCGGCTATGCCGCCGGCACGCTGATCCCGCCGCGCTATACCAGCTATTCCGATATCCTGCTCGACCCCAACGACCTGCAGCTTGTGGCCGACGATCTCTATACCCGCGTCGCCCAGGGCGAGGCGCAGTTGATCGATGTCGAAAGCAAGATGCGGATCCTCAGTTCCATCAGCGTGCTGGGCCGTGTCGTCGATCAGCTCGACCTGACCCAGGATCCCGAATTCGTCGATGCCGACAATGCCTCGGCATCGGCCGATGACAAGCGCATCGCCGCCGTCCGGACGCTGGGCGACCGCGTCCGCGTCAGTCGTGAAGAGCGCTCCTATGTGGTCACGACCTCGGTCTGGGCCAATACGCCGGAAAAATCGGCGGCCATCACCGATGCCGTGGTCAATGCCTTCCTGATCGAACTGGCGGCAGTGGAATCCGATGGCGCGCGCAATGCCTCCGACGCGCTGAACCAGCGGCTGGCCGAACTGCGCAATGATGCGGCCAAGGCTGAAGGCGCCGTGGTCGACTATCGCCGCGAGCATGGCCTGCCGGCGACCGGCGATGGCCAGCTCAGCACCCAGACGGCGGTGCAGATCAATACCCAGGTCGATACTGCCCGCGAAACCCTGATCGCGGCGGAGGCGCGCTATGCGGCGCTGACCTCAGGAACCGGCGGCGGTTCGCAGGAATCGGAAACGCTGTCTAAGCTGCGGACCGAATATGCGACGGCCAAGCAGAAGGCCGACGCCCTTGCCGCCACTCTTGGCCCCCGCCATCCGAGCCTGGCGACGGCCCGCGCCGAACAGACCGCCTTGCAGGGCGAAATCGATCAGGAAGTCTCCCGTATCGTCGAGGCAGCCCGGATCGACCTGCAGCGGGCCCGTGATGTCTTCGATCAGTTGAGCAATGCCGCCGGCACCCAGCTCGGCAGCGTCTTCTCGGACGAACAGGCCCAGCTCGAACTGCGCCAGCTCGAGCGCACCGCGACCTCGACCGTGGCCATTTATGAGGCCTATCTGACCCGCGCCCAGCAGGTGGCCGAACGCAGCCAGCTCAATACCAGCAAGGTGCGCGTCATTTCGCCGGCCATGGCGCCAATTGCGCGCAGCTATCCGCCGCGCACGGCTCTGCTCGCCGCCGGCGGGCTGGTCGGTGGCCTTCTCGCGGGATTGGCGCTCGCCGCCGGCCTCGGCTTTCTCCAGTATCTTTTTCTGACGACGCGGCCCCGGCCGGCCGCACCGCCGCGCATGCGCGCCGCCTGAGGGTCAGAAGGCGCGACGAACCGGCAAGGCCGGTGACACAAAACCTATTTCGAATGAAAAATGATCTGCCAGAGGGCGGCGGGATTGGTCTTGAGATAGCGGCCGAGCAGGCGCCGCGGCTCGATCATGGTGCGATAGACCCATTCGAGCCCGGCATTCTGCATCCATTGCGGCGCGCGGCTATTCTTGCCGGAGAGGAAATCGAAAAGCCCGCCCGAGGTCTTGATGACCCCGACACCGCGCAGATTTTCGAGATTGCGCGAAACGAATTCCTGTTCGCGCGGCACGCCGAGCCCGATCCACAGGATGTCGGGCTTGCTGGCAACGATCTCGGCGACGATGCCGGCCTCGTCCTCGGGCTTGTAATAGCCATCGCGGGCGCCGGCAAAGATCAGGTTCGGATATTGCGCGCGCATATTGGCGACGGCGCGGCGATTGCCCTCGGGCGTGGCCCCGAAGAAATAAAAGCGCAGGCCGGCCTTTTGCGCGAGGCGCGCCACGGCATGCACGAGATCGGTGGTGGCGACGCGTTCGCTGAGTTCTTCGCTCGCCACATAGCCCGAAAGCCGCACCATGGGCATGCCATCGGCATGGATTTGGTCAGCCTCAGTGAGAAGCTGCTTGAAGTCAGGATCTTCCGCGGCAAGCGCGATGACCTGGCCATTGGCCGAGGTCGAATAGAAGGGCAGCGCGTTTTGTCCGCGGGCCCGCAAGGCGGTGCGCACCAGCATGCGGGCGGATTCTTCCATGCCCAGAACCGAAATCGGCAGGCCGCCGATATTGGTGCTCGGCTCAAGCTGGGTACCGCTTATGTCGCTGTGGTCAACCGGCCGCATGGCCCACCCTGAATCATGGTCCCCGCAAGGACGCGGGGCTGGCAAAAGCATTCGGGCAAAACATTTAATGGCGGGTTCAGCCGATGGATTGCATTGCAGGCAAAGCCATCATTGGTCGATGCGGGTACCGATCGAGGTCCAGAGTGCGTCGACTTCCCGAGCCACATCGAAGGGTTCGACGGGCTCGCTTCCGGCGGCAAGAACGGCGGCGGCAACGGTGGGAATATCGGCATCCGTTGGCACAAGGCGAATGGTTGAGGTCTCGATCAGGCGCTGGAAGAGGAGATGATGATCGAGGGCATCCGAGGCCAACGGCGCATTGACCACAACCCGGCGCCCCGACAGCGCCGCTGCCAGCACGCTGCCGCGGCGCGACGTGAGGCCTTCGGCAAACAGATAGCAGAAGACGTCGACCTCGGCGAAAATGCCGGCCAGCACATCGTCATCGGCAATATAGCCCGTCACCGTCACGCGGTCGGAAAGCCCGAGCTCGCGAACTTGGGCGAAGAAATTCTCTTCGACATTGTCCATGCCCCTGATGAACGAGCCGACGAAAACAACGCCGACATCATGTCCGGCCCGCTGCAGTTCGGCCGCCACCTGCAACACCACGGCGGACTGCTTTTTGGGATAGATCGAACCGAACTGACCAAGGATCAACCGCCCGGCCCGACGCTGGGCCGACAGGGCGCGACTGTGCTCGCTCTCGACCTTTTTGTCCGAGGGCAGGATATTGGGCGGAATGGGAACCACCTGCCGCTTGCCGGCAACGAAGCGCGAAAAGCGCGTGGCGGCGAACTCGGCGGCGATTTCGGGGGCAGAAAACTTGAGGCGCGTGGCGCAGAGGACAGCCGGGGCGAGGACGACCCGCCGTTTCCAGTCGAGCGCCAGCCATTCGTGGAGGAAGACGACGACATCCTTCCCCATCAGCCGGGCGACAAGGGCGGCAAGGCCGGGCGTGAAAAGGTGGCGCTTCCAGCCCACAATGGGGAAATTGAAGATGACGGCGTCTTGTCCCCTCAGCGCACGCACCAGTGCCAGGAGATCGGCATCGAGCACATGCGTTGCGGCGCGGGAACCGAAATGCTGGGCCAGAAGCCGCGAAAACGCCTCCACGCCGCAGAGCTGGCGGGCCGCCGACACGAATACGAGGTATTTTTGGCTCACCGCTGCGTTCCCAGCGCCGAAGTCTCGGCTTTTGCGTAACGCAACCTTAGATTCCCAGCGTTAACATGGGCTTGCCTCTTGGCTTGCCGCAAAGAGCAGGTCGACCTTGCTGGAGACGCCGATGGCCGCCTCGATTTCGCTTGTTACCCCGAGCTATTCCGGCGATTTTGCAGCCTGCCAATTGCTCTGCGCCTCCATAGACCGGTTCGTGAGCGGCTTTGACATGCACTATCTCGTCGTCGGCGACGAGGATGCAGCGCTCTTTGCCGCGCTCGCCGGACCAAAGCGACGCGTGGTATCCAATGCCGAACTGCTGCCCAAATTCTGGTCGATCGGACGCTGGCGCGGCCGGCGCTATTCCTGGGCCCCCGGGCTCGGCCTGCCGGTCTATGGCTGGCACCTGCAGCAATTGCGCAAGATCGCCATGACCCTCGCCCAGGAGAGCGAGTGGGTGATGTGCGTCGATTCCGACAATTGCTTCGTTCGCCCGTTCGATCTTTCGACCGTCGCCGTGAGCAACAAGGTGCCGCATTTCGTGACGCCGGCTGGCATCACGCCCGACCGACCCAATCACGTCACCTGGCTTGGCAATGCCTATGCCCTGTTTGGCCTGCCCGCTCCCGCACTGCCGGCGGATGACTTTATCGGGCCGATGATCGTCTGGGAACGCGAGACGGTCAGCCAGATGGTGCAGA
Organism: Devosia sp.; assembly: GCF_017744655.1. GTDB lineage: Bacteria > Pseudomonadota > Alphaproteobacteria > Rhizobiales > Devosiaceae > Devosia. The sequence continues at coordinate 308,726 of NZ_JAGIAW010000003.1, read as the reverse complement.
AGATCGAAAGCTTCTCGGGAAAACCCTGGTGGTCGGCGATCGCGCGGCAGCGGCAATTTTCCGAATATCTGATCTATGCCGCGGCCGTCGCCAGCGACCCCGCCATTGCCGAACGGCATGAGAAAACGACGCAATCCTGGTGCCTGACCTATTGGGAGGGGCCGGCGCTCGACGACAAGGGGCTGGCTGACTTCATCGACCAGCTCGCGCCACACCAGAATTCCATCACTATCCAGTCTCACACCCACACGCCGGCGGATGTAATCCGTCGCGCCGTTCTCGGCTAGGTTGCGTGGACCTAGCGCGAGGCCTTGTAAGGCGTCGGCACGATGCCGAGGCTCGCCATGATGCGGCCAACGGGCAAAAGCAGCGGATGGCTGGCGCCAAGCAAGGAACCGGTTCGCAGGAGGACGGCGGCGCTGCGCACAATGCCGAGCCAGAGACTGGCGACATTCTTCATCACGGCCGCGCCGGGCGACATATGGGTGCGGTCGACGACATAATTGATGCTGCCGGTGCGGATGGAGCGACGGGCGAGGAACTTGGCCGTGACCCGCTCGGCCGGGACGAATTCGTGAATGACGGCCTCTTCGCACCACCAGGTCAGAAAACCCGCGCGCTTGCAGCGGGTGAAAAACTCCATGTCGCCGCCACCGAGGAAATTGAAGCGGATGTCGAAGGCGGGCCTGGGCATGGCCTCGAAGACCCGGCGCCGGATGAGGCAATTGCCCGAACCATGCAACTGGTCGACCTGTCTTGTGATCCCGTCGATGGAAATGAACAGCGGGTGCTCGGCAATGGCTTTTGACACGGGCACATCGAAGCGGCGCTGCACCGGTCCACCCACGAGATCGGCATTTTCCCGTTTTGCCGTCGCGACCATGGCGGCCAACCAGCCGGGCATGGCCTCTTCGTCGTCATCGATCATCAGGAAGAATTCGGCCTCCGGAAAGAGGACTTGCGCCTCGCCGAAGGCGCGGTTGATGGCGTGGCAATTGCCCTGTTGCGGCTCGACAAAAATATGGCTCGGGATTTTGCCGTTCGCGAGCAATTGCCGGGCTCGCGCCTCGCCCTCGGACTTTGCCCCATCGTTATCGACAACGACGAGGGCGAAGCCGAAATCGGTCTCCTGGGCTAGGACCGAGGCCATGGTGCGTTCGAGCCAATCGGGGCGGCGGAAAGTCGGAATGCAGACGACGGCCTCGATGGGCCTCTCCGTCACACTTGCTGCCGTTTGGTTCGAAGCCATTGCGCCAAAGCTCTCAGGATAGCGCCGCACGCAGGTCGCCGGGCGCTATCTGGGGTTTCTCCACCAGATCGGCATGGGCCTGCAAGCGCAGCCCGAAAACGGCGATCAGCATGGTAAACCAGATCGGACCGGAATTCTCGAAGAACGGGCTTTCAAAACAACTGGTGAAGAGCCCGAACAGCCAGATGCGGAGATAGAGCCGCGTCAGGTCTTTGTCGCTGCCGCGCGCCAGCGCCACGGAGGCATGCCGGCAGGGCAGGACGACAAGCCAGATCAGCACCAGGATCAGCAGCGGCCAGCCGCCATTGATTAACTGGTCTAGATAGGCATTGTGGGCATTGGCCGCAGTAACCGCCCAGGTCGAGGCTGAAGCATTGCCGTAAAACAGCGCATCGGTCTGCCAGAAGGACTGAAAACCGTAGCCCGTCAGGGGCCGGCTACCGATGGCCGACACGGCCAGCTCCCAGATCGAGGTTCGGTCGGTAAAGGTCGCATCGATCCCGAGACCCGTGACGAAGGCGTTGATCTCGGGAAACACGGCCACCGAGAGAATGACGAAATTGACGAGAAACAGACCGCCACCGACGAGGAGCAGGCGGAACATGCCGAGGCGTTCGAAGAGCCAGACGGCAACCAGCACGGCCGGCAGCATGGCGGCCGAGGTCTTGCCACCGGAGCTGAGGAGGAAAAAGGCTGCGAGCACTGTCAGCGCCAGCCCGCTCCAGAACATTTTCATTCGCAAAAGATAGAGACCGAAGAAAACCGCAAAAGCCATGGCGGCCGCGGCCGTGTTCTTGTGACCGAAATGGCCGCGCCAATCCCCGGCCAGCGCGGCCTCCGCCGCATCGGTCGCCTGATGGATGGCGCGGGCCGGCATGAAGACAACGCCGAAATAGGAGAGCGCCACCGCAAGGCAGATGCAGATGCCGACGAGCCTTGCAAACTGCGCATTGTCGCGCGGCAGCAGCAGCACGGCGCTGGCCGAGAGAATGACGAGCGCCGAATAGATGGTGCGCCGCAGGGCGGCATCGGGCGTATCGGAAAAAAAGATCGTCAGCACGATCCAGAAAAACACCAGCGCCAGGGGGCCGTAAGCGCGGATCGCGAGGTCTCGCGCCGGATGCAGGAACAGCATGGCCAGCACTAGCCCCGACATGCCGAGCACGATCAACTGGTTGAAGGCGTTCGAGCTTTCGCCATAGGCGGCAAGCTGAGCGCTGCTGGCGGGATTGGGCAGCGGGTCGAGCCCGATCCAGAAATAGAGGAAAACCAGGACAAAGAGCGCGGACGCAAACCACCCACCCTGGGGGTTATATGTTTCCGCGCTTGGGTCAGACACCGGCGCCTCCTTTTGGGAGCCAATCGCATTCTCGATCAATCCCGCACTGGGGTGGCAAAAGCCTGACAGGAAAGTCTGGATAATTCCTTCATGCCAAAGGCTTCATTAGTCGCACATTAACGGTGCGGCCCGCGGATGGATGAGAATTGGGGCCAATGCCGCTATGATAGAAAAAGGCAGTTTATGAGCGCAGTCGCGCCGGGCACAAAGGGCATCTTTCATGCGCAGGCGGGACTTCGTCTTGGGTGCATTGGGCACGGGCGCCCTGCCCTATCTCCTGCCGCAGGGTGCCTTCGCGCAAACCAGGCGAACGGCCATCCCCTATGGGGCCGCCATTCGCATCGACCCCATGTTGGAAGAGCCGGACTACAAGCAGGCCGTGCTCGACTATTGCCAGGTCGTCGTCGGCGAAGGCGGGCTCAAATGGATCGACCTGCGGCCCGACCGCGACAGCTTTGTTTTCGACCAGCCCGACAGGCTTCTGGCCTTTGCCGAGGAGCATGGACTGGAAATGCGCGGGCATACCCTGGCCTGGTATGCGGCCATGCCCGACTGGGTCGAGACCCTCGCCTCGGCCGAGGAAGCCCGGACGGAACTGGTGCGCCACATCGAAACGGTCGTCGGCCGCTATAAGGGCCGCATTTCGAGCTGGGACGTTGTCAACGAACCCATTGCCGACCATCCGACGCGCGAGGCGCCGATCCGCGACTCCATCTGGCAGCGGCATCTGGGGAAAGACTATATCGAACTGGCCCTGCGCACGACCGCCAAGGTCAATCCCGATGCGCGGCTGGTGATCAACGATTTCGACTTCGAACAGCCGACCGACAAGGCCCGCGCCCGTCGCAAGGCCTTTCTGGACCTCATCCGCGAGCTGAAAGGCCGCGATGTTCCGCTGCATGCCATCGGGCTCCAGGGACACCTGCAGGGCGAAATCGCCATCGATAAATCCGGACTGACGGCCTTTGTCGCCGAACTGGCATCGATGGACCTGACGATAATGGTGACCGAACTCGACGTCATCGACAATCTGCTGCCCGGGCCCGAGATCGAGCGCGACGGCATCATCGCCCAGCGCGCCAAGGATTTTCTCGACGCCATCGGCGCCGCCAGGCGCCCCGAAGCCGTGCTGACCTGGGGCATCAGCGACAGACATACCTGGGTGCCGATCTGGTTCAGCCGCGACGACGGCATGCCCAATCGACCATTGCCGCTCGATGCCGATTTCAGGCCCAAGCCGCTGATGCAGGTCATTCAAGATTTTTGTGCAGAATAGCGGCTGATGGTCCGGCAGGTTTCCTCATACATGCTCGCCAACATTGTCTCGGCAATGTTCGGCTTTGCCTCGGTGGTGATCTTCACGCGCCTGCTTGGTCCGTCCGAATACGGCATCTACATCATCGGCTTTTCCATTGCGGCCATGATCTCGTCGCTGGCCTTTGGCTGGATCAAGGCCTCGGTCGTGCCGTTTACCGCCCATGATGACGGCGCCGACTTGCGGGTGACCACCGGATTTGCCTTCATCGCCCTGATCCCGCTCGTTCCGATCCTCTACTTCGCCATTTCGGCCTTCGCGCCGCAATATCAGGACTATCTGCTGGCCGCGATCCTCCTCGCCTTCGGCATCGGCTTCTTCGAATTCTATCTCGAAACCTTCAGGGCCAGGCAGCAGACGACCCCCTATCTCTGGGCGACCGTGATCCGTGCCGCACTGGCGCTGGCGCTTTCCCTCGTGCTGGTGCTGGTCTTCGATCTTGGCGGCACGGGCCTCGTGCTCAGCGTCATGACCTCCTATTTCGCCACGAGCCTCATCTTCGCTTCCATGGTCTGGCAGCATCAGCGAAAACCGTTCGACCCGGCCATGCTGCGCGCCATGCTGGTCTTCGGCCTGCCGATGACAGTTTCCGGCGCGGTCTTCGTGCTTCAGTCGATGCTGGATCGCTTTGTCCTTGCCGGGTCTCTGGGCGAACATGCCGCCGGCATCTACGGCGCATCGGCCGATCTCGTGCGCCAGATCATCCTTTTTCCCGGCGTTGCCATCGGCACGGCGGTGGCGCCGATTGCGGTGCAATTGCTGGCGTGGGGAGAGAAGGCCGAGCTTGACCAGCACCTGGTCGACAGCACCGAAATGCTGCTGGGCGTGCTCGCTCCGGCGGTTGCGGGCCTCGCCATCATCGCCGCCAAGCTCGCCTCGCTCGTGCTCGGCCCCGATTTCCGGCTCGACGCGGCAAACCTCATACCGCTCATCGCGCTGGCCTGGCTCTTCCGCTCCTTTTCCTATCAACTGCTGCATGTCAGCTTCCAGATCCGCAAGACGCCCGGCCTGATGCTGGCGCAGGGCCTTGCCATTCTCGCCATCAATGCACTGGCGCTTTTCATTCTGGTGCCGCGCTTCGGCCTCATGGGAGCAGCTTTCGCCTTGGTCATTTCCGAAGCCGCGGGCATTGTCATCGGCTATCTGTTGACGCGCCGCGCCTATCCGCTGCCGCTTGATCCCCGCCCCTTCGTCAAGGTGGGCCTTGCGACCCTGGGCATGGCGGTTCCCACCTATCTCGTCGATCACGCCCTGCCGGGCGCGGGCGTGCTGGATATTGCGCTCCCGGTCCTTGTCGGTGTGCTCACCTATGGGCTCTGCGCCTATGCGCTCGACATTGCCGGTATCCGCAGCCGTCTCAAGACGCTGCGGACGCGTTCGGCGCCGCTTCCCGCCAGTCGTTAAAAATTTACGGATTCCGCCAAGAATCCCTAAACCCTGATGCAAGATATGGCCCCGAGATCGACTGTTCCGGTCGAGCTAAACCCCGCGCATTAGTCCAAATTAACAAGTTGAGCCGCTAGATTTACGCAAGTTCGGGGCGGCAGTTTTCGCGAAGAGCAAGAGCTCCGCCCAAAATACAAAGCCCAAGAATGGGTGTTAGGCCGGGTGCAGGACAGCGCCTGGCGGACAGGCGAGGTTGGCTTGGTATCGCTGCGCGTCAGCGAAACAGTCGCCGCGCCGGTCTTCTGGGACAGGGTGCGACATGAACGTGCGGGTACAGAACAGCAAGGATCTGCCTTTGGCCGTCGATCTCGACGGCACGCTGATATCGGCCGACCTGCTGTGGGAAAGCATTTTCCAGCTCCTCAAGAAGAATCCGCTGTTCCTCTTCATGCTGCCGGTCTGGCTCATGGCGGGCAAGGCGCACCTCAAGGCCGAGATCGCCAGCCGCGTGGATTTCGATGCCTCCATCCTGCCCTATCGCCAGGAATTTCTGGATTTTCTCCATGCCGAAAAGGCGACCGGCCGCGAAATCGTGCTGGTGACGGCGGCGGCCGAGCCCTTTGCCAGCGCCGTTGCCGCCCATCTCGGCATTTTCACCACCTTTCATGCCTCGAGCCGCGACACCAACCTTGCCGCCCACCGCAAGGCGGCGCTGCTGGTCGAGCATTTTGGCGAGGGCGGTTTCGACTATGCCGGCAATGACCGCGCCGACATCCCCGTCTTCAAGGTCGCGCGCGCGGCCGTGGTCGTCGCACCGGACCGGACGGCTCATCGCTATCAGCAAACGAGCGGCGCTCGCCGTTTCGAGCGCACCAAGCCGAGCTGGAAAACCTATGTAAAGATGCTGCGGGTGCATCAGTGGCTGAAGAACCTCCTGGTCTTCGCCCCGGCCATCCTGGCGCACCAGATCACCAATCCCGAGGTGCTGCTGCCCTCGCTCGGTGCCTTCGTCGCCTTCTGCGCCGCGGCCTCGGCCATCTATATCATCAACGATATTCTCGACCTGCCGCTCGATCGCCAGCACGCGACCAAGCGCAATCGACCCTTCGCCAATGGCACGCTGTCGATCCCCTTCGGGCTTTCCGTATCGGCGGGGCTGATCGCGGTCGCGGTCGTCGTCTGCGTCTTTCTTCCGCCCGTCTTTGCGCTGGTCATCGGCCTTTATGTCGTGTCGACCACCGCCTATTCGCTGGCGGTCAAGCGCATGCTGCTGATCGACGTCCTGTGCCTTGCCGGCCTCTATACGCTGAGGATCATCGGCGGCAAGACCGCGGCGGACCTGCCGCTATCCTTCTGGCTCATCGCCTTTTCCATGTTCTTCTTCCTCTCCCTGGCGCTGGTGAAGCGCTATGTGGAGCTGCAGACCTCCAAGGTCAGCGAGCGCGACCGCATTGCCGGGCGCGGCTATCGGCCCGAGGACATGGCCATTGTCGGCCAGGCCGGCATTGCCTCTGCCTTTACCGCCACGCTCGTGCTCTCGCTCTATATCCAGAGCCAGGAAATCATCGGCTACTATTCCTCGCCCTGGCTGATCTGGCCCCTAGTGCCGATCGTCCTCTACATCGTCATCCGCATCTGGATCCTCGCCTATCGGCGTGAAATGCATGACGACCCGGTGGTCTTTATCGCCACGGACTGGCGCAGCCAGATTTTCGTGGCCTTGGGCGCCCTGCTGATGATCGCGGGGAATTTCATCTGATGGCGGCCAATCTCGACAGCTTTGGGCGCATCGATCGCCATTCGCGCCGTTCTCTGGCGCCGGATCTTGCCATGGAGAGCTTCGATGGGGGCAGCGGCGAACTGAGCCTTCTCGCCTTCGGCAATGGCAAATCCTATGGCGATAGCTGCCATAATGAGGGCGGCGCGCTGGTGCCGATGCGCTCGCGCCGCACCATCCTGCATCTCGATATTTCGAGCGGCGTGCTGAAGGCGGAAGCCGGCATCACGCTCGAAGAAATCATCGCCCACGCTGCCCCGCATGGCTTTTTCCTGCCGGTTACCCCCGGCACGCGCTTCGTCACCCTGGGCGGGGCCATTGCCAATGATGTGCATGGCAAGAACCACCATGTGCGTGGCACCTTTGGCTGTCATGTCACGGGTTTTGAGCTGCTGCGCTCGGACGGGCGGCGCTATGCCTGTTCGCCCAACGAGAATGCGGAACTCTTCGCCGCCACGATCGGCGGCATGGGGCTGACCGGGATCGTGCTCAGCGCCAGCATAAAGCTGATGCGCGTGGGATCGCTCGATGTCGAGGAAGAGATCACGCCCTTTGCCGATCTCGATGAATACTTTGGTCTTGCCGAGGCCGCCGACGCTGCCAACGAATATGCCGTCGCCTGGGTCGACCAATTGGCTCCGACCAATCGCGGCGTGCTTCTTACTGGCAACCACGCGCAGAACGGCAATTTCCAGACTGCGAAGTCGGCGACCCGGCTCACCGTACCCTTCGAAATGCCCTTCTCCATGCTCAATGGGTTGAGCCTCAAGGCGTTCAACTTCGCCTACTTCCACGCCAAGGCTCGGAAGAGCGGCCAGAAGACGCTCAGTACCTATGGCAGCTTCTTTTACCCGCTCGATGCGGTCGGGAACTGGAACCGGCTTTATGGCCCCAAGGGGCTCTATCAGCACCAGAGCGTCATTCCCTTTGCGTCTGCGCGCAAAGCCATTCCGCAGATGCTCGAAGCAAGCCGCAAGGCGGGTCAGGCCTCATTCCTGACCGTCCTAAAACGCTTCGGCGCTGCGGCTTCGCCCGGCCTCTTCTCGTTTCCGCGGCCCGGCTACACGCTGACCATGGATTTTTCCAACCGTGGCGCTTCGACCCTGAAACTGCTCGAAACGCTCGACGCGCTGACCGTCGAAGCCGGCGGACGGGTCAATCCCTACAAGGATCAGCGCATGAGCGCCGCGACTTTTGCCGCGGGCTTTCCCGAATGGGCCGAGCTCGAGCGCTATCGCGACCCGCGCTTCTCATCCGATTTCTGGCGGCGCACAGCGCTCAGCCTTTCCGCAAACGCGCCGGCCCTGGCGGCCGAATAGAGGACAAACATGAACTACCTGCCCTTCATCCTCTTCACCGTTTTCACCAATGCGGCCGCCCAGCTCATGCTCAAGGCCGGGATGAGCTCCATGGGCTCGATCAGTTTTACGGCGGATACGGCGATCCTGCGAATCTTCCAGATCGTCTTCAATCCCTGGGTTTTTGCCGGCCTCGTGACCTTCGTCATCTCCATGGCTTCGCACCTCTATGTGCTTTCCAAGGTCGATATCTCCTTCGCCTATCCCTTCCTGAGCCTTGCCTATGTGGCTGTCGCCATCTTTGCCTGGCTGGTTTTCAAGGAAGACCTCGGCGCCCTCAAGATTGCCGGCATTGCGCTCATCTGCGTCGGCACGGTGCTGATCGCGCAGGGCGGAACCAAGCATGTCGAAGCGACGGAAACCGTCGCCAACCTCGATCAGGCGCGGACCTGATCGCCAGATGATCCAAGCAAACAACAACAGTTTTCACAGATAGGGCGGAACGAAACATGAGACACATTATCTTCGGCGGTGATGGCTTCGTTGGCCGGCATCTGGCCCCGCGTCTGCTCAATGCCGGTCACGAGGTTGTTGTGGCCGACATCGTCAAGTCGGACCTGCCGCACTATCGCGATGTGCAATTCGTCAAGACCGATGTGACCAGCGACGTCTCCGTGCGCGAGCTCGGCATCAAGCCCGACGACATGGTCTATAATCTCTCGGCCAAGATGCTCTCGCCCATTCAGGTGCGGGCCAAGCGGCACGATTTCTTCTTCCCGGTGAACTATTACGGCACGGAAAACATCATCCGCGCCATGGACAAGGCCGGCGCGAACCAGTTGGTCCATTTCACCACCGACATGGTCTATGGCCACACCTATACCTGGCCGCAAAAAGAGGACCATCCCTGCGCTCCGCTCGGGGAATATGGTCTCTCCAAATACAAGACCGAGCTGCTCGCCGCCGAATGGCGCGAAAAGGGCATGAACATTTCCCTCTTCCGTCCGCGCCTCATCATCGGGCCGGGACGCCTCGGGATTTTGGCGAAGCTCTTCAAGCTGATCGATCTCAACTTGCCGGTGCCGATGATCGGCTCGGGCAAGAACCCCTATCAGTTCATTTCGGTGTTCGACTGTGCCTCGGCGGCCCATGCCGCGTTTACAGCCGGTGTACCGAACGAGGTCTATAATCTCGGCTCGCTCAATCCCCCGACGACGCGCGAACTGCTCACCAAGCTGATCAAGCATGCCGGCTCGCGCTCGCTGCTGGTGCCGACGCCGGGCTGGGCCGTTAAGCGCACGCTTGATCTCTTGGACCTGATGAACATGCCGATCATGGATCCCGAGCAATATCTGATCGCCGACGAGATGTGCATTCTCGACGTTTCCAAGGGCGAACGGGAACTGGGCTGGGTGCCGCAATATCGCGACGAGGACATGCTGGTCGCGGCCTATACCGAATATCGCAAGAAGCTCGACGGCGCCGAACCGGCCGCCGTCACCCAGTCCAAAGCCGCCTGAGGAGAGTGCCCATGAGCAGCGTGATGAAACTGTCCGACACCCCGGCGCGCGAAACCAAGACGGTCAAACCCAACCTTCTTACCGTCGAGGACGCCAAGGCGCTCGATATCAGACGGATCAACGAGCTTTTCACCGAGCACATGAATCCCGGCCAGCTGCATTTCATGAAGCTCCTGGGCTTTCACAAGGTGAAAATCGAACGTGCCGAGGGCATGTACTATTTCGACCAGAACGGAAGAAAGATCCTCGATTTCTTCGGCGGCTTTGGTTCGCTCGCCTTTGGCCATAACCACAAGCGCATTCTCGAAGCGCGCAAAAAGTTTGCCGAGGAAAAGCGCCAGGAAATCGCCATTGCGTTCCTCTCGCAATACGCGACGGCGCTGGCGGCCAATCTGGCCGCCTGCTCGCCGGGCGATCTCGACATGGTGTTTCTGGGCTCTTCGGGTTCCGAAGCCATGGAAGCGGCCATCAAGGTTGCCGAACGGGCTGCCGGTCCAAACCGCCCAAAGATCGTCTATGCGGAAAACTCTTTCCACGGAAAGACCAAGGGCGTGCTCTCGATCACCGATGGCGCCCTTTATCGCGGCCAGTTCAAGCTGACCGACAATACCGTCCGCGTGCCCTTTGGTGACATCGACGCTATTGAAGCGGCCTTCAAGTCTGACCCGACCATCGGCACCATCGTGCTTGAAACCGTGCAGGGCGGCGGCGGCATCATCGAGGCACCGGCCGAGTTCTGGCCCAAGCTCCGCGCCCTTTGCGACAAGTATGGCGTGCTCTGGGTGGCCGACGAAGTGCAGTGCGGTTTTGGCCGTACGGGCAAATTCTACGCCTTCGAGCACTATGGCGTCGTGCCTGATGTGACTGCACTGGCAAAATCGCTCGGTGGCGGCAAGGCGGCGATGGGCGCCATGATCGCCAGCCGCGAGGTCTACATGAAGGCCTACGGCACATCCAAGACCGCCATGATCCACGCCATGGCGACCTTTGGCGGTATCGGCGAAGCTTCCATTACCTCAATCGAAGCGCTCAACGTGCTCTATGACGAGGGGCTGATCGACAATTCCGCCGAAACCGGCGATTACCTGATCGAAAAGCTGCGCGAGCTGCAGGCCAAGTACCCGACCCTCCTCAAGGATGTGCGTGGCCGCGGCATGATGGTGGGCCTGGAATTCCACGATTTCTCGCAGACCCTGCCCCTGGTGCTGCGTCCAGTCGTGGCGGCGCTCGACGACAAGTTGAAGGGCTCGCTCCCCGGCTTCATCGGCAGCCACCTGCTGCGCGATCATGGCGTGCTCGTCGCCTTCACCGAATACAACCGCAACGTCATCCGGCTTGAACCGCCGCTGATCTGCACCCGCGAAAACGTCGATGAATTCATCACCGCGCTCGACGAGGTCTTGGCGCGCGGCGTGGTGAAGATCGTCACCGACTTCGTGCGGGCCCAGGTGGGCTGAGGAACACTCAATCCAAAAGAAAAGGCCGGACGAAAGTCCGGCCTTTTGCTTTGCTATGACGGCAGAATACCCTTGCGCAGCAACAGGTCCCAGCAGGGATTGAGAGCGACCACGGTGCGGTCGGTGAGCGCTTCGGCGAAGGTCGCTTCGATATCCCTTCGTGCCCAGGTCACCGGACATTTGGCGCGCAGGACGCCGTCGGTCGCCTCAATGGCAGCTTTGGCATCCGGCGTCAGTGCACCAAGAGTGCGCGAGGGATCGGCGCCGATCTGTAGATGCGGCACGGGCTGGCGATCGAGGATCCAGGGGAACGGATCGGTGAAATCGAGGGTCATCAGGCTCTCTAGGCGAATGGTGTTTTCCGCTTCGAACGCGAGGAGAGATTCGACTGCGCTTTCGGCCGACATCACCCACTGCATCTGATTGTCGATATCGGCGAAATATTGCCAGTTGGGCAACTGATCCTGCCGCGCCAGGTCCTCATAGGCGGGACGGAAATCGGCATAGTGCGTCTCGATCAGTTCGGCGCGCTCCATCATGTCCCAGCGGGCTGAGACCTGGCCGATATTCTTCAACAGGGGCGCGTCGACCTGCGCATAGGTGACGCCGGCAGCAGCGGCGCGGACGCTCTTGGATACGATAGTCGCCACGGTCGGCACGATGGCGAAGGCACCCAGCACGAGGATGGCGGTCCTGGCATACCCCTTCAGGTTTTTCGTGCGGACGAGGATAAGAGCCAGAACGGGCCAGATGAAGATGAACTCCTGGCTGCCGCTGTTTTGGGTTTCAAAGATGATGCCGCCGAGAATGGCGACGGAGAACCAGACAAAGCTGCTGTCGAGGATGCGACCGAGGCCATCGCGCCGGTCGAGCACCAGCAGCACCAGCGCCAAAAGGGCGGCCGGCAGCAGCACATCAAGCTTGTTGGTGATCACGGTGCGGAAGCGCGGCAGGAGCGTCGAGGAATTGTCCCCCGCGAGCGTCGAGATATCGCGCAGATAGGCCGAAACCATGCCGGTCAGCAGTTCGAGAACAAGAAGGGGCAAGACGAAGATGACAGCGGCGAGGAGGACATTGGTCCACTTGAGGCGCCCGGCAAGAACCGCCATCACGCCGAAGAGGCCTCCAACGAGGAAGCCGGTGATCTTGGTGAGAAACAAGGCCAGCATCACGCCGGCGCAGAACACGGCGAGTTTTCGCCCATCGCGCAGGAACAGCAGGCCGCTCAGCAGCACGTAGAGCAGCACCACGACGTGACGATTGTAGATGCCAAAGCCATCAAGGCTCGGCAGCGGATGATAGAATTGCGCATTGGACGGCGCGATGGCGAAGACAAGGAAGGGGACGAGCAGCAGCAGCGACAGCGCACGATCGCGCAGCGAAACCTCCCAGAGCACCACGGCCATGAGCGGCGCCGCGACGACGAGGAGCGCCCATTGCGCGAGGAGGAGGGGTTGCGCTGCCGGGAAAAGCTCAAGTCCCCAGGCAAAGAGATAATAGCCGAGCGGACCGACCGGCATGGAGAAATCAACGCTCGGCAATTGTCCGCTGGCAATGCGATGCGCGGCATCGAGATAAAGATAGGTATCCCAATACATCGGCCCGATGGGCACGACGAGGGGCAACGCCAGAAGGCCCGCCAGTGCGGATAGGACAAGCAGCAGCCAGAACAATGGCTGTGTCAGAAAGCCTGACCGTTCAGTCCGACGTGCCGTCTCCCCCAGACCCGCAGATGCCATGGACCGCGCTTACCCCCTGCTTGCCCGACCGGCTGATATCTCGGCCGCTTCCCGGCGATGACACTAACGGTTTCGGCCTTATCAAAGCTTAATTCCGAAAGAGAAGTTAACGGGTTCGGTAATATTGTCTCTATTAACTCAAGTCCAAGGCAGAACTGAATTTTCCTGCGTTTGGTGCTACAAGCAAGCCGGGACAAAAGTGCTTTGCGACAGGCGGATTTGGGATGAGCATCCTCCTGGAAGGACGAGAGGCACGGCAGCGGCGGCGGTTCAAGCTGTCCGGCCGGGCGACCCTGGGGGGTATCGTCGGAGCCGTGGAAGGCGTGGCGGCCGCAGGGCTGAGCCTGATGCTCTCCTATGCCCATGACATCCTGATCGTTCTGGCCGTGGGGGCCACTGCCGGCCTTATCTATGGCGTCCTGGCATCACGCGCCGCGCGCAAGTTCCTGGCCTATGCCGACCTGCGTCAGCCCTATGCCCTCCATGCCGTGCTGAGCTGGTTCCCGGCCGCTGCCATCGCTTTTCTGGTGGCGCTGGCCGTCTCGCGCTGGGACCTGATCTGGGGGCGCACCTTCTGGGGCTGGCTGTTCATCACGCCATTCGTCCTGACCATTCTGCGCATCTATCTCTATCGCCGCATCGCCACCATGCTGGCGCGGGGGCAGTTCCAGGTCGAACGCATCGGCGTCATCGGCGACGAAACGGCCATATCGCAGCTTCGCGCCGATCCGCGCATCTGGCAGCAGGGTGGACAGGTCGTCACCGATCTCATCCTGCCCGAGGGCATGTCGGGCAAATTGCCGGCGCCCGAAGCCATTGCCGCCTTTGCACGCCGCTGCATCGAAAAGAATTGCCAGCACGTGCTGCTGGTGGGCGATCTCAATGACCTTGAGGCCATCGAGACCATCGTGGATCCGTGTCGCCCCTATGCGCTCAATGTCCTGCTCTATCCGGCGCGCGGTTTCGAGCGATCGAAGGTCGATCTCGTCGATATCGTGCCGCTGGGCTCGGTCAATTCGGTGCGCGTGCTCAGCGCGCCGCTCAACGATATGGGGCATCTGCTCAAGCGCAGTTTCGATATTGCCGCCGCCGGCTTTGGCCTCTTGCTGCTCTCGCCGCTGCTGCTGGCGGTCGCCGTCTCGATCCGTATGACCAGCCCCGGCCCGGCGCTTTATCGCCAGGAACGCCGCGGCTTTAACGGCCGCAATTTCCATATCCTGAAATTCCGCTCCATGCGGGTTATGGAAAGCGGCCGCGCCATGCGCCAGGCCGAGGTCAACGATCCCCGCATCACGCCGATCGGTCGTTTCATCCGCCGCACCAGCATCGACGAATTGCCCCAGCTCATCAATGTTTTGCGCGGCGAGATGAGCCTTGTCGGCCCGCGGCCGCATGCCATTTCCCACGATGACGAACTGTCGGAAAAATTTGAGCTTTACGCGCAGCGCCAGCGCATCAAGCCCGGCATTACCGGCTGGGCCCAGGTCAATGGCCATCGCGGCGATACGTCCACTCAGGACAAGATCGAAGCGCGTACGCTGCACGACCTCTATTATGCCGAGAACTGGTCCGTGCTGCTCGATATCTGGATCGTGCTGCTGACTATTTTCTCCCCGCGCACGCGGCAGAACGCCCACTGATCGCCAGGCCCGATTTGCATTTTGCGGGCAGATTTGGGGAATATTAACCACGTTGCGTCATCGTCTTTTCCAAACGGAAGTGGCGATGACCAACAAAATCATGCAGCAGGCTGAGCCTCTGATCGAAGGGGGCAGGTTCCTCGTCGCGCTGGCGCCGCGCCTGCCGCGCATGGCGGGCGCTACGGCCGTCGTGATGTTCCTTGCCTTCGCCGCCATTCAATTCAGCCCGCAGACTTTTGAGGCGAGCCTCGCCTTGCGCGTGCCGGCGGGCAGCGAGCCGGCGCGGGAAGCGGAAAAACTGACCGACCAGCAATATCTGGGCGATGCGGTTTCCCGGCTCGCGCCCGACATCGTCGCCGATTTGCGTCAGGGTGGCGGCGGCGTGCTCGATACGACCACCCTGCTGGGCAAGCGCCTCAGCCTGCAACCGGCCGATGACGGTGCCAATCTTGAACTGACGGCCACGGCGGGAACGCCGGCGCGGGCGAAAGCCATCGTGACGGCGATAGCGGAAAGCTATGTGACCCTGGCGGGATTGCCGCCGGCTCTTTCCGAAGCCCAGCCGGAACAAACCGCATCGACCGCGGAAGCCATTCCGTCCGGTATTGCCGCCGATGAGGCGGAGACGCAGCTTCTCCAGAAAAAGCTGAGCCTTGCCTGGGAAGAGCGGATCAGGCTTGAAAGCCGCGCACAGCGCATCCAGTCGCTGGTTGCCGATGGCAATTATGCCATGCTGGCGCTCGATGCCGAGAACCTGCCGAGCCTCGGCCGGCAGATCGACGATCTCGCCACGCTCGAAGTCGAACGCCAGAAACTGGCCGTCGATCTCCTGCCTCAGCACCCGCGTATGCGCGTGCTGCAGGAAGAAATCGACCAGCTTACCGCCGACCTCGATACGGGCATGCAGCAATTGGCCAAGCTGGTCGTGGCCGACCGGGATGCGGCGCGGCGTCTCGAAGACGGGCTGCGCGACCAGTTGATCGCTGCCACGACGCCGGTCTCGGTCGATACTGATGTCGTGACCGGCGCCATTGGCGATCGGCCGGAGCCGAAAGTGACGGCCTTGCCCCGACCGGTCCGGACCGACCTGGTTCTGGCCCTTTCAGGCGGCCTCGCCTTTTTTGGCCAGATCGGTCTTTTCGCCTTTTTGCGTTCGCGGCAAAGGGCGGCGGATGAGGTGGTGGAGACCGAATATGCCATGGAGCCAGTGGACGACACGGTCTATGCGCCGGTCGACGCGCTTCAGCCGGCCGAGGACGTCGCGCATAACTGGCTCGATACATCGGTCGCGCCCGAAACCGCGGTCGAAGCGGCGTGGCTCCCCGAGCCTCTGGCGGCCGATCCGGTTGTCGAAGAGGCCAAAGGCCCGGCTGCGGTGCAGGCGACCACCCATGGACCGGGCGATGCCCATATCGTCGCCATTCGCTGCCGGGGCGACATGGGCGCGGCCGTGCGGCGGCTTCTCGGGCAATATGAGGGCCAGGGCCGGCGCGTGGTTTTCGTCGATGCGGCGAGCCGCCGCCGCGGCCGCTCGCCCGGTATCAGCGATCTCTCGCTGGGCCTCGCATCCTTTGCCGATATCGTCCATGGCAGCGGTTCCCACCAAACCGCCCTCGTGCCCTGGGGCCGGCAGGCGCAGTTCGACCCCGCCGCCAAATCGGTGCGCATCCTGGTCCAGGCGCTGGCCGAGCTCTATGATATCGTCATCCTGACGCTCGACAGCGACAATCTCGCGGCTTGCAAGCCCCTCACGGCTCTGGCCGATCTGACGCTGGATGCGGGCGATATTCCGGGCTTTGCCAAGGCGGCAGCCTAACCGAACATCAGGTGCCGGATCTGCGTGTAGTCGAGCAGGGACTGCATGGAGAGATCGGAGCCATAGCCGGAATTCTTCATGCCGCCATGCGGCATTTCCGTTGCCATGACGCCATGGGTATTGATCCAGGTAACGCCATATTCGAGCGCATCGGCGAGAGCCAAAGCTTCGTCGGCATTGCGCGACCAGACCGAGGAACCAAGGCCATATTCCGAGGCATTGGCCCAATCGACGGCGGTCTGCAGCGTGTCGAAAGGCGTGATGCTGACGACGGGACCAAAGACTTCCTTCTGGACGATTTCAGCCTCGATCGGGGCAGCGACAAGCGTCGGGGCGAAGAAGAAGCCATCCCCTTCCGCCGCCTGGCCCTGCATGACATCGGCACCAGAGCCTTTGGCGCGATCGACGAACCCCGCCACGCGCTCATGCTGCCGTGCGCTGATGACGGGGCCGAACTCGACATCGTCGCGTTCGGGGCGGCCATAGACGAGCGAGCCGAGCATGGTTTGGAGCCTGTCGGTCAAAGGCTGGACGATGGCTTTGTCGGCAAAGATGCGGCAGGCGGCGGTGCAGTCCTGCCCGGCATTGTAAAAGCTCGCCTCGCGAAGAGTTTCGACCAGTTTGTCGAGATCGGCATCGGCCGCGACGATCACCGGCGCCTTGCCGCCGAGTTCGAGATGGGTGCGCTTGATCATCGGCCCGGCAGCGGCCTGCAATACGGCGCGGCCGGTGCGGACGTCACCGGTCAGCGAAATCATCCGCACGAGATCATGCGAAATCAGCTTTTGGCCGACATCGGGCCCATTGCCGCAGATGATGTTGATGACGCCCGGCGGCAGCACTTCGGCAAAAATCCTGGCCAAGGCCAGGAGGCTCAGCGGGGTGAGTTCGGAGGGTTTTATCACCACCGTATTGCCCGCGGCGATCGCCGGGGCGATCTTCCAGGCGGCCATGAGCAGCGGATAGTTCCAGGGCGCGATCTGGGCGATGACCCCGATCGGGTCGCGGCGCACGAGGCTCATGCGCTTGGAAGAGCGGTAATTGCCCGCCGCCGGAGCGGGCATATTGCGCACCGCGGTCGCGAAGAAACGAAAGACATCGACGACATTGCCGATTTCTCCGCCCCGCGCATAGCGCAGCGGCTTGCCGGCGTTTCGCGATTCAATTGTTCCAAGCGTTTCGGCCGAGGCCTCGATCTTTTCCGCGATAGCCAGCAAGGCCGTGCTCCGTTCGCGCGGCGTAGTTTTGGACCAGACGGCAAAAGCCTTATGTGCCGCACGGACAGCAAGATCGACTTGATCGGGGCTGGCCGACGTAACTTCGGCAAGTCTGGTGCCCAGCGCCGGTTCGAAGACGGTTTCAATCGCGCCCTGACCGGCAACGAAATCGCCATTGATGAAGAGACGCGTTTCGAAAGCGGTCATGCATTTTTCTCCAATTGAGCCGCCGGCAGATAGTCGGCGCGGGCCGCTTCGCCGAGATAATTCCAGAAGGCCAGATCATGAGGACGACCCTCGGGACGCCATTCGGGGTGCCACTGCACGGCAAAGACCGGCGCGGCGGTGTTTAGAGCCGAGACGGCCTCGATGACGCCATCCGGTCCCGTGGCATTGGTGACGAGGCCATCGGCGAGGCGGTCAATCGCCTGATAGTGGACGCTGTTGACGGTGAGCGCCTCGCTCAGCGCAAAACGCTGCAGGATGCTGCCGCTCGCGACATCAATGGGGTGAGAGAAGGCAAAGGTGTCGTCCAGCGAAGCTTCGGATGGCGCATGATGCGGCACGCGCTCCGTTTCGCTGCGCATGTCACGCAGGCTGCCGCCCAAGGCGACATTGATCTCCTGCAGGCCCCGGCAAATGCCAAAAACGGGCTTTCCGGCGGCGATGGCGGCGTGGATCAGCGCCGCGCCAAATCCATCGCGGCCCCGATCGATCGGCGCCTGTGGCGGCGTCGCCGACCCATAGCGCCTGGGCTCGATGTTGGAACCGCTGCCGGTGAGGAGGATAGCGTCGAGCCTGGTGACAATCTCGGCGGCATTGGCCTCCGGCTGATTGGAGGGAATGATCACGGGAACTGCGTCCGCGAACCGCTCCACCGCTTCGAGATAGCGATGTTTGACGGCCTGAGCCGTCTCGCCCTCGACCTGACGCTCGCAGGCGATGACGCCGATAAGAGGCCGATGCTGCATGATTTTCTTCCCGCCTGCGCGAAAATGCCTTGCTGCCTTCCCCTCAGGCGAAGGCTCCTGCTAGGGTAACGCTGGAACGCACCAAAAGTCGACGGACGAGGCATGAGCATCGAAGCGACAGTGAATACCGACATCGTGAGCTGGCTCGAACAGAACCCGCAGATCGAAGTTTTGCATACCGCCGTCTGTGATCTCAACGGCATCATGCGCGGCAAGCGCATCCCCATCGATCAGGCCCGGCGCATCGGGGAAAACGGCATCCGCATGCCGCTTTCCATCGTCGGGGTGGACGTGTGGGGCGAGGATATCGTGGGCAATCCCATGGTCTATTCGAGCGGCGACGTCGATGGCATTTGCAGCCCCACCGGACGCGGCGCCCTGCCCATCAACTGGACGACGCGCCCGAGCGCCATGATTCCGCTCTGGCTGTTCCAGGATACGCGCACGCCCTTTCTCGGCGATCCGCGACAGGCATTGGCGCTGGTGCTGCGGCGCTATTCGGAAATCGGGCTCAAGCCGGTCGTTGCCACCGAACTCGAATTCTATCTCGTCGATCCCGACGCTGACTCTGCGCAGCCGCCGATTTCGCCCTATACGGGCAAACGGCTCGATTCCGACGCCATTCTCTCGCTCGACGAATTGGAAGATTTCGGCGAATTTTTCCGCGACGTTTACCTGCAATGCGAGCAGCAGAATGTGCCGGCCGACACGGCCGTGGCCGAAAACGGGGTCGGGCAGTTCGAGATCAACCTGCTCCACACCGATGGGTTGAAAGCGGCCGACGACGCCGTGCTGTTCAAGCGCATCGTCAAGGGCGTGGCGCGCAAACACAAGCTCGTCGCAACCTTCATGGCAAAGCCCTATGGCATGCGCTCGGGCAATGGCTTTCACGTGCATTTCAGCCTCAATGACGCTGCGGGCAACAATGTCTTCGACGACGGCACTGAAACCGGCTCCGAGGTCATGCTGCATGCGGTCGGCGGGCTGATGGCCGGTATGGCGGAATCGACCCTGCTCTTTGCTCCGCATTTCAATTCCTACCGGCGCCTGCGCCCCGATACCCATGCGCCGAGCGCGATTTCCTGGGGCTATGAAAACCGCACCACGGCCATTCGCATTCCCGGAGGCAACCCCAAGGCACGCCGCATCGAGCATCGCGTAGCCGGTGCCGATGCCAATCCCTATCTCGTCCTCGCCGGTATTCTGGGCGCGGCACTTGTCGGCATCGAGGACAGCATAAAGCCGCCCAAGCCGTTCAAGGGCCGCGCCTATTCCGAACGCCTGCCGAAATTGCCGGCCGACTGGGCCTCGGCGGTCAACGCCTTTGAAGACGGCGACATGATCCCGCGCATTTTCGATTCCGCGCTCCATTCCATGTTCGTCGCCTGCAAAAGGCAGGAGATCGCCGGCTTTGCCTCGCAGGTGACTGACCTCGAATTCTCCGCCTATCTCGAGGTCGTGTGATGGCCGAAGTTCCAAGCGCCAACTCGCCCTATCCGCCGAGCTATTATGCGGCTTCGCGCAACATCATCCGCGATACCCAAAAGCTCGAAGGCGAGGTGACGGCCGATATTTGCGTTGTCGGCGCCGGCTATTCTGGAATGTCGACGGCGATACATCTCGCCGAACAGGGCTTGAAGGTCGTGGTGGTGGAAGCCGCCGAAGTCGGCTGGGGCGCTTCCGGGCGCAATGGCGGGCAGGTGGTCAACGGGCTCAATGCGAGCCTTGCGACTATCGGCAGGCGCTATGGCGAAAAAACCGCCAATTTCGTCGGCGGTCTCGTGCAGGAAGGCGCGGGGATCATCTATGACTGGGTCGCCCGTTACGGCATCGACTGCGACCTCAAGCGCGGCAATATCTATGCCGCCTATACCGAACAACATATGCGTGATCTGGAGGCCAAGAAGACCCTCTGGCAGAGCCATGGCATGGATGACCACGAACTGCTCGACCGCGAGGCAGTTCGAAAACATATCGGCTCGGACGTCTATGCCGGGGGCATGATCGACCATTCGGGCGGGCATATGCACCCGCTCAACCTCGTGCTCGGCGAAGCCCGGGCATTCGAGGGACTGGGCGGGGTGATTTATGAGCATTCCCCGGTGACGCGGGTCGGCCAGAGCGCTGATAGCGCCGTGGTCGAGACATCAGGTGGGCGCGTGACGGCCAAGACCGTCGTCGTCTGTGGCAATGCGTATCTGGGCAATGTCGTGCCCGAACTGACCTCCCGCGTCATGCCGGTTTCGACCCAAATGATGGCGACGGCGCCGCTCGGCAAGGAGCGCGCCGAAGCCCTGCTGCCGACAGGTATGTGCGTCGAGGACGTACGCTACATTCTCGACTATTTCCGCATCAGCGGGGATTATCGGCTGATCTTTGGTGGTGGCGTCGTCTATGGCGGCACCGACCCGGCTGATGTGGTCGCGAAACTGCGGCCGAACATGGAAAAGGTGTTTCCGCAATTGAAGGGCGAACGGATCGACTTCGCCTGGAGCGGCAATTTCGCGCTGTCCTTCTCGCGCGTGCCGCAGATGGGACGCCTCGGCAATCGCATCTATTTTGCTCATGGCTATTCCGGCCATGGCGTCACCGGCTCGCACCTTTTTGGGCGCATTCTCGCCGAAGCCATTCAGGGCAATACCAAGCGCTTCGACACTTTTGCGGCGCTGCCCTGGATCCCCTTCCCCGGGGGCCGCCTGTTCCGGGCGCAATATTCCACCGTGGGCTCGTGGTGGTACGAGCTCAAGGATCGCCTGGGGCTTTAAGGCGAGGCCGGCGTCTCGGCCTTTTCCGGCCGCTTCGGCACGCCTTCATTGCCCTCGACGCGATCGCGGAAGAGGGTGGCGCGAGCAAGGAGCATCAGCGTCACCGGGGTGGTCAGGGTGACGAAGAGGAAAATGACCAGTTCGTGCACCACCAGCCGCTCCCGGGTGAGGGTGAAATAGATCGCCGAGGCGAGAAGGATCAGCCCGCCGCCCATGCTGGTGCCCATGGTGGGGCCATGGATGCGCAGGTAAAAACTTTTGAGCCGCACAAGGCCGAAGCAGCCCGCCATGGTGAGCAGGGCGCCGAGGACGACGAAGGCCGAGACGAGAATGGAAAGCCAGAGTGGCAGGTCCGCTATCATTCGATCACCTCGCCGCGCATGAGGAATTTGGCGAGGGCCACCGTGCCCACAAAGCCAAGCAGACCCATGAGCATGGCCAATTCGAAATAGACCTGCGAATTGGTGCGGATACCCAGCGTGATCAGCAACAGGAGCGCCACGACGTAGAGGGCGTCGAGCGCCAGGATGCGATCCTGTGCACGGGGGCCGACGACCATGCGATAGAGCGTTGCCAACATGCCCAGGCCCAGCATGATCTGGGCAGCAAACAGGCTCCATTCGAGGATGGTTACGCTCATTGGAAAATCTCCAGCAATAGCGCCTCGTAGCGCTTCTTGACCGTTGCGACCCATTCCTCTTCGTCGACGAGGTCGAAGACGTGAATGAGCACCGTGCTGCGCGCACGATCATATTCGAGCCAGGCGCTGCCCGGCGTCGCTGTGAGGATGACTGCGAGAATAGCGAGGGCGAAGGGGTTTTTGAGAGTCAGGTCCATCTCGATGAACCCGGCCGTCGGATTGGGCCGCGGATGGAACAGCACCGACATGACCGCCAAGTTTGAGCGGATGATGTCGAGGCCAGCAACGAAGATGAGTTGGATAAATTTCAGCGGGCGCCGGATGACAATGCGCTCGGGAATGATAGCGCTCGCGGCCATGGAGACGGCAATGGCGATCACCCCGCCGAAGAGGATATGCCCAAGCCCGGCCGATTGCTGCAGCACCAGCCAGAGAACGAGCAGGAAACCGGCAAGGATCGGGTGTGGCAGGAGACGTCTCATGGCGTCTCTCCCTTGGGTAGGACCAGATCGATATAGTTCTGGGGCGAATGGATGAATTGAGCGGTATCGGCAAAATAGCTCAGCGCCGGTCCGGCGAAGACGGCCATCAAAACACAAAGCGCCAGCAGCACCATGATCGGCCCGACTTCGAGCGGGCGCAGCGCCAGGCCCCCATCACCGGGCAGTGAGGTCCAGAAGATGTTGATGCCGTTTCGTACCATGGCGATGAGCACGAAGAGGCCGGAGACGATGAGCGCGCCGGTGATCCACCATGTAGCGGCCGTCGGTGCATTGGCCGCACCAAAGGCAGCGGACAGCATGGCGAATTTCGAGAGGAATCCCGAGAGCGGCGGGAGGCCAGCCATGACCAGGGCCGCAATGGCGAAGCACCAGCCCAAAAGGGTCGCAGCGGCAGGAAAACTGCGGCTGACTTCCTGATCCTCGTCGAGCACCTCTTCCTCGTCGCCGTAGAATTCGAGCGACACGGCGAGGATCTGCGCTTCGGCCGGAAGCACCTGGTCGATGACATCCTTGAGCAGGAAAAGCGCTCCAGCTGCGAGGGTTGCGACGACGACATAGTAGAGCGCGCCGGTGGTGACCCCGGGCACGTTATAGGCCACGGCGAGAAGCAGTGTGCCGGCCGAAACGAGGATCAGATAACTCGCGAGGCGATCGAGCGCCTTGCTCGACAGCGCGCCGACGCTGCCATAGGCGACCGTGGCAATGCCGAGAACGAAAAGCACGTTTTGGCCGAACGCCAGTTCCGGACCGGTCTGATTGGCAAAGACCAGGGTCCAGAGCCGCAGGATGGCGTAAAAACCGACCTTGGTCATGATGGCGAAAAGCGCGGCCACGGGCGGGGCGGCAGAGGAATAGGTATTGGGCAGCCAGAAGTGCAGCGGCCAGGAGCCGGCCTTGATGAGGAAGGCAATGCCGAGAACGGCAACGCCGGCTTCGAACAGGCCGAGATCATCAGGCGCGATATGCGGCACGGCGCGGGCAATGTCGGCCATGTTGAGCGTGCCGGTCGTGCCATAGATCAGCGCCACGCCGATCAGGAACAGGAAGGACGCAACGAGATTGATGACGATGTAATGCATCGCCGCGCGCACTCGATTGCGCCCGCCGCCATGCAAGGCCAGACCGTAGGACGCGGCCAAGAGCAGCTCGAAGAAGACGAACAGATTAAAAAGGTCGCCGGTGAGGAAGGCGCCGTTGAGCCCCATGACCAGCGCATGGAAGAGGGGGAAGAAATTGGTACCTCGGCTATGCCAGCGAGCCGAGGCGAAGATGAGCGCCGCCAGCGACAGGATCGAGGTTGTAAGAACCATCACCGCGGCGAGGCGATCGGCGACGAGGACGATGCCGAAAGGCACCGGCCAATTGCCGAGCGGATAGACCGCAGCAGCAGCCGTGCTCGATTGGGCGAGGACCGCCAGCAACAGGATCGAGACCAGCAGCAACAGGACGCTGAACCCGATATTGATGCCGATGATGCGTCTGTTGCTGCGCCCGTCGCCCACCAGCAGGTTGAAAACCATTGCCGCCATGGGGATGAGGATTGGCAGGATGGCAATGTGGTTCATGCCGGTCATCTCAATCCCCCTTTCCGTCAACATGGTCAGAGCCGCTGAGGCCGCGGGCGGCGAGCAGCACGACAAGGAACAGGGCCGTCATGGCAAAGCCGATGACGATGGCGGTAAGCACCAGGGCCTGCGGTACCGGATCGGCATAATTGGCGATATCGGCATCGGCGCCCGAAAGGATCGGCGCTGCATCCATGCGCAACCGCCCCATCGAGAGGATGAAGAGATTGACCGCATAGGAAACGAGCGAGAGCCCGATGATCACCTGGAACGTACGCGGACGCAGCAGCAGGTAGACGCCGGACGCAGAGAGCACGCCGATGGCGAGGGCAAGGGTCAGTTCCATTTGTCTGCTCCCACGCGCTGCTTGGGCTTGTTGGAGCCCGCGACCTTTGGCCGACGAATGGATTGGTGCGCCAGGGCGATCAACATCAGCACGGTCGCGCCAACGACAAGGGCAAAGACGCCGAGATCGAAGATCAGGGCGGTGGCCATCGGCACCTTGCCGATCAGCGGGATATCGGCATAGGCGAAGGCCGAGGTGAGGAAGGGCGCGCCCAGCACCATGGCGCCGACGCCGGTGAGAAGGGCCAAGAGGAGGCCCCAACCGATCCAGAGCAGCGGCAGGATGCGCAGGCGTTCCTCGACCCAGCGCGTGCCGCCGGCGAGATATTGGAGAATAAAGGCCAGCGACATGATGATGCCGGCGATGAAGCCGCCGCCCGGCAGATCGTGGCCACGCATCAGCATATAGATGGCGACGACGACGACGACCGGGAACATCCAGTTCATGATCAGCGCCGGAATACGCAGGAAATCGTCGGCGACATTCTCGCTGGAACCAGGCGCGTACTCGTCGAGCACACGCTGCTGTTCGGGACGCTCTGCACTGTCCGAGGCCGGACGGAAGCGACGCAGAAGGCCGAAGACGGTCAGGGCGACCACGCCGAGCACGGTGATTTCGCCCATGGTGTCAAAACCACGGAAATCGACCAGCATGACATTGACGACATTGGTGCCGCCGCCTTCCTTATAGGCATTGGCAAGGAAGAAGTCGGAAATGCCCTCGGATGCCGAGCGCGTCATGATGGCGTAGCTGGCAAGAGCCGTACCCAAACCCACTAGACCTGCAAGAGCCACGTCGCGATAGCGGCGCAACCGTGCGGCCATAGGCGTGCTCTCCGGCACGGGGCTGCGCTTGGGCAGCCAGCGGAGGCCCAGGAGAATAAGAACCGTGGTGGCGATTTCGGCAAGGAGCTGGGTCAGCGCCAGATCGGGCGCCGAGAACCAGGCGAAGGTGAGACAAGTGGCCAGACCCGCGCCGCCCATGAGGATCATGGAGGCGAGGCGATGGAACTTTGCCTGTTGCGCGGCAGCGAGCGCACTGATGCCGCCGAGAAGCCAGACAAGACCCAGCACCGGATCAAAGCTGTCCGGCAGCGGCAGATTGCCCATGCGCGCCCAGCCGGCGGCAATGCCGGCGGCGAGAGCCAGGAAAATAACGACGAAAATCTGCGGCTGCAGGCGCTGCGTGCCGAAGGCGCCGACGAGGTGGCGGGCCCAGCGATTGGTGGCGGTGACGAGGATACGTTCAAAGACACGCTGGCCGACAAGGCCCCGCGTCAGCGGTACGCCATCGATATCCCTGAGTTTTCGATAATAGGGCACGTAGATGACGGCCCCGCCCACCATGGCGATGATGCTCATGATCAGGGGCAGATTAAAGCCGTGCCAGACCGAAAGGCTGTAATAGGGCGTCTCGGCACCGAGAACCGAATGCACTGCCGCCGCGAGATAGGGCGCGATGGTGATGCCGGGAATGATGCCGACGGCGAGACAGATCAGCACCAGGATTTCGATCGGACGACGCATCAGCGCCGGCGGCTCATGTGGCACCTTTTCGAGTTCGGTCGGTGGCGGACCAAAGAACACGCCATGCACGAACTTGATCGAATAGGCGACGCTGAGCATGCCAGCGAGGGTAGCGCCGATCGGCAGGGAGAGATTGACGAAGACATTGGGATCGAACTCGGCCGTCTCGGTGAAGAACATTTCCTTCGAGAGGAAGCCGTTGAGCAGCGGCACGCCGGCCATGGCGGCGCTGGCGATGATGGCGAGAGTTGCCGTGAAGGGCAGGTATTTCCTGAGGCCGCTCAGCTTGCGCACATCGCGCGTGCCGGTTTCGTGGTCGATAATGCCCACGGCCATGAACAGCGACGCCTTGAAGGTGGCGTGGTTAGCGATGTGGAAGATGGCGGCGACGGCCGCGAGGGGGGTGCCCATACCGAGGAGGGTGGTGATGAGCCCGAGATGGGAAATGGTCGAATAAGCGAGCAGGCCCTTGAGATCGCGCTGGAACAGCGCGGTATAGGCCCCGAAGATGAGCGTTGCGAGCCCCGTATAGGTGACGATCCAGAACCAGAGCTGGTGGTCATGCATGACCGGCCAGAAGCGGGTGAGGATGAAGACGCCGGCCTTCACCATGGTCGCTGAATGCAGATATGCCGAAACCGGGGTCGGCGCGGTCATGGCATTGGGTAGCCAGAACTGGAACGGAAACTGCGCCGACTTGGTGAAAGCGCCGAGCAGGAACAGGATCAGCGCCACTGGATAGAGCGGGCTTTCGACAATCTTGCCGCCGGAAGCCAGCACGTCGTCGAGCTCATAGCTACCGACGATATGGCCGATCACCAGCATGGAGACGAAAAGCGCGAGGCCGCCCGTGCCGGTGATGATGAGCGCCATGCGTGCGCCATCGCGCGCGTCGCCGCGGTGATACCAATAGCCGATGAGGAGGAACGAGACCAAGCTCGTCAGCTCCCAGAAGATGGCGAGCTGGATGATATTGCCCGACATGACAAGGCCGATCATGGCGCCCATGAAAGCCAGGAGCAGCGCATGGAAGCGCGCGATCGGGTCCTTGGGCGACATATAGTAGCGCGCATAAAGCACGACCAGGAAGCCGATGCAGGTGATGAGCACGGCAAAGAGCCAGGCGAGCCCATCGAGGCGCAGGGTCAGGTTGAGTCCGAGCTGCGGCACCCATTCGATGCGGCTGATCAACACCTCGCCATTGGCGATGGACGGAAAGAGCGCCAGGGACAGGAGGCTGAGAATGGCCGCGACCACCGCCGTGACCCAGGCCGCACCACGTATCTTTTCGCCCGGCGCGGCCAATACAAAAATGCTAGCCAGAAACGGGAGAAAGCAGAGAAGCGGAAGGGCGAAGTCGGTCGGTATCGAAGGCAGGGGCAAATCCTCGGGCTCGAATCTATTGCCAAGGTATAGGGATGCTCACGCCTCCTGAGAAGACCACTTTGGACTTAACTTGCATGCTCTTGCCGTCACATGAAATTCATAGTCCGCAAAGGGGCAGAAGTTCTGCCCTCTTCAGGTCAATTTGGCGCGGATGCGACGGGATATCGCATCGATGATCGACACCGTGACGAGGATCAGGAGGATGATGAAGGCGGCTGCCTGCCAATTGTTGATGCGGATGCGATCGGAAAGCTGCAGACCGATGCCCCCTGCCCCGACAATACCGAGAATGGTCGCAGAACGCACATTGGATTCGAAGAAATAGAGCACGTGGCTCATCATCACCGGAAAGACCTGCGGGAAGACGCCGAGCCGCATGACGTGCAGGCGCCCCCCGCCTGAGGCGCGCACGCCATCGACGGGCTTTTTGTCGACATTCTCGATGGCCTCGGCAAAGAGCTTTCCGAGGACCATGACGTCACCAACGGCAATGGCGAGTACGCCGGCAAAGGGACCAAGGCCGACAGCGGAGACGAAGATCAAGGCCCAGACGAGGCCATCGATACCGCGGAACGCGTCGAAGAAGCGCCTGATGCCGAAATGAAAGGCCCAGTTGGGAATGATGTTCTTGGCACCCATGAAGCCGAGCGGAACCGCCAGCACGGCGGCAATGACCGTGCCGAGAAAGGCCATGGCGAGCGTTTCGAGCATGGCCAGCAGATAGTCCGGCAGACCATCGCCGGGCCAGGGCGGGATCATCAGGCCGACCAGCATGCCGAGCTTGCCGAGCCCGTTGAAAATGCGCATGGGCGAGGCATCGATCCACCAGAGCCCGAAGCCGAGGACGGCGATAAACGCGACCCATATGCCCCAATCGCGCAGACGCTGCGGCAGCGGGCGATTGAAAATTTCGGGATTGGTGCGGCGAAGACGGGCAATATCGGCGTGCTGAGCGGTGTTCATGGGTCATGCACCCTGCGTGAGGTCGTTGCCGATCAGGCGATGGCGGATGGTTTCGCAGATGATGTCGATCACTGACGTGGTCAGGATCAACAGCAGCAGGATGGCGGAGATGTCGGTATATTCGAACTGGCGGATGGCGACGTAAAGATCCTCGCCAATGCCGCCGGCCCCGACGAGACCGAGCGCGGACGCCCCGCGCACATTGATTTCGAAGCGCAGCAGCAGGTAGCTCGCATAATTAGGCAGCGCCTGCGGCACGACGCCGAGACGCATGATCATCGGCCAATTGCCGCCCGAGGCGCGCACGCCTTCGATGGGGCGCGGATCGGCGTTTTCATTGACCTCGGCAAAGAGCTTTCCAAGCGAACCGGCGGTATGGACGGCAATGGCCAAGACGCCGGCAAAGGGTCCGAGGCCGAAGGCAAAAACGAAGATCAGCGCAAAGACCAGTTCAGGAACGGTGCGGCAGAATTCGAGCGCGCGACGCGCGGCAAAGTAGATGCCGGTATTTTCAACGAGGTTTCGCGAGGCCGGAAAGCAGAGCAGGAGAGCCAGAATACCGCCGAGAACCGTGCCGACAAAACCCATGAGAATGGTTTCGACGAGCAGCCGCAGCCAGAAGCGCAGGCCCCAATACCATTCGCCGAGATCGCCCCAGAGATTTTCCAGCGTCAGCTTCGGCAGGGTGCCGGCGATATAATTCCAGGCCATGGGCAGGCCCTTTATGAGGCCGGGAATGCTGAAATCGCTGACGCTGATGGAGCCGACAAGCGCGGCGAGGAACAGAGCGCCATAGAGAAGCGTCCAGTTGCGGCGAGTGAACTGCTGCTGGCGATAGCGACCTTCGAACGAGAGGAGGCGCTCCTCCCGCGTCGTCGATGACAGCCTGCCATTGGTGGGGGTCAAAGTGGACACGGAGGCCCTCGCAAATGAAAAAGGCCGGCGCACGGGATGCACGCCGGCCAGGGGACAGGAGATCAGTTGCCGTTCTTGCGGCGCTGTTCGGCATTGAATTCGGTGATGGCGACGACGTCGAGATAGTCTTCGTGCTTGGCTTCGACATAGCCGCTCGACGTGCCGTTGCTATAGGTTGCAAAGCCTTCCGGATCCTTTTCCGGGAAAGCCATCAGGGCAGCCTTGAACTCGTCCTGGAGCTCCTGGGGGAGCGTGGTGTTGATCATCACCGGGGTGTTCGGGATGACGGGCGAGGTCCAGATGATGCGGGTCGAACCGGCCGGGATCAGACCCTTCTTTTCCATGGTCTGGATATTGCCCGATTCTTCATTGCGCCAATGGGTGGCGACGGCTTCGAACGTGCCGTTGACGAGAGCCATGACGCTCTGCTCGTGGCCGCCGGAGAAGGCGACTTCACTGAAATACTCGTCGGCCGAGGTGTTGAGCTCAGTCGAGAGATAGTAGGAGGGGACGGCATAGCCCGAGGTCGAGTTCGGATCGGCAAAGGCGAAGGACTTGCCCTTGATGTCCTCGAGGGTCTGGTAGGGGCTGTCGGCGCGGACGGCGATGACCGAATAATAGCCGAGATTGCCTTCGTTATCGAGCGTGACAGCGACCGGGGCAATGTCTTCGCCCATGACCTTGCGGGCCAGCGCATAGGCGGCGGGGCCAACCGAAGCGATCTGCACGTGGCCGGCACGCATGGCTTCGATGACGGCAGCATAGTCGGTGCCGCGGATCATTTTGACCGGCACGCCCAGCTCGCGGCTGAGATAGTCGGCATAGGGCTGGTTGCGGGCGATGGCATCGGTTTCGTTTTCGCCCGAGGAAATGCCGATGGTCAGCTCGGGATATTCCGAGCGCCAGTCCTGCGCGAGGACCGGGGAAACGAGGGCGAGCGAAACCAGCGCAGCCGCAAGGCCGCGACGCGTCAAGGTGAGCATTGGTGAAACTCCGGGTTGGGAAAGGAAGGGGCTCTAGTGAGCCGCCTCCATCTGTCGTCCTGCGGGACTGGTTCCAGCCATGGTCGAAGTCAGGTTTTCGTCCACGGCTGTTTCGGTATCGTCACCATAAATCTCCTGGATCACGGAAGAGGTGAGCTGGCTCGGCGTGCCGTCGAAGACGACGTGGCCATGGGCCATGCCCACGATGCGATCGCAATAGGCGCGGGCCGCATCGAGCGTATGGAGATTGGTGATGACGGTAATCTTATCCTGGCGATTGATGGTGCGCAGCGCATCCATCACCAGCCTTGCATTGCGCGGGTCGAGCGAGGCGATCGGCTCGTCGGCAAGGATGAGGCTCGGCTTCTGCATCAGGGCGCGGGCAATGGCGACGCGCTGCTGCTGACCGCCCGAAAGCGTATCGGCGCGCTGCAACGCCTGGGATAAAAGGTCCAGCCGATCGAGCGCCATGGCGGCATTGGCCCGGTCTTCGGCTGGAAAGCGCTTGAGCATGACCGGCAGCGTCGCCGCGGTGCCGATGCGGCCGATCATGACATTGGTGAGCACGTCGAGACGGTTCACCAGATTAAACTGCTGAAAGATCATGGCGCAGCGGGCCCGCCAGGCCCGCAAGGCCTTGCCTTCGAGGGCGCCGACATCGGTGTCGCCAAAACTGATGCGACCTTCGCTGACGCCTGCAAGGCGATTGATGAGACGGAGGAGGGTCGACTTGCCGGCGCCGGACCGGCCGATAATGCCGACCATCTGGCCCGGGGCGAAGGTAAGCGACACGTTGTTGACGGCGATCGTGTCGCCAAAAGTCTTGGTGACTTTTTTCAGTTCCAGCATGATGCACCCTGCCGTGTTTCCAGCCATTTCACCGGCACGGTGAAATTGGCCTCAACCCCTTGCTCTATGCTCAGACGCTAACGCGTCTCAATGACACGATTAACTCATTCGAATGACTGTCTCGTGACGTGTTGAAAGGCGCGAAAGGGCGAGCGCGCCATCCGAATGGACGAAGCGGCCGCGTGAGAGGGTCGCATGGACGCGACCGACACCGGTATCGCTGGCAATAAGGAGATCGGCGCGCAGACCAGTGCGGATTTCGCCGCGATCTTCGAGGCCGAGCGCCCGGGCGGGATTGAGCGAAGTGAGCTTGGCCGCGCCCGGCAGGCCGTTGGGATCTGTCTTGCCGAGAACCAGCACCGCCGGCAGCATGGCCGAGGGGTGATAGTCGGCGGCAAGAAGATCGAGCACGCCGGCTTCATGGGCTTCACGGGCCGAGAGATTGCCGGAATAGGACTGGCCGCGGAGAGCGTTCGGCGCACCCATGGCATTGAGCATGCCGCGGCGATTGGCTTCTTTTGCCGCCTCAAGGGTAACGGGGAATTCGGAGATGTTGGCGCCGAGGGAATCCATCAGCTCGACTTTTTCGACCGTGTCGTCATCGTGGCTCGCGACCGGCACACCATGCAGCGCGCAATAGTGAGTGATGGCGCGGAGGGTTGCGGTCATGTCGCCGGCCGTTTCCTGGCGGTCACGAATGCGCTGCTGCAACTGTTCGGCCGCAGCTTCGAGCGAAATGCCCTTGTTCTTGGAGATGTTGGCAGCTTGCAATTCGAGATTGCGATACTGCCCCTGCCCCGGCGTGTGATCGCAAAGCGAAACGAGATCGACCGAGCCTTCGCCGACGAGTTCCTTCACGACCGACAGCGCGGCGGGAAAAGTCACCTCGAAACGGGCATGCACGCGATGATCGATGAGCAAGTTCGGCCGCGCGGCGACGACGGCGCGGATCATTTCGCTGGTGAAATCATAGGAGCGCATATGGCCATAGGTGGAGCCCGGCGCGAAGGAGAGCGAGGCATAGGCCGTGGTGATGCCAGAGGTCGCGAGCTTCATGTCGAGATCGCGGAGGCCCATTTCCATCGGCATGCGCACACCGGGACGCGGCTCGATTTCGCGCTCGATCATGTCGCCATGCATGTCGATCATGCCCGGCATCAGGAGGAGACCTTGGCCGTCCACATCGGCATTGGCGACGGGCACTTCGCTGATCTCGGCAATGACGCCGTCTTCGATTTTGACGGCGCCGCTTTCGATGACGCGGTCGGCGAGGACGATACGGAAATTAGAGAGCCACATTGTCTTCTTCCTCGCTCTGGTCGGCAACGACACGGGTATTGAGATTGATTTCACGGGTGATCAGTTGAGCAACGTCGCCGGGGTGATGGAACACGCCGATGATGGCGACGCCCTGCCCCTTCAAATCCGAGAGACGTCGCACGAGCGCTGCGCGGGCGCCAACGTCGAGCGAGGCCGTCGGCTCGTCCAGCAGCAGCAATTTTTGCGGCAGGATCAGCGCGCGGGCGAGGTTGACCTTCTGCTGCTCGCCACCCGAAAAGGTCGAGGGATAGGCGCGCCAGAGTTCGGGACGGACGCCGAACTGGTCGAGCCAGTGCCGGGCCTGTTCCAGCGCTTCGGCCTGCGAGGTGCCGGCGAGCAGCAAAGGCTCGGCGACGATATCCTGCGCCGCAACTCGGGGACGGGCATTGAGGAACTGGGTGACAAAACCGATCTCCTCGCGGCGGAGCAGCGCGATGTCGACATCGGCGGCATTGGCGAGGTCGATCTCGCCGTGATTGGAGCGGTACCAGACGTGGCCGCCAACCGGCAGATAGGAGCGCCAGATGGTGCGCAGCAGCGTCGACTTGCCGGCGCCATTGTGTCCGCGCAGCAGCAGGAATTCGCCTTCATGGAGGTCGAAGCTGACCCCTTCAAAGGCATGCAGCATGCTGTCGAGGTGATACATGCGGAAGGTTTTTGTGAGCCCGTCGACACGCAAGAGAGGAGTGGAGTTCATGGGATCGCCTCAGAGCTTTGCGTGCACGAGTTGCTGGGTATAGGAGTGCTGCGGATCCTGGAACACCTGATCGGCAAGACCCTCTTCCACCACTTCGCCATGGCGCATGACCATGACACGGTCGGCCATGGTGCGGATAACTCCGAGATCGTGGCTGACCAGCACCATGGTGATTTTCCGGTCGCGCTGCAGGCGCTTTAGCGTATCGAGCACCAGAGCCTGCACCGAGACGTCGAGGCCGGTGGTCGGCTCATCGAGCAGCAACAGGGCG
Organism: Devosia sp.; assembly: GCF_017744655.1. GTDB lineage: Bacteria > Pseudomonadota > Alphaproteobacteria > Rhizobiales > Devosiaceae > Devosia. The sequence continues at coordinate 275,273 of NZ_JAGIAW010000003.1, read as the reverse complement.
GGTTCGAGTGCGATGGCCTTGGCCAATTGCACGCGCTGCTGCATGCCGCCGGACAGTTCAATCGGGCGGGCATCCATGCGCGAGAGCGGGAATTCCGAAGCATCGAGCGCTTCGCGCGCCTTTGTGCGGAGCACATCAAAACTGCGTTCGCCGGCGATAAGCAGCCGCTCGGCGACATTGCCGCTCGAAGAGTGCCGCATAAGAAGACCCAGATGCGGGTTCTGGTAAACGATGCCGATATGCCTGGCGCAGAGCATGCGGCGCTCGTAGCGCGTCAGGTCGAAGAGATTGCCGTCGTCGCGGTTGGGGAGGCGCAGCGTGTAATCGCCGCTATCGGGCGTGTCTTCGAGATTCATCATCCGCAGCAGCGTCGATTTTCCCGAGCCGCTTTCTCCGACAATGCCCATGACTTCGCCAGGATAGACCGTGGCATCGACATGGCGTAGGGCGCGGACGTCACCATAAGTCTTGGAAATATCGCGCATGGTGAGGAGCGGTTCGGCCCGCATCAGGCGCGGGGTGGCGCGGGTCAGCGCCGCCGGGCTCATATCGAGGCTCATGCCGAAAACTCCCCATTGCGATACCAGGTTTTCCCGATCTCGACCGCTGCCCCCTCCGCCTGCTGAATGGCCTTGATGCCAAGATTGCTGTCGGACACTTCAAAGGCCGAACCGCCGCCATCGATGGGCAATTCGTTCATGAAATAGCCCGAGACGCCGGAGCGGCGGCAGGTGAGGTCGGCATGGTGCTCGACCTGATAGGGCCGGTCGGAAAAGACCAGCGGTTCGACGCGGGTAAAGGGCGGCACGGCGAAGAGCCGCTTTTCACGGCCGGCGGAGAGGAAGGTCAGATGCTTGGCCATGTTGAGCTTAGGCACGTCCCAGCGCGGAATGGGCGAGGGCGTCATCACGTGACGGCCATTGACCATCGAAGGATAGCCGGCGCCCTGCATGATCCTGCCTTTGCGGACGATCTGCTCATAAAGCGTCAGCCAGAGTTTTCCATAATCGGCATCGGCATGCATCTGCCGGGCGATGGAAATGTTGGGTTCCACCCCGCGCAGCGGCTCGGGATTGGGCACCTGCAGCACGAGGATCTGGTCCTCGCGCATCACCTCTTCGGGCACGCGGTGGCGCGACTGCACGATGGAAGCGGCGAGCGTATCCCAGGTTTCCCCCGCGCCCGACACGCGCGAAATAAAGCGCCGGATCGAGGCGGCATTGACGCCGTCATCGGCGCCCTGGTCGATCACTTTCACCACTGAAGTCGGGTTGACCAGCGTCAGGGTCACTTGCAACCCGCCGGTACCCCAGCCGCGCGCCATCGGCACTTCGCGACTGGCATAGGGCATCTGGCAGCCGGGCACGGCGATGGCCTTCAGCATTTTCCGGCGCAATTCGCGCTTGGCCGAAGCATCGAGGAAGCCATAGCTTGTCGCAGCCCAGGGTTTTGTCAGGGATGAAAGACTCATTCTGCGGGCTCCGTCTGGCGCTCGACGGCGCCCTTCTGTTCGGCTGCTGATTTCTTGGCCTTGGCATCGCGCATGGCGTCGAGCGTCGACTGGAACGTCACATAGTGCGGCAACTTGAAGTGGATGCAGAAGCCCGAGGCCTCCACGCTTTCTGTGTGATAGAGATAGAATTCTTCGTGGACGGGCGAGCCGACCGGGGCCTCGGCCGAATTGAGATCGAGCGTTGCCGCCGCGATCACTTTCACCTCGTTCCAGCCGAAGGTCGCGGCAAAGCCGAGATCGAGAAAACCGCCCTTTTCCTTGGAGGTCACTTCGGCCTGACTGACACGGACGCGACCGGCAGAAAATTCGGTGCCGCGCGGATGGCGTACCACGACTTCGGCTTCACCGAGCCGCAGTTCATTGACGGTCGGATGGGCATTGCCATAGCCGCGCATGGCCGAATAGCCGAGGGCCAGGACGCCACCCGTTTCGGCACGCGCGAGGCTTTGCAACCGATGGGCGCGCGAGGCCGGGAAGAGGAGCGGTTCGCGCGTCAGGTCCGGAATGTCTTCCGGCGCCACTTTAGCTTCGCCCGTTGGTGCGAGCAGCCCCTGCTCGCGCTGCCAGTCGGCCAGCGACGGCTGTGTCGCCGGGGCTGGCTTTGCGGCGGACTCCACCGCCGGCGGAGCATAGGGCTTTCCTTCGAGCACATCGGTCGCCAGCACGCGGTGCGAATAGTCGAGCGTCGGCCCAAGAATCTGACCGCCAGGAATATCCTTGAACGCGGCCGAGATGCGGCGCTGGGTGAGGATTTCATCCTGCTGTACGGGGCGGGCGATGGCGATGCGCGGCTGGGTGGTACGCCAGGCGCGCAGCACCAGCACGGCTTCCGAGAGTTCGCCGCCGGTCTGCGCCAGGGCGAGCGCTGCCAGTTCCTCGCTATAGAGAGAGGCTTCGCCCATCACGCGATCGATGAGATAGGGCATGGTTTGCTGGATCGTCTCGACGCGCGCTGCGTCGATCGTACCCAGATCCTGCCGGAAGAGGCGCTCGGCCTGTTCGATGGCCTTTTCGCCACCGCGGGTTGCTACATATGCCATTACAGCACCTCCACCAGGGTCGAGCGCGGAATGCCGATGACTGAGCGGCCATCGACGAGGAGCATGTCAAAGCCTTCGGGATAGGCGCAGAGCATGGCGCGCATGGCCCAAAAACCCGGCGCAATGCCGAGGGTCACCTCCAGCACGCCATCGACACCCGGGCCGGAAAGCCGCACACGCTGGCCGACACCGTGGCGGACTGCTGCGACGAGCGTTGCACCATCATCGGGATAGAGCGCGCTGCCGCAGCGGAGTGCGACAAGCCGCGCTTCCGCGCCTTCGAGAGAGGACAGAAACACGTGGTCTGCCTGTGAAATATCTTCGGCCTGAAGCGCACCTGTCGCCGCAATCTGCGCGCGCAAATCCGGATCATCGGAGAACACGGTGCATTCAAGATCGACCAGCGTTTCGACAACCGCGGAAAACCCGGCTTCGGGCATGTCTCTGATATCGCCCGGGCGCGAAAGGGCCCACATCAGCGCCTCGAACGTCGCATTAGCGCGCAGTTCGACGGCATCGGGAGGAGCAACGGTCAGCATCAGAACGTCTCCATTTCAACGCGCGTGGCTTCCACCTGCCGCATGCGCTTCTCGTCTTCGGCGACGAGGTGCGCCCGCTCCTCGGAGAGAAAATCCTTCGTGACCGGCTCTTCGCCCCTGGTCGCAATCCGAAGATCGACGACGGCCATGGCCATGGCGCGTTCGAGATCGCGGCCGGTGACCATGCCATAGCCGATATGGCCTGCGGCGTCGGTGATATGGGCTTCACTCACCAGCACTTCGCCGAGGTGAAAATCGACATTTTCGACCGTGTCGCGCATGGGCACCATGACGAGGCCGGTGCGGTTGGTCAGGACGGCGATCTCGCCCATGCTTTCGAGCAGGGTTTCGGCAAGCGCCTTCAGCCGCTCGGGCCTTGCCCGCGCCAGAATGCCCAGCATGGCGCCTTGATCGGGTCCGCCGGAGGGAGTTTCGTTAAACATCATTGCTTCTTTCGGTCGTCAACACGGTCGGCTGGTCGGTTTCGAAGGTGAACTGCACCCGGTCGCCGGCCCATACCGCCTCGGAAAATCCAATCGGCCGCCCATCGAGATCGGCGTCGACCTTCTGCACCACGAGCACCGACTGGCCCGGCCGCAGCATCAGCATGGCCGCCTCGTTTTCGGAGGCGATGCGGGTGAAGACAGTGGTGCGCAGGCGCCGGTAATCGGTGATGCCGTAGGAATGGTAGACCTTGGTGATCGAGGTCAGTTCGCGCCGCCGCTCCTGCAGGTCCGGAAAGCGCGTCAGGTCGTGATAGGCCCAGCCCATGCTGATCGGCAGGTCATTGGCAAAGCCGCGCCAGGAGCGGGCAATGACCGGCGCATCGATCTCGATCTGGAGAGCGGCGGCCACGCGGGTGCTGGCCGGAATATGCATCTCCGACAGCGTTTCGCCCGAAGCCGTCAGGCCCTGGGAATTGAGATTTTCGCGGAAGCGCGTGCGGGGGCCGATGACATAATTGAGCAAAGGGGCCCGCTCGACAAAGGTACCGCGCCCATGCTCGACGCGCAGCTTGCCCTCGGATACCAGCGCCGCCAGAGCCTTGCGCAGCGAATGGCGCCGCGCCCCGTAAAGCACGCAAAGTTCAGGTTCGGACGGCAGGCGCGTATCCGGCGCGAGGCGTCCCGAGACGATTTCTTCACTGATCCTGTCCCGGGTTTCCTCCCAGGAATGGCCTTGATTGCGCATGATACCAACTCATTCGAATGAGCTGGTTGTAACCATGGTCAATGACACGCGCGTGACATGGGACGGCCCAATCGTGCCGCCGCCTGGCTTTGGCAGATTCGTTGAAAAGCCTGATGACGCTAGCTCTGCATGCCCTTGAGCAGGTCCGTCAGGTCCCTGGCATAGCGATTGATATGGACGTGCCCGACGACAGGACGACGCCGGTTGGCCCTGACATCGGAGGGGCTGCAGGCAAATTCACGCCGGAAAGCCCGGCTGAATTCGGCGGCATCGTTGAAGCAGAAATCCTCGGCAACCTCGAAGATGCGTCGTCCGCTCAGGGGATCGGCAAGCACCTTGTGTGCCGCCAGCAGCCGCCGCTTCTGGATATAATGCATGATGCCTCCCGATGCCTCGAAGAGACGATAGAGGCGGGAGCGGGAAACCCCGAGGCCGCGCAGGATGAAATTCACGTCGAGTGCGGGGTTCTGGAGATTATCCTGTACGCATTGCCGGGCGCGTTCGAGCAAGGCGTGATTGATCATGGCGCCGGCCTCTTCGAGCCGATCCGGCGAGGGCGCGATAGCCGCAAGGAGCAGGGCGCGCGTGGCCGCGACGAGTTCGGCGAGATCGTCGGGCTGCAATTGCGACATGCGGCTTTCAAGGCTCAGCATGTAGTCGGCAAAAATGCCACCCATGCCGTCCTGGAGGAGAGTGAGCGAGGCCGCGTCGAGGAGATGCGCGGTGTCGCGGCAGGTATCGCGCGGGATGTAGAGGAGGTGCGCCTTGCCCGCCGTGACCTGGCCGTGGAAGGGGTCAACAAGCGAGGTAAGTTGCGGAACGCCCGCGATATTTTCGAGCAGAACCCTCGATCCCTCGATGGTGCAGCGGCCGGTGACGAAGAGCGAAACCACCCAGTGATCCAGCGGATCGCGCTTGGCTTGTTCGGCGAGGCTGGCAAAGCGCAGGCTGTCGGTTTCAACGGTCTGGAAAGCCATGCCGCCGAGGTCCCAGGTGCGATGCCGCGCCCGGAAATTGCGGTTCGCCTGGCTCGGAAAAAGATCGAAGGCGGCGGAGTGAACGTCGCGCCAGGCCTCGAACCGATCTTCCGCAGCCACTTCGCTGGTCGAAAAATCTATAGGCCTCAGGCTCTTGGGATCATCTTCCGGCAGGCCTATCAGCGGTACGGCCGATTGGTATCGTGGGCGAATGCTGGACGCATGGTACATTCTGACGCTTCTCCTTCGAGCCCTTCGCGTCGATGACGGCGGAGGGCAACTCACGACGGAGGGGCTGCGAAACAGCCCATCCTTGCTTTGCGGCAGGCCAAGGGGCACACGGCAGCAAGAAGTTGAGAAAGTCGAAGGGGCAGTATGACTACGCTAGAATTTTATCCGAATTTTGCCGCCGCAAGCAATTTGCTTGGCTCCAATGGCGGAAAACAAGCGAATTGCCAATCGACAATACCATATACTGCCGCAAACGCATGTGCATTCCGTCCCGGGCCTTGTCTTTCTGTTCCAATCTGGCCGACGGGAAACGACGCCTTCGCGCCTCTCGGTTAACGGACTGTGACCTTCGAGAGGCGCGCCTGCGCGAATTGGTGAAGCCTTGCGTGAACGGGTTGCGGCCTAGTCCTGATCGCCAGTGATATCCTTGTAGATCACCCCGTCCTTCATGATGATGAGGAACTTGTTTTCCGGATCGGCAACCAAGCTCAGATCTTCGAGCGGATTACCATCGACGAGCAGGAGGTCGGCATAGGCGCCTTCCTCGACAAGGCCGATGCGGCCGGGATAGGGGTTGCGCTTGCCCGAGAGCAGCAGCAGTTCGCCATTGGTGCCCGTCGCCATCTGCAGCGCTTCCACAGGCGTGTACCATTTGAGCAGGTTCAGCAGCATATGGTTCTGGCCGCGGGCCAGAATGGGCGAGAACAGGATGTCGGTGCCCCAGGCGGTCTTGAGGTCGTACTTCCTGGCAAATTCGTAGATATTGCTGGTGCCTTCCAGCACCTCATGGAATTTTTCCATGGACGAGGGCGGCAGGCCCGCGCCCATCGCTTCGTCAAAGGGCTGGGTGCTGAGCCAGATGTCCTTTTCGGCCATGAGCTGCGCCGTCTCGTCGTCGATCAGATGCGCGTGCTCGATGACCTTGACGCCCGAATTGATGGCCGTCTGCACCGCCTGCGGCGTATAGGCATGGACCCCGACATAGGTGCCCCAATTGGACGCAGCCTGGACGGCGGCTTCGATTTCGGCATCGGTAAAGGTCGAGGCATCGAGCGGGCTGAAGGGCGACGCCACCCCGCCGCCGGCCGTCAGCTTGATCTGGGAGGCGCCCTGCATCAACTGCTCGCGGGCCCGCATGCGCACTTCGTCGGGCGAGTCGGTGACCATGGCCATCCCCGCCTCTTCCATCGGGGTCAACTCGCCGATCCTGCGGGGCAGATCGGCAAAGGTGCGGAAATCGCCATGACCGCTGGTAATGGTCAGGATGGCGCCGGAGGGGTAGATGCGCGGCCCGGGAATGAGCCCCTGATCGATGATTTTCTTGAGCCCGAAACTCGGCCCGCCGAGATCGCGCACCGTGGTAAAGCCGCGCATCAGCGTCGCCGTCGCTTCGACCCCGGCAATCAGATGCGTATAGCCCATATCGGCGAGCCCGGTATCGGGCGTGACCCCGATCAGCATGGTGTGCCAATGCGCATCGATCAGGCCCGGCATCAGCACCTTGCCCTCGCCATCGATCACCGTCGCACCGTCTTCGCTGATTTCGGCGGTCGAAATGCCGGCGATCTTGCCATCCCTGACAAGCACATTGGATGGACCGCTCAAGGCATCGGACTGACCGTCAAAAATCCTGACATTTTCGAAGACGACCGGCGGTCTTGCCGGCTGCGCCAGGGCCGCCGGCGCCGCCGCCAGAACGGCGATAGCCGTGACGGCAGGACCCGTAAAAAACAGTGAAATCAAGGACTTGGGTTTAGAGATACTCATGACGCGCAGAGCTCCATAGACTTGAGGGAGTAAAGTTTAGTCGGATCGGAGAGCCCAACAATCGCACTCCGTCCCAATAGGCGGCCTGCCGTCCCAACTGTGGCGAGGGGCGCGGCGGGAAGTGGGCGCCCTACCAGACTTTGACCGAGGCAATGGCCCCCTGCAGGTGGCGGCTCACATTGGCCATGTCGTCGCGGATCGAGGTGCAGTTGCGGAAGTTGCGGGCCGTGCAGAGATCGACGCTGAGCGAATGGCTCTGGCCGCCGCGAAGGGCCACCGAGGCGATCCGGTTGCGCCAATTGCCGAGGTCGTCATTGCCATTGCCGGGCCTGAGGCAAAAACTGTCGCCGCGGAAATTGGGTCGATCGTAGAAGCAGACGCGCGTCGGGCCGGTATCGAAGTCGAAATCGGGCCAGAGCGGCGGCGGCGGCGCGGCGATGACGCGCATCACATAATTTTGGGCGAGCCAGCCGGTCTCGCGCCCGGCATTGACGAGGCACCAATTACGCTCGCAACGGACGATCGTCACGTCTTCGCCCGAGCGCACCACGCGGATCACGGCATGATTGGTGCCGGGCCCATTGCGCAAATTGACATTGGCGACCGTGACGGCCGGCCCGAACATCTGCGCCAGGGCCGGCAGGGACAGCACCAGGGCCGCGGCAAGCGCCATGGCCAGCCGGACAAATGTCTTCATCATCGTAAGCCCTCCCTATAGGTCGCAGTTCGGCCGACCTTGCGGGCGTCAAACCCATGTCGTGACGAACAAAACCAACCAAAATTCCGAAAAATTGAAATAGTCATGCTTGTTTGACTGACGTTAGCACAGAGAAAAATCCGAACAACGCCGGGACAAGCCGGAATCTGAAAAGATGGACGGAATGCCAAGAATATGGACTGGAAGACAAGGGAATTTGCCTGGCTTATATTTTGTTGTTGCTTGATCAGCCAAGAGCCACCCGGTAGTCGATCTCGTTCACTCCCCAAAAAAGGGAAACATTTGTTTGGGTTTCCGTATTCCCACCGATGTCATTCCCGCGAAAGCGGGAAGCTCCTTGCAGGGAAACAGAGATTCCCGCTTTCGCGGGAATGACATCGCGCTTTTTGAAGGAGGACTTCAGAGGCGCGGGCCCTTCGCCTCCTCGGCGAGGGCACGCCGCCCATGTATGAAGCCTGTGGCCCCTGCACTGGCCTTCGGATCAAGTCCGAGCGCAGCACGGCGTGACGAAAGCATTCCAGGCCAAGACCACCCACGTTTCCATCGGTTCTTTCGCGCACAACCAAAATCACGAAGCGGGACGCCCAGCCTAGTGCGGGGACGCCGCGCCATTCTCCTCGCGCCCCGGTGAGCGGTAGCCTCAACGGGCTCCACACCGGATTTATGTTTTGTTGGAGCCTGTTAGGGGAGACGGCAATGGCGACGGGGGCTGACAAGGGGAAACTATCGCTCAATGCGCTGACAGCGATGGTCATCGGGTCCATGATCGGGGCCGGCATCTTCAATCTGCCGGGGCGCTTCGCGACCGCCACCGGGCCTTTTGGTGCCATTATCGCCTGGGCCATTGCCGGTACCGGCATGTATATGCTGGCCCGCGTCTTCCAGTCTCTCGCGACCCGAAGGCCCGACATCGATTCGGGCGTCTTCGCCTATGCCAAGGCCGGTTTCGGCGACTATATGGGCTTTCTTTCCGCCTTCGGCTATTGGCTTGGCAGCTGCCTCGGCAACGTCTTTTACTGGGTCCTTATAGGCTCGACGCTCGGCCGCTTCTTCCCCGAGTTTTTTGGCGACGGCAGCAGCCCGGTGGCGATCATCGTGTCGCTCCTCGGCATCTGGGCCTTCCACTTCATGATCCTGCGCGGCGTCGAACAGGCCGCCTTCATCAATACCGTCGTCACCATCGCCAAGATCGTGCCGATCGTGGTGGCGGTGCTGATCTTCATTTTCTTCTTCAACTACAACCAGTTCTCCGAAAACTTCTTCGGCGGGCTCGACATGCCCGAAAAGAGCCTCGTGGCGCAGGTGCGCGATACCATGCTCATCACCGTCTTTGTCTTCCTCGGCATCGAGGGGGCGAGCGTCTATTCCCGCTTTGCCAAAAAGCGCGAGGATGTCGGCACCGCCACCGTGCTCGGCTTCGTCGCGGTGACCGGGCTCATGGTGGCGGTCACCCTCCTGCCTTTTGCCACCGCACCGCGGGCGGCGATTGCCGGGGTGGCGAACCCATCACTGGCCGGGGCGCTCGAACTCGTGGTCGGTCATTGGGGCGCGATCTTCATTTCCATCGGCGTGCTGGTTTCGGTGCTCGGCGCCTATCTTGCCTGGTCGCTGATCTGCGCCGAGGTGATGTTTGCCGCGGCAAAATCGCAGGACATGCCAAAAATGTTCGCGGCGCAGAATGGCAATGGCGTGCCAGCCAATGCGCTCTGGCTGACCAATATCGTGGTCTCGCTCTTCGTCATCTCCACCTATTGGTCCGCCGACGCCTTCAACTTCATGCTCGACATGACCAGCGTCACTGCCCTCCTGCCATATCTGCTGGTGGCCGGCTATGGCGTCATCGTCGCCCGCACAGGCATCGGCTACACTGCGAGCGATGCCAATGAACGGCCGATGGACCAGATCATCGCCTGGATCGCCGTCATCTATACGCTCTTCATGTTCGTGGCCGCAGGGCTGAAATATGTGGTGCTGGTGGCCGTTCTCTTCGTGCCCGGGACCATCATCCTCTACTTCTGGGCCCGCCGCGAGCAGCAGGCCCGCTTCTTCACGCCGGTTGAGCTGGTGGTTTTTGGTGTCACCGTTCTCGCCGGCATCATCGGAACAGTGGGTCTCATGACCGGGACCATTACCCCCTGAAATCAAGGAGTTTGACGATGGAATCCAGTTTTGGTGTCCATTCCGAAGTCGGCCAATTGCGCAAGGTCATGGTGTGCGCGCCCGGCAAGGCGCATCAGCGCCTGACCCCATCCAATTGCGACGACCTGCTGTTCGACGACGTGCTCTGGGTCGATGTGGCCAAACGCGACCACTTTGATTTCATGAACAAGCTGCGCGAGCGCGGCGTCGACGTGGTCGAGATGCACAACCTGCTCGAACAGACCGTGGCGCTGCCCGAGGCCAAGGCGTGGATTCTCGACAACCAGATTGCGCCCAACAAGGTAGGCCCCGATCTCGTCGACGACGTCCGCTCCTATCTCGATGGACTCTCCAACCGGCAATTGGCCGAAACCCTGATCGGGGGGCTGTCGACCTACGAATTTCCCGACCATATCGGCGGAGAGCGCATGAACCTCGTGCGTGACGCGGCGGGAGTAAACGAATATCTGCTGCCGCCCCTCCCCAATACGCTCTACACCCGCGACACCACTTGCTGGATTTATGGCGGGGTGACGCTCAACCCGCTCTATTGGCCGGCGCGGCACGAAGAAACGCTGCTCACCAGTTCGATCTACAAGTTCCATCCCGACTTTGCCGGCAAGGTGAATGTCTGGTGGGGTGACCCGACCAAGGAATGGGACCTCGCAACGCTCGAAGGCGGCGATGTCATGCCCATCGGCAAGGGCAATGTTCTCATCGGCATGAGCGAGCGCACTTCGCGCCAGGCGATCGCGCAACTTGCGAAAACGCTCTTTGAAAAGGGCGCCGTGGAGCGCGTCATCGTCGCGGCCATGCCCAAGCTGCGCGCCGCCATGCATCTCGACACGGTCTTCACCTTTGCCGACCGTGATTGCGTGTTGATCTATCCCGATATCGTCAACCCGATCGAATGCTTCTCGTATCGGCCCGATGGCAATGGTGGACTGGAACTGAAGAAGGACAAGGGCGGGCTCGTCGAAACCGTGCGCGAGGCGCTGGGGCTCTCCTCCATTCGCGTCGTCGAGACGGCGGGCAATGACTATACGCGCGAGCGCACCCAATGGGACAGCGGCGCCAATCTGGTCTGCGCTTCGCCCGGCGTCGTCTTCGCCTATGACCGCAATACCTATGTGAACACGCTGCTGCGCAAGGCCGGCGTGGAAGTCATCACCATTTCCGGTTCGGAACTGGGGCGCGGACGTGGAGGCGGCCACTGCATGACCTGCCCCATCATCCGCGACGCCGTCGACTACTGAGTTTTCAACGCGTATCGAGGTGCAAAAATGTCTAGCAATTTCTGGGAAATTCTCTGGCTGATCCTCTCCACCTTCTTCCTCATCACCTATCTCATTGTGCTGTTCCAGATCATCGTCGACCTGTTCCGCGATCGCGAGATCGGGGGCTTTGCGCGGGCCATCTGGGTGATTGCGCTGATCTTTCTGCCCATGCTGACCGCGCTCGCTTATCTGCTCACCCGCGGCAGCGGCATGGGACGGCGGCAGATTGCGGCCAATCAGGAGGCACGGGCGGAAGCCGAAACCTATATCCGCAATGTCGCCGGCACATCGCCCGCCGAACAGATCGCCCGGGCGAGCAGCCTCCTCAAGGAAGGGGTGATTTCCGAAGCCGAATTCAATACGCTCAAGGCCAAGGCCTTGGCATGAGCGAGACGGGTCGGGATGGCTCAACGGGCGTTGCCGGCATGACCGACGAGAGTCCCGGCCATGACCATGGCCATGACCCGATCATCCCCATCGTCGATGTCATCGTCGCGCAATTGCGCGAACGGGCGGGGCGGCCCGATGCCGCCCTGACCTGCGCCGATCTCCTCGCCATGGTGGGGGAACGCTCGCATGTGCTTGCGATCATGCTCTTTGCCCTCCTCAACCTGCTGCCCGGTCCGCCGGGCTATAATTTCCTCATGGCGGTCGCCATGTTCGCGGTCGGCATAGCCATGCTGCTGGGGCGCCCGATGAGCTTTGGCAACTGGTTCGGGCGCATGCCGCTGCCCCTAAAAGTCATCAAGAAACTGCTCGAGGCCCTGGCGGTGATCGTGCGCTGGGCGGCAAAAATTTCGGCGCCGCGCTGGCGCGGACTGACGGGCCCAAGTGCCCTACCGTTTCTCGCGGTCATCGCGATCCTCCTCGCGCTCGTCAACATGGCGCCGGTGCCGTTCATGAACCTCATCCCGTCGGCGGGCCTCGCCGTCATCTGCATGGGCGTTCTCAACGAGGATGGCATTGCCGTTCTGGTCGGCATTGCCATCGGTGCATTGGGGACGGCGGTGGCGCTGGTCGCCATCTGGCTGATCTTCGTGCTCGCCTTTGCCCTCGGCGATATCGTCGAGCATGTGGTCGAGGGGGACAACCCCATAGAATGAAATCCGGCCTCTGGGCCAAAGCGATAACAAGTGCAAGGAGTTACCAAATGGCGGCGTCTTCCAAGCGTTGGGCGGTTACATTCAGCCTGTTGCGCGGCGCGCTTCTGCTGATCGGCGGGCTCGTCGCCCTGTTTCTCCCCGATTATGCGCTCAAAGTCGTGGTCGTGGTCGGCGGCACGGTGCTGCTGGTGGATGGCGTGCTGGGGGCGCTGGCGAGCCAGAACTATGGCATTGAATCGAGCTGGCCCTTCTGGCTAAGCCTCATGCGCGGAGGCCTTGCGGCGCTGGCCGGGCTGCTCTTGCTCCTCAGCCCCTTCATTGCCGGCATCCTGACGCCCAGTGTGCTCTCCTGGATTATCGGGCTCGGCGCCATCGCCGTGGGGCTGACGGAAGCCTTCATCCTCATCCGCTACCGCAAGAATTTTCCGCCCGTCTGGACCTCGGTAGCCGGCGCCGCCATCTATATCGTGCTAGGCGCCCTGCTGATTGCCCTGCCGATGACCGGCGCGCTGTTGCTGATGCAGATCGGCGGCGGTCTCGTTGCCCTCTTCGGCCTGATCCAGATTGTCAGAAGCTGGGGCGCGGCCAAGGAACGGCTGGCGCGGGGGTGATCATGGAGCCGTCGGCGCCACTGAGAACGATCCGGGAGCCATCCCTGCTCGACGCGCTGATCCCGCTCATCGTGCTGGCGGTGCTGATTTCGGCCGCTGTCTATCTCTTCGGCAATGATGCCATGGACGGGCCGCTGCAGGTGGCGCTGATCTTTTCAGCGCTCACCGCGGCCCTCATCGTGCTCAAGAACGGCCACTCCTGGGAGGAGGTGGCCGAGGCCGGGCGCAAGGGCGTTTCCTCCGTCGTCAGCGCCATCTTCATTCTCTTTGCCATCGGCGCGCTGATCGGGGCCTGGAACATGGCGGGCACCATCCCGACCCTGGTCTACTATGGCATCATGGTCGTCGACCCCGACTGGTTTTATCCGGCCGCCTTCCTTGTCTGTGCGCTGATCTCCTTCGGTATCGGCAGCTCCTGGACGACCGCGGGGACAATCGGCGTCGGCCTAGTCGGCCTGTCCATCATGGTGGGCGTATCCGCCGAAATCACCGCGGGGGCGGTCATCTCCGGGGCCTATGTGGGGGAAAAGATGTCCCCGCTGTCCGAAACCGCGATCCTTGCCGCGCAGCTGACCGATACGCCCATCCATATCCATTTGCGGGCCCAGGCCTGGAGTTCCGGACCGGCACTGGTCATCGCGCTTGTCGGCTTCGTGCTTCTCGGCACCCTCGATGGCACGGCCGGGGCGAGCGACGCGCTGATCGAATCCGAGCTTGGCGCCCTGTCGCAGCTTTTTGCCATTTCCCCATGGACGCTGCTGCCTGTCGTGCTGCTCGTCGCCCTTTCAGTATTGAAAGTACCTGCTTCGCTGGCCATAGCCGCTTCGGCGCTATCCGCGGCAATCCTTGCGCCCTTCCTTCAATCCGAAGCGGTGTTGCGCTTCATCGATGCGCCGGATCTTGCGCCGATCGTCGCGCACATAAAAGCCGGCTGGCAGGTGATGGCGACCGGTTTTGAGGCCAAGTCCGGCCTCGAACAGGTGGATAGCCTGCTCTCGCGCGGCGGCATGGCGAGCATGCTGCCCACCATTTGGCTCATACTCGGCGCGCTGGTTTTTGGCTCCCTGCTCGATGAATTCGGGCTCTTGATGAAGCTCGTGACCCCGCTGATCGCACGGGCCAAAACCACGGGTTCGCTGATTGCCACCGTCGTCGGCTCGGCCGTTGGCCTCAATGTCGTGGCCGGGGATCAATATGTGGCCGTGGTGCTGCCGGCGCGGATTTTCAGCGCCGAGTTTCAGAAGCGCGGGCTGGCCTCGAGCAATCTGTCGCGGGCCGTGGCCGATGGCGGCAGCGTCACCTCGCCGCTAATCCCGTGGAATTCCTGCGGCGCCTATATGGCGGCGGTGCTGGGCGTGCCAACGCTGATCTACCTGCCATTCTGCCTTTTTAATATCGCGAGTCCGCTGATGACCTTGTTGATCGGTTTTACCGGTTGGCGCATCGTGCGAGCGACTGCCCCAGCGTAAAGCCCGCCTCAGGCCAATGCGGCAAGGATTTCGGCGATATTGGTGATGGAGGCCGCCTGCGTGCCGGGCGAGCGTGACGGGACCGACCGCCCCTCATGCCGCGCCTCGCTGGGGCTATAGCCGAACTGGCGCTTGAAGGCGCGGCTGAATTCGGAAGGTTCGAGGAAACCACGCTCGGCCGCGATTTCGTGAATGGGACGCATGTCCATGCCCGAGGAGAGGACGCGATGTGCATCCTGCAGCCGCGCGACGCGGATATATTGCACGACCCCACCCATGGGTTCGAACAGGCGATAGAGCGCGGTTCTCGACATGCCCAATTGGCGGCAAAGCTCCCGTACGGTGAGGCGGGGGGAGAGCAGGTTCTGGCGGATGAAACGCTTGGCACGCTCCGACTGCGTCGCCTGCAAGGCCGGCATCGCTTCGGCCAGCGCATCCCGACCCGGTGCGGTACAAGCAACCAGCATTGCCCGCGTCGCGGTGACAACGGCGGGCAGGTGCTCTGCACTGAGCCGAGGCAATTGCCGCTGCAGCGAATGGAGATAGTCCGCGAGGAGCCCGCCGAGTTGGGAGGAGACGTGGCGCTCATGCAGGGCATCGAGACCCTGCGCCCCGGTGGGGCAGAAATCGCGCGGCACGACCAGGGCGACGGCATCGAAATCGGTGGTCGAGCCGGCGCTGACCCGGTGCATGGAACGCACATAGCACAGCCCCGCGCCGACCCTGTGCCCGGCCTCGGAGCGCATGGCGCCGCGCCGCGGCGCGACCAGCAGCCAGTGATCGACCGCATCGGCGCGGAGGCGCGAGGTATCGCGGCGGAAATCGAGGGCAGGCATGACCGTATGAGTCAGCGCCAGGGCACCCATATCCCAGGCCAGTGACTGAGCCTTAAACCCCTTGTCGTGCGGGGTTTTCGGCTCCATGGCAACCAGAGGCCGCATGATCGACACCCAGGCATCGAACTGGTGCTTGGCTTCTACGGCAGCCGTCGAGAAGGCGTAGCTCGGGACGCGGTCAGAGGGATTGGCGGTCGCTTCGATCATGTCGGCACCCTTGGCGCTCGGTTTCAAGGCTATATGCACCACCGCCATCCCGGCAAGGTGCCGGGGGTGGCGATCGGGCGCCGGGGGGTCGGCAGAAGGCCTAGATCCGCGTTGCCGTGAAATTCCGGCGCGACACGCCCGGTACGGTCGGATGATAGGTGCAGCGCAGCGTTCTTATGCGCGGCGTATCGCCGACGATGACGCGGCCGAGATTGCCCAAAAACCCGAGCGGCCGGCAATCGACCGAGGCGGCTTCCCAGGCCTGGCGGCGACCGCAGGAGGTGCGGTGAAGATCCATGAAAATATCGCGGCCCGAGGTATGCCAGTCCATGCGGCCATCGCACCTGGTGCCTCCGCCGCGCACCTGGAACGAGCCGCGCCGGTCAAAACAGAAGGTCACGCGATAGGGACCGAAGAGGGTTTCATTGGATCGAAAGCAGCCATTGACGGAAACGCCGCCGGGATGATCGGGCACCATGACCAGCGGCGCGATATCCTGCGCCTGAATGGAGGAGCCGAAACCGGCAACAAGTATGACGGCGGAAAAAAGTAGTTTGAAATTAAAGCCTTTCACGAGAGCGCCCTCCTCTAAATGGTGAGTAGCCATTCCTGCTCCGGGTAATCTTAGCCAATGGGTAGGGCACTTTTGATGTGCATAGCGTCCCACCGCTTTACTCTATGTCCCTATTTGCAAAGCCGCCTCGGGCGATCCTTTCCCGGGGCCTCCTTCTTGGATTAGCTAAAACCGAGATGCGGTTTCAAGGAGAAGAGATTCATGAACAGTGATCACGAAGAGGGATTTGATCGTCGCAACTTCATGATTGCCTCGCTGGGCGCCGTCGGCGCCGCGGCCGCTCTGATGTCGGGGCCAGCTTTGGCCCAGGACGCCGCGACGCCGAAAAACGAAGGCGGCACGGTCTTTACCGGCGACATCATCAGCGGCAAAAAGGTGATCTCCGCGCTCGATATCGAAACGCTGGAGCCAGGCCGACACTTTTTCTATTTCCAGGGCGTGCAGATGCCCACCGGGCAGCATTGGTATGTGTCCGTTGCCGTGATCAAGGGCGAAAAGCCGGGCAAGCGCGTGGGCCTCATCAGCGGCGTACATGGGGACGAAATGAGCCCCATCCACACCATCCAGACCGTGATGGCCGAACTCGACCCTGCCGCAATGTCGGGCAGCGTGCTGGCCGTCTACGACCTGTCGCGGCCGGCTGTAGAAGACATGACCCGCCGCTGGCACAATTCGGGGCGCGGCATGGACCTGATCGACATGAACCGCCTGTTCCCGGGCAATGAAAACGCGCCCGATGCGCCGGTGCGCCATGCAGGCCTGGTCTTCAACCGGTTGCTGCGGAACAATCTCGACTATGCCATCGACTTCCACACAGCCGCCACGGGAATGGACGCCACGTCCTTCCATCTGGCGCGGATGGAGCTGCCCGAAGTGCGGGAGATGGCCGAGCTCTATCCAATCGACCACATCTTCGACAATGTGGCCTATCCCAGCATTTTGCCCAATGCGCTGATCGATGTCGGCATTCCCTCTTTCACGCCGGAAATCGGCCGCCCCCGCATCTTCGACCACGAGATGATCCCGCTCTTCGTCGAGGGCACGATGAACGTCCTAAAACATCACGGGGTGATTGCCGGGGAGATCGGGCGAACGGGCAAGGACAGCGGCGTTGTCATCGGCGATGCCATGGCGCCCGTCATCACCACCCATGGCGGCTTCGTCGAACTGCTGGTCGAACTCAAGGAGAAGGTGGAAGCGGGACAGAAGGTCGCCATCCAGCGCAATACTTTTGGCGAGATCGTCGCCGAATATACCGCGCCTCGGAGCGGCGAGGTGCTGGCGCGACGGACCGACGCCACCTGTGAAGAAGGGATGATCATCCTCTCCTTCCTCTTCGACAGCACGACGCCGGAAGGGGGCGACCAGATCATCGAATGATTTTTGGGGCCGGCTCTCGTCCGGCCTCCTTTTCCACCAACCTGATTTTCGGGAGTTGCCCATGACCAAGGGATTTCATCGCTTTTTGAGGACCGGATCGATACTGGCCATTGCCTCGCTGACGCTACTGGGCGGGGCAGCGCAAGCGGCGAGCTGGACGGCGCGCGGCAATGAGCCCGGATGGCACGTGGAGGTCAGCGATACCGCGATCACGTTCTCCACCATGGAGGGCGAAACCTTTACCATCGAGCCCCTGGCGGAGCCGGTGCGCGCAGAAGACATTGAGGTCTATACGGGCACGGCAGGCGAGAAGGCAGTGACCCTGGTCGCCATCGACAAGATCTGCACCGACAATATGTCGGGCATGCCTTTTCCCAAGGCCGTGGTGATGACGATTGGCGAGAGGGCGCTGGTCGGCTGCGGCGGCGATCCGCTCAGCCTGCTCATTGGGGACTGGAAGGTCGAGGAGATTTCCGGGACGCCGGTCATCGCCGCGTCGGAAACCTCCATCGGCTTTGAGCTCGACGGCAGCATGCACGGCAATGCCTCCTGCAACCGCTTCTTTGGCGGCTTTACCCTGACCGGCGAAGGCCTGACGCTGTCGCCCGGTGGCGCGACCATGATGGCCTGCCTCGACGGGCTCATGGAGCAGGAGCAAAAGTTCCTCGCAGCGCTCGAAGAGGTCAGTCGCTTTGAAAGCCTGCCGGATGGGGGGCTGCGGCTGGTGGACCCGGAAGGCAATACCGTGCTGGCGCTTCGCAAATAGCGGATAACACCTTGGTGCAGCAGTTGCGCCGAAGAGCGCCCCTCCCCAGTCGTCATGCCGGGCTCGTCCCGGCAATCCATCTCGGGAGGCATGGACCACTAGGACACGCCCGGTGGTGACGACGGAGGGGAGGTTAGGGCTGACCGGCGTCAATGGAACTGCGCCGTCTCCGTCGATTCACCCATGGCCGTGGTGGCGCTCTTGCCTTCGCTCACGGCGAGGGAGACGGCGTCGAAATAGCTGGTGCCCACTTCGCGTTGGTGGCGGACGGCCGAAAAACCGTGGGCTTCGGCGGCGAATTCGGCTTGTTGCAGGCGAGAATAGCCGGCCATGCCATCGGCCTTGTAGGCGCGGGCCAGCTCGAAGGTGGTTAGGCTGAGATTATGAAACCCGGCCAGGGTAATGAACTGGTATTTGTAGCCCATGGCGGCGATTTCGCTCTGGAAACTGGCCATGGCGGCTTCGTCCATATGGCGCGCCCAATTAAAACTCGGCGAGCAATTATAGGCCAGCATCTGCTCCGGATGGACTTTTCGGACGGCCTCGGCGAATTTTTTAGCCTCGGCCAGATCGGGCTTGCTGGTTTCGCACCAGATGAGATCGGCATAGGGCGCATAGGCGATGCCGCGGGCGATAGCGGCGTCGATGCCGCCCTTGAGGCGATAAAATCCTTCGGGGGTGCGCTCTCCCGTCACAAACGGCTTGTCGTAGTCGTCGATATCCGAGGTGATGAGCCGCGCGGCCTCCGCATCGGTCCGGGCCATGATCAGGGTCGGCACATCCATGACATCGGCGGCGAGCCGGGCAGCGTTGAGGGTGCGGATGAATTGGCTGGTGGGCACCAGCACCTTGCCGCCGAGGTGGCCGCACTTCTTTTCCGAAGCAAGCTGATCCTCGAAATGCACGGCGGCGGCGCCGGCTTCGATCATTGATTTCATCAACTCAAATGCATTGAGGGCACCACCAAAACCGGCTTCGGCATCGGCGATGATGGGGACGAAGAAGTCGAGATCGGTAGTGGCGATCCCGTCAGCCTGTTCCATGCTCTGGATCTGGTCGGCGCGCTGTAGCGCCTTGTTGATGCGACGGACCACAGCGGGGACGCTGTCGACGGGATAGAGCGATTGGTCGGGATACATGTTTCCCGACGAATTGGCGTCGGCCGCGACCTGCCAGCCCGAAAGATAAATGGCCTGCAGCCCGGCTTTCACCTGCTGCACCGCCTGATTGCCGGTGAAAGTGCCGAGAGTGGGCACGAAATCCTGGCTGTGCAGCAGCTCCCAAAGGCGGCGGGCGCCATTTTCCGCCAGCGTATGGCGGATCGGCAGGGAGCCGGAAAGCCGCGCAACATCGGCGCGAGAAAAGGTGCGGGAAATGGTCTTCCAGCGATCGGGCGCATAGTCGGGTGCTGGAAACTGTTCGGGTTGGCTGGGCTTGTCGAGCATGTCGATCTCCTCATTTGGACATGGCTTCGCCGGTCCCGCGAAGCGGGCTCTGGCATGTTCGGGATGGTGGGGTGTTAGGCGGGGACCTTGCGGCTGAAGGTGGCGGCGAACATGCCGCCGCCGGAGAACAGTTCGGTGCTGTCGGCGCCACTGACCAGGGCGAACTGGTGGCGGCCGATCTTGCCGGCAATGGCATAGCCTTGTTCGTCGAGGCCGCGCGCCTTGAACTGGGCCATGGCTTCATGGGCGCTGGGGGCGATGATGGTCAGATATTCTTCGCGTTCGCTGACGCTGGGGCTCATCTCCAGAACTCCTCTTGGCTGGATGATGTAAAGATTTGACAATTCTGCGCAGAAGGCAAGAATAGACCCGAAATCAGCCAGTAAAGCCGTCAATCGCAGTCAATTTTGATGCTGTGAATTGTAAAGTCTGTAAAGACAGGCGCGGAGGAAACGATGGTTGCCGAGGCCGAAATGCAGATCGGCGGTCGCATCAAGCGGCTGCGCCGGCAGAAAAAACTGTCGCAGGCGGACCTCGCGCAAGCGCTGGGGATTTCGGCGAGCTATCTCAACCTCATCGAGCACAATCGCCGCAAGGTGACGGTCGCTTTGCTCTTCTCGCTGGCCGGGCAATTGGGCGTCGAGCCGGGCGAACTGGTGGACAGCGACGAGGGGCGGCTGGTCGGCGACCTGATGGAGGCTTTTGGCGACGACCTTTTTGCCGATAGCGACATCACTAATCTGGAAATCCGCGATCTCGCGCAATCAAACCCCGCGGCGGCGCGGGCGGTTTTGCGGCTTTACGATCGCTATCGGCTGCTGGGGAGTGCTGGGACGCAAAAGACCGATTTGGCGGAGCCGCCTTTTCACATGGCGACCGACGCCATTTCCGATTTCCTGCAGGAGAGCGCCAATCACTTTCCGGCGCTGGAAGCGGCGGCGGAGCGCATTCGCAGCGACATTGACAATTTTGGCGATAGTTTTGAGAGCGGGCTGAAAGCCTATCTGTTCAATGTCTTTGGGCAGGAGGTGCGGCTGGCGTCATTGCCGCATGGTATTGCAAGGCAGCGCGATCCATCGGGGCGGACTATTTTGATTTCCGACCTGCTGCCGAGCGAAACTGCGCAGTTTTTGCTGGCCCATCATCTCGGCGAACTGGCGGCCGGAGCCGAGATCGAGGCGATCATCGATGCCGCAAATCTGTCGGAAGGCGATGCGCCGGCTTTGGCGCGAAACGTCCTGGCGGCTTATTTCGCCGGGGCGCTGATCATGCCCTATGAGCCGTTTTTGAAAGCGTGCCGCGACCATCGCTATGACATCGAGCGGATCGGGCGACGCTTTGCGGCGAGTTTTGAGCAGGTCTGCCACCGCATGACGACGCTGCAGCGCAAGGGGGCGCAGGGCATTCCGCTGCATCTGGTGCGCACCGATATTGCCGGGAATATTTCAAAACGCTTTTCGCTCTCGGGCATTCACATTCCGCGCCATTCGGGGGCGTGCCCGCGCTGGAATGTCTATGAGGCTTTTATGGCGCCCGAGCGCATTCATGTGCAGGTCAGCCAGATGCCCGATGGGCAGCGCTATTTCTGCATTGCCCGCACCATCATCAAGGGCGGCTATCGCTACAATGCGCCCAAAAGCTATCTCTCCATCGGGCTTGGCTGCTCGGCACATCATGCGCGGGACATGGTCTATGCCGATGGCCTGGATGTGTTTGGCGAGGGTCAGGCCGTGCCGGTGGGCGTCGGGTGCCGCACCTGCCCGCGCATGGAATGCGGCCAGCGGGCGCATCCGCCGGCAGACCACAGGTTCAGCCTTGATGGATCGAGCCGACCAGAGAGCTTTTACGGGCGGATGAGCTGAGCCAGGACGCGCCCGGCACAACGCTTCCTTTGCCAAGTAAGACAACACGACTGTCTCAAGTTGTATGGTAGATATTCTTGCCACGATCCCAGCAAAACCACTCAATCAACTTTGCCTAAAAAGCAGGTCATTGATCTATTCTGGATTGAGTGGCAATGTGAGTTAAATGTGAGAATAAAATTCATCGCTGCCAGTGTTTAAATTCAATTCTTATCGAGTTGATTTATGGGTCTGCTTACTAACGCCACGGCGGCGCTTTTCTTATCCATTGCACTAGGACACCTGATTGGGCGGTTGCGGATAGGCCCCGTTCAGCTTGGCGGTGTCTGCGGCACGCTCTTTGTCGCGCTGGCCATCGGCCAATTGGGCGTTTCGGTCAGCAACGACCTCAAGAATACTGCTTTCGCGCTATTCATCTTCGCGCTGGGCTTTTCGGCAGGGCCACAGTTCTTCGTCAATATTCGCTCCGGCTGGCGCTATGGCATCTTCTCGATCATCGAGGTGGTGACCGTTCTTGCGCTGGTTGCCATGGCCACGGTGCTGTTCGGCTTCGATCCCGGTACGGCGGCGGGCCTCTTTGCCGGGTCGGCCACCGAATCTGCCGTTCTCGGCACCGCCGCCGAGGCGATCTCCCATTTCGGGCTGGAAGCGGCGCGGCTGCAAGCCAATCTCGCCACCGCCTATAGCGTCACCTATATTTTCGGCCTCGTCGCCATCGTCGTCTTCATCACCCAGATCGCGCCGCTGATCCTCAAGGTCGATCTCGAGGAAGAAGCGCGAAAACTCGGGGAGAAGCTGGGCTCGGGGGATAGCGAAGAATATGAGCCTGGGCTGCCTTCGCTCGTCGGACGTGCCTTTCGCGCCGGTTCCGTTGCCGGCAGCACGGTGGGTGACTTCGAGCGCAGCCGCCACAATTTCGTGACCATCGAACGCCTCAAGCGCGGCCGCGATATTATCGAAGCGACGCGCGATACCGTCATCGAGGCCGACGACATCGTCTTCCTCCTCGGCCGCCGCCAATCCGTCATTACCGCGCAGGACAAGCTCGGCGAGGAAGTGCCGGTGCCCAATGGCAGCAATGTGCCGATCACTTCGCTCGACCTGGTGCTGATGCGCAAGGATGCCTTCGGGCTCAGCGTCAGCCAGTTGCGCCGCGCCGCCGGCACCGAAATGCAACGCGGCGTGTTCATCTCCGGCATTCGCCGGCTCGACCATGCCATTCCGGTGCTGCCGGGGACAGTGTTGCAGCAGGGCGATATCCTCACCCTTTATGGCACCGAGGAGGCTGTCACCCGGGCCGCCAAGGAACTGGGCAATAAGCTGCCCCCGACCGATCAGACCGATTTCGTCTTTCTTGGTCTCGGCATCGTGGTGGGGCTTTTTATCGGCGGCCTGAGTTTCAAGGCCGGAGCGCTCGATCTGACGCTGGGTACCGGCGGCGGGGCGCTGATTGCAGGTCTGGTCTTTGGCTGGCTGCATATGCACTTCCCGCGCCATGGCACCCTGCCCGTGCCGGCCGTGGAATTCATGAAGGACTTTGGGCTTTCCGCCTTCATCGCCTGTGTCGGCCTTGCGGCCGGCCCCGATGCCATTCGCCTGATTGCCGAATATGGGCTGCAATTGCCGCTTCTGGGGCTCCTGGTCTCGGGCATTCCAGCGCTGGTTTCGCTGTTTGTCGGCTGGAAGCTCATGAAGATCGAAGCGCCGATCCTGCTCGGCGCCATTGCCGGCCAGCACTGTTCCACGCCGGCCATCACGGCCCTGGTTTCCCAATCCAAAAGCGGGATCCCGGTCATCGGTTACACCGTCACCTATGCCATTTCTAACGTGCTGCTGCCCCTGATGGGACCAGTTGTCGTCGGCATGGCGTCGGCCTTGCAATAGCGAGGCATTTCACCGGTTCAATCGCACTTATCCATCAACAGGAGGCCACCATGGAATGGATCAAGGAGCAGGTAGGGCACTCGCCCGAAATATTGCTCTTTCTCTCGCTCGCCGTCGGGTTCTGGATCGGTCAGTTCCAGATCGGCAAATTCCAACTCGGCGGGGTCGCCGGCTCGCTGCTGGTGGCGGTGCTGCTCAGCCTTGTCGGCGTGCCGGTGGATAATGGCGTAAAATCCATCCTCTTCGCGCTGTTCATCTATGCCGTGGGCTTTGAAAGCGGCCCGCAATTCTTCAAGTCGCTCGGGCCGCAATCGCTGCGCGAAATCTTTCTGGCCCTGTTCATGGCGGTGATCGGGCTGGCAACGGTTCTCGTCATGGCCAAGCTTTTTGGGCTCGACAAGGGCATGGCGGCGGGCCTTGCTGCGGGCGGCATGACGCAATCGGCCATTATCGGCACGGCAGGCGATGCGATTTCGCGCCTGGGTCTTGCCGCCGACGAGGCGCAGCGCCTCCAGGCCAATGTCGCCATCGGCTATGCCGTCACCTATATTTTCGGCTCGCTCGGCGCCATCATCGTCTGCGTCAATATCCTGCCCCGCTTCATGGGCAAGGGCATAGCCGACGATGCCATCAAGGCCGAGGCCGAGCGCCTCAAGGGTGCCATTGCCTTCGGGCCGGGGCAGGAGCCCGCCATGCCCGAAATCGTCGGTCGCATCTATAAGGTCGGCGCTGCCGCCGGCAAGACGGTCGCCGCCATCGAGGCTTCCGCGGGCGCCAATACCATCACTGTGGAACGGCTCAAGCGCAAAGATCATCCGGTGGATGTGACGCCCGATACGGTGCTTCGAGAAGGCGACATTGTCCTCATCGTCGGGCGCCGGCCAGGCGTCGTGGCGCTTTCGGACACGATTGGCGCAGAGCTGCAATCTGCCCCCGGCATGGACCTCGTCATGCTTACCGAGGACGTGGTGCTGCGCAATGCGGCCTATGCCAACCGGACCCTCGGGGAGATCAAGGCGTCGACTTCACCGCTCCTCAGGCACGGCATCTTCGTCATCGGCATCAAGCGCGAAGGCGATAGCGTGGCCCTGGCGGACGCGACGGCCATCCAGGCCGGAGACGTCGTCACCGTCTATGGTACCGACCAGGACATCAAGCGCGTCGTCACCGAGGCGGGCGTGCCGCTGCCGATCAGCATCAAGACCGACTGGATCTTTCATGGCGCAGGTCTGGTCGTGGGCCTCCTTATCGGCCTCATCGTCATCCGCATCTCCGGCATTCCGCTGACACTCGGGGCCGGCGGCGGCGCCCTTTTGTCGGGTCTGCTCTTCGGCTGGCTGCGCAGCCGGCACCAGACCATGGGCAATATGCCCCTGCCGGCTTCCCAACTGCTCAAGGATCTCGGCCTTGCCGGTTTCGTGGCGGCGGTTGGCCTGCAGTCCGGTTTGCAGGCTATCGAGACTATCGCCCAGAGCGGCTTGTCGCTGTTCCTCATCGGCGTCGTCGTGACGCTGGTGCCGCTGCTGCTCACCATGCTCTTCGGCCGCTATGTGCTGCGCTACGACAATGCGGCCGTCTTTGCCGGTGCGCTTTCCGGCTCGCGCAGCGCCAATCCCGCCTTTGGCGAAGTGCTCGGCAAAGCCGGCAATTCCATCCCCACCGTGCCTTTCGCCATCACCTATGCGCTGGCGAACGTCTTCCTCACCCTGCTCGGGCCCTTGATCGTCGCCTTTGCGTGACATCGAGCGCTGCTGACTGAAATATTGAAGGAATAATGAAATGGCAAAAGTCGACTATTCGCAGTTTTCCAAGCTCAGCCCCTTCGAACTCAAGGACAATCTGATCAACCTCGCCGCGAGCCACCGCGACAGGCTGATGCTCAATGCCGGTCGCGGCAATCCCAATTTCCTCGCGACGCTGCCGCGCCGCGCCTTCTTCCAGCTTGGCCTCTTCGCTACCGCTGAATCCGAACTGTCCTTCTCGTTCATGCCTGAAGGGGTCGGGGGCTATCCGCGCAGCGACGGGCTGATCTCGCGCTTCGACACGTTCATTGCCCAGCATACCGACCGCCCCGGCGTGGTGTTTCTGGGCAAGGCACTGTCCTATGTCAGGGACCAGCTTGGCCTTGATCCCCATGCTTTCCTCCTCGAAATGGTGGAAGGCATTCTGGGCTGCAATTACCCCGTTCCCGACCGCATGCTGCGCCTCAGCGAAGAGGTGGTGAAGGAATATATCGCCCGCGAAATGGGCGCCCCGGGCATGGATCACGAAAGCTTCGACCTCTTTGCCGTTGAAGGCGGCACCGCGGCCATGGCCTATATCTTCAACACGCTCAAGCAGAACAAGCTCATCTCCAAGGGCGACAAGATCGCCATCGGCGCCCCGATCTTCACGCCCTATCTCGAAATCCCCGAGCTTGCCGAATATCAGCTCGAACAGGTGCTGATCGAGGCCGATCCCAATCTCGGCTGGCAATATCCGCTCTCTGAGCTGAAAAAACTCGAAGACCCCTCGATCAAGGCCTTCTTCCTCGTCAATCCGAGCAATCCGCCCTCGGTCAAGCTCAACGACGAAAGCCTTGCAGCCATTGCCGAAATCGTGCGCAAGCGCCCCGATCTCATCCTGCTTACCGACGACGTCTACGGCACCTTTGCCGACAATTTCAAATCGCTCTTCGCCAGCTGCCCGAACAATACGATCCTGGTCTATTCGTTCTCGAAATATTTCGGGGCGACGGGCTGGCGGCTGGGCGTCATTGCCCTTTCCAAGGACAATGTGCTCGACAAGGCTCTCGGCAATCTCTCCGACGCCGACAAGACCGAGCTCGACGAGCGCTACTCGACGCTCACCACCGAGCCGCGCAAGATAAAATTCATCGACCGGCTCGTTGCCGATAGTCGCGCCGTGGCGCTCAACCACACGGCGGGCCTTTCCACACCGCAACAGGTGCAGATGGTCCTGTTCTCGCTCTTCAACATGATGGACGCGCGGCAGGATTATAAGGAAGCGCTCAAAACCCTGGTGCGCCGGCGCGAAGCCGCGCTCTATGACCAGCTCGGCCTGCCGCGCGAGAGCGATCCCAATTCGGTCGATTATTATACGCTGGTCGACATGGAGAGCACCTGCCGCAAACTCTGGGGCGACGGCTTTGCCGATTGGGTGCTGAAGACGCAGAACCCGACCGAGGTCCTGTTCCGCGTCGCCGACGAGACCGGGGTCATTCTGCTGCCGGGCAGCGGCTTCGGCGTGCTTCATCCCTCGGGCCGCGCTTCGCTCGCAAATCTGCAGGAATATCAATATGCCGCCATCGGAAAATCGCTTCGCAAGCTGGCGGAGGAATATTATGAGGAGTTCAAGAAAAGCGGCGGCAAATAGCGTTCTCACAAGGTGATAGGGGCGCGGGCTTTGGTGGCATTCCAGGGCCCGCGCTCGACCTCATGATCCGGCGCGGCATAAGGACAGAACAGATATGACACGGTCGAGCCGATACGGCATTGCCATTCTGGTGACCGCTTTACTCGCGGGTTGCAGCGCCACGGGCGGCCCGCCCTCGGTGCCGATTTTCGGCTCCTTCTTTCCCGCCTGGGTCATCTGTGCGGTGGGCGGCATTTTCGTTGCCGTGATCATCCGGGCACTGCTCATTGCCCTTCATATCGACGAGCACCTGCCGGCCCCGCCGCTGGTCTATCTGTGCCTCGCCATCAGCGGCGGCATCGTCCTGTGGATGGCATGGTCGGGAGTGGTGTGATGCGGGCGGTTCTGGGCAAGATCATCGGCTATGGAGTTTTTGTCGGCACGGCAGTGCTGATCTATCTCGCCTGGAGCGCCGGGCAGGCCAGTCCCCGCTCCGACGTCGCCGAGATCGAGGCGCCGGTAATCCAGGTTTCGTCCAATGTGCCCGGCCGCATCATTTCCATTGCGGTGACCAACAACCAGGCGGTGAAAAAGGGCGACATCCTGTTCCAGATCGACCCCGAGCCCTATCGCCTGCGGCTCGAACAGGCGCAGGCCGAACTGGCCGCCGCGCAATCCGAACTCGCCCAGGGCGAACGCAATATCGCCACCGAACAATCCAATGCCGATGTCGCGCAAAAGCAGATCGAGCGCGCCCAGTTCAATGCCGATCTCGCCCGGCAAACGCTTGAGCGTCTGGAGCCGCTACTCGGGCGCGGTTTTGTGACGGCCCAGCAGGTCGATCAGGCGCGCACCGCCTATAATGATGCTCTGGTCAGCCTCGATCAGGCCCTGCAGCAATCCCAGGGGGCGAGCCAGGTAATCGGTACGCTCGACACGCGTTCGGCCCAGGTGGATGTGGCAACGGCCACCGTGGCGCTGGCGCAGCGCGATCTCGACAATACGACGATCCGCGCTCCCTTTGACGGCATCATCTCGGGCCTGACCATGCCGGCGGGCGAATATGTCATTACCGGCCAGAGCGTTTTCGCCATGATCGACACGTCCCATTGGGAAGCGGTCGCCTTTTTCCGCGAAACCGAACTGCCCAACCTTGCCGTCGGCGACAACGTCGATGTCTTCGTCATGGCCAATTCCCGGCTCGCCGTGCCGGGCACCATATCCGCCATCGGCTGGGGCGTGCGTTCGACCGATGGCGCCACCATTCTGGGCCTGCCGATCATTTCCAATTCGCTCAATTGGGTGAAGGTCGCCAAGCGCTTCCCCGTCTATGTGGAACTGCACGAGCCGCCCACCGACCTGATGCGCGTGGGTGCCTCCGCCGTGGTCGTGGTGCGCGGAGAGACGGAAGCGGGCAATGGCGGCGACCAGCACTAGGCCGGGCCTTTTCGAGCTCTTTGTCGAAGAGCTGCGGCCCTATGAGGGCCGGCTGGGCGCCTCGCTGCGCATGACGCTTTGCTGCGTCATCGTCGTGGTGCTGGCGATGAGCCAGCACGTGCCCGAAGCCGCCCTCTCCTGCTATCTCATCTTCTTTGCCAGCCGCGACAATGCGGCAAGCGGCATTCTGATTGCGCTGGCCCTGATCGTTGCCGCCTCGGTGGGCATTCTCCTTGGCCTTCTGTTCCTGCAGATCGCTGCCGACGAGCCCATGCTGAGGCTATTCTTCATGGCGGCCTTCACCTTTGGCGGCATGTATTTTTCGGTGGCCACCAAAGCCGGCCCGATTGCCGCCACGGTGGGCTTCGTCTTCGCCTTCGTGATGACGCTCAACGATTTCGTGCCCATTCCCGAACTGCTGTCACGCGGACTGAGCTGGATGTGGGTCGTAGTGTTTTTCCCCATGGCGACGCTGGTTCTGGTCAATGCGCTGATCGGGCCCAATCCGGCAAAACTCGCCCGGCGCTACACGGCAAGGCGGCTGGCCGCCGCGGCGGGCGTGCTGCGGGATGAGCCCCGCGCAAGGGAAGAAGCCGCCGAACTGCTCGCCGAAGGCGCGGGTGAATCGGGGTCCTATACAAGGCTTGGCGCGCTTTTCGGCTTTCACTCCAAGACAGAGGCCGCGCGCCTCGCCGCTATTGCGCCCGAAGCGCGGAGCATTCTCGCCGACAGTTTTGGCGCCCGCCCCGACCCCGCCTTGGCACAAGGTTTTGCGCTTCTGGCAAAAGCCATCGAAGAGCGCGGAGCGCTTCCCATGAGCTGGCGTGCATTTGCCGATATTTCAGTCAATCGGCCCCTCGCCGCCTCAGCCGAGAAACTCGCGGGATGGTGGAGCGGAAGCCTTCCCCTGCCTGCGGAACGAAACGCCGAAAAGGCAGAACCGGCCGACACTTTTACCAATCCCGCCTATATGCAGTTCGCGCTCAAAACCATGCTGGCGGTGTTCATCACCTATGCCATCTATACCGTTGGCGGCTGGTTCGAAATCCACACGGCCATGATCACCTGCTTCTACGTGGCGCTCGGCACGACGGGGGAAACCCTGCATAAGGCCACATTGCGCATTATCGGCTGTCTCGTCGGCGCGGCCATGGGCGTGGGCAGCATCATCTTCATCATGCCGCATATGACCGATATCGGCCATTTGCTGCTCCTGGTGGCCGCGGGCAGTTTTATTGCCGCCTGGGTGGCCAATGGGTCGAGCCTTATCCAATATATGGGCTGGCAGATGGCGCTGGCCTTCTTTCTCTGCGTGCTGAAAGGTTTTGGGCCGGCCTTCGACATCGACGTCGCTACCGACCGCATCCTCGGCATCCTGATCGGCAATGTCGTGGTGACAGTGGTTTTCCTCTGGCTCTGGCCCGCCAGTGTTTCCACAAACATTGCCCGCAATCTTTCCGAGGCGGCGAAAAAGCTCGGCGAAGCGCTGCGTCCCTTCGGCACGAGCCTTGCCGCTATCGCCCCGAGACTGGGGGAGGCGGAGCGGCTTGGCCGGCTCTCGAATTTTGAGGCCAACCGCCTGCGCATGGTCTCGCCGATCCTGCCGCATGCCGCGGCCATCGAGGCGGCGACGCAAAAAGCCCTGCCCGAAGTGGCGCGACTGCGGCTCCTCCGTCAGCGCCAGCGCTACCTTTTCGGCGCGCCGCGCTGTGTGAAAGCGGCAACGCTTGCACAGGAAGCAGAAACGGCCGGGTTTTTGAATCTCGCTGCCGCCGCTATCATGACGCCTGAACCACAGGCCCGGACCATGCTGAACCTCTCGCTGCACCGATCGACCGAGGCCCTGCAAAGGCTTGAACGCCTAGCGCACAAGACCCCGCCGCGCGCGCCCTGGCGCCGCGATCTCGCCGAGACCGCCCGATCCTATCGCCAGCTGATAGACGGCTTTTCCCGCACGCTCGAGGCCCTGTGATGGCTTTTCGTCCGCTTTTCGGTATTGCCGCCCTTTTCAGTGCCCTTCTGATACTGGCCGCCTGTTCGAGTTCAGCCTTCAACCTGGCGCCGGCCAGCCCCACGACGCCCTATCGCGGCACGGCCGGCGCGCCGGCGACAAATGCGGGCGGCAGCGATTTCGCCGTCACGCCCGATCCGAGCCTGCCGATCGCGATCGCCGCGCCGCAACTCGACCCCGCGCGCAATTACGGCCTCTCCGAACTCATCAATATCGCCCAGCTTTCCAACCCGGCGACCCAGGCCGCCTGGCAGCGGGCGCGGGAAGCAGCAGCGGCGACCGGCATTGCCGAGGGCGCCTATCTGCCGATCCTCACCGCCGATGTTCTGGCCGGTTATGCCGTTACCTCCACCACCGCACCGGGTTTTGACGGCGTGCTGGTGGACATTCCCAATGGCAGCATCACCACGTCGGGCATGCAGGTCATGCCCTCGCTGGCCGTCAAATGGCTGCTCTTCGATTTCGGCGAGCGCGATGCAGCGCTGGCGACGGCGCAGCAATTGTCCTTTGCCGCCAATGTCGGCTTCAATGGCGCGCATCAGACACTGATCCACGAGGTCAGCATTGCCTATTTCCAATATAGCGCCGCACGGGCCCAGTCCCGCATCGATGCGGCCGCGCTCGACAATGCCAAAGTGGTGCTGACCGCCGCTCAGGCGCGCGTGGAACAGGGCGTGGCGACCACGATGGAAGTGGCGCAGGCCACCCAGCAGGTGGCGCAGGCCGAGTTCGACCTGACGCTGGCGCAGGGACGCGAGCGCAGCACCTATTCGGCTCTCCTCGGCGCCATGGGCATTTCCCCGGCGACCCGCATAAAAGTGCAGGATCTGGGCGGTAAGCCGCTGCCACGACAGGTGCCGGCTGACCTCGAGCAGTTGATCACCACCTCGCTGCAACGCCGCCCGGACGTGCAGGCGGCCTTTGCCCAGGTAAAAGCCAGCGAACAGGGCATTTTGGCCGCAGAGGCCGGGTTCCTGCCCAAGGTGGCGCTGACCGGCACGGTCAACCGCACCTTTGGCAGCTATTCGGTGACCGATTCGCGCTTTGACACCACCGCCACGCTCGATGTAAGCCAGCCCAATGCCGCCGTGCTCCTGGGCATTTCCGTGCCGATCTTCGACGGGGGCATGCGCGACGCGCGGCTCGACGCCGCCAAGGCAAATGCCGCCGCCTCGCAACAGGATTTTGCCCGCCTGCAAAGCGCGGCGGCGCAGGAAATCGTCGTGGCCTATGACGTGCTGCGCACGAGCCTTTCCGCCTATGCCGCCGCCAGCGCGCTGGTAAACGCCGCCAAGGTCAACAATGAAGCCGCGCTAGACTATTACAAGAATGGTCTGGGGACGCTGGCCGATATCAGCGTCACCCAGACAGGCCTCTTAAAAGCCCAATACGCCCAGGCCCAGGCCCGCAGCGACGCCTTCGTGGCCGCGGCAACGCTGGCCTTTGCCACCGGGACATTGACCAGCGCGCAATAGAGCGTTTTTGGGCGCGACAAGCCGCAAGCACTTCGTGGGTGCCGGCCGATGATGGTATCGATGGGAAGAAGTGGCGGAGAGAGGGACTCTCCGGGAGTTCCGGAAGCACAGGGCTTTCAGCGTCAAAGGCTCGAAAACCAATGTGCATAAGGAACATCTCGATCTCAAGGCCGGGATGGCACAACCAGCTCTAGCCTGAGTTCCAAGCTCTTCGGACGCTGCATTTTGCGGTTACCGCGGCACGGTCGAGATTGCATGGGATTTCGACGATTCACGCCTCCGTCAAGTGTTCATCGAGGCGGTCAAGAGCGTCAAATAGAGCCTCGGCCGCGCATGAGTAGAGGGCGCTCCTGCGACCGTCCTCTATTTCCATCCCGCAACAGCGTGGCTGAGGCGGGGAGCGTAGAAGCGTTTGTTTCCGCCGCTCCCCCGGCTTCAAGGTTAATTTATTCAATCCCTATGCCGGTCATGGCTTCGCTGATGGTCCAGAGGCGCCGGGCTGAATCGGTGTCGATCGCATAGGCTGCGACATGGGAAGTGCGCCGGTCACGGCCCTCAAGCGTCAGTGCCGTCCTGCCTTGCTCTATGGGTGCAATATCCGAATTAGCACAGAATACACCGCCTCTGCCTTCGAGCTGCGGGCTGACGGCGCACCAGATATGGGTGGCGGCGCCCTGCGGTACCGATTTCATATCGCGGTCCGGATCGATGACCGGCTCGCCATCGGCACCGAGATTGCCCATTTCCTTCAACCTTTCGGTGGACAAATGCTTGGCAAGGCCGGTGACGATGCCGCCCGGATGCAGCGAGAAGGCGCGGATGCCGTGGTCACGGCCCAGCCGATCCAGTTCGACCGCGAACAGGATGTTTGCGGTTTTGGATTGGCCATAGGCGCTCCAGGGATCGTAGGGACGGGTCTCAAAATTGATGTCGTCCCAGACGATATCGGAGAAGCGGTGGCCCATGGACGAGACCGAGACCACCCGCGCGCCATTGGCGCGCTTCAGCGCCGGCAACAGCCGCAGCACCAGTTGGAAATGCCCCAGGTGATTGGTGGAGAACTGCATCTCATTGCCGCGCGCATCGCGGGTCAGTTCGGGCACGGCCATGATGCCGGCGCTGTTGATGAGAAGATGCAGCGACAGCCCGGAGTTGACGATGCCGCGGGCGAAACTGTCAATCGAGGCGGGGTCGTTGAGGTCCATGGGCCGCACTTCGATGCCGCCGCCGATCTCGGAGACGGCGCGGCGGGCGCGCTCGATATCACGCGCCGGCACGATGACGCGCGCGCCGGCCTCGGCCAATGTGCGCGCGGCTTCAAGCCCGAGGCCCGCATATCCGCCAGTGACGATGGCGAGTTTGCCCACAAGATCGATGCCGGCGATGACATCGAGCGTGGTCGTGTGGGCGGAAAAACCCGAGCCGAGCGGGATCTGGGGAGTGGTCATTTTGGCTTTCTCCATTCTTGAGGCTTGGATATGGCGGGGGTTGCGCGTATTTTGAATGTGCAAAAGTCCCGTATTTCTTCGCTTGCGTTCAGAAATGCCTCGTGATCCCCTGTCTCAAACTCTCGAACTGGTCGATGCCCGCACCATCTATGCGGGCGGTTTCATCGGCGGCGGCAAATGGTCCATCCGTTTCGAGCCTCCCAGGAAGATCAAGTTTTTCGTCATCGGGCGCGGTCGGTGCCACCTGGCCCTGGATGGGACCGAGCCGCCATTCCTCCTGGAGCAGGGCGACATTTTCCTGCTCACGCGCAATGCTGGCTTCACGGTTGCAAGCGACCTGTCGATGCCGCCGCGTCCGTCTGCGGACCTGTTCCGGGGTGCCGGCGCGGCCATCGTCCCAGTCGGGGAGGGTAACGATTTCCTGTTTTTGGGCGGGCACCTCGATACCGACCAGGCCGGCGGACGGCTAATGGTGGAGAGCCTGCCCGATTTCATTCACCTGACCGCCAGCGATAGCGGCGCCGGGCGGCTGGCGGCCCTGATCGGCGAACTTGTCGAGGAAGCGGCCGGCCGGGCGCCGGGTGCGGAGATGGCCTGTTCCAGCCTGGCGCATCTTTTGCTGATCCAGATATTGCGCCGCCACCTTGCCGCCGGCAACACGGTGGAGATGGGCTGGCTGCGTGCCGCCTGCGACCCGCGGCTGGTGCCGGTGCTGGCGCTGATCCATGAAGATCCGTCACGCCATTGGTCGCTGGCCGAGATGGCGCGTGCCGCGGCGATGTCGCGCACGACCTTTGCCACGCATTTCAAGGCTGTAGCAGGCCTTCCTCCGCTGGCATATCTGACGGAATGGCGGATGCGGCAGGCCGACCGGGCACTGCGCAGGGAAGGCAGTTCGGTTTCGCGGGTGGCCCATGACGTCGGCTATAGTTCAGATGCGGCGTTCAGCACCGCCTTCAAGCGCGTTATGGGCTATTCGCCCCGCCGGCAACGCGATCAGGCTCCGGCTTTCACCCAATGACAGCAAGGCGTCCGGCTCAGGCGTGTCGGCGCTCAGCGCTTGGCGAATTGTCTTGCCAGTTCGCTCGTCTGCTTTGCTAGAATTGAGCCATCGCTACCAACAGCGATGAATTGGAAGCTTCAGGCGAAGCGGCGCCGGTCGCTGCCAAATTAGGCCTTCGCGCGAACCGGCACATAGTTGAAATAGGCGAAGTCCGCGGGTGTCGCCGTGCCATTCAGGTCATTTGCGGCCATGCCGACGAAGGCTCCGGTAAAACTGCCGTCGACGCCATAGGCTCCGCCCTCGTCGGACAGCAGCGAAGCGTCGAGAACCGGCCCTACCGGAACCAGCGGACCGTCTGCGCCGATGCCATAGAAAAATTGAAGACCGGCTTCGCGGACCGAAAGCGCCAGCCTGATAGCGCCGGTCTGCGGCAAAACTACGGGCGGCGCAGGAAACTGCACATTGCCATCCGGGAAGCTGCTGGGCGAACTCATGATCAGCAATTCGCGCTGGCCATCAGCGTCCGCGGTGATAGCGAGATAATGGAAATTGTAGCGCTGATAATAGGCGACGAGCCCTGCCATGACGCGCTCGTTGGTCGGCGCGACCTCCACCAGAGTTTCGGCATCGTAGTCGAAATGGGTCTGCCGGCGCGCCACGAGCGCCTGTTCAAACCATGAACCCACGGATTCTCGCCCAAAAAGACGCAATTTGCCGCCCGTCACCGCAAAGATGCGCTCCGGCTCCGGCGTGCGCAGCCATTGGAA
Organism: Devosia sp.; assembly: GCF_017744655.1. Lineage (GTDB taxonomy): Bacteria > Pseudomonadota > Alphaproteobacteria > Rhizobiales > Devosiaceae > Devosia. Next base: position 240,249 of record NZ_JAGIAW010000003.1, on the reverse strand, counting down.
GTCGCTGTGCAACCCTTCGCCGAAAGTGTAGTGGCGTGGTGCATCAAGACGGCCATCCCGGTTTGCTGGCAGATCCACGCGGACTTCGGGCAGAATGCCGCCTCTTTTGAGCCACAACCAGTCATCCCGCCATTCCACTTCCTGAATAGCCGTCTCCCGCCCCAGGACACAGCGTCTTTTCTGGGTGATGGGCCGGCCGGCAAGATGCACGATGAAGTGGCGACCGTCCGCTGTTTCGACCCAGTCACCATGTCCTGTTCGCTGCAGCGGGTGAAGCGGAGCGTCCTTGGCGGTGAAAATGTGCTTCTGCGGATGGGTCTCATAGGGCCCGTCAATCTGCCGCGAACGCGCCAGCGTCACCGCATGGTCATAGCCGGTGCCGCCCTCGGCAGTCAGCAGATAGTACCAGCCATTGCGCTTGTAGAGATGCGGCCCTTCGGTGAGCCCGAGATCGGTCCCGTACCAGATGGTCTTGACGGAGCCGACCAGCCTGCCGCGCACCGGGTCGAATTCCTGCAGGCGGATACCGGCAAACATATTTGGCCGGGCGCGATGATCCCAAAGCATATTGACGAGCCACTTGCGCCCATCGTCGTCGTGAAAAAGGCTGGGGTCGAAGCCGGACGAATTGAGATAGACCGGATCGGACCAGGGGCCCTTTATGTCCGCGGCGGTAACGACGTAATTATGCGTATCCTTGAACGATCCGTCCTTGCGCTTGACGTCCGTATAAACCAGCCAGAATTTTTCCCCGTCATGGGTTAGACACGGCGCCCATACACCGCAACTATCTGGATTGCCGCGCATATCGAGCTGGCTCTTGCGGTTGAGCGGCCGCGTGATCAGCGTCCAGTTAGCAAGGTCGGTGCTGTGATGAATCTGCACGCCCGGAAACCACTCGAAGGTCGAGGTGGCGATGTAATAGTCTTCGCCCACCCGCAGGATCGAAGGGTCCGGGTTGAAACCGGGCAGGATCGGATTGGTGACGAGCGGCATGGCGATCCTCGATCAGTGGTGATTTTGGGCAGGCGAGGGGTCGATGCGCATCAACCCCAATCCTTGCCGGCAACCGGCGCGAGGATGGCCTGAACCCCCGCGACCAGTTCGGAATCTGCCGGCGTGCCGAACCAGGAGAGACAACGTTCGAGCGAGGACCGGCTGGCAGTGCTGAACATGGTGGTGGCGATCTCGGGGTGACCGGTGGAAAACTGGAAGGCCAATTGACTGATCGAGGTGCCGCTTCTGGCGCAATAGTCCGCGGCCGCGCGGAAAACGGCGCGATCCTCGGGCCCGGCGACATGCCAGTCCGCCGGCCCACGCTCCGTAAGGAGGCCGCTGGCAAAGGGCGAGGCATTGATGATGCCGATGCCCTTTTCGCGCGCCTTCGGCAACAGCGAGGTCGATCGGGTATCGTTGAGGCAGTAGTGGTTGTGGACAAGGGCCGCATCCACCGGCAACTCGGCAAAAATGCGGTGCCAGAGGTCCATTGGATAAATGCCGAAACTGACCGAACCAATGCGCCCCTCGAGCTTGAGAGCAAGCAGTGTCTCAAAACCCTCGGTCAACGCCTGATCAAGATGGCTTCGCCCTTGATATTCGACGTCATGGATATGGATGATGTCGAAATAGTCGGTACCAAGACGCGCGGCGCTCTCATCAAGGGACGCTCTTATACGCGCGGCGGAATAGTCGAGCGTGTCGTGTCCATAATGGTCGGGGTCGGTATATTTGCCCACCTTGGTCGAGAGCACATAGCGCGACCGGTCGATACCCTTTAGCGCCTTGCCCAAAACGGTTTCCGACCGCCCTCCGCCATAGGCGGGAGCAACGTCGAAATAAGTGATACCCGCATCGAGCGCCGCATGCACCGTGGCGATCGCCTCGGCCTCATCCACGTGGCGAAAAACGCCGCCCAGCGCCGAGGCGCCGAAACTCAGGGCCGAAACCTCGAGCCCCGTGTGACCCAGAGCATTGCGCTTCATGGTTCGATCTGCACCTTGATCACCCCATCCTTGCCCACGGCGCGCGCCATGGCAGCGTCCATTTCGGCAAGCGGATAGGTGGCGTTGACGAGCCGGTCCACCGACACACGCCCCGATGACAGCAGATCGAGGGCAATGCCGAAGGCATTGGCGAAGCGGAAGGAGCCGAGATAGTTCAGTTCGCGCGCCATGATCGTGTTGAGCGGCGCGGTGACATCGGCCGGCAGCGTCCCGATCTGCACGATCGTGCCGCCGCGCCGCGCAAGGGCGATGGCAGCGGAAACCGCGGGCGGTGCGCCCGAGGCTTCGAAAACGACATGAAAGCCTTCTGGGGCGAGCGCTTCGGCTGCACCAACGATATCCGGATCGGCCGCATCTAGCGCTCCATCCGCACCAAGCTCGACCGCCAGGGCACGCGGAAATTCAGCAATGTCGGAAAGCACGACCCGGCTGGCGCCGAAGGCCCGCGCCACCAATGCCGTCAATTGACCGATGGCGCCGCCGCCGATCACCAGCACCGATTTGCCAGCCAGTGTGCCAGCCCGCATGGCGGCGTGCACGCAGACCGAAAGCGGCTCGGTCATCGCGGCTGCGGTCCAGTCCAGGCCTTCGGGCAGGACGTGGCAATTGGCGGCCGGTGCCACCGCATATTCGGCAAATCCGCCATCCACATGCGGGTCGGTACTGGCAGAGCCATAAAACCGCATATTGATGCAGAGGTTGTAGCGCCCTTCGCGACAATAGGCGCAATGCCCGCAGGGCATGGATGGATCGATCGCCACACGCTTGCCCAACAGATTCGCGTCGCCGCCCGGACCCGCCGCCACCACTTCGCCCGCGATCTCATGGCCGAGAATGAAAGGCCGCTTGGGGACGAAGCTACCGGCCCTGCCATGCAAAAAGTAATGCATATCCGAACCGCAGATGCCGGCGCGTCGAACGCGTACCAGCACCTCCCCCGCGGCAGGCTGCGGGGTAGGAACCGTCTCGGCCCGCAGATCGCGCCGGCCGTGTAGAACAATGGCTTTCATATCGTGAAGACTCGGGAGTTATCGCGGACGCAGCGCCAGACCATCCGCGGCGAAAAGCTGCAGCCGGTCCGCCGGCGCCGTCAGCGCCACCGCATCGCCGGGCCGCAGACTGCTATTGCCCGGCAGCTTGACGATGACAGGTTCTGGCGTTCCGGCGTCGACGTAGACAATCGCCAGTTCGCCCAGATTTTCGATCACCGAAGCACGGCCGCGAATAAGCGCATTGCCGGTCGCCAGCGTCAGATCTTCGGGGCGCACACCCAGAACCGCCCCGGCCTCGACCGGCGCAGAAAAGGGTAGATCAATGGCATCACCTTCGGCAGTCTTGATCCGGCCATCGTCCACCCGAGTGACCGGCAGGAAATTCATGGCGGGAGAGCCGATGAACCCTGCCACAAAGCGGTTGGCCGGGGCGTGATAGAGCTCGAGTGGCGTTCCAACCTGCTCTACGCTGCCTGCGCGCATCACCACGATGCGGTCGGCCAGGGTCATGGCCTCGACCTGATCATGGGTAACGTAGATCATGGTGGTGTCGGACATGGACTGCTTGAGGCGGGCGATCTCGATACGCGTCGCCACACGCAATGCGGCATCGAGATTGGACAGGGGCTCATCGAACAGAAAAACCTTTGGATCGCGCGTAATCGCGCGACCAATGGCGACGCGCTGGCGCTGGCCACCCGAAAGCTGCTTGGGCAAACGGTCAAGCAAAGGCGTGAGCTGCAGCATTTCGGCCGCCCGGTTCACGCGCTGTTCGATCTCCGCCTTCGGTTCCTTGGCCATGCGCATGCCGAAGGACATATTGTCCCTGACGGTCATGTGCGGGTAGAGCGCATAGGACTGGAACACCATCGCAATGGCGCGCTCGGCAGGCGGCAGGTCGTTTACGAGGCGCCCGCCGATGGCAATGCTGCCGTCTGTAATGTCTTCAAGGCCCGCGATCATGCGCAGCAAAGTGGATTTGCCGCAGCCCGAAGGGCCCACGAACACCACGAACTCGCCGGCCCCGATGGTAAGGTCGATGCCTTTGAGCACGCTTACGCTGCCATAGGACTTCTTCAGTCCGGAAATCCGCAAATCGGACATTGGCTTCCTCGCCTCAAAAACTAATATATCGGTATATTGCTATACCGGTAGTGTCAACCGCTCTCGAATGTGTCAAGGTCAAAATCTCACGCGTTTAGGAGACACGATGCCCCGGCCCAGGCGGATCGAAGCGAAGGACAGCATCGATATCGGTGCGATCTTTTCGGCGAGCGACATCAATCCTGCACTTCCCAAGACTGCCCAGGTTTATGACCTCGTGCGGGGCGCCATCGTGTCTCTGGAAATGCCGCCGGGCATGGCGATCAACGAAAAGGAAATCTGCGAGCAATTACAGGTCTCCCGCACACCGCTGCGCGAGGCCATTTTGCAGCTCCATGCAGAAAACCTGGTCGATGTCCGCCCTAATGCGGGCACCTTCGTCGCACCGATCGATCTGCGTTACGTGCTCGAAGGACAGCTCGTCCGCGATGCTCTCGAGGTAAAGGTCGTGCGGTTTGCCGCGCGGCGGGTCAGCAAGGCTTTCCTCGCCCGGCTCGACCTCAACATGCATCAGCAAATACTGATGGCGACCGATAGCGACTACGACCAGTTCTACGAGCAGGATGAGGCGATGCACCAGCTCATCTGCGAACATGGCGGTTCGCCGCGCATCTGGCGCCTCGTGACTGGAGCCAAAGCGCAGCTCGACCGCGTACGTCGCCTGCAGATGCCTGAACCCAATCATATGAAAATCGTACTCGACGAGCACAGAGCCATCATTGAAGCCATCCGCGCCGGTGACGAGGGCGCCGCCGCCAAGGCGATGAAGGTCCACCTCGACCGGGTCTTCCTCACCATCCGCCACCTGATGACGCAGCGGGCCGAACTATTCGCGCCCGAAGCCGGACAATTGCTGGAGGAGTTCGAGCGCTTCTCGCTTTGAGAACCGGCAGCGCGGCGGGAGGATTTGCCGCGCCACCGGCCTCCTACTGCCGGACCTGGAAGGAGACGTGGACCGGCCGTGTGGCTGAAATTTCGACCCAGATCACCAGATCGCTGCGTTCAGCGCTGTGCCGCCAACCCAGACGCAGATGCTTGCCCGGCGAAACTGCCTCTCCATCGATCTCGACGCTGAGTTCGCCGGGGCAGTCTTGGACGATGAAGGCAGGGTTGATGATCGGGGTTTCGGTGCTACCCTCCAACGTGGCTCTGATCGCCGAGCTTCCCTTCAGGACGTAGGCCTTTTCTACCGGATCGAACTGCCCCTCTGCGCCCGAAAGCGGTGCCGGCGAAAGCCAGGCGGCAGCGAGCGGCACCAAATCTTCCGCCTTCCGGTCGGTCAGTCCATGCAGCATGACGCGCTGCCGGGAAGTGGGCGTCACCTTGTAGTCGGCCCATTCCGAGCCGGTCAGCACCGAAGAATGCGAAGCCCGGTCGGCCGCCACGGCGCGCCGACCGTCGGATGGAATATCGCTCGTCGGCCAATGGTTCCACCAGGGGAACTTCTGCCCTTCGCTCAGGGTCTCGTGGTAGTAAGGGGGAAAGAGCGGCGCCGGCTGCGGACCATCGTCGCGCGTCAGGCAGGGTTCATCCGAAACAATCATGTAGGGCCGCTGCGTCGCCTTGGTATTGATGACAGCGATATTGGCGCGTGCCGGTTCGGGCAAATGTCGCGGCCGACCATTTTCCCAGGAATAGGTTTTGGCTTCGCCTGCCATATTGGCCAGTGTCACCGGCTCGATCTCCAGCACATCCTCCGGCCGCTGGCCGGGGCCGAGCACCACGATGGACTCCTGGAATTCATGCGAGTCCATCGGCTGGGTGGAATGAAGCGTGATCGAGCGGGTCGCCGTGCCATCGGGATAGATGGTGTAGACCTCGTCCGAAAAATCCGTCCAACCGCTCACCGGGTCCTTGCGCGGTCGCACATCGAGCACGTCGACCAGGGCGTAGCGCCAATGCACGACGACGCGGGCATCATGGCTCTCGATGATGCGCACATGCGAATAGGCGCAATGCTTGTCCGACATCGGTTCGGCGCAACCGGTCGCGCCATTGCCCCAGGTTTCGTTGAATTCGTTGGTGTACCAGACCCCCTCCCCACTGACCCAGCAGGGGATGTAGTTGGTGCCACGCCAGAACACGACCCGATAATCGGCCTCGTCGAAGCGCACCAGAACGTCCGGATGCTCGCCGACGCGCCAGCGCCGATCCCAGCCATCATAATATCTGAGATATTCATATGTGGCCCCGAAGCGCCCTTTACCGGCTGGCCCGGCAGGTAGCTGGCGAGGTGCCAGTTCGGGCAATTCCGAGGGGCTCCCGACCGACCCAGCGGGAGCCACACCCGACCCGATTGTGACCGCTTCGATCAGACCGTCGAAATAAACGGTAATGGGCAGGTGCGCGTAGGGGCGGATCGGTCCAGTGGGAATAATCTCGTGGCGCGTGCGGCCAATGAGCGCCTCGCTTGCCTCCGATGGCCGATAGGTGCCCGAGACGCTGCTCCGCCCGACCTCCTGCCCGTCGACAAGGATGCGCATGGCAGTGCCGGGCTCGTATTCGAAGACGACCCGATGCCAACGATAGAGATCAAGCGCCATCTCCCCGTTGAGCACATGCAGGCCCGTACTGGTCACAAGGGCGAAACGCGGCCGCCCCCTGTCGTCAATGGCAATGCTGAAGCCGGATTCACCGCCATCCCGTTCAAGCGTCAAAGCATCGAGAAGCGGGCAGACATTCCAGGGATAGGCGGCAAGCGCCAGATTGACTGCAATATGGAACGAACCCGCCAAACCGGTCGGAGCCGGCCCCGACACATAGCCGGAAAAACCATCGAAGGTCAGTGCCTGCTCGGTATCGAGCCCTTTGACCGCGACGAGATAGCCGTGGCGCGTGTATTCTGTTTGAGCATCGCCGGCGGTCCAGCGATAGGACGAAGCAGACATGGATATTCCTTGAGAATTATGCTTTGAGCGCGCCTTCGATCAGACCGTTCTGAATCTGGCGGCGGAAGAGCAGGAAGACGATGAGCGGCGGTGCCGTTGCGAGCAGCAGGGCGGCGACCTTGAGATTCATGAGAGCGGCGTGGCTGCCCTGGAAGGCCATCATCCCGAGGGTGACAGTTCGCAACGACTGATCGTTGAGATAGATCAGCGGCCACATGAAATCGTTGAAGATCCAGATGAAATAGACGATGCCCACCGTGGCCATGGCCGGCTTGGCCAGGGGCAGCATGATGCGGGTGAAGATGTTCCATTCGGACACCCCTTCCACCCGCGCCGCCTCGGCGAGTTCGCGCGGGATGCCGGCGAAATACGCCCGGAAGAAGAAGATGGCGAAGGGCACCCAAGCGAAATAGGTGAGGATCACAGCCCAATAGGTGTTCACCAATCCCAGCGTCGCCATGATCTTGAAGCTCGGGACCAGGATCACCTGCGGCGGGATCATCATGCCCGCAAGGAAATAGAGAAACAGGGCCTCGCGGCCCCGGAACTGGAAATGCGCCAGCGCATAGCCGGCCGCACTGCAAAACGCGATGAGGCCGGTCACGGAAAGGGCCGTAATACCCAGCGAGTTGAGGTATAGCTGCGTAAAATTGCCCTGCTGCCAGGCATCGACGAACACCCCGAAATTGGGCGCCGTCGGCAGCGAGAATGGTGATTGGCTGATTTCCGCAGTGGTCTTGAGCGCCGTGGCGATCATCCACAGGAAGGGCAGCACGATCGAGACGGCAAGGGCCAGCAGCAGAAAATAGGCAGCGATCCGAACGGCGAATGGAAGCGATTTGAACATGGGCTATGCCGCCTTTTGGCCGCGGCCGGACAGTGCCAACTGAATGACGCTGACGCAGAGAACGATGACGAAAAGCATCATGGCAATGGCGGTGCCATAGCCTGGATTACCCTTGAGGAAGGCCTCGGAGTACATGAAGACGCTCAGAACTTCCGATGCGTGGAAGGGGCCGCCATTGGTCATGACAACGACGAGATCGAAGAGCAGGAAGGCATTGGTGGTGACGAGCACGATGACCACGGTCAATACCGGCCGCATCAGCGGCAGGGTGATGTGGCACGTGATGTTCCAGGCGCTGGCGCCATCGACGCGCGCCGCTTCGATATAGTCGTTGGGAATGGTCTGAAGCCCCGCCAGCAGTAGCAGGATGGCAAAGCCCAATTGCTGCCAGACATAGACCAACATGATCATCGGCAGCGCCGTATCGCGGCTGCCCAACCATTGATGCTCGGAGACACCCGGGACGCCCAGAGCCGACAGGGCCGGACCGACAAGGCCTACGGTGGGGCTCAGCATTTGCGTGAAAAGCAGGCCGATGACCACGCTCGAGAGCACGATGGGAATGAAGAAGATGGTCGAAAAGACCGAATGTCCGCGCGGCCTGGCATTGAGGATCAGCGCATAGGTCATACCCAGCACGATGATCGCGCAAAGCACCACGGCGACGAACAGCAGATTGTTGCGCAGCGCGTTCCAGAACCAGCGATCATCGAAAAGCTCGACATAATTGGCCAGTCCCACCCAGCGGATGGAGGCGAGGCTGACCCCATTCCACTGCGTAAAACTGGACAGGAAGGCCACGACCGCCGGGACGATCCAGAACACGGTGTAAAAGGCAAAGGCCGGTAGCAGCAGCCAGATGTGGAACTTGGTCCGGCCCGAACGGCGCACGGCACTTCTCCTCGGCGATAGACGGAAAGAGTGGAAGGAGCGGACAAGCCGCTCCTTCCCGGATCGGCATTACCAGTTGCGCGAGGCACGCAGGTCGTCAACGCATTCCTGATGCATGTCGCCTGCTTCCTGCGGGCTGAGGTCGCCAGTCAGCACCGCGACATTGGCCTCGTTCACATTTTCCTGCATGCACTGCACATCCTCGATCATGTCGAGGAACGGCGAGGCGTTCTGCGCATTCTCGAGCAGATCGCTGACCTGGCGCAGCATCGGGTCCATGCTCCAGGACGACATGTCGTAATTGTAGGGACTGAGGTCGAAATTCTCCTCGACATAGAGCTTCTGCACTTCCTCGCTGGTGAGGAATTCGAGGAACCGCTTGGCCGCATCGGCATCCTTGGTGGTGGCGGGAATAGTGAAGAGCAGTGAATTGGTCACGATGGCCGTCGGTTCCGGGCTATCGGCAACCGGCGGAAACAGCGTCAGCGCCACATTCTCGGCCCCGGCACCCTTGGCCATCCCGACACCCCAGCTGCCGGTCGAGTAGAACGGGGCGCGACCCGAGAAGAACAGGCCCGCCGCCGTGTCATTGTCGTCGGAGAGGTAGCCGGAGGTGAAATAGCCCGCATCGGCCACGGCCTTGAACAGTTCCCAGGCACGCACCGGCTTCTCATCGTTCCACTTGATGTCCGAGGTCACGGAGGGGTCCAGCGTCTGCAGGCCAATACGATCGTATTCGTCCTTGCTCAGTACGCCGTGCAGGATGTGGTTGAAGTAGTGATTGCCGGTCCACTGATCGCGATCGCCGAAAGCAATGGGCGCAATACCGGCATCAAGGAAGGTTTGGCTCGCATCCATGAAGCCCTCCCAGGTGGCCAGACTTGCCGGATCGACGCCCTGCTCTTCGAGCATTACCGGATTGTAATAGAGAATATTGCCGACCTTGAGCCCCCACAGCACGCCATAGGACTTGCCGTCATACCGGTACATGGTCTCAAGACCCGGACGCAGCTTGGCCTCGATCGGCGTGACGAAGTCGGTCAAATCCAGCAACTGCCCGGACTGGGCATATTGAAAGGCATTGGAACCGGCATTGACCTCGGCAATGTCGGGCGGCGTGCCGCCGGCAAAGGCCGTGCGCAGCGCGGTTTCATAGGCTGTATTTTCAAACGCGGTGTGTTTGACCACGACATCGGGATTGGCCGCATTGAACATCTCGACCACCTTATTGAGCACGGTGGATTCTGGAGGAGCCGAAAGCTCCGACCAGAGATTGAGTTCAACGGTTTGCGCCATCGCCCCGCCCTGGGCGATTGCAAAGACAACGCCGGCCAGGGCCAGGGCGCGCAAGGTGCGAAGTGTCGTCATGACCGATCGGTCCTCCCTTTCGTATCGGGACTTGGTCCCTCAAATACTAATATATCGGTATATTGGAAAAGAGGGGGCGTCAAGGCAAGGCGGCACTCTCACGCCTATTCTCCCACCCGCCATCGACTGCGACGTTTGTCCGGTGATCATCCAGCCGTCATAATGAGCAAGACGATCGGCAAAGGCGCGGTCTCCCGCGTCCAAACGGATTTACTGCGACAATCGGTAGATTGCCCAAACCTCAGTGGCTTGACGATGCCGAAAACCCCTTGCTCCTCTAGTCGCTAGAGGTCGTAGATTCCCCAAATCACTGGGGATCTAGATGACCAACAGGGCCACTTCGAGCAATCTGCTATTCATCGCTTGGGGACTGGCGCTCATTGCGACATTGTCTGCCATCTTTATCGGCGAGGTCATGGGGCAGACGCCCTGCGTTCTCTGTTGGTATCAACGGATTGCGATGTTTCCGCTGGTCGTGACATTGGGCGTTGGGATTTACCTCGACGACGGCAGGGCGCCGCTCTACTCGCTGCCTCTGGCACTCGGCGGGCTCGTGGTGTCGTCCTATCACACGACGCTTTTTTACGGCTTGGTACCTGAGACGATCCAACCTTGCGCTGCGACTGGTCCGTCATGCTCGGACGCGGCCATGACGGTGTTTGGCTATCTGCCGCTGCCCGTGCTCGCCCTCGCCACTTTCCTTTCCATCACCATCCTTCTGGCCCTTGCTCTCCGGAGACCTCGACCTTGAACCGACGCCTTCTGCTGATTGCCGCAGCCATAGTTGCGTTAGGCGCTTTTGCGCTTGCCGCCTTCCTCTACCCGCGCCTGAACTCGCCCCAGCCGGTCGCCACTATTGAAAACAGCAACTTGGTGCGTTTCGATTCAATCGTCATCGGCGAGCAGAATGCACCGGTCACGATCGTCGAGTGGTTTGACCCCAGTTGCGAAGCCTGCAGGGCATTTTATCCGATCGTGAAGCAGATCATGGATCGATATCCCGGGAAGGTCAGGCTGGTTCTCCGCTACGCCCCTCTCCACGAAGGGTCGGATGAAGCAGTGCGCATATTGGAAGCTGCTCGGAAGCAGAACCTTTTTATCCCCGTGCTCGAGACTTTGCTCATGACGCAACCCACCTGGGCGGCGCATGGAGCTCCTGACCTAGACAGGGCTTGGCAGGCCGCCGGATCGGCAGGACTGGACAGTGAGAAGGGCCGCATGGACGCGGCCGGCGGAGACATTTCAGCCAGGCTCGAACAGGAGAAAAGCGACCTGGAGGCGCTGGGGATCTCGCAGACGCCTACCTTCTATGTGAACGGCCAAGAGCTGATCGATTTTGGGCCTCAGCAACTCGCGGATCTGGTGGCAGAAGCGGTTTCAAAGAGCAACTGACGGGCTCGTCTAGCGGACGTGTTCGATCACGATCAGGAGAAGCGAACGCGGATTCGCTGGGAAGTGACGAGACGGTAACCCGCCCCTGGTTAGCGTTGCGGCGCTTAATTGGAAGTCCGAATGATACCCACTCTGCTTCGAACAGCGCTCTTGCTGCTGCTTGCTTCAGCTTTGGCAGCTTGCAGCCAGTTTGTCGGCGATAACCGTCACAATGTTCCTTTGCCGAAGGCCTTGGTCGAGCGTCTGGCCGCAATTGGTTCGTCGCCAACCGAACCAATGGTGATCCGGGTCTTCAAGCAGAGTTCCGAGCTTGAAGTCTGGAAGAGGACCTCCACGGGCGACTACGCCCTGCTCAAGAGCTACCCCATCTGCAAATGGTCGGGCGCCTTGGGGCCGAAGATCCAGGAGGGCGACTACCAGTCACCGGAAGGGTTCTACGATGTCACGCCGGCGATGATGAACCCGAAGTCCAATTATTACCTCTCGTTCAATGTGGGCTTTCCGAACAAGTTCGATCAGGCCTGGAACCGCACGGGCAGCTACCTGATGGTTCATGGCGATTGCCTGTCTGTCGGGTGCTACGCGATGACGGATGAGGGAATAAAGGAAATCTACGCGCTGGCGCGTGAGACTTTCCGGGGCAATGGCTCCTTCCAGATACAGCTTCTGCCGTTTCGCATGACTGAAGCCAATTTCGCGGTCAACGCGGCGAGCCCGCATGTGCCATTCTGGCGTGATCTAAAAGTCGGAAGCGACCTCTTCGAAAGCACGCGTCGGCCGCCTTCATGGGATGTTTGCGAGAAGCGATACGTCTTCAACAGGACCATGCCCGGAGGTGCGCCGCTCGATCCCTTGGGGCCGTGCCCACCGGGGCCATCACCGATAATGGCGGGCCTCTAGCCTGCGCCGTTTTATGGGTCAGTGGACGTAGTCGTGGTGGTCTGGGGGCGCTTCTCCTGCACCCGCGACCAGGGCCTCGAACGGCGTGCTTGCTACCCCTGACAGATTGAGCTGAAGCTTCAGGGCGGAACCCACTTCAAACCGCCCCTGGACGAGCACACGGACACCCTGTTCGGTCATATAGAGTTCCGCATGCACAGGAATTCTAATTGATTCCAGGGCGGTGCCTGCGGCCGAAATCATCGTTCCAGGTTCCTGGCCTTCAACTCGCACGCCAGACACTGTCACAGGGTTTTCGGTCGCGTTGTTCACGACGAGGAAAACCTCGGACATGTTGTTACCCTCGACCGGGCGAACCCAGGCGGATTCCACCGATATGCCGTCAGCGACTTGCGCCGGCGCTACCTCGTTGGCGGCGCTTGGAATGACGGCGAGGCATGTTAGAAGGGCAATCATCGTGAGCTTCATGTCTTCATCTCATACGTGACCTACCCAGAAGGCTATGCCGCTTCTGGTCGCAGCCAGACGTCTCGCGACCTCGTGATCACCAGCACGCTTGCTCCTCCAGTGGCTAGAGGAGGTACAGCACGTATCTCTCCAACCCAAACCATCTGGAACCATGCAGAAGATCATCGCCACCCTGTTTCTGGCCTCACTAGCGACCTTTGGTAGTGTGCAGCTTTCTTCGGCGCATGGGTTCAAAGGCGGCGAGATTTTCATAGACCATCCCATGATCCAGGAGGCGCCTCCGGGCGCCCGTGTATTGGGTGGATATGTCACCCTTCAGAACAACGGTGCCGAAGACGACAGACTGATCGCCATCGAAAGCCCCGCCGCCGAGAAGGTGGATCTGCACCAGTCTGTGGTCACCGATGGCATCGCGCGCATGACCCCGCTGAGCGAAGGCTTGCCACTCCCTGCTGGCCAGATTGTCTGGCTCGGAGACAACGGCACGCATGCAATGTTCGTCCAGCCGGATCGTCGATACGCGGTTGGCGACGAACTCCCAGCCACATTGATCTTTGAGAAGGCTGGCCGCGTCGAGGTGACGTTCAAGGTCGAAGAGCGCAGCACCGAGCTGGCCCCCGGCCACGGGGATCACGGCCAGTGATTTCCTGCGATTTGTTCGCAGCTTTCTATGGCTGTTGGTCGCTGTCGTCGGTGCCGGGGCGCTTGCCCTTCTGATCGTGCCACCTGAGCACTCGGTCGATGCCGACGCCACCCCGTTTTTTTCGTTGGCGAACTCAAAACGGGGTGAGTGAAGGCGCCGAGTCTGTCGTAGACCACCTATTGCGACGCGTTACGAAATCATAACCCGCCAACTGCAGCGTCTCCAATTGTTGCCGGATTTCTGGTACATCTTACTAGTCGATTTGGCATAAGCGTGAGGGGAGACGGTTCGCGGTGAAGCTTGGTCAGCGACTGCTGCTAACGCTGCTGGCATTGCTCGCCTTCGCCTTGGCTTCGCACCAGGCCATGGCGTCGACGCCCTTGGCCGCACCTTGCGTTGAAGAACACCATCTCGCAACCGACAACACCCATGCCGCGATCGATCTCGACCATTGCGTCACTTGCTGCCAGGCAAGCCAGGCGCTTGCCTTCTTCGAGGACGCCGTAGATTTCGGCGCAACCACGCTGTGGATAGCCGATCCTGTTGCTCGGAAGGCCGATATCCAGCTCACCCTGCACGATAAGCTTCTGCGGCCTCCACGCCTCTCCTGATCCTTAGTCCTCAATGGGTTCCGAGAGCGGTTTTGACCGCCTCGGCGCCTGCCTTTTGTACTGAAGCATCCGATCAGGTCATGAAACGCAGACATTTTCTTCAGCTCCTCTCGGCAGGAGCCGCCGGGCTATCGCAAATCGCGCCGGCTCAAGCACAGTCGCTCTGGAGCATGATGAACCAGGGCAGAACGTTGACCGACGCCGAGCGTGAGGCCAATAGCGCAGCCGCAATCCAGGCCATCGACACGGTCGAGCCGATCCTCTCCTACGACACCGCCAACAACCTGCAGATGGCGATCGCTCAATATGAGCCCTTCGTCATGGCTGGCGGCTGGGAGCAGGTGCCGCAAGAAACCTATGGCGTGACCATGGGCGTTCGGCGCGATGGCGTGGTGCAACTAAAGCGCCGGCTGCTGTCTTCGGCAGACATGGCCATGGTGGACCAGGTCGATGAAGCCTTCGACGGGCCGACGGATGGGGCTCTCCGCCGCTTCCAGGCCCGGCATGGCCTACAGGTCAATGGCCAGGTCGACGAGCCCACCTGGTACGCACTCAATGTCCCCGCCGAAGCTCGCCTCCACCAGCTACGCCTCAATCTCCTGCGCGTCCAGGCCATGGCGCGGGCCTTGGCTGACCGCTATGTGGTGGTGAACATTCCAGCCGCCTTTATCGAGGTCGTCGAGGGTGGAATGGTTCAGCGGCGCCACACGGCTGTGGTCGGGCGCATCGACCGGCAAACGCCGATCCTCAAGAGCCGCATCCACCAGATCAATTTCAACCCGTTCTGGAACGTGCCGGTTTCGATCATAAGGCGGGATCTCATCAAGTACATGAACGAGAACCCGAACTACCTCACCGAGCAGAAGATCAGGATTCTCGACGGCAATGGCCAAGAGGTGCAGCCCAGCTCCATCAATTGGCAGACCGAAGAGGCCGTGAACTACCGCTTCCGTCAGGATCCAGGACCGCTCAATTCCATGGGCAATGTGAAGATCAATTTTCACAATCCCCACGCGGTCTATCTGCACGACACGCCGACCAAGGGACTGTTCGGTGACAACGCCCGTTTCCTGTCCTCGGGCTGCGTTCGCGTGGACCAGGTGCAGGACTTCGTATCATGGGTTCTGCGCGACACTTCAGGCTGGGCCAGCGGGGAGGTCGGAAATGTGTTCGCCACAGGTGAGCGCAAGGATGTCGACGTCCGCAATCCGGTCGAAATCCACACCACGTATATCTCCGCATGGGCGAACCGCGACGGCGTCGTCAGTTTCCGGGACGATGTCTATGAGTTCGACATGGCCGGCAAAGTGGCCTTCGAAACCTGACGCCAAGCCCGCAAGCAACGGGCATCGTCATGAGCAATCGCATCCGCTGGATGGTGGCAGCAATCGTCATCGGGACGCACCATCCAGCGGGTGACGCCCATGCTCGGCATCGCCCCGGATTTTGTACCGGCGCCCTTAACCGGTGACGAAGTCGAACAGGAGTTTGACGTTGAGGCCGGCGATCACGAGGGCGATGAATACGGCCAGGGCAATCAGCCAGAGCGGAGCGACGAGCTGGCCCATCTTGCGCTTGTCAGCGGTGAACATCACCAGTGGAAACACCGCGAACGAGAGCTGCAGGCTCAACACCACCTGAGTGAGGATCAAAAGCTGGGCAGTTCCTGATTGTCCAAACCAGATAGTGACGGCAGCGGCCGGCACGATGGCGATGATGCGCGTAATTAGGCGCCGAAGCCACGGCGCGAGCTGAATATTTAGAAAACCCTCCATGACGATCTGCCCTGCCAGGGTTGCTGTCACGGTGGAGTTGATCCCACAGCAGAGCAGCGCAACGCCAAACAGCGTCGGCGCAATGGCCATGCCCAGCATTGGAGCCAGAAGGTTGTGCGCCTCTCCGAGTTCGGCAATTTCGGTCTGACCTGCGACGTTGAAGGTGGCCGCTGCCAGGATCAGGATCGAGGCGTTCACCAGCAGCGCGAACATCAGGGCAACGGTAGAGTCTATCGTGGCAAACTTCAGTGCTTCGCGTTTTTCCGGGAGCGTCTCGCCATAATCCCGGGTCTGAACGATACCCGAGTGCAGATAGAGGTTGTGAGGCATCACGGTCGCGCCGAGGATACCCAGAGCGAGATAAAGCATCTCTGGATTGGTGACGATCTCTGTGGTCGGCGCGAAGCCGCGAATAACGTCTCCCCAGTTCGGATCAGCCAGCGCAATCTGCACGATAAAGCAACCAGCGATCACGGCCAGCAAAGCGATGATCAGGGCCTCCACCCAGCGAAATCCGAGCTTCTGCAGGTAGAGGATCAGAAACACATCGAGGGCGGTGATGATGACGCCGATCTCGAGTGGAATACCGAATATAAGATTGAGACCGATGGCTGTCCCGATAACCTCCGCGATATCAGTCGCGATGATGGCGACTTCTGCGAGGAACCAGAGCACGAAGCCTACCGGCTTGGGGAAGGCATCCCGGCATGCCTGAGCGAGATCGCGCCCTGTTGCGATCGCCAGCCGGGCGCATAGCGACTGCAAGACAATCGCCATAATGTTCGAGATCAGGGCGACAAAGAGCAGGGTATAGCCAAAGCGGGAGCCACCCGCGATGGACGTCGCCCAGTTGCCCGGATCCATATAGCCGACGGCGACGAGATAGCCTGGGCCGACAAATGCTGCGGCACGACGCCATTTCGAAGACTTCTGTCGCACCTCGATGCTTCGGTGCACATCGGCCAGGGAAGCGTCGCCACGGTCCGCACGCCAGCCGCCAAAGAACCCGCCAGAATCCATCGCCTGAAACCAATAAATGCAGTTGCAAGTCATTTGCATATCACGATGCGAATGATTTGCAACTGCATTAAGCGGGTCGGGCTGTTCGGTTTACAGTTCCGCTGTCCATAGCGTGCCCGGGCGGTCCACCTGAACCGTGACATGGTCGATGTCGTAGCGGGCTTTCAGCCACTTCGAGACGAGATCGGGTAGCAATAGAGGGTCGATGCCTGACGCTGGAGTGACATGCACAGTCGCCACCACGGTGTCATCGGTAAGGGTCCAGGCGTGGAAATGGCCAGCGTTGTCGATCTCGGCCAATTCCACGAGCTCGGCCTCGGCTTTGCGTGCGTCGACCCCGCGAGGCACGGCCTGCAGCAAGACGCGGAGAGAGTCCCGCACGAGCGACCAGGCCGAGCGTACTACGAGTCCGGCTACGAGAACCGACAGGATGGGATCGAGAAGCGTCCAACCCGTCAACATGATCCCGATCGCCGCCGCTATGGCGCCCACAGAGCCCAACAGGTCGCCAACAACGTGAAGGAATGCTCCTTTCAAGTTGCTGTCGCCTTTATTGCCTCGCGATAGGATCCATGCGCCCGCAAGGTTGACCACCAACCCGATCGTTGCGACGATCAGCATTGGTCCTGCCAAAACCTCATGCGGTGCATTGATACGGCCGATGGCCTCCCACACAATCCAGGCGACGAGGAGAAGTAGGGAACCGCCATTGGCCAATGCAGCCAAGACGCGAACGCGATGAAAGCCATACGTCCGCGTGCTATCCGCTGGTCGCCTGGCCACCCGATAGGCAATGAGGGCCAGCAGCAGTGCTGCGGCATCGGACACCATGTGGCCGGAGTCCGCGATGAGGGCGAGGGACCCGGAGAACCATCCGCCGAGCGCTTGCACCACCGCATAGATAGCGGTGAAGGCGAAGACGAACCTCATGCGGCGCTCGTTGCCGGCCGTCACCTCCTGCCCATGATCGTGATCATGGTCGTGACCTCGTCTCGCACCACCGCCGCTTTCAGACATGATCCATTCCCTTCGGATCTCGCGCATTTCTTGCCGTGATCGTAGCAGACAACTGAAACGCTGAGACGTCCACCTTTGGCGGGGCCACAGATCAGGAGTGAGAGCATCCACCCAGTAGCAGCTCAAGCCAAGTTGTCCCCAGAACCTGCATTTCCGCTTTCCACCCATAGGCGCCAGTGGCGCACGTTCGCCTTTGGGATCGGGCAACAGCGACTTGAACGGCCTCTGTGAATGATCCCCGATGCAAAAGGTAATGCGACGAGTTCGTGCGTTGGTCGGGCGCCTGGCGGGCCGGCAACGTCGGCCTGGTTTCGGTCATCTGCGGTTGCTGCCTGCCTCTTTGACAGTGCTTCGCGCAAGCGGACATGAGTTCGAGCCTGCGCTATCATGCCCCTCTTTGCGGGTAGCGTGTGGGACCGATGACCAATTTGGAGGCTCTTGAGCAGGCTGTGCTGGGCAGCAGGCAGGCGTTCGAGGGGCTCGTGAGACCCTATTGCCGGCGCCTACACCTGCATTGCTATCGCATGCTCGGGTCGCCCTTCGATGCCGATGATGCGCTGCAGGAAACTCTGTTGGCGGCATGGCGCGGGCTCAACACTTTCCAATCCCGCAGCACCCTAGTCACCTGGCTCACGACCATCGCAACACGCGTATGCCTACGCATGATTTCTCAGCGCCAGCGCCGTACGATCTCGAGCGACTATGGCCCGCCGCTCTCATCCACCTCGGACCTCGGTGAGATGGTGATGGGGCCGGTCTGGGTCCAACCCATTCCCGATGCTGAGTTACAAGCAGAAGCTGCCGATGCCGATGATCCGGCATCGATTCTCTCCCGCCGCGAGAATGTCAGCTTGGCCTTCGTCGCCTTGCTACAGCACCTGCCGGGCACGCAACGCGCGGCGCTGCTGATGCAGGACGTGCTGGGGTATTCGGCTGTCGAAACGGCCGACATGCTGGAGACGTCTGTCGCCTCGGTGACCAGTGCCCTGCAGCGCGCCCGCGCCACGATGGCGACGCGATCGGCTGCAGGCGCGGAAGTCGCGCGCCTGACCGTTCGGCCTGCCCTCAATTCCGTCTTGGACAGTTTTGTTTCGGCGTGGGAGCGTCGCGACATCGAGGCCATCATCCAGTTGCTTGCCGAGGACGCTCGCTTCACCATGCCGCCGCTCCCGGCCTGGTTCCACGGGCGAGATGCTGTCGCGTTGTTCTTCGAGGAGCGGGTCTTTGCGACGGCCTGGCGCCTTGTGTCGCTGGGCGGCAACGGTCAGCCTGGCTTTGCCTGCTACCAGCAACAGGACGATGGCCACTTCCGCCCGGGGGGCGTCGTTCTGCTGACGATGTCGGACGGGCAGATTATTGCCATCGACAGCTTCCTCGACCGCAAGGTGTGCCAGCGGTTCGGTATGCTCGAAGAACTCACCTGAAATTTCTGCCGACCGACCGATGAGTTTGGCGACCGGCCTGTCTCAAAGGAGTGCCAAGGCCGGTGATGGCCGGATGGCGCTTCAAGAGAAAGGTATTCACTATGGCCAAACTCATCGTCAGCATGCTCAGCACCCTCGACAACTATTGTGCGGGCCCCGGCGGTCGGCTCGACCAACTCCCCATGGGAGCGCCATTCGACGCTCACAACCTCGAACTCATGCGCAGCGCTTCGGCCATGCTCTTTGGTGCGGTCACTTTCCCGATGTTCGAGGCCTACTGGCCGAACGTCGAGCGTGGACCCGGGAGCGACCCGGTCCAGCGGGATATCGCCGAGCGCGCGGACGCGGCGCGCAAGCTCGTCGTCAGCAATACGCTGGTTCTGAACAAGGCGTCTCCATGGGCGGAGACGGAAGTGGTCAGCCGCGATCGGGCCGCACGGAGAGTTAGCGAACTCAAAGTGCAGGAGACCGGCAACCTGATGATCTTCGGCAGCCACATGCTGGTCAACCTGCTGCTCACCGAGGGATTGGTCGACGAATATCACCTGCTCGTCGCTAACGTTGTTCTCGGCGGTGGCGTCCCCACCTTCGAACCGGGTGCAACCGCATCATTCCAGCTCCTCAACCACCGTCGGCTGCCCGCCTCGGACATCGTCGCTTTGCACTACGCGTGCAGAAGTTGAGCGGAGGTAGGGCGGCGGTACCGCTGCCGCCCTACTTTCAACCCCCTATCCATAAGGCTTCAATCCGCCTGGGTAATGCCGATCGGCCTAAGGACAGGAGAGCGTCAAAAGTATGGAAAAGACTCCTGCCGAGCCGCCGGAGAGGTCAGCAAGGACGGCACAGCATCGGGCATGTGTATGACACCCGAAGATTCTTCGGGAGTCTAAATCATTGAAAACTGGGTTCGAGAAAATGGCGGAGAGAGAGGGATTCGAACCCCCGATAGAGTTGCCCCTATGCCGCATTTCGAGTGCGGTGCATTCAACCGCTCTGCCATCTCTCCGCGAGATCGAAAAGGGATCGTTGAAAATCCCGGCCGGTCGATACGGGGCGGCTTATGGCATAGCGTGAGGCGGGCTGCAACACCCCTTGTGCGGTGTTGTCACAGAAAGCCGTAGAGCCTCCCCGCGGTCACAAATCCGTGTCGAGCAATCTCCCTTCGCAAATCTGCGTTGTCTTGGCGTCAGGCACTAATCTTTTCACGGGAGAGACTTATGGTTACGCGACGTAGCTTCGTTGCCGGCATGGCCGGCTTGCCAATAGCCGGGCTTGCCGCCAATCTTTTCAGCACCAGCTTCGTATTTGCTCAGGACGCATCCATGGCCGAGACCATTGCCACCAGCGAGGGCGACCTCATCATTCATCCGGTCGAACATGCGAGCCTCGTGCTCGAATGGGGTGACAAGGTGATCTATGTCGATCCCGTGGGCGGTGCCGCGCTCTATGAAGGCCTGCCGGCCCCGACCGCCATTCTCATCACCCATGGCCATGGCGACCATTTTGATGTGCCGACGCTGGAAGCTATTGCCGGCTCGGCGCCGCTCCTCACCAATGAAGATGTGTTTGGGAAATTGCCCGAAGGGCTGAAGGCCAATGCCAAATCCATCGCCAATGGCGCGGATGGCGAACTCGACGGCGTCACGCTCAAGGCCATTGCGGCACATAACACCACGGCTGACCGTATGAACTATCACCCGGTCGGCGTCGGCAATGGCTATGTCCTGACCTTTGGCGACAAGCTGGTTTACGTGGCCGGTGACACCGAGCCGACCGAGGACATGCTGGCGCTGACCGACATTGCCGTCGCCTTCCTGCCGATGAACCTGCCCTATACGATGACACCGGACCAGGCCGTCGAAGCGATCAACACGTTCAAGCCCGGGATCGTCTATCCCTACCATTATGGGGACAGCGACCTTTCGGTACTCGAAACCGGGGTCGGCGACCATACCGAAGTGCGCCTCCGCAACTGGTACACGCACGGCCAGGGCTGATAGGCCAAAGCGCTGCCGAAACCTGCGACAGCGCTTGACTCTTGGGGCCTTTTTCCCGATAAGCCCCCGATCCCACGCGTACTGGTCCCACCGGTGCGCTGGTTTTGTTTGAAAACGCTGCTTGAGGCTGCCGGTCGGAAATCTCCGGCCCCAGACTTGAAAACCGCGGAAAAGGCATGAAAGCCGCGGTGCCGCAGGGCGCGACAGAAAAGGGACCGAGCGCAAAAAACGTTCGGTTGTGCATATGACTTTTGCAGTCATCAAGACGGGCGGCAAGCAGTACAAGGTTGCTGCCAATGACGTCATCAAGATCGAAAAGCTCGACGCCGAAGCCGGCGACATCGTCACCTTTGACGAAGTCCTGATGGTTGGCGACGTGATCGGCGCTCCGCTGGTTGAAGGCGCACTCGTTGCTGCCGAGCTGGTCGAAACCAAGAAGCAGAAGACCGTCATCATCTTCAAGAAGCGTCGTCGCCACAATTCGCGTCGCCGCAACGGTCACCGCCAGCTGCTGACCACCGTTCGTATCACCGAAATTCTGACCGGCGGCGCCAAGCCGACGATCAAGGCTGCTGCCAAGGCCGAAGCATCAGACGCCGTGACCGAAAAGGCCCCGGCCAAGAAGGCTGCTCCCAAGGCTGAAGCCGCTGAGGCAACCGAAGCCAAGGCCGCACCGAAGAAGGCTGCGCCCAAGAAGGCCGCTGCTGCTGAAGGCGAAGCCGCTGAAAAGCCGGCAAAGAAGGCCCCGGCCAAGAAGGCCGCTCCCAAGGCCACCGAAGAATAAGAGGAAGCTAGACCATGGCACATAAGAAAGCAGGCGGTTCATCCCGCAACGGTCGTGATACCGCTGGCCGTCGTCTCGGCGTGAAGAAGTTCGGTGGCGAAGCTGTCGTCGCCGGCAACATCATCATCCGTCAACGCGGCACCAAGTGGGCTGTCGGCACCGGTGTTGGCCTCGGCAAGGATCACACGATCTATGCTCTGGTTGATGGCAGCGTCGCGTTCCGCACCCGTGCGAACAATAAAGTACACGTGTCTGTCATCCCGGCAGAGGCCGCCGAATAACCCGGCAGGCTCGACTAACCCGCCGGTGACCAGTTCCCGGCGGCGTTTGGCGACACACCAGACTTGCGAAGGGGAACCGGTCAACCGGTTCCCCTTTTCGTTTCTGGAGCATTCGCATGACCACCATCAAGGACCGCCTGCCCGCCTCGATCCGCACCGAACGCCTAGTGCTGACCGTGCCGACCATGGCTCATGCTCCAGCAATCGCTCAACTCGCCAATAATAAAAACGTCCATCGCTGGATGGCGCGGCTTCCCTTTCCCTATGCGCTGAGCGACGCCGAATTCTTCGTTGAAGAGATCGTACCGACGGCCGAGGAAGCCTGCTTTGCCATCGAGGTAGACGGCACATTTATCGGCGTGGTCGGGCTCCATTTTGCCGATGGTCAGGTTCCTGAACTTGGCTACTGGCTGGGCGAGGCTTTTTGGGGCCAGGGCTATGCCAGCGAAGCGGCACGAGCCTTGGTGGCAGAGGCACGAGCGGCGGGCGCCACCGCCCTGCGCTCACGCGCGCTCAAGGAAAATGTCAGCTCGCGCAATGTCCTCAGAAAAGCCGGCTTCACCGAGACCGGCGAAGCGATCGAGGCGGCGAACAACCTTGCCGGCCAGACCATGGTGCTCATGCGGTTGGAGTTTGGCGAGAGATGACCGAGCTTCATACCGAAAGGCTGATCCTGCGCGCGCCAAGGCCAGAGGACGCGCCCTGCTACGCCCTGGGCGTCAGCGAATTCGCCGTTGCAAAATGGCTGACCCCTGTCCCATGGCCCTATACGCTCTCCATGGCGCAGGAGTTTTTGCGCATGGCGCCAACCCCAACGCCCGAAAAAGCCTTCTTCATCATCGAGCATGAGAAAAAGGGGCTGATCGGTTGCGTGACGCTGGTTTCCGAACTCGGCTTCTGGATATCGCGCCCGCATTGGCACAAGGGTTATGGGATGGAAGCGGCCTCCGCGCTGATCGACTGGCATTTTGACGGCACAGGCGCTGAAACCATTCGGTCGAGCGCCCACCACAACAATGTCGCGTCCCTAAAGCTCAAGGCCAAGCTGGGCTTTGTGGCGACGGGGCGGGAAATGCGTTTCTCCCAGGCGCTGCAGCACAATGTCGAGCACGTGACGACGGCGCTGAGCCGCGCGGACTGGCGGGCGAGAAGGAGTGATCTATGCGCCTGACGGAGTTTTTTTGCCGATGATGCTGCCGATCATCGAAACGGAACGACTGATCCTGCGCACCCCGCGCGCGCAGGACGCCGAGGCTATTGCGCGCTACCTCAATGACTTTGAGGTAGCGGGAAATCTGGCGCGGGTGCCATTTCCTTATTTCCTCTCGGACGCCAAGGCGTGGCTACGCACACGACACAGCGATGTCCAGGCGGACGATGCGAACTTTACCATCGAGATCAAGGGCGAGGGTTATGTCGGCCATATCGGCTTCCATCCCGGCCCCGATGGTCCCGTCATCGGCTATTGGCTCGGCAAGCCCTTTTGGGGTCGCGGGATCATGACCGAGGCGGCGATTGCCTGCCTCGACTGGTTCTTCGACACCACCAATGCGCCGGTGGTCTATTCCGGCGTTTTTCACTTCAATCTGGCTTCCCTCGCTATTCAGCAGAAGCTGGGCTTTACCCAAAGCGGACGAAGCTGGCTGCTCTGCCTTGCGCGCGACGCCGAGGTGGAGCATATCGACACAGAACTGACGCTTGGCGTCTGGAAGGCACGACGCACATGAAATTTCTCGATCAGGCCAAGATCTACATCAAGTCCGGTGATGGCGGCGGCGGCGCTGTCAGCTTTCACCGCGAAAAGTTCATCGAGTTCGGCGGCCCCGATGGCGGCAATGGCGGACGCGGCGGCGACGTCGTGGCTGTCTGCGCCGATGGCCTCAATACGCTGATCGACTTCCGCTATGCCCAGCACTTTCGCGCGCCGACGGGCGTCCATGGCATGGGCAAGAACCGCGCCGGCGCCAATGGTGAAGACATCGTGCTGCGCGTGCCCAAGGGCACGCAGATTTTCGAGGAAGACCAGGAAACGCTGATCGCCGATTTTACGGAAATCGGCCAGCGCGTCGTGCTGCTGCAGGGCGGCAATGGCGGTTTTGGCAATGCCTATTTCAAGACCAGCTCCAATCAGGCCCCGCGCCACGCCAATCCCGGCCAGCCGGGCCTCGAAAAGGGCATCTGGCTGCGTTTGAAGCTGATTGCAGACGCGGGTCTTGTCGGCCAGCCCAATGCCGGCAAGTCGACTTTCCTGGCGGCTGTTTCGGCGGCCAAGCCCAAGATTGCCGATTATCCGTTTACGACGCTGCACCCCAACCTTGGTGTGGTCCGTGCCGGTGAGCGTGAATTCGTGCTTGCCGACATTCCGGGCCTCATTGAAGGCGCCAGCGAAGGCATTGGCATCGGCGATCGCTTCCTCGGCCATATCGAGCGTTGCGGCGTGCTCATTCACCTCATCGACGGCACCAATGAAGACGTGGCACATGTCTATAAGGCGGTGCGTTATGAACTGGCGGCCTATGCCGATGTGCTGGCGGACAAGCCCGAAATCGTCGTGCTCAACAAGATCGACGCCCTGACGCCCGAAGAGCTCAAGGCCAAGATGAAGGCGCTGAAAAAGGTCAGCAAGGCCGAAGTGCGCGCCATTTCGGGTGCAACGGGCGAAGGCGTCGAGCAGGTGCTCTATGACGTGCTCGGCGTGATCGACGAGACCCGTGCTGAAGAAGCCGCAGCCCTCGCGCCCAAGACCGAAGAGAAGTGGACCCCCTGATGTCAGCCAATGCGCTGGCGCCCTATCGGCGCATTACCATCAAGATCGGTTCGGCGCTGCTGGTCGACAAAACCGGTAAACTGCGCAAGGCATGGCTCGACGATCTCGCCGAAGACATTGCGGCGCTGAAGGCCGAGGGACGCGATATCGTCGTCGTCTCCTCGGGCGCCATTGCGCTGGGGCGTGGGCTGCTGGGGCTTTCGGCGGTGTCGCTGACACTGGAGCAATCGCAGGCGGCGGCGAGCGCGGGGCAGATTGCCCTGTCGCAGGCCTGGGCCGAGGCGCTGGCGCGGCACAATATCGTCACGGGGCAGATTCTCATCACCCCCAACATCACCGAAGAGCGCCGCTATTATCTCAATGCGCGGACCACGGTGACGACCCTGCTTGGGCTCGGCGCCATCCCCATCTTCAATGAGAATGACAGCGTGGCGACGGCGGAAATCCGCTATGGCGACAACGACCGCCTCTCGGCGCGTGTCGCGACCATGATTGAGGCCGATTGCCTCGTGCTGCTCTCGGACATTGACGGGCTCTATACGGCGCCGCCGGCGAAAGACCCGAATGCGCAGCATATTCCGGTGGTGGAAAGCATCACGCCGGCCATTGAAGCCATGGCGGGCGGCGCTGCGAGCCATCTGTCGCGTGGCGGCATGACGACGAAGGTCGAAGCCGGCAAGATTGCGACGCTTGCCGGGACAGCCATGGTGATTGCCAAGGGCACGGAAATGCATCCGCTAAAAATGCTGACCGAAGGCGGCCGCCATACGCTATTTCACCCTGCCCGCTCGCGGGCGCAGGCTCGCAAGCGCTGGATCATGGGGACGCTCACGGTTGCCGGCACGCTTCAGGTCGATGCCGGCGCGACGAGTGCGCTGAAGCAGGGCCGCTCGCTGTTGCCGATTGGTGTGACGAAAATTTCGGGCGAATTCGAGCGCGGCGATACCGTTGCCATTATCGATCCCGATGGGCGCGAATTGGCACGGGGCCTTGTGGGTCTCGACAGTGAAGATGCGCGCCTCGCCATGGGGAAGCGCAGCGACATGATTGTCGAACTGCTCGGCGTGGGCAGCCGCTCGGAACTGATCCATCGCGACAATATGGTGCTGACGGCGGCGCTGGAGGAATTGCATCAATGAGCCTTGCTGAAGTCGCCTCCAACGATATTCCGACGCTGATGCTTGAGCTTGGCCGCAAGGCTCGGGCTGCCGCGAGCAAGCTCGCAACGGCAAGCGCTGAACGCAAATATGCGGCGCTGATTGGCGCGGCCGAGGCCGTGCGCAATCACAAGCCGGATATTCTCGCCGCCAATGCGGTCGACATGGAGAATGCCCAAGCCAAGGGCATGACCAAGGCGTTTCAGGATCGGCTGCTGCTGACCGAAGCGCGGCTCGACGGCATTATCGATGCGCTGCGCACCATTGCCGAACTGCCCGATCCCGTCGGTTCGATCATTGCCGAATGGGACCGGCCCAATGGCCTCCATATCGAGCGCGTGCGGACCCCGCTCGGCGTCATCGGCGTCATCTATGAAAGCCGGCCCAATGTGACGGCGGATGCCGGTGCGCTGTGTCTCAAGTCGGGCAACGCGGTCATTCTGCGCGGCGGCAGCGACAGTGTGCACTCGTCGCGTGCTCTGGTCGATTGTCTGCGGCTGGGCCTGAAGCTTGCAGGTCTGCCGGAAGACGGCGTGCAACTGGTGCCGACGACGGATCGCTCTGCCGTGGGCGAACTGCTGGGCGGGCTCGGTGGCGCTATCGACGTGATCGTGCCGCGTGGCGGAAAATCGCTGGTGGCCCGCGTGCAGGCCGAAGCGCGGGTGCCGGTCTTTGCGCACCTTGAAGGCCTGGTGCATGTCTATATCGACCGCTCGGCCGATCTCGACAAAGCCGTGTCCATCACCCTCAACGCAAAAATGCGCCGCACCGGCATTTGCGGGGCGGCGGAAACGCTGCTCGTGCACAAGGATGTGGTTGCCACGCACCTCAAGCCGATCATCGATGCGCTGGTGGCAAAAGGCTGCGAAATTCGCGGGGATGCGACGGTTCAATCTTTGATCGCCGAGGCAAAGCCGGCGACCGAAGAGGATTGGAAGACCGAATACGAGGATGCGATCATCTCCGTAAAGGTGGTCGACAGCGTCGAAGCGGCCATCGCTCATATCGAAAAGTATTCGAGCCACCACACCGAGGCGATCATTGCTGAAGACCCTGTGGCGGTCGAAAAATTCTTCAACGAGATCGACAGCGCCATTCTCGTCCACAACGCCTCGACCCAGTTTGCCGACGGCGGCGAGTTCGGCTTTGGCGGCGAGATCGGTATTGCGACGGGCAAGATGCATGCGCGCGGGCCGGTGGGCGTCGAGCAGTTGACCTCTTTCAAATACCGCGTGCGCGGCAATGGGCAGCTCCGACCCTGACGTGACCTTGCATACGGCCATCCGCATTCCCGGCATAACCGACCTGCCGCCGTCCGGCAGCGGTATGCGCATTGGCCTTTTCGGCGGCAGTTTTAATCCCATCCATGCCGGCCATGTGCTGGTAATGGAAGAGACCATGCGCCGGCTGGAGCTCGATGCGCTCTGGGTGCTGGTGACCCCCGGCAATCCGCTGAAAAACCACTCCGAACTGGCCCCGCTGGCCGACCGTGTGCAGGCGGCGCGCGCGCTGATCGACAATCCGCGTATTCGCGTCACCGGGTTCGAGGCGCAGAAGGGGTTTCGGTACACCTGGCAGACCGTGCGTTTTCTGAGGCACTCGCTGGCTGACAGGCGCTTTGTCTGGATCATGGGCGCAGACAGCCTTGCCGATTTCCATCGCTGGGAACGCTGGCAGGATATCGCGAACACGCTGCCTATCGCGGTCTATGCGCGGCCGGGCTCGTCCAATAAGGCGTTGGCGTCGCGGGCCGCTCTGGCACTGGCCCACGGGCAGATCGACCAGGAGGATGCGCCGGTTCTGGCAAACCTGCCGCCCCCCGCCTGGGTCTATCTCCATGGGCGGCAATCGGGCCTTTCCTCAAGTGCAATTCGGGCGGCCAAACGTCATAAAACTTGAGATTTTACCCTTCATCTTGCGGAAAAGACGAAAAACGCGCATATTCAGGGAAATGATCGCTGTTTTCGGAACAGGAACTGACGGCTTGCCGTTCGCCAAGACGCCGCAATATTCCGATCAACAACCAAGGATGCTGACTAATCGCATGACTCATGCTCGCGCATGGGCGGAAGGCCGTTTCTGATGGCCGCGCTGCCCAATAACACTGTTTCCGCCTCTGCAGCCGCTGCTGCGCCTTCGGTCGAATCGGCCGTCGAACTGATCCTCAACACGCTCGAAGACGCCAAGGCGGAAGAGACCGTGTCGGTCGACATCACCGGCAAGTCCTCGCTCGCCGACCACATGATCGTGACCTCGGGCCGCTCGCAGCGCCATGTCGGTGCCGTTGCCGACCAGATCATCCGCGCCCTGCGCGAGCATGGTTTTGGTAAGCCCCGCGTGGAAGGCCTGCCCCATTGCGATTGGGTGCTGGTCGATACGGGCGATGTGATCGTGCATATCTTCCGTCCGGAAGTGCGCGAATTCTACAATATCGAGAAGATGTGGCAGGCGGATTTCTCCGCTGACGCTCACTAATCCAGGCGCCGGCCGCGAGCCGGCGCATAGGGAAAACCCATGCGCATAGCCATTGTGGCCGTGGGCCGGATGAAATCCGGCCCCGAGCGCGAGCTTGTCTCGCGCTATCTTGATCGAGCCACTGCGTCGGGAAAGCCTCTGGCCCTGAGCGGCTTCGATGTCACCGAACTCAATGAATCACGCGCCGGCTCGGCTGCCGCCCGAAAGGTCGAAGAGGCAAAGGGGCTGCGCGCCGCCTTGCCCGATGGCATTCTGGTGACGCTCGATGAGCGCGGGAAATCCTTGGGCTCTGAAGCTTTTTCCAGGCTGCTTGGACGTTGGCGCGACGAAGGCAGGCCCGCCGTCTCCTTCGTCATCGGCGGGGCGGACGGCATTGACCCCGATTTCGTGAAAAGCGCCGACCTGTCGCTGAGCTTTTCGCCGATGGTCTGGCCGCACCAGTTGGTGCGCATCATGCTGGCCGAACAGCTTTATCGCGCGACGACCATTTTGTCCGGTCACCCCTATCACCGCGGTGATTGAGCGCCACAATTCCGGCACCTCCGCCCCATAGGCAGCGCGAACGGGTGCGGAGAGTTATGGTTAAGCATCGTTAACCTGCAGTTTTCCTGCCCTTTGCTAATCTCGCCTCTGAGTGATTCGGTGCGCCATGCGGCAAGCCGCTGGGCCCAGGAGTTTTCATGCCGGTTTGGCCGGATAGCATCGTCAGAGCCACGCTCGGCGGCATCGTGCTCGCCGGGGGCTTTGCCTTGCCCCTGCTTGCCCAGACCGAAACGCCGCCTGCCGCAACCACTCCACCAGCAGCGACGGCGACCACTCCCGCGGCAACACCGACAACGCCTGCCTCCACCGAAACTGCCCCAGCAACCGAAGCTGCGCCGACCGAGACGACGCCTCCGGCCGATGGCGAAGAAA
The DNA here is from genome assembly GCF_017744655.1 of Devosia sp. Lineage (GTDB taxonomy): Bacteria > Pseudomonadota > Alphaproteobacteria > Rhizobiales > Devosiaceae > Devosia. Next base: position 210,530 of record NZ_JAGIAW010000003.1, on the reverse strand, counting down.
CGGCGCGCAATAACGCTGCCGATCTCGAGGAAGTGGAAGCCTCGCTGCAATTGAGCCGCGAGCGGATCGATGCCCTAAAAGCCGAGATCGCCGAAATGGAGGGTGACCGCACCCGCCAGAACGCCGCCCTCATTGCCGCCGGCCAGCGGGTAAAACTGGCCGAAATCGAAGTGGCCGATGTCGAAGAGCGCCTTTCCAATCTCATCGTCGAGGAGCTGGAAGTGCGCGGCCGGCTCGATGGCGCCGATGCCGAGATCGCCAATGTGCTGGCAGCGCTCGAGCGCATTTCGCTCAATCCACCGCCGGCCCTGATCGTTGACCCCAGCGACGCCCTGGGCTCGGCCCGCGGCGCCATGCTGATCGCCGCCATCGTGCCGCAACTGCGCGAGCGGGCGGATACGGTGGGTGCGGACCTGAAATCGCTGATGGCGATCAAGGAACAGGCGCTAGCCGAAGAAGCGACCCTCAAGGCCAATTATGCCGTGCTCGAGGAAGAGCAATTGCGCATCGCAACGCTGATTGCGGCGCGAAAACAGGGCATCGAGCAGGTGGGTGCGCAATTGAGCACCGAGGAACAGGCGGCGGTCGATCTTGCCGAACGCGCCAGCACGCTGCGCGAACTGATCGACGCCCTCTCGGCCCGCGCCAACCAGACTCAGACCGGCAGCGCACCGGCTCAGCCGGACATGCCGCAGCTTTCGCCCGAAGCGATTGCGCTCGCCTTTGCCAATGCGGCGCGCACCGAGCCGGCCGTGCCCTTCCCGCTGGCCAAGGGCTACCTCGCCCAGCCGGCCAATGGCGTCACCGTGGTGCAGTTTGGCGCCGGGGATGGCTTTGGCGGCATTTCGCAGGGCCAGTCCATCGTCACCCGCGCCGAGGCGCAGGTGGTGGCCCCGGCCGATGGCTGGGTGCTCTATAAGGGCCCCTACCTCAATTATGGCCAGATCGTCATTCTCAATACCGGCCAGGGCTTCACGACCCTGCTTGCCGGGCTTGAAACCATTTCAGTCGATATCGGGCAGTTCGTCCTTTTGGGCGAACCGCTGGGACAGATGGGATCACGCACAATTGGGCGGACCGTGACCACCAATGCTGGCAACGCCCAGCCGACGCTTTATATAGAATTGCGACAGAACAACGAGCCCATCGACCCGGAAAGCTGGTGGGCCCCGAGCGAACAACAGACGGGATAGTAATCCATGCGCTTGACCACCCTTCGCGCCGCCGCCCTTGGTGTGGCGCTGCTCATCCCGACCGTGGGGATTCTGGCGCAGGACGCGCCGCCGCCCCCCGAAACGCCGGTGGAAGAGCCCAATCCGAGTGGCGAGCAGCCCGAGCCCACAGCCGAAGAGCTCAAGAAGGAACCGCGCGATCCCCTGCAGATCTATGCCGATCTCAATCTCTTCGGCGAGATTTTCGACCGCATCCGCGCCGAATATGTCGATCCCCCGGACGAGCAGGAGCTGATCCGCGCCGCCATCCAGGGCATGCTGACTTCGCTCGACCCGCATTCGGGCTACCTGCCGCCGCAGGATGCCGATGAATTCCGCCAGGACACGTCGGGCGAATTCGGTGGCCTTGGCATCGAAGTCACCATGGAAGAGGGCACGATCAAGGTCATCTCGCCCATCGACGATACCCCGGCCGCCCGCGCCGGGATTCTCGCCAATGATTTTATCATCGAGCTCGATGGCGTCTCCATCCAGGGCCTCTCGCTCGACGAGGCCGTCGAAAAGATGCGTGGCCCGGTGGGTACGGATATCACGGTGACGGTCGCCCGCGAGGGTGTCGACAAGCCGCTCGAATTCAAGCTGACCCGCGCTACCATCGCCATGCGCGCCGTGCGCTGGACCATGGAAGGCGACGTCGCCGTGCTGCGGCTCGCCCGCTTCTCGGCCCAGGCCTATATCGGCATCGAGAACGCCATCAAGGATATCTACGCCGAACGCGACGGCGTGGCGCCCAAGGGCATCATTCTGGACCTCCGGAACAATCCGGGCGGTCTCGTCGACCAGGCCGTCTATGTCGCCGACGCTTTCCTCAAGCAGGGTGCCGTGGTCTTGACCCGTGGCCGCACCGAGCAGGAAAGCGCCCGCTATGACGCCGAGCCCGATCCGCTCGACGAACAGCTCAAGGACGTGCCGCTGGTGGTGCTGATCAATGGCGGCTCGGCCTCGGCTTCCGAAATCGTCGCCGGGGCGCTGCAGGACCACAAGCGCGCCACGCTCGTCGGTACCCGTTCCTTCGGCAAGGGTTCGGTGCAGTCGATCATCTCGCTCGGCCCCGATGGCGCCATGCGCCTGACCACGGCCCGCTACTACACCCCGGACAACCGCTCCATCCAGGCCCTCGGCATCACGCCCGATATCGAGATCCGCCAGGTGGTGCCGGCCGAATTCCAGGGCCGTGACGAAATCGTCGGCGAAGCCGGGCTTGCCGGTCACATCACCATCGAAGGCCAGGAAGAAAGCACCGTCGGCTCCTCGGTCTATGTGCCGCAGGAAGCCGCCGACGACGCCCAGCTTCAATATGCGATCAAGCTGATCAACGGCGAAGAGACCAACGCCGCCTATCCGCCGAAGGCGGAGTAACGGCTGAGCCGTGCTAGACTGGGGGCGCAACGGGTTGATTCGCCGCTGCGCCCCCATTTTATTTCTCTCTCGGGTAGGGCCGGACTGCCGATGGCCAATGATTTGAGTACGCCCCTGACCGGTCGCCGTCAGCGCCTCAAGAATGCCTTGGGGCGTCCGCACCTGCCGATCGCGCGCATCCTTTTCGGCCTGATCGGCGTCATTGCCATTGGCACGGTCGCCAGGCTGGTTCTGGTTGACGACCCGACGGGCGGACGACCCAGCCAGGAAGCGGGCATCGTCAATTCTCAGGTGGGCAATAGCGTCGCCGACACCGTCGCCTCTGGCCCCGCCACCATCACCGCCGATCCTCAGCAATATCCAGCCGATGGCTCGATCACCGTCGTGCCCGCCCCAGCCGCAGATACGGCAACGGCCGAGGCGCATTCGGCGCCCAACGCCTTCGGCATCGTGCCTGAACTCAGCGAGGAAACGGCCAATGGGCCCATTCCGCGCATTTCCGGCACCGGCCAGACCCCGTTTGCCACCTATCACCACCCATTTGAAGCTGCGAGCGCCGGCACCGGGCCGCGCATCGCGCTGATCGTCACCGGGCTTGGCATCAACGAGCAGGGCTCGCTCGACGCCATTGCCCAGCTGCCCGATCTCGTGACGCTGGCCTTCGCGCCCTATGGCAAGGCGCTCGAAAAGACCGTTGCCGTCGCCCGCGGCGGCGGCCACGAAGTCATGCTCGAAGTGCCCTTGGAACCCTTCGATTTTCCGCAGAACGATCCCGGCCCGCATACTCTGCTGACCGGCCAGCCGCCGCGCGAAAACCTCGAAAAGCTTTTTTGGCTTATGGCGCGCTTTGGCGGCTATTTTGGCATCATCAACAATATGGGTGCGCGCTTCACCGCCTCGGCCGGCGATTTCGGCCCGGTGATGGAAGAGCTGGGCGCCCGCGGCGTCGGCTATATCGACGATGGCTCCTCCAATCGCTCGGTTTCGGCCCAACTCGCCAGCGCCAACAAGGTGCCCTATGCACGGGCCAGCATGCTGATCGACGCCAATCCTGCACGTTCATCTATTCTCTCAGCGCTGGACAGCCTTGAAGCCGAAGCCATGGAACATGGCAGCGCAATCGGTATTGTCAGCGCATTGCCCATTTCCATCCAGGCCGTGTCGGAATGGTCGGCCGGCCTTGATGGCAAGGGTATCGCACTGGTCCCCGCCAGCGCGCTGATGCAATAGCGTCTCAGAGACTGGCTAGCTTTGCTCCGCTGGGCGCCAACAGAACTGACCGAAAACCATGTCCTCTATTCCGAGCCGAGAATCCCTTCCCTATCGCGACTGCGTCGGTATTGCCGTATTCAATGCAGAGGGCAATGTCTTTGTCGGCCGTCGCAAATCGGACGACCCGGAAAAATCGGCCGACTATGACGCGCCGTGGCAGATGCCGCAGGGCGGGATCGATGCGGGAGAGGACCCGCTGCGCGCCGCGTTGCGCGAACTCTATGAAGAAACCAGTATCTCGTCCGTCAGCCTCCTCGCCGAGGCCCCGGAATGGATCTATTACGACCTGCCCGACGAGCAATTGGGCAAGGCGCTGAAGGGCAAATACCGCGGGCAACGCCAGCGCTGGTTCGCCTTCGCCTTTACCGGCAACGATGGGGATATCGATGTGGCCGCGCCTGGCGGCGGCAAGTTTCACGCCGAATTCGACGCCTGGCGCTGGGAGCGCCTGTCGCGCACGCCGTCCCTCATTGTGCCGTTCAAGCGCGAAGCCTATGAAAAGGTTGTCGAAGCCTTTATCGACATCCCGCAACGCTTTACCCACGCGTAGAAGAACCCATGAAGACCATTGGCCTTATCGGCGGCATGAGCTGGGAATCGACGGCTCACTATTATCGCATTCTCAACCAGGAGACGGCGGCGCGGCGCGGTGGGCTGCATTCGGCGCCGGTGCTGGTGGATTCACTCGATTTTGCGCCGATTGCCGAGCTGCAATCGGCGGGCAAATGGGACGAGGCCGGCGCCCTGCTCAACCGCTCGGCGCTGCGGCTGCAAGCGGCCGGCGCCGAGGTGATCGGGCTTGCAACCAACACCATGCATCTGGTTGCCGAACAAATGATGCAGGGCGTAAACGCCCCCTTCGTGCACATTGCCGATCCGACTGCCGATGCCCTGCTTGCCGATGGCTACAAAACGGTGGGGCTTCTCGGTACGCGCTTCACCATGGAAATGGGCTTTTATCGCGAGCGGCTGGAACAGCGCGGCCTCACCGCACTTATTCCCGAAGTGGATCGCACCAATCTCAACGGCATCATCTATGATGAACTCTGCCGCGGTATCGTCCGCGAGGAGTCGCGAAAGATCTATATTGAAGCCATTGCCCGCCTCGCCGCGCGGGGCGCCGAGGCGGTCATTCTGGGCTGCACCGAGATCGGCATGCTGATCGACGATGCCGTCAGCCCCCTGCCCGTCTTCGATACGACGGACCTGCATGCCCGCGCATTGGTGAGCGCAGCGCTGGCCTGATCAGGCCGCGTTGCGAACGCGGGACGGTCCGGACTCCTGCAGTTGAAAAATATCGACGATGCGATCGAGGGCTTGGGTCTGGGCCTCGGTCTGCTCGATGGCGGCATGGGTTTCCTGCACCAGGGCCGCATTGTGCTGGGTGACTTCGTCGAGCGTGTGAATGGACGAAGTGACCTCGCGGATGGCGGCCGCCTGTTCGCGGCTGGCGCGGGCGATGGCGCCGACGAGTTCGGTATTCTGCTGCATCACATCGAGCATCTGCATCAGCTTGTTGCCCGCCGCTGCCACCAGTTCCTCGCCGCTTTTCACCTCGCTGCCGCTCTTTTCAACCAATTGCTTGACCTCGGATGAAGCTTGGGCCGTCGATTGGGCGAGACGCCGGACTTCGACGGCAACCACGGCAAAGCCCTTGCCCGCCTCGCCGGCCCGCGCGGCTTCCACCGAAGCGTTGAGGGCAAGCAGATTGGTCTGGAAGGCAATATCGTCGATCAGCCCGATGATATTGGCGATCTGGCCGGACGAGTGGGTGATGCGGTGCATGGCCTCAGTCGCTTCGCTCATCACCGTACCGCTTTGCTGGGCCACCGTGGCGACGGAGGCGGTCTGATGCGCGGCCTCTTCGGCGCGGCCGGCATTTTGGACCACCGTACCGGCCAGCGCTTCCATGGCGGCGGACGTCTGCTCGATGGTTGCGGCTTGGCGCGTCGTGCGGTCGGAGAGATCATTGGCCCCGCTCAGCAATTCGCCGCCGGCGACGCGCAACGACTTTGCCGTCATCTGCAATTGCTGCATGACATCGGCGAAGCGCTCGACCGTTCCATTGAGCGCGAGACGCAGGTCTTCGAATTCGGCGGGGAAGGGCGTCGCGATGCCGCCGGTCAGATCGCCATCGGCGAGCTGTTTCAGGCCGGCACCGAGCGCCGCGACGGACTGCTTTCGCGCGGTGACATCGGTTGCGAACTGCACGATTTTATAGGCTTGGCCGGCATCATCGCAGATCGGTGTAAAAGTGCTCTGGATCCAGACTTCGCGCCCATCACGCGAACGCCGCCGATATTCGCCGCTCTTGAACTCGCCAGCCGCGAGATCGCGCCAGAACTGCTTGTAGCTTTCGCTCTGCGGGGTCGCATCGAACAGGAAGAGCGCATTGGGCTTGCCGGCGATCTCGTCGAGGCGATAGCCGAGGAGATTGAGAAAATTCTCGTTCGCTGATGCCACCGTGCCGTCGAGATTGAACTCGACGACGATCTGCGAGCGCGAAATAGCCTGCAATTGGCCGGTATGGTCGGCAGCTTCGATCAGATGCTGCCGGGCCTGAGCGTCGAGCGCCGCCTTCTGCGCTGCATTGCTGCGGAACACTTCCACCGTGCGCGCCATCAGCCCAAGTTCATTGCCGTTTTCGAGATAGGGAATGGCGTGGTCGAGATCGCCTTCGGCAATGGCGGCCATGGCTTCAGAAAGCCGCGGAATCGGCTTGGTAATGGCGCGAGAGACCAGAAAGGCAGTCAGGCCGAGCACCAGCACCGCCAGCGCCACGATGCCCGACAGCACCAGCATGGAGCGATTGAGCACCGCTTCGATCGGCGCCCGGGCCACGGCTACCATCAGGGCGCCGATGACCGTGCCGTCTTCCTTGGCAATGGGCTGATAGCGGAGAAAGTAGCCTTCGCCCGCGATGTCGCCATCGGTCGTAAACGAACCGTTGGCCACAAGCGCTGCATGGATGGGCGAACCCGCCGTGATAGGTTGGTCAACCAGGCGTTCGCCCGCCGCATTGGTGAGACTGGTCGTACCGACGAGAAAATCCGGCGACTGTTCGGGATCGAGCACATAGATGGCGACATGCTGCCCGGCGACGCCGGCGATGGCATCGATCATATCATTGGTGCGGAAGCGGGGCATGCTGCGGCCGGTCAACGCCTCGACATTGCCGGTCGCGTCCACGACCACTTCGAGATTGGGCAGGTTGACCTGAAAGATTTGCGCGGCAATGCGCGTCGACGAGCGGATGGCGTCATGCGCATCGCTGCTGACCGTACCGGAGAGGGTGACGAACAGAGCGCCCAGAATGGTGACGCCGGCAAGGAGAATGCCGATGATCGACATGGCCGCGATGACCACGGTCAAGCGCAGATGGCTGAGGATGGAAAGCATGTGTGTCCCCGAAACACCGGCGTCCCAACGCCGCGTTGCCGAAAGACTGAGGCAGAAACGTTAATTGAAGTTTGCCGCAGGATCAAAACCGCGCAACACCAATAACTTGCTCAATTTCTAGGCACGGTCCGCGGCGGCCAAAACAAAAGGCCACCCCCTCGCGGGAGCGGCCTTTTCAAAGAACTTTGGGCAGAGCCCGAGGCTTAATGAACGTGACCTTCATTGAGCTGCTGGGCTTCGAGCGCCAGGTTCAGCAGGGCGCTGACGAACTGTTGGGCATAGGACTTGTCCTCAGGCGTTTCGGCCCGGGCCAGCTCTTCCTCGGCAGCCTTGATCTGCGCCTGCAGGTCCGAGTGGTCGAACTCGGTGAAGGGTACGGATTCTTCGGCAAGGATCGTCAGGCCGGTGGGCGAGACGTCGGCAAAGCCGCCGCGCACGAAGAAAATTTCAGCGGAATTGTCGCCGGTCACGGTGATGAAGCCAGGACGCAGCGTGGTCATGAAGGGCGCATGGTCCGCCATGACCGTGAAATAGCCCTCGGTGCCCGGCACGCTGACCGACTGCACGGTCTGCGAAACCAGCAGACGTTCGGGCGACACGATCTCGATCTTGAGGCCTTCAGCCATTTTTTTGGTCCCTTAGCGGAGAAAACCCGACAGGATCGGGCTTAGGCGCTGGGCCCGCCGCGAACGGCAGGCCCAAGTTGCAAAATTAAGCAGCCTGAGCGGCGAGCTTCTGGGCCTTCTTGACGGCATCTTCGATGGTGCCGACCATGTAGAAGGCGGCTTCCGGCAGGTGGTCGTATTCGCCCTTAACCAGACCCTTGAAGCCCTTGATGGTGTCTTCGAGCTGCACGAACACGCCCGGCGAACCGGTGAACACTTCGGCCACGTCGAAGGGCTGGGACATGAAGCGCTCGATCTTGCGGGCGCGGGCCACGGTCAGCTTGTCTTCTTCGGAAAGCTCGTCCATGCCGAGGATGGCGATGATGTCCTGCAGAGCCTTGTACTTCTGCAGGATCGCCTGAACGTCACGAGCGACTTCATAGTGGTCCTGGCCGACAACGTTCGCGTCGAGAATACGCGAGTTGGATGCCAGCGGATCCACTGCCGGGTAGATGCCCTTTTCCGAAATGGCGCGGTTAAGAACGGTCACGGCGTCGAAGTGGGCGAACGAGGTCGCCGGCGCAGGGTCGGTGAGATCGTCTGCCGGCACGTACACGGCCTGAACAGAGGTAATGGAACCCTTGTTCGTGGTGGTGATGCGTTCCTGCATCGCGCCCATGTCGGTCGCCAGCGTCGGCTGGTAACCCACGGCGGACGGAATACGGCCCAGAAGAGCCGACATTTCAGCACCGGCCTGGGTGGAACGGAAAATGTTGTCGACGAAGAACAGCACGTCCTGACCCTGGTCGCGGAAGTTTTCGGCAACGGTGAGACCGGTCAGAGCAACGCGAGCGCGGGCACCCGGGGGCTCGTTCATCTGGCCGAACACGAGGGCGCACTTGGAACCAGCGGCCGAGCCACCGTTCTCATGCGGATCCTTGTTCACGCCCGATTCGATCATTTCGTGATAGAGGTCATTGCCTTCGCGGGTGCGTTCACCGACGCCCGCGAACACCGAGTAACCACCGTGCGCCTTGGCGACGTTGTTGATCAGTTCCTGGATCAGAACGGTCTTGCCCACGCCGGCGCCGCCCATGAGGCCGATCTTGCCGCCACGAGCATAGGGAGCGATCAGGTCGACGACCTTGATGCCGGTGACCAGAACCTGCGATTCCGGGTTCTGTTCGGCGAAAGCCGGCGCGTCCTGGTGGATTTCGCGCTTGGCTGCCGAGACGATCGGACCGGCTTCGTCGATCGGCTCGCCGATGACGTTCATGATGCGGCCCAGGGTCACGTCGCCGACGGGCACGGAAATGGCCGAACCGGTGTCGGTCACTTCGGTGCCGCGGACCAGACCTTCGGTCGTGTCCATGGCAATGGTGCGCACGGCATTTTCGCCGAGATGCTGGGCAACTTCCAGCACCAGGCGCTGGCCATTGTTGGTGGTTTCAAGTGCGTTCAGGATGGCGGGCAGGTGATCGTCGAACACCACGTCAACGACGGCGCCAATGACCTGCGAAACGCGACCGGCCTTTTTTTCTGCCATTTGTTCGTCCTCGCTGATGGGTTAGAGCGCTTCCGCGCCAGAAATGATTTCGATGAGTTCTTTGGTGATCTGGGCCTGACGCTGGCGATTATAGCTCAGCTGCAGCTTTCCGATCATTTCGCCGGCGTTGCGGGTCGCATTGTCCATGGCGGACATCTGCGCGCCGTAGAACGAGGCGCTGTTTTCGAGCATGGCGCGGAACACCTGCACGCTGATATTGCGCGGCAGCAGGTCTTCAACGATTGCCTCTTCGCTCGGCTCGTATTCGTAGATCACGGTAGAGGCCGCGGCTTCGCCCTGACCTTCCACACGTTCGATCTTGGCCGGGATGATCTGGATGGCCGTCGGCTCCTGGCTGATCACCGAGTTGAACTTGGCATAGAACAGGGTTGCCACGTCAAATTCGCCGGCAGCAAACAGGGCTTGGACCTTGTGGCTGATCTCGCTGGCCTGCGCAAAGCCGATATTCTTGACTTCGCGATAGCTGACGGTCTCGATGATCTTGTCTGCGAACTGGCGCTTGAGGATATCGTTACCCTTGCGGCCGACGGTCAGGAACTTGACGGTCTTGCCGGCAGCGATGAGCTTGTTGGCATGATCGCGCGCCAGACGCGCGATCGAAGAGTTGAAACCACCAGCAAGCCCGCGCTCGCCAGTCGCCACGATCAGAAGATGGGCCTGATCCTTGCCATTGCCGCCCAAAAGGACGGGAGCATCGGACTGGCCGTCATAGACGGCAGCCAGACTCGCCAGCACCGAACCCATGCGCTCGGCATAGGGACGGGCCGCTTCGGCTGCATCCTGGGCACGGCGGAGCTTAGCCGCCGCAACCATCTGCATGGCCTTGGTGATCTTCTGCGTCGACTTGACCGAGTCGATCCGGTTCTTAAGATCCTTTAGCGACGGCATTGCCTGTCGTCTCCTTCAGGGCTCAGGCCGCGTAGGTCTTCTTGATGTCGTCGAGAGCCGACTTCAGCTTGGCGCGGGTATCGTCGCTGAGCTGCTTTTCGGTAGCGATGGTCTTCAAGAGGTCAGCATGCTTGGAACGCAGGTTCGACAGAACATGCTTTTCGAAGTCCTGGACCTTGTTGACCGGAACGGTATCGAGATAGCCCTGGCCACCGGCAAAGATCACCGCAACCTGTTCTTCCGTCTTGAGCGGAGCGAACTGGGGCTGCTTGAGCAGCTCGGTGAGACGCGCACCACGGTTGAGGAGGCGCTGGGTAGCAGCGTCGAGGTCCGAACCGAACTGAGCGAAGGCGGCCATTTCGCGGTACTGAGACAGTTCGCCCTTGAGCGAGCCGGCAACCTGCTTCATGGCCTTGACCTGAGCCGAGCCACCAACGCGCGAAACCGAGAGACCAACGTTCACGGCAGGACGGATGCCCTGGAAGAACAGGTTGGTTTCGAGGAAGATCTGGCCGTCGGTGATCGAGATCACGTTGGTCGGAATATAGGCCGACACGTCGTTTGCCTGGGTTTCGATCACAGGCAGAGCGGTCAGCGAACCAAGACCGTGGTCTTCGTTCATCTTGGCAGCGCGTTCGAGAAGACGGCTGTGGAGGTAGAAAACGTCGCCCGGGTAAGCTTCGCGGCCCGGCGGACGACGCAGAAGCAGCGACATCTGACGGTAGGCAACGGCCTGCTTGGTCAAATCGTCATAGGCGATAACGGCATGCTTGCCGTTGTCACGGAACCACTCGCCGATGGCGCAGCCGGTGAACGGCGCGATGTACTGGAGCGGAGCCGGATCGGATGCGGTAGCCGCGATCACGATCGAGTACTGCAGGGCGCCTGACTCTTCGAGCTGACGCACGAACTGGGCAACGGTCGAACGCTTCTGGCCAACGGCGACATAGATGCAGAACAGCTTGTCGGTGTCCGAAGCGTCGGCATCGTGGGCCGGCTTCTGGTTGAGGAAGGTGTCGAGAATGATGGCGGTCTTGCCGGTCTGGCGGTCGCCGATGATCAGCTCGCGCTGGCCACGGCCGATCGGGATCAGCGCGTCGATGGCCTTGAGGCCGGTCGACATCGGTTCGTGAACCGACTTGCGCGGCAGAATGCCAGGAGCCTTGACGTCGACGCGGCGACGTTCGGTGTGCACGATCGGGCCCTTGCCGTCGATCGGGTTGCCGAGGCCGTCGACGACGCGCCCGAGGAGGCCCGGACCAACCGGGGTGTCCACGATGGCGCCGGTACGCTTGACGACGTCGCCTTCCTTGATCGAGCGGTCATTGCCGAAGATCACGACGCCGACATTGTCGGTTTCGAGGTTCAGCGCCATGCCCTTGATGCCGCCCGGGAACTCGACGAGCTCACCGGCCTGCACCTTGTCGAGGCCGTAGACGCGGGCAATACCGTCACCGACGGAGAGCACCTGACCGACTTCCGAAACCTGGGCTTCCTGGCCGAAATTCTTGATCTGGTCCTTGAGGATCGCAGAAATTTCCGCGGCTTTGATGTCCATTATCCGACCTCTTTCATGGCGATCTTCATCGCAGCGAGTTTTGTCTTGATTGAAGAATCGATCATCTGGCTGCCGACCTTCACCTGAAGGCCGCCGATCAGCGAGGGATCGACAAACTGGTTGAGCGTGACGGTTTTACCGAGCTTGGTCTTGAGCGTGTTGCTCAGGGCCGCAACCTGGTCCGCCGTCAGCGGGGTTGCCGAAGTCACTTCGGCAGTGGTTTCGCCACGGGCCGCAGCGGCCAGCTCGCGGAAACCGACAATGATATTGTCGAGCGCGAAGAGGCGACCATTCTTGGCCACAAGGCGCAGGAAATTGGCAACCAGCGGGTTGACCTGGGCCTTATTCAGGATCGCGTCGAGCGCTGCAGCCTTCACGTCACCCGAAATGACCGGCGAGTGCAGGTAGCGCGAGAAATCGTCGCTTTCGCCGATGAGGCGGGAAATATCGGAAAGGCCGGTTTCGACCGAGGCCAGCTGATTCTCGCTCTGAGCGAGGTCAAACAGCGCCGACGCATATGGCCGCGCGATCTGGGTAAGCACTGAATTCTGCGCTGCCAATGTCGCTTCACCCTCTTATGTTGCCGTTCCCTGAACTTGATCAGGTCGGCTTATTCAACGCTTTGAACGTGTCCGGAAATGAGGCCCCAGTCGGACTACCCCCCGCAGGACCCCTTCAAGTCGGGCTCGCTCTAACACAAGCCAAGCGGGCCTTGCAAGGCTGGGTGGCACGATTCGATTGCGGCGAAAATGTCGCAGGCTTGTCATGGGGACAAGCGGGCTTTTTCAGGCGACCGGCTACATGAAACTCATGGGGTCGATATCGACCTGAATTTTGAGGTCGCCCTTGGGCTTTTCGGCGCTTGAAAGCCAGAAGCGGACATAGCCGGAAAGGTCAAAATCCTTGCCCGATTGCGCGAGGAGCCGCACCCGGTGCCGGCCGCGGATCATGGCGACGGGCGCATCGGCGGGACCGAACAGCCTGACACCATCGGCCATGGGCGCTGCAGAAAGCAGCAGGCGGGCAAAATTGGTGGCATTGTCATGGTCATTGGCCGAGACGATCAAGGCTGCGAGACGCCCAAAGGGCGGCATGCCGCCGGCTTCCCGCGCCAAAATTTCCTGCGCGTAAAAAGCCTCGCGATCGCCTGAAACCATGGCTTTCATCACCGGATGGTCGGGATGGTAGGTCTGCAAAAATGCCTTGCCGTGACGAGAGGCGCGACCGGCGCGGCCGGCGACCTGGGTCAGAATCTGGAAGGTTTTTTCCGCCGCGCGCGGATCGCCATGAGCCAGGCCCAGATCGGCATCGAGCACGCCGACCACCGAGAGCTTCTCAAAGTGGTGGCCTTTGGAGACGAGCTGTGTGCCGATGATGAGATCATATTCTCCCCGCTCGACCTCGGCAAAGCGTTCACGCAACTGGGCGTGGCTGCCCATATCGGTAGAAAGAAGCACGCGGCGGGCATCGGGGAAGCGGACTGCCGCCTCCTCAGCGACGCGCTCGATGCCCGGACCAACCGGCACGAGACTGTCCACCTGCCCGCATTCGCTACAGTGTTTTGGCGTGCGCACTTCGTGGCCGCAGTGGTGGCACATGAGGACGCCACGGAACCGATGCTCGACCATCCAGGACGAGCAATCCGGGCATTTGTACTGGTGGCCGCAGGCATTGCAGAGGGTGAGTGGGGCATAGCCGCGGCGATTGAGGAAGAGCAGCGCCTGTTCGCCGCGATCGAGCGCGGCAAAAACCTCGCGGGCGAGGATCGGCGCGATCCATGAGCCTTTTTCCGGCCCGTCCACGCGCATGTCGATGGCGGTAATGTCGGGCATGGCCGCTGCGGCAAAGCGGCTTTCGAGCCGCACATGCGCATAGCGTCCCTGATTGGCATTGTTTCGCGATTCGACCGAGGGCGTCGCGGAAGACAGCACAACGCGGGCCTGAGAGAATTGGGCCCGCACCACCGCCATGTCGCGGGCGTGATAGGTAAAACCTTCAGACTGTTTGTAGGCGCCGTCATGCTCTTCATCGAGAACGAGCAGGCCCAGTTCGCGAAACGGCAAAAACAGCGCCGAACGGGCGCCGACGACGGCGCGCACGGTCCCCTCCAGCACACCGCGCCAGACTTTTGAGCGCTGCACCGGCGTCATGTCGGAATGCCATTCGGCAGGGCGCGTGCCAAAGCGGCGGGTGAACCGGTCGATAAAGGTATTGGTCAGCGCGATTTCGGGCAGGAGGATCAGCGCCTGCCGGCCGGCACGGAGGGTATCGGCCACCGCCTCGAAAAACACTTCGGTCTTGCCGCCGCCGGTGACGCCATCGAGAAGGGCGACGCCGAACCGGTGTGGATCGAGGACCAAAATATTGTCGAGCGCGGCCTGCTGCTCGGCATTGAGTTTTGATGGCGTCCCGTCGGGATCGGGCGGCATGACTACGGGCGGGGCCGGGATTTCGAGTTTTTCGAGCGCCCCTGCCCGTTCGAGACCATCGATGACAGACGTAGAGACACCCGTGGCGCCGACCAAGGCCGGCTTGGGCCAGGCCATGTCGTCCATCAGCGCGTCGAGCACGCGAAGGCGAGCCGGCGTCAGCTTTTCGGGTTCGATTCCGGTGCGGCGATAGGCAGTGACCGGCTTTGGTGCATCAAGCGCTTCGGGCGAGCGCAATACGCCACGCAAGACCTGCCCGGGCGCCGTGATCGTGTATCTTGCGACCCATTCGACCAGCCGCAGCAGCTCTTCGGAGAGCGGCGGCACGTCAAAAACCTGGACCACGTCGCGCAGGCGGTTATGGGCGATATTGTCCTTGGGTGCGCCCCAGACGACGCCGAGGATGAGACGAGGCCCCAGCGGCACGGCGACAATGGAGCCGCGCTCGACCACCATGTGTTCGGGCACGCGATAGCTATAGGGGCCGTCAACGGCGACCCCGACCATCACAGCAACAATGTCCATCCGCGTCTGCATCTCTGCCCGTTCGGTTCGCATCGGACCCAGGGAATTGCAAGCGATTCGACCCGTCTCGCCATGCTGACAGACCCTGTCACTGCGTTCACTTAATGTTCTTGGGAGGAAAAGAACAGGAGGACGTGATGATTGGAAGTGAAAATCGGCGTGACCCCGGCGATCTCGTCGCCATCGCCCGCAATGCCAGCCTTTACGACTGGCTGATCAACGTGGCCCGGCCTCGCCGCCTGCCCGTACCGTCGCGGCTGCGGAGCGATGTCGGTCTGCCACCGCAATCCGAGGAATCGCGCTGGCACGCCTAAGCTAGAGATCGGTAACCCAACCGATATAGACTCTGCCCATGACCGACAGCGCCTTTGCCACCGATGCCTTTATCCAATCCCAGATCGCGCTCTGGATGCGCGAACTGGGATCGGTGAAACGCCTGGCCGACAAGACTCTTGAAGCCTATAGCCGCGACCTCAGCCAGTTCATGAGTTTTTTGGCCGGCCATATGGGCGGGCCGATCACGCTGCAATCGCTCAAAGAGCTGCGCGCCGCCGATGTCAGGGCCTTCATGGCGCAGCGCCGGGAAGAAAGCCTCGGCTCCCGCTCGCTGGCGCGCGTGCTTTCGGCCCTCAAGAACTTCTTTGCTTTTCTGGAGCGCGAAGGCGTGCTGGCGACCGAAGCTTTTAACGCCATTCGCACACCCAAAATTCCACGCTCGCTGCCGAAGGCCCTCACGGTGATCGAGGCAAAAAAGACCATTGCCGCGGTCGATGAAATGGAAGAGCAACCGTGGGTCGCCGCACGCGACATGGCGGTCATTTCGCTCTGCTATGGCGCGGGCCTGCGTATTTCCGAGGCCTTAGCTCTCACCAAGGGCGATCTTGAAAGCGACGTGCTGCGGGTCACCGGCAAGGGCGGCAAGATTCGCATGGTGCCGCTGATTTCTCCGGTGCGGCAGGCGATCGAAGAATACCTCAAACTCAGCCCCTTCAAGCTCTGGCCCGAAGACCCGCTGTTTCGCGGCGTGCGCGGCGGGGTGCTGTCCCCGCGACTAATCCAGAAGCGCATGGAGTCGCTGCGCTCTGCCCTTGGCCTGCCGCCCTCGGCGACACCACATGCGCTGCGCCACTCCTTTGCGACGCACCTCTTGGGAAAAGGCGGCGACCTGCGCGCCATCCAGGAATTGCTCGGCCATGCGAGCCTTTCCACCACGCAAATCTATACCGCCGTCGACACCGAACGCCTGATGGAAAGCTATGCCAAGGCACATCCGCGCGGCTAAGCGCTGCCGCTGGACGGATTCGCCATAGTCCGCCTTTCCAACCGTACCCACCGGTACTATAGAAACAAAAATGTCTTCGCGCCCGCAGATTTCGCTTGTCCTGATCTCGCTTATCCGACCCATAGGGGCGCGGACCGAAGGCTGACATCCAGCATTTGGCAACCCGGCCCGCGCCTTGCGGTGTCCGGCGGGAGACATCGGGGCGGGGCAGAAAGAACAGAACCCATGAGTGCCCCGGAAATCGCCGCCTCAGCGCAAACCCAACCCAAGATCGACATGCTCGGCTATGGCCTCGCCTTTGCTGGCGCAGCGCTGTTTTCGACCAAGGGCATTTTCATCAAGCTGGCCTTCGCCCAGGGCGTGTCGGTGGAGGCAACGCTGGCTCTGCGCATGATGATGGCGCTGCCGATCTATCTGGTCATTCTGGCCATGCTTTTGCTGCGCAATTCGAAACTGCGCGGTCTGATGACGCCGTGCCGGTTGCTCGGGGCAATGAGCGTAGGGGCGCTGGGCTATTATCTCTCGAGCTATCTCGACTTTGCTGGGCTCGCTTTTGTGTCTGCGCAATATGAGCGGCTGGTGCTCTTTACCTATCCCTTCTTCGTCCTGCTCTTCGGCGTCTGGTTCTTTGGCGACCGGATGAACTGGAAAGTCGTGCCGGCCATGCTGCTCAGCTATTCCGGCCTGATGGTCATCTTTGCCTGGAATCTCAGCGTCGAACCCGATGGGCTGGTGACGGGTACGCTGCTGGTACTGGGTTCGGCCCTGACTTTCGCCTTCTACCAGCACCTCGCCAAAAGGCAGATGCTGGTGCTGGGCACCATGGTCTTTACCTGCGTCGGTATGTCGACCGCTGCCGTGCTCGCCATCGGCCAGAGCCTTGTCGTCGATGGCCCGGCCACTTATGCGGCCTTCACGCCCAATATCTGGGGTATCGGCCTGATGCTCGGGATCTTCGGCACGGTGCTGCCATCGTTCCTCCTCAATGGCGGCATTGCCCGGATCGGGGCGCGCGCGACGTCTTCCACGGCTTCCTTCGGACCGATCGTTACCATCGTTCTGGCAGTTTTTGTTCTGGGTGAAGCCTTTACGTGGATCCACGCGCTGGGTACCGGACTTGTGCTGCTGGGCTCCTGGCTTTTTGCCCGCACGGACAGAAACAGCCGATCCCGAACAAAATAAACAACAGCATTTACGCTTTTGACTGCCGCAAAGCCGCTGTAATCTCGCCCCAGAACGAGGGTGCAAAACCGGAGGGACAACCGATGCGCGCGATTAGTCACGTCATGGCAACAGGCTTGCTAGGCCTCGCCTTGATGGCTGGCACGACCATGCCGAGCCTGGCCCAGAAACACACCACACCTGCCGCTTCGACGATTGATTTCGGCGATGATTCCTCGGATTGGGCCAATGACGGGGAGTGCGACGACCCGCGCTTTACCGGTGAAGGCGCCGCGTCGGAACTGGTCGATGCCGATCGCATGAAGGACGCCACCGACTGCAAGGCAGCCTTCGAAGCCGGCACCGTTACCCTCAAGGACGGTGGCGCGACCACCACAGCTACCGCCGCGACCGAGATCGATTTTGGCGACGATTCCTCGGAATGGGCCAAGGACGGCGAATGCGATGATCCGCGCTTTGAAGGCACGGGCACCGCCGACGAACTGGTTGATGCCGACCGCCTGAAGGACGCCACCGACTGCCAGGCCGCCTTTGAGGCCGGCACCGTCACCCTCAAGGACGACGGCACAGCCACGGCGGCCGCCAGCACCGATATCGACTTTGGCGATGACTCTTCCGAATGGGCCAAGGATGGCGAATGCGACGACCCGCGCTTTACCGGCGCAGGCTCGGCCACTGAATTGGTCGATGCCGACCTGATGAAGGACGCAACCGACTGTAAGGCAGCCTTCGAGGCCGGCACGGTGACCCTCAAGGATGGCGGCTCGACCGCAGTCGCAACCCTTGCAGACATCGATTTTGGCGACGATTCCTCGGAATGGGCCAAGGACGGCGAATGCGACGATCCGCGCTTTGAAGGCACGGGCGCTGCCGACGAGCTGGTCGATGCCGACCGCATGAAGGACGCGACGGATTGCCAGGCAGCATTTGAAGCCGGCACCGTCACCCTCAAGGATGGTGGTTCAACCCCGGCTGCCGCGATCGACTATGGCAATGACTCCTCCGAATGGGCCAATGACGGCGAATGCGACGACCCGCGCTTCACCGGCAAGGGCGTTGCCAGCACCACGCTTGCCGAAGACATCAAGAAGGACGCCACCGACTGCCGCGAGGCCGTGGAAGCTGGTCGCGCCGTCTACAATGGCGAACAGCAGGCCGCTGCCTTCGACTTCGGCTCGGACTTTTCCAAGTGGGCCAATGATGGCGAATGCGACGACCTGCGCTTTGAAGGCGCAGGCGTCGACAAAAAACTGCTCTCGGAAGACCTGATGGGCGACGCCACCGATTGCCGCACGCTGCTCGACGAAGGCAAGATTGCCATTCGCCTCGTCTACACGCCCGAATATGCCGCCGGCGCGCCCTATGACAGCTCGGACATCGATTTCGGCGACAATTCCTCGTCCTATTCAAATGACGACGAATGCGACGATCCGCGCTTTGAAGGCCCGGGCACGGCCACGACGCTCCTCGACAGCGACCGCCTGGCCGACGCCGACGATTGCCGCGCGGCTTATGAGGCCGGCACGATCGTGCTGATCGAGGGCTGACCAACCAGCGTCACCACCGGGCTTGTTCCGGTGGTCCACTCTTGTGACGAGATGGATTGCCGGGACGACGGAAAAGAGATTTGAGCGGCGGGGCAAAAGCTCCGCCGTTTCTGTTTGGGAAGTTTCCCCCTCACCGACTCGGCTTCGCCGAGCCACCTCTCCCCGATCGGGAGAGGAATAGGCGGGCGCCACTGGCCCATTCTTCTCCCCATCGGGGGAGAAGGTGGCCCGAAGGGCCGGATGAGGGGGCCTATCCAAACAAAAAGGCCCGCGACAATCGCCGCGAGCCCCAAAATCCGAAAAACCTAAAACTAGGCCGCCTTGCGCTCGACCATCATCTTCTTGATCTGGGCGATGGCCTTGGCCGGGTTGAGACCCTTGGGGCAGACTTTTGCGCAGTTCATGATGGTGTGGCAGCGATAGAGCTTGAAGGGGTCTTCAAGATTGTCGAGGCGCTCGCTGGTGGTTTCGTCGCGGCTGTCGATCAGCCAGCGATAGGCCTGCAAGAGGGCTGCGGGGCCGAGATATTTTTCGCCATTCCACCAATAGCTCGGGCACGAGGTCGAGCAGCAGGCGCAGAGAATGCACTCATAGAGACCGTCGAGCTTGGCGCGATTTTCGACCGACTGCGTCCATTCCTTTTGCGGGGTGGGCGAGGTCGTCTTCAGCCACGGCTCGATGGCGCGGTGCTGGGCGTAGAAATTCGTCAGGTCCGGGACGAGATCTTTCACGACCGGCATGTGCGGCAGCGGATAAATCTTCACCGGGCCCGAGGAGTCATCCATGCCCTTGGTGCAGGCAAGGGTATTGAGCCCGTTGATGTTCATCGAACACGAGCCGCAAATGCCTTCGCGGCAGGAGCGGCGCAGGGTCAGGGTCGGATCGACCTTGTTCTTGATATAGAGCAGCGCGTCGAGAATCATCGGACCGCAATCGTCAAGATTGACGAAATAGGTATCGATGCGCGGATTTTCGTTCTTGTCCGGATCGTAGCGGTAGATGTGGAACTCGCGCAGGCGCGTGGCGCCTTCGGGCTTTGCCCAGGTCTTGCCCTTTTGCGGCCGGTCGGCCTTGCCCAAAATAAGTTCGGCCATTTTCTCAACTCTTCCTTCCGAAACGCCGCTCAACCCGGCGTAAATTCATCTGTCGCCGCGAACTCAGTAGTTCGGCTTGCAGACCTGGTTCGATTTGGCGACGTAGGTATTGTAGGCGTCATATTCCCCGGCGGCGGGCGAGCCGCCCTTCATCGAAGCGATGACGACGCCCATGAACCGCTCGTCGATCAGCGTCATGGCCGCATCGGCCTTGCAGCCGCAAAGCGTCGCGTCCTGGGCGATGCCCATGCAGACCGAATAAAACTCTTCCTTCTGCGCCGCAGTCGGCGCCGCGGCAAAGGCGGGCAGTGCGCCGGCAACGAGAAGCGGCAGGGCGAGGATCAGCTTGTGCATGCTCACTCCATGGAGCGTTTGAAAGTTCATCGCGCATCCTTCCGGATAACGAGTTTGAGGCCGGACCAAACCTCGTCCACCGCGCAGACTTTTACATCGACAAGCCCGAGCGGCAGGACGATCTCGCGGATGGTGTCTTCGGTGATGTCCGTGGGCACCTTGCTGGCTTTTTTCGGCCAGCTCACCCAGATCATCCCGTCGCGGACAATCAGCCCCATCAGTGGCTGCGCCAGCTTTTCGAGCACGGCGCGGCTAGCGGTGAAGAGGTGGATGAAATTGTATCCCTGTTGCGCATCCCCGAGCTGGTCGAGCGTGAGGCGCGAGGATTCGGCAAAGGCGCGCGAGGTCGTGAGATCGCTGAGCGAAGTCGGAAGGTCGATGAAGAGGGCACGAAACCCGTCCTTCAAGCCCAGTTTTTGCGCCAGTGGCGTACCTGAATATCCCGCTACATCACTCATGCTCACACCCCGCCCCGGCTGAGCTTGACCGTGGTCGGCCCGAACATGGTGTTGACGGTGCCAAGATACGCGCCGGCATTGTCGGCGACGAGCTGGCCGCGCAACTGGCCCGAAGCATCGGTCAGGACGACGCCATTGCCGGCGACCATCCAGCCGGCGAGGGCCGAAAATTCATTGGAACAAAAACCGGTCTGATTGGCCTGCAGCGCGCCCGACGTACCGTCCAGCGGCGTGACGCTAAAGGACAGGGTGCAATTGCGGGCATAGCTGTCCGAGAGGGTCCAGTTGCCGATCATGGCATTGGTCATGGCCGGGGACGCCGGCGCATTGCCGACGGAAAAGCTGCCGCCGGTGACGACGCGCTGGCCGGTTACCGGATCGACCTGGCTATTGGTGGTGGCGACGCCATTGCTGCCGAACGCCGTCTGCTGGGTCTGGCCATACATGCCGGTCGCCGGCGGTGCGTTGGAGGCCATGGAGAAGGAGCCGGTCGAGCAACCGGCTAGCGCCATAGCCGCAACAGAGGCGAGAAGCAGCCGGATCATGGCGCAGCCTTCTTCGCTGGCGCCGCCGCGACGGGTGACGCCTTGCTATCGAGAGGCGCATGCTCCTTGGGAAGCGGCTTTGCCGCTGCCTTGCCATAGCTTGAGTAGAAGGCGGCCGCGAGCGCGTCGAGGTTGTCTTCGTCGTCAAGAGCCCGGCACTGTTCGCACATGCTTTCGGTCCTCAGTAAACGCGCGCCTTGGGCGCGATCTTCTTGAGGTCGATGCCGCCCTGGTCATAGGGCGTCAGCGGGTCGACGATCACCGGACGATAGGAGAGCTCCACCTTGCCGGTTTCGATATCGACCAGCGCCAGCGTGTGCTTGCGCCATTCGACGTCGTCGCGGCTCGGGAAATCCTCGTGCGCATGGGCGCCGCGGCTTTCGTGGCGGGCTTCGGCCGAAACCACCGTCGCCATGGCGCAGGCCATGAGGTTTTCGAGTTCGAGGGTTTCGACAAGGTCCGAATTCCAGATCAGCGAACGGTCCGTGACCTTCACATCGCCAAGGCGCGAATAGATCTCGGTCATGGCGGTGACGCCATTTTTCAGCGAGGCATCGGTGCGGAACACGGCGGCGTCAGCCTGCATGGTGCGCTGCATTTCGTCGCGCAACTTCGCCGTCGGCTGTGAGCCGTTGGCATTGCGCAGGCGATCGAAGCGAGCGAGGATTTTTGCGTCCGAAGCGGCATTGATGCCAGGGATCGGTGCGGCCTTGTCTATGACCTGACCGGCGCGAATGGCGGCCGCGCGGCCGAAAACCACGAGATCGGTGAGCGAGTTCGAACCAAGGCGATTGGCGCCATGCACCGAGGCGCAGGCGGCTTCGCCCACGGCCATCAGGCCCGGCACGATACGGTTGGGGTCTTCCGGCGTCGGGTTGAGGACTTCGCCGTGATAGTTCGCGGGAATGCCGCCCATATTATAGTGCACGGTCGGCAGCACCGGGATCGGCTCGCGGGTCAGGTCAACGCCAGCAAAGATTTTTGCCGATTCGGTGATACCCGGCAGGCGCTCGTGCAGCACCTTGGGATCAAGGTGATCGAGGTGCAAATAGATATGGTCCTTGTTGGGACCAACGCCGCGACCTTCGCGGATTTCGAGCGTCATGCAGCGCGAGACGACGTCGCGCGAGGCGAGGTCCTTGGCGTTGGGCGCATAGCGCTCCATGAAACGCTCGCCTTCGGAATTGGTGAGATAGCCGCCCTCGCCACGCGCGCCCTCGGTGATGAGAACGCCGGCGCCATAAATGCCGGTGGGGTGGAACTGCACGAATTCCATATCCTGCAGCGGCAGGCCGGCGCGAGCGACCATACCATTGCCGTCGCCGGTGCAGGTATGGGCCGAAGTCGCCGAGAAATACGAGCGGCCATATCCGCCCGTCGCCAGCACCACCATCTTGGCGCGGAAGCGGTGCAGCGTGCCATCGTCGAGCTTCCAGGCGATGACGCCCTGGCACTCGCCGTTTTCGCCCATGATCAGGTCGAGCGCAAAGTACTCGATGAAGAACTGCGCATCGTTCTTGACCGACTGGCCATAGAG
Organism: Devosia sp.; assembly: GCF_017744655.1. Taxonomy (GTDB): domain Bacteria; phylum Pseudomonadota; class Alphaproteobacteria; order Rhizobiales; family Devosiaceae; genus Devosia. The sequence continues at coordinate 187,697 of NZ_JAGIAW010000003.1, read as the reverse complement.
CGTGTGGAGGATGGCGTGGCCGGTACGGTCCGCCGCGGCGCAGGTGCGCTGCACCGGCGGGCCATCGCCGAATTCGGTCATGTGGCCGCCGAACGGACGCTGATAGATTCTCCCCTCTTGGGTGCGGGAAAAGGGCACGCCGTAGTGCTCGAGTTCGTAGATCGCGGCCGGAGCCTCACGCGCCAGGTATTCCATGGCGTCGTTGTCGCCCAGCCAGTCCGACCCTTTCACGGTGTCGTACATGTGCCACTGCCAGCTATCGGGGCCCATGTTCTGCAGCGAAGCGGCAATGCCGCCCTGCGCCGCGACGGTGTGCGAGCGGGTCGGGAAAACCTTGGTGATGCAGGCGGTGTTAAAACCCTGCTCGGCCATGCCGAGAGTGGCGCGTAGACCCGCACCGCCAGCGCCAACCACTACCACGTCGAATTCGTGGTCGATCAGTTCGTAATTGGCCATTTCGATCAACCCCAGAAGACGATTTTAAGCACGGCGCCAGCGCCGGCGAGGCCGACGATCAGGCAGAAGAGCGTGTTGAGCAGCATGGTCAGGCGATACATGGAGCCGGCGAAGTAATCTTCGAGCGTATCGCGCATGCCATTGCGCATGTGGACAGCGGCGATGGCGATCAGCACCGCCAGCGGCACGCCGATCCAGAAATTGCCGATGACCGAAACCATGTCGGCGCGATCCTGGCCCGCAAGGCGCACGACGATGAAGAGCAGGAGGCCGAGGAAGAGAACATTGATCAGGCCGGTAACGCGCTGCGTAATAAAATGGCGCGTCGAGGCCTTGGCATCACCATAGTGAGCCTTGGGATTGGCGATGGACGCGGGAGTGATGACGGTTTCGCGCATGTTCAAGCCATCCACACAAAGACGGTCCAGATAAGAAGGGTGATGACCACCGAAGCGGCGATCGTGGCCCAGGCCATGGTCTCGCGCTGACCCGGCTCCATCATCACGGCAAAATCCCAGACCCAGTGGCGCAGACCACCGAGCATGTGATGCACAAGGCTCCAAGTGAAACCGAAGAGCACGAGCTGGCCGAACCAGCTGCCATAGATGACGTTGACGAAATTGAGCGCTTCCTGATCGGCAGCAGCGGCAACCAGCCAGATCGCCAACAGCGCCATGCCGGCGTAATTGGCAATGCCGGTAGCACGATGGAAGATCGACATCGTCATCGTGATCGTCCAGCGATAGATCTGGAGGTGCGGAGATGTGGGGCGGGCTCTGACCGACATTGAACTTTCCGGGGGCCTGGAGGACGCGAGGGAGAGGCGTCCAGTTTGGAATAGTTCGAGATTACTACTCGTCAATTGTTACGAAATCAAAGACGTTTCCGGGATCGCTCCAGCGTTTTTGGCGAATACCGCACTTTGTTCGTATATCGCACAACATGTTCGCGGGACGCGCGGGGGTTAGGTGTTGGAGCTGTCGCTTGGAGAGGGCGTAGTTTGACGAAGCGCCGTGCACGAGGCGGCACTCCCCCTCATCCGTCGCTGCGCGCCACCTTCTCCCCGATGGGGAGAAGAATAGGCCGGCGATAACCTCTTGTTCCTCTCCCCATCGGGGAGAGGGTGGATCGCGCGTAGCGCGAGACGGGTGAGGGGGATTCGGTTCGGGTCGAACCCTTTTGCTTGTCGTCATTACCGGGCTTGTCCCGGTAGTCCATCCCGCCTCCGCATGGACCACCGGGACAAGCCCGGTGGTGACGATCATCGAGGCATAATGGGCGGATTCAAAAATCGCTGGTAAGGCCCTTGATCTCCCAATCGCCATAGCGACCCGGCTCCAAACCACCGCGGCCGCCCTTTTCTTTCGGCGCCATGGCGCTGGCGGCGTCGATCTCGTTGCGGCGCGCTTCGGCCTCGGCGAGGGCGCGCTGTGCGGCGGGGGTGAGTACCCTATGTTCGGCTTCAGCCGGAATGTCTTGCGGCTCGGTGCTATCGGTCATGGTCGGGTTCGCATTACAATATGGTCATGCGCTTGCAGGGAACGCTTCGCCACACAACATAATTGTTCGAAGAGACCAACCCAAGGGGTTTTGATGTTCAACGCCTTCCGCACCTTTGTACTCATCGCGGCCATGACCGCCCTGTTCATGGTGGTCGGCTATTTCATCGGCGGTACCGGCGGCATAATGATTGCCCTGCTGTTTGCAGCCGGCACCAATCTCTTTGCCTACTGGAATTCGGACAAGGTCGTGCTGCGCATGCAGAATGCCGTGCCCGTGGCCCAGAGCCAGGCACCCGAACTCTATGACATGGTCGACACGCTTTCAAAGCGCGCCGGCATTCCGACGCCTGCGGTCTATGTCATCCAGTCCGACCAGCCCAACGCTTTTGCAACTGGCCGCGACCCCAACAATGCCGCTGTTGCGGTTTCGACGGGCCTGCTGCGCCAACTCGACACGCGCGAAGTGGCCGGTGTCGTCGCGCACGAACTGGCCCATATTCGCTCGCGCGACACGCTGACCATGACCATCACGGCGACGCTGGCCGGTGCCGTTTCGGCCCTTGCCCAGTTCGGCCTCTTTTTTGGCGGCGGCAACAATCGCGACAATCCGCTGGGCGGCATTGGCGCGCTGCTGATGGTTTTCCTCGCCCCGGTCGCGGCAATGATGGTGCAGATGGCCGTCAGCCGTACCCGCGAATATGAGGCCGACAAGGATGGCGCCGAGATTTCAGGCGATCCGCTGGCGCTCGCCTCGGCGCTCAACAAGATCGCGACCCTTGCCGGTCGTCAGGTCAATGTCGCGGCCGAGCGCAACCCGGCCATGGCCCATATGTACATCATCAACCCGCTCTCGGGCGCCCGGATGGACAATCTCTTTTCCACCCATCCCGATACCGGCAATCGCATCGCCGCCTTGCAGAGGCTTGCGGGCGAGATGCGCGTAGACGATAAGGGCCGCAGACCCGCGCCCCGTCCGCAGTCCGCTTCCAGTGGCCGCGATACCGGCGGCGGCTGGCGGGTGCCGAGTGCAGGCCGTGGCGAAGACGATAGCGGCGTGCGCGGTCCTTGGGGATAAGATGCGTCGCGCGGAAAAGTGGCTACCGGTTTTCCGTTCAGCGACGCGAAGAGAGTGCTGATTGTCGAAAAAACCTGATCCGGCTGGCCTTGGGCTCCGTCTGATTGCCGCCCGGAGGCTCCGTGCCGTTCTGGGCGGTGAGCATTTTGCGCCCCTGTCGGCGGCAGAATTGCCCGATGGCCGCGATCGCTCGCTTGCCAACCGCCTGATCAACACTGCCCTGCGCCGTCAGGGTCAGATCAACCTGATGATTGCCGAATTGCTCGAAAAGGGCATGCCGGCGAAGTCTGGCACTTTTGAAGCCGTGCTTCGCCTATCGCTGGCCCAGCTGGTTTTCCTGCCCGATATCGGCGCTCATAGCGCCCTGTTCCTTGCCGTCGAAGCCACCAAGCGCGACGCCAAGGCGCGGCACCTTTCGGGCCTGATGAACGCCGTGCTCCGCCGCGCCCAGGCCAATTCGGCCCGCTATGGTCTGCTTGAAGACGACCTGCTTCTCCCCGACACCTTCCAGCGGAAATGGGAAGCCGCCTATGGCGCCGACGCGGTTGCACGCTTTGTCGATGGTCTCGTTGATGGCGCGCCGCTCGATCTCACCCTCAAGGACGACGACGCCGCGCTGGTCGAGGCTCTTGGCGGCGATAGGTTGATCGCCGATTCCATCCGCGTCGAGACGCGCGATCGCCCGGTCGACGCCCTGCCCTTTTATGACGAGGGTCGCTGGTGGGTGCAGGACGTCGCCTCCGCCCTGCCCGCACGCCTTCTCGCTGCCAAGACCGGGGGTAATGTTCTCGATCTCTGCGCCGCACCCGGCGGCAAGACGGCCCAGCTTTCAAAGGCCGGCTATGTCGTGACCGCGCTCGACAGCGACGGCACGCGGCTCGAACGCCTCCAGGCAAATATGGCTCGGCTTGGCTACAATCCGACCGTGATCGAAGCCGACGCAACGAGTTACATCGCAGCCGAACCATTTGACGGTATTCTGCTTGATGCTCCCTGTTCGGCCACCGGCACCTTCCGTCGACACCCCGAGGTTCTGTGGCACCGCAATGCCGCCGATATCGAAGGCCGGGTAAAGCTGCAGCAGGGCATTTTCGCCCGGGCCGTAAAGAACCTCGCTCCCGGTGGGAGCCTGATTTATTGTGTCTGCTCGCTTGAACCCGAAGAGGGTGAGGCGATCGTGGGTTGGGCCCTTAAAGCGTTCCACAATCTCGAACTTCACCCGGTTGCTCCAACGGAACTGCCCGGCCTTGAAGGCGCTGTCACGTCGGGCGGCCTCGTTCGCACTCTACCCTCGATGGCACCGAATGGCGTCGACGGTGGCATGGATGGATTCTTTGTGGCGCGGTTTCGCCGGGCGAGCTAAGTCTGTGGACGCAGGAGTTTTCCAGCAAGAAATCTATCCCCGGCTGGGCAAATCACGGCAAATTCACTAGACGCATCAACATCGAGCGGCCGGTGCCGCGTCTTGGAAGGTTCATTCCGGTGGGATTTGAGGGCAGCGATCGACCTGCCCGCGTAGGTTTTTCGCGCGGAGACAGACGTTGAGCGGGCGGTCCGGTGCGACCTCGCGACGCTTTGGCTTGCGCTTCGCCGATGCCGTCGTTACCTCGCGCTTCACGCGCTGGACCTGGCAGGGCCTTGCCGAGCAGGGCTATAAGGGTGAACTCCCCGAATTCCGCCCCACCGACCGGGATGCGGTCCGCGAAATGATGTCGGGGCGCTACCTCCTCGCCTCAAAACTCATCGAAACCGGCGGCACCTCGCCATTTTCCCTCGATGTCGATTTCCCCGACTGGTGGAACAATCTGCAGAGCTTTTCCTGGCTCCGGCATTTCCGCGATGTCCGCGATCCCGGCGAAAAGCTCTTTGCCCGCACGCTGGTGCTTGACTGGATAGGACGCGAAGGAAAGTTCGATCCAGAAAGCTGGTCGCTGCCGCTGACCGGTCAGCGCGTGCTCAACTGGCTCCGCCACCTGCCGCTGCTGCTCGATGGCGCGACGCCCGACCAGGCCAAGACCATGCAGCGCAGCCTCGGTACGCAGGTGCAAAGTCTTCGTGTCCGCGGAAAGCTCGCGACTGATCCTGTGGACCGACTCTTTGCAGCCATGGGCATTTTGGGCGCCGAACTCTGCGAGCCGGAAGACAGCGCCGATGTCGAAGCGCGCCTCATGCAACTCGACGCGGCTCTTGCCGAACAGCTCGACGAAGAGGGGCTCCACAAGAGCCGCAACCCGCGCATTCAGCTCAATCTGCTGGTCGAGCTTTCAAGCCTGCGCCAAGCTGCCAACCGCCATGGCAGCCCGACCTTTGCTTCGCTCTCCAATCGCATCGACCGCATGCACGAGGCGCTAGACGCCGTTACCCTTTCGAGCGGCGAACTCGCCTATTTCAACGGCTGCGGACAGGTGCCGCATGACGTGCTGGTGGCCGTGCAGGCCAATGGCCCGACGCCGGCGCGGCGATCGCGCATTTTGGGCGGTTACGGCATTTTGCGCAGTGGCCGCGCCGTCGTCATTGCCGATTCAGGCCTGCGGCCGGAACCGGGCTTTGATGCCGAAGCCCATGCCGGCGCCCTTGCCTTCGAATTTTCGCACGGCAGCGAACTAATCCTCGGCTCCTGCGGCCCCGCGCCCGCCGACATGCCGGAAACACGCGATCTCTTCCGCCAGGCCATCGCCCATTCCTCGCCGACCATCGAGGACGAAGACGCCTTTGTGCCGCCAAAGGGTTTTCGCGCAAAACCGCCCGCTGTGCCGGACATGGAACTGGTGCCAGCCGAGCATATGCTGGCCGTCTCCTCCATCGGCTATGCCAACCGTTTTGGTGCCGAGATCGAACGCCGCCTGACCCTGCTAGGCGATGGAACGACACTGGTCGGACAGGATCGCGTCGTTGCCGAAGGCACGCCGAACGGACACCTCTCCATCCGCTTCCACCTCGCCCCGGGCATTTCCGTTCATGCCCCGGTCGGCGAGGGCATGCGCCGGCTGACCCTGCCCAATGGCGAGGTCTGGAGCTTCCTCTGGGAAGGCGCGACCCTCCGCCAGGACGATAGCGTCCGCCAATCGGCCTATCTCGGTTTCAACCGCACCATTCAGCTCGTGCTCGAAGCCGATCTCGCCCCGGGTGTGGAAGTAGGCTGGATCCTGACACGCGAACACGGTTGAGCTTGGACTCCGCGGCCCGTTCGTGATAGCGGAGCCGCGAAATCTCCTCCAATGCGAGCAAAAACTCATGGGCAAGACGGTCACGGTCGGGCGGGCACTGCTTTCGGTATTCGACAAATCGGGAATGGCGGATTTTGCCCGCGGGCTTTCCGAAGCCGGTGTGGAGCTGGTCTCCACCGGCGGCACGCATAAGCTCATCGCCGAAACCGGCCTGCCGGTGCGCGAGATTTCCGACCTGACCGGCTTTCCGGAAATGATGGATGGTCGCGTCAAGACGCTGCATCCAAAAGTGCATGGCGGCCTGCTCTCGGTTCGTGACAATCCCGAGCACAAGGCGAGCATGGACGAACACGAGATCGGCCCCATCGACCTCGTCGCCGTCAATCTCTATCCGTTTGAAAAGACCGTCGCTTCCGGCGCTTCTTACGACGAGATCATCGAGAACATCGACATCGGCGGCCCCGCCATGGTGCGCTCGGCGGCCAAGAACCACGCCTATGTGACCGTTGTCGTCGATCCCGCCGACTATCCGGCCATCCTCGAAGCCATCCGCAATGGCGGCATTCCCTACGAGCTGCGCCAGAGGCTGGCGGCAAAAGCCTATGCCCGCACCGCAGCCTATGACAGCGCGATCTCGGCCTGGTTTGCCAAGGAAATCGACTTTGCCGAAGTCAACTATCGCAGCTTTGCCGGCACGCTGAGCGAAGTCATGCGCTATGGCGAAAACCCGCATCAATGGGCCGCCTTCTACAAGACCAGCGAGAACCGTCCTGGCGTTGCGACCGCCTCGCAGGTGCAGGGCAAGACGCTCTCCTACAACAATATCAACGATACCGACGCGGCTTTCGAATTGGTTTCCGAATTCGACCCCAAGGAAACTGCTGCTGTCGCCATTATCAAGCACGCCAATCCCTGCGGCGTCGCTACAGCTTCCAACCTGACCGAGGCCTACAAGAAGGCCCTGCGCACCGATCCGGTCTCGGCTTTTGGCGGTATCGTCGCCACCAATCGCGAAATCGACGCCGAGACTGCGACCGAAATCGTGAAGGTTTTCACCGAAGTGATCGTCGCCCCCTCCGCTACGCCTGAGGCTCAGGAAATCATTGCCGCCAAGAAGAACCTGCGTCTTCTCCTCACCGGCGGCCTTGCCGATCCCAAGGCCGAGGGCTTGCAGGTGAAATCGGTGGCCGGTGGCCTGCTCGTGCAGAGCCGCGACAATCGCAATGTCGATGATTGCGAACTGAAGGTTGTCACCAAGCGCGCCCCGACCGAGGCGGAACTGGCAGACCTGAAGCTGGCTGCGAAGGTCGCAAAGCACGTCAAATCCAATGCCATCATCTATGTGAAGGACGGCGCGACGGCCGGCATCGGCGCTGGTCAGATGTCCCGCGTCGACTCCGCCCGCGTTGCGCATCGCAAGTCGATCGACGCCGCTGAAGCTGCGGGTATCGAAGGCGCGCTGACGGTTGGTTCGGTCGTCGCTTCCGACGCCTTCTTCCCCTTCGCCGATGGCCTTGAAGCCCTCGTTGCGGCCGGTGCTACAGCCGTCATCCAGCCGGGCGGTTCGATGCGCGACGACGAAGTGATCGCGGCCGCCGACGCTGCAGGGATCGCCATGGTGATGACGGGCATGCGCCACTTCCGCCACTAGGCGAACACGCTGCCGTGAGGGCCAAAAAACCCTCACGGTAAGACCTTCTTGACGGGGTTCTGGCACTCTCTGCCCGCTCGGCATTTTGGCCGGCACGAGGACCTTCATGCGGCTGGCTGTTCCAACCGATCTTTCTGCCCTGCTCTCTACCGGCCTTCTGCGCTCGGTGGGTTCGCTCGGCATCAAGGTCGCGACCGCGGGCCTCACCTACATCACCTATGTCGTCCTCTCGCGCACCCAGACCGAGAGCGAATATGGCCATTTTGCCTTTGGCCTCGCCTTGGCAACCGTGCTCGCCATTCTCGCCGGCATGGGCCAATCCACGGCCGTGCTGCGCCTCTGGCCGCAATTGCGCGCCAAAGGCGAGAAAAGCGACGCGGAAGCCGTTGTCGCTGCCGGTTCGGCCATCACCATTGGCGCCAGCCTGATCCTCGCCGGCCTCCTCTGTGTCCTTGCCGTCGCCAGCATTCCCTTCCTGCCGCCGCGCGAGACCATCAATCATTTCATCGGCGCGGCATTCCTCATCCTTCCCATGGCGCTGGCCGAGTACAATTCCTCGGTGCTGCGAGCCCAGGGATCGCTCTGGACCGCTCTGCTTCCACGCGACATCTTCTGGCGCCTGGCTTTGCCGGCTGCCGTGATGGCACTCTTTGCAGTGGGCATTGTGCTCAGCGGTCCTGATGCGCTGACGCTTTCCGCCGCCCTTCTTATAGGCGCACTGGTCCTGCAAATGAGCGTGGCGCTCAAGCGCAACTACGCCATCCTGCCGCGCGTCGCGCCGGTAAAGACCCATTGGCAGCGCTGGGGGAGCCTCAGCAAGTGGCTGCTGCTCGGCGCACTGATCGAAACCTTTACGCTCAATGCTGACGTCATCCTTGTCGGCCTGATGCTCGATCTCGAAAGCTCCGGCCTCTATTTCAACGCCTTCCGCACTGCCGGCCTGATGACGCTCTTCACCTTCGCCATCGAACTGGTGATCGCCCCCATGGTGGCCGAGCACTACCACTCCGGCGCCATGCGGAAAGCCCAGGCCATCACCGCGCTCTGCGCCTGGGCCGGCTTTGTCTTTTCGCTCGTGATCTTCGCGCTGTTCATGTTTTTCGGCGAGTTCATCCTCTCGCTCTTCGGCCCTGCCTATGCCGAGGGCACGCTGGTGCTGCTGCTCCTCGCCTTTGGCCTGCTTTTCGATGCCGTCACCGGCCCCTCGAAGATCGTGATGATGATGACCGGACACGAACGCGCCTATGTCGGCATTTTTGGCGCCATCATGGGTTTTGGGTTTCTCGTTCAGATCGCCGTGATCCCGATCTGGGGCATTGTTGGTGCCGCAGCGGTCAATATGGGCGCCCGCATCCTGGCCCAGGTGGCCATTGCTCTATGGTGCCGCTACCGCATTGGGCTTGATACGAGCCTGCTGGGCGCTCTTGCCGTCGGCCGCCTGCGCGACGCCCCGGCAAACTGATTACGGCAAGAGCGTACCCAAGAGTACGGTTGTTCTTGACCCAAAAGCCGGTTCGGGCTTAGAACCAATCCAAACTTCCATTCCTGCCCCTCGGAACACGACGCATGATCAAGGCCCGCACGCTCTACGACAAGATCTGGGACGACCATCTGGTTCAGAACAATCCGGACGGCACGAGCCTTCTCTATATCGACCGTCACCTCGTGCACGAAGTGACGAGCCCGCAGGCCTTTGAAGGCCTGCGCATGAACGGTCGCAAGGTTCGTCACCCCGAGCGCACGCTGGCCGTGGTCGACCACAACGTGCCGACGACCGATCGCTCGCTGCCCAATCCCGACCCGGAAAGCGCGATCCAGATCGAGACGCTGGCGGAAAACACTAGGGATTTCGGCATCGAATATTACGACCCGTTCGACAAGCGTCAGGGCGTCGTCCACATCGTTGGCCCTGAACAGGGTTTTACCCTGCCCGGCATGACCATCGTTTGCGGTGACTCGCACACCTCGACCCACGGCGCTTTCGGCGCGCTGGCCCACGGCATCGGTACGTCGGAAGTGGAACACGTTCTGGCCACCCAGACGCTGATCCAGCAAAAAGCCAAGAACATGCTGGTGCGTGTCGATGGCCAGTTGCCGCCCGGCGTCACCGCCAAGGACATCATCCTCGCCATCATCGGCGAAATCGGCACGGCCGGTGGCAATGGCCACGTGATCGAATTTGCCGGCGAAGCCATCCGCTCGCTGTCGATGGAAGGCCGCATGACGGTCTGCAACATGACTATCGAAGGCGGCGCCCGCGCCGGCCTGATCGCGCCTGATGAAACCACCTTTGCCTATGTGAAGGACCGTCCGCGCGCCCCCAAGGGCGAAGCGTTCGACATGGCCGTCGACTACTGGAAGACCCTCTACACCGACGAAGGCGCGCACTACGACAAGGTCGTCATCCTCGACGCCGCAAAACTGCCGCCGATCGTTTCCTGGGGCTCGTCACCGGAAGACGTCATCTCGGTGCAGGGCGTGGTTCCGAACCCGGATGATATCCAGGACGAAACCAAGCGCGCCTCGAAATGGCGTGCCCTTGACTATATGGGCCTCAAGCCCGGCACCCCGATCACCGATATCAAGATCGATCGCGTCTTTGTCGGCTCCTGCACCAATGGCCGTATCGAAGACCTGCGCGCTGCCGCTGCCGTCATTGGCGATGGCAAGGTCGCGAGCCACGTCTCGGCTATGATCGTGCCAGGCTCAGGCCTCGTGAAGGCGCAGGCCGAAGAAGAAGGTCTCGACGTGATCTTCAAGAATGCCGGCTTTGAATGGCGCGAACCGGGCTGCTCCATGTGCCTAGCCATGAACCCGGACAAGCTGAAACCCGAAGAACGCTGCGCGTCGACCTCGAACCGCAACTTTGAAGGCCGCCAGGGTTTCAAGGGCCGTACGCACCTCGTCTCCCCCGCCATGGCTGCCGCTGCCGCCATTGCCGGCCACTTCGTCGACATCCGCGAGTGGAAGTAAAAGCCACCGACTGGTCGGGGTTCTATGCCCCGACCCTCGATGACATCGAGGCCATGGCCAGCAAGGCCCTGGCCGAACTGCCCGAGCCCTTCAAGTCGCTCGCGGCCGACGTCACCTGCACGGTGGCCGAATTTGCCGAAGACGACGTGCTCGCCCATTTCGAGATGGAAAGCCCCTTCGAGCTGATGGGGCTTTTCACCGGGATTGGTCTCACCGAAGACGGCGCCGTTCCCCAGACCGGGCAAATGCCGAACACGGTCTTCCTCTATCGCCGCGCCATCCTCGACTATTGGGCCGAAAACGACGACAACACGCTCGGCGAAGTCGTCACCCACGTCCTGATCCACGAACTCGGCCACCATTTCGGCTTTTCCGATGAGGACATGGAAGAGATCGAAGCTCGCGCCGACGCGGAAGACTGACCCGTTCCCCAGCGATTTGAAAAGGCATAGATTGCCTTGGGCGCATGCTGCGCTTTCGGGGGAATTCCATGTCGTTTCTTGCCGTCAATTGGCTGGCCATCGTGCTGGCTACCGTCGCCAGCTTCGCCTTTGGCGCGGTCTGGTACATGAGCCTGTCCAAGCAATGGATGGTCGCCCTCGGCAAGACCAGGGATCAGCTTGACCCCGGCTACACACCATTCATCTGGTCGGTCGTCGTCGAACTGGTCATGGCCTATTTCATTGCCGTCTTCATCCCAGCTTTGATGGGCACGGTCGACATCGGCGCTGGCGCGCTGACAGGCTTTTTGTGCTGGTTTGGCTTCGTGCTCACGGTGATGATCATGAACCACCGCTATGAAGGCATGAAATGGTCGCTGACCCTGATCGACAGCGCCCATGTATTGGGCGTGCTGGTCATCCAGGGTGTAGTCATCGGCCTTTTCGGACCGGTTGCTGCGGCCGTCTAGTCAACCGACCTTTCCCCGCCATCGTCATTGCCGGGCTTGTCCCGGCAATCCATCTTGCCGATGCATGGACCACCGGGACAAGCCCGGTGGTGACGATAGTTGGAAGTTCAACCGCGCAAACAAAGATCCCCGCTTTCGCGGGGATGACACTCTGTTTTTGGATGTCTTGAAGGACCAAAAATCAGCTCTCGACCACGATATTGGGCGGAGAAGGCGGTTCGTTCGGTGGCGCGTATTTGCTCAGCAGCGGCAACTGGCTCATCGAGAACAGCACCGTCAGCGGCATGACGCCCCAGACCTTGAAGGCGATCCAGATCTCGGTCGAGAAATTGCGCCACAGCACTTCGTTGATCACGGCGAGCACGAAGAAGAAAATGCCCCAGTTGAGCGTCAGCCGCCACCAGCCCTCGGGCTTGAGCTTATAGACTTCGCCGAAGACATATTTCAGCAGCGACTGGCCAAACAGCAGGCCGCCGAGCAACACCGAGCCGAACAGCACATTGGTGATGGTCGGCTTGATCTTGATGAAAGTGTCGTCCTGCAACCAGAGCGTCAGGCCACCAAAGACCAGCACCACCACGCCCGTAACGAGCGGCATCACGGCGACCTTTTTGAGGATCAGCCAGGAGAGCAGCAGCGACACGACCATGGCGCCCATGAACCAGGCGGTCGCGACAAATATGTCGGCGCGCGCATTGGCGATGAAGAACACCACCAGCGGTCCCAGTTCCAGGGCCAGCTTGGTGATCTGCGGGCGCAGCTCGTCCCAATTGACGTCCGCTTCGGCTTTGTCGGTCATTGAACGTTCCATGGCGTATCCTGCCAATGTGATGGCATGAGCCACCTGATGCAAGCCGAATAGCCAGTAAGAGTGGTTAGATTTTGACCGAAACCTCAGTCTTGCCCGGCAATTGCGCTGGCAAAATCCTTGGCTTCGAAAGGCTCGAGATCGTCGACACCCTCGCCGACGCCGATGAAGTGCACCGGCAGGCCAAACTTCTTGGCGATGGCAACGAGAATGCCGCCGCGGGCGGTGCCATCGAGCTTGGTCATGACGAGGCCCGTCACGCCAGCGCGCTTGCCGAAAATCTCGACCTGCTTGAGGGCATTCTGGCCCGTCGTTGCGTCAAGGGTGAGCAGCGTCGCATGCGGCGCTGATGGCTCGACCTTCTTGATGACGCGAATGACCTTTTCGAGCTCGTCCATCAGCTCATCGCGGTTTTGCAGGCGCCCCGCCGTATCGATGATCAGCACATCACGGCCCTCGGCCTTGGCTTGGGTGACGGCGTCGAAGGCAAGACCCGAAGCGTCGGAGCCGGCAGGTTTTGAGATTACCGGCGCACCTGTGCGCTTGCCCCAGACCTGCAACTGCTCGATGGCGGCGGCGCGGAACGTATCGCCTGCAGCCAGCATCACGGACTTTCCTTCGCCTGCGAACTTTTGTGCCAGCTTGCCGATGGTCGTCGTCTTGCCCGAACCATTGACCCCGATCATCAGGATGATGAAGGGTTTTTTGGCCGTGTCGATCACAAGCGGAAGCGCAACGGGGCCGAGCACTTTTTCGACCTCCGAAGCGAGCACGGCACGCACATCGCTGTCGGACACCTCGCGGTCAAAGCGATCACGGCGCAGGGTTTCGGTGATGGACATCGCCGTCTCGAGCCCGAGATCGGCCTGGATGAGCACGTCCTCAAGTTCGTCCAGCGTCGCCGCATCGAGCTTGCGCTTGGTGAAGACCGAAGTGATCGAGCTGGTGAGATTGTCCGAAGACCGCTTGAGGCCCGAGGTCAGGCGCGAAAACCAGCTCTGGCGCTGGGCCGGGGCCGGAACGACAGCGGGCGGCGTGACGAACTGCTCTTCCACGGCCTCGATATAGTCGGGCGTTGTTTCCGGCGGCCCAGGAGGCGGCGGGGTATCGACGGGTTCGGGCTGCTTGACCGGCTCGGGAACGGGTTCAGGCGTTGGAGCAACCGGCTCCGGCGCCACGGCCGGGGTCTCGGGCAGCGTTTCGGGCGGAGCCGGCGGCACGGGGGCCGGCTGATTGCCAAAGAGGCGCTGGAAAAAGCCGGGTTTCTTGTCGGTCATATCTGAAGTCTTTCCCTCGCCGCCTTCAGGCAGCAACCCGTAGCTTTTCGCCCATGAGCCCATCCGGACCGCGACCGGTTATCGCGACTGCGGCAAGCTCACCTGGCTCCATACCGGCAACGCCCACGGGCACAAATTGTTCGGTGCGGCCGAGACCGCCCCGCTCCATAAGCACGTTCTCAATGCGGCCAAGGCGCGTATCGCACAATGCCGCAAATTGCTTTTCGCCCTCTGCGCGCAGACGGCCCGCCCGCTCGCGGGCAATCGACTTGCTCACCTGCGGCATGCGCGCGGCCGGAGTGCCGGGGCGCGGCGAATAGGGGAAGGCGTGAATGTACGTAATCCCTGCTTCACCGATGAAGCGCAGCGTATTCTCGAACATCTCGTCGGTCTCCGTCGGAAAACCGGCAATGATGTCAGCCCCAAACACCATGTTCGGCCTGATCGCCCGCAGCTTTGCGACCACACCAAGCGCGTCGTCGCGTGAGTGCCGACGCTTCATGCGCTTGAGGATGAGATCGTCGCCCGATTGCAGCGACAGATGCAGATGCGGCATCAGTCGCAAATCGGCGGCGGCCTCGTAAAGAGCTGCATCGGCCTCGATGGAGTCGATCGAGGAAATCCGCAACCGCGGCAGGTCCGGAACGTGCTTCAGGATCGCCTGGGTAAGAAGGCCCAGCGTCGGGGCGCCCGGCAAGTCGGGGCCATAAGAGGTAATGTCGACGCCGGTAAGCACGATCTCACGATAACCATTGCCCACGAGCCGCTTAATTTGCTCGACCACCAGCCCCATCGGCACCGAGCGCGAGGGACCGCGGCCAAAGGGAATGATGCAGAATGTGCAGCGGTGATCGCAGCCATTTTGCACCTGCACGAAGGCGCGGGTATGGGCGTCCATGCCTTCGATGAGGTGCCCGGCGGTTTCCCGCACGCTCATGATGTCGTTGACCTGCACCTTGTCATTGAGCGGCAGGCCAAAGGTCATCGGCCTATAACTCTCGGCCTTGAGCTTGTCGGCATTGCCGATGACAAGGTCGACCTCAGCCATGTCGCCAAAAGAGCGCGCCTCGGTCTGGGCGGCGCAGCCGGTGACGATGATGCGGCTTTGCGGGTTTTCGCGGCGCGCCTTGCGCACGGCTTTTCGTGCCTGGCTGACGGCTTCCTGCGTCACGGCGCAGGTATTGATGATGATGGCGTCCTCGAGCCCGGCCTTTTCGGCTTGGGCTTTCATCACTTCGCCTTCATAGGCGTTGAGACGGCAGCCGAAGGTTAGCGTGCGAACCGCCATCAGGCCGCCTCGGCGCGCGTCCAGGCGCCCGTTGCAGGATCGAATTCACCGCGCCATTCGAACTCGGCAGGACCGGTCAGGGTGACATGATCATCCGGCAGCCATTCGACCACGAGATCGCCGCCCGGTAGCGTCACCGTTGCCTTGCGTTCGGTGCGGCGCGTACGGGCGCCATTGACGAGAGCCGCGCAGGCAGCAGTGCCGCAGGCTTCGGTAATGCCGGCGCCGCGCTCCCATACGCGGAGGATGATCTTGTCGGGTGCGGTGACCTGGGCGATGCCGATATTGGCGCGCTCGGGAAAGATCGGATGGTTTTCGAGCAGCGGCCCAAACCGGTCGAGGGCATAGAACCAGACGTCGTCCTTGACCCAGAAGGTGGCGTGCGGATTGCCGATCGACATGACCGAAGGCGAATGCAGCACCGGCGCATCGATCGGTCCGATCTGCAGCTCGATCTTGCGGGTATCGGCAAATTCCTCGGCGAGCGGAATATCGAACCAGGCGAACTTGGGCGTGCCCATATCGACGGTGATCAGCCCGTTTTCCGCCTCTTCGCCAAAGAGAATGCCGGCCACAGTTTCAAAGGTGAAGCGCTGGCGGCCCTGCTCGACGCTGAGGGTCTGCACCACGCAGCGCATGCCATTGCCACAGGCTTGAGCGCGGGAACCGTCAGAATTGATGATTTCGATATAATTGGCCGTGCCCGACGTCCTGGAATCATGGATGGCCATGATCTGGTCGAACTTGGTTTCGGCGCGGGCATTGATTGATATAGCGGCTTCGGCCGTGACGCGATCCCGGCGGCCGCGCATGTCGGCCACGATGATCTGGTTGCCCAGCCCGTTCATCTTGAGAAAGGGTGCGTTGCTCAAAGCGTTTCGCCTGTATCTGTGTCGAACCCTATATGGCGGAACTAGCCGGCAATTGCCAGTGCAGGCGCTGCATGGGAGCGTTTGCGCTGCTGACGGGTTCTGTCGTGGCGTAATTGGAAGGTTGACGCATGGCTGATCGAGTTTCACCCCGCATTGCGAATGTCGTCGCCGCCCTGCCCCTAACCGGGAGTATGCGGGTTCTGGAGATCGGTTGCGGGCCTGGCGTTGCCGCGCGGCTTGTCAGCCAGAAGCTAAAAACGGGAATGATCCTTGCCATCGACCGCTCGGGAAAGGCCGTGGCAGCGGCCATTGCCGGCTCGGAGGAGGAGATAGCCACGGGCAAGCTCGCCTTTCGCTGCGTAGCGATCGAGGATTTTGTGCTTCAACCCGGTGAGCAGAAATTCGAACTCGCTTTTGCCATGCGCGTGGGGGCACTGGACGGACGCCATCCTGAGCTTGAAGCCCGCGCCCTGGGGAGGCTGAAGGCTGCACTCGCGCCAGGAGCCGTGCTCATCGTCGATAATGCCGCGCCGCTTTCCGCGGCTGATTTGCCGGACTTTCCTTGACTCGATAGGCCATCTGTCATAAACGCCCCCTGTTCATCAGGCTTTTGCTCCTGACCAGCCGACCGGGACCCCATACGGGTACCACGATCCCGGAGGCCAACATCCGCCAGCGCGTTGCGCCCGCGGGTGGGTTTTGCGTTTGGCCTTTTGGTACTTATCTCTCCGGGGATCGTCTCCGCGAGCGAAAAGGAAATAGTATGTTCGAGAGCCTCTCAGACCGGCTTGGCAAAATTTTCGATGGTCTTCGTGGACGCGGCGCGCTGAACGCTGCCGATGTCGATGCGGCCATGCGCGAAATCCGCCGGGCGCTGATCGAGGCTGACGTCTCGCTCGAAGTTGTACGCGCGTTTGTTGAGCAGGTCCGCGAGCGCGCTGTCGGCGCCGAAGTCACCCGTTCGGTGACGCCGGGCCAGCAGGTCGTCAAAATCGTCAATGACGAGCTGGTTGCCGTTCTCGGTTCCGATGCCGTTACCATCGATCTCAATGCCCCGGCGCCCGTTACCCTCCTCATGGTGGGTTTACAGGGCTCGGGTAAGACGACGACCACGGCGAAAATCGCCAAGCGTCTCAAGGATCGCCAGAAGAAGAAGGTTCTTCTCGCGTCCCTCGACACCCGCCGCCCGGCCGCCATGGAGCAGCTCCGCGTGCTCGGCGAACAGGTCGGCGTCGATACTCTGCCGATCGTTGCGGCCGAAACGCCCGTTGAAATTGCCCGCCGCGCCGAGCGCGAAGGCCGTCTTGGCGGCTATGACGTTCTCATTCTCGATACCGCCGGCCGTACGCATATCGACGAAGAGCTGATGGTTGAAACGGTCTCCATCAAGGAGATCGCCAAGCCTCACGAAATTCTGCTCGTCGTCGACGCTTTGACCGGTCAGGACGCGATCAACGTCGCGCGCAGCTTCGACACCCGTCTCGATGTGACCGGTATCGTCATGACCCGCGTCGATGGCGACGGTCGTGGCGGTGCGGCGCTCTCGATGCGCGCGGCCACCGGCAAGCCGATCAAGCTGATCGGTGTTGGCGAAAAGATGGATGCGCTCGAGGATTTCCATCCCGCGCGTATCGCCGACCGAATTCTGGGCATGGGCGACATCGTCTCGCTCGTCGAAAAGGCCGCCGAGCACGTCACGGCCGAAGACGCCCAGAAGATGGCGGCCAAGCTCAAGAAGGGCTCCTTCGATCTCGACGATCTGCGCGCACAACTGCTGCAGATGAAGAAGATGGGCGGCATGGGCGGCCTGATGGGCATGCTGCCCGGCGCCGGCCAGATCAAGAAGGCCATGGCCGGGGCCAATGTCGACGAGAAGGTCTTCGACCGTCAGATCGCCATCATCAATTCCATGACCAAGAAAGAGCGGGCCAATCCGGATCTGCTCAATGCCTCGCGCCGCAAGCGCATCGCCGCGGGCGCGGGCGTCGAAGTCTCCGAAATCAACAAGCTTTCCAAGCAGCACCGCCAGATGGCGGACATGATGAAGAAGGTTTCCAAGGGCGGCATGGGGTCGCTGGCCGGCATGTTCGGCGGCAAAATGGGCGGCATGCTCGGTGGCATGCCTGACCTCTCCAAGATGGACCCAAAGCAGCTCGAACAGATGGCCCGTCAGGCCGGCATCAATCCCGACCAGTTGAAAGGCCTTCCTTCGGCTGACCTGCCGATGACCGACAAGCTGCCCACCGACGTCAACAAGCTTCTGAAATCCGCTGGGGCCCCAGGTCTGCCCGGTCTTGGCGGTGCTCCCCGTTTCCCTGGCCTTCCGGGCCTCGGCAAGAAGAAATAACCCTGAACTTTCAACCGACACCCTTAGGAACAAAAAATGTCCCTCAAGATCCGCCTTGCCCGCGCTGGCACCAAGAAGCGCCCGTTCTACCACATCGTCATCGCCGACGCCCGTTCGCCGCGCGATGGCCGTTTCATCGAAAAGCTGGGCACCTTCAACCCGCTGCTCGACAAGACCGCTGAAAACCGCGTCGTGCTCAACACCGAACGCGCCCAGCACTGGGTTTCCGTTGGCGCCCAGCCGACCGACCGCGTTGCTCGTTTCCTCGACGCTGCGGGCCTCCTGAAGCGCGAAGCCCGCAACAACCCGAACAAGGGCGAACCCGGCACCAAGGCCAAGGAACGCGCTGAAGAAAAGGCTGCCAAGGCCGCCGCTGCCGCCGAAGGCGCTGCCGAGTAATTTTTGGGATATTTTGGTCCCGCGAATGCAAAAGCCCCGGTCTCGCGACCGGGGCTTTTTTCGTACCCACTTGAACACAGTGTATATTATGGCAATATACGTGGATGATCGACTGGACTGTTATCACAGGCTTTGAGTGGGACGATGGCAACACTCGTAAGAGCGCCGACAAGCATTCGGTGAGCCAAGCCGAAGCTGAGCAGATGTTCTTCAACCAGCCCCTGTTGACCCTGATTGATCACCTGCACAGTGTCGATGAGATTCGCATTCATGCTCTGGGTCATACCGACGATGGCCGTTCGCTGCATGTAACGTTTACGCTTCGGCAGGACGAAACGAAGATACGCGTCATTTCAGCCCGCGACATGAGCCGCAAGGAAAGGGCCTACTATGAGCAAAACACTTAAACCCATTCCGCAATTCCAGAGCGAGATCGAAGAACGGGCGTTTTGGGAGGCCAATGATACGACCGACTATGTCGACTGGAGCAAGGCTGAAACCGTAAGCCTGCCCAATCTGAAGCCAAGCTCGACATCCATCTCGCTGCGGCTACCAAATGGCCTTCTGGAGCGGATTAAAGTGGCCGCGAACAAGCGCGACGTTCCCTATCAATCGCTGATCAAAACCTGGCTCGCCGAAAAGGTTGATAGCAACAAATAGTAAGGCCCCGGTATCAAAACCGGAGCCTTTGTTCTTCGGGTGTAATGAACCGAGGCTTCAAGCCTTGAGCTTGCTCAGAATCGCCGCGCCCATTTCTTCGGTGCCAATGGTCTTGCGGTTGTCCTGGGCAATATCCCCCGTCCGCAGGCCATCGCTGAGCACAGCCGAGATGGCGCCTTCAACCTTGTCGGCCAGTTCGATCATGTTGAACGAATAGCGTAGCGCCATGGCGAGCGAGGCGATCATGGCGATCGGGTTGGCAATGCCCTTGCCGGCAATGTCAGGAGCCGAGCCGTGGACGGGCTCATAAAAGGCCTTGCGCTTGCCGGTGGCGGCATCGGGCGCGCCGAGCGAGGCGGAGGGCAGCATGCCGAGTGAACCGGTCAGCATGGCGGCAACGTCGGAGAGAATGTCGCCGAAAAGATTATCGGTGACCATGACGTCGAACTGCTTTGGCGTACGCACCAGCTGCATCGCGGCATTGTCGGCCAGGATGTGGTGGAGTTCGACGTCCGAATAATCCTTGGCGACGCCCTTGACCACTTCGTCCCAGAGCACGCCCGACTTCATCACGTTCTTCTTGTCGGCCGAGTGCACCTTGTTCTTGCGGGTGCGGGCGAGATCGAAGGCGACACGAGCGATGCGGTCGATTTCGTAGGTTTCGTAGACCTGGGTGTCGATCGCGCGCTTCTGGCCATTGCCGAGATCGGTAATGGTTTTCGGCTCGCCGAAATAGACGCCACCGGTCAGTTCGCGGACGATGAGAATGTCGAGCCCTTCAACCAGCTCTTTCTTGAGCGAGGAGGCTTCGGCCAGCGCCGGATAGCAGATCGCGGGACGCAGGTTAGCGAAGACGGCCAGTTCCTTGCGAAGACGCAGGAGCGCGGCTTCCGGGCGGTGCTCATAGGGCACATTGTCCCACTTGGGACCACCCACGGCGCCGAAGATGACGGCATCGGCGCCCTTGGCCTTGGCGACGTCTTCGTCGGTGATGGCAACAGAGTGCTTGTCATAGGCGGCGCCGCCGGCGAGGCCGCGGTCGAGCGAGAAATCGGTCAGGCCTTCGGCATTGGTCCAGGCGATGATCTTTTCGACCTCGACCATGATTTCCGTGCCGATGCCGTCGCCGGGCAGAAGAAAGAGGGAATGGGTGGCCATTTTGGGAAAAACTCCTCGCCGTACTGGTGGGTACACCTTGGCCCGGCACATAGCTTTATTTTGGCTTTTCGCGCAAGGGCGCCCAAAACAAAACAGCGCCCCCGAAAGAGCGCTGTCACATTTTCATGAGCTTTTGGGGATCAGCTATGGCTGGTGGCGGCGCCGATCCGGGCGGTCACTTCGATCTCGATCTTCATGCCTTCCTCGATCATCGCCACGATGAGCATGGAAGCGGCCGGGCGAATATCCTTGAACACCGGGCCGACGGCGGCGACGACTTCATCCACATAGGAGCGATCGCCGACATAGTAGACGACGCGAACCGTGTCCTCGATCGAGGAGCCCGCTTCCTTGAGCGCCTTGTCGATGGTGGCGAGGGCATTCCTGGCCTGGGCGCCAACGCCCTCGGGCATCTTCATGACCGAGTAGTCGTAGCCCGTGGTGCCCGAGACATAGACGGTGTCTTCGTGGCGCACGGCGCGGGAATAGCCGAAGGTCGCTTCAAAGGGCGAACCGGTAGAGACGCGTTGAACCATTTTGGTCAGCTCAGCTGTTTGTGGAGGAAATACCGGCTGTGGCCGGGTGGGCAATCGGTGATTTCGCCGAAAACGGAGTAGCCAAGCTTCTCGTAAAAGCCACGCGCCTGGAACGAAAAAGTGTCGAGCCTGCTGCCGACGCAACCCTTTTCGCGGGCTACGGCCTCGGCCCTGAGCATCAGATCGCGGCCAATGCCCTGTCCGCGCAGTCGCTCCGGCACAAAGAGCAGTTCCACGAACATCCATGCATAACCGATCCGCGCGGCGAGCCCGCCATCGATCACGCCGGTTTCGGGGTTGGTTAGCGTCAGCCCGATAGTGGCCACGGGCCCGTCGAAATCGGCAGTCTTGCTGGCATTGAACGCCATGAGGCCTTCAACGATTGCAGCCCGGCTATTAGGCTGCAATTCCGGTTCATAGGTGATCTCGACCATCCGGCTTAGAGCCAGGGACGCTCATTGGCCATCTTGCCCTCGAAGGACGAAATGGCCGGATCGGATTTCAGCGTACCGGCGATATCGTCGAGGCCTTCGAGCAGGATGTGCTTGCGCGCCGGATCGATATCGAAATGCAGCGTGCCACCATCCGGGCCCTTGATGGTCTGGGCTTCGAGGTCGATGCTCAGCGTGGCGTTGGAGCCCCGATCGGCATCGTCGAGCAGGAGTTTGAGCTGCTCAGCCGAGACAACGAGCGGCAGAATGCCGTTCTTGAAGCAATTGTTGTAAAAAATGTCGGCGAAGCTGGTGGAAATGACGCAGCGGATACCGAAATCGGCCAGGGCCCAGGGAGCATGCTCGCGCGACGAGCCGCAACCAAAATTGTCGCCGGCAATGATGATCTTGGCCTGACGATAGGCCGGCTTATTGAGCACGAATTCGGGATTTTCCGAACCGTCTTCATTGTAGCGCATTTCTGAAAACAGGGCCGTACCGAGGCCGGTCCGCTTGATGGTCTTCAGGTACTGCTTGGGGATGATCATATCGGTGTCGATATTGATGATCGGCAACGGCGCCGCGACACCCGTCAATGTGGTGAATTTTTCCATCGGAAAACCTCGCTTTGCCTTGAGGCTTTGGGCCAAACCGGGGTCTGGGTCAAGTCGGCTCTGGACGAAAGCGTTCGGCGCTTGACCGCAGGCACTCCGTTTGTCTACTCCTGACGCCCTGAACGGTCTTACCTTCAACTTGCGCTCGGGGGGGCGGGTGATGCAGGGACCAGTGCCTCCTGTGCCTGAACTTGGCCAGACGAAATCCTATCAGCCGACATCACGCCAGCTTTTGCGGGCGCTCGAAACCATGGCAGGCGTTGGCTTTTTCACGCTGTCTTTCGCGGACGGCAAGGTGCGGCCATCCGATGGCCTGCTGGTTTTGGCCGGAACGCTCGATCAGGTGGGCCAGCCGATCGGCATTGAATTCATCGAGGCGCGCACCCATCCCGACGACCGGGCCAGCCTCATCGAAAGCTTTCACATGCTGATGCGCGATACGCTGCCCACCCAGCGTGATCTGCGCATCCTGCGTGAGGATGGCACGGAGCGGCGCCTCGAAATGCGTTTTGAGCGCATGGCCGACGAAGCGCGCCGTCCGGTGGGCTGGATCATCTGCGTGCTCGACCGCACCGAAGAAGAGAGCCTCAAAAAGAACCTCGTGCTCATGCGCCAGCGCTTGCGAGCGGTGCTCGAGCGGCTCGATGTGGACATTGCCTGGTTCAGTTCACCCAATGGCAGGGTGATCGAGCGGGTCAAGCAGTCTGAAAATGCTCATCTGCCCGACACCTCGCTCTTCACCCTCGACAGCTGGTTTTCGTCCGTGCATCCCGACGACCGAGCACAGGCCCTTGCCGGTCTCGATCACCCCGAACGCAGCGTCACCGAGGTGCGCGTCGAGCGGGCGCCGGGCCAATATGTTCCCATGCGCACGGTGCGCCAGCCCGTGCTCAACGAGACCGGCGAAACTATCGAATGGCTGGGGCTGACGACGCTTGTCGAACCGGGACGGGGCGGGCTCGAAGCGAATGCGGCGGCAAGCGAAGAATTGCTCAATGGCCCCCTGCTGCGCGCCGCGCGAAACCTGCTCGGCTGGACCATTCCGGTGCTGGCCGAACAGTCAGGCGTTTCGGCGAGCACCATCATGCGGATCGAGGAGGCGACGGCTCCGGTCATCGAGGTGGCACGACGGCGCACCGCCGAGCGATTGACCCAGGCCCTTACGGGAGGCGGGGTAACCTTTCACAGCACGCTGACCGGAAAACTCGCCATTTCGCTCTAGGGTTTCACCTCAAGACCTTCCATGCGGCCGGCCGCGCGCGCAAAGCCTTCGGCAATCGCCACGCGCATGGCCTCGCGGGCGCCCTGTGAACTCTTGTCGACGATCGCCTGGGCGATGGCGCGGTGCACGGCCACGGTCTGCGTCAGCGCCTCCGGCTCATTGACCGGCGAGGAAATCGTGAAGGCAGCCGTCAGCGCCATTTCCACCAGCGCACTAATGGAGGCCATGAACGGATTGCCCGAAGCATCCGCGACGGCCTTGTGGAACTCGAGGTCATGCCGGGCAAAATCCTCGGGCGTGCGGGCGCCTTCCATGCGATCGACAGCGGCCATCAGAAGCTTTGCCTGCTCTTCCGTTCGGCGCTCTGCTGCGAGCGCCGCCGCCTCGATTTCGATGCCGATGCGCACTTCCGCCAGGCTCTGCAAAAAACTGACTTCCGGGCCGAGTTCAAAATGCCAGGCCAGCACGTCGGCATCAAAGAGGTTCCAGCGATTGCGCGGCAGCACGCGCGTGCCGATGCGCGCCCGCGCTTCGATCAGGCCCTTGGCGGCAAGCGTCTTCAACGCTTCGCGCAGCACCGTGCGCGACACGCGGAACCGGTCGAGCAGTTCGGTATCGGGCGGCAGGATGGAGCCCTGCGCATATTGGCCCGAGACGATGGCAAAGCCCATGTCCCAGAGCACGTCGGAATGGAGGTTGTGCGCCAGATTGCGGCCCGACAGGGCAGCGATGAGGTCGCCGGAATGGCGCGCTCTGCCGCCTGATCGATCCATGCTTGCTGGCTCCTTGCCGAATGGTCAGGCGACCTAAGCACAGGTGAATAAGTATGACAATATTGGCTTATGTCCGAGGCTGGACAGAGCGGCCCGGGCTCGCCATGTTGCGCCCAGTTCTTTTCGTGAATTCGCCGCAGGATTTTGCCATGACCGACCAAGCCCAACTCGATGCCGTTCTTGCCCATGTGGATGCGGGCCTCGACCAAAGCCTCGATCGGCTGTTTCATCTCCTGCGCATCAAGTCGATCTCGACCGATCCGGCGTTTGCCGCCGAGTGCCAGAAGGCCGCTGACTGGCTGGCCACGGAGCTGAACGGCCTCGGCTTTGCCGCCAGTGCCCGCCCGACCCCGGGCAATCCAGTGGTCGTCGCCCATGGTCCCGACCAGGCCGGCCCGCATGTCCTCTTTTATGCCCACTATGACGTCCAGCCGGTCGATCCGCTGAACCTGTGGAATTCCGACCCCTTCGATCCGCAGATCAAGGAAGACGCTTCAGGCCGGAAAATCATCGTTGCCCGCGGCGCCTCGGACGACAAGGGCCAGATGCTGACCTTCATCGAAGCCTGCCGTGCCTATAAGGCGGTTACCGGCAGCCTGCCGGTAAGGGTTTCGCTGATGCTCGAAGGCGAGGAAGAATCCGGCGGCAAGAACCTGCCGCCCTTCATGCGCGACAATGCCGAGGAACTGAAGGCCGACATCGCTCTGGTCTGCGACACCGACATGTGGGACCGCCAGACCCCGTCCATCACCACCATGCTGCGTGGCCTTGT
This sequence comes from Devosia sp., assembly GCF_017744655.1. Taxonomy (GTDB): domain Bacteria; phylum Pseudomonadota; class Alphaproteobacteria; order Rhizobiales; family Devosiaceae; genus Devosia. Next base: position 162,806 of record NZ_JAGIAW010000003.1, on the reverse strand, counting down.
GGCCGACGAGATCGTCGTCACCGCCGCCAACAAGGATCTTCACTCCGGCATGTTCGGCAATGCCGCGCGCAATCCCAATCAGGTGGTTGCCGAAATCATCGCCAGCCTCCGCGCGCCTGATGGTTCGGTGACGCTGCCGGGCTTTTATGACGACGTCGCCGAAATCTCGCCCGAGCTGAAGGCGCAGTGGCAGGGCCTGGGCTTTGACGAAAAGGCCTTCCTCGGCAGCGTCGATCTGTCGGTCCCGGCCGGCGAGCAGAACCGCTCGGTCCTCGAAATGCTCTGGTCGCGCCCGACCTGCGAAATCAACGGCATGAGCGGCGGCTATACCGGCGACGGGTTCAAGACTGTCATCCCCGCCAAGGCCTCGGCCAAGATTTCATTCCGCCTCGTCTCGGGCATGGACCCCAAGAAAATCCGCGCTGCCTTCCGCGCCCATGTCGAAAAGATGATTCCCGCCGATTGCTCGGTCGAATTCATCCCGCATGGCGGCTCGCCGGCCATCACGGTGCCAGCCGACGGCGAATTCCTGCGCAAGGCGCTGGCCGGCCTGTCAGCCGAATGGGGCAAGCAGGCCGTGATCACCGGCTCTGGCGGGTCGATCCCGGTCGCCGGTGAGTTCAAGTCGATCCTCGGCCTCGACACCTTGCTTATTGGCTTTGCGCATGTGGACGATCAGATCCACAGCCCCAACGAGAAATACGACCTCGACAGCTTCCATCGCGGCATCCGCTCCTGGGTGCACGTGCTGGCGGCGCTGTCGAAGTAAGAAAGCTTTCTGCCAAGCCACCGCTGTCCCATCCATCGTCATTGCCGGGCTTGTCCCGGCAATCCATCTTGGGGAGCCGGTCATCCTGCGGATGGCATGGACCACCGGGACAGGCCCGGTGGTGAAGACAATTTGGCAGTCAGTATCCCGCCGACTTACGCGAAGACCAGCGCAATAATCGCCAGCACAGCCGGAAGGGTCTGGATGAACAGGATCTTCCGGCTGGCCGTGGCCGCGCCGTAAATGCCGGCGACGGCGACACAGGCGAGGAAGAAGAGCTTGATCTGCCAACCCACGGCCATGTCGGGGTGAAACAGCCCCCAGATCAGGCCCGCGGCGAGAAAGCCATTGTATAGGCCCTGATTGCCGGCCAGCGTCTTGGTCTGTTCGGCAAATTCCGGCGTCAGCCCAAAGGCCTTCTGGCCGCGCGGACTGGTCCACCAGAGCATTTCCAGAAGCACGATGTAGATGTGGATCAGGGCGACCAGCGCCACGAGAATATTTGCGACGAGCGTCATGCCCGGTCTCCTAACTAGCCGTTGAGTTTGCGCAGCAGCTTTTCCATGCGGTCGCGCTTGGATTTCTGCATCATGCCATCGAGCCGCTCGCGGATAATGGCGAGAAAGCCCGGCTTCTCTTCCGGCGTAATGACGCTTGCGGTTTCCTCGGCATAGGTCGGAAACTGGTTTGGCGCTGCGTCTTTCAGCCGCTCGACAAGAATGGGCACTGCCTTTTCGGCATAGCCAGAGCGAGCCAGCTTTACGAGCAGCGAGGTGCAGCGATCCCTAGCGATGACCGAACCCCGATCGGCCGCCTCGATCACCTTGGGCAGCTCGGCGGCGATTTCATCCGCGCGAATTTCCGCCAACGCATCGAGCGCCGTCATCGCGCCCCAGACCTGGCGATTGTTGCCGCTGCCCAGCGCATCAATGAAGGCCGGGCAATAATGGCCGATGAGATCCGGGCTCCGCGCCCCAATCTCGTAAAGCACCTTCATCGCATCATTACGCTGACGCGCCGTGCCCGAGCGCACGATCTCGACCAGTTCGGCAATTTCCAGGCTGTCGCCGGAGGCCGCCAGTTCCTCGGCAAGGGCCACATTGGGCTCCTCGTCGCGGCGATCCAGCGCCCCGGCCAGCCGATCGGCAATCGTCACGCTTCCACCGCCACGTCGAGCGCCAGCTCGACCATGTCCTTGAGCGAGGTCTGGCGCGCATCGGCGCTGATTTCCTCGTGGGTGATGAGGCAATCGGTCATGGTGCAGATGGTGAGCGCCTTCGCTCCAAAACGGGCGGCCAGCGTATAGAGCGCCGCTGCTTCCATCTCGACTCCGATGACGCCGTGGTCCGGCAGCTTGTCGTAACCGGCAAAGCCGTCGGCATGGTAGAAAATATCCGAGGACAGCATGTTCCCCGCGTGGAATTTTAGGCCCTTGGCATCGGCCTTGTCGGCGGCGGAGCGCAGAAGGCCAAAATCGGCGATGGGCGCAAAATTGAACGCCCCGAACCGCCCCTTCACGATCGAACCGTCGGTCGACGCCGCCTGCGCCAGGATGACGTCGCGGACCTTCACCTTGGCATTGAGCCCGCCACAGGTGCCGACGCGGATCAGTGTCTTGGCGCCGTAAACATTGATCAGCTCATGCACATAGATCGAGAGCGACGGCTGCCCCATGCCTGAAGCCTGCACCGAGACCGGCTTGCCCTTCCAGGTGCCGGTATAACCGAGGCAATTGCGCACCGAATTGACGAGTTTCGGATTTTCGAAAAACGTCTCGGCAATCCACTTGGCACGCAGGGGATCGCCGGGGAGCAGTACAGCCTCAGCATAGTCGCCTTCCTTGGCGTGATTGTGCGGGGTCATGCTGCTCTCCTCTGTTCCGAATCCCCCGAGCATTGCCACCGGTCGCGTGCCTTGACAATCCTCGGCACGGAACGGCCTTCCCTACCCGCGCATTCTCCTTGCAAACAAAGCCAAGGAGGCTGTCGATGTCCGATAGAATCGAAGCCAAGGTCACACATCGTTTTCGCGCCAGCCCCGAACGGGTCTTCGACGCCTTCGTCGATCCCGTTCTGGCCCGCCGCTGGCAGGCAGCATGGCTCAAGCGCTCCGGCCAGAACGGGCGCCTGACCCAGTCGCAGATCGACCCGCGCGTCGGCGGCAGTTTTCTCCTTGCCGATGAGCGCGAAAGTGGCGAAGCCCGCCATTGGGGCACTTTTCTCGCGCTCGATCGACCGACGAAAATCTCCTTCTCCTGGATCGTCGATGAGAGCGCAGAGGATGACCCCAGCATCGTCAGCCTGATCATCGAACCCGAGCCCAATGGACCGGGTAGTGTGGTAACGCTCTACAACGAGATGGACGCTCAATGGGAAGACTGGCTGGCACAGACCGAAAAGGGCTGGATAGCCATGCTCACTGGCATAGAGGATGTCATAGAACGGCGCGATATTCCGCCGACGCTAAACGCTTGACGGCGGGGGGCCAGAGCCCCATTTAACACCAGCAATTTTGCGCGGGAGCCAAGGACATGGTCGCGAAGATCTTTATCGACGGGGAAGCAGGAACCACGGGGCTGCAGATTCGCGAGCGCCTGGCCGGCCGTCGCGATCTCGAGGTCATCTCCATCGCCCAGGACAAGCGCAAGGATCAGGACGAGCGCAAGCGCCTCCTTAACCTCGCTGATATCGCCATCCTCTGCCTGCCCGACGATGCGGCCAAGGAGAGTGTGCGGCTGATCGACAACGGCACGACCCGCATCATCGACGCCTCGACCGCTTTTCGCGTCAATCCCGACTGGGCCTATGGCTTTGCCGAGATGGACAAGGATCAGGCCGACAAGATCGCCAATGCGCGCTTCGTCGCCAATCCCGGCTGCTGGCCGCAGGGCCTGATCGCAGGCCTGCGTCCGCTGATCGCGGCCGGCCTCATCCCGGCCGACCACCCGGTCATCTATCACGGCATTTCCGGCTACACCGGTGGTGGCCGGCAGATGATCGAGGAATACGTCGCCGAAGGCGCCGATGCCAGCCAGTTCATGCCCTATGGCCTGACCTTCCAGCACAAGCACGTGCCCGAAATGACCTTCTATACCGGCCTCAAGCGCGAACCGCTGTTCGAGCCCGTTGTCGGCAATTTTGCTCAAGGCATGACGACGGCCCTGCCCCTGCAGCTTGGTACGCTCGCCAAGGTGCCGACCGGCGCCGAAATCCACGCCGCCATAGCCGACCATTTTGCCGGCATCAAAGACAGTTTTGTGAAGGTCGCTCCCTACGATCCGGCTCTGGCAAAAACCCCGGCGCTCGATCCGCAGATTCACAACGGCACCAATACCCTCACCCTGCATGTCTTTGCCAATGACGCCCGCGCTCAGGCAGCGATCGTCGCTGTCTATGACAACCTCGGCAAGGGCGCCTCGGGCGCGGCGGTGCAAAACCTCAACCTTATGCTCGGCGTTGCGGCGGCCGAGAGCCTCGCGGCCTGACCATGGGGGATTACAACATCCGGCGCGAAGAAGGCCCGACCCGCGGCCGCTATGTGATCGATCTCGCGCCCGGCGCCGAGGCCGAGATGACCTATCGCCGCGAGGATGGTCGCATCATCGTCGACCATACCGGCGTGCCGAAGGAATATGAGGGCCGGGGCATTGCCCTGGAACTGGTCAAGGCTTCCATCGCCGATGCCCGCGCCGAAGGGTTCAAGATCACCCCGGTCTGCCCCTATGTAGTGGTACAATTCCGCCGTCATCCGGAATGGACGGATTTGCTCGCCTAGTGAAAAGCCCGCATGAGGGCGACGGCCATGAGCAACACTCCCATGCCGACGAACAGCCAGCCGCCTATCGCGAGATAGGCGGCAACGCCCAAAATGCCGCCGAAGATGAAAGCGGCCATGGCCATACTATAAAGCTTGAGCCGTGCCGTGGACTCCGGATCCCGTGACTGCGCGCCAAGCAGCGCCGCCAGACCCAGCCCGATATCCGTTGCCATGCCCGAAACATGCGTCGTGCGCACCCGTGCATTAGAAATCCGCGTCGTCGCGGCGTTCTGGATGCCCATGGCAAAACTGAGGCCAAGGATCAGCCCATGGGTCGGGAGAATGTGCAGCAGATCAGCGCCACCAAGCACGAAGACCACCAGGCCTTCGAGCACGATGCCATAGGCATATTTGGCCCGGCTCTGGCGCGCCCCACCCCATTGGATGAGCAGGCCCGAAATCATGGCGCCGAAGACAAAGGCCGAGATGAACAGCGCGAAAAGCCCAGCCAGCGACCAATCGCCGAGCGCCATATGATCGGAAAATGACGAAGCATTGCCCGTCATATTGGCCGAAAAGAACCCCGCAGCCTGAAAACCCGCGGCATTGAGCGCCCCGGCAATGGCCGCAAAGAGCACGGCCAGTTGCCCGTCGATCCTGAATGTGCGTTTGTTGCCTTCGCTGATCAGCACCTTTGCCTCCACCGGGCAAATCATGCCCGCCGCAGGCGGGTCAAAGGTCTGATAGCACCGATTTGGAAAGAATTGGTGGAGCTGAGCGGGATCGAACCGCTGACCTCGTCATTGCGAACGACGCGCTCTCCCAACTGAGCTACAGCCCCGCACCAATGGCTGAGATATGGACATAAAACGCTGACAGGGCAAGGGGGATCGTGGACCGCCCTTGCCCTATAAATGCGCTAAACGAGACGTTGCGACACGAGGCTGTCGGCAGTGGCCAGAAGGGCCTCGGGGGCGGTGCGGAGCGGGCGGCCGAGAAGGGCGATGGCGTCGCTGGAATCGAGCTGCTTGATATAGCCAAGCTCGCCCATATTGTCGCGCATATCCCGATCGAAAAGGGCATAGAGGCGCACGGCCCAGTCGGGCATACCAAAGCTCGGGATGCGCCGCTCCGGATAGCGCTCGCGGAGGATTTTTGCCGCTTCGAGGAAGAACACCGTGCGCTCGCCCATGGGAAAGCGCTTGCCGCCGGCATCGGGCGCCGTCATGGCAGCGACATGGGCGGCCGCGATATCGCGCACATCGATAATGGTCATGGGAATACGCGGCGCGGCCGGAATGGAGCCATCGAGCAGGCGCTGCACGATGACAGCAGACGTACCGGGATCATCATCGAGAAGGGGGCCAAAAATGGCGCTCGGATTGATCACCGCCAGGGCGTTGCGACGACCGGCAGCGTCCATGATTTCCCAGGCGCGCTTTTCCGCCAGGGTCTTGGATTCCTGGTAAAAATTGACCGCGCGGCCATTGAGATCGGTCCAGTCCTTGGCCGTGAAGGGCGTCTTGCGGCTCTTGTCATGACCATAGGCTATGGCGGCCATGGAGGAAGTGAGAACCACCCGCTCGACACCGGCCTTGTTGGCAGCGTTGAGGGCGCGCTCGGTTCCTTCCACGGCCGGGCCGATCAGCTCCATCTTGTCCTTGGGGATCTGGATGAGAAAGGGCGAGGCGGTATGCTGGAGATAGCGAACGCCCTCCATAGCCTCGTTCCAGCCGGCATCGCGCATCAGGTCGAGCGCCACAAATTCGAGACGCGAGACATCGCCACCATGGTGCCGCAGTGTTTCGCGCACCTTGTCGGCACGCTTGAGGTTGCGCACGCTGCCGCGCACGGTGTAGCCAGAATTCAGAAGCTGAAGGGCGACATGGCCGCCGAGAAAGCCGGAAATGCCGGTAAGCAGAACACGATCGGTCATGATTGTTCTCCTGACGAACTGAACGATATATAGTTCAATCGTTCAGTTCGTTCAAGGTGTGGAGTATATGATGGAAGCTGGCCTCGATCGCGCCGCCGAAAAGCGCCGCCGCATTCTCGATGCGGCGCGACTGCTGTTTGTGCGCGACGGCCTGCGCGGCACGACCATGGAGGGGATCGCCCGCGCCGCCGGCGTCGCCAAGCCTACGCTCTATGGCTATTTTTCCGACAAGGACACGGTCTTTACCGCATTGCTCGACGACCTGTCGGACGCGCTGACCGCCGCTTTCGAGGCGGGCATGGCCGGGCCCGGCACCGTTGCCCAGCGTATCGGCGCGGCCCTGGCGGGCAAATATGGCACCATAGCCGCCGTGGTCGAAACCTCGCCCTTTGCCGAAGAACTCTATTCGACCCATAGCCGCGTCTCGCTCCGCTTCCGCACGCTCGATACGCAGATGAGCGACACCATGGTGCAGCAATTGCGCGAAGCCGGGGTGCGCGAGCCGACCGAACTCAACCGGCTGGTGCAGGCGGCGGCCTATGGCGTCGCCCGCAAACTTGTGGATGAAGCCTCCGTGCGCGCCGCCCTGCCGGTTCTGGCCGAGCGGCTGATCACGCCGGAACTGCCCAAAAACTAGACCTTTTCCCAGGCACCCGACTTTTCACTGGCAAAGATGGCGTCGAGCACCTTCATCGAGGCTATGGCATCATCGACGCCGTAGGGCGCTGGAATCTCCCCAAGGACGGCTTTGGCGAAGGCGCTAGCCTGTTCGGTATATTGATCGCAGGCCGGAAGGATTTCCCGCCGCGCCAGCGAGCCGTCGATTGGCGAGCCGGTGTCCACCAGGATTGCGGTCCGTTCATTGGGCGGCGCATTGAAGGGAATGACGATCTCGAGCTTGCCCTTCGTGCCAAAAACCTGCACGCGCTGATGCGGCACGAGCTGGGTCGAGCAGGTAAAGCTGAGGCGCTTGCCCGCACCAAAATCCATCATCACGCTGGCAAGGCGGTCGGTGCCAAAATTGGGATCGCGCTCGACCAGCGAAACCACGCGCTGCGGCTCGCTTTCGAAAAGGAACCGGCCCGACGTGATCGGATAGCAGCCGATATCGAGAATCCCGCCGCCGCCAATATCGGCCTGGTTGCGCACATTGTCCGGATTGGCGTTGAAATAGGAAAAGACGGCGTCAATGGCGCGCACTTCCCCCAATTCGCCCGAGCGGATGATATCCCGCGCCCGCTGCCATTGCGGATGGAAGCGGATCATGAAGGCTTCCATGACGAGGCGCCCCGCCGGCACCTGGCGGAGTTCTTCGGCTTCCCCAGCCGTGATGGCGATGGGTTTTTCGCACAGCACATGTTTTCCCGCCCGCGCAGCGGCAAGCGTCATCGGCACATGCAGGTGATTGGGCAGGGGATTGTAGATGACGTCGATTTCGGGATCGGCAAAGAGCTCTTCGTAGGAGCCATAGGCTTTTGGAATGCCGAGCTTGCCGGCCGCCGCGCGGGCCTTTCCGAGATCGCGCGAGGCAATCGCCACCACTTCGCAATTTTCCGCCTTCTGGATGGCCGGCGTCACCTTGGCCATGCCGATATTGGCGGTCGACAAAATCCCCCAGCGCACTTTCTTCGTCATTCTCGTCTCCCTTGTCGTAGCCGGATTGGCCTAGCGCCCTCCCCTGCCGCGCCGCAAGCGGAAAGCGTGCTCACGGCACTGTCATCGCCCCGGCATTAACCTCATAAAATACTGCCTCCTTCTTGCCGATATCGCTGTGTTAACGTCGGCTTAATCGGCCCGCCCGGGCCGCAAGGGGGACCAGAGATGCAGCTCAAGGCCAACGCCTTCCGTCTCAACGAAACGGTGCGCGGGGTGGAGACCATGACCCGCTTCGCTCTCGCGGTGCTGGCACTGGCTTCGGGCGTCTATACCTATCTTGGCGTCCGAGGCATTCTCGACGGTTCGGCGACCTTCGTCTTCTTTGCCGCCATCATCTATTCGGCTGCTGTCTCCGTCGCCATTTATGCCTTCTGGAGCTTCATGCTCCGCTTCGTGCCGCTGGTGACCTCCGGCGTGCAACGCATCGGCCTCTTCATCACCATGGCCATCGGCTGCGCCATGATCATCGCCATGTCGTCCTGGCTCAATGCCGCCGCCCTTGCCGGCTCGGCGGCCACCGAACAGCACATGGCTGTCACTCTGCAAGGCTATGCCGAAGACCTCGACCAGGCCCATGCCAATGCGCTTGCCGCCCAGAGCCTCCTCCCCGACGTACAGCGCGCCGCCGAACGCTTTTCGGGCCTTGCGGCCGACGAGCGCGAATCCGGCGCCCTGACCGGCACGACCGGCTCGGGCAGCGTCGTGCAATTGCTGACCCAGATGGGCTCGCAGATGAACCAGCTGGCCGCAACCATTACCGGCAGCCGCGAAGAGGTTGCGGCCCTCTTCGAACAGGGGTCGACCCGCCTTGCCGCCATGCGCGAACTGGTTTCCACCCCCGGACAGATCGAACCGCGCGCCGACGCCTTCCAGACCGAGGCCGTGCAGCTTTCCGCCGTCATCGCTGCCTTGCAGCAGACCGGCGTCGCCGCTTCCGTAAAACGCGCTTCGGCCGACCTTTCGGCCGGCTTCATTGCGCCGGTGGCCGATGGTCGTTCGGCCGACCTTGCCAATCGGCAGGATCAGGTGATGGAAACCGTGCGCGCCTCCGTTGCCGCCCAATCCACCGCCCTCAGCGCCGCCGCCGACGAAATTCTGGCCACCCCGCGGGTCGAGCAACGCCGCTATGTGCCGCTCTCCAGCGCCGAAGCCGTCATCCGCTATTGGCAGGATTTCATTCCGTCCTGGGCCGGCGCCATCTCCATCGATCTGCTGCCGGTGGTGCTCGTTCTAGTGCTGATGATCGTCAACGACGCGATGCGAAAGGATTCATCCTCGCTCGAGGAGGCAGAAAACATCACGGCGGCGGAAATGCTGCGGGCCCTGGCGCTCTATCGCCGCATGGAAGCCGCCGGCATCGACGTTGCCACCGGCCAGCCCAGACCGGAACCGCTGGCGCCTTCCGAAGACCTGCCCGCAGCCGCAGAACTGCCACCCGATGACGGCACGGTTACCCCCATCGATGCCGGCCAGCGCAAACGCACCGACGGCCCGCGGCCGGCATGAAGACTGAGGCAAACCACCGCGCGCCTTCGGCCAGTCCCGGCATCATCGCCCGGCTCGCCGCCATAGATGATGGCAATATCATCCGCGTGGCCTTCTTCGCCCTGCTGATCGGCACGGCAAGCGTGCTCTATGTCGATTTTCGCGAACTGGCTCTCAGCGAGCCGGCTGCCCTGGCACCAACCTTGACGCCCATCCTGCCCCCGGCAGATCCAGGCAGCGGGGTCGAGGGGCGGCCCATGCCACACATCACCTCGTCGCCGGAAACCCTCGATGCTCCACTCACCATCGCGCTCGAAAGTGGCGGCGACTTGCAACTGACAGGCACCATCGATCCCGGCTCCGCTCTCCGCTTTGCCACGGAGATTGAACAGCGCGGCGAATACGTGAAGACTGTAGTTCTTGATTCGCCCGGAGGATCAGTGATGGACGCGCTGGAGATCGGCGCCCTCATCCAGGAGAAAGGCCTCGCGACAAAGGTCGCCGCCGGAAACCTCTGTGCCTCGTCCTGCCCCATAATTTTCGCTTCGGGTGCCGAGCGCCTCGCTACCGCCGACTCGGCCATTGGCGTGCACCAGATCTATGCCGCATCGCTCGGCGAAGCATCGCGCGATGCTTTTGCCGTGGCTGGTGTTGCCATGGCCGATGCGCAATCAACCACAGCCGAAATCACGAGACATCTGACCAAAAGCGGCGTCGACCCGGCCCTTTGGCTGCATGCGCTCGATACGCCGCCCGACCGGCTCTATTATTTTTCAGGAGAGGAGATGCAGCGTCTGAAGCTTGTCACGCAATTCATCGAGAATTGAACGCCCGCCAGGAACCGGTGGAGGACCGGGACCGTTAGGCGGGTAAGGGCCAAAAGTGCCCAAAATACCTCGTGGAGGAGGCTACCATGTCCGCTACGCATACTCTGACGCGACACAGCGATATCCAGAGCTGGGTTACCGATCGCAAGGGCATTCCCGCTGTCGCGCGTATCCGCAATCGCTTTGGTGAGGAGAAATCGAAGCTCCTGCTGCGCTTTGTCCGCAGCCAGGGCGGCACGACCGACGATGGCATGAGCCCTTGTTCGTGGACCGCCTGGTTTGCCGAACTGGATCGCCAGCAATTGGCCCTGAAGGTGACGCAGGCCGGAGACTGCGAACTCGTCCCGCGCGCCGCACTCAACTAGGCCGACCAAGCCAAAAAATCAGGCCCGGGCTTGTTGCTCGGGCCCATCCCGCGAAATTCCAATAGCCATAACGGGCGCCACGCAAACGCGGTCGCGTCCGCGCGATTTTGCTTCGTAAAGCGCCGTATCGGCGCGCCGCAGCAGGTCGGCAAGGCTTTCGCCCGCCTCCATGGCGGCGATCCCGAACGAGGATGTGATCTGTCGCTCCATACCGCGCTCTTCCACCGGGAGTTCGCGCAACAGCCGCCTTGCCGCTTCCGCCGCGCCTCGGGCCACGCCGAGGTCTCCGCCGGGCAGCAAAACGGCAAATTCCTCGCCGCCCAGGCGCCCGATGACGGCACGAAGATCAAAGCTCTCCTTCAGCACGCGACCGAAAGCGGCGATGGCCCGATCGCCCGCTGCATGGCCAAAGCTGTCATTGATGGCTTTGAAATGGTCGAGGTCGGCCACGATCATCACCGCTGGCGCCCCCGCCCGCACAGCCAGCAACCTGGCCTTTTCGGCTCGATCCTCAAAGCCGCGCCGATTGAGCAGGCCCGATAGCGTATCGGTCTCTGACCGCGCGGTCATGTCGGCCATCATGTCACGCACGATGATGAGCAGGATGAGAAGACCATTTGAGATCAGCAGCACCGCCGCCGTGCTCTGCGAAATCGCGGCATAATTGCTGCCAAGATATCCCTGCGGCGACCCTCCCGAGCCGATCAGCAAGGCAATGAAAGGCTTGGAGAGGAAATTGAGCGCGACCAGCACCATCAGGCCGACCAGCGCCATGTCGAGCGCACGATTGGATTTTCGCGACAGGATAAGCGCGGCTCCGACAAGCTGCAGGACCGCATAGGGCGCCTGATAGAGAATGGCGCGAATGAAGGAATCGCGCGGCATATCGAGAATGGCGACATTGATGGCGAGCGAAGCCACGACAATCAGAGCGAGAATGAGCCACGGCGGCCGGATGCCGTAGTGACGGGCGATACCCACATTGGAAAGGGCAAGCGCAAAGAGGAATGCCGCGAAGATGGAAACGCTGACCGGCCTTGCATCGACCTGATAGGGCAGGATGAATTCGAAGACGCCATTGAGGATGCCGGTCGCATAGGCAAGCGCCAGCCAGCGCGCGCCGATGGCACCGCGGTAATAGGCGGCAACAATGCCGAAGGCTGTGGCGAACAACCCCGCAATGAAGAGGTTGATGGCCAGCACAAAGCCTGCTGCGCTCATGGAGATTTCCGGCACGGTGGGACTGATCCGATCGTGCCGTCGTTTCGGTAAAGAAACGTTAAGTTTTCACCGAAAACCCCGCCTCAGCGGGGCGTGACCCCAAGCGCCTCGGCCAGAAGCGCGAAGGAGCGGCGGCGCAATTCATAGGAGTGGATGGTGGTGGTGATCATCACCTCGTCGGCCTGGGCTTCCCGCGCCTTCGCCGTGATTTCTTCAGCCATGCGTTCGGCACTGCCGACCATCCACAGGGTACCCTGATGCGCAATCACCTGCTGTTGCTGCGGCGTCAGGGTTTTGGCGCGCTCGATGGCTTCTTCCGGGGGCGTCAAACGGCGCTGCTCGCCGGTGACGAAGAGGGCCCAGTTCACGGCCTGTGAGGTCGCAAGATACTTCGCTTCCTCATCAGTCGGCGCGGTGATGACCGAGAGACAGAGAATCGTGCGTGGCTCGGGAAAATCCGCCGATGGCTCGAAGGCGGCACGATAGGAGGCAAAAGCGGGGGCTGCCGGGGTGTGCGAAAAATGCGCCGCAAAGGCATAGCCAAAGCCGATCTGGCCCGCAGCCTCTGCACTGGCGCCGGACGAGCCAAGCAGCCATTTGGGCGGCAGACGAACGCCACCGGGCGAAACCGGAACCCGTGAGAACGGATGATCGGACGGGAAATTGTCCTCGTCAAACGCCATCAGTTCCGCGAGATAATTGGAAAATTCCTCGCCGCCACCGGAGCGCAGGGCTCGCATGGCATAGCCATCCCCGCCCGGGGCGCGGCCAAGCCCGAGATCGATACGGCCCGGATGCAGCGCCTCGAGCGTGCGATAGGCCTCGGCAATACGCAGCGGCGCATGGTTGAGCAGCATGACGCCGCCCGATCCGACGCGGATGCCCTTTGTCGCCGCAGCAGCACTGCCGATGAGAATTTCCGGCACGGAAGACGCGATGCTCGGCATGCCGTGATGCTCGGCATACCAGAGCCGTTCATAGCCCAAACTGTCGGCGGCCTGCGCCAGTTTCACCGTCTCCGCCATGGCCTCCGCCGTCGAACTGCCCTGTGCGATCGGGGCAAGATCCTGCAAGGAAAGCTTGAAACTGGCGGACATGGGAAACTCCAAAAGGTTGTGCCGCTTATATCGGTATCTGCCGATGGATTTCCAGAGGCTTACGCAAAGCGCGCTTTTATGCTAGCCTTGGGTGAATGAGGGTTATGCTGTGCGGCGTGCTATTCTTCTGACGATGCTATTGGGTGCCTGTGGCACCGGGACTGCCAACGCGCAGAATCTGCTCGATCCCCATCCGCTGGCCGGCGTCGTTGATGAACTGCGCTTCGGCCTCCACGCCTACAATGTGCACGGCGCAATGCTGCCGTTCCTCGTCAATGAGTGGCAGATCACGGAAGTCCGGAGCCTTAGCTTCGACGTGCTTTTCGTCTCTCCCGACATCGATGCCTTCCGCTGGATCGGCTCGCCCCGGCCCGAGATCGGGACCACCATCAACCTCGGCGGCAAGGAAAATCTCCTCCATGCCGGCCTCACCTGGCAATTGCCTGTCTTTGATACGCCGATTTATCTCGAAGGCACCTTTGGCGCTGCCATTCATGACGGCGCCTTGACCGGCGCCGCTTATCCGACGAAGAATTTTGGCTGCCGCATCAATTTCTACGAGCGCTTCGGTATTGGCGCCAATCTCTCGGACAATGTGACGGCAACCGTCACCTACGAACACACCTCCAATAACAACTACTGCGAGGCCAATGACGGCCTCTCGAACTTCGGCGTTCGACTGGGCTGGAAGTTTTAATCCTTTCATGCGCATAATATCCGCGAGGCCCTCGCGGATATTTTCTTTATGAAGATCTCTGGGAACACCACTGTCGCCTTGGCGGCATATCTGTTGTTTTCAGTTCCTGCGCTTGCGCAGGATTTTGGCGTGTCCGAAATTCGTGGCGGAATCTTTTCCCATAGCGTCGATGAGCCTGGAAGCTTTCTGGGCATGCTCAATGCCGAGCGCGTCCATGACATCAATGTCGAGCTGCTGTTCGACGCGCCAAGCCTGACCGAATGGGTCACACTCGGCGAATTGCGCCCCCATATAGGCGCCACGCTGAGCCTAGGGGGCCTTGAAAACATGGTCTATGCCGGCGCGAGCTGGACCGTGCCCCTGTTCGATTCGCCGGTTTTCGTCGAAGTCGCCTTTGGCGGCGCCGTGCACACGGGCAACAATATCGGCCCGACGCCGATGCCGGCACGGAGCCTGGGCTGTTCGCTGCTGTTCCACGAAGCGGCCAGTATCGGCGTCCAACTTACGGAAAATGCCTCGATCATGGCCACGATCGAGCACGCCTCCAATGCCAATCTCTGCCTCGACAATCGCGGCCTGACCAATATGGGCATCCGCCTCGGCTGGAAATTTTAGGCGACCTGCCCTGCCGACCAGCCTGAGGCCCAGGCCCATTGGAAATTGTAGCCGCCGAGCCAACCAGTCACATCAACTGCTTCGCCTACAAAATAGAGGCCCGGTACAGAGCGCGCCATCATCGTCTTGGCGTCGAGCCCGGTGGTGTCGACGCCGCCCAGCGTCACCTCAGCCGTGCGATACCCTTCAGAACCCACCGGCTTCAGCGTCCAGCGACTGACCTGATCGGCCACCGGTTGCAGTTTCTTGTCCGAGAAATCGCCGATCATGCCCGGCTGGTTGATCATTTCGCCAAGCAGTTGAGCCAGGCGCTTTGGCAGATGCCCGGCCAGCACGGTTTGCACATGGTTGCGCGGCTGCTCTTTTCGCGCCGCCTGCAGCATGGCCAGCGCGTCCTGTTCCGGCAAGAGATCGATGGAGATACTATCGCCCTCGCGCCAATAGGACGAGATCTGCAGGATCGCCGGGCCGGAAAGCCCGCGATGGGTAAAGAGCAGCGCTTCGCGGAACTTGGTCTTGCTGTGGCTGACAATCGCGTCGGTCGAAACACCGGCCAATTCCTTCAGCTCCTCCAGCTTGCCTTCCTCAAAGGTCAGCGGCACGAGGGCCGGGCGCGTATCAGTAACCGCCAGCCCGAATTGCTTGGCCAGCGAATAGGCAAATCCGGTCGCGCCCATCTTCGGGATCGATTTGCCGCCCGTCGCGACGACGAGGCTCTCGCAGGTGACATAGCCGTCACCCACCAAGACCTTGAAGCCCTCGTCGATCTTCTCCACCGAGCCGACCGAACGGCCCGTCCAGATCGCCGCACCGGCCTGCCTGAGATCGTCGATCAGCATGGACACGATCTGCGTCGCCGGCCCATCGCAAAACAGCTGTCCCAGCGTCTTTTCATGAAAGGAAATGCCACGCTTCTTCACGCGCTCGATGAACATATCGGGCGTGAAGCGTGACAGCGCCGAAAGCGCAAAGCGGGGATTGCTGCTGAGGAAGCGCTCGCGGCCCAGAACATGGGTCGCATTGATATTGGTGAAGTTGCAGCGCCCGCCTCCTGAAATACGGATTTTCTCGCCGGGGTTCTTGGCATGGTCCACCACCAGCACGCGGCGGCCGCGGCGCCCCGCCTCGATGCCGGCCATGAGGCCCGCGGCGCCCGCGCCCAGGATGATGATATCAAAATCGGTCATTTCGGGCCTCTCGCCGCTCTTTGCCTTCCCGTATAGTCCCCCGTGCCGCCGCGCCACTCCAATTTCATTGACTCTTTCCTATTTGAGAGTATGAGAAGTCCTGCTTTTCCTATGAGAGCACTGATTTTCATGCGCAGCTTCGGCCACATCGCCGTTTTCATGACCACCCGGCCTAAGGCCGGGTTCATGCTTGCCATGACCAAAACCACCAAAACCGTCTGACGCTTTTCCCCGGGTTCCCTCCCGCCGGGGAGAGGCTCAAAGCACTGACCGCGATGGAAGATCATCGCGCGGGGGCGGAAAAGGTAAAGGGACCGGAGTTCCAAAATGGGTTATCGCGTCGCTGTCGTCGGGGCCACGGGCAATGTGGGCCGCGAAGTTCTCAACATTCTCGCCGAGCGCAACTTTCCGGCTGATGAGGTCGTCGCACTCGCCTCGTCCCGTTCGATCGGCAAGGAAATCTCTTACGGCGACAAGGTTCTGAAGGCCAAGGACCTGCAGCACTTCGATTTTTCCAATATCGACTTTGCCATCATGTCGGCCGGCGGCTCGATTTCCAAGGAGTGGGCACCGCGCATCGCCGCCGCCGGTGCCATCGTCATCGATAACTCGTCCTACTGGCGCTACCACTCGGACGTGCCGCTGATCGTTCCGGAAGTGAACGGCCACGTGCTCGATCGCTGGCTCGCCGACGCCAAGCGCAACAATATCATCGCCAACCCCAACTGTTCCACGGCCCAGCTCGTCGTGGCGCTGAAGCCGCTGCACGACGCGGCCACCATCAAGCGCGCCGTGGTTGCGACCTACCAGTCGGTTTCCGGCGCCGGCAAGGAGGGCGTCGACGAGCTCTGGAACCAGACCAAGGGCATTTTCGTCAACGATTCGCCCTCGCCGCAAAAATTCCCCAAGCAGATCGCCTTCAACGTCATCCCGCACATCGACGTGTTCATGGAAGACGGCTACACCAAGGAAGAGTGGAAGGTGCTCGCCGAGACCAAGAAGATCCTCGATCCCAAGATCAAGGTCACCTGCACCGCCGTCCGCGTGCCTGTGTTCGTGGGCCACTCGGAAGCTGTCAATCTCGAATTCGAAAAGCCGATCTCGGCCGACGAAGCACGCGATCTCCTGCGCGAAGCGCCGGGCATTTCCGTGCTCGACAAGCGCGAAGCCGGCGGCTACGCGACCCCGGTCGAAGCCGTGGGCGAATACGACACCTTTGTCAGCCGTATCCGTGAGGACGTGACGGTCGAGAATGGTCTTGCCATGTGGGTTGTCTCGGACAACCTGCGCAAGGGTGCCGCGCTCAACACCATCCAGATCGCCGAAGCCCTCATTGAAAAGGGTTACAAGGCCCGCGCTCTGGCCGCCTGATAGGCCACCTGACCGACGCGCAATTTTGCGCTGTCGTCATTGCCGGGCCTGTCCCGGCAATCCATCTCGCCTCCGCTGGGGACCACCGGGACAAGCCCGGTGGTGGCGAGCGCTGGGAGATCGGTACAGGCATCCCAGCTCTGCAATTCGAATGCCTTGAGCCCAAGGATACAGAAGCGTAGAAGACTGCCGTACCGGTAGTTACTCCATGCCCATCCGCCATATTCTCCTCGCCCTTCTGGTCGTCGCCATCTGGGGCTTCAATTTCGTCGTCATCAAATTGAGCGTCGAAGCGCTGCCGCCCATTCTGGCGGCCGCCCTGCGCTTTTCCGCGGCCGCCTTCCCGGCCATTCTCTTTGTAAAGCCGCCCAAGGCGCCGGCCTGGCTGGTGATCGCCTTCGGCCTCTCCTTCGGCTTTGCGCTCTATGCCTTCCTCAATCTCTCGATTGCCTGGGGCATGCCGGCAGGCCTTTCCTCACTCGTGCTGCAGACCCAGGCCTTTTTCACCATGGCCATGGCTTTCGTCTTGCTGGGCGAGCGGCCGAGCAAGTTTCAGGTCATTGGCGCAGGAATCGCGTTTCTGGGCATCGGCGTCATCGCCTTTGAACGTATAGAGGGCGCTGGTTTCGTGCCGCTGCTGATGGTGTTGCTGGCCGCGCTTGCATGGGGTCTTGCCAATGTGTTGACCAAGAAGGCCGGCAAGGTCAACGCCATTGCCTTTACCGTCTGGGGCTCACTGGCCGCGCCCCTGCCGCTCTTCGCGCTATCCTTCGCCACCGAAGGAAGCGACGCGATATCAGCCGCTTTCGCCGGTTTTAGCTGGTCCGATGCAGCGCTGATCGCCTTCCTCGCCTATCCGGCGACTTTGCTCGGCGGCGGCATCTGGAGCTGGCTCCTGGGACGCCATCCCGCCTCGGTCGTCGCCCCCTTCACCCTGCTCGTCCCGATCACCGGTCTCTTGTCCGGCTATCTGGTCTTGGGCGAAACCATCACCGCAATCGAGATTGTGGGCGGCATGCTGGTGATCACAGGCCTCGTCGTCACCTTGAGAAAATCGAAATCAGCCGAGCCGGCAATCCGGCTCGACTGATCGTTCGGGGTCTTAGTCGACCAGGGAATCCTGCGCGGCCGGTTCTTCGGCCGGTGCGGCAGGCACATCGAGCGGCGCCGGTACGGCCTCAAGAGGTGCCGGTACGGCTTCGGCCGGGGCCGGCACGCTGGCCGGCTGCAGCGCATTGAGCTGTTCCGGCGTCAGGCCGCCAGCACCTTCAATATCGGCCGCGGCGAATTCCTCGGGGGTCAGGTCCGGCCAAACAACCTGCAGCTCTTCGTAGCTTAGGCGGCCGTCGCCATTGGCATCGACATCGGCAAAGGTCAGGGGTGTCTGTGCCATGACGGGCACGGCGAAAAGGCTGGCGGCCACAAGGCCGAGGGCGATCTTGCGCATGGGAGAAAATCCTATGGTCAAAGGAGGAGCGACGAGGTCGCAAAATGAGGACGCCACCCCCTAAGGGTCGGAGTGGCGTGCAGCCCGGAACCGGGCGAAGGCTTAGCTGGCCGGAACGGCAGCAGCTGCAACGAGGGCATCATATTCTTCGGCGCTGAGCTCACCATTGCCGTCGGTGTCGGCAGCCGTGAAGGCCTCCTGGGTCAGGTCAGGCCAGGCAACCTGCGCTTCGACCAGCGAAACGCCGCCATTGGCATCGGTATCGACCGAGGCAAAGTCAGTGGCAGCCTGCGCCATCGCAGCGCCGGTGAGGCCAAAAATAACGAGGGAGGACAGAACGATCTTCTTCATGGTGTTGCTCCATGCTTTTGGGAACGTGCGATGGGAGATTGGTCTCCCAACGACGGGCTGCTCTCCTGCGGCCCGTGACCAAAAGACTGGCGGCGCAATGTGTCTGCGGACCGACCACACAAAGGCGTGATCGGACAAATCTCTGGGCCATTTCCGGGCAATGGAAATAGACCGTAAGATCGGCACTTCTGGAATGTTTTGGGGATTAACTGGAAGACGACTGCAGTCGCAGTGGCAATGTTTCCATCAGCAACTGATCACGATTTCAACAATGCAAGATCAACTTGAAGGCCAAAACGGGGCGACTGTTCACGGCCAAGTGATCAGCCCTCCCCCAACAGACTTAGATGTCTGAGCCCGCCGAAAACCGGCGGAGTCAGAGTTCGGGGCGGATGAAATCGCCGTCGTGGTCCATAACCCACAGTTCGCCGGTCGAGATATCGAACCAGGCGCCGTGGACGGCCAATTTCCCCTCGGCCTCGAGCGCGGCCACATAGGGGAAAGTGCGCAGGTTCCGGATGGAGTTGCGGATCGAAATCCGCTCCATCGCCGTCTGCCGCTCGGTCGAGGTAAGAAGGCTGTTCTGCCCGAGCTGACTCGGCAATTCGCCCAGCATGCTCATCCACTTGCCGATGAAATCGCCAGAATCGAGTGGCTTCAGGTCGGGATCAAGCGCCGCCTTGATGCCACCGCAGCGGCCATGGCCCATCACCACAATATTGGCAATGCCCAAGGCCTTGACGGCAAATTCGATCGCCGCCGACGTACCGTGCTGTCCGCCGTCGGGCTGATAGGTCGGCACCAGATTGGCGACGTTGCGCAGCACGAACATTTCGCCTGGCCCGGAGTCAAAAATCATTTCCGGCGCCGCGCGGCTGTCGCAGCAGGCAATGATCATGGTGGTCGGCTTCTGGCCGGCCTCGGCGAGATCGCGAATGCGTTCCTTCTCGCGGACATAGCGCCCGGCTAGAAAGTTTGCGTGACCGTCGAGCAGTTCTTGCGGAAAGCTGTGCATGCCGTCTCGATTAGCGCTAAGAGGCAAGAGAATCAATCTCGGCGCTGGGCTCGCGCCGCAATGGGGGTATGCATGCTTATCTATCGCTTCCTGACGGGCGAAGACGACTCTTTGTTCTGCCACAAGGTCACCAAGGCGCTTTCTGAAGGCTGGCAGCTGCATGGCAGCCCCACTTACGCCTTCGATGCGGTCAGCAAGAAGATGCGCTGCGGCCAGGCCGTGACCCGCGTCGCCAAGGATCAGCCTTACGATCCCGACAAAAAACTCATCGATTTTTGATGCGAATGGGCCGGCTCACGCCGGCTCAATTCACTTCGTCAGTTCGGCAAGGCGCAGATGCTGGAGCAGAACGACGGTCTTTCCATCGATGATGCGGCCATCGCGACAGGCCGCAAGGGCGTCATCGAGGTCCATTTCGATCACTTCGAGCTCCTCACCTTCTTCGACGAGGCCGCCGCCAAGGTCGCGATAGGTGTCCTCGCCATAGTGGCCGACGAAGAGGCTGACCTTCTCCTGCACCGAACCGGGCGACATGTAGACATCGCTCACATGCACAATGTCGCGCGGTTCGTGCCCGGTTTCCTCGATGGCCTCGCGCCGCGCGCAGGTTTCGGGATCGTCACCATCGAGCAGGCCCGCACAGGCTTCGAGCAGAAAGGCGGCATCGCCATTGGCGAGCACAGGATAGCGGAACTGCCGCACCAGCAGAACCGTGCGCTTTTCCGGATTGAAGAGAACAATGGAAGCCGCATTACCGTGGTCGTAATTTTCGCGGCTGAGACGCTGCACGGTGCCGTCGTCGCGGCGATAGTCAAGCGTCACGCGCGTCAGCGTCCCCCAGTCATCCGAGAGCGTTTCCGAACCGATAAGGGTGACTTTGCCGTCCATGATGCTTCCTTCGCCTTTGGCCGGAAGCTGGCGCATTTTTCCCGATTCTGGAACTCAATCCCGGCCCGGCAATTCTGCCATGCGCTCTGCCAGCGCCTCCTGGCCCGAGGATTTCAAACCGTACACCGCGCCTTCGAAATCCCTGGTGTCCCGGTTCTGGCTGAGTTTTGACTTGGCCATGGTCCGCGTGACGGCAATGCGGAAGGCAACAATCTTGCCCAGCATGTCAGTCATATAGTCCGCCGGCGCATCGGCCATGCGCCAGGCCTTCTCGCCATTGAGCCGCCGCTCGTGTTCGCGCGTCAGAAGGCCCACCGCGGCCCGTTTGCTGCTTTCGTCGTGCTGAAAGCTGATCGTGCCATGCATGTGCACGACCTGATAGTTCCAGGTCGGCACCTGCTTATGGTGCTCGGCCTTGCTAGGATAAAAGTTGGGCGAGACATAGCCGTCAACCCCGCGGAAGATAACCAGCACCTCCTGCCCCTCGGCAATCAGCCGGTGCATGTCATTGGCGAGCGCGATGTGCCCGACGAGTTCGCCGCGCTTGTCGACAAGGATCGGCATGTGATTGGCGATCAGGCCCTCGGCTGTATTCGCTACCACGCAGCCGAGTGGCGCCGCAGCGATCACTGCTGCGATCTCCGGCGGGTCGATTTCCTTAAAATGCTCGGGCAGATACATAGGCGCCTCACGGAAAAACTCAGCCGCCCAGAACCAGTTTGAGGGCAATGGCCCACATCACCAGGGCGATGATCCCTTCCAGAATACGCCAGGCAAACGGTTTGACGAAGATGGGACGCAGAAAAGCCGCGCCATAGCCAAGGGCAAAGAAAAACGCGAAGGACCCGGTAATGGCGCCGGCGGCAAACTGCGCCTCGCGCCCGGCAAACTGCGTCGAGATGGTTCCGAGCAGCACGACCGTATCGAGATAGACGTGGGGGTTGAGCCAGGTAATGGCGAGGCAGGCCAGCAGCGTCGGCAAGAGCGGCCCCGCCATACCGCTATCGCTCACCGACAGAGCACCATGCGATTTGAGCGCCGAATAGAGGCTCTTGGCCCCATACCAGATGAGAAACGCCGCGCCACCAAAGCGCATCACCGGATCGAGCCAGGGCAACACGGCGGCAATCCGCCCAAAGCTTGTCACGCCCAGGACGATCAGCACCGCATCCGAAAGCGCACAGACGAGGCAGACGGCAAAGACGTGCTCGCCCTTCAACCCCTGCCGAAGCACGAAGGCATTTTGCGCGCCGATGGCGACGATGAGACTGAGCCCGATGGAAAGGCCCGCGATAAAAACCGGAATATCCATGCCCTTGCGCTAATCGACCGCGCATGGTTAGGCAAATTAATCTGCCTAACATCGAATTAGCTGAGCTAATCCATGATCGATTATTCCGCCGCTCTAGCCGTCGCCCGGATCGTACAGACCGGCAGCTTCGAAAAGGCCGCCCGCGCCCTCAACGTCACGCCATCGGCGATCTCCCAGCGCGTCCGGCAACTCGAGGAGCGCATGGGCACGGTTCTTATTGAGCGCGGCACACCCTGCATCGCCACCGAAAAAGGCGCCTGGCTCTGCCGCCATATGGAACTGGTCGGCATGCTGGAAAACGATCTGCTAAAACATCTGCCGAACCTCGGGGCGGAACAAACCGGCCCGACGACGGTCGATATCGCCGTCAATGCCGACAGCCTCGGCACCTGGTTTCTGCCAGCCGTTGCCGCTTTTTCGGAAAATTCCACCGTCCTGCTCAACATCACCGTCGACGATCAGGAGCACACCGCCGAAGCCCTGCGCCGCGGTCGGGTGCTGGCCGCGGTGACGGCATTGGCCGAACCGGTCGCCGGTTGCCGCACCATTCCCCTCGGCCGCCTGCGCTATCTCGCAACGGCCAGTCCCGCCTTCATGCGCCGCCATTTTGCCGATGGGGTGACGAAAGAAGCCCTGTCGAGGGCTCCCGCCCTGACCTTCAACCAGAAGGACCTGCTGCAAAACGACTGGGCGACAAACCTGCTTGGTGAAACCGTCTCCGGCCCGAGCCATTTCCTGCCTTCAACGCATGGCTTTGTCGAAGCCTGCCTCCTCGGTATGGGTTGGTGTCTCAACCCCATTCATCTCGTGCGCGACCATCTGGCGGCAGGACGTCTCGTAGAACTGGTGCCGGGCGCAGTGCTCGATGTGTCGCTCTACTGGCAGGTGAGCCGCCTCGCGGCCGGTCAGTTTGCGGACCTGACCAATGCCCTGGTGGAAGCGGCTCGACGCGAACTCTTTCCTATGGCGCCATAGGAAGCTGGAGCCGCGCCTTTTCGAGGGCCGGGAGCAATTCGCTCTCGATCGCTTCGGCCGTCAGCGGCCCGACATGCTTGAAGATGATCTTGCCTGATGTATCGACAACAAAAGTTTCCGGCACGCCATAGACGCCCCAATCGATGGAAACGCGCCGGTCGCGATCGGCTCCTATGGCGTCATAGGGATTGCCGAGTTCGGCCAGAAACGCCCGCGCATTCTCCGGCGCATCCGAATGATTGATGCCGAAGAGGCGCACGCCGGTTTTTTCCTTCAGCGCTTCGAGCAGCGGGTGCTCGTCGCGACAGGGAATGCACCAGGAGGCAAAGACATTGACCACGGTCGGCTCGCCCGTGAGCGAAGCCGTATCGAAACCGGGCACATCCATACCCTCCACCGGAGCCAGCGTAAACTGGGGGGCCGGCTTGTCGATCAGCACCGAGCGGACAAGGCTCGGATCGCGATTGATGGTGCTGGCGAAAACCGCGATGAGGCCGACAAGCAGCAGCAGGGGGGCTGCAAAAAGCAGTTTCTTCATTGGGCTGAACTGTTCGAGCGAGTGTCACCCAGCTCTTCCAGCCGGCGCTTGGTCTGGCGCGTCGTAAACACCGTCCAGCCAATAAGACCGGCAAGCCCGGCAAAAACCCCGACATAAGCGGCGATGATGAATTCGGCATGGGCGCCAAGAGCGATCATCGTGCATCTCCCCGCGCAGCGCGGCGTTCCAGCGTCGTGATCCGGCGCCGGCGCACTTCGGTGTGCATGGCCGCAAGCTGCAGCGTAATGAAGAGGAAGGTGAAGGCGAAGAACATGACGAACAGCGGCGTCAGGATTTCGCCCGGCATGGTCGGCCCATCGGCGCGGAAAACGCTGGCCGGCTGGTGCAGCGTGCTCCACCAATCGACCGAAAACTTGATGATCGGAATGTTGACCGCGCCCACAAGCGTAAAGACCGCAACGACACGGGCGGCGCGCAGCTGATCGTCAAAGGCGCGCCACAGCGCAACGATGCCGAGATAGATGAAGAGGAGGACGAGGGTCGACGTCATACGCCCGTCCCACTCCCAGAACGTCCCCCAGGTCGGGCGACCCCAGAGCGAGCCGGTGAAAAGCGCCATGGCGGTAAAGGTGGCGCCCAGCGGCGCAGCGGCCTTCATCGACACATCGGCCATCGGATGACGCCAGACCAGCGTGCCAAGCGCCGAAACGGCCATGGTGGCGTAGACGAACTGGCTGAGCCAGGCCGTGGGCACGTGCACATACATGATGCGGACCGTGTCGCCCATGTACTTTTCCGGCGGCGAGGAGAAGAGGCCATACCAGAGGCCGATGACGAACAGCACGCCCGTGAGCACTGCCAGCGGCAGGACGAGCGGGCGGGTCTGGACGACGAACTGACCGGGATGGGACAGCCGGTTCCACCAGCTCATTTTGGGTGTCGTATCGATCGTCATACTTGCCGGGGGCCTTCGGAACGCATGTCGCGGTGAGATCAGAACGCTCTAATCTTCGCCCCAGTCTATCGCAAGGGCTGCCGCGAAGGGAGAGAGCACCACAACCATGAGACTGAGTGCCGCAAGGAGGAGTGCCGCGG
Organism: Devosia sp.; assembly: GCF_017744655.1. Classification (GTDB taxonomy): domain Bacteria; phylum Pseudomonadota; class Alphaproteobacteria; order Rhizobiales; family Devosiaceae; genus Devosia. The sequence goes on along the minus strand of NZ_JAGIAW010000003.1, from coordinate 138,242 downwards.
CCTGCGCCTGGTCCGGCCCGCCACTGGCGGAAATGGCTCCGACCCCAAAGATCAGGACAGGCACTGAGAGCGGCGCAATCAGGATAGGCGCAAGGAGGCTTCCCCGCCGTGTGGCCACGGTTACTGCAGCACCGATGGCCCCGAAACCCGCCAGAGCCGGCGTGCCAAGAAGCAGCGACAGCACCGTGCGCCAGAATGTTTCACCATCCATGGCAAGGAGCAGCGCAAGGGCGGGCGATGCCAGGATCAACGGCAGCGCTGCGGTCAGCCAATGGGCCATCACTTTTGCGGCAACCACGGCCGAAAGCGGAATATCAGCCAGCCGATAGAGCGCCAGCGTGCCATCGGCCCGATCCGGCCCGAACAGCTTTTCGAGGCCGAGCAGCATGGCGAGGAAGGCCGCGATCCAGACGATGCCCGGCGCAATGCGCGCCAAGAGCGCCTTGTCCGGTCCCACCGCAAAAGGCACCACCGCGCCAACGATGACAAAAAACAAAACGAGCGTGAGAATTTCGCCGCCACCGCGCAGGCTGAGCCGGATTTCGCGCGAAAGCACCGACAGAAAGCCGCTCATGCACCGGCCTCCAGCGTGAAGACGCCAAGCCCGCCGACCGCGATGGCATCGTGGCTGGCAATGACAGCTATGCCGCCAGCGGCCAAATGATCGCCGATCAGCCCGGCCAGCAGCTTTTGCCCTTCCGTATCGAGCGCGGATGTCGGTTCATCGAGAAGCCAGACCGGGCGCGCCGAAACCAGCAATCGCGCCAGCGCCAGGCGGCGCTGCTGCCCTGCCGAGAGATAGGCAGCGTCAAGCTTGGCTTGTCTGCCAAGACCAACGCGATCGAGCGCTTCGGCAACCGGCATGGCCGCATTGCCGTTGATGCCACACCAGAACTCAAGCGTTTCAACCGCCGTCAGGCGCGGACGGATGGCATTGCGATGGCCACAATGATGGAAAGCAGGACCAAAATCTTCGTCATGCCCCTCCAGCACGACGGATCCTTCGAGCGGCTCAAGAAGACCCGCGAGGGTAAGAAGCAGCGTCGATTTGCCGGCGCCATTCGGACCGCGCAGCAGCAAGCCGCTACCGGCCGGAACCGACAACGCGATATCGCGCGCCAGCACGGTGTCACCGCGACCGACGCCCAGTGCGAAGGTCCTGAGGCAGAGCGGAGAATGGACTTGCCCTTCAGTCATGACCCCATCTCGTATTGAACCATGGGCGAGACTGGCAAGGGCTTTTCCGATTGACTATAAAGGACATAGATTAGAGTCATTCCAGCAAAGCGCGGTTTTACCGGCGGCCCCCATTGCTCTCCGGTAGGCAGCGTTACAGCAGCAAAGGGCGGAGCAAGTGGCCTCACTAGACAGCTTCAAATCCAAGTCGACCCTGACGGTCGGTGGCAAGACCTATACCTATTTTTCCATTCTCGAAGCGGAAAAGAACGGTCTGGCGGGCGTCTCCAAGCTTCCCGGCTCGATGAAGGTCGTGCTCGAAAACCTGCTGCGCTTTGAAGACAACCGCACGGTCAAGAAGGAAGACATTCTGGCCATCGCCGAATGGCTCGTCACACGCACCTCTGAATATGAAATCCAGTATCGACCGGCCCGCGTGCTGATGCAGGATTTTACCGGCGTTCCGGCCGTGGTCGACCTTGCAGCCATGCGCGACGCGACAGCAAAGCTCGGCGCTAATCCGCAAAAGATCAATCCGCTCGTGCCCGTCGATCTCGTCATCGACCACTCGGTGATGGTCGATTCCTTCGGCACCCCCCTCGCCTTCCAGCAGAATGTCGAACTCGAATATGAGCGCAATGGCGAGCGCTATGAATTCCTCCGCTGGGGCCAATCCGCCTTCGACAACTTTCGCGTGGTTCCTCCCGGCACGGGTATCTGCCACCAGGTGAATCTCGAATATCTGGCCCAGACCGTCTGGACCAAGGACGAAGATGGCGAAACCGTCGCCTATCCCGATACGCTCGTCGGCACCGACTCGCACACGACCATGGTCAATGGCCTCGCCGTACTCGGCTGGGGCGTCGGCGGCATCGAGGCTGAAGCCGCCATGCTCGGCCAGCCGATCACCATGCTGATCCCCGAAGTCGTCGGCTTCAAGCTCACCGGCAAAATCAACGAAGGCATCACCGCCACCGACTTGGTGCTGACGGTCACCGAAATGCTGCGCAAGAAGGGCGTGGTCGGCAAGTTCGTCGAATTCTATGGCCCCGGCCTCGACTATCTGAGCCTCGAAGATCAGGCGACCATCGCCAATATGGCCCCCGAATATGGCGCCACCTGCGGCTATTTCCCGGTCGACGCCGATACGCTCAAATTCCTTTCCACCACCGGCCGCGATCCCGATCGCGTGGCATTGGTAGAGGCCTATTCCAAGGAGCAGGGCATGTTCCGCACCACGGACACGCCCGACCCGGTCTTTACCGCGACGCTCGAACTTGACCTGTCCACCGTCGTGCCCTCGCTCTCCGGCCCAAAACGCCCGCAGGATCGCGTGGCGCTGAAAGACGTTACCCGCGCCTTTGACGCAGCCCTCCCCGAGCTCTCGGGTGGCCGCATCGAACGTACCCGCCTGCCCGCCGACAAGCAGGAAAGCCGCTTCGTCGATGAAGGCGCCAATGGCGTTCACGACATCCCCGAAGAAGCCGCTTTCGAGGTAAAGGGCACCGACTACCACATCACTGATGGTTCGGTTGTCATCGCCGCCATCACCTCCTGCACCAATACCTCCAATCCCTCGGTGCTGGTCGCCGCCGGTCTCGTCGCTCGCAAGGCGCGCGCCCTCGGCCTCAATTCAAAGCCCTGGGTGAAGACCTCGCTGGCGCCCGGCTCACAGGTCGTCACCGACTATCTTACGGCCGCAGGCCTGCAGGCCGATCTCGACGCCATCGGTTTCAATCTTGTCGGCTATGGTTGCACCACCTGCATCGGCAATTCCGGGCCCCTGCCCCAGGCCATTTCCGATACGATTAACGAGAACAAACTGGTCGCCGCCTCGGTGCTCTCGGGCAATCGCAATTTTGAAGGCCGCGTGAACCCCGATGTGCGGGCAAACTATCTCGCCTCCCCGCCACTGGTTGTCGCCTATGCCCTGCTCGGCACGCTCAATGTCGACATCACCACCGAACCGCTCGGCACCAGCAAGGATGGCAAGCCGGTCTACTTGAAGGACATCTGGCCCTCCAACCACGAGATCGCCGAGATCGTCCGCAAGCACGTCAATGCCGACATGTTCCGCTCGCGCTATTCCGACGTGTTCAAGGGCGACAAGCACTGGCAGTCGATCTCGGTCGAAGGCGGCGAGACCTATGGCTGGAACGGCGCTTCCACCTATGTGCAAAACCCGCCCTATTTTGAGGACCTGACCATCGAGCCTAAGCCGGTCACTGACGTGGTTTCGGCCCGGGTGCTGGCGCTGTTCCTTGATTCCATCACCACCGACCACATTTCCCCGGCCGGTTCCTTCAAGGCCGGCACCCCCGCCGGAAAATACCTGACCGAGCGCCAGGTCGCCCCGAAGGATTTCAATTCCTACGGTTCCCGTCGCGGCAATCATGAAATCATGATGCGCGGCACCTTCGCCAATATCCGCATCAAGAACATGATGCTCGACGGCGTCGAAGGCGGTTTCACCAAGGGTCCCGATGGCTCGCAGATGGCGATCTACGATGCCGCCATGGCCTATCAAGCGCAAAACACGCCGCTGGTGATCTTTGCCGGCAAGGAATACGGCACCGGCTCCTCGCGTGACTGGGCCGCCAAGGGTACGAACCTCCTGGGCGTGAAAGCCGTCATCGCCCAGAGTTTCGAACGTATCCACCGCTCGAACCTCGTTGGCATGGGCGTCATTCCCTTGCAGTTCAAGGACGGCGAAAGCTGGCAGACCCTCGGCCTCGACGGCACCGAAACCGTTGATATCGCCGGCGTGGAAAACATCGAACCGCGCGCCACGGTCCCCGTAAAAATCACGCGCGCCGATGGCTCCGTGCTCAATATCGAAACCCGCTGCCGCATCGATACCGCCAACGAGCTCGACTATTTCAGGAACGGCGGTATCCTGCACTACGTGCTGCGCAGCCTCGTTGCCGCTTAGGCAGCAAACCAAATCGTACAAGAATGGCAGCCCACGAGGCCGCCATTTTCGTTTCGGGCACTGACAACTCCGATTCCGCCTTCTCACCCTCTTTTGACTAGGCAGCGGGTGCTGGGCCAGCCTACAACCTTGCCCATGATCTCAAGACCCCTCATCGGCCTCGCTCTAGCGCTGGCGGCTAATTTTTGTGTGCTCGGCGCCGCCGCGTCTGCGGAGCAGCACATCGAACCCAAGGCCGTGGTAGAACTGTTCACGAGCCAGGGCTGCGCCTCCTGCCCGCCCGCCGATGCCCTGCTGACCGCTCTTGCCGAGCGCGAAGATGTGGTCGCCCTAGCCTTTCACGTCGACTATTGGGACTATGTGGGCTGGAAGGACACTTTCGCCCAGGAAGCCTTTTCCGATCGCCAGCGCGCCTATGCCAAGAGCTGGGGTTCCTCGCGCATCTATACCCCGCAGGTCGTCGTCAATGGCGCCAAGGCCGTGGTCGGCTCGCGCCGCAATGAAGTGCAGCAAGCCGTCGATCGCGCCAGCCTGCCTCTGGCCATGGACCTCACGCTCAATGGTGACATGCTGAAAATTTCCGTGCCGCCCAAGGCCGATCTTTCCGACGCCGTCGTCTGGCTCGTGACCTATATGAACCGCGCCGACGTCAAGATCGACAGCGGCGAAAATGCCGGAAAGTCCATGGTCTATACCCAGGTGGTGACCGGACGGCAGGTACTGGGCATGTGGGAAAGCGAGACCGGCGCTGAACTCAAGCTCCCCCTGGGCGAAGTCTTGGGCGCCGCCAATACCGGCATTGCCATCGTCGTGCAGCAGGAGCGCGGGGGCCTGCCCGGCGCCATCCTCGCCGCCGGCGCTTACGAGCCCTAGGGCCCGACACACAAAGAAAACGCCTGCTCCGGGGGCTTGGAGCAGGCGTGACTATAAGGTCAACTTTTAGGAGACTGGCAACCGGACGTCATGGTTGGGGGCTCGGTCGGTCCGGTTGCCAGCCGCTGGAGGCAATGGTGAGAAGATGCCGGCCCAATTGGGCGTCAGAAAGGACGAATCGTGGCTGAAATGGGATTTTTTCTTCCCTTGCCAAGGCGGCGGAATATGCCGATCATGACTATCCGATGACATGAATCTCGGTGGAGGTCGCGTGCAGGGTCGTCAACCAAATGAGCCTCCGGCCAATCTTTCGCTGGTGCATGTGGGCGAGCCACAGAGCCAGCCGTCCCGCCCCGCTCAGCCCATCGTCGCCTTCGATCGCCGCGAACTGATGCAGATCCTGTCGGTCTATGGCCGCAAGGTCGGTGCCGGTGAATGGCGGGATTACGCCATGGACTTTCTCAAGGACCGGGCGCTTTTTTCCATCTATGCCCGCGTCTCCGAACGCCCGCTTTTCGTCGTCGAGAAAAACCCGAAACTGCGCGCCAGACAGGGCCAATACATGGTCACCAACCAGCAGGGCCGTATCCTCAAGCGCGGCCACGACCTCGCACAGGTCCTGCGCGTACTCGATCCCGACCTGGCTGTCGTTGGATGAGCATTTCGGTTCGGCGGGCGGAGCCGGGCGACGTCCCCGCCATGAGCCGCGTGCTCACCGCCTCCATCATCGAACTCTGCGCCACTGACCACGGCAATGATCCCGCCGCCATCGCCGCCTGGACGCGCAACAAGACGCCCGAAGGCGTCGCCACCATGCTGGCCAATGCCAATCTCCTCATGTTCGTCGCCGAGGTGGCCGGCGAGATCGGCGCCGTGGGTGCCGTGACACGAACCGGTGAGATCGCCCTCAACTATGTGGCCCCGGACATGCGCTTTCTCGGGCTCAGCAAGGCATTGCTGGCGCGACTCGAGACCGAATTGCAGGCTCTTGGCTTCCAGGAGGGGCGGCTTGAAGCGACCGCAACTGCCCAGCGCTTTTACGAGCGCGCCGGGTGGCGGCTCGATGGCCCGCAGGCAAGCGGCCGCGTGGTCAATGGCTATCCGATGAGGAAGGTGCTGGCGGGCTGAATTTTCCGGCCAGTTCATCTTCATCCGGCGGCTCGAAAGTACCAGCCCATTGCCGCAGGAATTCGAGCGGCAACACATAATGATTCCCGCCCGCCGTCGCATTGCGCAGCGTGACGCGGCGCTCCAGTTCAGTGAGATCGACATGCTCGAAATGGATCGCGCAACTGGCGCCCAGCGCCTTGGCGCGTGCGGCAAAGGAAGCCCGTTCCGCACGCGACCAGAAACCGAAATCGAGGATGACATCGGTACCCCGCGCCAGCAGGGTTTCGGCGATTTCCCACATCAGCGCCTCGACCTCGTCGTGGCGCCGGTCATGGTCGGGATGATGGACGTCATTACCAAAAAGCCGAAGCTGCCATTCGTCCGGCGTCAGCCGCAAGGCGCCGGTTTCAGCGGCGAGCAGCTTTGCCCGCGTGGTCTTGCCCGAACCGGGCAGGCCGACCATGAGGTGCAGCACGGCCAGGGTCAGAGCGCCTTTTGCAGATGCACGATATCATGCCAGCGATCGAATTTGAGGCCCACCGACTTGTAGTAGCCGACGCGCTCGAACCCGAACTTTTCGTGGATGGCGATGGAATTGGCCGTGTCGGCCGTGATCACCGCCAGCATCTGCTTGAAACCATGCGCCTTGGACTGGATCAGCAGTTCCGTCAGCAGCGCCTTCCCCAGGCCCTTCCCGGTCTCGGTGGGGTCCAGATAGATCGAGTCTTCGCAGGTAAAGCGATAGGCAGCGCGCGGACGATAAAAACTCGCATAGGCATAGCCCAGCACTTTTCCGGCGCGTTCCGCAACAATGACCGGATGACCCAATTTAAGAAGCCCCGCATATTTTTCCGCGATTCCTTCCTCGCCCGGCGCTTCGGTATCGAAGGTGATGGCGGTGTTATCGACATAGTGGCGATAGATCGTGGTGATCGCAGGAACGTCGGACCAGGAAAACGGGCGGAGGGAAAAATCGGACATGGCGGCTTACAAAAGAAAAGGACCGCAGCCTTTGTAGGCTGCGGTCCGAATATCAGTCCAACCAAATTCCTTGATTGAGCAATCAAGGAAGCTGCTGATTACTCGCGATTGCCGAAGAGGCGGAGGAGCATCAGGAACAGGTTGATGAAGTCGAGGTAGAGCGACAGGGCACCCATGATGGCATTCTTGGCCATCACATCGGCGCCATAGGCGTCCGAATAGCTTTCCTTGATCTTCTGGGTGTCATAGGCGGTCAGACCGGTGAAGATCAGCACGCCGACGACCGAGATGATGAAATCGAGCATGGACGAAGCCATGAAGATATTCACGATCGAAGCGATGATGATGCCGATAAGGCCCATCATCAGGAAGTTGCCCATGCCGGTCAGGTCACGCTTGGTGGTGTAGCCGTAAAGGCTCATCGCGCCAAAGGTAGCGGCGGTGATGAAGAACACCTTGGCGATCGAGGCGCCGGTATAGACGAGGAAGATCGAGCTGAGCGACAAGCCCATCACGGCCGCGAAAGCCCAGAAGATAGCCTGGGAGGCGCCGACGGAGAGCTTGTTGATGCCGAAGCTCAGCACCAGCACGAAGGCCAGCGGCGAGAGCATGATCACCCAGGACAGCGGGCTGCCATAGATGAGCTGCGCATTGGCTTCGCTCGAGAGCGCCCACTGGCTGGTGAAGTAAGCCACGACGCCCGTGACCACGAGGCCAAGGCCCATGTAATTGTAGACGCGCAGCATATAGCTGCGCAGGCCCTCGTCGATGGCCAAGGCCGAGCCGGCCCGCGCACCGAGGGTCTGACGGTCATATTCAGCCATTCTAATTCCCTTTCCCTTGGAAAATCGCGGTCGATATCACCGCCGGGGGCAATTGGCTTTTGCCACTTGAGTGCAAATATGGATTCGGACCTGTTGATTTACAAGGCGAAACGGAACGCTGCGACATCTGTGACTGGCCAGATGACCCGATTGTGTTAGGGTCTCCATCAGATTCCGTCGCTCCTGCCTGGGAGAACTGCCATGCCCCGGCTTTTTACCGGCCTCGAAATCCCCTCCGATATCGGCTTTGCCCTGTCGCTGAAGCGCGGCGGCCTTAACGGCGCGCGCTGGATCGAACCGGAAAACTATCACATTACTTTGAGATTCATCGGCGATGTCGACAACAAGACCGCCAATGAGGTCGTGGACAATCTCGACTATCTCAGCCAAAGCCTGCGCTTTCCCATAAAGCTCACGCATCTGGGGACCTTTGGTGGCGACAAGCCCCGGGCCCTTTATGCCGGGGTCGAGCCCAGCGAAGCGCTCAATCGCCTGCAGGCCGCGCATGAGCGCATGCTGCAGCGCGCCGGCCTGCCGCCCGATGGCCGAAAGTTCGTTCCGCATGTCAGCCTCGCCCGGTTGCGCGGTACCGCTGCCGAAGACGTCGCGCGCTTCATTGCCGAGGCAGGCCGCTTCGAACCCTTAAGTTTTTCGGTTGCGCGCTTCGCGCTCTTTTCGAGTCGGGATTCGGTGGGGGGCGGCCCCTATGTGGTGGAAGAAACCTATCCTCTTGCCGCCTGAATGCTCTCGCTCACGCAAGCGTTAGCCTCGTTTTAACCGTTCGGGTTCAAAGCGGGACCTTGTGGCGTGCACCTGCCAAATTGCCGCCGCCTTTGCCGAGCATTTGAGGCAAAAGCGGCGCATGAAAGGCCCGCTTGACAGGTTAGTAACCATGTTTGCGGCATGCTGGGCGGACGCATCCCACGCGAACTGGCAGCGAAAAGAGGAAGAATTGGCAATGAAGAAAAAGACCGGTGGCCTCGTATTTGGGCTCGCGGTGACTGCTCTCGTGACATTTGCGACCGCCGCCCAGGCGCAGCAGGCCACGGAATTGGGCTCGTTCAACGCCTGGACCGCCTGGCAGGCAACCGATGCCAGCGGCCAGATCTGCTATATTTCGGCAACGCCGACCAAGTCGGAGCCCGCGGGCGCCAATCGCGACCCGATCCACTTCATGATCATCCATCGCAAAGGCCTCGGCACCAAGAACGAAGTCCAGACCCTGATCGGCTATCCGTTCAACGCCACCGCGGCCAATGCCAGCGCCTCCGTCGACGGAAAATCCTATCCCATGGTCACCGAAGGCTCGGCCGCCTGGCTCGCCTCGACCGGTGACGAGGCCGGCTTCGTTTCCGCCTTCAAGGCCGGCAGCCAGCTCCTAATCAAGGGCACGTCGCAGCGCGGTACCAATACCACCGATACCTATTCGCTCTCCGGCGCCACCGCCGCGATGAACGCCATCGACGCCGCCTGCAAGTGATTTGGGCTTTGCCCGCTCTTTCGTTTAGACCATAAAGGGCGCCGGGCTTCGGCCCGCGCCCGTATCAATGCTGTGAGCCTCCCGTCCATGACCCCTGGAAAAAAGTCCGCTCTCGCCCTGGCCCTTGTACTTGCCACCGCGCTTCCGGCGCTGGCGCAGTCGGCGCGGGTGCTGGGGGATTTCAGGGATTGGTCGAGCTATGCGGCTGACGATGGTTCAGGCACGATCTGCTTTGCCATGACCAAGCCCAAAACCTCGGACCCGGCATCCGAAGGCCAGGGCTATCTCTACATCACCAATCGCCCCGGCGAGGACGTGGTCAGCGAAATCAACATCGTTGCCGGCTACACCTTCCAGACCGGCTCGGTCGCGACAATCAGCGTCGGCGGCCAGAGCTTTGCGCTCTTCACCCAGGGCGATGCTGCCTGGCTCGACGATTCCGGCCAGTCTGCCGCCCTCGCCGCCGCCATTCGCGCCGGCTCGTCGCTGACCGTGCAGGGCACCAATGCCGCCGGCACCCAGGTCATCCAGAACTATTCGCTCTCCGGCGCCACCGCTGCCCAGCAGGCCATCGGCGCCGAGTGCTGATCGGCCACTGGCCGAAACCGGATTTATCCAGTTTATCCCCGCCCCTTCGAACCAGTGATAAAACAGCTCCATTCCCCCCACGGGACGGAGTCGAGACGGACGGCTGCGGGGATGCTGAGCGCGCGGGACCGTTCCCGTGTGGGTTCGGGGGCTGGTCCCATGCGACGAGCGATCAAGTGGCGCTATAAGTCCTGTCCAAAAAATCAGCACCCCGAGGCGGTTTCGTCTCACTAACTAAAATCTCAGGGGCGCAATCGCCTCGGGGTCCGTTCCAATTGCAAAAAACCTGACGCGGAGACGCGGTCAGGCCAAAGCGCTGTCCCTTGTGTCCTGCACCCTTCGCAAAGCCGCCTCCCGCGGGCGTGACTTTGTGTTTTTTGCTCCCATATGCTATTGGCGCCGGACTTCCCGCATTTTTGAGCCCCTTCGAGCCGCCATGAGCATCGCGCTGAACCTTGACCATTCGACCGCCATCCGCCCCGAGACGGCGGCACGGCCGTCGCTGATCGGCCTAAACAAGGCGCAGCTCGCCGAAACGCTCGTCGCCAATGATGTGGTGGGCGAAAAGGAAGGCCGCATGCGTTCGAGCCAGCTCTGGAACTGGCTCTATGTGAACGGCGTCACCGATTTCGACCGCATGACCAATGTGGCCAAGCCCGTGCGCCAGAAGCTCTCCGACACTTTTATCCTTGATCGCCCCGAGATCGTTTCGGAGCAGGTTTCGGTCGATGGCACACGCAAATGGCTGTTCCGCTTCCGCGATCCACAGAACCCGAACTTTCCGGCCGTCGAAGTCGAAACCGTCTACATCCCCGAATCCGATCGCGGGACGCTTTGCGTGTCCTCGCAGGTCGGCTGCACCCTCACCTGCTCCTTCTGTCACACCGGCACCCAGAAGCTTGTCCGCAACCTGACCGCAGGCGAAATCCTGGGGCAGATCCTCATGGCCCGCGAGCGCCTGGGCGATTTCCCCGGCGGTTCGCGTCCCGATGACGGCGGCCTCGTGCCATCAGGTGAAAACCGCGCCATCACCAATATCGTGATGATGGGCATGGGCGAGCCGCTCTACAATTTTGACAACGTCAAGCAGGCCCTGCTCATCGCTTCGGCCGGCGATGGCATGTCGATTTCCAAGCGCCGCATCACCCTCTCGACCTCGGGCGTCGTGCCCTATATCGAGCGTACCGGCAGCGAAATCGATGTCATGCTGGCGATCTCGCTCCACGCCGTGCGCGACGACCTGCGCGACGTCTTGGTGCCGATCAACAAGAAGTGGCCGCTCAAGGAGCTGCTGGAAGCCTGCCGCAACTATCCTGGCCTCTCCAACTCCCGCCGCATCACCTTTGAATATGTGATGCTCGACGGCATCAACGACAGCGATGCGGAAGCCAAGGAACTGGTGCGCCTCCTCGCCGGCATTCCAGCAAAGATTAACCTGATCCCGTTCAACCCCTGGCCGGGTTCGAACTACGGTACTTCGCCCTCTTCCCGCATCGAGCGTTTTGCCGACATCGTCAACCGCGCCGGCTATGCCTCCCCGGTCCGCACTCCCCGCGGCCGCGACATCTTTGCCGCCTGCGGCCAACTCAAGAGCGAAAGCGAACGCCTCTCCAAGAAGGATCGCGACGCCCTCGCTGGTGTCTGACCAAGGCGCGGGGAGAGGGCGCCAGAGCTATTCCCCCGCCACCCAGTCTATCGCCCAACGTCCCCTGCCCTCGTCGCTGAGCACGTCGGCAAGCAGCGGCATCAGCACCCGCATCTCTTCTTCAAGCACGAAGGGCGGATTGATGACGATTATGCCGGTGCCATGGAGGCGCGGCGGGTTGGAAGGCTGACGGATGGTCAGTTCCAGCCTCAGGATCTTTGGGATACCCGATGCCTGAAGCAAGGCGACGAACTTATCCACGTCTGCCACATCCTTGATAGGATACCACAGGGCATAGAGCCCTGTAGGCCAACGTTTGTGAGCTTTGATGAGGTTCTGCGCCATGCGCTCGAATTCATTCCGCTCCTCAAAGGGCGGATCGATGAGCACAAGGCCCCGCTTCTCCTTGGGCGGCAGATGCGTGCCGAGGGCCTGCCAGCCATCGACATGCGTAACGCGAACCTGAAAATCGCCGACAAAATTCTCGCGCAGCGCTTCGACATCGACCGGATGCAGTTCGAGCGCCATCAGCCGATCCTGCTGGCGCAGCATGTTTCGCGTGATCAGCGGTGAGCCCGGATAGAAGCGCAGATCGCCATCTGGATTCTGCGCGCGCACGGCAGCGAGATAAGGAGCGAGCAGGTCTTTTGCTGGAGCGGGAAGTTCGCGATCAATCAAACGCCCAATACCATCGACCCATTCACCGGTCTTTTCCGCCGCCTCACCCTTGAGGTCATAGAGCCCGACACCGGCATGGGTGTCGATGACACGAAACGGAGCATCCTTGCGCATCAGGTAGGTCAGGATACGGGTGAGAATGGTGTGCTTGACCACGTCGGCGAAATTGCCGGCATGGAAGACGTGACGATAGTTCATCAGTGCCGCGCCTGTGCCGTGAGGATAGTGGCAGCAAAGGCGGTAAAGATCGCCGCAAAGCTCCAGTTCAAAATACGCTCGACCCATTTGCTGCGCTTGAACGCCGCAGCAAGCCAGTCGGCTGCCAGCACCGTGACGAGCCCAAGCGGGATCGAGAGAAGCACAAACTCAAAACCGAGGAAGAACAGTTTTGATGTCGCCGATGGATCATGCGCATCGACGAACTGCGGCAGGAAGGTCACGAAGAACAGGACCACCTTGGGATTGAGGAGGTTGATGCCGAGCCCCGTCGCAAAACTCTGCCGCACAGTCGGCGGCTTCTTGGCGGCTTCGGCGATCCTCAGGCCACCGCCATGCACGATCGCCTGATAGGCCAGCCACAAGAGGTAGAGCGCGCCGACTATCTTCAACGCGAGAAACAACGGCGGTGCAGCGATGATCAGCACCGAAATGCCGAAAGCCACGAGGGTCGTGTGGACCAGAATACCCGCCATCGCCCCGAACATTGCCGCTACACCATGGGCACGGCCATAATTGATGGCGCGGCTCAGTTGCAGCGCCATATCCGGCCCGGGGGTGATGGCAAGAACCACCGTCGCCAGCGCAAAAGCCAGAATGACGGGCAGATCGGGAATGAAGGCAGACATGGCTGGTTTGGCCTTGAGGCAGCGGAGCGTTGAACCGGTATGGCACTAAGCGGAGGCGCTGAACAGGTCTGCGCTTGATCATCGCCAATGGTATGTCGGTCTTGACCCTCCGCGCGCTCCGCTCTACCCCCTGGGGCTCGTACCCTTCGAAGAAGGCGAACAGCTCATGTCTTCTAGCGACGCGACGCGCCTTGGGCGCGTGGTTATTCTCAATGGCGCGCCGCGCTCGGGCAAATCCAGCCTTGCCCGGGCGATCCAGACTAGCGTTCCCGGCACCTGGCTCAACACCGGTGTCGACAGCTTTGTGGCGACGCTGCCACAAGGCCTCACGCCCGGCATTGGCCTTCGCCCCGGCGGCGAACGGCCCGATCTCGAACCGGCCGTGACAAGACTCTACGACCTGCTCTTCGCAACCATCCGCTTGCAGGCGGAAGCAGGTTTCGACATCGTCGCCGACCTCGGCATGCACGAGGATTATTCCGTTCCTCTGGGCATTCTCGATCGAGCCGCGTCAGTCCTTGGTCCACTCGGCGCCCTGTTGATCGGGGTAGACTGCGACATCGACGAGATCATGCGCCGCCGCAATGCCGACCCGCAGGGTGGATTTTATGCGACCGGCGATATCCCGCCCCCGCCCGTGCTCCGCTGGCAGGACGGCGTGCACCGCGGCAAGGACTACGATTTGCGGCTCGACATGGGCCGCCTTACGCCTGAGCAAGGCGTGACCCAAATCGCAGCATTGCTGGCCGATCCACCGGCCTCGCCCGCCCTCTCTCACAGGACTGCAAATTCATTCGCGTCATCGATTTAAGTCTGCGTTAAGCCCCTGCCTTTAGCTTCACCAAAGCGTCATGAAAGAATGACACAGAGGGATATTGATGGGGGAACTGGACGCTGGCACGACCGACGTCGCTGACGCGCTGCTGCTTGATGCTGCGCTGGAAAACATCCCCTATGGTTTTTGTGTATGGTCGCCGCAGTTCCGGCTGGTCATGTGGAACAAGAACTATCGCGAATTTTACGGCTTTTCCGAAGACGCTATCCGCAAGGGCATGACGCTCGAAGAGGTCGTGCACCTCTCCCACAAGCTCGGCAACCATCCCGGCCAGAGCCCGGATGCCTTCTACGAGGCCTATACGAGCGACCTGCTCTCCAATCGCGGCGGCATGCGCACCAAGAGCCAGGAAGTGGTCTATGGCGGTCGCATCGTCGAAACCGCCCATATCTATTCCGAAAAGCTCGGCTGGGTGGTGACGCATGAAGACGTCACCGACGAAATCCAGATGTCCGAATCCGTACAGAAGCGGAAGCTGGAGCTGGAACGCCAGAATATCCGGCTCGACGCGGCCGTGAATAACATTTCCATCGGTCTTTGCATGATGGACGCCAAGGGGCGGCTCGTCATCTGCAATGAGCCCTATTCGCGCATCTACAATCTACCCGAAGAATACGTGCGCCCCGGTGCGCAGCTCGAAGACATTCTGGGGCACCTCTTTGACGAGGGCATGAGCGCCGGTGGCGATCGCGAAGACTACATCATCTGGCGCCGCGAGGTCATCGCCAAGCGCGAATATGGCAAGAACATCCATGAACTCAATGGCCGCGTCATCCTGATGCAACACCATCCGATGAAGGATGGTGGTTGGGTATCGACACACGAAGACATAACCGAGCAGCGCCAGAACGAGGCGCGCATTCATCACCTTGCCCGGCACGACGCGCTGACCGACCTGCCCAATCGAGCCGAGTTCCTTGAGGAAATGGCCCGCACCGAAGCCTGCTTGCAGCGTGGCGAAATGGCGGCCGTGCTCTATATCGACCTCGACCACTTCAAGGCCGTCAACGACACGCTCGGTCATGCCGTCGGCGACGAAGTGATAAAGCAGGCCGCGGTGCGCCTTTGGGGCACGACCCGGGAAACGGACCTGCTTGCCCGCCTTGGCGGCGACGAATTCGCGCTGCTCTTGCGTCCCATCGACAGCGCCGATACGGCCGCACGCGTTGCCGATCGCATTACCAAGACTATGTGCGCCCCGATGAATATCCGCGGCCAGCAGATCGAAATCGGTGCCAGCGTCGGCATTGCTGTCGGGCCCGGAGACGGCCTGACCACTGATACGCTGGTCAAGAATGCCGATCTCGCGCTCTATAAGGCTAAAAGCGAAGGCCGTTCTACCTACCACTTCTTCGAAACCGGCATGGATGCCGAATTGCAGCAGCGCCGCCTGATCGAGGCCGGCCTGCGCCTGGCGCTGAGCCGGAACGAGTTCCGGCTGATGTACCAGCCGCTCCTCGGCCTTGCGGAAAACCGCGTCACCTGCGTCGAAGCGCTGCTGCGCTGGGATTTTGAGGGCCGCACTGTGTCGCCCGCCGAATTTGTGCCCGTCGCCGAGGATACCGGACTGATCGCCGCCATCGGCCAGTGGGTCCTCAACGAGGCCTGCGCCACTGCGGTCAACTGGCCCAAATCGGTGCGTATCGCCGTCAATCTCTCCCCGGTCCAATTCCGCCAACGCGACCTCGTCACCCAGGTGCGCCGCGCGCTCAGCAATGCGCGGCTCGACCCCAGCCGGCTCGAACTCGAAATCACCGAAAGCCTGCTGCTTACGGACAGCGAATCGACGCTGAAGGCTCTGCACGAGCTGCGCGCCATGGGTGTTCGCATTTCCATGGACGATTTTGGAACGGGCTATTCCTCGCTCTCGTACTTGCGCTCTTTCCCCTTCGACAAGATCAAGATCGACCGCTCCTTCATTCGCGATCTCGCCGACCGCGCCGACAGTCAGGCCATCATTCGCGCCGTCATCGGGCTTGGCCAATCGCTGGGCATGTCGACCACGGTGGAAGGGGTCGAAACCGAAGAACAGCTCTCGCTGGTGCGCGCCCAGGGCGTTTCCGAGGTGCAAGGATTTTTGTTCTCTCCGCCCATTTCCGACACGGCGCTGGCGAACCTCTTGAGCGAGGAAATTGCCCTCGCCCAGGCTTCTTAGCCCAAGATGCGCGGCCGCCTTTATGCGCAGCTCCTCTCCATCGCTGCGCGGGAACATACCGCCGCCGAAGCGGAAGACGTGGTGCAGGAGGCACTGATATCGGCCATCACCGCGGGCCGCAGCGATATCGAAACGCCCGAAAATGCCCGCTGGCTGACTGGCGTCGTGCGCAACCGCGCCCGCATGGAGGCGCGCACGGCACGCCGACGCAAGGGGCGCGAAACCGCCTGGCACGCGGCACGGGCGCCGGCAGCAAAGGCCGACGATACCAAACAGGACGACATTCTCTCCGGCCTCCCCCCTGCTTTGCGCACTTTAGCAGCCCTGGTGCTGACCGGGCATAACCGGCGCGAAATCGCTTATTTGCTCCACTTGCCCGACACCGCCCTGCGCCAACGCATTTCGGCGCTGAAGCGGCATCTTGCGAGCAAGGGACTGGCGGCACCGGATGAATTGACCGGGCTTAATCTCGACCTCGCCTATGGCCGCATCCGCGACATTCTCCTGCCCGCGCTCCTCCGTCATGGCGGGGTTTTTGCCAGCCACGACCCCGACGGGCATCTTTTTCTGATAAAGCGCTCACAAAATGAGACGCCGCGGCAATAGGCTGACGTAACCCAGATTGGAGCCTGCCATGAGCCTCAAGCCCAAGAACGTCAGCATCGTCTTCTATGTCAGCGATATCCTTCGCACCGAAAGTTTTTATAACGAAACGCTGGGCCTCGGCCTCGAACGCATGGAGGGTACCGAACCCTTCTGGCTGCAGGGTTCCATTGAAAACGGCCCCGACTTGATCTTCTTCCAGCAGGAAGGACAACGCGGTAATACGCCGGCCATCGTCTTCGAACTCGACGAGGGCGGCATCGACGATGTGGTGAGCGAACTGGCGCAAAAGGGCGTCAATATCGTCACCCCGGTTTCTGAAGCCCCCGGCGGCTGGAGCGCCGACTTTCTGGACCCGGATGGCTTTGGCCTCGGCCTCTGGCAATCGGGCGACCTGCCGCGATCGGTGAAGTAGGACCGCTGCCTCCTCAGTCGTCACCACCGGGCTCGTCCCCGTGGTCCATGCCATCCGAGGGATGGCGTGCCTCCCAGAGATGGATTGCCGGGACAAGCCCGGCAATGACGACGAGTTGAGAGTGCTAACCGAACCGCCGATAGACCTGCACCACATTGCCCTTGGACGTGGTGCGGGCGCGGATCAGTTCGAGCCGCGTCGTCGGATCCCCGGACTCGAACAGGTGCCGTCCGGTGCCGGCAATGACCGGATGGGTGATCAGCGTCAATTCGTCCATCAGCCCGGCAAAGACCAGCTGCCGCACTAGCGAAATGCCACCCATGGCGCAGATATCGCCGCCTTTGCCCGCTTTCAAGTCGCGGACGAAATCGAGAAAGTCGCTCTCAATCAAATGGGCATTGCTCCAGGTCAGGTCCAACGGCTGCAGCGTTTCCGAGGCAACGAATTTTTCGATCCCATTGATGAAGCCGGCAAAATCGAGGTCCTGCTGGGCATTGGGCCAATAACCCGCCCATTCGGAATAGCCCACGCGGCCCATCAGCACCGTGCCGATACTGCCCATGATGGCCCCCATTTCCTGGGCCAGCTCATCATCGAAAGAATCGAACTGAAAGAGGTTCGGTGCTTCGACCACGCCATCGACGGAATGAAAAAGGCCCGCAATCACTTTACGCATTTTGTCCCTGCTTGCTGTCCGGGCCCCCTGCCCGATTGCTGATGCGACGAATGGGGGGAGAAAAGTTCGACAAATTTTGTTTTGGTGTTTTGTGCCCTGCCGGTCGTCACGCTCGGCCCCGGCATACGCTGACTTTCAGATTTTCCCTATGTCATCCCCGCGAAAGCGGGGACCTCCGTTTCCAAACGGGGGTTCGCGCTTTCGCGGGAATGACACCGTGGATAGGCGAAAAGCGCAGGTGCAATTGCCAACACCACCACCCTGCCCGCGTCTCCGCGTCAGGTTTTTGCAAGAGGAACGGACCCCGAGGCGCTTTCGCCCCTGAGTATTTTAGTTAGTGAGACGAAACCGCCTCGGGGCGCTGATTTTTTGGACAGGACTTTTAGCGGCACTTGATCGCTCGTCGCATGCGGCCAGCCCCCGAACCCACACGGGAACGGTCCCGTGCGCTCAGCATCCCCGCAGCCGTCCGTCTCGACTCCGTCCCGTGCGGGGAATTTTTTGATTTTACGCCGGGGTGGAGGGGGCGGGGATAAACTGAATAGTAAAATTAGAAAATACGCTTGGCGATGTCGCTCGCAGAATTAAGTCCACCCCGCCGATCACTTCCAGACTTGGGCAGAATAAACGTATATCGATCATCGTCCTGATAGACGAGTTTAATATGTTTACCTTCTTCAGTAACAGAAAATCCTAGTGCCTCAAGGCCCGCTCTAGTAGGAGCATCCATCGATCTATAGTCACGCAACAAAGATTTTATTCTATCACGATTATTGCGAGCAATGTCGTTACTTGGGTTTGCATTAGCAAAAGAGCGAAGTATGTGCCCTCTTCGGCTATCATCCGGATACCGATCCGCACAATCTCGAAGCGCATCGCCCAACACGCTTGCTATCTCGCCGGAATACAAGTTCTGCTCAGAACCTGGCTGGACAATCGCTCCTACGCTTGAAGCCTCCTGCGACTGGAGCCTAACAATTTCTCGCTGCAGACGTGCGATTTCTTGTTCTGCGACCTCAATTTGTCGGTCCCGCGCAGAGAGATCAGCATCAAAGGTCGCGACGTATTCTGATAGCTCTTTCGAGCCGCCCGACTTGAGCATTTCGTATTCGTTGCGACGAACCTCACTCTCCACCGCCTCCCAAGTGCACTGGGGTAGAGGCCGTCGATTTAATAACGCTCCTCGAACTTCATCTGTTATCGCCCATTTCAAAACCTCCGGAGAATCCAATTCTTCAGAGAAAAATTTCCGCCGTCCTGTTCCTTGGGGCCAGTAGATACCGACGGCGCCGCCATATACATTTTGTGAAGAAACATCTATCTGCAGACGTCTAGAAAACGGCCTATTTGGTTCAACGACAACATGAGCCATCCCAGACAAATCTTTTGAGAATTGATTGGGATCAATTGCGTACTTGCCGTCAAATCCGCAACTTAGATAAACAACTGGCAATCGACATCCCGCCTCACCGTTCAGAAGGCGCGCGGCCAAATCGATGTCGCTATTGGTTAGCCAGACCGGCGAGTCACTCACCACCAGAGCGCCGTCCACGGCCCCACCAAGCCGTTGCAAAAGCAGTCTCACGGCGTAAGGCTTCTTGGCGGCTGGTAGTTTGGAAACGGGCTGATGCGACTCGTTGGATGTCCGAATACCAATCCACGAACCAGCGGAGCTTTTCGAAAAAACTACGGCGGTCTCCCAGCTGATTCCAGCGTCCAGCGTTGAATTGCGAAACGCGACAAACTCCTCCCCGTTTGGCCTAACAATGCCTATTGACCTTACGGAGTGATCTCTTCCCTTCTTAAAGAACTCCTTATTAGGAGAAAGGTCCGCCAGATCACCTTCAGAAAGACCAGTAAAAGGTGACTTTTCGACCCAATCGCGCATTGTGGAAAGGAAATCACTGGATGTTGTATTCTGATGTACCGGAAACTCAGTCGCAAAAGTCAGCACCGGATCGATTCTCCCATTTGAATAAATTTAGGGAAATGAACGTTCGACATACAAGTCCAATATTGTGCCTTTTAACGACAGCAAGGCCCGGGATTGCTCCCGGGCCTTCTTCAATTCAGTGTAGACTGCGTCTGCCTAGCTACCCATATGCGCCAGCACGGCCAGCAGCAGCAGGGCCACGATATTGGTGATCTTGATCATCGGATTGACGGCCGGACCGGCAGTGTCCTTGTAGGGATCGCCAACGGTGTCGCCGGTGACGGAGGCCTTGTGGGCGTCTGAGCCCTTGAAATGCTTGACGCCGTGGCTGTCGGTAAATCCGTCTTCAAAACTCTTCTTGGCATTGTCCCAGGCGCCGCCGCCGGCGGTCATGGAGATGGCGACGAAGAGGCCCGTCACGATCACCCCCATCAGCATGGCGCCGAGGGCGGAGAAACCGGCGGCAGGGCCAGCGATCCAGTTGATGATGACGAAGACGAGGATGGGGCTAAGGACAGGCAGCAAGGACGGAACAATCATTTCCTTGATCGCGGCTTTTGTCAGCATGTCGACGGCGCGGCCATAGTCTGGCTTGTCGGTGCCGGCCATGATGCCTGGCTTTTCCTTGAACTGGCGGCGCACTTCGACGACGACCGACTGGGCGGCGCGACCGACGGCAGTCATGGACATGCCACCGAAGAGGAACGGCAAGAGACCACCGAAGAGGAGGCCGACGACGACATAGGGATCGGCCAGCGAGAAGGCCAGCGTGCCGACGCCGGCAAAGATGGCCGGCGCATCGGGCAGGGACGAGAAGTAGATCAGGTCCTGCGTATAGGCAGCAAAGAGCACAAGGGCGCCGAGACCGGCCGAACCGATGGCATAGCCCTTGGTGACGGCCTTGGTGGTATTGCCCACCGCATCGAGCGCATCGGTATTGTGGCGCACTTCCTTGTCGAGGCCCGCCATTTCGGCGATGCCGCCGGCATTGTCGGTGACCGGGCCAAAGGCGTCGAGCGCCACGATCATGCCGGCGAGGGCCAGCATGGTTGCCACCGCGACGGCGATGCCGAAAAGGCCGGCCAGCGAATAGGTGACGATGATGCCGGCAATGATGACCAGGGCCGGCAGGGCGGTCGATTCCAGCGAAACGGCAAGGCCCTGGATGACATTGGTACCATGGCCGGTAACCGAGGCTTCCGCAATGGAGTTCACCGGGCGACGGTTGGTGCCAGTGTAATATTCGGTGATGACGATGATCAGGCCCGTGATGACGAGGCCGACGACGCCGCACCAGAAAAGACTCCAGGGCGTGAACACCTTGTCTGATGTTTCGATGGCAAGGTTCATGTCGCCAAAGAGCAGCCAGAGGACTGGCAGCAGGGCGACGAGCGACAGAACACCGGAGGCGATGACGCCCTTATAGAGCGCGCCCATGATGTTGTTGTCGGAACCCAGTTTGACGAAATAGGTGCCGATGATGGAGGTGATGACGCAGGCCCCGCCAATGGCGAGGGGCAGCACCATGCCGGTGAGTTTGAGCGCCTCGGGCAGGATGATCGCCGCCAGAACCATGGTGGCGACAATGGTGACCACATAGGTTTCAAAGAGGTCGGCGGCCATGCCGGCGCAATCGCCGACGTTGTCGCCCACATTGTCTGCAATGGTGGCGGGGTTGCGCGGATCGTCTTCCGGAATGCCGGCTTCGACCTTGCCCACCATATCGCCGCCGACGTCTGCACCCTTGGTAAAAATGCCGCCGCCGAGACGGGCGAAGATGGAGATCAGCGAAGCGCCGAAGCTCAGGGCCACGAGCGAGTCGATGACGACGCGGCTCGTGGGCGCATTGCCCATGCCAGTGAGGATGATGAAATAGAGAGTGACGCCCAGAAGGCCCAGACCCGCGACCAACATGCCGGTGACGGCGCCGGATTTGAAGGCGAGATCAAGTCCCCGGGAGAGCGACGAAATCGCCGCCTGGGCGACGCGCACATTGGCACGCACCGAAACGTTCATGCCGATAAAGCCGGCTGCGCCGGAAAGCACGGCGCCGATGAGGAAGCCCACGGCCGCATGCGGGCCCAGGAGCAGCCAGGCGGCAATGAGGATGACCACGCCGACAATGGCAATGGTCGTATATTGGCGTTTGAGATAGGCCGAAGCGCCTTCGCGTACGGCGGCGGAAATTTCCTGCATACGGGCAGAACCAGCGTCAGCCTTTAACAGGCCCTGCGTGGTGACGATGCCATAAACAACAGCCAAACCGCCGCAGGCGACGATCAGCCAAAGTGCCAGATCCATGAAAACCGTTCCTCGAATGTGAAAGATTCGAGGCCCGCCCCGGTCGTGGCCAGCTCTTTTGGGTGCAAATGCCCCCTGTCCGGTCCGCAACCGCCCTCCGGCGGACCTCCTCCCAAAGGGGAGATTAACCGGTTCAGGCCGTTAAGCAATTGGAAAGTGTGACGGTTTGTCGCGGCCCGTCAGGCGATGGCGGCGAGCCGCTCGAGGACGGCATCGGACGCATCGGCGACCAGCACGGTCTTAAGCCGCGCGGTTTCGCCGCCGACGAGAGTCACTGACGATTTGGGAATGCCGAGGGTTTTGCTCAGGAGCGCTGTGACCGCGGCATTGGCCTTGCCCTTGTCGGGCACTGCGGCAACGCGAAGGCGCAGGACGGCGGAACCGTCATCGCGGGTCTCGGCGCCATCAATGATATCGCGACCCGCATTGGGCGTGACGCGGAGGGATAGCAAAAATCCCTCCGGCGTGATGCGGTAAAAGCTAGATGCCGGCGCGGGCAACGGCTG
Organism: Devosia sp.; assembly: GCF_017744655.1. Taxonomy (GTDB): domain Bacteria; phylum Pseudomonadota; class Alphaproteobacteria; order Rhizobiales; family Devosiaceae; genus Devosia. The sequence goes on along the minus strand of NZ_JAGIAW010000003.1, from coordinate 115,686 downwards.
GATAGATGTAATAGCCGATGATCGACTGGATGAAGAAGATGATCAGGAACGCCACCAGCGGCGAGAGATCGAGGCCGGAGAAATTGGGCAGCAGGCGCCTTAGAGGCCGCAGCACCGGTTCGGTCAACTGATTGAGCACGCGCCAGACCGCTTCGACGAACTGATTGCGGGTATTGATCACGTTGAACGAGATCAGCCAGCTCATGATGATCATGATGAGCAGGACCCACCAATAGAGCTGGAGCAGGATGAGGATGATGTCGAGAACGGCGCGCATGGGCGTCTCCGCGAGAAAAGGTCCGAATTATCTAGTGGGTTAGGGCTAAAGCCACAAGACCAACCCCCGGAAAAGCCGGAGCCCCGCACCGGGCAAGCGATACGGGGCCCAAATGACTGACATCCGGTATGCAGTACAAGGGTCCGGACAGGCCCTCCATTGCACGAAGCGTGCCAAGTTCGCGGCCCCGCAAAACCGGGATCAAAGATTAAGCTCTTATTACTATTGGTCTTTTTTCGTTTTCAACGCTTCGCAAAATGCAAGGCGCGTTGCAAAATGCGAGGCAAATAGGTCAAGCCTTGGCTTGGCTCGGCTTCCAGGTGGCGACCTTGATCAGGTACAGCACGACGACGAGGCCCAGGACCACGTAGCTCAAGGGATCGAGCACGACTTCGATCATCTCGTAGTGCTCATGCAGCAGATAGCCCGAGAGCGTGAGGAAGGTATTCCAGATCAGGGCACCGGTCGTCGAGGCAAGCAGAAAGACCGGCAGGCTCATGCGCGAGAGGCCGGCGGGAATGGAAATCAGCGTGCGGATGAGCGGGATCAGGCGACCGAAGAGCACGATGATCGGCCCATAACGCGTGAACCACTTTACCGCGACGTCGATCTCGTCGGCATTGAAGGCCATGACGCGACCGAACCGGTCGGCGAGGTAACGCACGCGCGAAAGCCCAAAAAAACGGCCGGCATAGTACCAGGGCAGCATGCCGACCACCGCGCCGAAGGTGGCGGTGAACAGCACGCCGAAGAGATTGAGGTCGCCATTGGCGGCAGCAAAGCCGGCGAAGGGAATGATGAGTTCCGACGGGATCGGGGGAAAGATCGACTCGGCGAGCATGACGAGAAAAATTCCGACATAGCCGAGATCGGTGATGGTCTGGATGATCCAGTCGGTCATTGGCACTCCTTGCGCTGTTCATATGAGAATGCCCGGACAAGCCGGGCATTCCTGTGACATTCGCGAATGAGTTTTAAGAAAACTCTTAGGCCGACTTGGCGGCGCGGCTCATGCGCTTGCGATCGTTCGGATCGAGCCAGATCTTGCGCAGGCGGATCGATTTCGGCGTCACTTCGACATATTCGTCTTCGGCGATATAGCCGAGCGATTGTTCGAGGGTCAGCTTCTTCGGGGTCGTCAGACGCACCGCTTCGTCCTTGGAGGTCGTGCGGATATTGGTGAGCTGCTTGCCCTTGAGCGCGTTGACTTCAAGGTCGTTCTCGCGGGAATGCTCGCCCACGATCATACCTTCATAGATGTCGACGCCAGCGTCGATCATGATCGGGCCGCGGTCTTCGAGGTTCCAGAGCGCGAAGGCGACGGACTGGCCGGTGCCGTTCGAGATCAGAACGCCGGTACGGCGGCCAGGCAGTTCGCCTTTATAGGGCACGAAGGAGTGGAACAGGCGGTTGAAGATAGCCGTGCCACGGGTATCCGAGAGCAGTTCAGGCTGGTAGCCGATCAGCGAGCGGGTCGGGACCAGCAGCTGGATGCGGGTACGGCCAACGCCGGACGGACGCATGTCGGTCAGTTCGCCCTTGCGCTCGGTGAGCTTCTGGACGACGGCGCCGGTGAATTCGTCATCGACGTCGATGATGACTTCTTCGATCGGCTCGTGACGGACGCCATCGATGTCCTGCATCAGGACTTTCGGGCGACCGATGGTCAGCTCAAAGCCTTCGCGGCGCATGTTTTCGATGAGAACGGCGAGCTGAAGTTCGCCGCGGCCGGCAACGTCATAGGAGTCGTTGTCGTCGCCCGGGGTCACGCGGATCGCGACGTTACCCTCGGCTTCACGCATCAGGCGTTCACGGATGACGCGCGACTGCACCTTGTCGCCTTCACGGCCGGCTAGCGGGCCGTCATTGATGCGGAAGGTAACCGACAGGGTCGGGGGATCGATCGGCTTGGCAGCGATCGGCTTGGTCACCGAAGTGGCGCAAAGCGTATCGGCCACGGTCGAGGTGACGAGACCGGCAATGGCGACGATGTCGCCGGCTTCGCCGACATCGACCGGGGTGCGCTCAAGGCCACGGAAGGCCAGAACCTTGGAAACGCGGCCCTTCTCGACTTCCTTGCCTTCGCGGTTGAGCGTGTGGATGGGGTCGTTGGCCTTGACGGAACCCGAAGTGATGCGGCCGGTCAGGATGCGGCCGAGGAACGGGTTGCGCTCGATGGTGGTGACCAGCATGCGGAACGCGCCTTCTTCGACGCTCGGCTCCGGCACATGTTCGATAACCTTGTCGAGCAGCGGCCCAAGGCTTTCCTTCGGACCTTCGGGCTCCAACGCCATCCAGCCCTGCTTGGCCGAACCGTAGAGAACAGGGAAATCAAGCTGCTCGGGCGAAGCGTCGAGGGCGATGAAGAGATCGAAGATTTCTTCGAGCACTTCGAGGTGACGCTCGTCGGACTTGTCGATCTTGTTGATGGCAACGATCGGACGCAGGCCCTGGGCCAGCGCCTTGCCAAGCACGAACTTGGTCTGCGGCATCGGGCCTTCAGCGGCGTCGACGAGAATGACCACGCCATCGACCATGGAGAGGATGCGCTCGACTTCACCGCCGAAGTCGGCGTGGCCGGGCGTGTCGACGATATTGATGCGGGTGTCTTTCCAAAGGAGGGAAGTCACCTTGGCCAGAATGGTGATACCGCGCTCGCGCTCGATATCATTGCTGTCCATGGCGCGTTCTTCAACGCGCTCGTTTTCGCGGAATGAGCCCGACTGCTTGAGCAGGACGTCGATCAGGGTGGTCTTACCGTGGTCAACGTGGGCGATGATGGCAATATTGCGCAGGGACATGGGCACCGGGGCGTTGGGCATGGTCCAGCGGCAGCAAGGGGGCGAACGGCCAAATCATGCGGAAAACAGGAAGCGCCAGTTGCAATATCAGCAAACTGGCGCATTTCGGTGCGGCTATTATAGAAATTTTCCCCATTTCACAAGCGCTGCTGGCGCAGGGCGGGTTTGCGCGGGTGGGGAGGAGGTCATCTACGGCTAGGTTGGGCGGGTAACCTGAATGGCGGCTTTTGGAGAAAAGGCGCCGAAAGCTGACATCCTCTATCTCAATCTCTGTTTTGGAAGTCGTCTTGCGCAAGCGGCCTTGGACTCTGCCCATCGATGTCCAAGATGCCATATTCCCGCGCTAATGCCGCCACCACGTGAGGTCGGCCCGACTTTTTCAGCAGGCCTTCATCTCGCCAGAGGCCGGCAATCACACGGCCAACAAACCGGGGCGATTCCGAGTTGGACAAATCCATGAATTCTGCCGCCCGCAGCACCGCTTCGGTGCGCACCAGCCCCGGATAGAGTGCAACAGCCGACACGCCGTATGGCATCAGATCATGCGAGCAATCAGCGGCAAGCTTGTTTGCCCCGGCCTTGGCGACGCCATAAATTGCATTGCCTTCGAAAAGTTCAGCCGCCCAGAACGAGATATTGACGATAAGGCCTTTTCTTTTGGCTATCATGGCAGGAGCAACTGCCCTAGACGTCACGAAGGCCGAACGCAGCCCAACGTCAATCATAGCGTTCCACCGCCACATCGGCTGTTCCCAAAACGGCTTTGGCCAGGTGAAGGTTGTGCCCTCGACCATATGTTCGTAGCCCGGCCATGCATTATTGACCAAGAGGTCTACACCACCGTGTACCTCTTCAATTTTGGCGACTACTTCGACCGTCTGCTTGTCGTCGGCGTGATCGCACCGATGTATCATGAGCCGACCCGGTAGGCTCGATGCCTCCTCGGCGAGGCTCTCAAGCGACCCAGAACCTTGTGGGTGCGTAAGCGCATCTGCCTCTGTGAGCGTGCGGGCCGTCACGTGAACAAAGGCTCCTTCCTCCAGCAGGGCCAAGGCGATGCCCCGCCCGACGCCGCGGCTTCCGCCAGTAACGAGCGCAATAGCTTGCATGTTCGCCTCCTAAACCGATGCGAACATAAAAGGAACAACTGCAGAATGCAAAGGCCAACACGCTAACCTCTACATGTGAAAAAGGCGGCTTTCGGTAAGGCAGCGCGTGAGCTTCAACGTCTGAAATGGGTCGAAACCTGGCTACCCCGCCCTGCCGGTCTGCACTTCCAGCACCGATACCACGCGCCCTAACAATTCCAGAAACTGTCCGCGCTCGGCCGTGGTGAACTGCTCCAGCAACAATTCGTTGAGCGCGCCCAGCGCCCGGTCCATGTCGGCGATGCGTTCATAGCCCAGTGGCGTCAGGGCGATCAGGGCGCTGCGGCCGTCGTCGGGATTGGGTTTTCGCGTGACAAGGCCGTCGCGTTCCATGCGCTGGATGGTAGCGGTCATGGTGGGCTGTTCGACCGATGCCGCCTCGGCGAGGCCCTTGGGCGTATGCGCGCCGCCTGCGGAAAGGGCGAGCAGCACCGGCACATAGGCGGGATTGAGCCCGATTGGGCCCAGCATGGTTTCCGTTTCGCGCGCCAGAAGACGGGCGGCCCAGGTCAACTGCTCGGCAACGGCGGTCTCGTTCATATACTGAGCCTACTCAGGATTTTTCCCATTTAGGCGCGGCATGCTGATTTGGGCAAGCGTTTCAGATTATGCCGGCGAGACGATTTAGGACGCGGTCGCGCTCGCGGGTGAGCCCCTTGTAGTCGAGCTGTTCGGGCGTGAGGGCGAGAAGCTGAGCATGGAGGCTTCCGGCCAAAGTTTTGGCGTCGGGCAGGCCGGCAAAAGTGTCGAGATCGACCAATGAAATGCGGATCGTGAAGACGATCGCTCTCGTCTTGGGGAGTTTCCTCAGGGTCTGCCGCTCGATGCGCAGATGCACCGGATCGGCCCTTTCACCAGTACCGAAGCGTGGCTCATCCGGGCCCGACACGTCAGGGTGAAAGAGGCGCCGGTCGCCATAGAGCGACCAGTTCCAGCGAATGAGCGGGGTTTCAGGGCGCATTGCATCGAACATGCGGGCCATCAACTGGGCCGGGCGGGTTTCCGGACCAAAGCCGGGCACGGGCTGATGAATGACATCGAGCACCTTGCCGATTTTTTCCGAAAGCACCCAGGAAGACGGAAAACTGAGGCTCGCCGCCACCAGGCGCCAGCCGGGTTCGCTGCGCGAGAGGACGAGAAGATCGTCCTGCACCAGTTTTGCCGCCTGCAGCAACGGAGGACCCGCGAGGTCAACGACTTCGCCACTGGGCACGATGAAGAGACCATCGTCGCGCTTTTGCCAGAGATGGGGAAAGCGGTCCGGTAGATAATCAGCCAAGAGGGAAAGCAGCTCGGCCTGGGCCGGGCGGCTTTCGGGCAGTTCAGCAAAAATCTCGGAAAAATGAGTTTTGTGAAGGCGCGCCTTTTCGACCAGTTGCGCCGCCATATCCGCATCGGGATCAAGCCAGTCTGCCGGGTCGAGCGGCTTGGTAGCGATCTGGAACAGTCTGGTGTCGAAGGCAGGAAGCGTCATGCCGCCATGAAAGCCACGCTGCCGCCCATCGGCAAGGAAAAAAGAAAAGGGCTGGATCGCTCCAGCCCAATTCCGAAACTCATTTTTCGTTCTTGTTGCGCTCGATGGATTCGAGGATCACGCGCTTGGCGTCGGCGAGGTTGCCGATCCGGTCGATCTTGGCCCACTTGCCGGGCTCGAGATCCTTATAGTGTGTGAAGAAATGCTTCACGCGCTCGAGCTGGATTTCCGGGAAATCCTCGATATCTCTAATGTTGTCATACATGCGGGTCAGTTTTGAGACCGGCACGGCGATGATCTTTTCGTCCTGGCCGCCATCGTCTTCCATGAAGAGCACGCCGACGGGGCGCGAACGAACCACTGCCCCCGGAACGAGAGGCCGCGAATTCATCACGATCACGTCGAGCGGATCGCCATCGCCGCACAAAGTATGCGGCACGAAGCCGTAATTGCCGGGATAGCGCATCGGCGTATAGAGGAAGCGATCGACGAACAGGGCGCCGCTATCCTTGTCGATTTCATACTTGATCGGCTCGCCGCCAAGCGGAACTTCGATTATGACATTGAGGTCTTCGGGCGGATTCTTGCCGGTCGGGATGGCGTCGATGTTCATTTGGGCGTGTCCGTTGCGTCAGGGAGGGGCTGAACGACAGGGGTTCTGCCGCAGAACCCCCGGCAAAGGCAAGCCGTAAATCGGCGAGGCGCCGAAGCCATTCGCCGCAGGACCAATGGCTTCGGACAAATTGCAAAAACCTATTTGACTATAAGAACTGGCACATTGGAGCGCGCCAGAACCTCGGAGGCCTGGCTGCCGAGCAGCAGCCGGCCAAGGCCGCGGCGGCCATGCGAACCCATGACGATGGTATCGACACCATGCTCTTTCGCAGCTTCGAGAATGGCATCGGCTGGACGATGGCGCGGCACATGCAGGGTTTCGGCCGCAATGCCTGATGCATCGAGCTTGGCCTTTGCATCATCCAGCAGTTTTTTGGCCTGGGCGGCATAATCCTCTTCGAGCTGGACAATGATCGGACCTGCATCGAAAGTGCCAAAACCGCCGGCCCCGATACCTGTCGCCACCGGGTCGGTCGCGGTCAGCACCAGGATTTTCGAACCGTGAGCCCTCGCGAGTTCGACGCCGGCCGCCACGGCCTTGTCGCCGAGTTCGGAACCATCAGTGGCAATAAGCAGGGATTTGAACATGCTCTTCTCCTTGTTTACGGCACAATAACCCGATCATTGTGTCCGGCAATTGATCTCGATCATATTAGGAGGCCGGTCCATGTTGCAGCGTCTTTTTCTGGTTCTGACCGTGACTTGCGCAACGCCGGCCTTTGCCCAGTCGGGCTTTACCAGCGCCTATACCGACCTCGATATCGAGCAGTGCCTCGTGCTCGAAGCCGACGACTTTGGTGCCAGCTGGGCCTGCCCCGGCTATAAGGGTTTTCCCGTCATGGTACAGGAAGGCGATTTGCGCTTTTCCATCAGCTACGGCTTTGAACCGGAAAAGAATTCAGCCGGTTTCCAGACCCTGCCACCCTTCAATAATCTCGGCGGTAAACTGGAATGGCGGCTTTCCAACGCAAAGGGCTACTTCTTCCCGGTGGCGACAATCGTGCGCTATCACACCGCTGATGTCGAAACCGGCGAGAACAAGGGACAGGTTCTGGTGGTGACGCAAATCGCCGAAGGCAATTCCTGCCACATCGCCTATGTGGATGCCCTGGCCAACAAGGACGCCAACGAGCTGGCACGCGCTGCCGCCGACAAGGCAGGCAAGTTCAATTGCCAGACGGAAGAGCCCGAAGTGATTGGAAAATTTACCGCTTACTAGGTCCGATCATTTCAAAGAAATGATCAGGCTTGGTCAGCCTTGCCGCGAATCTGGTTGCGCAAGACGGTGCGGTCGCGGCTCGAAACACCGATCAGCTCGGCAATGCGCCAGACCATATTGTCTTCGAGCTCGTGATTCTGCCGGTCGGCAAAGACCACGGCCCACATCATGCGGATGATTTCGACGCGATCTTCCATCGGCAACTGGGTAATGCCGGTGGTGAAGCGATAAAAATCCACCGCCTCGGCATCCCTCTCGGCCGCCTGCTTGATCAGGCGATCAACACTCTGCTCGTCGAGATCATAGTGATCCATCAGCGCGCCACGAATGGTCTTGCGCTCTTCGTCCTTCATCGTGCCGTCGACCGCGGCGAGGTGCACGAGAAGCGCCGCCACCGACAGTTTCGGGTCATTGCTATTGGTCACCGTCTCGGTTTTCTGGAACAGACGGGTCAGGGCCTCGAACATGGCTTTCAGCCTCGTGCACGGGGTGAAGGAACGGGTTTGCGATTGAGCCGGGAGGGCCGCGAAACAAAGACTGGGGCAGAAGCTGGTTTTGCTCAATGGGCGCGAGGACTGCTCACGCGGTCTTGACCGCCGCTGATGCAGGCGGGCCACACCCTCTTTTGGGGGCCTTCAGAAAGGGACTCGACTCTCGAGGGATTCGGAGTCAAATTGTTCCTGTTTTGTTCTAGTAGACGGTTTCATCATGCAGGCCCCGGAACGCCAACAGCGCCTTGCCGCGCTGCGGGACACCATTGCCGATATCGAGCGCAAGCCGGCACTGGCGGAAGCAGTCAATCGGCCGCGGGGTGAACCCGGCATTTTTCCCGCCTTGCCGGCGGGTCTCGTGCAGGAAGTCTATGTCGATGGCGCCCGGGACAGCGGCGCAAGCCTCGCCTTTGCGCTGACCCAGGCCAAAAGCCTGCTCACGGCGCGGCGCTCGACGATCTACTACGTGCAATTGGCCGATGAGGGGAAACACTTCGGCCTGCCCTATGGACCTGGTTTGCACTGGTTCGGAATTGATCCCGCAAAACTGGTGATCGTGCGGGTCGCCGACATGACCGAATTTTTATGGGCCACCGAGGAAGCCACCGCCTGCCGGGCGGTCGCGGCCATCATCGCCGAGGTGAAGGGCAATCCAAAACTGCTCAATTTCACCGCCAGCCGGCGGCTGAGCCTGCGCGCCAGCGCCAACCGGGTATCGCTCTTCATGCTGCGCTATGGCCAGCGACGGGAAAGCAGCGCCGGACACCTGCGCTGGCGGCTCATGCCCCATCGCAGCGGCCGCCACGCCTTCGACGACCGAGCCCCAGGCGCGGCGCGCTGGCACCTGCGGCTCGAAAAGGGTCGCATCGCTGGCAATCAACTGGACTGGATGCTGGAGGCACGGAAAAATGGCTTTGCAATCTTCTCCAAGCCAGTTGGCCTTGGTCGATATCAGGCAGAAACGCCGCTTCCTGGTGCTGCACCTGCCCTATTGGGCCACCGACTATCTCAAGCGAGCTGAGCCAAGGCTCAAGGAAAACCCCCTGGCACTTTACGAGCGCATCAAGGGCGGGTTGCGCCTTGCCGCACTCGATCCGGAGGGCCTGCAGAACGGGCTGCGCCTCGGCCAGAACCTCGCCGATGCCCGCGCCATCTGGCCGGCTCTCACTGTGCTCGAGATCGACCGCCCAAGGCTGGAGACCGCCTTTGGCGACTTTGCCGATTGGCACTCCAATGCCAGCCCGCTGGTTTCGGTGATGACCGATATCAGCCGTTTTGGCGATCTCGTGCTCGACATTACCGGCGTGGCGCATCTTTTCGGTGGCGAAACCGAAATGCTGCGCACGCTCATCATCCGCCTGCGGAAACTGGGCTACCGCGTTTCCGGCGCCATTGCCCCAACCATCGGCGCCGCCTGGGCCGTCAGCCATTTTGCCCGGAGCCAGGTGGTTGAAGACGATAGTTTTGCCGCCCTGCTCGATGCCCTGCCGGTTGCGGCCCTGCGGCTCGAGGAAAGCCAGTTGCTTACTCTTGGTCAGATGGGGCTCAAAACCATCGGGCAGGTCAGGCAATATCCCCGAAAGTCGTTGCACACCCGCTTTAGCCAAATCCTCCTGCGCATCGACCAGGCTTTTGGCGCGATCGAGGAGCGGATGACGCCGCGCCTGCCGCTGGTCGACCATCTCGTCGAGCAACGCTTTGCCGATCCCATCAGCCTCATGGACGATGTGCTGCGCACGACCCATGACCTCTCGGTAAAATTGAGCAAAACCCTCGAAGCCGAAGGGCTGGGCGGCCAGACTTTTCATCTTTTCCTTTATCGGGTCGACCACAAGGTAATGACCCTGTCGCTCAATGCCGGACGGGTGACGCGCGACCCCGAGCATATTGCCGACCTTTTTCGCCATCGGGCGCAGCGGCTGGAAACCGAATATGATCCCGGCTTTGGTATCGACATGGTGCGGCTGGCCGCGAGCAGCACCGATCGCCTCGATGCGGTGCAGACGGGCGCCTTTTCCATCGAGGAAGGCACCGAAGACATTGCAAGGCTCAACGACCGGCTGAGCAGCCGGCTCGGCCCGCTCGCCGTCTTGCGGACGGAAATGGTGGCAAGCCGCCTGCCCGAGCGCGCGGCCAGACTGGTGCCGACGCAATCAGGCCAGACCGATGCTCCGATTGCAGCCCCACCCCTGCAACGCCCGGTAAAACTGCTGCCCATGCCCGAGATCGTCGCCATCATGGCCGAAGTGCCCCATGGCCTCCCCGCCTCCATGGTCTGGCGCGGCGAGAGTTTTCGTTTGGTCAGTGGCCAGGGGCCGGAGCGCTTGGGCGCAGAGTGGTGGCGGAAGCAAGAGCGGCTGAAACTGGTCGAACCGCCAAAGCCCAAAAAGCCGGAGCCAGGCGAAAAGCCGGTGCCACCGCCCTATATCCCGGACCTGCTGCTCTTCAATCCCGATGCCGGAACGCGTGACTACTATGTGGTGGAAGACCAGCACGGCAGCCGCTTCTGGGTGTTTCGGCAGGGACTGTACAGCAAGGGCAATAGGCCGATCTGGTACCTGCATGGATTTTTCCCATGAGTGCCCCCGCCACCATTCCGGAAAAAGTCATCGAACTCGAGGCCCCGTTTTATAGCGAGCTGATCACCACCAGCAATTTTTCTTTCCTGCGCTCGGGTTCGCATCCCGAGGAAATGGTGGCGTCAGCCATGGTTTTGGGCATGACGGCCCTCGGCATTTGCGATCGCAATACCTTTGCCGGGGTTGTCCGCGGCTATGTGACGGCGCGCGACAACAAGGAGTTGAGCCCGCACTTTCGCTATCTTGTCGGCGTCAGGCTGGCCTTTGCCGATGGCACGCCCGATATCGTCGCCTATCCCAGCGATCGCGTCGCCTATGGCCGGCTCTGCAAACTGCTGACTATCGGCAATCATCGGGGCGAAAAGGGCAATCCAACGCTCTTTTTCGACGACCTCTTCGGCTCGGCCAATCCCGCTTCTGAAGAGGCGCACGGTCCAACCGAGGATTTTTCGCAAGGCCAGCTCTTCATCCTGCTTCCCGACGAGAGCGACTGGGCGCTCACCGAAAAGACTCTCGATCGCCTGAGCCGGCAGGCACCGGGACGGGTCTGGATCGCCGGGACGCCGCGCTTTGATGGCCAGGATCGGGCCCGGCTCAACCGGGTCGAGGCATCAGCGAGGCGCCATCGGGCCTTCATGATCGCCAGCAATGACGCGCAATATCACGAGCCCGATCGCAGCATGTTGCTTGATGTCGTCACCTGCATTCGCGAGCATGTTACGCTCGACGAAGCCGGCTTTCGCCTTACTGCAAATGCCGAACGGCACCTCAAGAGCCCGCGTGAAATGGCTGGTCTTTTTGCCGAGCATCCCGATGCCATTGCGCAGACCCAAAAGTTCATCGCGAAGATCGATTTTGCGCTCAACCAGCTCGAATACAATTATCCCGAGGAGACGATCGGCAATGGCGAGACAGCACAGCAGACGCTGGAGCGCCTGACCTGGGCCGGGGCGAAAAAGCGCTTTCCCGAAGGATTGCCACCGGGCTCCGAAGACCAGATCCGCACGGAACTAAAACTCATCGACGAAAAGGGCTATGCCGCTTACTTCCTCACAGTTCAGGACATTGTGCGCTTTGCCCGCTACGAAAAGGGCATTCTGTGTCAGGGGCGCGGATCAGCCGCCAATTCAACTGTCTGCTATTGCCTCGAAATCACCGAGGTCGACCCGAGAAAAGCCACGCTGGTCTTTGGCCGTTTCATCTCCACCGAGCGCGACGAACCGCCCGATATCGACGTCGATTTCGAGCACGAACGGCGCGAGGAGGTGATGCAATATGTCTACCAGAAATATGGGGGACGGCGGACGGGACTGACGGCCAATGTCATTTCCTACCGTTCCAAAAGCGCCATCCGCGAAACGGCAAAGGTTTTCGGCGTTTCCGACGACACCATTGCCGCCTTCAACCAGCTCCATTGGGGCTGGGGCTCCTCGCTCGATCTCAAAAGCGTCGCCAATATCGGGCTCAACCCGGATGACCCGGTGCTGGCACAGATGTTCGAGGTCGTGAAAGTACTGCGCGGTTTTCCGCGGCATCTCAGCCAGCACGTGGGCGGCTTCGTCATCACCCGCGACAGCCTTGAAAGCCTCGTGCCGATCAGCAAGTCGGCCATGGATAGCCGCACTATCATCGAATGGAACAAAGACGATATCGACGCCCTCAAAATCCTGAAGGTCGATGTTCTGGCACTGGGCATGCTGACTTGCCTGAGGCGGGCTTTTGACCTGATGAAGGAGCACTATAAGCGCGACGTAACCTTAGCCGAGCTGCAAGACGAAGGGTTCAGTGACGAGGATAAAGGAACGGAAATCGCCAAGCCGGTCTATGAGATGACGCACAGGGCCGACACGATTGGCGTCTTCCAGATCGAGAGCCGGGCGCAGATGTCCATGCTGCCGCGCCTCAAGCCAAAGGTCTTTTATGACCTCGTCATCGAAGTCGCCATCGTTCGCCCCGGCCCGATCCAGGGCGGCATGGTCCACCCCTACCTAAAACGGCGCGAAGGCATTGAACCCTGGGCCGCCGATCCCGACGATCCGCTCGACCAGGTCCTCAAGAAAACCCTAGGTATTCCGCTCTTTCAGGAACAGGCCATGCAGATGGCGATCAAGGGTGCCGGCTTTTCCGCCGGCGAAGCCGATCAACTCCGGCGCGCCATGGCCGCCTGGCGGCGCACCGGAAAGATCGAGATTTTCAAGGAGCGCTTCATCGAGGGGATGAAGAACAACGAGCGGAAAAAATACAGCCAGGAATTTGCCGAACGCTGCTTTTCCCAGATCGAAGGCTTTGCCGAATATGGGTTTCCCGAGAGCCACGCGGCCAGCTTTGCCCTGCTCGTCTATGCCTCGTGCTGGCTCAAATGCCACTATCCCGATGTCTTTGCCTGTGCCCTGCTCAATTCCCAGCCCATGGGCTTCTATGCGCCGAGCCAATTGGTGCGTGACGCGACCGAGCATGGCGTCGAAATCCGGCCGCCCGACATCAATCTGTCGAACCACGATTCCAGTCTTGAAGATGATGGCTGGAAGATTGCAGACCATATCTGGCCGCGGCATACGGCGATGGAAAAAGACATCTGGACCCAAAAGGCGATGCGCCTGGGGCTGCGGCAGGTAGAGGGCCTGGCGCAAAAGGACATCGAGCGGATCGTCGAGGTGCGCGAAAAGGGCCGCTACACCTCCATTCGCGATCTTTGGCTGCGCACCGGCGTGCCCATTGCCAGCCTCGAAAAACTCGCCCGGGCCGATGCTTTCTCCGATTTCGGGCTCAACCGTCGCGAGGCGCTCTGGGCCGTAAAGGGGCTCATCGGCACCCACGGCGCCGAAACCCTGCCGCTCTTTGCCATCGCGCCACCCAGGGGAACACCGGTCGAAGAGCCCGCCGGCCTGCCACTCATGGCGCCGGGCGAGGAGGTCATCCACGACTATGCGACCCTGTCGCTGTCCCTAAAGGGCCATCCGGTACAATTCCTGCGGCCCATGCTGATGGAGCGGGGGACGACGCGGGCGGCAAATCTCTCGACGGTGACGCCGGGCCACCGCATCGAAGTGGCGGGGCTCGTGCTGGTCCGCCAGCGACCGGGCACGGCCAGCGGCGTCATCTTCGTGACGCTCGAGGACGAAACCGGCGTTGCCAATATCGTCGTATGGCCAAAGCTGTTTGAAAACGATGCCATGCGAAAGACGCTGCTCTCGAGCCGCATGCTGGCGGTGCGCGGGCAATTGCAGAAAGAGGGCCTCGTCATTCACATCATCGCCGAGGACATGGTCGATCTGACCCCCCACTTGCTCGACCTTTCGCATGGCAAGGATTTTGGCGACAAAGTCGTGGCCCGTGCCGATGAAGGCAAATCCGGCCCGCCGGGCAGTCAGAGCCGCGACCGCAATGCCATTCGCGAGATCGAAATGGCCCGCCGCCGCGCCTATGGCGCCATGCCGAAGGGTCGCAATTTCCACTGAAAGACGATCAGACCAGAGCGCTGATTTTTCCGGCGAGATCGACATCCTTCTGCGTCAGCCCGCCTGCATCATGGGTGGAGAGCACGATCTCGACCTTATTGTAGCTATTGGACCAATCAGGATGGTGATCGGCCTTGTCGGCGAGCAGGGCTACGCGGCTCATGAAGCCAAAGGCTTCGGAAAAATCCTTGAACTTGAAGGATCGTTTGAGCTGCGTTTCGCCACCCTCGATGGTCCAGCCCGTCAGCTTGCTGCGCGCTGCTGCAAGTTCATCCGGTTTGAGCTTGTCTGCCATTTCGGCCTCCTCGACCTGCAGCATGCCCCCCGAAAGGTACCCGTTCGGAGGCCTGCGCGAAAACAAAAACCAAGGCGCGCCAAGCCAATCCAGGGGATCTCGACGCGCTTTAGCGAACCGCATTAAGCAAGGGTTCACCTTGGCAACGGGAAAGCGGCGACGAAGTTCATCTTCCCCTCAACATTCAAGACGGTCTTAACCGCAGTTACGTTGAACTCAAACGTCAACCAGAACGGCCACGCCAAGAATGGGCGGCCACAAGCCACGCGCGTGGCGACCTACACCAAACCGCTGCCGACCGGAGTCGGCGCGGCGGATCACCCCCAAAGATCCGAACTCTGCACAGGATCGGCATGTTTCAAGCCGCCCATAAATTGCTGCCGCCGGTCGATTATGTGTCGATGATCCGTTCGCTTTATGCCGACCGGCTGTCGATGCTGCTTGGCGCCTATGGCTCGGCTCTCGCCGCATCCGTCGCAGCGCTCGAGGCGCAATCGCCTGAACTTGGCTGTATCGCCTTTCTGTTCATCGTGGTCGGCTTCCTACGCCATCTCGACATGAAGGCCTTCGAACATGCGACCCTTGGCGACGAAGACGTCGAAACGGCGCTCTATTGGGAAGGGCGCGCCACCCTGGGCGCCGCCGCCATCGCCCTGATCTATGGCGTCTGGTGCCTGATCAGCTTCTGGGTCGTCGACGATGCCTTTGCCGAACTGACCGCTGCCAGCGTCTCGGTTTCCGTGCTGGTGGGCGTCTCGCAGCGCAATTTCGCCATCGACAAGCTGATGACCATCCAGGTCCTGCTGATCGCAGTGCCCCTGTGCCTGGGGCTGCTGCTCGTGGGCAATATCTACTACGCGCTTCTTACTCTCTTGCTGCTGCCCTTCTTCCTGTCGCTGCGCAAGATTGCGGGCAATGCACGAAACGTGCTGCTGCGCGCCGTGCATGGCCGCACCAAGGCCTCGGCCCTCGCCGGCCAGCTCGACGCCGCGCTCGACACCATGGCGCATGGCCTGCTCATGCTCGACCGCAACCACCTGATCGAAGTGGCCAATGACACCGCGCTTCTGGCCTTCGGCATCGACAATCCATCTGACTGGATCGGGCGTCCGCTCTATGAGCTTTTCGAACATGCGCTCGCAACCGGCGCCATCCCGCAGGCGGCCGCCCGGCGCATGGACGTGCTGATCGAAACGAGATCAAGCGGCAAAGTGCTGATATCAAGCGTAGGCGGGCGGTATTTCGAAGCCTCGATCTCCTCGCGCGATACCAAGTCGGTGCTGCTGTTCGAAGATATTTCCGATCGCATCGCCGCCGAGGAACGCATCAGCTATATGGCGCGCTATGACGCGCTGACGGGGCTGCCCAACCGCGCCTATTTCGCCGAACTGGTCGAAAAGGCGCTCGAAGCCCGGCTCGATACGGTCGAAGCGGGCCATGTGGCGCTGTTGATTCTCGATATCGACGATTTCAAGCATATCAACGACACGCTCGGTCATCTTGCCGGCGATCAATTGCTGCATGAGCTTGGCCGCCGCCTGCCCGGCGCCTTGCCCGAAAACGCCATCGTGGGACGCTTGGGCGGCGACGAATTCATCGCCTTCTATGTTTCGCCCGAAGGACCCGAGGGCATCGAGGCCGATGCGGAACGCCTGCTCGAAGGTCTCCACCAAGCCTACCAACTGCCCAATCGCCGGCTCGATATCGATGTCAGCGCCGGCCTCGTCTCCTCGCCGGACCGCAACAACACTTTCGAGCACTTGATGATCAAGGCCGATCTGGCGCTCAACGAAGCAAAGTCGGGCGGCAAGAACCGCATCATTCGGTTCCATGCGCGCATGGATACTGAATATCAGTTCCGCCAGCAGCTCAAGACCGACCTCAAGACCGCCATTGCAGAAAGCAAACTGCACCTCGCCTATCAGCCCATAGTCGATCCGCGCGAAAACCGCATCGTGGGCTGCGAAGCGCTAGCCCGCTGGGACCACGAGACTTTTGGCGCCATCTCGCCGGCAACCTTCATTCCGATCGCCGAAGAAACCGGCATGATCACCGATCTGACGCGTTTCGTGCTCGGCAAAGCCACGCGCGACTGCCACACCTGGCCCGGAACCACCCATGTCGCAGTAAACATCTCGGCGCGAGACTTCCGCGCCACCGATGTCGAGGACATGGTCACGCACGCTCTCGAGGAAAGCGGTCTCCCCGCCGCACGTCTCGAAATCGAAGTAACGGAAACCACCGTTATCGAAGAGCGCGATGCAGCAGCCGCGGCGCTCCTAAAACTGTGCAATCGCGGGGTCGGCGTAGCGCTCGACGATTTTGGCACGGGCTATTCTTCGCTGAGCTATCTCAGCGCCCTGCCCTTTACCAAGCTCAAGATCGACCGCTCCTTCCTCACCGGGATCGAAACCGACGAGCATGCCTTAAAGCTGCTCACCAATGTGGTGCAGATCGGCAAGGATCTTGATCTCGTGACCACGATCGAAGGCGTCGAAACCGAGGTCCAGCTCAACTTCGTCATCAATCACACGCGGGCCGACCTCATCCAGGGATTCCTTTATGGGGCTCCGATGAGTTTCGATGCGATCTCGCGCCTGCTCGAACAGCAGATTTACCGTCAAAACACGGTGCCTCTGCGCCTCGTTTCCTCGACCTAAAGCATGTCTCCCGAAAGTGGTCGCCGGTTTCGGGAGACATGCGCGAAAACAAGGCGCTAAAGCGCATCGAGCGTATCCCCTGGGATCGCGACGCGCTCTAGTGCGGGCAAAGCCGGCAAATTAACCACGTCGGCAATGTCAACTTTTGTGAGGGTTAATGAAACGTTAACGTCCCGGCCGAAGCAATTGAAGGCGGCGGGGCATATCAGCATGGCGATCGACAAGGACAGCGCGGCTGCGGCCCGCGCCGGCGAACCCTCGCGCTTTTCGGGGGCCCTGATCGACGTGCTCGACGATGTGAGCTATGCGCGGGTCGATGCCAGCGTCATCGACGACCCGATCTACAAATTGCGCTATCGCGCCTATGTGCGTGAGGGTTTCATGGATCACAATGCGGAGGAAATCTGCATCGACGATCTCGATGAAACGCCCAATGCCATGAGCTTTGGCATCTATATCAAGGGTGAACTGGTCAGCTCCATCCGCCTCCATCACCTGACGGCGCAGTATCGGCGCTCACCCAGCATGAAGGTGTGTCCTGATATCCTGGCCCCGATGGTGGATGCCGGAAAAACCTTCATCGATCCCAGCCGGTTTACGGCCGATCGCGAGGCATCGCTGGCCTATCCGGCCTTGCCCTTCCTGACGCTGCGCGTCGCCGCCATGGCCTCGGTGCATTTCAACGCCGACCTATGCCTGGCTCTCGTCCGCCCCGAGCACGGGCCGTTTTACAAGCGCGTCTTCGGGTCCGAAATCATGAGCGATGTGCGGACCTATCCGGGCCTCCATTTTCCCGTCGCGCTCTTCGGCGCCCCGGTCGAAAACATCCGCAGCCGCGTCGCCCAGCGCTTTCCATTTTTTCTCTCGACCAAAGAGGAGCGCGAGCAGCTCTTCACCCAGACCGTCAAACAGGGCACGCATCTGCGCATTCGCGCCTCGGCCCGCCACGCCTATGAAAGCGCCCGCGCCGAAATGGCGGAACGAATCTGACTGTGAGAACTGAAAAAGTGGTGCCGCTTAGGTGACTCGAACACCTGACCCCATCATTACGAATGATGTGCTCTACCGACTGAGCTAAAGCGGCTCCGGCCGGGCATGGCCCGAACAGATTGCGGTCTTTTACTGTTGGTTTTCCGCGGGCGCAAGAGGCAAGACCGGCGCGGGCTTGGGGAAATCCTCGGACCCTTCGCCTAAAGCCACCGGCAGCGGCAAGGGCCGCGCATTGCCGGTGACAGGCACTTTCCATTCGAAGGCGTCGAGCTTGCCGGTCACCGGGGAAGTCGGTTCCCATTCGGCACTGACAAGACCATCGGCCGTCCAGGCCGGGTCGCGCACTGCCCGAAGGCCCCGCGCCAGCCATTCGCGCGCCTTGCCCTGGTCGCCGCTCTCCCCCGCCTCGATCTCGGCCATGAGGCTGGCGACGCCCTCGGTGAGATCGGGACCGGCATAGGGCAAGAGCACATCGCGCGCCAGCGGCCAGTCATAGGCGTCAATGGCGGCACGGGCCAGCGCCATGGCGGCCGCGCGATGTTCGGGCGGTGTATCCACGATTTCGCGCATGCGTTTCAGGCGCTCGACCGCCGAGGCGCCGGGCTGGGCATGGCCATAAAGCGCGGCGACATCGGGATGGCCCGTGGCCCGCCAGATGCGTCTAAGCAGGCTCATCGCCTTGCGGCTTTCGCCCTGATTGATATGGACGCGCGCCGCGATCAGCGCCGCCGGCACGAAATCGGGCAGCAGTTTTAGCGCGGTCAGCGCATGTTCGAGCGCCACCAGCGGCTGGCTGGTTTCGGCCTCACGGGCCCTTGCCGTTTCGATGACGGCCTGGCGGCGGCGCTTTTTGGCGCGACCCTCGCGGCCCGGCGGCACCTCGGCATTGACCATGGCCACGGCCTCGGCCCAGTGGCCGCGACGCACCAGATCGTCGAATACGGCTTCAGCGGCCCAGGAGCTGTCGGGCGCCAGACTGAGGGCCTTGCGCGCAAAGGTGAGCGCCGCTTCCGGCCGTTGCTGCGTCCGGGCCTGATCGTAAAGGCCGGTGAGAGCCGCAAGCGCCGTCTTGTCGCTGGCGATCAGAGCCCGATAATGCTCGCGCGCCGCCGGCATATCGCCAACGGCAAGGTCGGCCCGCGCTTCGAGCAGCTTTGCAGCGCTGTTTTCTGGCAGGCGGGCCTGTGCTTCGCGAGCGAGCAGACGCGCCCGGGCAGGATCGCCCGATTGCAGGGCAATGACGGCATCGGAGAGCGCTTCAACGCCCTGCTCGCGCCGACGGGCGGCACGACGCCGGGCCATGGCCCGCGGTGCGCCAAAAACACGGCGCAGCACGGCCCAAACCAGAATGATCAGGGCGGCGGCCAGCAAGAGCAGCACGACGGCAGTCCCGAGGCGCGGCTGCATGCGATAGCCGGCCAGTTCCAGCGTCAGCGTGCCGGGCAAGGCCATCAACCAGGCGGCGAGCGCCGCAACGACGAGAGAACCGACGATCCACAGGGCGAGACGGATCATCAGCCATTCCCTCCTGCCAGCGCTGCCTGCCGCAAGGATGCAAGAAAGCTCTGGGCTGCGGCCTGATTGGAGATTTCATCGGCCACGGCGCCCGTGGCCGCCCGCATGGAGGGCGGTAGAGCATCGAGTTCGGTCTTGGCGGCAATGAAATCGCCGCGCCCGATGGCGCCTTCAAGGCGGGCCACGACGGCCTCGGGCCCATCGCCTTCCACCGCCTCGGTGGGGCGCAGGGCGATAATGCCGCGGAACCAATCCGAGGTCGCTTCCTGCCAGCCGGCATCGGCGCCCACCGGCCTGCCGGCCAACACATCGGGCAGCACGGCATTGAAATCGCGCGCGATGAGGTCCGCACGCTTGAGCCCGGTCATGGCATTGGCGAGCACTGCGTCTGGCACGGCAAGATCGGGAAGCGCCTGGCGGAGCGCGGCGATTTCCCCATCATAGGCCGTGCCGGTGGCGAAGGCGGTTTCGAAGCCGGAAACGATCAGCGGCAGGCGCACCTGCCCCGCTTCGAGCGCCGTGCCTTCGGACAAATCGGTTTCAAGCGTCGCAACCTTCGCTGAAACGCCATCGAGATTGGTCTGTGTCTGAGCGGCGCTTTGGCGGAGAGCTGCAAGCTCGGTTTCAAGCGCGGCAATGGCGGCAGCATTTTGTGCTGCCGTCTCACCCGCGGCCTGCGGCGCCGCCGTTAGTTCATCGACCCGGGCACTGAGCGCGGCAAGATCACCTGCTAGCTGGTTTGCCGGTGCCGAATCGCCTGCTGGAGTCACAGTTCCGGGATTGGTTTCGAGCCCGGCGACCCGCGCCGTCAGCCGCGCCAATTCCCCCTGCAGGGTGGAGGTGACGGTTTCGAGCTCCGGCACGGCCGTGGCAATGGTTGCAATACGCGGATCCGCCGGCTGCGGCGCCGGAGCGACCGCGGGCCAATAGCCCAGCAGTGCCAGCCCATAGGCGGCACCCAGGCCCACGATACCGCCGACAAGACCGGCAAGCCACGCCGCCCCTGCCCCCGCTTCGTTCGCAGGAACCGGCGGTGGCGTGATCGGCTTTGATTCGGGTTTTGGCGTCGTCGCGCCTGCCGGACCGGGCTTGAGCGATTCGGGTTTTGCCTCCGGCTCAGACTTCGCCGTCGCGCTCGGCTTGGCCGATTCGGCCGGGCGCGCCGTGCCTTCGAGCACTGGCGGCTTTACCGCGCCGGACTTGCCGGCGGGGCTGGTTGGGGTTGCGGCGCTTGCCTTGTCCTTGGGATCAGCCATGTGCCTTCCTTTTGCCTAGCCCGATCATGACCCAGATTGCTCGCGGGCAAAAGCCAGCGCCAGGGACATCATCGCTTCTTCATCCGGCCGATCGGCCAGATGCACGCGGGTAAAATGCTGTTCGACAAGCGGCTGTGCCACGTTTTCCGAGAGGCAGAACAGCACGAGATCGCGCCTTTTTGCCGCGCTCAGCCTCGGCCCGACGAGAGTGCAGAAAATTTCGGCCGTTCGCCGTGAATAGACCAGCGCCGCACCAAGCTCGCCACTTTCGAGTGCCGCCAGCGTCCCCTCGGGAAAGCTTGATTCGGCGACCATGTCATAGACCGTCGCGGTCACCACCATGATCCCATGCGGGGCGAGCGCCTGGGCGAGGTCACCGCTGAGATGCTTTCCGGCCGGATAGAGCACCGGCCCCTCGAGATCGGCCAGAGCGAGCATGGTCGACAGCCGCTCGAATGTACCGCCGGCGCTGAACACTTCAGTAAAACCGAGCGCCCGTGCCTCATGCGCCGTACGATCACCCACCGCATAGACCGGCAGATGCTGGAGATCCTCCAACACACCCTTGTCCTCCAACGCCCGCAAGGCATTGGTGCTGGTGACCGCGAGGGCAGCAAATCCGGAGAGATCAGGCAGATGAAAATCGAGCCCTGCCCGGGTCAGCAATGGCGCAGCGACCGCCTCGATGCCAAGCGCCGCCAGCCGGTCGATACTGGCTTGGGCATCAGGCTCGGGGCGGGTGACAAGCATGCGCATGATCTTTTTTACGCCATCCATTGTTCGAGCCAATCGGGCCCGGCCTGATCGAGCAGGTCTTTTCCGACCTTTTCGCCGAGCGCCTGAGGATCGCTCCCACTGGCTTCAGCGCGGAATGTCGTCTGCCCATCAAGGCTCAGGATTTCGCCTTTGAGCATTAGGTCTCCGCCCTGCCCCCCGGTCCAGGCACCAACCGGGGTGCGGCAGGAGCCGTCGAGTACGGCCAACATGGCTCGTTCCGCCGCGATCCGCGCATGCGTCGGGGCATGATCGAGCGGAGCGACGAGATCGAGAAAACGCCTGTCGCCACTGCGCACGGCAAGCCCGATGGCCCCCTGCGCCGGCGCGGGCATGAAATTGTCGACGTCCAACACGCTTGTGGCGCGATGCGCTTCGCCTAGCCGATTGAGCCCAGCGATGGCCAGCAGCGTCGCGTCCGCCACGCCATCAGCTAGCTTTTGCAGCCGCGTATGCACATTGCCACGGAATGGCACGATCTGGAGATCGGGCCGCAACCGCAAGGCCTGCGCCGCGCGGCGGATGGACGAAGTGCCGAATTTCGCGCCTTCGGGTAGCTGGTCGATTCCTGCGGCCGTCAGTGACAAAAAGGCGTCGCGCACATCTTCGCGTTCGAGAAAGGCCGCGAGCGCCATGCCCTCGGGCAGGCCGGTGGCGACATCCTTGCTCGAATGCACCCCGATATCGATGTGCCCCGCAAGCAGTGCCTCGTCGATCTCCTTGGTGAAAACGCCCTTCCCGCCGATGGTCGAGAGCGACACATTGGCGTCCTGGCTGCGATCCCCGCCGGTCGAAAACACTTCGATGTGAATGTCGTCTTCGGCGACGCCATGCGCTGAAGAGAGCAGGCTGCGCACCAGTTTCGCCTGGGCCAGCGCCAGCGGGCTGCCGCGCGTTCCGATCCGGGCGAAGGGGGCTGGCGATTGCATTATGGCTCTGTCCTAGTGTAGCGAAAACCGTCATGGGCGCCTCGCGCCGCCTCAACCTTGGGAGTAGACCAGTTCGTCGTGACCGGGCAAGCGCAAGCCATCATTCTAGGTATCGAGACAAGCTGCGATGAAACCGCGGCTTCCGTGGTGGTGCGGGATCAATCCGGCCACGGCACCATTCGTTCCAACGTGGTGCGCAGCCAGCTCGACGAGCACGCGGCCTTTGGCGGCGTCGTGCCCGAACTCGCCGCTCGCGCCCATGTCGAATGGCTTGATCACATCATCGCGCAGGCGATCGACGAGGCCGGCATCGACCTCAATGACATCGACGCCATCGCCGCTACCGCCGGTCCCGGCCTCATCGGCGGCGTGCTTGTGGGCCTCACCACCGCCAAGGCGCTCGCCGCCTCGCTCGACAAACCGCTGATTGCCGTCAACCACCTCGAAGGCCATGCGCTGACGGCGCGGCTGACCAATGGCGTAAAATTTCCATATCTGATGCTGCTCGTTTCCGGCGGCCACAGCCAGTTCGTGCTGGTACGCGGCGTCGGCGACTATGAGCGCTGGGGCGGCACCATCGACGACGCGCTGGGCGAAGCCTTTGATAAGGTGGCTAAGCTTCTATCACTCGGTCATCCCGGAGGCCCCGCCGTGGAGCGGATCGCCCAGCAGGGCGACCCCAAGCGCTTCAAGTTCCCGAAACCGCTGCTGCGCGAAGAGCGGCTCGATTTTTCCTTCTCCGGTTTGAAGACCGCCGTGCGACTGCAGGCCGAGGCATTGGCGCCCCTGAGCGATCAGGATGTTGCCGACATTGCCGCCAGCTTTCAGGATACCGTGGCTGAGATCGTCGGTTTTCGCGCCCGCCAGGCCCTGCAAAAGTTCGCGGAAAAATTTCCGGGCGAAGCGATTCGCCTCGTCGTGGCCGGTGGCGTCGCCGCCAATCGCCGCATTGCCGAAGCGCTGCAAAAGCCGTGTACCGAATTAGGCGCCGATCTCATCGTGCCGCCCATTGCGCTTTGCACCGACAATGGTGCCATGATCGCCTGGGCCGGTGCCGAACGGCTGGCGCTCGACGATACCGATAGCCTGACCATTGCCGCCCGGCCGCGTTGGCCGTTGCAGGACGAAGACATGCGGGTGAAAAGCCATGGCACTTGAGACAGTCGCCGTTCTGGGCGGAGGCGCCTGGGGCACCGCTCTCGCACAAGCCGCCGCCATGGCTGGCCGCAAGGTGACGCTGGTGCTGCGTAACCGGGCGCAGGCCGACTCCGTCAATATGAACCACATCAATGAAGCGGCCCTACCCGGCCAAGTGCTTCTCCCCAATATCTCGGCCAGCACAGAACCAGTCCCCGCCGACATTTTTATCCTCGCCGTGCCGGCGCAGGCGACGCGAACACTGCTCACATCGCTTGATGCGAAATTGCTGACCGGCAAGCCAGTGGTGCTTTCCGCCAAGGGGCTCGAAACCGGCACGCTAGCCCGCCAGAGCGAAATTTTGGCTGATATGGCGCCCAATGCCATTGGCTACGTTCTCTCCGGCCCCAGCTTTGCCGCCGATGTCGCCGCGGGGCGGCCGACCGCCGTAACCCTTGCCGGTGACGACGCCAGCGCCACGTCCAATCTTGCAACCGCCCTCGCCGGCCCAAGTTTTAGGCCCTATGCCGCTGATGACCGGATCGGCGTCGAAATCGCCGGTTCGCTGAAGAATGTCTATGCCCTCGCCTGCGGCGCCGTCGAAGGCGCCAATCTCGGTGCTTCGGCCCGCTCGGCCCTCATTGCCCGCGGCTATGCTGAAATGGCCCGCATGGTGCACGCCCTCGGCGGCTCTGCCCACACGCTCACGGGCCTTGCCGGCTTGGGCGACCTCACGCTCACCTGCACTTCGGTGCAATCGCGAAATTATCAGTTCGGCATGGCGCTCGGCGCAGGGCGTCGAACAACAGACATTTTGGCCGGTGGCGCAAAACTCGCTGAAGGCGTCGCCACTGCACCGGTCGCCGCTGCTCTCGCCAAAAGCCTCGACGTCGACGCGCCGCTGATCGAAGCCGTCGACGCGTTCGTTGCCGGCCGCGCCGACATTGCCACCATCGTTGCGGGCCTGATGTCCCGCCCGCTCAAGAGGGAACACTGACAAAATGCTCTATGCCATGATCGCCAAGGACGCGCCCGGCGCCCTGCAGACGCGCCTCGACACCCGTCCCGTTCACCTCGAGCACCTAAAATCGCTAGGCAAGAAACTGGTTTTTGCCGGCGCCCTGCTCAATGCCGAGGAACAGCCCGAAGGCTCCATCGTGATCTTCGAAGCCGAAACCCTGGCAGAAGCCGAAGCCATGGCTGCGGCCGACCCCTTCGTGCCGGCCGGCGTCTTTGCCAGCTACGAGGTCAAGCGCTGGCGCATTGCCATCAACAACACCTCGCTGGAGTTCTGATCCCATGGCCTACTGGCTGATGAAATCCGAGCCGGATGTATTTTCCTTCGACGATCTCGTCGCCAAGACCGGCCGCGGCGAAGTCGAAGAATGGCACGGCGTGCGCAACTATACGGCGCGCAACAATATGAGGGCCATGGAAGTCGGCGATGAGGCCTTCTTCTACCACTCCAATATCGGCAAGGAGATCGTCGGCATCATGAAGGTGGTGGCTGCAGCCCATCCCGATTCGACCGCCGAACTCAATGCCAAGGGCGAAGTTGTCTGGGAATGCGTCGACGTCCAGTCGGTAAAGCCCTTTCCGCGTCCGGTGACCCTGGCCGAGATCAAGGCGACGGAAGCGCTGGCCGAATTCGAACTGGTCAAATACTCGCGGCTCTCTGTGTCGAAGGTCAGCGAGGCTGAGTGGAAACTGCTCTGCAAGATGGGCGAGGTCAGCTGATCCCTCCCCAATCGTCACCACCGGGCTTGTCCCGGTGGTCCCAAGCCATCCGCAGGATGGCTGGCCACCACGAGCTGGATTGCCGGGACAAGCCCGGCAATGACGACAACTGAGACATGGATTCACGTGAAACGTTGTCCTAGTCCCGCGGCACGAAGGTAAACTCAGCCTCGTTCCCACCCGCGGGATCATCGGTGACCTCGATAGCGAGGTTACCCTTCTCCAGCGCCACGAACCATTCTTCCCAGCTCACCAACTGAAAGCCGTCGATCCGGTCCGGTCCCTCATTGCCCTCGGCATTGAGCGCATCCTGTCCGAAGGTCAGCTGCAGCACGGTGCGAATGCCTGTGCCATCGGGCACATCCATCAGGACGGGATTGCCACCGCGGGCTTCCACCCATTCGCGAATCGCCCTGCGGTCGGTGAGAATTTGGGACATGACGCTCTCCTTGGAATCTCTTGCCAGAAGAAAGCGCCATGCGGCGCAAGGTTCCGCCGTTTGCGCTGGGGCACAACCCTGCTAAGGGTGCAGCTCTCTTTCAGCCAACAGGGACGAAAATGGCAGCGCCAGAGAACCGCATTCTGATGGGCAAGATCGGCGCCGCCCACGGCATCAAGGGCGAAGTCCGCATCACCACCTTTACGGGCGAGCCCGAAGCCATCGCCAGCTATGGTCCGCTCGACACCGACCGTCCCGGCCTCACCATCACCATCGAGGCTGCGCGCCTCAACAAAACCGTGCTCGTCGCCCGCCTGAAGGGTATCCGGGACCGCAACGCAGCCGAACTCCTCAATGGTGTTTCCCTTTTCCTCGATCGCAGCCGCCTGCCCGATCCGGATGACGAGGACGATTTTTATCACGCCGACCTCATCGGTCTCGATGCGCGACTCGATACCGGCGTCAGCATCGGCGAAGTTTCGGCCCTCCTTAACTACGGCGCCGGCGATCTCCTCGAAGTGCGCGACCCGCGCTCGGGCGATACCTTTCTCTATCCCTTCACCAAGGCCGTCGTGCCGACCATCCGCATTGCCGACGGGTTTCTGGTGATTGCCCCCCCGCTCGATGCCGAGCCGGGCGAGGAAGAGCCGGACTGAGCGGGAACAAAAGAATGTTCTCCGCTGATATCGTCACCCTCTTCCCCGATCTCTTTCCCGGACCGCTCGGCGCCTCTGTCCTTGGCCGCGGCATGGCCGACGGGCTCTGGACCCTCCGCGCCACGCATCTGCGGGATTTTGCCACGGACAAGCACCGCACTGTCGACGACACGCCTTCGGGCGGCGGCGCCGGCATGGTGCTGAAACCCGATATTCTGGCAAAAGCCATCGACGAGATTGCGCCCGCCGACGATCCACGTCCGCGCATTCTCATGTCGCCCCGCGGCAAACCCCTCACCCAGGCCCGCGCCCATGAACTGGCAACCGGTCCCGGCGCCGTCATCGTGTGCGGCCGCTTTGAAGGCGTCGACCAGCGGGTGATCGACTCTCGAAACCTCGAAGAGATTTCCATAGGCGACTATGTACTCGCCGGCGGCGAAGTCGCTGCCATGGTGCTGCTGGAAGCCGTCGTGCGCCTGATCCCCGGCGTTCTCGGCGCCCTCGATAGCCGCGACGAGGAAAGTTTTGAGAACGGCCTGCTTGAATATCCGCACTACACTCGCCCCCAGTCCTTTGAGGGCACGGATATCCCGGCCGTCCTGACCTCAGGGGACCACGCCAAAATCGCCAAATGGCGGCATGAACAGTCCCTGGCACTGACCCGGACACGGCGGCCGGATTTACTGAAGGACTGACGTCCAAGGAGCTGGATATCTCCCTCAGTCGTCATTGCCGGGCCTGTCCCGGCAATCCATCCCACCACAAGCATGGACCACCGGGACAAGCCCGGTGGTGACGATGGATGCGCTGCCCGAGCGGCAATAGCCACTGAGAAGTCCCAAAACGCTGGACTCTCCGCGCGTTTTCTCCTATGAGCCGCCCATTCGTGCGTCCGGGATCGGATCCGGCGTGCGCCAAGACCAAAAAGACTACCCTCCGTTATCAAACAAGACCGGGTGACGCAGTCACCCCACGATAAGATCAGAACGGATCGAAAATGAGCAGCATTATTGAACAGCTCAATGCCGAGCAGGTTGCCCTGCAGGCTGCCAAGCGCGAACTCCCCGAATTCACCCATGGCGATACCGTCAAGGTGTGGGTCAAGATTCGCGAAGGCGACAAGGAACGTCTCCAGGCTTATGAAGGCGTGGTGATCGCCCGCTCCGGCGGCGGCATCACTGAAAGCTTCACCGTGCGCAAGATTTCGTACGGCGAAGGCGTGGAACGCGTTTTCCCGCTTTACTCGCCCAACATCGCTTCGGTCGAAGTGATCAAGCGCGGTAAGGTTCGTCGCGCCAAGCTCTACTACCTGCGCGATCGTCGCGGTAAGTCGGCTCGTATTTTCGAATCGACCAACGCTCGTACCCGCAAGATCGAAGCTGGCGAACGTGAAGCTGCCCAGGCCGCTCGCGAAGCCCGCGAAGCTGAGAAGATCGCTGCTGCCGAAGCCTTTGCCGCCGAACAGGCTGCCAAGGATGCGGAAGCCGCAGCCGCCGCTGCTGCAGCCGAACAGGCCGCAGCAACGGAAGGCGAAGCCAAGAGCGAATAAGCTTTTTAGCAGCTTGAACGATCAAAGCCCGGCCGCAAGGTCGGGCTTTTTTGTTGGCGCCCTGACACCCCGCGTCAGCAGTCGGAGCCGCGCTGCCATTTCCGGCTTTACCCTCGACCCGGCTTAGTCCTAAAAGTGCCTCGGCCCCAAGCCTTGGAAAAATCCGGATCTCGCGCATGACCCTTTCCGTCGTCACCTGGAACATCAATTCGGTTCGCCTGCGCCTCGATATGGTGCTCGATTTCCTGCGCCAATATCAGCCCGACGTATTGATGCTGCAGGAGATCAAGTGCACCAATGACCAGTTTCCGCGGAATGCCTTCATCGAGAACGGCTATCCGCACATGGCCGTGCACGGTCAGAAGGGCTATCACGGCGTCGCCATCGTCTCGAAATTCCCGCTGACCGACATATCGAGCCGCGTCTTCTGCGAGATTCCGGAATCGCGCCACGTATCGGCGCTGGTGGACATGGGCCATGGCCCCTTCACCCTGCACAATTTCTATATCCCGGCCGGTGGCGATGAGCCCGATCCGGAGCTCAACCCAAAATTCAAGCACAAGCTGGGGTTCCTGTCCGAGCTGAAAACCTGGTTCAACGAGCCGGTGTTTCAGCGCGGCCACCTCATCGCCGGCGATTTCAACATTGCCCCGCACGAGAACGACGTCTGGAGCCACAAGCAGCTCCTCAAAATCGTCAGCCACACCCCGGTCGAAACCGAAGCGCTCAATGGCCTGCTTACCGGTGGCCATGGCTGGGTCGACGTTGTGCGCAAGCACGTGCCCTACGACCAAAAGCTCTATTCCTGGTGGAGCTATCGCAGCGCCGACTGGAACGCCGCAGACAAGGGTCGTCGCCTCGACCACATCTGGTCCACCGCGGACGTCGCCGAACGCTCCATCGGCGCCGAAATCATCCGCCCCGCCCGCGGCTGGACCGACAAGCCGTCAGACCACGTGCCCGTCATCGCGCGCTTCGCAAAGCCCTAAAAATCACTCGTCGGTGCCGTTGAGAAAGTGAGCTCCCCACTCACTTTCCGGCACCAATTCGCCCACGGCATATTCGAAGGCGGCAACGCTGCGGATATCTGATGCCACCACGCAGCGGTAGCGGATATGGCGCCACTGTCCGTGACTGCGGAAGGCCCCGCCATCGGCGGCGAGATCGAGCCCGGTCACATCGATCGAATCGAAGGCATAGCCGACCAGCGCATCGGGCGCCTCCCCGGGCTCCGTCTCGCGCAACTGCTCCAGCGCTTCGATATTGCAAAGCTGGATGACCTGTTCCTCGTTCGCGAGGAGCGGAAAATTTTCCCGCACCTCGCTATTGGCAGGATCACTAAGGATCGAGGCTGCGTAAAATTCTGTTGCAGCAATCATGCCATTGCCCTGCTCTGGCGCGGGCGGTGCCTCCTGGGGTTCCGGTTCTTCGACCGGCTCCGCAAGCGGTTCGATCTCAAGACTTGGCGCTGAGAGCATCTTGGCCGCTGCCGCGGGCCTGGCCGCCGCCTCGGCTTCGGGGATGAGATCGACGATGATCGCGCCCGAGGGCGGCACGGGCAGCGGTTTCGGCACCGAAAGCCAGAAAATCGCCGCGAGCAACAGACCATGCACCAGGAGCGATCCGGCGAACGAACCCTGTTTCCGCCAATGCAATTGAACCGCGCCCCACATAGGCTGGGCGTGAACCGGCTTTGCGGCTGATTTTGGGAGTTTTAGCGGCTCTTCATCTTCCGCCGCAGCGGATCGAGCGCGCCGAGATAGCCGTTGAGCTCGCGCTCGATGCGCTGCGCCGCTTTCTGAGCCAGGTCAGGATATTGCCGAACCAACTTCAAAAATGCCGTACGCGGCACGAAAAGCAGTTCGCAATCGGTGACGGCGGTGATGGTCACCGGCCGCGGCTTGTCGAGAATCAGCGCCATGGTGGAAACGACGCTGCCAGGCTCCGACAGCGCATAAGGTTTTCCGGCCTCGACGCCCTCATTGCGCGCCTTGAGCGTGCCTTCGATGAGCACATAGGCGCCCTCGGGCACGGTGCCGGCCTTGTAGATGACTTCGTCGGCCTCGACATGGCGGCGATCGCTGGCAAAGCCCAGCATGCGCCGCTGCTCGTCGTCACATATCATGAAGAAATCGGCCCGCCCCAGAATGGCGGCCGCATCGTCCATTCTCATCAGCCACAGACCCGAATGCGCCCCGCCCGCCGAAAAGCTTCCGGCGGGTCAACGCATCTGTCTATAGGGCAGTTTTTCCACTTTATGAACACCCTTGACGGGCATCGTTAGGGAACGAGGCGATATCCCCCGTCTTCCGTCACTAGAAGCCGCGCATTGGAGGGGTCGCGCTCGATTTTTTGACGCAGGCGATAGATATGCGTCTCGAGCGTATGGGTGGTCACGCGGTTATTGTACCCCCAGACTTCCTTGAGCAGCACATCGCGCGTGATCGTCTTCGGACCCTGGCGGTAAAGATACTTCAAAATGGAAGTTTCCTTGTCCGTCAGCCGCACTTTTGTGCCGTCATTGCTCTCGAGGAGCTTTGCTGCCGGCTGAAAGCTGTATTGGCCGATGGTGAAAACGGCATCCTCGCTCTGGTCGTGCTGGCGCAGAGCCGCATTGATGCGGGCGAGCAGCACGGGAAAGCGGAACGGCTTGGTGAGATAATCATTGGCCCCCGAATCGAGCCCCTTGATCTCGTCGGCCTCGGTATCGTGCCCGGTCAGCATCAGCACCGGGCTCTTGAAACCTTCCTGGCGCATCAGTTTGACGGCGTCGCGACCATCCATGTCGGGCAGGCCGACATCGAGAATGGTCAATTCGACATTGTTCTCACGCAGGGCTTTCAGCGCGTCATTGGCGGTGCCGGCTTCGACAATATCGAATTCAGGCTGGCTCTTGAGCTGCTCGACCAGGGTTTCGCGAAGGTCCGCATCGTCGTCTACAACAAGGATGCGTCGCTTATTCATTACAGTCTCCGGTCTTTTACATTCAGCGGACCAAGATCACATCATTGCGACCTGTTCTTGGCCCGCCAATCACATCGACGTTATTCGGCTGAAAGTAACGTCAGCACACCGGAAAAAGTTGCAACGCCTCAAATTTGATCGCGCCGGCCAAAGAGCGCCGAGCCGACGCGAACATGGGTCGCGCCCATGGCGATGGCCGTTTCGAAGTCGCCACTCATGCCCATGGAGAGGTTTTCGACCCCTGCCAATTTCGCCAGCCCCGCCAATTGCGCGAAATAAGGCCCCGCCGGCTGGCCATCGGGCGGAATGCACATCAGGCCCACAATATCGAGGCCATGCACCTCGCGGCAGCGCCGGACGAATCCCACCGCCTCCTCCACGGAAACGCCGGCCTTCTGCTCTTCGCCGCCAATATTGACCTGCACGAAGCACGGCAGGCGCTTTCCCGCCCGCTGCATTTCCTCGGCCAGAACGCCGGCAAGCTTTTCTCGGTCGACCGTCTCGATGACATCGAACAGGGCCACGGCTTCTCGCGCCTTGTTGGTCTGCAGAGGCCCGATCAGGTGTAGCACGACGTCCGGAAACGCCTCGCGCAACCCAGGCCACTTCTCCTTGGCCTCCTGCACGCGATTCTCCCCAAACGCACGCTGCCCCGCTTCGAGAAACGGCCGCACCGTCTCAGCGCCAAAAGTCTTCGACACGGCAATAAGTTCGACGCTTTCGGGTGGTGCACCGAATCTGTGGTGCGCTTTTTTCACGCGGTTGCGAATGTAGTCGAGCGCCGCGCGGGCGCTGTTGACGCGATCGGCCATGAGAAGGCCCCGTTTCTGTTGACCTTGAGGGGGATTTCTGGTGATGGTCCGGTAGCCAAAATCCCCCAAAAGCGCAAGCTGGCCCAGCCCTTTGAGGTCAAACGCGCGCTTCGGACAAAGAATTTTCAAGGACGAGCAAGTGAGCGGCGAACGCTACAATCCGCGCGAAAGCGAACCGAAATGGCAAAAGATCTGGGACGATGCGAAGAGCTTCGTCACCGCCAATGACGATCCGCGCGAGCCCTACTACGTCCTGGAAATGTTTCCGTACCCGTCGGGGCGCATCCATATGGGCCACGTGCGCAACTATTCCATGGGCGACGTCGTGGCGCGCTACTATCGCGCCCGCGGCCGCAATGTGCTGCACCCCATGGGCTGGGACGCTTTCGGCCTGCCGGCAGAAAACGCCGCCATCGAGCGCAAGACCCATCCGGGCACCTGGACCTACCAGAACATCGAGGCAATGAAGGCGCAGCTCAAATCGATGGGCCTTTCCATCGACTGGACGCGCGAATTCGCCACCTGCTCGCCTGAATATTACCAGCACCAGCAGGCGCTGTTCATCGACATGCTCGAAGCTGGCCTGATCACCCGCAAGAACTCGAAGGTCAACTGGGACCCCGTCGACATGACCGTGCTCGCCAATGAGCAGGTCATTGACGGGCGGGGCTGGCGCTCGGGCGCAGTTGTGGAACAGCGCGAGCTGACCCAGTGGTTCTTCAAGATTTCCGATTTTGCCGAAGACCTCCTGGAGGCCCTCGACACCCTGACCGAATGGCCGGAAAAAGTCCGCACCATGCAGCGCAACTGGATCGGCAAGTCCGAAGGCCTGCGCCTGCTGTTCGAACTGGCCCCGTCTAACAACACCGATGCCACGAGCATAGAAGTCTTCACCACGCGCCCGGACACCATTTTCGGTGCTTCCTTCGTCGGCCTCTCGCCCGACCATCCGCTGACGACTGCTTTGGCTGCTAACAACCCGGCTCTGGCGGAGTTCGTCGCCGAATGCCATCGCCACGGCACTGCCACGGAAACGCTGGAAAAGGCGGAGAAGCAGGGTTTTGATACGGGTCTGCGCGTAAAGCATCCCGTCATCGAGGGTGAAACCCTGCCCGTCTATGTCGCCAATTTCATCCTGATGGATTACGGCACCGGCGCCATTTTCGGCTGCCCGGCACACGACCAGCGCGACCTCGACCTCGCTCGCAAATATGGCCTGAGCGTCATTCCCGTCGTGCTGCCGTACGGCGCCGACCCGGCAACCTTCGAAGTCGGCAATGAAGCCTATGTTGACGCTGGCAACATCTTTAATTCCGGTTTCCTCGATGGCCTCTCAATCGACGACGCCAAGAAGAAGATCGCCGAGCACTTTGGTGCCCGCACCGTCGACGGCAAGCCGCAGGGCAAGGTGGAAGTGAACTATCGCCTGCGCGACTGGGGCATTTCGCGCCAGCGCTATTGGGGCTGCCCGATCCCGGTCATCCATTGCGAAGTCTGCGGCACCATTCCCGTGCCGAAGAAAGACCTGCCGGTCCGTCTGCCCGAAGACGTCACCTTCGACAAGCCGGGCAATGCGCTCGACCACCACCCCACCTGGAAGCACGTCCACTGCCCGCAATGTGGCGCTTCCGCCCGTCGCGAAACCGACACCATGGACACCTTTGTGGATTCGTCCTGGTATTTTGCGCGCTTCACCGCGCCCCACGCCGATACGCCGACCATTCCGGCCGTCGCCAATCGCTGGCTGCCGGTCGACCAATATATCGGCGGCGTCGAGCACGCGATTCTGCACCTGCTCTATTCGCGCTTCTTCACCCGCGCCATGAAGGCAACCGGGCACGTCGATATCAGCGAACCCTTCAAGGGCCTCTTCACCCAGGGCATGGTCACGCACGAGACTTACAAGTCGGCATCGGGCGAATGGGTGAACCCCACCGAGATCGTCATCGAAGCCACGGGCGACACCCGCACTGCCCGCGACCTCAAGACCGGCGCGCCGATCAGCATCGGTTCGGTCGAAAAGATGAGCAAATCCAAGAAGAACGTCGTTGATCCCGACGAGATCGTCGCCACCTACGGCGCCGATACCGCGCGCTGGTTCATGCTCTCGGATTCGCCGCCGGAGCGCGACGTGCAGTGGACGGAGGCCGGCGTCGAAGGCGCCAGCCGCTTCCAGCAGCGCGTCTGGCGTCTGGTCAACGAATCGATCGAGATTGCCAAACAGTCTCCAGCGCTCGTTTCCGAAAAAGATACAGCGGACGCTGTCGCCTTGCGCCGCATTATTCATCGGGCAGTCCATGGTGTCGCTCAGGACATCGAAGGCCTGCGATTTAACCGTGGTGTCGCGCAGATATACGAATTGACCAATGCGCTGAGTAAAGCCTCCGGCAGCACAGGTGCAATTGGTCGCGAGCTGGGCAAGGCGATCACTGAAGGCGTTGAAAAGCTGGCGATTCTTCTCAGCCCCATGATGCCGCACCTTTCGGAAACCTGCTGGGAAGTGCTTGGAAAGACCGGGCTCGTTGCCGATGCAAGCTGGCCCGATGTCGATCCGGCCCTGCTCGTCGACGACGAAGTGACCCTGCCGATTCAGATCAACGGCAAGCGCCGCGCCGAAATCACCGTCGCGAAGGGTCTGCCCGCCGCCGAAGTCGAACAACGCGTCTTGTCACTCGACGAAGTTGTCCGCATTCTGGAGGGCAAAGCCCCGAAGAAAATCGTCGTGGTGCAGGACAGGATCGTCAATGTCGTCGTCTAGGCTAAAGCGCCTCGCCCTGATCGTCCCCCTTGCCCTGGCTTCGGCCGGGCTTGGGGCCTGTTCCTTCCAGCCCGTCTATTCCGGCGCGCTGGCCGAAAACCCGCAGCTGCAGCTCGCTTATGCGGCGCCAAAAACGCGGCTTGAGCAGATCGTCTATCAGGAACTGAGCTTCCGCCTCGGCAAAACCACTTCGCCTACGGCTCCGCTTGTCTCTGTTGCGGTCTCTGCCGGCGACGCCGAGCCCTATCTCAGCGCCACGGCCAATCCCAACAAGCCGCGTGAGATGAACGTGTCGGCTACTGTGATCATCACGCCCCGCGACGGCGTCGACAACAAGCCGATCACCATTACCCGCACGGCAAAGGCCCAGCATACGCGCAGCGGGCAGGTCCTGGCCGACGAACAGGGCATCATCGAGGCTCAGGAGCGCGCTGCGCGTTCCGTGGCTGAGTCGCTGCGTCTGGCCATTCTGGCGGCCCTCGCAAAGGGATGACCGCCCTAAAAGCCCATGAGGTCGCGCGTTTCCTCGCGCGACCCGACCTCACCGAAGGCATTTTTCTCGCTTACGGTCCCGATGGCGGCCTCGTCCGCGAAACAGCACAGCGCCTGATTCGCTATCTTAGCGGCGAAGACCCCGCCTCTGCCGACGTTTTCATCTTCGATGGCCCTGAGCTCGACGCCGAACCCGGGCGCCTCATCACCGAGGCCCGCAGCATCTCGTTGTTTGGCGGCAAGCGTATCATCCGCGTGCGCAATGCCAGCAAAAGCCTCGTCATGCCGCTGACCGAGCTCCGCGACGACCCCGGCGGCACCGCCATCGTGCTGGAAGCGGGCAATCTTGCCCCACGCGACGCCCTCCGGGCCCTGGTAGAAGCGGCAAAACTCGGCCGCGCACTGCCCTGCTATCCTGACACCGACGAAACACTCACCAACCTGATGCGTGAAACGTTCAATCAGGCCGGTATTCGTACAGATTCCGACGTCATTCCCACGCTGCGCGAAATTTTGGGCAATGATCGCGAAATCACCCGTCGCGAACTCGAAAAACTCACCCTTTTCGCCGCCAGCACCAAATCCCTGACGCGCGAAGACGTTCTTACCCTCTGCGCCGACAACGGCGCCCTCGCCATTGACGCAATTCTCGACGCCACCGGAGGCGGTCACGCCGAAAAGCTGGAAATGGCGCTCAATCGCGCGCTCTCGTCTTCGGTCAACCCCCAGCAATTGCTGGCCATGCTGACCAATCACTTCGCCAATCTGCGCCGGTGGCGCGTTGAAGTGGATTCCGGCAAGACTCCGCGTGCGGTGCTCGACAACGTAAAACCAAAGCCGCATTTTTCGCGCGCCGGCCAGCTCGAACAGCAGTTGCGTCTCTGGACCGATCCGGCTCTCGCCCAAGCCTCCGACCGGCTCCTACAGGCCACCAGCGACAGCCGCCGCAAGCCGGCTTTGGCTACCGCGATTTTGCACCGCACCACTCTAGCCCTCTGCATGATGGCCGCAACGCATTGATTTCAAACGTGTTTCACGTGGATCATTGCTCGTAGATACAAAAAAGAAGGCCTCAGTTCACACCGGGGCCTTCTCAATTGCGGCATTCCGAGTAGCCTAATTATGCTGCCCGGTAAGCTTCAGACACAGCGCATCAAGCTGCTCCAGCGTCTTGTAGCGGATTTCCACCCGCCCGCCGCGCTCCGAATGGGCCAGAGACACGGACAGCCCCAGCACGTCGGAAAGACGGCGCTCCAGCGCCACCGTATCCGCATCCCGCACCGGCTCGCTCGCCGAAATTTTTCGTGCTGGTGCCTCGCGCTGTTGGCTCAAAGCCTCGGCTTCACGCACCGAAAGCCCCTTGTCGACGATTTGCCGCGCCAGACCCGAGGGGTCTTCGACCGTAATCAGTGTCCGCGCATGACCGGCCGTCAGTGTGCCGCTCGAAACCATCCCACGCACATCTTCCGGCAATTTCAGCAAACGCAGAGTATTGGCCACATGCGAGCGGCTCTTGCCGATCACCTGAGCCAAGTCCTGCTGCGTATAGTCGAACTGCTCAATGAGCTGGCCATAACCCATGGCCTCTTCCAGCGGATTGAGATCAGCGCGCTGTACGTTTTCGATGATGGCGAGCTCGAGCGCTTCTTTGTCATCGACCTCTCGGACGATAACGGGCACATCATGCAGCCCAGCCTTCTGCGCCGCGCGCCAACGACGCTCACCGGCAATCAGCTCAAAAATGTTCGGATCATCAGTCGGTCGAACCAGTAGCGGCGACATGACGCCCTTTTCGCGGATCGAATTGGTCAGCTCTTCAAGTTGATCGGGATCAAAAGTCCGCCGCGGATTGGCGCGATTGGCAATGATGAAATCAACCGGCAGTTTCTTGCCGCCCGAACCGGTATCGGTCACGCGCGCCGCTTCCAGGGAAGCCATATCGCCAATCAGAGCAGCCAGACCCCGGCCAAGACGTGTGGGTTTGTCGTTCATCTTTGAACTCCTAGGCTGCGACCAGTCGCCGCTCGCGGCGAATGACTTCGGTGGCAAGGCGCAAATAGGCCTGGCTGCCCGCGCATTTCAGATCGTAAAGCAAAGCCGGCTTGCCATAAGACGGCGCTTCGGAAAGCCGCACGTTGCGCGGAATGACGGTGTCATAGACGAGATCGCCCATTTCACTGCGCACGTCAGCCAGCACCTGTTCGGACAGATTGTTGCGCTTGTCGAACATGGTCATCACCACGCCTTGGATGGAGAGGCGCGGATTGAGCGTCGAGCGAATCTGTTCGATGGTCTGCAGCAGCTGGCTAAGGCCTTCGAGCGCAAAAAACTCGCACTGCAGCGGCACCAGCACCGCATCGGCGGCAACCAGCGAATTGACGGTAAGCAGGTTCAGCGACGGCGGGCAATCGATGAGAATATAGCTCACCGCCTGGTCGTTGATCCGCAGGTCTGAAAGCTGCTTAAAAGCGTCGCGCAGCTTGAAGGCGCGATCGGCCTGTCCGGCGATGGTCAATTCGACGCCCAGAAGGTCCATGGTCGACGGAATGATGGCCACGTTCGGCACGCTCGTCATGATGGCGGCCTGCGCCACGCTGGCTTCGCCGACCAAGACGTCATAGGACGAGACTTCGCGATTATCGCGCGAAATGCCGAGCCCGGTGGAGGCATTGCCTTGCGGGTCGAGATCGACGATCAGTACGCGCTCGCCAATGGCTGCCAGCGCCGTCGCCAGATTGATCGCCGTGGTCGTCTTGCCGACGCCACCCTTTTGATTTGCCAGGGTCAGGATACGGGGTGCCAAGAGAAGGCCTCCAGTTGTGCCGCTAAGACGCTGATTTTCTTTTGAGATTTGTGATCGTTAAGATCACGCCGCCCGGATCAGTATCACTCTTGTTTACTACCACGTCATAGTGCCAATGCGCACCCGATTCCGTGAGTTCATCAACATGTTCCCGTCCTTTATGCAGGATTGCCCGAGTTTTCGCAGCGAAAAACGGCTCCATCCAGTCACAAAGCAGTGGCAACGCCGCGAGGGCGCGGGACGTGATCACATCCGGCACCGGTGTTTCACGTGTATCAATTTCGTCGCTGCGGCGGCCGATGACAGTAACATTCAGTCTAAGTTCGCGCGAAACGGTCCGCAGAAAGCTGACCTTTCGCGCCGTGGGCTCCACGAGCACAAAATGACGATCAAGACCCTTGCTGGCGATGGCCAGTGGCAAAGCCGGGAAGCCTCCTCCGCTACCGAGGTCCATAAACTCACGATCCCCGGCGGTCAGTTGCGACAAGACTTGCAGGCTATCGGCGAAGTGTCGCTCCCACACGGCGCCCAGCGTTTCACGTGAAACAAGATTCTGCACTGCCTGCCATTTCTTCAGCAGGGCAACATAGGATTCCAGATCGCGGCCAACCTCATCCAGTGAGCGGCCAAAATGCACCGCATAGGGCGCAATCGCTTTGAAGTCGGCCATCAACTGGCCTTCCGCAGATCGCCGCGACGGATCACGGCAAGCAACAGTGTGATTGCAGCCGGCGTCATGCCATCCATCGCCTGCGCCTGCGCAATCGTCTGCGGCCGGAACTGCGTCAACTTCTGCCGCAGCTCCATCGAGAGCCCCGGAATGGCGTGATAGTCCAGCTCATCCGGAATCTGCCGCTGTTCATCACGCCGCATGCTTTCGATGTCGGATTGCTGCCGATCGAGATAAACGGCATACTGGGCGTCGATACCCAACTGCTCGCGCGCAGCCTCCGGTATATCCGAAAGCTCTGGCCAGAGTTTTGTGACATCGTCCCACCCAAGATCGGGATAGGACAGAATTTCAAACGCGCTCCGACGCTTGCCATCCTCGTTGATGGCAATACCAGCCTTGCGAGCTTCGCTGGGAGAAGCGACAGCAGCTCGAAGCCGCTGCCTGCCATCGTTGAGCGCAACAACCTTTGCCGAGAACAGTTCGCGACGTTCCTCGCCCACCAGACCCTTTTCGATACCCTGCGGCGTCAAGCGCTGGTCAGCATTGTCGGCCCGCAAATGCAGCCGGAACTCTGCCCGCGAGGTAAACATGCGATAGGGCTCCGAAACGCCACGCGTCACGAGATCATCGATCATGACGCCGAGATAGCTCTCGGTGCGCGAAAGGATCATAGCGTCCTGGCCACTGGCAGCCAGAGCAGCATTGGTGCCAGCGAGCAGACCCTGCGCACCGGCCTCTTCATAGCCCGTCGTGCCATTGATCTGCCCGGCCAGATAAAGCCCCGGCTGGCGCTTCACTTCCAGCGTCGGCCGCAGTTCCCGCGGATCGACATAGTCATATTCGATGGCATAGCCCGGCCTCACGATCCTTACATTTTCTAGCCCCGGCATGGAGCGCAGGAACGCGTCCTGAACTTCGGCGGGCAGAGAAGTCGACAGGCCATTCGGATAGACCGTCTGCTCTTCAAGACCTTCCGGCTCCAGGAAAATCTGGTGGCTATCGCGATCGGCGAAGCGCACGATCTTGTCTTCAATAGACGGGCAATAGCGCGGACCGCGCGATTGAATGCGACCCGAATACATGGCCGAACGATGCAGGTTATCCTGAATGATTTTGTGCGTTTCCGCCGTCGTCCGGGTAATATGGCACGACACCTGCTGCGTCGTGATTGTCTCGGTCAGCGCCGAAAAGGCTTCCGGCGGATTGTCACCCGGCTGTTCTTCCAACACGGAATAGTCGATGGAATCCTTGTCCAGCCGCGCCGGCGTGCCCGTCTTCAGGCGTCCAAGCTGCAGGCCAAGATTTTCAAGGCGCGTCGAAAGCCCGAGCACCGGCTTTTCGCCAACACGTCCAGCCGGGGTTGTCTCTTCCCCGCGGTGAATAAGACCACGCAAGAAGGTGCCTGTCGTCAGCACCACTGCCTTGGTGGAAAAGCGACGACCATCGAGCAGCACGACGCCAGAAATGGCGCCATCGGTCACCTCAAGGTCGTCAACCTCACCTTCGATAACGTCGAGATTGGCCTGTGCTGAAATGGCAGCCTGCATGGCATTTCGGTAAAGCTTGCGGTCTGCCTGGGCGCGCGGACCGCGCACCGCCGGACCTTTGCGGCGATTAAGCACACGGAACTGAATGCCGGCTTCGTCAGCTACGCGACCCATCAGCCCGTCAAGGGCGTCGATCTCTCGTACCAAATGGCCCTTCCCCAAGCCACCGATAGCCGGATTGCAGCTCATCTCGCCGATCGTCGCAAAACGATGGGTGATCAGGGCCGTGGGGACACCAAGCCGTGCAGAAGCGGCAGCCGCCTCACAGCCGGCGTGACCGCCCCCAACGATAATGACAGCATAATCAGTCATAGGAATTTTCCTGAACGGCTCTCGACGGCGCACGAGATCGGCGCAACGGAAACAGAGCGATCAATTGAAGTTGGCGCTTCTCATACAGCGTCTTGAGTTCTAAGAAAACCTCTCGCTGTGTTTCACGTGAATCACGAGATGGTTGGTTTCGCCCGGCAATGTTTCACGTGAATCATTTGCCGATGCAAAAGCTGGCAAAGAGACGGTCCAGGACCTGCTCCGCATCCACCCTGCCGATCATCCGTTCCAGCGCGAGAGAGGCGTGGCGCAATGCTTCGGCCGCAAGCTCCCAGTTGCTGAGATAGAGAACCGCCTCGTCGACAGCCGAAATCGCCTGTTCAAGACCCAGGCGGTCGCGTTCATGGCTGATAAGCGACGGCTCGCCGCCCGCGATGTCCTCACCAATCGCACGCAGGCGATCAATCAGCGCCTCGAGACCCGTTCCGGTGGCGGTCGATATCCGGAGATCGCATTCACTCGCGGCGCCCAAATCCGACTTTGTCGCAATCCGGACGACAGTCGCATTCGTCGGAGGCTGAACGGCAACATCTGTGTCCGGAGCCTCGAGCCAAAGCATAATATCGGCATCCTGGATAGCGCGTTCGGCGCGCCGAATACCTTCGGCTTCTGCGCGGCTGTCGGTCTCTCGCAAGCCAGCGAGATCCAAAAGCACAAAAAGCTGGCCGCCGATATCGAGCGGAACTTCGCGAACATCGCGCGTCGTGCCTGCCTCGTCGGAAACAATGGCAATGTCGGACTTCGACAGCGCATTGATGAGGCTAGATTTTCCGGCATTCGGCGCACCGGCAAGAGCCACACGAACGCCCTCTCGAACGATGCGACCACTGGTGATGCTGACCAGCGCTTCGGCAAGGGAGGTTTTGAGTGTGCCAAGCTCATGAACAAAGCCAGTTGGCAGTTCTTCAGTGACGTCACCCTCGTCGGAAAAGTCGAGCCGCGCTTCGATTTCAGCCCGCAGATCGAGCAGGGCATTGCGCCAGGTTTCAACCTTCTCGGTTAGGCGACCATCATATCGCGCAAGCGCCTGCTGCCGCTGTTTTTCCGTTTCGGCGCTCAAGAGATCGCCAAGACCTTCGACGGCAATCAGATCGAGTTTGCCGTT
Organism: Devosia sp.; assembly: GCF_017744655.1. Taxonomy (GTDB): domain Bacteria; phylum Pseudomonadota; class Alphaproteobacteria; order Rhizobiales; family Devosiaceae; genus Devosia. The sequence continues at coordinate 74,203 of NZ_JAGIAW010000003.1, read as the reverse complement.
CTCAAACGCACGCCGGGTGAACTCCCCCGGGCCAGCTAGTCGAATGCCAAAAGTGTTTAGGCTGCGAAGGATCGCCTTAACGCCAGCGGGCGAGCCATGAACGTGAAACTCGGCGCAGTCCTCGCCAGTAAAACTATTCGGTCCTGGAAACCAGGCGACAAGACCCTGATCGAGCTGCGTGTCAGCACCAATGCGCCGCAGAGCCATTGTTCTGGGCGCCGGCAATTCACCGGCCAGGTGCAAAAACGCCTCCCGGACTTTTGGGCCCGAGAGGCGGATAACCGCGACGCCGGAGGGAAGAGCGCCCGAAGAGAGCGCCATGATCGTATCACCGGCGAGCATTTTTGTATGTTTTAGGTGTTCATCGAGTCGAAGAAATCCGAATTGGTCTTGGTCTGGCGGACCTTGTCCATAAGGAATTCCATCGCGTCGATCGTGCCCATCGGGTTGAGGATACGGCGGAGCACATACATCTTCTTGAGGATGTCGGGCTCGACCAGCAGCTCTTCCTTGCGCGTACCCGACTTGGTGATGTCGAGCGCCGGGAAGATGCGCTTGTCGGCGACCTTGCGGTCCAAAATGATTTCGGAGTTACCGGTACCCTTGAATTCTTCGAAGATCACTTCGTCCATGCGCGAACCGGTATCGATCAGCGCCGTGGAGATGATGGTCAGCGAGCCGCCGTCTTCGATGTTTCGCGCTGCACCGAAGAAACGCTTCGGGCGCTGTAGGGCATTGGCGTCGACACCGCCGGTAAGCACCTTGCCCGAGCTTGGAACCACAGTGTTGTAGGCGCGGCCGAGGCGGGTGATGGAATCGAGGAGAATGACGACGTCGCGCTTGTGTTCGACCAGGCGCTTGGCCTTTTCGATCACCATTTCGGCGACCTGGACGTGGCGCGATGCCGGTTCGTCAAAGGTGGAAGAAATAACTTCGCCGCGCACCGAGCGCTGCATGTCGGTCACTTCTTCCGGACGTTCGTCGATAAGAAGAACGATGAGATAGCATTCCGGATGATTGGTCGCGATCGATTGTGCAATATTCTGCAACAATACCGTCTTACCAGTACGCGGAGGAGCGACGATCAGAGCACGCTGGCCCTTACCGAGCGGCGCCACCAGGTCGAGAAGGCGAGCCGAGCGATCTTTCAGCGTCGGGTCCGGCAGCTCCATGCGGAGCCGTTCTTCGGGATAGAGCGGGGTAAGGTTGTCGAAGTTGACCTTGTGGCGAACCGCTTCCGGGTCTTCGAAGTTGATGGTGTTGACTTTGAGAAGCGCGAAGTAGCGCTCGCCTTCCTTGGGAGAGCGGATTTCGCCCTCGACCGTATCGCCGGTCCGCAGGCCAAAGCGGCGGATCTGGCTGGGGCTGACGTAGATATCGTCAGGACCCGGAAGATAGTTTGCGTCAGGAGAGCGGAGGAAGCCAAAACCGTCTGGCAGGACCTCGACCACGCCCTCGCCGACAATGTCGATGTCCTGCGATGCGAGTTCTTTCAGAATCGCGAACATCAACTCCTGCTTGCGCATGGTCGAAGCATTCTCGACTTCGAGTTCTTCGGCGAACGCCAGCAATTCGGCCGGGGACTTGGCCTTCAGCTCACTGAGCTTGATATTCTGCATGGATGCGATGGACCCTTGGGGTAAATCGTAGAGGAGAGATTTTTATTTTTGGGGAATGCACCGCGCAGCGCCGGAATCGGCCGCGCATAGGGAAGGATGCTTGATGGCTTCATGTAGCGTGATCGAAGCCGGGATTCAAGATGGGAACCGGGCACTGTAGACGATTTTGGCCGATTCACGTGAAACGCGGAGCCATCGATACCCATCCCACCCACCGTGTCATTCCCGCGAAAGCGGGAATCTTCCCTGGCATTGAAGAGGAGATTCCCGCTTTCGCGGGAATGACGCCGTTATGAAATTGAATCCAAAACTCAAAACGGCTTCACGATCACCATAATGACAATACCGATCATCAGCACAGTCGGCACTTCGTTGATGATCCGGAAATACTTCTGCTCCTTGACGTTCTCGTCGCGGGCAAAACGCTTCTGGTGACCGACCAGAATGCCATGCACGCCGCTCATCGCCAGGACCATTGCCGCCTTGGCCCAAGGCCAGCCCGAACCCCAATCGACGCCGCCGAGATGGATCATGGTCAGGCCGAAAATCCAGGTCGCGATCATCGCCGGATTGATAATGCCCTTGAGGAGCCGCCGCTCCATGATCTTAAAAGTTTCGGACTGCACGGAGCCGATCTCGGCCTTGGTGTGATAGACGAAAAGTCGCGGCAGATAGAGCATGCCGGCCATCCAGGCGATGACCGAAATGACGTGCAGCGCCTTCACCCATTCATACATTTGATTTTTCTCAACTTTGCTTGACCAGCTCGACCAACCGCTCGACGTGGGGAATCGGGGTTTCGGGCACGATGCCGTGGCCGAGATTAAAGATATGCGGGCGGTTCGCAAACGCCGCCTTGATCTCGATCACGCGCTCTTCCATCGCCTTGCCGCCGATGACAAGCCGCAACGGATCGAGATTTCCCTGCACCGGCAGGGTCTTTGGCAGGAAATCGTCGGCAAAGGAAAGCGGCGTCGCATAGTCGAGGCCAAGCGCATTGACGCCGGTCTCTTCCGCATAGCGTTTCAAATTGCCGGCAGCACCGCGCGGAAAACCGATAATGGGCGCATTCGGCACTTTTGCCCGCACGCCTTCAAAGATCCGACGGTTGGGCCCAATCACCTGCGCTTCAAAAGCCGCATCATCGAGATTGAGCGCCCAGCTTTCAAAGAGCTGCACCACATCGGCGCCGGCCTCAAACTGAGCGACGAGATAGTCAACGCTGGTTTCGACCAGCACATCCATCAGTTTCGCAAACGCGGCCGGATGTTCGAGCGCAAAGCGGCGCGCCACCCATTGGTCCGGCGATCCCCGCCCATTAAGCATATAGGTCGCAACCGTCCAGGGAGAGCCACAGAAGCCGATCAGGGTCTTTTCGGGAGCCAGCGCCACACGCAGCCGCCGCACCGTCTCCAGCACAGGCGCCAGATGCTCCAAAGCCCCGCCGCGCTCAAGCCGATCCACATCACTTGCGGCTAAAGGCTCGAGGACTGGTCCTTCACCCTGCTCAAAGCGAACTTTTTGACCCAGAGCATCGGGGATGACCAGAATGTCCGAGAATAGGATAGCCGCGTCGAGATCGAACCGGCGCAGTGGCTGCAGCGTTACCTCGGTCGCAAAGTCGGGATTGTAGCAAAGATCCAAAAAGCTTCCGGCTTTGGCGCGGAGCTCGCGATATTCCGGTAGATAGCGTCCGGCCTGTCGCATGATCCATATGGGAGGCGTGTCCTGGCGTTCTCCCAGGACCGTTGCGAGCAATCTTTTCTTGGCCACTGCACTCACCCTTCCGTCCCCTTCGAAAACCCAAAAGAGACTCTTAGTCTTCCTATCTTCTTCTTTATGGCGGTGTGTATCTGCAATTCATGGCGCTCCACAATCGGGCGCCGCGGCGGCACATCAGCACAGCGCTTCATTAACGCTCTGTTAACATCTGTGGCCGGCCCCGCTTTCCTGCCGCGTTAATGGAGTTTAAGAGGAGCTTAACAGGGCGACTCCCGAGTCAACGATTCGGTAACGCCTGTGGATGAGGGGTGTGAAAAGCTCCTCCCGCCATTTCAGTTTATCCCCACAGATTCCCCCAGCCCCTCTCCGAGAACCTCGGAAAGGAATTGTTAACTTTTTATCGAATAGGTCGAACAAGTTTCGGGCCTCCCGAAAGTTACGAGTCTTTCCCCCAATTCGGCCTTGAGCTGGGGATGACAGTGTGGAAAAACTTGTTCCCATGCTGATCCTCGCCTCCGCCAGTCCGACGCGTAAAACCTTGATGGAAAAGGCCTCTTTTTCATTCTCGGTCGTTCCTGCGTCTGTGGATGAACGTGCTCTCGAAGTGCAAGCTTTGGAGGCCGGTGCCGATGGGCGGGATCTTGCCGGGTTGCTGGCCAAGGCGAAGGCCGAAGCAGTCTCAAAACTGTACCCTGACGCCTATGTGATCGGTGCCGATCAAACTTTGGCTCTTGGCACCGAATTGCTCCACAAGCCCTCTTCCCGCGAAGACGCTGCGCGTCAGCTCGATCACCTCGCCGGCAAGACCCACCGGCTTCATGCCGCAGTTGCTCTCGTGCGCAATGGCGAATTGCTCTGGTCCGACATCGAAACCGCCGAATTGACCATGCGTCCGTTCGAGCCGGAAGAACGCGACCTGGTGCTCGATCTCGAAGGCGATGCTGCGCTGACCGCCGTCGGCGGCTATCGTCTCGAAGGTCCGTCCATTCGCCTCTTCGAGACTATTACGGGCGATTATTTCACCATTCTGGGCCTGCCGCTCTTGCCGCTGATCGGCGCGTTGCGCGATATCGCTCCGGAGCTTCTTTCCGTCAGGGCTTGAACGTGACCACCAAAGCTTTCGTCATCGGCCACCCCATCGCCCATTCGCGCTCGCCGCTCATTCACGGCACCTGGCTTGTCGAGCACGGCATCGACGGCTCCTATGAAGCGATCGATGTCGCCCCCGCCGATCTCCCTGCCTTTTTCGATCGTCTGCGTGCGGGCGAATTTGCCGGCGGCAATGTCACCATTCCGCACAAAGAAGCGGTCTTTGCGCTCTGCGATAGCGTCGATGATCTCGCCAAAACCATCGGCGCGGTGAATACGCTCGTCGTTCGAGACGGAAAGGTGCACGGCTACAATACCGATTATCTCGGCTTTCTCGGCAATCTCGATGCTGCAGTACCCGATTGGAACGCCCAGCAGAAACCCGCTCTGGTCATTGGGGCGGGCGGCGCCGCGAGGGCAATTCTGGTGGCGTTGCGCAGCCGGAATATTCCCGTCATCCTTGTCAATCGCACGCGTGCAACGGCCGATGCGCTTGCCGGCGCGCTGGGCGGAGACATTACCCTTTGCGGATTGGACGAGATCAATAGCGCTGCGCCCCTGGCCGGTCTTGTTGTTAATACGACTTCGATCGGCATGCACGGAACGCGGTTTGACGATTTCGATCTCAGCGTCTTGGCGGCCGACGCATTGGTGACCGACATCGTCTATGTGCCCCTGGAAACGCCACTATTGGCCGATGCCAGGAAGCGCGGTCTAAAAGTGGTCGACGGCCTCGGCATGCTTTTGCACCAAGCCGTTCCCGGTTTTGCCGATTGGTTCGGCGTGCGTCCGCAAGTGACGCCGGCGCTTCGCGCCAGCATCGAAGCGACACTGGATCATTGAGCATGTGGCGGATCGGGGTCACCGGATCGATCGCTACCGGCAAATCGACCCTCCTCGCCGCCTTCGAAAAATCAGGCATTCCAACCTTCTCTGCCGACGCTGCCGTCGCCGCGCTCTATGAAGGCGAAGCCGTCGCCCCGGTCGAAGCCCTGTTTCCTGGCGTGACAAAAGCCCAAAAAATCGACCGTCAGGAATTGGCTCGGCGTCTCGCTTCCGAGCCGCAAAGTTTCAAGAAACTGGAAGCCGTGGTTCATCCCTTGGTCCGGCAAAAAATCGCCGATTTCATGGATCGCGCCGAAGCTGCGGGCAATATCGCCGTGGCCGTCGAAGTCCCCCTCCTCTTCGAAAGCGGCTTCAATTATGGCTTTGACGCCATTGCCGTGACTTTCGTCGATCCGAAAATTCAGGCTGCACGCATCATGGCCCGGCCGGGCATGACCGTGGAAAAGCGCGATACCTTGCTTGCCCGGCAGATGCCGCAGGATGAAAAGAAGAAGCGGGCCACCTATCTCTTCGATACCGAGCGCCCGCGCGAGGAAATAGACGCCGAGGTTGCGGCACTGGTCGCTGATCTCAAGGCAAAGGGACCAAAAAAATGATTCGGGAAATCGTGCTCGATACCGAAACCACGGGCCTTTCCCATGCCGAAGGCGATCGCCTCGTCGAAATCGGCTGCGTCGAGCTGATCAACCACATCCCCTCGGGCGAGACCTTTCATATCTACCTCAACCCGCAGCGATCCATGCCCGACGAGGCTTTTCGCGTGCACGGCTTGAGCGAGGAGTTTTTGTCCGACAAGCCGCTGTTCAAGGACAAGGCGGTAGAATTCCGCAATTTCATCGATGACGCGCGGCTGATCATTCACAACGCCCCCTTCGATATGGGTTTTCTGAATGCCGAGCTTGGCTGGGCCGGCCTGCCCATCCTTGGCAATGAAGTCATCGATACCGTCATGCTAGCCCGCAAGAAGCACCCGGGCGCCCGCGTCAGCCTCGACGCGCTCTGCAAGCATTATGGCATCGACAATTCCCGCCGCACCCTGCACGGCGCGCTCCTCGACAGCGAGATCCTGGCCGAAGTCTATCTCGAGCTGATCGGCGGCAAGCAGGTGAGCCTGGCGCTCATTGCCGAAGTCGAGAGCGATGGCACGGATGCACTCGCCACTCGCATCGCTGCGCTGCCGCGCCCAACCCCCCTGCTCTCACGCGTAACGCCAGCGGAAGCCGCCGCGCACGAAGCTTTTGTGGGGAAAATGGGCGAAAACGCAATTTGGGCGCAATACGCCGAAGTTGCCGCGGCGGAGTAACCCGCTGGTCCTCCCAGACCCTCTTCTCCCGCGGTGTCATTCCCGCGAAAGCGGGAATCTCTGTTTTGAGACGTCTGGATTCCCGCTTTCGCGGGAATGACACCGAGCGGTGGTCAAAATCCCAAAAACAAAAAACCCCAGCTTTCGCCGGGGTTCTTCAAATCCAGAGTCCCAAAAGGATTAGTTGGGCAGGTCGGTTGCCGGAGCTGCAGCGGCGCCACCTTCGGCCTGCTGCTTGGCGGCGAGGGCCGCAAGGTTCTGGCGGTAGATCGCCATGAAGTCGACCGGCTCCATCATCAGCGGCGGGAAACCGCCCTGCTGCGTAACGTTGGCGAGGACCTGACGGGCGAACGGGAAGATCAGGCGCGGGCATTCCACCATAAGCAGGCCACTGAGCTGAGCTTCGGGAATGCTCTTGAGGCGGAACACGCCGCCATAAACCAGTTCCACGTTGAACAGCAGCGTTTCGTCGCGATTAGCCTTGGCCTTGAGGTTCAGCTCGACGGCATAAAGCTCATCGGTCTGCTTCTTGACGCCGACCGAGATCGAGACGTTGAAGGCAGGGTTGCCGCCACCGGCCATGATCGAGCCGGGTGCGCCCGGATTTTCGAAGGAAAGGTCGCGCACATACTGGCCCACCAGGTTCATGCTGGGCGCGGTGCCGGATTCCGGCGCTGCGGCGCCCTGGTTTTCGTCGGCCATATTTGGTCCCCTTATTCCGTTTGGAACATTCTTGGCGGCTGGCTAGCATCTTTGCCTCAAAGGAACAAGCAAAGAGGCCCTTTGCAACGCTATTTACGCTGCCAATCGTCGTCATCGAGGTCGATGGTTCCCGGTCCGTTAAGATGCGGCGGCGTCGAGTCGGATGGGGAAGAGCGGCGATAGCTGGTCGTGGTTTCCACCACGGTGATGTTCCGCGTCAGGGTCTTGTAGAGCCAGGTGCGGACTGGCGGGAGCAGGAGGAGAATGGCGACAAAATCGCCCAGAAACCCGGGAATGATCAGCAGCACCGCGGCGACGGCCAGCAGCATGCCATCAAAGAGGGTCTGTCCCGGCAGGGTCCCTGTCTGCATATTGGTGCGCATGCGATTGAGCACGCCAAGCCCCTGCTGGCGCAGCACGAAGCCGCCGATGATGATGGCGGCAATGACGAGGCCCAGCGTCGGCAATACGCCAATGGCGCGGCCGACCACGATGAACAGCGCGATTTCGATCAGCGGCAAGGCAAGAACAAAAAGGGGAATGAAGCGGAGCAACCGGGTCATCCTTTGTTTGTGAAGGGCGCGGCAAATCGCGCTACCTTGAGTGAACTGGTTTTGAGCTAAAGCTTTCCCTATATATAGGAAACGAAAAGCGCTCCGCGAGCGCCCAACTTCTCAGGTGCACCGATTCATGGACGATTTTCTCGATCTGCCCACTCTCATCGCCATCGTGGTTGCGGTTTTCGTGCTGTTCCGCCTCCGCTCGGTCCTGGGAACGCGGACGGGCAATGAACGCCCGCCTGTCGATCGCTCGCGTTCGACCCCGACCGAGAAGAAAGCCGCCAATTCCGACGAAACCGTCGTGCCGATCCGGCCGCGCCCGACCGACGGGCCCAATCTCGACGACGAACGCCGTACCCGCAAGCTGGAAGCCGAAATCGATCAGGCCGCCGCGGGCAATGCCGATCTCGCAGCGGGCCTCCGCGCCGTAGCCGAAGTCGATCCGACCTTTACCCCAAAATCCTTCCTCGAAGGCGCCAAGCAAGCTTATGAGATGATCGTCACCGGCTTTGCCGAAGGCGACCGTCAGACTCTCAAGAACCTGCTAGACAAAGACGTCTATGACAGCTTTGCCCGCGCCATCACCGAGCGCGAAGCCGCCGGCCACAAGAACGATTTTACCTTTGTGGGCCTGCCCAAGATCGCCATCGTCTCGGCCGAATACGACAAGAAGAACGTGCTGGTAACGGTCGACTTCCACGCCGAAGTCGTCTCCGCCATCCGCGACAAGGATGGCAATCTCGTCGAAGGCAATGCCGACCAGGTGCAGACGATCGCTGACGAATGGACCTTTGCGCGCAATCCCAAGTCGCGCGATCCCAATTGGAAGGTCATCACCACGAGCCAGCTCGACTAAAGATTTTTGCGGCAGGCCCCTTCATGTCCAAGCGCGACCCCAAGCGCCTGCCGCACGATTTCCATCTGTGGACGACCGTGTCCGCCACGGTCGAACCCCTGCGCCGCAAGGGCCTGCTCAAGCTGGGCCATGGCACCCTTCCTATTCCCGAGCCTGAGCCGGCCCCCGCCATCAAGGCGCCGCCGAAAATGGGCAAGCCCAAACAACCGTTCCTGCCGCCCTATCAGGCGCCGACCCAGCCGGTGCAGGTGGTGGAAAAGAACGTCGATCCGGCGATCCACAAAAAGGTCCGTCGCGGCCGCATCGACATCGATGGCACCATCGATCTTCATGGCATGACACAGACGGAAGCGCGTGAAACCCTCCGCCGTTTCATCGGTGCCCGCGCCGCCAGGGGCGACCGCACCCTGCTGGTCATCACCGGGAAGGGCAAGCAGGTCGAAAACGACTATATTTCGGCCATGACCGAGCGCGGCATCCTCAGGACCATGCTGCCCATCTGGCTCTCCGAGCCAGGCCTGTCGCACCTGATATCAGGATGGAGCCTTGCGGCCCGCGGCCATGGTGGGGAGGGCGCATGGTATGTGCGCCTGAGGCGTCCATGACCCCGCTTGGCGCGAAATTTCGGGCTCTTCGCGAGGCGCGCGGCATTTCATTGAAGGAAATGGCCGCCGCGCTCAACGTGTCGAGCGCCTATCTCTCAGCCCTCGAACACGGCCGCCGCGGCACGCCGACGAGCTTTTTGCTCCACCGCATCATCGCCTATTTCAACGTCATCTGGGACGAAGCCGAAGAGCTGCAACGGCTGGCCGAAATTTCCGATCCCAAGGTGACCATCGACACCGGCGGTCTTGCCCCCGAAGCCACCGAATTCACCAATCGCCTGCGCGACAATATCGAGCGGCTTGAGCCCGAAGACCTCAAATTTTTGCGCGATGAATTGGTGAAGCGGGCGGGCAAGAAGCGGTAGAGCGGCTTAGCGCACCGGCACGCCCCGTCCACCGGGCCTCCGCGAGGAGCGAGTTGTTATATCCCAAACCCCTCATCCCAACCGAATTCGCAAAAGTGAATTCGGTGACCCTTCAGGCACCTTCTCCCTCGAAGGGAGAAGGAGGATTAGAGGGTGTCCCCACCCACAACGTCATTCCTGCGAAAGCGGGAATCTTCGTTTCAGCCCCCACAAAAAGAGATCCCCGCTTTCGCGGGGATGACGTCGTGTTTGTGAACGGTGACTTTGCCCTAAAGCACGAACTTGCTGAGATCGGTATCTTTGGCCAGCACGCCCACCTTCTCGCGGACAAAGGCCGCATCGATGGCCACCGTCTGCCCGGCCTTGTCGGGCGCATCGAAGGAAATCTCTTCCACGAGCCGCTCCATCACCGTCTGCAACCGCCGCGCGCCGATATTTTCTACGCTCTCATTGACCTTCACCGCCGCATCGGCGATCGCCTCGATGGCATCAGTCGTGAAGCTCAGCGTGACCCCTTCGGTGCCCATCAGCGCCACATACTGGCGAACCAGGCTCGCCTCGGTGTCATTGAGGATGCGAATGAAGTCTTCGCGGGTAAGAGCCTTCAGCTCCACCCGGATCGGCAGGCGACCCTGCAATTCCGGCAGCAAGTCCGAAGGCTTCGACACATGGAACGCGCCCGAAGCAATAAACAAAATATGGTCCGTCTTCACCGGCCCATATTTCGTCGACACCGTCGTGCCTTCGATCAGCGGCAGCAGGTCCCGCTGCACGCCTTCGCGCGAAGGACCGCCGGAAACGCCACCCTCGCGGGCCGCGACCTTGTCGATTTCGTCGATAAAGACGATGCCGTGGTTTTCGACGAGTTCGATGGCCTCGGCCTTGAGCTGTTCCTGATCGAGCAGCTTGTCGGCCTCTTCGGCGATCAGCGGCTCATAGGCATCCTTCACCTTGACCTTGCGCTTCACCCCGCGACCGCCCATGGCCGACTTGAACATGTCGGAAAGGTTGATCATGCCGATGCCGCCATTGGGCATGCCGGGAATTTCAAACCCGCCCGTATTCGGTGCCGGCTGCATCTCGATTTCTATCTCTTTGTCGTCGAGTTCGTTGTTCCTGAGCTTGTTGCGGAACGAGTCGCGCGTCGACGGCGTCGCAGAAGTGCCGACCAATGCATCGAGCACGCGCTCTTCGGCATTGTGATGCGCCTGCGCCTGCACATCGCGCCGGCGCTTGTCGCGCAGCACGGTGATCCCGGCCTCGACCAGGTCGCGAACAATCTGCTCGACGTCCCGGCCGACATAGCCGACTTCGGTGAATTTCGTTGCTTCCACCTTCACGAACGGCGCCTGTGCCAATCGGGCAAGCCGCCGCGAAATCTCGGTCTTGCCGACGCCGGTCGGCCCGATCATCAAAATGTTCTTGGGCGTCACTTCGCGGCGCAGCTCGGGGGAAAGCTGCTGCCGGCGCCAGCGATTGCGCAGCGCCACGGCCACGGCGCGCTTGGCGTCATGCTGGCCGACAATATTGCGGTCCAGCTCCGAGACGATTTCGCGCGGCGAAAAATTGGTTTCACTCATTTTTGTCACTTTCGATCGGTGCCTTGCTGTTGGACCGGTTCGCGGTCCAGGAAGCGCACCATCAGGTGTTCGTCGATATATCGACCGTTCACATAGAGGTAGCGGGGCTCAGTCCCATAGGTCTCAAAGCCCAGCTTTTGGTAGAGGCGGATCGCCGGCTCGTTCTCGGCCCAGACCCCGAGATGGATCTGGATAACTTTTTCCCGAGCATGTTCGATCAGGTGCTCGCAAAGGGCCTTCGACATGCCGCTGCCGCGATGTTTTGGCTGCACATAGACCTGGATCATCCAGCCGCGATGCCTTTCCTTGGCGGCATCGTTGCGCATGAAGGCATTGATGCCCCCAATGGACCCATCCGGCATTTCGGCGCCAAAAACCGTGAGGGTTTCCAGCATCTGCCTGATGTCGGCATCGGTCCGCAGCGCAAAATTCTCCGCCGAAGACACGAAGGCCTCCGGATGATTGGCGAGCGCCTCGTGCCGAATGGCCCGATAGGCCGCCACATCTTTCACGCCGAGTTGCCGGATGGAAAAGGTCACTTAGAGCTCGATGGTTTCGAGGGTTACGTTGCCATTGGTATAGACGCAGATTTCCTCTGCAATCTTCATGGCGCGGCGGGCGATATCCTCGGCATCGAGATCGGTCGCCTGATGCAAGGCCAAAGCCGCCGAATGGGCATAATTGCCGCCCGAGCCAATGGCGATGACGCCATGGTCGGGCGTAAGAACGTCGCCCGTGCCGGTAAGCACCAGCGTATCGGTCTTGTCGGCCACGATCATCATGGCTTCCAATTTCCGCAGATAGCGGTCGGTCCGCCAATCCTTCGCCAATTCGACGGCAGCGCGCATCAGCTGGTCAGGATACTGCTCCAACTTGCCTTCGAGCCGCTCGAAGAGGGTAAAGGCGTCGGCGGTCGAACCGGCAAAGCCGCCGATCACCTTGCCGCCGGCCAGGCGGCGCACTTTCTTCGCCGTATGCTTCATCACCGTCTGGCCCATGGAAACCTGGCCATCGCCAGCGACCACGACCTTGTTGTCCTTGCGCACGGAAACGATCGTCGTCCCGTGCCACCCGGGAAATGCACTATCACTCATTTGGGGAGGTACTCCGAACTGTTGAGTCCTATTTAGGCGCGGCAAGCCGGATTGCAACACAGCCCCGGCCCGGCCATGCCGCCTATTCCAGCCAGTCGATCACGCTTGTGCCATTGGCGTGAATATTCACCGCCTTGAGCAAGCCCGGTCCGAGATTGGTATATTTGTGCGGCACCCCCGCCGGGCAGATGAGGATCTGGCCCGCCTCGGCCTCGAACTCCTCCTCGCCAATGACGAAAAGCGCGCGGCCCACTTCGATGATGAAGGTTTCCGAATAGGGATGGGTATGGAGTTTCGGGCCGTGCCCAAAACCCTCGCTGCTGTGAAAGATCACCGTGATCGGCGCGCCATGGGCGCCGCCTTCCCAAATGCCGTTCCAAAGGCCCGGCGCCGTGGCCCATTCGTTCTGCTCGATAATTTGCATAATTGTCCCTCCAACCCCGGCGGCAGACTGCGCCTGCCGCCCATGGACCGCAAGCCGGCAGCAACGCCATCTTTATGCCTTTGCGCATATCTGCTAGTGGAGCCGCAGTTTTGGAGACACGCCATGCGCACCGCCACCATCGCCCGCAAGACCAACGAGACCGAGATCTCCGTCTCGATCAATCTCGACGGCACCGGCGCGCATAAAATGGCGACCGGCGTCGGCTTCTTCGATCACATGCTCGACCAACTCTCTCGCCACTCGCTCATCGACATGGATGTTTCCTGCAAGGGCGACCTGCACATCGATTTTCACCACACGGTGGAAGATGTCGGCATTGCCCTGGGCCAGGCCATCCAGGCAGCCATCGGCGACAAGAAGGGCATCCGCCGCTACGCCTCCTGCGACCTGCCCATGGATGGCACTCTTACGCGCGCGGCGCTCGACGTGTCGGGTCGGCCCTTCCTCGTCTTCAAGGCCGAGTTCAACCGCGACAAGATCGGCGACATCGACACCGAACTCTTCCGCGAGTTCTTCCAGGCTTTTGCCATCAATGCCGGCATCACGCTGCATGTCGAAAATTTCTACTTCGACAACAACCATCACCTGGCCGAGTCGATGTTCAAGGCGGTGGCCCGCGCTCTGCGCGACGCACTCGAAATCGACCCCCGCCAGGCCGACCGCGTCCCCAGCACCAAGGGCACGCTGTAAGTCTCTTCACCTCTCCCTTTGGGGGAGAGGTCGGCGCGTAGCGCCGGGTGAGGGGGCCTTCCCAAACCCGGCGATTGCCAAAGGCCCCCTCACCCCATCCCTCTCCCCCAAGGGAGAGGGGGTGATGCGGAGCGAGCGGCGCCCCTTGCCCTTCCCCCATCGTGCTTTTTGCACTAAGTGGACCTCATTCCGTCCTGGGAGTTCCCCGTGACCCTCTTTGCCCTTTATCGATCCGTCGATGACCCGACCGCCCTGCCCGTGGCCGTCTCCGAGCGCTTCTCTTGGTTCGCAGCCCTGCTGCCGCCCGTCCATGCGCTCCTCCATCGACATTGGGATCTCCTGGGCCTTTTTGTCCTGGGTCTCGGCGCCATCATCGCCGCCGCGCGCTATATGGGCCCGGACGCGAGTCTCTGGCTCTATATTCTCCTCGCTATCGCCTGCGGCTTTGCCGCACCGGGCGCCGAGCGTCGTGCACTGAAACGTCGTGGCCACGCCTTGCTTGGCCATTGCGTCGCCGCCGAGGCCGACCTCGCCCGTCTCGCCGTTATGGAATCTCGTCCATGAGCACAGTTGCCATCATCGACTATGGCGCGGGCAATCTCCGCTCCGCCGCCAACGCTTTTGAGCGCGTCGCCGCCTCGCTCGTAAACAGCCCCGAAATCATCGTCACCGCCGATCCCGAAGTGGTCCGCCGCGCCGACCGCATCATGCTCCCCGGCGTCGGCGCCTTCGCCGATTGCAAGGCTGGCCTCGACGCCGTCGCCGGCATGACCGAAGTTCTGGAAGAACGCGTCATCCGCGGCACCACGCCCTTCCTCGGCGTCTGCGTCGGCATGCAGCTGCTCGCTGGGGAAGGCCGCGAAAAGGTCATCACAGAGGGCCTCGGCTGGATCCCCGGCGCCGTCGAAAAAATCAAGCCGACCGATCCGAACCTGAAAATTCCGCACATGGGCTGGAACACCATCTCGGTTCTAAAACCCCACGCCCTCCTCGCCGGCATCCCGGATGGTCCCGATGGGCTGCACGCCTATTTCGTGCACTCCTATCACTTCCTCACCGAAGACCCGGCGCACCTCCTCGCCACCACCGATTATGGTGGCACAGTCACCGCCTGCGTCGGTCGCGACAATATTTTCGGGACGCAGTTCCACCCGGAAAAGAGCCAGGCCCTCGGCCTCAAACTGATCGAAAATTTCTTGGGGTGGACGCCGTGATCCTTTTTCCAGCCATCGACCTCAAGGACGGTCAGTGCGTGCGCCTGAAACTCGGCGACATGAACCAGGCCACCGTCTTCAACGACGATCCCGCCGCACAGGCAAAGAGCTTCGAAGACCAGGGCTTTGAATATCTGCACGTCGTCGACCTCAATGGCGCCTTTGCCGGCGAGAGCGTCAACGGCGCTGCCGTCGAAAATATCCTCAAAACCGTAAAATTCCCCGTCCAACTCGGCGGTGGCATTCGCACGCTCGACCACATCGAAGCCTGGCTCGACAAGGGCCTTGCCCGCGTCATCCTAGGCACCGTCGCCGTTCGCAATCCCGAGCTGGTGAAAGA
This sequence comes from Devosia sp., assembly GCF_017744655.1. Taxonomy (GTDB): domain Bacteria; phylum Pseudomonadota; class Alphaproteobacteria; order Rhizobiales; family Devosiaceae; genus Devosia. Next base: position 59,173 of record NZ_JAGIAW010000003.1, on the reverse strand, counting down.
GGCCGCCAAGAAATGGCCCGGCCAGGTCGCCGTCGGCACCGATGCCAAGGGCGGCATGGTCGCGGTCGAAGGCTGGGCAGAAACCTCCGAGCTGTCCATCGTGGAACTGGCCAGGCGCTTTGAAGGCGCCGGCGTCGCCGCCATCATCTATACCGACATCGACCGTGACGGCATTTTGGCCGGCATCAATTGGGACTCGACCCTCGAGCTCGCCCGCTCGACCTCGATCCCGGTGATCGCCTCCGGCGGCCTCGCCTCCATGGACGATATCGATCGCATGACGCGCCCCGAATATCAGGTTCTTGAAGGCGCCATCTCCGGCCGCGCGCTCTACGACGGCCGAATTGATTCACGTGAAGCATTGGCGAAACTGAGGGCCGCGGCGTGAGCGAGGAGTGGCCTGCCAAGTTTCCGTGGTGGGCCTATTGGCTCTTTCTCGCCGTCATCGCGCTCTTCGCTTTCGCGCCGGTGCTCTCGGTGCTGACCGCCAGCTTCATCGCCGAAAGCAATGGCTGCGCCCTCAACGAGGGCAGCATCAATACCTGCGTGGTCGGCGGCAATGATCTGGGCCCCACCATCTATACTCTCTTCGTGCTCGGCTGGTTTGCCATAGCCACCTTGCCGCTTGGCGGCGCTGCCTTCTTCGTCTGGCTCGCCACGCTCATTATTCACCGCATCGGCTGGGTGCAGATGCAGAAGGGCAAACGCTCATGACCCTGAAGACTCGTATTATCCCGTGTTTGGACGTTGCCGGTGGCCGCGTCGTCAAGGGCGTCAACTTCGTCGATCTCATCGATGCCGGCGATCCGGTCCAGGCGGCCATAGCCTATGACGCAGCCGGTGCCGACGAACTGACTTTCCTCGACATCACCGCCAGCCACGAAGGCCGCGACACGATTTTCGACGTCGTCGCCCGCACGGCCGAACACTGCTTCATGCCAGTCACTGTCGGCGGCGGCGTCCGCACGGTGGAAGACATCCGCAAGCTCCTCCTCGCCGGTGCCGACAAGGTCGCGATCAATTCCGCCGCCGTGAACGATCCCGATTTCATCGCCCGCGCCGCCGACAAGTTCGGCAATCAGTGCATTGTCGTTTCGGTCGATGCCAAGCAGCGGCTCGATGCAAAGGTCGGCGGCGACAATCGCTCCGAATGGGAAATTTTTACGCACGGCGGCCGCCGCCCCACCGGCATCGATGCGGTCGAATTTGCTGCCAAAATGGTCGAACGTGGCGCAGGCGAATTGCTGGTCACCTCCATGGATCGCGATGGCACCAAGTCCGGCTTTGACCTGAAGCTGACCCGCGCCATCGCCGATTCGGTGGAAGTCCCGGTCATCGCCTCGGGCGGCGTCGGCAAGCTGCAGGACCTCGTCGACGGCGTCACCGAGGGTCACGCCAGCGCTGTCCTCGCCGCCTCCATCTTCCACTTCGGCACTTTTACGATTCCCGAAGCCAAGCGCTATATGCTCGAGCACGGCATTGCCATGCGAATGGATGCGGCGGCTTAGGTGACATCGGAACGACCGTGCGCCCACAACGTCATTCCCGCGAAAGCGGGAATCCTTCTTCGGCCAAACGAGATTCCCGCTTTCGCGGGAATGACGCGGTGGGAGGGGAAAGGACCAAAAAATGACCCTTGAAGAACTCGAAGCCCGCATCGCCATCCGCGCTGCTGCCTCACCTGAGGAAAGCTACACCGCAAAACTCATCGCCCGCGGCATGAACAAGGCCGCCCAAAAGGTCGGCGAAGAAGCTACCGAAGCCGTCATTGCCGCCGTCACCGGCGACAGGGCAGAGCTGGTGAAAGAGTCGGCCGACCTCCTCTACCATCTCCTCGTGGTGCTCAAGGCAGCCGACATTCCGCTCGGCGAAGTCATGGCCGAGCTCGACGCGCGCACGGCCCAATCCGGCCTTGCCGAAAAAGCCTCCCGATCGGAAAAGCAGTAATGGCGCCTCGTTCCCCCGCGCTCGACCCCTACCACCATTTCACCAAGGCCGAATGGAGCAAGCTGCGCGACGGCCAGCCCATGACGCTCGACCAGGGCGATCTCGATCGCCTGCGCGGCCTCACTGACCCGATCTCCTTGGAAGAAGCCGAAGAGGTCTACCTGCCTATTTCGCGACTTCTCTCGTATTACGTTGAAGCCATCCAGGGCCTCCACAACGTCCAGTCGCGCTTTTTGCAGACCCCGCATGGCCTGAAAGTGCCCTTCATCATCGGCGTCGCCGGTTCGGTCGCCGTGGGCAAATCGACCACGGCCCGTATCCTGCAAGCGCTCCTCTCGCGCTGGCCAAACAGCCCCCGCGTCGATCTCGTCACCACCGACGGGTTCCTTTACCCAAATGCCATCCTCGCCGAAAAAGGCCTGATGGAGCGCAAGGGCTTTCCGGAAAGCTACGACCGCGCCCGCTTCGTCAATTTCCTGGCCGATATCAAATCGGGCAAGGCCGACGTAAAGGCGCCGGTCTATTCCCACCTCGTCTATGACGTCGTTGCCGGCACCGAAATCACCGTCGATCGCCCCGACATTCTCATTGTCGAAGGCCTCAATATCCTGCAGGCCGGCGAATTGCCGAAAACCGGAAAGCCGATCCTCTTCGCCTCCGACTTCCTCGATTTTTCCGTTTATATCGACGCCGACAATGACGACCTCGAAGCCTGGTTCATGCAGCGCTTCTTCCGCCTCAGAGAAACCGCCTTCAAGGACCCCACCTCCTTCTTCCGCCGCTTTGCCGAAATGAGCGAAGAAGAGGCCGGCTCCTTCGGCCGCCAGGTCTGGCGCTCGATTAACCTCCGCAACCTCGTCGACAATGTCCTGCCCACCCGCGGCCGCGCCGACCTGATCCTCAAAAAGGGAAAAGATCATCTGATCGAGAATGTCAGTTTGAGAAGGGTCTGAGGCCCGTCGGCCCCCCCTCACCCACGATGTCATCCCCGCGAAAGCGGGGATCTCTGTTTCCAGCCCAAGAAGATTCCCGCTTTCGCGGGAATGACGCGGTGGATTGAAAGCCTAATACGTCCCCTGCTGCGGTTGGCTCAGCACAATAAGATTGCCATCGGGATCGCGCAGCTTTGCGGTGCTGAAGAAATGTCCGATCGCCTTAGCCACTGGCTTGATCCCAAACATTTCGAGCCGCCCCAGCTCATCAGCGATATCGTCGACAATAAGAGTAAGAACACTCGCCCCCGCGCGATCCGCATCGGTCGCCACATGCACCCAGCCGCCCCCCGGCAGCTTCCATTCGGCAACGTCGGCCATGGGCCGCGCATCGGCTTTCCGGCCGAACAGATACTCATACCAGACGAGGGATTCGGGGAGACTGTCGACGGCAATGCTGGCCAGCGCATTGGTGATGGTCATTGCGGGTCCATGTGTTCGCTTTGTGCCAGCCTAGAGTCTCCCGCCGATTGTGTCGATTGCGAAGCATTCATCCAATCGCCGCATGGAGTTGGCGGCCGGCCATGGCACTGATATAGGCGTTGACGACTATATTTGGAGACGAGGCATGACCGAGCTCAGAACCATTGTCGCCGGAGCCGGCGGCCGCATGGGATCAGCCAATATCAGGGCAGTAGCGGCAAGCCATGGTCTCAAACTCGTCGGCGCGGTGGATCGACCCGGCGCCTCCTCGATCGGCAAGGACGCCGGCACGCTTGCGGGCGTGGACGCACTCGGCGTCACCGTCACCGACGACGTTTCAGCCCTGCTCGACCAGGCCGATGTCATCATCGATTTTACCGCACCCGCCGCCAGCGTCGCCCTCGCAAAACTCGCCGCGACCAAGGGCCTCGTCCATGTCATCGGCACGACCGGCTGTTCGGAAACCGACGACGCCGCCATTGGCGCAGCCGGCGCGGCCGGGGCGCGCATCGTCAAGTCGGGCAATTTTTCCCCCGGCGTCGTCACCCTCGCCGTCCTCGTCGAAAAGGCCGCTCAGGCCCTCCCCGACTATGATGTCGAAGTGCTTGAGATGCACCACAACCTCAAGGTCGACGCGCCCTCGGGCACGGCGCTTCTCTTGGGGGAAGCCGCCGCCAAGGGCCGCAACATTTCTCTTCGGGACCATTCCGTCCGCGTCCGTGATGGTCACACCGGCCCTCGCGAATTCGGCTCCATCGGCTTTGCCACCTTGCGCGGCGGCAATGTCATCGGTGACCACATGGTTATCCTCGCCGGTCCCTCCGAGCGTATCGAGCTTAATCACCGCGCCCAGGACCGCACCATTTTCGCCAACGGCGCCGTCCGCGCCGCCCTCTGGGCCACCCACCAGCCTGCAGGGCTCTACACCATGGCCGACGTCCTCGGCCTCAACGACTAGGGAACAAAAGAATGTCCGGCACACTGATCCTGGTCCGCCACGGCCAGAGCGAATGGAACCTGAAAAACCTCTTCACCGGTTGGCGCAATCCCAACCTCACCGAGCAGGGTGAAGGCGAAGCCCGCGCCACGGGCAAGGCGCTCAAGGCACAAAAATTCGCGCCCGACCTCTTTTACACCTCGGCCCTACGCCGCGCCCAGCACACGCTCGATCTCATCCTCGAAGAGATGGGCATCCTCAACGTGACGATCACCCGCAATGTCGCGCTCAACGAACGCGACTACGGCGATCTCTCGGGCCTCAACAAAGACGACGCTCGCGCCAAGTGGGGCGAAGAGCAAGTGCTGATCTGGCGCCGGTCGTTCGACGTTCCCCCTCCGGGCGGCGAAAGCCTCAAGGACACCGCAGCGCGCACCCTGCCCTATTACGACGCCGAAATCCTGCCGCAGCTGAAGGCCGGCAAGACGGTTCTCATCGCCGCCCACGGCAACTCCCTCCGCGCCCTCGTCATGGCCATCGAAGGTCTTACGCCAGACGAAATCCTGGCCCGTGAAATCGCCACGGGTGAACCGACGGTCTACAAGATCGGTCCTGACGGCAAGCTGGTCGAGCGTCTGAAGCTCTAAGCTTTCGTCCCGCCTCACCACACGCACAACGTCATCCCCGCGAAAGCGGGGATCTCTGTTTCTCGCGCCGAAAAATAGATTCCCGCTTTCGCGGGAATGACGTTGTGGCGGAGAGGATTCACGTGAAACGCAAAGTTCGAACGGCGCTTAATGCGCCGCCGAAACCACCCCGGCCTCCCAGCCGAGAATAGCCCGCTTGCGCGGCACGCCCCAGTGATAGCCAGTCAGCGCGCCCGACGTTCCCACCACCCGGTGGCACGGCACCACAAAGCTGATTGGATTTTTGCCCACCGCCGCGCCCACCGCCCGCGACGCCGTCGGCCGCCCGATATGATTGGCGACGCTCGAATAGGTGACCGCCTGCCCGCACGGAATCTTGAGAAGCGTCTCCCAGACCTTCACCTCAAAATCCGTCCCGATAAGCACCACCCGCACCGGCCGATCCGGCGACCAACGCCCCGGCTCGAACACCTGCGCCACCATGGGCGCAATCCGCGCGTCGTCCCGCGTAAACCGCGCCTTCGGCCAGCGATTGGCCAAATCGGCAAACGCCTCTTCCACCGTCATATCCTGGTCGGCAAAGCCCAGGCCCGACATGCCGTATTCCGTGGCCGTCACCACGGCGAGCCCGAAGGGCGATGGCGCCACGCCCCAGAACATGTCGATCCCCTCACCCCCGGCGCGGAACACCCCCGGCGGCATGGCTTCATAAGTCACGAAGAGATCATGCAGCCGCGATGTGGAAGACAGCCCCACTTCATAGGTCGTGTCCAAGACACTCGCCTTGTCGCGTAGCAGCGACTTGGCGTGGTCGAGCGCCACCGCCTGCGCAAAACTTTTTGGACTGAGCCCGCACCAGCGCCGAAAGAGATCGGTCAACTGCCGCTCGGTCAGCCCGAGGGCCCGCGAAAATTTGCCGAGATCGGTCGCATCAGGGCCATTCTCGCTGAGATAACGAATAGCCGCGCGAATGGTGTCGTAGTCGCTGGCCGGGGCGATATGGGCAAGCTGGTTCATGGCCGTATCTTTCAATTGAGCTTTTGCCCCTTTTAGTCCGGGAAGATAGCGGTTCGCGACCCGGTTTTGACGCGTCTAGCCTTGGCGCGCCTTGCGCATGGCCTGCCCAAAGGCGCGGGCAAAACTCGACTTGTCGTTGATCGCGAGAAAAGCGCCGATCTCGATGCGTTCATTGCCATGGCTGAGATACATGGCGGTCGTGCGCTCGTTCTCGTCCCGATCAAGCACCAGCCGCACTTTCTTGGGGTCGAACCGGCGCATCTGCCTGTCCCCGCCCCGACCCGCAGTGACCACCTCGATCTGGCCGGGCCAGACCGTAATCTGTTCGGTCAACCGCGAGCGCCGCGCCTGCCGCAGCGAAAAGGCGACGAGGCCGGCCGCGGCAATGGCAAAACCAAGCACGCCCGGCAGCAAAAATTCCGGCACGGCAACCAGGAAGAAGGGCAGGCCCAAAAGGCCGGCAACGGCAAGACCAATCCAGCCACCGGCAGCGCGCAGCGATCTGTCCGGCCGCAGTGTGGCCGAAAACAGGGGACTAGTCGTTGTGCTGGTTTGCATTGGCATGATGGACTCGCCCTGAAATATTGGCAGAGATTCGGGGGCGAGAGAATGCCAAGTCCTAAAAAAGTGAAAAAACTAAACCGTGCCCAGGCCGAGGCGATTTTCGAGCGGTTCCATGAGATCGAGCCCGAGCCCAAGGGCGAACTCGATTATATCAACGCCTATACTCTGCTAGTGGCCGTCGTCCTCTCCGCCCAAGCCACCGACGCCGGCGTCAACAAGGCAACGAAACGTCTCTTCGAACTCGCTCCCTCGCCCGAAGCCATGGTGGCCTTGGGCGTCGAGCAGATCACCGAACTCGTCAAAACTATTGGGCTTTATCGCGGCAAGGCCAAGAACGTCTTTGCCCTGAGCCAGATTCTCCTCGACCAGCACGGCGGCGAAGTCCCCGACAATCGCGAAGCCCTCGAAGCCCTGCCTGGCGTCGGCCGCAAGACGGCCAATGTGGTGCTCAACATCTGGTTCAAGCAGCCGACCATTGCGGTGGACACCCACCTTTTTCGCGTCGGCAACCGCACCGGCCTCGCCCCCGGCAAGACGCCGCTGGCGGTGGAACTGGCGCTGCAAAAGCAGATCCCCGAGCGTTTCATGCTCCATGCCCACCATTGGCTGATCCTTCACGGTCGCTACATCTGCAAGGCCCGAAAACCCGAATGCTGGCGCTGCCCGATCAGCGAGTGGTGTCTTTTTGAACCAAAATCGCCGCTGCCAAGGGCCGCATAAGCGTTCGATCATCGCACCTGCTGCCCCACCCCCTCCCGTCCTCCCCCATCTAGGGGGAGGTGAAGGGACGGTAGTTTTTGGCGGGATCGTGCCCCAAACTCGATCTGGCACCTCCCCCTAGATGGGGGAGGCTGGGAGGGGGTGACGAGAGCCACAGGCCCTAGCTCCCATACCCCCGCGCCATAGCCGCTGCAAAAATCGGGATCAGCAACAGCACCCCCGCCTGCAGATGCACGAACCTTCTGCTCGTCCCGATCTCCCCTGCTGGTACAACAAAATCAGCCACCCCCTCGCCGGCCTTCGCCCAGCGCCTGATCGCCAGGGTCGGCTGGATGGAGAGCAGCCCCATCACCAGGAACAGTGCCATCTTCCCCCAAAAAGCGTGATTGCCGAGATAATACCAGGGATCGACGCCCCCGAACCAAACGCGCAGGACGCCGACGGCGATCACCACGGTTGCCATCGCGCCATAGGCCGCATCGATCCGCGCCAATTGCCCGAGCCGTGCCCCACCCAGCCCCGGCCTGATCAGCGCAAACTCTGCCGCAAAAATCCCCACTAGCGAAAAAACCGCCAGATGGTGGGCGCAAGCCAATATCAAATTCCAGTCCATTGCGCTGGCCTCGTCAGGGTGTTAACGGTGCTCACATTTAATCCCCTCATGTAAACAATGTCAACATCCCTCAATTCGCCTTATCATCACGGCAATCTGCGCCAGGCCTTGCTCGAAGCCGCGCTGATCATTTTGGAAAAGGAAGGCGAAGCCGGCCTCGGCCTGCGTGACCTCGCCCGCGCCGTCGGCGTCTCCGCCGCTGCGCCCTATCGCCACTTCGATTCCCGCGCTGCCCTCCTTGAAGCGCTCGCCGTCACCGGATTCCAGCGCTTTTCCGCCGCCATGGAAGCGGTAGCATCGAGCAATCCGGCCGACCCCATGGCCGCCATGGGCAAGACCTACGTGCTCTTCGCGCTGAGCAATGCCAATCTCTTCCGCCTGATGTTCTCACCCCAGCTGAAGAAAGACGGCCGCCCCGGCCTGCGCATGGCCGCCGACGCCGCCTTCGATACCCTGCGCCACGTCGTCGGCGGCGACATGAAAACGGGCCGCATTAAAGCCCTCGCCGCCTGGGCCAAGGTCCACGGCCTTTCCATCCTGCTCCTCGACGGCCAGATCGCCCTGCGCGCAGGCGAAGACACCGAGGCGCTGATCGCCGAAATTATCGGGAGTCTTTAGCGGGTTCGGCGACCTTGGCCCCACCCCCTCCCATCCTCCCCCATCAAGGGGGAGGTGCCGCATCGAGTGTTTGGCACGTTCTCATCAAAACCGCTGTCCCTTCACCTCCCCCTTGATGGGGAGGCCGGGAGGGGGTGATTTCGGACCCAAAAACCCAAAACATTGCCCCCGCCTCCCGCCTGCGCTAAACCCTCTCCCGATTTTCCTCATCCCGGACTGCCCGCATGACCCAGACCCGCTTCGACGTGCTGACGATCGGTAATGCCATTGTCGACATCATTGCTCCCGTCGAGCCCGGCTTCATCGAGCGCGAAGGCATGAAGGAAGGGATCATGCACCTGATCGATACCGATCGGGCTGAAGACCTCTATTCAAAAATGCCGCTCACCCGGCAGCAGATTTCCGGTGGCTCCGCCGCCAATACCGCCGCCGGCGTCGCCTCGCTCGGCGGCCGCGCCGCTTTCGTGGGCAAGGTCGCCGACGATCCGCTTGGCGATGTCTTCGAAAACGATCTCGACGCCATCGGCGTCTATTACAACACCTCGCGCCTCAAGAACGGCGCGCTGACGGCCCGCTCGATGATCTTCCTCTCGGAAGCCGAGCGCACCATGAACACCTATCTCGGTGCCTGCCACCAGCTCACCGAAGCCGATATCCGCCCCGACGAAATCGGCGGCGCCGCCATCACCTATATGGAAGGTTTTCTGTGGGACCCGGTCGAAGCCAAAAAGGCCTTCGTGCTCGCCGCCCACTATGCCCATAAGCATGAGCGCGCCGCGGCCTTCACGCTATCGGACCCGTTCTGCGTCGACCGCTACCGCGCCGAATTTTTGGACCTCATTCGCTCCAAGACGATCGACTACGTCTTCGCCAATGTCCACGAGCTGAAATCGCTCTACGAAACCGACGATCTCGGCACCGCCGTCCGCGCCATTGCGCAAGATGCCGAACTGGCCGCCATCACCATGGGCGCCGAGGGTGCTATGGCGGTCTACAATGGCGAAGTCGTCTCTGTTCCGGCCTTCCCGATCGACAAGGTGGTTGATGCCACCGGCGCCGGCGACCTCTTTGCCTCCGGCTTCCTCCTCGGCATGGCCCGCGGCCAAAACCTCGAATCCGCCCTCAAGACCGGGTGCCTCGCCGCCTCCGAAGTCATCTCCCACATCGGCGCCCGGCCACAGCTCGACCTGCAAGATCTGTCGCGGCAGCATGGTCTGGCGGGCTAGGTCCCAGCGCCACCCCATCCACAGAACCTCCCTTCTCCCCTTGTGGGAGAAGGTGCCCGAAGGGCGGATGAGGGGTATTCTTGCGTAGCCTGAGCGAACTCCTCTGCGGATGAGAGAAACCCCTCACCCTAAACAACCCGCTGAACGCGGATTGTTCTGTCCCTCTCCCACAAGGGGCGAGGGGAAGAACGGGGCCTAGCCCAAACTCGCCCGCATCTGCATCAGCGCCGCATCCGTCCCCGCCGTCGGCCGGAACTCCAGCCCGACAAAGCCATCATAGCCCTGCCCCTGCAGCCACTTGAGCGGCCGCTTCAAATCCAGCCCACCACTTCCGGGCTGATTGCGCCCAGGATGGTCCGCCACATGCACATGCACAATGTGCCTTGCGCGCTCGCCAATCACCTCTTCGGGCACCTCACCCATCACCATGGAATGATAGAGATCATAGGTGATACCGATCTCCGGCCGATTGACCGCATCCATGATATCGAGCGCCTCAACCGTGCTGGTGAGATAATAGCCCGGATGATCCACCCGATCATTGAGCGGCTCGAGCCCCAGGCGAACTCCCGACCCTCGCAACACCTCGGCCGAACGCTGCATGGCAATCGTCAGCCCCTCGTGCTGCTTCGCCCGCTCGATCCCCGGCAGCAGCGGTCCCGACTGGCAAATAAGTACACCCGCCCCAAGCCGCAGCGCCACATCCCGGCTCTTCTCGAGGCCCGCGAGAAACCGATCATGGTCCCCCTCGCGCGTCAGCTCGGCAAAAGGCTCCGCCACGATCCCGGCCAGCTTGACGCCAGTCTCACCTAGCACGCGCTCCATGGCATCGAGGTCCTTGTTCGACCACAGCCAGAATTCCACCGCCTCAAAACCCGCCGCCTTGGCGAGACGAACCCGCTCTACCGGATCAGGCGTCTCCGGCACGAACAGCATTTCGATACAGGCCGAGTAACGCATCAGGCCAACCGCGTCCCTGACCCAGCCATCTCGGCCAGGATCGCCCGCGCCGCCGCTGCCGGGTCCGCCGCCTCGACGATGGGCCGCGCCACCACCAGATGGCTGGCGCCCACGGCCAGCGCTTCGGCCGGCGTCATCACCCGCTTCTGGTCGCCCAAGGCTGCACCCGCTGGCCGAATGCCCGGCGTCACAATCGCCATCTTCGGCCCCAGAATGGTCCGCACCATTTCCGCCTCATGCGAGGAAGCAACAATGCCGCCGATTCCGGCTTCCTTGGCCTGCTGCGCACGCAGGGCCACCAGCCCCGCCGCATCACGCTCATAGCCGGCTTCCTTCACATCGGCATCGTCCATGGAAGTGAGCACCGTCACCCCCAGCACGCAGAGGTCAGACCCTGCCGCCGCCTTGGCCGCCGCCTTCATGCATTTGGGATAGGCATGCACCGTCAGCATTGCCGCGCCGGTCGCCGCAATCGCCGCGACGCCCTTTTCGACCGTGTTGTCGATGTCGAGCAGTTTCAGGTCAAAAAACACCTTCTTGCCCGCTGCGATCAGATCCCTGCCGAGTGCAAAGCCGTCAGCGCCATAAAAGCACTGATAGCCGATCTTGTAGTAGTCGACCGTATCACCCAGCGCAGTGACGATCTCCTCGGCACGGGCGCGCGTCGAAACGTCGAGCCCCACGATCAAATGGCCGGCCATGGCAAAATCCCTTCCTGTCGCTGATTTGGGTTGGGGTCGCACATCGCCGACGCCACGGCAAGACGAAATCGCCGACCCTATGCCGCCATAACACCTTGCGGGAAAAATCCTATGCCGTCATAAGACGGCCGATTCATCTCTATTCTGAAAGCAAAATGCAGCAGCAGGCCCTTTCCACCCTGGTCGCCTGGATGCGGCTCGATTCCGCCATCGCCGCCTTCCATCTCGAACTGAAACAGCGCCACGGCATTACCGGCCTGCAACTCGCCGTGCTTCACACGCTGGCCGAACGCCCGCACATGGCCCTAGCCGCGCTGCGAAAGGGCCTCGACATGCACGCGGCCACATTGGGCCAGTCCATCGACGAACTCCGCCGCTTCGATCTCTGCGTGGTCCGCACCGACCCGCGCGATCGCCGCGCCCGCCTCGTCGCCATCACCCAAAAGGGGCTCGACCTCGTAAGCGCCGTTCCCCTCGCTGGCCCCAATCGCCTGCGCCAGCTCGAAACCGATCCGGCCCGCCTCGATCGCCTCACCGAAGCCCTGACCGACGCCCTCGATCTTTTTGCGCTGGGTGAAAAGAAGGCCTAGCGCCACCACTCGTCCGGCAGGTCTTCCATCGCCATCCATTCGGTGTGCAGCGCCGTACCGTTCACATCGAACACAAAGGCATTGCCGCCGCCCCGGTGGCCATGCCGGCTCTGATCCTCGCTGCGCGCAATTTTCCGTCCGCCAAGGTGACACTTCAGCAGCGTCCCGACTGCCCCGTGCCCGCAGAAAATCACCGAAGTATCGGGAGGCACGCTTCTTAGGGCAGCAAGCACCGTTTCCACGATCCGGCGCTGCGCATCCCCTGCCTTTTCCCAGCCATCGACGCTCACCTCTGGCTCGGCAAAGAACCGATCCGCCGTTTCCTCGAACAAGGCCGGGGGCAAGAATCCCGTAGCGCTGCGATCGTTCTCGCCCATCAGGTGATCGGCCAATACCGGCGTCCCCGCCTGCGCGGCAACAATCTCGGCCAGTTCCAGCGCCTTGGTCTCCCGGCTCGAAAACACAAAAGTGCCCGCCGGAACGATCCGTCGGGCTGCAAAAGCTTCGGCTCTCTCCCGCCCCTCTTCGGAAAGTCCCCAGAGCGGCACCGGCACATTGGCATCCATGCGCACCTGCGGATGGGTCAGATAGAGAGCCTTCATCGCTTAGCCCCGCGAAAAATGCGTCAACTCGTGCACCATCTGTTCAACCTTGCGGATGATCACCGGTTCCACCGGATTACCTGCCTCATCGAGCGCCTCTTCCGCCGGCCCGATGCCTAAGAGCGTCGGCACCACCAGTGCTCCAACTTTCGAGAGCGAGTCCCTGAGATGGCTGAGACTCCAGATGGTCCCATATTTCCCCGAACTGACCCCACCAATCCCAAACACGGCATGCCGGAACGGGCTCGGCCTTTGCCGGCTGATCCAGGTGATGGTGTTGACGATCAGCGGCGATACCCCCCCATTATATTCCGGCGTCGCGATGAAGACGATGTCGTGGCTGCGCCACATTTCGGCCAGCTTCACCGCCGCCTCCGGCACGGAATCGGCCTCGAGATCCTCGTTGAAGATCGGCATGGGAAAATCCATCAAGTCGAGTTCGGTGACCTCAACCCCCGCCTTCGTCAGGGCTCGGCCCATATGCTGCTGCAGGACACGATTGTATGAGCCCTTGCGGATAGAACCGGAAAGGGTGAGCGCTGTCTTCATGTTGACTCCGAAAATTCTGCTGGCTGTCGAAAATGGCTTGGCTCACTCGTCGAAGGCAAGAGGATTGACTTGGCCAAGGCAATCCAAAATGACTTAAGAAAACGCCTAACTATTGGAGAGAACCATGCCCTCGATGATTTTCGTCAACCTTCCCATCGCCGATCTCGCCGCCTCCATGGCCTATTACAAGGCGCTGGGTTTTGATCACAATCCCGATTTCACCGATGAAACCGCCGCTTGCATCGTCATTTCGGAGACGATTTTCGTGATGGTCCTCACCCACGAAAAATTCAAGCAATTCGCGCGCCTGCCGATTGCAGACGCCAAGAAGGAAACCCAGGCGCTCTACGCCCTCTCGCGCGACAGCCGCGAAGCGGTGGATGCCATCGCCGAAGCCGGCTTGAAAGCCGGCGGCACGGAAGTGCGCGATGCCCAGGACATGGGTTTTATGTACTCCCGCGCCGTCGCCGATATCGATGGCCACGTCTGGGAATATGTCTGGATGGACATGTCCGGCATGCCGACTGAGTGAGGAAATCGACTGTCGCCCCCCTCACCGACTCGGGCTGCGCCCGAGCCACCTCTCCCCGATGGGGAGAGGAATAAGAGGAAGCCACCGCCTATTCTTCTCCCCATCGGGGAGAAGGTGGCGCGCAGCGCCGGATGAGGGGTGACGGCCCAGCGCTTGGACGCGTGTGGCCCAGCCACGGTCAAGCGCGACGTCATTCCCGCGTAAGCGGGAATCTCGCCCCGGACCCCAGAAACAAAAATCCCCGCTCGCGCGGGGATTTCATTTTAGGCTTCGAACATTTTTTTCAGCTTGTCGAAGAACCCGCCCGATTGCGGGCTCGTATCCTTCGTCTCAAGCTCGGCAAACTCTTCCAACAATTCCCGCTGACGCTTGGACAGATTCTGCGGCGTCTCGATATCGAGCTGCACATAGAGATCGCCGATATCTTTTGACCGCAACACCGGCATGCCCTTGCCCTTGAGCCGCACGCGCTGCCCCGGCTGGGTTCCTGTCGGCACCTTCACCTTGGCCCGGGCACTATCGAGCGTCGGCACTTCGAATTCGCCGCCCAAGGCTGCCGTGGTCATCGAAATCGGCACGCGGGCATAAAGGTCCGCGCCATCGCGCTGGAACAGGTCATGCGGCTTGATCGAGATGAAAATATAGAGATCGCCTGGCGGGCCGCCCCGCACCCCGGCCTCGCCCTCATTGGCAAGCCGAATGCGCGTCCCGTCCTCGATCCCCTTCGGAATATCGACCGAAAGCTTGCGGTTCTCCTGCCGACGGCCCTGGCCACCGCAATCGGTGCAGGGCTGGTCCATCATCTGGCCGCGGCCCTGGCAAACCGGGCAGGTGCGTTCAATGGTGAAAAAGCCCTGCGCCGCACGCACCTTGCCATGGCCATTGCATTGACGGCAGGTATGCGTGCCGGTCCCCGGCTTGGCGCCCGACCCTTCGCAGGTGTCGCAGCCAACCAGCGTCGGCACGTCGATCTCGACCGTGCGGCCCTCAAAACTCTCTTCGAGCGAGATTTCAAGATTATAGCGCAGGTCCGAGCCGCGCAGTTTTGAGGCACCACCGCCGCCGCCGCGACGGCCGCCGCCGCCCATGAAGTCCCCAAAGATGTCCTCAAAGATATCGGACATGGACGAGGTGAATTCGGGCCCGAAACCGCCGCCGGGACGCCCGCCGCCCTGCTCGAAGGCAGCATGGCCAAACCGATCATAGGCGGCGCGCTTCTGGCCGTCCTTGAGCGTATCGTAGGCTTCGTTGATTTCTTTAAATTTGTTCTCGGCCTCGGCATTGCCGGGATTGCGGTCCGGATGGAACTGCATGGCGAGTTTGCGATAGGCGCTTTTGAGCGTCGCCTCGTCTGCGCCCTTCTGGCAGCCGAGCACTTCATAAAAATCGCGTTTGGCCAAAAATCTTCTCCGAAACAGCCGGTCGCGCTTTTCCCGCGCCCCGCTTAGGCAAGCCCAGTCATTCGTCCCTAGATGGCAATCGACCCCACAACCCGCAAGGGGCCTGGGGTCGGCAAGATGTAGGGCCGTGTTGCAAGTGCTTTAGCAAGAGTGCGCAAAAGGGGCAACTTTGCTGACGCAGTAAGCGTGATTCACGTGGAACACCCCCTCACCCGTCTCGCGCTGCGCGCGATCCACCCTCTCCCCGATGGGGAGAGGAATAAAGGCACCGAGCCCCCCAAAGGCACCGGCCCATCCTTCTCCCCATCGGGGAGAAGGTGGCGCGTAGCGCCGGATGAGGGGGATGCTTCCACAAACAAGAAGGGCCCGGTGTCGCCACCGAGCCCTTCTTCAAAAATGACAAAAGCTTACTTCTTGTCGTCGTCCTTGACCTCTTCGAAGTCGGCGTCGACGACATCGTCTTCGTCGTCCTCATCGCGGGTGCCATTGGCCTTGGCTTCGGCTTCCGCCTGGCTGGCCTTGTACATGGCTTCGCCGAGCTTCATCGAGGCTTCGGCGAGAGCCGAAGTCTTTTCCTTGATCACTTCGGCATCGTCGCCATCGAGCACGGCCTTGAGGTCGTTGATCGCGCTTTCGATCGCGCTCTTGTCCTCGGCCGAAACCTTGTCGCCATAGTCCTTCAGCGACTTTTCGGTCGAGTGGACGAGCGATTCGGCCTGGTTCTTGGCTTCCACCGCTTCGCGCTTGCGCTTGTCGGCTTCGGCATTGGCTTCGGCGTCCTTCACCATCTTCTCGATGTCGGCGTCGCTGAGACCACCAGAAGCCTGGATGCGGATCTGCTGTTCCTTGCCGGTGCCCTTGTCCTTGGCGGACACGTTCACGAGGCCGTTGGCGTCGATATCAAAAGTCACTTCGATCTGCGGCACGCCACGCGGTGCGGGCGGAATGCCGGCGAGGTCGAAATTGCCGAGCAGCTTATTGTCTGCCGCCATTTCGCGTTCGCCCTGGAAGACCCGGATGGTCACGGCAGACTGATTGTCTTCAGCGGTCGAGAAGGTCTGGCTCTTCTTGGTCGGGATCGTGGTGTTGCGGTCGATGAGGCGCGTGAACACGCCACCCAGCGTTTCGATGCCGAGGCTCAGCGGGGTCACGTCGAGCAGCAGCACGTCCTTGACGTCGCCCTGCAGCACGCCGCCCTGGATGGCAGCGCCGAGCGCCACGACTTCGTCCGGATTGACACCCTTGTGCGGTTCCTTGCCGAAAAGCTGTTTTACGGCCTCCTGGACCTTGGGCATGCGGCTCATGCCGCCAACGAGAACGACTTCGTCGATCTGGCTTGCGGAAATGCCGGCATCCTTCATGGCCTGCTTGCACGGCTCGATGGTGCGCTGGATCAGGTCGTCGACCAGCGATTCGAGCTTCGAACGGCTCAGTTTGAGGGTGAGGTGCTTCGGACCAGAAGCATCTGCCGTGATGAAGGGCAGGTTGATTTCGGTCTGGGTCGAGGACGAAAGTTCGATCTTGGCCTTTTCGGCAGCTTCCTTGAGGCGCTGCAGAGCGAGCTTGTCGTTGCGCAGGTCGATGCCCTGCTCTTTCTTGAACTCGTCGGCAAGATAGTCGACGAGACGCATGTCAAAGTCTTCGCCACCGAGGAAGGTGTCGCCATTGGTCGACTTCACTTCGAAGACGCCATCGCCGATTTCGAGAATCGACACGTCGAAGGTACCGCCGCCAAGGTCATAGACCGCGATGGTGCCGGAATTCTTCTTGTCGAGACCATAGGCAAGCGCAGCTGCCGTCGGCTCGTTGATGATGCGCAGCACTTCAAGGCCGGCAATCTTGCCTGCGTCCTTGGTGGCCTGGCGCTGAGAATCGTTGAAATAGGCGGGGACAGTAATGACAGCCTGCGTGACGGTCTCGCCGAGATAGGCTTCGGCGGTTTCCTTCATCTTCTGCAGCACCATGGCCGAAACCTGGCTCGGGGAGAACTTGTCGCCCGAAGCTTCGACCCATGCGTCGCCATTGTCGGCGGCCACGATCTTGAAGGGCACGAGGCCCTTGTCCTTGGCCACGACCTTGTCGTCATAGCGGCGGCCGATCAGGCGCTTGACCGCAAACAGGGTGTTTTCGGGATTGGTGACTGCCTGGCGCTTGGCCGGCTGGCCAACAAGGCGTTCGCCATCCTTGGAGAAAGCGACCATGGACGGGGTCGTCCGGGCGCCTTCGGCATTTTCGATCACTTTGGGATTGCTGCCGTCCATGACGGCGACGCAGCTATTGGTTGTACCGAGGTCGATACCAATGACTTTTGCCATAAAACTAGCCTCTCTTCATAGCGAACCCACTCGCGAAGCCCTTTTCGCAAAGCAGCCTCATGCCCCTTGTGGGGCCGGGTCCCTCGTAGGTTGATTTGCCCGTTCTCGGGCCTCGTGGCGTATATAGGGGGGTGCGCTTGGGGCTTCAAGCGCGTCGGCGGCGAGAAATGCCCCGAAATGCCTTTGCGAGAAAGAAAGACGCTGCCCGACGACCCCAGGCAGCGCCTTTCTTAATCAGCGCGTGATCAGTCGGTGATTGTGTAGCTGCCGAGGCTGCAAATATCGATTCCCGGCTCGATCAGCTCAGCGCCGCTGTCCATCACGAACTTGAAGTCATAGATGCACTCTTCCGAGCCGTCGCCGATCGTCACGGTGCCGTTATAGCCGGATTCGAGCGTGCCGCTGTCGCCGAGGAGGTCATAGCCCCAATTGTTGTCATTGCTCGGCGAGGTATAAAAATAGTGCAGCGCCTGCGAGCTTTCGTTGATCAGTGTGAATTCAACGGTCTGCGCGGCGGCCGGCGCGACGCCAGCCACAAATGCCAGGGCGGCAAAGGCGCCCAGCAGTTCGGTCTTCATTTGAAATTGCCCTCAAACCGGTCGCACATCGCGCCCGGACGGCCATATCTGCCACGCCCGAATTTTTCCGCCAAGTGGGGCCAGATTCTCTGCGTCATTCCCGCGAAAGCGGGAATCTCTCTTCGCCCCTGAGATCCCCGCTTCCGCGGGGATGACGCGGTGTATAAAACCCCTTCCATGTTTACATCAGGCACCGTGCTCCTGCACGACAACCTCTCACCCCACGGCCAGAGCCGCCTCTTTTCCGAACCGAAAGAGGTGCTTTGCGCCTACGACGCCGAGACCGCCCGCAAGGCGCTCACCCGCATTGCCGAAGCCGGAAAAGACGGCCTCTGGGCCGCCGGCTATTTTAGCTATGAACTCGGCTTCTTGTTTGAAGAGCGCCTGGAAAAACACCTGCCCGCCCGTAGCGAAACGCCGCTTCTCTGGTTTGGCCTCTACGACGGCCCAAAACCCTTTGCCGGCCTGCCCGACACCGAAGATGGAACGGCGGAAAACCTCGCCCCCGCGACAAGCTTCGCCGCCTATGCATCCGCCTTCGAACGGGTAAAAAACTACATCGCGGCCGGCGACACCTATCAGGTCAACCTGACCTTCAAGGCCGAGTTCCAGCTTTCCGGCTCCCCCCTCGGCCTCTACCGTCGCCTGGCCCAAAGCCAGAAGACGGCCTACGGCGCCTACATCAACGCCGGCGACCATTTTGTCCTGTCGCGCTCCCCCGAACTCTTCGTATCCGGTACCGGCAACACCCTTTCGGCCCGCCCGATGAAAGGCACCCTGCCCCGCGCGCCTCTCGCCGCGCAAGACGCCGCCGACCGCGCCGCCCTCGCCAATGACGAAAAGAACCGCGCCGAAAACCTGATGATCGTCGATCTCCTGCGCAATGACCTCGGCCGCATTGCCGAAATCGGCTCAGTTGAGGTGACCGACCTCTTCACGGTCGAAACCTATTCCACCCTCCACACCATGACCTCGGGCATCACGGCAAAGCGCCGGCCCGATGTCACCATGCTGGACGTCCTCGAAAACCTCTTCCCCTGCGGCTCCATCACCGGCGCCCCAAAACTGCGCGCCATGGAAATCATCCGCGAAGTCGAGCTTTTGCCTCGCGGCCTCTACACCGGCTCCATCGGCTACATCGCCCCCAATGGCGATTTCGCCTTCAACGTCGCCATCCGCACCGCCGTCATCGATTCTTCCGGCAGCGGCACCATCGGCATAGGCGGCGGCATCGTCGCCGATAGCGAAGCAGAATCCGAATACAGTGAGGCCC
Organism: Devosia sp.; assembly: GCF_017744655.1. Taxonomy (GTDB): domain Bacteria; phylum Pseudomonadota; class Alphaproteobacteria; order Rhizobiales; family Devosiaceae; genus Devosia. Next base: position 39,969 of record NZ_JAGIAW010000003.1, on the reverse strand, counting down.
TGCTCAAATTGCGCTTCCTCAGCGATCCGGCCCCGCCGGTCACCCTGATCGAAACGTTAAAATGGTCGCCCGAAGAAGGTTTTGTTCTCCTCGGCCGCCACCTCGCCCGGCTTCTCGCGTCCGCTGCCTATTTCGGCCTTCCCGCCGACGCCGCCCAGGTCACCACGCGCCTTCTCGCCGAAAGCGCAAACTGGACCGCCCCCATGCGCGTCCGCTTGACCCTTTCCGAAGCAGGCATCAAGATATCAGCCGTCCCCCTGCCGCCAAATCCCGAAAAATTCCGCTTCATTATCGCGAGCGAAACCCTCGATTCCACCTCGGTCTGGCTCGCCCACAAAACCACCAACCGCGCCTTCTACGATTCTCCCCGCATCGCGGCCCACGACTCCCTCGGCGTCGACGAAGTCGTCTTCCTCAACGAGCGTGGCGAGCTAACGGAAGGCTCGATCACCAATCTCTTCATTGAGCGAAACGGAAAACTTCTCACCCCGGCCCTCTCCTCCGGTCTCCTCCCTGGCACCCTCCGAGCCGAACTGATCGAAACCGGCAAGGCCGAAGAAACCATTCTCACCCTTGCCGATTTGCATGGTGCCGATGCAATCTTCTTCGGCAATTCCGTGCGCGGCCTGATCCGCGCCGAGCTTCTTGAGCCAAAGGACGCCGCCTGATGACCCAAACTATCGGCCCCGAAGACGTGCTCGTCGTCGTCGATGTGCAATATGACTTCCTGCCCGGCGGCAATCTGGCCGTTGCCGGCGGCGACGAAATCGTGCCGCTGATCAACGCGCTGGCCAAAAAATTCAAGAACGTGGTCTTCACCCAGGACTGGCACCCGGCCGACCACATCTCTTTCGCGAGCAATCACCCCAGCAAAGCGCCCTTCGAAACCATCGAACTCGACTACGGCACACAAGTCCTCTGGCCCGACCACTGCGTCTGGCAGACCCGCGGCGCTGAACTTTCAAGCGATCTCGACATCCCCCACGCCCAGCTCGTGATCCGCAAGGGCTATAACAAAGCCATCGATTCCTATTCCGGCTTCCAGGAAGCCGATCGCGAAACCCTGACGGGCCTTGCTGGCTATCTCAACGAACGCGACGTCGGCCGCCTCTTCGTCGTCGGCCTCGCCACCGATTTCTGCGTCGCCTGGACCGCCCTGGATGGCGCTGCCGGCGGCTTTGACGTCGCCATCATCGAAGATGCCACCCGGGCAATCGACGCCAATGGCTCGCTCGAAAAAGCTTGGGCCGATTTGAAGGAAGCCGGCGTCGAGCGCATGATGAGCCGGGAAATACTGGGCTAGATCCCCCTCGCCCGTCTCGCGCTACGCGCGATCCACCCTCTCCCCGAGGGGGAGAGGAATAGAGGAGAGCCCCGATGCATTCTTCTCCCCATCGGGGAGAAGGTGGCGCACAGCGCCGGATGAGGGGGATTCTCTCCAAAAAAACAAAAAGGGCGCCTCGCAGCGCCCTTTCCAAAACCCAAAAGAATCAGACGTTCTTATCCACGCCCTCGGCCGCCGGAGCGGCCCCGCCGCCCTTGGCCACACCCACCATGGCTGGCCGCAAGATGCGATCGCCAATGGCAAAGCCTTCCTGCACCACCTGCACGACCGTGCCTTCCGGCACGCTCGGGTTCGGCACTTCGAACATCGCCTGATGCTTGTTCGGGTCAAACTTCTGGCCGGCCGCCTCGATCGGCTTCACGCCGTGCTTACCCAGGAGGCGCTGCATTTCGCGCTCGGCCAGCTCCAGCCCTTCGATCAGGCTTTTGAGCGTACCTTCAGCGGTCGCCCGCGTTTCCTCCGGGATCACCAGCAGCGCGCGGCTCAGCGCGTCGGTGGCGCTCAACATGTCGCGGGCAAAGCCGGCAATGGCATAGGAGCGCGTATCCGCCACATCGCGCTCGGTGCGCTTGCGCAGGTTTTCCATCTCGGCATGCGTGCGGAGCACGCGGTCCTTCAGTTCGGCATTTTCCGCAAGAAGGGCCTCGACGGGATCGACCTCCGGCGTTTCGGTGGCCGGGATTTCGGTCTCCGGCGTTTCGCCCTGGGCGGCGTTCTCGTCGCTCATCATGTTTCCATGGCCTCAATCAAGAAAAGTTTCGCCCCGCATATCGGCCAATACGCAGCGCATTTCAATAGTTCAGCGCTTCCTCGCCATGAGTCGCGTCAGCACATTGGCCGTATAATCCACCACCGGCACGATCCGCGCATAGTTGAGCCGCGTCGGCCCGATCACGCCCAAGACGCCAACCACCTTGTCATTGGCATCCTTATAAGGGCTGAGAATCACCGAGGACCCCGAGAGCGAAAACAGCTTGTTTTCCGAGCCGATGAAAATGCGCACCCCCTGCGCCTTCTCGGCATCGCCCAGCAGTTCCAGCAGCCCTTCCTTACTCTCCAGCTCATCAAAAAGCTGCCGCATCCGCTCCAGCTCATCGCTCGCCATCGCGTCATTGAGCAGGTTCGCCCGCCCCCGCACGATCACCCGTGGCGCGGTGGAAGGAGAATCCTGCACCAGCGTCGCAATCCCGTCGTCGACGAGTTTTTGCGTGAGTTCATCCAACTCCGCCCGCTGCTCCACCCGCCGCTCATCCAGCGCTTTTCGCGCCTCCGACAGGGTTCGCCCAACAACATAGTGCGCTAAATAATTGCTCGCCTGCTGCAGCGCCGCGGCCGTAAAACCCGGCGGCAGTTCGAGAATACGGTTCTCCACCTGCCCATCGTCACCGACCAGAATCGCCATGGCCCGTGAATTGTCGAGCCGCACGAATTCCACATGCCGCATCACCATATCGGCCTTGGTGGCAATCACCAACCCGGCGCCCTGGCTCAGCCCAGAGAGCAGAGAACTGGCTTCGGTCAGCAGGTCATCCACCTGCCGTCGCCCCGCATGGCCCTCAATATGCTGGGCAATGCTGCGCCTCTCGCTCTCATTGACCGCGCCCACTTCGAGCATGGAATCGACGAAAAACCGCAATCCCTGCTGCGTCGGCGCGCGCCCGGCCGAGGTATGCGGCGCCGCAATCAAGCCGAGATCCTCAAGATCGGCCATCACATTGCGCACCGAAGCGGGCGAGAGTTCCGTCTGCAACAGTTTGGACAGATCGCGCGACCCAACCGGCAGGCCGGTATCGAGATAGCGTTCCACCAGCCGCCTGAAAATTTCCTGGCTGCGCGAATTGAGGACGCTCAAAAATTCGTCGTGCGGGTGGACCATGATGTTTTGAATGAAACTTTTGGCTTTAACCTTGCTCCCTCATTTAAGCGTTCAGTGCAAGGGCGGTAAGCGGCGCGGCGCTTGTTCCGCGCGGCTAGGAAGGTTAAGAGGCGGTAAATAGGAAAAACGAGACCAAAGCATGCGGCCTTCCGGACGCGCCCCTGATGCAATGCGGGCTGTCACCATCGAGCGCAACGTCGCCATGAAAGCCGAAGGCTCCTGCCTCATCGCTTTCGGCAATACCAAAGTGCTCTGCACGGCCTCGGTCGAAACCAGCCTTCCCGGCTGGCTGCGCGGCAAGGGCCAGGGCTGGGTCACCGCCGAATATGGCATGCTCCCCCGCGCCACCGGCACCCGCACCCGCCGTGAAGCCACGGCCGGCAAACAGTCCGGCCGCACGCAGGAAATTCAGCGCCTCATCGGCCGCTCGCTCCGCGCCGTGGTCGATCTGACCGCTCTCGGCGAGTCCCAGATCACCCTCGATTGCGACGTCTTGGAAGCCGATGGCGGCACCCGCACCGCCTCGATCACTGGCGCCTATATTGCGCTGGCCGATGCCATCAAATGGCTCGAAGAGCGCAAGCTGACCAAGGGCCCCGTGCTCAAGGATTCGGTCGCCGCCATTTCCTGCGGCATCTATCGCGGCTCTCCGGTGCTCGATCTCGACTATCTCGAAGACGTCGAAGCCGAAACCGACGCAAATTTCGTCATGACCGGCTCGGGAAAATTCGTCGAAATCCAGGGCACCGCCGAAGGCGCTCCCTTTGATCGCGAAGAGCTCAATGCGCTGATGAACCTTGCCGGCAAGGGCATTGGTGAACTGTCGCTGCTGCAACAGGCGGCGCTCGAAGCATGAGCATTTTCAGTCTGTTGAAGAAGGCCCCCTCACCCGCCGGCCAGGCCGGCGACCTCTCCCCTGAGGGAGAGGTGTCGCTGCGCGACGGGGAGCCGCCCCACCTCTCCCTTCGGGGGAGAGGTCGCCGCGAAGCGGCGGGTGAGGGGGCCTTGGCCACCTTCTCGGAGAAAAACTGCGCCATCTGGAACGACATTCAACGCGCGCTGGAGTCCAAATGACCATCCCAAAACTCCGCCGCGGCGACCGCCTCGTCCTTGCCACGCACAACGCTGGCAAGCTGAAAGAATTCCAGGAGCTGTTTGCTCCCTTCGGCCTTGAGCTGATTTCCGCCGGCGATCTCGGCCTGCCCGAGCCCGAAGAAAACGGCACCACCTTCGCCGAAAACGCCCGCACCAAGGCCCATGCCTCGGCCAAGGGCGCCAATATGCTCGCCCTGTCCGACGATAGCGGCCTTTGCGTCGATGCGCTCGACGGCCAGCCCGGCGTCTACACCGCCGATTGGGCCGGCGTGCCGCGCGATTTTACCAACGCCATGCAGCGTGTTCAGGACGAGCTGCTGGCCAAGGATGCGACCACGCCCGAACAACGCACTGCCGCCTTCAACGCCACCCTTTGCCTCGCCCATCCCGATGGCCGCGACGTGCTCTATGTCGGCAAGTGCGAAGGCACCCTGATCTGGCCGCCCCGCGGCGCGCAGGGCCATGGCTACGATCCGATGTTCCAGCCAAACGGCTACGACATCACCTTCGGCGAAATGTCGCCCGAGCAAAAGCATTCCTGGTCGCCGGGCGAGCAGGGCCTGTCCCACCGCGCTCGCGCCTTTGCCCAATTCGTGGAGAACCAGATTGAACAGAGCTGAGGACTTGATCCAAGGCTCCGTTCCATCAACCGCCGTCATTGCCGGGCTTGTCCCGGCAATCCATCTCGCCTCCGCATGGACCACGGGGAAATCGCACGCATGAGCAATCCCAACGACCTGTTCGGCGTCTACGTGCATTGGCCGTTCTGCGCGTCCAAGTGCCCTTATTGCGACTTCAATTCCCACGTCCACCGTGGCCCGTTCGACGAAGACGCCTTCGTTGAAGGCTACAAGAAAGAGATCGCCCACATGGCGGCGCTCTCTCCCGGCCGTCTAGTCCAGTCGATCTTCTTCGGCGGCGGCACGCCCTCGCTGATGTCGCCAAAAGCCGTCCAGACCATTCTGGATACCATTGCCGGCCACTGGCAGGTGGACAGCAACGCCGAAATCACCCTCGAAGCCAATCCGACCTCCGTGGAAGTCGATCGTTTCCGTGGTTTCCGCGGCGCCGGCATCAACCGCGTCTCGCTCGGCGTCCAGTCGCTGCGCCCGGGCCCTCTGGCCGAACTCGGTCGCCGCCACACGGTCGAAGAGGCCGTTGCCGCTGTCCGCATCGCCCAGTCGGTTTTCGATCGCTCGAGCTTCGACCTCATCTATGCCCGCCCCAAGCAGACGCTTGAGGATTGGGAAGACGAATTGAAGGAAGCCATCTGGCTCGCCCGCGGTCACCTTAGCCTCTATCAGCTCACCATCGAGCAGGGCACGCGCTACTTTGACCTCTTCAATGCCGGCAAGCTGCAAATGCCGAACGAAGACCTCGGCGCCGATTTTTATGAGCTGACTCAGGAATTGACCGCCGCCGCTGGCATGCCAGCCTACGAGATTTCCAATCACGCCGTGCCCGGCCAGGAAAGCCGGCACAACATGCTCTATTGGCGCTATGGCGAATATGCCGGCATCGGCCCCGGCGCCCATGGCCGCTTGTTGGTCAACCACCAGCGCCACGCCACCGCCACGGAAAAAATGCCCTTCGACTGGCTCAAACTCGTCAACGAGTTCGGCCACGGCATGACCACCGACGATGTCCTCACCTGGGAAGAGCAGGGCGACGAATACCTCGTCATGGGCCTGCGCCTGAAAGAGGGCATTTCGCCCACCCGCTTCATGTCCATCTCCGGCCGCACCATCGCCGAAAAACAGATCGAAGCGCTCAAGGGCTATGGGTTCGTCGAAACCCTCCCCAATGGCAATATCCGGGTCACTGAGAAGGGTTTTCCGGTGCTGGACGCCGTCGTGGCGGACCTGGCGGCTTAAAACACCCCCTCACCCGTCTCGGCCTTCGGCCGATCCACCCTCTCCCCGATGGGGAGAGGAACAAGAGGTGGTCGCCGGCCCATTCTTCTCCCCATCGGGGAGAAGGTGGCGCGAAGCTCACCGAATTCGCGTTTGCGAATTCGGTAGGGATGAGGGGGAATCTAGAGTTTAGCCCCATCCACCGTGGTCGCCCCGCCAGCCCCCACCTTCTTCACCACCAGCGCATATTCCGCCCGGCCATTCACCAAAAACCGGAACGCCCCATCCCGCCCATTGAACCCGGAAGCTCCCGTTAGCAGCCCCGGATTATACGGCGGGCTCGCCATCGACAGCGTATTCACATTGGCCAAAATCGTCGCCGTATAGGCAATCGTCGCCAGCGGATGCGGCCGCGATCCAAACTTGGCCTGATAGTCCCCGGCAATCGCATTGAACCCAGCCTCGTCAACCGCCGGATAAATCGCCCCCGCCAATCCCGGCGTCGCATTGATCGTGGCATCACCCGCCCAATCCGCGGACCCCACGATCTGCACCGCGTCCCCAGTCACCCCGGCACCAGCCAGCGCCGCCGCAAATGCCGGCGCACTCGCTCGCTCGGGAATAAAGAAAGTATCGATCATACCCCGATCGATCTGCTGCTTCGCCTGCGCCACGATCTGCGCCGCCTCGCCCGGCCCCGAAAAGGTGTAAACCGCCGGCGCGCCAAACCCAGCCGCATTTGCCTGCTGCCGGAACGCCGTCGCCAACGCCTCGCCATAAGGCGTCGCCGGAAAAGCCCCCGCCAGCCCGCGCCGCCCCTGTGCCTTCAGGTAAGTTATAGCGCGTTTCATCTCCATTTCGGGCAGCACGGACAGGAGATACACCCCCTGCCCCGCGGCGCTGGCATTGTTCGAAAACCCGATCAGTGGCACCCCAGCGCTCCGCGCCACATCGGACACCGCCACCACCTGATCGCCCTTCAGCGGCCCAAGGATCAGCTTTGCGCCACCAGCCACAGCCGCATTGGCGGCATTCACCGCCCCAGCCGCACTATCCCCAGTATCGCGCAGCGTGATGGTAATATTCTCGGCAATGTTCGGATTGGCTTCCACAAAAGCGATCGCCAGCTTCGACGCATTGGCCAGCGACGTCCCGACCGCCGCCAGCGACTGATCGCCCGAAAGCGGCAAGAGCAGCGCCACGGGCACCGGCCCGCGCCCGAACACCTCGCCACCCGATTGTGGCATCGGACTTGGCGTCAGAATACCGCCGCCAGTATTCCCGCCACCGACATTGCCAGAGGGTTCACCCCAGCCCAAAGTGCGCGAACCGATCTGAAATGTGCCCGGCGAGCACGAGGTCAAAGCCAGACCGATCGCGAGCGCAAAAACGCCGCGCCGCCATTTGGCATTTACCTGACCAAAACCCATGAAAGCGGTCCGAGATGCTCACAGTCTGTTAACAAACTGCCCTCATTTCGTTAAGCAAGTCTCAACCCGAGGAGCATCCGGCGTGACCGATATTTTGGCCCAATATTTCATTGCCGGCTCGGCCTTTAGCGCCCCGCCGCTCGCCGCCGGCCTCTATGTCGTCTCGACCCCCATCGGCAATCTGCGCGACATCACCATCCGCGCTTTGGAAACCCTCGCCGCCGCCAGTATCGTCCTTTGCGAGGACACCAGAACCTCCGCAAAACTCCTCGATCACTTCGGCATCCGCGGAAAACGCCAGCCTTTACATGAACATAACGAGCGCGCTCGGGCCGAGGAAATCGTCTCCCGCATTGCATCAGGCGAAGCCATCGCCCTGATCTCCGACGCCGGCACCCCCCTACTTTCCGATCCCGGCTTCCCGCTCATCCGCGCCCTGGCCGAAGCCAATCTCCCCGTCTTCCCCATCCCCGGCGCCTCCGCCCTCCTCTCCGCCTTGGTCGTCGCCGGCCTTCCGACAGACGCCTTCGCCTTCCACGGCTTCCTGCCCCCCAAATCCGGCGCCCGCGCTAACGCCTTGGCAAAGCTGGTGGATTCACGTGAAACACTGGTCTTTTACGAGTCTCCCCGCCGCCTCGACGACACCCTTGCCGCCATGGCCGAGGTTCTTGGCACCCGCCAAGCCTCCGTCAGCCTCGAACTGACCAAGCGTTTCGAGCGCACATTTCGCGGGACGCTCGCCGAACTCGCGGAAAAATTCGCAGGCGAAGAAACCAAGGGCGAAGCCGTCATCGTCGTCGCCGGCGCCGACGAACCCAGCGCCCCCGCCGCCGAAGACTGGCAGGCTGCCCTCCTCACGGCCATGGCTGACCAGCCCATGCGCTCAGCCGTCGACGAAATCGCCGCCCGCTACGGCCTGAAACGCAAAGAAGTCTACGATGCCGCGCTCGCCCTCAAGGCCCAGCAATAAAAGGCAAATCGCCGAACGCGGTGGCCAGCGCGGTGAAGCGCTGGCAGCGCTCTTTCTGCAGTTGAAGCTCTACCGCATCCGAAACCGCCGCTACAAAACACCCATCGGCGAGATCGACCTCGTCGTCGAACGCAACGGCACCATCGCATTCGTGGAAGTGAAGACCCGGGCCCACCATTCGGGCGAAGCTGAAGCCCTCGAGGCTGTAAACACATCCCGCATCGTCCGCGCCGCCGAGCATTGGCTTGCGCGTCACCCGCGCGAAGCGGAAAAGACCTGCCGCTTCGACGTGATTTTCCTTGCACCGGGTCGCTGGCCGCGCCATCTCATCAACGCGTTCGAAAGCTAAGGGACAAAAATGTCGCTCAAAGTCGCTGTCCAGATGGACCACGTCTCCACCATCAATCCGAGCGGCGACTCGACCTTCGCCATGATGCTCGAGGCCCAGGCCCGCGGCCACGAACTGCTGCATTACACGGCGAACACCCTGTCCCTGCGCGACAACGTGGTCACCGCCCTCGTCCAGCCGATCACGGTGACCGACGCCGAAAAGGGCCAGCATTTTGCCCTTGGCGAAGCCAGGCGCGTCGATCTGTCGACCCAGGACGTGATCCTGATGCGCCAGGACCCGCCCTTCGACATGAACTACATCACCATCACCCATATTCTCGAGCGTCTGCACCCGAAGACTTTGGTGGTGAACCCGCCTTCCGCCGTGCGCAACGCGCCGGAAAAAATCCTCGTGACCGATTTCCCGGAGCTGATGCCGCCGACTTTGGTGACGCGCGACCGCGCTGAAATCCATGCTTTCCGCAAGGAGCACGGCAACATCATCGTCAAGCCGCTCTACGGCAATGGCGGTGCCGGTGTCTTCTTCATCCAGGAGGGCGACCACAACCTCAATTCGCTGATTGAGCTGTTCGAGCAGAACTATCCCGAGCCGTTCATGATCCAAAAGTATCTTCCGGACGTGCGCAAGGGCGACAAGCGCATCATCATCATCGATGGCGAGCCGGTGGCCGGCCTCAACCGCATCCCAGCCGAGGGCGAAGCCCGCTCCAATATGCATGTCGGCGGCCGCCCTGAGCTTTCCCCGCTCACCGAGCGCGAAAAGGAAATCTGTGCCACCATCGCTCCGGCGCTGAAAGAACGTGACATGATCTTTGTCGGCATCGACGTCATCGGCGACTACCTTACCGAAATCAACGTCACCTCCCCCACTGGCATCCGCGAAATTAAGCGCTTTGGCGGCCCCGACATCGCCGTCCTCATCTGGGACGCCATCGAAAAGCGCCGGGCCTAGGCGATCACGGAGTGCGGTGCGGTGACTAGAGAAATTGTCTACACCGCACACGCACTGACGGCGATGCGTGAACGCGACCTACCCAAAGAGTGGGTCGAGCGAACTGTACTGCAGCCTGATTGGACCGAACCCGATCCGCGAGACCCCGCCGCCATGAGGTATTTTCGTTCAATAGTCGAATGTGAAGGACGCCATCTGCGTGTGGTCCTGGTGCAAACGGACCAAAACACTCGTATATTGACTGCATTCTTGGATCGCGGTGCGAGGCCGAAATGAACAAGCCCACTGTGAGTTACGATAGCGAAGCCGACGCTGCCTATATTCGCTTCTCCACCGGCAAGGTGAGGGAAAGCGAAGAAGTGTCGGACGGAATTGTTCTCGATTATGATGAAGACGGGCATATAGTGGGCATGGAAGTCTTGGACGCAAGGCGCCATCTGCCCCCGCAACTCCTGGAAGAAGCGGCCTAGGCGCCGCCGCTTGGCGAGACCCTGCAAATCCCTTAGAAGTCAGCTTTGGGTTTTGCGGGGATATCAGTGGACACTTCGGCTTTTCTCGTCGCCTTCGCGACGCTTTTCGCGACCGTCGGTGTCGCCGATATCGCCTTCATCTTCGCCGCGCTGACCAAGGATCATTCGCCGGCCCAGCGTCGCCTCTTTGCCACGCGCGGCGTCATCATCGCGCTGCTGATCCTCTTGTTCTTCGCCTTCCTCGGCAATGCGATCCTGGAAGTTTTCGGCATTACCATTCCGGCGCTGCGCACCGCGGGCGGCGTGCTGTTGCTGCTTATTGCCATCGACATGGTCTTTGCCCGCCATTCGGGCGGTACCGGCACCACCGACGAGGAGGAGAGCGAGGCCCGCCACGCTCACGACATCTCGGTTTTTCCCCTGGCCATGCCGCTGCTGGCCGGCCCCGGGGCCATCAGCGCCGTCATCCTGCTGACGACCGGTGCCGATTCGGATGCCGAATTCTGGCTGGTCATCGCAGCCATTGTGGTCATCCTGTTCCTCGCCTGGCTGACCTTGCTCGTCGCCATCCCGATCCAGCGCCTGCTTGGCCTGACGGGTCTTTCCGTGGTCTCCCGCGTCGTCGGCATCCTGCTCGCGGCCTTGGCCGTGCAGTTCGTCTTCGACGGCATCAAGGCTTCGGGTCTCTTGGGCGGCTGAAAAACTATTTGGCGAACTGGCAGCGTCCCGTGGGTGCGAGTGCCGCAATCGCGCGGGGATCGCAGCCGGTCGACAGGAACATCAGCCAGTCATTGGTCGAGCCGTAAAACACATTGCGATCGACCTCGCCGCGCACGCCCGGTACCACGCCGGTCTGCGTGTACTGCCAAAAGGTCCAAGGACGGTTTTCGTAGCGCTCATGCGGCTCGGCAGCGGTCGAGCGCAGCCAAAACGTGTTCGGAAAATATTCGCCGGCCAGAATATCGCGGTGGAAATTCATGTCTGTATAGATGATCGGCAGTTTTCCCGTGTGCCGCTCCATCACCTCGAGCATCAGCCGGATCTTTTCCAGCGCATCGGCCTTGTTCGGCTTGGTCTTGCAGCTCGAATGATTGTTCCATTCGAGATCGAGCACAGGCGGCAGAGCGCTGGGGTCAGCCGGCACGTTCTGCACGAACCAGTTGGCCTGTTCCGAAGCGAGCGAGCACCAGGTCATGAAGTGATAGGCGCCCCGCGGCATGCCGGCGTCGCGGGCGCGCACCCAGTTCGTTCGGAAATTGGGGTCGACATAGTCCTTGCCTTCGGTCGCCTTCATGAAGACGAAATGCGTGCCGGTCTCGCGCGCGCGGACGAAGTCGACATTTTCCTGATAGCGCGCCACGTCGATGCCCTGCACCGGCATGGTCCGCGCTCGGTCGACCGCCTTGTGGGGACGATTGTCACCCGGAATGGCGCCATAAAGTCCGCCGCCGGTGGCGCATGCCGCCAGGGCTGTGACCGCCAGGCCCATCACGGCATTGCGCAATAGAGCGGAAACAGAGGCGGGCAAACGGAAGGCGCGGGCCATCAACAAACTCGAGTCACAAAGACAAACTGAGCCTTTGATTCAACATGGCGCGGTTAATGGAAGTTTAGGGTAACCAATGTGGCAGCTGGCATGGTTAATAGACCATTCTTTGTTCGCTCTCCGTTCTTGACTCAGATCATCCTTCTGCTAGCGTTGCGAGGGGTTTGGGGGCATTCCACATGGTGACGCGCGTCGCGACGGTGGCGTTCCAGGGCATCGAGGCCGTGCCGGTCGATGTTCAGGTGCAGATTGCGCCGGGCCTCGCCAAATTTCTCGTCGTTGGATTGCCTGATAAGGCGGTGAAAGAATCGAGCGAGCGCGTCCGCGCCGCCCTCGTCGCCTCCGGCCTCGGCCTGCCGCCAAAACGCATCACCATCAATCTCGCGCCCGCCGATCTGCCCAAGGAAGGCAGCCACTATGACCTGCCCATAGCTCTCGGCCTGATGGCGGCCATGGGCGCCATTCCGCAGGATGCGCTGGATCGCTACCTCGTGCTCGGCGAACTGGGGCTCGATGGGCGTCTAGCCCATGTCGACGGCGTTCTCCCGGCCGCCATTGCCGCGGCCTCGCGCGATCTGGGCATCATCTGCTCCACCGCTTCCGGCCCCGAAGCCGCTTGGGCCAATGACGAGATCGACATCGTCGCCGCCGATAGTCTCCTTGCCCTCGTCAATCACCTCGTCGGCCGCCAGTTGCAGGCGCGGCCCAAGCCGGCTCGGCAATTGATCGATGCCTCCGCCCTGCCCGACCTCGCCGATGTGCGCGGCCAAACCATCGCTCGCCGCGCCCTGGAAGTCGCCGCCGCCGGTGGCCACAATCTTCTCTTTGTCGGGCCTCCCGGCGCCGGAAAATCCATGCTGGCCGCCCGCCTGCCCTCCATCCTCCCGCCGCTCAGCCCCCGCGAACTGCTCGATGTGTCGATGATCCAGTCGATCGCAGGCGAACTGGCCGGTGGCGCCCTCTCCGATCGGCGCCCCTTTCGCGCGCCACACCATTCCGCCTCCATGGCGGCGCTGGTCGGCGGCGGGCTGAAAGTGCGGCCGGGCGAAGCGACCCTGGCGCATAACGGCGTGCTCTTCCTCGATGAGCTGCCCGAATTCGGCCCCAGCGTTTTGGATAGCCTCCGCCAACCCCTCGAAAGCGGCGAAACTGTCATCGCCCGGGCCAATGCAAGGGTGACTTATCCCAGCCGCTTCCAGCTCATCGCCGCCATGAATCCGTGTAAATGCGGCATGGCCGGCACGCCGGGCCATATCTGCAAGCGGGGCAATGCCTGTGCCGCCGATTATCAGGCCCGCGTCTCCGGCCCCTTCCTCGATCGCATCGATATCCGCATCGACGTGCCGGCCGTTTCCGCGACCGACATGATCGGTGCCGCCGGCGCGGCCGAACCCTCCTCCACCGTGGCCAAGCGCGTGGCTGCCGCCCGCGAGCGCCAGCGCCAGCGCTATGAGGCAGCCGGCGTGCCCGACATCCTCACCAATGCCGCCGCGGGGGCCACCCTGATCGAAAAACTGGTCGAGCCCGATCGCGAAAGCCAGACCCTGCTCCTCCAGGCTGCCGAACGCTTCAATCTTTCGGCCCGCGCCTATCACCGTGTCCTAAAAGTCGCCCGCACGCTTGCCGATCTCTCCGGCGTCGATAAGGTGGCCCGGCCCCATATCGCCGAGGCCCTGAGCTACCGTCTCAACTTTGGCGCCGCCTGATCTTCCGGAGTCTTTTGTTCCCATGCGTCACCGCATTTCCGCCGGCGTCCTCGCTTTGCGCGATGAAAAAATCCTGCTCGTGCGTCATTTTCGTCCGGGCGAGCACGATTTCTGGGCCGGCCCGGGCGGCGGCGCCGAAGGCGCTGAGGAACTCTGGCAGGCGGCCGAACGCGAGGCTTTTGAGGAAACCGGCCTGTGCGTCAAGGCGCGCTCCATGGCCTATATCGATGAGCTGGTCGACGACTGGGGCCGCATCGTCAAATTCTGGTTCCTGGCCGATTATGTCTCGGGCGAAATCGACGTCACGGCCAATCCTGCCGAAGGCGAAAGCATCACCGAAGCCGGCTGGTTTTCGCGGGAAAACCTGCCGCAAGGCTATGTTTTTCCAGAAGTTTTGCGCGATCGCTTCTGGGACGACCTGAAGACCGGATTTCAGAGCCCGGTAAAACTCCCGCTGCGCCAGTCGATTTTCTAGGAGAAGATCGTGCGGCGCGGAGAGCCGGTGCAGTGGAACGACAGTCGTGGCTTCGGGTTCATCCTCGCCGATGACGGCGAGCGCTATTTCGTCCATATCTCCAATATCGGCCGCATCGCCACCCGGCCGCGCGATGGTGACCTTGTCTCATTCAGGCCCGGAAAATCCAAGGACGGTCGGTTGGAAGCAAAATCGGTCGCCATTCTTGGTGCCAATCCAAAACCAACTCTTGCCCAACTGCGACGCGGCACCGAGGAGCCCGTCAGCCGCACGTGGCGATTCCCTGTCGCCGGCCTCTTTGCCGCGCTGATTGTGCTCGGGTTTGCTCTCGGCCATCTACCCCTGCTGCTCGCCGGCCTCTACGTCATCGTCGGGCTGCTGTCCTTCGCAGCCTATGCAAACGACAAGCGTTTCGCCGAAAGTGGGCAATGGCGCATTAGCGAGGCCACTCTGCTCGGCCTCGACCTCTGCTTTGGTATTGTGGGCGGGCTGCTTGGCCAGGAGGTTTTCCGGCACAAGACACGCAAGGAAAACTATGTCGGGACAACGATGCTCCTCGTCGGCGTCCACCTGCTTTGGCTCCTTGGCTTTGCTACAGGCTTTATCCGGCTCGAAGAGCTTTCTGGCCTCGCCACCGAACTTGTCAGCGCCTTCCGCTAGAGCCGCACTGTTTCACGTGAATCCGTAGGAGCTTCAGGCTTCGCTATGCCTGCGATCGCGCGACCAGCTATCGCGCCATTCCCGCTCCAGCACGGCCCGGCGCTTACCAAAGCGCTCTTCGGTGATGATCAGGTTGACGATACGGTCGGTCCGAAAATTGCGAAAATCCTGTCGCAACAGGCACCAGGCGGCAATCGTCTGCTTGCCTTCGTAAAAAGCCAGCCCTACCGGCCAAAGGGTGCGCGACGTCGCTCGCCCCTGTTCGTCTTCATAGTCGATCGTGACAGCCCGTTCCTGGCGCATGGCGAGACGAATGTCGCCCAGGACTGGAATGGGCTTGCGTCCGCCCCACACGGCCACGGGCCAAAGCGCCGTATCGCTGATCCGGTCGCGTAGGTCCTCAGGCGAGGCGGTGGCAATCTTGGCCAGTGCATTGCGCGCGGCTGCGCCGAGGCCGTCGTCGGGCTGGGTCTCCACCCATCTGGCGCCCAGCACCAGCGCTTCCAGTTCCTCGGGCGAAAACATCAGTGGCGGCAGGAAAAAGCCGGGTTTCAGCATATAGCCGATGCCCGCCTCGCCATCGATCGGCGCGCCGAGGCCAATCAGGGTCTGGATATCGCGATAGAGCGTGCGCACCGAAACTGCCTGTTCCTCGGCCAGGGCCGCAGCCGTAATCGGTCGGCGGTGGCGCCTCAGGGCGTCCATGATGGCGAAAAGCCGTTCGGTCTTGTCCATGCATTCCCCCTCCCGCAAAGGCGAATCTGGTGCCAGATTCTCGCCATCGAATCCATGCCTAAACATGAATTTTGTTCATGTTTTGATCTGGTCGTGGAAAACGAAAAAGGCCGCATGATCATGTTCGGATCATGCGGCCCAAAAATGTCAGCTCTCGTCGGGCGTCTTAGGCGATTTCGATATCGCACCAGTGGCTATAGGGCCGTTCCGGCGTGTGAATGATATTGGGGAAGTGCGGATTGTGCAGCGCATCCGCCAAATTCTGGTCTTCGAGGCAGAAACCGGCATGCTTTCCATAATGCTTGCCGTTGAGCCCCGGCACCGGAATATCGGTCCAGACACTATTATAGACCTGTACGCCCGGCCGGTCCGACCAAATCTTCAGGGTAAGATCCTTAGCCGGCGAAACAACCGTGGCGATCGGATCGGCATGCTTGCGGCCGGTATCGAGCACCATGCCGATGTCATAATCGACGGCGGCGCCATTGGCGTCGCGCATAGTGCGCGGCTGGCGAAGGTCATATTGCGTGCCGCGCGAGGGCAGGATGGCGCCGGTCGGCGCCAGATCGTCGCCAAGCAGCGTATAGGCGCTCGAATTGACCTGGATCGTATGGTCGAGCACGTTTTCGGTGGTGCCGAGGTTGAAATATTGGTGCTGCACGAGGCTGATCGGCGTCGCGCGGTCGGTCGTGGCGGTCAGTTCCAGCCGCAGCTTGTTTCCATGCAGGCTGTAGGTGGCGGCAAAATTGACATTGCCGGGATAGCCCATGGCGCCATCGGGCGAGAAATGGGTGAAGCGCACCGCATTATTGGCGCTATCGGCCTGGCCCGACCAGACCTGGCGACCGAGGCCTTCGGCCCCGCCATGCAGCTGTAACTCGCCGGCATTGGGCGGCAGTTTGTAGGTCACGCCATCGATTTCAAAACTGGCGCCCTTGATGCGATTTGCCACGCGCCCGGCCAGCGAGCCGAAATGCGGGCTGTGTTCGAGATAGGCGGCAAAATTGTCAAAGCCGAGCACGACACTGCGCTCGCCCCCGGCCAGTGGCACGCGCCAGTCCCTTACTGCCACGCCATAGCCGATGATATCGACGGTAACGCCGGTATCGCTCACCAGTCGGAACTGGTCGACGCGCTTGCCGCCATGCTCGCCAAAGGTCGAAACGTCGATGCCCATAGACAATCCCCTCACTCGCTCGGGGCGGAGCTTTAGCGCTATTTGCCCGTGCAGGGCAACGGCGCTCTTGACCTTTTGGGGCGCTCCGCAAACTGTGTGAGGAAGCAAGAGAAACGATTGCGGGGGATAGTGTGAGTGATGAAGCGGCCCGGCGGCGGGTAACGGTGCACGATGTGGCACGCGCAGCCGGTGTATCCCTGGCGACGGTCGACCGCGTTCTCAATGGCCGCCCCGGCGTGCGCGCCGCGACCACCGAAAGGGTCGAAGAGGCCATAAAAAGCCTCGGCTTCTCCCGCGATCTCAATGCCTCCCTCATGGCTCGCTCGCGCAATCTGAAGGTGGTTTTCTTCATCCCCGACGGCTCCAACGAGTTCATGGATTCTCTGGCCGAAGCAGTCACCCGCCGCGCCGGCCCGACTCTGGCCGATCGCATGCACCTGGAAACCCAGCGCATTCGCGCCCTCGACACCGGCGCCCTCGCCGCCGGGCTCGATGCGCTCGATCCCCGGACCTGCGATTGCGCCGTTATCGTCACCAGTGAAGAGCCCGACATTCTCGCCGCGGTTGATTCGGCCACCCGTCGCGGCATCGCGGTCATGACCCTGGTTTCGGACCTGCCCGGCTCCAATCGCCGCCATTTCATCGGCGTCGACAATGTCGCCGCCGGCCGCACCGCCGCTTCCCTCCTTGGCCGCTTTTTGCCTCAGGGCGGCCAGGTGGCCGTCATCGCCGGTTCGCTGCACCTGCGCGACCACCTCGAACGCCTCGAAGGTTTTCGCCAGATTCTTTCCGCCGATTTTTCGGATATCGAGCTGCTGGGCCCGTTGGAGGGTCATGATGAGCGCGCCGAAACCGAGGCGCTCGTTTCGAAACTTCTCGCCGAAAATCCAGGGCTTTCTGGCATCTACAATCTCGGCGCCGGTAATGCGGGCCTGGTGTCGGCGCTCAAAAGCTCCGGGCGTGCTGGCAAGCTCCGCGTCATCGCCCATGAATTGACGGCCCCCACCCGCGAAGGCCTGCACTTCGGCGCCATCGACGTGGTGCTGGATCAAAATCCCGACGGTGAAATCCGCGAGGCCATTGCCGCGGCGCGTTCCCTCGCTTTGGGCGCGGCGCGCCATGTCGCCACCGACCCCATTGAAATTGGCATTTTCCTGCGCGACAATCTGAGATAAGAAGACCGCCATTCCAACAGGGCGGGCCCGGAAACACGGGTGGGAGGACGATCCATTGCTTTGCAATCTCAAAATTGAGGTACGTGCCTCATGACCTATCTCGGCATTGATATCGGCACGTCTGGGGTGAAGGCGCTGCTCATCGACGAGCATGGCCGCGCCCTAGGCGAAGCGTCGGCCCCCGCCGTGGAGCCGGTGCGTCCGCATCCCGGCTGGTCGGAGCAGAACCCCACCGATTGGTGGACAGCAACGCTCGCCGCCGTGGACAAGCTCAAAGCGTCCCATCCGTCGGAACTCGCCTCCGTCCGCGGCATCGGCCTTTCCGGCCACATGCATGGCGCGACCCTGCTCGGCAAAAATGACGAAGTTCTGCGTCCCTGCATCCTCTGGAACGACGGCCGCTCCGCCGCCGAATGCCTCGAAATGGAAGCAGCGCTACCCACCCTGCGAAACCTTTCGGGCAATATCGCCATGCCCGGCTTTACGGCTCCCAAGATCGCCTGGGTCCGCAAGCACGAGCCTGAAATCTACGACAAGATCGCCAAGGTCCTTCTTCCCAAGGCCTATGTGCGTCTGCTCCTCACCGGCGAACACGTGGAAGACATGTCCGACGCCGCCGGCACGCTCTGGCTCGATGTCGCCAAGCGCGACTGGTCCGACGATCTCTTGGCCGTGACCGGCCTCACCCGCGATCACATGCCGCGTCTAGTGGAAGGCTCCGCCCCCTCGGCCCAGCTCAAGCGCGACCTCGCGCAGCGCTGGGGCATGGATGATGCCGTCATCGTCGCCGGTGGCGCCGGCGACAACGCCGCCGCCGCCTGCGGTATCGGCGCCATTCGCCCCGGCGAGGGCTTTGTTTCCCTCGGCACGTCGGGCGTGCTCTTCGTTTCCAACGAACGTTTTAGCCCCAACACCGCCGGCGCCGTCCACGCCTTCTGCCACGCCATCCCCGACACCTGGCACCAGATGGGCGTCATCCTCTCGGCCACCGATTCCCTCAATTGGCTGAGCCGCATCACCGGCAAGAAGCAGGCCGAGCTTTCCGGCGAAGCCGAAGCACAGTTTACCGGCCCAGGCGAAGCGATCTTCCTGCCCTATCTCTCGGGTGAACGCACGCCGCACAACAATGCCGGCGCCCGCGGCTACTTCACTGGCCTTTCCCAGTCGACCGACACCGCCCAGATGGCGCAGGCCGTCATGGAGGGCGTCACCTTCGCCATGCGCGATTGCCAGCGCGTCCTTGCCGATGCCGGCACCAAGATCGATCGCCTGCTGGCCGTCGGCGGCGGCTCCAAGTCCGCCTTGTGGCTGAAAATGCTGGCCACCAATCTCGACATGGAAATCGCCCTCCCCGAGGATGGCGATTTCGGTGGCGCCCTCGGCGCCGCCCGCCTCGGCCTCTGCGCCGCGGAGGGTGCAAAACCCGCCGACGTCATGGCCATGCCGCCCATCAAGACCACCATCGCGCCCGACAGAACCTTGTCGGCCGCCTATTCCGATCAATATGCGCGATACCGCGCGCTCTACCCCGCCATCGAGGAGGCACGTAAGTGACGGATTTCTTTAAGGGAATTTCCCAGGTCAAGTTTGAAGGGCCGAACAGCAAGAACGCCCTGGCCTATCGCCACTACAACAAGGATGAAGTGATCGCCGGCAAGCGGATGGAAGACCATATCCGTCCCGCCATCGCCTATTGGCATACCTTTGCGCAGGAAGGTGGTGACCCGTTCGGCGGCCGCACTTTCGATCGTCCCTGGTTCGACAAGGGTCTTGAAGGCGCCAAGCTCAAGGCGGAAGTGGCCTTCGAATTCTTCAACCTCATCGACGTGCCCTATTTCGCCTTCCACGACGTAGACGTGGCCCCCGAAGGCGCCACCCTCGACGAGAGCAACAAGAATCTTCGCGTTATCGGCGACATCATCGCCGCAAGAATGCAGGAATCGGGCAAGAAACTCCTCTGGGGCACGGCCAACCTCTTCTCGAACCGCCGTTACATGGCCGGCGCCGCCACCAATCCCGACCCTTCCGTCTTCGCCTATGCCGCCGGCCAGGTGAAGGCCGTGCTCGAGCTGACCCACGAACTGGGTGGCGAGAACTATGTCCTCTGGGGCGGCCGCGAAGGCTATGAAACCCTGCTCAATACCAAGATCGGTCAGGAACAGGACCAGATGGCCCGCTTCCTGACCCTGGTCATCGAGCACGCCGAAAGGATCGGCTTCAAGGGCCAGATCCTCATCGAACCCAAGCCGCAGGAACCGTCAAAACACCAGTACGACTATGACGTCGCCACCGTGTACGGCTTCCTCCAGAAGTACGGTCTCGAAAAGAAGGTGAAGTGCAATATCGAGGTCGGCCACGCCTTCCTCGCCGGCCACTCCTTCGAGCACGAACTGGCCGTGGCCTCGTCGCTCGGCATGCTCGGCTCGGTCGACGCCAACCGCAACGATCTGCAGTCCGGTTGGGACACCGACCACTTCCCCAACAATGCCGGGGAAATGGCGCTGGCCTTCTATTACATCCTGAAGCAGGGCGGCCTCGGCAAGGGCGGCTTCAACTTTGACGCCAAGGTGCGCCGCCAGTCGCTCGACCCGGCTGACCTCCTGCACGGTCACATCCTCGGCCTCGATACCCTGGCCCGCGGCCTCAAGGGCGCGGTGGCACTCATCGAAGACGGCGAGTTCGACAAGCTGCTCGACGATCGCTACGCCGCCTGGAACAATGGCATCGGCAAGGACATCCTTGGTGGCAAGCTCAGCCTTGCTGACATCGCCGCCAAGGTGCATGCCGAAAACATCAACCCGCAGCCGCGCTCGGGCCGCCAGGAATATCTCGAAAACCTGGTCAACCGGTTCGTTTGATGATCCGCCCGATCGAGCCCGCCGACCGGGAAGCATGGACGCAATTGTGGAAGGCCTATTTGGCCTTCTACGAAACCGTCCTCCCCAACGAGATCTATGCCTCGACCTGGTCGCGTCTGCTCGATCCCACTGAACCCACCTGGGGCGCCCTGGCGCTCCAGGATGGCGTGCCGGTTGGGCTGGTGCATTGGATTTATCACCGCCACAACTGGACCATCGCTGATACCTGCTACCTGCAAGACCTCTTTGTCGCGCCCGAAGGCCGCGGCCAAGGTTTTGGGAGCGCACTGATCGACCATGTCGCCGCCGATGCCACTGCCAAGGGCAGCTCGCGCGTCTATTGGCTCACCCAAGAATCCAATGCCACGGCGCGCGCCCTCTACGACAAGGTCGCGCAGCGCTCGGGCTTCATTCAATACCGGCGGAACCTGCCGACCTCCTAGGACACTGTCATGCCGCAACTGACAAATCCCATCCTGCCGGGCTTTAATCCCGATCCCTCGATCCTGCGCGTCGGCGACGACTATTACATCGCCACCTCCACCTTCGAGTGGTATCCGGGCGTGCAGATCCATCATTCGAAGGATCTGGCAAACTGGGACCTGATCACCCGGCCCCTTACGCGAAAAAGCCAGCTCGACATGCGCGGCGATCCCGACAGCTGCGGTGTCTGGGCCCCCTGTTTGACGCATGACGGCGAAAAGTTCTGGCTCGTCTATACCGACGTCAAGCGCAAGGACGGCTCCTTCAAGGACGCCCACAATTACATCGTCTGGGCCGACAACATCGAAGGCCCGTGGTCCGATCCGATTTATGTCAATTCCTCGGGCTTTGACCCCTCCCTTTTCCACGATGACGACGGCAAGAAGTGGTTCGTCAACATGCTGTGGGACCATCGCCGCCGGCCGCTGCTTTTTGCCGGCATTGCTCTCCAGGAATTCGATCCCAAGGCCGGCAAGCTCGTCGGTCCGATCACTAATATCTATCAGGGCACCGACCTGAAACTCGTCGAAGGCCCGCATCTCTACAAGCGCAATGGCTGGTATTATCTGCTGACCGCCGAAGGCGGCACGGCTTATGACCACGCCTGCACCTTTGCCCGCTCGCGCACCATCGATGGGCAATACGAAACCCATCCGCAGAAACACATTCTGACCTCCAAGGACGCCCCGCTCGCGCCCTTGCAGCGTGCCGGCCATGGCGACATCGTCGAAACGCCCGAGGGCAAAACCTATCTCGTGCATCTCACCGGTCGCCCCACCACCCAAGAGCGCCGCTGCGTCCTTGGCCGCGAAACGGCGATTCAAGAGGCCTATTGGGGCGACGACGATTGGCTCTACGTAAAGAACGGCCCGGTGCCGTCCCTCCACGTCGAAGTGCCCGGCACCCGCGACGAACAGAAGTATTTTGCTGAGCGCCGCTACACGTTCGAAAACGGCCTGCCGATCGACTTCCAGTGGCTACGCACGCCCGAAACCGAGCGCATCTTCAAGACCGAAGCCGGCAAGCTGACCCTCTTCGGCCGCGAATCCATCGGCTCGTGGTTTGAACAGGCCCTTGTCGCCCGCCGCCAGCAGCATTTCTCCTATGATGCCGAAACCGTGGTCGATTTCGCCGCCACCGACGAACGCACCATGGCCGGCCTCACGGCCTATTACAGCCGCTACAATTTCTTCTATCTGGCGGTAACGGCCCATTCCGATGGCCAGCGCGAACTTCTTATAATGAACTCGGAAGTCTCCTGGCCCGATGGCAACCTGACCTTCCCCGCGGCTCCGGTCCAGATTCCCAATACCGGCAAGGTCAAGCTCGCCCTCACCATTCGCGGCAGAAAGCTGCAGTTCTTCTACGCCCTCGAGGGCCAGGACCTGCAATCCATAGGCCCCGTGCTCGATGCCTCGATTCTCTCCGACGAATGCGGTGGCCACCAGGCCCACGGCAGCTTTACGGGTGCCTTTGTCGGCGTCGCGGCCCACGACCTCAACGGCACCGCCAGCCCCGCCACCTTCGACTATTTTACCTATCGCCCCCAGCACGATCCCTCGGATCGTTATGAGATCGATAGCCTGGTCGGCAAGGCGTAAACCATTACGCCTCCCCAACCCACCGCACGTCATCCTCGGGCTTGACCCGAGGACACTTCACTTCTCAATGATGTGGCTGGGGCTCACCACCTAGCCGGGGCCTGCCGCCACCCCCTCCCATCCTCCCCCATCAAGGGGGAGGTGTCGTATCGAGTGCGTGGCGCGGTCTAGCCTGGACCGCAGTCCCTTCACCTCCCCCTTGATGGGGGAGGCCGGGAGGGGGTGGATCGGTACTCACCAATCTATCCATCTTATCCCCTCCCTCACTTATGCCCTCATAATAGCCCCATCCAACCTCGCATGGACGGTCTGCAGACGACAGTAGCGAGGGGGCCCTGCAGGGGATCGTCTCCCATGCACGTTCGGGGCTGGCCGCTTGCGACGAGCGATCAAAAGTCGCCGATAGTTCCCGCCCGAAAACTTCGAACCGTGCCGCAGGCAATTTCGTTCCAGTGGAGCGAAATTAGGTGAGAAGGCCATGAGAGCTGCGCTCGAATGGCGGCAGAGCGGTATCCGCTTCATCTACCAAAAAAACTTCGAGGCGAATGCCGCTCCGGGGTCCGTCCACCAAAGACAATCCCGCAGCAAAAGCTGGCGGGACCAGGACTCTATGGCGCCATAATACCCCGCTTCACCCAAAGCATTCCAAAAAATCTCAAACCCGGAGAACGACTTATCTCCGCCGCGCCTTGTCTTTTCGCCAGCCGCCGCGGAATCTGGCCATGCGTGGACAAGAGGAGCCCCAAAAAATGAAACTGGAATCGATCGCCCTGCATCACGGCTATGAATCGGAGGCCACCACAAAGGCCGCGGCCGTGCCGATCTATCAGACGACCTCATACACTTTCGACAATACCCAGCACGGCGCCGATCTCTTCGATCTCAAGGTCGCCGGCAATATCTATACCCGCATCATGAACCCGACGACCGCCGTGCTCGAAGCGCGCGTCGCCGAGCTTGAAGGCGGCATTGCCGGCCTGGCCCTCGCCTCGGGCATGGCCGCCATCACCTATGCCATCCAGACCATAGCCGGCGTCGGCGACAATATCGTTTCGGTCGCCCAGCTCTATGGCGGCACCTACAATCTCTTCGTGCATTCCTTCCCGCGCCAGGGCATCGAAGCCCGCCTCGTCGCGCACGACGACTACGAGGGTTTTGAAAAGGCCATCGACGAAAACACCAAGGCCATCTTCCTCGAGTCCATCGGCAACCCGGCCGGCAACGTCGTCGATATTCAAAAAATCGCCGAGATCGCCCATCGCCATGGCGTGCCTGTTATCGTCGACAACACTGTGGCGACGCCCTATCTGACCCGCCCCTTCGATTTCGGCGCCGATATCGTGGTTCATTCGCTGACAAAGTATATCGGCGGCCACGGCACCTCCATCGGCGGCATCATCGTCGACAGCGGCAAATTCGACTGGAAGGCCAATGCAAAGCGCTTCCCGGTTCTCAATGAGCCCGACCCGTCCTATCACGGCGTCGTCTATACCGAGGCTTTGGGCCCGGCAGCCTATATCGGCCGTGCCCGCGTCGTGCCGCTGCGCAATACCGGCGCCGCCATTTCCCCGTTCAACGCTTTCCAGATCCTGCAGGGCCTCGAAACCCTCGGCCTCCGCATCGAGCGTCACTCGGAAAATGCGCTAAAGGTCGCGAACTATCTCAAGAGCCATCCCAAGGTGCAGTGGGTCAACTATGCCGGCCTGCCGGATAGCCCCTACAACGCCGTGGCCAAGAAGATCTCGAAGGGCTCCGGCTCGGGTATTTTGTCGTTTGGCATCGAGGGCGGCAAGGAAGCCGGCGGCCGCTTCATCGACGCGCTGCAAATGATCCTGCGCCTCGTCAATATCGGCGACGCAAAATCGCTCGCCTGCCACCCGGCCTCGACCACCCATCGCCAGCTTTCGCCTGAAGAGCTGAAAAAGGCCGGTGTCTCCGAAGACCTCGTTCGCATCTCGGTCGGCATCGAGCATATCGACGACATCATTGCCGATATCGAACAGGCTCTCGCCAAGGCGTGATCACAATTTTCCCAGGCGGGGGCGACAAGCCCCCGCCTGGGGCGTAGGCTTTGCTTGTTTAGGGGTCGCAGTCTCTGCGTCTCGCGCCGGTTATTCGCAATTCGCATCTCTGCGGCTTCCTTGCACGAGGAGGTTCTGCCATGGCCCATATGCACGTCATGACCGGCGCCGGCGACAAGCTGGATATGCCCGTCATCCAAACCATCACTGTGAGCGATCTGATGATTGCCCTCCGGCGCGGCGCCGAGGATTTCTGGGCCAAGCCCAGCCACTATGTCGTGCTGATGCTGATCTATCCGATCATCGGCATAGTCCTCACCGTCTGGATGAACGGCTTTTACACCTGGCCCCTGCTCTATCCGCTGATCGGCGGCTTTGCCCTCATCGGCCCCATTGCCGCCCTGCCGCTCTATGAAATCTCGCGGCGGCGTGAAATGGGCGAAGACCCATCCTGGCGCGATGCCGTGAACGTCATCCGCTCCCCCGCCATCGGCAGCATCCTCGCCGTTGGCGCCATGCTTTTCGTGCTCTTCACCCTCTGGCTCACCAGCGCCCAGGCCCTCTACGAAAGCCTCTTCGGCTCCACGCCACCGCAGAGTTTCCAGGGCCTCTTCGCCCAGGTCTTTGCCGAACCCGGCGGCATGACACTCGCCATCATCGGCACAGCAATCGGCGCCTGCTTTGCCCTCGTCGTGCTTTGCACCTCCGTCGTCGCCTTCCCGCTGCTGCTCGATCGCGATGTCGGCGCCTATGTGGCGGTCGAAACCTCGTTTCGGGCGGTGATGCGCAATCTTATCCCCATGCTCGTCTGGGGTGTTATCGTCGGCGTTTCGGTCTTTGTGGGTGCGCTGACCCTGTTTGTGGGTCTGGCGGTCATCTTGCCCATTCTGGGTCATGCCACCTGGCACCTTTATCGGCAGACGGTCGCCTCCGCCTCCATGATCCGCGACATGCCGCACGCATAAACAGCCGGGCAAACTCAAAGCGAAGGAGTTGGCTTCTTAACCTCAAGGTCTTAATCTCGGCGCTTCCTTTGCCCCGAATTAGCCGAGCCCATGGACCAGACCCCTTTCGAGGCCCAGAACAGCGCCGCCACGGCGGCGCTGACGCCGATGATGGCGCAGTATTTCGAGATCAAGGCGGTCAATCCGGGCTATCTGCTGTTCTATCGCATGGGCGATTTCTACGAGCTCTTCTTCGAAGACGCCGAAATCGCCAGCGCCGCCCTGGGCATCGTCCTCACCAAGCGCGGCAAGCATCTGGGCGAAGACATCCAGATGTGTGGCGTGCCGATCCACGCGGCCAATGACTATCTAAACAAGCTCATAAAACTCGGCCACCGCGTCGCTATCTGCGAACAGGTTGAAGACCCTGCCGAAGCCAAGAAGCGCGGCAGCAAATCGGTCGTCAAACGCGACGTCGTCCGCCTCGTCACCCCCGGCACCCTGACCGAAGACGATCACCTCGATGCCCGCTCGGCCAATTATCTCGCTGCCCTCGCCATGGTCCGCCACGGCGACACCGACTTCGCCCTTGCGTGGGCCGACATCTCCACCGGCGAAACTTTTGTGGCCGACCTACCCGCCGAACGTCTCGCCGACGAACTCGCCCGCATTTCTCCGGCCGAACTGCTGCTCACCGACGCCACGCGGCAGCTGCTCGTCGAAAAGCACCTCTTCGCCCCCGCCTGGAGTGCCACCGCCACCTCTGTCGCGCCCGAAGCCGCCGACAGCGAAGTCGCCCTGCAACTCCTCCGCCGCACTTTCCCGGCCGATCTCTTCGACCCCACCGCGCTCTCCCGCGCCGGACGTTCCGCGCTGGGCGCCCTCGTCGCCTATGTCGACCAAAGCCAGAAGGGCCGCACCGCCCCACTTCGGAGCCCGGTCCTGCAGGCGAGCGACGCCGTCCTCGCCATAGACGCCGCTACCCGTTCGAGCCTCGAAATCCTGCTAACGCAGCGCGGTCAGGCCAAGGGCTCGCTGCGCCAGTCCATCGATTTGACCGTCACCGCCCCCGGCGCCCGTCTTCTGGCCAGCCGCCTTGCGGCCCCCCTGCGCGATTCGTCCGCCATCAATGCCCGCCTCGACGCCGTCGAGCGCCTGGTTGGCGATCCCCTGCTCCGCGCCCGCCTCCGCGGCGACCTGAAGGCCGCCCCCGATCTCGCCCGCGCCCTCTCCCGCCTCTCGCTCGAACGCGGTGGCCCCCGCGATCTCGCTGCCATCGGCAAAGCGGTCGCTGCTGCTCTCGAGCTGGCCTCTAATCTCGACAGCCAGCCCGACTTGCCTGCGGTTCTGTCCCGGCTGACCAAAACTCTCGGCGCCGCTCCGCTTCCCCTTGCCTCCGAGCTTGGCCTTGCCCTTGACGACGAGTTGCCTCTCCTCTCCCGAGATGGCGGCTTTGTCCGTGCTGCCTATGATGGCAAGCTCGACGAGGAACGCGGGCTCGGTTCAGAAACCCGCGCCGTGGTCGCGGCCTTGCAGGCGCGGCTGATGGACGAGACAGACGTCCGGTCCCTCAAGATCAAGCACAATGGCGTCCTTGGCTATTTCGTCGAAGTCCCGGCTGGCCATGGCCAGAAGCTGCTTGAGCCGCCGCATCGAGAAATCTTCATCCATCGCCAGACGCTGGCCAATGCCATGCGTTTTACGACGACGGAACTGGCCGAACTCGAAGGCCGCATCGCCAAGGCGCATGAAGCGGCGCTCGAAATCGAACTCGGTATCTTCACCCGCCTCCGGGAAGACGTGCTCGCCCGCACCGGCGAATTGCAGGGCCTCGCTGATGCCCTCGCCGAGCTCGACGTCACCACCGCTCTCGCCGAAGTGTCCGCCACGCGCTTCTATTGCCGCCCCCAGGTCGACGACAGCCTTGCTTTCGCCATTGTCGGCGGGCGCCATCCGGTCGTGGAACAAATGGTAAGGGCCGAAGGCCAAAGCTTTGTGGCCAATGACGCCGATCTCTCGGGTAGCGAAGATGCCGGCGGCGGCAAGCTGTGGCTGGTCACTGGCCCCAATATGGGCGGTAAGTCGACCTTCCTCCGCCAGAATGCGCTGATCGCCATCCTGGCGCAGATGGGTTGTTTCGTACCGGCCGAAAGCGCCCATATTGGCGTGGTGGACAGGCTCTTCTCCCGCGTCGGTGCCAGCGATGATATCGCTCACGGCCGCTCGACCTTCATGGTCGAAATGGTCGAGACGGCTGCCATCCTCAATCGCGCAACCCGTCACTCGCTCGTGGTTCTCGATGAAATCGGCCGCGGCACCGCGACTTTTGATGGTCTCTCCATCGCCTGGGCTTCCGTCGAAGCCCTGCATGAAACCACCGGTTGCCGCGCGCTCTTTGCGACCCACTTCCATGAACTGACCAGCCTTGCGAAAACGCTGTCCCGCGTCGCCAATGTCACGATGAAGGTGCGCGAATGGGAAGGCGAAGTTGTCTTCCTGCATGAAGTCGGCCCCGGCGCCGCCGATCGCTCCTATGGCATTCAGGTGGCCCGGCTTGCCGGTCTCCCCGATCCGGTCATCAACCGCGCCAAGCAAGTGCTCGATGTGCTCGAGCAGCGCTCGGCCGGCACCGCCTCTTCCAGCCAGAAAGCCAGCGTGCTAGACGATTTGCCGCTCTTTGCCCATCAGCCCGCCCCGGCGCCGAAGAGCAAGGACCCCATCCACGAAGCGCTCGACGCCGTCCGCCCCGACGATATGACGCCCAAGCAAGCCATCGAAGCGCTCTACGAATTGAAGAAACTCCGCGATGACGCTCGTCGACGCTGAAGCCAGACCGCGAAAAGCGCATTTCGTGCTCAAGACGGCCGAGACTATTCTCGCCGAACTCGACGCGTTTGTCGGCGATCAACCCGCCAAATCCCCTGCCGCCCGAACGGCGGTTCTGACGCATATGCGCCAGACCCTGGCCGAGGCCCGCAGGGATGCCGAAGCAGAACTGATCGCGACCAACAAAGGCACACGTTGCGCGCAAAACCTCTGTTCGGCCGAAGACGAGATCATCACCGCCGTCTATCTTTTTGCGACGACGCGCGTTTACCCGGTCGACAATCCCTCCGGTGCTGAAGCCATCGCCCTCTCCGCCGTCGGCGGCTATGGCCGCGGCACGCTGGCGCCGGGTTCGGACATCGATCTCCTCTTCATCCTGCCCTATAAGCAGACGCCCTGGGGCGAGCAGGTCACCGAATATATTCTCTACATGCTCTGGGACCTCGGCCAGAAGGTTGGCCACGCCGTCCGTTCGGTGGACGAATGCATCCGCATGGCCCGCGCCGACATGACCGTGCGCACCGCCACGCTCGAAGCGCGCTTCCTGACGGGCGACAAGTCGCTCTTCGACAATCTCGTAAAGCGCTTCGAAACCGAGATCATGCCCAAGACGGGCCCGGAGTTCATCGCCGCCAAAATGGCCGAGCGCGACGAGCGCCACCGGCAGATGGGCAATACCCGCTATGTCGTCGAGCCCAATATCAAGGACGGCAAGGGCGGTCTGCGTGACCTCAACACGCTCTTCTGGATCGGCAAGTATTTTTATCAGGTCAAGACCAGCCATGAGCTGGTCGCCAAGGGCGTCCTCACCGACGCCGAATATCGTCTCTTCCAGCGCGCCGAAGACTTTTTGTGGGCGGTGCGCTGCCACCTCCACTTCGTCACCCATCGCGCCGAAGAAAAGCTGACTTTCGACGTGCAGCCCGACCTTGCCCGTCGCATGGGCTATGCCGAGCGTATCGGCATGCTGGGCGTCGAGCGCTTCATGAAGCGCTATTTCCTCGTCGCCAAAGATGTCGGCGATCTCACCCGCATCATCTGCGCCAGCCTCGAATTCCGCCACGCCAAGGATATGGATCTCGTCGGTCGCGTGCTGGCTCCCTTCCGCACGGGCAAGACCAAGATCAAGGGCGAGACCGATTTCGTCATCGATACCGGCCGCCTCAATATCGCGACCCCGGATGCCTTCGAGAAGGACCCGGTCAATCTCATAAAAATGTTCATGGTGGCGGGCCGCGAGGAGCTTCTGTTCCACCCCGACGCTATCAAGCACATTCGCGATAGCCTGCGCCTGATCGACAACAAGCTCAGGAATGACCCTAAGGCCAATGGCTATTTCCTGACCATTCTGACCAGCCCGCTCTATGTCGAGCGCATCCTGCGCCAGATGAACGAGAGCGGCGTGCTCGGCAAATTCGTGCCCGATTTCGGCAAGATCGTCGCGCTGATGCAGTTCAACATGTACCACCACTATACGGTGGACGAGCATCTGATCCGCGCCGTCGGCTGCATGGCCGACATCGCCAATGGCGGTCTTCGTCAAGAACTGCCGCTGACCCACGAACTGCTGCCGCAGCTCAACGACACGCGGCTTCTCTACGTCGCGCTGTTCCTTCACGACATCGCCAAGGGTCGGCCCGAGGATCACTCCATTGCCGGCGCCCGCATTGCCAAAAAACTCTGCCCGCGCTTTGGCCTCAATGCGGCCGAAACCGACACCGTTTCGTGGCTCATCGAGTTTCATCTCCTCATGAGCGAAATCGCCCAGGCCCGAGATATTCAGGATCCGGAAACGGCCAAGGCCTTTGCCGATGTGGTGCAATCGCCCCAGCGCCTCGCCCTGCTGATGATCCTCACCGCCTGCGATATCCGCGCGGTGGGCCCGGGCACATGGACCGGCTGGAAGGGTTCGCTGCTGCGCGCGCTCTACTATGCGACCGAACCGCTGCTTTCGGGCGGTCACAGCCAGGTCAGCCAATCCGACCGGGTACAGGCCGCCAAGGAAGCACTCGCGAATGCCCTCACCAAATGGGCACCGGCTGATGTCGAAGCCTATGCGGCGCGCCATTACGACCACTATTGGCTGCGCGCCGAGCCCGAATTGCAGATCGAACATGCCCGCATGATCCGGCAGGCCGACGAAGCCGGCCAGCCTTTTGCCGGCTCGATCCGGGTGAAAGCGTTTGAAGGTATTACCGAGGTCAGCTTCTATACGCCGGACCACCCGCGCCTGCTCTCGCTGATCGCCGGCGCCTGCACCATGCAGGACGCCTCCATTATCGGCGCCCAGATTTTTTCGACCCGCGACGGCCGCGCCATCGACACGTTCAGGCTGCGCCGCTCCTTCACCTCCGACGAGGACGAAAAGGTTCGGGCGACCCGCATTATCGATACGGTTAAGCAACTGCTGCAGGGCAAGCGGACCGTGCTGATCGATCTGGGCAAGGAATCGCGGCACAACAAGCGCTTGAAGCCTTTCGCGCTGCCGGCCCAGGTTTCGGTCTCCAATGCCATTTCGGAAAAATTCACTGTCATCGAGGTTTCCGGCCTCGACCGCATCGGTCTTCTCTACGCGCTGACCCGCGAAATCTCTGACCTCAATCTCACCATCGGCTCCGCCCATATCGGCACCTATGGCGAAAAAGCCGTCGACGTTTTCTATGTCACCGACCTTACGGGCCAGAAGATTCACGTGAAACAGCGCCAGCGGAAGATTTATGGTGCGCTGATGGACGTGTTCGAGCGGCCGGAGGAAAAGAAGACCGCGAATGGTTGAGCTGCGGCTTTGAGCCTTTTTCGCAATTTCTTCTCCGTCGGCGCCTGGACCCTGGTCAGCCGGGTCTTTGGGCTTGTCCGCGATGCGCTGATGGCGGCCGTGCTTGGCGTTGGCCCCGCGGCCGACGCCTTTAACGCCGCCTTCCGCTTCCCCAATCTCTTCCGCCGGCTCTTTGCCGAAGGTGCCTTCAACACCGCTTTCGTGCCGATGTTCTCCGGCGCTCTCGAGCAGCAAGGCGAGGACGGCGCAAAGCTGCTGGCCTCCAAGATCATGAGCTGGCTCGTCGCCATGCTTGTCGTCGTGACGATCCTGGTCGAAATCTTCATGCCGCAGATCATGGTCGCCTTCGTGCCCGGCTTCGTGGACGACCAACAAAAATTCGATCTGACGGTCATGCTGACGCGGATCATGTTCCCCTATCTCGCCTGCATGTCGCTGATGGCGGCCTATGGGGCGATCCTCAATTCGCTGGGGCGCTTCTTCGCGGCGGCCTTCGCGCCGGTCCTGCTCAACATCGTCAACATTTCCGCGCTGATCCCGCTCGCCACTTTCTGGGTGCAGGACCCTGAGGGTGCCACGGTCTGGGTTGCACTGGCGACGATGCTCGGCGGCATCGCTCAGCTTTGGCTCGTCTGGGTGGCCATTGAACGCACTGGCTTCCGGCCCGATTTTCGCTTCCCCCGGTTCGATCCCGAAGTGCGGCGCTTCTGGGTTCTGGCCGTGCCGGCCATCCTTACGGGCGGTATCACCCAGATCAATATTTTCGTCGGCACCATCATCGCCTCCGGCGCAGACAGCACGATTTCGATCCTCTCCTACGCTGACCGGCTCTATCAATTGCCGCTCGGGATCATCGGCATTGCCATCGGCACCGTGCTGCTGCCTGAACTCAGTCGGCACCTCAAGGGTGGTCGCGAAGCCCAGGCACTGGCGAGCCAGGAACAGTCGCTGTTCATCTCCATGCTGCTGACCATGCCGGCCGCCGCGGCGCTTATCGGCATGTCCGAGCCCATCGTTCGCCTGCTCTTCGAGCGCGGTGCTTTCGATGCTTTGGCGACGAAGCAAACCGCCGAAGCGCTTGTGGCTTTCTCGGCTGGGCTGCCCGCTTATGTGCTGATCCGCGTGTTGCAGCCGGGCTTTTTCGCCCGCGAAGACACCGTCACCCCGACGATCTTTGCCGGCGTCAGCGTTGCCGCCAATATCGGCATCTCGCTCCTGTTGTTTCCCACCATGCTCCATGTCGGCATTGCCATTGCGACGGCCGTTTCCTCCTGGATCAATGTCGTTCTACTCGCCATTACGCTGGCCATTCGCGGACATTTTTCCCTGCCGCGCAGCCAGTGGTGGGGCCATATCATGATCGTCTTGATCAGTGCCGCCATGGGCCTGAGCCTGATGCTGCTGGCCAGTCACGGTGCCCACCACATCGCCGCCGGTGCCCCGCTGTGGCGGCAGGTTGCGGTGGTCGGTGCGCTCATCGTCTATGGTGTCATTTTCTACTTCACGCTCGTCCACGTCACCGGCACCCAGCGGCTCGGCACTCTGCTGCGGCGCCTGCGCCGCTCCCGGTGATAGTTTCCAATCGGCGCGGCTCCGTATAGAACGGGGCCATCTGCCTATCATCCGCTTCTGGGACCCATGGCCTTTTCTCCTCGCGTTTTTTCCGGCATCCAGCCTTCCGGCGATCTGCATCTGGGCAATTATCTCGGCGCCATCCGCCGTTTCGTGCCTCTTCAGGACACGCATGAGACCATCTATTGCGTGGTCGACATGCATGCGATTACGGTCTGGCAGGAGCCCAACGATCTCCGCCGCGCCACCCGCGAGGTTGCTGCCGCCTTTATCGCTGCCGGCGTCGACCCCAAGCGCTCGATCGTCTTCAACCAGAGCCAGGTCATGCAACATGCCGAACTGGCCTGGGTGTTCAATTGCATCGCCCGTATCGGCTGGATGAACCGCATGACGCAGTTCAAGGACAAGGCCGGCAAGAATTCCGAGAATGTTTCGCTCGGGCTTCTCGCCTATCCGTCCCTGATGGCTGCCGACATCCTGCTCTACAAGGCGACCGCCGTGCCGGTGGGCGATGACCAGAAGCAGCATCTGGAATTGACGCGCGACATCGCGGCCAAGTTCAATAATGACTATGCCGCTTCGATCGTCGAACAGGGTCTCGATCCCGATTTCTTCCCGATCACTGAGCCGCTGATTGCGGGCCCGGCAACGCGCATCATGAGCCTGCGTGATGGGACCAAGAAGATGAGCAAGTCTGATCCATCCGATCAGTCGCGCATCTCCCTGCTCGATGATGCCGATGCCATTTCCAAAAAAATCAAGAAGGCGACGACCGACCCGGCCGAACTGCCTCTCGACGTCGAAGACCTCAAGGGCCGGCCGGAGGCCGACAATCTCGTCGGCATCTACGCCGCGCTCTCGGACAAGACCAAGGCCGAGGTGTTGGTCGAATTCGGTGGCCAGGGCTGGGGCAAGTTCAAGCCGGCGCTGGCCGATCTCGCCGTGGCCCAGCTCGCGCCGATGTCCGGTGAAATGCGCCGACTGATCGAGGACACGACCACGATCGACGGCATTTTGCGCGACGGTGGCGAGCGGGCGGCCGCGATCGCCGAAAAGACCATGCACGACGTTCGCCGCATCGTCGGTTTTATCCGCTAGTTCGGAGGCGCCTTTGTACGATACCGAATACAAGCGCAAATTCCTCGTTGTCATCGACGAGACCGAAGAGTGTGACCGCGCCCTGACTTTTGCCGCCTTTCGCACCAAGCGAACGGGCGGCACGGTCGTGCTGGTCACGGTGATCCCCAAGCCCGAATTCATCGGCATGGGCGTGGAAGACGTTTTGCGGGCGGAAGCGGTGGAAGAGGCTGAGCGCAATCTCGATTCGCGCTTGGCCCGCATCAAGGAAATCGGCGATGTCAGGGCTGAATCGGTCATTCGCGAGGGCAATGGACCCGAGCAGATCGAGCAGTTGATCGACAAGGATCACGGCATCGCCATTCTGGTGCTGGCAGCTTCCAAGTCGAGCGAAGGTCCTGGCCCGCTCGTGACCCACTTCGCGGCTCGCGCCCATGCTCTACCGATTCCCCTGACCATCGTGCCGGGCCGGATGAGCGACGAAGAGATTATTGCGATCTGCTGAGTGGCCTCCTGCGGGGCAAAATCAGTCCGGTGGACTGATTTTAACGAGGCAGGCCCGAAGAGCTATGCTCGCAGGGCAAGGCCCCACGCTCGGACTTTACCACCACTCCTGCCACAAGATGGATTGCCCGGATAAACCGGGCAATGACGGCCGCGGTTGGGAGCGGATTCGCCTACGCCTCCGCCAACTGCTTCCGTTTCAGGAACGGGTCATTCAAAAACGTCCCGAACGGTACAAACGCCGCGAGCGTGGTCCGAACCCAGTCAAACCCCGAAAATCCCCTCCCCGGCAAGCAAACGGTCATCGCCAGAATATAGGCGATGAACGCCACCCCGTGGATAAGTCCGATTGGTGGGACGAGGCCGGGATAGCCGAACCAGTATTTTGCCGGCATGGCGACGAGGAATAGGGCCAGGGTTGTAATGCCTTCGGCAACCCCGATATATCTGAACAGACGGATCATGATATGGTGCTAGCGCATGGCAGCCATGGTGCACCACGCGACAAAGCAGCGCAAATTGGGCTTGCAGCCAATCCGTCTCTAATTTAGAAGCGTTCTAAGTCTACTCCACGGAGAGAGTTTATGTTCATCCAGACCGAAGCCACGCCGAATCCGGCCACGCTGAAATTCCTGCCCGGTCGTGATGTGCTGGTCGGCGAGCCGCGCGATTTCCGCACCGTCGAAGCCGCCGAAGCCTCTCCGCTGGCCGCCAGCCTGTTCGGCATTTCCGGCGTCAACGGCGTTTTCCTCGGCTC
Source organism: Devosia sp. (assembly GCF_017744655.1). Classification (GTDB taxonomy): domain Bacteria; phylum Pseudomonadota; class Alphaproteobacteria; order Rhizobiales; family Devosiaceae; genus Devosia. The sequence continues at coordinate 4,734 of NZ_JAGIAW010000003.1, read as the reverse complement.
CGATTTCATCTCGGTGACCAAGGATGACACCAACTGGGCCCATATCAAGCCAGCCATTCTCGGCGTGATCATGGACCACTTCCTCTCCGGCAAGCCGGTCATCGCTGAAGGTGGCGAGGTCGACACCGATTTCGCCGCCGGCGAGGAATTCTTCGAGGAAGAAGACAAGGAAATGGTCGAGGTCATCAAGGAACTGCTGGCGACGCGTGTGCGCCCGGCAGTGGCCATGGATGGTGGCGACATCATTTTCCGCGGTTTCAAGGAAGGCACAGTCTTCCTCCACATGCAGGGCGCCTGCTCGGGCTGCCCTTCTTCGACCGCCACCCTCAAGAGTGGCATCGAAAATCTCCTCCGTCACTTCGTGCCGGGCGTGGAATCGGTCCAGCAGGTTTGAAGGAATTTAAGGGCAGAATCGCTCCCGTGGGGAGATTTAGGCTCTAAAAGATGACGCGGGCTTCGACCGCACACCAGTTAAGCAGCAAGCCAGGGGCCTCGATGAGCAATCATCGGGGCTTCTGACTTTTTGGCAGGTACTTTTTTGGAACGTGGCAGACCATGGTGAAGGCCGGGTCGAAGACATTGCCGACCTCGTAGCGCACGGCCTGGCCCATCAGATGGCTGACGGCCACGGAGGAAAGCCCGTATTCGCCGGTCAGCCAATCGAACATTTCGGTCGTTGCGTGTTGCAGTGCCTGGTCGAGTGGGCGGGCATTACCGACGGTGTAGATCGTCTCGGCGGTTTCGCCACGCGGCCATGCCTGCTTGCGGTCCTTGAGGACGCTAAGGCGCACTTCCACTTCCATGGCGGTTTCAACGCCCGTGCCGACGATTTCGCCATCGCCCTGGATGGCGTGGCAATCGCCGAGGAAGAACAGAGCGCCGGGCTCGAAGACGGGGAACCAGATACGGGCGCCGGGCCCAAAACCGTGATAGTCCATATTGCCGCCGTTCTCGGCGCTGGTGGCGGTGGAAATGGCCTGGCCATGGGCGGGGGCCACGCCGAAGCAGCCGAGCATCGGTTCGATGGGCAGGATGAACTGCTCCAGCCCTTCGACTTCTTCCTTGAGGCGCACCGTGCCAGCCTCGGCATCGATGGTCCAATCCACCTTGGCGCGCGGCGGCAGGTCGCGAACCCGTTCGGGATCGACGACATTGGCGGCCAGCGCCCCACGGGTCCAGCCGTGCTCGCGGATCGGCGTCATGCGAATAATGTCGACCTGCAGCACGTCGCCCGGTTGGGCGCCTTCCACATGGATCGGCCCGTTCATTGGGTTGGAGCCATGGGCCCGGGTGACGCCGTGCTTGTCCGCCCCGGCCGCGTCGAGGGTCTCGGTGATGACAGTGTCGCCATTGGCTACGTGCAGGGTAGCCGGGAGCTTGGCGAGGACGTTGTGCCACGCCGTGGCTTCGAAGCGATGGGTGGTCACTATTCGGCCGCTGCCTTCTGGTCTTCTGGGCGCTGGTCGGTAATAGCGAGGAGTTCTTCGACTTCTCCGCGCTTGCGGCGAATGCGCAAGCGCTTGATGCGGCGGCCATCGGCGGCGAGGATTTCGAACTCGAAGCCGTCGAGCCCGGTCACTTTCTCACCACGGCGCGGCACGTGGCCGGCAAGGTCGAAGACAAGGCCGCCCAGGGTTTCGACGTCGTCGGCATGGGTGCCGGGGTCGAAATCGGGGCCGACAACGGCGCGGACTTCGTCGAGCTCGGCGCGGGCATTGGCGATATAGGTGTCTTCGCCCACCTTGCGCACCATGGCGCGGACGGCTTCGTCGTGCTCGTCCTCGATCTTGCCCACGATGGCTTCAAGCAGATCCTCGATGGTCACGAGACCGTCGGTGCCGCCATATTCGTCGACGACGATGGCCATGTGGACGCGGCTGGCGCGCATGGATTGGAGGAGATCGCCGGCCGGCATGAAGGTCGGCACGAACATGGCCGTGCGGGTAATGCCGAGCTTGTTGATTTTCTGGCGCAGCGCCGCCGAGAGCAGTTTTACCGGGACATCCTTTTCAGGATCGGTCACCGGCTCGGTGATCTTCGCCATGGCATCTTTGATGTGGATGAAGCCGATGATCTTGTCGAGTTCGTCTTCGTAGACCGGCAGGCGCGAATGGCCGACCTGGCGGAATTTGGCGAGTAGCGTTCCGAGATTGATATCGGCCTCGACGGCCTGGATATCGGAGCGCTCGACCATGATGTCGTCGATCGAGACGGCTGACAGTTTCAGCACGTTTTGCAGGATCGTGCGTTCGCTCTCGGTAAAGTCCTGCGTCTCGGCACCGGCGCTCTCGTCAAGGGCGACCTGCAGGTCGTTGCGCAGAGAGGCCGGGCGAAGCGTCAGGATGGATTTGAGTCTGTTGATCAGGCTCGGCCCTCGCGTCGGCTGAGCGAGGGCGGGACTAGAGGAAGGTTCGGGATTATCGGGCACCCGGTTGCCCTTGCGATCGGTATCGTTCATCAATCTCAGGCTGCGAAACGCAGCGCATTATCCTCACATTGGACAAGTCATTTTGCCGGCCTATTCGGCATATGGATCGGCAATGCCGAGCCCGGCCAATATCTGGGTTTCGAGGCCTTCCATTTCCAGGGCCTCGTCCTCATCGAGGTGATCATAGCCCAAAATGTGCAAAAAGCCATGCACAACCAGATGGGTGAAATGATCCTCAAGACTGGTGCCCTGTTCTTCGGCTTCGCGGATGAGCGTTTCCCGGGCGAGCGTGATGTCGCCGAGGATGCCGATGACCGGGTCGAAAGGCTCGATCTGAGGAAAGCTCAGGACATTGGTGGACGCGTCCTTGCCCCGATATTGTGCGTTAAGCTCGCGCTGTTCCGCATCGTCGGTGAGCAGCACCGAAATCTCGGCGGCGCCCTTGATCCTGGGCTTGGCGCCGGCGAGGGTGGCGAGAACGGCGCGCTCGGCAAGGGCATCAAAATGGTCGGGCCAGTCATCCGCATTGCGGATGACTGCGATTTCGAGTGGCGGGATCGGCGGCATAGGTGTCTGGATCAGCTCCGGGGCAAAGTGCCCAGTGTCCGCGCCAGCCCCTCCGTGTCCCCATCCTTCTGGGCCAGGCGCCGCGCAGTGTCGGCTTCATAGGCCCGCACGATGCGGCCGACAAGCGCGTGGCGAACCACGTCCTTGTCGTTGAAGCGGGAAATATGCACGCCTTCGACGCCATCGAGGAGATTGACGGCTTCGACGAGCCCCGACTTTTCGCCACGCGGCAGGTCGACCTGGGTGGGGTCGCCCGTGACGATCATCTTCGAGTTCTCACCGAGACGGGTGAGAAACATCTTCATCTGCATGGATGTGGTGTTCTGGGCTTCGTCGAGGATGACGACCGCGTTGGAGAGGGTGCGGCCGCGCATGAAGGCGAGCGGCGCCACTTCGATGATCCCCGAAGTGATGCAGCGCTCGACATTTTCGGGCTTCATCATGTCATAGAGCGCGTCGTAGAGCGGTCGCAGATAGGGATCGACCTTGTCCTTCATGTCGCCGGGGAGGAACCCCAGGCGCTCACCGGCTTCGACGGCCGGGCGGGAGAGGATGATGCGGTTGATATCGCCGCGTTCAAGGAGCGAAGCCGCATGCGCCACGGCGAGATAGGTCTTGCCGGTACCGGCAGGACCGACGCCAAAAACGAGCTCCGAGCGGTCCATGGCGCGCATATAGGCGTCCTGGGCCGGGGTGCGGGCGGCGATGGTGGCTTTTCGCGTGGCGATCTGGGCCATGCGGACCTTGCCCTTGCGCTCGAGCGTCGGGAGAGTCAGCTGGCTGTCTTCGGTCTCAACCATGCGAATGACCGCGTCGACATCGGAAATGTCGGCGCTGCGGCCTTCTTCAAGGCCTTCATACAGCGATTCCAGCACGCGACGCGCCTGATCGACCTTCGAGGCTGAACCCTTGAGCAGCACGTGATTGCCGCGCGGCGTGGCCGAGACGGTAAGGCGCTGTTCGATGAGGGCGAGGTTCTGGTCGAAATCGCCGTAGAGCTGGGCAGCCAGGCGATTGTCATCAAAGGCGAGTTCGAGTTGCGATGCGAGGGCGTTATCGGCGGTAGGTGGCAAGTGCCTGCTCAAACTTTCTCGGCTCCCGAAGGGGGCGCCGCGGACTGCGTCGCCCATGCATTAATGAGGCTAGGATGATTTGGGTTCGATGTCTGTAGATAAATTGTGACACTCCACCCCGGCCGCAAGAGCGGCCAAATCGCTCCGGTGGAGCGATTTGAGGGGTGGAGGCCATTCGAGCTATGCTCGAATGGCGCAAAGCTTTGACCGGACTCGATCCGCAACTGGCATCGGCCCGGGGGGCATCGGTGTTTGGAAGGGCAACTCGAGGGCAGGTTCGAGCGGAAGGACCGCGCAGGAGCGGAACTTGGGCCCCTCCCGTTCATCTTTGAAGTTTTTGGCCCCGCGAAGCGGCCTTCGGGCTTGATCCGAGGGCCAGTGCGAGAGCCGGCGGGTTTGTGCCTGGGATGTGTGGCCCTCGGGGCGGGCCCGAGGGCAGCCCAGTGGGTGGATGAAACGTGCCCAACCAAGCACTCCCTGCGCCTGCGTTGTGATGCCCAGCACCAGAGGCCGCACACCTTCCGGCGCACGGTCGCGACGCCCCTGCGGGCGCACGGTGAAAAGCGGCTTTCGCCCCGAAAATGTAAAAATAGAAGAGGCGAAAGCCGCTTCCCACGATCGGGATTTTTTGCGCACGCCTCGAGCAGCCCCCTTTTGGGGTTTTGC